>CAVZKX010000002.1:3757500-4290948 GCA_963775975.1 uncultured Planctomycetia bacterium
ACATCCAGAAGCCGTTCGCGCGGGATACTGCGTCCGCGGGTCACGTTTTCCAAGAAGGGAAGAACATCGTCCGGGCCCTCGGGGCCGCCGAAAGAGACGATGAGCAGGGCGTCGTAAGGCATGTATGTCCTTTCTGCCCGAAAGGAATAGTGTGCATAGATCAAACTGAAATCGCACGGCTATTCGATGGCTCGACGTCCGCTGGTCCCTCTCGGCAAGAGGGACCTACAGTGACCCCGACGGGATTTGAACCCGTGTTCCGGCCTTGAAAGGGCCGTGTCCTAACCTGGTTAGACGACGGGGCCTTTGCGCGTTCAGTGGCGCAAGTAGAGATTGTATACCTTGTCCGCGACGACCGCGTCAAGGGGGTGCCGGCAGGCGTCCGGCTGGAAGGACTCGATTCTAACGATCGAAAGCGCGAGTATACAGCGAAATCCGCTTAGCGCGCCGGGGACCAAGAGCGGTCCCAATGAGTAAGCAACACACTTCGGTTGGCTTGTGTGGCCCGTCGATCGCGAAGCGCTTACCGGGGTTAGACCTGGTCCTGAGTTTCGGTCGTATCGCTCTTGGTTCCGGGCGCCTCGCCGCCTACGGGCTCGTTGCGATGAATCGCATCGAACACCTCGCGACGATGGACGGGAACCTCCTTGGGAGCTTCAACGCCAAGACGGACTTTGTCCCCACGAATTTCCACGACGACGATTGTAATGTCATCGTTGATGACGATACTCTCGTTTTTCTTCCGAGACAGCACTAACATTGCACGTTCCTTCGCCCTCTCGCCAGAGCATCCTGGTACTTGGCCCTCGCAAAAGCCGCTGGGCACGTATATCGATACGCACCACCATCATTTTACGATACGCTGCAATTATGCGAAGTCAAGTGATTAACACGTTAAATCTCTGTTTTTGCAATATTTTTATCTCGCAGTTAATGATTTCCTGCCTTAGATTGTATGCCCACCGCCCAAAACCTGCTATTGCCGTGAGACATTTTGGCAGACATAGCCTAAATCATTATAGCGCAATAGTTTCCGCGAGCAAAGCGGCGGCCTTAATGCCGCCCATTGTGGGAAAGAAGGCAGGTAGATTATAATGCTTGTAGATTGAAGGTAGCTGAATGATTTAGATTACGGGAAATGCCTGTTATGCGCGTTGTGCGTGCAGCCAGTTCCGATGCATAATGGAGCGAACCGATGAATAGCAGCAAGACCTTGCAAAAGCGTCCCACACAACCCAAGTTATTCACGCCCGCCGAAGCTAACGCCACGTTGCCGCTGGTGAGGGCGATCGTTTCGGATCTGGTTGTTCTATCGCGCGATTTGGCCGAACGCCGCCAGCGTCTATCGCCTCTGCTGTCGGGCAAGGCAAAGAAAGCCCGCGATCCATACCACGAAGAGCTGGTCCAGACGCAAAAGGACATGGACCGGGACATGTTGCGGCTTAAGGAGTATGTCGAAGAACTCAGGGCCTTGGGAGTCGAACCCAAAAGCGGCACCGAAGGACTGGTAGACTTTCCAGCCATTTTGGACGGTCAACCGATCTACCTCTGTTGGAAATTTGACGAACCGCGTGTCCTCTTCTGGCACGATTTAGAGTCGGGGTTTGCCGGCCGGCAACCGCTTGGCCCGGACGGTGAGTTCAAGCCGTCGAAGAACGCAGAGGGCCGCAAAGTTTTTGGCGGTGCGAGCCCGAATTAGCCTTTGCGGTCAGGCTGCCGACTTCATCGTTCAACCTGTCGGGACGCATGGATGGCTTTGACGCCTCGTGCAAGGTCCGCACAATAGTCCCTTTCGGCAAAAGGGACCTACTATGATCGACACGCATTGCCATCTCGATGATGAACAGTTCGCGGTAGATCGCGCCGAGGTTGTTGCCCGCGCGGCGGCCGCGGGTGTGGAAACGATGATCGCGATCGGCACCACGGCCGCCGACAGCGCAGCCACGGTCGTTATAGCCGAAACCTTCCCGACTGTTTACGCGGCGGTCGGCATCCATCCGAATTCCTGCGCCGAGGCGGCGCCGGGCGACTGGGATGCCGTGGTCAAGCTGCTGGATCATCCGCGAGTCGTGGCGTTGGGCGAAACGGGCCTGGACCGCTATTGGGACCATGCGCCGATCGAGTTGCAACGGGACTATTTCGACCGCCATTTTCGGATGTCGCAGGCCCGCGACTTGCCGGTGGTCATCCATTGCCGCGACGCGGCGGCCGACATGATTCCCATGCTCCGCGAAGCGGTGGCGCGAGGCCCCTTGCGCACTGTGATGCACGCCTTTTCCGGAGAAGTGGCGCTGGCCGCCGAATGTCTTGAACTGGGCCTCTACGTCAGCTTCGCCGGCAACTCGACTTACACGAACAAAAAGTTCCAATCGCTCCGCGAGGCGGTCGTTGCCATTCCTGCTGATCGCATATTGATCGAGACCGACAGTCCTTATCTAACGCCTGAGCCGCTTCGCGGTAAGCAGAAGCGGAACGAGCCGGCCCATGTCGTCCACACCGCCACGGCACTCGCCGCGCTGCGTAACACGCCGCTGGAGGAATTCGACCGGCAGACGACCGAGAACGCCAGACGGCTATTTAAGCTTTAGTAAACCACGAAAAACACAAAAAACACGAAAAAACAGACGGCTTGCTCGCGAGTATACAATCTATTTGCCGCATTCTTTCGTGTGTTTCGAATATTTCGTGGTTCTTTCAAAAGGATTATTTTATGGCTTTAACGCCCAGCACAATGAAACTCGCCCCTGGCGATGCCGCGCCTTCTTTCTCACTTCCCGATCCTTATGGCGTGATGCATTCGCTCAGCGAATTCGCCGGCCGAAAGGCGCTGCTCGTGGCCTTCCTCTGCAATCATTGTCCCTACGTCAAGCACATCGCGCCGGAGTTCGCCAAATTGGCCAAGGAGTACGAGGGCAAGGGCGTAGGTGTCGTCGCGATCAACTCGAATGATTTCACTGCGCATCCGGACGACTCGCCGACGATGATGAAGGCCGAGATCGGCCAACGCGGTTATACTTTTTCCTATCTCGTTGACGAGACGCAAGTAGCAGCCAAGGCCTATCACGCGGCCTGCACGCCCGACTTTTTCCTCTTCGATAAGGACCAGAAGCTCGTATACCGCGGCCAAATGGACGGCAGCCGGCCGGGCAATAACCAGCCCGTCACCGGCGAGATCTCCGCGCCGCGCTCGACGCCGTCCTCGCCGAACGGCCCGTATCGCCAGAGCAGCGGCCTTCGATGGGCTGCAATATCAAGTGGAAAGCCGGGGAATGAACCGAAGTAGTTGACGCGATACACGTCTTATTCCTCGTCGGGCGGCCGATCACCCAATCGATTCTCCCGTCCCAAGCGAACGAGCACCCTCACCGTAACCCTCTCCCGGAGGGGGAGGGAACCGAACCCCTACTCCCCCAGCGCGTCGATTGGGTTTTCGATCGTGCCGTCGATCATGATCGCCTTTTGACCCTTAAACGCGCCGATCTTGCGCGGAACTTCGGCACGCCCTCGACCGAGACGATCACGGGCTGCTTAACGTCTTTCTGAGTTGTAATCACATCGCCCACGCGGAGGCTCATCAGCTCGCCGGTGCCGATCTTCGTTTGTGCCAAGCGCACCGAAACGCCGACGGGCGAACTGCAAAGCGTCTCGCTGATCTGCCGTATCGTCTCCGGCGAGGCATTCTTGCGGCCGTAGGAAACCCAACTGTTGGCCGAGAGCTTGCCGCCGATCCGCTCGATCGAATTGTAGGGAATGCAGAGATTCATCATGCCCCGCAGATCGCCGATGGTCAGTTCGAAACTGATCACGACGACGACTTCGTTTGGCGGGACGATTTGCACGAGTTGCGGATTGCTCTCCACCTGCAAGACCGTCGGCCGCAATTCGACCACGTTCTCCCAGGCGTGCCGCAGCTCGTCCAGAAAGAGGCCGGTGATCCGCGAAACCAGCCGCAGCTCGATCTCCGTCAGCGGCCGCCGGGCGAGCGGGCCCAATTCCTTCCCGCCGCCCAACAGGCGGTCGATGATCGGGTACAGAATCGACGGATTGATGTCGAGAATCAAATTGCCTTCCAACGGCTCGGCCTTGAGCAGATTGAAGCAACTGGGGTTTTCCAGGCTGAAGACGAACTCGCTGTAGGTCAACTGATCGACGCTCGTGAGCTTGACCTCGACGATGCTCCGCAGCAAGGCCGAAAGTGCCGCGCCGAAGTTGCGGCCAAAACCCTCGTGCAGCGTCTGCAAGGCCCGCATCTGTTCCTTGCCAACGCGTTCCGGGCGTTTGAAATCGTAGGGCGCAATCTTCTCGCGCGCCGCCGCGGCGGCTCTCAGCGGCGGTTCGCTGACCGGCAGCTCGCCGCTGGTGCCCATCGCGCTGAGCAGGCTCTCCACTTCCATTTGCGAGAGAACGTCGGTTGTCATAACACCTCCTCGTGACGACGCTCCGCGTCGTCACGTGTCGTGCGGACGCTCCGCGTCCATGTGACGGGGCCGCGGAGCGGCCATAAGTGCGTTCCCACGCGGAGCGTGGGAACGAGTGTGGGATTACTACCTCTCCTGTCCGTTGCCGTAAACAACGTACTTGTAACTCGTCAGTTCGTTCAGCCCGCAGGGGCCGCGAGCGTGGAACTTGTCGGTGCTGATGCCGATCTCCGCGCCCAGGCCGAATTCGCCGCCGTCGTTGAACCGCGTGCTGGCATTAATCATCACCGCCGAGCTATCGACCCGCGCCGCGAACTGCCGGGCGGCGGCCAGGTCCCGCGTCACAATCGTCTCGGTATGTTGCGAGCTGTAGCGATTGATGTGCTCGATTGCATCGTCCAGCGACGCCACGACCTTCGCGGAAATCACCGGTCCAAGATACTCGGTAAAATAATCCTCTTCGCTTGCCGGTTTCGCGATCGGAATAATCTTGCGCGTCCGCTCGTCGCCGCGGATTTCGATGCCGCGGTCGCAAAGGGCCTTGCCGATGGCCGGTAGCAGAGACTCGGCCACGTCCGCATGGACCAAGAGCGACTCGGCCGCATTGCAAACCCCCAGCCGCTGACATTTCGAATTGACCGTCAGGCGAACCGCCATCTCCGGATCGGCCGCGCGGTCGATGTACACGTGGCAGTTGCCGGCAAAATGCTTGATGACCGGCATCTTGGCTTCTTCGCTGACACGGCGAATCAGGCTCTCGCCGCCGCGCGGGATCGCCACGTTGATAAACTCCGGCATGCGAAGCAGTTCACCAACCGCGGCGCGGTCCGTCGTGACCACAAGCTGCACGGCATCCGCCGGCAGCCCGGCCTCGGCGGCGGTCGCCGCTAGAAGATCGACGATCGCCCGATTTGAGTGGGCCGCCTCCTTGCCGCCGCGGAGGATTACCGCATTGCCGCTCTTGACGCAGATCGCCGCGGCATCGGCCGTCACGTTCGGCCGCGACTCGTAAATGAAAAACACCACGCCTAGCGGCACGCGGACTTTCTGCACCTCCAAGCCATTGGGACGAATGGACGACGAAATGATCTCACCGACGGGTTCCGGGAGCGCGGCGATTTCTTCCAGGGCGGCCGCCATTGCCGCGATCCGCGGCGCAGTCAGGCGAAGCCGATCGACGGCCGCCTCGGTGAGCCCAAAGCTCGGCGCCGCGTCGAGGTCTTGCTGGTTTGCGGCCAGCAAAGCGGGCGTCTGCTCAACAAGCCGCTTGCTCGATGATCGCAGCCAGTTCCGCTTCTGCGCACCGCTAACGACAGTCAAGTCGGCGGACGCCCGCTTGGCCTTGGTCGCTATTTCCAGGCAGTACGCATGCAGATCGCTGGGATTCACGGCGGAAGTATCCTCGGGAAAGGCCAGGAAGTCAACGGCGATTTGGGCTCTGAGCATGTCCGTCGGCGTGGACCAAAAGAATTATACCATAAGCAGTTAGCGGTGGCGGCTTATGGCATCGGGCATCGAACGGTGGTATGATTGAGTGCGATTGGCAAGATATGCTTCCTGGTTTCCGATTACTAATAGATTCTCTCCGGTTCGATGATTCTGTCTCCATCAAAATGGGCGGTTGCAGTTTGGCTTGGTGCCAGTGCTGCTATTTACTGTGCAGCGCTTTACGCTTTCATCGCACCCGAGCAGGCCGCGCAGCTTCCGCCGCCGGCTAATCACCGAGTCGATTTTGCGAAGGAAATCAAGCCCATCTTCGAGAACAGTTGCATCGAGTGCCACGGCCGCGGCAAGAACGAGGGCGGGTTCAAGATCGATTCACGCGAAACCCTCTTAAAAGGCGGCGATTCCGGGCCGGCCATCAAAGTTGGCCAGAGCGGCGATAGCCAGCTCATCGAACTTGTTCAGAGCGTCGATGCCGATTCGCGAATGCCGAAGAAGGGCTCGCATCTCACTCCCAAGCAAATCGGCTTGCTTCGCGCATGGATTGATCAGGGAGCGACGTGGACCGCGGGCGTCTCTTTCGGACGATTGGAACCAAATAATCTCAAGCCCCGCCGCCCGGACATTCCGAGGGGACCCAAGGATGCCAACCCGGTTGATCTCTTCCTGCAGCCTTACTTCGCGGCGCATCACTTCAAGACGGCTCCGCTCATTGGCGACCGCGCGTATGCCCGTCGCGTTTATCTCGACGTGATCGGCCTGCTGCCCTCGCCCGAGGAATTGAACGCCTTCGTCGCCGACCAGCGCGGCGACAAACGCGCGCGTCTCGTCAGGACGCTGCTCGCAGATAAGGTCAACTACGCGCTCCATTGGATGACTTTCTGGAACGACGCGCTCAGGAACGATTACCGCGGCACTGGTTACATCGACGGCGGACGCAAGCAAATCACCAATTGGCTCTATGACGCGCTGGCCACGAATATGCCCTACGACCGATTCGTCGGGCAATTGGTCGATCCCACGCCCAAATCGGAAGGCTTCAGCAAAGGCATCGTGTGGCGCGGCGTAGTGAACGCCAGTCAGACGCCGCAGATGCAGGCCGCGCAGAACATTTCGCAGGTATTCATGGGCGTGAACCTCAAGTGCGCATCCTGTCACAACAGTTTCATCAATGACCTCACACTCGCGGACGCCTACGGACTGGCCGGGATATACTCCGACGGCGCACTGGAAATGGTGCGCTGCGACAAGCCGACCGGCAAGAAGGCCGAGTTGAAGTTCCTTTACCCCGAGTTGGGCGCGATTGATCCCAAGGCCAGCAAAGCGGCCCGCCTCAAGCGACTCGCCGAGATAATCACCGGTCCAGCCGACGGCCGTCTGACGCGCACGGTCGTCAATCGTTACTGGCAGAAATTCCTGGGGCGCGGCCTGGTCGAACCTGTCGACGACATGGAAAAGATCGCTTGGCATCGAGATCTGTTGGACTGGCTGGCGAGCGACCTGGTGGACCACCATTACGATTTGAAACATCTCATCGAAATCATCCTGACTTCGCAGGCGTATCAATTGCCCGCCGTGAGTTTCGATGAAAAGAGCAGCCAGGACTATGTCTTCACCGGCCCCCTGGTGCGGCGGATGTCCGCCGAACAATTCCGCGACGCGCTTAGCGAACTAACCGGCGTCTGGTACGGCAGTCCGGCAGCGCCGCCGCTTGACTTGACGCTTGGGAATAACGCGCCGCCGCCGAAGAAAGCCTTTCAGGCTAAATGGATCTGGAGCGCCGCCCATGCGGATACCGCCGCCAAACCGGGCACCGTTTATTTCCGCAAGTCGATCAAGCTCGAAAGCGTGCCCACCCGGGCGATCGCGTTCGTCGCCGCCGACAATAGCTTCACCTTGTATGTCAACGGAAAAAACGCTGGCGAGGGCAAGGATTGGACCCATCCGGGCGTCTTCGATATTGCGAAAGACCTGGTGAAAGGCGAAAACACGATCGCAGTTGAGGCCGTCAATGGCGGCACGGTGCCCAATCCGGCCGGTCTTTTCGTGTATCTTCATTTGCAGCAGAGCGAGCCCGGAAAGCCGGCAAACACCGTCGACGCTGGCACGAATGCCTCATGGTCGTGGTCGGTCGCCAAGGCGAAAGGCTGGGAGGAGCCCGGTTTTGCCGCCTCGAATTGGAAGCTAGCGAACGAGCTGGGCGGTGTCGCTATGTTGCCCTGGAGAATGGATTCGCAATTGAAAGCCGCGCTGGCAGCACATGAAAACCCGGCTGGTTCCGGCAAGGTCCGTGCAGTCCTGGCGAATGCCGATATCTTGCAAGTCGCGATGGGACGGCCTAACCGCGAACAGACGGTCACCGCGCGGAATTCGGTGGCGACCACGCTCGAGGCGCTGGAGTTGACCAACGGCCGCGAACTGGCCGAGATCATTCGACGCGGGGCGCAAATCGCGATGTCGGAAAAGGCCGCTTCCACCGACGAGTTGATAGCGCGCCTCTACGCCCGAGCCTTGGGACGACAGCCAACCGCGGAGGAATTGGAGATGGTTAAACAAGTGGTCGGCCAGCCCGCCGAGCCGGCCGGCGTCGAGGATTTGCTCTGGTCGCTAGCCATGCTGCCGGAGTTTCAGCTCATATATTGAGGAACATGCTGTGAAGATAAACGAATTCTGGAACCGCCGCGACTTCCTCAAGTCGGCCAGCGCCGCCACGCTCTCGGCGCTCGCCACCGGTTACCCGCAAGCCATGCTGGCCGCCGGTGAGGAAACGGTTGAGGAGAAAATAACACCCACCGCCGATACGGTCATCGTGCTTTGGATGGCCGGCGGCATGGCGCACACCGAGACGTTCGATCCCAAGCGTTACACGCCCTACAAGGCCGGACTTGCTTCCAACGAGGTCTTGTCCACGTTTCCGGCGATCGATTCCGCCGTCGACAATATCAAGCTCTCGCAAGGTCTGGAAAAAATAGCCCGCGTGATGGACCGCGCCACGTTGATTCGCTCTTACACGGCGGGCGATCTCGGCTTTATCTTGCATTCGCGCCATCAGTTTCAATGGCACACCGGCTACGCGCCGCCGCAGACCGTGGCCGCGCCGCACATCGGCTCGCTCATCGCCCGTACGCTCGGGCCATTGAATCCGGCGATGCCGGCATTCATCGACATCGGCCAGCGATTCGACCTGGGAGAAGGCGAGGAACTGAAGGCGTTTCACACCGCCGGATTTCTCGGCAGCGAATATGGACCGTTCCTCATCGCGAACCCCGAGCAGGCCGCCGAAAGCGTTCGCCCGCCCGAGGGCATGAGCCCGGCCCGCTTCGAAAACCGCGATAAGTTTTACCGCAAACTCGTGAAGAGAAGCCCCATCGGAGAATACGGCAGCGATTACCAGCAGCAATCGCTCGTCCGCTCGCTGGACAATGCGCATCGATTGCTGAGCTCGCCGGCGTCGAAGGCGTTCGATCTATCGCTGGAGCCGAAAGCGTCCTACGAGAAATACGACACCGGCCGGTTCGGGCTGGGCTGCCTGCTCGCGCGGCGGCTGACCGAGGCCGGCGCGCGATTCATCGAAGTCACCACCGAGTATATCCCGTTTCTGAATTGGGACACGCACGAGAACGGCCACACGCGGATGATCGACCTGAAAAAAGCGATCGACGCGCCAATCGCGCAGCTCGTGCTCGATCTGGAAGAGCGCGGCTTGCTGAACCGCACGCTCATCGTGCTCGCCAGCGAGTTCAGCCGCGACATGATGATGGAAGGCAAGCCAGGGCAATCTGGTGAAGAATCAGGTTGTCGTGCCGGACGTTATCAGCGAGATGAAGTACTACGGGATGCACCGGCATTTCACGGACGCGGGCTGCGTGTTGATGGTCGGCGGCGGCATGAAGAAAGGCTATCTGCACGGAATCACCGCGGACGAGCGGCCCTGCAAGACCATCGAGAAGCGCGTGGTGATTGAAGATCTGCACGCATCCATTTTCGCGCCGTCGGCATCTCGCCGAAGCTCAGCTACTTGATTGAAAGGCGGCCCTTCTACGCAACCAGGGACGGACTCGGAAAGCCGGTTATGGAGTTGTTTGCCTAGACAGTTCTCAATCGGTGTACGCTAGGGATACAGCAAATACGGCTTGCGCAGTTTCATGAATTCGGTCAGGCCGGGCGTGAAGCCGGCGACGATTTGCTCCACCGGCTCGCCGCGCTCGAGCGCCTCGCGCACGCTGGAAGTGCCCATCACGTGGTCAAAATAACTCGCGTGAAACTCCAGTTTGCCGCCATAGAGGTTCTTCACGACGGACAGAACCGCCAGCGTCGTGGCGACGGAGCGATATGTTTTGCGGTCGGTGACGTGCAACTGGCAGCCTCCGCATTGCTGGCCGGAATGTTTTGAAAACGTCGGCGTGAAATAGACTTCGCGGAATTTCACGCCGGGTAAATGCAGGTCGTTTAGTTTTTGTGCGAGCACGAAACCGTCAATCCACGGCGCGCCGAAGAATTCGAACGGCCTGGTAGTACCGCGGCCCTCGGATAAACTCGTGCCTTCGATGATGACCTGCCCGGGATAGACGGTCGCGCTGTCCAGCGTGGGCAAATTCGGCGAAGGCAGCACCCACGGCAGCGAGGTTTCGTCGAACCACTCCTCGCGCGCCCAGTTTTCCATCGGCACGACGGTGAGCCGGCATTTCTTGGCGAGGTATTTCGCATTGATCAATTGCGCCATCTCGCCCATCGTCATGCCATGCCGCAACGGAACCGGGTAACGCCCGATAAATGAGCTGAATTTGTGGTATTCCAGGATCGGCCCTTCCATCACCGCGCCGCCGATGGGATTGGGCCGATCGAGCACGATGAACGGAATGTTCGCCGCCGCCGCCGCCTGCATCGCGCCGCCCATCGTGGCGACGTAGGTATAGATCCGCGTGCCGACGTTCCTGCAAATCGCAAACCATCACGTCGATGTCCTTCAGGGAGCCGGCAACCGGCGACTTGCCGGTAAGCTGCGTATCGAACGTGCGCATTTGTTCGTCGAGGTTCGTCATCATGCCGGCCGGCGGCTTTTGCGTCTGGCCGTAAAGACTGTACACCGGCAGCCCGTAATGCTCGTCCATATAGTAGGAGACAAACTGCCCGGCCTGGGCGTTGCCGCGGACGCCGTGTTCCGGCCCGTAAAGCGCGACGAGCTTCACATCCGGCTGCGCGAAACTGCGCGACGATGCATTCCAAACGTGAATCGACGCTGCTGGGATTGGCGATCAGGCCGATGCGCTTGCCGCGAATCAAGTCGAGGCGCTTGGCGAAAAGGATCTCGTCACCCAGTTTGACGGGTGTACGCGCGGAAGAATTCTCTTTGGACACGGCAAACGTCGTCGACGAGTATTGGAAGCCGGCGAACAACGCGGCGAGAAAATAGCAAGAAATCTTGCACCGAATCATCATGGAAGATTCAATTGAAGTCGGATTATTCTCAAATAAAATCAGGCAAATCGCTATTGACGCGATTGACTGAATATTTCCGCGCCGGCGAAAATGCCCATCCACTGCGAAAAGGTTCTCAAAAATTCGCGGAAGGGCTTTTCCAATTGGCCTGCGGTTAGTATACTCGGTGCCGGCCGAAGTTGAAACAAACTGTCGCGACGCGGGAACGTCAATTGTATATGCCCGCGCAGGCGATATAACCGTCTCTTATTTGGGAGGACGCCGTCGATGAAAGCATTTCTTCAGTCTCAGGGCGAAACGATTGTCATCAACGGCGATATCTGCATCACAGTTTTGAAAATCGAGGGCGACGAAGTATTTCTCGAGATTGATGCGCCGGAGTGGATTTCGATTGAGGAATTGCCTGCCGGCCGCCTTGCTGACGTTCGCCGCACCGCTTCGCTGCCAGCCCGGTAGTTGCGGAAGTGGCTATATTCAGGGCGGCAGATTGGCAATCTGCCCCACATCTTGCAAAACCGCTCTTGTCCGCGGCGGCCCAAATTGGCTATACTCGCCGCGACGCGCCGGGGGGGTCGATCGAAGCGGCCCCTCTGATGCGTGGTTTTGCCGGTTTAAGGAGGAACCGCAATGTTTCGAGAAGGATCTCGCAATTCTATTTCCGCGCCGCGTTCATGGAAAACGCGGGCGGGCGTCATTTTGTGCGGCCTGGCCGTCTTGGCGGCCTGTGGAACAGCTCGATACTACTGGGGCATTTCATCGGCCAAGGCCCAGGTTGCAAGCAGCCTGTTGCCGCCTCCCGCTTCTCCCCCGGCGAGCGCTGCGTCGCCGGCCCAATCGGCTCGCACGGCGACAATCCCTTCGGGAAACGTGCCAATTCCGGATGTCGTGGCGTCGATCAACGGACATGCGATCAGCCGGGAAGAACTGGCGACCGAATGCCGCATCCATTTCGGCAAGGACGTGCTGGAGGCGATGGTCAACAAGTACCTGATCCTCACCGAATGCCGCCGGCTGGGCATCACGGTCAGCCATCGCGAAGTGGACGAGGAAATCGAGCAATTGGCCGCGAGTTTCAAGCTGCCCGTCCAGCAGTGGTTGAAAATGCTCCAGCAGGAGCGCGGAATCAAGCCCGACCAATACGCCAACGACATCATCTGGCCGAGTCTCGCGCTCAGGAAGTTGGCTGGCGAAAAGCTGCAAATCTCGCAAAAAGAACTCACCGACGCCTTCGAGATGGAATACGGCGCGGCGGTGAAGGCCCGCATCATCGTTTGCTCATCGGAGCAGAAAGCCCGCGAGGCCCAAGCCCTTGCGACGGCCAATCCGGCCGACTTCGGCAATCTCGCCAAGGAGTATTCGATCGACGCGCCCAGCGCGAGCGTGAAGGGCTTGATCCAGCCCATTCGCAAACATTGCGCCTGCCCCGAGATCGAGGATGCGGCTTTCGCATTGGGCGACGGCCAGATCTCCAACGTCATCAAGAGCCAGGGGCAGTTCGTGGTCGTCAAGCGCGATGGCATCATTCAGGCGCAGAATATCAAGTTGGAGCAAGTTGCCGACCGTCTGACGAAGATCATCCGCGACAAGAAGATGCGGGCGGTTTCCGGCGATATCTTCAAGGAACTGCAAAAGCGGACCCGCGTGCAGAATGTTTACAACGACGATAAGCTGCGGCAGCGCCTTGGGCCAAACGTGGTCGCGCTGGTGAACGATACGCCGATTTACATCCGTCAATTGGACGACGAATGCCTCGCCCGGCATGGCGCCGAGGTGCTCCAGGGCCTGATCGGCCGAAGGATGCTGGAATTAGCGTGCCAACAAAGCCAAGTCGCGGTTTCGGATCAGGAGATCGACGCGGAGATCGCCCGGTTGGCTTCGATGTTGACGCGGCCCTTGCCGGATGGCTCGCCCAACGTCAAGGGCTGGCTTGCCGTCGTGACGAAGCAACAGGCCGTCTCGGTCGAGGTCTATCGCCGCGAGATGATCTGGCCGGCGGTGGCGCTGCGGAAGCTGGCCGTCTCCAAGATCGACGTGAACGAGGAGGACTTGAAGAAGGGATTTGAAGCGAATTACGGCCCCCGCGTCCGCTGCCGGGCGATCGTGCTGAACGATCTCCATCGCGCCCAGAAAGTCTGGGACGAAGCCCGCAAGAACCCCAGTATCGAAAACTTTGGCGAGTTGGCGGCGAAATACTCAATCGAGCGGGGCAGCCGTGCGAACTTCGGGCAGGTCCCCCCGATTCGCCGCTTCGGCGATCAGAAGCAACTGGAACAAGAGGCGTTCGCCCTCAAGCCGGGCGACCTTTCCGGCGTGATCAACGTCGACGACAAGTTCATTATCCTCCTCTGCGAGGGTTACACGAAGCCGATCGAAGTATCCTTTGCGAGCGTGAAGAAGGACATCGAGGACGACATCCGCGAGAAGAAGCAGCGGGTGGCGATGGCCGCATATTATCAGCACTTGCAGGATGGCGCCACAATCGACAACTTCCTCGAACCCGAACTGAGCCACTCGCCCAGCAAGAACGACGCAACGCGGCAGCCGGCCGTGCCGGCGGCTTACAACGCGCCGGCGCAGCCCTAACTTACGCTCCTCGCCTCGATCATGGGCCACACCAATCTGGCGCTCCTGGGCGTGTTGGGGCTCGTGCAGACGGTCTTTCTGCCGGGATACCTGATTCTGCGTTTCCTGCGAGTCACCCGCGGACTGATTGCCGGCTGTGTGCTCTCGTTTGGCCTGAGCCTCGTCGCCAATTATCTGATCGTAACTGGATCGGTCGTGCTCGGCGTCTTTCGGCCGGAGGCAATGTATTCGATCTTTTCGGTCGAATTGCTGTTCTGGCTGTGGCTGGACTGGCGGCGGCTGCGAATGCCGCTCGTTGACGCGATTTCGCGAGTCGGCAGCCAAACGCGGACATTCTTTCGCGAAATCGATCATTCGTCACAAATACGCGCCCGTTGGCTTCGCCTGACAATGATCGCGGCCGCGATGGGAGTCGCTTGCGGTTTCGCGGCCGCCGGTCTTGCGGAGTTTGGACGGATTTTCCAACAATGGGACGCCGTCGTTTCGTGGAACCGCTGGGCCATCGAATGGGCCGCCAACCGGCCGCCGCAATTGACGAGTTACTACCCTCAATTGCTGCCGGCGAATATCTCGCTGAGCTATGTCTTCATGCAGACGAGCGACGTCTGGATCTTCGCCAAGGCAATGCAGTTTCTCTTCTGCTTGATGCTGCTGCTGGCGATGCTAGATGCCGCTCGCCTGTCCGGAAACTCCGGCCTCCTATTAGGAGTTGCTATCACTCATGGTCTGCTGGTGGCAATGCTTCGCTATCGCATGTTAAGCAGCGGCTATGCCGACGCGCCGCTGGCGTTCTTCGCTTGGATGCCGATTTATGCCTTGCTGCAAGCGGACCGCGCGGAGCAGCCGATACACCGGGTCAAGTGGATTATCGTAGGCGCTCTGTTTGCCGCGGGTGCTGCGCTGACGAAGCAATTAGGGCTATATGTGGCGGCGGTCTATCCGATACTGACTTGGATTTGGGCTTTGCGCGGATGTAGGGTGGGCCGAGTGAAACGAGTCCCGCCAAAGTCCGCTGATTCTGATTCATGGTGGGAATCGCGGCGCTCGGCCCACCCTACATGTCTTTACATGCTCATCGCCCTGTTCGTTGTGCCGTGGTACGTCTACAAATTCACCGACATTCGATCCGGCCACGACGTAAATAACACGCAGATTCTGGTTCGTGATGCACACGAAGGCCGAAACCTGCCGGCGCGGCTCGCACATGCCGGCGGCTTGCTCGCAGACGCGACGACCCTGCCCGGCGGCGCGCTGCTGCTGGTTGCCATGGCTGCCTCGCTCGCCGATCGACGCACGCGATGGACGTTGGGAATGTTCGTCCTCCCGCTCGGGCTCGTATGGGCCACGGCGTTCTCCTACGATCTCCGCAATCTGGCGTTGCTCGCGCCGTTTGTGGGCGCGGCTGCCGGTGCGGGGCTGGTGCGGATCATTCGCTGGATGGAACGTACCGCAGGGTGGGCCGAGCGCAGCGAGTCCCACCAGGAAGTCGCAAAAACCGGTGGGAATCGCGGCGCTTGGCCCACCCTACACGGATTTTGCGTATGGCAGGCTGCCGGAATTGTGGCTGTCTTGTTAATCGCATCCACGCTTTGCGTTCGCGATGAAACGCTGCTCTCGCTCCAGCGCCGCCAACTGCGCCAAGTTGGCATTGCCGACTTGAACGATCGGCTTTCTGCTTTTTCGCAATCCCAGCCTGGCCGATCGCTTATCGCCACCGATTATTTGGCCCTCCGCTGGCTGCCCGACTTTGGACCGCGGAGCATCGCCTGCGCTGCCGATGATTTGGCCAAGTTCCGCAAGTCCTTCGATCGGGCCGATGTGCGATATGTGCTTGTGCGGACCGCGGCTGCGTCGGAGGAAGTCCGCGGCTTGCTCGCCCAGCCCACCACCGCAAAACTGCTATTCGAGGAACACGGCTACGCTTTCTACGAAAAAGTCACGCCTGCGGCCTGAATCGCGTCTGGTAAGATACAATTGGCTGTAACGGCCCTGCCGTGCGGCCGTAATTGAAACATGTACCACCAGACGCATCATTTTTCGGGCCACGACCGTTTGACCTTGGGTGCCCAGTCGTGGGGACCCGAAGGGCCGGCACGAGCAGCCGTGGTCCTCGTTCACGGCCTGATCGAACACAGCGGCCGCCATGCGAGGACCGCCTTGGAACTGGTGCGGCAAGGCTTCGCCGTCCATGCGATGGACCTTCGTGGACATGGGCGGTCCGAAGGACGCCGCGGCGACGTCCGTTCGTTCGATCAATACCTGCTCGATCTGGACGTTTTTTTGCGCGGGTCCGTGCCGTCGAAGGCGATCGGCCAATTTATCTGATGGGCAATAGCATGGGCGGCCTAATCGTCAGCTTGTGGACCGTTTTGCGAAAGCCGACGATCGCTGGATTGATTCTCACCGGCCCGCTGTTGGCACTTGCCGACACGCTTTACCCTCAGCTGCGACACCTGGCGGCAGCGGCGAATCAAGTCGTCCCGTGGCTGAGAATTCCGCGCTTTCCTTTCGACTGGCTTTCGCGCGACACAAAGACGGTTGACAGTTTTCGCAATGATCCGCTAGTTTGCCAATGTGGATTTTCGGTTCGCGTGGCCGCGGGCGCCATCGGCGCGATGAAGGAATTAGGCGTTCGCGCGCCTCGCTCCGGGATCCGCTGCTGATCTTGCACGGCGGAGACGATCGGATCTGCGGCCCGGCGGGCAGCCGCGCGCTATTTGCCAAAGCCGGCAGCGCCGACAAGACGCTCCGCGTTTACGACGGCTTGTATCACGAAGTTCTCGACGAACCGCAGCGGGAGACGGTGCTTGCGGACCTGACGACGTGGCTCGATCGACATGCCCCGCGATGTGTCGACGCAGCTTGTCACATGCATCTGGCAAGGTAGAATAGTGGGGACTAATCGCGTAGGAATTGTAAAGCAATAATCCCCGTCTGTAGGGAACGCCCTCCGCGGCGTTCCGAATCTGGAACGCCGCGGAGGGCGTTCCCTACAGCATCAACAACCGGCAACGGTGGGCTATGAATCAAGACGACTTGCGGCTTAGCCGCATCGATACGCTGTGGTCGGTCGTTCGCCAGGCAAACGAGAGCGACGCAGCCAATGCCCGGCGGGCGCAAGAGGCGCTGCTGGAACGCTACGGCGGCGCCGTCCGCCGTTACCTTCTCGGATCGCTCCGCAGCGAGGATGCGGCCGACGAAGTCTTTCAAGAGTTTTCGCTGAAACTAGTCACGGGCGCTTTTCAGAAGGCGAATGCGGACTTCGGCCGCTTCCGCAGCTTCCTCAAGACCACGCTTTTCCATCTCATCGTCGACTACCAGCGCCGCGGCAAACGCAACGCCGCGCAACCGCTTGTGGGCGATGCGCCCGATCGGCCATTGCCCGAAGATCGGCTTGCCGAAGAAGACGCGGCGTGGACGCGGAGTTGGCGGGAGGAGCTTCTCGCCAAGGGCTGGACGGCGCTGGCCAAGGTCGAGCAGTCCAGCGGAACGCCCTATTACACGGTGCTTCGTTATCGCAGCGAACACCCCGATGAGCGCTCGCAGGACATCGCCGCGGCGCTCGACGGCAAGGTGAATGAGGGTAAAGCTAAGAAGCCGCTCACTTCGACGTCGGTCCGCGTGCTCATTCACCGTGCGCGGGAGTTGCTAGCGGACCAGGTGCTCGACCTGGTGCTCGAATCGCTGGACAATGCGTCGCTCGACGAGTGCGAGCAGGAATTGATTGACCTGAATCTGTTGGAGTATTGCAAACCGGCGCTGCTGCGGCGGCGCGGCGAAACGCCCAATGAGGCTTGAACAGGCGGCAAAAGCCATGACCGACCAGTACTTCGGCACAAAGCGCTCGCCACCGCCACCGCCACCGACGCTCGGCCTGCTCTCCTCGCCGGACGACGAGTCGCTCGTCAACGACGGCGGCACCGCGCTTGCACAAGTTGCCCGGCGCCGCTTGGCACGGCCATGAGCGACGTCAAACCAGTCGTCGCGCTGGACGACTTGGCGCCGGGCGACCGCCTCGATGATTTCGAGATCATCAACTTGCTGGGCCGCGGGGCGTTCGGCGCGGTTTATCTCGCCCGACAGCTCTCGCTCGATCGCCAGGTCGCATTGAAAATCACCGCGTGGCAAGGAGGCGAGGGCCGCAAGATGGCCCGGCTGGAGCATGAGAATATCGTGCAGGTCTTCTCTGAAACCGCCTTCGGAAACGACTCGCGGCTCTTGTGCATGCAATACGTGGCCGGAGCGACGCTCCAAGAGGTTTTGGACTTGTTAAGCGAAGTTCCGCTCGCCGCTCGTAGCGGGCAGAAGCTCCTGGAATCGGTCGATCGGCTCGTCGCCGAGCCGGCGGCCTTCGACCCCGCCGCCCTGCGGAACCGCGAACTGCTCTCGCGGCTCGATTGGGCCGAAACCATCTGCTGGATCGGCGCCCGTCTGGCCGAGGCCCTCGACTTTGCCCATTGCCGCGGCGTGATCCATCGCGACATCAAGCCGGGCAACATCATGCTCAACCAATATGGCCGGCCGCTCCTGGTCGATTTCAACCTGGCTTTTCAGCCGCTGGATGCCTCGGCCACGGGTGACCGTCTCGGCGGCACGTTGGCCTACATGGCCCCGGAGCATTTGGAGGCCTTCGCGCCGGACGCCGTGTTTCCCAAAGGGACCGTCGCCCAGGCCGCCGACATTTACTCGCTGGGCGTCGTGCTCTATCAGGCTGCCGCAGGGCGATTGCCATTCACCGAAACGCCGCCGGGAAAGACGAGGAGCGAGGTGCTGCGGGCGATGGCTGCACAGCGGCGCGATCTTCCCGCGCCGCTTCCGCCCGAGATGCCCCGCGCGTTGGACCAGGTCATTGCCCGCTGCATGCATCCCGACCCGGCCCAGCGGTATGCCTCCGGTCGCGAGCTTTCCGCCGCGCTGGATGGCTGCCGAAACTATGAGTCGGCGGAGAAGGCGATGCCCGACTTCCACGGTTTCCGAGCGATGGTCATGCGGCATCCAGGTTGGTGGCTGCTGTTCTTGGCGTTGCTGCCGCACTTCCTGGGTACCGTGATCAACATCGCCTACAACAACAGCCGCATTATCACGAAGCTGGACCCCGTACAAGTAAAAGTATTTTGGCGCCTTGTCTGCATCTACCCTACGATCGGCTATGCGTTGGGAATTCTCCTCGCCGTTCGCATCATCATGCCGGTAGTTCATGCATGGCGGCAGGCCGCGGCGCGGTTGCCTGAAGATCGCCAATTGATCGATCGAGGCCGACGCATTGCGACGACCTGGCCATGGTGGGCAGGCGCGATCGCATGCATTTGTTGGATTCCCGGCGGAATCGTCTTTCCTATTGTGTTGACGCTCGCATCCAAACCGCTCGCACTGGAACATTGGGTGCATCTGATCATCTCGTTTACGCTCTCCGGGCTGATCGCCGCGACCTACTCCATTTACCTTGTGCAATGGATGGCGCTCTGCGTGATCTACCCACGGCTCTGGTATGATCGGCAGAGATTTCGCGCTATCGCCGCTTCTGAACTGCGCGTCGTGCCGAAAACGCTTCGAGTGCTGCAAACTATGGCGGGGCTGATTCCTTCATTCGCCGCGATTTTGCTATTTTGGATGATGTGGATGATCATGTTATTGCAATCGAGTACGGATAAAATTGATCTGATATTTGGCTTCCTGGTCTTTGGCCTCATGATTCTTGGCGCGGCCGGGTTCCCGCTGGCGACCTACATGACCGGCCTGCTCGCGAAGGCCTTGGCGGCGCTTGTCGGGACAAGAGATGAGAGTGCCGGCGGAATACGTGCATCAACGCTTTTGCCGCGATAGGTGAATATGACACACAACGTTCATTCAGCCGCCGGTCGTCCCGGCACATTCATATCCGTCGGCCAGGCGTGGACCGGATGGTCCCAGCTAGTCGCCCATCCGAGTGCCCCGCTCGGTTCGGGCGGGCCGGGCAACTTCTCGCCGCCGATTCCTATGAATGCCGACGACGGCAGCGACTTGCCCAGCCCTTGGCGGCCAGGACCCCTTGGGCTGGATGATCCCGTCGCCATTCCCACGGATACGCCCACGCCGGCTAACGCGCCGCCCGCCACGAATCCGCAGTCGCTGGGCGTCGTCAAGCAGGTGCAAACCGATTTCGCCGACTACAAGATCGAGGCGGAAATCGTAGCCGACGGTTCCGGCGGCGTAAGCACCGGTGCGAATACCAGCTTCACCCGCATCGCATCGAATAGTCCCAGTTACGACGCGGCGGACGGCAAGATCACCAAGTTCAGCGGGAAGTTCACTTTCAAGGGCACGATCACGATCCAGACGAAGTACGCCGCCGACTCCAACTCCAGCACGCTGTCGTGTTACGGTCGCGGAACGACCGACGCCGACGTCAAGAACCGCGACATCACGCTGGGCTTTCACGAGAGCTGCCACCGCGCCGACTATCAGGCCTATTTGAATGCTAACGCCTTGCCCGATCCGCCGGCGATGAGCATCGGCATGAAAGCTTCCGACTACGACGCGGCGGCGGCCGCCTTTTCGGTCGCGATAAGCAAATACTACAAGGACATGGAGGCGGTCAGCGTCAAGAAGACCGACGAGGTCGGGTTCACGTTGAGCAAGTCGAACAAGACCAATAGTTGCTACCAGCATATTTTGCCGTAGCTAAGCTGCGGACACGCGAACCCGCTTGACTTCTGGGCCGCCAATGCGAACAATCAATGGCGGGCTGGCATACGCCGTTAGGGTGTGCGTGGCCGACAAAAGCCGCAAAGTTTGCCCAGTCTATATGCCGATAGGTAACATAGAATTGCCTTATTCCAACTACGCGAAATAAAAACAGGGCCGGTCGGATCCTCAGAATCGACCTGTGGAACGCGGCCACGCGGAGGGTAGCCATGTCGCGAAATCGAACAGTTTTTAGTGCCTTAATGTCGGCTAGCGTTGTTTTTATGGCTCTCCCACTCTTCGCGCAACTCGGGGGCGTGCCGATCCCCGGTGGTCCGCCTTTGAGCCCGTGGCTAAATCTTTATCAGCGGAATGCCGGCCCCGTGGACAATTACCACATGTACGTCCAACCGGCCCTGCAACTTCAAAACACGCTGCAAGGACAGCAGATGGGCATTAACCACAATGCGGCTGGGGTCGGCGCCGTAGCCGATCAGTTCACTAGTCAGGCGGATGCCTATTATGCTACCTCAAATCCGACGGGAAATGGCGCCAGCTTTATGAACCAGGGCCGCTATTTCGGTAACAGCGGAATGGGCGGTAGCGGCGTATTCGGCATGCCGGGCACCGGCGGGTACGGCCGACCAGGTGGCGTTGGACAGTTCGGAACTCCCGGCCTCGGCGGCGCTTCCCCCGGAGGATATGGTCCTCCGGCTGTTCGAGGAGCGGCAAGCGGACAGAGCATGGGCCGGATTTAAGCCACGCCGAGCCAATTAGTTTATCGCGCCCGAAGGACTGCTTCTTCGGGCGTTTTGTATTTCTTGCGGCGAAAGCGGCGACAATTGCCCTTCATTCTTCGCCGATCAATGACGGCGATCCATTTCGCGGCACTTGCAAGAAATAGCCAGTCTTGGTCTATTTAGAGTTTTCGCATAGCAGCCCCCGTCGCGGAAGGCGGTTCGGAGGTCTTGTATCCGCGATCGAGTGGCACATGTTCGACCCCGTTACAAGTTCGGTTTCACTTCCACAACAAGAAGTGAAGATCATCCGCTTCTGGCGCGAGCGCGAGATCTACGCAAAGACGCTCGCCGCGCGAGCGAGCGCGCCGCCATTTGTTTTCTATGAAGGGCCGCCGACCGCCAACGGCCTGCCGCATCCGGGCCACTGCCTCACTCGCGCGATCAAAGATCTCTTCCCCCGCTACAAGACGATGCGGGGATATCTCTGCGAGCGGAAGGCCGGTTGGGACACGCACGGCCTGCCGGTCGAGGTCGAGGTCTGCAAGGAACTCGGCATCCACGCCAAGGAAGAAATCGAGGCCTTCGGCGTCGAACCGTTCATCCACAAGTGCATCGAGAGCGTCTTTCGCTACGTGAAGGATTGGGAGGAACTGACCGAACGCATCGGCTTTTGGGTCAATCTCGACGATGCTTATGTCACTTTCCACCAAAGCTACATAGAGAGCGTCTGGTGGGCGCTGAAAAACTTCTTCGAACGCGGGCTGCTCTATCAAGGGCACAAGATCGTCTGGTGGTGGGCGCAAGGCGGCACGGCGCTCTCCAGCGGCGAAGTCGGGCAGGGCTATCGCGAAGTGGCGGACCCGAGTGTGTATGTAAGGTTTCCGCTTATTGGCGACGATGGGACGCCGAGTACCGAATCTCTTTTGGTGTGGACTACGACACCCTGGACATTGCCGAGCAATCAATTCGCCGCCGTTCATCCCGAGCTAGAGTACTACCTCGTTGCGGCGACAGAGGAAAAAGGAAACAATCCTGAAGTCAGTCGCTTTTGGATTGCTTCCGCGCTGGTTGACCAACTAGCCTCAAAAGCACATTTTGACTTTGAAGTTGAAGCTCGCTGCATGGGAAGCAAGCTAGTCGGCCGGCGATATGTGCCGCCGTTCGACTATTACTCGGCCAAGCGGCATGACACCGATAGCAACTCGACCAAGTTATCTAGTTTGCAGGGCAAACTGAAGTCCGGCGGCACGGAGCACGTCGCTTGGCGCGTCGTCGCGGCCGATTTTGTCACGACCGATACCGGCACGGGCATCGTCCATCAGGCTCCGGCGTTTGGCGAAGTTGACTTTGATGTCCTACTTGCGGAACAAGCCCGGTTCGTCGATGGCCAAGGCCCCCAGCTCATTTGTGCCATCGGTCCAGACGGTAAATTCACCGCCGATGCGCCTGACTTCCAAGGACGCTGGGTTAAAGAATGCGACAAGGACATCATTCGCGACCTGAAGAAGCGGGGACTCCTCCTGCACCAGGAACAATACCTGCACGACTATCCGTTCTGCTGGCGTGCCGACGAAGATCCGCTCATCCAGTATCCGCGCAAGAGCTGGTTCATTCGCACGACACGCTTCCGCGACGAGATGCTGGCCAACAACGCCAAGATCAACTGGCTTCCGGACCACATCCGCGACGGCCGCTTCGGCAATTTTCTCGAATCAAACGTCGATTGGGCACTTTCCCGCGAAAGATACTGGGGCACGCCGCTGCCGATCTGGGTCTGCGAAGAGACGGGCTATATGGAGGTGGTCGGCTCCTACGAAGAACTGCTGCAAAAGCCCGGCGCGGCCGGTTTTGATGTTTGGGAGAGAGCAAAAGCTGCTAATCCGTCGCTGGCTGATCACTTGCGAATTCACAAGCCGTATATCGACGCCGTTACCTACGATTCGCCCAAATCGCCCGGCAAGCGGATGCGCCGCGTGCCGGACGTAATCGACTGCTGGTTCGACAGCGGCGCAATGCCATTCGCGCAATGGGGATATCCGAATCAGTCCGGCTCGCGCGGAGCGCTTCTGGGACCAATTCCCGGCCGATTTCATTAGCGAGGCGATCGATCAGACCCGCGGCTGGTTCTACAGCCAGTTAGCGATCAGCACGCTGCTATTTGGCAAGCAGCCAAATGGTGAGCCGCTTGCGGCTTCGCAGCCGGTCTCCTATCCCCATCCTTTCCGCAACTGCATCGTTCTCGGCCTGATGCTCGGCGAAGACGGGCAAAAGATGTCCAAGAGCAAGCGGAACTATCGCGAGCCGCGGGAAATCTTCGACAAGTACGGCGCCGACGCTCTGCGCTGGTACTTCTTTGCAAACCAGCCGCCGTGGACTTCGATCCGCTACAGCGAGCAGGCGATCAAGGAGACGATCCCCGAATTCCTCCTGCGGCTGTGGAACGTATATAGCTTCTTCGTGATCTATGCGAACATCGACTGTTTTAATCCGGCCGCGGAGATCAAGGGCGACGTCGGTCAAGTAGGCTCCGGCGTCTTATTTGCGGCCCCCAGCCACCGCCCGCCGCAGGAGCGGAGCGAATTGGACCGCTGGATCCTGAGCGAGCTCAATCGCACCGCGGCCGCCGTGGTGGAGCGGATGGACCAATACGACAATTTCAACGCCTGCGCGCAGTTGATCGAGTTTGTCGACGCCTTGAGCAATTGGTACGTCCGCCGCAGCCGCGAACGTTTCTGGTCGAGCGAACACAACGCCGACAAGAGCGACGCGTACTGGACGATCTACGAATGTTTGCTCACGACAACAAAGCTCATCGCGCCTTTCGTGCCGTTCTTGGCGGAAGAACTGTGGCAGAATCTGGCCGTGGCCGCGTTCCGTGGCGCGGGCATCCCGCCTGCCGCCGCAGCCGGGACGGCCGCGCCACATCCCGTCGAAAGCGTACACCTCTGCGACTTCCCGACCGGCGACCCCGCCCTGATCGACGAAACCCTCTCCGCACAGATGGCTCTCGTCCGCGAGATCGTCTCGCTGGGCCTCTCTGCCCGCATGGGCGCCAAGCTCAAAGTCCGCCAACCGCTCTCCAAAGTCGAGGTGATCCTCGCCGACCAAACGCATCGCGCGTGGCTGGAAGAACACGCAGGCTTGATCTGCGGCGAGTTGAACGTAAAGAAGGTCGAATTCTCCGAGCGGGCGGACCAGTACATTACCTACGCCATTTTGCCCGACCTGAAGCGGCTCGGCCCGCGGCTGGGCAAGCTGTTGCCGTCGGTAAAGAAGTTCCTCGCCGCGGCGGACGGGGCGCAACTTGTGAGCGAATTGAAGAGCAACGGAAAGATCGAGCTGATCGTGCTTGAACAGCCCGTCGCGCTTGACGCCGAGGACATCCAAATCCGGCTGCAAGCTAAGGAAGGCTGGGCGGCCGCGCAAGGCAAAGCGTGCGTTGTCGTGCTTTCGACGGAATTGACCGAAGACCTTGTTCGTGAGGGGCTCGCTCGCGAAGTCGCCCGCGCGGTGAACGATCGCCGCAAAGATATTTCCTGCCAGTTCACCGATCGCGTTGAAATCGCAATCGTGACCGATTCGCCCGAATTGCGCGCCGCGATCGAGCAGTTTCCCGATTACATCAAGTCGGAGACGCTCACCGTATCAATCACGTTCGAGCCAATTCCCGGAGTCGAGCCGGTGGTCGTTGAAATCGGTGATAATACCGCCAAGCTTTACGTGAAAGTCGTTCGAACCGTGTGACACGTATCCAAAACAATAAGACACCGCGAAAAACACAGAATACACGAAAAATCAGAGAAGGAAAGGAGAATGTGAGAAGGGATGATTAATCGAATGCGAGAACTATCTTTCTTTCATACATTTTGCTTTCCTCAGTTTTCGTGTGTTTCGTGCATTTCGTGGTTTGATAAAGGGCCGTCTTTCCAAATTCAATGTCAGCTTCCGTAAACCCCTTCCGCCTCGCCATCCTCATCTCCGGCGGCGGCACGACTTTGGAGAACCTGATCGAAAAGATCAAGGCCGGCAGCCTGCGCGCGAGATCTCGTTGGTCGTCTCCAGCAGCGCGAACGCTGGCGGTCTGCAATACGCCGCCGCGGCCGGCATTGCCGCGGAAGTCGTCGAGGCAAAGCGCTACCAGACGCAGGACGCCTTCAGCCAGATGATCTTTTACCATTGCCGCAAGGCCGAGGCCGACCTGGTCGTCATGGCCGGTTTCCTCAAGCGCCTCACGATCCCCGACGACTTCATCAACCGCGTCGTCAATATCCATCCCGGCTTGATCCCCGCCTTCTGCGGCGAAGGATTCTATGGGCGGCGCGTGCATCAGGCCGTGCTGGACTACGGCGCGAAGCTTAGCGGCTGCACGGTCCATTTCGCCGATAATCAATACGACCACGGGCCGGTGATTCTGCAGCGCGCCGTGCCGGTGCTTGATGACGATACGGCCGAGTCGCTCGCCGCACGGGTTTTCGAGGCCGAGTGCGAGGCTTTTCCCGAGGCGATTCAGCTAATTGCCGAAGGTCGCGTTCGCGTGGAAGGTCGGAAGGTGCGAATTGGTGGGGCAGATTGCTAATCCGCCGCTTCCAAGGCTAGCTTAGCACCCTGCCCCACTTCAAATTACGGCAGCGTCTCCGGCCGCTGGCCGAGGTCCACATCGATCTCTTTCGTCGCCTCGCCGCGGCGCACCGTTACCTTGGCCTTGTCTCCGATCTTCGACCAGGCAACCGCCAGCCCAAGTTCCGCTCGATCGCTGATCCGTTTGCCATTGAACTTGGTGATGACATCGCCTTGCTTAATACCGGCCTTGGCCGCCGGCGATTCGTCGACTACGCTTCTCACCATCACGCCACTCACGCCGAGCCGCTGCGCTTCCCGCGGCGAAAGCTCCTGCATATCGACGCCCAGCCAGCCTCGGGCGACCTTGCCCGATTTCAAAAGCTGACCGTAAACATCATGCACCATGTCGCTGGGAATCGCAAAGCTGATGCCCTGGTAGGTCGGGCCGACAATGGCCGTATTGATGCCAATGATTTCGCCGCGCATGTTCACCAAGGGTCCGCCGCTGTTGCCGGGGTTTACGGCCGCGTCGGTTTGCAGAAAGTCCTGATACGTAACGTGCTCGATGACGACGTGGTGTCGACCAGTGGCGCTGAGGATGCCGGCAGTCACGGTCCGCGACAATCCAAAGGGGCTGCCGATCGCCAGGACCGGATCGCCGACTTCCATCTCGGAACTTTTTCCCCACGGCGCCGCTTTGAGATCCGCCGCGTCGATCTTCAGAACGGCCAAGTCGGTTGCCGGGTCGATGCCGACGATCGTCGCGCGGTGCGTCTCGCCGTCGCTCAATTCGACGTGGACGTCCGTGGCACGATCGACGACGTGGTAATTCGTGATGATATAGCCGGCCGAGTCGACGATTACGCCCGAGCCTTGGTCTTGTTCGCGGAGCGAGCGGCCTGGACCGAAAAGCAATCCAGAAAGCTCGTCGTTGTCCGGTCCACCCACTGCCCGCGATGCCTTGACGCCCACGACGGACGCCTGCACTGCCTTGACGACGGTGCGGTACTGGCCAATTGTCGGGCCGCGGCCGTCGTCCAACATTTGTCGCGCGACTTCCGCCTCCGCCCGTTCCTTGCCCCGCGTCCATGCAAAGCGGACTTGCTCGACGACGCTCGGCACGATCCACAGCAACATCAACAGAATAAGGAGTCCCATCGCCCGCCAAAGGCGGGATCCGCTGCGCGGTTCCCGAGGATCGGGGCCGTAGGGCGCGAACGGCGGAAGCGGCTGCGGCTGATATGGTGGACTTCCGGCCGGGTTCGAATAAGCGTCGGACATGAATCGCGTGGCTCCGAAGATGCAAAAGGTGTTACCCAATTATACCGCGGGTCGTCCGAACGCAAACAGGCGGAAATCGCGGTACCAATTTCCAGCGTACGTGCTACAATTGGCGGTTTATCCGAATTCAGCGCTATAACTTATGCGAACATTTCTCGTAACGGGCGGGGCCGGATTCATCGGTTCTCACATTGCCGAGGCCCTCGTCGCCCGCGGCGATCGTGTCCGCGTATTGGATAACCTCAGCACGGGCAATGCGGCCAATTTGGCCGGCTTCCGCGATGGCATTGACTTCATCGAGGGCGACATCGTCGATCCGGCCACGGTCGATCGGGCTATCAAGGGCGTCGATTGCGTTTTCCACGAGGCCGCGCTAGCCTCGGTGCAGTGGAGCATCGACCGCCCATTAGACAGCCACGCCGCTTGCTGCACGGGCACGGTGAACGTGCTTGACGCCGCGCGCCGATCGGGCGTGCGTCGCGTGGTTTTCGCGGCGTCGGCCGCGGCCTACGGCGACCAGCCGTTGAGCAGCAAGCGGGAATCCGACCAGGTCGATCCGCTCTCGCCCTATGCGGCGGCAAAGCTCGCCTCGGAACACTACTGCCATGCCTTCTCGGCCGCCTTCAAGTTGGATACCGTCGCCCTCCGCTACTTCAACGTCTTCGGCCCGCGGCAGGACCCGGCCAGCCCTTACTCGGCCGTGATCCCGCTCTTCATTACCGCGATGCTCTCGGGCCGCGCGCCGGTTGTTTTTGGCGACGGGCGGCAATCGCGCGATTTCGTCTTCGTGGCGAACGTGGCGCAAGCCAATCTGCTGGCGGCCGACGCACCGAACGTCGCCGGCCGCACCTTCAACGTGGCCGAAGGTCGGGCGACCGATCTTCTCAAACTCATCTCGCTATTAAATGAACTGCTCGGCACGAACATCAAGCCAAAGCACGAGCCGGCCCGCGTGGGCGACGTCCGCGAGAGCCTGGCCGATATCACTCAGGCACGAAAATGGCTTGGTTACGAACCGGCCGTCGATTTCGATGAAGGTCTGCGAAAGTCTATCGATTATTATCGGTCCGTGGTGAAGTAGTCACAGGCAACAGAACGGACATCCGGGCTCGCAGCCTTTGCGTGGAACGTTACTCATTGCTCGAATCGATGAGCCGAGCTAAAATGACCCGCTGACCGTCATTGACAACTTTGCCTTCGTTTTTAATGCCGCCTGGGAGATTTTCATGTCATCGCTCGTCGCCGGCCAGATCGACAACGTCATGAAAGAGGAACGTCTCTTTCCGCCGCCGGCCGAGTTCGCCGCCAAGGCCCGCATCGGCTCTATGGAAGCGTACCAGAAGCTCTACCGGCAGGCGGCCGACGACCTGGAGGGCTTTTGGGGCGGCCTCGCCAAGGAACTGCATTGGTTCGAGCCCTTCAAGAAAGTGCTCCAATGGGACGAGCCGGTCGCCCAGTGGTTCGTCGGCGGCAAGACGAACGCTTCGTATAACTGCCTGGACGCGCATTTGTCCACGCACCGCCGCGACAAACCAGCCTTGATTTGGGAAGGCGAGCCGGGAGATACGCGGACGCTCACCTACCGCGAGTTGCACGCGGAAGTCTGCCGTTTCGCCAATGTGCTAAAGCAACTCGGTGTGAACAAGGGCGACGTGGTCTCGATCTACATGCCGCTGGTGCCGGAACTGGCAGTCGCCATGCTGGCCTGCGCGGATCGGCGCGGTGCATTGCGTGATTTTCGGCGGCTTCTCGGCCGAAGCGATCGCCGAACGCAATAACAACGCCTCGACAAAAATCGTCCTCACGGCCGACGGCGGCTGGCGGCGCGGCAAGCAATTGCCGCTGAAGGAGAACGTCGATATCGCACTGCAAAAGTCGCCCACGGTCGAGAAGTGCGTTGTTCTCCGACGCACTGGTCAAACAGTGGCGATGACGCCCGGCCGCGACTTCTGGTGGCATGAGCTCGCCGCCAAGGTGGTAGCGGACTGCCCCGCCGAGCCGCTCGACAGCGAGACCCCGCTTTACATCCTCTACACCAGCGGTTCGACCGGCAAGCCCAAGGGCATCATGCACACGACCGCCGGCTACAACCTCTTCGTCAAAAAGACGACCGAATGGGTCTTCGACATTCGCGACGAGGACATCTATTGGTGTACCGCCGACATGGGCTGGGTGACGGGCCATTCCTACGTCGTTTACGGGCCGCTCTCGGCCGGTGCGACGGTCTTCCTTTACGAAGGTTCGCCCGACGCTCCGGATTGCGGCCGCTGGTGGCGGATGATCGAGAAGCACCGCATCAGCATCCTCTACACCGCCCCCACCGCCATCCGCACCTTCATCAAGTGGGGCGACGAGTGGATCAATAAACACGACCTCACGAGCCTCCGCCTGCTCGGCAGCGTGGGCGAGGGGATCAACCCCGAGGCCTGGATGTGGTACCACGAGAAGATCGGCGGCGGACGCTGCCCGATTGTTGACACCTGGTGGCAGACGGAAACGGGCGGCGTGATGATGAGCCCGCTGCCCGGCGCGACGCCCACGAAACCCGGCAGTTGCACGCTGCCGCTGCCCGGCATTTTCCCCCAGATCGTGAGCGAGGACCGCCGCCCCGTGGAGGCGGGCAGCGGCGGCTGGCTGGTGATAACGAAGCCCTGGCCGGGCATGTTGCGCGGCATCTGGGGCGATGCGGAGCGTTTCAAGCAGCAGTATTGGAGCGACGTGCCGCACTCGTATCTCTGCGGTGACAACGCCCGGCGGGATGCCGACGGCTACTACTGGATCATGGGCCGCATCGACGACGTGTTGAACGTCTCCGGCCACCGCCTGAGCACGATCGAGATCGAAAGCGCGCTGGTGAGCCACGACGCGGTGGCCGAAGCGGCCGCGGTCGGCCGGCCGCACGAGCTCAAGGGCGAGGCCGTGGCCGTTTTCGTCTCCTTGGCCGCCGGCTTTGAGCCGAGCGAGGAACTGCGGCTGAAGCTGAAGGAGCACGTCCGCAAGGAGATCGGCGCCTTGGCCGTGCCCGACGACATCCGCTTCACGGCCTCGCTGCCCAAAACCCGCAGCGGCAAGATCATGCGGCGCCTGCTCCGCGACGTAGCCGCCGGGCGAGAGACCGTCGGCGACACGACAACGCTAGAGGATTTCAGCGTATTGGCGAAGCTGCGGCAGCAGGAGGAGTAGGGGCAGTAGACTAAAACGTTGCGGAGCAAAAGTACATGACGCGACTCATCGGCCCGTGTTTCCTAGTTGTCCTTTGTGGCGGCGTTCTTGCGGAACAGCCAAAAGCGAGCTCAAGCGCAAAGGAAAACGAGCCCATATACAAGGGAAGGCCGCTAAGCGAATGGGTTGCGTTCGCCAAGTGCAAAGACGTGAAGGACCCGGAGCAACCTTTGCCTCTCTGGAGCATCCACATGATTGCAGACCTCGGCGCGCGAGCCGAAAAAGCAATTCCAGACCTTACGGAGTTAGCGAAGGGCGATGATTCCCAGATTTCCGGAGAAGCCACGTGGGCGTTGGGCGAAATCGGTCCGAAGGCAGTTCCCGCATTGACGGAGCTTCTTGATTGCTCGAATCGATACGTTCGCTGTAACGCCGCCGTCATCCTCTCGCACGTGAAACCGAACAGCCCGGAAACGGCCAAGGGAGTCCGGGTTGTGGCTGACTTGCTTACCGCGCCGGATTATCGCCTTCGAGAGTCGGCGGCTTACGCGTTGGGGCGTATCGGACAGCAAGCGAAATCAGCAGTCGCGGCGATTGCAGCGCTGCTCAATGACAAAGAGGGGCACGTTCGCATTTCCGCGGCAACAGCCCTTTGGCATCTCGTTCCAAATGGATCTGAAACAAAAGCCAGCGTCGATGTGATGTTAAACCTCATGACGGAGAAAGACAAACAGACCAGTTGGCTTGCTTGGTTGACGCTAAAGAATATGGGGCCTGATGCGATTACCGCCGTTCCGGGACTCGTCAAGATGTTGCGAGACAACGCGAAGCTCCGGGCCGACGCCGGCGAAGTGTTGGTGGCGATCGGCTCGCCAGCGGTGGCGCCGGTCACGGATTTACTGCGCGACAAGCATGCCGAAGTTCGGGGTGTCGCGATAAAAACGCTGAGAGAGATGGGGCCAGTCGCCAAGGCGTCGGTTCCCGAGATTATCCCGTTAATTCAGGATAGCGATGCGATGGTCCGATTTGAGGCCGTTTGGGCGCTGGGTGAGATTGGTCCCGCCGCGCGAACCTCTGTGCCCGTCCTCATGAAGCTCATCAAGGATTCGTCGCTACGAGAGACTGCAGTTGATTCGTTGGGCAAGATTGGAGCGGACGCCGAAACGGTCGTTCCCGAACTCGTCAGGCTGCTAGACCACGAGAGCTCAAGTTGTCGCTACTCCGCGACGAAGGCCCTTGGAAAGTTCGGCAAAAAAGCGAAACTCGCCATTCCAAAATTCGTCGAATTGCTTGATGACAAGGACAAAACCGTGCGGATCGCCGCGGCTGGCGCCTTGGGCGAGGTTGGGCCTGACGCGAAGTCTGCAATCTTAGACCTTAAGGCATCGCTTGACGACGACGACGAACTAGTCCGGGCCGCCGCCGCACACTCGCTCGGCACGTTTGGCAATAAGTCGGATATGGCGATTCCGCCGCTTCAGAGAATGTTGACTTCGCCCAGTTTTTTCGATCGCTGCGCCGCCGCTAGAGCGTTGGGCGATATTGGGCCCGATGCTAGGGACGCGGTTCCCGCCCTCACTAGATTGCTGGGCGACGAGTTTCCTAACATTCGACAGGCCGCTGCCGAAGCCCTTGGCAAGATGGGGCCGTCGGCTACGCCAGCCGTCCCAGCGCTTACGGCGTCGCTTGAGGACAAAGAAGGGACCGACCAAGAGACAGTGGCAAAAGCATTGCGGAAAATCAGCGGCGACAAAAAATGACTGCGAATGGGTCAAAGGACGAAGGAGTCTGACGACGCGGTTACGAATGCAATAACCGTCGCTGGATCAGTCGGTCGCGTAGGCCAGCTTGCGGCCACCGTTGTCGCGCCTCGTCGCGAACTTGGTCGCGATATACATCGCGCGCCGCCAGATACTCTTCCACTTCGGCTTGACGCCGCAGATAGAAAGTAATGATCGAAACTGATTGTTCCAGACTGACCGTCGGGTATTGCTCCGATATCGACTCGGGCGAACCGCCCTGCTTGAATGCAGCGATGATCGTGTCTAGCGTGACGCGCGTGCCGACAACGCGAATCACACCTTCCGCGGTTGCTTCCAGAGGGACCGGATTTGCGTCGATTACGAGGGACATTCTCGCCAAATTCCTTGGTGAAGTAAGCTGTATCTCGACTTCGGCCAGACAACAAATTGCCATTCCATTATATGTTACAGGGCAGTTCGATAATACCCACATTGACCTTTCCGGCAGTCATTTCGTATTGACTCCCGAGGCGGGTTTAAGCATAATTCGGCCCTTGTCTTTGATCCGGACTGCCCTCGACATGTCTCAAGGTAGAGCCGTGGCCGCTATCGTGCGAATCGCCGCTCGGTTTCGCTGCTCGCTCTTGATCGCGCTGGCAGCGAGTTTGTTCTCGGCATTCGGCATCCCGGTACATGCGCAGCAAAGCGCCCTGGATACGATTCGCAGCGATGTTCGCCAAGGTCCGTCGCCCAGCCCTGCGGCGGCATCCGCGCCCGCTCCGGCCTCGGATGCAAATAGCTCGTCCCAACCGGTTGATCCGGACACGCAACAAGCCGAGGGCGAGCTTTTCTTGGCCGGAGTGATTGGGGCCGGGGCGGTTGCCACGTCGCCAATTTGGGTCCCGATGGCATTGCTCAACGATAGTTTCTCCACGCAAGGTCACTTCCGACCGTACCCCTATGACAACACGCCCGGCTACATGGTCGATGATTCGTCGCCGGTTCCCGGCCGTTCCTTCGCCGTGCGACTGGACGCAGACTACGTCGAGGCGTTCGACCACCTCGACATGATTAACGGCCACATTTTGGTGAGCACGGCTTCGCGGTTCGACTTCGACGCTCGAATCCAGCACCTCGGCGAAACAATGCCCAACGGCCCGAACGATGAGTTGTGGATCGGGGACTGCAACGTCATGTTGCGCTTCGCTCAGGGCGCGGCCGCCCAGTTCCGCGCTGGGCTAGGAATCAACTGGCTGAACGATCCGAGCCAGACCGACTTGGGTTTCAACTTCACGTATGGGGTTGATCTGTTTCCAACACAACCTTTTATCCTTTCGACCGTGATAGATGCCGGCACGCTGGGCCACGCGGGCCTCTTTCGATTTCGCTCGACCGCGGGCGTCGCCTATAAGCGGCTGGAGTTCTACACGGGGTACGAATACACCGACATCGGCCGCACACACTGGAACGGCCTGATCGGCGGCGTGCGGCTGTGGTTTTGATATCGCAGCAAACAAAAGACAGAAATATGATTGACGGAAATATGTTCTAACGGGCCATCTTGCCGAACGGCAATTTTTCTGTCATCCATATTTCTGTCATTCACCTTGTTTCCGGCTCGTTCAGTCTTGCCTCAATTCGCTGCGCCAAGTCTTGTTTCGCGATGCCACGAATCAGGAACTTCTTTTGCAAAGCCGTCTCACCCGCGATCAGTTCGACCTGCGACTTCTTCACGCCCAGCCATTTGGCTATCAGTTCGCCGATGGCCTTGTTTGCCTTGCCCTTCTCGGGCGCTTGGGTGACGCAGACCTTGAGCGCACCACCCTGCACGCCGCGGACCTCATTCCGCCGCGCCGGGCAGGGCTTTTACCGGAAGAATCGTGCCGTCGGAATGCGGTTGGAGATCGAGCATTGCGATCCTCAGTGGAGCTCGAACAACGCCGTGCCGATGCGGACCATCGTCGCCCCTTCTTCGATGGCAATCTCAAAGTCGCCGCTCATGCCCATCGAAAGCTCGTCGAGGCGGACGCCAGCGGGGCAGCTTGCCTGCAAGCGGTCCCGCAAGTTCTGCAGCGCGGCGAAGTCGCGCCTAGCCGCCGCATCACCGCCTTCCAATCCGGCGATGCACATCAGGCCACGGATCTCGATATTCTTCAGTTCCAACAATTGCGGAAATAGCGGCTCGATTTCGGCGGGAGCGAAGCCATGTTTGGCCGCCTCGCCCGACACGTTCACTTCAAGCAGCACTGGCATACTGCGGACCATCGTGGCAGACGCTTCATTGATTGCCTCGGCCAAGCGAAAACTATCGACCGAATGGACCATCCTCACTAGTGGCAGCGTTCGCTCGACCTTGTTCCGCTGCAAATGCCCGATCATGTGCCAACGGACCGGCAGATCGCCAAGAGCCGCGGCATGTTCCCAAAGCTGTTGCGGACGGCTTTCGCCCAGTTCGGTGCATCCTGCGGCGACCAGGCGCGAATCTCGTCCGGCCCGGCGTATTTTGTGACCGCAATCAACTTCACCAAGTCGGCAGAGCGGCCGGATCGTCTCGCGGCCTCCGCGATGCGGCGGCGAATCTTCGCCACATTCGCGGCAATGTGCGTGAGCTGGCCGGGCATTATTCGCCTTCCACGCGGACGATCACCCGCGGCGCGTTGGCCACCACGAGGCACGAACGGCTCCGCTGCGCGAGCCGGCAGATGTCACTTGGCGAATCGACCGGGATCATCTCCAGCCCTTCCACCAATTCGGCGTCCAATCGGCTGAGCAGATAGACTCGATGCGACTCCAGCGCTCTGGCAAGCTGCAGCGCCGGCAGCAGGTCGCGGGGATTCTCGCGGCGGATTTGGCGCAATGCCGCATCGCGCGCCGGCTCGCCCATCAGCCGCTGCATGGCAGGTCCTGGCGGCGTGCTCAACTCGCAGCAGACGGCGATCGCACCCCCGTCATCGACCAATCGCCCCGCTCTCTCCAGAACGCGGCCGAGGTTCTCCCATGTTTGATGTACCGGGCCGCCCTCGATCGCCGCGATGACGAGTTCCGCCGTCTCGGCGACGGGCCACGTCCAGGCCTCGCGATACAACTCGTGGCCGCGATGCCGCACGGCGTCGCTCTGGCCGGCGAGCACATGTAGAATTCCGTCGCCCGCCGCCGGCACGATCTGCACGGTGAAGTTGACGCCCAATAGCCACGCCACGTGGTTTACCTCGCGCCGCAGTTCGCGATGATGGCCGTTATCACTGAAGCGATCGTGCTTGCGGAAGCGGGCTTGTGTCTTGGTATCGGAGAACTCCGGATAGAGCGCCGTATGGATGCCGTAGTAACCCCTCGCCCGATCCGGCTGGATGCAGCCCACCGGCAGCACCACGTCGGCGTCGGTCAACATGCGGTTCAAGAGGATCGGTTCGCCCGACTCAAAGGCCGCGAGGTAGGCCAGATTGCGGCGGTCCGTCGGATCGTGTTTCCGCAGGCGGATCCGCTCGGCCACGCTCGGAGCGAGCAATCCGCAGGGGTCCTCGGCGCTCGAAACCGCCTCGGCGTCGCTCCGCAGGATCGTGATTCCGTCCGCGCCAATGCCCGCATCAATGAGCGTTCGCACGATTGACGCCGTAACCGCGGCTATCTGCGGCACTTCTGCTCCCAAGGCAATCGCGACCCGGTCGCCCGGCGTCGTACACTGAGCCAACGACGGATATTCCAACGGCTGCTCGAGCGCGGCAGATACCGCCGCCGCCGTATCCGCCAGAGGCGCACCCTCGGGCACGCCGCATGGTTCCAGCCGCCCTTCTGTAGCGAACTGCAAATTGACCGATGAATCGGTGCCGTAGCGAAGAACGGTCATTGGGTAAAATATACAAACAGGGAAGACGCGTGGTGACACTAACAACCATTATTATCCAAGGGTTCGACCGATGGTCAAGAAGTCGAGCTTTACCCGCGTGGCAAGATGGAGAATAATGGGAGTATACACGGAGGTTTTTGCGATGAAATGTCGTTATGTTGGGTTTGCCGCGTTGGCGTCGGCAATTGTGCTTATGCAAATTGCCGGCTGCGGCGCACCGGCTGGTTCTCCGCCGACGAACGCGGCGGCAAGCAGTGGCGCGCCGCCGCAACCATCCGGTTCTTCGGCGAGCTCGACTTCACCCCCTTCCCAAAGCGACACGGCCAAACTCACAAGCGCTCGTGCCGTGCTTGACAAGATGGCCGAAGCGTATCGCAATGCGCCGAGCTACGAAGATTTTGGCACTGCCAGCTACTTCGAAGAGGGTTCCGAGAAACCTGTGCGGGCCGATTTCCAAGTTGCCTTTCAAAGGCCCAACAAGCTCCGCATGAAGTTCTATCAGGGCGAGTTGACGTGTGACGGCAAAAAGTGGTTTGGCTTTTCGAAGGACATTCCCGATCAGGCGGTACTGCGCGATGCGCCTGAGAAACTCAAAATGTCGATGCTCATTGCCGACTCGGCGCTGGGCCGCGCGCTCAATGACGGCTTCTTTGGCGGCTCGCCACAATTGCTCCTGCTCTTGGAGGAGCAGCCGCTCGACATTATGCTGGCCGGCGTCCGCGATCAGGACGTGACGCTTGAGGAGTCCGCCCGCCTGGGCGATTACGATTGCTACCGCGTCTGCTTCCGTCGCGCTGAAGGGGCCGGCGAATACTGGATCGATCAGAAATCGTTCGTTTTGCGACACATGGAATTTCAGGCTGCGCCGCCGCCCGGCGCGAAGGCGAAGCGGCCCGCAGCGGAATGCATACTGAAGCGGACTTCGAGCGCGCACGGCTGGGAGGAACGATCGAGACGGCGGCCTTCAAGATTGAAGTGCCGGAAAACATCGAGTGTCATCGCGCGCTGATGGATGCCGGCGCGTATCGCGTCGTCGGCCAGAAAATCGCCCCTTTCCAATTGGTCGACATGCAAGGCAAACCGTGGAGCAGCGACTCGTTGGCCGGAAAAGTGGCCGTGCTGCACTTCTGGCAGACCGACGTGGTTGCGTGCCCCGAGGTAATCCCTCCTCTGCAACTGGCTTATGAAAAGTTCAAGGACAATCCGCGCGTCGTATTCCTCGCGATAAACCTCGACGGCCAGCAAATCGACAATAAGTCGATCGAGCAGTCGGCCAAGCAATGGAAGCTTACATTGCCGATGCTCCGCGACCTCAACTTCGACGCGCCAAAATCGCTGAAGACCGCCGCGGCGCCGGCCACGTTTTTCATCGATGCCCAAGGCGTGCTTCAGGACTGCATCCTGGGCGATGTGCCTGCTTCCACCGCGGCAGCGTCCGGCAAGGTTGAAGAGCTCCTGGCGGGCAAAGAGCTGGCAGGGCAGGCGCTCAAGGATTTTCACGAACATTTCCAGAACTACGAAACGCGCGTCGACAAGGTCTTTTCCGGCGAGGCCACGACCGAAACATTCAAACAGCCCGAGACGACGCTCGCCGCCAGCCACAGCGAGCCGCGAAAACTCCGGCTCACGCGGCTTTGGAAATGCGAACTCAACGGCATCGCGGCCAACATTCTGGTCGCACCAGTCAACGGCAAGCCGCGCGTGCTCGTCGTCGACGGCTTCAAGGCGATTACGGAAATCGGCCTTGACGGTGCTGTTGGCGAGTCGCATAGCGCCAACGTGACCGAAAAAGAGATGATCACCAACCTCCGCACCGCGACCGGCCGCGACGGCAATCATACGTTCGCCGCGTTCGCACCCTGGCAACGACGGGTCCGCTTCTTTGACGAGAACTTGAAGCCGACATTAATTTATCCGGAAGACGCGCTGGAAAACCCTCATCCGGGCATTACCGACGTGGAACTCGCCGACTTGATGGGCGACGGCCAGGTCAATGCCTACGTCAGTTTCGGCGGCGTTGTCGGCGTGAAAAGCGTCTCCTTGGCAGGCAAGCAGCTCGCCAGTTGCCGCGCGATCTTTAATGTCGGAAGGGTGACCGCCGGCCCGCCCGACACCATGCATCATCGCCAACTGTACTGCGTGACGGATGGCGCGAACGTGGCCATCCTTGACCCCAAGCTGCAGGTGAGCGATTCGACGAAAGTTGCCGGCGACGGCATCCTTGAGGGCCTGCTGCCGGCGGACCTCGCCGGCGACGGCCGCGTGACGTGGTGTGAACTGCTTCGCCGCCCCGACGCCAGCCAGCCGGCCGCCGGGCAGTACACGGCGATCGGCCTGAACGCCCGCGGCGAGTCAATCTGGAAATACGAATTGCCCTCCGGCTCGATCCGCATCGTTGAGCCGATCGTCGTCGGCCGCGTCTTGCGGGGCGCGGCGTCGCAATGGATTTTGCCGGGCTGCGATGGCTCCGTTCACATCCTCGGCGCCGACGGCGCGCTCATTGACCGCTTCAACTACGGCGCAAATCAATGGCCTGGCCACGACCGAGATCGACGGCAAGCCGGTGCTTCTCATCAGCTCGGCCAACGGCGTGGAAGCGCTCCGCGTGGAATAGCGGTGATTCCGCGCACATGGTAGCATGGAGAATCGGATACCACGAAAGAGCGAAAATGCGAAAAGGAGATTTTACGGCCAGGCGATTCGCGTTTTCGCTTTTTCGCACTTTCGCGATGAAATATCTCCTGAGGTGGCCCGCGGAAATTAAGACATGCCAACATTCCGATTCACTGCATGCGTTTCGAATCTGCTGGCCACTCTTGCCGTTCTGTGCTCCTCGGCAACGGCCGACGAAACCACTTTTTACTTCGTCTGGGGCACAGAAGGCAACTGGGACGGTTCCTTGGAGTTGCACGACGGGCGGCTGATCGAGGTGAAGCCTTTCCGCCCGGAGGCCAATCGCGGCGTCCGCATGATTTCGACCGACGAGCACAAAGCAGCCTGGCAATCCAGCGCCCAAGGCAACGTCCACGGCATCCGAGTTCGCGCCGACCTGCGACCAAACACAGTTCTGAACTTTAAGTCGAAAAGCGGCGAGCAGACAATCAAAGGTGAGGATATTCCCGCGATCGGAAAACCGGACAAACTAGTAAGCTTTTCCGCGAGCAAGGAGCACTTTCTGGTCATAGGTCGCGGCAACCCGAGCGCGGGCCCGCATTTGCCCAACGCTATTCCTTTGCCCGCGCTGTTTGTGCCGCCGCGGCCTGTAAACGCGGTGCAACTTGCCGACACTAAAACCGACGAAGTCGTCTCGATCTCGCTCTCTCAGGCCGCGCCGGGCGCGGTGGCCGTGCGGCGTGCGGCCGCCGGCGATGGCCGATTGTACCTGGAGATTTACTCGCCGGCCGGACCGTTAAAAGGCCAATGCGGCATTGAACATGGCGGAAAACATGTCGCCGATCGCGCCCTTACCGGTTCCCTATGGTTGTGTCGGCAGCCGAAAATCGGAACCATTTCACTCGAAGTCACCGAGCCGGCTAAAGGCGACGGCAAGCACACCACGAAGCTGACCGCGCCGACGACGCTCGTCGAGATCCGCGGCCGCCAACTGTTCCTCAATGGCGAACCGTTCCTGGTCAAAGGAACGCTGCCCGGCGACTTGAACGACGAAGACGCCGCGTACCTCAAATCGCTCGGCGCGAATACCATCCGCACGGCAAAAATCGAATACTTGGAGCGCTACAAGTTCATGGGCATCGTTCCGCTGCACGGCTGGAAGGAGCATTTTTGCGAAAAAGCCGCGACGGACGAGGAATTCAAGGCGTTATTGGAAAGAAACTTTGCCGAGCGCGTCGAAACCTATCGGTCCACGATGTCCAACCCGCGGCTGCTCATCTTGCAACTTGCGAACGAGCAAGTGATGGGCCCCGACCGCTGGTCGGGCCATCTCGGGCGCCACCCATTCGACCGGCTCGATTACTTGCTCGCCCGATGCTACAACGCCTATAAGCCTATCGATCCGATGGTTCCGCTGGGCTACGCTAACTGTGCTTTCGGCTATCGCACGCCCAGCTTCCTCGACATCTACCTGCACAACACCTATCTCAGCAAGGACCGCGGCTGGCCGCCGTTGGAAGAGTTCGCCCGCTTCGAGGGATGCGACGACCGCCCGTTTCTTCATACCGAGTTCGGCGCGAACAACTACATGCCGCAGGTTTACTCGCAAGGCCCGAACACGCCCGTCATGGAGAAGCTCCACGCCTGGGGCTTCCCGCAGCGCTGGGCCGAATTCATGCGGGCGGGCACCGTGGGCGGGATCAATTACCGCATGAACGACGGCAAGCCCGATCCGGCGAAGGACCGGCAGTTCAACAATTTTGGCATTATGACCTTCGACCGCAAGCCGAAGCTGGCCTGCTGGGAATTGTGGCACTTGTGGCGGGATTTTGAGGTCAAGCCGAGCGACGATGCGGCTGCGCCCGGCGTGCGCGTCGATTTTCGCCGCGACTATCAGGCCCGCGACTGCCGCTTAACGATTGAGGACGCCGAATCAAAGGAAGTCCTCTCACCGGCTGACTTCACGGCGAACAGCGGGCGAACCGTGCACGTCGCTCGACTCCCAGAGAGCTTCCGATGGCGGATCGACTACACCACGCACGGTGGCCTGCCGATGGTCGCCTGTGGCGCCTATCCGGCCGCGCGCGAGCGCGACGAGTTCCTTGCGCGGCTCGCCGATCGCTCGACCTGTTCATTCCTGCGCGAGCTGATTGACGCCGATGTTGTCGCCGCTGACGGCCGGCGGGATGTGACCTCGCTCAAGGACCTGGAGCGATCGGATGGCGTCGTGACGGCATGTTTCCGCAAACCGAGCGGACGGGTCTATGTGGCGGCCTTCGCCCGCCGCGCGAATGAAAATTATCTGAATGCGGTTAGCCTCGATGTCGCCTTCAAGGGTCGAGTGACCGCCGTGGACGAGATGACCGGTGAGCCCACGTCAACGCCCGTCGAGGTCGAAGCGAACGGACAAGGCTTGCGGATAAAGAACGTTCGCGTTCCCCGTCTTCCGGAGCGATACAGCCAGAGGCTTATCAAGCCGCTGCACATGCCGGTGTTCCGGATCGACCCGTCGTCCTGATGGATTGCTGCGTGCATTTCCATTCTTAGATCAGGATGCATGACAATGGCTGCCCAATTGGCCTCGGCCGCGGTGTAAGGTAGAATTCTGGCTTTGATCTTGTGCCATACTTATAAGTGGAGACCGCTTGATGACAACGCGCACCCTGCTTCACCTGCTTCTGTTTGCCGCCGCTGAACTTTTCCTCGCCGCTTCGGCTCACGCCGACGACTGGCCGAACTGGCGCGGGCCGTATCAGGACGGCATCTCCCGCGAAACGGGCCTGCTCGCCAAATGGCCGGAAAACGGCCCCAAGCAACTCTGGCGCGTGCCGCTGGGAAACGGTTTCTCCGCGGTTTCCGTCGTGGCTGATCGGGCCCATACATGTTTCGGCAGCGAGGAGGGTGAATTCGCCGTGTGTCTCAATGCGGCCGATGGAAAACCGATCTGGAAGACCCGCATCGGCGACCTCTACCAGAACGGCGACTACGGCGACGGGCCGCGGGCCACGCCGACCGTCGATTCCGGCTTGGTGTATGTGCTTAGCGCTAAAGGCGCGTTGATGTGCCTCAACGCCTCCGATGGAAAGCGCGCCTGGATGGCAGACCTCCTGGAGCTTCGCGGCGGCAAACTGCCCGAATACGGTTTCGCCGCCTCGCCAGTAATCGACGGCGATAAAGTTATCGTCGACGTCGGCGCGGGCGGAGGCAAGTCGCTCGCGGCGTACGACAAGAAGAACGGCAAGCTTCTCTGGACCTCCTTGAACGACAAGATCGGCTACTCGACGCCCCGCGTGGTTGCCATCGACGGCGTGCCGCAGATCATCGTCCTCATGGGCGAGGCCCTGGTGAGCGTCTCACCAGCCGACGGCAAAGAGTATTGGCGGCACGAATGGAAAACCGAATTGGACGCCAACGTAGCCACGCCAATCGTTTCCGAAGACAAGCTCTTCATTTCCACCGGCTATAGCACGGGCTGCGCGCTGTTCCAGCTCTCGGCCAAAGATGGCAAGCCGGCCGCCGAAAAGCTCTGGGCGAACAAGAAAATGAAGAACTTCTTCGCCACCTCCGTGCTCCTGGACGGTTACCTCTATGGCTTCAACAACAACGAACTGGCTTGCCTCGACTTCCGCGCCGGGAATAGCAAGTGGCAGGCCAGCGGCTTCAATCGTGGCAGCCTGATCGTCGCCGACGGCCGGCTGATCATCCTCAGCGCGTCCGGCACGCTCGCCCTCGCCGAACCCTCGCCGCAGAAATACAAGGAGATTTCCAAGTTCCAATTCTCTAGCGAGCGGACGTGGACCGTGCCCACCGTTTCCGGCGGACAGCTGTTCGTGCGGGATGAGAAAGAATTGGCATGTTATCTGCTGAAATGAGGGATCTGTTACTCCTCGCGCTCCAACGGGATTGGTTTCGCGCAATCGGCACAATATGTGCTATCTCTAGTATGCTGTTGTTTACATGCAAGAAATGGCACGTAAGCGGTGCGTGCGCCGGCGTGACGCGATCCCATCGCTCCATGTGGAGGAAAGGGCTGCCGTCCGCGCCACTGTTTAACGTAAACTGTTGTACACACACAACTTAGGGCCGAATTTGCCGATGCGCAGCAGCGACCTGATTTTGCGCAAGACCGAGGCACAACTCGCAAAACAAGGCAATTACTCGATAATGCCCGACTGCCAAAATGGCAGGCGGCGAACAGAACAGAACCACGATGAACACAAAGGCACTGACACGAAAATCGGCACAAGAAACTTAGGTATTGTGGACTGCGAAAAAGCTCGGTCTATTTTCTTTTCCCATTCTTCCTTTCCTTCATCCTCCAACTTCTTTGCGAGCTTTGCGCCTTTGAGGGCGATCATATCGAGATTGCGCATGTGTTCCCCAAAAGCGCCTCAAAGTGTCTCAAATCGTCTCACACATACGGTTTCGCCGCGGAAATTCACGAGGTCGGCCTGCCAAGAAACGTGTCGCATTTTGCCTCAAACAGGCGCAAACCCGCGTCAAACCAGTCTCAAAAGTCTCAAAATTGAGACTGCCGGTTCAACCATTGGCGCTCGCGTCGGTTCTGGGACGACATGACCAATCAGCGAAAAGCCGGGAAAAAACATCGTCCGCGCGAGGGTCATTGACAGTCCCCGAAACGCCCGTTTTAATGGGGTTCTGGTTGAATTGGCCTTGAACGCGGCCCAAGGGAGCCTATAATTTCGCCGCTCACAATCGGCTGACTCTGGAGAAAAGGGATACCTTCCCATTTCTCTGACATATAATTTGCGATACGCAAGCGGGTGTAGCTCAGTTGGTAGAGCACGACGTTGCCAACGTCGTTGTCGTCGGTTCGAACCCGATCACCCGCTCTTTCTTTTTGATAGGAGGTTGCCATGGCACAGGAACACGAGCACGACGAAGAATTGACGGGGCAGGACGGCGACCAGGCGGTTGGCGTTGCCGAGGGCGAAGACGGCCAGCAAGAGCAGCCCAAGCTCGATCTTCAAGTGAAAATCGACGACCGCAGCGCCTGCGAACGCCATATCACGGTTACCGTATCTCGCGAGGACATCGATCGCTATCTCAACAAGGAGTTCAGCGAGTTGATGCCCGATGCGCACGTGCCGGGCTTCCGTCCTGGCCACGCCCCGCGCAAGCTGGTGGAGAATCGCTTTCGCAAGGAGGTCGGCGCCAAGGTGAAGGGCGCGCTTCTCATGGACAGCCTCGGCCAGATCCATGACGATTACGACCTTTCCGCCATCAGCGAGCCCGAATTGGACATGGAGTCGATCGAGGTCCCCGAGAGCGGCCCGATGACTTTTGAGTTCGATCTCGAGGTCCGCCCGCAGTTCGATCTGCCGCAATGGAAGGGCCTCAAAATCGAGAAGCCGGCGAAGGAGTTCACCGATGCGGACGTCGATCGGGCGTTGACGCGGCTTCTGAGCAATCGCGGCCGATTGGAACCAGTCGACGCCCCCGCCAAGCCCGGCGATTACATCACGACGAACCTTACCTTCAAGCATGGCGACACTGTGCTTTCCAGCGCCAGGAAGAGGTCATCCGCCTGCGTCCCACGCTCAGCTTCCGCGACGGCAAGATTGAAGGCTTCGACAAGGCGATGACGGGCGTCAAGGCGGACGAGACCCGCGAGTTGCCGATGACCATCAGCGACGCCGCCGACAACGCGAGTCTGCGCGGCCAGCAAGTGACCGGCGTCTTTGAGGTGCTGGAGGTCAAGAGTCCTGCGACTGCCCGAGTTGACGCCCGAATTGCTGGAAGAGTTGGGCGGTTTCAAGCTAGAAGCCGATCTCCGCGACGCGATCAAGGACAACCTCGTGCAGACGGTTGGAGTACCAGCAGCGCCAGGCCGCCCGCGAGCAAGTCACCGCGGCGCTGACGGCAGCCGCCAACTGGCAATTGCCCGAGGGGCTGCTGGAACGACAGAGCCACCGCGAGTTGGAGCGGGCCGTGATGGAATTGCAGCGGAGCGGTTTCGGCGAAGACGAAATCCGCGCCCACGAAAACGAGCTGCGGCAGAACAGCCGCATCTCCACCGCGCGGGCACTCAAGGAGCATTTCATTCTCGAGCGGATCGCCGAGGAGCAGGAGATCGACGCCGACGAGGCCGATTACGATGCGGAAATCGCCATGATCGCGCGGCAGACGAACGACACGCCGCGGCGCGTGCGTGCCCGGCTGGAGAAGCGCGGCTCGATGGACGTGCTGCGGAACCAGATCATCGAGCGAAAAGTGGTTGACCTGATCCTGGCCAGCGCGGTCTTCAAGGAGACCCCTTACAAGGATGAAGAAAGCGATGTGGCGGCCCTTGACCTGACGGCCGCAGGCGCCGAACAATCAAATATCCCCGCAGCCAAACCCGGCAGCAACGAACCGATCGACGAACTCAAAGCCGCCCGCGGCGAGACACGCGGCGACCGGACATAAGAAGGAGGTCTTAGAACTTAGGTCTTAGAACTTAGGCAGCGAGCGTCCGCACGGAGGCGAGCGTCCAAGTACTGAGTACTAAGTGCTAAGCACCAAGTACTAAGGACTCATTCATGGCATCTTACCGAGACTATCAGCGGCAGCGGCAGTTGACGCTGGGCGATCTGCTGCTGGAGAACCGCATCATCTTTCTGCAGGGCGAGATCCACGACGGCAACGCCAACGAGCTGGTGATGAAGCTGCTCTACTTGCAGAGCGAGAATCGCCGCAAGGACATCCACTTCTACATCAACTCGCCGGGCGGCAGCGTCACCGCGACGCTGGCCATTTACGACACGATGCAGATCCTCAGTTGCCCGGTGGCCACCTACTGCGTCGGCCTGGCGGCCAGCGGCGGCGCGGTGCTGCTGGCCGGCGGCAGCCAAGGGCAAACGCTTCGCCCTGCCGCACGCCAAGATCATGATCCACCAGCCCTACGGGCAGGTCGGCGGCCAGGTTTCGGACATCGAAATCCAGGCCCAGGAAATCCTCAAGACCCGCGAGAAGTTGAACCAGATCCTGGCATCGCACAGCGGCCAGCCGATCGAGCGCATCGCCAAGGACACCGACCGCGATTTCTACATGAACGCCGAAGAGGCCAAGGCCTACGGCATCGTCGACGACGTGCTCACCAAGCAAATCGCAGCCAAGGAAGATGAGGAGTAAAACGGAAATGCCTCTGATTCCCTACGTCGTCGAGAAGAGCGGCCGCGAAGAGCGGGCGATGGACATCTACAGCCGCCTGCTGAACGACCGCATCGTCTTCCTCGGCTCGCAGGTCAACGACGAAGTGGCCAACACCATCGTCGCCCAACTGCTGTTCCTGCAATCGCGAGGACGCCAAGGCCGACATCCACCTGTACCTCAATTCGCCCGGCGGCAGCGTCACGGCCGGCCTGGCCATCTACGACACCATGCAGTTCGTCACCTGCGACGTGGCCACGTATTGCATCGGGCAGTGCGCGTCGATGGGCGCGGTGCTGCTGACGCGCCGGCACCCACGGCAAGCGCAAGGCCCTGCCCAACGCGCGCATCATGATCCACCAGCCGCTGGCCGGCATGGAAGGCACCGCCGAGGAGATCATGATTCACGCCAAGGAGTTCGGGAAGGTCAAGGAGAGGCTCAACCGCATCCTGATCAAGCACACCGGCCATCCGTTGGACAAGATCGAAAAAGACACCGATCGCGACCGCTTCATGTCGGCGGATGAAGCCTTGGAATATGGATTGATCGACCAGGTGATCGAGCACATGGATGCGCCGAAGGCGGAATAGATCCAAGAAACTCGTTCCCACGCTCCGCATGGGAACGCACTTGATGGCCACTCCGCGGCCATGTAAGTATGAAGAAGCGAATGGACGCAGAGCGTCCGGAAGATGCGTTACGACGCGGAGCGTCGTAACGAGGTGAGCGGGGGGCCGCGGCAAGGATGCCGTGACAGCGCAATGATTGCGAGGGCCTTATGAGAATCGCCAATGCCGTCGTTCTCGCCTTGCTGGGCGTCGTTCTGGCAGGTTGCCGCAGCGATCCCAACGTCGCCTACTTGGAGCGCGACAACAACAGCAAAGAGCTGGAAATCTACCGGCTGAAAGGCCGCATCGAGGACCTGGAAGAACAGCTCAATGCCGCCACGGCGCCGCCGCGCGCGGTGGTCAGCCCCGCGGCGCCAGGCGCTATGCTGCCGGGCGGGCTCCAGCACGCGCCCGCCTTCACGCGGCCCGGTCCCGCCTTGCTGCCGCCATCGAAAACGCCCGCCGAGCCGGCAGCGCCCGGCATTGGGCCGTTGAACATCTCGCCGGGCATCGAAGCTCCATCCGGCGATGTTCCCAGTACGCTCCGCGCACCCGCCGGCAAGGAGCCGGGACGTATTCCTGCGCCGGGCGGCGCGTCAAATTGGCGGCCGTCCGACGTGCGGCTAGCCAGCGGGACCTCGATCGTTGACAATCAGACCGTGGCGCAAATAACCTTGCATCCGTCGCTTACCGGCGGCATCGGCAGCAGTGCGGCCGGCGATGAGGGACTTCTCGTCGTTGTCGAACCCCGCGACTTCGCCGGCAAAATCGTGCCGCTGGCCGGCGAGACGAGCGTCGCGCTTATCGACCCGGCCCTCGAGGGCGAACAGGCCCGGCTGGCGCGGTGGGACTTTTCCGCCGCGCAAACGGAACGCATGGTCCATACCGGAAGCGGGCCCGGCATCCACCTGCGGTTGAAGTGGTGGTCGCTGCCCGAACATGATCGCCTGAAAGTCTTTGTGCGTTATACGACTCGCGACGGCCGCAAACTGCAAGCCGAGCAGATTATCTCGGTGGCAACGGGCGACTCGGTCGCGCAGCCTGACATGGCGGCCAAGCATCCCGCCCCGCACGATCGGCGCGAAACGATCGACCCGAATCCCGCGGCGCCCGAGCGGCCGCAATGGTCGCCCGATAGGGATTGATGCGCCGATCTCGCGGCTTGCTCGCTTCGCGCGGCTGGTAGCCGTAGTATGGCCGGCCGTTTGGCGTCTACAGCTTTCTTTCGCCTGGGGCCGATAATGGTACACGATACCTACTCGTTCCCTCCCCCAGGACGAAAACATGTCGCAGGAACTTTTGCAAGTTGTTCTTCCTTTGACGTTTCTTGGCGCGTGTTGTCTGGTCGGTCAGATCGTGGTGCAATCCCATCGCGACCAGGCGGATGCCGAACTCTGGCCGCGCCCGCCGCGGCGAAGTCGGCCGCAGCCGAGCGAGAAGCTGGAAATCCGCAGCTCGTGATCGCGCGTGGTATAATCCTCGCATGTTTACTCTGCTTGACTTGCCAGAAGTTGCCGCGCTGGACGCCCGCCGCGCGCTGATCCGCATTCCGCCGGAGACTCGACGTGCCGCTCACGCGCCGCGTGCGGCAGGTGATCGATACGGCCGACTTCCGCCGCCTGGCGCGGATCAGCCAACTTGGCCTCGTGTCGCTGGTCTATCCGGCCGCCCATCACACCCGCTTCGAGCACAGCCTGGGCGTCTTCCGCCTCGCGCTGCTTTACCTCAAGCGGCTTGCCCATGACGATCGCTTCCAGGCGGCGATCAGCCCCGAGAATGCCGAGATCTTTCTCGCCGCGGCACTGCTGCACGATCTGGGGCACTGGCCGTTCTGCCACCCCATCGAGGACATCGAACTGCCGGGCGTGCCGAGCCACGAACTGTTCGCCAACAGTTTTCTGCTCGAAGGCGAGATCGGCGACGTGCTGCGACACGACTGGAACGTACAGCCGCGCGACGTCGTGGCCCTGCTCAGCGAAAAGCCCCGCGACGCCGCCTCGCGGATCATGGCATCCATGCTCTCCGGCCCGATCGACATCGACAAGATGGACTATCTCTACCGCGACAGCCTGCACGCGGGCGTGCCTTACGGGCGGCACTTCGACCAGCAGCGGCTCTTGGGCAGCCTCTGTCTGAACCGCGCGGGCGACGGTCTGGCAATCACCGACAAGGGCCGCACCGCCGCCGAGCTGATGGTCTTCGCCCGCTATGTGATGTTCAGCGAAGTCTACTGGCATCACGGCGTCCGCGCGGCGACGGCCATGTTCCAACGGGCGTTCTACCTCTTGCACGGCTCGCTGGAGCTAGACAGCCTTTTCCGGCTTGCGGAGCATGAGTTCGTCGCCGAGATGCAGCGCGTAGCCGGTGCCGGACCGGCGGCCGAACTGCTGCAAGGCCTCTTCGGGCCGACGCGGCAGCTTTACAAGCGGCTGGCCCAATTCGGCTTCGCGGAGGATGCGCAGCTTTACGAGCGGCTCGCCCGGCGGCCGTATCCCTGGTTGGCGGCCTGCTGCGAGCAATTCGCCTCGCTGGCAAGCACGTCGCTAGGCCGAATCGTCGCCCCGCACGAGATCCTTTTCGACGCCCCGCCGGTCGCCCGCGAGGTGCAGATTTCCATCGAGATCCAGTTCCCCAAGGAAGGCACCTGGCGCCAACTTGCCGATATCTCGCCTGTCGTACGGGCGCTGGCCACCGAGCAGTTCGACGACTATGTGAAGCGGGTCCGAATCTATTCCCACCCGCGGCTCGTGGCCGACCTCCGCCGCCTGGCAAATCTGCCTCAATTGCTTGAGCAGGCAATTGAGAAGATGGGCTAACTACGTTTCCTCTTGCCGCAGTAGGGGGCAATAAGTAGAATCCGCAAACTTCGTCGGGGGCAAGGATCGCGCTCCGCCGACATTAGTAAACCCGCGTGCTCCCAACAGCATGTAACTACTTGCCGGAATTGAACTTATGTCCGCGGAAGGGAAGCCATCGGAATCCACACTGCTGGCTCGGCCGCTGAAGCTCTTGACGCTGCTGGTGGCCCGGTTTCCCGTTTCGGTCATAACGGTCTCCGCGCTTCTGGTAGCCTTGTCGCTGGCCGGTGCCCAACTCGGCCTCGGCTTCCACACCAGCCGCGCCGATCTGCTCAATCCCAAGAGCGAGTCGAACCGCCGCTGGAATGAATACGTCAAGGAGTTTGGCGAACAGGATGACGTGACGGTCGTCGTCTCCAGTAAGGACCCGCGGGTCGTGCCGCCGATCCTGGACGAGCTGGCCGCCGCGCTCAATCGCCAGCCGAGATACTTCCGCCTCGTCCAGCACAAGATCGACATCGCGAAACTCAAATCCAAAGGGTTGTACAGCGATCAAGTCAGTCTAAAGACGCTTCAGGAGATCGATGGCTTTCTCAGCCAGTCGCAAGGATTGCTCCAAGGCGACATGAGCTGCGCTCAACGTCGGTGGGCAAATCGCCTGGTTTGCGGAGCAGATCGACCGCGGCAACCCGAGCCAAGCCGCTGCCTCACTGCAAGGCGGCCAAGAACAGGAATCCCGGTCGTTGAACATCCTCGCCGCCGCGCTCAGCCGGCCGGGCGAGTATCAATCGCCGTTTCCCGCCATGTCGGCGCTCTCGTCGATGCGCGACGAGCGGCTTGGCTCCGAATACAAGCTCTGCAAGAACGGCCGCGTCGGCCTCGTTGCGCTCTATCTCGTGAAGAACGAGAAGTCGGACAGTTTCACGGAATACTCCGAAGGACTCGCCTCGCTACGGCAGATTGTCGCCGACGCCAAAATCCGCCATCCTGACGCTTGGGTCGGGCTGACCGGCATTCCGGTCATGGAAAACGACGAGATGGAATCGAGCCAATACGCGATGGCCCAAGCCGGCGTCCTCTCCTTCCTCGGCGTTGGCCTGCTCTATGTCGCAGGCTTCGGATGTGTGCGGCATCCGGCCATGGCGCTAACCTGCCTGCTCGTGCCGATGGGCTGGTCATTCGGCTACATTCTGCTCACGGTCGGCCACCTCAACATTCTCAGCAGCGCCTTCGCCACGATCGTCATCGGTCTGGGCAGCGACTACGGCGTCTATCACATCGCGCAGTATTTGCGATTCCGCGCGCGAAAAGATGAATACCTTCGACGCCTTGATGGAAACCGCCGCGCACCGTCGGCCCCGGATTGACGACCAGCGCCGCGGCCACCGCCCTGGCCTTCTTCACCATCGGGCTGAGCGACTTTCCCGGTATCGCCGAGCTGGGCATCATCGCCGGCGGCGGCATCATCCTATGCTGGCTCGCCTCGTTGACCACGCTGCCAGCGCTTTTGCATTGGTCGGACGCCCATCGCGGAGAATGGCCGGTGCCCTCGCCGCTGGATGTTTACGCCTGGGTGCGCCCGCTCGCGAACCGGCCGCAACTCGTTGTGGCGGGCTATATCGTCTTCACCGTGCTGGTTTGCACCGGATTGAAGGACCTCTGGTACGACCACAACTTGCTCAATCTTCAGGCCAAGGGACTGGAGAGCGTCGAACTGGAGAAGACGCTCTTGGAAAGCGACTGCGGGGCCTCGTTCGCCACGGTGATGGCCAAGAGCCGCGAGGAAGTCGTGCTTCGGAAGGCGATGTACACGAACCATGAGCTTTGCCCGATGGTCGATTCGGTCGATGAGATCGCCACGTATCTTCCGGACGCCGTGACCGCGAAGCGGCCGATCATCCAGCGGATTCACGATCGCCTTGCGGTAGCGGAATTGACGCAGTCTGCCCCGACGAAAATCTCGGTTGTGCCGCGCGAGCAACTTAATCGCGCGCTGGAAAAGCTGCAAGGCGTCATGTTGGCAATGCAGAAGCGCGACGAGGCGGCGCAGTTGCAACAGCTCCACGGCCTCGTCGCCGCGCTCTCGGACCAGGAATACTATGATCGCCTCTCCGCCTTCCAGCAGCGGCTGGCGGCCGACACGCTGCAATGCCTCTGCGTCTTGCGGGAAGTATCGAACCCCGAACCGCCCGTGTTAAAAGACTTGCCCGAAGGCGTTGTGGGGCGGCTCGTCGGCAAGAGCGGCTACTACTGCATGCAGATCCATACCAAGGCCGACATCTGGAACATGGCCGAAATGGAGCAGTTCGTCGGCCAGTTGCGGGCCGTCGACGACCGCCTGCACGCCGCCAATCCGGCCATCGACACTGGCGTGACGGGCAATCCCGTCCAGGTCTACGAATCGTCGCTGGAAATGAAGCGGGGCTATGAGAAAGGTGCCCTCTACGGCGTGATCATCGTCGTAGTGGTCGTCTGGCTCGACTTCCGCAGCATCCGCATGACGCTCCTCGCATTGCTGCCGCTGATAACGTCGAAGCTACAGCTCTTCGGCCTGCTTGGCCTCCTCGGCATTCCGCTCAACCCGGCCAATATGATCGTCTTACCGCTGATCTTGGGCATCGGCGTCGATACAGGCGTGCAGATCGTACACGACTACCTCCGCGAGCCGCACCCTTACCGCATGCCGGCCTCAACCTCGGCGGCTCTGGTCATCAACACGCTAATGAACATCGTCGGCTTCGGCGCGCTGATGATCGCCTCGCATCGCGGCCTGCACAGCTTGGGCCGCGTCCTCACACTTGGCATGGCTTGTTGCCTCTTAAGCTGCCTGGTCATGCCCAGCCTGCTTCAGATTCTGCCCGACATGCGGCCGAAGCAGCGCGAGGAAGAGCCGCCGGTGCTCAAGGTGCTGGACTCCGGGATCGAGTTGGCGGATGGGAGCAACGTGCCGCAAGGCCAGATAATCCGCCGCCGAGCGGCGTAAGGTGACGAAAGCGGGCCTGGATTTCGTACCCCCCCGATGCGCTCGAGCGGGCTTATGGCTCGGATCCCTCCGGGATGACATTAGCTTTCCCGCGAACCTCGAATTAGAATTGGATCGGTTCCGAAATCCGCTCTGTCACCTCAAGGAGCAACAATAATGAATTCCGAGACTCACACCACGTCAAGCAGCATGGGCGCAAGCGGCCCGTTCGTCGCGCCCATGCCGGCTGCGGACTTTGTCAAGCACGAACTGCACCATGTCCGCGGGCACTGGTGGTGGTTCTTCTCGCTCGGCGTGCTGCTGCTCGCGTGCGGCATCCTGTCGATTGTATTTCCGGCGGTCAGTTCGTGGGCCGCGATATCCGTGCTTTCCGTCGTGCTCCTGGTGGCAGGCGTGGGCACAATCATCGGTTCGTTTTGGGCGGGCAGGTGGGGCGGGTTTCTCGTCCAGGTGCTCGTGGGAATGCTCTACGTGGCGGCAAGCCTCGCGATGCAAAAAGACCCGCTGCTCACCGTGGCGATCATCACCGCCTTCGTGGCGATCATGTTCATCGTATTGGGTCTTTTCCGCATCCTGGCGACGCTCGTCATCCGGTTTCCGCAATGGGGCTGGTCGCTCTTGAACGGCTGCGTCACGCTCCTGCTTGGCGTGGTAATACTCCGCGACTTTCGCGAAGGCGATTGGTGGATCATCGGCCTGCTGGTGGGCATCGAGATGCTCTTCAACGGCCTGAATTGGATCATGCTCTCGCTGGCTATCCGGCGGATTCCGGAGTAGGCATACGCTAGCAATGCTAGCTGCGACCGTGGGAAGTGTTTATTGTGCTTTCTGCCCACGGCAATCATAACCCGAAACGTGAGCGAGGGAGTAAGTTACCTCGCTTACCCGTCGGGTTGTGACGCGCCGCGCCAACTGCCACTTTCTCTCACTTGCATCTCTTGACCCGGCCCGGCCGAATTGTTAATGTTCCGGCCCCTGATCAGGTTTTTCTTGCGACGGTCCCGATATCGGTCTCCAAGTATGAAACGACGCTTCTTCCTCCTGTCGTCCTGCGCGGCGGTCCTGGCTGGCTGCTCCTCGTGGAACCTCATCTCGCCGGGCAAGGCGAAGGTTGCGTCGGATCAAGACGCGGGCGCCAAGTCCGACGACCAACCGCATACTGTCGGGGACTTGGCCGTGCCGTTCGGCATGTTTCCAGTCCGCGTCGAGGCGGTTAGCCTTGTCGCCGGGCTGCACGGCACCGGCAGCGATCCTGAGCCGTCACCGCAGAGGGCGATGCTTATCGCAGAAATGGAGCGCCGCGGCGTAGAAAATCCCAACCGCCTCCTCGCCACACGAAACTGGTCGCTCGTCATCGTCCGCGGGTTTCTGCGGCCTGGAATCCAGAAAGGCGATCCGTTCGACGTCGAGCTTCGCGTGACCGACCGTAGCGAAACGAGCAGTCTTCGCGGCGGCACATTGCTGGAAACGCGAATGATGGATGGCGCGGTGATCTCCGGACGGATACTGGAAGGCAAACCCCGCGGCCTTGCCCAGGGACCTGTGCTCGTTGAACCGACAGCCAGCGATAAGCACGACAGTCTCCTACTCAAGCGCGGAGTTGTGTTGGGCGGCGGCGTGGCCTGGGAGTCGCGCTCCGTCGGCCTGCTCCTCAACGGGGCCGAAGACACGAACTTGACACCCGAACAGCTCAAGAACGCGGTTGTCAAAAGCGCCCAAGTGGCGAACGTCATCAATCGCCGCTTCAGCACGCATAGGCACGGTATCAAGGAGGGTGTCGCACGGGCGATCCGCGGCAACTATGTCGATCTCACGGTCGATCCGGCCTACAAGAACAACTTGCAGCGGTACTTCCAGGTGCTGAGGGCGATCGACCTTCGTGAATCGGCGGTCGAACAGAAGGACCGCGTGGCCAAATTGCGGACGAAACTCCTCGATCCAGCGACATCGGCCGAAGCGGCGATCAAGCTGGAAGCGATCGGCAAGCCGGCCGCGGACGTGCTGATTGCCGGCGCACAGTCGCCCGACCCGCGCGTGCAGTGCAACGCGGCCGAAGCGCTGGCCTATCTCGATTTCCGCGAGGCGGCCGAACCGTTGGCCAAGGCGGCCCGCAATCCGGCCTTGCGCAGCCAGGCGCTTTCGGCGCTGGCTGTGATGCACGACTCGGCGGCCTACGAACAACTTCGCGACTTGCTGGCCCAACCGAGCGCCGAGACCCGCTACGGCGCGTTCCGCGCCCTGACGGTGATGTGCCCGGACGACGCCTTGGTGAAGGGCGAGAACCTGGGTGAACAGTTCCATTACCATGTGCTCAACACGCCCGCCGAATGGCCGATGGTCCACGTCACGCGAAACCGCGTCGCCGAGGTCGTCCTCTTCGGGCAGGACCAGCGCTTCCTCACGCCGCTCTTAGTAAACGCGGGCAAGGAGATCATGGTCACGAGCACGAACGAAGGCGAGATCTCGGTGAGCAAGTTCGCCCCACACGAAGCCGATCAGAAGCGGGTCGTCTCAACGCGGGTGGATGACGTGATCCGCGCCATCGTGGAACTCGGCGGCACATACCCCGACGTCGTTCAGGCCGTCCAGGAAGCCAAGGCGGCCGGATGCCTGCAAGGGCGGTTCGAGATCGACGCTTTGCCCGAAGCGGGCCGAAGTTATGAAGCTACGCTGGATGACGGCGGCAAGGACGCGGGGACCAGTGAAACTCCAACGAGCGAATGACGAAACACATGTAGCTACGGAGGAAACACGGAACATATTCTGTGTTCCATCCATTGTCCATCAGTAGCCAGTTTTCTATCATTCTGCCCCCGGTTTTTCGGGCCAATTCCTGTTATAATAGGGTATTCTGTCCCTCATACCGCATCCCAATCGACCCATGCTCAAAGCGCTGGAACTCGTCGGCTTCAAAAGCTTCGCCGACAAGACGCGATTCGAGTTTCCAGCCGGGATCACGGTGGTTGTCGGCCCGAACGGTTCCGGTAAGTCGAACGTCGTCGATGCCATCAAATGGGTACTCGGCGAGCAGAGCATCAAGAGCCTTCGCGGCAAGGAAATGGCCGACGTCATTTTCAACGGCTCGCCCACGCGGCGGCCGATGAACGCGGCGGAGATCACGCTTACCTTCAACAATTCGGACCACTTGTTGCCGGTCGATACGCCTGAGGTTCACATCACGCGCCGCGTGTACCGCAGCGGCGAGGGCGAATACCTGATCAACCGCAATCCCAGCCGCCTCCGCGACATTCGCGATCTGCTGGCCGGCACCGGGCTGGGCACGCAGGCCTACAGCGTGATCGAGCAGGGCAAGGTGGACGCACTGCTGCAATCGTCAGCCAAAGACCGCCGCATGATTTTCGAGGAGGCCGCCGGCATCAGCCGCTTCAAAGTCAAAAAGATCGAGGCCCAACGGCGGCTGGAGCGCGTCGATCAGAACCTCTTGCGGTTGGCGGACATTGTAGATGAAGTGGAGAGCCGGCTGCGGAGCGTGCGGGCACAGGCCGGCAAGGCCCGCCGTTATAAGGAACATACCGACCGCCTTGCAGGAACTTCGGACGCAAGTGGGGCTTGTCGATTGGCGGCGGCTGAGCGAGCGACTGGCCGACGCGGAAGGCCGCATCGGCGACCTCACCACGGACCGCGACACGGTGCTAGCTGCCGTCGAAGCCACGGAAGCCCACGTGCTGGATCTCGACACCCAAACCGCCGAGATCAACGAGGAAATCCGCCGCGGCGAAGCCCAACTCGCGGCCAATCGCGAGCGAATCGCCGCGCAGGAGGCATCCATCGAGCACGAGCGCGGGCGCGGCAAGGACCTGGACGCTGAAATCGAACGTCACCGTCGCCAGGTTGTCTCTCTCAGCGCCCGCGCCGGCGACTTGCAGCAGCAGTGGCGGGAAACGGCCGAAGCGGTAGAAACGGCCGAATCACTGCACCGCACGATCGCTCAGCGGCTTGTGGAAGGCGAACGGGCCTTTAGCGATATGATCGCCCGGCTCGATCAGGTGCGCGGCGAGCACGAACAGCATCGCGCCGGCTATCTCGAGCAAATGCGCGCCGCGGCCACGCTGGGCAACGAAATCAGCGGCCTGGAAAGCCAGGCTGCCTCCACGGCGGCAGTCCGCGAGCGGAGTCGCGGGCGAGTGGCCGATCTTGAGCGCCAGATTGCCGCCGTCGGGGAAGAACTCGACGGCTTGCGCCGCCAGCGAGATGAGATGTCTCGGACTGTCCAAGCGCATTTGGAAAACGTACGTGCGACCGAGCAGCAACTTGCCCAGCAGCGGCGCGAATTGGCGATTCGCAACGACGAATTGGCCGCCTTGCGGCAGCGGCGCAGCGGCGCGGCGGAACGTGCGGCGGTGCTCGATGAATTGCACCGCCGGCAGGAAGGCGTCACCGCCGGAGTTAAGGAAGTGCTCGCCAAGGCTGCCGAAGCCGACGCGGGGCCGCTTCGCGCGGTTGAGGGTCTGGTGGCCGATCTCTTGAGCGTCAGCGTCGAGATGGCCCCCTTGATCGAAGTCGCCTTAGGGGCCACCGCGCAGCATGTCGTCGCCCGGCCCAACGGCGATCTGATGGAATACTTGCGAGCGAATGCAAAGCGCTTCGCCGGCCGAGTGGGTTTCGTGTGGCGCGATCAAGTCGCCTGGCTCCCCTCTCCCTTTGGGAGAGGGGCAGGGGGTGAGGGTGTGCCGCTCGCGACTCGGGCCGAAGAGTCCCCTCTCCCCAACCCTCTCCCGGAGGGAGAGGGGGATCTTGCAGGTCAGCCGGGTGTCGTCGGCCGCTGCGACAGCTTTGTGAAGGCGGAACCGCACTACGCCGCCCTTGTCGGGCGATTGCTGGGCCGGACTTGGATCGTGGAAACACTCGATCACGCGCGGGCGTTAGCGGACGCCCACGGTCGTCAGATTAATGGCCCAAATTTCGTTACATTGTCCGGTGACCACCTGCAAGCCGACGGCACGCTTGTCGTCGGCCCTCGACAGGGTGCCAGCGGATTGATCTCCCGCCGCAGCCAATTGCGAGAGCTCAAAGACCAGTTGGCGGCGCTCGACGAACGGGTTGCCGCGAGTGAAGCTGGTGTACACGAAATGCAGTCGATGATAGCCCAGCGGCAACAGGAACTCGACGGCCATGCCGCCGCGCATCGGCAGGCGGGCGAAGCGATGGCCGAGCACCGCGTCAAGCTGACGACAGCGGAGGAGCGCCGCACGCAGTACCAGCAGCAGCGAGCCGCGCAGGAGGGCGAATTGCGGGCCGCCTCAGTGCAGCACGACGCAGCAGTCGCCCGGCTGGCCGAGTCGCGCGAGAAGCGGTCGCGACATGAATCCGGCCTGGCGGAAATGGATACTCGGCTCACGGGCTTGCAGCAGCAAATCGCCCGGTATGAAGTCGAACGGCAATCGCGGACCCGCGAGACGACCGAATCCAAGGTCGAGTTGGCCAAGAGCGAGGAGCGCCTGCGGAACTTGCGGGCGAGGCTGCGGCAGTTCGAGGAGACGCGCCAGGAGCGCGGCCGCGCCATCGACGAAGGCCGCCTGCAACTTGAACTTTGCGTACAGAGGTCTGAGGCATCCCGATGGAACATCCTCCGCGCCGAGTCGGAGATCGCCGACCTTTACCTTCGCAAGGAAGCATTTGCCGCCGAAACCGTCCGCTTCCTTAATCAGCGCAAGGCCCTGCAACACGAGCGAACCCAATTAAACTCCGAAGGCCAACGCGGCCGCGCGCGGCGCGCAAGATCGACGAGCAAATCCACGCCCAGGACCTGGCGGCCAGCGAAATCCGCCTTGAGCGCGAGACCCTTGCCGGGCGGCTGCGCGAAGACTACGGCATCGAACTCGCCGAACTCGAATACCAGCCCAGCGGCGAAGAGCAGAGGCACCGCGACGAGGTGCAGCAGGAAATCGAGGAACTGCGGCAAAAGATCAATGCCCTGGGCAACGTCAACCTCGAAGCATTGGAGGAACTGGAAGCCCTGGAATCGCGTTTCCAGACGCTGTCGGGACAGCACAAGGATCTCTCGGCGGCAAAATCGTCGCTAGAGAAGATAATCGACCGCATCAATACCGACAGCCGCCGCCTCTTCGCCGAGACGTTGGAAACGGTGCGCGGCCATTTCCAACAGCTCTTCCGCGACTTGTTCGGCGGCGGGCAAGGCGATATTCTGTTGGAAGAAGGCGCCGATATTCTGGAAAGCGGCATCGAGATCGTCGCGCGGCCGCCGGGCAAGGAGCCACGGAGCATATCGCTCTTAAGCGGCGGCGAGAAGACGCTGACCTGCGTTGCCTTGCTCCTGGCCATGTTCCGCAGCCGGCCAAGCCCGTTCTGCGTTCTGGATGAGGTCGATGCGGCATTGGATGAGGCGAACATCGACCGTTTCACTCGCGTGCTTCACGACTTCCTCAAGTGGACGCAATTCATCATCGTCACGCACTCCAAGAAGACGATGACCTGCGCTAACACGATCTACGGCGTGACGATGCAGGAATCGGGCGTCTCGAAGCAGGTCTCGGTGCGTTTCGAGGACGTGAGTGATGACGGCCACATCAGTCCCGAGCGTCTAGCGGAGGCGGAGAAGGACAGTCAGGCGGCATAACCGCTTCATTGCATCTCCGGCAGTAGTCCGCCCGCGCGTCGATCGTCAGGCCAGCGCATCCCGGCAATACTGGACCGAATGAGCAATTTCCGTCATGCGGTCCGAGCCCTTGGGAACCTTGTATTCGAACTCAATTGTCGCCTGGATGTTCCACGCATTGTCGCGGATCAAATGCAGCACTTCTTTGATCGGCGTGTCCCCCTCGCCGAACGGAGTGTTGGGCCCGTTGTGGTACTTGCGATCTTTCACATGCACGTGCGTGATCCGGTCGTGATATTTTTGGATGAAGGGAACTGGTGAAACATTGTTGCCGGCGACGAAGTGGCCCAGGTCGACGTTGGCGCCGTTATACTTTGCCACGGCAAAAGCCGCTTCCCAATGCTCGGGCTTCGTCGTAGCGTGGCCGTGATAGCCGACCATGAGCTGGTGCTTGTCGGCGAATCCCCCAAGCCGTTTGAGTTCGGCTTTTGAGTGGGAGATCTCGCTTGAAATCGCCCGGCCGCCCAGCGCCTTGGCCAGGTTGAAGGCGTAGTCCAATTCCTCGTCAGACATCCCGAACAAGCCGTCGACCTTGACGATTTCGATCAGTACGCCCGCGTCTTCGTATTTCTTTCGGAACTCCCTGGCCCGTTCCACTGGGGCCGAGCGGCGCCATTCGCGCAGTTTTCCGGCGGCGCCGTCACCGCCCTTTGCCGCGGACTTCTTCGGAAAAAGTAACTCGGGCGGCACCCCCAAAAAAGTCTCAACCGGCTGCGTTCGCAATTCCACGCCGCTGATGCCGATCCGAACGCACTTGTCGAGGATTTCGTCGCCGCTCATGGATTGGTTGGCGAAGCTATAAGGTACATTGATACCGATTTGCACGCCTCGCACTTTGGAGTTCGGCTTTTCGCGCGGTGGTTCGGCGGCATGGAGCCTACTCAAGCTGGATAAAAAAGCGGCCGCGGGCAGGGCGGCCAACGACAACTTCGCGAATTCACGACGAGTGTAAGACGGCATAATACTCTCCGATGTTGGTGGGTAAATGTGACAGGTGTTATTTATTGTCGATGAATGGCTTTACAATTCGTCAATCCCCGTAACCGTGCGGATGATCCTTAAACCACTTCCATGCCGTCGCGACGACGTCGTCAATCTCCGTATGCTTCGCCTGCCAGCCTAGCTCATCGCGAATCTTCTTAGCGTTGGCAAACAAGGCAGCCGGATCGCCCGGCCGGCGCGGGCCGTATTCCACCGGCACCTTCTTGCCCGTCACGCGTTCCGCCGAATCGATTACTTCCTTCACCGAATAACCCCGGCCGATGCCCAGATTGTAGAACTTTACGTCGCCCGGCTGCAAGGAGTTCATCGCAACTATATGAGCCTCGCAAAGATCCTCGACGTGGATGTAGTCGCGAATACAGGTGCCATCCGGCGTCGGATAGTCGGTGCCGAAGACGACAACCTTTTCGCGCTGACCCAGCAGCGTCTGAAGGATGACCGGAATCAGATGCGTTTCCGGATCGTGATCCTCGCCCAGGCTGCCGTCGCTCGCACATCCGGCTACGTTGAAATACCGCGGGGCGACAAAGGCGAAGTTGTCATTCGCGGCGGCGTAATCCCGAAGCACTCGTTCGACACACCACTTCGACCAGCCGTAAGGACTGATGGGCGACTGCCGCATCGTCTCCACGATCGGCACCCCTTCCGGCTCGCCGTAGGTCGCGCAGGTGGAGCTGAAAACCAGCCGCGAAACTCCGGTGGCGTGCATCGCCTTCAGTAGGCTAATCGTCCCGCCCGTGTTATTATCATAGTAAGCCAGCGGATCGGTGACCGACTCGCCGACGTAGGCCAGGGCGGAAAAGTGCATCACGCAGTCAATTTCGTTGCGGGCAAGAAGTTCGGCCAGTTGCCGGGTTTCGGCGATGTCGAGTTGGTGGAACACTGCCTGGGGATGAACCGCTTTTCGGTGCCCGCGATAAAGATTGTCGAGCGCCACGACGCGGTGCCCTGCCTCGATCAACATTTTGACCGCGTGCGAACCGATGTACCCGGCGCCGCCGGCAACCATAACATTCATGCTCAATCCTTCTTGCCGCAAGAGTGTATGAAAACCTACATTTCACACAATCGCTAGGGTAACTGTCAAGTAAGTCGCCAACAATGGGGTGTTCATGAGCATTCTCGTTACCGGCTCGTCCGGGCAATTGGGAGCGGAACTTTGTAGCCTGCTAGGCGCCGAGGCCGTGGGCGTGGACATCGATACGCTCGATTTGACCGACCCCGCGGCCGTGCTCGGCGAAGTCCGCCGCATTTCGCCCCGCGCGGTCATTCATTGCGCGGCCTACACGCAAGTCGATCAAGCCGAGAAGGACGCCGATCGCTGCCGGGCGGTCAACGCTACCGCGGTCGAGACGCTCGCCTTGGGCTGCCGTGAACTAGATATTCCGCTCGTTCAGATCAGCACGGATTACCTCTTTGCCGGCAGTACGAGCGTCGACCGTCCCTGGCGGGAAGACGATCCGCCCGCGCCCAAGGGCGTTTACGCGGTGACGAAGTACGAAGGCGAGTTGGCCGCGGCGAAGTGGTCGAAGCATCTTATCGTGCGGACGTGCGGCCTTTACGCCCGGCCGTCGAACCTGGCGGCCAAGAACTTCGTAAAGACGATCCTGCGGCTGGCGCGGACAAAGCCGCAACTGCAGGTCGTCGACGATCAGACGTGTACGCCGAGCTACGTGCCGCATGTCGCGCGGGCGGTGTTGTTTCTGGTAGGTGCAAAGGGCGAGCAGGCCGCTCCCTGGGGCATTTACAACGTGACGAATCGCGGCGAGACGACCTGGTGCCGCCTCGCCCGCGAGATCGTGCGGCTGGCCGGGCTCGATGTCCCGGTCGAACCGATCACCACGGCCCAATTCGCCGCGCCCGCGCCGCGGCCGGCCTATAGCGTGCTGGACACTACCGCCTATCATCGCCTCGGCGGTCCCGCCATGCCCGATTGGAAGGAAGCGCTGGCCGAATACTTTGAGGAGTTGAAGCAAGTTGAGGCGTAGGCTCGCAAATAATCGGCCATGACTTACATAAAAAAAGTCGCCTTGATAACCGGCAGCGGCAAGCGGCGCGTGGGCAATGCAATCGCCCGTGCGTTGGCCGCGCGGGGTTATGCGATCGCTCTTCACTACCTCACGTCGGCCGCAGCAGCGGAGCAAACCCTGGCGGAACTTCGGGCCGCGGGAACCGATGCCGCGGCCTTCGCCGCCGACGTTGCCGACGAGAGGGCCGTGGCGCGGCTTTTCGAGCAAGCGATGGCGCGATTCGGCCGGCTCGACGCCCTGGTGACCGCGGCGGCCGTGTGGGAGCCGCGCCACCTTGAGGATGTCACTGCCGCCGACATCCGTCGCCAGTTCGATATCAACGCGCTCGGCACGTTTCTCTGTTGCCAACAGGCCGGGCGGATCATGGTCGCCCAACCCGAGGGCGGCGCGATCGTCACCATCGGAGACTGGTCCTGCCATCGGCCCGGCATGGATTACGCCGCCTACTACATCAGCAAAGGCACGCTGCCGACGATGACGCGGATGTTGGCTGTGGAACTCGCCCAGCGGAATCCGCGGGTCCGCGTGAACTGCATCTTGCCCGGCCCAGTTACCGTACCGGATGATACGACCCAGCCGGGCGTTGCCGGCGCGGTCGCGGCCACGCTATTGAAGCGGCGCGGCTCGCCGCAGAATGTTGCGGATGCAGCGGTGTTTCTCATCGAGAATGATTTCGTGACTGGGGTCTGCCTGCCGGTGGACGGAGGAAGGTCGATCGCCTAAAGTTAAATCATGGCAGCATCGAACTCCTACGCGGCCATGATGGCCGAATTCAAGCCGGACCCTGCATCCGGCTTGCCGGACATTATTCAAAAAGCACTCTTTGTCGCCGCGCGGCTGCAGCAGCGGGCGGCCGAACTGCAAACGTCGGCCGAACGGCGGCAGCAGGCCGAGCTCGACCGCATGTTGCGGCATCCACAGGACAAAGCGACTCTCACCGAAATCACCGACCAGGCGTTCCGTTCCCATTCTTCGCAACGCGCCGTCGACCAGTTCATCCACATCCTCGACGTGCAGGGCATTCCCCGCTTTTTCAGTCCCTTTAAGCGGACGCTGCTCAAGGGCTTTCAGTCTTTCGGCAGCTACGCGCCGGGCGTCGCCGTGCCGCTCGTCAAGGACCAGATGCGCAAGGAGACGGCGAACGTCATTCTGCCCGCCGAGCCGGAATTGCTGCTTAACCACCTTCGCGGCCGCCATGCCGAGGGCGTCCGCATGAACATTAACTTTCTGGGCGAGGCGATCCTCGGCGAGGAAGAAGCATACCAGCGGCTGCAAACCAACTTGCAGGCGCTGCAATCGCCCGACGTCGAAGTCATCTCGATAAAGATTTCGACGCTCTACTCGCAGATTTCGCCGCTGGCCCGCGAGCATACTGTGGCGACGCTCTGCGAACGGCTCGAATTGCTCTACCGCACCTCCGCCCGGCAGACATTCACGCGTGCCGACGGACAGAAGCTGCCCAAGTTCGTCTATCTCGACATGGAAGAGTACCGCGATTTGAGCCTTACGGCCGAGGCTTTTATGCGGACGCTGGAACGGCCGGGGCTGGAGAAGGTCGCCGCCGGCATCGTGCTGCAAGCCTACGTTCCCGATTCGGGCCGCTACCAGCGGGAAATTACGGCATGGGCGCGAAAGCGCGTGGCGGCGGGTGGCGCGCCGATCACCCTGCGCGTCGTCAAGGGCGCCAATATGGAGATGGAGCGTTTTGAGGCGGCCCAGCGCGGATGGCCCCAGGCGCCTTACAAGAGCAAGCTGGAAACCGACGCGAACTACAAGCGCATGGTAGATGAGGCGATGCAGCCGGATAACATCGCCGTCGTCCGCCTCGGTGTCGCCTCGCACAACCTCTTCGACCTTTCCTATGCCCTCGTGCAGGCCGCGGAAAAAAAACTGCTGGACAAGGTGCAGTTCGAGATGCTCGAAGGCATGGCCAATGCCCAGCGGCGGGCACTGTTTGAGCTGACGCGCAACGTGCTGCTCTATGCCCCGGTTTGCCGCAAGCAGGATTTCGTCCACGCCATTGGCTATCTCGTGCGGCGGCTGGACGAGAACACGGGCTCCGAAAACTTCCTTCGCCACGCCTTTCACATTCAGCCGGGCGGTCCCGATTGGCAGCGGCTTGCGGAAGGGTTCATCGAGGCTCGAAAGGCGTCCGCGACGGTCTCAGACGCGCCGCGACGGACGCAGAATCGCCTGTTACCTCCGCCACCCACGAACGCCGTCGGCAATGGTTGGCAACATCTGGCTAACGAGCCAGACACCGATTTTTCCTTGCCGCACAACGGCGAGTGGGCGAAGCAGATCATCGCCGCATGGGAGCCGCGGCATGGCGAAAAGGCTGTGGAAGTCCCGTTGATTGTTGCCGGCGAGGAAGTCTACCACGACCGGACTGTCCGCGAATGCTTCGATCCGTCTCGGCCGGGCGTTGTAGTCGGCCGCTATCGCCAGGCTAGCGGCGAAGATGTCGATCGCTCCATGGCCTGCGCTGTGGCCGACAAAGACGATTGGCGAACCATGACGCCGCAAGCGCGTTTCGAGCTACTCGGCCACGTAGCCGACGAGTTCCGCATAGCCCGCGGCGAACTGATCGGCGCGGCTCTGGCCGACGGCGGCAAGACGATTTCCGAGTCCGACCCGGAAGTCTCGGAAGCGGTCGACTTCGTCGAGTTCTATCGCGCCAATGCCAAGTGGTGGCACGAGCAGCCGGCACTCCGCGCTCGGCCCAAGGGCGTCGTCGTCGTCGTTTCGCCCTGGAATTTTCCAATCGCCATTCCCTCGGGCGGCGTGGCGGCCGCGCTGGCGGCGGGCAATACCGTGATACTGAAGCCGGCCTCCGATGCCGTGCTCCCGGCGTGGGAACTCTGCCAGTGCTTCTGGCGCGGCGGCGTCTCGCGGAAGACGCTGCAGTTCCTCCCCTGTGCCGGCAACCGCGCCGGGCGGCAGCTTGTGAACCACGCCAGCGTCATCGCCGTGATCCTCACGGGCGGAACTGAGACGGCCTTGAACATGCTGCACGACAAGCCGTCGCTGCACCTGCTCGCCGAGACTGGCGGCAAGAACGCCATGATCGTTACCGCGATGGCCGATCGCGACCAGGCGATCAAGCACGTCGTCCATTCCGCGTTCAGCCACGCTGGGCAAAAATGCTCCGCCACGTCGCTGCTCTTGCTGGAGGCCGAAGTCTACGACGATCCCAAGTTCAAGCATTCGCTCTGCGATGCGGTCAACAGTATTAGCGTCGGCTCAGCATGGAAACTTGAGACTAAAATGGGGCCGCTCATCCGCCCGCCGTCAGACGTCCTGGAGAATGGCCTCAAAGTGCTCGAAGCCCACGAGTCCTGGGCCGTCCTGCCGCGACGACTGGAGAACAACCCGAGCCTCTGGTCGCCGGGAGTGAAGTACGGCGTCCAGCCCGGCAGCTATACGCACATGACCGAGTTCTTCGGCCCGGTGCTAGGCGTCATGCGCTTCGAAAAACTCTCGCAGGCGATCGACATGGTCAACCAGACGGGCTACGGCCTGACCTCCGGCCTGCAAAGCCTCGACGACCGCGAGCAGGAGCAGTGGCAATCGCAGATCCGCGCCGGCAACCTCTACATCAACCGCACGACAGTCGGTGCGATCGTGCTGCGGCAGCCGTTCGGCGGCATGGGCAAATCGGTCTTCGGCCCCGGCATGAAGGCCGGCGGGCCGAACTATGTGGCGCTCTTGATGGATTTCGAGGATGCTGTTCGTACAAGCTCAATTGAAGTGCCGGATGATCCCATGCTGCAACAATTGTTCGAGCACTTGGCGGCCGAAAACATGAATCAACAGTCTGAGCCTTGGGCCAAAGTGAATCTCTCGGATGCAACGTTTGCCGCAGCGAACTACTCGAGTCGCTTCTCCGAAGAGTTTGGGCAAAGTCACGATCATTTCAAGCTCATCGGCCAGGACAATTTCCGCCGCTATCTCCCAGTCCGTGAGCTTAGGATTCGCATCCATCCGCAAGACAGCTTGCTGAGTGTCATCGTGCGGCTCTTCGCCGCCCGGATCGCTAAGTGCCGGGCGACAATTTCCGCCCCGCAAGATTGCCACAGCGCCGCGTTGCAGCGGTTGGAAGAGTACACGGAACCTTGGGCCGGGGTAGTCGAGTTTGTCGAGGAGAGCGACGAAGAACTCGCCGCCATCATTCGCGGCCGGCAAACCGATCGCATTCGCTACGCAGCGCCCGATCGCGTGCCGCTGCCGGTTCTACAAGCCGCCGCGGAGACCGGTATTTTCCTGGCCACGGAGCCGATCTCCTTGGAAGGCCGCCGCGAACTGCTCTGGTACGTCCAGGAACAAAGCCTCAGCGCCGATTACCACCGCTACGGCAATCTGGGAGTCCGCGACGGCGGACCGCGGGCAGCGGTGCTATAGCCATGTCCCCTCGCCCTTTGGGAGAGGGTTAGGGTGGGGGACGGCCACTTCACCTCGCCTGCACTTCTCCGCATCCCCGTTTCGCCACTACGCCATCGGCCAACAGTGCCTGACGCACCAGCGATACCAGCGATCGGGCTTTCATCGCTTGCATGAGCTTGGCGCGACGGTCTTCGATCGCGCGTTCGCTCAAGTTCAGCTCTTCGGCGATTTCGCGGTTCGACTTGCCCTTCAAAAGCAGGTCGAGCACCGCGCGCAATGGCGTCGGGAGCTGCTCCATGCGGCGGCGGATCGACTGCACGGAGGCCGTTTGACGGCGGCAGATGGCGTCCCTTCGGAAGGCCTCGGCGATGGCCGCCTCAAGCCGGCGGTCGGCGCAGGATTCCAAGAGAAAATCGAAGGCCCCGTTCTTCATCGCCCGCACGGCCGTTTCCACGTCGGCGTCGGCGGCCACGGCGACAACCGGCCAGTGCCCGTCGCACGGCCCGGCCTCTTTCAGCCAGTGAAGCTCGCCGTCGGGATCGGTGAGGAAGACGAGCACGCAGCCGGCGTCGGTGGCAAACGACCGCTTGTGAAACTCGTCGGCCGAATTATAAAGCTGGGCCTCGTAGCCGAGCAGTTTCAGCCGCGTGGCGAACTGCCGCCGGGTTTTGGAGTTGTCGCAGATCAGGAAAACGACAGGTTCAGCGTCCGTCATAGGTGGCGTTCCTCCGAGAACCCGAAACCAAAATACCCCCGGCAGGATTTGAACCTGCGACCCCCGGTTTAGGAAACCGGTGCTCTATCCCCTGAGCTACGAGGGCGAAAACACCATTTTCGGGCGGATTGGCGACATGTGCAAGTCTATCAGAAAAGAGGCCGAAGAGAAACCAGAAGTTCGCGGCCTATTCCGCCGTCGCGAGGTTCGGTACACTTCTTGTGCCCGATTCATGCCGATCCAGATCCGGTGTAAGACCACCTCATTTTGCAATGACTTCCCTCGTGAACCTTCGAAACCAGCGTCCCACTCGCCGTCAATTCCTTTCCGCCACCGCCGCCGGGCTTGCCGCGTTGCCATTCGTTAAGGAAGCGCATGCCGAAATCACGGGCTCAGCCGTTCCAAAACTGGCCGCCTATGACGAGCTGATGACCGCCTTCATGCGCGAACATCGGCCGCCGGGCGCGGCGCTGGCGGTGGCTTATCGTGGGCGGTTGGTCTATGCCCGAGGGTTTGGTTTGGCCGACGTGGAGAAGCGAGAACCGGTACGGCCGACGTCGCTCTTCCGCATCGCCAGCATCAGCAAGCCGTTCGCCGCCACGGCCGTCATACATCTGGTCCAGCGCGGCCGGCTGAAGCTGGAAGACAAAGTATTTTCCATCCTTAACTTGGAGCCGCACCTGGAGCCCGGCGCACATGTCGATCCCCGCATGCGCGAGATTACCGTACGGCAATGCTTGCAGCATACGGGCGGTTGGGACCGCGACAAAACGATTGACCCGATGAGCTCCGAGGAGGCCGAAAACGTCGCCAAGGCGCTCAAAGTCCATTTGCCGATCCACCCTAAGCAGATCATCCGCTACGAAATGGGCCGGCCGCTGCAGTTCAACCCCGGCACGGCCTATGTATATTCGAACTTCGGCTATTGCGTGCTGGGCCGCATGATCGAGGCGATTGCGAAGAAGCCATATCACGAGTTCGTGACCGAAACGATTCTCACGCCGCTAGGCATCCGCGGCATGAGGCTGGGCAAAAACCTGCTCCGCGACCGCGCGCCGGGCGAGGTGCGGTACTACGACTCCAAGCATCGCAACGGCCGGGCGATCTCCGGCCCGGAGATCGGCAAAGAGGCCGCGCTGCCGTATGGCGTGGAGTGCCTCGAGACGATGGATACCAACGGCGGCTGGATCGCCTCGGCCGTCGACCTGCTCCGCTTCGCCACCGCGTTTGATGATCCAAAGCGTTGCCCCGTGCTCAAGGAGGAGAGCCTGCTGACGATGCTCGCGCCGCCGCCAGGAGCGGTAGGCCATGGGCCCAAGGGCAACGCGAAGGACGTATATTACGCCTGCGGTTGGGACGTGCGGCCCTCGCCTCGGCAGGGCACGTTTACCAAATGGCACACCGGCTCGCTTTCTGGGACGTCAACGCTTTTGGTCTGCCGTGCGGACGGCATCGACTGGGCGGTGCTCTTCAACTGCGACGCCGACAAACAGGGCAAGCAGTTCGCAGGCACGATCGACCCGCTCCTGCACAAGCCGGCCGACCAGATTAAGGACTGGCCGGAGGGCGATTTGTTTGCGAAGTTTCAGGAGCGCTGGTCGGGCCTAACCAATTCGCACCCGCTCGGTTGACCCGCCCTCACCCCCTGCCCCTCTCCCAGAGGGAGAGGGGAGACTGTGGGGACAGCCGCTCAGTAACTCGCCGGCACGAGCCAGACGTTGCGGAACTGCACGGTGTCATGGTCGCCTTGGAGGACAACCGGGCCCTTGGCTACCTCGCCTTTATACTGCTCGTACTGAATGCCCGTCGGGCCCTTGAACTCCTGGTCCTCTTGGACCAAAGTGCCGTTCAGGTAAACCGTGGCGCGGGCCTTCTCGGTGACCTTGCCGTCGGCGTCGAAGCGCGGGCGCGGAAGAAGATGTCCATCGTCTGCCACTCGCCGGCCGGCTTCGAGGCGTTCACCTTGGGCGGCGTCTGGCTATAGCACGCCCCGCAATCGCCGACACCGAGCTTCTCCTTGCCATAGGAGTTGAGGATCTGAATCTCGTAGCGACCCTGCATTCCGACGCCGCTATTGCCGTGGCCAGTCATCGGTTCCTTGAACTCGGCGTGCAAGTAGCAATCGCCGAACTCCTGCTTGCTGCTGATGTCTTTGTGCTTAGGCTTTTCCTGCGGAGGCGCGGCGGCGCCATCGGCGTCGACGATCCAAGGGGCAGGGTCAGTGGTTCGGCGTAGATACCAGTTATCGTGCATCTGTTCGGCCTTGCCGTCGAAGAGTACGATGGCGCCTTCGGGCGGCGCGGTCGAAAGCTTGGGATTGACCGGGATGTTGTCCTTGGCAATCGCTCGCGGTGCGGCGGTGGCGAGGATGCAGCAGGCTGCCATTGCTGTCAAGCGAATTCGAGCAGAGTACGTCATTGTGATTTCTCCCCTAGCAGTGTGGATGATGGTGGATACGAACGCGGCCGAAGAAGTTGAGGGTAGCAGACGTAGGAATGGGAGTCAACGTCCCGCCTGTATGGAACGGCCTCTGTGCCGTTCCGCGGCGAATGGAACGGCACAGAGGCCGTTCCCTACAGTAGCCGCACGCCGTTGCCGTTTTCGTCAGGAAAGATGGCGCGGCCGTGATCCAATCGCACGCCACTGGCAATATCGCTGGCCAATAGCACGGCCCCATCCATATCGACGTAGTCGAGCAGCGGTAGAAACTGGCCGATGGCGGAGATGCCGACCGATGACTCGGTCATGCAGCCCATCATGACACTGAGGCCGAGGCGGCGAGCGGCCTCGATCATTCGCCGCGCGGGCGTCATGCCGCCGCACTTGCCCAGCTTGATGTTGATGCCGTGGAAATATCCCTCGCAGCGAGGCACGTCTTCTTCGACGAGGCAGCTTTCGTCGGCGATAATCGGAAGCGCCGAGTCGGCGAACACCCGCCCCATGCCCTTCCAATCGCCGGCCTTCAGCGGCTGCTCGATGAACTCGACGCCGAGCGCCTTGAGTTCATGCGAGTTGGCAATCGTCTGCTCGGCGGTCCAGGCGGTGTTGGCGTCGACGCGAAAGACGGCCGACGTGTGCCGCCGCAATTCGCGGACGACTTTGATGTCATTGGGCGTTCCAAGCTTGATCTTGTAGATCGGCCAGCCTTCGAACTCTTTGAGGATGGCGAGCGTGTTTTCCAATTCGTCGATGCCAAGCGTGTAGTCGCTCGACGGAAGGTCTTCGAGATTAAGGCCCCAAAGTTTATAGGTGGGCTGGCCGAGCCGCTTGCCGTGCATATCGTGCGCCGCTTCGTCCAAGGCGGCCAGAGCGAAGCGGTTATGGCCCAAGAGCGGCAAGGCGCGCTGCCAAAGCTCGCCCGGTTCGAGCGCGGGCCAGCTTTCGATTTCCGCCCTCGCCGCTTCCAGATCGGCCGTCATGCCGGCCGCGCTCGCCTCGTAGTAGCTGAACGACGTGCCTTCGCCGTATCCGGCCAGGTCGCCGTCGCGAAGTTCCACCAGCAGGTTTTCTTGGACCGTATCCGCGCCATGCGAAGTACGAAATACGTGGCGGAGGGGAAGTGTGATGGTGCGAAGGATCAATTTCATGGAAGCATGGTAGCACGACCGCAAGGTTGAATTCAAGGTCCCGGCTGCTAGTTTTTGCCAATTCCGCTAGAATGGACTAATGCCCGCCGCGTTCAAAAACTATCATGCCGCTGCCGATCATATCGGACTGACGCTCGTAGCTGCGCTGCGAAAGTTCCTCCCGGGCGAGCCGTGGTCGGCCGTGCGGCGGCTGGTCGAAAACCGCCACGTGCAGATCAACGGCAATCTCTGCGCGGACGAAGGCCGCCGGCTTTGCGAAGGCGACGTGGTGAAGGTCTGGGACGAGCCCCGCATCGCGCCTCCGTCAGAAGATGAAGTCAAAATCCTCTTTCAGGACGCGCATTTGATCGTTGTGGAAAAGCCGGCCGGCATAACTACGGAGCGCCACGCGGAGGAGCGGCATTGGCCTACCCAGCGCAAGCAGCGGCAGCCAACGATCGACGAGATCGTTGCGCGGATAATGCAGCGGCAGCGCGGGAAGCGGCAACTGACCTCACCCCGCTCCTCTCCCGGAGGGCGAGGTGGACATTTCCGCCGAGTGCGTCTAGTCCATCGCCTCGACCGCGACACCAGCGGAGTGATGGTGCTGGCGCTCAGTGCCGACGCTGAGCGGCTGCTGGTGCGGATGTTCGGCAAGCACGCCATTCACCGAGCCTATCATGCGATAGCACAAGGCCGCGTGGAAGAACAGACAATTGAATCTTTTCTGGTCCGCGACCGCGGAGATCGCCGCCGCGGCAGCACGGCTCTTCCCAACGTGGGCCAGCGAGCGGTTACGCACGTTCGACCCCTGGAATACTTCGACGGCTATACTTTGGTGGAGTGCCGCCTCGAGACGGGGCGCACGCATCAGATTCGCATTCACCTGGCCGAGGCTGGGCATCCGCTATGCGGCGAAAAAGTCTATAACCAACCGTTATTCAAGAAGCGGATCGACGATCACAGCGGCGCGCAGCGGCAAGCGCTACATGCCGCGGAGTTGGGATTCAAGCATCCGATTATCGGCGAAGAGATGATGTTTAAGACGCCAATGCCGGCGGACATGAGCCGGCTGCTTGTGAAGCTGCGAGGTGGTCGCCCGTGAGTCCCAGCGATCGCGACCGATTCGATGCGCAGGTGGATAAGGTGCTCGCCGCGCTCCCGCGGCAAATTCACGAACTTATCGAGCGCGTGCCGATGCATGTCGAGGATTATCCGTCGGACGAAGTTCTGATCAATCGCGGCTTCCGCTATCGCGACGACCTCTGCGGCCTTTATACGGGCATCCCATTGACCGAACGGAGCATCATGCACTCCGGCACGCTGCCGGATGTGATTACAATCTACCGCGAGGGAATCCTTCGCGCGGCCGCCGACCGCCGCGGCCGCACTACGCAACGCCCGGCTCCGCGAGCAGATCCGCATCACGATCTTGCACGAGCTGGGCCATCACCACGGAATGACGGAAGACGACCTAAGAGAACTGGGATATGGATAAATCATGATATTGCTTCGCCCCTCAATTGCGCTATCGATTCTGGCGGCTGCCGCGCTTGCTCACGCGGCGGATACTGCCGATTTATACGTCTCGCTAAACGGAAAAGACGCCTGGTCCGGCCGCTCCGCGGAGCCGAACTCCGCGCACACCGATGGCCCGCTGGCCACGATCGCACGGGCTCGGCAATTGGTCCGTCGCTTGAAGCACGATCAGCCCGATCGTAAGACGCCGATCATCGTGGCGATTCGCGGCGGATGCTATTATCTCGCCGAACCGCTCCGCTTCGCGCCGGATGATTCCGGGACCGATCTCGCCTCCGTGGTGTATGAAGCATTTCGCGACGAGCGGCCGGTGATCAGCGGGGGCCGGCGAGTCGAGGGCTGGAAGATCGACGACCGGGGACGCTGGCATGCTAACGTGCCCGACGTGTCGAGCGGCCAATGGTCGTTCGCGCAGCTTTTCGTCAACGATCAGCGGCGCTTCCGCTCGCGGCTGCCGAAGCATGGCTATTACAACGTCACCGAGCAACTTCCGCCCAGTCCGGCCGCGGCCGGCCGCGTTTTCGATCAATTCAAGTTCTCGGGAGTGGAGATTCATTCCGATTGGGCCAACCGCGATGATATTGAAGTCGTCGCCTTTCATACTTGGACCGCCTCGCGGATGCATATTGCCGACGTGAACGCCGGCGCGCACGCAGTGCGGTTCACCGGCACGACCCGCGGCACAAGCGATTGGGCCGCGTTTCACAAAGGCAACCGCTACTTTGTGGAAAACATCCGCGAAGAGTTGAGCGAGCCGGGCCAATGGTATCTCGATCGTCCAAAGGGCGAGTTGACCTATATTCCGCGCGAAGGCGAGAAACCGGAAACGACCGTCGTCGTCGCCCCGCGGCTGCCGCGGCTCGTTACGCTGGATGGCGATACGGCGGCGCGGCGATGGGTGCAACACGTTGTCTTTCGCGGGCTGACATTCGCACACGACAATTGGACGCTCCCCGCCGCCGGGCAGAGTTTTCCGCAGGCGGAAGTAAACCTTGGCGCGGCCTTGTCGGCGGTCGGGGCGCGGAACATCACCTTCGACTCCTGCGCCGTGCGGCACGTCGGCGGCTATGCGATGGCCTTCGGCCGCTGCTGCCGCGATAACCTCGTCGATCGTTGCGAGCTGATCGATCTGGGTGGCGGCGGCGTGATGATCGGCGCGGCCACCGCGTCGGGCAAGCAAAGTTGGAGCGCTGCCCCGCGAGAACAGGAGGAGATTGTATCTCACCACACGGTCCGTCGCTCTTTGATCGTCCACGGCGGACGGCTCCATCCGGCGGCGGTCGGCGTCTGGATCGGCCACTCGCCCGACAATCGCATCGAGCACAACGATATTTTCGACTTTTACTACACGGGTATCTCGGTCGGATGGGTGTGGGGCTACGGGCCCAGCCTCGCTCACGACAACGACATCGGTTTCAATCACGTTCACACGCTCGGGCAGCATGTACTCTCGGACTTGGGCGGCATTTACACGCTCGGCGTCTCGCCCGGCACGCGGGTCCACGACAACTGCTTCCACGACATCGACGCCTTCGATTACGGAGGCTGGGGCCTCTACACGGACGAGGGTTCGAGCGGCATCGTGCTGGAAAATAACATCATCTATCGCACGAAGACGGGCGGTTTCCACCAGCATTACGGCAAGGACAATGTGGTGCGGAACAACGTCTTCGCCTTTTCCCAGCAACACCAGCTTCAGCGCACGCGGAGCGAGCCGCATACCAGTTTCACTTTCGAGCGGAACATCGTCTACTGGGACGGCGCCGGGCCGCTCTTGGGGAGCAACTGGGACGACAATCACTTCACCATGCGAAACAACGTCTATTGGAACAGCGGCGGGCACGAGATCCACTTTCCCGGCAACTTGACGCTCGTCCAATGGCAGACGCGTAGGAGCCAGGACCAAGGCTCACTGGTGGCTGATCCGAAGTTTGTCGATGCGGCGAAGTACGATTTCCGCTTGCGGGACGACTCGCCAGCACGGAAGCTCGGCATTCAATTATTGGACGCCTCGCAGGCCGGCCGGGGCGAACCGCCGGTCTTTACGCGCGATTTGCCGCCAGTGCCGCGGGCATTTGAGTGAGCTGTGAAGAGGAATAATTGTGATCGCACACAAAGCCCAAGGCACGCAAGAATTTCGCGACATCCGATGTTCGCATTCGGAATACCTTCAAGCGCTGCTGGAGCAACTGCGGTTGTCGGTCCTTATCTCCACGTACCAGACCGGCCATCTCGTTGTTGTGGCGGCGCGGCAGGGCCGGCTGGTGCTTTCGTTCCATCAATTCCAGCGGGCGATGGGAATCGCCGTCAAGCCGGGAACGATTGCCGTTTGTACGCGGAAGGAAGTCTGGTTCCTGCGGAACGCTACCGACATTGCCGCGAAACTTCCGCCGGCCGGGCTTCATGATGCCTGCTTCCTGGCGCGGACGAGCCACTTCACCGGCGACATCGAGGCGCATGAATGCGCATGGATTGGCGGTGAGTTCTGGGTCGTGAATACTCTCTTCTCTTGCCTGGCCGCGCTCGATCCGCATTACAGTTTTGCACCGCGCTGGCGGCCGCCGTTCATTTCGGCCCTGCGGCCCGAGGACCGATGTCATCTCAATGGCCTGGCTGTCGTCGATGGGCAAGTGCGATATGTTACCGCATTGGCTGCAACCGATTCGCCGGCCGGCTGGCGAGCAGTCAAGCACAACGGCGGCTGCCTGATCGAGGTCACCAGCGGCCGGATCGTGGCTCGCGGCCTGTCCTTGCCGCACTCGCCACGCGTGCGAGGGGATCAAGTCTACTTTCTCAATTCTGGCCAAGGGACGCTGGACATGGCCGATCGGCAAACCGGCCGAGTTGCTTCAATTGCCATATTGCCGGGCGTCGCGCGCGGGCTGGCGATCCACGGCGATTATGTGTTCGTCGGTCTCTCCAAAGCCCGGCCGACGCTGGAAGGGGTGCCCATCGTGGAGAATCGCGACGAACTGCGGTGCGGTCTATGGGTCGTCGATCTGCGGACGGGCGCGATCGTCGCCCAACTGGAATTCTGCACAGGCGTGGAAGAGGTTTTTGACGTGCAGGTGCTGCCGGGGATCGTGTCGCCTTACATCTCCGGACCCGCTGCCGAAATCGACACCGGTCAGCCGCTCTGGACCGTGCCGCCGGATGCCAACCGGTTGTCGCGGACATGAAAAGCCGCCCTTTCACTCTATCGGTGGCCGCCTTCGACCCTGCACCTAATTGCCGGCTTTCCTCCGGCGAAATAGAATACGGGCAGCGGTAGAACTAAGAAGCGGGGTCTCGATGACGGATAATTTATGCTTACCAAGTGAATTTCTAACGATCCACAGGTCGGGCATCTTGGAGCCGGGTACGGGGGTCCGCCTATCAGAGTTCCGGTGGCTGACTCTATCCGAGATTTCTAGTTTTCAACGGCCGTATTACCTCTCGGAGCGGTTAGTTCCCTTCGCTATTAGTCCCGCATGTGATTACTTCGGCTGGTGGAAATCAGCCGATGGGAGTTCGTACGAGTCCGTCATTTGGTCGCCCCATGACTGCGACGACGCCGAGGTCTACTCCCCCGACTTCACCGGCTTCCTGTACCGAATCATATTGAACGACCTGAGCGATTGTTGGTTCGCCGGCCAAGACAACTGCGGCCTCGACGAGGTATGGACCATAATGAGACGAAACGTCGATCGTGTGACGCCATTCCTGCCGAGTACTTGGTCGAAATCTCTCGCCGATATAGTCACGAATGCACCTCATTTTACGAGATATGGCACCGTAGCTTGGATTGAGCGAATCGCTGTAGACGAGCTGGTTACGCAATGCTTTGGCAATCAATGCCTCGGTACGATTGTCAAACATCATATCGACGAGCCTCAGCCGACTTATATAGGCGATGCCATTGACAGGTCAGGGTGGGTTCGCCAAATAAAGGAACATCCACTTGCAAATGGCCTCCTTACAGCGCTCAGGCAACATGGAGAACGGGCATGTGAGATGATTCAAATCGACCGGAAGGCTCCATGTGAGCGAATTCATAACGCGATACAGATGTGGATGGACGCTACGCCGCGCAGTAAATTCGTTTATAATGCTGTTGGCAACTTGGGATTTCTCTGGGGGCAGATCGTCTGCGACGAGTTGGACTGGCACTGGTCGATCTTCACCGTTGGCGACGATTGCCCCGCGTATGGTATTATGTCGCCCGATACGAACTGTATTCTGTTTCCAATTCAGTGTATCGACAAGTCAATCGACGAAGCAAAGACGGCGGTAAATCTGTACGCCGTCTTTGAAATGCTAAAGTCTGGCGACTGGTCCGCAGTAGCGAAGTCCGGGACGGACATTCTTTACCGGTCCAAGTACGGGCATTTTATTGATGGTTCAACTGCCCGCCGCTCAGTCGTCACCCGACATTCAAAGCGTTGACCAGATCGCGTCCGGCGGTCGGCGGCGGTAGCGGTCTGCCTTCTTGACGATAGAGTTCCACGATTTCTTAGACTATCCCGCAGAGTTCCTGAAAAACCTGCTGTTGGTCCTCGCCGTGGCAGCCGCCGAACATGAGGCCGGGCGAGCTGCCCACATAGCACTGGTCCTCTTCCGACCACTCGACAAGTTTCACGTACCGGTCACTTTCTTTCACGACTTCGCCTCCTCGATTGCTCGCCGGACGGCGTTTCAAGTTCACCAATTCTCATCGTACTTGGTCCACAGCAAATCGCCGAGGTTCCAGTGGGACTCAACTGCCTCCCGGCATGATTTACACGACTCTTCGGTGAGATAGGCGCGGGCTTTGGCAGGATTCTCGGCAATGAGCGCGCTGGCTTTCGCCGCCACGCCTTTTTGAGCGGCGATAAACTTCTCCTGCGTGGGGTCGCGAGTTTTCGCCACGTCGCGGCGCATGTCGCCCCAACGATGCGCCGCCAGCCTTGATACCCGATTGAACGCCCACCATGCCGATCGGCGGCTGAAACCGGTCGTGCGTCCGTCGGTCTTGAAACTCTCCGGCAAATCCTCGATGCCGGCGTACAGCGGGACATAAGTGGTCATCGCCGGATTCCCGTAGCCAAACCAAACGATCCCGCCCACCGCATCGGGCAAGTTAGCGCGGGATTGCGTGACCGTCGCATACATGCAGTACCAGCGGGCCATAGGCCGTTCGCCTCGCCATCCCCATCCGCCATTGATTCGGAGCATCTTGTTCATCTCATAGGGCATGAAGGGATTGGCCAACGGGCTCTTGACGGTCTTTCCGCTGTCATCGACCACGGTGAGATCCTTCACCATGTCGAAGTCGGTGCCTTCATACGTGTCGCGGAACAATTCCATGATTTTCGCCTGGGTCACCGGTTTTTCCGGCTTGACCGAAAGAGGAAATACGTTGCTGTTCGGCTTCAGGCCCAGCGACGGCGCCAGCAAGCTCAGCACTCGCCATTCGCGCCGCGTCGACGCAAATTCCACGCGACCGTCGGGATTGTAAGCCTCGTAAAAACGAAACGGCTGGCCGCCCTTCGGGTCCCAATAACCGCGATCCTGTGCAAGTTGAAGCACATTGTCGGACGCCAGGAACCAATCGGGCTTCGCCAGGTCGATCTCGCCGATCCGCGCGGCGTTCGCCACCACGGAGACGTGGTCGTCCGGAATGCGCTGAGCAGCCCAGACCGCGCCTACGGCATCCTTGCCCGGTCCGACAATCTCCATCAGCCAGACTTCCTTCGGATCGGCGATCGTGAGGGCTTCACCCTGGTCGCACCAGCCGTGCTGTTTGAGAAGTTCGCCGGCGATGCGAATTGCTTGTCTGGCCGTGGTCGCGCGTTCCAACATAAGTTGTGTGAGCGTGTCGCAGTCGATCAATCCCTTCGTGCTGATGAGATCCGTGCGGCCGCCAAACGTCGATTCACCGATCGCCAACTGACGCTCATTCATCATTCCATATACCGTGGAGGTCAGATAGCCGAACGTTTCCGGGACTTGGGCAATTCGGCCGGTCGGCGCCCGATCGTACCGAGGCATGGGTCCGCTATCGTTATTGCTCCTTTTGCTCAGTTGACGCTGGGAACCGGGCGCGTGCTTCGATTTGGGAATTACCGCGATGTCCGAGCAAGCGCGATGGTCGTCGCAAGTGTGGGAAGTCATCACCGAGCCATCAGCCGACGCCTTCGCGCCCACCATGATGGAAGTGCATGGCCGACCGTCGCCAGCAACAAGCGAATACAGGAGTGCCGTGGCTGGCATCAGAAAGAAACGCAAGGTTCGGAACATCGCCGGTTTCCCCTCATCGCGTGAGTTAATGCGGCGCGTAGCCTGGCTTCGCATGGCCGTCGTCGTCGAGCTTGCCGCAGATCCATAGCAGGCCGTTGGCCAAAAGGTGGTGATAAGTTTCCATGTCGGTCGTTGGCTTGCCGTGACCCAGCGTGGTGGCAAAAACTCGCCCTTTGCCATATTGATTGGTCCACGCGACGACATGGTCCTTTTTCGATTGCACACTGTAGGCCGATAGGAGACCCGTGGCGCTGGGCCAGAGCTTGATGTTCTGATAAAGTTCGTCGCTTCCCGTTTTCCAATCATCGGGCCAAGACCGCGTGATGGGGTGGTCCAAGAGCTTCTTTGTCGCGAACGCCCTCGCCTTGTCGTGGACCGTGGAGGTCAGGCCGATGGCCTCGCAGTAGGGATCGCGATCCGCGTTCAATTCACGGAAGGAATGCAGTGCGCCGTGGATGATGAGCGCCGGTTTGCCCGCATGGATCGTTGCGGCGATATTGTCCGTAATCGCCTTGCTGACGGCCAGGTCCTTGTCGTGAACGGTGTGATACTGCACGATGGCGTCGTACTTGTCCGCAAAATCTTTCTTCGCCCAAGCCTTGTAATCCCAACTGACATCAAACTCGGCACGGGCGTACTTCTGGATGTTCTTGGTCAACAGCGGCGTAAGGCCTTTGTAGTCGTGGGAGCCGCCGCCCGTGCACCAAAGTATCTTCAGAGGTTTTGGCTCATCGGCTCGTGTAGCGAAGGTCAGGCTGTAGAAAATCAATGCAAACGAGATAGTACGGAACGACATAGCAGTAGTTTCCTGGAGAAAGCCGAGCACAGATCAAAGGGCAAGCGGGCGGAATGCCTATTGTACCAGCCGCCGATAACGGACTCAATCCTGACGACGTGCAATTAATTGCCAGGGCCGTCGGCAGGTAGACTCATCGCGTTTGAATAGGGAAATGCTATTGCCTTAACAAGCAACTGCACCACTCGCCACTGGCTCGCTCGCCGCGGACGCCGGCGCGACTGCTTCCACGACGCGATATAGCTCCCGCGGGTCAATCGGCTTGGTGACATAGTCATCCATGCCTGCCTCAAGGCACCTCTCGCGGAAGCCTTTAATGGCGTGCGCCGTCATGGCGACGATCGGGATATGGCCGCTCCCCGAGCGACTGGCCTCCCGTTCGCGAATCGCCGCGGTTGCCTCAAGACCGTCCATATCGGGCATTTCCAAGTCCATAAGCACAATGTCATACGAGCGGCGTTCCAAAGCTTCCAGCGCCTCGCGGCCCGTGCCGACCGTTTCCACGCGGTGCCCGCGCAGCTCCAGCAACCCGACGACAACTTCCTGGTTGATTAGCCCGTCGTCGGCCAAGAGAACCTCGCGCGGGACGATTTCGCCGGCTGCCAGACTGGTGTCGGCCGGCTTTCCGGCATCTCCGCCAAGGGCGGTGGAGATCGCGTCGATTAAATCCCGCTGCTTAGCGGGCTTGGTCAGGAATTGCGTCGCCGCAAGCTCGCGGTATTCCGGCGGAACACCCGCCTGGCTGGCCGGCACGAGCAGCAGGATCGGACAGGCCGCATGGCGTCCCGGCGCCGCGGGATTGCGCAGTTTCCCGGCCAACGTCCAGCCGTCGATGCCCGGCATTTCCGCGTCGATAATCGCCAGGCAAATCGGTTCGCCTGCATCGCTGGCGCGGTCCATCTCCGCCAAGGCATGCGCGGCATCGCCGCAGACGACCGTACGCATTCCAAGCTCGGCCAGCATTTCCTCGTAAACCTGCCGGCTGCGCGGGTTGTCGTCGACGAGCAAAACGGGTCCCGCCGCGGCGAGACCGAGTTCGGCCGGCAGCTCGACTCCGCCGTGGGGGGTACCGGCCGCGCCGTCGTGCGTGAACTCGCCCTCCATGTGGAAGGTACTGCCTTTGCCCATTGTGCTTTCGACCCAGATGCGGCCGTGCATGATGTTCGCCAATTTCGCCGAAATCGCCAGCCCTAGACCGGTGCCACCGAAGCGCCGTGTCGTCGAGCGGTCAGCCTGGCTGAACGAGTCAAAAATCGTCTTCTGCTTATCCGGCGGAATGCCGATTCCCGTATCGGAGACCGAGCAGCACATTCGCACTTTGTTGGCCGCGATCTCGTCGGCGCGAACATCTACCATCACTTCGCCGCGCTCGGTAAACTTGATGGCGTTGCCGAGCAGATTGATGACGATCTGCCGCAAGCGTCCCGGATCGCCGACTATCGATCGCGGCACGTTGGATTGGACGCGGAAGATCAATTCCAGGCCCTTTTGGGCGGCGCGCTGCGCGAGGACCCGGGTGGCATCGCCGATCACTTCGCGCGGATCGAAGGAGATGTCTTCCAGTTCCAGCTTGCCGGCTTCGATCTTCGAAAAATCGAGGATGTCGTTGATCAAGTGAATTAGGCAATCGCCCGATTGCTTGACGATATTGAGATAGCCCTTTTGTTCGGAGCTGAGCGGCGTGGCGAGGGCCAGTTCGGTCATGCCCAGCACGCCGTTCATGGGCGTGCGGATTTCGTGACTCATCATGGCCAGGAACTCGCTCTTGGCGCGGTTCGCCGACTCGGCTGCGTCCTTGGCGATGCGGAGTTGTTCTTCGGCTTGGCGCAATTCGCGGGCCAAGAGCTCCAATTCATTGTTCGATCGGGCGAGCTCTACAGCACGCGATTCGGCCGCGGCCGTCCGTTCCGCCACACGGTGTTCCAAGGTTTCGTTAAGGTCCTGCAATTGTTGGAAGCCATCGGCGTTTTCCAAGGCGGCGCCGGCGATGGCCGCGATGAAGTTTGCCAGCCGCTCTTCGTCCGCGCCGAAGAGCGAGCTTACCTGGTAGTGCGCCACGTACAGGCAGGCTGCCGCGCGGCCGCGGACGAAAATCGGCACACAAAGCACGGAACGTTCTTCGTCGATCCATTTCGTGTGTCCAGGCGCGTTGGGATCGCGGCTGCTTTCGTTAAGAACTCCTTCATCGTCGATAACCGCCCTGCCCGCGACCAACGCGCGATCGACGATTGCGGCGCGGTAGCCGCGCCCGGCGTCGCCCGCGACCGGAATGAAGCTCGTCTGGTCGTTGTTCTGTTCGATCTCCAGCACGAGGGAATGTTCGCCTCGCAAAAGCCGTTCTGCGGAACGGCGGACTTCTTCGTACGCGCTCGCCGATGAAAGGGCCGAGGCGATCTTGCGGCCGTCTTCCAGCACCGATTGAAAACGATCGGCCAACGAGAGCGTCGTTCGCTGCTCGGCGAGGCCCGTGGAGTTCGAGCCTGTGTCGGACACGGCGATGGCCGACAGCTCCGCCTGTGCGCGGGCGATTTTCCGATCGGCATCCGCGTAGCCGAGCGTTTGCCGCAGTTGGCCGTCGGCTAAAAGCGTTCGGGCGAATTCGTACTTCGCGCCTTGACGCTCGGCAACGGTCAGGCTCTCTGCGAAGCAGCGCAACGCCCGCTTCGGCTTGCCCTTGAGCGCCAGAATGAGCCCTGCTTCGCGGAGCGCGTGCGGCAAATCGTTTTGCAGCCAGCGCGCGGTCCAGTACGCGCGGCGCGCGGCCTTGGTTGCGCGGCGCAACAGCGCTCGTCGTTGACGAACAGCATAGGAAGGCTGCTTCTCCGCCTGGCACCGTATGGCACTGGTCAACCAAGAGAGATTGGGCGCCACGTAGGCGTTCATTATTCCTTTTTTCTTCGCAATGGCCAGCGCTTCCTCGAATCTCGCCGCCGCCTCCTCATGCCGCGAAAGCGCCATCAGCCGGATGCCGTCTGCCAACAAGACTTGGGTCGTGCCCTGAGCGTCGCGGCGATCGCACGCCAGGGCATTTGTAATCAGCTCTTCGGGCACTTGTCCGCCGGTAGCAAACGCCCACAGGTCGAGACTGATGCCGGCCATCTGCTCGTCGCCCAGTTCAACGCCCGACTCGTGCATGCGGCGGGCTTCCGCGAGCGCCTCGCGATGCTCGCCCAGGCGATACAGGGCCGCCGCCATTTGATAGCGGGCCATGTTCATTTCCCAGTAGTCGCCGGTTCGCTGCAGGAGTCGCACGGCCTCGCGCGACTTCTCCACACATGTCCTGAACATTGATGCGGCGTGCAACAGAATGCCGTAGAAATTAAGCGATTGCCCTTGCGCCCAAAGGTCGTTGAACGAACGGCGCAATTCCAGCGACTTCTCAGCGTAGACGATTCCGCGGCTGTAGTAGCCGATCAGGCTCATCCCCGGCGCGTGTTCCGAGTAGGCCTGCGAGAGTTCCATCGTCGGGCCATAACGTTCGCAGAGATTCAAACCGCGAAGGTGTGCCCACAGGAACATGAATTGGCTTCGCACGAACCAATAGCCATGACAGAGACGGCTAAACATCCGGAAGGCCAAAAGTTCGGCCGGTGTAGGCTGCCGCTTGCGGCGATAGACGAAGACTTTTGGGAATATCGTGTGCAGCGCTTGTACGGCGATCTCCCACAGCACCAGCGGCAGGAACATCCACTGGCGACGCGGCACGGTTCTGCCGAGCAGGCGGAGCGTGGCTTCGAAGGCGAGGGTAGCGCTCTCCATGTCGCCGCGCTTGAACGCCAGTTCGCCGATCTTGCCCTGAACTTTGGCGCGCGCGAATTCATCATCGGCGAGTTGGGCGGCGCGTTGGAATAAATCGGAAGCCCGATCGTATTGCCCGCGAAGCATGACGACGTCGCCCAGGCCTTCGGTGATGGAAAACTGCGTGCCGCGATCGGCCGCGACGGCGCCACGGTCGGCGATGTGGTATTGCTGCTCGGCCACTTCCAACGAATACCGCGAACGAGCCTGGGCGGCCGACTGTAATGCGTAGGGCAGGGCCTGTTCGTTGCGGCCGGCGGCGTCGAAATGGTACGCCAAATCGAATATGCGATCGGGCTCGCGGGCTTGCAGCGCAAGCGCGACGCGATGATGCAACTCCTGACGCCGCTCCACCGAAAGCCGGGCCAACAGCGCGGAGCGAATTTTGTCGTGAACGAAGGCACAGTGGATGCCGTCCGGCCGCACCCATACATAATGACGTTCGCGGGCCTTTTCCAGCGCCGTAATGGCTTGCGATGAGTCCTGGCCGATCAACTCCGCCGCCAGCGGCAAGTCGAATTCCTTGCCCATGACCGCGCCCATTACCATCAGCTCGATGGCCTCTTGCGGCAAGAGCTCGATTCGCCGCGAAAGGAAGCCGCCGGCCCAGCTCGAAGAACGCAGATCGGCCATCGCCAGCGGCTCGATCCGCCAGCCGTCCACTTCTGCCGCCAAGGCACCCGATTCAACCATGCCGCGGAGCACCGCCGAAGCCATGAAGGGGCAGCCTTCGGCGCGGGCGATGACCTCCTCGACCGCCGTATCGGGAAGAGGGCCGGCCATCGACTCGACCAACTGCCGCACGTCGTCCGGTTCAAAGTGCGAAAGCCGCAAATGCAACGCGGGGCGGCTGCGGCGGAGCACGTGATCGTCGGCGACCTCTTCCGAGCGGAAGCCGGCGACCACGAGCACGTGGCCAACGGCTTTCGCGCCGCGCTCCGCCTGCCAATGCACGATAAGCCGATTCATCAATTCGTCGGCCCATTGGCAATCGTCCAAAACGACCAGCGCCGGCGATTCGGGCGCGCCGAGCGCGTCGAGGAAATGGGCGAGCGCCTCGATGCTTCGAGCTTCACCGAACGCTTCGGGACCGAGCAGGTTCAAGCTTTGCCAACCCAGCACGGCGGCCAATTCGGGAGCGGCGGCGATGGCGGCGTCGCGATGCTCGCCCAGCCGGCGGCCGACTTCCGCGGCCAGATCGGGATTCGACCGCACGGCAATACTCAGTTGACTAATGATGCCGTCGAGCAACTGAAAAGGATGCCGTCCCACCTGCTCGGAGCCTTGGCCGCGAAAGACGATGACACCCTGCTGGGCGCAGCGCAGGGCCAATTCGCTCAAGAGCCGAGTCTTGCCGCCGCCTGACTCCGCCTCCAGCAGCACGAGCGATCCACCGCCCGCTCGGGCGCGGACGACTTGCTCGTCGAGCTTTTCGATCTCCGATTTGCGGCCCACGAAGGCCGCTTCGGTGAGCGTGACGCGGTGATCGCGCGAGCCGACGACGAGCGTTGGTTCGAAGTCTCCAGCGTCGAGCGCCGCAGCAATGTCCTCCAGGTCGGCAAGCGCCGCCGCGGCCGATTGATAGCGATCGCCGGGGTCCTTGCGCAACAAGCGCTGAATGACTTCGTCAAGGGCTCGCGGTATCGGCAGGCCCATGCTGCGCAGCTCGGTCGCGCGGGACGTCATGTGCTGTAGCAGAATCGCGCCAACCGTATCGCCCTGAAACGGAGGTCGCCCCGAAAGACATTCGAAAAGCACGATCCCGGCGGAGTACAAGTCGGCCGGTTCGGCTACTTCGTAGTCCAGCGAGCCGGCTTGCTCGGGCGAGCGGTAGCGGGCCATTTCCATCGCCGTTTGGTCGACGACGGCATTGCTTTGCGTGATTCGCGCCACGTCGCAGCCAACAAGCACCGCGCTGGGCTCAATTTCGTTGTCGAGGATAATGTGGTCGGGCGCACGTCACGGTGTAAGATGGCAGCGGCGTGCATCTCCTTCAGTGCGGAAAGCACACAGCGGCCCACCGCGAGCGAGTCAGTCAGCGAAAGCGGCCCACGAGCGAGCCGCTCTTGCAGGCTCTTGCCGGCAACATAGGGCCGAACCAGTTCCAAATAATCGCCCGCCCAGCCGAAGTCCAGCAACGGGCATGCCCAAGCGCTCGTCAGTTTGCCGAGCGCCGCGGCTTCGTGCTCCAAGCGCATTCGCGCGCCGGCCGAAACGAGCCGCGAGGGGATGCGCTTGACCACGACCTGGCGGCCCGACTGCGCATCGGTCGCGCGATACATTTCGCATAACGCTCCCGCGCTAAGCTTCTCCGTTGCGCGGTATCGCTCGCTGAAAAATGCGCCAAGCCGCGGGCCAGTTTCTTCGTCCAATGCAGGATCGTTGGGATGTTGCATGTTCTTGCTGCCCCAAAAAGAGAGAACTACCAATGAAAATGTAGCTTTGCCGAGCTGCGCGCCGTGATTTGGCTGGGAAAGTGGCGGCCGCCGCTGCTTCCTTAAGCGCGGAAAGACGCCGATAAGTGCCGATTATAGCGATTGGCACTATCGCGCGGATGCGCGGCGTTGCGGATCCGTGGGCCTGACAATCACCAACATGATTGTTCTGACGAAGTTCCTTTCACGCTTCGTGTCGCACATTGCGCGCGAAATAAATTCGCCAACCCGCGCGCCTCGCAATCGCGCGATGATTCATTTTGCCCTGTCGATACAACCGTCGATCGAAAGGCGAAATCGGCGCCAATCCGCCGAAAAAGTCTAAACCGATCTCGTGGAAAGCGTTGACAAAGGGCTTCGCAAATCGCGAGAATGCACGCATGGCTTTCGTGCTCCCCTGTCAACAAAAGGTAAGAGAATGACTCTCGTTAAACTCAACGGCCACGGCAACCCGTCGGACGATGACATCCGCTGGGAGGACGGCAAAAAGTTTCGCTACGACTGCGCGGCCCTCACCAATATGCTGCGCGGGCAGGTCCCCGTGCTGAATTACGTGAAATGGGCCTTCGAGTTGATCGAACAGGGCCGCACCCGTTCTGTCCTGCCGCTGATTTCCTCGGCGACCAACCAGCATTGCACGCACCAGGCGGCGCTGCTTTTCCTGGCGGCGGACTACACCGGCGGGATCGCCCTGTCGTCGTTGTTTCCCGATTGGCCGCTTGCCGGCATCCATCCGATCATGCCATCGGAGAAGTCGATGTCGCTCTGGCTCGCCAAGGGCGAGATCAAATACTTGCGGCCGAGCGTCGGCCGCCTGGTGATTTCGGCCAGCGTCGATCCCGAGCGGCACGCCCGCATAAGAAATCGTTGCGCGCTGGGCAAGACCGTATTGGAAACCGTCATCGTCCGCTTCCACAATGGTGCCGTCGACGTCGCCGAGGCGAACATGACCTATTTTGGCCGTTCGTCCGACAGACTCCGCTGCGACGGCGCCGCCTCTCCCGACAAGGTCAATATCCTCTACGAACACAAGCTCATCTCTTCGGCGGAATTGATCGCCGGCGTGCGGCGCGCGAGAGTGGGAGGATGTTTCACGATCCCTTCGCGGCGCGGATGGCCGGCGAGCACGGCGTCGCCCTCGCCGCGCGATTCTGCGAAAAAATGCCGCAACTCGGCGGCATGGTCTCCGCCCGCACTCGGCACATGGACCTGCAAATTCAGGAATATATTCGCCACGGCGGGCGGGATCTCGTGCTGGTTGGCGCCGGCTACGATATGCGACCCTTCCGTCTAAGTTTGCCCGACGGAATGCGAGTTTACGAACTCGACTTGCCGCCGATGCTTGCCGATCGGCAGCGCAGGATCGAACAATTGGGCCTCAAAGAGGCGGATGCGGTTACCCGCGTCCGCGTACCGATTGACCTTCGCGCGACCGCAGTGGCGGACGCCCTCAATGGGCTAATTGATTTCACTTCGCCGATCTTTATCGCCTGGGAAGGCATGACCATGTACTTCCAGGAGCCGGAAGTCCGCCAAATGCTGGCCGGCATGGCGCCGCTCTTGACCAACAATCGCAGCCGCCTGTGGCTCGATCTCGTCGATCGCCACGCCGTGGTTGAGCCCGATACCTTCTCCGAGGTCAAGGCGTTTATGAGCGGCATGCAGATGTTGGGCGAGCCTTTTGTGTTCGGCGTCGACTCGCCGCGGGAGTTCATGGAAAGCAATGGCTTGATATGCCACCAGAGCGTACCGTCCGATATTTTCCTCCGCGACACGCCCGACCCTGTCTACTCGATCTACCACTTCTGTACCGCCTCCGCCGAAGCGGCGCCAATTGTTGTCGAACAGCCCTCGTGGACGGCACACCCCGCTCATGCGCCGATTCCGCTTGTGGGTCACTCAGATAGAACTCTAGTCAATGGTTCGGTGGAAGGCACGAAGCAAGGAGCTGGGGACGGGGACTAGCAACGAGCCGGAAGCCGGTTGAAGCAAGTCGTTTTCCGTCCTTCCCGCTCCAAGCTCCATGCTGGGCCTCCGCCCCATTAACCTTCGCCGCCGCTACAGTTTAACATTTGCTCATCATATTCGTTCATATTCCTACAATCGGAAGGACCGAAACACTCAACTGCCAAACAAATAGCCGCCGATAGCTCCAGAAGATGCCGTGAGGATTGCGCCAGCTTTAACGGTTGGAACGTCCCGGCACGCGGAAATTCGGCAAGGCATATCAGGGGAGCAAAACGTGGGCAAATTCTGGGCAGTTCGTTCGTACATCGTTCCCGCGTTATTCCTCGGCTGCTCGGCATTCGCCGCATCCTTGCACGCCCAAGGCATCGCCTTGAGCGGCGTAGGACCGATCAATCGCGCCATGGGCGGCGCCTCGACGGCCGCGCCGATCGACGCCGCCGGATCGCTTATGTGGAACCCCGCCGCCATCAGCGGCCTGAAATGTTCCGAGGTGGACCTTGGCATGGAACTACTCTTGCCGACCGAAAAACTCTCGTCCAGCTTTCCAGCCTTCGGCCTGCAAGGCTCAACCGGCGGCGAGCCGGGCGTGATGCCTATTCCCGAAATCGCCTGGGTACACAAAGGCGAAGACTCGCCGATGACCATCGGCCTGGGTATTTTCGGCATCGGCGGATTCGCCACGAACTATCCGGCCAGCCTCACGAACCCCGTCTTGACGCCGCAGTTGCCCAATGGCGTCGGTCTGGGCCGCATTTCCTCCGTGGCGGAATACTATCAGGTCGTGCCGACGGTCTCGTATGCCCTTAGCGAACAGCTTTCCGTGGGACTCGCCCCAACGCTTATGATCGCCAAACTCGATATTAACCCGATGGTCTTCGCCGTCCCCGACGACGCCAACGGCGACGGCTTCTCCAGCTATCCGACGGGCGACGGCACCCGCTTTCACTTCGGCGGCGGTTTCCAGGTGGGCGTTTACTATACGCCGAACGAGTCGTGGAACCTGGGCCTCTGCTTCAAGAGCCCGCAATGGTTCGAGACCTTCACCTCGAACGTGACGAACGAGCTCGGCCAGCCGGAATCGGCGAGCGTCCGCTTCAATTATCCGATGATCATTTCACTGGGCACGGCCTACAGCGGCATCGAACGCTGGCTCTTCGCCTGCGACGTGCGCTACTTCAACTACGCCGGCACCGAAGGTTTCGGCAGTCCGGCCGCCTTCGCCGCGGATGGCGCGTTGCTCGGCCTGGGTTGGAAGAACATCTTTTCCGTCCATACCGGGGCGCAATACTGCTTCTCGGACAATGTGACGCTGCGAGCCGGGTACTCATTCAATCCCAGTCCGATCGACTCCGACACGGCGTTCTTCAACGTCGGCTCGCCGCTGATCATCGAACATATCGTGTCGATTGGCTGCTCGTATCGCATGACCGAACACGAGGTTCTCTCGGCAGCCTACCTGCACGGCTTCCAGAACACGGAAAGCGGCCCCATCAACGCGCCCGGTTTTGGAGCAATCCCCGGCACATCGGCCGCCAGCGCCGTTTCCGCCGACGGCCTGGCCGTGGGATTGAGCGTCCAATACTAGAGAAAAGGTGTCAGGAACCATTTTCTCTTGACTAGACGTGCTGACGTAGTTACATTTCGTGCATGGGAAGACCACGACGTGCAGCCGACGGCGGATTGATCTATCACGTGCTCAATCGCGCCAATGCGCGGATGACGCTCATCGAAAAGCCGGAAGACTACGCGGCGTTCGAACGGGTTTTGGAGGAGGCGGTCGAGCGGACGAAGACGCGGCTCTTGGCCTATTGCGTGATGCCGAACCACTGGCATCTCGTGCTCTGGCCGCAGGCCGACGGTGAATTGTCGCGTTTCATGGGCTGGCTCACCCTGACCCACACGCAACGCTGGCACGCCCATCGCCACAGCGCCGGCAGCGGGCACCTCTACCAAGGCCGGTTCAAGTCATTTCCGCTGCAGGACGACAAGCATTACTTTACGGTCTGCCGCTACGTCGAGCGGAATGCCTTGCGGGCGAATCTCGTTGCCCGTGCGGAAGATTGGCGTTGGGGCAGTCTCTATCGATGGCAGCGTGGGAGCGTCAAGGAGAGCGAACTTTTGGCCGTCTGGCCGATGCGGCGGCTGGCCGATTGGGTGCAAGAGGTCAACGCGCCGCAGACGGAGGCCGAGCTTGCCGCGCTGCGTCGGGCAGTGAATCGCGGCTGTCCGTTCGGCGGCGCGACGTGGTCTGAGCGGGTTGTGCGTCGGCTCGGATTGGAGAGCACATTGCGGCCGCAAGGCCGCCCACGGAAACAGGAAAGCAAGCGTAGAAACGGTTCCTGACACCTTTTCTTTCCCTATAGTTCGACAGTCGGAACTATATCAACTGGAAGGAAGTCTTCGTGGTAAGCCTGGAGTTTTCGAGTGGATCGTTGATCAAGGTCAGGTGACGCATCGACGCTTCATTCCTGGAGGGACCATAACCGGCCTCCCGAATCAAGTGCCCGGAGCCCCATGATCGAAACTTTGACGCCAATTGAGATCCTAAAGTCGCTCGGCCTACTGAGTTGGTCAACACTCGCAGTTGGCTGGGAACGCGGATGGGTCATCAAAGCGAACTTGGGTGACTATGCCACGGAACAGTTGCAGTGTGAGACAAGTGACGCGGATTTGGGGCCGATGGCAACGTTGTCATCCGCCAACCATTTGAACGAGGCTGACATTGATAAGCCGCTCAAGCAGCTTGCTGATTCGGCCACTGAGGGAGATCAGACCGCGCTCGACAAGTGGCGGCTTGCTATGCTAATTGCATTGCAATCAAAACAACTTGATTGGGATGAAAAGGTAACTCGTCTGGAAGAACTGGGGGCGGAATTTGGTTACCCACCGGATATGCATTTGTGCTCGCGTTACGTCAGTAACGATTAGGCACAGATTTCCGATCCTCTCGATGATATGGACGACGTTATCTCACAATTGAAGAGACGCTTACGAGTCGACTAACTTGGCGCGAGGCGGCTCCTGGCTTCAATTTGCTCCTGGTGGAAACAAATGACTGAATTAAAGAGATTTGGGTTCTTCGATTGTGTTTCGGCAGACATTGCTATTCGAGACCTCTTGGAACGCAAGAGACCCCTGCCCGACGAGATCGAGGAACAAGTGTTGTCGTACCTAAAAGATGGCCGGGACGTTCTAGTTAGTGCGGGTATTGCCGGGCAAGAAAAGGTGGGCAAGAAAAGGTGTCAGGCAAGAAAAGGTGTCAGGAACCGTTATCATGTAGCTTCGCCACAAAACGGTTCCTGTCGCCTTTTCTCTCAGACACCTTTTTCTCTCCGACGGCCTGGCCGTGGGATTGAGTGTGCAGTACTAGCGCCGTCGGATGTTCAGGCCGGAACCATTTCGGCGTTCCGCCGATCGATGGCCTCGGCTTCTTCTTCTTCGCGCCGGGCGAACCGCTCGCGAATCGCCAGGAACTGCCCATCGATCGCCTCGAAGGCGTCGACGATGTCCGGATCGAAGTGGATGCCGCGGCCGTCGCGGATAATTGCAACCGCCCTCTCGTGGCTGAACGCCGCCTTGTAGACGCGTTTCGTCGTCAGCGCGTCGTAGACGTCGGCCAGGGCGACGATCCGCGCAAAGTGGTATATCGGTGCCCGATATGCCGCGGGGATAGCCGCTGCCATCGAATTTTTCGTGGTGGAAGCGGGCGATGTCGCGGGCCATGTAAAGGAACTTCGCTTCGGGATGCGATTGGACGGCGGCATCGAGGGTCCGGGCGCCGATTTCGGCGTGGGACTTCATGATCTCAAACTCCTCGCTGTCGAGCTTGCCGGCCTTCAACAGGATGCGGTCGGGGATGCCTACCTTGCCGATGTCGTGCAGCGGGCTCGTCATGTACATGAGCTGCACGTAATCGCCGTCGACGTCATCGCGGAACTTGGGATCGTGCGACAAATGCTCGGCGATCGCGCGGCAGTATTCCCGAATCCGCTCCAGGTGCGCGCCGGTGTCCGGATCGCGGGACTCGGCCAGTTTCGCTAAGCTGAAGATGATCAGCTCGCGGCTTTCCAGGGCGAGAATCCGCTCGCCCGCCCGGATTCGCATGAGCAATTCCTGCGGTTGGAAAGGCTTGCAGATGAAGTCGTCGGCGCCGGCGCTCATGCCGTCGACGAAGTTCTGCGTTCCCTGCCGCGACGTGAGCAGGATGACGTAAATGTATCCGCCGGCCGTGCGCTGCCGAATTTCCTGGCACAACTCGATCCCGGTCATTTTGGGCATCACCCAATCGGAAATCACCATGCGGAACTGGCCGCTGCGGAGAAGATCCAATGCCTCGCAGCCGTCATGCGCGACGGTCACGCGGTATCCGAACTGCGACAACGCGTGTTCCAGGATATCGAGCGCGATATCATCGTCGTCCGCGATTAGGATATTCACGTCTTCCCTCCGCTGCTGGTGACGCAGCGCGCGCCGGCCGCGGAGGCGCGCGCGGAAACGGCGATCGAAGCGCGAAGCTCGCCGCGGCTATCGACGTATCGCCGCCATTGATCTTGAAGGTGGTCCAGATGGGCTCGGGCGTCGGCTACGCGGCCGGCGCGGCTCAGGTCTTCGATCTCGGCCGCCGCATGACGCAAGCCGGTGGCGGAGACGTTCGACGAGTTTCCTTTGATGCGATGCGCCACCAAGGCGATCTTCGCCGCGTCTTCTTGCTCGAGAACGCGTTCCAACTCGGCCATCTCCTCGGGCAATCTCATTTCGAACTTGTCCAGCACGCGTTGGACGAGGTCGAGGTTGCCCATGCATCGATCGCACAGCGCCCAGACGTTCGAGCACTTCGCCGTTGGACTCGCCGTACGCGGTCATGCCTGCCGCATCGGCGGAGGGATTCCTATTGAATAGTGGTCCGTCCAGTCTCATCGTCAATCTCCCGTAAAAGCGTTTACACGCTCCATTACTATACGGCTTCGAGACAACTTCGTAATCGCTTAAATCTAGCTTATGGTCAGCTAATGGACAAAATTCGGACGCTAAATAAACGAATGGCAATTATGGCATGACTTGTAAGGATTCTCCGGTCATAGGCCGCAAATCCCGCATTTCGCGAGGTTCTCTTACCTTGCGACTGCTTGACATCACCTTAACGCGATTTATGGTTGATAAAGCATATACTCGGAGATAAATGGAATGGGTTTTTCTGTTGTTGCCTATTGTATCTTGGTGGCGGTTTCGCTAGCCATCGGGCTGATTGTCGGTTGGCTACTGCGTGGACGCCTTCAGGCCCAGCCGGTCGGCGGCACTTGCCAGGTTGCGCCAATACGATTTCAGGGAGGCCGCCGAAAAAGCGACTATACTCCCACGCAAACATCGCATCGCCCGAACTTGGCCGGCGCCGGAAAACTTCGGCGCGGAGCGACGGCGCGGCGTCGACGCCTTGTGTGCGAAAGACGTTCTCTCTGGCGTTGGGGCATCGACTGGCGGAATCCGCGCGCAGCGGCGATCCGCTTTCCTTGATCCTGGCCAAGGTCGACAACTTCGAAAACCTCGCCCACCGTCACGGATTGCAGCAAAGCAACGAACTTCTCGATGCAGTAGGGAAGTTCTTCATCGCCTCTGTTCGCGGCATGGATTGGGTCGCGCGATTCGACGCGGCGACCTTCGCCTTCCTGCTTCCCAACACGGCCCACGCCGGCGCATTGAATGTCGCGGAACGGCTGCGGACAACCACGTCGGCCGCCAGCCCGGCAATCGGCTCCGGGCAAGTCGGAGTCACGCTCAGCCTCGGCGCCACCGACTTCATGGTTGGCGACACGAGCGAAGCGATCCTTCGCCGCGCCGAGGAAGCCATGAATGACTCGATCCGCGCCGGCGGAAACTGCATCCGCTCCCGCGTGGCCGGACAGTTCGAGACGGCCAACGTGGCCTAAGTAGTTGTAAATGAACAACCTATAGGATGGACCTCCGAGTCCGTCCCAACTGTCGCGGACGGACTCGGAGGTCCATCCTACGAATTCAACAACTTGTTTTTCTACAAGCCCAAGCACGAACCGCGCCATCGAGTTGTCGTTCTCCATCGTCTAACGCCACAATAACCGAGGCCTCTACTTGCCCTCCGGCGTGCGAACGTATATCCTGCTTTAGGTTGCAAGGATTCATCCAACCTAGCGGAACAAAACGATGAAGAAAGAAGAGATTCTCCAGAAACTCGCGTCCGGCGAGCTGCAAGTTGACGCGGCCTCGAAACTGCTGGCCGAGCTCGAACAGCCGAAGCGCGGGCGCTCTATTGCAAAGTTAGCGAAAAGGGAGCGGTCAGCGTCTACGGATTACAGCGGATGCCCGTCACGCTCTATGTAGAACAATGGGGTCGCCTGCTGGACTTTTCCGACGACATTCGCCAATTCCTCAAGGACAACGACGAGAAGCTGAAGCGGAAAGAGAAGTAGGATTCTCCTGCCGGGAGGAACTAGCGCCTCCCGTCCCGCGCCACTTCCTCCTGCCATCGCTGCAACATCTGCATCGCCGCCAGTGGCGTGACGTTGTTCAAGTCGAGCTTTCGCAATTCATCGATGAACGGATAATCCGCGGCGCCGAAAAGCGTTAGCTGGATGTGCGTCTTCTTCTCCGCAGGACGCGGTCGAGCGATCTTGGCGCGGCCTTCGGCGTCGAGATGCTCCTCTTCCAATTGCGCCGAGGATTTCCTTGCTCCGCTCAATCACGGCCCGCGGCACGCCGGCCAGCCGGGCGACGTGGATGCCGTAGCTCTTGTCGGCTGCGCCGGGAATGATCTTGTGCAGGAAGACGACTTCCTCCTGCCACTCGCGGACCGCAACGTTCAAGTTCTTCACGCCCGCGAGCGACTTTGCCAGGTCGGTCAGCTCGTGATAGTGCGTGGCGAAGAGCGTGCGGCAGCCGACGTGCTCGTGCAGGTGCTCGACCACGCTCCAGGCCAGCGAGATGCCGTCGTAGGTGCTCGTGCCGCGGCCGATCTCGTCCAGTATCACCAGGCTCCGCGGCGTGGCCGTGTTCAGAATCCGCGCCGTCTCGGTCATTTCGACCATGAACGTGCTCTGCCCCCGGGCAAGCTCGTCGCTGGCGCCGACGCGGGCGAAGATGCGGTCGGCAACGCCGATCTGCGCCTCGCGGGCCGGCACGAAACTGCCGATCTGGGCCAGAAGCGTGATCAGCGCCACCTGGCGAATGTAGGTGCTCTTGCCCGCCATGTTCGGCCCGGTGATGAGAAGGATCGTGCCTTCCGCGCCGCCGCACGCCACATCGTTGGGCACGAATGTGCCTTCCGGCTCAAGCACGTCCAGCACCGGATGCCGCCCGTCAATAATCATCAGTTCCGGCTCTTCGACGACCTGCGGCCGACAGTAGTTCCGCTGCCTGGCGAGCTCCGCCAGCGCGACGAGCACGTCGAGTTGGGCCAGCACGTCGGCCGTGGCCTGCATCCGCCGCCGCGCCGCGGATACGGCTTCGCGCAGCTCCAGGAACAGCTCGTGTTCGAGTTCCTTCGATTTCTCGTCGGCCGTGAGCACCTTCTCTTCGTACTCCTTCAGTTCGGGCGTGATATAGCGCTCGGCGTTCTTCACCGTTTGCTTGCGGATGTATTCGGCCGGTATCTTCTCTCGATGCGTGTTGGTGATTTCGATGTAGTAGCCGAAAACCTTGTTGAAGCCGACCTTGAGTGTGGAAATGCCCGTCCGCTGGCTCTCCTCGGCCTGATAGCGGGCGATCCACTGCTTGCCGCCGGTGGCCAGCTCGCGGAGGTTGTCCAGCGGCTCGTGGTAGCCATCACGGATGAAACCGCCGTCGCGGCTGGACAGCGGGCAATCATCGGCCAGCCCCGCATCGAGCCGGCTGCGGAGGTCGGGACAAAGATCGATTGCCGCCTCCAATTGATTCAAATGGACGCTCTTGCGGGCAGTAAGCCTGGCCTTGAGAGCCGGCAAAGCGCCGAGCGTGCGGCCCAGGAAACTCAAGTCGCGGGGGCTCGCCCGGCCGGTTGTTACACGGGCCAACAGCCGCTGCACGTCGTAGACCTTCCGCAATGTTTCGCGGAGATGATCGGCCAAGGCCGCATCAAGCACCAGTTCCGCCACTGCTTCCTGCCGCAGATTGATCGCCGGCACGTCGATGAGCGGATTGGCGAGCCATTCGGCCAGCAGTCCGCGCGCCCATCGCGGTGACTGTGCGATCGAGCACCGCCAGCAGCGATCCTTCGCGGCGGCCCTCGCGAATCGTCCGCGTGATTTCCAGACTGCGGCGGCTTGACTCGTCGATCTCCAATGCCGTCGCGCTGCGATAAGACGAGAGATGGTCTACGTGCTCCAGTGACGTTTTCTGCGTCTCGTTGAGATAGTCGATCACTGCCCCGGCGGCCCGCAGCGCCTGGTCATCGTCCGACTCTTCAACGAAGCCAAAACCTTCCAGGTTATTCGTGCGAAAGTGTTTTAATAGAGCCTGCCGGGCGGTTTCCAGCGAGAATGCCCAGGCGGGACGGCGGGTGACGACCATCTCCCCTCGCCTTCCGGGAGAGGGGCCGGGGGTGAGGGTGCCGGCGAGCGGCGGCGCGTCCTCGGCCAGCAGACATTCGGCCGGTGCGATCCGCGCAAGTTGATCGTTCAGTTGGGCGGCGGGAAAATGGGCGGCGATAAATCGGCCCGTCGAAAGTTCCACCCATGCCAGCCCCACGGGTTCGCCCGGCGAGACGGCGGCCAGGTAGTTGCTCTCGCGGGGATCGAGCAGGGCATCGTCGGTGATCGTGCCGGGCGTGACGACGCGGGTTACTTCGCGTTTGACGAGCCCCTTGGCCAGCTTGGGGTCTTCGACCTGTTCGCACACCGCCGCGCGGAAGCCGGCGGCGATGAGCTTGCCCAGATAGCTTTCCAACTGGTGGTACGGAAAGCCGGCCATGGGCCTGCCGTTCTCACCCTTGTCGCGCGAGGTGAGCGCCAGATTGAGCACGCGGGCCGCCGTCTTGGCGTCGTCGTGGAACAGTTCATAGAAGTCGCCCATGCGAAACAGCAAGAGCGCGTCCGGGCACGCCCGCTTCGCCGCTTCGTACTGCTGCATCATAGGCGTGGTGGCGGGCGGGTTTGGCATGAGCTAGGGCAGTATCTCGACCGTCAGATTCGGAAAGCGGCTTAATCGCAGATCGTTCGTCAGAAAGCTCTGGCAGCCCGCTTCAATTGCAGCCGCTAGGTGCAGAGCGTCGGCCGTCTTAAAGCGATGGCGTCCGCGAATTTCCGTCGCAAGATCCACCACCGCCGTGGACAAGGGCATCAGGACTGCAACAGCCTGGTCAAAGAATTGGTCGTACTCGTCGAGCAGCTTCTGATTGGCGGCCGCAACAGCATTGCTACGGCATTCCAGCCGCGATAACTCGCTTGCCACAATCTGATCGCCTGCCGCCGTAAGAGTGGCGATCCGTGCGGTCGCGCGCGCTCCGAACAAGGGCGGCTGCTCGATCAAGTAAATCAAAATGTTGGAGTCGACGTAAATCAGCACCAGCACTACTCCCGACCGAGGCGCGCGGCGTCAAGCTCGCGCTGACGCTCCTCCCACTCCTCGCGCATGGCATCGATATCGGCGTCGATTTCCTCTCTTGTGCGCCCTTGCATTCCCAGCCTTTTGCGCTCAGCCCAGATTTCATTGAGGACTTCCATGGCATCGCGCTTGGATTTTGGCGCGAGCGTTTCAATCCTGACCCGCACTTTGCCCGGCGGAAGTGCGACTGGCAACTCAATTTGTAGCGATCCGTCGGAATGGAGCATTCCGTGAACGGTGACTTCGGGCATGATTCGTTCTCACAAGAGGGATTAAGTCCCGACAGTAATTCTAGCACAGCCGCTTTTGAGTAGCAACTACGATCATGCACACATCGGCCGCCATTCCGTCTATCGCCGGAGCACACATTCAACGGCGGTTGCCGATCGCGCCGAGTCGGCCGAGAGCCATTCCTCTAAGAAATCTTCAACTTGTTCGGAACTGGTCGCAGCAAGCCCTATTGACCGCGCAGGATTCCACTCCGTTGCTTCCGGTTCCATATCATGCGAGTGAGGCACACCCTCACTGCACTTTCGGCAAAGCGTGTGCACCGACGCTGACCAGTCTTCCATCGCGATGGTGCCTTTCTCCGCCAACTCCGCGAGGGATCGCATGGCCTCCTTGTCTGGCGCGTTCAGTGACACAGAGAAGGTGCTTAGCGTGGAGGCTGTGAGCACCTCTATTTCGTCAAAAACCGGAACCTGCTTCCCACGAAACTCTCGGTAGCCGCGCAGCGCGCCATCAGTAAGCAGGATGTCTCCGCACGCCCGACCACACTCCGCCAGAGGTATGTTCGCAATGCGAGCCCTGGCGGGATCGAGTCGCTCACACCAAACCACTTCAGGCCTGCCGTTTGGATCGACGCGAATCGGCACTGCCCCGAGATTCATTCCAAGCGGGCCTTCTCCGCTGGGAACTTCGATGCCGTAACCTGTCCAGGCGCGTCGTGCAGTGGCCCAGTCATCCAGCGCGGTAGCAGCAATGCCAAGGTTCCACCACGCGGGCTCATTCTTAGGATCGAGTTCAGTGGCGCGGAGATTGAATTCCAAAGACTCCTTCCATTGGTGCCCCAGCTTCGCCATGAGGCCGCGATTGAACCACGGGACGGACCACGTGGGGACGAGTCGTGTCGCAACCGAATAGATGGCCGCTGCGGTCTTCCGATGGCCGTAATGCTCAAAGCTGCGACCAATCGCGTTCACGAACTCCGCGAAGATGCGCATTTGTCATGTCTCGACTTGTCCTCATTCGGTCGTCCGGCACAAAGACGAATTGCCAAGCGGACGGCACACGGAGCGTGCCTGCTACTTTACTCGCCCACATACGGCAGCAGCGCCATGAATCGCGCCCGCTTGATGGCGTCGGTCACGGCGTGCTGGCTGACGGCCGTGCAGCCGCTCTTGCGGCGGCTGATGATCTTGCCTTGGCGGTTGATGAGCTTCTTGAGCAACTCGAGGTTCTTGTAATCGACGTACATCGGCCGCGGGCGCTGCCCCTCGACAAACAGCGGGTCCTTCTTCTTGCCGCGAAGCTTGGGCTTGGCGCGGCGTTTGTTCATCTTATTGAATGGAAGCTTACGTGCCATGAAATTCGCGTGCCTGTCGAGACAGTTCTGAAGTCCTTCGGGGAAAACGACTCAATTTAGCAGTTTTCAGTTAAAAGACAAGTAGGGCGCTCCTCGGCATGCGCGGAATTATCGCGGGTGTGACTGCGCGGCGGCGGAACGGCTTGTACGCGTTTTTCCTCGACCGAAACGGTCGAGACCTCGCCCTGCTCCGAGAAATTCCACCATAAAAACCAGGCGAAAAACAGTGAGATTCCCAGCGGATGCATCATTTGCAGCAAGGGATGCAAATCCTCGATACCCCTCATTGCAGGGGCCAGTGCGAGCAGATAACTCAAAACCATGAGCCACTTCGCCTTACCCTCGGCTATCGCCACGACGACCGCCCAGCCCGTTAGCGGGGCGATCAGGCTGAACGTATTCCGCTCCGTGCCAGGTCCAAAGACGAGTTGCCAGGTGGTCCAACAGACGAGGACGAAGAGGACCAATCGTTGCGGCTTCAGCCGAAAGCTTTGCCAGAGGCAGTGTCCGAACATCGCGGCCGCCCCGCCGAGTTGCAATAACGAGTAGAGCCGCGGATTGACCGGCGAAGTAATCAGCTCCCAGATCGTCCAAGCGTCGCGATACGCGAGGTGGCGATTCGAGACCAGCCCGGCAACGTGCTGATACCATTGCACATATTGTTCAAGCACTACCCGTGGCGGCTTCACAAGCAAAGGCAGCGCCGCGACGGCCAAGAGCGCGATCGGCAACCGCCACGCCAGGCGGCGCGGCCAACAAGTCGTCAATAACAGTGCTACCGCCAGCGGCCAGACTTTGATGTGTACGTCGATCGCCAGCAAAAGCGCGGCCAGCCACCATCGCTCGTCAAGAATCGCTATCGCCGCGAAGGCCGCCAGCGCGAAGACCAAGAGGTTCGTCTGGCTCGCATAAAGGCAATGCGCGGCGGGCAATATGGCGGCAACCAGTACGAAGTTTCGCAGCCGCGGGGTCGCCACGCCGGGCAAAATGCGGCGGCACGTCGCGGCCGTCGCCCAATAGGCGATGCCGACATTCAACAGCGCCCAGATCACCGCGCCGGCCAAGTCAGGCAGCCAGGCCAGAGGCAGGATCGCCATCGCGAACGAGGGGCCATAGCGGTAGTCGCTGCCGAAGAAAAACGAGTCGTAAACATTTTCGCCGTTCCACCACGCCCGCGCCGCGTCGCGGTAGATCGGATAGGTATTGTGGTTATCCGGATTCTGAATCGTCTTCGCGGTGATAATCACGGCAAGTGCGATCCAAAGCCCGATCGCCAGCCCGCGGGCGAGCCGATCCAAACTGTCGGGATGCGATGCTTTCCGATTCATCATTTGGTGTGACTGCCGCGTTCCGTGTTGTGCTTTCGTCTGCCTTGTCAACTCAGCCGCGCGAGCCCGCAACCATTTTTCACGAGCTTTTCTTCCAACTCGGCCGATTGCAGCAATTCCAATTCCCTGGGCCGACGTGCCGCGAGGGGATCATGCCATCCATCGGCCTGCTGTCGATTCACTTCCGTCCCCAACGCCGGATGCAAACCGATTTCCACAAGCCGGCTATCGGACGACACCGCCAGGAACGCGCCGATCGTCGCCGCAGTCGTCGCGCCGGCCGTCATCGTACCGAAGAATGCGTCGGCGCTGCTCACATTTCTTTCCAACATCCGCCGGCGAAAGCCCGCCGCATAGTACTTCTTAATACCACCCAACAGCCACTGCGCGACCGAGACGCCCGGCCATGTGATTGAACTACTCCATGATGGTTCCCAGGCGACGCGGACGACGGGAATGCCGAACCGATCCAGCAACGATTCGACGATGCGGGCGAGGGGCGGCAGCAGTTCGATGTATTGATGCCCATTGATGTGCGATGGCCGCTGCCCACGATCGATCATGAATTTCACTTGGCAAGCGAGCTCTTCCTCGATCCGCCCAAGCTCCGCTTGAGTCGCCCGCCGCAACCGCCGGAAGAGGCCGAAGATACCGGGAAACAGCCCATTGCCGCCGAGCAACGCGGCCGGATAGCGCAGCCAATAATGGGGCGGCCTTGCGTGAGATTAAGATGCACGCCGAGATCAAACGGCCGCTCGGGATCATCCAATTTCCGCCGCCGCGCCGCAGATTTCAGGCCGCCGTCGCGCCGCCGCGATTCCAACTGCCGCCAATAATCCAGCGCCCGCGCCGCGTCGGGGGCGTTGCTTAAAAGCGACGTGCTGGTCAGCAGGCCCTCGTCGAAGCCGCACAGGATACCGTCCGTAACGGCCGCGTTCATGCCGAAGTCATCGGCATGGAGAACGACGCGACGCTCTAGGGAACGAACTCCCTGTCGTTCCGCCGTTCGCTGCTGCGACAATGCGCGATCCGCGGATGGCCGGCCAGCCGTCCTCTGTTCTCCGTAGGTATCTGTCGTTGCCGGCATAGTCAGGCGGCCTTCGTCCGTTTGGGCGTCGCAGCCGGCGCGATATCGCTCCGTACCGGCGGCAAGGTCTGGAGATGCCGATTCCGCCGCCACAGCCCGACAATGTCCCGCAGCATGGGCAGCGTATGCCGCCGCAGCGAAAGCGTCGAGCCATACTCGCGAACCAGGCTGACCGGGATACGCTCGTACGTCAAGCCGAGGCGTTCCGTAAGGAACACTACTTCCGCATCGAAAGCGAAGCCGTCGAGCGTCTGGCGGGAGAAAATCTCGTGTGCCGCGCGGCGGCTGAAAGCCTTCAGCCCGCACTGCGTATCGGTGATCTCTCGCGAGACGAGCCGCTTGACCACTTCGCGAAAAAGCAGTGTGGCGAGCGTCCGCGAGAGCTTGCGCCGAGCTGAATGAGTCGATTGGTCCAAGTCGCGAGCGCCGAAAGCGACCTCGCACTGCCGCGTGCGAACAAGGGTATAGGCCCGGCGCAGCGATTCCAGCTCGAAGGGCAAATCGGCGTCGGTGAACGCCATGACGCGGCCGGTGGCACGGAGCATGGCACTTCGCACCGCAGCCCCCTTGCCTCTATTGTGCGGCAGTGAGACGGTGGAAAACCGCGGGCCCATGTTGGCGGCCAACTGCGGGGTGCGATCCGTGCTGCCGTCGTCGGCCACAAGCACGCGGTAGTCGATTCCCGAGGCATCGAGAAAGCGCTTCGCTTCGGCCAGCGTCCACGGCAGCCGGCCCTCTTCGTTGTAGGCTGGTATGATAAGCGAGAAGTCGTGGTCGGCGGCCGCCCGTGGAGGGAGGACCTGACTCGATTCGTCGCCCGCTACCGCGCCACGCCTGGCTTCGTCGATTCGCATTGATAGGCTTCCTTGCCCTGGAACGGCGCGCGGGAGCCTCGCGAGGCCGCCGCGCGTGGATATCATCTTCCTTGCCGTAATTCCGCCGTCCGCCGATCAATCGGGTCGCAACTACGATAAGCTGGTGCCGACCGGCTAAGACGAATGGTTGTGCGACACAGCCCGATAGAAACTAATCGTCAATTCCATTCGCGAGTTTCACTATCGGACGCAAGCAATTTATTTTCGCCACCGTCAGATCGATTTTTACACGATTCCACGTGATAAAGTAAAGATGAACTTGCGTTATTGGTAAGCAAAGGCCAATACTGCGGCAGTGCGGGCGAATGGGTAGTTTGCGGCAAACCGCGAACTAGGGCGTTTTACGTCTCAAATCGCCACCGCCGTAATATGTCAATCCGCTGCTGGACCGCGACGGCTCCAACGTAACCCGGCCAAGGCTCGACGCTCTCTAGCCACCACATCGCCGCTTCGGCTTCACCGCCGCGAATCGAGAGCACCTGCGCCGGGCCGTCCATAGTTACGCAAAACTGGTCCAGTGGGAACGATAGCCCGCTTCCGACAGCCTTCAGCCAGGCCTCCTTTCGCGTCCAACCTTGAAAGAAGATGAGTTCTTGCCGCTCGCGGAGCGCTTGCCGCCACTGAGCGATTTCGTCGGCCGAAAAGAACCGTTCCATCAGTCCTGCCGCATTGGGCATCGGGCGAATCGCTTCCACATCGACGCCGATCGGCTGCCCGCGCGTGAAGGCGAACAGGGCCACGTCGCCCGAATGCGAGAGATTGAACTCCACGCCTTGCGTGTTCCACGGCGGGCCGAGTTCCGGCTTGCCGTGGGGTTGATAGATGAGCGATATTGTCGCGGGATCGGCCTGGAAGTACCGACCCAGCAGGATTCGCAGCGTGCCACGGCCGGCAGTATAGTGGTTCCTGAGCGGTCCCTCGCGGAACCGTGCCGCGCGGTCACGTTCGTCGGGCGAAAGCACTGTCTCGCATCGACGCAAAAAATCTTTCGGCGGATCGAGCCGCGCGGACCAGAGATGGACTTCAGTGGATGGAAGGTCGAACGCCGTTAGCGGTGGAGGCCCAAAGACTTCTTGGGGAGATGTTTGCATAGTTGCTACTCATCCCGCGCCGCTCTTTGTTTGAACGAAATGCAAATCGGCGAGCGAGGTATCCTGATCCTTTTCCCAGCTCGGAAAACCGCTGAACTGCCGAATCGCCGCTCCTTCCACATCGGAGAAAACCGCGGACTCTTTACCGACAGTAAGTATCAATTGCTCCCCATTACGTTCCCATTCACCGATCGTGCCTAGACTCGCAATCCCACATTCGCCGGGAGGACGATCGACTTCCAAGCGAATCGTGAAAACCCGCCGGCGGAACAAGAACAGTCGGGCAGTTTCTATCTCGGACTGCGCAATGTATTCACTGAGCAAATTGCAACGGCTCGTCTCCCAGGCTTCGCGGAAGATTCTCGGTAACGCTAGTAGCAAGGCCAATGTGCCGAAGTCAAGCAATAGCGCGGTCCAGCAGTACCAGCGCGTTGCGTTAAGCATGAACATCCCTGTACCGAGAAGCACAGCGCCCACCAGCGGAACAACCGAATGAAATCGTTTGGTATGATAGGTCCAAAATATGGTCCACCAATTCAAAACTGCAATAAGTCCGCCGAAGGCGATCAGAAGTAGCGCGAGGATGGTCATCAATCATCGGAGCAAAGCCCTGAACCCAGCCTGCTCAAAATGGTGGTCGGTAGTCAAAGCGTCTTTAATCTTTCGCGCCTTCATCAGTCGAAACGAAATGCAATCCGTAAAGGACCAGGATTGGTCCGGCCGTCGCACGTACAAGTTCAGCGCGTCCATAAACGACTCGCGGTCAGCCGGCACGATTTCGAACCTCTTGTCGGCAGATAGCGCTCGCACCAGAGCGCCAAATAAGCGCCGATTCGCACCTTCGGCAAGAAAGTTCCCCAATTCCGCCAGCACCCAATCGCTGGTAACGATCGGCTCGGACGATGCCGTCATCCATTCGACAGCCAGCTCATGGCAATCCTCGCGCAGGTTGAGGTAGGCCACAAAGAACGATGTATCAGCCAGAACCGTCGTCATCGCCTGGCGTGCCCGTAGAGATAGTGGTCGATATTTCGAGCCGCGTCGTCCGGAAGCCCCTGGGCCTTTCCCGCGAGTCGAGCCAATGCAGAGTTCACGTTACGGACTTTTGCAGCCTTGGCCTTCGGCCGCCGCTCGCGAAACAGTTCAATAGTAACTTTGGTGCCGTCGCGCAACGCGCCCGGTTTCTCAAACACTACCACACCATTTTCCACGCGACCTCGATAAACCATGTTCGTTGCCTCCATTTGTCGTCGCACACCCATTTATTCTACTTTGAAGCCAGCGGTCGAAACAGCCTCGTCCTCCCGACGCGATTCCAAGTCCAAGCCCTTCCGATGAAATCACCCGTCTCGGCGGCTGGCAACGACTGATCGTTCGTCCCTTAGCCCCATCCTCAGTTGTTGTCTCTCATCCCTCATGCGCCCGCCGACCACTTCGGATCGGGCTTCGCAAGAAGTTCCAACTGCACGTCCTTTTGCAATTGGCTTATAGTTTCCGCCACGGCGCGAACTTCCGCGGCATTCGCCAAGGCGGTCATCTCCAGTTCGACGTGCTGCGATTCGCCCGGCGCAAGAGCGACGACGCGGCCGTGCCGCTTCTCGAACGATTTTATGTTCGGAAAATTCGTCGCGGGTTCCAGCCCGGTAACGTAACCGTCGGCCGCTGCCTCGCGGTTTTTCCAGATGGTGAAGCAAGGCAGTTGCCACAGGTTGAACTTGACAGCAACGCCCTGCTCGGCCGTCGGATTGTGCAGCAGCACTTGTGTATTGCCATCGGTATCGCCTCCCGATTCGATGAAGAAACAGACCTCTTTTGAGCCGGGCGTTTCCGGGCCGTAAACATCCCAGGTCGATAAATCGGTCATGGCCATCGCGTCGCGCGGCGCGAGCCGCCTTGCCGGCAGCACGACTTTCGATCCCGGTTGCACCAGCGGCGCACCAAAATTTATGTGATAGAGCAGCTCAAAGTCGCCCGGTGACGCCGAAAGATTGGTGATCGTATCGCGGACAACAATCGCCGGGCGGCCCACTTTGGTCTCGATCGAAGTCTCCAGACGGAGCTTTGCGCCAAAAAGCCGGGCCTCGTCCACCGTGCCGTGAATGGCGATCCGCCCAGCATCGCCGTCGATGGCCACCTCGACCTTATGGGCCGGAATGTTGGCGATCTTTCCGTGAAGGCCATACCGCAACCGTCCATTGGGCTCAAACTCCGGCGCGCCGTTGCTCTCCAGGCCGCAGCGGACCAGCAACTCGTCGAAACCGTCGAGCCAGCCGATTCCGTCGGGGTGTTCGATGCGCACCAGCGCCGGATGAACGGGCCCGCGCACGGGCGATTTCCAGCCCAGCGCGAGATCGCCTAGCGACGCCCGCCAAATGCCCATGCCGCGCGTCGGCACGACAGTAAAACGGAAATCGCCGTGCTGGACTTCGATTACATCAACGTCCTGCGACAGCCCGGCCGCGAGCGTGTGCTTGGTGACGCAATAGCCGGCTGCTTTGCCGCCGACCGATTCGGGGGTCAGGGAAATCCGATCAACGTGAATTCGTTGTTCGTGGTCGGTGAGAGTCCAGGTGCGGAGTGACATGATGATTGCAGTATAAGTGGGGTGACTTCGGGAGCGCTGGCGATTGCGTATCAATCTACCGCAGTGGTCGATCGTCTGCCAGAGAGTAGGGTGGGCCGAGCGCAGCGAGTCCCACCGTTTGCAAGTGATCTACGGTGGGACTCGTTTCTCTCGGCCCACCCTACTTCTAGCATAGTCGCCGATTTCGCTATAATGTCATATTATCTCTGCAGAGTAGTTATGAGCACGAATCCCTCCATCCGCATCGGCGGCGTCACGTTCCTCAACTCGCGGCCGCTGTTGTTCACCTTGCCGCGGCATCTGCCGGAAGCGGAAATTGTCGTCGATTTTCCCAGCCGCTTGGCTGATGGGCTATCCGCAGGACGGTTCGAGGTGGCGCTCGTGCCATCGATCGAATACCTGCGGCAACCGGGCTTGCGGATCGCTTCGGACGCAGTCGTCGCTTGCGACGGCCCGGTGCTGAGCGTCAAGCTTTACGGCCGCGTGCCGGTCGAGCAGGTGCAAACCCTCGCCTTGGACGAAGGCTCGCGGACCAGCGCCGCGCTGGCTCAAATCCTGCTTCGCGAGCGGTTCGACTTGCGACCGCGGCTCTTGCCCTTGCCGCTGGAAACGGCCCCGGCCGAGTGCGAGGCCGATGCGATGGTCGTCATCGGCGATCGCGGCATGTGCCCGCCGCGCGAGAAACTTGCCTTCGCATGGGACCTGGGCGAGGAATGGTCGAAGTGGACCGGTCTGCCGTTCGTCTTCGCGCTCTGGGCCGCGCGGCCGCATGCAGCATCAGCACAGATCGATCGCGCCTTGGCCGCCGCGCGGGACGAAGGCTTGACCCTGTTCGACGATATCGCCCGGCAGTCCGCGCCCGAAGTCGGCCTTCCGGAGGCCGCCTGCCTGAGTTACCTCCGCGACAATCTTGAGTTCCATCTTGGCGAGCGGCAGCGTGCCGGATTGGATCGCTTTTTCGAGCTTGCGCGGCGGCATGGTCTAGGTTAGCGTGCTCGTTTAACCCGGAGCCAGCGGCGACGGAGATCACGCGCGCCGTCGCCGTTGGCTCCGGGTTAAACATTCTACGGATCGCCGCCGAACGGCTCGACGAGTGCCAGCTTGGCCTGCCGCGCGGCGCGGAGGGAGTCGGAGGTGTAGATGATAATCCCCGTCCAGATGCAGGCGAAGCTGACGATCTGGGCCGCCGAAATCGACTCGCCGAAGATCAGCACCGCCAGCGAGAACTGCAGCGTCGGCGAAAGGTACTGGAGGATGCCCATCGTGGAAAGCCGCAGCCGCCGGGCGGCGGCCCCGAAGAACAGTAGCGGCATCGTCGTCACCGGGCCGCTCAAGGCGAGGAGGCCAAGCGTGTGCATGCCGCCGGACGCACCGCCGCCGGTCGCGCTCAAGTAGGCCAAGTAAATCATCGCCACGGGTGTCAGCGAGAGCGTCTCCACGGTGAGGCTCACGAGGCCGTCCACGGGCATGATCTTTCGCATCAGGCCGTAGAGCGAAAACGTCACGGCCAGCGTCGCGGCGATCCAAGGCACGTCGCCGGCAAAGCCCGCCAATACGATGAAACCGGCCAGCGCCAGCACGATGCTCAAGGTCTGCAAGGGCCGCAACCGCTCGCGGAAAACGACAACGCCCAGCAGAACGTTCAACAGCGGATTGGCAAAATAGCCCAGGCTGGCCTCGAGCACCTGGCCGCTGGTAACGGCGTAAATGAAGACCAGCCAGTTCGCGGCGATCAAGAGCGTGCTCAGCCCCAGCATGAGCAGGAGCTTGCCGCTTTGCAGTTCCCGCAGCAGTTCCTTCCAGCGCCGCAGCACGGCGACCATGATCGCGAGAATGAGGAAGGACCAGACGATCCGGTGGGCGAGGATCTCATACGCCGAGACATGCTTCACCGCCTTGAAGTAGAGCGGAAAGACGCCCCACGAGCCGTAGGCGGCGATGCCGTAGAGGATGCCGTAGCGCGATCGGTCTTTCTCGTTCACCGCATGCAGTTTCTAACCCTCCACCCCCGGCCGGACCTGAATCCTCATGTTGTAGAACGAACGATAGACGAACACAGCCGAGAGCACGAAGAAGCCCGCCGCGAGCCAGTGCGTCAGCTCGATGCGGCCGTCTTTTACCAGGCCGACCGCCATCTCAACAGCCAGCAGGCCGAAGAGCGTGGTGAATTTGATGATCGGATTCATGGCCACCGAGCTGGTGTCCTTGAACGGGTCGCCCACCGTATCGCCGACCACGCAGGCGTCGTGCAGGGCGGTGCCCTTGGCCCGCAATTCGGTCTCGACGACCTTCTTGGCGTTGTCCCACGCGCCGCCGGCGTTGGCCATGAAGATGGCTTGATAAAGGCCGAACAAGGCGATGGAGATCAGGTAGCCGATGAAGAAGAACGGTTCGACGCAGGCAAACGACAGCGTGACGAAGAAGACGGCGAGGAAAATGTTCCACATGCCCTTCTGCGCGTAGAGCGTGCAAATCTCGACGACGCGCTTGCTGTCGGCGGTCGAGGCCTTTTCGGCCGTGTCAAGTTTGATATTCTTCTTTATGAACTCGACTGCCGCATAGGCGCCGGCGACTACCGCCTGGGTCGATGCGCCGCTGAACCAGTAAATGATCGCGCCGCCGCAAATCAGTCCCAGCAAAAACGGCGGGTGCATCAGCGAGAGTTTTTCCAAGTTCGTCGTCAAGTGATCGGTGAGCGACATGATGATCGAGAAAATCATCGTCGTCGCGCCGACGACCGCCGTGCCGATCAAGACCGGCTTGGCCGTCGCCTTGAAGGTGTTGCCCGCGCCGTCGTTTTCCTCCAGCAGCTCCTTGGACATGGCAAAGTCGGGCGTGAAGCCGAAATCGCGCTTGATCTCCTCCGCCGCGCCGGGCAGCGTTTCGATCATGGAAAGCTCGAAGACGCTTTGGGCGTTGTCGGTGACCGGGCCGTAGGAATCGACTGCGATCGTGACCGGCCCCATGCCGAGGAAGCCGAAGGCCACCAGTCCGAAAGCGAAGACCGCCGGGGCCTGCATGAGCCCTGTCAGATGTGCGGGCGTCCATTCCGGAACGCCGAGGCTGACGAAGTAGGCCACGCTCATCAGGGCGACGATCGTCAGGCCCAGCCAATAGGCACTGAAATTGCCCGCCGTGAGCCCGGAGAGAATGTTCAGCGACGCGCCGCCTTCGCGCGACGAATTGACGATCTCGCGGACATGGCGCGAGTGGACCGAAGTGAAGACTTTCACCATTTCCGGAATCACGCCGCCGGCCAGCGTGCCGCAGGTGATGATCGTGCTCAGCTTCCACCACAGGGTACTGTCGCCGCCAAGACTGGGGATCAAGAGATAACTGCTGGCGTAGGTGACTGCGATGGAAATGAACGACGTGATCCAAACCAGCGACGTGAGCGGAATCTCGAAGTTGAATTTCCGCGCCTGGCCGTACTTCGGCTTCATGACCGCTTCGTTGACGAAATAGCTTCCCACCGACGTGATCACCATCATCACGCGCATCGCGAAGATCCAGACGAGCAACTGCACTTGCACCGTCGGGTCTTTGACTGCTAGCAAGATAAACGTGATCAAGGCCACGCCGGTGACGCCGTAGGTCTCGAAGCCGTCGGCGGTCGGGCCGACCGAGTCGCCCGCATTGTCGCCCGTGCAGTCGGCAATAACGCCCGGGTTTCGGGCATCGTCTTCCTTGATCTTGAAGACGATCTTCATCAGGTCGCTGCCGATGTCGGCGATCTTGGTGAAGATGCCGCCCGCGATGCGCAATGCCGATGCGCCGAGCGACTCACCGATGGCGAAGCCGATGAAGCAAGCCCCCGCCAGATCGCCCGGCACGAAGAGCAAAATGCAGAGCATCATAAAGAGTTCGACGGAGATCAGGAGCGTGCCGATCGACATGCCGGCCTGCAGCGGGATGGCGTAGCAGGGATAGCCCTTGCCGGCTAGCGAGGCGAAGGCCGTTCTTGAATTGGCGAACGTGTTCATGCGAATGCCGAACCAGGCCACGCCGTACGAGCCGGCGATGCCCAGCACGCTGAAGGCGAGGATGATGCCGACCTTGTACGGCTCCATCACGTGACCGCTTTCGTCCTTCGCAATGACGCCGAAGTACGCGACGATGATTACGCCGATCAGAATCCAGAGGATCGCCAGGAATTTTCCTTGGGTGATCAAGTACGTTTTGCACGTCTCATAAATCAGTTCGGAGATTTCCAGCATCGCCTTGTGGACCGGCCGCCGCTTCATTTGCGCGAAGACGACGAGGCCGAAGAGCAGCCCCAGGCCGCTAATGACCAGACCGCCCAGCAGCAGCGTATGGCCCGACATCCCGCCGAAGCTGGCCACGGACGTGTCGTCCAGGTGCGGCAGCACGAGATTGGCCTCGCCGCCGGCGTGCGTCGTCCCCGCCGAAGGCTCCGGTCCCGCGCTGAGAGCTGTAATGTCAGCTTGCGCCGGCGATACTGACAGCGCGGCAAACACTACGCTCAACGCAAAAAGAAAACGCCGTCCTAACGACCCAGGTTGATTTCTCATCTCCACTCCGATTAGTTAGCGCGCTCGAACGCGTGCTGAATCATTTCCGGCTGTAGCGACTTTAAGCGTCGGATTGCCCGCGACGGGGCACCCGTCGCGGGGGGGCAGCTGACCGCGCATTTTAGGGAACTCACTAATATAGAATTCGATCCGAGCACCGCGCACCCAGCTTGGCAGCGATAAGCGGCAAATTAAGCCACAATAGTGACGGCAATCGCCATATCTGTCAAGGGTGGCATGTGGAAGAATCGCCGCAAAAAACCTGTCCCCCCGGAGAAACTTGCCGGCATCGGTCGTGGCGGTCCAACAGCAGCGTCACACTTGACCGCTGGAACGCGAATGTCACTGCGGAATTGTCGTTGGCCCAGACGATTGATCCTTCCAGACGCCAGTTGATCAAATCCTCTCGCGGCACCGGCATCGCAATGGATTGAAGTCGCCTCTCCGCACGGTCTTCGACGACAAATTCGTAGAAGCAATTCGATTCGCCCGACGAATGCGACCCATACGTGCTCACCGCGCGAGCGATGAACCGCTCGTCGGGCGACAGCAATTCTCGCCCATCGCGGATCGGGCGGAACTCGACTCGGAGCGTGCGAAGGATGCCGACGCCCAGCGGCGCGATGGCGGCCGGCCGCGCAACGGGACACTTGGTATTCATTGCAATTCTCCTTTGGGGCGGCTCAGCGGCTCGACAGCCGAAGGACCGCGGGAAGACCAGCCGCGCCGAGTATTCCGCCCGAGAGCACCCAAGCAAACAGAGGCTCTTCGTGGGCTTGGTTCGCTGCGCAGAGAACAAAGCCCGCGAGACTGCCGGCGAAAACCCCCAAAACTCCCACGATGATGTAGTGAAAGGCGTTGAATTGCGGTTTCGAATCGTTTTGCATGATTTTGTTTGCGCGTAGTAGTTTAGCGAAGTGAAGTAGTTCAACCCCACCGACCCCGCGTCGGTGGATAAGTGATTGGCCAGCTAAGCTTCCTGCACGAAATAATCGTCCTCCCTGCCGACCTTGTGTCGGTGGGAGGAATGACTGCGGGGCGCACGGATCGGCCATAGCCGCGAAATCATGGCTACCACCGGCACAGGGCCGGTGGGGAGCTTTCGTTTTGAGAGTCGTTCGCATAGCTTGTTAGTCATTCTTCCACCGACGCGGGGTCGGCGGGGACCGACATGGAGCGCGGCGGAAACCAACGAAGGCATTCGCGCTTTATACCGCGGACCTTCGGGAAACTCCGATTGTAAAGTGCTTTGCGACATAAAGTATACCTCGAAAAAAAGGGGGTTGCGTTGAAACCATTACGAATCATCCTGCCCGTCGTCCTTTGCGCGGTCGACGATTTGCTGCAGAGTGTCCAGATACCGGGCGAACGCTTTTCGGCCTTTCGCCGTCAGCCGCATGGCCGTGTGCGGGCGGCGGCCTTGAAACGACTTTTGCACGACCAGGTATCCCGCCTCCTCCAGCGTGCGGGCGTGTACGCTCAGGTTGCCGTCCGTCAGGTCGAGCATCTCCTTGATTTGATTGAAGCTCAACTCCGGCGCCACGGCCAGCGCCGAGACGATCGACAGTCTCGCCCGTTCGTGGATCACGGCATCAATGTCGCCGGGTTTGATCGGTTCGCTCATGGGGCCGGGACCTGCTTTTGCTTGCTGACGATGTAAACGCCGAACAGAACGTGAAACAGGCCAAACGTCGCGGCCATCGAGAATACGCCATGTTCGGGAAAGAACAGCAAGGCGGCGATCCCAGCCGCGAGAAAAGCCAGCCCCAGCACGCGCGGCGCGCGGATCGAAAAAAGCCCGGCGGTATAGACGCCCGTGCCGTAGAGCATCATCCAGATCGGGGCGATGTAGCGGATGCCCTGCGGCTGCGAATGCCCGACCACGACGAAGAACTGGTAGCTCAGCACCGCGGCCACGACGATGCAAGGAGTCAACGCGAACGTGGCCACCTGGGCGGGTCGCGCGTTCATCTTGATCCGCTGCCGCTGCGCCATGCGGGCGGTAAGGATGGCATTCACCGCGACGGCAACGATTGCGATCGTCACCCACATCAGGCAGAACGCCACGCGTTGGTCGGGCGGCAGATCCATGATGCGGCTGAAATCGCCCGACTGGATCATCCACAAGCTGACCGCGCAGCCGGCAAAGACCAACATGCCGCCGACGATCGCGGCTGGGCCGGGCAAGAGCGTATAAAGCGTGGCCGTTTCCATGATGCGTTGGATTTCGCGCATGCGGTTTTTGGCTTCATCAACGTCCATCGGGCAGCTCCGGAGGCTCGCCTTCTCCCGGCGGGCAAGGCCAGGGCGAGGGCTTGAATAAAGTGCTTTGTATCATAAAGCATTATCGGCCAAGGGGAAGGTTGTGTCAAGGGAAAGGAAAGTCAGATTTATAATTGATAAAGGCTAGCCGGGGTCAGGTGGCATCGGCGTTGAGCCATCGCGGGGGCACGAGGCATCGGGGTCACACCGTGGGATTGAAAAATGAATCGGGCCTTCGGCCCTAGCGCGGCGGCCGCGGCATGAGGTCCTGCGGCGGTGCCGCAGGCTGGTATAGGTTTGGGCCTTCGGCCTGTCTCGAATCGTCGTTCCGGCGGTTACCGAAAAGCACCAACGGTGCAACCCCTACCAGCCCAGTCCAACGGACTGGGTCATGACCGCCCCGCGATGATTTAGGGCCGAAGGCCCGATTTATCCCGGCAAATCCCGGCGGCGCCGCAAATAAGCCCCGGGTAGCTACGGAATTCCCGCCTGCCCCCGATGCGCCCGACCCCGATGCTCCCCGGCTTTTATCCCGCTTGTAAAGCTTCGCAGTCGGATCCGTTCGAGGCGTTGTGGAATGAGTGATCGACCGCTAAACTGCGGAGGCAGTTAAATAGGAGCTGCGGCATATTTAATAGTGCGACCACTCCGTGCCCGGCGTGGACTCGCGACACGATTAATCGGTCCCATGTTCGATAGGAGAACTCGCATGGCTTGCAAGGGATATTTCGCGCCGTATTGTGCAACCATTTTGCTCACCGCGTCAGGATGTGGAACGGACGGGCCCGCGCCGGGCGACAATAAGGGCACGCAAAACAATCCGAGTTCTTCCACCGCGTCAGATGCGGTCGATTCGCTTAAGAATCTCCGAAGAATCGCACTGGCATCCCAGAATTATGCGAGCTCGTACTCCAACGCCTTGCCGCCGGCTGTCGGCGGCGCTCCCAGCAAGTCGCCGGCTGCCGGTGGCGCTCCCGGCAAGCCGCTAATGAGTTGGCGCGTTAGACTCCTGCCGTTCCTGGGCCTGGACTACGTCGACATCTACAGGCAGTACCATGTCGATGAACCGTGGGATAGCCCCCACAATCTTGAAGTGGCCAAGAAAATGCCGGACGTCTATCGTTCCTCCGGGCGGCCCAACGACGGCAAGACATGCTTTATGGCGTTCACGGGCAAGAATACGGCGATTGGCGATCATACAGACAAGAATGTGCCGATGAGTTCGATAACGGACGGCTTGTCGGAGACCATTCTGCTAGTCGAGGCCGGTCCGGACAAAGCCGTGCCCTGGACGAAGCCCGAGGACTTGCCTTTCGATCCCAAGCAGCCCCGGGCTGCTTTGGGTCAAATTCCCGAAAAAGGAATCCTTGCCGCGATGTGCGACGGCAGAGTGGCGCTCTTGACGGTCGATGACGCAACTCTCAAAGGACTCATCACGCCCAACGGCGGCGAGAAGTTGAAAGTGAGTAAGCGCAAAGTCCCATGAGGCTGGACCGCGCAAGCCCGCTAGAGGCAAAAAGCGGTCAGAGAAAGCGCCGGTCAAAACTGGCATGGAGTAGCGGATGAAAGAGCCGCATGGAAAAGGAATAGCGAACCGTTCCAACCCTGAGTCATGCGCCGGTCATGGTAACACGACGGGTGAAGCGTTGACAAGGGCACACGCAGGCCAGCCATTGAGCTCCGAAATCATTTCTACGGCGTGCCGACCTTGTTCTGACAGGGGGAAGGCAACATCATGAGCGACGCCCATCGCAAGCCGCTCGTGGACGCTGCGGAGTCTGAGACCCTGAGCATGCGTGGAAACTCTATGCACGGGAACCGGGAGACCCTGGAAACTCCCGCGCTCGCAAGATGCGGGACGGTCCGAAAAGGTCAATGGCCGTACTTCGGACATGCACGTTTCCAGGGAGTCGGACGGTCCCATAGTACCAAAGAAGCGGGCGAACAAAGCCGGCCTGAAGGCGGCGGCGGAGTCCGTGGAGGGAAGGGGATCGACCAAGGGAAACGCCGAGCGAACCTTACTCGCGCCGGACACAGCGCCGGGCAAGCGAGGCATCGGATTGCGGGGCGTACGAGAAGCTGCAAAGCGGGATAAGAAGATGCGGTTTACCGCCCTGCTGCACCACGTCACGCCAGACATGCTACAGGACAGCTACTTCGAACTTAAGCGAACGGCTGTTCCCGGCGTGGACGGAGTAACGTGGCACGCCTACGGGCAAGACCTGGAGGAGCGTATCGACGACCTCCACAGTCGGGTGCATCGCGGTGCCTACCGGGCGAAACCCTCGAAGCGAGCATGGATACCCAAAGCCGATGGACGCCAACGTCCCTTGGGCATGGCCGCACTGGAAGACAAGATTGTCCAACAGGCGGTGAAGACCGTGCTCGAACAAATCTACGAGGAGGATTTCCTGGGCTTCAGTTACGGCTTTCGGCCGGGGCGAGGCTGTCACAATGCGTTGGACGCATTGCACGTGGGCATCGAACACCGCAAGGTAAACTGGGTGCTAGACGCGGACATTCGCGGGTTCTTTGACAACATCGACCACGAATGGATGCTCAAGTTTCTACAGCACCGGATTGCCGATCGACGGATACTACGCCTGATCCAGAAATGGCTGACGGCTGGTGTGTCCGAAGACGGCCAGTGGACGCGGACGACGGTAGGTACGCCGCAAGGTTCGGTGATTTCACCGCTCCTTGCAAATGTGTTCCTGCATTACGTCCTCGACCTGTGGGCAAACCGATGGCGGGAACGTCATGCACGCGGAACGATAATTGTCGTCCGCTATGCCGACGATTTCGTCATGGGGTTCCAATCGCAAGCGGATGCCGAACGCTTTCTACGCGAGCTGCAAGCTCGCATGGAAAAGTTCGGGCTTCAGCTTCACCCGGAGAAAACCCGGCTCATCGAGTTCGGACGCTACGCGGCCGAACGCCGTGAGAAGCGCGGTGACGGGAAGCCGGAGTCGTTCAACTTCCTGGGATTCACGCATTGCTGCGGGAAAACGAGGAAGGGGGCCTTCACGATCAAACGCAAAACAATCGCCAAGCGGCTACGGGCCAAACTGCTGGACATCAAACAGCAACTGAGGTTCCGCATGCACAGCAAGGTGAGCGAGGTGGGCAGTTGGTTACGATCGGTCGTGCGCGGGTGGCTCAACTACCATGCGGTGCCCGGCAACATCAACTGCCTCGGTGAATTCTGCACCCAGGTCGAACGTCTGTGGCTGCGTGTACTTCGCAGACGCAGCCAGAAAGGACGCTCTTGGACATGGACGCGGTTTCAGCGTTTGGCACGGCGATGGTTGCCCAAAGCCCAAATCCTTCATCCCTATCCCGACGAGCGCTTTGCCGTCACTCACCCAAGGTAGGAGCCGTATGAAGTAATCCTTCACGTACGGATCTGCGCGGGGGCGCCGGGCAACCGGCGTCCCTACCGCAACACTGAATGGCACGAATGGCACCAATCATCGCGTATGGAATCGGCATTGGGTAAGATAGAGTGACACGGCTTACAGGGACAACGACATGACGCAAATCATCTTGAACGACGACCAGGTGGAACTCATGCAGGCGGCAGCCGGCGCGGTGGAAGTATGCAACCGTCGGGGAGAAGTGCTCGGGTACTTTTCCCGCCCGCCAAGCGCTGCGGAAACCGCTGAAGCAAGACTGCGTCTCAACTCGGATGGGCCGTGGTACAATACCCACCAGGTGATCGAGCATCTCGACTCACTGGGGGCAGGATGACCAGGTTCACGGTCGTTTGGCATCAAAGGGCACAAGACGAACTAGCCATGCTTTGGATCGAGGCCGCGGATCGCCGTTTAGTCGCCGGTGCGGCCAGCGAAATCGACCGTATCTGGCTATTGATGCCGACGGCAAGGGAACGCCTATTGTCGACGTTATCCGTCAACTCACTATCCCGCCGTTGCGAGTTCAATTTGCCGTAAGTGAGCCGGATCGTATGGTACGGATTCTTCTTGTCGAACGGCCCTAAGTTTCGAGGGGTCGTAACCCAACGCGCCGCCCCGGGCACATTTTCGATTCGGGCATCGAAACGGGGTCGCATCTCGTTTAATGCTCCTTGCTGAAGAATTGCCGGAATTATTTTCTGCGGGCGGCTGCGGGCGGTTTTTCGCATAAGATCGCGCCGCGGATTCTCAAACCATTATGGGCAAAGGACTTGCGCCGCCGATTCGTTTTGATGCCGCCTCCTGGGCGGGGAAAGGCGCGTTCATTTGCCGGCGGCGCAAACCATGGCCGCATAAGGACTTGCGGAAAAAACGTTCCCAATATGCTTACAACTGTTTACAAGAATTAGGATCTGTGGTATGCTGGCTCGGAAGAAGTGAGTAGTGAGCAGTGAAAAGTGGGCGGAGGAGAACGTTCGGAAGTCAGAAGTCAGAACGCGGGAATACGAAGCAATGTATACGCTCATCGCTCATTAATCCCTGTTCCGCGTTCCCCGCTCATTGTCAGACAACTGAGAAAACAAATGGCCAAAAGTCGTAATCCTATGTCCATCCTATCTTCGTTCTATGTCCATCCTGTCTCGCAAAACCCCAAGAAAACCGCCAAAAACGGGCAAATTTCAGCATGAATGAAGCGCGAAGAAAAAAACTCGCCGCTATGGCCCAGAAGGTATATGGGCGGCATTGGAGGAAAGCACCGCTCCCCGTCGACAATGGCGCCGGCTTCCGCGCGCACCTACTTCTTCCCGCCCAGGAAGCCGAAAAGCTTTTTGCGGCCGGGCTTGGCTTCGGCGGCCTCGGCGGTTTCGTCTTTCTCTTTCGGCTCCTCGAAGAGTGCACCGGCCAGCGCGATGATCGATTGCGTCACGGCCGCCTTGGGCGATTGCTCGATCAGCGGCACGCCGTTGTTGCGGGCCTCGATCATCGTGCGATACTCGTTGGGAATCTGCCAGAAGACTTCCTTGCCGATCGTCTCCTCGGCCTTCTTCACGCTGATGTGGCCGTTGTCCAAGCCGGCGCGGTTGATCACGATCTTGATCTTCTCGCCCATGCCTTCCATCTCGTTGAGCGACATCAACAGCCGGACCACGTTGCGCAGGCAGGGCAAATCCAACTGCGTAATCAGCAGGATGTGATTGGCCATCTCCAAGGCCACCATGTCCAACGGGCTGTAGCCCTTGCTGAGGTCCAGAACCAGGTGCGTGAAGGTCGCCTTCAAGAGGCCGATCACGCGCCGCAGGTCGTCGGGCGTGATCAGCGCGAGTCTTCCAGCTGAACGGGCCGCGACAGAAGGTAAACGCCCGACGAGTGTTTCGTGAGCGACCGCTTCAAGAGGCTGAAGTCCAAGCGGGTGACGTTCTGAGACACGTCGACCAGGGTGTAGTCGGGGATCGCGTCGAGGAAGACGTCGGCGTCGCCCAGGCAGAGGTCCATATCGACGAGCGCGACCGTGTTCTTCGTGTTCTGCGCGAGGATGCAAGCCAGGTTCACGGCAATGCTCGTGTTGCCGACGCCGCCCAGCGAGCCGGCCACGGCCACGACCTGGCTGCCGCGGGTGCGGTTCTCGCCCGATCCGCCGCGTCGCTCGCTGATGCGTCCCAAGGCGGCGAGCAGATCGTCGATCCGCATCGGATGCGTAAGGAATTCCTTTGCTCCGGCGCGCATGGCGCGGAGGATCAGTTGCCCGTCGTGCGACGAGCTGGTAACTAGCACGGCGCAATTGGGCGACGACTCGCTAAGTCGCGTAACCAATTCCAGCGCCCGATCCGGATTGTCGTCCAGCGCCACGAGTCCGATGTCCGGATTGGTCTGCGCCACGACGTCGGAAAAGAACTCGTAGCGGGAACATTCGGCCTCCAGCCAGATCATGTCCATGCCCAAGAGCATCGATTTGACGGATTCTCTCTTGGAGTCGTCGGGATCGACGATTGCCAGGCGGAGGACGTTAGTCATGGTGGCGGATCTCTGGCGGGCGTGGGCGTGGGGCAGATTGCTAATCTGCCGGCGCTGCGTGGCAGATTGGCAATCTGCCCCACGTTTCGGGCTATGCTATTTTACGATGTCGTATCCGATCGGGCCGATGAAACCGGGTTCCGGCGGCGGCGAATTCGCCGCGACTTGATTCGGCTGCGAGCGATTCTGCGGATTCTGCCGGCTGACCGCTTCGACGGCCGTATTGGACGGACCATTCATCCCGCCCTGATTGCAATTCTGGCAGTTGCCATCAGTCGGGCAACAATTCGGAACTTCAATATGGCCCTTAAAGAACAGTTCCCAATCGCTGGGTTCGGTCGTGTTCATGCCGGGGAGGCAGGTGGGAACCTGGCCGGGCTCCATGCCGTCGACGATTTCCGGCGTGAGGAGTATCAGCGTCTCGACTTCGTTCGTCAGACAGTGGACCGAGCGGAAGGGCGCGCCCAAGTACGGTATGTCGCTAATCCAAGGCAAGCCGTTATTGGTCGCTTCGCTGCGGCACTCGATCAGCCCGGCAATGGACAAGGTCTGGCCGGAGCGAAGCTCAACGCCCGTCTCCGTCTCACGACCCTTCGTCGCCGGGCTGGTGGGGGTGCTGTTGGCACCGTCGAGCTGGGTCACCGTAGCGCGGACATCGATGTGCATCCGCCCATTGCCGAGGACGATGGGCACAATGTCCAGCCGAGTTCCATACTCAATAGGTTGGCTGGAGGGCACGCCGGTGGAGCTTGTGATCTGGGAGTAAAGTACGCCGCCCACCCTTACATAGGCAGGCCGGCCGCTCATGGCCACCACGTCCGGCTCGGAAAGCAGCTTGGACACGCCGTCCTGACGAAGGGCGTTAAGCACGCCGTAGAAGGCGTTGGCGCCGGCGACGCTAAACTTGAAGACGTTGTCCGGCGCGGCGCCGGGAGCGCCGAATCCGCCCGAGGGGCCGCTTATGAGCCCGTTCACGCCCGACCAAACGACGCTGCCGCCGCTGCTGACCTGGGCCCAGTCGAAGCCCAGGTTCCGCAGCTTGGTCCGCGAGACCTCGATGACTTTCACGTGGACGATCGCCGTCTGCGTGCCACTGACGACCATATTGTCGATCACTTCAGGGAAATACTTCGCTGCTACGGCGTGGATCTTTGTCACGAGGTCAGGTTGCTCAACATAGCCGGAGATGATCACCGAAGCGCCGTTGACGGGCACGACGGTCAACGTGGTCCTAGGGAACAGCACGCGGAGGATCTCCGAGAGCTCGGCTGCGTCGCCCATCACAATCACGTTGACCGTGTAGATCCGCTTGTCATCGCCCCAGAGGTTGACTTGCGTCACGCCTGTCCGCTTCGCCGAAATCTGCACCTGGTTGGGCGAGACCGGCACGATGGCGAGAACGTCCGGATTGTTCACCTGGACCTGGGGAATCTTCTTGTCGAGGATCAGGAAGCGGCTGGTGTTAACGACCATTTTCAAACGGTCGTCGTTGCCCGTCACGTGGAAGTAAGGGCTAGTCGGATTCGCGTCGCTGGCGATCGCTTCGCCGGGCCGGCCGTCGGCGCGGTGGGGCCGGGCGGAATTACCATCGGCTGCTGGCCGCGAGCGCGCGGTGCAAAAGCGGCGCACAGGCCGATCGAAAAAGCGGTAAAGCAAAAGCACCGCAGCAGCGGAAAAAATGTTCGTTGAATCATCCTTGATTTCCTTAATTACAAGTCCGCATCAACTGCCCATCAGCGGTTTTCCGTTGATTTTGAGCGCGGGCGAGGGAGCATCGTTCTGTTGCTTCGCAGCCGTTCCGCCGGTTGGCGCCGTTACGGGCGCGACGATGGCCGAAATGGGAACGTGCGCCTCCGCGTTCGGCTTGCTCGGCGGCGGCAGATTCGTAGCGGTCCAACTTCCGTCGTCGGCGAATCCGGGCAGGCCGGGGTTTGCCGTCAAGATCACGTCGTTGACGTTTTCTCCGGTGCGGCACCGCATGGTGAAGTGGGCAAGCTCTTCGGGCTGCGAAGACGACTGCCCTTTCGTGCCTGTCGGAGTGTTGGCTTTCTCCAAGGCCGACTTCACCAGGTGGAACCATTTATCGAAGCTGCCATCATCGCCCTGCTTATCGCGGTTTTCCATACCGCGGTTGGTGCTGCCGATGCCGCCGAGCAGCTTGCGTGCGCTCAGCGGGTCATCCTTCGTTTGCTCCGAGTCCTCGCCGCTGCGCAGAATCAAGCGGATCTGGCCCAACTGGCTGGCCAGTGTGACGACCGAAGCTTGCGCGGGCGTGACCAGGAGCGATACCGTCTTGGCGGAAGTAACCGAGTGGGACTCGGGCGCTTTGGGATCGGCGCCCTGCTGCTGCTGCATATTCGTCATGTCGTTGACGGCGAATACGCGGATGTCTTGCAGAATCGTCTTGGCAAGCGTCTCGCCGATGCCCAGGCTGGCGTCGGCCCGCATGAAGACCTGCACGTCGCAGCGCGCACCGGGAACCACCAGTCCGCCTACGACCGCTTCAATACCGACGGGAATGGCCACCACGCGCATGCCTTTGGGAATCTGTGCGCCGAGCAGACATTTCGCCGGTGTGCAGCAGCATCGGTTCGAGAATCGGCTGGCCGGCATATATCATGAGTTTTGCTCGGCGGTTGTCGATCTCTTCGGGCTTGCACAAGGCGCCGGGCGGGACTTTGTCCTTTGGCCATTGTTCGAGCTTGATCAAATCGCCGGCGGCCAGCGTCCCTTGCGGTATGTCAGCCTTGGCGACAAAGACGGGCGCGGTATCGACGGGGGCGGCCTGGTCGCCGCGTTTCGCTAGGACCTGTGTGATGCCTAGCGACGCTACGAGCCCGCAACCGAGGGCCAATATCAGCAGAGCAAGTGATTTTCCTCGCATGGTCACCCCTTATTCATCAAGCGGCAGGGCAGCCAACGCATGTTGGACGCCCTACCTCCGGCAGCACTGTTGTTACCGGCAATTATGTCTTTCCGCTTACAAACATTGGCGACGGAAAGGGTATAACTAAAAGCAAATCCGGCCAAACCTCACCAACGTCAAGATCGCTACATTCAATTGGCCCCCGAGCAGCGCTGAGTGTGGGCAATTTCGCCTCTTCATAATCGGCAGAATCGGCAAAGGTTCTCTAGTTTAACTTGACTCTACATCAACATTCCGTTCCAGATAAAATAGGCAATTGTTCCCAGCGCGATGGGGATTCCGTAGGGCAGCAGCATCATGCTGCTCTTCCGCTCGGCTGCGATGACCGACAGCTTGTCGGCATCGCGGATCGTGAGGATCTCGTCGACAATATGGAAAAACTGTGCCTTGTGATGGTGCCACTTGCGGCGTATCAGTATCATAGCCAATGCGATTACCCCGCCGAAAATCGCGGCGACGCAAAAGGCGTAAAAAGTGGCCGTGACGCCGATCCATGCCCCGATGCCCGCCATCAGTTTGACGTCGCCCGCTCCCATGCCGCCGATGCTATAGGCCGGCAGCAAGAGCCCCAGCCCCACCGCGGTGCCGGCCATGCTCCAGGCCAACCCGTAAAAGCCATTGCAGTAGGCGGCCGCAGCCCAGCCGGCGAGCACCAGCGGAAAGGTCAGCCAGTTGGGGACTTTCAAAATCCAGCCGTCGATGACCGCCGCGACGATCAAGATGAGGCTCAGCAGCCAAATGGGCCAGTTTGCTACAAGAGCGTGAAGCAGGGAATGCATAGGTAGGTGGGAAGTTTTGTGGGGCAGGATTGGGTAATTCGGCGGCTCGCGTACCGTATCGCGAGCTTTATCGAGTGCAAAACATCGCGCTCAGCACGGCGCTGGCCGCGACGAACAACAGCAGCAGCACTTCGGCCGCATACTGATTCGTTTCAAAGGGAAGCACGGGATACATGGTACAAGGCTCGCATCGGCGTTTGTCGTGGGGCAGATTGCCAATCTGCCAAAGCATCACGGCAGATTGGCAATCTGCCCCACGTCAACTCAAGCTTAGCTCAAACAACAAGTCCCCTGCCGCTTCGTTTAGACGAGGTGGAAGGGGACTTTGTCTTCTCGTTCTGTCTCGCCGCGCCCGCGACCGGCAAGCCGGCGCCGCCAACGGCGGTTCCTAGATCGAGTTGGCTACCTTGGAGAACACGCTCGCCGCGTTGTTGCCGATCGTGGTGATCGCCGCCAAGCAGACGGCGATAATCAGCGACAGCATCACGGCGTATTCGACCGCGGTAGGACCATCTTCGGAAACCAAAAAACGACGCAACTTGGATGTAAAAGTCTTCATCACAACTCTCCCTCTCCGATCGCCCGAAGGCACCGGCATTAGTCAAAAACATTGGTTAATGTCAGTTCAATCCTTGATCGCAATTGAATCCTTCAACTGAAACGTAGGTCGAGTTTTCAAGAAGTCAAAGGCGATCGCCGACGAGTCATGTTGCGGCGGTGGCGGCATCCAGCCTGCAAGGCTCTTGGCGGCGCGCGAGAGAATCCCGCCGAGGCGGCTTTCGCCAAGTAGAACATCGCCGCCAAGGCCGCGAATCCCGTCACGCTGAAGCCCAGCGCAAGCGACAAATTGGCCGCGACCACGGTCGTGGCGGCGAACAAGGCCAGGCCCCACCGCCAGGCCGGCGTCGACCAGAGCATAACAAGCGGTACCGCGATAAGCGTTTGATCGTAGATAATCAGATAAGGCGGCACGATCAGCATGAACAGCACGCCGCACGCATATTCGTAATTCGCGGTCGCATTGTCGCCTTTCGCTCCGCGAAAGGTGCGTTCTTTCGCGGAGCGAAAGCCGACATTTGCCAGCGGCCGCCGCGACCAGACGACGCGGCAAAGCATCACTGCCGCCGCGCTGACGCTCACGGCATAGGCGATCTTCATCGCCGTCGCTTCCCAAGCGGTCCATCCGGCCGCCGACACCAGGTTGCTGGCGATGCCAGTAAACGATGCCTCGACCATCGGCGAAAAGTGGGCGCGGCGGGTAATGGCGGAAATCGCCGGCATTGCATGCAGATAATCGAACCAAACGGCCGGCCCTGCGACCGCCGCCACGGCGGCGGCCTGCAAGGCGAATCCCGCCGCCAGGCCGACGAGCGTACGGAGATCGCGCCGCAGCAGCATCCACAGCACGAGACCTACGGCCAATTGAGGCTTGAGCGCTAAGAGCGACAGGACTAATCCGGACCAGAAACATCTTCCGCGTTTGTGCAGTGCAATTCCGCCCGCCAACACAAGTACGAGAAGCGGCGCCAATTGACCGATCCCAATCGCGATCCATAGCGGCATCATGCCGGCGAGGGCCGCGAGCATGTTGATCCGCCACGGCCGGGCGATCTCCGCCGTGCGGTAGTAAATCAATCCCGTGCCAAGAATGCAGATCGCCTGAATCGCCCACCAGATGGCCAACGCCTTGTTGAACGGAAGCATGGTCAGCGGCGCGACGAACGTTCCGATTGTCGGCGGGTAGATCGAAGGCAGCGGGTCGTCGCGGAGCGATTCTTGCAACTGGAGGAAATGCGGCTGATCGTATAGCCGTCGGGAATCGCCGCCGCGAACGATCGATCCGGCGACGTAGTATTGCGAGAAATTGCCGCCGCAGCCGCGGGTTTGCGGCCGGTTGGTAATGACGAAGCTTTCCCACATGGCCCAGAGGGCCAAAGCGGCAAGAAGGCCGAACGTCCAATCGGAAAGCCGCCAGCGCAACAAGAGTCCTACTCCCGGATAAACAATAACACGGCGCCGCTGCGCCCTATTGCCGTTTTAGGGCATGTTCCGCGACAAATCGGGCACGGCGCGCCGCTTGGGCTTGCCGCACGTCCGGCGCCATGCGACCGGAACGGCGGCGGTAGCCCTCGTGGAATTAGTGGATCGAGTTGGCCACCTTGGAGAACGTGCTGCTGGCATTGGTGCCGATCGTCGTGATGGCGGCCAGGCAGACGGCGATAATCAGCGAGAGCATCACGGCGTACTCGACCGCGGTGGGCCCTTCTTCGGAAATCAGGAAGCGCTGCAGTTTCTTAGCAAATGAAATCATGTCTTCTCTCCTTCCGACAATTTGAAGCGTCGGATCACAATTGATATTGGAAGATAGGTAATCCATTCAAGGTAAGTGTGTCCGTCACATAAACCAATAGGTTTTTATTACGCTTTGTCAAATTGCCGGGTCGAGATGAATCGTTTCGCGCTCCTTGCGATCCGCGCGATGCCTCGAGGAAAGATCGGTCTGCGAGGATTGTGCCGGCTTTAGCGCACGGCGGCGGCGGCCTTCTTGCCGCTTTCAGCGCGCAATGCCCACCACTTGCGCACCTTCTGCACGTCGTCCGCCGCGGCGTAGGTATAACCGAAAACCTTGTATTCCAGCAGATGCGGATCGGCTGCGGAAAGCAGCCCAAACGCGCCGGGACTTTCGTGGTTCCGCTCCAGGAGCAGCCCCGCCGCGGTGGGCCCGATCTCCGCCGCGTCGTTGTGGCCGATGTCCAGCGTCTGCTGGTTCTCGATGTTTTCGGCAAGCCAGACGTCGACGCCGGGCCACGGGTCTCGCCGCGCGATGGAGAACGCCGCCAGCCATTCCAAACGGTAGGGTGCCAGCGGCGTCGGCGGCAGGAACCGCTTTTGCCGGATGGCATCCGCCAAGCCCGGCAGCGCATCGCGGGTGCCGTCGATGGCCAGTTGTGCACAAACCGAGCCGAAGCGGCTGCTCTCGCTGCCCAGGTGCTTGCGGCTCGTCGAAAACTCCGAGTCGACTTCCTCCTCCACTGCGCCGTCCTCGACGAGATAGAAGTAGCGCGCGGCGAACTTCGAGACCTCGCGGGCGTCGAGTTGCCCTAACATGCCCAGTTCCGGGTCGTTCAGCAGCTTTTTCTCGGCCAGGATGCGATCCAAGGTGCGGCGGCTGATCGCCGTCAACCGCTCCGCCGGATTGGTCTTCACGTAATAGCTATAGGCGATCTGCCGCCGCGGCGTGGGAAGGCTCACGAGGTGAAAGACGGCTTCCGGACTTCCCTGGTTCCAGTGCGGCGCGGGAAAGGCCGCGCCAACTGGATAATTGCCCGGCGTGAGCGCATTGCCGCTTGCGCAATGGGCCTCGTGGTCGTCGGCGCGGTCGAAGTGGCTGGGGTGCGCGGCGGTGGGTGCGTGCGAGGGCTGGCCGACAATCAGATGCTGTTCCAAAGTCTGTTTGTGCTGGCTCCAAGTTTCGGCCACGATCGCCGGCCGCGTCATGTCCGACAATTCCTTCAAGTCAACCGCGGACTCCACACTCAATTTGCCTTGCAGCCGCGAGTCGATTGCTGTCTTGATCCGCGGTAGGTCGGCATCCTGTGCCATTGCGTCCATCAGGTTCTGCCGGGCGATGCGGCGGCGCAGCGACAAATAGAAATCGCGATTGCTACCGGCGCGGACAAAATCGTCGAGCCAATTTGCGACCTGCGCGCTCGTCGGCGGCGGTAGGAAGCGGTTGCCCGGATCATTGGTGAACCAAGTGGCCCAGATGACTCCGCGGACCTCCTCGATGCGGCGATACAAGTCTTCGCTGAGCGCGGGATCGGTCAGACGCTGCTTCAACAGAAAAAAGATCGTAGGGGCCGACTGTCGGCCGCCGGCCAACCACTCCAAGCGATCGCTCGCCCCCATTCGCACGGCGTACGATTCGTCGTCCAATTGAGCGACCAACCGCTGAAGGTCCGCGCGCGATTCGCTCGACGGCGGATCGATCCGCACCGCCGGCAACCGGCTGCGCCAAAGCATGATCTGAATGCGCGCCTCTAATGGCAATTCGGGCTGCAAAACCGAACGTTGGAACTCTTCGGCAAGCATGGTCGCCAGTTCCGGCGATCCGACCCAACATTCCAGGCAATGGGCAGCTCGGCAGCGAATTTGGTAGCTCGAACTGTCCAATTCACGGAGCCGCTGGGGAAGCTCGGCGCGAACGGTCGCCGGAGTAGCTCGCTGAGGTTGAGGCGATTCGGCACGCGCCAGCATAGCCATCACGCTGGAGAACGCGAATATCGCCATCAGAGGTATTGGCGTCAGTGGGCGAACCATGTTCATAGTATCCATGCCAGTCGAGTGGTTGTCCACACGGATCAACGCCCATCCGCGCCACTTGCGGATTTCAGGAGAAAGCCGCTCCTTGCGAACAGCATTGCCCTTGCTCCGACCGCCCTTTTTCGGTATAGGCTACCGCCATTAGGACAAAGAAGACGGAGGATTCGCCCATGTGTCCGCTTACCGCCGGCCGATTTAGGGTTTTTGTTTGCATCACCGCGCTGTTGGGGCTTTTGGCCGCCAGCGTGGCATGGGCCGACGACCTCGCCCTCGATCCCGATCAGATCAAGGCCGCCTTGCACACCGCCACGGACGAAGAGCAAGGCTTCATCGACCGCACGGTGAAGATGGTCACGGTCGGCACCCTCCCCCGCGATCTCTTTACAAGCTGCTTCATCTGGGCGCGCAAGAAGCCTCGCCACAAATTCCAATACTTCAAGCAGGCCCTGACGGCTCGGGCCGCCGCGATTGGAATTAACCTCTAATGTATCAGGCACACTCCGTGTGCCGTCCGATTTAACGGTCTCATACCGCCTGAACCTTCAAACTCCCGCCAGTGTCTTTGGCTTGCGGAACGGGACATACAGTGCGAGGGCTTCGCTTCGACGACCGCTGTTACAATATCCAGTGTGGGACTTCAAACACTTCATCATTGGTGGCATCGCCCATGCGGCGGGCGAGAGGTGCTGGCTTTGGCCGGGCCGCTGGTGATTTCCACCGTCTCGTTTACGGTGATGACGTTCATCGACCGGATGTTCCTCACCCACTACTCGTTGGACGCTGTGGCCGCGGCGATGCCCTCCGCCATGCTCCAGTTCACGCTCATCAGCTTTCCGCTAGGCGTGGCCAGCTATGTCAACACGTTCGTCGCCCAATACCAAGGCGCGGGCAGGCGTCGACAGATTGGCCCGATCGTATGGCAGGGCATCTGGATCGGCTTGGCGGCGATACCGTTGCTTCTGCTGACGACGCCCTTGGCCCATTTCTACTTTCACCATGCCGGGCACGACCCGGCCGTAGTCGTCGACGAGATCGCTTACTACGACGTTTTGATCTACGGTTCCGGGGCCGTCGTCCTAGCCGCCGCGCTCTCGTCGTTCTTTACCGGCCGCGGCGAGACGCGCGTGGTGATGATCGTCGATATCTGCGCGGCCACTCTCAACGGCGTGTTGGCTTGGATGTGGATCTTCGGCCACTGCGGTTTTCCGAGCCTGGGCATCGCCGGGGCCGGCATCGCGACCGTCTGCGCGGAGTGGGCTCGCGTGCTGGGCTACGCGGCCTTGATGGCGCGGCCCCGCTATCGCATTTACCATCTGCTCGCCGGCTGGAGGATTCGCCTCGACGTTATGCGGCGGCTCTGGACCTTCGCCGCGCCCGGCGGCCTGCAATGGCTCGTCGAATGCGGCTCGTTCACGCTTTTCATCACGCTCGTCGGCGGCCTGGGTAAACTTCCGCAAGCGGCAACAATGCTTGCTTTCAACGTCAACAGCGTCGCCTGGGTGCCAATGATGGGCGTCGGACTGGCGGTATCCACCCTCGTCGGCCAGCAGTTGGGCGCGAACCGGCCGGAGCTGGCCGCCCGCGCCGCCTGGACGGCCTTCGTCCTGGCGATGATTTATATGTGTACGATGTCGATGTTCTACCTCTTCGTGCCCGACTGGTTCCTGATGGGCCACGCGAAGGGCATGGACCCGGTAACCTTCGCACCCTTGCGAGATTGGATCGTGGTGCTGCTGCGGTTCGTGGCCGCGTATTGCATCTTCGACGCTTTGAACGTGGTCTTTATGAGCGCCATCCGCGGCGCGGGCGACACGCGGTTTGTCCTCTGCACTTCGCTGGGCACGTCACTCCTTCCGCTAAGCCTCGCCTGGATCGGCATCCATTATTTCGGCCAGGGCCTGCTCTGGTGTTGGACATTGATTACTTGCTGGGTCTTGTCGGCCGGATTTATCTATCTCGCTCGCTTCCTGCAAGGAACGTGGCGGGCGATGCGGGTGATCGAGCCGGAGTTGGTGGCAACCGGCGCGCCGCAGGGTCCCTGAGCCATTAGCCCCGGCCCGCCGTGGTCGATATCGCTGCTGGAATCGCAGAACGCGAAGGTTGCGAGTTAATTGTAGGACGGACCTCCGAGTCCGTCCAATTCTTCGCGGACGGACTCGGAGGTCCATCCTACGGCCATTTAATTCCTGTTCGGCCTTGGAATATGAACGACCGGCGGATCTGGGTGGCCCGACTTGTATTCAGAGATGCTAAGATAGCCATCGCCGTTGATGTCCAGCGCCTTGAACTCTTCCTCGATGTCCGTCACGCCGGGGAAGCCGGCCTTGTATTCTTTCAAACTAAGCCGGCCGTCGCTGTCTTTGTCCAGTTCGCTGAAGCTCGGCGACGTTCGCGGCAGAGAAGCGACCGGGCCTCGCCGCCTGCCACCGGCGAGCTTATTGATATTCCCGTTTCTTAGGCCACGGGCCGCGGCCGCGACATGGGCGGCATCCGCTTTGTCTGCGTCTGCCTTGACGACTGTCGCCGCCGCATCGCGTTTCACTGTTTCGGCCACGAGCCGCGCCTTGTGTTCCTCGTCACGGGCTAATGTGGCGGCGTCTTCCGCCCGCTTGAGCCGGGCTTCGGCGTATTTCTGATTCTGCTCAAGGTCGGCGATTTTCTTCGCGGCACTGTCGAGATCGAGCCGCAGGCGCTCGGCATCCTTTTGAATCGCGGCCAGTTTCTTGGCCTTCTCGTCGAAATTCGTCTTGGCAAGTTCAAGCTGCTTGACGAGCTCAGCATTGTCACGTTCGAGCGACCCCAGACGGTCGGCGGCGTCCTTTCGATCGGCGTCGGCCTGGCTCTGCACTTGGGCCACGCTCGCCTCGCCCCGCCGCCGCCCCAGAGAGTGAGCGGCCACGCAGAGTGCGCTTTCCAGAATGCCCGCTGCGACGAGCAGAATGATCACCATCCGCGTCATCGGCATCGATTCGCTGCTGGACACGGTCAATTTCCCCTAAAGCAGTTTAACGGTAATCAGCCTCGCGAGTGCCACAGCCCGCGGCTCCAAATTATTATAACCTCGGCGAATGCTGTCCAGCAAAGAGCCTAATTGGAGGCATAGAAGTCCGGCCTACTCGCCCGCATCCAACACCAGCGGAACTTGAATCTGTTGGTTGCCGCGGATTACCGTCAATGCCACCTGCTCGCCGGGGCGGCGGCTTTCGATGGCATCGAGGAACTCGTCGGCAGTCTTTGCCGGCTTGCCGTCGACGGCCACGATCAGGTCGGCCGCCGAGCGATCGACGGTCGGATATTGGTAGACAAACGGACCTTGCCGCTTTTGCTGCTGCACGACCTTGAAACCCCTCAGCCCGGCCTTTTCAGCGGGACCGCCCGGCGAGAGCGTTGCCACAAGCAGGCCCTTTTCAGTCTGGTAGACCCGCACAATGCCCGTCTCGGGCCGACGGACCTTGCCATCACGGAGCAATAGCGGCACGATTCGGGCGATCGTCGCCACAGGGATGGCGAAACCGACGCCCGCGCTTTCGCCCGTCTTGCTGGCGATGGCCGTATTCATGCCGATCAGCCGCGCGTGGCTGTCCAGAAGCGGGCCGCCGGAATTGCCGGGATTGATCGCCGCGTCGATCTGAATGATCGACTTGAGGTACCGCCCATTGCGGCGGCTGGGCAAGGTCTTGTCACGGTTCAGGCTTGAAATGATGCCCGTGCTGAGCGTCCGGTCCAATCCGAAAGGGTTGCCGATCGCAAAGACCCGTTGCCCGACACGCAACTGTGACGAGTTGCCGAACGTGACCGGGAAGAGTGAACCGGCTGGGGCGTCGATCTTGATCACGGCCACGTCGGTGGACGGGTCCTGACCGACGAGCCGGGCGTCGTAGGTATTGCCGTCGTAGAGCGTAACCTGGATCTGGCGGGCGCCATCGACGACGTGGAAATTGGTCAGGATGTGGCCCTCGTGGTCAATGACCGCGCCGCTCCCTTCGCCCTCCGACGGCACTTCAAACATCAACACGCGCTCGCCCTGGTAACCCTTGGTAGTGATGTTCACCACGCTGCGATTGACCTGCTCGTAAACCCAGATGTTGACCTGTTCGTCGGGCGTGTAGTCGGCCGGCTGGGGGGGCTGCGGGTGTGTCGGTGGTGCAACTGGCGCATAGGCCGCGGCCGGGGGAGAACTAGCCGGGGCAGTCGCGGCGACCGGCTCCTGGCCGGAGGAAGTCGCTTCCAAGTTGGGGCTTCGCGAAATTGCGACGGCCGTCACGCCGCCAAGGACCGCGGAGATAAGGCAATAGAGCGATGTTCGTTTCACGGGTTGGTTCCAGGTTCTCTCTCGTTCCCACGCTCCGCGTGGGAACGCACTGTATGGACGCTCTGCGTCCAGTGGTTTGTTACTTGGTCGTCGGTAATGGCCGCCCAGCGGCCGCAACGCCCGTTCCTACGCAGAGCGTAGGAACGAAGTTCGCACACTTATTTTAACAAGTCGTGTAGTGTCAGGCGAGATGAGGATTGCGGTGCTTCAACGCCGACCCTATCACTTCGGTGCGGGAAAAAACCTGAACCCTTGCCGAATTTAACGCGCGGGGCCGCGCAAACGGAAAAGTTTCGGCAGTGCGAACTCCTTGCCAAGCTTATGCAGTTAGATCCGTTTCGGCTCGCACGACCTGACCGGCAAGAAAACAGCGCGCTCGAATTCTTTGGCGAGACCGTTTTTTTGCGCGAGCTGGCTGATCCTATCGGGCTGCCCATTTGACGCCGCCTGCCTGCATTGCCTAATGATTGCCTTCGCAACTCACCGATACCTTTTAGCGAAAATCGTACTTTGGCCCATATATGCGGCCAACGTGTTTTGCGACGTGGTGCGCTCAGGAAATGAGCGATGTCACCATGACGCGGATGATTCCAAACTCATCCGCACCCGACCAGCAACTTCCCCCGTTCATAAATCGCCCTATTCACATTCTCGGAGGATACGAAACATGAGACTGACTTTCAATCCGTTTCCGCGGAACCTCGCCGGCTTCGTTAGCTGTATGGCGTTTGCACTGACGGCCGTGGCCGGGATCGAAGCTCGCGGCGCGATTACCTTCAATGCCGATTCGAACCAGGACTTCGTGCGACGGCTTTCCTCCGGCATCGTAGTGGATTGGAACAGCGAATTTCACATGTTGCCGGTCGCCGGCTTGGAAGATCAAGTGCGGCCAGAAGTCCCCTACCTGTCGCCGGATGATCTCGATTGCATCGCCGCCACTGGGACGACCGAACCGGGGGACTTTTCGGACACAAACGCCGCGGACGACCGCGACTACATCGAATACAAGTACGGGCACGGCAACTATGGCAATAGCGATCCTAGCCCGACGCTTGCGCAGTCGGCCGATCGCGCGAACCAGAACGATTACTCGGTCCAAACTGACGATCCAAATTATGACGACAATACGGCCGCGAAGGACGCGAACACGCGCGACGATGAATTGGCCCAGGCTACGGATACGAAAGAGATGCCAAACGACGAGGGCGCTTTAGCCGCCGAGAACCCGTCCCAAGGCACAATTGAACAAGGGTCGGACAGCGAATCGGCAACCGCCCCTGGCGATGAGGAATACTACCGTTACCGCTATATGCCGCTTCAAGAGCAGGTGGGCCGCAATGAGGGCGCTAAGGCTCAAGGTGACGACGACGACAATTCAACCAGCCCGAAGGAAGGGGTATCGCAGAACGACGATAGCGACGATTCTCAGATGTCGGATGACGACTCCTCGGACGAGATGGCTGACGACGACGCGGGCGAAAGCGGGGCGTTTACCGATGCGATGTTGTCCATTGCCTCCGCGGCGGCCGACGAGTGGAGCGGCAGCTACGGCATGAAATTCTCCGATGCTGAGCGACTGCTAGGCGTGAATCAATAACAAACCGGCGATCGCTGCCATCAACGGGTCAACACGGAGTCGCGTAGCGACGGCATGAGTCGTCGCTACGCGACTCGCGCTTGGTGGTTTGGCAAACGCCGTCGGCTAAAGCCTAGGCTTACCATCATTCCGACGCTCCGCGACGAGCAACGCCATAGCGGATCTTCGATACCACCCCAGCGGGTAGGCAACGACTTCTGTCTTGCCGTTTTCGGCCTGTCCCCGAATTCGCTGGATTCTATAATTTTTAGTAGTAAGCCGCGTCTTGCTGGTGTACAATGACGATTAGCCCAATGGGCAAGATATACCGTTGGGAATGACCATCAATCTTTTGGAATTCCTGTGGTGCCTGCTGCCGCGCGGAACACGGTGGGCGGGGCCACGCTGACATTTGCCGGGAGAATTGGCATGTCGAAGTATCTGTGTTTCTTGCGTGGGACGATGCTGTCCCTTTCATCGCTGGTGGCAGTGGCCTTGGCCATGTCCACACAGTCGCAATTGCTGGGCCGTGAGGCAGCCCGGCTAGATGGATTTACCCAAGCTGACGGCACCAACTATTTTGCGTTGGAATTGAAGCCGTCGGTGCCCGCGGTCGCTGGGCCGCGCGAGGTCGTGATCCTGGTGAGCACGGCCGCAAGTCAGACGGGCGATTATCGCACGAAGTCGCTGGGCACGCTGAAGGCGACCTTGAAGCGGCTCTCGCCGCAAGACCGCGTTAAACTCGTGGCCTTCGATCTGGACGCCACGCCGCTGACGCAAGGGTTCGTCGCGCCGGGCAGTCCGGAAATGGACAAAGCCGTCGGAGCACTTGAGCTCCGCGCCGCTGGGTTCGTGCGACATAGAGAAGGCGATGGACGCCACGGTGAAGAGCTTCACCGGCGACAGCAAGACGTCTCGTGCGGCCATCTTCATCGGCGACGGCAGCAGCCGCGCCAATCCCGTGACGCCCGAGCAGCTCGATCGTCTCGTCGCAAATCTGAACGTGGAACACATTCCGGTGACGACCTTCGCCGTCGGCCCGCGGATCGACGGCCAACTGCTCGGCACGCTTTCCGTCCGGTCGGGCGGCAACGCGATGCACGACTCGGAGAAAGTCGACGCCGAGGTGATCGGCTCAAGTCTGGCCGACGCGGTCCACGGCACGGTTCTTTGGCCGAAGGCTGACGCGGTCAACTGGCCGGCCGGTATGGACGTATATCCCAAGACGCTGCCGCCGCTCCGCAGCGACCGCGACACGGTGCTCGTTGGCAGCACGAAGTCGCCCTTGCCCAAACAGCTCGATATCGACGCCGGCGGACAGAAGCTTTCGTGGGACGTGCCCGACCTGAAGTCCGCCCCGGCGAACAGCTACTTGGTGAGCCTGGTCGATCAGGCCAAGGTCGATGGAGGCAAGACGCTCCCATTGGTCGACTCGGATAGCCTGATTAACGCGAAGAAAGAAATCGAGGCGGGCGGACAGGGTTTGAACCGTCTGGCCGAAGAGGCCCTGGCTGGCGGCCAGTTCGACAAGGCCGGCCAGTTGGCCGACGAAGCCCTCCGCCGCAATCCCAACGACTTCCGCGCGCAAGCCGTCAAGGACGCCGTGGCGAAGAAGGCTGGCGGAGCGGTCACTATCGCGCTTCCGCCCGCGAATAAAGCGGGCGCCGTTCCTCCGGTGCCTGCAGGGCCAGCGGCCGCTGGCCCTGTCCCGCCGGCGCCGGCCCCTCTGGCCGGTCAGCCGGGCGACCTGAATTTGCAAGGCGACCCCGGCGCCCCGCCGCCGGAAGGCCAAGCGGTCCAGGCCGAGGTCAACACAAGCACTGCCATGGTGCAGCAGTTGCAGAAGAACGTTGACATCGCCATCAATAAAGCCCGAAATCAGGTCGGCGCCAATCCCGACCTTGCCGATCAGACGGTACGGGCACAAATCGACGATGTGCGCGCCGCGACTGAACCGACGCCCGAGCAAAAGGACGCCATGCTTCGCAGGCTCGAAGCCGTGCGGAAAGACATCGGGCAAAGCAAGCTCGAATTCGAGCACCGTCGTCAACAGATGCTTGCGGATGAAGCCGCCAGGCGCGAGCGCCAGATGGCCAACGAGTCCATGAGCCGCGACGAGAACAAGATCAATGACTTGTATCAGCGCATGGATTACCTCATGACGGAGTCGCGGCATAACGAAGCCGAAAAAGCCGCCGAACTGGCGAATGATATCGCCCAGCGCGCGCCGTTTCCCGATGCCAAGCCGATCGCGACCGCGTCGATCAATTGGACCCGCTTCGAAGGCGCCTGGGACGACATCCTGAAGGTCCGCACGATGCGGCAAAAAGGCTATGTGGACGCGCTCTTCCAGGTCGAGAAGTCGCACGTCCCAACCGCCGACGAACCGCCGATTGTCTATCCCGACTCGGAGTGGTGGAAGGAAATGAGCAAGCGCCGCAAGGAGAAGTACGGCTCGATGGACCTCAAGATCCCCAGCCCGACGGAAAAGAAGATCGCGGAGGCGCTGAAGGGCCCCACACCGCCGATCGAGTTTGTCGAGACGCCGTTGAAGGACGTCGTCGAGTATCTCAAAGACGCCGCGAAAATCGAGATCCAACTTGATGCCGCCGGCCTGAAAGACGCCGGCGTCGATCCCGAAGCACCCGTGACCAAGAACCTGCGGGGCATATCGCTCCGCTCGGCTTTGAAGCTGCTGCTGGACGAACTGCAACTGAAGTACGTCGTCCACAATGAAGTGCTCCTCATCACCTCGCCGCAGAAAGCGGAGAGCGATGACTTCATGACCACCAAGGTCTACCCCGTGGCCGACCTCGTACTGCCGATCCAAAACAACATGATGAGCGGCTTCGGCGGCCTTGGCGGCGGCATGGGCGGCGGCATGGGTGGTGGCATGGGCATGGGCGGCATGGGAGGTGGCATGGGTGGCGGAATGGGCGGCGGCATGATGGGTGGCATGGGTGGCGGCATGGGTGGAATGGGCATGGGCGGAATGGGTGGCGGCATGGGCGGTATGGGTGGTGGCGGCATGGGCGGCATGGGCGGTGGCTTCATGAACGTCCCCCGCGAAATCCTCCCCCGCCAGAACCAGGGCCTGAAGCTCTTTGCCGTTCCGCCGGAAACCGTCGCCGTGATCGCAAAGCCATCCGAAGATCGCCAAATGGCGACTGCCGCGCTGGCGGCGACGCCGGAAGTGCCCAAGGTCGAGCCGATCCACTTGGATCTCGCTCCTGGCGGCGACGTCCGTCAAGCGTGGGAGAAGTTTTTCGCCGCGCACGATCCGAAGCTCGAAGATGCCAATTTGAGCATGCTTAGCCAGGAGGAAAAATGGGGCCATGAGTTGCGGCGCACCCGCCAGCGGCAGGCTGTGTTGCAGACCGTTCAAGTCTTGAAAGACGCCGCGTCCGCCGCGGTCACTCACAAGAACGCTGAGGAGGCGACGAAGAAACACGAGGAAATCATCGCCCTGATCGAGGCCGCCTTGCGGCACGATCAGGCTCAGCCGTGGATGTATGAACTGCTGTCGATAAGCATGAAGGCCGCCGGCCGCCCGCAGGCCGACATTGATCGCGCGATCATGTCGGCCGTGGAGTTCACGCAGAATTCCACCGATCTCATGTACCTCGGGGCTTATCTGGCTCAAGCCAAGATGGGGCCGCAGGCGCTTAGGATCTTCCGCGAGGTCGCGCAGATTGAGCCGTTCTGGCCGGAACCTTATCTTAAGGGCATGGAGGTCGCCCGGCAGCTCGACGACGTGGACGGGCTGCAGTGGTCTACCACCGGCATCCTGGGCCAGGCCTGGCCGCCCGCGCAAGCTCAAGATGTGGGAGGGCGCCATGCGCGCCGCCGACGCCAAGCTTGAGGCCCTCCGCAAGCAACAGCGGAACGAAGAAGCGAGCCGCTTCGAGGCGGCCATGAACCAGGCCTTGGTCCGCGATTGCATCGTCCGCGTCCAATGGAACGGCGACGCCGACATCGACGTGATGATCAAGGAGCCGGCGGGCACGATCTGCTCGCTCCGCAATTCGAGGACCACCAGTGGCGGCATGTTGATTGGCGACATGCCCACTCCCGACGGCAAGGAGAAGCTCGAAGGCCACGTGGCCGTTTACTCTTGCCCAAAGGCGTTCAGCGGCACGTATCAGGTGTTGATCCGCCGCGTCTTTGGCAACGTCCCGACCGGCAGCGTGCGGGTCGTTGTCAACTCGCACTACAACACTCCGCAGGCCAAGGAGACGGTCTGGGAGAAGATCCCGGTTAAGGATGGCGAGTCGCTCGTCAAGTTCGACCTGAACGACGGGCGGCGGAAGGAATCGGTCCGCGAGACGCAGATCGCCAATGCCGCGGTGGCCGTCATTGGCCAGCATCGGCAGAACGCGATCCTCGCCCAGCAATTGGCCCAGGCGAACGATCCCAACGCCGCAAACGCGCTGGCCGCCGTGCAGCAGAACGCGGCCTCGGCCGCCGCGGCACAGGCGCAGCAGCTCAATCCGCTGGCGCTGTTCCCCAATGCCTTCCGCGGAGCAGTCGGCTACCAGCCGGTTATCATCACCTTGCCCGAAGGCACGAACATGTCAGCCACCGGCGTGGTCTCGGCAGACCGGCGTTATGTTCGCATCACGTGCGTACCGGTGTTCTCGGCAATTTCAGAAGTGCATACGTTCAGCATTTCCACCGGCAGCACCCAGAACACGCCAGGCATCGGGACTGGCGGCGGAGGCTTCTCCGGCGCCAATAGCGGTGCCGGCGGTCTCGGCGGCGGCGGTCTTGGTGGAGGTCTCGGTGGCGGTGGTGGTGGCGGCGGTCTCGGCGGCGGCGGAATCTTCTAAATCTGCCTGCCAAGACCCAAGCGAGCCTGATTTACAGCCCTCGGACGTTGTTCCGAGGGCTTCTTTTAGCATATCATGACGGAAATATGTCATAATATGCCATCTAGTGAAGCATTTTGCTTGCAAATGCGTAAGTAACATGAGATAATCATTTCATATCAGTTTGGCACAGGGAAGTTAATGGGGTGACTTATGCTAGGCGAAGAACGTCGCAGCCGCTTGCTCGAAATCGTGCGATTGAATCAGTTTGCCTCAATGCCCCAGTTGAAAGGCGAGCTCCTGGGGGTATCGGAGTCGACTATCCGACGCGACCTTGAGTTATTGGAGGAGCAGGGAGCGGTGCGCCGCATCCACGGCGGCGCGTTGTTCGTAGGTTCCGCTGCCGCCGTTCCGCAGTTTGAAACCCGCGAGCCGGCCCAATGGGATCTGAAGCGCGCAATCGCCCAGCGGGCGGCCGAATTGATCGACGACGGCGACACGGTCCTCCTGGACGGCGGCAGCACGACCTACGAAGTTGCGAGTTTGCTGGTTGGTCGGCCTTTGCATGTCGTAACGACTTCTCTGCCGGTGGCCAATCTGCTCGCCTCCAATCCGTGCAGCGACCTAGTATTGATCGGCGGCAACATCTGCCCGAGGACCGGCGTGGCCCGCGGCCCCTATGCCGACCAGATGTTGTCGCACGTGCGGGTGCGGAAGACCGTCCTCAGCACGGCCGCGGTCAGCGAGGAAGGTTTCTTCAACAACAATATGCTGTTGATCGAGACCGAACGCGCCATGATGCGCGCGGCAAAGGAAGTGATCGTTGTCGCCGACAGCACGAAGTTCGGCAATCAGAGCCTGGGATACGTCTGCGCGCTGGGCACGGTCGACCACGTGGTGGTCGATTCGCAACTCGGCGACGCATGGCGGAGCAAGTTGACCGCCGCCGGAGTGAACCTGGTGATCGCCGAGGTCGGCGAGCCGGTCGGAGCGGCGTGAAGAGAAGAATAGGGATTTGGAGATTTAGGGATTTGGGGATTTAGTTTTTTAGACAGCCGGATTTCAACGTGTCACCAAATCCCTAATCCCTAACCCCTAAATCCCCCAACTATCAACCATGAGCACCGCAACCTTGGATCGCAAGCCGCCCGTCGACCGCAAGCTGATCGAACAGATCGTCCGCGAGATCGTGCTGGCCCAGGTGGGCGGACCGCCTGGCAAGGCGAAGCTCGTGGTCAGCGTTTCGGCGCGGCATTGCCACTTGACGGACGCCGACACGGAAACGCTCTTCGGTCCCGGCCATAGGCTGACGATTCAGAAGGACCTCTACCAGGATGGCTACTTCGCCGCCGAGGAGACGGTGATGCTCGTGGGGCCCAAGCGGCGGATGCTGCCGACGGTCCGAGTCCTCGGCCCGACCCGCCCGGAGACGCAGGTGGAGTTGGCCTTCACGGACGGCATTTCGCTGGGCATCGACCTTCCTGTTCGCCTCAGCGGCAACGTGAAAGACACGCCGGGCTGCGTGCTTGTCGGCCCCAAGGGCGTCGTCGAACTGAAACAGGGCGTGATCCGCGCCGAGCGGCACGTCCACATGGGCCCCGATGACGCGGCGTTTTACGGCGTCAAAAACGGGGACGTCATGAGCCTTCGTGTCGATTCGACGTGCAGTGTCGTTTTCGAGGGCCTGCAAGTCCGCGTCGGCAAGGGGATCAAGTTGGAAGTCCACCTCGACACGGACGAAGGCAACGCGTGCGATCTTGACCACGCGCGGCGCGTGGAGTTGTTCAAACCGTAATTTTTTGTATGTGTAGGGTGGGCCGAGCGCAGCGAGTCCCACCAGGTACTGAGTTTTTCCACAAGGGAGATTATTGTCATGGCAAAGTCAATGGAAGCGTTGGGCATGATTGAAACCAAGGGCTTCACGGTCCTGGTCGAAGCGACCGACGCGATGCTCAAGGCCGCCAACGTCCAGTTCTACGGCTGGGACAAGGTCGGCAGCGGGCTGGTGAGCGCGTTCGTCACCGGCGACGTGGCGGCGGTCAAGGCCGCCACCGATGCCGGCGCCGCGGCCGGCGGCCGGCTGGGCGAAGTCGTCAGCGTCCAGGTCATTCCGCGTCCGCACGAAGACATCGGCATCGTCCTGCCCGCCGCCCAAACGTCCGGCGGTTCGGACTGAAAGTAGTGTTGGGGATTTGGGGATTTAGGCCCCAAATCCCTAAATCCCCAAATCCCTAAATCCCTAAGCACAGAACCCATTAACAAGAGAGATACCATCATCATGCAAGACGCCATCGGACTATTGGAAACCAAGGGACTCGTGGCCCTCGTCGAGGCCACCGACGCTATGGCCAAAGCGGCCAACGTAAAGATCGTCAAGCGCGTGCAGATCGGCGGCGGACTGGTGACGACCGTCGTCCGCGGTGACGTGGGCAGCGTGCGGGCGGCCGTCGAGGCCGGCGCCGCCGCCGCGCAGAGCTCCGGCGAACTGGTCGCCAGCCACATCATTCCGCGGCCGGCGGACGGGATTGTCGCGGCGTATTTGAGCTAGGCCCACGAAAGGGATTTGGGGATTTAGGGATTTGGGGATTTAGATGCCCCTAAATTCCTAAATCCCTAAATCCCCAGCCCCCAAATCCCTTCGATGAAAATCCTCGTAGCCAATCTCGGTTCGACGAGCTTCAAGTACCGCTTGTTCGACATGGACGGACGGCGGCAGCTTGCGCGGAGGCATCGAACGGATCGGCTCGTCGGAAAGCCCTTGTTCGGTCGAAATCGGAGAGCATAAGCGGGAGCATTCGGTCAAGGCCGCCGATCATGTGGAGGCGGTGCATCACTGCCTGGCCCAACTGACCGACACGGCGCACGGCTGCCTCCGCGACGCGGCGGAAGTCTCGGCCATCGCCTTCAAAACAGTCCACGGCGGCCGTTACAGCGGCGTGCAACGGGTCACGCCCGACGTGCTCGCGGCGATGGAGGAGATTTGCGGCGTTGCCCCGGCGCACAATCCGCCGTATATCGCGGCCATGCGGCTCTTGGCCGCGAAGCTGCCGGAGAATTCCGCTGGTGGCGGTTTTCGAGACCGATTTCCACGCCACTATTCCCGAGCACAACCGCGTCTACGCCATTCCTTGCGAATGGACGGAAGCCGCCGACGTCCGCCGCTGGGGATTTCATGGGGCGAGCCATCGTTATATCGCCGGGCGGACGGCCAAACTGCTCGGCCGTGACGACCTCCGCGTCATATCCTGCCACCTTGGCGGCTCCAGCTCGCTTTGCGCCATCGAGAATGGAAAGAGCGTCGCCACGAGCATGGGCATGAGCCCGCAGAGCGGCCTGCCGCAGAACAACCGCGTCGGCGATTTCGATGTCTTCGCCTTGCCGCGGATCATGGAATACACGCGCAAGCCGCTGCGAGAAGTTCTGTCGATATTAGCCAACCAAAGCGGCCTATTGGGAATGAGCGGGGTGAGCACCGATTGCCGCGACATCGCCGCGGCGGCCGCGTCTGGCAATGCGCGGGCGAAGCTCGCCTTGGACGTATTCGCCGCCAGCGTGCGGCATTACCTGGGGGCGTACCTCGTCGAACTCGGCGGCGCGGACGCGATCGTCTTCACCGGCGGCATCGGCGAGAACAACGCCGCGCTGCGGACCGGCGTCTGCCGCGATCTCGCAGAACTGGGCATCGTACTCGATGAGGCGGTCAATGATACAGCCCGCGGCGAAATGCCGGTTCACGCAAGTCAAAGCCGCGTCCAGATTTGGGTCATGCCTACCAACGAGGAAATCATCGTCGCCGGTCTCGCGGCAGACTTGTTGAAAGGAACCAAGCCATGATGATCGCCAAAGTCACCGGTTCGATCGTCGCCACGCAAAAGGTCGAGACAATGGTCGGCCACAAGCTGATGCTCGTCGAGCTCTGTCGGCTCGATGCGAACAGCCGCGACAGCCTAGTGACCAGCGGCCGCGTGCTCGTGGCTGTCGATACGGTCGGCGCCGGAGAGGGCGAGATGGTGCTTATCACGCAAGGCTCTAGCGCCCGCTTGACCCCTGAAACGAAGAATCTGCCCGTGGACACCGTGATCATCGGCATCCTTGATACGGTCCACGTGGCACAGAAGTGCGTATATAGCAAGCAATAAACTCGTTCCCACGCTCCGCGTGGGAACGCATGGATGGCCGCTCCGCGGCCCCGTGGACGCAGAGCGTCCGAGAAACCGGTAACGACGCAGAGCGTCGTCACCAGGAGTTGGAAATGGTCCAAATCGACGAAAAACTGGTTCGCAGCGTGGTGGAGCAAGTCCTGTCGCGGATGGGCGGCACGGCCGCCGCCCGCGTCGGGCGGCAGCTACCAGGGCCGCTTCGGCCAGTTCACCGATGTCAATAGCGCGGTGGCCGCTGCCCGCGAGGCATTCGAGCGGCTGTCGGGCATGACGATCGACGACCGCCGCCGCATCATCGGCCACATCCGCCGCATCTCCATCGAGCAGTGCGTCGAGCTTGGCACGATGGAGATGGAAGAGACCAAGATCGGCCGCCTCGCGCACAAGATCGAAAAGCTCAAGACGCTGGGCGAGCGGTCGCTGGGCGTCGAGTTCCTCGAGAGCGACGTTTTCAGCGGCGATCACGGCCTGGCGGTCATCGAGCACGCCCCGTTCGGCGTCATCGGCGCCGTCACGCCGGTCACGCATTCGCTGCCCACGATCACCGGCAACGCCGTGAGCATGATCGCCGGCGGCAACACGGTCGTCGTCAATCCGCATCCCAGCGGCAAGCAAGTCGCGGCCGAGGGCGTCCGCCGCTTCAACGAAGCCATTTACCGCGATCTGGGCATCGACAACCTGATCTGCGTGATCGTCGAGCCGACGTTGGAGACCGCCGAAGCCCTTTTCAAGCACCGCGATATCGCCTTGATCTGCGTCACCGGCGGGCCGGCCGTCGCCCGGGCCGCCATGCAGCAGCCCAAGCGGGCCGTCGTGGCCGGGCCCGGCAATCCGCCAGTCGTCGTCGACGAAACGGCCGAACTCGACCGCGCCGCCCAGGCCATCATCACCGGCGCGGCCTACGACAACAACCTGCTTTGCATCGCCGAAAAGGAAGTCTTCGTCGTGGAGTCAGTCTTCGACCGCATGATGTCCGCCATGGAGCGGGCCGGCGCGGTTCGTCTGTCCGCACACGAGATCGATGCCTTGACAAAAGTCGCCATCGCGAGCGTCGGCGAAGGCCCCCACAAGCACGACGTGGCAGCCAAGGATTTTATCGGCCAGGACGCCAGCGTGCTGGCCAAGGCGATCGGCAAGAACATACCGAGCTGCATCGAGCTGCTTTTCGGCGAGACCGACGAGGCGAATCCTTTCGTGCCCGTCGAGCAGATGATGCCCTTCCTGCCGTTCGTCCGTTGCCGCAACGTCGACGAGGCGATCGCCAAGGCCAAACACGCCGAGCATGGCTTCCGCCATACGGCGATCATCCACTCGACCAACGTGAACAACATGACCAAGATGGGCCGCGCGATGGACACCACGCTGTTCGTCAAAAACGGCCCGTGCATGGCCGGCCTGGGCCTCGGCGGCGAGGGCTATTTGTCGTTCTCGATCGCCACGCCCACGGGCGAAGGCGTGACTACGCCGCTTGACCTTCACCCGCGAGCGACGCTGCTCGATGGTGGATAATTTGAGAATACTCGGAAGGTGAAAAAAGGGGATTTCGGGATTTGGGGATTTAGGACCCAAATCCCTAAATCCCCAAATCCCTAAATCCCCCATGTACTACTCCCGCATCGTCGGCCACGCCACCGCGACCCTAAAGCATCCTTCCATGGATGGCGGCCGGCTGCTATTGGTCATGGCCTTGCAGGCCGACGGACGCACGCCGGAAGGCGATCCGATCCTGGCAGTCGACCGGCTCGGCGCGGGACACAACGAGACGGTGATGGTAACGAGCGACGGCATCGGCACACGGGAGCTATTGAGCAGCAAGACCTCGCCGGTGCGATGGTCAGTGATGGGGATACCGGACAGAGGTAGTGGGAAGTGAGAAGTGGTGAGTGAATAGTGGGAAATAGAAGTCAGACAGATATCGAGCAGATCGTACGGGAGGTGATGGCGCAATTGAAGCGCGTCTCCGAGCCGGTCGCTGCGCCTTCGCTGCGTGCTGCGCCACTGCCGATTCCCGCGGTTCATTCTAATGACTTGGTAATCGACGCTCGCATAGTGACCATGGAATCAATCGTCGGCCGGTTGAACGGCGCCAAGCAACTGGTCGTGGCTCCAGGGGCGCTGGTTACGCCTTCGGTTCGCGACGAACTTCGCCGCCGCGGCATTGAGTTAAGACAAGAAATCGCAGCGAAAAAATGTCAAGCCCTGGCATCCGTATTGCTCGTTGTCGGCCGCACAAGCCACAACCCCGACTTGGCCGTGCAGATGCTGCGGCAAGAGGGCATTAATGTAAAGACCGAATCGACGCATTGCCTGATCAAGGCAACCGAAATGCTGGCCGCCGCGGCGGACGGACGGTCGCTCGGCGTATTGTGGACGCGGCACACGGCGGTTGCCATGTGCCTGGCCAATCGCGATAAGAAACTTCGCGCCGTGCTGGCCGCCGGCGTGCCAGCCACGGCGAAGGCCGTGGCCGCGGTGGGCGCGAACGTGCTGGTGGTCGATCCGACCGCCGGTACCATGTACGAGAGGAAACAAGTGCTACGCGCGTTCTGCCTCGGCGGCATTCGCGAATGTCCGGAAGAACTTAAGGAGGCCTTAGCGCTTAGATCATAAAACTTAGAGCTTAGGTTTTGCACTGAGCACTGAGTACTAAGTACTGAGAACTGACATGCGTATCGCAGATGTGATCGGCACCGTGACGCTCAACCGCGCGCACCCGAGCCTTGCTCGGGCGACGCTCAAGCTCGTCGTGCCGCTGTCGTGGGACAACTTGCTAGGCAAGTCGCACGAACCAGTCGAAGAGGTCGTCGTGTACGACGAGCTCGCCGCCGGCCTCGGCTCGCGAATCGCGCTCAGCGAAGGCCGCGAGGCGGCCATGCCCTTTTATCCCGAAGTGAAACCGATCGACGCCTACAACGCCGCGATCTTGGATACGTTTACTGTTGATATACCTGACGATTTGAAACCAAAGTAGCAGGCATCCTCCGGATGCCGTCCGCCCGAAACTTCTAGCTTCGGAGAAACCGCGCCACGATGCCGGCGACTAAGACCGCCGGGCGAACGGCACGCGGAGCGTGCCTGCTACTTTATTGAACCCTATCATGCTCAACATCCACAAAATCAAGCAAGAAATCTGCGAAATCGGCGACCGCATTTACAAGCGAGGCTTCGCCGCCGCCAACGACGGCAACATCACCTATCGCATCAGCGAGAAGGAAGTCGTCTGCACGCCCACGATGATCTGCAAGGGCTTTATGAAGCCCGACGACCTTTGCATCGTCGACATGGAGGGCAAGCAGCTCGCCGGCAAGCGCAAGCGGACGAGCGAAGTCATGCTTGCACCTGGCGATCATGAAGGAGCGGCCGGACGTGAAGTCGGTCGTACATTGCCATCCGCCGCACGCCACGGCCTTCGGCGTCGCCCGTGAGCCGATCCCCATGTGCGTGTTGCCGGAGGTCGAGGTCTTTCTTGGCGAGGTCCCGACGACTAGGTACGAAATCCCCGGCGGCAAGGAATTCGCCGAGACGATCCTGCCGTTCGTGAAGAAATCGAACGTCATCATTCTGGCCAACCACGGCACGGTGAGCTACGGCGAATCGGTAGAGCGGGCCTACTGGTGGACGGAGGTGCTGGACGCTTATTGCCGCATCCTCATGCTCTCCAAGGGGCTGGGCCGCGTGAACTATTTTACCGAGCCCGAAGCGAAGGCCCTCTTGGACCTCAAGGGCAAGTGGGGATTCAGCGACCCGCGCAACGAAATGAAGAACTGCGACATCTGCGCCAACGACGTTTTCCGCGAAAGCTGGAAGGATTCGGGCGTCGCGCAAACGGCCTTCGCACCGCCAAGTTATAAGGGCAATGGGGCGGGCGCGTTCGACTGCTGGCGGCTCTTCTGACCAAGAGGCCTTGATCCAGGCGATCACCGAGCGCGTGATGGCGGAGTTGGGCAAGAAGGGATAGAAGGCCGCCGGCCTTGTCCCGGAGGGACTTCTGATAATAGCCCAGCGATTTATCGCTGGGTGAACGAACCATCAATACCTGTTCAGTCCCGTAGGGACGACTGACTGTGGCCCGCGCGATCAATCCCAAATGTACCGTTCGTCGTACTCGATGCCGTGTTTCTTGAGAAACGCGAAAAACTCTTCCTTGAACGTCCGCGTGCGGTGATGCTCCTCTTGGTTCGCGATGTAAAGCTTCGTCCGCGGAACATCGGAAATCCCGATGCTAAACGCGCCGTATCCTTCCTGCCATGAAAAGTCGCGATACTGAGGGAACGTGTCGTGAATCCAAAGCGATGAGCCGCCTTTGATGAGTTGAATGGCCTTGGAAATCGCCATCGTCGATGGAAGCGAGAGAAGGATGTGGACGTGGACTTCAATGCCGCCAATCGCCAGCGCTATCATGCCGTTGTTGCGGGCGATCCCGCCCATGTAGGGCCAAAGCTGCACCTGCAAGTCCGGCTTGATGAGAGGACGCCGTTCCTTCGTACTGAACGTGCAATGAAAGAGGCTGCTGGAAAATGAATGACCCATGGTTGCTCCTGCGCATGCGAATTTCAGTCGTCTCTACGGGACTGTTAACCTTAACGCGCCCATTTTACCCAACGATAAATCACTGGGCTATTATCAATTGTCCCTCCGGGACAGAGCTCCCCGTCTACCCCGCCGCTCCTCCGCGCGCTAAAATCCCTTGCTAGCCGTTTGCTGTCCTGGCCTTGGGAACTTTTCGGGCACGCCGTGCGTCTATTGCGCGCGAATTGTCTCGATTTTCACGATCCACTCCTGCGGCCCCCTCCCAGCAACAAAGACGCGATTGCCATTTTCCACGAGGATTCCCGTAATGAAAACGTCCGCGGTTGCCCTCCTTTTAAGTCTGACGTTCCTCGCCCCGAGCTTTGCCATGGCCGATAAATGGGCTGCCCAGTGGAAAAAGGTAGACGACGCCGTCCAGCAGGGCTTGCCGAAGACCGCCATCGAACAACTTCAGCCGATTCTCGACGCGGCGACCACCGAAAAGAACTATCCCGTCGCCATCAAGGCCATCGGCCGCAAGATCGCCCTGGAAGGCGTCATTCAGGGCAACAAGCCCGAAGAGAAAATCACGCGGCTAGACGCCGAAATCGCCAAGGCTCCAGCCGAGATGCGGCCCATGCTCGAGGTCGTGCAGGCCCAGTGGTATTGGCAGTATTTCCTCCACAACCGCTGGCGGTTCATGCAGCGGACCGCAACCTCCGCGCCGCCGGGCAAGGATTTTACGACCTGGGACCTCGCGCGGCTCTTCGCCGAAATCGACAAACATTTTCAAGCGGCACTGTCCGCGGCCGATCAGCTTAAGAAAATCCCCGTCGCCGACTACAACGACCTCTTGGACAAAGGCAGCCTGCCGGACGACTATCGCCCCACGCTCTACGATTTCGTGGCCAACCAGGCGCTGGACTTCTATAACGCGGGCGAGCAGGCCGGCGCTAAGGCGGAAGACGCGTTTGAGTTGGCCGCCGATGGCCCGATCTTCCAACCGGTCGGGCAATTCCTGGCTTGGAAACCTGATTTGGCCGACGCCGAGTCGCCCACGCTCAAGGCAGTGCGGCTCTACCAACAGTTGCTCCGCTTCCACAAAAACGGCGCTGGCAAGTTCTCTGAAACGCCGGAAGACATCGAGTCACTTCAGAAGCGGGTACGCCGCCCCGATTTAGAGGCGGAAAGGACGGCCTTCCTGGACGTGGATTTGGCGCGGCTGAAGCTGGGCCACAACAAGGCGGTTGGCGAAGAAAAGGCCGTGCTCTACAAGACGGCCCTGCGGCGGTTCATTAAGGAGAACTTGAACAATCCCCTTTCGGCTATGGCTCGATTCCATCTGGCCGAAGTCGTGAGAGAGGAAAACGAACTTGTCGACGCTCACGACGTCGCCGCCGAGGGCTGGAGGATGTACCCGCAATCACCGGGCGGAATCCTGTGCTACAACCTCGTCAAGCAGATCGAGGCCAAGTCGGCGAACATCATGACGGAGCGGGTGTGGAATGAGCCATGGCCCGTGATCCGCGTCAACTACACGAACGTGACGAAAGTCTACTTCCGCCTTATCCGCCAGGATTGGACCGCGCGGATGAGGAGCGGCCGTTATCGTGGCGAATACCTAGACGATGCCGAGCGGCGGACGATGCTCGCCCGGCAGCCGGACCGCGCTTGGTCGGCCGATCTTCCGCCGACGGAAGATTACCGCAACCGCGCCGAGGACGTCCCGGTGCCCAAGGACCTTAAGCCGGGCTATTATTTCCTGCTTTCCAGCCACGACGCCGGGTTCAGCGGTGCGAACAATGTCGTCTCGTTTACGGAAATCTGGGTGAGCAAGCTGGCCCTCGTGCTGCGGCAGCAGAATCCGAACACTCGCTTCGGTGGCTTCGTTCTGGACGCCGCCACCGGCGAGCCGATCGCCGCTGCCGATGTGCAGGTCTACGCCTGGAACTGGAACAACCAGTTTCTCTTGGGCGAGAAGGTCCGCACCGACCGCAACGGCCTCTTCTCCGCGCAAGGAGTGGCGAACTATAACAACCTGCTCTACGTGACGCATGCCGGCCAGGCCCTGACCACGGCCAACAATCTCAATGTTTACAATTACAACAACCGGCCGACGCCACAAAAGCAGGTCGTCTTCTTCACCGATCGTTCGCTCTACCGTCCGGGGCAGACGATCTATTACAAGGGCATTGCGATTCTTGTCGATCAGGATGGCGACAATTATCAGGTCGTGCCGCGCGAGCGGCTGAGCATTATCTTCAGCGACGTCAACGGCAAGGAGATCGCCCGGCAAAGCGTCGTCAGCAACGACTACGGCTCGGTCAGCGGCAGCTTTACCGCCCCGCGAGATCGCCTTATGGGCCGGATGATGCTCCACGTCGATCAAGTGCCCGGCGGAACGCCGATCAACGTCGAGGAGTACAAGCGGCCGAAATTCCAGGTCACGCTCGACGCCCCCAAGACCGCGCCGCGGCTGGGCGGCGAGGTCGAAATACCGGGCAAGGCGATGGCCTACACCGGCGCGACAATCGGCGGCGCGAAGGTCCGCTATCGCGTCGTTCGCGAGGTCCGCTATCCTGATTGGTGGTACTGGTGCTTCGCCTGGCGGATGCCGCAGCAGGCCGGCAGCCAGGAGATCACTCATGGCACGGCCGAAACCGCGGCCGACGGCACGTTCACGATCAAGTTCATGGCCAAGCCCGACCCGACCGTGGCAGAAAAGGACGAGCCGATTTTCCGTTATGCGGTAACGGCCGACGTGACCGACACTAATGGCGAGACCCGCACCGGCGAACGGGCGGTGCAGGCCGGTTATACGGCGCTGAAGGCATCGCTCTCCGCCAAGACCGATTGGATTGTCGCCGGCCAGCCGCTGGAGATCACCGTCACGACGACCACCTTGGACGGCGAGCCGCAGAAGGCCGAAGGCGCGCTGCGGATATATCGACTGAAGCAGCCGGAAAAGGTCGAGCGGACGGACATACTTGGCCAGCGTCCGGTTCGTCCGGTTCGGCAGGTGTTGGGACGCGGACGCCGAGTGCAGCCGGTCAAGCCAGTTCCTCCAACCCCAGCTCCCGACCCTTCCAATCCCAACACCTGGGAACTCGGCGAAATGGTCGCCGAGCAAGGCATGACGACCGACGCCTCCGGCACCGCAAGCTGGACCACGAAGCTCGAGGCCGGCGCGTATCGCGCCAAGTTCGAGACCCAGGACCGTTTCAACAAGAGAGTGACCGCGCTCTTGCCGCTGAATGTTATGGCCCCGGACGCCAAGAAGTTCCCCATTAAAGTTGCCAACATGGTCGTCGGACCGAAATGGTCGCTAGAACCGGGCGATGATTTTCTCGCCCTCTGGGGCAGCGGCTATGAGCAGGCCCGCGCCTATATGGAAATCGAGCATCGCGGCAAGATCATCAAGAGCTTCTGGACCGAAACGGGCGCAACGCAGCAGCCGATCAAGCTGGCCGTCACTGATGGTCTCCGTGGCGGCTTCCAGCTTCATGTGACGATGGTCAGCGAGAACCGCGCCTATCTCGAATCGCGCCGCGTCGACGTGCCGTGGACCAATAAGGACCTCAAGTTGAAATGGGAGCATTTCGTCTCCAAGATGGAACCGGGCCAGAAGGAAACATGGACGGCAGTCATTAGCGGTCCCGATGCGAAGAAGGCCGTCGCCGAGATGGTCGCAACGCTGTACGATGAATCGCTGGATGCCTATCTGCCGCACGGTTGGCCGAGCGGCTTCGGCGTCTTCCGCCAGGATTACAGCCAGATAAACATGTCGTTCGAGAACATGGCCAAGTATCTCAACCAGGTTCAAGGCGGCTGGCCGTTGGATCAGAAGGCGGTCGAGATGCGCTACCGCGCGCTGCCGTCGAGCATCACGGTGGACCTTTGGGGATATGGGTATTTCGGCGAAGGCGGCGGCATGGGCGGAAGAGCCCGCGGCGGCGTTATGCTCGGACGGATGGCCGTGCCGTCAGCCGCCGCACCGGCAGCGCCGATGATGATGGAACGCCGTGGCCTCGCAATGGACGCCGACAAGGCCGACAGTTTTGCGGTCGAATCCGCGCTGGCCGCCAATGGCGCACAGGCCAAGAAGCCCGCCGCCGCTCGCGAGCAGGAAAAGCAATCCGCCGGCGAAGGCCCCGGCCGGCTCGGCGCGGGGCCCGATCTGAGCCAGGTCGCCGCGCGGAAAAACCTCAACGAAACGGCCTTCTTCTTCCCGCATCTGCTCAGCGATTCCGAAGGCCAGGTGAAGATGGAGTTCACCATGCCCGAGGCGCTCACCAAGTGGAAGTTTTTGGGCTTCGCGCACGATGCCCAACTCCGCGGCGGCCTCTTGAGCGATAGCGCGGTGACCGCCAAAGACCTCATGGTCCAGCCCAACCCGCCACGATTCTTGCGCGAAGGCGATATGTTGGAGTTTACCGTCAAGGTGACGAACATGTCGGACACGCACCAGACGGGCAGTGTGAGGCTCAGCTTCTCTGATGCGCGAACCGGAAAGCCCTTCAATCTTATTGCCGAAATACCGCCATTATTCAACGCGGTACGTGGAGGGGAGCAAGGGCTGAAGGACGGATTTTCGTCGACTGACCAATATTTCGACCTTGCTGCAAAAGCATCCGAGAGTTTCTCCTGGCGGCTCTCGGTGCCCGACATGTCCGGCGGGGCGATTACCTACAAAGCAGTCAGTTCGACCGGCCGCGTTTCCGATGGCGAGGAGGGTCTGCTGCCGGTGCTCTTGCGGCGTACGCTCGTGCAAGAGGCACTGCCGCTGCCGATCCGCGGGCCGGCGACGAAAAACTTCCGTTTCGACCGACTCTTGAAGTCCGGCGACTCCAAGACGCTGCAAAGCCAAAGCTTGACCGTGCAGATGGTCTCGAATCCCTCGTGGTACGCGGTCATGGCCCTGCCGTATCTGATGGAGTATCCCTACGAGTGCTACGAGCAGACCTTCAACCGGCTCTATGCCAACGCTCTGGCGCGGCACATCGCCAACAGCGATCCCAAAATCCATCGCGTCTTCGAGCAGTGGAAGGGCACGCCGGCGCTCGATAGCCCGCTGGAGAAGAACCAGGACCTGAAGTCGGTCATGCTGGAGGAAACGCCCTGGGTCCGCCAGGCCGAGTCCGAGAGCCAGGCCCGGCGGAACGTCGGCATCCTCTTCGACGACAACCGCCTGAACGACGAGACGGCTCGCGCGATGAAGAAGCTGGCCGAAGGCCAATATGCCGACGGCGCGTGGCCGTGGTTCCCCGGCGGCCCGCCTAACGACTACATCACGCTCTACATCACCACCGGCTACGGCCGCCTGCGGCACCTCGGCGTGAAGCTCGATATGCAGCCGGCCTTCAAGTCGCTGGAGCGGCTCGACGCCTGGATCGACCGCGAATATCGCGAAATCGTCCGCCTCGGCCACAAGGACGACGACCAGCTCAATCCCGACGATCGCCTTCTATCTCTACGGCCGCAGCTTCTTCCTCGAAGACCGGCCAATCGCGGCGCAGCACAAGGAGGCCGTCGATTACTTCCTCGGCCAGGGCCGCAAGTACTGGCTCAAGCTGGCCGACCGCCAGTCGCAGGCCCATCTGGCCGTCGCTCTGAAGCGTTTCGCCGACAAGGCCACCGCCCAGGCGATCATGCGCTCGATCAAGGAACGATCCGTCATCGGACGAAGAGCTGGGCATGTTCTGGCGCGACACCGAGCTTTCCTGCTCGTGGTTCCACGCCCCGATCGAGACGCAGGCCATGATGATCGAGGCCTTCGACGAAGTGATGGACGACCAGAAGGCGGTCGAGGAGTGCAAGGTCTGGCTGCTCAAGCAGAAGCAGACGCAGGACTGGAAGACGACCAAGGCCACGGCCGACGCGGTCTACGCCCTCTTGCTCCGCGGAAGCAACGTGCTGGCCTCCGACGAACTGGTCGAAGTCAGCCTCGCCGGGCAGGAAATCAAGCCGGAAAAGGTCGAGGCCGGCACCGGCTTCTATGAAGAGAAGTTCATCCGCGGCGAGATCAAGCCCGACATGGGCAATATCAGCGTGAAGAAGCTCGACAAGGGCGTCGCCTGGGGCAGCGTCCATTGGCAGTACCTGGAGGACATGAGCAAGGTGACGGCCTACGAAGGCACGCCGTTGAAGCTCACGAAGTCGCTCTATACGAAGCAGTACACGACGAAAGGCCCGGTGCTGGAGCCGGTGAAAGGTCCGGTCAAGGTGGGCGACGAGCTGGTCGTGCGGATCGTGCTCAAAACCGACCGCGACATGGAGTACGTCCACCTGAAGGACCATCGCGGCGCGGCACCGAGCCGGTGAACGTCCTCTCGCGCTACAAATACCAGGACGGCCTTGGCTACTACGAGACGACCCGCGACACGGCCAGCCACTTCTTCATCGACTACCTGCCCAAGGGCACGTACGTCTTTGAATACTCGACGCGGATCGTGCACCGCGGCCGCTATCAGACCGGCTTCGCTGCGATCCAGTGCATGTACGCCCCTGAGTTCGGCGGACATAGCGAAAGCTTTTGGATCGAGGCGAAGTAGAGGGCTGGAAAGAGGAAGTTTATTAAACACGAAGGCGCGAAGAGCACGAAAGGCCGCCTTCGTGATTAATCAATTCGAGATATCAGATTTCAAATCTCAGATATCGGATTTCAACGTGTGGATTTGAGGTTCGACAGTCGCTGTTGGCGCCGGCGCGGCCTTCTCCGCCTTTTTCTCCCTCGGCACGGTAAACCGCAGGAAGTGAAAGACGAGCAAGAGCACCGCCGCGCCGCCCGCAGCGGCGAGAAATCCTATCGGGCTGATCGGGTTCGACGGCCCGCCGCCTTGTGCCCAGGAGAGCACGCCCAGCCCCACCGCGCTGCCGGTGATGCCGAGCGTCAGCGTGGAGAGCGGGCTCGTCGGCTCGCGGAACGGCAAGAGCATCCGCGCCGCCAGCCCGGCAAGGCTGCCGAAGCCGATCCAAACCAGTGCGGCCTGCAGCCAGGCCTGTGCGTTGGGCGAAAGTTCCGGCATGGTATGTACTCCTCACGCTCCGCCGTGAGGGACTGCATCACGGCGGAGCGTGATGAGTACGTTAAACAAAAAATAGCCCGCGCTGCTGACGTCCCGATCGAAGGGCCTTTCGGCCTTCGACCACGGACGCCAGCCGCGCGAGCTCGCCGTCCCCCCGCCGCTGGCGAGTTGCCGCACGCTGTGGGCCGTCCCCACAACCCAAGTGCGTGCCGGCAATTGCTGGCGGCATTCGGCAGTAAATGTATCCTTCGGTCGTGCCGCGCTCGCGCGGCTATTACCGCTGCTGCGCCGCCTCCAGGGAGACGGCCTTCTGGGCGGCGGCTTCCTTGCTCAGCGGGAATTGCGGTCCCGGCGGGAAGTACTGTACGTCGTCCTGTAAGTACCAGGGGCTCGGCAGCGTCTGGCCGCCGACGTCAATCTGGCAGCCGGTCAGCCCCAGGATGCCAAGCAGTCCTAGAGCCAACAGCCCGCTGCGCCATCCGATGCGACCGGTTTTGGAGGCCGTCATGGGCCACCTCCGTGGGTTTTTATTGCTAGCAGTCGGTATTGAGCCGCCGCCCGCTAGTGGCAGCGATTGGTTTCAATTCCTGCCGTAGCGTGTCTAAATCGCTTATTTTTACACATGCCAATTTGCCTATCCGGCCGTGCAGGCGTTATGTTTGACAGAATCGGCAAGTAGGTTATCGTCACGCCAAACGGCAAACTTTAACAATCGAACGTATCCGGCACACTCGGTGTGCCGTTGGCAGCGGCACACTCCGTGTGCCGGATACATTGGCTGGAAAAGCGTCGGCGGTGCGGATAAGATCAAGTCAGGCCCCCGGAGCAGAGGTTTCTATGTCGCCGCGCAATTTTCACCTCGTTCCCACGCTCCGCGTAGGAACGCAGCGGTCGGCCGCTCCGCGGCATGGGGTTCGCCAGTTAGCCAGCACGCCGCCCGATCGTCGGGACGCGGAGCGTCCAACACGCCCGTTACGACGCGGGAGCGTCGTAGCGAGAATGCCGCATGTGCTCGGCATCCTCGCCTTCCTCGCGATCGCCGGCCTGACCCATCCCGCCGCCGCGCAGCTAGGCGGCCGCACGGTGCCAACGAGCGCATACCACACCGCCTTCACCGATTTCTACGATGGCGACTACCGCGCAGCTTTGGAACGCTTCCGCTCGGAGGCCCGCGGGGCCATCAAGACGGTCAACGCCCGATGGATCGACTCGATCTGCTACGAAACGATGATCGGCGAGTGCAACTTTCAGATTGGCGCGAATGCCGAGGCCAACGAACACTATGCCGCCGCGTTGAATCTTTTTTTGGCCCACTCGACATGGTTTTCCAGCGTCGTCCCCAAGCAGATTCACCCCGCGAACGCCGGGCGGCAGCGCCCGCCGTGGCAGAACCGCAATCTGCTCGCGCCGCTCGGTCAACTGGACCCGGTGATGTTGATCTCGCTCGGTCAATTGCAAATTGGTACACAGGGCCAGGCCCCGCCGAGCGGCGTGGTCATGCCGGCGCAGTTGTTTCCCATCGAGCCTTACGAAATCATCCGCTGCACCTGCCTTTCCATCCGCCGCCGCGCGGAGCTGCTCGGGCCGCTGGCCGCGCATGACCCGCTATTGGACAACGTGATCGCCGCGCTGCAGCGTCCGGCAGGGCACCCTAACCATTGGTCCGAGGCCTGGATCAGCCTGGAGTTGGGCGTCGCCGAGGCTGCCGGCGGACGCCCCGCCGCCGCGCTGCCCGCCTTGCAAAAGGCCGTGCTCGCGTCGGGCGAGACGGAGCATCAGTTGTCCGGCCTGGCCCATCTCGAATTAGGCCGGCTGGCGATGACGGCTGGCGACGTTGCCGGCGCGGCGCAGCATTTTGAAGAAGCCACCTACGACGCCTACTACTTCACCGATCCGAACCACCTGCCCGACATCGGCTTGATGGAAGAGGCCTTTCGCTTGGGAGCGTTGAACCATTTCCTTGCTAATGGCAAGGGCGTTTTCGCGCCCCTCGCCACCGCCGCGGCCTGGGCCAAGTCGAGCCACTTCCGTCAGCTCTACGTCACGCTGCTCACGCTCGCCGCCGAGGATAATATCGTCCTCGGCCAGACGCAACAAGCCCTGGCCCTCTTGGACGAAGCCCGCGGCGCGATGGCCAGCCGCATGGCGGCTTATAGCCGGGTCGCCGCCCGCCGGGCGTTCGTGCAAGCCACCGCGCTCTATCAGCTCCATCAAGATCGCAAGACGACCGAGGGCGACGCGGCGCTGGCGAAGGTCATGCCATTCCTGCGCAACAGCTCGATCCGCCTCTTCCAGATCCAGAAGGCCGACGACTACTACACCGGCGGCGGCCAGGCCGCCGCCCGCGAGGCGCTCGATCTCTACAAGGAGGTGCTCCGCGATCCGAAGCCCATCGACTGGATGACCGATCCGATGGAATCGCTGGCGATGATGGCCGTGCCGCACGAATTGCCCTTCGAGCATTGGTTCAACGCGGCCGTCGCCCGCAAGGACCACGAGCTGGCGATGGAAGTGGCCGACCGCGCGCGGCGGCACCGCTTCCTCTCGACATTACCGCTTGGCGGCCGGCTGGAATCGCTCCGCTGGGTCCTGGCAGCACCCAAGGAGCTCCTGCCGCCGCCGGCCATGCTCCAGCGCCAGGACCTGCTCGTCCGTTATCCGATCTTCAAAACATTGCACGATCAGGCCGAAGGGCTGCGACTGACGATCGCCGCGATGCCGCTCGCGCCGGATGATGCCGAAAAAACGAAGAAGCTCGGCCAGGCGATGGCCGCGCTCCAGGAAGTCGGCCGCAAGCAGGAAATCGTGATCCGCGAGATCGCTCTCCGCCGCGAGCCGGCGCTCATCGCCTTTCCTCCGCTGCGGACGACGGCCGAAATCCAGAAATCGCTCCTGCCGGGCCATGCCTTGCTCGTCTTCTTTGCCACGAGCGACAACCTCCATGCCTTTCTGCTGAACCGCGATAAATACGCCGATTGGCAAGTCGGCGCGACTCCGCAAGCCGTCGCGCGAATGACCGCGACGCTGCTTCGCAAGTTTGGCAACATCTCGGCCAATTACGAACTCGCCCCCAAGGACCTCGCCGACAACCGCTGGCGGAAGGACGCCGGAGACCTGCTCGATACGCTGCTCAAGGGCACGCGGGAAGTCGATCTTGGCCAGAAATTTCAAGAGCTAACGATCGTGCCCGACGGCGCACTGTGGTATCTGCCGTTTGAGGCGCTCGAGGTCAAAGCGGATGGGCAGTACCAACCGCTGATCTCGCGTTTTCGCGTCCGCTATGCGCCCACGGCCGGCCTCGCGACGGTCTTGCAGGAAGTCGGCCACCGCCGCGGCAACACGGCCATCGTGCCCGGCAAGTTCAGCCCTAAGCTGGACGACGACGTGGTTGACGCGGCCGTCAAGGAGCTTAGCAAATCCCTGCCGGGATGTGTGACGGTGAAGATGCCGCTGCCCGTTCCGGCCCCGATCTATGCGACGGCGATCGACCGCCTCGTCGTCCTTGACGACCTCGGCACTGCCGCCGAGAGTGACCCTTATGGCTGGTCGCCGCTGCCGGCGGAGCGCACAAAGAACAGCGGCGCGCTAATCGACTGGTTCCCGCTCCCCCGCCGCGGGCCGGACGAAATGATCCTGCCCGGCTTCCACGCCGCCAGCGAAGCTTCGATGAAGCGCGTCGACGCCCCGCGCCGCGGACCGAAGCCCGACGCGCAAGCGAGAGGGGAAATTCGCCCCGGCGACGAAATCTTCCTCAGCCTCTGTGGCATAATGTCCACCGGCACGCGCACGATCCTCCTGAGCCGCTGGCGAAGCGGCGGGCAGTCGAGCCTCGACCTCGTGCGCGAGTTCACGCAGGAACTCCCGCATACCACGCCCGCCGACGCCTGGCAAAGGGCCGTTCAAGTGGTGAGCAACGAGCCGCTTGTCGTTGAGTCCGAGCCGCGGGTAAAGAAAGACCCGGCGGGCGGCACGGTTTCATTGAAGGCCGCGCATCCCTTTTTCTGGGCCGGGTATATGCTGGTTGATCAGGGGAGTCCGGTCGAGAAGGAGAAGAAGTGAGGTTTTCGCTCTGACGAAGGCAATACAGGATGCTGCTGGAAGCAAACAAGATCGGCCGTCGCCACCCTAACGGAAACGCCTGGCTCTTGGACGACGTGAGCCTGTCCATAGGAAACGGGGCGCGGGTAGCGATGACTGGGCCGTCGGGCGGCGGGAAGACGCTCCTCCTTCGTGCGCTAGCGCGGCTTGATCCGTTGGATCGAGGCGCCGTGCAATTCCACGGCAAGGCCGTTCAGCACGATGCTGTTCCGCATTTTCGCTCCGAAGTCATCTATCTTCACCAGCGGGCCGCGTTGATCGAAGATACGGTGGAAGCTGCAATACGATCGCCTTTCACGCTAAAAGTTCATCGACCCCGCCGCTTCGACCGCGATCGCATGGTTCGCTTGCTGGCCGAGTTGGGCCGAGACCGTGACTTCCTCGCGAAACGCGTCTCCGAGCTTTCCGGCGGCGAAATCCAAATCACGGCCCTGGTCCGTGCGCTGGCACTCGATCCCGTTGTGTTGCTGCTGGACGAGCCGACTGCCGCGCTCGATCCGACAACCGCAACGGCCGTGGAACGGCTCGTTGTGGCATGGCTCGATGAGAACCCCGAGCGAGCGATGATCTGGGTCAGCCACAACGAAGCGCAGGCCCAGCGAGTCGGCCGGATTGCCGTTCGCATGGAAGCGGGGAAACTGTTGGCATGAAACAACCAGCCTCGTTCCCACGCTCCGCGTGGGAACGCACTTAACGGACGCTCCGCGTCGTCGCGGTACAGACTTGGCCGCGGAGCGGCCGCACGCCGCGTTCCCACGCGGAGCGTGGGAACGAGAAGAAGCCATGAAACCGATCGAACTTTCCTTCTGGCAACTCGCCGTAGCCGTCTCGCTGATCCTCGTCAGCGCGGCGATCTCGGCGGCGCTGCAACTTGGGCTGGGAAAACGGCTGCTCTTGGCCGCCGTCCGCACCACGATCCAACTGCTCTTGATCGGCCTCGTGCTCCAGTGGCTCTTCGTGCCCGGCAGGGCCTGGTATTTCGTGCTGGCCATGATGTCGGCCATGACCTTCATCGCTGGCATCTCCGCCGTGCGGCGAAGCGAATACCGCTATATCGGGATATGGATCGACAGCGTCATTGCCATGTGGGCGACAAGCTGGCTGATGACGGCCGTCGCCCTGTTCGGCGTCGTGCAAATCCAAGGGGCCAAGGAGCACGCCTCATGGTACACGCCGCAGTACGCGATTCCGCTCCTTGGCATGATCCTCGGCAACACCTTGAGCGCCGTGGCGTTGAGCCTCGACCGCATCGCGCACGAACTGGTCTCCAGGCGCGACCAGATCGAGACGCTCCTCGCCTTGGGGGCGACCCGCTGGGAAGCCGGCCGCCGGGCGGTCCAGCAGGCCGTCCGAGTCGGCATGTTGCCCACGATCAGCACGATGATGGTGACCGGCGTCGTCAGCCTGCCGGGCATGATGACCGGCCAGATCATCGCCGGACAAGACCCTAGCCAGGCCGCCCGCTACCAGATTATGATCATGTTCCTGATCGCCGCGGGCACGGCGCTGGGTACGTTCAGCGTGGTGCTGTTGTGCTACCGGCGAATGTTCAATTCCGACCACCAGTTTCTGCCCAGCCGGCTGTGGAAGGTAGAATAAAGGAAAGGCGGAAGGATGAAGGCAGAAGGATGAAAAACAAGGGGCAGAAGATGAGGAATTGGAAACAAAAGAAGTGCGGCAACATGATTGCCTTCATCCTTCATCCTTCTGCCTTCATCCTTCTGCCTTTCTCGTTTCTCGCCTCCTCCCCGCTCCTCGCCAAAGCCGGCATGGGCGGTGGTGCGATCGAGGCCGAGGCCAAAAGCAATTACTCGCACATCCGCATCCGCCGGCAGGGCAACGTCCGCACGATGAACTTCGTCCGCGACAATGGCGAGGAGCACATCCAGACCCTCTGGAACATCAAACGGCCCTACGACCTCGTCACGAATTACAGCCGCCTCATGTTTTCCAGCTACCTCTTCGTGCCGCAGCCGAAGCGGGTGCTGATCGTCGGCCTCGGCGGCGGTGCGATGGTCCACTTCATCAAACATTACGATCCCGAAGTGAAGGTAGATGCGGTGGAGATCGACGCCAAGGTCGTCGAGCTGGCCGATAAATACTTCGACGTACGCACGCAAAAGAACGTCAAGATCATCACCGAGGACGCCTTCAAATACTTCAAGGAGAACAAGACCCGCTACGATGTGATCTACATGGACGCCTTCCTCAAGCCGTCCGAAGGCACCGACGCCACCGGCCAGCCGCTGCGGCTGAAGACGACTGAGTTCTACAAGGGCCTCCGCGAGCAGCTCACGCCCGACGGCATCGTGGTGATCAACCTGAACGTCTACGAAGGCACGAAGGACGACCTGGCGACGATCCGCGGGGCGTATCCGCAGATTTACACGTTCCGGGCGACGACGCCCAACTTGGTCGTCGTCGGCACGTGGGAGAAATCGAAGACTGACGCTGCCGATTTTCGCACGCGGGCGCGGGCTCTCGACCAGCGATTCAAGGCGACGTTCTCGTTTGTGGGCATGTTGGTGACGATGGGGAAGTGACGCGTCTCAGATATAATGTAGGTAGTCTCAATCCAGAGGATGTTATGACAATCAAGTTTCCCGACGAATTGCGTACCGCCGTAGCTGCCCAGCCGAACCTTCCGTTGGAAATCGTGGATGAGCAAAGCCAAGTCAGCTACGTCGTGATGCGGACGCAGGTCTACCGCGAGATGATGGGCGTTGGCACGGACGCCGAGTATGCCGCCTCGCTGGCAGCGGTTCGCGAAGGACTGGACGACGTGGACGCGGGTCGTACCGTTCCCGTCGACGATTTCTTCCGAGAGCTGGATCGCAAGCATGGCCTTCACAATTGAGCTCTCGCGTCGTGCGGGCTGCGATATTGAAGAGGCATTCAGCTACATTCGTGCCCGTGCTCCTTTGAATGCCATACGCTGGCGAAAGGGCCTGGAAGAGCGGATTCAATTCCTGAAACAAAGCCCCGAAGCATTCGGTTTTGCGCCGGAGAACAAGGATTCAAAGGTTGAGGTTCGCCAAAGGCTCTTTGGGAAGTACCGAATCCTTTACACCGTTCGCGGAGATGTGATATTCATTCTCACGGTTCGGCATGGGGCTAGGCCGTTTCTTCCCGCCGAGGACCTTGAGGCGATTCGGTAGGCGGCGGAATATCCTCGTCCGCTACTCCTTCTTCCCGATCGGCGCCCCGGCCGCAATCTGATTGCTGTACCACGTCATCCAAGCCCGGGAATTGTAGCCGAAGTTTTGGCCGGTGATTGCGACCAGGGCATCCAGCACACCGGAACTTTGCACCCAGCGATCGACCGTTTTGGGCTTCGCGTTCATGGAAAGCCCGCCGCCCCCGCCGCCGTTCTTGTTGAACGTCGTGGTCATCGAGCCCGGCCCTCCGCCGCCGCTTGGAATAACCTCGGTGCGCTTGTAGTAGACGTGCTCGATCAGAGAAGGAACGCTTGTCGGGTCCTTGATTCGTCCCAATGCGATTCCTGCCCGGTCAATCGTGTCGTCAGAGGCGTGTTTATCGTTCAAGCGAAAAACGAAGTACTTGGTCACCGCGTCATCCTTCTGCTTCTCCAATTCGTCGAGGCACGAGAGGCGGACTTCTTTCGCCGGATCGTCGATCGCCGCCACGGTGAGCGGTCCGCGGGCATCGTGCGAGTTGAATCGGCCCAGCACTCCGACGTAGATCAGCCGCGCGTCCTCGCTAGGATCTATGCTAATTGCCATTCGATGGGCGCCGTTCAGCCGCTCGCCCAACGGCGTGATGGCGTCCGGGTCGTGGATTTCTTCCAAATTCTTTCTCCCGGCTTGCGCGGTTGCCATCGAGCCATTTTCGCCAGATGTTGATGTTCCTTCTCCATGTCGCTGCGGCGTGGAGTTGCCGCTCCTTGCTTTCGGTGTTGTCGGCCTCCTGCGGCGTGACCCAGCGAGTCTCGCCGTTCACGACGCGCTTGACGTAGCCCTTGTCGGCCATCTCCTCGTCATGCGTCATCCATTGGTCTTTGACCTTACGATAGCCGAGCAGGCGGCGGGCTTCGAGTTGTTCGGGGTCGAGCACGAGCACGCGCTCCAGAGCCGTCTTCCGCTGCTCCTTCAGGCCCTGATCGCGGCACCACTCGGCCAGCTTCATCTGGCCCTCGACCGTGTCGGACGACTGCCGACGCATCGTTTCATACTCGGCCAACTCGGGCCGGGGCGTCTGCACTCTTTCGACAACCGCCGCCGCCAGCGTGATCTGTCCGCCGCCGGGCACCGCGATGACATACGAGGTCCGCGGATTTTGATCGGCGTTCTCGAGCTCGCCTTCGATCCGTCCGCCGCTGCGGAGAAGAAAGACATCGCCCCGCGCAGGGCTGAGGACAGCCGTCGTGTGGAGCAATGCCAAGACCGCCAGCGCCGTCAACGGGCCGCAAAACCGATGACCACAGTATCGATGCATGATGCCGCCTCCTCGCCAGAAAGGGACGGCGCGCCGCCGGCCGTTCCGCTGCTTCTAGTATACACCCAGAATAAGAAATCTACCCTCACGAGGCCCGAAGCGCTACAATTGATTGGGCAAAAACGCTGATCAAGTGGACCTTTCGAAAGTCAAATGGAATCTCAGTCCATATTCATCATTGATCGTGTCGTGTATAGCTTTTAAGGCAAACGCAAAGGCCCTATCTTTCCAAAATTCACAAATTTAAAGAAATTTTGCTCAGCCCACTTGACTGGTCGGGGGCCAACGTGAGAAAATTCGAGCAAACTAGCGAGAGGTGGATATGAAGTTTACCAAGTCTGCATCTGTCGAGGAGCTGCAAGTCGTCGGCCGCTTCGAGAGTTTGAGAAAAATACTGCTTTCCGAGCAATATGTCGATCACTTAAAGAAGCCGCTGGCATACTGGGCTCTGCCTACTGATCGGCGACTGCCCTTGGCCTTCCTGGGGCGGACGTTGGAAGACCTGTTGCGGCAGCCGTTTTCGGAGCTGACCAACACGCCCGGCATCGGCCAGAAGAAGATTTGCTCCTTCGTCAAGCTGCTCGCCCGAGCGGCCAATACTGATCCGGCCGAACTGCCGCTTGACGATGTCACGCTGCCATCCAACACTGTCGAATCGCAAAACGGCCATGAAGACCCGGCTGACGGATTCGATCCGACGGCCGTATCCGAAGTCGTTTGGGGACAGTGGCGGGCGAGCGTTAATAAGCACGGCCTGGGCGAAGAAAAACTAGGTCGATTCGCTCCGACCTTGCGGCACATGACCCGTGTAATTTGGAACACGCAGCTCGACGCCTACACCCACATGAGTTTAGGCGAGATCCGCGCGATGAAGACTCACGGCGAGAAACGCGTCCGCGCGATCCTGGAGGTGTTTCATAGCGTCCACGTCATGGTCGCCAACATGGGCACGCAGGAGCACCTCGTCGTCCGCATCATTCCCCGTCTGATCGACCAGGCTGAACAATGGATTGGTCGCGCCTTGCAAGCGCCGGGCGTGTCGTCGGCGCAGGAGCTATTCGACAACCTCGTCGGCTTGCTGTTGGAGCAAGTTCGCATCGACGCCACGCAGCAGATCGCCAGCCTGGCGGAAAATCGCCTTGGCTTGACTAGCCCGATCACGAGCGTTCGCCAGGTGGCGCGCGGGATGGGGCTGACACGGGCTAGGGTTTACCAACTGCTTAACGAGATCAACGATATCATGGCAGTCCGCTGGCCGCACGGCCGGCACCAGATGTACGAGCTTCGCGAAAAGCTGCTTAGTGAATCGAAGGACATGGCTTCGCCGCCGGACGTGCAGCAGTTCCTGGCTGCCGTCGAGTTGTTCTATCCTGGCAGCCGCCGCGGCGCAGCCGGACCGCTGGATTACATGATGCCCGAGGAAGACGAGGACGAATCCGTCGAGGCGACTGCCGACGAAGAGGAGCTCGTCGAGGCGCAGTAGGTCGCTTCTGCCGGAAGGGACCATTGCGCTGCGTCGACGAAAGACGTAGCGATTGTCTCAACGAAGAATCTCATTGGTCCTCTCGGCAACAGGGACCTACATCACGCCGCCGCCTTAGCACGCTTGCCGTGCGCCTGGCTGGTGACGAGCGACCAGACTAGCGTCGCCACATGCGCGGCCGCGCGGCGGCGGCCGAGGAGGCGCATGTTTTGCGAAAGAAGACTGCGGCAGTCGGCATCGCTAAGCAATTGGACCAGCATTTCAGCCAACTGATCGTCGAAGCGGCCGATTAGTTCGCGCTCGTCAAGCATCTGGGCGGCCCCGGCGGAAACATGGAATTCGGCATTCCGCCGCTGGTGATCGTCTGCCGCCTGCGGATAAGGCAAAAGCAGCGCCGGAGTTCCCGCCGCCGATAGTTCGGCGAGCGTCGTTCCGCCCGCGCGGCAAACCGCCAGGCCGCTGCCAGCCAGCACTGCGGGCATGTCGGGCCAGAACGCTTCGACCTCGGCTTCGATCGCGAGCTTACGATACAACTCGCGCGTCGATTCCACTCCGGCCTCGCCCGTCTGGTGCATGATTTGCCAATCGGCCAAAAGGTGACGAACCTTGTGCAACGACCGTGGGACATTTTCATTGAGCGATCGAGCCCCGCCGCTGCCGCCCAGCACAATTAGGCGGCGGGCGGAGCGGATGTCGTAGGATGGACCTCCGAGTCCGTCCGACTCTTGTTCGACGGACCCGGAGGTCCATCCTGCAAGATCGCGCGTCGGATTGCCGGTGCATCGCACCGCGCCGCGCACGCGGCCCATGCGTTCGGTTACTTCGTAGCTCGTGCAAACGAGTGCGGCGAAGCGCGAGAGCCAGCGATTGGCCTTGCCTAGCACGGTGTTTTGCTCCAACAGCACGAGCGGCAGACGGCGGCGGGCGGCGGCGCGGCCTAAAGGCACGCTTGCATACCCGCCCAGTCCCACGACGCCGGCCACGTCTTCGTCGTCCAGAAAGCGGCCCGCGGCAAAGTATCCGGCCATGTTCTCAACGAAAAACGAAAGTGTCTCACTCGCTTTCCGCGGCAGCGGTCTGCTGGAAATGGACAAATACTCGAAGCCGGCGGCGTGAACTAGCTCTCGCTCTAAAGGCTTTCCGCTGCCGGCAAAAGTGATTCGTACACCGGGCCGATTGGCGGCCAGTTTCTCCGCGACGGCCAGGCCCGGAATGAGGTGTCCGGCGGTTCCGCCTCCGGCAAAGACGATGTGTTGTGTCGATTTCATATGGAATTCTCCTTTATCTCACGTCGCGCACCGTGGCAGCCGTCAGTTCCACGCTTCGTCCGTGCGGCTTCTCGACGACATTGATTCGTAAACACGCCGCGCCCAGCAGGGCGCAGAGCGCGGCGGCTATCCAGAAGCGGACGACAATCTTGCTTTCCGGCCAGCCGCGGAATTGGAAATGGTGGTGCAGCGGCGCGCAGAGAAGGATCCGTCTTCGCCGCCACTTGAACCAGCCGACTTGAAGGATGACGCTCGCGGCCTCTGCCACGAACACCCCGCCGATCACCACCAGCATCAATTCTTGCCGCGCGACGACTGCCATATATCCAAGCAGTCCGCCCAACGGCAGCGATCCGGTATCGCCCATGAAGACCTGAGCCGGATGGCAATTGAACCAGAGGAAGCCGACCACCGCGCCGATCATCGCGGCGGCCAGTACCGCCAGTTCGCCGCAGCCGGCGACGTGCGGGACGTTCAGATACGCGGCCCATTGCGCGTGTCCGGCGGCATAGACCACGAGCGTCATAGCCGCCGCGGCGAACAACATGCATCCGCCCGCCAGGCCATCCAGCCCGTCGGTCAGGTTCACGGCGTTGGACGATCCGACCATCACAACGATAGCCAGCGGGATGAAGCAAATGCCAAGCGAGGCCGGCGACAGGTTCCAAGGCGGGGGCAGTGCCAGCCCCTCTGGCAGCGAAGCGTGATCGAAGTACAACACGATTGCGGCCACCGCGGCAATCAGCAATTGGCCGGCCAGCTTTCCGCGGGCGGAAATCCCCGGCCGCTGCGACCGCAGTTTCACGAGGTCATCGACCGCCCCCAGCAAAGCCAGGCCCGCCGCGATGGCCAGACCGATGAGCAAATATCGATTTGAGAGGTCGCCCGCGATGAGCACGCTGCCCGCGAGCCCCGCGATGATGAACAATCCGCCCATGGTTGGCGTCGCGTTTTTGCCTTCGTGCAGGCGGCGGATTTCGGGCGAGTCGCTCTTGATCGGTTCGCGAAAGCGTTTTGCAAGCCAGGCGATCGAACGCGGCCCGAGAAGCACGGCCAGCAGAAAGCTGAGCAATGCCGCCAGCGCGGCCCGCGCGGTAATCTTGCCCAGCCCGGCCAGGGACGAAGCGGCGACGTGTTGGAGAAGGAAGAGGAGCATGGGATGAATGAGAAGTTAGAAGTCAGGAGTTAGAAGTTAGAAGCTAGAAGTCTGGCACATTCTAACTCCTAACTTCTAACTCCTGACTTCTTCTTTGTTCCCTGAGCAACCGGGGCGGCGAATACGCCGCCCCGGCGCTCAGCATGAAGTTCCACCATGAAGCTCTTGCCGGAGCGACCGACCCAGTGGTCGCGGAATCCGGCAAGCGAATTGCTTCGGCCCAAGGAGGGGAGGGCGACGGCCGATTCCCGCAAACCGGCCGTCAACAGTGGAACTCCACCAATGGCTTGAAAAAGCTGGGTCGTTTGCCTCCTTGGTTATGCGGACTTGCGCCGCGGGGAATGTTTCTTTGTGGTTGTCGCCGGCTGTTGAGTCTTATCTTGCATCACATACACGACGGGTGTAATCCCTGCCGCCTGGCCTTTCAAGCCATCGATCACGCGCTCCATCGCCATCAGTCGCGAAGCCTTGAGCAGCACGGTGTCGCCCGGCATCACTATCTGACGTATATAGGGCATCGCGTCCTCGACTGTATCGCAGGGGACCGCTCGCGCACGTTCCAGGCCCGTCGCTCGCGCGCCGGCCGTCACATGCCGCGCGAACTGCCCGCAGGCGATGACCAGATCGGCGCCGCCAATTTGGACGATTTCCTTTCCCATCTGCCAATGCAGGGCGATCGTCTGTGGGCCCAAGTCAGCCATGTCGCCGCAGACCACGATCCGCCGTCCGGCCGATTCGAAGTCTCGCAGTAGTTCAAGGGCTGCCCGCATGGTGACGGGGTTCAAATTGCAGATGTCGCTAATGATCATCGCGCCGCGGATCTCGGTGACTTCGCAAAGCATCGGCGCGGCTTGATGCCCTGCCAACGCGGCAGCGATCTGGTCGAGATCGTAACCAAACATCCGCCCGACCGCGATTGCGCTGAGCGCGGCTGGAATGTGATGCCGTCCCCCGCCAGGAATCGAGAACCGCATGGCCTGCTTGCTGCCGCGGCCGGCCGTGGCTGGATGCGTCCGATTGCCGCAAAGTACATGAAACTCCAGCCGACCGTTGTCCGATTCGATATCCACCGCGCGCAGGTCGCATCGCGGCCCTATGCCAATCCAGGTGATTGGCGCCGCACATCGCGGCTCTAGCGAACGCAGCCAGGCATTGTCAGCCAGCACGGCTTGGCCGCTACTGGGCAAAGCAGCCAGCAATTCGGCCCTGCCGTCCGCAATTTGTTGGCGGCTGCCTAAGCCACTCAGGTGCGCATCGCCAAGCTGTGTAATCACGCCGACCTTCGGCGCGGACATTTCGGCAATCGCGGCTACCTCGCCGGGCTCGCTTGCGCCCATATCCAACACCGCGTAATCGTGTTCCGCTTCGATCGCCAGCAGGCTCAACGGCACGCCCAAACGGTTGCCATTATTCCGTGGACTTGCGGTTCCCTTCAGGCGGCTTTGCAAAACGGTGTGGATCATTTGCGCCGTTGTTGTCTTGCCCACGCTGCTTGTTACGCCGATCACGATGCCCGTGAACTTCCGTCGTTTCCAGCGGGCCCATCGAGCGAGCGCCTGATGCGCGTCGTCCACGCGCAGCACCCAGCAATTTTCGGGAATTGATTCGACTCGCGAAGCCACTGCGCCGCGCGCCGCGGCGAAAGGCCTCGTCGACGAATTGGTCGCCTTCATAGTTCGCTCCCGCGAGTGCCCAAAACAAGTCGCCCGGCTGCACCTGCCGGCTGTCGCTAACAATCCGGCCGAGCGCGACGCGGCGGCATTCCGAAATCCTGCTCCTCGGCAGGATTCGGCCGTCCGTCGTCTGTGCCAGATCGTACAAAGTATCCATTTCAATTCTGAAATCTCAGATCACCGTCTCGCGCGTACAGCCACTCTTCGGCAATCGCACGATCGTCCATTGCAATCCGCTCGTCGCCCACGATCTGGTAGTCTTCATGCCCTTTGCCGGCGATCAGCACGCAATCGCCTTCCTCGGCGTGGGCGAGCGCCCAATTCACGGCCGCCGTGCGATCGACAATCACGTGCGCGGCCGGCGGCTGACGCAAACCCGTGAGAATATCGTCCACAATATCCAGCGGGTCTTCGTTCCGCGGATTGTCGCTCGTGAGCACGACGACATCGGCCAACCGCTCGGCCTCTCGGCCCATCAGCGGTCGCTTCTGCCGATCGCAATCGCCGCCCGCGCCGAAGACGCAGATCAGCCGGCCAGAAGTCACTTGCCGCAAGGCCCGCAGGCTCGCTGCGATCGCATCGGGCGTATGGGCATAGTCAATGAACACGCTGAATGGCTGGCCGCATTCGACCCGCTGCAAACGGCCGGGCACGTAATCGACCGCCTCCAGCCCGCGAACGACAGACATCAGGTCGATCCCGTAGGTCAGTCCCACGGCTGCCGCGGTCAGGCAATTATATATGTGGTGGAGGCCAATCATGCGCGTCCGCACGGGCACGGTTTCGCTGCCCGCGGTGAGCAGAAACGTCTGTTCGCTGGCGAATTGTTCGACGGGCACGGCCGTGATTTCGGCCGGCTTGTCGATGCCGATTGTCAGGGCCGGTCCTTGGAAATGCCGCAGGTATCCGGCCGCCACGGGATCGTCGGCGTTGACGACCGCGAAGCCTTCCGGGGCCAGGTAATCAAAAATCTTCGACTTGGCCAGCCGGTAGTCGCCAAGCGTGCCGTGATAATTGAGATGATCTCGGCTGACGTTGGTCACGCAAGCCACGTCGAGCCGAACGCCAGCGATGCGGCTCTGGTCAAGCGCGTGGCTGGAAACTTCCATCGCGGCATGCGAACATTCGTTGGTCACCATGCGGGCCAAGAGCGGAGCCAGCACATCGGCGGGCGGCGTCGTGTGCGTGGCCTGCTCGACTTCTTGGCCGTCAAAATATCCCAAAGTGCCCGCCACGCCGACGCGAAAGCCGCCCTTGAGCAGCACGCCGGCGATCAGGCAGCTTGTCGTGGTCTTGCCGTTGGTTCCCGTGATGCCAATCAACTTCAGTTGGCGGCTGGGATTGCCTGCCAAGGTCTGGCAGAGGCGGCCGTAGGCATGATTCACGTGCGGCACAATGCCGCAGGGCACGGCCACGTCGGCCGGCAGCCGCTCGCAGAGCACGGAGGCGGCCCCGCGGCGGACTGCTTCGCCGATGAACTGGTGGCCGTCGAAGCGCTCGCCCGGCAGCGCGGCGAACAGGTCGCCCGGCCGCACGCGCCGCGAATCGGACGTGCAGCGCAATGGGCGAATATCGTCGCAACCGACGAATTCGGCCTCCGGCAGCAACGCCCGCAGGCTCGGCAGGGTTGGTACGCCTGGCTCTCCGGCCAGATTTGGTACGTCAGGCTTTCCAGCCTGACTTTCAGCGATAGATAATGTGCGCACAGCCCAAGGCCTCCATGCCGCAGGGCGGACAATTGACTTGTGGGCCATCCGCCGCGACCAACTGGTCCGCGAACAGCCCGATTTGATTTTGCGGGGCGGATTGTCGCAAATTTCGGACCTGTGTCAAGGCGAATTTGGCATTACATCAGATCGACCAGCACGCTGTTTTGCAGGTCCATCCCGAGCCGTGTGAGCCTTAACGCGCCGTCGTGCCATTCCACTAGGCCGCCGCCGAGCGGTTTATCGAGTTTCTCGCCGAACGCCTCGCGGATGCCGATGCCGTGCATACGCGTGAAATCGTCGTCTTTGATGCCGCGTGTGACGCGAAGGCCCAGCATCATGCTTTCAAACCGGGCTTCTTCCTTGGAGATGTGCTCTGTCTGAGGCTCCTCGCTGGCCAGGTAGGCTTCGAGCTTACACGGGTTCGCGGTGCGGCGTTCGCCGAAAAAGCTATGCGCCGCGCAGCCGAAGCCCAGGTACGGCACACGGGTCCAGCAGCCGAGATTGTGGCGGCACGCCTTGCCTTCACGGGCGAAATTGCTGATCTCATATTGCACGAGCCCATGCTCCGCGACAGTGTGCCGCACCAGCTCGTACATCTCGCGCTCGACTTCCTCAACCGGCAGCGTCAGCTTGCCCATCGCGACATCGTGGTGGATGGGCGTTCTCTCCTCGACAATCAAGCCGTAGCAGGAGAGATGCGTGGGCGATAGCGCAAGCGCGGATTCAAGCGTTTCTCGCACGTCGGCAACGTTCTGCGTCGGCAGGCCGAACATGAGGTCGATGTTGTAATTATCAAATCCCGCTTCGCGCAAAATGTCTACGGCCGATATCACGCGCTCCCAATTGTGGATTCTGCCGAGAATCTGCAAAAGGTTCGACTGCTTGGATTGCGCGCCCATCGATATCCGGTTCACGCCAGCCTTCCGCGCCGCCTGGGCAAAGGACGGAGTGAGCGTTTCCGGATTGCATTCGCAAGTGATCTCGGCTCCCTCTTCGATGTGGAACGCCTGAAACAGCGCCTCCAGGACACGAGTTATCTGGTCCTCGTCCAGCAACGAAGGCGTGCCGCCGCCGAGAAAAATCGTATCGGCTTTTGGGTGCCCCGCCGCTTCGCCGCGGCGCGTAATCTCGCCGATCACGGCATCCACGTAGCGCGGAATTTCATTCTCGCGTCCCGCCCAGGTGGCAAAGTCGCAATAAGTACATTTCTTTACGCAGAAGGGGACGTGGACGTAAAGGCCGATCGATCCTCCGTTCGGTTTCACCGCTTTGTTCTTCCACGTTTCACGCAGCGTCTTCATTTGCCCATGCTGTATATTCGAGGAATTCGTTCATGAACGTTTCAAAATCGTCCGCCAATTTGCGAACGGTGGGCGGGTGTGATTCATGGGCATAGTACATCACTTGATATTCATCGTGCGTCATCCCGCTGGCGACATCAAACAGTGCCTGATCGCCATCTGCTTCCATGAAGAATTCGGCGAAGCACAACATGCCATTGCTTGGCGGAGGCCAAACACCACCACTCTTGCGCTGCAAAACCTGTTGCTGCTGAGGCGTCAGCCGATCGTATGGTTCAAAATCGTGAATGAAAGGGTGCTGGATTCCGAATTGAATAGCACCGCCGAAGAGCCAAAACTGGCGGCCGCATCGAAGCAAGTCTTTGTAGCGAGTGGGAAGCGGTATCCCGAGCGATGATTCAAGTTGTCGCAATTCGTCATCGGTCGCGCCTGGCAGGACGTTTTCGGGGTCGGCACTTGGGTGTGCGCAATTTCGTAGCGAACGTCGGAAATGATTGGTCCAATCGTGCCAGGAAGTCGTCTGTCATTCGGGAGCCCCATTGCGATAGTTTGATTTATCCGGCTGGCATACGGCTGTGAAGGTAGTTGGCCCGACCGATGGGACAGATAACGGCCTCCACTCTGTAGCAAGTTTAATAGCTGAGCACTTGTCATTCAAGACGCCGGGAACAGTTTGTGGAAAGTGCCGCGATTGCCGCGAGCACCCCCTGTGCCGCAACGCGGCGAAGTGTCGATTGACACTCGCCCTTGAGCGTAGGAGAATGTCGCGATGGATACGGTATACGTTGAGACAACGGTTATTGGGAACATCGCGGGATGCCTGCATCCCGATCCAGTCGTCGCGGCGCACCAGCAAATTACGCGGAACTGGTGGGCAATCGCGCCAGGCCGCTACCGACTATTTACGTCTCAAATAGCGTTGGATGAATGCGGCGACGGCGACCCGGATGCCGCGGCGGAACGACTCGCTATAATCAAGCTGGCCGAATTGCTCGACACCACGGATGAAGCAAAAGGCCTGGCGCGCTCCCTCATAAACCGTCTTGCCGTTCCGGAATCCCAGCCGCGCGACGCACTACACATTTCCATTGCAGCGGTTCATCGCGTAGAATTCATTGTGACGTGGAACTTCAAGCACATACTCAATCCACACTTGCAAGCCAAAATTGCGGATGTGTGCCGCGACGAAGGCTATCGGCCTCCGGTCAATTGCACGCCGCAACAACTTTTGGAGAGTGAAGATGATTCCTGATCCAACGGACGAAATTCGGGCCATCCGCAATCGTTTGGCGGCCAAGTGCAACTTCGACCTCGACCGCATCGTCGAAGAAACGCGGCAGCACCAGCGAGATTCCGGCCGCAGCTTCCGCTCTCTGGGCCACGAACCCAAGGCGGAAGAGGAAACGAACCGACTCCAAGCGGAAAACGGAACCTCCCGCATTGAGGTCACTTAACTCGCCCGCGAAACTCATCCGTCGTCGTATCGATCTCGATCTTGTCGCCGATCTCGACAAACGCCGAGACTTGAAGCTCGTGCTTCGTACCCTTCAAGGTCGCCGGCTTTAGTATCTTGCCCGACGTATCGCCGCGCGCTGCCGGCTCGGTGTATTCGACTTCGCGAACGATGACCTTCGGCAATTCCACGGAAATCGGCTGGCCCTCGTAGAATGTGACCTGGCACGTCTCGGGCATTTCGGGCAGCAGGTATTTCTCCAACTCGGAAATCGACTCGCGGTCGATCTCGTACTGATTGTATTCGGTGTCAACGAACACGTGGTTGGGCTGGGCGAAGTAAGAGTAGTTGCATTCCTTCTTCTCCAGAACGATCATTTCCAACTTCTCTTCGGCCTTGACGACGGTTTCCGAATTGCCGCCCGTCATCAGGTTCCGCAGACGCAGCTTGCAAATGGCCGCGTTTCGGCCCGAGCGGGTGATTGCCTTCTTCATCACCACCAGCGGAGTTTTGTCCACCATCACGACGTTGCCGGGATTGAGTTCGCCGGCGGTTACTATGCCCACGGGAGTTTTCCTGTTTTGTTAGCGTTTTTTTCTTATCTCTTGTGCAAAGGAAACTAAATTGTCGGCTAGCGAGCCGTTTTCGTCAAGAGAAGTTGCCCAGTTTGCCGTATGTCGCGCGATTGTCTCGCGCTTTGCAATAAAATCATGCCAGGCGGAAGCGATTTCGCCCCGCCCGTTCCATGCGTGCCAGAATCGGCGAACGGCCGAATCGTGCTCAAATCCGCCGAGATAACGATTCAAGAATGCATCGAGCTTGGCCCAATGGGCGTCGTCCGATTGCGGATAAATCTGCCAAATGAAAGGCCGCCGCGCCGATTGGGCGCGAACGAACGAGTCTTCACCGCGAACGAAATTGACGTCGCATGACCAGAGCAGCCGATCGAACTCAGCTTGCGGCAAGAACGGCAGCGGAAAAACGGTCAGCGACGACAGTTGCAACGGCGCACCGGGCATGAGCGGCTCGCCAAACCACGCGGCGATCTGTTTGCTCGCCGGTCCCGGCGTTGCTAGAACGGTGACCGACTGCTTACCTTCCGCCCAATGTCGCAACATGTCCGGCAAGGCCGGGTTAGCGTAACAAAACATTAAGACTCGCAGTTCGTCCAATGTATTAGGCACACTCCGTGTGCCGTTGGCGGTCGGCACACGGAGTGTGCCGGATACATTATTCCGCGGCGGTACGCCGACGCTTTGCCAAAACTCCGCTTCCGCAGCCGCGTCAAACAAATCTCGCGTGGCCGTGAGATCGCGCTCCCGCAACTGTCCGCCCGTGCGTGAGGTGAACCCAGGAAAGAAAAAGTACTTATCGATCGGGCATCGCGTCCTAAGCGATGGCAAGCGATGGCAGTCCTCGACCCAGGCCTCCGCGCTGAGGTACTCCAAGTTGATCCAGACCGGCGCCACAGTCCGCCGCGTCATCGCCGCAAGGTAGCTATCGGGCAATTCGCAGCCGAACGCTTCGATGACGACATCCGCCGCTTCATCTTGCTCACATTCATCAAAGCCCGACGCGCAAGCGAGTGGGCTGTGCTCCCTCTCGCTCGCGCGTCGGGCTTCAGAATTCATATCCCAGCGGCAAACCTCTATCCGCTCGACGCGTTGTTCGTGAAGTGTGCCCGAAACCGCCGGGCAAAGCCGCGCCAAGCTCGCAAGATCGTCGACCCACAGCCGCACGTCCACACCGTATTCCGCGGCCAGTTGGCGGGCCAGGCGCCAACAGACGCCGATATCGCCGTAGTTGTCGAGTACCCGGCAAAAGATGTCCCAGCGCCGCATTATTAGTCAGTACTTGGCATGAATGCTTCGCTGCCGCAGATTGCGCTCCCAGTACCTCCGGTAGCCGTCGGGCGACGCTACAAGCAATTGCATCGCCCGCCGCTGCAACTCGGCAAAGTGCTCCAACCGCTGGCGAGGCGTCAAGCGGGCCGTGTCTTGAGGGGGGCGAGGATCTTTGGTCGCGGGGTCCATATTCATTAGAATACGCGGCTCGGCCATCACCTGCAACCTTAGTTCTTCCCACACCGTCTATAGAAACTAGCTGCGTCCCAGTTGCGAAATCCTATTGAGAGCACTGGGCGATGCTTGCCCAAACTGCATTCGCCGCCTGTTCTGTCGAAGGCTCGGTTTCTGGATGCTGCCAGCACGCCTGCCCGGACACGAACCACAGTATTCCGGTCATCGGAACAACACCGCCATCCGGCCGAGGCACACGCCACGAGGCCGTGTCGGCGATGGGGTCGAAGTGGTCGAATTCGGTAAAGTCGTGGTCCTCCCCTTGTGCGATTCGCTGGTCGAAATCTTCGCAAAATGAGATGTAATCAAGTATACGATCTTGCAGCATTCCGTCTCCGCGCGAAATCCTCAGCTCGTACGGAGCGAACCATGTGCCTTGATGCGGGAACACTTGATGTAGCTCCGCAACAAGTACGTCGCCGTACCAAAGTTGGAGTTCTAGCGGCGTTGGTTCAATCCAGCTTGACAAGAGAATTGCCTCACCAGCGGACCGACATGGTGTAGCCTGCTACTGCTTCCTATCCGCCGCGAGCACGCTAATAAACGCCTTCTGCGGGATCTGCACCTGGCCGACTTGCTTCATCTTCGCCTTGCCCTTCTTCTGCTTCTCCAAGAGCTTCTTCTTTCGCGACACGTCGCCGCCGTAGCATTTGGCCGTCACGTCCTTGCGATAGGCGTCGATCGTCGATCGGGCGATGATCTTGCCGCCGATGCAGCCTTGGATTGGTATTTTGAATTGGTGCCGCGGAATCGCCTCGGCAAGCTGCTCGCAATAGTGCAATGCCCGCTGGCGGGCTTTGTCGCGATGGACTAGATACGCCAGCGCGTCGACCGGTTCGCTGTTCACCAGGATTTCCACCTTCACCACGTCGGTCTCGCGATAGTCGATCGTCGCGTAGTCGAACGAGCCATAGCCGCGTGTGACCGTTTTCAGCTTGCCGTAGAAATCGAAAAGCACCTCGCCCAGCGGCATCTCGCTGATCACCTCGACGCGGCCGACGGAAAGATAGACCAGCTTCTGGCTCGTCGAGCGGTATTCGCGGCAGAGTTCCATGATCGGGCCGACGTACTCCTCGGGCGTGAGGATCGTCGCCCTGATATATGGCTCAGTGATGCTTTCGATCTTGAAAGGTTCGGGCCAATTGCCCGGATTGTCGATCTCGACCGTGTTGCCCTCCTTCATCGTCACCTGATATTTCACCGTCGGGGCCGAGACGACGAGTCCGATGTCGAACTCGCGCTGCAAGCGCTCCTGAATCACGTCAAGATGCAAGAGGCCGAGGAAGCCGCAGCGGAAGCCGAAGCCCAGCGCGGCGGAGCTGTCCTTTTCATAGGTCAACGAGGCATCGTTGATCGCCAGCTTGTCCATCGCCTTTTGCAGTTCGCGATATTCGTCGGCGTCGATCGGGTAGATCGAGGAGAAGACGACCTGCTTCGCCTTCTGGTAGCCGGGCACCGGCTCGGCGGCCGGGCGTTCGAGGTGCGTGACCGTATCGCCGACTTCGATATCGCGCACGCTCTTAATGCCGGCGATGACGTAGCCCACCTCGCCGGCGCTGAGCTGCTCCTTGGGAATGAACTTCAGTTTATTGATGCCGACTTCTTCGACCTGGTAATCGTAGCCGGAGTGCATGAAGTGGATCTGGTCGCCCGGCTTAAGCGTGCCTTCCATGATGCGGCACTGGAGGATTACGCCGCGATAGCGATCGAACTGCCCGTCGAAGACGAGCGCCTTGAGCGGCGCCGCGGGGTCGCCCTTGGGCGGCGGCAGGTGCTTGACGATCGCTTCGAGCAGTTCCGGGATTCCGGTGCCGTGCTTGGCCGAGACGGGGATCGCCGCGAACGGATCGAGCCCCAGGTCCTTTTCGATCTCTTCGCGGGCGCGATCTACATCGGCGGCCGGCAGGTCGATCTTGTTGATCACCGGCAGCAATTCTAGGTTGTGGTCGAGCGCCAGGTAAAGATTGGCGACCGTCTGCGCCTCGACACCCTGCGACGCATCGACGACGATCAGCGCGCCGTCGCACGCCAGGAGCGAGCGCCGCACCTCGTGGGAAAAATCGACGTGGCCGGGCGTGTCGATCAGGTTGAACAAGTACTCCTGCCCATCGGCTGCCTGGTAAGTGAGCGCGATCGAATTGCTCTTGATCGTTATGCCGCGTTCGCGCTCGATATCCATCGAGTCGAGGATCTGATTGCGAAACTCGCGCTGCGAAACGCCGTCACAGGCCTGGATCAACCGATCGGCGAGGGTCGATTTTCCGTGGTCAATATGGGCAATGATGCAGAAGTTGCGGATGTTTTGCATGAATTGGGATCAAAAACGGCGGACGATTTGACTCTAGCGGCTAAACCTATCGATTCTAACCGAAACGGCCGAAATCGGACAGGGATGATTAGGAACTAGCGCGGAACCGGCGGAGGGGTGCGTCGCGACGCCGCTTTTGAGAGGAGCGATCAGCCACAGTCGTGGCGGCGCGAAATGCGCGATAGCAATCCGCGGCCGAAGGCGAATCCGCCGGCCGCCAACGCGACCGCCAGCAATGACATCGCTTCGGGTTCCGGCACGGGCGATGCCCCCGGGGCCTCGGGTACTGGAAGGTCTGGCAACGGGAAAGCGGCTAAACCGCTGCCTACGTCGAGGTTGGCCCCGTCAACAAGGGTGAAGCGGGTGGGGATTATTAGAGTTCCGGCGACGACAATCGTGTCACCGCTGTAGTTGTTGCTGCCCGTTAACACAAGCGTCCCCGCGCCGATCTTGGCCAGCGCGCCGCGCCGCTGATGACGCCGGCAATCGTGAAAGTTCCGCTGGAGGCGTCGAAGCTGGCCGTCGTGCTCGGCACGATGGATATATTGCGGTTCGCGGCCAGGTTGACCGTGTTCCGCGCCTGAAAGGTGGCGTTGGCCACAAAGCGAATGTTGTTTGTCGGCGACGGCGGCACGGCGCCCAAGGCGAAGTCGCTGTTGATGGCCACGATGCCCGGATCGAGCGTAAGTCCGCCGGTCCACAAGCTGGTGCCGGAAAGGAACAACGAACCGGTGCCGGCCTTGGCCAGCGTGCCGCCGTCGGTGAGCGCACCGCTGAAGGTAGTGTCGCTGTTATTGCCGCCGACCGAGAGAACAATCGGAACGCCATTGCTGGTGAGCGAGACCGAGTTGCTTCCCGAAAGCCCGGCCAAACTGATTGTGCCGCCGCCGACGGGAGAAGCATTGAACTGCAGCCCGCCATCGACATTCACGATGACGCTGCTGTTCTGCAATGCCGCTGCGTCGTTCACTTGCAACGTGCCTTGACTGACGAAGGTTTCGCCGGAGAACGTATTGGGACTAGCGAGTATCAGCGTTCCGGGTCCGGTCTTGACCAAGTCGCCGGGCCCGCTGATTCCGCCGCTGGCCGTCACGGCGAAACCATTGGTGTCGATGACGGCAATGGCATTGGGGTCGATGACCACATTGCCGTTGATGGAGAATGCGGCACTGGCCGCTTGAAGCACCGGATCGTTGGTAAACGTGATCGCGCCGGGCAGCGAATAGACGCTGGAGACGGTGCCGCCGCCGATGACCAGTCCGCCCGCGAACGTGTTGGAAGCCGTCAGCGCCAGCAGGCCGGTCCCCTTCTTGACGAGGCTGCCGCTGCCGGAAAGCAGGCCGGCGACCGCTACCGTGTTGCCATTGGTATCGACGACGCTCGCACCGGTGAGCAGCATCGGCACGGACGAAGAAAAGCCCACCGCGGCCCGAAGCGTGCCGCTGCCGAATTGAAAGGCCGCTGCGCCGGTCCCTTGGGTGATGCCGCCGGATCCGACGACGAGCAGGCCGCCGTTAAGTTTGTAAGTGCCCGTAGTGTCTGCCGACTTTGCGAGCACCAGTCCGCCGGCAACCGTGTTCGTTCCGCCGGACTGCAGGAAGCTTCCGCTGCCCGACGCCGAACCGACATAGTCGTTTGCGGCGACGAGCGATCCGCCGTTGAGGTTATAGATGCCGAGGCCACCCGCGGAATATCCAACGTCTAACTCGGTAGAGTTTACATTGATTCCCGCGCTTTGCGTGAAGGTTCCGCTCGTGGAGTAGCCCACCAGTTCATTGACGGCGGCGATCGAGCCTCCGCTGAGGTTGTACACCCCGGTGACGCCGCTTGAAGAGCCGACGTACATGAGATTGGTGGAAACGGAGCCGCCGCTTTGAATGAAACTGCCGTTGCCTTGCCCGCCCACGAGAAGATTAAGGGTCGTCAGCACGCCGCTGCCGCTGAGGGCATAGGTGCCGCTCGTGAGGAGGTAGCCCAGTTCACAGTCGATCGCGGCGTTGTTCGTGCCGCCGGTCTGCGTGAAAACTCCATTGCTGTTATATCCCACGTACTGGTAAGGCGCTTGAAGTGATCCGCCGCTGAGGCTATACGAGGCATTCGCGTTGAAGGTAAAGCCGAGATAGAAATTACTCGCCACTTGATGCGTGCCGCCGCTTTGCACGATGGCGGCCGAGCTGATGCTCTCGTTGCTGGCCGGCAATAGTCCGCTAGTCACTTGCACGACACCTCCCCTGATGGTCACGCCGCCGGTGTAGGTGTTGGAACCCGTAATCGCCAGGGTTCCCGCTCCTAGCTTGAGCAGGCTGCCGGTGGCCCCCGAAAGGTTTCCAGAAAGGGTCAACGAATTGCCGCTGGTATCGAAGGTGCCGAGTCCGGTAAGCTGGATCGGCACGCTCGTAGTAAAGCTGCTTCCGGCTTGCAATGTCCCGCCGCCCGTGCTGAACGATGCGGAGCCTGATCCTTGGCTGATGCCGCCGGACCCTACGACGAGCAGGCCGCCATTGAGCGCGTACGAACCGCTGACACCGCTGTTGTTGCCAAGATTGAGCATATTCGTCACGTTGTTCGTGCCGCCGCTTTGTGTGAAACTGCCGCCGGCGAAATCGCCGACGTAGTCGATGGGCGCATAGAGCGAGCCGCCGCTGAGGTTGTACGTGCCGTAGCCGGTAACGCCATCGCCGAGAATTATGTACTGCGCGGCCGAGTTCGTGCCGCCGCTCTGCGTGAAGCTGCCCGTTCCGCTGAGGCCGACGTTTTCCGTCTGCGCGCTGAGAACGCCGTTGCCGCTGAGGTTGTAGGATCCGTTGATGCCGCTGGTGAAGCCCACGGAGATGTCGTTCGCGGTGTTAGTCCCGCCGCTGTGATTAAAGCTGCCGCTGCCGCTGTAGCCTGCGAACACCCGGAATACGCTCAGTGATCCGCCGCTGAGGCTGTACGAACTGCTGCCGCTGCCGTTGCTGAGATAGATGAAAGCCGCCACCGAGTGCGTGCCGCCGGTTTGCGTGAAGAGACCGGGGCTCGAGTTGCCGATGTACTCGCTGGCCGAAGTTGTCAGGCCGCCGCCGGCCACAAGCCGCACCGTTCCGCTGCCGGTGCCGCCCACGGTCAGGTTGGCGCAAGTGTCGGCCGAGGTCGTTACGTTGACGGTTCCGCCGCCGGTAATCAGCAAGTTATCGGAATTTGTCGGCACGCCCGGCGGGAACCAAGCCGTTGGGGTCGACCAATCGCCCGACGAGACCTGCCAGGTGCGATCGGTGGCTTGACAAGGCCAGGAAACGAATGCCGCCGAGAATGCCGCCATGGCAGCAGCGAGCAGCAAGCGGGCGCGATGTCGCATAGCGATTCTCTCGATCGTTCCGCCGATGCGGAAGGGCGGGCCGCCGCAGCGGCAAAGTCAATGTTCGTAACAAACTCCACCGCTCCGTTGGCCGCGCGGCGGGACAGTCGCTGGTAACGAGGTTTCGACGAGACCCGTCCACTGAAAATAATCAGCAGCAGACTGCCTCTATAGTAGTCAGGCCGCTTCGGAAATCAACCCCCACGCTTTAGTTTCAGGGTCGAATGCACTGCCATTCCACCCATTCTAGAATTGTAGCGTCACGACGTTGCCTCTATCTCCTTCAGCATCTCCGCTTCAACCGCCGGGTTCGGCTCGCCATCAGCGCTGGCGATTAGTTGCTTCGGCACCAGCAGGATCAAAGGCAGGATCAGCACGTAGACGGCAGTCGTGACAGTTACGCAGTAGAGGAATCCGTGCTCCGGACTGCTGTCGTAGATCTTGGTGCCTAACACGTCGCCGCCGCGAACGGCCAGCACGTAGACGCCGTCGACCGCCATCATCAACGTCCCTTGCAAGCCCGGCGGACAGGACCGCATGGCCAGATCGTAGTAAGCCGCCGTGGCCACGCCGCCCAGCAAGCCTATCGGCACGGCCAACCACAAGACGAGATTGGCCGAATGGATGAACACCAGCGGAATCATCTGCGGGATCGCGACGATCGTGCCGCACCAGAGCAACCACTTGAGGGCCACTCTCTTGCAGAGGAACCCGTAAAGCAGGAACGTCGGCACGAACTCCGCCGCAAAGATCGAGTTGTAATACGAGTAGACGGCGTCGGACATGTGGAGTCGATCGGTCAGATAGTACTGCAGCGGCGTGTTGGACCCCGGCGCGAAGCTCCGCAAGAACATGATAAGGATCGCCGGGTAAATGGCCCGATGCTTCACCAGCCGCTTGACATCGCCGACAAAACTCGTGCCCTTGGCCTGCGGTCGATCGTAGGCATGGTTGAAGACGGCCCGCGGCTTCCACAATCCCAACAAGCCGATGAAACAGGCAAAATAAGCCGCCAGGATGAAAGTGAAGTTCGGTTCAAAATAGGTGGAAATGTAGCCTGAAGCCAATCCGCCAGCAACGAGCGGGGCGGTTTGCACCACCTGCCACAAAACGCTCAGGCGCCCGGACATCAGTTTCTCCTGGCCGACCAAGGCCATCAGTCCTTGATAGGCCGCCGCGATGAAGCGGAACAAGAGCATCGCCACGAACATTCCTACGTAGAATCTGCCGTAGGACATGGTTGAAAACGCCATTACGGTGAACACGCCGGCTGCCGCCGCGGAAAAGATCAGCAAGTAGCCTCGGTCCCGCAGGCCAAAAGGGTTCCACGCGTCGCGCAAAAGTCCGAAGGCGAACGCGAGATACACGGGCAAGGCGGTGACCAACCGAAAAGCGGCCGTCTGCTCCGGCGTCGCGTGCAGTTGGTTCTTCAACATGTAGGAAGTCTGGAAGTCGAGGAGGTATGAGTTCGGCAGGGCCAGATAGACAAAGAGCGTCAGCGAGCCGAAATAGAGGAAGGTCTGGCGGGTTTGCGCCGAAGGGTGTCTTCGGTGGCGATGGGACCTGCTTCATTCATGATCGCTCGTCTCGGGGACCGGTGAGACCTTGTGACCTTGTAATCTACCGTTCCTCAATCGATTCGTCACTATTGACGCCGCGGCGGAGGTTTCGCCTCGATCCGCCGCAAACTGTCAGCCGCGGCTATCAGCCGGTCGTCGGCGAATAGGCGGAACCCTGCGCCTCGGCCGTAGCGTTTGCCCGACTTGTCGTAGAGAATGGCGAGATTTCGCCCATGATAGCCGACGCGTTCGAGACAGAAGTAGTCCCAGGTTCCATCCGGAAGCAGCGGATTGATTTCGACGACATCATCGTCTCTCGCGCGCAGCCCGATGAGGCCGCTGATGACCAGATCGCAATAAGTCGAGTGGTTGTAGTCCTTGCCTCGTTCGATGCCGCCCTTGCCCGCGTCCCACGTGCCGTTGTTCCACGATTTCAATCGCGTCCGCGCGAGCCAATCGCCGTCGAACGGATTGAGGTTTTCGTCGATCCACGGCACGAGCTTGCCGTCCTCGCGCTTGCGCTGATGCGACTTGGCGTAAATCTTGAGCAGTTCGTAGTAGTTTCTCCTCGTCACGAAGTTTTGCTCCGGCCCGTTCAAGAGATTGGCCATCGCCGTCAGAGTGACCGAGGTCGCATAGGGCCAACTTGGCCCATTCCATTGGCATTCGTGCCCCGCGTAGGAGATCGCGAACTTCGGATGCCGCTGCTCGGCCGTCGTTGGCCCAAAGGGCGCATAAAAACCTTTGGGGTCCATGAGTTGCTTCCAGGCGTCCGCCTTGCCGGCGTCGGGCAGATTGAAATACCAGGGCGTATAGCCGTGCAGCTCGCGAGCTTCGGCCAGCGCCGCGTTATCGCCGCGAGGGACCACTTTGAAAAACCGGGCGTGTTCGTCCCACAGCTTTTCTTGCGTCAGTCGCTTGATCGCCTCGGCTTTGCTGCGAAATCGGGCAGCAAGGTCCGGCTGGCAGAATTGGTCGGCGATCTTGGCAATGGCCATCGCATCGCCGTACATGTAGGAGTTGATCGTGGCGCGGAAACCGTTGCCGCCGATCGAGACCTCCATCCCGTCGCGATCGTCGCTCTGCCAGAAAAGACCGCTGGCGTCGCGATGCGATTGTTCCCACACCTCAAAGTTCTTCACCAGGTCGGGCAGGAGATCGCGCAGCACGTCGTCTCGGCCGGTGACGAGGCAGCGGGCCCACAACGCGTCGGCGATCCAGCAGCTATAGCGCCGCGGCTCGCCTCCCTTGCGGAACCAGAACCGGGCGTAGTCGTCCAGGTATTGGGGATCGTGCAGCCAGCGGCCTTCATAAAAGTGGTGTCCGGCCGCGCAGCTAATCGTGTTGTGCTTGCCCGCCCACGGGACCGCCGGCAGGAACTCGGTGATGACAAAGCCGTCGGGCGTCTGCTTGATGTGCTTGCGGTAGGTCCACCAGCGAAAGTAGTAAGCCTGCTCGATATCCGCGTCGGGACAATCGAGCCGTGGAATGTTCTCTTCGAGAAACGTCTGGGCCTCAACGTTGGAAACGTACTGGCAATAAAGCTCGTCGTCGTTCTTATTGAACGCCTCGACGTAGCGGCGGAGTTTGTCGTACCCGATGATTTGCGCCCCATCGCGCTGGGCGCTCCGATCAAACCCCAAATCCTCGCCCTCGTGCGTCGCCAGCCCGATCTGCTCCAATCCGCCGCGGCGGCCGTTGTACCAGAGCAGCCATCGCTTCCCGTCGAGTACGGCGAACGGCTTGTAGCAGGCATCGGCGTCCCACTCGCCAATTCCGCGGCGGACGATCGGATTCGCCGGATGCCGCTGCCAATTCGTAATGCCGTCGCGGCTGCGCGCGATGCCAATTTGCGCCGTCGCCTCGTCGCGGAAGCCGATGTAGAGCATCACATGCCAATCGCCCTGCCGGATCACCTGGCAGGCGGTCACGCGATCCTTCTCCCAATCGTTCCGCTTGTCGGGCGAGAAAATCGGGTTCGCCGCGCGCTTGGTCCACGTCAGGCCGTCGGGGCTGGTGGCGTAGCCGATGGCATTGGGCTCGTTTTGCTCGCCGCCGGAATACCACATGCGGAAGCTATGCGCATGCTCGTCCCAAACGACGTGCGGGCACATAACGGCCACTTTTTCCCACCGCCTCTCGGGCGAGAGCACTGGTTTCGTAGACATCCGTTTCCACGTTACGCCGTCGCGACTGGTGGCATAACCGATCCACGAATGTCCCTTGGCTTGTCCGGTATACCAAAGATGGTAGCCATCCGCGCGTTTCAGGACGATGGGACGATTGATGTCGTCCTCCCAACCCGATTCCTTTCGCGGGCCGAGCACGATTCTCGGCTCGGACCAATGAATGCCATCGCTGCTTTCCACAAGCGCGATACTCGCCTTCGGCCGCCACGAGACCCACATACGGAACTTGCCGGCTTCCTTGAGCACGCAGACGTCGAAGCAGGTGCCAAGCTGGCCGCCCAGCACCGGGTTGCTGGCATACTTCTTCCATCCGCCGGGCGAAATCGAGGAATTAACCGCCGGTTGCATAAGCGCCGGGTCCGCGGCAACGGCGAAGGTGACGGCGCCGGTGCACAGCAGTAAGAATACCGTGCGCGAGATCATAGTATCGTACCAGTGTTTGTCCATCGTGTCGTACGGCGTTCACGCCTTTTTCCTGCATTGGCCGGCAGCAAGCCCAACATGCATGCCGAATGAACCGGACCAGGAAGTGCTGTCTTCCAACCTATTTCCTGCTCTCGTTGAACGCGGCCCGCATCACCGCGTCGATACGCTCGCGGCTGCGGTGACTGTTAGCTTCGTCGGGCGAGAGTGGTTTCAGCCCGCGGCAGAACCGCACCCATTGCCGCGCCTCCTCGGGTCCATCCCAGTCGCCGTCCGGCGTGTAAGCCATCCATTGGCCGTCGCGCAGCGTGGAGTACGTCAGCGCTGTGCGGCCGGTGGCAAGCTCGATGAGCCGGAGTTGCATTGAATCGGCGTCCATTTCCAGTGCCCAGTCGCCGCGGCCGATCAATCGCGGCTGCGTAAACGGCAGCACTAACGAACTGTCGCCGGCGAGAAGCGGCGGGGTCTTGTAGACGATTTTTCCGTCCTCCATTCGCAACACCGTTCCGCTGCGGAAAAGATTTGTGCAAACAACATAGCGACCGCCGGGAACAGAGCCGAACTGCAACGGCTCTTGCCCGGTCTCCGTCGTCCACAGCGGCTTCCGCAGGCCAAGGTCCCAAAGCTGCGCGCGGCCGTTGCTCGTCGCAGTTAGGAGGCGGTCACGGCCGACAAACTGCAGTGCTTGAACCATGTCCGGCAGCCCGTCCACGACCATTTCCACAGTGTGGCTCTGCCGGCCGACGATGACGAACAGTCCGAACTTCGCATAGCCCATGCCGACGGCGGCGCGTTCGCCCGTGTCGTCAATGGCCAGACGCCAAATATGAGCCGGTTCGTCGGCACTCTTTGTGTGTGAGGCAACGACTTCGCCTAGCGACACGTTGGCTACACTGCCGTCGGCCGCGGCAACAAACTTGACCGTTGGCCCGGCCTTTTGCGGCCCAAGGCAAGCGAGATACTGCCCGTCGCGCGACCAAGTCGCCATGTCCCAGGAGAAAAGGTCGGTCGTCTCCCGGTAAACTGGCTGGCCCGGCGGGACGCGGAATAGTTCGAGCTGGGCCGCGTAGGGGTTCTTCCGATCGGCACAGGCAAAGAAGCTCTTTCCATCAGGCGATGGCAACGCACGCTGCGGCGGCAGGACCGTGTCGGTGATTTTCAGCGACCGCACGTTTACCAGCGCGAGCGACGGCTTACTATCATGCCAGGTCGCGGCAAGTAGCGTGTCGCGATCGAGCCAGCCGCCGACCTCCGACAGATTGGACTGCCTCATATCGTGGACAAACCGTCCGCCGCGGATGTCCCACAAGGCGAACGAACTCAAGAGACAAAGGCCCGACGTTCTCGTTCCAGTAGAACTCTTGCGGGCCGCCGGTCCGCATCTGGTGCGACACATCGGGCATTTTCACCAACCGCGGGTCGTTGCCACGCCCCAGCCAGCTCCGTTCAATCGGGCCCCAGTCCTTTTCGATCTTGCCGGTATCGAGATGGATCGTTTCCTCGGCCTTGCCCATCCGCGGCACGTGCATCGCGGGATTGCCATGCGCCCCGTGAACGTGGACCGTCTTGCCATCGGCAGAGATCTCCATTGTTTGCGGCACGCTCATCTCGACCGGAAACCGGGCAGTCTGCCGCGCGTCGAGATCGAAGACCAAAAGGCCGTCATGATCTGTTTCCTGCCTGCCAGCCGGCTGGCGGACGACGAGCATCTTTCGGCTATCGGGCGTGTAAGCGATCAACTCTCCTCGCACGGCCGGAAAGAACCGCAATTGGCAGTCCTTCAAATCCAGCAGCAGCCCCTCTTCCCTGCCGCAGGCGGCCAGCCACCGCCCGTCCGGCGAGAATTCCGCCTCGGCCGGCTGAAGCAAGGGGATGCTCCAGAGCAACACGCCTTCTTTGCTCACTAGCCGCAGCGAGTGCGCCCTGTAGTTCCCCATCCCGGAGATGAACAGCGAGCCATCGGGCGAGGCCAAGCCGGCGGCAGCCCAACCGATTTGCGGCACGACCCGCAATGGTGCTTCGGCCGCCGACGCGATCAGCGACGACAAGCGCAGCCCAGCGATGAGAACGTTGCATAGAAAGAGATGGCGCTTCATGGCGCTTGCTCCTGTGAAGGATGGCGACTTCCGCGCATCAATTGTAACCGATTTATCGGTGGGCCGGATCGTCAATCATCATATGGCGATTTCGTTCTACTATACCGCCGCAGTCTCGCGCCGACTCGCCTTCTTCACGACCAAATCAACCTCGCAATCCAGCACGCTAAGCAAGGCCAGCAACTGGTCGACCGATTTGGAATAGTTCGTCTGGTCGAGCAAGCGATAGAACTGCGCGGGCGACGTGCCCAGGCGGCGAATCATTTCCCGTTTGCCTAGCGGACTGGTCCGCACCCGCTCCTGGGCAACCAGCGTTAGTTTGTAAAGCAGAAGGTCTCGCAAGTAACGCGGGTCGCGGTTGTAATCGAGAACCTCGTCCATAGGCACGGTTCCTTCCTCGCCCGATTGGAGTTGGTAGCTGAACGCTTCGCGGCCCAATTCGTCGTCCACGGCTACGCTCGCGATCGGATTAGTTGCGGTTGGCCTTAACCGAAGTTTTGCGAACGGGAACCAATAGCTTGCGCCGGGCGTTGTGATCTCGAACGCTTTCTTCCGATTGTCCGAGCGCACCGATTTGATTTTCATAATCGCCCCTCCTGTTCTAACTCGTTAATCAACTTGACAAGGGCCCTCGACGCCTTGCCTTTCATCGCCACATGGTTTTCCAGGTCCCATTTCGCGATCAGCTTTTTGTCGCGATAGACATGGACGTGTCGCGGAGCATGGTCGCCGATCCAACTCACGAAAATGTAGTTCCGCCGGCGAATCTTGCCCATCGCTAAATGTTACCTCCCGTGGTAACGGTTGTCAAGCCGGCTTTTACGACGCCTGTTGTTTTATCGCGTTGCGGCTCGCCCGGCAAACGCCGCCAATCGCTTGTTGCCAAAACCGCAGGAATATGAACAAATATTCACACTCGCCCCTTGACACGCTTGCAGATACTTGGGATACTGATCGTACGTATACTATCTTACGACATGTCAATCAACCCCATTTCCCCGAGGTAAATCATGAGCGAATCCTGCCCCGCCCCGGAAACTGCCCGAAAACCCGATCCCCGCGAAGTGCTGGATGGCATTAAGCGGGCGAAAATCCTGGCCCTCTTGACGATGGGCTGCAGCCGCCGCATGGCAGCTAAACAGGCCGGCTGCGCGGCCAGCACGATCACTCGCACCGCCGAACGCGATGAGGAGTTTCATAACCAGATTGCCGAAGCGGAGGCCCAGGCTGATGTCCGCGCCTTGCGGCTGATCTCCCGCACCGCCCAACAAGAACGGTATTGGCGGGTCGCGGCATGGCTTTTGGAACGCCGCAATCCCGAGGAGTATGGCCGCCGGGCGCCGCATACGTTCACCGGCACACAGGTCGAGGAATTGCTAATCCGCGGATTGAGCGAGATCGTTCAGTTCGTCAAGGAAGAAAAACTGCCGGACGTTATATTGAGCTTCCACGACGTTCTCTTGTATGTCGCCGATAAGGCCCTGCTGCCGCCGATGGAACTCGAGGAACTTTTCGCCCTGACATTGCCCGAACCGGCGGACGAAGCGGTGGACGAGAAGGATATGGTAGCAACGCCGGAAGTGGCGGCAGTAACTGCTGAGAAGCCGTCGCCTATACCGGCCGTCGCAGTAATTGCACCGAACGGATCGCGTGGCTCACTGCGCAATGAAACGCCGCCGTCGCGGGCTGGTTCGCCAAGCAATGGCTGTAGGGCTCCCGCCACGGACAATCCGATCCAAGGGCCGCGCCGGAACTCGTGCCTCGAACAGTTTGTCGTACGGACGCCAAGGCCAGAACTTCAGACCGCGGGAACGTAGTCGAGATTTGTGCAACACTTTCTCCGTTGGAGGGGTAGGCTAAGAAGATGTCGCTCTTGTCGCAAGTGCTTGACGGGCAAGGTTTTACGACCAGCGTTGAACTGTGCAACAGAAGCGGAAAACGCGAACTAGTTGCGCAAGTCGATCTTCCTCTCGTGACGACGCTCCGCGTCGTCACGTACGCCAGGCCGCTCCGCGGCCAGTCGGCACGGCCGGTCATTCACAATGTGACCGGGCCGCGGAGCGGCCAACAATGCGTTCCCACGCGGAGCGTGGGAACGAGAGGCTACTTTACAACCGTGGCCTGGTAGGCAACCATAGCGGACATGCCGCACAGCAGTTTTGACCTCGCCGGTCTCGCCCGCTATCTCCACCTTGCTCCCGACAAGGTGGCCAAGCTGGCGGACCGTGGGCAACTGCCCGGCCGCAAGGTGGGCGGCGAATGGAAGTTCGCCAGAGCCGACATCCATCACTGGCTCGAACGCCGGATTGGAGCATCGGACGAAGGTCAACTACTTGAGGTCGAAGGTGTGCTGAGCCGTTCCGCTCCGGCCCCGCTGGAACAAGAGGTCTCTATTGCCGAGTTGCTGCCGTTGGAGGCGATTGCGGTGCCGCTGTTGGCCCGCACTCGCAGCTCGGTGATCGACTCGATGGTCGAGCTTGCTGCGCAGACCGGTTGGCTATGGGACCCCGGCGCGATGGCCGAGGCGGTGCGGTTGCGCGAAGAGCTGCACTCGACCGCCTTGGAGAACGGCGTGGCCCTGCTCCATCCACGGCGGCCGCTGCCAAAGGTTCTCGCCCAGCCGTTCGTCGCGCTCGGCGTGACCTCGACGGGCATCCCCTTCGGGGCCGATGTGCCGATGACCGACGTCTTCTTTCTGCTGGCGTCGGTCGAGGATCGCGGCCATCTGCGGACACTCGCTCGGCTAAGCCGCCTGCTAGCCGCGCCGGGGTTCACAGACGCGCTCTGCGCGGCGGAAGATGCCAAGGCGGCGCGGCAGCTTTTCGTTGATGCGGAGGAGAAGCTGTGAAATTGCTGAGCGGGACTTTTCGGAGCCGTAGGGTGGGACAAGGCCGCATAGCGGCCGCAGGCCCACCACGACTGGTTAACGGTGGGCCTGCGCTTGCTGCGCAATCTGGTCCCACCCTACGAGTTCTCCTCGTCGGCGATACATCGCGGGCGGAGTTCCGCGAGGGATGTGCGGCATTAGACGAGATGGCCGCGGTGACGCGCGTCGATAACACGGCTGCGGCCGCGGCGCAGTGCTGCGATTCCGTGAGGCCCCATGCGATCATCCTGGCGCAAGCGTATCCCGGCCAGTTCCAGTTGGCAGGGATCGAGCATCTGCGCGCGGCAGAGCCCCTAGCTCGGTTTATCACCTTGCTAGGAAGCTGGTGCGAAGGCGAACCGCGAAGCGGGCGGCCGCTGCCGGGCGTGGTCCGCATCTACTGGCATGAGGCGGCGGTGCGATTTCGGCGGGACTTGCCGCATTGGTTTGACCGGGAATCCGCATGGTCATTACCTATCACGGCAACTGACGAAGAGCGGTTGCAGGCAACCAGCGCTAAACCCCTGCCGCGTGCCGACGGCCTTGTCGCCATCTGGTCGCGGCGACGGGAAATGGCCGATCTGTTGACCGACACTTGCCGAGTCGCCGGATTCGCGACCGCCTGGATGCATCCGCGTCGTCCGTGTCGAGTGCAAGGCGCGGCGGCGGCGATCTTTGACGGCGCCACGCTCGATGCGGCCACGATGGATGAACTTAAAAGGTTCGCCGGGAATGTGTCGCCAGCGAAGGTGTTGGTTTTGCTCGGTGCGCCGCGGATTCAGGACGTTCGCCGAGTGCGATCTTTGGGCGGAAGCGTGTTCGCGAAGCCGTTTCGCATTGATGACTTGATATGGGCGCTTAATCCTCGTTCCCACGCTCCGCGTGGGAACGCCGTTGTTGGCCGCTCCGCGGCCTCGTAACCACAGAATGGCCGCAGAGCGGCCGCAAGTGCTTGTTCCCACGCAGAGCGTGGGAACAAGTTTGATACAACCAACACTTCGGAGATGCTTCATGCTAGCGCACAGCGTTTACTTCACATTGAACGACAACTCGGCCGCCGCCATTCAACGGATGGTAACGGCCTGCAAGACGGGCCTCAGCGATCATCCCGGCACAGTTTTCTTCGCCGCCGGAACGCTGGCCGACGAGTTCCAACGAGCGGTCAACGATCGCGAGTTCGACGTAGCCTTGCAAGTGGTCTTCACCGATCGCGCGGCCCATGACGCCTATCAAGCGGCCCCGCGACATCACAAGTTCATCGAGGAGAATAAAGGCAACTGGAAGCAGGTGCGGGTGTTTGATGCTTGGGTGGAGGGAGCATGACCGGCCGCTACATCTCGTTCCCACGCTCCGCGTGGGAACGCACATGTTGGCCGCTCTGCGGCCCCGCGAAGTCACGTGACCGCGGAGCGGCCGCCCAGCATGTTCCCACGCAGAGCGTGGGAACAAGGTTAATGAAGCATCGTTGCCTTCACCTTGTCCAAATCTACGCCGAGTGTCTCCCTAGCCAATGCAGCGAGCACGGGCATATCGGCCTGGATGTGGATCGTGCGGTGCTGGTGCGAGAGCGATTGCCCGGTCTTCAATTCGCGGGCCGGCGAGAGCGACTCGATTTCATAGAACGGCCCCATGCCTTTCTTGCCGGGCGCGGGCGGGCCGTCGTTGTAACTATTGACCACATCGCCGCGATAAGGCTCGGCCAGCGGGCCGCCCCACTGGTTGTTCATGTAAAGCTCTTTCGTCGGATCGGCCGACATGCTGAGGCTTACCAGCGTGAGCACGTGGTTCTGGAAGTCGATCGAGCCAACCAGGTTACGCACGCGCCGCTGCGAGACGCCGATCTTCGAGCGATAGTTGCCGTCCGCGCGAAGCAGGACCGCCTCGGGCAAGGTTTGCAGCCGCTCGGCGGGCACCGCGCCGAAATAGTCGGACTTCACCACCGGCCCCAGCTCGGCCTCGCCGCCGGGCTTGTAGGGCACGATCACCACGGTCTGCGGACCGGAGTTCATCATGCCGAGAATCCATATATTGACGAGACCTTTCTCGCGGGTCAAGTCGTCGCCGCGATTGGTCAGCGTGTTGTCGGTCTCGTAGGCCACGCGGTTCACTCCCGGCGCGGCGATTCGCGCCCGGCCGAGTCGCCCAGGATTTGCTTTATGTCGTCCTTGGCAAGTATGTGAACGCGGCGCGATACATCCAGATGAAAGTCGGTGCCGGAAGTATTCTTCAGCTTCATCGCTACCTTCATAGGAGGCATTTTTGTCCCTATCGTCGAACCGGAGGGCGGAGGCGCAGATTCACGAAACCGCCATGCCCACGCGCCTGCATTCAACGCCGGCGGCGTAAACCAGTTGTCCAGGTTCTGCTCCTTGCCGAGCTTGCCCGGCGCGAACCAAAGGCTGAACTGCCCGCCTTCGGGCGAGAGCCACAACCGCTCCTCGCCGCCGTAGTTATTGAAGTGCAAGTTAGGTTTGCCGGCATTGATGAACTCGTCGTTGACGAAGCCGAAACTCTGTCCGTTTGGCCCGCCGCAGGTCGACGTCATCACCCGGCCTTGCCACTCCGGGCAGATCGCCACGCGGGCATCGCCGTCAGTCAACTCGACGACCTTGGTATGCTTAGCCAGGAAGGAAACGGTATCCCCGTAGGTCATCGGTTTGCCTTTCATATCCGCCGCCCGGGCGATCGAGTTGCCGACCGCCAGCAGCGCGGCCGCAAGGATTGTTGCACGAAACATGGAAGTGTCTCCCAGGTAGAAGGCGTTGATTACTGGAAAGGATAGCCAACCGGCCACACTATTGCCAGTCCCCCAACAGTCCCGTATCCGGATTTGGCAAAGTTGTGATATACTTCCATGTACCGAGGGAACGATGCCGTATTACTACTTTGCTTGGTCGCCGGAAATCGAAGAGCACCTAGCAGAGCACGATGTTACTCCGGAAGAATTCGAGGAAGTCGTAAGCGATCCCGATTACGAGGACATCAGCCGATCGTCGGGCAACCCGATCGCATTTGGCTCGACCGCCGAGGACCGATACCTTCGTTGCGTGTTCAAGCGTTTGGGTGACGACATAATCGAGCCGGTTACTGCGTATGAGGTGGAGGAGTGAAAACATGCAATTGACGCCGGAACAGCAATCACTAGTAGCTCGGGCACGCGCCGCTGGAGAGAAGCGAGTCAACCTAACCAAGACTCCCGAGCAAAAAGCAGAATGGCGGGCCGAGGTCCAGCAGGAATTGGCCGGTCGCGAGGAGAATATCGAGCACTTTCGGAAGATTAAGGCGGCAGCCGAGCAAGAGGGATTTCTGGGCGACCTGCGTCGCGTGATTTCCCGATCGCGACGGCCTCTTCAAGAGCTAGCTGCGGAAATCGGAGTTGATCCGCGACAGCTATCGGACTTCCGCGCCGGCGATGTCGACTTGCCCGCGGCGGCGCTGGATCGCTTGATCGGAGCGCTTGGTCTTCGCTTGATGCAAGAAATCCCGCGTTGAACGGGAGCTATGAAGACCTATCGCGTCGGTATTATCGGGTTCGGGATGATCGGCAAGGTCCATGCCTACGGCTATGCGACGCTGCCGTATTACTATGACCCGCCGCCGCTGACGGCCCGAATCACGCACGTTGTCACCTCGCGGACCGAGACCGCCGCGAAGGCACGGCAACTCACCGGGGCCGACGTGGCCGCGACCGATTTTCGGACCGTCACCGAGAATCCGGACATCGACATCGTCCATATCTGCTCGCCCAACGACCGGCATTTCGAGGCCCTGCAGTCGGCTATCGCTCATCAGAAACATATCTACTGCGACAAGCCGCTGGTGGCTACGCTCGACGAGGCTCGGCAGATTGAAGCCATGCTCGCCGACTATCGCGGTAGGGTCCAGATGACATTCCAATATCGCTTCTTTCCCGCCACGCTCCGGGCGAAGCAACTTATCGACGAAGGCCGGCTAGGCCGCATATTGCAATTTCGCGCGGCCTATCTGCACGGCGGCAGCGTTGATCCCACTGCCCCGGCAAGATGGAAGCTCACCGCCGCCGCCGGCGGCGGCGTGATCGCCGACCTGGCATCGCACGTCTTCGATCTTGTCGAGCACCTGGCCGGGCAGATCGACGCGCTGATGGCAGATACGAGCATGGCCTTCAGCGAGCGGCCTTCGACTCAGGACGATTCGCGCAAAGTGCCGGTCGATGCGGAGGACTGTGTACACATATTGGCACGGCTGCGATCTGGAGCAGCGGGCACGATTGAGGCGACCAAGATCGCGCTGGGCGCAGAAGACGAGTTGCGGATCGAGATCCACGGCACGCAAGGCGCGATTAGGTTCAACCTCATGGACGCGCACCACTTGGAGTTTTATGATGGAACCGCCGCCGACCGGCCCGTTGGTGGAACGCGCGGCTGGACCCGCATCGACACGGGTGGGCGCTATCCGCCACCGGCCGCGAGCTTTCCCAGCCATAAGGCGGTCATTGGTTGGACCCGCGGCCACGTCGCTTGTCTGGCCAATTTCCTGCAAGCCGTGGCCGAGGGCCGCCGGGCCGAACCCGGACTCGAACAGGGCATTCGTGTCCAGCAACTAATGGAACGTGCTCGGCAATCGGCTCGCGAACGGAGATGGATTGCAATCACGTAGGATGGACCTCCGAGTCCGTCCCGCGAGACCCGGACGTACTCGGAGGTCCATCCCACACAATATACATACATGACTGACTTTCCCAAGATCTTTCGCGTACGGCAGAACTTTCCGCGGCCGCGGCTAGCGGACGTGGCGGCCGAAGTTCATGCCCAGTTCGGCCGCTTGGGGCTGCGCCGCACGATTCGGTCCGGACAAAGTGTCGCCATTACCGCCGGCAGCCGGGGCATCGCCAACATCGCCGCGATTCTCGGTGCGACGGTGCGGCACCTTCATGTCCTCGGCGCGCGTCCCTTCCTTGTGCCCGCGATGGGCAGCCACGGCGGCGGCACCGCGGAAGGACAGGCCGAAGTACTCGCGTCCTACGGCGTTACCGAGGCACAAATCGGGTGTCCGATCCGCGCGAGCATGGAAACGACCATCGTGGGACGTGCGCAAGGAAGGCTTCCCACTGCATGTCGACCGCGCGGCATACGAGGCGAACCACATTGTGGTGTGCAACCGCGTGAAGCCGCATACGATGTTCGCGGACGACTTCCAAAGCGGCCTGATGAAGATGCTGCTGATCGGCCTGGGCAAGCAAGCCGGAGCCGACGTGCTTCACCGCGCGATCGAGGACCACGGCTTCGACAAGATCGTCCGCAGCGTGGGGGAAGACGTCATCCGGAAGTGCCGCGTCGCAGCGGGGCTGGCGATTGTCGAAAACGCGTACGACGAGACGGCCCTGATCGAGGCCGTCGCTGCCCGCCGACTTCGAGATTCGCGACCGCACGTTGCTCGCCCAGGCCCGGCAATGGATGGCCCGGTTGCCGTTCGACGCCGTCGATGTGCTGGTGATCGACCGGATGGGCAAGAACATCAGCGGAGTCGGCTTTGATCCCAATGTGGTCGGCCGCAAGTTCAACGACCATCAGGCGGTGGCAGGCGAGACGCCTAGAATCCGCCGGATTTGCCTCCGCGGCCTCACGCCCGAGACGCACGGCAATGCGCTCGGCATGGGAATGGCCGAGTTCTGCCGCACACAACTCGTCCGCGACACGGACCAGCAAAAGACAAGGTTGAACGCCTTGACCAGCGGCCACGTCGCCGCTGGCATGGCGCCGCTGGACTATGAGACCGACCGCGAGATGCTAGCCGCCGCGTTCGGTACGATTGGTCTTGTCCCGCCGCAAGAGGCCCGACTGCTTTGGATCGCGAACACGCTTGACTTGGCTGAGGTCGAGTGTTCGTTGGCGTATATTGATGAAGCAAAGGATCGCAGCGATCTGGAGATTATCAGCCCGCCGCGGGAAATAGAGTTTGACGCAGAGGGGAATCTGGCGCAAGTATGCAGGAATTGCGGAATTAGTCCAATTCAATCGTTCCGGTTCGAAAGTCAATAACGAGTCGGCTTCCACGCAAAAAGTCGAGGCCGAGCAATCCGTCCACGCCTGTTCGTGAAGGCAGATTATGACAAACAAACGTGAAGTCTCGACGTATCTGGCCAAGCGCTTCAACAGATTCGACCCGTATCCGCGGCGCAGACTCAGTGCCGCTGGCAGTCGTAATCTAAATGAGGTCGTGTGACGCCACGGGATTATATCTCAGTGGTATTGCCATCTCCCAGTTGATCGTTGATCCGGCTGCGCCGGTGTCCAAAGCGAGGCGTGCGACACCCTGGCCGCTTGGCCCGGTAAGATAGCACGGTACGATGATAAGTCCACGTACCGGCTCGAAATGTGTGCTCACAGTACGACCACCACGTCGTCTGGAATCTCTGCAAAGCATAAGGTAGCGAAGATTCGCGGCTTGAGTTCGATTGCCTTGCCGTAAACCTCGTCGCGATCCTTGCTATGCCAGAGAACGACGCCACCGAGCACTTGGAGACTTTCGTCGGTCTCGGGGTCGCCAACTAACACCCATTCGTCGGGAAACCGCGCCTTCATTTCTTCGTATCGCAGCAATTCGTTCATACCTCAACTCTCAACGATGGTCTTTGTATACCATATCAATTATACCACGAACTGGACCGATCCGTGCGCCGTGCTCACTTCGCATCTTCCCTCCGCACTTGCACTTGCAGCGCGCCGAGCATCCGGGTCACGGCTTCTTCCTTGCGATCGATGAAGGGCACGTTGTCCAGCACGATCGGCTGGCGATCGTTGCTGGTGTAGATGACCAGCTTGCCGGATCGCAGCAGGAGATACTCGAAAATGTCGTTGATGTCTTTCTCCATCCGCAGATTCGGGGCCGAGAGCCGCTCCAGGTTGCTCAAAAAGCCGTGGTGGTGCAGAAGTTCGTTGCCGCGGACTTCCCAGTAATCGAGCCGCACTTGCAACACGACCACCAGGAACATCCCGCCCAGGATCGCGGCGATCGTCCAATAGAAAGTGGCGTTGGCCTTGGGATGAAAGTGCCTGACAAAATCCTTAATCGCCGGCCAGAAGTCGGGCTTGAAGGTGAACAGCAACACCAGACTCATGACTACCGCCGCCGCGAAGAAAAAGAGCGTCAGCGAAGTCGTGCGGGGAAAGTCGAAGGCCAGGATCACCAGATTGATGGTGAACACGCACAGGAATAGCGCGCCGATGCCGGCGGCGACGTCATTCTCCGGTCCGAACGGATCGGTGAGAAAGTGCATCCAGATGGCAGAGACGACCGCGAGCAGGAACGTCGGATAGAGAAAGATGATCTTGGGATACGGCACCAGAAGCACGCGTTCGGGCGACTCGACAGTCGTGTTGACTGCCGGTTGCGGACTGGGCTTGTCGCTGGCTGTGGTAGACATAAGGAGATCCTTGCAGGCAATTGGTGTGACCGATGAGAGTAGGACATTTTACCCCGACGCAATCCTGCCTCGCAAGCCATGCTGAGGTTTATCATGTGAGCCCTGCCCGAAGTCGGTTGGCAGGCATCTCCTAGCGACGTATAATGGCCTCCTTCCGTCGTTTGGCGGCCGCTTGCGACCGAACATCGATACGTGCCCGATCCAGTGCTATGCCTATAAAGCCGATCTTCACGCTGCCGAAAAACATCATGTCAGCCCTGCGGCGGCCGGCGCAGACAATCCAGGTCTCGCCGCTGTTGGCGGAGGTAGCGGCATGCGACGCTCGGCAGGTATTTGAGCGGCTCGACACTAGCGAGAAGGGCTTAAGCGAGGAGGAGGCCGAGCGGCGACTCGAGCAGCATGGGCCGAACGTCGTGGCGAAGGAGCAGCGGTTTCGGCGGCTGAAGCTGCTGGGCCACGCCTGCGTGAATCCCTTGGTGATCCTTCTCCTGGCGCTGGCTGGCCTTTCGTGGTGGACCGACGACCTTGGCGGCGCCACCGTCATGTTCGCAATGGTAGTGCTCGGAGTCGGTCTCCGCTTCATTCAGGAAGCCCGGGCCGACACCGCCGCGGCCAAGCTCAAGGCCATGATCAGCGTCACGGCCACCGTGGTACGCGACGGGCAAGCCCGCGAATTGCCGCTGGGCCATCTCGTGCCGGGCGACGTGGTGCAACTTGCCGCCGGCGACATGATTCCGGCCGATCTCCGCCTTGTGTCCTGCAAGGACTTGTTCGTCATCCAATCGAGCCTCACCGGGGAGTCGTTGCCCGTGGAAAAGTTCGACGCCAAAGAGAATGGAAACGGCAAGTCGGCGCTGGAACTGAAAAACACATGCTTTCTCGGTACGAGCGTGGAAAGCGGGGCGGCCATGGGCGTGATCGTGGAGACGGGCTTCAAGACCTACCTGGGCGGCATGGCACAGTCGCTCGTCGGACGGCAAGCCCCGACGAGCTTTGACAGAGGCGTCGCCCGATTCACCTGGCTGATGATGTCGTTCATGGCAGTGATGGTGCCGCTGGTGTTCCTCATCAACGGTCTGACCAAAGGCGATTGGAGGGCCATCGCCTCGGCCTGGCACGAGGGACCAAAGCAGTTTCTCATCGCCTTGGGAACGCAGGGCGATTGGAAGCAGGCATTTTTCTTTGCTCTGGCGGTCGCCGTGGGACTGACGCCCGAAATGCTGCCGATGATCGTCTCGGTCTGCCTCTCCCGCGGCGCTATCGGCATGTCGCGGAAGAAGGTCATCGTCAAGCGGCTCAACTCGATCCAGAACCTCGGCGCGATGGACGTGCTCTGCACGGACAAGACCGGCACGCTCACGCTGGACCGCGTGATCCTGGAGCGGCATTGCGACGTCGTCCGCAGCGAGGACGAAGCGGTACTCGTCCATGCCTACCTCAACAGCCATTTCCAAACCGGCCTCCGCAACGTTCTGGATCGCGCGATCCTGCAGTTCGAGGAGCTCCACGAAAAACACGCGGTGCCGGACCACAAGAAGATCGACGAAATCCCCTTCGATTTCTCCCGCAAGCGGATGTCGGTCGTCGTCGAGACGCCGCGAGGGCGTCCGCCGCCTGATCTGCAAGGGCGCGACCGAGGCCGTCTTCGCAGTGCTGCGATCGATTCGAGCTGGAGGGCAAGGTCTACCCCGTCGATCCACTCCTGATTGCCGACTTGAAGGAGTATTGCGACGAACTGAGTTCCGACGGCTTCCGTGTGCTGGCGATCGCCTATCAAGACGTCGAGCCGAAGGCCGCCTACTCGAAGGACGACGAGCGGAATCTGGTGTTGATGGGCTACGTTGCCTTCCTCGACCCGCCCAAGGATTCCGCAGCCCCGGCCATCTTGGCGCTGAAGAACCACGGTATCGACGGTCAAGGTGCTCACCGGCGACAATGAACTTGTCAGCCGCAAGATCTGTCAGGAAGTGGGGCTCTCAACCGATTGCGTGCTATTGGGCGCCGAGGTGGAGGCCATGAAGGACGCCGAGCTCGCCGAGGCCGCCGAACGGGCCTCGCTTTTTGCACGGCTCTCGCCCGCCCACAAACAGCGCGTGATCCGCGCCTTGCAGGGTAAGGGTCACGTCGTCGGGTTCCTGGGCGACGGCATCAACGACTCGCCCTCGCTGCGAGCCGCCGACGTGGGCATTTCGGTGGACAGCGCCGTGGACATCGCCAAGGAGGCCGCCGACATGATCCTCCTGGAAAAAAGCCTCATGGTGCTGGAGGAAGGCGTGCTGGAAGGCCGCAAGGTTTTTGCCAATATCCTCAAGTACGTCCGGATGGGCGCAAGCTCGAACTTTGGCAATATGTTCAGCGTCCTGGGCGCGAGCGCCATTTTGCCGTTCCTGCCGATGGAACCCAAGCAGATCTTGACAAACAACCTGCTTTACGACTTCTCGCAGGTGCCGATTCCGGGCGACAATGTCGATCCCGAGCAGATCGTCCGGCCGCGCCCCTGGCAGATGGGCGAGATCGCCAAGTTCATCCTCTTTATCGGCCCATGCAGCTCGATTTTCGACTACACGACCTATTTCATGATGCTCTACAAGTTCCATTGCTGGAATAACGCGGCGCTCTTCCAGACCGGCTGGTTCGTGGAATCGCTGCTGACGCAAACGCTTATCATTCATGTCATCCGCACGAACAAGATCCCCTTCCTGCAAAGCTGGGCGAGCTGGCCGTTGACGGTGACGACCGCCGTTATCATGGCCTTCGGCGCGTGGCTGCCGTTCTCGCCGATCGCCGGCTGGCTCGGCTTCTCGCCGCTGCCGCCGCTTTACTGGCCTCTGGTCATCCTCACGCTCTTCTGTTACGTTCTTTTGACCCAGACTGTCAAGTTCTGGTTGATACGCAAGGCATGGATTTGAAAGAGACGATTATGGACGAAAGCCCGATTCCCCTGGCTGAAATGCATGAGCAGCAGCGGCAGAAGGCCGATATCATCGGCCTACCCCACGCCCGCCGGCACATCTTCCTCTGCTGCGATCAGACGAAGCCGAATTGCTCGACCAAGGAGCAGTCGCTGGCCGCCTGGGACTATCTCAAGTCCCGTCTTGACGAGCTTGGCCTCGCCGGTGCCGGCGGCATCTGCCGCACCAAGGCCAATTGCCTGCGGTTCTGCAAGGGCGGGCCGATCGCCGTCGTCTATCCCGAGGGCGCCTGGTACTCGCACTGCGATCCGCCCGTGCTGGAAGAGATCATCCAGGAGCATCTCATCGGCGGACGGATTGTGGAGAAGTACTTGATCACGCAAAAGAGACTGGACTAGGCCGTTGAGAGGAGGCATGCCTTGATGCAGCTCGACCGAAGGGCGCTCTTGATCTCAGCGCTTTTGACCCTGGCCGTTGTGCTAGTCTTCTGCCAGACCGGACGCCACGAGTTCGTCAACTTTGACGACGACCGCTATGTCTACGACAACGACCACATCAAGCCGGGCCTTACGCTTCGCAATCTTGGGTACTATCTCGTTCACCGCCATTCCTACACGTACCACCCGGTCACAAGCATCTCGCACATGCTCGATTGCACGTTGTTCGGCGCGCGCATGGTGGATGCGGGCAAGCACCACTGGATGAGCGTAGTTTTCCACGCGGCAACGGCCGTGGGGCTATTCCTTGTGCTGCGGCAAATGACCGCCCGCCTCTGGCCCTCGGCGCTGGTCGCCGCCGTCTTCGCCATCCATCCGCTGCGGGTCGAATCGGTGGCTTGGATCTCCGAACGGCGTGACGTGCTGAGCGGCGTGTTCTTTGTGGGGACGATTTGGGCCTACGTGCGCTATGTTCGCCAACCGCAATCCAAGCAGCGCAATATCGTGCTGTGCCTGATATTCGCGCTTGGGCTCTTAACAAAGCCGATGCTCGTCACGCTGCCGCTGGTGCTGCTCCTGCTGGACTATTGGCCGCTGGACCGATGGCGGATCGAGGCGGACAAAGACTCTTTGCGGTGCGGTGCCGGCTCGCCCGCCAAGGAACAACCGGGTGAAGTACTTGAACCGGTCGAGGCATTTCCACCGATCGAGTTCCGTCCATCCGCGCTAGAAGTCGTGCCGACGCTCGTCGAGCACTCGCCGCCCGTCCGTCGCCGTTTGCCTTGGCACTTATTGATCGAAAAGCTTCCACTCTTTGCCCTTTCATTCATCGATTGCCTGATCACGCTCTTCACCCAAGGCGACGGCGGGGCGATCCAGTCGCTCGACTTAGTGTCGTGGAAGGCCCGCATCGCCAACGCGTCGATCGCCTACGCGAACTACTTAGGATGTTTCTTCTGGCCGCGGGGACTAGCCGTCCTTTATCCGCATCCACTCGATAACTTCAACCTCCACGAGTCGGTTTGGAAGGCCGCCTTGCTGGCGGCTGTCACGGCCGGTGCATGGATCCTGCGTCGACGGATGCCCTATCTGCTGGTCGGATGGCTCTGGTATCTGATAACGCTCATCCCGGTGATCGGCATGCTCCAGGTCGGCGGACAGTCGATGGCCGACCGCTACACTTACCTACCGCAGATCGGCCTGGCGATCGCCGTGGTCTGGGGTCTGGCTGGTGCGGTCAAGCTGGTCGGCGTGCGCGCCGTGCCGGCCTTCGCCTCCGCCGCAATCCTCGCGGCCCTCGCCGCCGCGGCTTGGTTGCAAACGACCTACTGGCGCAATAGCGAATCCTTGTGGGTCCGCGAAACGTCGTTTCCCCAATATGATAACGCCGTGTCACATTACAACTATGGCCTGGTCCTGGCGGAGAGGGGAAACCACCCCGCTGCTGCCCAGCAATACGAGGCTGCGTTGTCGCGCGATCCGACGGACGAAGCAAGCCGGCTCAACTTAGGCCTTTCCTACGAAGCCTTAGGCAGCGCCGACGCCGCGATCCTGCAGTACCGCAAGATTCTCGAAGTTAACGCCAAGTCGACTAGCGGTCTAACGAATCTTGCCCGCCTCCTGCAAGACCGCGGCGACGATCGCGAGGCCGTCAAGCATCTTCGTGCCGCTCATGAGGAGGAACCGCTGAACTATACGACGTGCACCCAGCTTGCCTTCCTGTTGGCCGCATCGCCCGATAACTCCCTTCGCAATGGTGGCGAGGCGCTTCGGGTAGCTCAGCGTGCCGTTGAACTGAGCAAAGCGAAAGACGCCGCGACCTTGGACGCGCGAGCGGCTGCCTACGCCGAGACGGGCGATTTCGCCGCGGCCGAAGTCGATGCCAAAGCCGCGCTGAAGCTGGCAACCAACAGCGACGATAAAAAACTGGCAGGGGCAATCTGTAATCGACTCGCACTTTACCAGTCCAAGAAACCTTATCGTTTGACGGTCCGCTCGAAGGAACAATCGCAGAATCCAAAGCAATCGCAAAACCGATCGCATAGAATATCAGAGGAGTCCAAACACGAATCATTCGGCGGCACCGCGGCCGCCAGTTCGAATAGAAGGTCCTGACCTTGCATCGCCTGCCCGTTGTAGTCTTCGCGATTGCAGCCTTCGCCGCGCAAGACGTGCAGGGTGAATCTGGCGAAAACTACTTGCCCCATCCCGGCTTCGAAGCGGGCGCGAAGTCCTGGGAACTTTGCCCTTGTCCCAATGCCGACGTCAAGATCGACGATACGGTGTCACGATCCGGCAAACGATCGCTCCGCATGGAATACCATAAGGAGGTCGATCCGCGCCTCGGCACCTGCTCCTACGCAGACGAATTCATCCCCGCCGTGCTTAAGCCGGGCCATGTCTACACGGTGTCCGGCTGGATCAAGATCGCGGGCGTCCCGCCCGGCAAGACCGGCCCGATCGCCTATCTCTGCGAGGCCCATGCCGAGCGCGGCAGCTCGACGCCCTTATCGGGCAATACCGATCCTGCCAAGAACCACGGCTGGGTTTTTGTCTCGTTCCAATACACGTCGCCGCTGAACGATACGAACGGGCACCAGTTCCGTTGCCAATGCCACTCGGCGAACGACGGCATGGCCGGCGCCGTCTGGTTCGACGACTTGAAGGTCGAAGAGGGCGACCAGCCAACGGCGTTTCGCCCGGACTGGATCGACCCGACTGAGCTTTACTCACGGGAATCGCGGCTATCCTGGTTTCCGCTGCCGCTCGATTTCCGCAGCAGCCTGGACGTTGTGACGCCGCATGTGGAATTGGCCCGTCCTATCGCCGGCGCCGCGCCGCGCGTACTGTGGGCCGGCTTTTACAACAATGCCCGCGTCGGCTGCGAACTTGCCGAACGGGGCGACATGACGTTGGACAGCGTCGTGCTCAATGCGTCGAGCATCGACGCGACGCCCGTGCGAACGCTCCACGAAAAGTGCGTCGAGGTTCTTCGCTCGCGGCTGGGCATCGATCCCAAACTTCCACCCGAACGTTCCCCGCAGGTTCTCCTAATCGAACAAGGAATCCTCGAACTGCTCAACCGGCAGGACCGGGCCGCGATCGTCGATCGCATCGCCCAAGGAATGGGCTGCGTCGTGCTGCTTGGCCCGATCCGTGTTCGCGACCATCCAGGCGCGGTGGCGACGCCAAAGATCAAGGAAATGATCTCTGCGGCGGAGAAGCTCCAGCAGCCGGGCCACGGCCGCGTGCTCACGGTGATGAACATCGAGCAGCACCCGCTTTGGTCGCATGGCACGCTCGGCATCGAGACGGTCTACAGCGACATGCTGCAGGCCATCTACCGATCGCGGGGCATTCCACCCGTGGACGTTCGCGCCGCTGCGCGGCCATTGCAGCCTGCTGCCAACGCGCCTTGGACGGCGACCCTCTACGGCCGAGGGGCGAGCGTGCGCGTTCGCATCTTCCGAGACATTCAGACAAGCTACAGTTCGCTCATGGACGGCTATGGCACTTCGCTCACGCGCTCCCTTGTCGCCGAAGGCGCGGCGAAGGCCGACCCCGCGGCAACCGGTACGGTCCGCTGCGCGATGGAGCCTTTGCCGGCCGGAAGTTACATGCTGCTTGGGCAAATGCTCGACGAGCGGAAACAGGTTCTTGGCTGGTCCCTCGTCCCCTTGACTGTCACATCGCCGGTTGAAATTGTCAAACTGGATGCCGGAGCCGGGACTTTCGTGCCTCAGCAGCCGCTGCAAGTGGCCTGCACGATCAGCAATCATCAACGTCCGATTCGCACTGCCCGGTTTGTGACGCAAATCGACGATCCGCGAGGGCGCATCTTGGCCCGAACGAGCATCCCGCTATCGATCTTGCATGGAGATTCGCCTCTGCAACTGGCTTTGGACCTGCCGCATGCCGAAAGTTGTGCGGTTCGCCTGCAGGTCTTCGTCGTGGCCGATAAACTCGTCCTTGCCCAGCGGTCGCTCTGGTTGAGCAGCGAGCAATTGATGCCGCGGATCGATTTTCACGTCGGCCCTTATGATGATTTCAACGAGGCATGGAGCCTGCTCGGCGCGGATATGACCGTTGGGCCGCCGCGACCGGATATCGGGTTGCGGCCACTGCCGTGGCTCGACGTACCTGCCGCGATGGGTGACAACGCTAGTTTTTGCGACCCGCGCTCCCTCGAGGCGGCGGCGAAGTGTGTAACATCAACGCTGGATGCGGACGACCCCTGGACCGTCGTCGGCTGCATCCTTCACGACGAATTGAACTCCGCCGGCTTCAGCTCGCCGCCCGCGGCAACCGACGGCGAGTTCTTCCGCCGCTACTTGAAGGAAACGTACGGAGACGTGAAGGCCCTCAACGCGTCCTGGGGCACGAGCTACGGCGACTGGTCCGAGATCGATGCCGCCGTCGCGAAGATCCGCTTTGTCACGCAGAGCGATCGCAACCCGGCGCCTTGGGCCGATTGGAATGCCGCGTCCGAGCAGGCAGCCCATCGCTTTTACGCGGCGCTCGACGAGCGCGTACGGCAAGGGCATCCTTCGGCGCGGCTAGGCCCCGGCGGCACGCGCGATACCAATGGCGTCAACGGTTTTGACTGGTGGCTGCTCGCGCACGACTTCCGTTTCGCCTGCCTTTACAATGGCATTCACGACGAGATGTACCGCTCGTTCGCTCCGAAAGGGCGTCTCATGGCGAACTGGTCGCACCTTACCGATGCCGCCGACGACCCCGATTTGCTCCGCGTGCGCATCTGGCAGGATGTCTTCGCCCAGTGCGGTGCGACGCCCGTCTACGGCGGACGCTACTCGAACGTCTTCTACCCCGACTATCGGCCCAAGCCGGGCATTCTCGCCTATGCGGCGGAGTTGGCGCAAGTTCGCAATGGCATCGGGCGGCTCGTGATGGACGCTCGGCGCAACGACGCCGCGGCGGCCGTCTTCTACTCTCCCGCCTCTTATCGGGCACGCATCGTTGCGATGAAGGACGACGACTACTACCACGCCGCCGCAGAGCAGAATGGCTTGCTGGGATCGATTTCCACCGCGCTGGCCGACTTGCGGATTGGATCTCATTTCATCTCTTACGAACAAGTGGCCCGCGGCGAGCTTGACCCTCGGAAGGCCAAGGCTCTCTTCCTTTGGGGTGCGATAGCATTGAGCGACGCGGAGGCGGTTGCCATTCATCGCTATCTGGACGAAGGTGGCATCGTGGTCGCCGACAGCGAGCCGGGCCTCTACGATGAGCACTGCCATCGCCGCCCGGCCGGCGTGCTGCACGATTGTCTGCCGGAAAAGAGAACCGCCGCCCGCCGAATCGGCCGAGGCAAGTTCGTCCTGTATAGCGACCTGCCTTCCACCTATGTTAAGGCCCGCGGATACGGCTATCAGGGCACGGCCGACCCGACGAACGGCGACGAGGCGCGGAGGGCCGCCACGAAGCTCCGCGCCATGCTCGACGATCAGGCCGGCTTGCATGGCAATTTCCGCCTTTGCGATGACGGCGGCCGCGACCTCGACTGCACTGCCACTTCGATGGACTTCGTCGATGGACAAGCCAGGTACGTGGCCTGCGTCGTGCCGGGCAAGTACGGCAATACAACGCCTGCGCGGCTGACGATTACCGCCGCCGGCCATCTCTACGATTGCCGCGCGGGGAAGTATCTGGGGGCGACCGATGGCGCGGCTCCGAGCGGCGTTGACCTTCGTCTGGCAACCGGAAACCTCTTTGCGCTCTTGCCTTATCGCATGGAGCATCTCGAACTTGCCGCGCCCGCCCGTGCGGCGCCTGGCCAGCCGATTGACGTGAAGGCGGCGGTGGTTGCCACTGCGAAGGCCTCAAGCATCCCCTTCGTCCGGCACTTCATTGTTTTCCAACTTCGCCGCCCCGACGGTCGCGAGTTGCCGGAGCACCGCTGGATCGTGGAGACGGAGAATGGCGTTGTGTCGGCTCGACTTTACTTGGCTTTGAACGATCCGGTCGGCAAGTGGACTTTGATTTCCCGGGACGTGGCGACGGGGATTCGCCAGACCGAAGTGATCGAGATTCAGGGCGCAGCGGTAAATTGACGAGCCAGCCCTCCTATCCCACACTTCGATGAAAATGCACGTGCCGCCATCGGCCGTTTTGCCGCTGCCAGACGCGGCGTTTCCTCCGAGCGCGCGGTCACTGGGTTGCCGCCGGCGTCGACCTTCTGCACGAGGCGGATGAAGCTGATCACCGCCACGTCGCCCATCACGCGGACGTGCGGCGTGCTGACCGTGATGTTCAACGGTCCCGCCGCGCCCCCCAGCTTGAAATAGAAGTGGTGGAACTCCATCCCCTCAACCCACTGCCCGCGGGCCTCTGGCTCGAAGCACGTGAGAGTCGGGTCGCAAAGTTCTTCATACGTGGCCCAATCGCCAGCGGCAATGCTTTCCAGCAGACGGCGGTTGATGGCCAGGAGTTCGTTCGTGGTTGTGTCGCACATGGTTTAGGTCTTAGAGCTTAGGTCATAGGTCTTGGCTATTCGGAATTAGTTTGGACTAAGTACTAAGACCTAAATCCTAAGATCTAAAATCTAAATCTTAACAATTCCGAGTCGTACTAACTTTTCACGGCACTCATCGCGCTCGCGACAGCGGGACAAGTCGGCCCAGGTGGGATCGCCGGCCGCCATGAACGCCGACTCGCTGGCCGGCACCGCGCCGCCGGCTGCCAGCCGTGTGACGACTTCCTGCTCCAACCGCGTGAGCGACATGCCCTCGACGCGATAGTCCAGGAACGCCTCCCATACCAAGGGCAAGAGCGGCGCGACGATCTCACGGCCTATCGCCTCGGCATAGCGGCGGATTTCCAGTTGGGCGTGGGCGTCCATCCGCAGCTCGAGAAAGTGGAGAAGATTGTGCAGGTCGATCTTCCAATAGGCTTCCGTATACGTGGAAAGCGGCAGGTCCTTACGGGCCTGTTCGCGGGCCACCCCGCGGTCCAGCCGCCGCAAGTAGACCGCCCGTGCGTATTGCAGCAAGGCGGCTTCCTCGGCAGTCAGTTCTTCACCCAGTGGAAGCTCGATTGTCCCGTCGCTGCCTTGGCGGTTCGATCTGGGCCTGCTTCCGCCAGGCGTCCGGCGGCGTCTGCTTGTGCGGCGTCGATGGCCACCGAATACCGCGTACTCGTTTCGTTGACGGATGCCGTGCGGTGGCGGATCCACTGCCGCCAGCAGTCCATCGGCACGCGGACAAGGAATTTCAGCTCGACCATTTCCAGCGGCGTCGTGTGCCGGTGCCGCATCAGGTAGCGGATCAGCGTACGGTCGTCGGAAACCTTGCGCGGTGCCTTCGCCGTAGCTCACGCGGGCGGCCTCGACGACCGCCCGATCGTCGCCCATGATGTCCACCAGGCAGACGAACCCGTCGTCCAGCACGGGGAATTTCTTCCATCGCAGTCGGTCGGCTTCTTCAGCGTTTGTGGGCATGGCGACATTGTAGCGGGCTGTCGGGCACGCGGGGAGGGGCGGAGGAAGAGAGGGGGGAAAGTGAGACGGGGAGAGGGGGAGACACGCTTTCGAACACGATTTCAAAGATTCAAATCTCCGCGTCTCCCCCTCCCCGCGTCTCCCTCTCTTCCCCTCGCAACTCCGCCCGCCCCATCGCCTCGTAAATCGGTCCTTGTGGCGTAAGCTCGCTGGAAAAGATGACAAGCTCCTCCACGGTAAACCGACCGGCGGGAAAATCGGCGTGCTGCTTAATGAGCGGACCGAGTTCATATGCGCCCGGCCCGGCGTCGCGGACACGGCCCAGCGTGAGATGGGCGGCGAAGCGGCGATGCTCTTTGGGAAAGCCAATTGGTTTCAACGCTTTCTCCAGCGCCGCGTGGAGTGCGGCCAGCGACTCGCTGCCGGCGGCCGTACCGAGCCAAAGCGTCCGCGGCCTGCTCGCACTAGGAAACGCTCCCGCGCCGCGGATTTCCTGTTCGAACGGTTCAATCGATTGTGCCGCTTGCTCAACGGCCCGCGTCACGTCGGCGATATCGTTCCAGCGGACCTCATCGAGAAACTTGAGCGTGAGGTGAAGATTGTGCGGTTTGGTCCAAGAAACCTTGGCGCCCGTGGCAGAAAGGATGTCGATCAGTTCCGCCGCCTTTTGCCGAACCGCGCCGCTGGTCTCGACTGCCACGAAGGTGCGGACAGTGTCTTTCATGGTGATTACCCCACGGGGAACGTACCATCGTCAAGGCGGCCGAAAGCGCTTTTTGCCGCGGCCACAAACCCGGCGATGGCAGCGGGATCCTTGATGCCCGGCTGCGACTCGACGCCGCTCGCCGTGTCAACAGCATGCGCGCCGTTGCGCCAATCGCCTCGGCGACGTTGTCCGGCCGCAAGCCGCCGGCAAGCACTAGCGGCGGCTGACCGTCGATTGCACGATACTCCTTTGCCAGCGACCAGTCTGCCGGCCTGCCACTGCCGCCGAAACCTTCGCTCAGCGGTGCGTCTAAGAGGATGAACCGTGGAAGACAACCTAGACTGCGGCATGCGGCGAGGTTGTCAATTGTCGCTCGCAAACCCGCCGAAACTGCGGCGCGAAAGGCCTTCATGACCGGCCGTCCGCCGAGCATTGCCAGATACTCAGGCGGTTCGTCGCCATGAAGCTGAATGAGATCGAGCTTAAGGCCACCGAAAATGCGGCACACGTCTTCCGGCGGCGCGTTGACGAACACGCCGACCTTGACAACGCCTGACGGCAGCGCGGCGATGATCGCCCGCGCGTGGTCTATATTAACATACCGCGGACTCTTCTCGTAAAAGTTCAGCCCGATAGCATCCGCACCCGCGGCAGCGGCCGCTTGCGCGTCTTCCGGTCGCGTGATGCCGCAGATTTTGATGGTGAACATGGTGAGAATTGCCACTTTGTTCCTGATAGGGCTGTTCGAGACGTGCTCGGTGTCGCGGAATACTGTCTGCCTTTTCTGGAACTTGCGTGACCGCGCCATCGTCGTCAGTTGCTGAACGCTCTTCGGCGGTACGGCAGTAAAGTGGCGGCAATCGGAGAAGGTATCGACGACCGAGGACATGGCTGCCGTCATTGTGCGGTTGCAGTCGCGACTTCTGCTTTGGACCCGATTTCAGAAAGTTGCATTACGCGACTGATTTGTTCTCCGATCGTTGGATCAGATAGCATAAATGCTAACGCCTCTTGAAGTGACTCACGGTCGTTACAAACATGCTCGGTATCATCCCACGAGATTTTGCATGGGTACCCACCGTGCGATTGCTCCCAATTGCAAAGTTGCCGTCCGTTTCCTTTAGCCTTTGGATTTTGCGCTGCAAGTACCCAGTACTTTTCGACGGGGGCGCCAAAGATTTGGATGCCGAACGTACTGTCGCGTTTCTCGAGTTCATGTCGTGAAATCACAACGTTCCCACCCGTAGGCTCAGAAAGCTGCTGATTCAATTCGACAAAGACCTGATCAATCTCCTTTCTCGCCAGCTCGGCTCTTTCAGCCGCCTCCTGGCCGGAGCGAAAAGCTGCACGAAAGTCAATCATGCTTGTCTCCTTATATCGATTACACTCATAACTGGAAGATGGTCAAATATCTCAGAAGATTTTCTCATCTTTGCCTCCACACTCGAGGCTCGGATGATTTGACAAAAACCTTCATTTAATACGAATGGCCCCTCGCACAAGAACGCGGACGAAAACATCATTTGATCGAACGTATGCCATCGTCCATGCTCTCCCTTAGAATAATAGTATGATCCGCAGACTCCTGCAACTGCTCTTCCATATGAAAACGCCTCTGACTCACCGAGGTGACGCCAGAATGGGTTGTATAAAAATGACTCATTTTCTTTAGCCATGTCTCGGTCACGCGTTGCCATCAGATGGTAACTTAATGCGGGGGAACATGGATCGTCATTATAGTCACCCATTAGGGCGATGAATTCCCCTGGACGGGCAGTACGGATTTCGTCGAGCGATTGTCGGAGCTGTTTCCCAATCTCGATCCGCTTTGGGTCGGTCTCGTGGCAATGGAGCCGGCTCGGCCAGTGCGACACAAAGAGGTGCATCTCCCGCGCAGCGTCAGCCGAGTACAAAGTAAGCCGATCGCCGATCTTGAGTGTTGACTTTCCGTAAGAACTAAGATGCCGGCGTTTGTCTACCAGTTGCAAACGAGTGCGGCGGTACAGGACTCCGGTGTCAAAGACTGGTTTCGCGCCTACGGTTGAACCATCATAAAGTTGCACGTCAGAAGCACCCACTGCCGATTGTATGTCCTTGAGGTCCTGCGAACAAACCTCACCCAACGCAAGAATATCTATCGGACGCCTCTTGTTCAATTCGGCGATCATGGCCAATAAGAACGCTTTTTCTTGGGCCGTCGCGCGAGGCTTACCCAACGGCGACAAACTTGTGTTCCACCAAACTAAGACGAGCGAACTCGATTCAATCAGCGCCATGCGTGTCGGTCCGATTCGTCAACGGAAGTACAATAGTATGTAGTCGTATTGGATGCCATTCTAGCAACTTGGTCTTTGAACGAAAAGCCGACCTCGTTTCATCGCCACAAGGTTCGGTCCGATCCGCCCCTCCAATTTCCGTGGGATAATTGATACGATTAACGATCAAACGGTCAGTCAAGAGGTCGTCCTCGCGTGTCCAAAACTCCAGCCAACGAATCCACGCCCAGCCGCTATGTTGTCGGCTTCGACCTGGGCACAACGAACTCGGCCGTCACCTACGTCGATACGACAGAGGAGCCGTGGCAGGTCCGCACGTTCGCCGTGCCGCAGTTGGTGGCCGCCGGGCAGCATGAAGCCCGCGAAACGTTGCCTTCCTTTCACTATCAGCCGGCCGCCGGCGAGATGCCGCCGGCCGCGCTCAAGCTGCCGTGGAAGAGCGAAAGCGGCGACTCGCAGCATATAGTCGGCGTCTTCGCCCGCGAACATGGCGCGGAAGCACCCGGCCGCCTGGTCAGTTCGGCCAAGTCATGGCTCTGCCATTCGGGCGTCGATCGCACGGCCGCGCTCCTGCCTTGGCATGGCGCGGCCGACGTGGAGCGGCTCTCGCCGGTCGAGGTCAGCGCCCGCTACCTGGCTCATGTCCGCGCCGCGTGGGACCATCGCTTTCCAAGCGATCCACTAGCCGAGCAGGATTTCGTGCTCACGCTGCCCGCGTCGTTCGATGAGGTCGCGCGCGAGCTGACCGTCAAGGCGGCCGCGCTGGCCGGGCTGCCGCGGGTCGTGCTCATCGAGGAGCCGCAGGCCGCCTTCTACGCCTGGATCGACCACAACCGCGATCGCTGGGACCAACTCGTCAAGCCGGGCCAGAAAATCCTCATCTGTGACATCGGCGGCGGCACGTCCGACTTCACGCTCATCCGCGTCCGCCGCGGCGAAGGCGGCAAGGTGCAGTTCCACCGCGTGGCGGTCGGCGAGCACTTGATCCTCGGCGGCGACAATCTCGATCTGGCACTGGCGCATCATTTGGAAGAAAGACTCGCGAATGTATCCGGCACACTCCGTGTGCCGCCGGAAAACGGCACACGGAGTGTGCCGGATACATTGGAACAATTGCAGCCGCGGCAGTGGGCCATGCTCGTGCAGCGAAGCCGGCAACTCAAAGAGACCTTGCTTGGTCCCAATCCGTCGGAGACGCTGACGCTCAACCTTCCCTGGTCCGGCTCGCGGCTGATCGGCGGCGCGAAGCAGATCAACGTCTCTAGGAGTGAAGTCCACGAGCTTCTCGTCGAAGGCTTCTTTCCACTCGTGCCGCTCGATGCTCGGCCAAGCCGGCGCAGCAGCGGATTTCAAGAGTTCGGCCTTCCCTACGCGGCCGACCCGGCGGTTACGCGGTATCTGGCGGCCTTCTTGACGGCGCATCGTCACGTGGCGATGGACGACGTTGAGCTTCCGCCGGGCCAGGATCCCGCGCGGCCCGATATCGTGCTCTTCAATGGCGGCCTTTTCGAGTCACCGGTGCTGCAACAGAGGATGATCGACTCGCTCAAAAGCATGTTCGGCGGCGGTTGGGAGCCGATCGTATTGGACAACGAGCGGCTCGATCTGGCCGTCGCCCGCGGTGCCGCCTACTACGGCATGGTCCGTCGAGGGCTAGGCGTGCGGATTGCCGCTGGGCTGGCGCGGACGTACTATATTGGCGTGGAGGGAAGCGGGGAAGAAAGAAAGGGAGAAGGGGAGACAGGGAGAAAGGGAGAGGAGCAAATTGAAGTCCAGGAAGAACGTGGCGCCAATATCTCCTCTTCAGCCCTCTGCCTCGTCCCCGCCGGGGTCGAACCGGGCCAGGACGTGAACCTCAGCCAGCGGCGGTTCGATCTGCTAATCTCCGAGCCGGTCGAGTTTCCGCTTTATGTCTCAAGCACGCGGCTCACCGATCGGCCGGGTGAGCTGGTGCCCGTCGATCGCGAGCAGATGACGCCGCTGCCGCCTATCCGCACCGTGATGCGGACGCGGAAGAAAGGCGAAACGGAAACGGTTGGCGTCAACTTGCACGCCCGGTTGACGGAAATCGGCACGCTTGATCTCTGGTGTAGCGAGATCGATGGCAAGCGGAGCTGGCGGCTGCAATTCGACGTCCGCTCGGCCACGCAGACTGATCTTGAAGCCCATGAGTCGGCGGCCGAGAGCGAAGGCTTTGTCGACGAAGCGACATGGCAGCAATGTGGCTCTGCCATCGAACAGGTTTTTGGCGCGGGCGGAACTGAGAAACCGGAAGGACTTATGAAGCGGCTCACTGCCGTGACGGGCATGAACCGCAACGCCTGGCCCACGTCGCTCTGCCGCCGCATCTGGGAGGCGCTCATCGACGCCGAAGCGGGGCGGCGAAAGAGCGCGGTCCACGAAGCCCGCTGGCTCAATTTGCTCGGCTTCGCATTGCGGCCCGGCTATGGGCTGGCAGTCGACGATTGGCGCGTGGCCGAAACGTGGCGGCTCGTGCAGGGCAAGCTCACTCATCCGTCGGCCGCCGTACGGCTGGAAGGCTGGATCCTCTGGCGGCGGATTGGCGGCGGACTCCTGGCAGGGCAGCAGCAAGCTTTGGCCGAGCCGCTCTTAGGGCCGATCCGCGGCCTGCACCGGCTCGTCGTCGGCGGCAAGGGTCGCGGAGGCGATTTCGGCTTTCAACCCAACGAAACGGCTGAAATTTGGCGACTGTTGGGCTCGTTCGAATTGCTGCCCGTGTCGCTCAAAGTCGAATTGGGCGATATCCTCTTAGACCTCTTGCCGAAGCGGAAGATGGAAACCGTGCGGCCGGCGATCGTTTGGGCACTCGGCCGCCTCGGTGCCCGAGTGCCGTTCTATGGGCCACTCAATACGGTCGTGCCCGCTGAGACCGCCGGCACGTGGCTGAGGCGATTGACCGACTCTTTCGGCGGCGATCCAGCCGGGCCGCTGGCCGTGATGCAGATTGCCCGCAAGACCGACGACCGCTATCGCGACCTCTCGCCGAAGCAGCGCGACCAGGCCGCGGCGTACCTGGCGAAGGAAGGCGCCCCCGGCCATTTCAGCACATTGGTGCAAAGCGCCGGAAGTCTCGACCGCGAGGAGCAAGGGCTCATCTTCGGCGAATCGCTGCCGAAGGGGCTACGGTTGGCGTAGCTCCGCCGACATTCAAAACCGTGCCGCCCCACTCGGTGCTGCGCCGTCGTTTGGCAGCATGACGGGATGCGCGCCCTCGGACGGCAGCTTCGCAGTCGCTGGCGGTGAGGCGATTCCCACCGGCTGAACCTTGCCCTTGGGCAGCTCAGACCAGATTTCGACGACGCCGGTCAATGGCACGTGAACGACCTTGTGCTTGCGTTCCGTCAACGCGCGGCGATGCCCGCTGCCAGCGTAGTCAATGTTGGTCGACTCCATCACCTCCGTCAAGACGACTTCCTCATGCGTGACCTGCTGGACGGTGCCCATATACTTATGGTGCGAGTCGTCAGCCGCGTTGGGCGGCACGACCATTTCGATTTCGCAATAGGAGCCTGGCCGTAGTTCCGGAGACGTCGACGCGCTGAAGTTCAGCGCAGCCGGCCAGCGGCAGCAGCAAGAGAGGCAGCAGTGCGATGCGGGCGGCAGCGGATGACATAGGGCGGACAGTACCATGAGCCGGGCAGGCGTGGCAAGGCCAGTTTCGGAGCGGGGGCACTGGTGAATTTGGGCAATCCATCCCTGAGTAGCACTTACCTGCGCTAGCGAAGGGTCCTGGTCGATCACGCGACGTTGTGTCTGGTTGGCTGCGGCAATTGCCGGGTGGTACAATCGAGTGCATGACCCAAGTTGCAAGCCTTCTCGCGGCCGCAGCCATGCTTAGTAGCCCGTCGGGAGAAGCCGGCCAGGCTTCGAACATGGGCGGTAAGATCGAGTCGTGCAATTTCGCGACGCGTTCACTGCCGCCGGCATTCCAGGCGTCCAAAAGCTTCGCTGACGGATACAAGGTCTTTCAAGCAACCGCCGGCGTTCTACCGGAAGGAATGATCGTCAAAGGCGTGGTCGCGATGGGACAGCCTCAGATCGGACTTACGGCAAAGGAAACGCAAGGACTTTATGCTAACCTCGACCGCGTGTATGCCAGCATATCCGTCGACCCACTCTTTCGCGATGTTCGTTCGGTGCTGCCCGATTGCCTCTCCGACAAACGTGCGACGCAGGGGCATTACTTCGCCTATTATCCGCCAAAGATCAGCGACGACACCCAAGTGGTCGTCTTTCTGCACGGCTTCGGCGGAAATTTCCTCTTCTACACTTACTTGCTGAAGGAGGAGTTTCCCAAGGCGGTCATTCTCGTGCCATCATTCGGCGCGAGTTGGCGCGACGGTACGATGCGGTACCTCGACGACATGTACAAAGACGTAAAGCAGAAGCATTCGCTCGCCATTCGCAAGCCGTGTCTGATGGCGATCTCCGCGGGCGGGCCGGCCGGCTTCTGGATTTATAACCAGCATCCCGATCGATTTTCCTGCCTGGTCTCGCTCGCTTCCGCGCCGTCGCCGGGTGTTGTGCCCACGTTGAAAGCTGACGAAAGAATTCTCATGATAAACGGCCGCAACGATTCGGGATTTCCGATCGCGAAGGTTCAGTTGACGGCCGACAAGATCGCCGAACGGCTGCCGCACTTTCAGTTTCAAATCGTCGAAGGCGACCATTTCTTCCTGCTCTCCAAGCGGGATGAGACGTTCAAGACGCTCAGGGCATTCTTCGGCAAGCAGAGCGGCAGAGTTAATAACGATCTACCAGCGGAACACTGAAACTAGGAGTATCCCTTGATAAATCGCGATCCGAGATGCGTATTTGTGGCCCCAGATGTCGGCCAAGCTACGGTCCTCGTCAATTGGCTTGAACATGAAGGCATTCGCGCTCAGGTCATGGACGCAATGACTCACGGAGGACTTGACGGCTTGACCGCTTGGACGGGAGTTTCGGCTCGCGGAATTGAAGTATGGACTATCATGCCGGCAGATGTCGATCGTGCCAAGGTGTTGATTGCGGAGCACTATGAGTCCCTAACCGAGCTGCTCGCAAAGAAAACAGCCGCAGGTCCGGCTGAAGCCCGTTGCGATGAGTGCGGGAAAACTAGCGAATTCAGCGGTGACAAGCGCGGGTCGGTTCAAAACTGCCCGCACTGCGGAAGCTACCTCGACGTTCCCGACGTAGATAACGACAGTGAAGATAGCATGGACGAGTGGACGCAAGGTAAAGCGACCGGCGCGGAAAGCAATGCGAGCGCGAGACGATCGGCGCCGCATATTCAGTCGAGATTGCGAAGTCTAAAGAAGCCGATCATTGTTTTTTTCTTCGCGTCTATCGCCATTTGGTTTCTATTGACATTCTTGACAGCGATTGTGCATGATTTGAATCGCTTACGCTAGAAGATAAGCCTCGATAGGGCAGGCTGCATTCCACGGCACGTGTCATCCGCCACTTATCACGATCAACCGCCTTAGCAATTCCCGCGAAGCCCCGCTGTCAATCGCCTCTGTTGCAAGCGCGGTGCAAGCAACAGGCGAGGAGGCTTTTTCGGCCGTCCAGAGAGCGGCTGCGGCATTGGCGACTACGATATCCCGTGCGGCGCCTCTCTCGCCCGCCAGCACCGAGCGAATCATCGCCGCGCTCTCATCCGGCCCGGCGACCTGAATGCTTTTCAACTGAATTGCGTTCAGGCCAAAATCGGCCGGCGTCCAGCGAAACTGCCGCACCGTCCCGCCGCGCGCCTCCGAAACTTCCGTAGAAGCTGTAAGCGTAACCTCATCCAGCCCATCGCTGCCATGCACAACGACGCTTCGCTCCGTTCTCAGCATGACGAGGGCCTCGGCCAGAAGCATCCGCAGCTTGGGCCGGCCGACGCCCAGCAGTTGCCGCGACGCGCCGGCCGGATTGATCAGCGGGCCAAGGATGTTAAAGATCGTCGGCACGCCGAGCTTCGCACGTACCGGCGCGACGTGCCGCATCGCTTCATGCAGCAAGGGCGCAAAACAGAAGCAGACGCCCAGTTCGTCGAGGCAGCGTTCCACGGTGGCCACGCCCGCCTCGACATTCACGCCAAGCACCGCCAACACGTCGGCCGAGCCGCTACGGCTGCTGGCGGCGCGATTGCCATGCTTGGCAACGGGCACTCCGGCGGCGGCCGTTACGAGGGCCGCGACCGTGCTGATGTTGAAAGTCCCCAGGCCGTCGCCGCCGGTGCCACATGTATCGAGCAAGTCGCCGCGCGACGAGCGAATGGGCGTCATCTTCCGCCGCAGGGCCAGCGCCGCTCCGGCCACTTCGCTCACGCTCGGACCTTTCTTATTGAGCGCCAGCAGCCAGCGGCCAATTTCCTCTTCGGCACAGCCGCCGCCGACAATCTGCTCAAACGCCTCGACGACTTCCTCGAGCGAAAGGTCCTGCCCGGCCTCGGTGCGGCGGATGGCGGCGTCAATCATGTCTGACATTTTGACAATTCTATCACGTTATCACGCCGTCGCGACAAGCAGCCCCACTTTCGCCCGTAAGCAGGATTGACAATTGTGCTCACCCTTGCGACAATTCCCATTGATGGCGGGCGGCGAATATGTCGTTACCCCCAGGCATGCTGCCCGCTCCCCCACGCTAGGCTCCGTCGGCACGCGAGTGAAGGAAAGTCTGATGAACGAAAGTCAAGACACGACCGCGGCGCCCGACCCAGCCTCCGCAGCGGTCTCGGATGACGTGCTGCCCGTCGAGTTGATCATTCTCGATCATTATGCTCGGCAGACGCGTTGTGTGCTACAGAGTCTTCCGGCTGTGCTTGGCCGCAACGAACATGCGGAAGTCATGTTGACTGATCCGTGGGTGAGCCACGAGCATTGCAAGTTGTTGCAGCACGAGGGCCAGGTGATTGTTCGCGATCTCGATTCAAAAAACGGCGTCTTCATGCACGGGGTCCGCGTTTTAGAGGCGGAGGTGCATTCGGGCGACTGTCTCGCCCTTGGTCGGACCGAGATTACGATCCGCTATCGCGAACCGGCCGCTGCCGCGGAAAGTGACGCGACGCCGGCGCATTGTCCCGCGCGTCCGCCCAATATTGGCGGCCCGCACACGGAAGAGCTGCTATATTAAGGTGCATGACTTCCGCGACCGATGATCTCTTGAATCTGCCGCCTTATGGTGTGCCTCGCGAAGCCAAGACGGCTGCCTTGCTGGTGGCCGTGCGGGAGGCGATCTCGCACTATCAGGCCAATTGCCCGCCGTACGCTCGTTGGCTCAGGCTGCAAAGGTTTGATCCTAACCGATCGGTGAAATGTCTGACCGATGTTCCATTTTTGCCAGTTGGCATCTTCAAGAGGATGTTTCTCGCCTCCGTACCGGAATCGCAAATTGCCCGCGTGTTGGCCTCTAGCGGCACGTCGGGCCAGACGCCCAGCCGCATCCCGCTGGACCAGATCACGCGGAACCGGCAAATGAAGGCGCTGGGGGCGATTCTCTCGCATCGACTCGGTGCGGAGCGGCGGCCGTTCTTAATCGTCGATGCCCCGCCCGATCGTTTGGCGGCGGATGATCGCGAATTGTCGGCCCGCGTGGCCGGCATGAGAGGCTACTTGATGGCCGCGACCGAGCAGGAATATGCTTTGACTCGCGACGGCGACCGGCTGGTGCTAGACCGCGAAAAAGTGCGGGCGACGATCGCCCGATGGACCTCGGCCGGCAAGTCATTCTGCCTGCTGGGCTATACATATTTGCTCTACGAGCACGTCGTCCGCCCGCTGGCGGACGCGGGCGAGGGGATCGAACTGCCAGCGTCGACCTTCGTCGTCCATTTTGGCGGCTGGAAGAAGCTGCAGCGGCAAGCGGTCTCTAAGGCCGTGCTCAATGAGCGCGTCGCCGCTGTCTTCGGCCTGCCGACTTCAGCGATTGTCGACATCTATGGCTTCACGGAGCAGCTTGGCGTAATCTATCCCGATGGTCCCGACGGCGTAAAGCGCGTGCCGACCTATGCTGAAGTGCTCGTCCGCGACCCGCGGAGCCTGGACGTCGTTCCGGACGCTGAGACGGGCCTGTTAGAATTCATTTGTCCGCTGCCGCACAGCTATCCGGGCGTGGCGGTGCTGCTTGACGACATGGGGCGGATCGTCTCCCGCGAGCCGAGCACGGGGTTTGAGATTGTCGGCCGGGCGGAGAAGGCGGAGCCGCGCGGTTGTGGAGACACGCTGCCGGGATGAAACTCGAATGTCGAATGCCGAATGTCGAAACAAATCCGAAGCACGAATGGAAGAAACGTCACGTTTGATCGCTTGACATGAAGTTCCACCTCCTCTTTGATCACGAAGGTCCTCGGATCGGCGCGGCCGATGTGTATGAGGCTGCGCCTGTGCTCGATTCCGTGGGGCCGCTCGTTGCGCGGCTGCGCGATGCACAGGCACGATTGCGGGAGGTTGCTGGAGATGAGCTAGTCGGCTTGTGCGACTGCGCCGCGAGAAAGTGGACCCAGCCGGATCATCCGATGGCCGATTTCATTCGTGCCCAACGGCTTGGGTTTTTGCCGCTCTGGCTGCGGCGAGCGAACTTGCACGCGCTCTTGCGGCGGTCGTTGCGCGGAAAGCCCGAGGCGCTGGACCGCTTCGTTCATCTCGATGAAAAAGATGCGATGTCCGTCCGCGCAGCCGCGGGGCCTGGCCGTGCATTGGGTAGCGGGCAATGTGCCAGTGCTGGGGATGCTCTCGGTCGTTCAGGCGATGCTCTGCAAAAACGCGAATCTTGTAAAAGTCTCGCGGCGGTCGCCTGGAATGTTGCCGCACTTGTTGGCGGGGCTCTCCGCGGCAGAGTATACGGACGCCTCTGGCGAGAAGCTTTCTGGGCGGACCTTGACCGACGCGATGGCTGTGGTCTATTGCGACCGGGATGACCAGGATGCAGCGCGGGAGCTTTCGCTTGCCGCCGATGTCCGCGTCGCCTGGGGCGGACGCGAGGCGGTAGAGGCGATCGTTAATCTGCCCCGACGGTTCGGCACGGAAGACATCGTGTTCGGGCCAAAACTTTCCTGCGCGATCGTCGGCGCCGAGCGGCTGGCCGATGCGGAAACCGCCAAACGAACGGCCGTTTCAATCGCCGCCGACGCCTCGGCCTTCGACCAGCAGGGCTGCAACTCGCCGCACACGGTTTTTGTGGAGCGCGGCGGCGCGATCGCGCCGGCCGACTTCGCCCGATTGCTTGGCGAGGCGATGGAGACCGAGTCGCGCCGCGCGCCGCTAACGGAAATCGATCCGGCTGCGGCAATGAACGTGCTGGCCGTTCGCACGGAATACGCCATGCGCGGCGAAGCCCATCACAGCCGCGACATCCAATGGGCCGTTGTCTACTCCGACGACGATAAAAGTCTCGCGGAACCATGCTATATGCGAACTGTCTTCGTGCGCCCAGTCAGCGACGTTTTCGATGTAGTTGCCTGCTGCTCGGCGCAAACGCAGACGGTCGGCTTGGCAGTCGACGGCCGCGGCGAATCGCTGGCCGATGCCTTGACCGCCCGCGGCGTCGAGCGTTGCCCGGCCGTGGGCGCGATGCGGATATACGACGCGCCGTGGGATGGACTGTTTGCGATGGACCGAATGGTGCGATGGGTGAGTATGTGATTGTTGCCGCCGCTCGTAGAGGTTAAAATGAGCAGTGGGGGAGCAAGAGAGTATGAGCGTGTCGGAACACAAGACCGCCGAACAGAATCCAACCCACCGATGGTTTTATCCAGGCCCACATTGGGTGCTCTTGTGCTCAATTATTGCGACGAGCTTCCTTTTCTTTTCCGAGGGATTTCACTGGTTCTCCTTCAACACGCACAAGGGCTGGACAGTATTGGTTGCGCTGGCGACAACGGGCGTTTTCTTGCTTTTGATTGTCGTTTGGTTCGTCGTTGCCTTTCTTTTCCGTATTCGGTTTCAATTCAGCATCCGTTCACTGCTGGCGCTGGTCACTGTTGTGGCGGTGTCGTTCAGTTGGCTGGCGACGGAGAGTCAGCGGGCAAAGCGGCAAAAGGAGACTGTGGATGCGATACGCGGAGCGGAGGGTTGCGAGGTTTACTATGAGCTCGATCCAAGTCGACCGCCGTCGATAAACACCGACCCAAGTGTGAAGGGTTGGCACGATCCACCAACCCCGACGTGGATCGAGACCCGCTTAGGCACCGACTTCTTCCACCCAGTCGAAATGGCCACGGTTGGCCGCGATCAAGTCGGCGAAGTGGTCCCTTATATCAAGCGACTGCACGGTCTTCGCACTCTGTACGTCTACGTTGGGGATGAGGATGCGGACGCGCTGATTGAGAAACTCGCCTCGGACTTTCCGGATGTGACAATCGCGCCGATTTACCCCGGCATGGACATGTCGTTTGTGCCCGTGGTCCGTTAAAACACGAACGCTACTGTCGCCCCTCCGGGGCTGATGCAGCATTGTTCATCGATTCCAGGGGCTGCGCCCCTGGTTATTCGCTTTCGCCGCTCCGCGGCTGGTCGATACATTGCGGCGACTTTCTATTCCTATCGAGTTCAATTCTGAGGCACCGCAGGAGTTGCGCGAAGAACACCCGATTATCGCAGCGGATGTAGTCCAACGTGCCGCCCATGCGGTGGAACGTCTTGCAAAAGCGGAGATAGTAGGCCGGGGTCGCGGCGGGTGGTTCGCCGCGGGTCCAGTCCCAGCCGCCGCCGTCCGCCAGATCGACAATTGCCATGTGGTGGCTAGTCAGCGGGGCGCGGCTCTCGGCCTTGCGGACGTTGTTCACCGCGCTAAAGGCCTTCTCGAACACCTGCGGGCTCATGATTGCTGAACCGATGGAGAGATAGACGCCGCCATCGAGCCGATCGACCGAAGCGGTAAAGATGCGGGCGTCGGTCCCGGCCGCGCGACCGATCGCGCCGCCGTGATAGAGCGGATGGTTTACGATGATGTCGTAGCCGATGCCGGGATGTACAGTGAAGGCTGCGCCGCGTCGATAGGCGGCGGCCGGCACCGAATAGTTCTTGAATGGATGCTCGATGCGGAGCACGCCGGTCGGCAGATGGTGTGCGGTGATCACGCAGAGCAAATCGGACTTGGCGGCGGCATGCGGATGCGCCGGATCGGCAGTGATCTCATCATGTAGCTGATTTGCTGGTGGGATGACTAGCCGGTCTTCCGCAATCATGCGGCCGACCGCCTCGCCCCATCCCAGTCCGTCCGCCGCGCCGACGAGCGCGGCCAAGTTCAACCAACGGCCCGTCTCATCCCAGCAGCCGAAAGTGCCGGCCGGGGCGTTCTCGCGGACTGATTCGCTCGATTGACCTTGAAAGGCGAACTCCCAATCGTGAATGATGCCGGCCCCTTGCGTGGCCAGGTGCGTGACCAACTCAGCGTCGATAAGGGCATTAAGCAGCGGCCCGGCCCCATTTTTTATGAGGTGCGCGCCGTACGTGATCATGATCGCCGCGCCGCGCGCTCGAGCGGCCAGCATCCGTTCTGCAAGTCGCTCGATCTGAGCCGTCACGGCCGGATCGTCGGGCGGACCAGCCGCGGTCGCGCTGCGCCGCCTGCTCGGCTACCTCCGTGAGGTTCCGCCGCCCCGCCAGCGGAAAGACGCGAAGCCGCATGGGATCGAGGGCCGGATAAGGCATAACTTGTGCGAAATGTGATTTGCGGCGTGTGGAAAAACGCTTCTGGCCATGATAACCCGCACGCCGCGCGCGTCAATGCCGGTTTGACTATGCTAGGCTTTTGTGTTTCAATTAAGTTTTACGAAATAAAGGATCGGACAAGCGTGGCAACGATTTTGGACGCATCGGATACCGTGGAAAAGTACCTGTCCGCGCCGGCCGATGATAAGCCGGCGTTGTTCGCCGAACTGCTGTCCGTATTGCGGTTCCTGCTGGCGGAAGAACGCTGGGAAGATGCGGCTGCCATCATCCAACGGACGCTGGAACCCGGCAGCGATTTTACGACGTTTCAATCGCTCTACCGTATCTACGCCCGGCTGAAGCCGCACCTCACGCCATTGCCGTCGATAAAGTTAGCGATTCTCGGCGGCTTCACCACGACCCAACTCGCCCAGGCAGTGGAGCTGTCCTTGTTTTGCATGGGCGGTCAAGTCGAGGTTTTCGAAGCCGACTACGGCATCTACCGGCAGGAGATCCTCGACGCCGATTCGGACCTTTACCGCTTTCGGCCCAATGTCGTATTTCTGGCAACGAGTTGGCGGGAGTTGATCCGTCGCCCGGCGTTAAGCCAGGACCGTGCCGAAGTGGCAGCGCTTGTCGAGGCCGAGTTCGCCGATTGGTCGCTGCTTTGGAAGACCGCATACGAGCGGTTGGGCTGCCTCGTCGTGCAAAACACGTTTGATCGGCCGGCGTGGCGGCAAATGGACAACCACGAGTCGCGTCATCCGGCCGGACTCTGGCGGTTCATCGGCCGCGTGAACGACCGCATGGCCGACTGCGCCCCACCCTATGTCGTGCTCCATGACGTGGATGGCCTCGCCTCGCTGGCCGGCCGCCGCACATGGGGCGACGAGCGGTTCTTCTACCACGCCAAGCTGCCTTGCGCCCGGAGTTTATCGTCGATTACGGCTTCAGCGCGGCGTCGCTCTTAGCTGCGCAAATGGGTCTGAGCAAGAAATGTCTGGTGTTAGATCTCGACAACACCTGTTGGGGCGGCGTGATCGGCGACGACGGGCTGGGCGGCATTCACCTCGGTCAGGGCGATGCCGAAGGCGAGGCGTTCGTCGCCTTCCAGCAATACGCCAAGGCCCTGAAGGAGCGCGGCGTGCTGCTAGCCGTGTGCAGCAAGAACGAGGAGCGAAACGCCAAGGAGGTCTTCGAGAAGCACACCGAAATGGTCCTGCGGCTGGACGACATTTCCTGTTTCATGGCCAATTGGACCGACAAGGCAGCCAATCTTCGCGAGATCGCTCGGCGGCTGAACATCGGCCTTAATTCGTTGGTGTTCGTCGACGACAATCCGGCCGAGCGTGGGCTCGTACGGCAGCTCGTGCCCGAGGTGGCCGTGCCGGAGTTGCCTGAAGACCCAGCCGGCTACATCGCGGCCATAGAACCCTATCGCTACTTCCAGACGCTGGCGATCGGCACGGAAGATTTGCAGCGGGCCGAGTACTATCGAGCGAATGCTGAGCGCGAGCAAGCGTTGACGGGTTCGGCGAACGTCGAGGACTATCTCCGCTCGCTTTCGATGGTCGCCCGAATCGGCCCGATCACGCCGATGTCGCTGGAGCGGAGCGCGCAATTGATCAACAAGTCGAATCAATTCAACCTGACAACGCGGCGGCGGTCGGCTGCCGAAGTTTCGGCGCTCGTGGCCGATCCGCAATGGCTCACCCGCACGGTGTCGCTCGTGGACCGCTTCGGTGACAATGGATTGATCAGCGTGCTTCTGGCGAAGATCGAGGCCGACGCCCTGGTGATCGACACATGGCTCATGAGCTGCCGAGTCTTGAAGCGGGGCGTGGAGACGCTTCTAAACAATAACATTCGCCGCTGGGCCGCCGAGCACGGACTTCGGCGAATCTGCGGCGAATACATCGCCACGGCCAAAAATGACCTGGTCCGCGAGCATTTCGCCGGCCTGGGATATACTAAAACTGCTGATGACGGCAACGGCCACACCCGCTGGGAAATGCCGTTAGCGGCCGCTTGGTCGCCGCAGCCCGTCTCGATCGAGGAGCAACAGTTCGATGAGTGACGTTTGCGTTGCGCGTCAGTAGCGCTTAGGCCAAACCAAGCGGGAGCGAAACAGTCGCCAGCTTCCGCTCCATCCGTCGTGAAACAGAGTTCTTTCACCTCCGTAAGCGGCACGGAAATATCGGCAGTTGCTATGCCTGCGTCCGCTTTTCGGTGCGCGATATCCAAGCTGGCGCCCCAGATCGTCTTGTGCCAGCCATGGGAGTCGATTGTGTCAATCCTGAAATGCGCGGGACGGCTTGGTGGGGTTGCCTGCGCGGCGGTGCAAAGCATGCCGTAAGCAATCTTCAACCGGCAGGCCGGCCCAGTCAGTGGAATGTACGAGTTCCGCGCAGACACCGGCACAACAAGCGATGCTCCTTCGGGAGTGGTTAGCGCGGTGCCGTTGGGCAGATTCTCCCACAGGATCTTGGGATTGCTGGAGTCATCGCCGTATTCGCTTACCGCCAGTTGGGAAAGTCCCAGCAGATCCGCGCGAAATGCCATTGACGTCGGACCACTCGCAGGAAAACTTAGACGAAACAGTCGAACCGAGATCTGCCGGTCGTAGCACGACGACTTGTCGGGCACGAGAAACTGGATCGACTGAACGCCCTGTCCTTTCATTTGGCGTTGCCAGGCCGGATCGTGCCAGGGCGTCGTGGCTAGATAGCGGAACGACGTGCTGTCTCTCACGATCGGCGAAAAAAGGAATCCCGATTCGGCCACGGGAGGCAAAAAACGGTATTTAACCATTCGCCCATCGCGTTGTACGGTTTCCATCCAAATCAGCGGCGGCATAAAGGCGGCGGCGAATAATCTTCCAGCGATCGTGGACCGCAAGGAAATCTCGGCCCAAATCGGCCCTTCTTCCAAGCCGGGCAATTGTAAAGTCGATCCGAATCCGATCGTGGTCTGTTGAATCGGCGTCAGCTCATAGTGCCGCGGTCGCGTACTTCGCTTGAGAAGCAAGAATGGCAGGTCACGGCCCGGCGGCAAGACGGATTCGACTTCGTATCGGGTTAGAAGCTCAGGCCAGGACAAGCCATCATTCAGAGCGGGGAATCGAGCACGGAAAGGCTCGATGCCAAATAGAATCCGATTCGGCGAATTTGGGTCGGAAAGATAATCGGCATTCAGTCTGGCCAGCCGCGAGGTATAGGCCGCGTAGCTCTGAATCACGGGCCGATGTTGATACTTGACTCCGTGCGCCGCAAGTATGGCGATCTCTTCGGGGTAAACGTCGAACGTGCCGTCCGTAGTCGGGAGCGGATAATCGCGGCGGATAGCTGCGACGGCCGCTTCGTGCAACTCCGCGTGTCCGGCGTGACCCTTGTCGACCGGGGAGAATGTCTCGCTTTCGTGCGGCCGCTGCTTTATGTCGAAGTTAGGAAGACTAATTCGATAGCTAATGCATTTCGGAATGAGCAGCGAGGCGGCCAGCAGGAGAAACAAAGGATGCGCGAGCCGCGCCTGACGTCGCCATGTGAGCGGCAGGACGAGCAGAGCGAGTACGGAGAGTGCCGCCGAAACCGGCGCATGGTCCGTATCGAACCGCGTCACGCAATGTTTAACAATAAGAAAGGCAGCAAAGGTGAAACCTGCCAGCGGAATCCATGCAAGTTTTCTGCGCCGCCGAAGTTCGGCCCAGCCGATAGGAAGCAATAACAGCGCCGCCAGCCCAAGCACGGCAAGACGTTCCGCGGCTGGTCCGGGATCGTTAAGCGAATTGGCTGCATACCCCCTGGGAATCTCCGCGGCGTTCCTCAGGTAAGGCCCGAACGCAGACAGAGGTTGCCCGGCGAGCAGCCAGAAGAAGAGGACTCCCACGGCGAAGACGGGCACGATCCAGGGAAAACGCCGCTTTCGCAGCAATACGTCCAGGGCAATCGTCATCACGAAGACGACCGCTATGACCAAGAAGGTGAATTTCACAAGACCGCAAAACGCCGCGAACAAGACCAGCCCCTGCTTGCCAAGACGCATCCACAGCGATTCGGCGCCGTTCCCGATCCCCGCGCACGGCGCCTCGGATTGCCCGTCTTCCCAATCGAGAGTGGCAAAGAAGTAATCGATCGCGGGGAGCGAAACGAGCACAAGGAAGAGCACGTCGTGATGGAAACTCGTCGTCGTCATCACCGCAGCGCAAACGATGCTCGCCATTAGCGGATTGTCGCGCCATACGCGCTTGGCGAATATCCACGCCCATGTGACGAGCCAAAACGATAGGACCGCCCTTATGGCGACCGTAGTTCCGTAGAGCTGCGGATGATAGAGGGGCACATCGACAAATCCCCAAGGGCCGTAAAAGAAAACGAAGTCGGTGCCGAACGGCGTCCTGTTCAAAAACGCGTCCTGCAATGCCCGGTGCCAACTGCTCTCACCGTTAGCAGCGATGAAAAAAACGGGGGACCAAACGACCATGACGCCGAGCGTGAGCGCCGCATTAACGAGAAACCCGCAAGTCCATCCCACCCTGTGTCTTACCGGTCGATCAACTTCTGGCATTGAATTTCCAGCGGATTGAAGTATTGAGTCTTGCCAATGCGATGCTTTCTTCAGGGATATATGATAAGCATCGCAGCTCTATAGCTTAGTTCTCGCGACCTGCTCAATCAAGCGAGCTTGACCGACATGGCCTGACTGAGTAAAAGTAGTATCGGCTGCTTGACGATCCCGCGGCGGCGTATTCTAATTGAAGCTGATCGCGGCTTATTCTATTTCAGAAATCCGCAGCTTTAAGGCGGAGGACCAAGCTCAATGGATGATCTTAGAGACCAGGCCCAAGACGTCTTTCGCCAGGTATTCGACGACCCGCAGATCGTTCTGCGCGACGAGATGACGGCCGACGACATTCCCGGTTGGGACTCGCTGACGCATATCAATCTAATGGTGGCGACGGAGAAGCGGTTCAAGGTCAAGTTCGCCACGGCCGAGATATCCAAGCTCAAGGAGGACGGCCAGAATGTCGGCGCGTTTCTGGCGCTGTTGAATAAGAAGTTGGCCCGATGAATCCTGCCTTCGACTTCAACGTCGCGGGGATCGAGTTCATCGCGGCCATGCTGGCGGCGGCGGCGGTGTTTTTTCATCTTCCCGCGACGGCGCTGCGCCAAGGCGTATGGGCGGCGGCGAATTTCCTTGTCGTATGGCTAGTGCTGCCGAATCCAGCGTCGTGGGCCGCGCTGGCCATCTTTCTGGGTAGCGGCTACATCGTCGCGCAAGCGCTTCGGACAACGCCCTCGCCTTGGCTGCTGGGAACCTATCTCGTCGCGTTGGTCGCCGTGTATGTTGTGCTCAGACAATATCCGGTTTTCGGTTGGCTGACGGATGTGGGACCGATCCTTAAATCGCCATTGGTCCGGCAGATCCGCGACCTGCGCCACGTCATTCGCATTCTCGGCATAAGTTGCATGTTCTTCCGTCAGATCCACGTCCTGGTCGACGCGGCCCAGGGCCAGATCGAGCGACTCTCGCTCTGGTCGTATCTCAACTACCAATTGAGTCTGTTTACGATTATTTTCGGTCCAATCCAACGGTACCAGGATTTCGAGGAGCAGTGGCGGACGCTTGACCCGGTATTGGCCGATCCTTACGAGCTGCTGACGAGCTGTCTGCGGCTCTTGTGGGGCGTAGCGAAACTTGCACTGATCGCGCCCCTGTTCTACAAGGGCTGGGACGAACTCGTCGTGCAGCTCGCGGCCGGCCACCATTCCGGCTGGAAGTCATTAGTCTATTTCGCCGTCGTCTTCTACTTCTTCCCGATCTACCTCTATTGCAACTTCTCCGGCTACTGCGACATCGTGATCGCCGCCAACCGCTTCTTCGGCATGAATCTGCCGGAGAACTTCAATCGGCCCTGGCTGGCGCGGAACGTGCTGGATTTTTGGAACCGCTGGCACATCACGCTGGGAACATGGATCCGCGACTACCTCTTCATGCCGATGTACAAGCCGGTGGTCGAGCGCTGGCCGAAACGGGCGAGCGGCGTGGCGTGGATTTTTTACATTCTCGCCTTTCTTGCCGCCGGCGCGTGGCATGGCACGACGGCCAACTTCCTCATCTATGGCGCCCTGCAAGGAATCGGCGCGGCGGCAGCCAAAATATGGGAAAACTGCATCATCGCCGCCCGCGGCCGCGCCGGGCTGAAGGAATACATGAAATCGGGCCGGATACGATTTCTTGCCATCTTGTTGAACATCCATTATCAATGCTTTACGCTGCTTTTCTTCGCGCTGCCGGACTGCCGCGACTCGTTGCAATTGCTCCGCGGACTGGCTAGAACAATCACCGGATACGGGAGTTGACATGAACATCCATCACGTCGCTTATTTGACCAAGAACATCGACCGCAAGGCGGAGGAATTGTGCCGCCTGCTGGGTGCGCGGCGGCTCGGCGAGCCGGTAGTCGATCCGGGCCAAGGGGCGCGGATTGTGTTCATCGACCTCGGCGGCACGCGGCTGGAATTGATTGAGCCTTGGGGTGAGGACAGTCCTGTGGCCACACGGGTAAAGAAGTCGCCGGGCCTTTATCATCTCTGTTTTGAGGTGGACGACCTGGAAGCAACGCTCGCCGGGCTGGAGGCCGCGGAAACGGCCACCGTAATCAAGCCGCCGCAGCCGGCGCCTGCGATCGAGAACCGCCGCGTCGCATTTGTCGTCACGACGGGCAACGACCTCGTCGAGTTTATCGAACGCTCGCCCAAGGAGAACGCATTATGAACGAAGAATCGAAGACAAGCTTGTCGCGGCGCTGCGAATCGTTCCTTCGCGGTCATCCCTTGCTGCTTTTCGCCATAGTTGTGATTACTGGTTTCCTCGTGGGCCCGCTGATGATGGCGGTGGGTAGGATGACGGCTGTGTTGTACAAGGATTTTTGAGGACGGCAATGAACGGCGCGAGCGAGGCATTACGAACCGCCCGACTCTGGCAACCCCTGGTCTGCTTGGGGCTGCTGGCAAGCGTCGCCCTATCGGTCCTGGCGATCGAGTTGGCCCTGCACAACGAGGCGTTCGGGGCCTGGATGGATCGCCGCTGGGCCGACGTGAACGATACGTCGAACGAATACAAGCGGCAATATCTCGATACCGAGGACCGCGTCGTGCTTCAGGACATGGCCGATCTGGACACGTCGCGAGGCGGGGTCTATTTCTTCGGTGCGTCAAACATGAAGTGGTCGATGCGGACACCTGATCTTCCGCCCGATGTGCAAAAGCTAGTCCACAATTTTGGCGCCGGCGAGGGGTCGCCCTATTTCAATCAACAACTCACCGAGTTTCTGGTCAAACATAAGGAGTTGTTGAAGGCCGGCCCGGAAAAGACGTTGATCGTGTACGGCACCGGCTTCATCAACGCCAAGCCGTCGGTCGAAAGTACAAGCGCATTCTTCCCGAACCTGTGGCGGCGATACGGGCTTTACGGATACAGCTATAAAGAAGGTATCATGCCGGTAAGTCGAGGAAGCTGGCTTGACGCCTATTTCCTCGAAAAGGCCCGCTGTTCAAGTTTCATCCAGGGCCTGATCGATAAGGCCGGACGCATGGCCGTCCCCAACGCCCTGCGGCGGCGAAAGACCGAGAAAGACCCGGCCGCCTTCGCCGCCGACTATCAACGGCGGATGGGGCCCGATTGGGAAACGAATCTCGACCTGCATCGGAAGGAGTTGCAAGCGTGGTTCGACGACGTGAAGCGGGAGAAGATGAACTTCGCCATCGTCCTGCTGCCGCTTGCCAGTTGGCACAAGCCGCTGCCCTATCCGCCGAAGTATCGGGCGACGATCGACGAGTTCTGCAAGCAGAACCGCAATGCCGACGGAAAGGAAGTACCGCTTTACGATCTCAGCGCAATCGCCAGCGACGACGATTTCGCCGATCACATCCACATGAACGCGCAAGGTCTGCCGAAGACCGACGCCGCGCTGATGGAGATTGCACGCCAGTTCTTGGAAAAGACTGGAGCGTGGCCTCATAAGTAGTGCGTTGCGACCATTACCACTAATACAATCGTCTCCTTGACCGAGGCGGAGACGCGGGCACTGTGAACCCCGGCATCTGAGCCTGTTGCAGCGTCAATGCGCGTTTTATAATGTCCTATCATGACGAAATCTTCTCTCGAACAAGCAATCCAAAACAAATCGGCCACCATAGGCGTCATCGGGCTGGGCTACGTCGGCCTTCCGCTCATACGGGCGTTCATCGCCGCGGGCTTCCGCACGATGGGTTTTGACGTCGATCAGGCGAAGGTCGATCAACTACTTGCCGGCCGCAGCTACATCAAGCACATTCCGGCGGAATGGATCGCTGCGCACGTCGCGGACGGCCGCTTCACGCCCACCGCCGACATGCGGCGGCTCGCCGAGCCCGACGCCTTGCTGATCTGTGTGCCGACGCCGCTGAACGACAGCCGCGATCCCGATCTTACCTTCATCGAGCAGACGGCCGAGCATATTGCCGCCGCGCTGCGGCCCGGACAACTCGTTGTACTTGAAAGCACGACCTACCCCGGCACCACGCGCGATGTCGTGCTGCCAATCCTGAAGAAACGAGGTCTGGAAGTCGGCCGCGACTTCTTCCTCGCCTTCAGCCCCGAGCGCGAAGATCCGGGCAATCCGAATTACACCGCGGAGAAGATCCCAAAGGTGGTCGGCGGCATTGACGCGATGAGCGGCCGGCTCGCCCAATTGCTCTACGGCGCGGCGATGGCCCAAGTCGTACCCGTGTCGAACTGCGAAATCGCCGAGGCGGCCAAAATCTTGGAAAACACTTATCGTTCGGTGAACATCGCCCTGGTCAACGAGTTGAAAGTACTCTTTACGCGAATGGGCATCGATGTCTGGGAAGTGATCGACGCTGCGAAGACCAAACCCTTTGGCTTTCAGGCATTTTACCCCGGGCCTGGTCTCGGTGGGCACTGTATCCCCATCGACCCGTTCTATCTCACCTGGCTGGCGCGTCGGAACGGCATGACGACCCGCTTCATCGAATTGGCCGGTGAGATCAACACGGGAATGCCCGAGTATGTCATCCACCGGCTCGTCGAGGCGCTGAATGACCGCAGTAAACCACTCCGTGGCAGCAAGATCGCGATGTTAGGCGTAGCCTACAAAAAGGACGTCGACGATCCGCGGGAGAGCCCGTCGTTCAAGCTCATGGAGTTATTACTGGCCGGCGGCGCGACGCTAACCTACAACGATCCGCACGTTCCACGGCTGCCGCGGATGCGGCACTACAACGTGCCCGACATGGCAAGCTGCCCGCTCACGCCGGAATACCTTGCCGGTCAGGACGCCGTGCTCATCGCCACGGACCATTCGGCCTATGACTACGATTTCATCGTGCGGCACTCGCGGTTGGTTGTAGATACGCGGAATGCGACGAAAAAGGTGGTGGAGGGAAGAGAGAAGATTGTGAAGGCGTGAAAGCTGATATTGAGTGGGGCATTCGATGGATGAAAAGACATTCTGGAGTGCGATGGAATGGCGTATCTGCCGCGAGTTGGCGGGAATGGCAGCGGGTCGCATTCGGAACTTTTGGTGTGATGGAATTACGCCGAGAGCGTATTTCCTCGCCACCCCTACGCCTAGAATCGTTGGGACGGCGTGGATAGGCCAGAGTCCGAATACCGACGAATGGGAGTTTACGCTTTTCATTCCCAGCGCAGTTGAGTCGCTGGACGAAATCGACTGGGCGGCGTTGCTCCCGGCCGACAACGTGACCAACTGGCTCGCGTTTGATCCAGACAGTAAGCGATTGCAAATCGAACCCGCCGCGGCGGTGCCCGACCTCCTGTGAGCGGCGATTGCTGGTGCATTCTGCGGTGATATAATTGTGATGCACATGCAAGGTGTACCGATGCCGACACGCTACGGCGGCTCAATGTCAACTGCTGCAATATCGTAAGGAACCTCTAATGTCCATTGCCGAATTAATATCCGCTGCTCGTGCGCTTCCGATCGATGAGAAACGCGAACTTGCGCAAACGCTGCTGGATGATTTGACCAACGACGATGCCAAAGCAATTTTTCCCGAAGGACACGTGTATCACATCTATACCCCGGAATTCGGACCGGACGCGGCATATATGCTGTCGCAAGTACTTGAAGAACACAAGAATTCGCGATGAGCATAGTCGAAAGGTTTTTTTATCGCGACCGAAATCGCGGACGGGTTGGTTATGAGTTGATGCCTGATTTGCACATCGTGCTCCGCCACAAGGGCCGTGAATTTCCCTGTTTGGGTTTGGTTGATAGTGGTGCGAAAGTTAGCGTACTGCCATATTCGCTAGGGGTTCAACTCGGTCTTGAGTGGGCGATACAATCGGCACAAATTCCGCTGGGCGGCGCTTTCTCGAGCCTTCGGGCCTGGGGTGTTGTGGTCGAAACCAATGTCGGACACTTTCTGCCGGTAGATATGGCCTTGGCTTGGGCCGAATCGGACGAAGTTCCTCTGTTGCTCGGTCAATTCAACTTCTTCCAAGAATTTGAGGTTCGCTTTGTTCGGGCACAAAGGTTCTTTGAGATAGCGCGTCGAGAATAGGATCCCATGACCAAACTCCTCGTCACCGGCGCGGCCGGATTTATCGGCTTCCATACTAGCAAGCGGCTCCTGGCCCGCGGTGATACGGTCGTCGGGCTCGATAACGTCAACGACTATTATTCGGTGCAGCTTAAGCTCGACCGGCTCAAGCAGTTGCAAGCCGAGCCGAACTTCCGCTTCGTCAAACTCGACCTAGCCGATGCCGAGGCGATCGCGCGGCTGTTCGCCGAAGAACGGTTCGATGTCGTCATTAACCTGGCGGCCCAAGCGGGCGTGCGCTACTCGCTTACCAACCCCGGCGTCTATGTCAGCAGCAATCTGGCGGGCTTCACCAATATCCTCGAAGGCTGTCGGCATTCGGGCGTGAAGCATTTGGTCTACGCTTCATCGAGTTCGGTTTACGGGGCTAACACGCAAATGCCCTTCTCGGTGCATCAGAACGTCGATCATCCGCTAAGTCTCTACGCGGCGTCGAAAAAGGCCAACGAGTTGATGGCCCATACCTACAGCCATCTTTTCCGACTGCCGACGACCGGCCTCAGGTTCTTCACCGTCTACGGTCCCTGGGGCCGGCCCGACATGGCGTTGTTTCTTTTCACGAAGGCGATCCTCGCCGGCAAGCCGATCGACGTTTTCAATCATGGGCGAATGCGGCGTGACTTCACTTACATCGACGACATTGTGGAAGGCGTAGTTCGCGTCGCCGATCGCACCCCGCAGCCCGATCCGAACTGGACCGGCGCGCGGCCCGATCCGAGCACGAGCAACGCGCCGTATCGCGTCTACAACATCGGCAATAACCGGCCAATCGAGCTGCTGGAGATGATCGCGCTCGTGGAAAAGTGTCTGGGCCGTACCGCCGTGAAAAACTTCTTGCCGATGCAGCCGGGCGACGTGCCGGAAACTTACGCCGACGTGGACGATCTTGTGCGCGACACCGGCTTCCGCCCCAGCACGCCACTCGCCGACGGCATTGCGCGATTCATTGAGTGGTATCGGGAGTACTATGGAGCTGACGCAGGCGGGGCTGGCCAAACGGTGGGTCGATGAGTTGTAACGTCCCCTGCTCGGCAATGCGCGATCCCGCGAGATTATTCCAATTCTCGCACCGCTTCGCAAAGGCGAAGCAATTCGTCGATCGCAAGCTGCTCTGCCCGCACCGTGGGCGAAATCCCGAGTTGGGCCAGTAACGTGTCAACTTGCGACTTGTCCAGTTTCTTCCGCGCGCTGATCAGTTCTCCCCTAAGCACCTTGCGGCGATGACAGAAAAGCGATCGCACGAACTCATGAAAGAACGCCCGGTCGGGGATTCGCCGCCGGCGCGCGTCATCTAGTTCGATTTGAACGAAGGCCGATGAAACTTTCGGCCGCGGCCAGAAGACCGAAGGCGGCAGCACCCGCACAATCTCCGCCCGGCATTGGCTTTGCACCCACACCGTAAAGGCCCCGTAATCTTTCACGCCTGCCGGGCTGACGATCCGCTCGGCGACTTCCTTTTGCACCGTGACCGTCATCGACACAGGCGGGGCGTCCAGCGCTAGCAAGTTCGAGATCAGCGGCGTCGCCACACTGTATGGCAGGTTGGCCACGAGCTTCAGCCGCCGCGCCGGCGATTCTTCAAGCTGCCGCTGAACTGCCTCAAGAACGGTAGGTTCGAGCCTGCTCTTGGTCCGGAGCACGTCGGTGTGCAATAGCGTCACATTCGAAAACTGGGCGAGTTCCTCGCCGGCCAATTGGTGAAGATCGCGATCGACTTCGACGCTCACGACCGCCGCGGCCAGCGGGGCCATCTGCATCGTCAGGCCGCCGGTGCCCGTGCCGACCTCCAGCACCACGTCGTCCGGACCGATCCGCGCCGTCTCCAGCAGCACACGCTGCAGGTTCAGGTCGATCATGAAGTTCTGGCCCAGATCGGTTCGCGGTCGGATGCCAACCTGCTGGAAGCGGCGCAACAGGAAGCTCAGCGTCTGCTTGTTGCTCGGCGTGTGTTCGGACTGTTCGGTTGGCATGTTGTTTCGCGAAGATAGGCAGTCATGATCGTAGAACGGAAATCGTTTCGCCGCAAGGTGGGCAAGCGTACTGACCTTCGCTGCCGAATATCTTGTGGTCCAGGTTAGCCGCGGAATCGAATGCGAACGACGGCTTGCTTCGGCTGAAGCCGGTGCCACGGGCGGCGACCCCTGACGACCGCCCCGTGGCTGTGTATAATGTTGTGGGGCCGATGATTGCCATCCCGGTATTCCTCATTTCCGCTCCAAGCTCACTGCTCCCTGCCCCCATGTTCGACGCGCTTGCCTACGACTTCGTGACGCCGCCGAAAATCGTCTTCGGCTGGGGACGCCGCCGCGAATTGGGCGGGCTTGCCCGGTCGCTGGGGCATCGAGCGATGATTCTTTCCGGGTTGCCGGCCGCGGTGGCGGCGGATGTGCTGGGCGAGATTCGCGAGATGCTGGCGACGCAAGATATCGACTCGACTCTGCTGGACACGATCCTGCACGAGCCGGAGGTCCAGGATGTCGATCGACTTGCCGCCGAACTGCGCGGCTATGCGCTGGGCCGCGGGCATTTTCTTCTGGCCATCGGCGGAGGCGCGGCGATCGACCTGGCAAAGGCGGCTGCCGTGGTGGCCACGAACCGGCAAAGCCCGACGGTGGTTGATTATTTGGAGGGCGTCGGCCGCGGCTTGCGGATCGTCGATCCGCCGCTGCCGGTGATGGCCATGCCCACCACGGCCGGAACTGGGGCGGAAGCGACGCGGAACGCCGTCATCTCATCATACGATCCGCCATTCAAGAAAAGCATTCGCGACGATCGAATCTTGCCGCGGGTCGTGTTGGTCGATCCCGAGTTGACCGCAACCGCGCCACCGGAGGTGACCGCGGCCAGCGGAATGGACGCGATCACACAGCTCATCGAAAGCTACATCTCGCGGAAGGCCCAGCCCATCCCGCAGGCATTGTCGCTGCAAGGCCTGCAATTGGCCGTGCCATCGCTCGTGGAAGCCGTTGAAAACGGCCGTTCCCGCGTGGCGCGGGAGCGAATGTCGCAAGCCGCGCTGCTTTCCGGCATGGCGCTGGCCAACTCCGGGCTGGGACTGGCGCACGGCGTGGCGGCCGCTTTGGGCACTCACGGCCGCGTGCCGCATGGCATGGCGTGTGCCGTGATGCTGCCGGCCGCCCTGCGGATCAATCGAGAAGTCCGCAAGAAGGAGCTTGCCACGATCGCTCGCTACGTTTTCAGCATTCCCGAAGGCTCGCCCGACTGCGAGGCGGTTGATCTGTTAATCGAACGGATCGAGGCCCTCGGCCGCCGTGTCGGCGTGCCGTCGCGGCTGGCAGACCTGGGCATCCGACACGATCAGATTCCGGCCATCGTCAAAAGCTCGCGCGGTCAGAGCATGAGCGGCAACCCGTGCGATGTGTCGGACGCCCAGCTTTCGCGGCTCTTGGAGAAGATGCTTTGATTCTCTCTGCCGGACTGACGCCCGCCTGGCAACAGATATTGGTCTTCGACTGCCTTTCGCCGGGCGAGGTGAATCGGGCGCGCGAAGCCGTCTGGTGCGGCTCCGGCAAGGTGCTCAACGCGGGCCTGGCCGCGCATCACCTTGGCGGCCCGAGCCTTACGCTCGCTCCGCTGGGCGGCCCGCCGCTCTTGGAAATCGAGCGCGAGTTCGCCGAAATGGGCGTCCCAAGGCGTTGGATCAGGACCGAAGCGGCCACGCGAGTCTGCACGACGCTTATCGACCGCGCGACCGGCGAGATCACCGAGCTAGTCGAGAATGGCCGGCCCCTAAGCGACGGTGAGCTGCGAGACTATCGAGATGCGTATTGTGAACAGGCCGCGCGTGCCGACTTGGTGGTGCTCATCGGATCGCTGCCGGGAGGCACGCCCATCTCGTTTTATCGGGAACTTGTCGAGGCGACGAAATGCCCGACGGTTTTGGATTTCCGTGGCGAAGGATTACTATCCGTATTGGACTTGAATCCGTACGTGGTGAAGCCCAATCGCGAAGAGTTAGGCCAGACGTTCGGCCGCGTGCTCGATGACGATGCTGCTTTGCTGGACGCGATGCGAGAGATGAACCGGCGCGGTGCGCAATGGGTCGTTGTCACCGAGGGCGCGAAGACGGTTTGGGTCACCTCCCTTGAGCAAAGCTATCGTGTTGTTCCGCCGCGGATCGAAAAGGTCATCAATCCAATCGGCTGCGGCGACTCGCTCGCCGCCGGCATTGCCTGGGCCACGCGTCGGGGCGACGGGATCGTCGATGCCGTGCGGTTCGGCATCGGTGCGGCGGCGGACAATCTCGGCAAGTTGCTGCCGTGCAGATTGGATTTGGACCGCGCAAATGCGCTGGCCGCCCAAACTGTCGTCTCAGCGACGGCGATAGCCGGCTGATAATCGGCACTATCACGGCGTCGCTGGACAAAATCGCATTACCATGACGACAACGGACCGAGCTTCCGCGTCGGTTTTGGCGGCTGGCCGTCTTTTGGGCTGAGCCACACTCGAAGCAAAACATCGGCGCTGGCCGGCAGGTGAACTGCAAGCACGCTGACGCCGGCGTTGCTCTTCTGACCGGCGGGATTCGGCGACGTGGCGAATGGCTCGGCCGCGCGGACCTCGAAACGCGCGGACGGCGTACTCAACAAGCGGGCTTCCAACTGCTTGCCGCCACGCGTCAAGAGCGCCTTTTGGCCGCCGTCCTCAATATGGATCGACGCCGCGGTGTGCATGAACCACCAAATGTCACCCTTTGCGCCTTTGATTTCGTCCTGCACGAGCACCGTGTGTCGGTTAATGAGAACTAAACCGCGGTCGACCTTCTTCGCATGGCCGGCGTAGGCGGGCGTCAAGTCGGCAATCGCGCACTGCCAATCGGGATCGGGAGAGAAACGGTAAATGCCACACTTCGCCTCCGGGTCTTGATCGGCTCCTGGCCCAGGATCGATCACGAGCGTGTTGTGGCCCTCGGCGCGGAGGCGATAGTAGGTATAGCGCTTGTTGCCGAAATAGCCTGGCAAGTTGTAATCATCGGACCCCAGATCGACCGCCCAACGCTGGCCGAGTGCGTCCAGCACAAACGAGCCGATGTCGAGATGTTGGTGATTCACCGAATGCGAACGGGCTTGGATGCCCGCGCAGACGGCGGCGGGATCGTTCCAGCGGCTGCGGAAGGTGGCCACTTCGACGTTGCGCCAATACTTGTCCAGCGGCAGGCCAGCGGCGGCCGAATCTTGCCCAGCGGATTGATACCATATCAGACCGGCGGCGGTCGGCTTGCCGGCGGCGCCGAACCAAGTAACGGCCGGTTCATGAAAGCGGCGGCCGAGCCAGATCTGGCAATCGCTGCGGCCCGCGCCTTCCGAGGCATCGGCATAATTGAACGAGCGGCCGCCGCCCAGGGTCATGTAGACCGGGAACAGCCCGGTCTCGGAGAAGCCGGGAAACGTGTCCAGCCCGAAACTGCTGCCCAGGGCCGATTCGAGGCAGGCGATCATCGTCACGTTGTACCTCGTAGCGTAGTCCCAGTAGCCCGGCCCTTCGCCCCAGCCGCCGTCGGGCGCGTAGCTCCGCATGGCGAGTTGCACGCTTGACACCGCGCGGTGCAGGATCTGCCCGCAAAGCTCCGGCTCCTCGTCACCGATCGCCAACGCGCCGACGGTCATGCCGCCGTTGCAGACTTGGTTCCAATTGTGAACGAATGTAGGGAAGCCGCCGCGCGAGTTATAGACCTTCATGCCGGCCTGCAAGCCCATGCGGACCATTGCGAAGCGGATCGTCTTCCGTTGCTCCGGCGACCATTCGTCGTAGAGCCAGTCGTAGGCGATCGCGAGCGCGTGCGTCATCTCGGCCGTATCGAGAAAGTGCCGCGGATTGAAGTCGGGAAACTTCGTCACGGTCTCCATGTCCTGCCATAACCGGTCAAAGTACTTCCGATCGCCGTGCAGGCGATAGGCCAGGGCGAGAGTGTAGCTGTGGTGAAGCATATCGCGACTCGTGGACAACAGCCGCAAGCCGTCCGGCATGACGTGCTGGGGCAACTTCTCCTCTAAGCAGCGATCGGCCTGCCGTTGCAATTCCGAATCCCATTTCTGGAGCACCGGATCGGCGGCGATCTTCTTTCGCAGACCGTCGAATCCGGAATCGTCCAAGAGCAGCCGCGGATGATGAGGCTTGAGCCGTTTGATGAGTTCCTCGGGCGGCGGAACCGGAACGGAAAACACGGGCGGATCGGCGGCCGCGGCGTAATCTCCGGCCGGGCCGGCAAGAATCGCGAAAACAGCGGTGCAAAATGCGAATGTAAAGTGAATTTGACGCATGACAGAACCTCCCGGTGGAGACCAAAGTGCGGCGGAAAGCCCTCATCCTATCCTGACGCCGCTCGGTACTCCAAACTTATCAACCACAAGGGGCACGACTTACTCTTATTGTTGACCAGAAAGCTGCCGTATGGTAGCTTACGGTCGTGGCTTTTCAGTATCGAAGGGAGAGTTTCGAATTGCTGACTCACACATTCCGCGGCAGCGATGCCCTGTCGCTGCCGCTAATAGGCTAACGCAAAGGCGAAACCATGATATCCTCTTCACGCATCCGTTTTGTCGCTCTGATGTCGTGTCTCTGGCTTTTATGTTCTTCATCGATTGTGGCGCAGGTGCGACGCGCGAGACCGGCCGGCCCAGCGAAAACCGCCGAGCCCCTCCAAGGGCCCGACGAGCCGGTAGTTTACACGCCGGAGTCTTCGGATGCGATCGCTGCGGTGCGAGAATGGCGCGACACTACCGGCCAGCATTCGATCAAGGCGCGGATGGAGCGCCTCGAACAGGACGCCACGGACGCTGTCACGCTCGCGAAAGAGGATGGCAAATCGGTCAAGGTCCCGCTGGCCAAGTTGTCGGAAGCCGACCGAGAGCTGATTGCCGCTTTTGCCATGGAAAACTCGAAGCGGGTCATCGCCAAGGCGGCGCAAGAATTCTGGATGCGCCGCTCGGTACGACGAGCGCGGACTTTGAAGCAAACGCGAAGGCTGCCGCAAAGAAGTTCGCCCAGCAATGCAACGGCCGGAAAATCCGCCTTGAATACCCGATTACCGGCGCCGGCGAAGGACGACGGAAGGGAAGCTATCAACTGAGCCTTGGCGCGCCGGATCTGAAAGAGCCGGACTCCTCGCAATCAGGCGGGTGGGCCTACCCTAGTCTGCTAACAATGCCGTCGATGAAACCGCAGGCCAACGCGGTCGGCCCCACCGCCAAACTGGTTGTCATCGGCCGTGCGTGGATCGATGCCGCCGCAGTCATTCAGGGTTCGAAGCCCGTTGCGTTGACCGCGTCGTCGAAAGGCCGCCCGACGAAGGGTAATCCGTTGGGCATTTCCAGGGACTGGCTTTCCTGGGATCGAAAGACGAACATCCCACAGTTGTGCAGTCGACGCGCAGATCTGCGGGTTCTCGACGCAAGCATTGAAGTGCTGCCTGGCGCGGGCGGCGCGAACAAGTGATCCGATAGGGAATTGGCACAGCCGGGGGAAAAGGGGGAGGGGACTCCGCTGCAAATCTCAATCAATTTGCCCACTCGCCTTCCGCGGCCAACGCTTCGATCGGCACTTCTTCGTCCACGGGCCTGCGGGCAGCGTACCAATCGCTGCACCACTGGATGACATTGTAGAAGACGGGCGTGAGGAAGATGCCGAAGAGCGTCACGCCCAACATGCCGGCGAAGACCGCCGTGCCCAACGTGCGGCGCATTTCCGCACCGGCCCCGGTTGAGACCACAAGCGGCACGACGCCGAGGATGAACGCCAGCGACGTCATCATGATCGGCCGCAGCCGCAGCTTGCAGGCTGCCAGCGTCGCCTCGTGGCGCGGCTTGCCTTCCTCGGTTTGCCGCCGGGCATATTCGACGATTAGAATTGCGTTCTTGCAAGCTAGGCCCACCAGCACCACGAAGCCGATCTGCGTGAAGATGTTGACGTCGAGTTTCGCTACGATTACGCCCACGATCGAGCAGAGCAGGCACATGGGCACGACGAGGATCACCGCCAGCGGCAGCGACCAGCTTTCATATTGCGCGGCCAGGACGAGGAAGACCAGCACGACGGCGAGCACGAAGACGTACATGGCCGTATTGCCCGTCTCAAGCTGCAGCTTGGCCAGCTCGGTCCATTCGGGATAGAGCCCTTGCACTTCGTTCGTTACCTGCCTGGTCATGCCTTCCATAGTGCCGATCGCTTCGCCGGAACTGACGCCCGGCGCGGGGCCGCCGTTGACCGGCGCGGCCGAATACATGTTGTAGCGATAGATCATCACCGGCCCGTTGACGGGACGAATGGTCGCGATCGTGCTCAGCGGCACCATCTGACCGCTGGCATTGCGGACGCTCAATTGTTTGATATCGCTGGCCTGGCGGCGGAAGCGGGCTTCGCTTTGCACGTTCACCTGCCAGGTGCGGCCGGACCAATTCAGGTCGTTGACGTAAAGCGAGCCGAGAAAGACCTGCAGCGAGGTAAAGACGTCGTTGATCGAAAGGCCTAGGATCTTGGCCTGTTCGCGGTTGATGTCCAAATAGAGCCAAGGCGTGTCCGCGCGAAAGCTGCTGAACATGCCGCGCAATTCATCCGGCTTGCCGCGGCCGGCTTCGACGACTTGCTCGGTGGCGTCCTGCAGCGCCTTCAGGCCGTTCGAGGTGCGGTCCTCAATCACGATCTTGAAACCGCCGGCCGTCCCCAGGCCGTCGACGGGCGGGGCGCCGTAAACGCCCACCACGGCGTCGTCGATCTCGGTGCGGAAGCGATCTTCCAATAGATGGGCGATCTTCTCGCTCGTTCGCCCGAATGGAGTCCGCTTGCGGAAGTCGTCGAGCATGATGTAAAGCGCGCCGAAGTTGGGCGAGTTGGCCCCGAGCAAGATGGAATCGCCGGCCACGGCTACGGTGTTCTTCACACCGGGCGTTTCCCGGGCGATTTTATCGATCCGCGACATGACCGCGGAGGTCCGCTGCACGCTGGCAGCGTCCGGCAGTTGCACGTTTACGAGCAAGTAGCCCTTGTCCTGCATGGGAATGAAGCCGGCCGGGGCCTTGTCGAAGCTGACGCGCGTCAACAACAGCAGTCCGCCATAAACGGCCAGCACGATGGCGCTGACGCGAAGGATGCGGGAGACCGCTCCGGCGTAGACTTCCGTCGACCAATTGAATGCCGCGTTGAACTTGCGGAACAAATAGGCCATCGCGCGGTCCAGCGGCCAGGAGAGCACGAGGGCCGCGATTGCCCCCGCCAGACACACGGCCAGCGATACCTTCCACGTAAAGCCGGGAGCTTGCGGGTTCCATCCGGGCAGCGCGCGGTCGTCGAGCCAATCCATCACCGGCCCGGCAAGGAACCGCCATGCCAGCCCGGCGCCGAGGAGCGGATAGGCAAAGGTCGGCAGAACGCGGGCACGGCCGTGATCTGCGCTGCGCGGGCGAAGCAGGATCGCTGCCAGCGCCGGGCTGAGCGTCAGCGAGTTGAACGCTGAAATGATCGTCGAGACGGCGATCGTCAATGCGAATTGGCGGAAGAACTGTCCCGTGATGCCGCTGATGAACGCGCAAGGGATGAACACGGCACTCAGCACCAGCCCCACCGCGATCACCGGACCGGAGACGAGGTTCATGGCCTGAATGGCCGCCTCGCGCGGGGCGAGTCCCTGTTCGATGTGATGCTCGACCGCCTCCACGACGACGATCGCGTCGTCCACCACGATGCCGATCGCCAGCACCAGCCCGAAGAGCGTGAGGTTGTTCAAACTGAAGCCGATCGCGGACATCACGGCAAAGGTGCCGACCACGGCAACCGGCACGGCAACGAGCGGAATGATCGCCGACCGCCAGTTTTGCAGGAACAGCAGCACGACGAATGCGACGAGCAGCACCGCGTCGATCAGCGTAATGAACACCTCGCGTATCGACTCGGTAATGAACGGCGTCGTGTCGTAAACGATTTTATAGTCGACGCCTTCGGGGAAATGGGTCTTTAGCTCCTCCATCTTTGCGCGGACCGATTCCGCCGTGTGCAAGGCGTTCGTGCCCGGCAGTTGGTAGATCGATAAGGCGACGGAAGGGCGGCCGTCGAGTGTGCAGCTCTGATCGTAGCCCTGGGCGCCAAGTTCGATGTGGGCGACGTCCTTCATTCGCACGGCGCGGCCCGCCGCGTCGTTCTTGAGCATCATCTGCTCGAACTGCTCGGGCGTGGAAAGGCGTCCGAGGGTGGTCATCGTGTACTGGAACACCTGGCCGTCGGGAACGGGCGGCTGGCCGATTTGCCCGGCTGCCACCTGGATATTCTGCGCCTGAATGGCCGCGATGACGTCGCCCGCCGAAAGGCCGACGCGGCGCATCTTGTCCGGGTCGAGCCAGAGCCTCATGCTGTAGTCGCGCTGGCCGAGATAGGTGATGTCGCCCACGCCCGGCAAGCGAGAGAGCTCGTCGCGAATCGAGATCGTGGCGAGGTTGCTCAGGTAGAGATCGTCGCGTGAGATAGTGGGGGAAGTTGCGCCGTCCTTCCCCGCCTCGGGCTCGGGCGAAAAGAGATTGACGATCATCAGCACGGAGGGTGACTTCTTCTTCACCGTCACGCCCTTGCGCGTTACCAGATCCGGCAGCAAGGGCTGGGCGATGGCGACGCGGTTCTGCACGAGCACCTGGGCGATATTGAGGTCAACGCCAAGCTTGAATGTGACGGTGAGCGTGTAGGTGCCGTCGTTGGTGCATTGCGACGACATGTAAAGCATTCCCTCGACGCCGTTGACCTGCTGCTCGATGGGCGCGGCGACCGTATTGGCGACGACCTGAGCGTCGGCGCCCGGATAGATGGCTGAAACCTCAACCGTGGGCGGCGTGATCTCGGGGTACTGGGCGATCGGCAACAGCGGCCCAGCGATGAGGCCGGCCAGCGTAATGATGATCGACAGCACGGAGGCGAAGATCGGGCGGTTGATGAAGAATTGGGAGAACATACTTATTCCTTGCCCGCCGTTTCCAGGTGTGCAGTCGTTTGCATGGCTTGGCGATCCGCGACCTCGGCTTCTTCCTCAAGCATTTCTTCCAAATCATCTTCTTGGGCGGGCGCGACTTTGCCTTGGCGGCGTTGCATTGCGGACCTGATTGCCGCGCGGACGACACCGCCGCCAACGACGCCCAAGCTGAGATACCGCGTCCATCGCCAGAATCGCGAGCGGAAGATCGACGCGCTTCCGAACCAATCGACGACGCTGAAAAAGACCGGCGTGAGGAAGATGCCAAAAATCGTCACCCCCAACATGCCGCTGAAAACGGCCGTGCCCAGCGTGCGGCGCATTTCCGAGCCGGCGCCGCGGCCGATCAAGAGCGGAAAGACGCCGAGGATGAAGGCAAACGAGGTCATCACGATCGGCCGCAGGCGGAGCTTGCAGGCCGCCAGCGCCGCCTCGCGTCGGGAAAAACCCTCCTCGCGCTGCCGCTTGGCGAACTCGACGATCAAAATCGCATTCTTGCTCGCCAGACCCAAAAGCACGACGAAGCCGATCTCCGTGAAGATGTTGATTTCGATTGGCGGATTTACCTCCATTGACCATTTCAAGATCAAGGGCATTACCCAGACTCCGATGATCGCACACAATAGGCACATCGGCACGACGAGGATCACGGCCAGCGGCAGCGACCAGCTTTCGTACTGTGCCGCGAGCACGAGGAAAACCGCGATTGAGGCCAAGCCGAAGATCATCATCGCCGTGTCGGCTGCTTGCAACTCGAGAAACGCCATTTCCGACCATTCGTACTGCATCGACTTGGGCAAGTGCCGGTCGGCAAGTTTCGCCATCTGGTCGATCGCCTGCCGGGAGCTCATGCCCGGCCCGCCCTGGCCGCGGATTTGACCGGCGGCATGCATATTGTATCGAGTGTACATCAGCGGCCCGTTGATGCCGCGGACGCTGGCGATCGACCCGATGGGCACCATTGCGCCGGATGAGTTTCGCACCGTAAGCCGCTTGACTTGATCGACGTTTTTCCGGAAGCGGGAGTCGGCCTGCACGATTACCTGCCAGGTGCGATCCAGCAGGTTGAAGTTGTTGACGTAAAGCGATCCGAGGTAAACTTGCAGCGTGTTCGCGGCCGCCGGAAAGACGACGCCTTGCGTCATGCACTGCTGGCGGTTGAGATCGACCCACAATTGCGGCACATTGGCGCGATAAACGGTTTGCAGCATCACGAACAGCGGCTTCCCCGCGGGCGATTTAAGCTTGGCGCCTTCTTCGACGAGATCGTCAATGGCGGTTTGCAGCTCCTGCAGCGCCTCCTGATCGGCGCCGGTCCGCTGCTCCACCACAAAAGTGAAGCCGCCCGTTCGGCCGACGCCACGGATCGGCGCGGCGGGCAGGACCGTCGCCTTTGCCTCGGGAATCTCCTTGTCGAAAGCCGCGTTGAGATTCTTGAGAATCGAGTCCACCGAGGTTTCTGGCGAACGTCGGCGCTCAAAATCATCGAGGATCACGAACATGGAGCCGAAAATCGACGACGTGGCGTTGTTCAGGAACGACATGCCGGACACGCTGAGCGTATGCGCGATGCCCGGCACTTTGCGGGTGATTTCCTGCGTCTTGGCGGTCACCTCGCGAGTCCGCAAAATCGACGAGGCGTCGGGCATCTGCACGTTGACGATCAAATAGCCCATGTCCTGCGCCGGCACGAATCCCTTGGGCGTCGTCTTGAAGCCCCACCACGTTGCCACGAGCAGGCCGCCGTAGATCAGCACGACCACGGCGCTAGCACGGAGCAAGACGCCGACGGCGCGCGCATAGAGATTGGTGGCGGCGTTGAAGGCGCGATTGAAATACTTAAAGAGCAGGGCGAGAATCCGAATGCACGGCTTGGCGACGATCCAGCCGATAATGGCCACTAGGAACGGGAAAATCCACGGCGCGGCGGCAACCAGCTCAGCGCGATACGGCATGTTGTGGCTGAGGTGGATCGCGAGCCAGCCGCGAAAAACGCCGTGCGCCCAAAAACTCGCGCCGATCGGCAGCAACAGCCAGAAAGCAAAACGCGGCAGCGGCTCGTGGGTCTCTTTATCGCGGGCGCGAAGAAACTTGGCCGCCAGCGCCGGGCTGAGCGTCAAGGAGTTGAAGGCGGATATGATTGTGGAGGCCGCGATCGTCAGCGCAAACTGGCGGAAGAATTGCCCCGTCACGCCGCTAATGAACGCGCAGGGCACAAATACCGCGCTCAAGACAAGCCCCACGGCGATCACCGGTCCCGAGACCTGCTCCATCGCCCGGACCGTGGCGTCGCGAGGCGACATGCCATTTTCGATGTGGTGCTCCACGGCCTCGACGACCACGATTGCGTCGTCCACCACGATGCCGATTGCCAGCACCAGCCCGAAGAGAGTCAGATTGTTCAGCGTGAATCCCATCGCCAGCATTACTGCGAACGTGCCGAGAATGGCTACGGGCACCGCGATCAACGGGATGATCGCCGAGCGCCAGTTTTGCAGGAACAAGAGCACGACGAACGCCACGAGCGCAATGGCGTCGATCAGCGAGTAGACCACCTCGCGGATGCACTGCCGCGTGTAGGGCGTCGAGTCGTACTGAGTCTCCCACGACACGCCTTTGGGAAACGTTTTTTCGAGCTCTTTCATCTTGGCAGTAATACGGTCGTCGAGTTCCAAAGCATTGGCGTCGGGCAACTGGAATATGCCCAGGCCCGCCGATTCTTTGCCGTCCAACTGGCAACTGACATCCTCACTCATGGCGCCCATCTCGATGCGGGCAACGTCCTTCAGCCGCATGACCTGGCCGCCGGGCGCGACGCGAATGACAATCTTGCCGAACTCCTCGGGCGACGTCAGGCGGCCGAGCACGGAGATCTTGATCTGTGTTTCCTGGCCTGGCTTGACTGGCTCTTGACCGATGTAGCCGCTTGCGACCTCGGTATTTTGTTCGCGAATGGCACTGACAATGTCGCCCGTCGTAAGGCCTCTCGTGGAGAGCTTATCGGGATCAACCCAGACCCTCATGCTGTAGTCGCGTTGACCGATGAGGAACACGTCGCCGACGCCTTCGATCCGCAGGATTTCGTCGCGGACGCGAGTAACGACGAAATTGCTCAGATAGAGTTGGTTATAGGTATGGTCGGGCGAGTTAAAGTTGATGACCTTCACGATGTCCGGCGACATCTTGCGCATCGTCACGCCGGATTGCTTGATCACGTCCGGCAGCAACGGCATTGCCAGATTCACCCGGTTTTGCACGAGCACTTGGGCCAGGTTCATGTCCATGCCCTGCTCGAACGTCACCTGCAGGCTGTATGAGCCATCGTTGGTGCTGCTGGATTGCATGTAAAGCATGTGCTCGACGCCGTTGACCTGCTGCTCGATAGGTGCCGCGACGGCCTCGGCGACGACCTGCGCGCTGGCCCCCGGATAGCTGCACTTTACCTGGACGCTCGGCGGCGCGATCGTGGGATACTGCGAGAGCGGCAGGTTGAATATCGCCAGCACGCCGGCGAGCGCAATCGCGATCGAAAGCACGCTGGCGAAAATCGGCCGGTCGATAAAGAATCGCGAGAACATAATAAAATGTATCCGGCACACTCCGTGTGCCGAAGAAAACCGGCACACGGAGTGTGCCGGATACAATTACTGCACCCTGGTTGGAGCGGACGGCACCGCGGCTTGTGCGGCCACTTGCTTATCCTTTTTCACTTCTTCCTTCTTCGCTTCAACCTTTTTCTTTTCCTCCTGGGGATCAACCAACTGACCGCCTTTGATCCGCTGCAGGCCGTTCACTACGACGCGGTCCTTGGGACCCAGGCCGCCATTGATCGCTCGCATTTCGTCGCGCTGCGGACCGCAAACAACCTGCCGGTATTCGGTCTTCTTCTCAAGGTTGATCACGTAGAGAAACTTCTGCCCTTGGTCGGACCCCAGCGCTCGCTCCGGCACGAAGAGAGTGTCGTAGGGCTGGCTGATCGGCACGCGGACCCGCACAAACATGTTCGGCAGCAAAGAGGGATCTGGCTTTTCGATCAGCGCCCGCAGCCGCCATGTGCCGGTCGCCATGTTGATCTGGTTATCGACGAAGTTGACGTTCGCCGTGCGCGGATAATCCGCCTCGTCCGCCAGGGCATAGTTAATCGCAATCCCGTTGGGCGAAGACATTTTGCCCTCGTCAATCAGTTTGCGAATCGAAATCGCCGTCCGCTCGTCGACGTCGAAGTAGATGTACATTCGGTCGGTCGAGACGAGCGTCGTCAGCGCGGTCTCCTTTTCTTTCACCATGTTGCCCGGATCGATCATCTGCCGGCTGATTCGGCCGGCAAATTTCGCTCGAACCGTCGTGTAGTCAAGATTGACCTTGGCGGAGTTTCTGGCAGCCTCGGCCGACTTGACGGTGGCTTCCGCCTCGTTCCGGTCGCCTTCCTCCTTGTCGTATTCTTCCTGGCTGATTGCCTTGGTAGGCAGCAGCGCTTTTCCGCGCCGCAAATCGGCGTCCAAGCGTTTCCGGTGTGCCTTAGCGAGGTCCAGGTTCGCTTCGGTCTGTTCGTACTGGGCCTTAAACATATTCGGGTCAATTTGAAACAAGGGCTGCCCTTCCTTGACCAAATCGCCTTCCTTGAACAACACCTCTTCCAATCGGCCGGAAACCATCGACTGCACGATTTCCGAATTGACTGCCTCGATGTGGCCCGTAAACTCCTCGTAGTTGACGACCTTGCCGGGCATCGGGTAGGCGACCGTAACCTGCGGCGGCGGCGGCGCGGCCTGCTGCGGACCTTGGTGGTTGCAGCCGGTCAGCGCACCCGCCAGGAGCAATAGGCTTCCCGCGGCAAGTGCAATTCGAGGTGTCGCCCGGTTCGAAAGAATGAATCTAGGATGTCGCATGGTATCGATTTCGCCTTAACGCACTTTTGCTAATGGTCCGCCTGCCAGTTCGAAATGTTTCACGCTAGCTTCAGCGCGACATTCGCGCGCTCGTCCTCGCTTAAAATCCCTCGCCATACGATGTCCAGGATCGCTTCAACCTGCTCGGCCGGGACCGGGTCGCGATGGGCAAAATAATTCGCGCACATCGTGCCGAAAATCAGGTCGCTCATGACGTTGGTGATTTGTTCCGGCGGCATGTTGCGAACCCGGCCGTCGGCTATCAGGCCGCGATACAAGTCGCGCCAGCGTTCCACGTGCCGCTCGCGATGGCGGAAATAGGTCGGCGTCCCGCGATCCTTGAAGAGCGCCCGTTCTTGGATCAACATTTCGACGTAATCCGGATGCTCGGCGAAGAATGTCAAATACGCCATAACGCCCGCTCGAACTTGCCCCAGAGGATCGGCCACGGCTAGCGCGGCCGCATCGATCGTCGCCCGCATTTTCGTGAGGATATAGTCGACGGCGGCGAGGAACAGCTCTTCCTTGTTTTCGAAGTAGCGATAGAGCGTCCCTTTGCCGACCTGCAACTCATCGGCCAGCAACTGCGTGTCGGTGCCGTCATAGCAATGGGCGGCAAATAGTTGAATGGCCTTTTCAAGGATTCTTGTGCGGCGACGATCGAGCGCCTCCGCGCGCTCCTCGGAACTCTGCTTTGATGTAGCCGTGCTTGGCATCTAAGATCCCTTCTGAATGCGGACTGACTGGTCAGTTCTATTATGCGACGATTCCTTGGACGCGTCAATATTCTCGGTAAAAACCGCCAAATTTTGCTTATTCGCACGTTGATAATTCGCCTGATCGGTTGCCATCAAACCCAACACCTTTGAGCGATGCAAACCGCTCGTGTGGGGCATACCAAAACGCAACTCAATGCTCTTCCACGAAAATTAGCGAAGTGTATAGTTGTCACATGCCCCACGACGAGACGTTAATACCGCCCGGCCGCTATTCTTGGATGGCCGCCCGGCGCGACGTCGTTGCCGGGCTGACGGTGGCCGCGATCGCGGTACCCCAGGCGATGGCGTACGCAATGATTGCCGGCATCGATCCGAAGTACGGCCTCTATTCTGCCATCGTGGTCACTGCGGTCGCGTCGATTTTCGGCTCGTCGCAACACCTCATGAACGGTCCGACGAACGCTATCTCGCTGGTGGTTTTTAGCGCGCTGGCCTTCGTGGCGGATAGGCCGGAAGATGCCGTGCAGGCAACCTTTTTGCTGGCCGTCATGGCCGGCGGCATCCAGATCCTCGTGGCGATTTTTCGACTGGGCGATCTGACTCGTTACATATCCGAGTCGGTGGTAATCGGCTTCATGGCCGGCGCCGGGCTGCTGATCGGCCTGACTCAGTTGAGCAATCTGCTCGGGCTGAAAGAGCCCTCGCCGGAGCGCGTCAATAAACTGGGCAACATCGGGAAACACATTCTCGTGCGGCTCTGGCTGACGCTCAGCGAAGGCGGCGACGTGAAGGTGCGGCCCGTGGCGATCGGGCTGGGCACGGCGGCGCTTGTCCTGATCCTGCGGAAGGTGACGAGACGCTATCAATTGCCTCGGCTGGACATGCTGGCGGCCTTGATCATCGCAGCCGTGCTTGCAACGTGCCTGGGCTGGACGCAGTCCGCCAATGGAAAGCCGGCCGTGGCCGTCGTGGGCGAGGTCGTAGCCAAACTGCCGCTGCCGCACCTTCCACCACTCGGTCGATGGGATTGGATCCAGCAGATGTCCGGCAGCGCGCTGGCCGTGGCCTGCCTTGGCCTCTTGGAAGCGCTTTCGGTCGCCAAGGCCATCGCCCAACGCACGGGACAGCGGTTGGACTATAATCGGCAATGCCTTGCCGAAGGATTGGCCAATGTTTGCGGCGGCTTCTTCCAGTGCCTGCCCGGGTCCGGCTCGCTAACACGCTCGACGATCAATTTCAACGCCGGCGCGGCGACGCGATGGTCCGGCGTTTTCGCTGCCGCCGCCGTGGCCATCGTGGTCTGCCTGTTCGGGCCATTGTCCGCCTATATTCCCAAGCCGGCCCTGGCGGGCATCTTGCTGGTGACCGCTGCCGGTCTGATCGACCGGCGGCGAATCGCCCACGCGGCACGGGCGAGCCGCTTCGATGCCCTGCTGGTGCTAGCGACCGCCGCCTCGGCGGTCCTTATCGGCGTGGAGTTTTCCATCCTCATCGGCGTCGGCCTGTCGATCCTGATGTTCGTGCCCCGCGCGGCGCGACTGAAGTCGTCGGAATTGACGGTCAGCGCGGACCGCGTAATTCGCGACCGGCATCCCGACGATCCGGCATGCGAACGGATGGTGATCCTGGACCTGGAAGGCGAGTTCTTTTTCGGCGCCGGGCCGGAGTTGGACCGCTATTTTGACGCCCTGCGTGAGCGAGACGGCTTGCGGGTCATCGTGCTCCGCGTGAAACGGACGCGAAACCCCGACATCGTCTGCATGGAGCGGCTGCAGCAGTTCATTCAGGAGATGGAAGGCAAGGGCGTGCCGGTGCTCTTGTGCGGTGTGCGGCCCGAATTTGCCCAGGCTATGAAAAACCTCCGTTTCGAGGAATTCTTGCCCGCTGACCAGGTGTTTCTTGAAGAGCCAAGGCAGGTCGGCTCGTCGACCTTGGCTGCCGTCCGCCGCGCCTACGAGCTGCTGGGCAACGATCTTTGCGACCACTGCCCGCGCCGCACGCTGTCGGAACCGGAAAACGAGTCGTTCTATTATCAGATTTGAGCATAAAAGCCCGACGCGCAAGCGAGTGGGAGCCCGGCTCGGGCTTGCACATTGAAGCCCGACGCGCAAGCGAGAGGGGAAGTGGGATCGGACTAGCATCTAATGTGGATTGCTTTGTTCGCGAACGAATGTGATATTGGAAGCCAATCCTGTGAGCCAGTAGACCGTATAGTCGGTAACATTTCACAACAATTGGGCGCCGAGCTTCCTTGGCCGGATGTATCGCTATGTCACGAGACGTTGGCGGCGTTCCAATGAATGATCCACTCGGCTACTTCATTACGTGGACCACCTATGGTTCGTGGCTGCCGGGCGACGAGCGCGGTTGGATGAAAAAGCCAGGGCAATTCAAAGAACCTAGCCCTCGCGTCGTAGCATTCGCAAAGGGCCTGATGACGGAAGAAGAATTGACGCTCGATCGCGAACAACGAGATTTGGTTGAGAAGACAATTGCCGATCATTGCCGACATCGAAATTGGATTCTACATTCCGTGTCGTGTCGTACACAGCATGTGCATGTTGTGGTTACCGCGCCGGATCGCGATCCGAACGAGGTCATGGAGCAATTCAAGGCGTGGTGTACACGCCGCCTGAAGGAGCTTGATAAGAAGAGATCATCGAGAGTCCGGCCGTCATCATGTCGCGACAAATGGTGGAGCGAAGGAGGTAGCAAGCGGCGCCTTTATGATGAAGCGAGTCTCGAGGCCGCGACTAAGTACGTGGCTGAAGATCAGGATCGGCCACGGTGATAAAAGCCCAACGCGCAAGCGAGTGGGTGCCGGATGGACGAAACCCCTCTCGCTGGCGCTTCGGGCTTCGATTCCCACTCGCTTGCGCGTCGGGCTTTGATGGGCACGTGTCACCTCGCATACGTTCCGATCAACTCGCCATCGGCCAGCACGTGATCCTTGATCGCGGCCAAAAGGGCTTTTTTGTCCCCGCCCGGCGGCAGTGTGACCGGAGCGTCGAGGGCATAAAGCTTGAAGTGATAATGGTGTGTGCCGCTGGGCGGCTTCGGCCCGCGATAGCCAAGATTGTCGCTGCTCCACGAGTTCACGCCTTGCACCGCGCCCGCCGGCGCGTTCAACGTCTTCTCACGAGGCAAGCCTTCCGGCAAACTGGTCGTATTGGCCGGAATCTTATAGAGCACCCAATGCGTCCAAGTGCCCATCGGCGCGTCGGGGTCGTCGCAAATCAGCGCGAGCTCCTTCGTGCCGTCGGGAACTTTGGACCAGGCCAGCGGCGGCGAGACATCGTCGCCGTCGCCCGAATACTTCTTCGGAATCTGCTTGCCAGCTTCAAACGCAGTGCTTGTGACAGTGATGGTCATTGACTTGCCGCCTTTGGGTTCGATGGGAATGTCTGCGCTGCCGCAGCCGTTGGCTGTGACAGCGGCGATCACCGCAAGAAGTAGGTTCCTTCTGCCGGAAGGAACTATTGTGCGACGCCTTGACATGAGATCCAAAGTCACGTTAGAAGTTCAACTCGCATTAGTCCCGCTCGGCAAGCGGGACCTACTAACCCTTCACTACGCCAATCGGCCGCATCCGCGCGACCTTGCTCGCCAGGCCGGCCTTGTGTACCACATCAACGACCATGCTAACGTCTTTATATGCCGCGGGCTGCTCCTCGGCCAGACCTTTCCAGCTTCGGCAACGGGCGATGACGCCCTGTTCGGCCAGTTCGCGATCGATCCGCCGGCCCTGGGCGTGCTTGATGGCGGCCGTGCGGCTCATCACGCGGCCCGCGCCGTGGCAGGTCGTGCCGAACGATTGTTCCATGCTGCCCGGCTGGCCGACGAGCACCCAGCTCGCGCGACCCATGTCGCCGGGGATGATCACCGGCTGGCCGATATGGCGATATGGATCGGGCAACTCGGGATGCTCGGCCGGAAACGCCCGAGTCGCGCCCTTGCGATGCACGCAGACCTTCTTCATCTCGCCGCCGACGGTGTGCTCTTCCAGCTTGGCGATGTTATGGGCCACGTCGTAGACGAGATTCATCCGCATCGATTCCCACGGCTGCTCGAAGACCTCGGCGAACGTCTCGCGTGCCTGCCACATGAGCAGTTGGCGGTTCCCCCAGGCGAAGTTGGCGGCCGCGCGCATCGCGCCGAGATACTTTTGGCCCTCGTCGCTGTGGATCGGAGCACAGACCAATTGTCGGTCGGGCAACTCGATGCCGTACTTGGCCGGCACTTTGCGGAAATCAGCCAGTGCGTCGTCGCAGACCTGGTAGCCCAGCCCGCGCGAGCCGCTGTGGATCATCACGCAGACCTGATCCAAGTGCAAGTCCCATCGCGCGAGCGGCCATTTCGTCGCAGATTTCCGTCGACGACTTGCACTTCCAGAAAGTGATTACCGGAGCCGAGCGTGCCGCACTGGTCGTTGCCGCGTTCCAAGGCGCGGGTGCTGACGTCGTCCGGCTCCGCGCCGCGAAGGCAGCCGTCGGCCTCGGTGTGCCGAATGTCGCCGTCGGTGGCCAGGCCGCGACCCTTGAGATAACTAACGCCCTCGCCCATCAGCCGGCGCAGTTCTTTCTGGCTGAAGCGATACGGGCCGCCGCGGCCGACGCCGGCCGGAATCGTCTTGAAGAGCGCGTCCATCAGCGCGGTCATCCGCGGCTCAACGTCGTTGCGGCTGAGATTCGTCGTCATCAGCCGTACGCCGCAATTGATGTCGTAGCCCACGCCGCCCGGCGAGATCACGCCGCCTTCTAGCGGATCAGTCGCGCAGACGCCGCCGATGCAGAAGCCGTAGCCCCAGTGAATATCGGGCATGGCGAGGCTGGCCATCTGAATGCCCGGCAGAAAGGCGACGTTGGCCACTTGTTCCGCGGCCTGGTCGCCGCGGATCTGATCGATCATTTTTTCATCCGCGAAGATGCGTCCCTCAGCGCGCATACCGGCCTTGTACGACTGCGGAATCCGCCAGACGCATTCGGCGATTTGTTCTAACGGGCCGTGGTAACCGGTTTTTGGCATGGGTGTGTGGGGCAAGGAGCGGGGAGCATGGAGCCAAGCTGTAAGACGTGGTTCGATTACTTGTGGTTCGCGCCTGCCACAAGTTTATTCCCGATATTGATCTCGGCAAAGGCGGGGCGAAATCTTGCGATAGCTATGAAACTTGGTACACTGGCAACACGGAATTTGCACCATGAAGCCGACCGTATACATTGAGACGACCATTATTGGTTACCTTGCCATGCGTCAGACGCGGGACGCGCGCACGTCGGTACTTCAACAGGTGACTCGTGATTGGTGGGACAACGAGCGGCAGCGTTTTGAGCTTTTCATCTCGCGGTTCGTAGTTGCAGAGTGCTCGGCAGGCGACGCTAGCGCGGCGGACGAACGAATGGTTTATCTTCGCGATATTCCGCTTGCTGAGGCGTCTGGCGAGGTTGAAAGGCTGACTTTGGACCTAATCGACGGTCTGCAACTGCCGAAAAAGGCCGAGGTCGATGCTTCTCACATTGCCACCGCGGCGGTCGCTAGCTTACAATTCTTACTGACGTGGAATTGCACGCATATTGCAAACGCGAAATTGCGGCCGTCGATCGAGCGAATATGCCGCACACATGGCTTTGAACCGCCAGTCATCTGCACACCTCTCGAACTGATGGAATTCGGATATGGAACTTGACCCCGTCGTCGCCGAAATTCGAGCGCTCCGTGAACAATTTGCGGCCCGTTTTGATTACGACTTGCACGCCATCTTTGAATACGCGCGACAGGAAGACGCCAAGGGCGATCGCGTTGTCATTTCGCGGCCGCCGCGCCAGCCTGTAGGTTGGAAGGAACCTGTTTCTGAGGCGTCAGCCGTTTCTGAGCCGGCAGCAAAGGAGTGATTCATTTCGCCAATGCTTTTCACTAAGATGCAAGGCGCGGGCAATGACTACGTTTACGTCGATTGCTTTCGCGAACCGATGCCGGACCGGCCCGATGGGTTGGCCGTTAAGATCTCCGATCGCCATTTCGGCGTTGGCAGCGACGGGCTGATTCTCATTTGCCCCAGCGACGTGGCCGATGCGCGGATGCGGATGTTTAATGCCGATGGTTCGGAGTCGGAAATGTGCGGTAACGGCGTCCGCTGTGTGGCGAAGTATATCTACGATCACGGCATCTGCCGCAATGAGGTTTTGCGGATCGAGACGGGTCGGGGCGTGCTGACGCTCAAGCTGGAATTGGCCGGCGAAAAGGTCGCTCGCGTCGAGGTCGATATGGGCGAGCCGATCCTGGAACCGGCAAAAATCCCCGTCGTGTTCCCGAAACGCTTCGACGGCGACCGTATCGTCGATTTTCCTGCCGGCGAGTATATTCCCTTTCGAAGTTCCAAGCCTTGGATGGCCGATTGCGGCTGGGACCCGCGAATGACCTGCGTCTCGATGGGCAATCCGCACGTCGTGCTCTTTCCTAAGACGGTCGCCGCGGTCCCGCTGGAAACGCTCGGCCCGTACTTCGAGCGGCAGCCGATCTTTCCCAATCGCATCAATGTCCACTTCGTCGAAGTCCACAGCCCGAATGAAGTAACAATGCGGACCTGGGAACGCGGCAGCGGCATCACGCTCGCCTGCGGCACCGGTGCCTGCGCCGTCTGCGTGGCCGGGCGCTCAGCGGTCGCACCGAGCGCAAAATCCTCGCCCACTTGCCAGGAGGTGACCTGGAATTGAATTGGGTCGAAGATGGGCACGTACATATGACCGGCCCGGCGGTGGAAGTTTTTAGCGGGGAGTGGGAACCCAAGGTCTAAGACCGAAGACCCAAGACCTAAGATCTCGACTCTCCATGAAGTTTGACCATCCCCTCCTCTACAAATTCGCCGCCTTGCTAGGCACGACCGCCGTCCGCTCGTGGATGGACACCCTGGACTACCGCGTGCTGTTCTACGATCCGGACGTCGATCCGGCCTCGCCGCGATGCCAAGGGCAGAAGATTTACGTCTTCTGGCACGAGTACATCCTTTTTCCATTCGCCATGCGGGGAAATTGCAACCTGGCCATGCTCTTGAGCCGGCACCGCGACGCGGAAGCGCTCTCCTACGCCGCTCGGCACATGGGTTTCGACTTCGTCCGCGGTTCGACCAACCGCGGCGGCGTGGCGGCACTGCGGCAGTTGTTGGACAAAAGTCGCGAGATGCACCTGGCGATCACGCCCGACGGTCCCCGCGGCCCGCGGCGGCAACTTGCACTGGGGCCGGTTTACTTGGCATCCAAGCTGGGCATTCCGTTGGTGGCATTTGGCGTCGGCTATGACCGGCCATGGCGGGTGCGGAGTTGGGACCGCTTTGCCATTCCACGGCCCGGCAGCCGGGCGTGCTGTATCGTCTCCCCAGAACTGCACGTCCCGCCGGACTTGGATCGCGACGGCCTCGAACACTTTCGCTTGAAGATCGAACAACTGTTAAACGGCCTTTGTGACGACGCGGAAAGTTGGGCCGGGTCGGGAAGTCGCAGGCCCGGCCAGCAGACTCCGCATCCAACCGCGCGGCCGATACCGCAGCGCGAGCCGTTGGGGTGGGTTGAAGCGAGTTCCTAGTGGACCAACTGTGTCAAGACTGTTTGGGCCAGTTCGCGACATAGAAGCCCGACGCGCAAGCGAGGCCTGAAAACGGCACCGACCTCGCTCGCGCGTCGGGCTTTGACAGCCCGCCGTTTTGCCGTAGGTGGCCTACTACGACAATTTAGTCAGGATGTACTCCGCCGCGCGAGCTGACGCGCCACCGTGGGCCACTTCGGCCTTCAAGGCTTCCAGGGCGCCGATCTGCCGCGCCAGCGCGGCCGGATCGGTGAGCCAATTGATAACGTGCCCCGCGACGGCCGCCGATTTGTCTTCGCACGTCAGATACTCGGGGAACAACACCTTGTCAGCATCGGGCTGACCGGGATCGTATGGACTCAGGTCGGCCGGATACAACTCGCCGGTCGAAAGCAAGTTGACGAGCGTAATGTACTTGACTTTGCGGAACCGCTTCTGAACTGAATAAGCCAGCGGGCTGATTCGATAGTGGATGACCGTCGGTTTCGTGTGGTAGAGCAGTTCCATCGACACCGACCCGGAGCAAGCCATGCAGCAGGTCGCGAGATGCATCAGTTCCGGCGTGCGGCCGGAATGGATTTCGATCGTTTGCTTTGTCGCGGCAACCATTTCTGCCGCCATCCGAGCGTGATCTGGCTTGAAAGCCGCGATGGCGAACCGCGCGGTGGGCACTGCTTCGCGCACGCGCTGGGCCGCCTTGAGAAACCAAGGCAGATTATGCAGCACCTCTTGCGTCCGCGAGCCGGGCAGGATAGTCACTAGCGGTCCTTCGCCGCGTCGTTGTGATTCCAGAAACGCCTCGTCGAACCTCTGCTGCCGCACTTCGTCGAAGAACGGATGGCCGACGAACGTGGCATTGCAGCCGCGCTCGCGGAACCACGCTTCCTCGAACGGCAAGCTGCAGAGCACATGGTCGCTGAGGCGGCGCATCTTCTTCGCCCGCCACGTGGCCCACGCCCAGATTTGCGGGGGTGTATAGTAGAAGACGGGAATGCCGTGGATTTTTGCCCGCCAGGCGATCCACCAGTTGAAGCCCGGGTAGTCAATCAACACCACGCCGTCGGGCCGATGGTGGCGGAAGTAGCGGTCGGCTCGACTGCAAAGGTCCCAGAACTTGTGGATATTCGTCAGTGCGCGGAGGAACCACATTACGGCCAACTCGGTGAGATCCGCGTGCAGTTGGCAGCCCGCGGTGGCCATCCGCGGCCCGCCGTAGCCCACCGCCTCCAGCGCAGAGCAGCGCTGCGCAGCCGCAGGATCAGGTTTGCGGCGTGCAGGTCGCCGCTGGGCTCGCCGGCGCAGAAGAATAGTCGAAGTGGCTTCAAAGGCATGGCAGGGAGTATCGCAGAAATCGGCCAATTGAGAAAGAGAAACTAACTGGTCTCTTCCCCCGTGCCCCGCCCGCCGCTAACATGGTTTTAGCCGGGAGAATCGCCTATGGAATCGCTGGAAGGCCAACTGCTGCTCGCTTCGCCGAAACTCATGGACCCCAATTTCGTCCGCACTGTGCTTCTACTTGTGGAGCATAACGACAATGGGGCCTTGGGACTTGTGCTTAACCGCCCTACTGGAAAAACGGTCCAGGAACTCTGGAAGCAGGTGGGCGAGGCGCCGTGCGATAAACTAGACCCCATCCATCTAGGTGGGCCGGTCTCCGGTCCGCTCATGGCGATTCACACAGCCGGCACTCTGGGAGAAATGGAAATCATCGACGGAATCTTTTTCGCGGCCAAAAAGCAAAACCTCGACGCGCTGGTGCGGCATGAGAGCACCTTCAAGATGTTTGTCGGTCATGCCGGCTGGGGCCCAGGGCAGTTGGAAGGCGAAATCGAGCAGGGGGCGTGGAAAACGGTCCCTGCCCGTGCGGAGGATATTTTTGATCCCAGCGACGACCTTTGGCAGCGGCTCATGCAACGGGCGACTGCCGGCGTGCTGCCTCAGATGCTCGGACTCAAACACGTTCCGCCGGACCCGTCGATGAACTGACTCTGTAGGGAACGCCCTCCGCGGCGTTCCAGTGGGCGCATCGGAACGCCACGGAGGGCGTTCCCTACAGTTTGTATAGCCCGTGCGTTTCGATATACTTCTCCACCGCCCGTGGCGTGCGATAACGAATGCTCTGTCCGGCGGCAACGCGGCTGCGGATGTCTGATCCGCTCAGGCCGATTGCCGGCATTTCGACCGCATGGCGTTGCATGGCCTCGATCCGCTCGACGGTGGCGATGCCTTGCAAGAGACTGAAGTCCGGCGGCGGCTCGCCCGCGCGTTGCACGGCGATCGGCAGAGCCAATTTGCAGATTCGCTCCGGCCGCCGCCAACGTGGCAGGTCGCGGAGCATGTCGGCGCCAAGTAGAAAGAAGAATTCGGCGGCCGCATCCTGCTCGCGAAGTTGCGCCAGCGTGTCGGCCGTATAATTCACTCCGCCACGTTCCGTTTCGTATTGGCAGATGGAAAACGCCGGGTATCCACCGACCGCCAATTCGAGCATTTCGATGCGCTGTTTCGAGGGCGATAAGTCGCACTCTTGCTTATGTGGCGGGACGGCCGCCGGCAGGAACCATACGGCGTCCAAAGGCACCTGCTCGCGGCAACATTCCGCCAACAACAGGTGGCCCAGGTGAATCGGGTCGAATGTGCCGCCGAAGATGCCGATGCGCATAAGGGTTGAATGAATTCGCTGGAAATGGGATAGTGTACAGTCTGCATGTCATCCGAGCAACGCAACCTCTTCGATACCGAACCCGAGCCGTGGGAGGCCGACGACCAGGCGGAGCAGTTCGTGGCCGGCGTCGTAATGGCCAGTGGGCCGCCGCAAGAGTTCGACTACCTCGTGCCCGAACCGCTTCGCGATCAGGTCGAGCCCGGCCGCCGTGTGCTGGTGCCGCTCGGTAAGGGCAATCGGCCGGTCGTGGCTTATTGCGTGCGCGTTGGCAGCCAAATCGCTGGGCCGCGATCGCTAAAACCGGTGACGGAAGTGATCGATCGCCGCAGCCTGCTTTCGCCGGCCATGCTGCGGCTCACGCATTGGATCGGCGAATACTACCTCTGTCCGTGGGGACAGGTATTGGAAACAGTCCTGCCGGCCGGCGTTCGCGGTCAGGCGGGCACGCGGATGGCCACGCTCTTGACGTTGGACGCCAGCGGCGCGGCGAGGCTGGCGGCGGCTGATCTGTCGGACAAGCACCGCGAGATACTTCGCGTGCTGGCCGCTGCCGTGGAACCATTCACTCCGCAGGAATTAGCCCGGGCCGCGAACTGCTCGCCCGCCCCGATCGCGACGCTCCGCCGCAAGGGATTGATCCGCGCCGAGACGGCTCGCGTTTCCACGAACCGTCAGCCGGAAACGCCGTTGCCCCGCGACGAACATCTGGTGCTGAACGCGGACCAGCAACAGGCGCTGGACGTGATTCTCGCCGCGCTGCGGTCGCAGCAGCACCGCACGTTTCTGATCCACGGCGTTACCGGCAGCGGCAAGACGGAGGTTTACATTCAGGCGATCCAGGAGGTTGTGCGCTACGGCCGGCAGGCGATCGTGCTTGTGCCGGAGATCAGTCTTACGCCGCAAACGGTCGAGCGGTTCCGGCGGCGGTTCGGCGCGGTGGCCGTGCTGCATAGCCATCTCAGCGACGCCGACCGGCATTGGCACTGGCAGCAAATCGCCGAAGGGCGAGTCCACGTCATTGTCGGCGCACGCAGCGCGATCTTCGCCCCCGCGCCGCACCTCGGCCTAATCGTGCTGGATGAGGAACATGAAACGAGCTTCAAGCAGGAGATAGCACCGCGTTATCATGCCCGCGAGGTGGCGGTCGCTAGGGCGAGTGCGGAGGGCGTTCCGTTGGTGCTCGGCTCGGCCACTCCTTCGCTGGAAAGCTGGAACCGGGCAGCGCAAGGCGAATACCAGTTGATTGAGATGCCGCGCCGGGTAATGAATCGGCCTCTGCCCGAAGTCGGCACGATCGATCTCCGTGTCGAGGGCCAGCGGATCGGTAGCCGCGGCAGCATCAGCCGACTTTTATACAACGCGATGAAGGCCGCGCTACAAGATGACGGGCAGGTGATCTTGCTGCTGAATCGCCGCGGCTATTCCACGCACATCCAATGCCCGGCTTGCGGCGAGGTGGTGCGCTGTCCCGACTGCGACATCGCACTGACGCACCACAAGTCGAGCGAAATGGCTCTCTGTCATCTCTGCGACTTTCGCACAACCACGCCGACGAACTGCCCGGCCTGCGGTGCCGGCGAAATCAACTTCTGGGGCCTGGGCACGCAAAAGCTCGAGGCCGAGGTGAGGGCCAGGTTTCCCGATGTTGCCGTCATGCGAATGGACACCGACACCATGAAGGCCCGCGGCGCGCACGAACGGGCGCTCGCCGATTTCCGCGCCGGCAAGACCCGCATCCTCCTGGGCACGCAGATGATCGCCAAGGGACTCGATTTTCCTAATGTGACGCTCGTCGGGGTGATCCAGGCTGATACGGCCCTGCACTTGCCCGACTTCCGCGCGGCCGAGCGGACGTTTCAGCTTGTCACGCAAGTCGCCGGGCGGACCGGCCGCGGCGATCGCGGCGGGCGGGTGCTCGTGCAGACGCACAGTCCCGATCATGCGGCGATCCGCGCGGCGGTGCGGCACGATTACACGGCGTTCGCGGCCCAAGAATTGCCCCTTCGCCAGATGCTCAATTATCCGCCCTTCGCGTCGATGGTGCGGCTGGTGATCCGCGGCGAGGTCGAAGCGGTCGCGCGAGAGTTTGCCCAGCAGCTTGCAATGAAGATCAAGGCTTCGCTAACGGCGCGCGTGCTCGGCCCGGCCCCCGCACGAATCCGCGGATTCGCGGCAAGTACCGCTTCCAGATTCAACTCCAAGGCCCAGACGGCGACCAATTGCGCGAGGCCGTGCGAATGGCCGAAGCCGCGTTACCGACCCCCGCGGGCGTCGAGTGGATAGCCGACGTGGATCCGCTGAGCATGTTGTAGGTCCCTTCTGCCGGAAGGGACTGAGACGCGCGAAATAACGATTCGCAATGAACGGCTCCGAAGGGTCCTCGCCGCATTTTGTCCCGCTCGGCAAGCGGGACCTACTATGGTAAAATAGCCCTCATGGCCTCCAACGCGCTCAAACGCATATTCGGCGAGACGAAGCTGGAACTCAAGCTGCTGACGCTCTTCGCCGTCGGACTTCTGGTTATCATCGTCACGGCCTTCTGGTGGTACGGCTTTGAAACCAACAAGCTCGTCTACGAACAGAACCAGAATACCGGCCGGCTGCTCGTCGACCAGTACATGGTTACGCTGCACTTGGGCGTCATGGACAAACTGCACGACAGGAGTGCCGCGGTTGCCGCGACGCCGGATGAAGAGCGCGATTGGCAGGCCCAGACCGACGAATGGGTCGACCAGATGACGCGCAAGTTGACGCATCAGCGGTTCAAGCCGGAACTTATCCGGCCCAATCGCAAAGATGGCCCCGGCGCGCCTGACAACGATTTTGAGCGCGAGATGAGCCTGAAGTTCCCGCCACGCGATGAAGAAGCTTCGCCGGACGCCCCGCAAGATTTTGGCGATCGCTTTCTTGCCGACGGCCACGGCGGCCAACTCTACGAATACTACGAGCCGATTCGCGCCCAGTCATCGTGCCTGGCAGTTTGTCACTCGCCGCCGCTGGGAGGCTCAGGCATCGACGCCACGGGCACCGGCGTTTCCCTCGCCGGCCCAGCGTCCTCGCCCTCGTCGCGACCGCTGCAAAAGGGCGACGTGATGGCCGTTGCAAAAGTGACCATCCCGCTCGAGAAGAAGACGCAAGGAAAACTCAGCGAAAACTGGGCCTTGCTGTGGACCTTCGCCATCGGCACGGTTTTCCTCGGCATGCTCACGTCGTACGCCATCATCCGCTACGTGATCGTCAAGCCGCTGCGGCACCTTCGCGACGTGAGCGACGCGGTCGCCCACGGCAACACCGACTTGCGGGCGGACATCCGCACGGGCGACGACTTCGAGCAGCTCGCCACCGCCTTCAACCGAATGTTGCGGACGCTCATCAGCATCCAAGAGGAACTGCGGCAGGCCAACGTGAATCTCGACGGCAAGGTGGACGAACTGGCCCAGGTCAACATGCGGCTCTACGAAATGAACCTCTTGAAGAGCGACTTCCTGGCCACCATGAGCCACGAGCTCCGCACGCCGCTGAACAGCATCCTCGGCTTCAGCGAAGTCCTGGCCGGCATCGAGTCGATGGACGAGCGGCAAAAGCGGTACGTGCAGAATATCCAGAAGTCCGGCAAGACGCTTTTGGAAATGATCAACGACATCCTCGATCTGGCGAAGATCGAGGCGGGCAAGATGGAAATCCGTCTTACCGAGTTCCGCATCCATCAGATCGTCGCCGCGCAGGCTGACATGGTCCGGCCGCTGGCTGAGCGAAAGAATATCGACATCGAATTCAACGTCGATCCCGACCTTCCGCTCTTGCGGCAGGACCAGGCCCGCGTGCAACAGATTCTCGGTAACCTGCTTTCCAACGCGATCAAATTCACGCCGGAGGGAGGACGCGTCGCCATCACGGCGGAACATGACGCCGACGATTATCTCGTCCTGCGCGTCATTGACACGGGCGTGGGCATCGCCGAAGAAGACCAGCAGGTGATTTTCGAGAAATTCCGCCAGGGCAAGATGACCGTGCCCACCGGCGACATCATGGCCCGCGAGTTTTCCGGCAGCGGATTGGGCCTATCGATCGTCATGGAGTTGTGCAAGCTCCTCGGCGGGCAGGTCTATGTGAACAGCGAACTTGGCAAGGGGAGCACGTTCTCGGTTCGCTTGCCGTGGACGCTTGGCGATTCAACGCGACAGGGCGTTGGTTCCGTTGACGATATCGAGCAGTTGGCGACGGTGAGGTAGGAAGAACGTGGGGCAGGTTGCCAACCTGCCGACAAACAAGGCAGATTGGCAATCTGCCCCACGCAACAAGAAATAAAAAAAGCCCGGTGCCGGCATGTCAGGTATCGGCCAGCATCGGGCTTTCACCGCGGGTTATTATGCCTGACGCCTCGTGCGGTGACCCTGGAGAAACAAGGCTCGGCGAGGCAGCCGTAACCTTGTCTCTCCAGCTAGAAGCATACTACTTTCTTTAATCTCGTCAAGGTTTTTGCTAAGATTCTTGGCGGAGAAGCGCGGCGACGCGCGGCTTATGCGTCTTGCGACGCATAAGGCATAACCAACAAGTTGTATTTCCCATGCCCGAGTTGCCCGAAGTCGAAACGATGCGCCGCGGAATTGCCGCGGCCGCCGGCGCGGTCGTCGTCGGAATCGTCCGGCCGCCGTCGCGGCTGCGAGCAATTGAAATCTCGCCACGGCTGCCCAGTTTTCGCCGCCGCGCGGTCGGCCGGATGATCGAGCGCGTCGACCGGTTGGGCAAGCGGGTCGTGCTGGTCCTCGATTCCTGCGATCGGATCGTGATCGAACCACGCATGACGGGCCTAGTCCTGCTCGCCGACCCGCCCAATCGGACACATCTGCGGCTCGTGATCGAATTGACGCCCGTGGCGCGGCCGTCTCGGCTGCAAAAAGCAGGCGGGACGCCTGCGCCACGGCAAATCCTCTTCTGGGATCAGCGCGGGCTGGGAGTCGTGCGGCTGGTTTCGCCCCAGGAATACGACCGGCTCTACGGGCCGGGGAAGATCGGGCCGGACGCACTCTGCATAACGGCCGACGAACTTCGCGACCGATTGCATCGTAGCCGCCGCGCGATTAAGGTGGCCCTGCTGGACCAGAAGGCTCTAGCCGGCGTGGGCAACCTCTACGCCTCGGAAATCCTCCACCGCGCAGGAGTTCATCCAGCCAAACCCTGCTGTCGCTTGCGGCGCGAGCAGTGGGAGCGGGTCCACGCCGAGCTAATTTCCGTACTCGTCGAAGCAATCGAGCATCAAGGCTCCACGCTCCGCGATGGCACCTACCGCATCGCCCGCGATGCGCCGGGCAACTTCCAGTTCCGCCATCGCGTCTATCAGCGTCACGGCCAGGCTTGTTTTGCTTGCGGTCGGACTGAGATCGTGCGAATCGTGCAGGCCCAGCGCTCCACGTTTTTTTGCCCCGCGTGCCAGCGGAAATAACGTAGAATTTGACACGGCCGACCCGCGAGCTACGATCGGTAGTTCGGCAGCGCCCCGTTTCCAGAGATCGGATCGTACCATGTACTGTCTTCCTCGCCTTGTTGGATTGTTCGTCATCTTCTCACTCGCTGAGATCGCGATTGCCTCGATCGCTCGTGGCGATGAGCTATCGCCGGCCGCCTACGAGAAGGCCAAGGCCGCGACGGTCGAAATCCTGGTCAATGGCCACTTGAACGGATCGGGCTGGATCGCCGATAGCAAGGGCGTCGTGCTTACGGCCGGGCACGTTGTCGAACAGCCCGACCGGCGGTTTGAAGTCCGCTCGCCCGGCATTGGCCGCAAGGACGCCAAGCTGCTGGCCGTCGATCTGGGCCACGACTTGGCGCTGTTGAGCATCGAGCCGCGAGGCGGCGGATATCCGCACATGGAGCTAGCGGAGAAATGGCCCTCGCCCGGCGCGGCGGTTTTTGTGATTGGAGCCCCGCTCTATCGGCACTGCGTCCTCGCGCGCGGCACGGTGGCCGGCGCGGAGACGGCCTTCGAGTACTACGCCGATCGCTTCAACGAAGTCATGCACGTCGCATCGACGGTCCCGCGCGGCATGTCGGGCGGCCCGTGGTTCAACGAAGCGGGCGAGGCAGTCGGCGTCCAGTCGGGCGTGATGTCGCAAAACAGCGTGCCGATCGGAATTGCCTTCGTCTGCCCGTTGCCGGCAATGCGGGAACTTTTGGATCGCAAAAAGTCCGCCGCTACGCCGATCTTGGGAATGATATTCGAGGAACTCTGGTCGCAGGATCGCAAAACGCTCGATCGCTTTGGACTGAAGGCCGAGGGCCTGATCGTTAAATCGGTGCAGGCCGACGGCCCCGCCGCGCGTGCTGGCCTGAAGGAATCGGACCTGATCGCAGCGGCCGACGGCAAGCCGATCCACCTGACCACCGACTTGATGCGGACGGTTTATGCGCACAAGCCGGGCGAGGCGATAGAGTTAACCTTGCAGCGACCCGACGGCGCGGGGCAGACCAAGGCGAGTGTGCGGCTTGGCAAGCTGGAAACGGCGTGGCCGTGACGCGCGGGCCATCAGTGAATCATTCAGAATCGCACCAAGCATGAGCATGGCGTCCGGCCGCGACCCGACCGGGCAAATCCGGTATATTGCATCAATTCGGATCGCTCATTCCAGAACCTACCCAATTGAATGAATCGCTATGCCGCTAGGAATTCGGCCCATCAACGATTTCGCGTTCAAGAAGATCTTCGGGACACCGGAGAATCGCGCCACACTAATCAGTCTGCTAAACGCGATTCTCAAGCTCAAGTCGCCCATAATCGAAGTCACTCTCGAAAACCCCTATAATCTGCAGGATTTCAAGGACGACAAGTTGTCCGTACTCGATGTCAAGGCGGTCGACGAGGCGGGAGCGATTTACGATATCGAGATGCAGTTGACGATGTTCGAAGGACTTGTGCAGCGGATCGTCTTCTATGGCTGCGAACTTCACGCCGGATAGCTCAGAACCGGGGACGAATACGACCGCCTTTGCCCGGTCTATTCGATTTGCATATTAAACAGGATTCTTTGGCCCGATTCGTCCCAATTGCACCACGCCTTCCGTCTAACCGACGCCGCGTCCGGCCGAGTCTTGAATGGAACGCTGGAGGTTCACACGTTGGAGCTTGGCAAGTATAATTTAAGCAAGGCGGAGTTGGCCTCGGCAGATACGCTCGATTGCTGGTTATACTGGTTCTTACATGCGCACGAGTACGGGGCCAAAGAATTGTTTGAGTTATTGCCACAGTCGGCAATTCGGCAAGCGACGGAGACCCTGGCAAGGATAGCGGAAATAAGCGAGGACAAAGCTATGTACGACGCACGAGAGAAGGCGATTCGCGACCGGAAATGGGAATTGAACGCCGCGTTTCGCCAAGGCAAGCGCGAAGGCAAGATCGAACTAATTCGGACGCTGCAAGGGCTTATATATGCCCCGGTCAGCGAAGAGCAGGACCTGTGCGCGAGGAACGTTGAGGAACTTGAAGCACTGGCGACCAGCTTGCAGGAGCAAATGCGTAGCCGGAAGTCGGAATAGCTCAACTTGCTGGCCGTCTGTCGTAATCGAGCTTCATTCACCCCACGCGGCAAATAAAACACTTCAAGTAGTCAGTCTCAGGGCAGGTGACCGATACGGGATGATCGGCCGACGCGCCGCGCTGCTCGAGCACTTGAATCTCACGGCAGCTCTGCTGGGCGACATGGACCAGCATGAAGAAGAAATCGTCGCGGGTCACGTGCCCGGAACAACTGCACGTCACCAGGATTCCGCCCGGCGCGAGGACGTCGAGCGCCGCGCGGTTCAGTCGGGCGTAGGCCCGCAAGGCGTCATCGACGGAGGCGCGGTTCTTGGCAAACTTCGGCGGGTCGAGGACGATACCGTCGAACCGCTCGCCGGCGGACTTCAGCGCATGCAATGTCTCAAAAGCATCGCCGCATTCAAAGCGCACGCTGGCGGCGCCGTTTCGCTCGGCGTTCGCGCGGGCCTGGGTCACAGCCCGCTGGCTCGCGTCGTAGCCTTGCACCTCGCGAGCATTTCCCATGAGGGCAGCGGCCAGGCTAAATCCGCCCGTGTAGCAGAACATGTCCACGACACGGCGGTCGCGCATATAACGGGCGGCGGCCGCGCGGTTCTCGCGCTGATCGAGATAGAGGCCTGTTTTCTGTCCTGCAGCCAGGTCAACCTCGTAGCGCAGGCCATGATCGACTATTTCGACCGGCCCATTCGGCGAAGTTCCCCATGCTAGCCCCGGCTCGATTTCGAGCCCTTCCGCGCGGACGATGTCGCGCTCGGTCCGCAACAGGATGCCTTGCGGCCGCGCCAGTTCGACGAGCATCGGCACGATCTGCGGCAGCCGCACGGCCATCGCAAGCGCCGTCACCTGGATCACAAGATGCTCGCCGTATCGATCGACTATCAGCCCACTCAGACCGTCGCCCTCGCTGAATACCAGCCGTGCCGCGCCATCGGGCTGACAGTAACCAAGCGTTTGGCGGAGAGCAAAGGCCGCTTTCAGCCGCCGACGCCAAAAAGCGTCGTCCAGCGGTTCCGCTTCGTCCCAAGTATAGAGGCGAACATGAATGCGGCCGCGACCATTGAAAATCCCTCGAGCAATAAAGCGCCCTTGATCCGAAATCAAGTCAACCACGTCACCGTCGGCCGGCGCGCCCTCGATACGGTCAACGGCCGAATCGAGGACCCAGGGATGCCGGCCAAAAAATGGCCGGGCTTTGCGCGGCTTTAAAATAATTCGCGGATTGTTCACGGCGGGAATTATAAGCGTATTACCGACATTTGCCAACATGGCGGCAAATTTGCCCTCAAATGGTGTTCGCGGTAAACTTTCCCTCTCCGGCCGGTCGAAGTCTATAACGAGTCGCTTGATTCTGACGATTGTTGCGCCTAGGATGCAATTTGCAATTGGAGTGACGCACTATGGCCACCGACGTTCGCATCAAAGAGACCCTGCCCGAGCTGACCGATCGGATCGTCGATACTTACACCGAGTTGGACACGATCACGCACCTCGGCCATTGCCCGCTGCCGAGCTACGAAACGATCGTTGAGATCCTGGAAAGCCTGAAGGACATCACCTTCCCCGGCTATCGCCGCCGCGACGGGTTGCACTTGGGCAACATCACCTACCATGTGGGCGATTTGGTCGACCGGCTGCACGACCAGCTCACCGAGCAGATCGCCCGGGCGCTGCGACACGAGGCGGGCGAGGCGTTCACCTGCAGCCCGCAGGATCGTGCCGATTTCGAAGCGCTCGGACAGGCGAAGGCGGTCGCCTTCTTGCAGCAGATTCCGGCGGTCCGCGAACTGCTGGCCACCGACGTGCAGGCCGCTTTCGATGGCGATCCAGCCTGCAAGTCGCTCGACGAGGTGATCTTCTGCTATCCGGGCCTCGAGGCCATCACGATCTTCCGGCTGGCGAATCTACTCTACAAGCTCGACGTGCCGCTCATCCCCCGCATCATGACCGAGTGGGCCCACAGCCGCACCGGCATCGACATCCACCCCGGCGCGACGATAGGCCGCTACTTCTTCATCGACCACGGCACTGGCGTGGTCATTGGCCAGACCACCGAGATCGGCGAATGGGTCAAGCTCTATCAAGGCGTGACGCTCGGCGCACTGAGCTTCGCCACGGACGCCGACGGGCACCTCGTCCGCGACACGAAGCGGCACCCGACGATCGAGGACCATGTCGTCATCTACGCCAACGCCACCGTGCTGGGCGGCAAGACAGTCGTCGGGCACCACGCGGTGATCGGATCAAGCGTGTGGATCACAAGCGCCGTCACGCCGCACGCCACGGTGACGTTGGAAAAGCCGCGGCTCAATGTCCGCGACCCGCACTACACGGCAGACTCGTTCTCGATCTGAGAGGCGCGGGATGAAGGACGATATTCGAACTCGTTCCCTTCCGCTTCACAACCATCCCATATAGCCCATCAAGTTCATGATCCAGGTCGGGCTCCAAGGGTTCCAGACCGGATAGCTGCACGCCAGCGCCGAAAAGGCCAAGAATATCAAGCCGATGCCGCGCGACCAGCGGCGGCGGGACATCAGGTCCGCGGCGGGCAGCATGAGCACGAGCCACAGCGGGGCCATCCAGAATGCCCAGCGAAAGGCTGAGGCGTTGCCGCCGTAGTTGCGATCGACGTTTTTGCCCAATATGTAGAACGCCAGTCCGATTACCGTGACGGAGATGCCGACGAGCGCAAACAGTCTCAACCGTTGATCTGGCCTCACCTCCTGCCCCTCTCCCGGCAGGAGCGGGGAGCGACCACGCACGAGCCAAATCGCGGCACCGAGCACGAACAAAAGCCAGATGGGCGTGAGCGAGAAAACGCCGTGGTGCCCGACCAGGACATGGAGCGCATAAACGCCGGCGGACTGCTCGCCGACGTCGATCCCTTGCTTGTTATTCCAGTAGGAGCCGGGGAAGGCGTACCAGTCGCCGTCGGCGCGGTGCATTTGCGCCGGCTTGAGGTCATGCACGGCGATCCAATTCGTGCCGAAGAAGGCCGCCGTCACCAGCACGGCCGGCGGCAGGTAGGCGATGAGCGACTTCTTCGGGGCCACGCAAAACACGACCAGCGTCACCAGCGCCGAAAGCAGCCCGGCGGGCACTTCGTTGGCCGCCAGCATGGCACTGAAAAAGCCGGCCACAATGAATGTCCGCGTACTGCGGTCGTCGTCGAACCAGATTCTTACTAGCGCGTCCAACAATACCGCCGCGCAGGCCGCGGCGGGCAAGTGGTTCGTGATCGTTACCGCGAACGTCGTGAGAAACGTACAGAATACGCCGCCCGCCATGACGAAGATGCGGCCCCAGTCGCTCGTGCCCAGCCGCTCGACGAGCCGCGCGGTGAAAATGAAAAACAGCAGCAGGCAGGTGCCATTGATCGTGATGAGCATGAAGCGGCCGATCTCGTAGGGATGCGTGCCGAGCGACTTGTGCGTGAAGTTGTAGATGACCCAGTATTCGGCCGCCATGAGCGTGGAGAGCAGCGGCGGCTTGCTGGAATAGTAGTGACCATCGTGAAGCACCATGTCGATCGTGTCCCAGCCGTCCCGCATCTTCAAAAGGCCGTTGGATTTTGTCTTTGGGTTGGCCGGATCGTTGTCGATCACTTTGTCAATCGCGTACGGCGCGCCGGGCACGCGCATTTCCGGCTCGACCAGCGCGCGAACGGTAATCCAACGGCTGCGGTCGTTGGCACTGAAAAACGGCCGCATGTGGCCATTGCGCACGGCCAGCTCGTTCCGGTATTGCAACACGGCATAATCGAGCCGAATGCCGGACAACTCCATTGGCTTGCCGGCGAGTTCCTTTCGCTTTTCCGACAGTTCCTTGGACAATTTGCTGTCGGTCAGACGGCTCATATCGACCGAATCTACCGCCAGGATGCGGCCGATCACCGCGCCCAGCCCGATGCAAATCAGGATGGCGTAGATCGAGCGGCGCAGGGCGACGTTGACATCCTGTGAAAGTTGGTTCGACATAGTGTGTATCTGCAAAAAGTCGAGAGGCCTTTGTCAAATCGCTCCGCCGGGATACAATTGGTCGGCTGCCATCCTGAGCTGTACCGAGAACTCCAATCGTACCACCTCTCGGGACCGAATGCGAGGTTCGACGTGCCCGTTATCCTCCGATACAGAGGTTACCGTTTCTTCTTCTTCGCTAACGAAGGAAGCCGCGCGAACCGATCCATATCCACGTTCGAAGCGCCGAGCGGGTCGCCAAGTTTTGGATCGAGCCGCAAGTTCGCTTGGCGGAAAGTTATCGAATGAGGTCGTCGGAATTGAAGGAGCTTCAAGAAGTGATCCAAGAACACCATGCGCTGATTGTGGAGGCCTGGAATGAGTTTTTCCCCGAATGAGCCGCGCTCCGCGCGAATCTGGTTTGATGCCGACAATCTCTGGCTCGAGCTGGTCGACGGCCGGCAATTGTCCGTGCCTCTTGCCTATTTCCCGAGGCTTCTTCACGCATCGCAGGAACAACGAGAGCACTACGAAGTAAGCGGCGGCGGCACGGGCCTCCATTGGGAAGAAATCGACGAGGACGTCAGCGTCGCGGGGCTGCTGGCAGGTGTCGGCGACCGCACGAAAGGCCGCGCTTCGGCGACCGCGAGGTGACGGCGCCCGACGGCGACTATTCGTCTTCCTCCGTGCGCCTCGACAGTAGACTACGGCTTGTCACGCGGTTCTTGAACCGCGACCCGCCGAGGCCGATGCAAAATAGGCTGGCGTAGATTGAGGGCCGATTCCCATGCTGTTCTCAAGGCGAAAGCTTCTTCCGCCAGTAGTCAAGGTTTTCCTTGAGTTGGCTGACAGGTACATCGTAACCCGTCAGCTTCTTGCCGGACCAGTTGACACCAACGCTAATGCGCTCCTCCTTCAGCAGCGGTAACGTCTTTTCGTAGAAGTCAAGAATTGACGTTTCATCGATTTCGTACTGGCGATACTTGGGATGTGTTTCTTGCACCTTGACAGCACGTGAACGCTTAGACCAGAAAGGGATAACGTCAACGTCATTGATCCGGAACACCAAGAACTCTCCGTCCCCAGTGAAAGTAAATAACCTACCTTCGCGAGCGACTTCCTCGTAAAAAGCATTCGCCTGGGCCGCGGCGATCGTCATAACTGGCTCACTTTCCTAACTTTTGGGCGTGATGGACTTACGCAATTACTGTGGTGGGCCTCGTCCGCTACGCGTTTCGGCCCCACGCTACTTCTCCTCCGTTCTCTCCACGATTGAATACGGCGGCTGGTGCGGTTCGCGATAGGCAATGAACAACTCGGCCATAAAGCCAATCGCCATGAACTGCGCGCCAATGATGCACAAACCGATAGCATAGAGTGGCGCAGGGCTCTCATGTAAATGGATGGGATTGATGCCCGGAATGCCCCACCACGATATCATCCGGTAAAGCGCCAGCCCGGTCGCCCAAAGCCCTCCAACGGAAAAGCACGACAGGCCGATCGTGCCCAGCAAGTGCTGCGGGCGTTGTCCGTAGCCGGTCAAAAACTTCACCGTCAAAAGATCGAGAAAACCTTTCACGAACCGCGTGACGCCGTATTTCGATTGGCCGAACTTCCGCGCGCGGTGATTGATTACAATCTCGCCCACGCGAAAGCCGCGGCCGGCGGCCAGCACGGGCACGAAGCGGTGCAGTTCGCCGTAGAGCCGCACCTCGCCGAGCACCTCGCGGCGGTAGCACTTCATGCCGCAGTTGTGGTCGTGCAGATTCACGCCCGTCATCCAGCTTACCAGGGCGTTGAAAATCCGCGATGGCCCGACCTTGTGCCAGGGGTCGTGGCGGACCTGCTTCCAGCCACTGACGACATCGAGGTTCTCTTGCATGGCGCCCAGGAATCGGGGAATCTCGTGCGGATCGTCCTGCAAGTCGGCGTCCATCGTCATCACCAAGTCGCCGCGAACCACCGCAAAGCCGGCCGTGAGCGCGGCCGCCTTGCCGAAATTCCGCCGAAAGCGGATGCCGCAGACCCGCGCGTCCTCGGCGGCCAGACGACGGATGATGTTCCACGAATCATCCCGCGAGCCATCGTCAACGAACACCAGATCGATGTCATATCCATTGGCCGCCGCCACCGCGCCGATTTCGCGATGCAGCTCGGCCAGGCTCTCGGCCTCGTTATATACCGGAATGACGATCGATAGCATGGGTTTGAACCTGTTATTACGGCCGAAATCTCTGTAGGGAACGCCCTCCGCGGCGTTCCGAATTGCGGAACGCCGCGGAGGGCGTTCCCTACAGGCGTTCCGACGCTCTCATCCATCCCGCGAAGTATAAGATAACCGAAATCACCAGTTCCGCCACTAGCCACAGCAGCCGCAGGCCGACGGCCACGATGATCGCCGCGTCGGTGCCGATGAGCGGGCCGAGCAGTCCAGTGAACACCGCCTCGCGCGCCCCGAAGCCGCCGGGGATCATGGAGGCGAAACCGCCCACCACCGCCGACGCCACAATCGCCGTGTAACGATACCACGAACTGCGCCAATCGGCATCGTAGCCCAGGCCGTGAAGCATCGCCCAAAGACTGGCGCCCATCACGATCCAGCCGAGAACCATAATGATCCAGCCGGCGGCAAGCGTGGGATATTTGAAGCCGGCCAATTTCTCCGCCACGCCGGGCGACGACCGGCCCACGCCCATCAACTTCGCCAGCCGCGAAAAGACCGGCGGCAGCGTCGGCAGGCCGGCGGCTACTGCCATCACTACGGCAACCGCGAGGAAACGCCAATCGTGAAAGAACCATACTGCCAGCGCCGGCACGGCGATGCATGCCCCCACGGCCATCATCGTGAGCGTCTCCAGGAATACGCTCGCCACGGCAATGCCCGTATCGACGTGGCGGCTATGAATCAGTCCCGTGCGGAGCACAATCACCATCGCCTTGCCGGGCACGTATTTTCCCAAGTGACCGATGTAATATGCCCGCAACGTCTCGAATAGCCCGACGCGCTGCCCCAGCGACCGCAGGGCCCAGTTCCAGAATAGTCCTTCCGGCAGCAAAGACGCAATGTACAACACGGCGGAGAGCGCGATCCACTCGAAGTGCATCGGCGGCGGGTTCTGGCGAAATCGGAGCCACGACTCCTCAATCTTGCCGCGGACGAACCAGAGCAAAACAGCGACGACGAGCAGCTTGACCGCCAGGATGATCCAACGGTGCGCATTCGCACGGAGCGTTTTCATCGTGCCGCGATCTCCTCGTCGCTTTCCTGGCGAATGATGGTCTCGTCTGCCGGCCGCAAGTCGCCCAGCGAGCCGATCTTGAGTATCTGCGGCCATCGGGCGGCGCATCCCAGCACGACGAGTATCGCCCCGATGCCGCCGCCGACAATCGACGGCACCAGGCCGAATAGCTTTGCCGTCATGCCCGATTCCATGCCGCCGAGTTCGTTCGAGGAATTGATGAATATGTTGTTCACCGCGGTGACTCGCCCCCGCATGTTGTCGGGCGTGAGCATCTGGATCATCGTATGCCGGACGACGACGCTGATATTATCCAGCGCTCCCGCGACGAACATCGACAAAAGCGCGGTCAGCAGCCAGGGGGAAAGTCCGAGGCAAATCGTGGCTACTCCGAATCCGGCCACGGCCCAAAGCATGGTCCAGCCCGCTCGGCGGATCGGCGGAAGATGGGCGAGCAAAATCGCCATGGCAATGGCGCCGATCGCTTCGGCGGAGCGAAGATAACCGGCGACGGCGGCCATTTGCTCCTGCGAGTGATAGCCCAACACCTGGTCGGCATAGGCCGGCAACACGTAAGTGACGCCGCCCAACAGCACGGCGAAAAGGTCCAACGAGATCGTAGCCAGGATCGGCTTGTGGCTCCAGACGAAGCGGATGCCGGCCGAGAGGGCTTCAAGGGAAATTGATGATTGCATTCGCTCCGGCCGCCGCGTCGGCAGCAGCAACACGCCAATCAAGCCCAGGCAGCGAAACACGACCACGCACGCCAACGCCGTCGGCACGCCGCGCTCGCCGAGAAGCCAGATCAAGTAGCCGCCCGCGACGGGGCCGATCATCGTGGAAATCTGAAATACGGTTGTGCTCCATGCGACTGCGTTGGCGAAACGCTCGGGCGGAACCAGCCACGGCAGCAACGCGGTCCGCGACGGCCCTCCGAGGGCCTGCCCCGCGCTGTCGATAATCAGCAGCATGTAAATCCAGATCGCCGGCAGATGCCAAGCGCAAGCCACGCCCAGCGCGGCGCTGTCGATAGCGGTCAACAGCAACATCGACGCCAGCACCCAGCGGCGATTGAAGCGATCAGCCAAATGACCGCCAGGAATTGCCAGAAGTATCACCGGCAACGCCATGACCAGGCCCTGCCAGCCCAAGGCGAGCAGATCCCTCGTGGATCCATACAGATAGACGTTCACCGCCAGGAACTCGATCGACCGCGCCATGGTCATCAGGAACCAACTGCCCGCATAGAGCCGATAACTCGCGAGCCGCCACGCCGCATAAGGATCGCCGCGCGGCGCGTCGGACGGTGCAGTTGGTTCGGGGGATGCCATGTAGGTGGGAAGCGGGAGGGGACCGGCCGTAGGGCAGATTGCCAATCTGCCACTCTCGTGACGACGCTCCGCGTCCATGCAGGGTTACGGGGCCGCGGAGCGGCCAACAGTGCGTTCCCACGCGGAGCGTGGGAACGAGTGCCATCCTAGCCTACCCGAAAATGCGTTTCTCGGCTACGATCTTTGGCATGGAAAACCTCCCTGAAACGCCCGTCCGCCGCGGCGCGGTGGCGATCGTCGTCCGCGACGGCCGCATGTTAGTCATCCGCCGCAGCCGGCATGTGATCGCGCCGATGGTCTATTGCTTTCCGGGCGGCGGCATTGAAAACGGCGAATCCGAAGAGGCCGCCGTCATTCGCGAATACTATGAGGAAGTCGGCGTAAAAGTCGCGCCGCGGCGGCGGCTTTGGGAATGCCTGACCAACTGGAATGTCCATCTCGCCTGGTGGCTGGCCGACATGGACCCGGCGGAAGTCCCCCAGCCGAACCCTCTCGAGGTCGATTCGGTGCATTGGTTTACGGTGGCGGAAATGGCTGCGCAGAGCGAGCTACTTGATAGCAATCGCGAATTCTTGGAGCTTGTCGCCGACGGCGCGATACGATTGGATCAATAACTCGCGCCGACGGTTTCCCAGGGTAGGTGCTCATGCCTCGCTCCACCCCTGGGCCGATGGACTTATCCCCATTGGGGATGAAGAGCGTGTGGCATTGAATCCCGACCGGATTTTACCTGGCGGCCCACGTTCTTACGCACAATGCGCATGTCACGGACCGTGACGAATAAATCCCAACGGGATTCCGTCCGCTAGCCCACGGTTGGCCGGCGGCGCGACGGCCTACCGTGGGAGGAGTGTTGCGCGTTGAAATACAGCAACCCCAACGCGGGTTGTGTCCATGCGCGGCGCGTGACCCACCATTCCACGACCATTCATGGTGGGTCTTCGTCGGACTCGACCTCACCCTACGGGCAAAAAAACGACGGAGTTGCGATATGTCATAAATGACCCGGAAAATTCTTTAAACCATTACCGGGTATGGACTTCGGGAAATTCCGAAAAGAATTCTCCCATTTTCGCATAGCGCATCTAGCAATATATATATGGGAGTGTGTACAAGAGTTGAGAGTTGAGAGTTGAGAGTTGAGAGGGGAGAGGGGAGGGGTGAGCAGGGAGCAGGAACAAGAAGTTAGCCGTTAGAAGTCGGAGGTCAGGCGTTGTTTCTATGTCAACACGAGCGAACATAATCCTGATTGCGAGAAACCGCGTCCTGACATGCCAACTTTCCTGCCAAAATGGCAGTCGCGGCCGCCATGTGCCCCAGCCCGTTCCTCCGAGGCACACGGGAGTCGCCGCCTGTTGCCGCGCCGTAAGTCGTATGTTGCTAAGTGTTTACGACGGCCGGCCACGAGGCGCCCCAGCGGCTGGAAAACGCGAAGGCGGGGCACATCCTGCAGGCGAGCCTTTTTTTCGCGCCGCTGAAGTTTCAATGCCAAGGCGCCGTTCCCCGTGAAAACAAACCGCCAGAAGACGTAATCCTGTCTCGCTCCTGAGTCCCTCCTGTCTCGTTCCTGTCTTTGTCGCACCCCAAAAACCGATGAAAACGCGGCGAATTGCGCGATTGTGGCCGGCAAAAAAACGCTGCCCGTTAATTCGAGAGCGGCGCCTACTCCGCAAACTCCGGAGCAACCAGCTTGGGTATCACGCCCGCCGCGTGGCCGCGAGCGAGCAGTTCGGTCACCGCCTGGCGTCCGCGCGGGCCAAAGTCGAGCGTCCAGTCGTTGACGTACATGCCGACGAATTGGTCCGCCTTGCGCGCTCGAGTCCGCGGCCAAAGCCGAGAGCGTAATCCAGAGCTTCCTGACGATGTGCAAGACCGTATTCGATGCTCGCTTTCAACAGCCGTTGGATGTCGGAAATCGTCGCATGGCCGAGGTCCTTGCGGACGCCGTTCGCCCCCAAGGGCAGCGGCAGACCGGTCTCGCCGTGCCACCACTTGCCCGTATCGACGATCAGTTCCAGTTTTTGATCCGCATAAGTGAGTTGCCCTTCATGAATGATCAGCCCGGCATCGATGCGATGGCCTTTGTACTCGCCGCTCACGACCGCATCGAGAATTTGGTCGAAAGGCACAACCACCGGGCGGAACTCCATGCCCAGGCAGAGCCGCAATGCCAGATAGGCGGTCGTGAGCAGGCCCGGCACGGCGATTGTCGAGAGGCGAAACTCCTCCAACGGCTGCTTTTGCCGGGCGACGAGCATCGGGCCGTAGCCATCGCCCATGCTGGCGCCGCAGGTGCAAAGCACATAGCGATCGGTCAGGTGGGCGTAGGCGTGGAGGCTGAGGGCCGTCAGTTCGAGGTCGCCCTCGAACGCCCGGCGGTTGAGCGTTTCGATATCGACCAACTCGTGCCGGAAGAAATAGTGGCCCGTGTCGATCTTCTCGCGGGCGAGGGCATAAAACATAAAGGCATCGTCGGCATCGGGGCTGTGGCCCACGCGGATCTGTCGGAAGTGTTTCTTGCAAGTTGGCTCCCTAGCGGTCGGATTCCCGACGGAAAACGGCCCAGTGTTAAAACTCAGAAAACGCGGAAAGCCATATCATAATGCGTATATGGTTAGTGTTCCATCGTGGCAAACCGAAGGCGCGACAAGCTGCGCAATTTGCGTCGTCTATGCCGGCTGGAACGATTTTTCTTGCCGCAGGGGTAATTCCGACCGATCCGTTTGTAGGGATGCCATCGAATTGCGCGGATTTTCGGGATTTGCTAGGCAGGAACCTGACCAGGAGTCGAACATGAAGGCCACTAGAAACACTTTTTTGGCGATTGGGCTGACGTTGCTTGCATCTGCGGCGAATAGCTCAACGGCGCTGGCCGATGGTTGTGGTGCAGACTGCGGCGCCTCATGTGGAGCAGACGTTCAGGGTTGCGGGGGATTCATGGGATTCAGTCCCGAAGGCTTTTGCCACGATCCATGCTGCCGCTACGCCGACAATCCCGGTTGTTTGGAAGCCGATCCAATGCTGGGCCGCTGTGCTCCGTTTTTCTGCGATTTGAGCCAACGCTGCGCCGCCTGCACCTGGCGGTTCGACGCTAGCGCGCTGTACTTGCACCGCGCGGAGCCGTCGGAGATTGCCCTGATAACCGATCCCGTTTTTGGTGGAAACTTTTTGAACGGCAACGACCTTGAGATGCCTTTCCGCGTCGGCGAACGATTTCAATTCGTCGTCACCGATTGCGCCGGGCTGGGCCTGGAAGTGAACTACTTCGGCATCGACTCCTGGGCGGCCTCGCGGGACTTTGCCAACTCCGACTTCCCCAACGGACTGGCCAACCTCTCGGTCGACAGCATCATTACTGTGCCCGTTACCGACGCCCACGCCGAAGTCGCGTCGATGCTCCACAGCGGCGAAATCAATTTACGGCTGAATCTGCTCAGCGGCATCGACGGGCTGACGGGCTTCCGCTGGATCGACATGTTCGACCGCTACGCTGGGTCCGGAACTTCCGCGGTGACCGGCAACAATGTTGCGGCCGCTACCGTCACTCGCAACCATATCTTCGGCTGGCAGACTGGACTCGACGGCCGGATCGGCCCTGCCGACGGCTGCTGGGCAGTCGGCGCCTTCATCAAAGGCGGCGGAGCGTTGAACAACGCTACCACGACAAGTACGCTCTCGGACCCTGGGAACCTCGGCGACCTATCGACCAGCGGCGTCCAGTGTCACATCGCCGGATTCGGCGAGGCGGGCCTTACGGGTTATGTTCAGATCGACAAGCACGTCTCTTGCAGCTTCGGCTACCAAGTGATGTACATCGACAACGTCGCCCAGCCGATGAACCAGATCGCACAGACCGACTTGACCGCCGGCACGACGCAGGTGAACGTGGGCAGCGGCATTTTCTACCACGGCGCCAATCTGGGCATCGACATGTGCTGGTGATGGGCCGTTTGCAGCTACACAGGCATGCGCCCTGTAGAGTTATTATGCATCGAGCCGGCCCCAATTGAACGTCGGGTGCGCTCTACGAGCCGCTCCTCGGTACATGCGTTCACTGATGCGTTAATCTGTGCGCCATGTATCGCCTACCTTCGCAAATGCGAAGCACTGGCGGTGAGTGTCCGAAATGACCGTCTTATTCGGCTGATTCCGCATGGTTTGCGCCGGCGGATTCTTGACTTTGCGGAGTGGGTACTTTATGCTACTCGGCGTAGGCATACTCTGTACAAGGGAAGTAAGGGCGATCATGGCTTGGCTTCAAAGTGCTCGCAATTGGCTCACGGGTTCGACACAACGCAAGTCCAAATCGCGGGTCAACCGTCGCGACGGCCGTCGCCTGGAGTTTGAGTCGTTGGAGGTGCGGACGCTGTTGTCGGCCGCTCCCTTGCTGGTGCGCCTTGATATCAAAGGGCGCGTTCCCAAAGACGCATCACCCTTGCCGATTTTGGTAAACGGAATCCGCGCGGCCTATGGACTGGGCAGTTACACCGCAGGCGTGCTCGCGGGCGGCATCAGCTTCGCCGGCGTGCCCGGCGACGGCCGCGGCCAGACGATCGCCATCGTCGACGCCTTCGACGATCCTTACGCCGCCAGCGACCTGAATGCGTTCTCCACCTATTTCGGCCTGCCTACTTTCAATAGCGGCAGCGGCAGCCCGACGTTCAAGCAATTGACGCAGACCGGCCAGCCGGTGAGCACGAGCATCAGCAGCCCGAACTACGTCGGCCCCGATCCTTATGCCGGTTGGGAAGGCGAGGAGATCCTGGACATCGAGTCGGCGCATGCCATCGCGCCCATGGCCAACATCGACCTCTTCGAGGCGGCGAACGACGGCAACAATATCGCCAATTTGTTTACGGCAGTTCACACGGCCGACAACACGCCGGGCGTGGTGGCCGTTTCCATGAGCTGGGACGGCGACGAAAGCACTTGGACCTCGGGCCAGATCGCCAACTACGACTCGACGGACTTCACCACGCCGGCGGGCCACCTCGGCGGCTCGGCCACGATCGGCGGCACGCAGTTGGCCGGCGGCATCACGTTCCTAGCCGCCTCGGGCGACAACGGCGCCTACGGCGACGGCTCGGACGCGTCGCCCGCGCCCGAGTATCCAACCTCGTCCTCGCGCGTGGTTTCCGTGGGTGGGACGACGCTCACCGTCACCGGCAGCAACCCGAACTATGCCTACGGCAGCGAGACCACCTGGGGCAGCGGCCTCAACAGCAGTTTCTACGGCGGCAGCGGCGGCGGCATCAGCGCCGTCGAGACCTTTCCCACGTATCAGAGCGGCATCGTCAACAAATACAGCACGACCAACCGCACGTTCCCCGACGTTTCGATGGAGGCCGACCCAGCCACCGGCGTGCCGGTTTACGATACTTTCGACTCGGCCGTCGACTTCGGCATCTGGGGCAACGGCAACGGCGGCACGAGCCTCTCCACACCAATGTTCGCCGGCATTATTGCCATTGCCGACGAAGGCCGCGCAATTGCCGGCCTAGGGTCGCTCGATAGCAGCTCGCAGACATTGCCGCTCCTTTATAGCCTTCCGGCGGCCGATTATCACGATATCACCACGGGAAGCATGGGACCGTTGCCCACTTATAAAGCCGGGACGGGCTACGACCTGGCGACGGGACTCGGCTCCCCCATTGGCAACAAGCTCATTCCGGGGTTAGTGAATTACGTTCCTGCGGTAACGAGCATCAGCCCGGCGAGCGGATCGACCGCCGGCGGAACGACAGTGACGATCACCGGCACCAACCTCACGGGCGGGATGATCGTCGATTTCGGCACCACGCCGGCGACTAACGTCACGGTGGTCTCGTCGACGCAGATCACGGCCGTCAGCCCGGCCGGCAGCGGCACGGTCAATGTGACTGTGACGGGCCCGGGTGGAGTATCGGCGACCTCCGCCACAACGCAATTCACTTACTCGCTCGTGCCTACCGTGACCGCCATCACCCCGCCTGCGGCACCCTTGGCGGGCGGAACGACGGTGACGATCGCCGGCGGCAACTTTACCGGCACTACGGCGGTCTATTTTGGCCCGACGCCAGCGACCGCTTTCACGGTCGTCTCCGCTTCGAAGATCACCGCCACCGTGCCCGCGGGGACGGCGGGCACTGTCGACGTGACTGTCACCAACGCCAACGGCACGTCCGCGACGTCCTCGGCCGACCAGTTCACTTACGAAAGCCAGCCGACGATCACCAGCGTGTCGCCTGCCAGCGGCGCCCTCGCCGGCGGGACGACCGTGACGATCACCGGCACGAACCTGGCCGGCGCGAGCCAGGTCAACTTCGGAAGCGTGGCGGCGACGATCAAGAGCAACACGCCGACGCAAATCGTCGTGACTTCGCCCGCGGGCACGGGGACGGTCGACATCGTCGTGACCGACCCGGGTGGAACGTCCACCGCGTCGGCTGCCGACAAGTTCACTTTCGTCGCGCCGCCGACTGTCGCCACCGCCGCCAAAGCAACTCCGTCGCCAGTGAACGGGCTTACCACCAGTCTCAGCGTGGTGGGGGCCGATGTGAACGGCGAGTCCACGCTGACCTACACCTGGCTTGCAACGACTGTCCCGACGGGCGCCGCGCAACCACTTTACAGCGCCAACGGCACGAATTCGTCGAAGAATTCGACCGCCACCTTCTCGCAGGCCGGGGCATATACGTTTACCGTAACCATCGCCGATGCCGGCGGACAGACGGTCACCAGCAGCGTGAGCGTGACCGTGAACCAAACGCTCACGACCATCGCCGTGACGCCGGCCAGTCCGTCGATCTACGAGGACCAGACACAGCAATTCACCGCCACGGCTGACGATCAGTTTGGCGCGGCAATGGCGACGCAGCCGACGTTCACGTGGTCCGAAGTGAGCGGCGTCGGCTCGATCACAGCCGCTGGGCTGTTCAGTTCGCCGACCGCCGCCGGCACGGCGGTCGTCTCGGCGGCCAGCGGAGCAGTGTCGGGAACGGCGAATGTGACCGTTTTGTCGAATGCCCCCTTGATCGTCACGCCCGCGGCGGCCACGCCTTCGCCCGTCACCGGCACGACGACCGGGCTTTCGGTAACGGCTACCGACGAGCAGGGCGGCTCCGACTTGGTCTACACCTGGGCGGCCACGACCGTGCCCAACGGCGTGAAGACCCCGACCTTCAGCGTCAATGGCACGAGCGCGGCACTGAACACAACGGCCACGTTCTACAGCGCGGGAAACTACGCGTTTACCGTCACCGTCGTCAGCTCTCTCAATTTGACCGTCACCAGCAAAGTCACGCTGACGGTGAACCAGACGCTCACTACTATCCATACGACTCCTGCCACGGCGTCGGTTTATGTCGGAGCCGCGCTGCAATTCTCTGCCACTGGATACGACCAGTTCGGCGCGCTGCTCGCCACCCAGCCGACCTTCACCTGGGCTTCGACCGTCGGACAGATCACCACCGGCGGCCTCTTGACCGCGCAGTCGTCTCCTGCAAGCGGAACGGTTTCCGCGACCAACGGCTCGGTGGTCGGGCAAGCGAACGTCAACGTGCTCCCGCTGCCGACGGTCAACGCTGCGTACCTGCTTCCCGACCCGCTCGCGCCAGGCAAGACCGCACTATACATCTACGGCACCGGCAGCAGCGACACGATCGTCGTCAATCCAATCAAGGGAACTGGCATTCCGGTCGGATCGGTCAACGTGCTCTTCAATGGCCTATCGAAAGGCGTCTTCGCCCCGACTAGCCGCATTATTATCCACGGCGTGGCGGGCAACGAAACGATCGGCGTCTCGCCGCTAGTGATGATCCCCTCGTTCATCTATGGCGGCCAGGGCAACGACACGCTTTGGGGCGGAGGCGGCCCGAACGTGATCGTCGGCGGCACCGGCGCCAACAAACTCTACGGCGGCGTGGGTCGCTCAATCCTTATTGCCGGCGCCAGCGCCAGTCTGCTCGCCGCGGGCGGCGGCGATGCCCTGCTGATCGCGGGCACGACAAACTATAGTGCCAACGATGCGGCGCTGCTGGCGATCCTCAACGAATGGAACTCCTCGGAGAGCTACGGCAGGCGTACTGCGGACATCATGGGCCCGAACACCGACCCCCTCGCCCAGAACGGTGCTTATTACCTCAACGCCACGACGGTACACGCGAACGGACAGATCAATCACGTCGCTAGCGGCGGTGGTCTGGCTGCGTTCTTCCAGTCAACCCGCGACATCGTCACGGGCAAGAGGGCTGGCGAGACCACGGTTGCGATCAAGTGAGCGCGACAGATTGCCATTTGGCCTACTGGCCCGACCCAACAACCTGGGAATCGAGCTCAATTGGTAAGGTCGGAAAAGACGGCCTTATTGGCCGTTTTTCGCTGGTTTCCGCGGCATTTTGCTCTCCAGCGGACAATTGACCCCTCCATGTCCGTCCGATAGACTAAGAATGCGATTTCAAGTTCGCATTCCTTATCGGGTTGGCCCGCCGTGGAGCTCATGTACTTCAAGCGTTATCGCATGGAAATCACACTGGCGGGCCGCGAGTTTACACCACCGCGCACGCCGCTGGGCTACCGTTTTGCGCCTTGGGACCCCGACTTGTTGGACGCCTTCGCTGAAGCCAAGTACGCGAGCTTCCGCAGCGAGCTTGACGCGAATGTTTTCCCCTGCCTGGGCGAGTTGGACGGCTGCCGGCGGCTGATGCGTGAAATCGTCCGCAAGCCGGGTTTCATCGCCGGCACAACGTGGCTCCTGTCCTATGGCTTGGATGCCCGGCGATTGGAGCACTGCGGCACCGTGCAAGGTATTCGCGATCCCAATGGGCTGGGCTCGATCCAGAATCTGGGCATCGCGCCGGAGCACCGCAACGCGGGGCTGGGCACGAACCTGCTCTTCCACGCCCTGCAGGGATTCCGCCAGGCGGGCATTCGCCGCGTCTACCTGGAAGTTACGGCGCAAAATGATGGCGCCTTGCGGCTTTACCGACGGCTGGGCTTTGTAACGATCAAGACAGTCTATAAAGCCGTCGAGCACGTTTACGCCTAGGCAAAACTAATCCGTGACCGCTTCGATTCTCTCCCACACGTTTCCGAATGGCTTGGTCCTCTTGGCACAGCCGATGCAATGGCTGCAATCGGCCGCATTCTCGTTTTTGGTGCCGGCGGGCTGCGTCCACGAGCCGGACAAGCGGCTGGGCCTCGGTTCGTTCGCCTGCGAAATGACGCTCCGCGGCGCGGGACCGCGAGACAACCATCAATTCGTTCTCGATTTGGACAACCTGGGCGTGGAACTTCACGCCTCCGTATCCAGTGCGCGGATGTCGTACGGCGGTGCGACGCTCGCCGAGAACCTGCCCGCCGCGCTCGGCATATTTGCCGATGTCTTGCAGCGGCCTCGGCTGCCGGAGGAAGAACTTGATGCCTGCCGCCAGACGGTGCTGCAAAGCCTCCGCGCGGTCGAGGATGAACCGGCGGAAAAGGCAATGATCGAACTGCGGCGACGGTTCTACCCCGAACCGTGGGGCCGCTCATCGCTGGGCGAGCAGGAGGCCCTGGAAACCATCGAGCTGGACGAGATTCGTGAGTTCGTGCGGCGCCAATTCCAGCCGCAAGGCACCGTGCTGGGCGTCGCCGGACGCGTCGAATGGGGGCCGCTGAAGGACCTGGTCGGCCGCCTGTTCGGCGACTGGCAGGCGGCGAACGGCGCCAACTTCGACGAATCCCCGGCCCAAGGCGGATACCTGCACGTCCCGTTCGATTCGGCTCAAACGCACGTCGGCATCGCCTATCGAAGCGTGCCGTATCGCCACGAAGACTACTTCCGCGCTTGGGGCGCGGTCGGCGCACTGGGCGGCGGCATGAGCTCCCGGCTCTTCACGGAAGTCCGCGAGCGGCGCGGGCTATGCTATAGCGTATACGCCAGTTATCACACGCTATTGGATCGGGCGGGCGTGTTCTGCTATGCAGGCACCAGCGCAGCGCGCCCAGGAGACGCTCGACGTTACGCTCGCCGAATTGCGTCGCCTCGCGCGCGGCATCGAATCGGGCGAACTTGACCGCCTCAAGGCCCGCATCAAAACCGAGCTGGTCATGCAGCAGGAATCGAGCTTTTCGCGGGCTTCTTCGATCGCTCGCGAATGGTACCACCTCAATCGTGCCCGGACGTTGGACGAACTGCAGCGGATCGTAGACGGCCTGACATGCGCAGAAATCAATGACTACCTGGCGGCGAACCCGCCCGGCGACTTCACGATCGTGACGGTCGGACCGGAAGAACTGCGGGTGTAGCGTGTTTACTCGAACGCGCGGCTGCCGTTGGCGGCGAGCGGGACATATAAGCCCGACGCGCAAGCGAGTGGGATCGAATTGTCCGAACCCTACAAAACCCTACAAAAGCCTACACGTTTTCGCTGTTTAATACCTCCTTTGGGTGTTCGCGGCTTAGTGCGCGGCGTTAATCGAGGGGAGCACCAAATGTTCAATTCCCAATGTTCAATGATGATTGCACATTGAACATTGGTTTTTGAACATTTATCATTGCTTCCCGCACCGCCCCTTTGTGTTTGGTGCATTTGCGCGTTATGTTGACTTTTGTTACTATAATATATCAACACCTCTGTTCGCCGAAAGTTCCGCGGATTATTCCAGGAATCCTGGCTTCTCCACCCACCGCTCGAGCCAGCCAGACCTGGCCCATGCTCATCAAGCGGGACTACGAGTTGGACCCTCCGGAATGCCCGAAGTGCAAGGGCGAGATGAAGGTCGTCGGCTTTATTCAGCCGCCGCGTGGCGAGGCCATCAAGCGCATCGTGCGGCATTGCGGCGGTTGCCGGGCACTTGCTTCTTCATAAGTCTCAGGTTAGGATCAAATTGGCAATGAGAAATCAAAGTTCCTTCAGGAGCGCCGCGACGACCATGCCAACATGGACCGCGAATGTATCGCAAAAACATGCGAGGTCCTGCTGGAGGCGGTGCAGTAGTACGACCGGCAGGGGACCGGCGGCACGCCGGCCGCGCGGCCGATGGCCGTGGTCAGCAGTATGCCCGTAGGGTAGACTTTGAAGGTCACACGCGGCGAGGCACGAACACTACTTGCCGGCCTGCGCGGCCTTCTGTGCTTTTTCCAAGTTCTCTTTTGCCGCGGCATAGTCGGGCTTTATCTCCAGCGCCTTTTGAAATTGGGCGGTCGCCTCGCGAACTAGGCCCTTCTTCAGCAGCACCGCTCCGAGGCCGTTGTATGCCTCCGCGAAGTCAGGTTTAATCTTCAATGCCATCTGAAAGTGGGCGATCGCCTCGTCCATACGGCCGTTTTTCACGAGCGCTAATCCCAGGCCGTTGTGCGCCTCCGCGCTGTCGGGCTTGATCTCGAGCGCCGTGTGGTAATGGGCAATGGCCTCGTCCATTTTGCCGGCGGCGAGTGATTCGGCGGCCTTCTTCATTTCTGCTTCAAGCTTGGCGCCCCTTTCTTGGCCTCAGTCGCGCGCTTCTCCTCCTCTTCGAGCCAACACTTCACCCGAACACACTGCTGATCGATCTCGCTCAACTTGTCGAAAGGAACCACAATGATCTTGCCGTTTGTCTTCTCGAGGCGGACGCCATCCGCGGTTCGGCTCACGTACTTGGCGGTCGTTTCGTGTTTCTCCGTTTTGTCCAACCACTTCCGCGGCGCAGCATCGGCCACTCGCTCAAAGATTGTCAGCTCAATCTTCTCGCTCGCCTTGAACTCCTTGGGTCGAGGGGCCGAGGGGTCGCGCGCGCTAGAAAGGCAAAGAGTAAGTCTTCCCTCATTCAAGGTGTACATCCCCGATTGGGTTTTGCCTTTCTGCTCGCCGCTGGTCGCGGTCAGGTCAATCTGCGCCGGCGACTTGCTGAGGTCTAACGTCAGCTTGATCGTCGGCGAAACACCGTCAAACTTGACCTCATCGCCCTTGATGATCATGTGGCCATTGCTATCGTACGGGCTGCCGCCAAATCTCCGGCCACCAATCTCCATGCGAAGGACTCTCCAATCGCCCTGCAATTCCTTAATGGCCTTCTCTTTGGGCGGCGCGGCATCAGCCACGCGCTCAAAGACTACCAGCACGAGATGGTCGTTGGGCTGCGTCTTGAATTCCTTGGGTCGTTGCGCCGCGGCGGCGGAAGGCTCAAAGATGCAGATAGTAAGTCTTCGTTCCTTCAGCGAGTATATTCCAGCGACGGTCTTGCCCTTGTCTGGACCGCCAGTATAGGTGACGTCGATTTCGGCGGGCGACTTGCCTGGGTCTAACTTGAACGTGCCCGCGCGGTCGTCCGGGCCGGGACGCTTCATTTCGTCGCCCTCAATGTTCACGCTGGCATCGGACGGCACATCACTCATTACTTGGCCATCCCTCTCCGTTCGGATGACCCTCCAATCGCCCTGCAATTCCTTAATGGCCTTCGCCTGCGCATCGCCGGCGGCCTTGGATTCCGCCGTCTTCTGCGCGGTTTCGGCGGCCGATGCCGCGAGGCCAATGAAACCGGGCATCGCCGCAACGATCGCGAGCGATACAGCGAAGTTCACTTTCATCGGACTTCTCCTCTTAGATCTTGGACCTTAGATCTTCGGGCATGAAAAAGGGACATCTCTGATTATCTACGATAACAACAGAATATAACTACCAACACTCAATGCGTGTACCACATCGTCAAGGAGTGTCACACGAAGGAAGTTCTTACTTCTTCGTCGCCGCCGGCGCTCGGTACGGAGGCAAAGCGAGGACGCGATGGTAGATCACACCGCGCTGTTGCCGGAATTTCTCTGAAGCCCCTTCGCCATAGTCCTTCTGGAACTTTTCCCAGGAAACATCCTCAGGCAGGTCGTCCAAGGAAGGCACGAAGTTCTCGACGGCAAAGCCTTTGATTACTTGCTCCAAGGGGATATTGTCCTCGCGGACGTGCGTGGCGAATAACACGCCGGACATATCCGCACAGAGATCGACAAAGCTGAATCCATTGCCGCTCTTGGAATCGAGGATTTCCTTGCCCAGCCCGGCCGCCTCGGCACCTTGGGGGCCCGACAGCACGACTAAGGCCGCCGACATGGTAAAGTGTCCGACCAGGTCGTGGCGCTTGCGGATCGACGGCGATCCCATGATCAAGGCGCGGGCCAAGCGCTGCTCATCCGGCTCGATTTTCTGCCAAACGTCATTCAGGGCCGGCTTGTCGTGAACATAGTTCGATTCGTCAAGGCCCACAGCCAGCCCGAGCAGGAAGGCCGAGGGCGCGGTTTCCCGCCTCAGTTGCCGCGCGGCGGCGGCCGCGCTGCGGACGTAATAGGACATCAGTTCGTCGCCCGTCCGCCAGAGCTGGGCCTTGCGATCCTTGGACGTGACGGGCAATTTGGTATTCTCGCGGGCGGCTTGGGCAAGCGCCTGCACGATAAACCTTGCGCCATTGATTAGTTCAGGGCCGGCGATGCTTGGCGGGCCGGGAGCCGGCGGCGCTGGCCCGAGCGACTCGACGGATGACGTGGACACCGGATCGTTGGGGATTGACTTGGCCAGCGCCATGTAGGCCCCGCGAACCGCCGTCTTAGCTTCCGGAGACAGGATGCTCGCGGTCCAAATGTGCCGCGTTTGCATTTCCTCGGCGACGAGATTAATGACCAGCGTGTTGTAAGCGTCGAAGCCGATGCGAAAGCTCTTGGCCGTCGAGCGGCGATCGCCCAGCTTGGGCCGCATCACCGAGCTTTGGTCGGCCGTATGCGCGGCGCCGAGAAAGTGGCCCAGTTCGTGGACTAGGACTTCCAATCGCTCCGGCTCGCTCACGCGCACGCCTTCGCGAATGAGGACGTGCTGGCCCAGCGAGCCGTGGGTCCCGCCGAGATGCGATTCATCTTGGAGCCAATCGTAGCGGCTGGTGAAGCCGATGGCGACTCGCGCCTTGCCGGGCTGAACCTTTTGGGCAAAATCATTCAGGGCTTCGTCAAAAGAGCGAATATCCAGGTTCGACTTCCAAGTTCCTGTCGAAACGACCTCGAATCGTACGCGGCAATGGTGCTCGAAGATATCCGAGGCGTCGTCCAACCGCTTTCGCAGTTTCTTTTCCCATACGGCCCGCGCGCGCACATCGGCCGTGTCGACGAGGATCGCCACGGGAATCTTATAGACGCCGGGGACCTTCGGCGGGGGTTGCGGTTGCGGATGCTCTGGCGGCGCGGTTATGGGCGCGGGCTCCGGCGCGGCCGATGCCGGCTTGTCTTCGTCGCCGGGCAATGGAACGCGAATCAAATCCGGTTTGCCGTCGCGCAGTCCCAAGTAAAGAATGGAATTGAGCGGCGCCTGCCGAACGACCGCGGCGGTGCCCTCGCCCAAGACGATAGTCACCGGGCCCTCTGTGGGAATCGCCGCGACATCGGTCCGCGTCAGTGTGTACTGGCTTCGCCGGCCGTCGCTGGATTGCGCCAGAAACGAAATCTTGCCCGGCGTAAAGTTTTGCACCACGACCACGCCCGCGGACAGCGGCATAGTCAGTAAGCAGGCGCCGATCGCGCAAGCAAAGATCGTTAAGGCTCGTTTCATTGGGTTCATCCTTTTATTATCGCACTTCGGACGACTTTTGACCAGATTCGTATTGCGCCGATTGCCAAGTGCCTGCCGGTCTTCTAAAATGGTCGCGTACTTGGCAAGAAGTGCAGGAGGCATACTATGCACGCTACGCAAAAAATGTCGTCGGCCGGCGGCCCATTTGTCGAAGAAGTCGAGGTCCGCGGTCACATCATCGACAGCCTCATCCTGCCCAAGATTCTCGACGCCGTGGCCGCCAATGGCGGCAAGCTGCACGATCAAACACATTACCATCGGCAAACTGAGGAACGACCCGAGCCATGCGGTGATTGAAGTCCGCGCGGCCAGCACGGATGAACTGGAAAAAGTTCTCGCTTTGATTGCCGACCACGGCGCAGTGCCGACGGATGTCAGCGACTGCACTCTCGTTGCCGCCGATATGGATGGCGCCTATCCGGAAGACTTCTACAGCACGACCAATCAGCGAACCGAGGTCCGCGTCGCCGGCCGCTGGATCGAAGTGGCGGGCCAGGAAATGGACTGCGCGATTCTTGTCGATCCGCCCAAAATGACCGCTCGTTGCCTGGCCATGACCGACACCCGCATCGACGATAAGATCGTTGTCGGACATGCGGGCGTTCGCGTCTTTCCCGAGGAACGAGCCCGCGGGGCGGAGACGTTTGAGTTCATGGGCAGCAACGTTTCCACGGAGAAACCGAAGAATGTCGCCATCCGCCAGATTGCCCGGCAGCTTGCCGAGAACCGCGCGTCCGGCGGCCGCACGGCGGTCGTCGCCGGTCCGGCGGTGGTCCACACCGGCAGCGGTGAGTTTTTGGAGCAGATCATTCGCATGGGATACGTGGACGTGCTCCTGGCCGGCAACGCGCTGGCCGCGCACGACATCGAGCAAGCGCTGTACGGAACGAGTCTGGGCGTCTATCTCGACCGCGGCATCCCGGCCGAGGCGGGGCACGCGCATCACCTCCGCGCGATCAACCGCATCCGCCGCCTGGGCGGAATCCGGCCCGCGGTCGAGAAAGGCGCAATCAATGTGGGTGTGATGTATGAGTGCGTGCGCCACGGCGTCGATTACCTTCTGGCCGGCAGCATCCGCGACGACGGGCCCCTGCCGGACGTCATCACCGACGTGCTGGAGGCCCAGCGTCTGATGCGCGAAAAACTCCGCGGCGTAACTTTCTGCCTGATGATCGCCACAACGCTGCATTCGATCGCGGTGGGCAATCTGCTGCCGTCGTGGGTTCAGGTCGTCTGTGTCGATATCAACCCCTCGACGGCCATCAAGCTGGCCGACCGGGGCTCATTTCAGACCGTAAGCTTAGTTACCGACGTGGCCCCTTTCTTGCGGGCGCTGGTGGATGAGTTGACGGCGATCGAGACGGGAGACATGGAGAAAGGGAGAAGGGGAGAAGGGGAGAAGGGGAGAGCGAAGAACGTATGAGCGACCAGGTCCCGGCGTCTCCCCCTCTTCGCGCCTCCCCTCCGCGGATTCTAATGTGTCCTCCGGACCACTATGGCATTGAATACGAAATCAACCCATGGATGGACCGCCAGCGGGGGGCCGACCATGCTGTGGCGGTGTCGCAGTGGCAGGAGCTGCGGCGGCGGTTGGAAGAGGCCGGGGCCACAATCGAGTGCATGGAACCAAAGAAGGGCATGCCGGACCTGGTGTTTACCGCGAATGCCGCGGTTATATTCGGCAAGATCGCCGTGCCCGCTCGCTTTCGGCATCCCCAGCGGCAAGTTGAGGAGCCCTATGCTCAAGAGTGGTTCGCCGCGCACGATTTCGAGCTGCGAAAGCTCAAGCACAACACGTATTTCGAGGGCGCGGGCGACGCTTTGTTCTGCGGTGACACGCTCCTCGCCGGCTACCGCATTCGCACCGCCATCGCCGGGCATCGGGAGATTGGCGACTTGCTCGGTTGCCGAGTCATTTCGCTGGAACTAGTCGATCCGCGCTATTACCATCTCGACACCTGCTTCTGCCCGCTCGCGCCGGGAGTCGCGATCTATTACCCGAGAGCGTTCGATGAGTACGGGCAGCGAGCACTGAAAGAAGTCGTCGACGAATTGATTGAAGTCGAAGAGTCCGAGGCATGGAACTTCGCTTGCAACGCGGTGGTCGTCGGCCGTACGGTGGTCACGAACGTCGGCTGCCCCGAGTTGCACCGCCAATTGCTATCCCGCGGCTACACACCGATCGCCACGCCGCTAAGCGAGTTCGTCAAGTCGGGCGGCTCGGCGAAATGTTTGACGCTGAGGTTAGATGGAGAGGAAGCGGCGGGCTGGAAGGCGTGATTACATCGCAAACCGCCACTCCGGCTTCGCATCCTTCGGCAGTTTGACACCGGTCAGTGCGGCGCGGAGGAGTTCGATCGGCATTACGCCTTGCTTCAAGACGGCGTCGTGGAACTGCCGCTCCGTGAGCTTGCCGGGTCCAACCATTTCGTCGTGCAGCGCGAGAATCTGCCGCCCGCCGACCAAGTAGCCGACTTGATAGAGCGGCTCCGCTTGGATGAACCGCCGCACTTCGCCGCGGGCGCCGAGCTTTTCGTGGCCGATGCGATCCATCAGGAAGGCAACCATCTCGTCAGGCTTCATCCGGCCGAGATGGTATTTCAGTGTTAGAAATACGCGGGCCGCGCGGGTCATTCGCCAGAAGATCATGCCCATGCGATCTTCTGGCGTCCGCGACCAGCCGAGGTCCCAATAGCGCATCTCCCAGTACAACGCCCAGCCCTCGACGTAAAATGGCGTGGAAAAGGGCCGCTCGGGGCCGCGGGCTTCGTAATACTGCTGCAAGTGATGGCCTGGGATCAACTCGTGCGGAATGACCAGGTGCGTGAAGTGCCGGTTGTTGCCCTCCATGACCATCAGCTTGTCGTCCTGCTTCTGGTCGGCGCTGGCGTAGGCGACCATCATCTCGCGGCCGTTGTAGGCAGCGTAGGGAATCGTCTTGAGCGTTTCCGGCGAAATCATCGTCAGACCCCACGATTCGTCACACAATTTGGGAACCGTCACGAGGTCGTGCCGCGTTACGAAGTCGATTGATTCATGAGCGGTCCGAGCGACTAGTTCGTCTTGCTCGCCCGGCGGCGCGAAATCGGCCTTCACGCGGGCCAGTGCGGCCTTCCAGTCGTCGCCGAGCTTCAATTCATGGGCGGCCTTTTTCATTTCCTTCTCGCCCCAAGCAAACTCCTGTTCGCCAATCTCGATAAGCTCGTCGGCCGTATACGGCAGCCACTGGCGACGAATCTCCTTGGCCACCGCCTCCGCTCCGATCGGCTCACCCACCAGCGGGTCCTCCTCCTTGCCCTTCTGGCCGGCAATCTCCTCGCGAAGCTGCTTGGCGTAATCATCCAACTGCTTGGCGGCGTCGTCGTAAGGCTTCTTTATCCACCAGTCGAAGCCGGGCTGATGGCCATCATAAAACGAGTACCATCGCTTGAGCAAATCCTGCAGCGAGCGGACGGCCCCGGCTGCGCGGAGGGCGACAGCGGGCGAAAGCTGCTTGCTGCCCGGCTTGGGGAGTTTCTCGCGGGCCTGTTTCGCTGCATCGGCAATGCCGGCGATCTTGGTCGCGGCCGTTCGCCAATCCGGCGTATTCCACTTCCGCCGGGTTCGTTCCAAGTCGTGGATCGTGCCGCGGAACGGCACGAGCGTGGCGATTTCGCCCAACCGCTTGCGGGCTAGCGCCACGTCGTCAAGATCGCCTTGCACTTCGCTGCGGAGGAGCAAATATTCCGCCCGATCGCGGGCGTTCAAGGGTTCAATGTTCAGCTTATCCAGGCGCGTTCGCCATGTCTCATCCAGTTTCTGCTCGCGATCGAGCCAATCTTCGGAGGCCGGAAGCTCGAAGGCCAATCGAAGGCTGTTGTGATCCGCCTTGTACTCGCGGTAAAGGTCGAGCACAGTGGCTTGGGTCGGAGCAGGCTCGCTGCCCCAAGTGCATGGAATAGCAATCGCGATGAAGAACAAGAAGACGGCAAGTCGTGTCGGCATAATCATGGTGTGCTTTCAGGTCAGACATCTATCGTAATTGGGCAGACGCGGAAGTCCAGCGTACAAACTTAACGCTCGAATCCGAAGGAAAGCGTTCGCTGCGGGTCCTCGCAGCCGGGCGAAAGCTCTTTGAACAGCAGGCTGGGCTGGATGTCGGTGTTGTGCTGGTATTTGTCGCTCGCGTACTCGGTGAACGTGCCGCGGATGTCGTGGTAAAAAATCTGGCAAATCGCCACGCCCGCATAAACCCGCACCGGCTGCACGGCGAACATTTCCAGCGTCCAATAGCCGCAAAAGCCGACGTCGCCGAAGCCGGCAGTCACGTGAACGAACAACCCAAGGCGGCCGATGGACGAGCGGCCTTCGATCATCGGCACGCAGTTGCGGGTCTCGGTGCGCTCGCATGTCCTGCCCAGATAGAGCTGATGCGGTTGCAAGACCATGCCGTCCGGCGGAATCGTTATGCGGCGCGTGCGATTCGGCCGCCGCATATCCAGCACGACTTCCTCGTAAACCAGCAATTCGTCGTGCAGCGTCAGGTTGTAGCTGTTGGGATTGAGGCGGCTTTCGTCGAACGGATCAATGACGATGTCTTGGCCCATTCGCTGACGGATTTCGTGGCCGGAAAGGACCATAGCAGCCTCACTCGACGCCGATTTTCGGGCAGACCGCGCTCGAAGCGCACACATCGCACTTGGGCTTCCGCGCCATGCAAACCTTTCGTCCGTGCTGGATCATGCGGTGGCTGAAGGCGACCCATTCCTTGCTGGGAATCAAGGCCATGAGCTCCGCTTCAATTTTTTCCGCGTTCGTATGCTTGGTGAGACCCATGCGGGTGCTGAGCCGCGTGACGTGCGTATCGACCACAACGCCCGACGCGATGCCAAACACGGTGCCGAGCACTACATTGGCCGTCTTTCGGCCGACGCCGGGCAATTCAACAAGCTGCTCGATCGATTGCGGCACCTTGCCGCCGTATTGTTCGGCCAAAATCCGGCTACAGTTCTGGATGCTCTTGGCTTTATTGCGGAAAAAGCCAGTGCTTTGGATGTCCTTTTCCAGTTCGGCGATAGCGGCGCGCGCGTAATCGGCCGCACTACGATACTTGCGAAATAAGTCCTTGGTGACGATGTTCACGCGCTCGTCGGTACACTGGGCCGAAAGGACCGTTGCCACCAGGAGCTCTAGCGGATTTGTGAACGTCAGCGAGCAGGTGGCATCGGGATACTCGCGGCGGAGCAAGCGAACAATATCGGCGGCGTGTTTTTTGGCATCGGCCGGGCCGGCGGCCTTGACCGCCTTTGTCCCGACCCGCGCCAGCGACTTGATTGTTTTGCTCATTTCAGCAATTCTGCAATGGCTTGGCATGGTATGTCAAGGGGCTAGCCTTCGGGGAACTTCGACCTATAATCCAATTGGTATTCGGTTTCCCCGCCAAAACCGCCCGATTGCCGCAGTAATCGGGCCCGTGTCGGCAAAAACCATTCACAGCGAATTGAACCACCAGCCATGTCAGGCTTCGACGAGATATCGTTCTCCGTAAAGGATTTCGCGGGGACGGTGCGTTTGTTTCCGCTGCCCAATCTCGTGCTCTTCCCGCACGTCATGCAGCCGCTGCACATTTTTGAGCCGCGATACCGCTCGCTGATGGAAGATGCTTTGGCAACCGATCGGCTGATTGCCATGGCGGTTTTGGAACCCGGCTGGGAAGACGACTACGATGGCCGGCCGCGGTTATCCACGACGGCTTGCCTGGGACGGATTACGACCTACCACCGTCTGGAAGATGGCACGTTCAACCTGTTGCTGCTGGGCTTGCGGCGGGTGAAATTGATTCGCGAGCTTGATCACGACTTGCTTTATTCCGGCAAGCTCTATCGCGAGGCGGAGGTGGAACTTTGCGAAGATTTGTACCCGGCCGAGGTCAAGCCGGGCTGCCGCAAAATGCAAAAGGATCTCCGCGCGGCATTCACGCGCTTGCTGCCGTTGATTCCGGACGCGCACGAGCAAATCGACCAGCTCCTGGCGTCCGACATTCCGCTCGGTGTGCTTACGGATGTTATCAGCTTCATGTTGAAGATTGAAGTTCGGCAAAAGGAATCGCTCCTCCGCGAACAGAACGTCTACCGCCGCGCGGAAATGCTGCTGGGGCATCTCCAGTCAGCGGCCGCGGGGAACGAGAGCAGCCGCCCATCGGCACACGAATTCCCGCCTCGCTTCAGCTTGAATTGAGGGCGGATCGTGGGGCAGTTTGCCAAACTGCCAAGGCAGTAGGGAGGTTTGCCAAACTGCCAAGGCAGTAGGCAGATCGGCGATCTGCCCCACGGGTTGACCAATCATCCGCCACGCCTTAAGATAAGTTCGTGCAAGCGCGTACCCATCTTACTGGAGCATACGATTGATGGCGGCTGTGGGAAAACCGCAAAATGAGATGCTAGGCAGTCTGGCCGCCGAAGATGACGGCGAACCGACCGCGCACCCGTTCGATGCCAACAGCGTGGATCACAACGGCGCTGCCGCCCGGGTTGACCAGGCGCGGATCCAACGGGCCGTCCGCGAAATCCTGCTCGCGGTCGGCGAAGACCCGGATCGCGAAGGCCTGCGCGAAACGCCCGCGCGCGTGGCGCGGATGTATGCCGAGCTGTTTGCGGGGCTGCATCTCGATCCCCGCCGGCACTTGCAAAAGTTCTTTACCGAGCGCTACGACGAAGTTGTCCTGGTCCGCGACATCAGCTTCCAAAGCACTTGCGAGCATCATCTGCTGCCGTTTTTGGGCAAGGCCCACGTCGCCTATCTGCCGGGCCCGCGGATCATCGGCCTGAGCAAGCTGGCTCGCGTTGTCGAAGAGGTCGCCCGGCGTCCGCAGGTCCAGGAGCGCATGACGGAGCAGATCGCTAATCTTTTGGTCGAGGAACTGCAGGCCAAAGGCGTTGCGGTGATCATCGAGGCGGAACATACGTGCATGACGATTCGCGGCGTGCGAAAGCCCGGGGCGCTATGCATCACGTCGGCAATGAAAGGCCACTTCCGCACCGGATCGTCAACACGGGCAGAATTGATGACCTTGATTTACGGAGACCGGAGATAGGGTGCTTAGGTCTTAGAACTTAGATCTTGGAACTTAGTACTTCGCGGCCTTGGCGCAAAACTAAGATCTAAGTACTAAGCACTGAGTACTAAGCTCTAAGTACTTCTATGCCAGAACTCGACCACCAGCGCGAGAGAATTCAGGAAGACCTCCGCGGGCTGATTTCCGGCGACGTGCGCTGCGATGATTTGTTCTGCCAGCTTTTTTCCAGCGACGGCAGCATCTACGAGATTCGGCCGCTAGGCGTCGTGCGACCGCGCTCCACCTCCGACATCGCCGCATGCGTGCAGTACGCGGCCGACAAACACATCTCGTTGCACGCCCGCGGTGGTGGCAGCGGAATGGCCGGCGAGTCGCTCGGGCCGGGCCTGGTTATCGATTTCTCCAAGTACCTGCGGCGCATCATCCGCGTCGACCAGGAGATGGTCCGCGTACAGCCGGGCATCGTGCTGGAACGGCTCAATTCCCAATTGAAGCCGCAAGGACGCTTCTTTGGGCCGAATCCGTCCAACGCGGCAGTGACCACGCTCGGCGGCATGATCGCCATCGACGCTTCCGGTTCGCGGTGGTTGAAGTACGGCTCCGTGCGGCGTCACGTCCGAGGCCTGCTGGTGGTCATGGCGGACGGAAGCATCATGGAGTTCGGCCGCGAACCGATTGTCGCTGGAGTGAGCATCGACAGCAACCCGCGAAAGCGCGAGCTGATCAATCGCCTATCCGCGATCCTGGCCGCTTCCACCGACGTGATTCGCAGCCAGCAGCCGCACAGCCCATTGAAGCGATGCGGCTACAATTTGGCCGACGTGCTGGACGATGAGTGGATCGATCTGGCGGGCGTGATGGTCGGTTCGGAGGGCACGTTGGGCCTGATCGCGGAAGCCAAGCTGGAAACGCAGTCGCTGCCGCGGCATCGCGGCGTGGTCTTGCTGCTCTACGAAAGTCTGGACAAAGCGGCGCGGTCCGTATCGATGATTCTGCCTTGGTGCCCGGCCGCTTGCGAATTAATGGACCGCCGCCACCTTAGTTTGGCGCGGGAGAGCGAAGTTCGCTTCGATTTGCTCATTCCCCCTGAAGCCGAAGCGGCAATGCTGGTAGAGTTCGAGGGCGACGAGCCGCAGCACATCCGCCACCAGATGCGCGGCTTGGTCGACGGCGTACAGCAGCAGGCGCGGCTGGCCTTCGGAAGCCGGCAGGCTTTCGATCAGGAAGAGACCGATCTATTTCTAAATCTGCCGAATCGGGCGATACCGCTCTTGTACCGGCTCAAGGGGCCGAGCCGTCCCGTACCGGTGGTTGAAGATGTCTCGGTGCCGCCGGAAGTTCTGCCCGATTTTCTCGTGCGGACGCAGAATGTCCTCAAGCGGAGGCAAGTGACCGCATCGCTCTTGTGCCACGCCGGCCACGGCCAGTTGCACATCCAGCCGTTTCTCGATTTGGACGATCCGGACGACGTGCAGAAGATGCGGCTCATGGCCGAGGAGCTTTACGCAGAGGTCTTCAGCATGGGAGGCACGATCGGCGGCGAACATGCCTATGGGCTCAGTCGAACGCAGTTCCTGCGGCGGCAGGCCGGGCCGCTGTACGACGTGCTGCGGCAGGTCAAACAAATATTTGACCCCGAGAACATTTTTAATCCAGGCAAGATCGTTGGTGACGATCCGGAGCTTATGACGCGGAATCTGCGTCCTCCGATTCATGCCAGTAGGTTGGACCTCCGCGTCCGCCAATCGCCGTCGGACGGCTCCGGTGGCCCATCTTACGATACGCAAGCCGATGTAAAGGTCGAGGCAGCAGAGCAGCCGGCTCTCAGAAAACTCGTCGAATTGCAGGTGAATTGGGACCCGCATCGCGTGGCCGAGGCGACGGCCGCGTGCAACCGTTGCGGCGAGTGCCGCGCGCAGTCGCGGCAAGTGCGGATGTGTCCGATCTTTCGCATCCTGCCCAGCGAAGAGGCCTCGCCACGTGCCAAGGCGAATCTCATTCGCGGCATCCTCACCGACAACATCGGCCCGGGCCGGTTGGCGACCGACGATTTGAAGGACGTGGCCGACCTCTGCGTGCATTGCCACAGTTGCCGGCTGGAATGTCCGGCCGGCGTTGACATCCCCCGGCTGATGACGGAGGCCAAGGCCGCGTATCTCCGCACCAATGGCATGAGGATCGCCGACTGGGCGATGATCCATCTCGACCTCCTCGCGTCGTTGGGCCGGCTGGCCGCGCCGTTGACCAACTGGGCGCTTGGGAATCGACAGATGCGGTGGTGCATTGAGAAGACGCTTGGAATCGCCCAGGGACGGAAACTGCCGCTCCTCGCGTCGCGGCCGTTCCTGCGCCGCGCGGCTCGCCGCCGCCTGACGCGGCAGAAGGGCCGCAGCGAGCACCGCGTGCTTTATTTTGTCGACACGTTCGCCAACTTCCACGACCCGCAATTGGCCGAAGCCTTGGTGGCCGTGCTCAAGCACAACGGCATCGGCGTCTACGTTCCGGCCGATCAATGGTCGTCCGGCATGGCCTCGGTCGCATGTGGCGCACTCGACCACGCCCGAAAAATCGCCACGCACAATATCGCACTGTTGGCCGAGTCCGTGCGCCAAGGCTACCATGTCGTTGCCACCGAACCGGCCGCCGTACTCTGTCTTACCCATGAGTATCTGCACCTGGTTGAAGATGAAGAGGCCCGTATCGTAGCGGCGAATACGAGCGAAGCATGCAGCTATCTCTGGAAAATGCATCTGACCGGGAAACTGCAACTCGACTTCAAGCCGATCCATGCCAGCCTGGGCTATCATACGCCTTGCCACTTACGGGCACTAAACGTCGGCACGCCCGGCGAAAACCTCCTGGGGCTGATTCCCGGCTTGCGCGTCAACCACATCGAGCAAGGCTGCTCGGGCATGGCGGGCACGTTCGGCATGATGCACCGGAACTACCGCAACAGTCTGCGGGCCGGCTGGGGGCTAATTACGAAATTACGAAACCCGTCCATTCAGGCCGGAACGACGGAATGCAGTTCATGCCGCATCCAGATGGAGCAAGGCACGACCAAACGCACGATTCATCCCATTAAATTGCTGGCACTCTCGTATGGGCTAATGCCCGAAGTTGCTGCCCTCTTGACGACGCCCGGCGAAGAGCTGATCATTAGTTGAACCGCGATGGAAACAAAACCCTGGTATCACGCTGGCCTGAAGTTTCAATGCTCCCAGTGCGGCAATTGTTGTACTGGAGCGCCCGGCTACGTCTGGGTCAATAAGGAAGAGATCGAGAAGCTGGCTGGCCTATTGAATCTGGAAGTCGCCGAATTCGAAAGGCGTTACGTTCGCCAAGTCGGAATCCGCAAGAGCTTGGTCGAGTTTCCCAACGGGGATTGCGTCTTTTTCCATAATGAGAGCCGCACCTGCCAGGTCTATGACGCCCGACCGAGGCAATGCCGCACATGGCCGTTCTGGGACTCAAACCTCGCCAGTCCGGAAACTTGGCGGGAGACGGCCAGCCATTGCCCCGGCTGCAATCATGGCAAGCTAGTCACGCTGGAGAAAATCGAAGATCAGCGTAAAGTGATTTCTCTGTGAAGCCTGCCGGCGTAGGTCCCTCTTGCCGAGAGGGACTTATCGACTCGACGCCATCTTTTCGTTTGACAGCTCCCCCAAAGTGATTTGCACATTGATTCCTTCCGGCAGAAGGAACCTACATCCGATTTTGCCGATTAGCTAAACTTTTCCGATTCCGAGGACGATAAAGGACTTCGTTTCCGTTCCAAGGCGGCCGATTTGTGCGCTAGTCAAGGTCTGGGAACGCGACGATTTGCGGCCAGTTGTTTTTCGTTAATCCTTATGGAATAACGACTTACGACAAGCGGCCGCCGGCCGGCAATGGTCGATTGTCGCTAAGTTCTTTGATAACAAGCACTTACGATTACGCGGCTCGCAATGTGTGCCGTGGAAAAGCATCCTATTCCAACGCGTTACAAGCATCGTCAGAATGGGTCGGGAAGGCCAAATGCACTTGACTCTAATCGTTACGGCGCTTACACTTGGGGCATTCCAAGCAGTCCGACGAGAAGGCAAAAAACCGCTCTGAGAACCGTCGCTGCAACCCTCCCGATTCAGGAGATTCGAGTTGTGACCAAGAAGGAGATCGTGCGCACCATTTCCGAAGAGATTGGCATGACCCAGTTGCAGACGAAGGACATCGTGCAGAAGACCTTCAGCGCCATTGTCGATGCCCTAGTGGAAGGGGGAAGGATCGAGCTGCGTAATTTTGGTGTTTTTGAAGTCAAACGCCGCGCCCGCGCAGGGCTCGTAACCCGCGTACCGGCGCCAAAGTGTTTGTGCCCGAGAAGTTTGTAGTGACCTTTAAGCCCGGCAAGGAAATGGAAGATCGCGTCAAGGAATTGGAGCGGCAGGCGGCCGAGAAGGCCAGGCTGGCCGCCGGTGTCGACCCCTTCACCGGGGCAAAACTCCACGCGACGGCGGTCAAGTCGGGTGACGGCAGTTAGAATTGTCGCCTTTCGCTCCGCAAAAGTAGCGCTACTTTCGCGGAGCGAAAGGTGACAGCAATCACGGAAGAGAACATTTACGGCTCCCCTTTCATGGAGGATTTGTGACATGCGCAAGTTGATACTGACGCTGACCATGGGCTGGCTGGTCTCGGTGACCAGCGGCTGCGTGATCGACGGCTACTCGGGCGATCCGTCCCGACGCGCCCAGGAAGCAATCTACACGTCGGAAAATCTGCGCCTCATGCAGGACGAGTGGGAGCGGTTCTGGCTGTTGGATCAGCCCAACCACATCACACCCTATCGCACGCACGGCGGCCTGATCTAATTCTCGATGAGCGTAGCCGATGTTGATCTTTCCGTAGTGCTGGGACGGCTCCGCCTCGCGAATCCCGTCCTGGTCGCCTCGGGCACGTTCGGCTACGCGCGTGAAATGGCCGGCCTGGTCGAGCTGGCTCGCCTGGGCGGAATCCTGCCCAAGACGATCACAAAGGCCCCGCGCCCGGAAATCCGCCGCCGCGGACCTACGAGACCAGCGGCGGGATGCTCAATTCCATCGGCCTGGACAACGATGGCATCGAGGCGTTCATCGCCAATCTCTTGCCCTATCTGGCCGGCCTAGGCGCGAAAATCATCGTCAGCATCGCTGGCAAGAGTTTGCCTGAGTTTATTGACATGGCCGCCCGGCTGGATGGCCTGCCCGGCGTCGATGCCCTGGAACTGAATATCTCCTGCCCGAACGTCAGCGGTGGCGTCGATTTCGGCACCGACCCGGCGATGTGCGAAGCCGTCGTGAGCGGCGTCCGCAAGGCCACGAGTGTGGCCGTAATTGCCAAGCTGACGCCCAATGTGACCGACATTGGCTCGATTGCCCGCGCGGCAGAAGCCGGCGGCAGCGATGCCTTGGCGGTGATTAACACCTGCCTGGGAATGGCCATCAACTGGCGGCGGCGGCGGTCGCAGTTGGGCCGCATGATGGGCGGCCTGAGCGGGCCGGCGATCAAGCCGATCGCCTTGCGAGCCGTCTATCAGGTTGCCAAGGCGGTAAGAATCCCCATCGTTGGCATCGGCGGCATTGCCACGATAGACGACGTGATGGATTTTCTTGTCGCCGGAGCCACGGCCGTGCAAGTCGGCACGGCGAACTTCTATGACCCGTGCGTGTCTATCAAGATACTTGACGCCCTGCCCGGCGCGCTCCGCGAGGCCGGCGCGCGCTCGGTCGGCGAGGTTGTGGGGACGTTGATCGTGGACTAGAATAACCGCGCCGTACTCAGTACGCAGTACGGAGTACACGCGTCTCGGTTGCCCATCGTTTTTGAGTCTGGCACTGAGGCCTGAGCACTGCGTACTTTGTACTGAGCACTTCCTACTCCCGACTTTCCACTCCTCATGCCACGCGTACTCTCCGGCATCCAACCGACCGGCCGCTTCCACTGGGGCAACTACTTCGGCGCGATCCGCCAGTATATCGACCTGCAGGAACGGGCCGACACGTCGTTTTACTTCATCGCCGACCTGCACGCCCTGACCACCGTCCGCACGCCCGATGAGTTGCGGGGCTACGTCCGCGACGCGGCGCTCGATCTCCTGGCCTTGGGCCTCGATCCCAACCGTGCGTCGCTCTTCCTGCAATCCGAAGTGCCCGAGGTCAGCCAGCTCAACTGGATCCTGCTCAGCGGCGCTCCGATGGGCTTGCTCGAGCGGTGCGTTTCCTACAAGGACAAGAAGGCCCGCGGCATCCGCGCCGACGCCGGACTCTTTGCCTACCCGGTGCTCATGGCGGCCGACATTCTGGTTTACGACTCGGACATCGTTCCGGTGGGCGAAGACCAAATACAACACATCGAAGTCGCCCGCGACCTGGCCGGCAGTTTTAATCATGAGTTCGGCGAGACCTTCGTGCTCCCCAAGCCGAAGGTGCTGGACAGTTCCGCCCGCGTGCCGGGCGTCGACGGCCAAAAAATGTCGAAGAGCTATGGCAACACGCTGGCGGTGTTCGAGGAGCCGAAAGCCCTCAAGAAGCAGATCATGCGGATCGTGACCGACTCGCGCGACCCGAAAGACCCCAAGCCGCCCGAGGGCGATCATCTTTATGAACTCTATTCGCTCTTCGCCACGGACCAACAGCGCGAAGAACTTGCCGCAACCTATCGCCGCGGCGGTTTCGGCTACGGCGATGTAAAGAAGGCCCTCGCCGAGATGTCGGCCGACTACTTCGCCGCCGCGCGCGACCGCCGCGCGGAGCTGTGCGCTCATCCCGAGCGCGTCCGCGAAATCTTAAACGACGGCGCGGCCACCGCACGGAAGAAGGCGGCCGAAGTGCTTTTGAGAGCGGAGAAGGCGTGCGGGCTGAGGGAGTAGATTCTCACGCCAAGGCGCAAAGCTCGCAAAGGGAACACAGAAAACTCCTCTTTGCGAGCTTTGCGCCTTTGCGTGAGTTTCATTCCGTCGGGGCGCTGGAATTGGATTTGCGGCGCTGCCTTCGGCTATAATTGGCGGCATGGACGCTCCCCGTGCAAAACGCCGCTGGTTCCGGCCCACACCGGCTTGGCTCGTCTGGGGCGCGACGGTCGCGACGGGCGTCTTGTTTGCCTGCGAGCGCTGGCGTTGGTTTCCGTTCCACTACCAGAAGGGCTGGCCGGTCTTGCTGGCGGTGGCCGTCGTGGGAGCGCTCTTGATTCTCATACTGGCGTGGATGCTCGTGGGGCTCATGTTTCGGCGGCGGGTGCAGTTCGGCTTGCGGACGATGCTGGTGTTCGTCACGTTGAGCGCGGTCGTGTGCAGTTGGCTGGCAGCCCGCCTTAAAGCGGCGCACCGACAGGCGGAGGTGGTTCCGTGATCCACGAAGAGTTCGGCAACGTGACGTACGATTCCCAATTCGTTAGAAACAGAGGATCTCTGCTGCCCACGCCAGCGCCACCGGTGCCGGCGCCGATTCTGAAACTGCTGGGAATCGTTTTCTTCGATAATGTATTTGCGGTGAAACTTTCCGAGCCGACCGATGCAATCTTGGGAGACCTCCTGTTACTTAATCAACTCGGCGTGTTATAACTTTACGGTGACAACATGACGGACGGCCGATTGCCGCAGATCGAGGGACTCACCAAGCTTCGATCCCTGTGTCTCATCGGCACTAACGTGACGGACGAAGGCGTAAAGAAGCTCAGACGGACCTTGCCCGATTGCGAGATTCAGGCCGCTTCAGATATAAGGTCCGTCCACCTCTAATGGCAATTCGAGTTCACTTCTTCCTGCTTCGCCTTTGCGCGTTGGCGTGAGAACAAGGTCGGCTATCCGCCCAAATGCGTCTCAAAGGCGCTCTGCAATCGGAAGAAACGTGAGCCCCTCTCCGCGCCGCCAGTAGGGCCGGGTGCTCCTTATTCCTGCTTTGTTAGGACCGTTCGCACCCAATCGGCCACCACCGACTCCAATGGCGGTTCAACCGCCAGTTGGTAATTCAGGGCATATTTGTAGCCCCAGCGGTCGTACGTCGTGTTGAGGGCGGCCTGCAAATCCAGCGGAACATCCGCGTCGCCTTTGGAAAGCGGTATCGGAATCACTGGCAGCCGATCTTTTAGCGACCAATGGTAGACTTCGATGGTTGACGCTTCCGCAGTTCTAGAAACATAGGCGTAAAAGTCCGCTGGTTCAAGCGGTTCGCGAGTGGAGAGCCGGTGGCCGCCTCTCAGAAGGTCGATCTCCACGAGGTGTGCCGTTGTGTAGGAAACATTGTACCGCTTGACGAGGTACTCGCTATATCCATCACCCGGAGTCTTATTTGTTGGCGAAAGTAGCTCGATGACTGTGGCTACGTTGCGAGATTGGCGGTCGCGGATCGAAAGGAATTTTTGTCGATAGCGACGCGGCACATGCAACCTGTGCAATGACGGCGCAAGTGTCGACACTGCTGCGGCTGAATTCCCAGGTGGCATCGCCGGCGCTTCAACCGCTTCGAGGACGGCCAAGTCGGGTTCCAGCAAGCGGTCCGATTCTTCGTCGTCGCGAGCAAGATAGACATAGTCCTCAACTTGGACGATGTATCGCGGCGCCACCTGCGGAACGAGCATCTCGCCCAGCATGCCAACGAAGCTCGAGTGGAATCCTTTCCAATTTTGGCTCTCAATATATGGGTCCATTCCAGGGAACGGGCTGGGCATGTTCGTCTCTAGCGCGCTGGGACTATGGATTGTAGTTCCGAATCTCTCGATCTAGTTGATTATACCGCGCTATTCGAAGGTTTGCTCCGGCCCAGGAAACGCCCCTTGACGCACGTCGTCCCGATAGCGGGTTACCGCCTCCGTGATCGCGCGGCTGAGATCGGCATAAGGTTTCGCGTGCCGCGGGGCCGGACCGGGCGCATGCAGAAGAGATCGTGAAAAACGAGCACTTGCCCGTCGCAGCCCGCGCCGGCGCCGATGCCGATTGTGGGGATCTGCAGCTTGGCCGTGATCCGCGCGGCGGCGGCGGCTGGGATGCACTCCAGCACGACGGCAAACGCGCCCGCCTGCTGGGCGGCCAGGGCGTCGTCTAGGAGGCGGTCTTCGTCGCGCTGCATGCGGTAGCCGCCCAGCGCATGTACCGACTGTGGGCACAACCCGCAATGGGCCATCACCGGGATGCCGGCGCGAACAAGTCCCTCGATCACCTCGGCCTGCTCCACGCCGCCTTCGAGCTTCACCGCCTGGCAACGGGTCTCCTTCAGAATCCGGGCCGCGCTTTCGATCGCCCGGTGGATGCCCAAATGAAAGCTGGGGAACGGCAGATCGACGACCACCAGCGCGCGGCGCACCGCGCGGCCGACCATTTCCGCGTGGTAGATCATTTGGTCGAGCGTCACCGGCAGCGTGTTTTCGCGGCCCTGTACGACCATTGCGAGGCTGTCGCCAACGAGAATGCCCTCGACGCCCGCCGCATCGACCAACTGGGCCGTGGCAAAGTCATAGGCCGTGAGCATGGAGATCTTCCGCCCGGCGGCTTTCAGGGCCGTGAATTGCGGTGCGGTGAGCTGTCGGACATCGGCGGGCATGGCGGGCGGGAAGTCTTAGGTCTTAGGTCTTGGTCCCAAATCCTAAGACCAAAGTCCCAAGACCTAAGACCTAAGTCCTCAGCGCTAGGGCCCATTTTAATTCGCCGCCGGGCGGCTGGCTAGCCTGGGCTGTCCAATCGCCACTTGTCAACAATTGCACTGCGGGCTGAGCGAGGCAAGGAGGTCCTGCTGCTTCTTCTCGCGAGATTCCGCCAGCTTGTCGGATTGCACACAAATGCAATTGGCGCCATGCTCGGTGAAATCCTTCGACTTGTTATGCTCGGAGAGCGGCTCGGAGAAGTCCGCCGTGTGGCCCACGTAGAGGGGCGCGTGACGTACACGTCCGGCATCGTCGCGTCCGCGATGGGCAACGACGTAGACGCCGCTGAGCTTGCGGAAACGCGTTCCCAAGGGGAACACCTTGAAGCGATATTGCGTGCCGGATTGGCCCTTGAACGATGTTTTTCCGATGGCTGGCATAATGTACTCCTTGGGATTGAGGGTTTGCTACTCGTGGTTACAAGGTTTCGTTTGGAAGCGAGGCACGTTAAATGGACGGGCGTAAAAGCCCAGCTTACAAATTGGCCGCCGGTCCCGGCGGCTCGCTCACGGCAGCGGCAGCCAGGCCGGATGGCCATCTCGGGGCAGTTCGGTCAAGCGTTCGCTCCAATAGGCGTCGAGTTCTTTGCGGACAGCGGCCAGGAGCAGCTCGTCGTCTTCGGGCGCGCCTTTCGCCGCCGCGACCATCCAGGGAATATCGATGTCGGGCAGGCAGATCGCCCAGTGAAAAAACGTTTCCTTTCCCATCCAGACCCGCTCCGTTCTCGACCAGAGCGCCTTGCCTTGCACAGCCCGACTGGTGAAGCGGAAGCAAACGCTCGCCGCATGTCGAATAGCCCTTCGCAGCGGCAGGCAGCGCGAACGACGGTGGAGCAACCGTTGCCGCCCGGTGAACGACCTGATCGGCGTAGCCTTTGCAGCACAAATCATCATGAACTCCTGGAGAAATCGTCGAGATTAATTTCCACCGCGAATGCCGCGCGCCATCCGGCGCTACGGTTGTTCGTCGGGCGTTGCCGCTTCGCCCGGCTCATCCACGGGCGGTTCCATCGGGGCGGCGTTGTAGCTGGTTGGTTGCTCTTTTCGCTGTTGACGGCGGCGGCGTTTGTCCTCGGCCTTCAGTCGCTTGAGGGTTTCGCGCTGGCGTTTGGCGAACGTGTTTCCATCTTTGGCCATGAATCCTCCAAGTTATTTGATGCATCAGCACGCGAGGAAGCCCAGCCGGCCGCCGGCGCAAAGCACCTTCCGACCACACTTGTCGGTAAGGCAAAGACTATTCCGCACTTTCCGCTGAATTGCAAAAATGCAGCCGCGATCCAGAGACGTCCGCGGCAGGTCGCTAGCGTGCGACGCGAATGAGTTTGGAAGGAAGCTAGGAGACCGCATCCTCGGTCCCGATGCATGAAATTGTACCAGAAATTCGGCTTGAAGGGAAGTGCGACCGGGGCAACATGACTAAGAATTCGCGGCAAAAGGCTCACTGCACGATGCTCTGCCGGTAGGTTTGCAACCGTTGCGGAACCTTGCCCAAATGGCTATAATTCCGGATTCCATAAAGTATGTTACCGGCCGGGCATCCGGCTTGAATTCGATTTCAAAGAAGGAGAAGAAAAGTGGCAATTCGTGTTGGCATCAACGGCTTCGGCCGCATCGGGCGGCTCGTCTTCCGCGCAATCTGCGAGCAGGGGCTGCTCGGCAAGGAATTCGACGTCGTCGCCGTCAACGACCTCGTGCCGGCCGACAATCTCGCCTACCTGCTCAAGTACGATTCGACCCAGGGCCGCTTCACCGGCACCGTCGCGAGCGAGAAGTCGACGCCGGACGTCGCCGAGGACGACGTGCTGGTCGTCAACGGCCACAAGATCAAGTGCCTCGCCGTCAAGGAAGGCCCCGCCGCGCTGCCGTGGAAGGAACTCGGCGTCGATACGTCATCGAATCACCGGCCTGTTCACCGAGGCCGAGAAGGCCAAGGGCCACATCGACCGCCGGCGCCAAGAAGGTCATCATCTCCGCCCCGGCCAAGGGCGAGGACATCACCATCGTCATGGGCGTCAACCACGAGAAGTACGACCCGGCCAAGCACAACATCATCTCCAACGCCAGCTGCACGACGAACTGCCTCGCCCCGGTCGTTCACGTGCTGCTCAAGGAAGGCTTCGGCATCGAGGAAGGCCTGATGACGACGATCCACAGCTACACGGCGACGCAGAAGACGGTCGACGGCCCGTCGAAGAAGGACTGGAAGGGCGGCCGGGCCGCGGCGCATCAACATCATCCCCTCCGACGACCGGCGCGGCCAAGGCCGTCGGCGCTGGTGCTGCCCGGAGGTGAAGGGCAAGCTCACCGGCATGTCGTTCCGCGTGCCGACGCCGACCGTCTCCGTCGTCGATCTGACGGTGAAGACGGTGAAGGAGACGAGCTACAAGGAGATCTGCGCCGCGATGAAGAAGGCGAGCGAGACGTACCTGAAGGGCATCCTGGCCTACACCGACGACGAGGTCGTCTCCAGCGACTTCATCCACGACGCGCACTCCAGCATCTTCGACGCCGGCAGCGGCATCGAGCTGAACAGCCGGTTCTTCAAGCTCGTGAGCTGGTACGACAACGAGTGGGGCTATTCCTGCCGCACGGTTGACCTCATACGGAAGGTCGGCAAGCTGTAACTCGAATGACAGAAGGGAGAGGGGCGAGGGGAGAAGGGAGATGTGCAGCTTAGCATCGTCTCCCTTCCCCCTTCTCCCCTCTCCCCTCTCCCCTCGTTGTTGCCTGCTCCTGGCGGAGGGCACACGGAGTGTCCTTGCTACACTACCGCACCGCCTCGTTGAGCATCTTCGTATTGGGCACGCTGTGGCGATTCAAGAGGCCGTGCTCGTCGGTCTCGATGATCGTCGCCACCGGGCCGACTTCGCGGACGGTGCCTGTCATGCCGGCCACGTCAACCTCGTCGCCCGCCGTGAGCCGCTGGCGGAGATAATAGCCGGCAAGGATGCCCGACATCACATCGCGTCCGCCGAGACCCAGAGCGAGGCCGAAGCCCAAGGCCAGGCCGGCGAGCACGATCAGGATTGCGTAATTGAGCAAATCGAACTTGATGTCCAATTGCTGGAAGGCCAGGATCATCGTCAGCAATGCCAGCGTGTAATAGCAAGCATTAGCCAAATGCTCGGCGTAGGAAATGCCCAGCCGATCGGTGCTGGTGGCGATCACGCCGCGGAGGAAGCTGGCCGCGAAAAGCCCGACCACGACGATGACCGTGGCCACGATCAGCTTGGGAATGTACAAAGCGACGCTGCTCATGGCCGTCGACACGGCCGTCAGGCCGAGGATATTGAACGCCGCCATGAAGACAACGCACATCAAGAGCCAGAAGCTGATGGTGCCCAGTAGCGTCGGCACATTCCGCGCGATGTTCATGTGCCGCATTGATTGGGCAAGGCCGCTCCGTTCGGCGGCGACCTGCAAGCCGAGTTTCTCACTGACCTTGACTACGACCTGCGCGATCAGCCGCGCGGCCAAATAGCCCAACACGACGACGACCACCGCCGCCACGAGTTTCGGTCCATAAGTAATCACTTGTTCCAACGCCTGCTGGAAGCTGGTCTGCACCGCGGTTTTAGCGGCGCCCAAGGTGGTTTCCGTGGTTTCTGCGAATAACATGGTTTTGTCCCCTACTACTTGAGAGCCTCCATCGCTGACGACCCAGCGGAATTCAATGTCCGCCATTGGAATCGGTTATGATCGAGACTCTAAAATTGTTCTCTTGCCGGCCGAACCTATCGGCCTCGTCAGACAGTCAGATGCCGCACCGGGCAGCCGCGTCACATACCGGCGGGAGTTTTTCTTGCATAAAAATGAGCAAGATTGTCGCAATTGAGAGTATTTGCGGTTCAGCGCGGTTATAATGACCGATCATGCCTTTCACCCGCCTGCTCGCCGCGCTTGATTTCGCCGCCGAAAAACACCGCTCCCAGCGTCGCAAAAGCGCGGGCGACGTGCCCTATATTAATCATCCAATCCGCGTCGCACGGCTTCTTGCGGAGTTCGGTGGCGTTGAGGATGAAAACGTCCTTATCGCTGCCGCGCTCCACGATACCTTGGAAGACACCGCGACAAGCAGCAGCGAACTGGATTCCGCGTTCGGGCAAATCGTCCGCCGCCTCGTGGAAGAGGTCACCGACGACAAGAGCCTGCCAAAGGCCGAGCGGAAGCGGCTGCAGATCGCCCATGCCGCCGAGATTTCGCCCGGCGCGGCGCTGATCAAGCTGGCAGACAAAACGGCCAACGTCACGGACCTCGGTCATTCGCCGCCGATCGATTGGTCGAAAGAACAGATCGGCGAATATCTCGATTGGGCGGAAGCGGTCGTGCGTAATCTACCCAGGGTGAATGCGGCCTTGGAGGCTCGATTCGCGGAGGCCATTCAGACGACCCGCGCTACGATCATCGTCTGATCGTCGAGGATCGGGCGGCCGGCGGCGAACTCCTCGACCGATCGCAGGACCGAATCCAAGAGCGCCTGGGCCTGCAAAGTACACTGCTCCAGCTCATGATCGAGTCGGTCGGTCCCGTACAACTCGCCCGCCTCGTTGTGGGCCTCCGTGATGCCGTCTGTGTAAAAGATAATCTGATCGCCCTTTTGCAGCGGCTGAACCGTCTCGGTGTAGTCGACGATGTCCGCAACACCTAGCGGCAATTCGTTACTCTGGTCGAGGACCAACAGCGAGCCATCTTGACATCGCTTCAGCCGCGGCGGATTGTGGCCGGCGCAAGAATACGTCAAGGTATGCACTGTCGGGTCGTAGATCGCGTAGAAGGCCGTCACGAAGCTGCTGTTGAAGCTTGTATAGTGGCGGACAAGATGGTGGTTCAAATACGCAAGTACCTTGCTCGGCGGCGCCGGCGCACCGGGGTGCGTATGAGCGATGCAGTGCGTCACCGCCATGAGAACGGCTGCCGGCGTGCCGTGCCCGCTCACGTCGCCGACAAAGATGCCCCATTTGCCGTCGGGCAGCGGGAAGAAGTCGTAATAGTCGCCGCCCGCTCGCCGCGACGGCTTGTAATAGGTGGCCAGGTCTAACGAAGGAATCTTCGGCAGCTCGGCCGGCAGGAGCGAACGCTGGATGTCGGCAACAATCTTCAATTCGCGGTCCAGGCTGTCGTAAGTTTGCTGCAACTCCTGCTTCAAGACGAGGCTCCCGGTCGCGCGGCCGAAGAGGTTTGACCGCCATACGAGTTCAGGCAACTCGTTGGGGTCGAAACCATACGGCTGGTCGCGCATGATGACGACCATGTTCAGCGATTCGCCGGAATCGTACATTGGAATCGCCAGCAACGAGCGGCCGGCCAGATGCTCGGCGGCCGGATCGTCCGGGTCGACTTCGAGATCGTCGATGATTTCCGGCTTGCCGGCATAGATCAGCTTCGCGAGCAGTCCGCCGGAGAGCAGCGGCAGACGGTCCTTCTGCTTCCAAGGGTTGATTTCGTCCGACCAGGCCGTGCTCCGCGTGATGCGGTACTGCGGATACTTCAGACCGCGTCGGCTCAGCGAGACGCGATGGTGGCTGGGCATGAGGTCGCGCATCCTCTCGGCATACGCCCGCACCATCTCCTGCGGGTCGGTATGACGGCTCATCTCCTGCATGGCGTCGACGATCAGGTCGAGTCTGCGCCGCCAGTCGGTGGTTGCAGTCGTGTCGGCAAAGAGGGTCTGTTCAGAAATGGACATGGAAAAATGGTATGCAGCGAACTGGATAGGGTCAACCTCGCCGGCGGCACATCGAAATAAAGGTTAATCATTCCTTTGCAGCAATTCCCGAATACTGTATACTTAACGGCACTCATCTGGGCAAAAACGAGGTCTAAATGAATCGCTCTCTTCGCGCGCCCGCCATACTCGCATGTGTGGTTTGGCTAACATTCCTTGGGCAATTCGCCAAGGCCGTCGATATACCGGGCGTGTACTTCGCGGCCCTGGACCAACCCCAAATCAACGCCTACGTAGCTACGCGCGCCGGCGGTCCGCCGCTACTTGGCGACGACGGCTTCGGCGACACGAGTTTCAACATCACGGCTTACTTTGACACCGGCGCCAGCGGCATCTTGCTGAGCGACCAAACGTTTAGTACTTTGAGCCAACCCTTCAATAGCCCACCCGAAGCAGGCATGGCAAAGTCTCGTTACCCGACCAATACCGGTCCGTTTGTCATGTATCAAGACGTGGGCGTCGGCGGCAGCGATAACTTCAACGTCTCGCAACCGATCTACCTCGGCCTGGCGAAGAATAGCGCAGGGGCCGACGTCGACAACGTCCAGACCTACTCGACAGTCTACAATCAGAGGTTCGGCCCGATCCGCACGCAGATCGGCCAAGCGCCTTCGGATCCGTGGGACTTTGAGGCGTTACTAAACGAGTTCGACATCATCGGCACGCCAGCTATGCAGGGCAAGGTCGTCGTCATGGACCCGAAGCCCTTGGATGCTTTTATAACGACTGGCGACACGAATGCCCTCTTTTCACCCTTGGTTCAGACTTACGTCTATAATCCCCACACTCCGTACAGCGCCGCCACCGCCGATTCGGAGCCGGGCATCCCTCCGACCAACCGGCATCTGCGGCTGAGCTCCGCCTCGTTTAACCAGTTCACGCAGATCACGCCCATCGGCGCTCCAGGCCCGACGCTCAACGAGAACCCGTTCATCGGACCCAACCCGATCGCGAAACTGAACGGCGTCGCCGGCGATCACACGCCCGGGGTGACAGTGTCGTTCAACGGGCAACAATCGACCGGCAGTTTCTTGTTCGATACGGGCGCCGCGACTTCGATGATCTCAACCGCGCTGGCCGCGAATCTGCACGTCCGCTACGTCGCCGGGACGCAAGGCACCACTGATCCAAAGCTTGAGATATACGATGTGTCCAACTCGACCCTTGCGGGCACGCCGATCCCCGGCCAATTCCAGTTGGTCATCGGGGGCGTTGGCGGTTCGACAACCGCCGCTGGTTTTTACCTGGACAGCATGCTCCTGCGTACCATGGAAGGCAATCCCGGCAACGACCAGGATCCGAACCATCTCCGCTTTCTCGACACGCCCGTGGTGGTCGACGACATCACGGTCAGGGACCCTACGACGCAGAGGACATTGACGCTGGACGGCGTCTTCGGCGTGAATAACTGGGTGGCTACCACCGACACCGTCGACATTACGGCACAAGGCAATTTCAGCACAAGCAGCTTCGATTGGGCCGTATTCGATCAGCCCAACGGCGTTTTGGGCCTGGACGTGAAACCTGATTTCATCGGGACGAACGTCACTACCTTTTCGACTTGGAACAACTCCGGCTCCGGCAGCCTGAATTGGAGCAGTTCCGCCAACTGGGAAACCGGTACGCCGGCTGCGGGGAACGGCCTCAGGTTCACGCAGTCGGGCGGCAGTTCCACTGCCAACTTCAACGACATTGCCGACGGCACGCGATTCGACGGCATCGTCTTCAACGGGCCGTTGTCGTTCAATCTGCAAGGGCACCGCGTTGCGCTCTGGGGCAACTTAATCAATATCAGCACGGCGACGCAGACCGTGAGCCTCAACCTGGAGCTCGATGGCGCGGCAAGCACGTTCGACGCCGACTCCGGCGACATCGTCGTCGCGGGCAATATCAGCGGCCCGCAGGGCCTGATCAAGACCGGCGACTACCGCCTGATCCTTTCCGGCACAAACACCTATTCGGGCGGCACGACGGTCAGCGGCGGCGAGTTGATTGCCATGTCGCCCAGTGCGCTGCCCGACAGATCGAACTTGACAGTCGGCGATAGTTCGCGGTTCGCTCCGGCTGCGGTCGTGCCGTCGTCGGCAGTACCCGAGCCCGGCACGTTGGTCCTGCTAGCGGCTGGCGCGGTGATACTGGGTCTGAGCAAGAAGGTCTTCAGACGAATTTAACCGATGCCCGGCGATCGCTGTTTCTTTCGCCGCCTAGGGCCGCCACTGAGGCGCAGTGGCCGCGGGGACGCTGGCGGGCTGAACGGCTGGCGCGCCGGAAGCGTCGGCCGGACGTGCGGCGCTGACGATGCCGCTTGCGGCGGGAGGCGCTGCGGCCGGAGTGCCCTTGTCGGGAATATGATAAATCAAGTTCGGCTCCGGACGTACCGGCCGTTCGCCGCTTTCAGCAGAGATCGGTATAACCGCGGTCGCCCCTGCCGCGGGCTGCGGCGCTGCCGGCGCCTGCGCGGAAGCCACCATCACGCGGCTCTCCGGCGGCGGCGCGGGGAAACCTTGGCCCACCCAGGCCACCCATTCGTTTTGCAAGGTGGGCAAGTCGTGCGCGCCATAATATCGCTCGACGGCCGCAGGCCATCGGCCATCGCTCATTCCTTCAGCCAGAAACGAAACGAACCGCCGCCGACCGCCGTGATCGATCAAGTACTCGGCCAGCGAATAGCCCTCGGCATAGAGCGGCATCACGTCTTGCGGATACTCCGTCATGGCGAACAACTGCCCGAAGGCGATGCCGTGGCCGGTGTGAAGAAAGCGGATGAGCATCTGACGGTGCTTCTGCTTTTCACTGATATGCTCCATGCTGGTCGCGCCGCCTTCATCCGCCCAGCGCGGCAGCGGGCGGCGGAAATAGCTGGCAAAGACCATATGCGTGATTTCGTGCGGCAGGACCGAATCGAGCACTCGCTCGGCCGAGCCTTGAATGTTCATCTTCCAGCCGAAGACTTCGCCGCGATCGAAGACAAACGTCGTGGCCCCGCCCGCCCCGAGATAGGGAGCGACCTGCACGTTCATCATGCAAGGCTGTGCCCAGTTGGGCAGCGTTTGGCCCAGCCAGGCGATGGCTAAGTCGTGACGGTATTGTTCGGCCGCCTGCGAGATGCGAGCGGCCATCTGCGGATCGGCCGTTTCAACGATAAAATTGGAACCCTGGAAGCGGGCCCCCATCGAGACCATTAGCGTGGCCGCCAGCAAGGCAGGCCGAATTAGACGAGCGTCCATGCCCCTAAAATCTCCTGTTAGCTATCCTTGGCACTGTGTCCCCCATAATCGATCAAGATACATGATTTTCACTAGTAAGGCAACGGGAAATCCCCGTAATTCTTTTCCCTTATTACCTGGCTTGCCATTTCTTTAACATGAATGTCACGAAATGCATTCGCTCGCATATAAGGAATCATTCCGGTTGGCATTGACCGAGATGGGCGAGAATTAGCATAATCGCCGCTCCATGACAGTGCTTCCGTCGGCCATCGCGATTTCGGCAGGGCGGCTGCGGGCCCAGCCGCTTCAGTGTTCGCCGCCGACCGTTCTTCCGGATCAAGTTCGAGCCGAGCACTTCGCCTACTCCTACGGCCGAACCTACGATTCGTATCTCGTCACCGAGCCCGGCTGGGAACATTTTTGGTCTAGCGGTCATCGCGGCATGATCGCGATCGCGCGGCGCGGCCGCCACCAGTTTTGCGGCGGCGGACTTCTGGCGCCTGCGGACCATCGGGAGGACTTGCTTCGTCAGTTCGTCGCGCGAGCGCCGGCAAGGGCCATACGGCGACATTTCTCAATATCCGCGAGGCGGAGCTGCCGCTATTTCGCGAGATGGGATTTCAGGCTACCAAATGGGGCGAAGAGGCGATTGTGGATCTGCCAAATTGCAATTGGACCGGCAAGAACTTCGCATGGCTCCGCCGGCAGGCGAACTATTGCGCGAGGCACGGACTCGACTTTTTCGAGTGCCGCCGCGAGGAGCATACCGCGATCCAGTGGGCGGCGCTGGCCGCCGAGCTAGAGCAAGTCTCACGGTCGTTCCTTGCCGGCAAGCCGCAGTCCCGCGAATTGGGCTTCCTGCAAGCGGGCTTCGATCCGTGGCGGTTGGGGCGGAAGCGTCTCTTCATTGCACGGCGCCGGCCTGGCGGCCGCATCGAAGGCTTCGTCGCGTGCAATCCGTGCGACGGCGGTCGGACCTGGGTTATGGAGACATGCCGCCAGCGCGGCGATGAAGTGCGCGGCACGGTCGCCTTCATCATGTATCAAGCGATGCGGCAGTTCCAGGAAGAGGGCGTCGAGCGTGCATCGCTTTGCCTGCTTCCAGGCCTGCGCTGCAACACGCCGCTGCCGGGCGATAGCGCGATGGTCCGCTGGGGTCTTGCGCTTGGCACCGGGCGCCTCAGTCCGGCCTATGCAACCGCGGGGGCATATCACTTCAAGAGCCGCTTCCGCCCGCGGTTCGAAAGCCGGTATCTCTGCGCGCTGCCGCGCGTGACGCTGCCTTGCGCGGTGGCGTTTATACGTCTCGTCGGCGCGTTGGATTTCAATCCGCGAAAGCTGATCGGAATGGCATGGCACCGCTGGCAAAAGTGCGCCGCACGGGCGACGCTGATCGCCCCGGATTACGGTGAGTGAGCTGCTTAGAGCCCGATGATGTTATATCCGCAATCGACGTGCAGCACCTCGCCGGTCACGCCGCTGGAGAGATTGCTGAGCAGGTAGAGACCCGAATTGCCGAGATCGGAACCTTCCAAATCGCGCGCCAAAGGAGATTTTTTCACGTGGTGGTCGCGCATGAGATCGAAGTCGCCGACGCCCGCCGCGCTCAGCGTGCGCATTGGGCCGGCGCTGATAGCGTTCACGCGGATATTGTTCTGCCGGCCGAGGTCCCATGCCAGGTAGCGGACGCTGTGCTCCAGGGCCGACTTGCAAACGCCCATCACGTTGTAGCCCGGCATGACTTTCTCGCCGCCAAAATAACTGATAGTGATTATCGAACCGCCCTCGGGCATGAGCGGGGCCGCCGCCTTGCAAACGGCGACGAGGCTGTAGACGCTGATGTCCATCGCCAGGTGCCATCCCGCACGGCTCATGTTCACGTAGGGATTTTTGAGTTCCTGCGGAGGCGCGAAAGCGATGGCGTGGACGAGGAAATCGAGCCGCCCGTAGATCGACTTGGCCGCCTCGAAGGTACTGGCGATGTCCTCGTCCTTCTGCACGTCGCAGGGATGAATCATTTTCGCGCCCTTCGGCTCGACGAGTGCCCGCACCCGCCGCTCGAAGCCGGCGGTCGGCATGTGCGTAAATCCGAGCTCGGCCCCTTCGGCGTAAAGCGACTCGCTCAGAGCCCAGGCAATGCTGCGGTCGTTGGCCAAGCCCATGATCAGGCCGACTTTGTTGGAAAACAGTCCCACGTGCAACTCCTAGTTGATACAACCGGAAAGGTTTAACAGCTCTATCAGTATCGATTAAATGGCCCAGAATCGGTCTTATTAGAGAATCTAAAAATTACCAAACCCCGCTTCGGTGGTCAAGCGCGGCGCACCCACCTTCTGACGGTGGCCGCCGGGCCAAGTTGTGGAAAATCTTCGTGGAACTGCCGAGAACTCGGCCGATAAACAACAATGTCCTACCGACGCACAACGAACTACGACGTTGGCGAAGAGAGTCGCTGGAAACGGGTTATCGCGCACGAGAAAGTCCGCCAACTTAATGGCAACAAGCAAATGCTCGAAATAGTCTGACCTGAAATAAACGGTAACACGGTTTTTCAAGTCCCGACGAGAGCATATAAATTACTCGGCTTGCGCAACCACAATACGAGAGCGGACGGAGTAGGTAACGTCCATTTCTCGCGGCGGCAATCTTGGCATGTGAACGGAGTCCCGCACCCTAAGCGTCGGGGTGTGCAACTAGGGGAAGACCGTCCGAGCCCTTCGCAGGCGAAAGCCCGCGAAGGGCTTTTTCTTGAAGTGTTAGGCGAAAGCCAGCCCGCGAAGGGCTTTTTTTCCATTTTCACGGCGAGCCGACCGATCCGTTTCGATTCACTGGCGCCGCAAATCCGCCCGGCTGGGTGTACGTGCCTGGCGGGGGCGTGACGGTGGTATAGCCGGGCGCGACGCGGGGCTGGATGGAACTCGCGGTCGGCGCCGAATAAGGCGCGGCGGTCGGCGCGCAAGGATTCGCACACGGGTTGCATGCCGGCACCGGGGCACATCCGCATCCGGCCGGCTGACAGTAGTAAGGCGGCGGCGCCGGTTCATACTCGTGCCGGCAGCCGCTGCAGATTGCGACCGCGGCCCCGATCAATAAAATCGCCGAATACTTCATGCACCGCTCCTTTTCGTTAGAAAGAGGGGCGAAAAGTAACAAACTTGCCCCAGCGGGTCAAGAGGAAGGAAGCCGACGGAATCACCATATTTCCCCGGCTTTTCTTGCCGCAGGCCCTTTTGACACCGCCGCCGGCAATACTTATACTGGGGACGTCGGGGCGGTAGCTCAGTTTGGGAGAGCGGTACGTTCGCAATGTACAGGTCGGGAGTTCGATCCTCCTCCGCTCCACTTGAAAGACCCGTTGACGGCACTTGTCAGCGGGTCTTTTTCTTTGACCAGATAAGCACTTACGGCGACGAGTCCCTACCGCGCCAGGGCCAAATCGCTGATTCCGGATTGTGCCGCTGGGACCGGGGCAGGCGCGAACCACGGCGTTCGCCAATGTGCCTTTTCCAGCCGTTCTGCATACTCCGCCAGCGACTCGACGACGATTTCCGGCTCAAAGGCGTAGCGTTTGAGGTCGCCCTCGCAAGTGCCCCCGCTCAGCACCAGGACCGAGTGGTAGCCCATTTGCACCGCGCCGAGAATGTCGGTGTCCATCGTGTCGCCAATCACCGTCGTCTCGTCGGTCCGCAGGCCGAGTTCCTTCCGCGCGTCACGCATCATCACCGGGCTGGGCTTGCCCACGCTGAACGCTTTCAGGCCGGTGGCCGTTTCAAGCATAGCCACCATTGCCCCGCAACCGGGCCGAACGCTGTTTTCGACCGGGCAGTTCGGATCGAGATTCGTGGCGATCAACTTCGCTCCGCGAAAAACCATTCGCACGGCTGCATCGACCTGCTCCAGGGTGAACGTGCGGCCTTCGCCCACGACGACGTAATCGGGATCGGTGTCGACGACGGAGTAGCCATTGAGGTGCAACGCGGTCAGAAGGCCGCCCTCGCCAATCACGAACGCCGTGCCGCTGGGCTTTTGATTTGCGAGGAACCGCGCGGTGGCCATGGCGCTGGTGAAAATGTGCTCTTCTTCGACCTCGATGCCCAGTCGGCCGAGCTTCGTCACGACGTCGCGGCGCGTCCGTTGGCTGTTGTTGGTCAACAAGCGAAACGGAATGTTTTTTGCCCGCAATTGCTGAATGAAATAATCCGAACCGGGAATCAATTCTTTACCCCGGTACAAAACGCCGTCCATGTCGATAAGATAACCATGCTTCATTATTGAGTCTCCTTAGCCGGCCACCATAGCCGAACGCCGAATGGTACACAAGCCGAGATCGCGCGGCCACCCCCAAGAGTGCTTTTCAGCGGTAATGTGTGACCATTTATCACGTCGAAGTGGAAGCAATTGTCAAGCTGCTGCACAGAAGCGCGGCAGCGCGACATGCTTTGTTCCGTTCGTATTATTTGTTTGCTAAAAAAGCTTTTTTGTTTCGAGAGGAGTGCGCGGAGATCGTGATTCAAATTTGGACGAAGGTCGTCGTCGGATGTTGAAGGTCTGCGGCGATCGGTCAATCAGCGAGTTCGCCCATTCCCAGGCAACGGTGAATCTCCTTCATCCATGCAAGCGGCAGCATCGAAGGCAAAGGAGCCGCAAACATGATAAGCCCGTCGAGTCGCAGCAGCAGTACCAGGATTCTTTCGCAGCGATTCATTTTATTCCGCCTCAGCCCAAACTCGCACGTTGCCGCCCTCGTCGATCTCCACATGGACAACATTTGGGCGGCAACAAACCGGACAATCCTCGACGTACTCTTGACTTTCGCCCGCTGAGAGGTCCAACGGAATCACAATCTGCTCGCCACAAGAATCGCAGACGTAGCTGGACTCCTCAGTCGGTCGTCGTCGTTTTTTGCGTTTCATGGCCGTTAAGAAAACTGTTTCCTAAAGCTCGTTATGGTTCTTACGTCGTCGATCTTGAACTGGTGCAAGGGCGAGTTCGTCAAACTCAGCCGCCTGCCAGTTTTACTCGATAACCCAGGCCCTCAAGTTCTACGACGACCCGATCCCGATGGTCGCCTTGGATTTCGATACGTCCGCCCTTGACCGTTCCACCCGTGCCAAGCCGTGTTTTCAGCTTGGTGGAAAGCTCGGTAACGCCGTTCTCATCCAATGGCAAGTCGGAGATAATCGTCACTCCCTTGCCCCGCCGTCCCTTCGTTTCACGTCCCACCCGAACCACACTGGTCTTGCTTGGAGTCGATGGCTCGCTCTGGCAAGTGCACGTAGTTTTAAGCTGATGGCACTTGTGGCAAAGAAGTTTTCGCCAATTTTCCTGTCGGATCTGCATTTTCACCGTGAATTACCCACGAAGAAGAATATGGTCACGAAGTGGCAAGTGTTACCTGCGATGACGAACATGTGCCAGACTCCGTGCAAAAGGGGATGCCAATGGTCGGGCGGTCTCAAATCTCAATCGCAACCGGCAGGAGGGTTTTCCTCGTAGAAAACCTCAGCGGGAGTCCTGAAACCAAGGCAAGCGCGGGGGCGGTTGTTGAGTAGCTTTTCCACCTGTCGCACTTGGCTATGGGAGATGTCGCGAAAGTCGGTCCCCTTGGGAAAGTATTGACGGATTAGACCATTGGTATTCTCATTCGTGCCGCGCTGGTACGGACAGCCCGGATCAGCAAAGTATAGCTCCAAACCGAGGTGCTTTTCAAGCCGGTGGCAGTGCGCGAATTCGCGACCATTGTCGAAGGTGATCGAACGGCGACGCTCCTCATCCAAGTCCTTCAAACGCTGTTTGATTTTCTCATGCACATGGTCGGCGTTCTTGGATTGAATCTTGACGACGATCGTAAACCGCGACTTGCGATCGACGAGCGTGGTCAGGCCGCCCGTGCCTGGGGGACCCAGCACGGTGTCGCCTTCGAAATCGCCCAGCCGCAGCCGCTCCTCGATCACTTCTGGGCGATTGTCGATGCGGGCGGCATCTCCCGTGGTGGTGGCGTTTTTCCGCCTGGACGGACGTTTCCCGCGACGCCGCAGAAGCGATTCCCAGTGCTCGCGGTCCTCGTCCTGCTTGATCCAGGTGTAGATCGTCTGCGAGGAAACGCGGCGGTCGGAAGCTTGCTGTCGCATCCGTCCCGCGATCTGTTCCGGCGCCCACTCTGCGCCAATCGCTCACGGACGGTCTGATTGATTTCCGGAACTTCCATCTTGCGCACCAGGGGCCGCTCCTGCCGCCGCCGCTGGGCCTCCCGCTGCGCTTGTGCGGCATGGTACTCGCCAGCCGTGCAGTTGCGATGCAACTCGCGGCTGATCGTCGAAGGACAACGCGCCACGGCTTCTGCGATTTCCTTCTGATCAGCTCCCTGATGCCGCAATTGCGCTATGCGATCACGCTCTTCCAGTGTAAGATGATGTGCCATCGCTGGGACTCCATTCCCAAGGAGAAGCTTGAACAACCTCTCCCATTGGAACGTCCCAGCGATGTTCTTTCCTATACCAGTTTTCGAGGCTCATCTATCGAGCCTCGATTGCATTTGAGATTTCAGACCGCCTCGTAGGCTAGGAACAGCGTCCCGCACGTATAGCACAGCCCACCGACCAACATCCACCATAATACTGCTGCTGGAACCACTCCGATCAGCGACGGGGCCGTAACAACTGGCATCCACCCCAGTAGAACATAAATCCAAATCACCACACCATCCAATCTGTGCGAAAACAGTATCTTAGATACAAGCCCGCACAAGGCCACGGTCCACATGAAGCCAAAGAATAGGAACCACCATCCGGTACGCAGGTAGACCAGGGCAAGTGGCATACACGTACCTACGATCAGCAAGTAAATGCATCCCTGATCCAGGCGTCTAAACAAATGCCTCAGTCGTGACCCAAACGGCATGTGCGACAGGGTGGAGGCGGCGTACACGGCAATCAGGGTCAACGAAAAGACAGTGCAGCCTGCAACAAGATAGGCATCTCCTTGAGAATGCGCGCGAGCGATCAAGATGATTGCACCCACAATGCTCAGTACCAGGCCGAACCCGTGAGTGACGGCATTGAAGAGTTCGTTTGTTTGAAGAACTGGTACGACAGGACGTTTTTTCGGATCTTCCTGAGTAACGGAACAATACTCAATCATGGCTCTTACAGCCTCTTCCTCAACACCGTGAGTCTCAGCGAGGTATTCGGTAGGGCTGGTTGTGGGAGATCGAGACTACGATACGAGCAGCCCCTCGTAGCGCAAGCGTGCAACTGCTCCTAGAGTTTGCAGCGTCGGGCCGCCCGCCGAGCCCATGTTCGGTCCATCGCAAAGCACTTCGATTTCGGCCATTCGCGCATCCGCGTCGGCGGCCTCGGCGTCCGTTACGCACAAATAGAGCCCCGTGTCGGCTACTGGATACGCCCGCTTGAAGATGCCGTCAGCCGGAAACGGCGGCAAAAGCTCTTGCGGCGCTACCTCGCGGCCTTGCATGGCCGCCAGGCGAGCAAAGTAATCCTGAACCTCGCTCCGCTCGCACGCCTGGGCGATCACCGGCGTCATGTTGATGCCGTCTTCGCGAAGGCTCGGCAGGGCATCAGGATCAGACCGCTTTGCCCTCCATCGCGCCATGCGTTTGTCGGCGGCGGCCCCGGAGAAGCTATCGACCGCCTCCGGGATCGGCAGCCGCTCGAACTCCAAGATGCGGACGCGGGGGTAATCCGAAATATCCTTGAACTCGCGTCCGCAGGTCGGGCAATGGTGCTGAGCGGTCATGGTAACTGGCGCCGAAAAACGATCTATGGATTTATTCAAAGACTGTGTTGTGGGTGGTTGTGCATCGGATGAAGGTGCAGCACTTGAATAGGTCCTTCAGTCGCTCGGCTCCGACGTAGGCACAGGCCGATCTTAGACCACCGGTGACTTCCCTCATCACGTCATGCACAGGCCCTTTCCAGGGAACCTCCACGCATTTTCCCTCAGCGGTAGCATAGTCCTTCAAGCCTTCATGGTATTTCTCCTGGGCTTCAAGACTGGACATGCCGTAGAACTTCAGCGAGGTCTTCTTACCGTTGCCGGTAGTCCACTCCCCCTCACATTCCTCTGTCCCGGCCAGCATTCCGCCCAGCATCACGAAGTCGGCCCCCGCCCCAAACGCCTTGGCAATGTCCCCCGGCGTCCGACAACCGCCATCCGCGCAAATGTGCCCCTTGTTGCCATGAGCCGCATCGGCGCATTCGATGATCGCCGACAGTTGCGGGTATCCCACGCCGGTCATTTTCCGCGTCGTGCAAACGCTGCCTGGGCCGATCCCCACCTTCACGATATCGGCCCGACCCTCGATCAAAAGTTCCTGGACCATCTCTGGGGTCGCCACGTTTCCGGCCATGATAGTCGCCTTGGGGCACAATTCACGAACATGCTTTACCCGATCGACAAAGAACTTGGTATACCCATTGGCGGCATCGATGCAGAGGAGGCCAGCCGTGTCCGGCACGCGTTTGACGAACGCCTTGAGTTTGTCAAAGTCCTCGTCCCGTATCCCGAGCGTATAGAAAGTGGATCTGCGGGCCACGCTTTCGGTGAAGAAGCGAACCAACTCCTCTAATGGATAATACTTGTGCAGGCAGGTGAGCATGTTCAAGTCGTGAAGGGCCGCCGCCATGCGCATCGTTCCCGTAGTGTCGAGATTGGCGGCGATGATGGGAATGCCAGTCCATTCCGCCTGCGGCACGGGGGCTCGGAAGCGATGTTCCCGCTTCAGATCGACGCTCGCCCGGCTGGGAGCGACTGATCGCTTAGGCCGGATCAAAACGTCATCGAAATTGAGCCTCAGTTCGGATTCAACTCTCATTGCTTTCGTCCTCTGCCTCCAGTAGTCCTTGCAACATCCTAACCTGTCGCCTTCGCCATCCGACGCCGAACAGCCCGGCTGCACTGACACCGAGGAGGGCGGGGGTGGTGTACCCCAGCATTTTACTACTGCAATGGAGTTCCATCAATTTGCCGGCATCCGGATTGCAGCCGCCTTAGCTCGTTATCGTGGCCGACCTCCAACGCAAAAAACTCTGCCCACCGCTGGAAAACGGCTACGATGCTTGACGCGCCCTTCCGTCTAAGCCACGATGAGGGAAAACGTGGCTTGGCCAATCTTCCGTGCCGAGGCACCGTCACAACCGACCTTAGCAGGCAGCGCTTCCGCATCCCGCAGTTTTGAGTTTTCCGCTTCTAAGGCAAACCGCCGGATACCTTCTTCCCCATTGCTGCCTCGTCCTCGAAAGCCACGCCCCTTCTTTTCGAAACGGAGCTTGCCTCGCGGCGATTGGGCAGAAACTCGGAGCAAATTCGCCGCGCAACGAAAACTGGGGCAGTTCTAATGGCGCAGAAAACCGAACTCTCGACGTGCGCAGTAATTGGAGCAATTTTGGCTTGCACAATCGGCGTTCTTCGGGCTGACGATTGGACCCCCGCTTTGGACTACGGCAACTTTGTCCGCGTCGCGCGCCCAACTTGCCGCCACAGTCGGTCGGCACAAAGGTCCTGTTCGCCGGCGGCACCGTCATCGATAGACACGGCGTCTCGGCTGAACGCCACCCTAAGTTCACTGCGCGGCTCCCCGATTGAGGCAAGCACATTGTGACGAAATTGTTTCACTCAGCATTCTTTATTCGTTTCGATTACTCCGCGCGACGCAATGTTTACCTTGTTCCAGCAGAGAAGAAGTAGAATGAGGCCTGGGCCGCCGGTTGTTTGCCACATAGAGCGCGTCGGGGCAATGGCTAGAACTGCTAGGAACAACACCTTGCTAACAGTCAGCTAACACAATGCTAATGGTCTAGAACTACAATAGCTCGTTAAACATCACCTAATTGGGCAAAAGCACAAATCGCGACAGATACGATCGATAACACCATGCGAAAATCCACATTGCGACTACGACTGAGCATTGCGTTTGCAATACTTCTAACAACGGGCGCTGCTAAGGCTGATACGACAATCGTTTTTGACGATTTCAACCGGGCGGCACTTTCCGGAGGAACGACTGCCTGGGTAATAAACAGCACCGGCGCCGGAACGGCTAGCATCGTCTCCAATCAGCTTCAGATTGCGAATGGCGGTACTGCTGGGCGAACCTCCGTTTCCACGTTGCTGTCCGGAATCACCGGATACTCCACCATTCTGGACAACAATTCGGGCAGTTTGACCTGGTCGTTCAATATGCGTTATGGACGAACTGGAGGCCTGCCCAGCGGATTCGCGACAGGCAATTACGGCGACGCCTTTGTACTGGCCTCCGACAACCAAAACTTCGCCGCGTCCGGGGCAAAGGGCTATGCAGTCTTGTTTGGTAATTCGGGTGCGCGCCGATGCCTTTCGTCTTGTCGCATTTAACAACGGGATTGCCGCCGACTACAATACGGCGGGAAGCGCGGCCGGCAACACGCTGATAGCCGGCACGGGAGCTTTTTCGACAACCACGCAAACCCAAGCGAATGACTACTACTCCTTCGAAGTGACTTACTCCCCGACTTCGGAACTCTGGTCGTTTTTCGGCCGCGATGATGGAGCAAGCGGTTTCGCCGATCCCTTGTCGGGATCGTTGACTTCGCTCGGAACCTTTACGGAATCCACGGCCATCTATCGCACCACCGCGCTTTCGAATTTGGGTGCCATGTGGAATTACAGTACTGCGGCAGGCAATAATTCGCAGTTCGACAATTTCAAGCTTACGGTCACCTCCAGCGGCGGCGTCTCAAACAACGCGGTATGGAACACGACTTCGGGCACTTGGGACATTGGCACCTCGCCCAATTGGACCGGCGCTACGGGCTCCGTTTACACCGAAGGCAACAACGTCACTTTCAGCAACGCATCGGGCGGAACGGTCACGTTGAATACGACCGTTAATCCCGGCAGCATTACCGTTTCCGCCAGCAGCGGGGCGTATGTCTTTACCGGTGCCGGCTCGATCAACGGCAACGGCGCTCTTGCCAAGAGCGGATCGGGCGCACTCGACCTGAGCGGCTTGGGCAGCGGCAACGGCTATACCGGTGGAACGACAGTGACCGGCGGCCAACTGATCGTTAGCGCCGACAATCAGTTGGGAGTATCCAACGGCTTTCTGAATCTAAGCAATGGCGGCACGCTTAGCTTGACGGGACCGATTTCCACTGCTCGACCCCTCACCATCGGCACGGGCGGAGCGACGATCGCCACGAACGGAAATAATTTCGCCTACAACGCTGCGGCCGCGACGGCAATTAACGACATTCTGACCACTACCGGCAGTGGCGTCATGACCGTGGGAAGCACAACGCTTACCTTCGGGCCATCGGGAGCGCTGAATATCGGCAGCGGCGGCGCCGTATCCATCATCGGCATATCGAGCGTCGTGACAATGAACGCGGGCGGCGTGTTCAACGGCGACTTGATCGTCGCCGGTGCCGAGCGAATGAACTTCGACGGCGCGGGCAAGATCTACGGCGGTACGGGGACGATTTATGGGCTGGGTAGCTCGCTCGGCGTCGGCAACGGCGGCGCGATGACTACGTCCGGAAGTTTCAGCAACACCAATTTGTTGATCTCCAATTCTGCCGGCGTAAACGGCGGGACGATTACGAGCAATATCGTCCTCAATCCGGCCGATTCCGGCCCGCTGACCGGCCACGTTCCCTTTACTCCCGGCGACATCACAACCGGCAACTATACAGCAGCGAACTTTTTGGCTTTTATCGGCGTCACGACCAGCGGCAATTCGTTGGCAATAAACGGAGTCATTAGCGGCGAAAGCGATCTCTATATCGGTAACGACTCGCGTCGAGGCGGCGGCGGTGGGACGCTTATCCTGGCGCATCCAACACCTACCAGGGCAATACGTTGATCAATTCTTCCGCCGTGTTGCAGCTTGGCACCACCAATGCATTGCCGACAACCACAAACATCGTATATGGCGGCCTGAGTGGCGCGGGGGCGGCCACGATCGACCTCAACGGCAATGACCAAGCTGTGGCTTCGATCTCCGACGACGCCTATAAGGCAAGCAGCGGCAACAACAATTTTCTGCTTATCACCAATAGCGGCGCCCAAACTTCGACGTTGACCGTCGGCGGAGCGACCACACCCGCGAACGCTTTCAGCGGCGTCATCCGTGACGGCGTGAATAAAATCAACCTTCGCAAGACGGCCGCCAACACGCTGACACTGACCGCATCACAAGGCTACAGCGGGGCAACTACGATCAACGGCGGTAAGCTCTCCATTGGCGGCAGCGGCTCCATCAATGCTACAAGCGGGCTCACGATTAACGGCCCGGGCGCGGAGTTCAACTACAATAGTTCGGTTGCTTATGGCGGCGGCACAATTTCGCTGGTGCAAGGCACAATTTCCGGCACCGGTGCCATCGGCAGAGCGGTAAGCGCGGGCGCCAATGCCATCCTGTCGCCCGGCAATGGCGTGGGAGCGCAGGCCTACAGTGCCGGACTTACCCTCGCCAACGGCGGCGACTACCGTTGGGAAATCGCCGACTGGGTGGGCACGACGCCGGGTACACACTTCGACCAATTGAGCGTCAGCGGCGGAAGCCTCGATTTTTCGTCGCTTACGGCCGGAGCATTTCCCGGCAATACGTTTAAGATCGACATCACAGGCCTGACATCCAGTTCTGGGTCGATCGGGGCCGTACCCAATTTCGATCCCACACTGGCCCGAAGCTGGAATATCATTTCGTCAGAGGGCGTATCGGGAACGTTCAATAGCAATCTGTTCACGCTTGATACGACGAACCTCGTGGCCAGTAATCCGCTCAACGGAGGCAGCTTCAGCCTCGCCTTGAATTCCACTAATCTGGTGCTCAGCTATATACCCGCCTCGTCGTCGACCTCCTATTATTGGGTCGGCGATGACGCCATTCGCGGCGGCAACGGCACTTGGGCCAGCGCAGGCGGTAACGCCTGGGCAACCACGGACGCCGACACAACCGGCGTGGCATGGGACAGCTCGAAAACGGCCGTTTTCGGCGGCACTTCGTCGACGTGCGCAGTCACGGTTAGCGGCACGGTAAGCGTTGCCAACAACGCCGTATTCAACACCGACGGCTACACGCTCTCGGGCGGCGTGCTTATCCTGGCCGGCTCCTCCCAGGCGGCCAACACCATCACTGTCGGCGCCGGAACAACCGTAATCGCCACGTTGCTGGCCGGTTCGCAGGGCATGACCAAAGCGGGCGGCGGGGCGTTGGTGCTCACGGCCTCCAATGTTTACACCGGCGATACGACCATCACCAGCGGCACCCTGCAATTGGGCAGCGGCGGCACGAGCGGATCGATTCTTGGCAACGTCAACGACGGTGACACCTTCGCCATCAGTCGCGCGGATGCCGTGGCATTCACAGGAGATATTTCCGGCTCCGGCGGGATCTATAAATCTGGCTCCGGCGTTCTCTCGTTCCAAGGCAGCAACACCTTCGCCGGCAAGACGGTCATCGCTGGCGGTGAGATCGCCACCTCCGACGAATCGCAATTTGGCGTCAATCCCGCCTCTTTCACCGCCGACCAGATCACGCTCAATGGCGGCGGCATCCAAGCAACCGGGAACCTTTCGTTTACCAATAATCGCAGCCTAACGCTGGGCGCAAACGGCGGAACTCTCGATACGGCCGGCAACTCGATCGAAATCGGTCGCCGCCACGCCCATTGCCGGCTCAGGCTCGCTGACCAAACTTGGTTCGGGCACGCTGACGCTCGACGGCGCGAATTCCTACACCGGCAAGACCATTGTCAAAGCCGGATTCATTGCCGCCGCGGGCGAATCGCGGTTCGGCGCAAATCCCGGCTCGTTCGTCGCCGATCAAATCACGCTCGATGGCGGCGGCATCCGGGCAAGTACGGGCAATATCACCTTCAGCAGCAACCGCGGCATCGTCTTGGGCGCGGCGGCGGCACGCTCGACACCAGCGGAAATGCAATTACGGTGTCCGCCACAAATCCGATTAGCGGAATGGGTTCGCTCACGAAAAACAGCGGCGGCGTGTTGATTCTGGCGGCCTCGAACAGTTTCACTGGTGGGCTCATCATCAACGACGGGACGGTCCAAATCGCACATCCGGCCGCCCTCAATTCGACCGCTCCCAACAGCGTGACGTTTGCAGCCGCGCCCCCTCATCGGCAACGTTGCAGCTTAATGGCAACAGTATAACTGTCTCGGGCTTGAACACGGATGCTGCAACACCTGGCACGCCGGTCGTCGAAAACGGCGGCTCCGGACTTTCCGTTCTGACCGTGCAGCAAGCTTCCGCCGCTTCGACGTTCGCGGGAGTCGTTCGGGACGGTTCCGGCGGAGGGACGCTGGGGCTCACAAAATCGGGCAGCGGCGCATTGAATCTGACTGCGGCCAACAGCTTTTCCGGACCCACGCTCGTTACAGCCGGCTCACTTCGCTTGGGCAATAGCGCGGCGCGAGGCGCATCGCAGGTGACGGTTCTCTCAGGGAGTGTGTTGGCCTCCGCCGCCGTCGCGGTCAGTAATCCGATAACTGTGCCTTCGGCAGTCAATCCATATACAGTTTCCTACGACTTCTCGACGGCTTCGCCGCTTTTAATCACATCGCCATTTGTCGCTGCCAGCAATGTCTCTCAGGGCAATAACAACGGCACAACCGCTTTGATAACTGGAACGTCGCCTTCCTCCGGCTATCTAAATGCCTCGGGTGGAAGCAACGCCGGGGCCTCGGCCAGAACCGGCGCCCTGAGCGTCGGCAGCTCGGGCAGTGCCTACTTCGAGTTCACCTTGACGCCAACGGCAGGCAGCGTGAGCTTCAATTCGATTAGCTTTGGCGACCGCTCGACCGGCACCGGTCCAGAGGCATTCAATTTGCGATCGAGTCTCGATAATTACGCTTCCGATCTGGCCAGCGGAACGATCGGCAATAATTCAAACTGGACGCTTCTTACCCCAACGCTTCTGGCGACATCGAGTTCGGGCAGCCCAATCACATACCGCCTTTATGGGTCCGGCGGCACCGGCAGTGCAACTCCGAGTACGGCCAACTGGCGCATCGACGATCTTTCGTTGTCGGGATCGGCCACAGTAGCGGTGGGAATGCCGGTTCTGGGAAGCGACATTTCCGGCGGCACGGCAACCTTCACAGGTCCTATCACACTCGGCAACGGCCTCACGCTTACGTCCGCAGCCAGCGGCGTGGCGTCTTTTTCCGGCAATATCACCAGTCCGACCGGCACCATCGCGTCGCTGACCAAGGTGGGCGACGGCACCGTGATCCTTTCGGGAAGCAACACTTACACTGGCGGCACGTTCGTTTCCGCTGGATCGTTGATCGTGGCAAACAACGGGGCGCTGCCCGACGGATCGAGCTTGACCGTCGGCAGTGCTTTGTTGTTTGCTCCCGTGATCCCTGCCCCGCCGGCTACCAACGCGGAAGCGGTGCCCGAGCCAGGAACACTCGTGACATTTGCTGCGCTTGTTTGCGGCGCAGCCTTATACTGGCGGCGATTGTCGCGGCCGCAAGTAATGCAGCGGCGGCTGTAATTGCCCAAGGGGCTCTTGGGGAAGACGGCCATGCTATGCCCCTTGCTAGGGTTTGCAGTCGTCGACCGGGTCTTTCCTGGCCGCTACAGTTTCGACACGAGTGGCATAGTGGACAAGGTTCTGCGGCGAGACATTCGCCGCGACTTTGCAGCCGGGTCGATGAAGCACGGCGTAACCCCGAGTTGAGCACGCCATGAGAGATCGCCGTTTTATTGCTGCTCATCGCGGTGGCCCGTTGGACCGAGACAGCCATGTCTTTCTCGCCCGTTGGGCTGCGGACTGTGCCGAACGAGTCTTGCACCTGTTCACTCAATATAGTGATGACAGTCGCCCGAAGCACGCAATAGAGATCGCCCGAGCATGGGCGCGCGGAGAGGTTCAGACAGGGGCTGCCATGAAAGCATCGGTAGCTGCGCATGCAGCCGCAAGACAAGTCGGCGAGAAGGCTGCCACCGCAGCAGCTCGTGCAGCAGGTCAGGCGGTGGCAACAGCGCATTTTGCAGATCATTCTATGGGAGCATTGTTGTATGCCCTCAAAGCACTCGATATCTCTGGCTGCGCAACTGAAACTGAACTGGCGTTACATCTGGCAAAGCTCCCTAAACATCTAAATGGGCCCGTTTCATTAGGCATAGAAGTTCGCTTGAAGCACTTCGTTGTTTCAGGATCCAAAAGGGCGATTCAATGACGGACCAAGTGACAGCGGAAGGACCTCGCAATCCGCCTTGTGTCGGAAGTTCGATCCTCCTCCGCGCCACTTAATTTAAGTTGCTTATTGAAAGCGTCTATAGTTTCACGGAAGTTCAATATACTTGGGCGTTGTCCGAGACTTCGACAGGAACGCGACTGCCCGCTTGCCATCGGTGTAATACGGGTCGCCGGTCAAATTGCGCCGCGGACTCGCTCGGTCGCATGGCCCGACGCCATCGACGTAGCCCGTTCGCTCCAAGCGGCCTACGTGCATCAGATCTTCAACGACGTAGTCGCGGGCTTCGTCGACATCGGGATCGATCCGATGGGTCATCAGATTCCAGGTCCGCCAGGTAAACCGGACGCCAATATCGCGGCTGATCTGGCCGATCCAGACGCGCTGCCCTTGGATTTCGAGCGGCGTGGCCCATAACCGCAGGTGCAGCCTCTCGTTGATCGAGCTGCGAATCCGCTGCAAGGCGAAGTCCTGGCAGCGGCCCAGCAAGCACAGGGCGCTGACTGGGGAGTAGCGATACTCGGCTCCCAACAAAAATGCCTTGGCGGTCTTCCAGCACGTCGCCAGGCTGATCACTTCCGTCTCGTCCCAACGGGCGCCGAAGGCCACGATGACCGTGGGAAAATCGCCCACCACGACCAGGTTGACCGGATCGCCCGGCCGCCGGCCACGGCTGTTGGTGGTAGCCTTGGGCGCCGCAGACAAATATTGGCAAAGTCCATGGATGTCGACTTCCGTTAGCTCGTCAGACGCGTGAAGCTTATCGAACTCGTGCCGCAGGTAGTCGGTGCGGAGCCCCTCGACCTGCAGCGAGAATTCGAAGTCCTGAAATCCGTCCGGGCCAAGCAGCCGCACGAGAACGATCTTGTTCCCCTCCGACAAATTGGTGAAGACGAACCCGGATTGTTCCCCGCCGGCCGGAATCGGCCGCATGCGGAAGGCGTGCTCGAGGAAGAACGTATCCATTTTCCTGTTCGCGCGACGGACGGCAAATAACTTGATCGGCAGCAGGATCAGCAAGGGCAGGAAAAACACCAATGCCAGGAGGCCGAACCCAAGCAGCCGCTTTCCGCCCGAGTAGTGGTTGATGGCCGCGGCTTCCAGCGGAGAGAAGTGGTTCGGGTCCATTGCCACGAACTGAAGCCGGCAGGGCTGGTCGGAATGATTGACGATGTGAACCCAAACTGGTTGGATGCCCCGTCGAGCCATCGGGACGCCGAAGAACTTCCGGCTCTCGGCGTCATCCAGCACCGCGACGCGGGCTTCGAGGTTATCGCGTTGTTGGGTGACGGCCTTGTCCAAGAATCGCCGCGCGTCCGAACGCGGTAAGTAGGGGATAAGAAACAAGCGTGAAATTGAACTCGCGGCGAACGGCATGAAGGTAGGCGATTAAGGGTCGATGAAATGGTTGGAAGCTTGCAAGCAGTATTCTATTGGCCGGGCTGGCCGTGTCCCAGCGAGGGTGCGACTCCGCGACCAGTGGGCAGGTCAACGATCGGTCCCGCGGCTTTTCGAGAAAACAAAGGTAGCCAAGATCAGGCTTGCGGCCTCGCGCTTGAACTCCTGTCTCCCCTAGCCCCAGCACTCTGGGGAGAGGAGCCGGGGGCTGGGGGTGAGGAGCCGCAGGGCGGGGTGAGCGGTAAACGTTCGATTCATAATCGCTCGCTCGCTGCTACGTGAGCACCGGCTCTGCTTGTGATCCCCTTTCTGACCGGTTAGAATCGACAGCATGGTTCGTGAGTGACTAGCGAGCGGTACACGAAGGAGCGGATCATGCATAGCGAAATGTTTGCCGAGGTCAGCCGGGCTTTTCGCCGGCGGCTGGGATGCATCCTGGCCATCCGGGAGGGCCTGCGATTCACCTTTGCCTGGAACATGTTTTGGGCGGCGGGAATCGTCGCTCTCCGGGCGGCTTTCCTGGTGGACCGATGGCTTCTGCTTTGGGGCGCGGTAGGGTTGGCCGGGGCAGCTATCGCGGCGGCGATCCTTGCCCTTCGTAAGCTCCCTTCGACCGGCGTGATCCGCGCCACGCTCGACCGGCATGGTGCGCTCGGCGGGCTTCTCATGGCGGACGGCGACGTTGATATCGGAAACTGGACATCGCGGATCGTGCGCGTGCCGTCGCCGGCGCTGGGCTGGCGCTATCGGCGTCCCGCAATACTCTGGACGGCGAGTGCGGCGTTCGTCGTAATGGCTTTCCTCATGCCCGATCGCGCCCTTTCCACAAGTGCCAACACGCTACAGATCGGCGCGGACATTGGCAAGCTCTCCGATCAGCTAAAGGTCCTTGCCAAGGAGCAGGTCGTGCCGCCCGAGAAGGCGAAGGTTCTTGAAAAGGATTTGGAGCGGGTACGCGAGGATGCCAAGGGCAATGACCCCGCGAAGACGATGGAAGCGATGGATAACCTGGCCCAGTCGTTTCGAAAGACGGCCGGCGAGGCCGCCGAGTCGGCCATCCGCCAGAAGGAGTCTCTCGGACGCGAGCAGCAGTTGGCTAAGGCATTGGAGAAGGCTTCGAAAACTCCCGAACTCGGTAAGGACCCAAAAAAGCTCAAGGAGGCTATGCAGGCGCTGGCCAAAATGACCGCCGAATCCGCCGAAGAGAATAAGGCCCTCAGCGATCGTCTTTCCGACGGCCTGAAGGACGCATGCAACAAGGGCGAGCTGAGCAAGGAACAGCTTGACGAGCTTTCCAAGGACCTTTTCTGACGCTATGGAGGGCGAGGAGGCGAAAGTCGCCAAACTGGCCGACGCGGATCTGGTGAATACCGACGACCTGGAGGTCTGCAAGGCTGCGGGCGAAGAGCTCGACGCGGCGGAACTTGCCGCGGCACTTTGCAAGGGCGGATTGCCGTGCGACGAGGCGGAGCTTGCCGCGTTCCTTGCCTGCAACGGGCTCAGCTACGATACGAGCGAGTTGAAGGAACTCGGCCATCCCGGCCGGGGCGGATTGACTCGCGGTCCCGCGCCCGCCGCCATGACTTGGACGGAAGGCGCGAAAGCCGAGGACGCTGCTTTTAAAGCCCAGGTCCTCGCGCCGGGGGCGGTGCATTCGCTCAAGGATAGCCGCCTAATTCGTATCAGCGGCGGCGCGCCCGGCGGAGGAGGGCCGGGCGGCGAATCGTCCGGCGGCGCGTTGGATGCCGCGCAGGGAGGCGGCGGCGAGGCCCATAGCCAACTGATACTGCCGGAACACGAGAAAACCGTTCAACGCTATTTCGAGCGAGGTAAGAAATGAGCACCGCGTCGCCGACCATGCTGTCGTCTGGCTTGATGTCGCCCGAGGAAATTGCCCCGGCCGTGGAGCTTTGCCGCCGCGCGCTTGCGCAAATGGACGAAGTCTTATTGGGCCGCAGCGAATTGCATCGCATGGTCCTGGCAGGCATCCTCAGCCGCGGCCACGTCCTACTCGAAGGGTTGCCCGGCGTGGGCAAGACCGCCTTGATCAAGGCCCTGGGGCAGATTCTCAAGCTCGAATTCCGCCGCGTGCAGTTTACGCCCGATCTCATGCCGAGCGATATTCTGGGCACGAATATCCTCCGCGACACACCGGGCGGCGGCCGCGAAATGAGTTTTCAAAGCGGTCCGGTATTTACCAACATCCTCCTCGCCGACGAGATCAACCGCGCCAGTCCAAAAACGCAGGCCGCCCTCTTGGAAGCAATGCAGGAGCACTCGGTCACGCTCCTGGGCCAGACGCGAATGTTACCCGATCCTTTTTTCGTGCTCGCCAGTCAGAACCCGATCGAGCTGGAAGGCACCTATCCGCTGCCCGAGGCCCAGTTGGACCGCTTTCTATTCAAGCTGGCGGTGGGCGATGTCTCGGTCGATATATTGGAGCGGATCATTTCGACCCGCCGCCGCGGCGAGCCGCCAGTGCCGACCTCGCCGCTTTCGCCGGAGGATCTGCAAACATTGTTCGCGGCAATGGAGCGGATCTATCTGCCGCGGGCCGTATCGCGGTACATTTCGCGGCTGGTGGCGGCGAGCCATCCGGGCAGCGCGGAGGCGACCGCCGAGGTATCGAAGTACGTCACGTACGGCGCCAGCCCGCGGGCGGCCATCGCGATTGCCGAGGCGGCGCGGGCCTGTGCGCTGATCGCCGGACGGCCGAGCGTCGGCTTCGAGGATGTCCGCACCGTCGCGGCCGCGGCGCTGAACCATCGACTTATTGTCAATTACAAGGCCCGCTTCGACCAGATCGGCCAGTTGGCCGTGGTGAAGGGCCTCTTGGATTCGCTCGACGAAGCGGGGCTTAATCTGCCGGCCGACGTGCGGCTCGAAAAAGTGGGAGAGGAGGTCCCAGCGTGAATCTTTACGTAGGGTGCGGTCGAGTTGTACGAGACCCACCGCGAACCGAGGGAAGTGGTGGGTCTTCGCTGCGCTCGACGCCACCCTACGCTTGGTTTATCGGGCAGTTGATGCTGGTCGGTATCATGCTCTTTCCAAACGAGGCGCTCGCGGTTGGCGGCATTGTCGCCAAGGTCGTTCCGCTGCCAAGCAACATCAGCAGCGGCCACGATAGCCTCCACCACGGCCGAGTTGAATACCGTGTGCAGCTCAAGAATACGACCAAGGAAGACCGCGTCGTGCATCTGCAAATTCCGGCGCCCAACTCTTACGGGCCTGATGCGGGCGTAGTTGTTTCTCGCACCGTGCCGATCGCCGCCGGGCAGGAGGCGACGGTTTCCCTTTTCCAGTTCCCTGAATTAAGCACGGGGACTTTGGAGGTTCAAGTTGACGGGGTGTCGGATAAGGAAACGATAACGGCTGGCGCAATGGCGGCCGGATATTACGGCGGTCGCGGTTTCGGGAATGAATTGCCTGCCGTCTTGTTGAGCCGATCGATTTCGGTGGACTTCTATAAGTCGATTGTAGCCGAGCCCGATCCGGTTGTGTCCGAGCCGGGCAGCTCCGGTTGGCCGGCGGGACGGGCTGGGTCAGTCACGATAGAGCCAGATATCAATTTCTTCCACAGCGAACTTCCCGTGAGCCAATGGAGTCCCAACTGGCTCGGCTATTCCTGCTTCGACGCGGTCTTGCTTACCGCTAAGGACGTGGAGCAAATGCCGCCGGAAGTGCAATTGGCACTGCGGCGATACGTGGAATGCGGCGGAACGGTCTTAATTCACGGGCGGAAAGTGCCCGCGGTCTTCTCCGAAAATGCCATCGACCGAGGCGGCAGTTACTACGTCGGACGAGGCCATGCCGCAGCCAGCGGCGCAAAGGAAGAGGCAAATTGGAATAAGCTGGCTCTAGCGCTCCACACTCTTTCGCTGCGGCAGAGTTACCAGTCCGGATATTCGCGACCCAGTGATCCTCGCCACCTGCTCGTTGCGCAGTCGCAAGTGCCGATCCGAGGGATGTTCGCCCTCGTGCTCTTGTTTGCCGTGGCCATTGGGCCGGCCAATCTCTGGCTCTTAAGTCGATACAAGCGGCGGATTTGGCTATGGTGGGACGTGCCGGCGATTTCCGTCCTCACTTGCATGGCGATTTTCGCCTATTCGGTCCTCTCCGAAGGCTGGAGCGGCCACGGGAAAACGGCCAGCATGACCTACCTCGACCAGCGCACTCATCGCGCCACGACCTTCGGTTACGCCTCGTACTATTGCCCCTTGACGCCCTCTTCCGGTCCGCACTTCGGCGCCGACACCAACGTGACGATGGTCGGTGACTCCCAATATGACCCATACGACCGGAGGCGAGGCAGCATCGAGGCCCGCTATGCGGACTTCACGAGCGACCAGCACCTTACGACAGGCTGGGTTCGCGCCCGCGTGCCCGCTTATTTCCCCTTCTGCAAGAACGAAGATCGCCGCGAGCGGCTGAACATCTCCATGAAAGGAAATGTTCCCTCGGTGGTTAATGCGCTCGGCTCGGATATCGATCGGCTTTATTGGGCAGACGCCTCCGGCAAGGTCTTTGTGTGCCGCGACATCGCTGCCGGTGCCGAAAAGTCGCTTGCAGCTTCGACCGAGACGCCCAATGTGCCGCCGGCTGAGGAACGTGCCATGCCGCACGACACCTTGGGAACGAGCTTCGGGGGCGATTTCTTCCCCGTCCTCGACCGCTACCAAACCGATCGTGCTCCGGCGCAATGGCTCGTGCCGGGCAGTTACATCGCGTATCTGAAGAAGTCGCCGTTCGTCGAGGCGAGCCTCGACGGTACGCCTTCCGAGGAGACGGTGGCCATCGTCTATGGCGTCTGCGAGGAGCAAGCCAATGGACGTTAGCATCGTCAACCTCAAGCGGCATTTCGCCAACACCCGCGCGGTGGACGATATCAGTTTCAGTTTTTCGTCGGGCGACATTTTCGGTTTCGTCGGACCCAACGGCGCGGGCAAGACCACGACCATGCGCATCCTGGCCACCCTGGACGACCCCACCGAGGGCAACGCCTACGTCAACGGCGTCTCGCTCGTGGAAGATCCGGAGAAGGCCCGCTGCCTGGTCGGCTTCATGCCCGACAGCCTGCCCGCCCACCGCGACATGACCGTACACGACTATCTCGACTTCTTCGCGCGGGCATACGGACTGCGCGGCACAAAGCGCCGGTCGGTCGTCGATTCCGTGGAAGAGTTCGCCAATCTCAAAGGGATTCGCGAGAAGCTGCTCAGGTCGCTATCCAAAGGCATGAAGCAGCGCGTGAGCTTCGCGCGGGCGCTGGTCCACGATCCTCCCGTGCTGGTTCTCGACGAACCGGCCGCCGGCCTCGACCCGCGGGCTCGCGTCGAACTCCGCGAGCTTTTGAAAGTGCTAGCCGACCGCGGCAAGGCGATTCTCATCAGCTCGCACATCCTCACCGAACTGGCGGAGATCTGCAACGGCGCGGTAATCATCGAGCATGGCAAAATCCTCCGCGCCGGTCCGATGTCGACCATCCTCAGCGGGGAGTCGCCGCATCGGTTGGTCGTCGTTCGCGCGGCAGGCGGAAGTGATGCTCTGCAGCGGGAACTGCTGCAAACGCCCGCGGTCTGCGAGGTTCGTGCGGCGGGCGACGCGGTCGAATTCCGCCTCGACGGCGGCGACGACGTGCAAAGCTCGATTCTCGCGCACCTAATCGGCAAGGGGTTCCAGGTCATCGAGTACCACCAGCGCCAGATCGATCTGGAGGAGGTCTTCATGACCGTGACCAAGGGAGAAGTGACGTGAAGACGCTGATTGCGCGGGCCGGGACCGGCGATTGGGTGAACGCAGTGGCAGTCAAGGAGTTTCGCCAGGCTGTGCGAAGCCGCTGGGTGATCGCGATTTTGATGCTCTTCCTGCTGGTCAATGTGATGTTCGTGGGAAGTTACCTGGCCCTTTCCACCGATGCGGCGACGAACGCCCGAGCCGGACATACGACCCTGGCCACGCTGCTCGGCATCCTGATGGTAACATGCGTCGGCTTTGTCCCGCTCTACTCCGGCCTTCGCCTCTCGCTGGAACGCAACGATTCGAACATCGACCTCTTGTTCATCACGACGATTCGCCCCGCGGCGATTGTCCGCGGCAAATACCTGTCGGCCATGGCCCTTACGCTGCTCATCTTCAGCGCGTGCATGCCGTTCATGGTGCTCACGTATCTGCTGGGCGGCGTCGACGTGCCGACGATACTCTTCCTGCTTGCCGCGGGATTTGCGGCGTGCGCGGTGGCCAACGCCGTGGGGATTTTTGCCGGCTCCGTATCTGGTTCGTGGCTCTTCCGCGGACTGGCGGCTATCGCAAGCATCATAGTCCTCTGCTACCTTGCCGGCGGCACCATCGCGATGCTCGGCGAGATGCTCGTTCGCGGGCTGGGAATCGCCGCGGCCACCGCAGGACAGTTCTGGAGCACCGTCGGAACGGTGGTTTTCATGGCGGGCCTGACGATCGGCCTCTTCTACGTCCTTTCCGTGGCCTTGTTGAGCCCCGTTCTCGCCAATCGGATGCTTGTGCCGCGGATTTATCTCATCGTGAGTTGGATTGCGACGGGCAGCGTCATGGCCATCTGGAGCTGGCACGAGCATGACGCCACTCCAATAATGGTTTGGATGGTCGGCGGCGGCATCGTATGGATGATTATCGCCGTGGCGGCGATGGGCGAGCGCGATAGGTGGACATCGCGCGTCCGTCGCAGCATCCCTCGCAATCTGCTCTCACGAGTCTTTGCCTTCCTGCTTTACACCGGTTCGGCAGGCGGAGTAATGCTTTCGACGATCATGTTCGCGGCGACTGTCGGCGCCACCTATTGTATTTGCAAACTGTTTTACTTGAGCCATGCCATGGGGCGCGACTCGCTCGATGAGGTGGTAACCAACTTGTCGATCGTATTTGGATACATATTGTGCTATTGCCTGACCACGGCCTTTCTGCGCATCACCCTGTTCCGCCGCCTTCCCACCGCGACGCTCTCCGTCATAACCGTGATCGTCGCCGGCTTCGCCATGATCGTGCCCTTCATCATCGGTTTCTTTGTTGGGGCGAACATGTCGCGTTCCGCGTCATGGTACATGCTGGCCAGTCCCATGGTGCTGACAACCTACGATCAGTCCGCCAGCGCGATGGCAGGCCCCTTCGTATTAGGATGGCTTGCCTTGGGCATTGTGTTGAGCTCACGATGGGCGTCCGGGCAATGGCGGCATTTCATTCCCCTTGAGAAGACGCCGTGAGGGTTTGATGCCTTCCACGGCATTCCTCAGGTCCTGAGCCTTGTGACATGACCCCGTCCCTCGACCCATTCATCGCCGAAGGCCGGATGGCCGCCTCGCGTTACGGGTTGGCCGCGCCGCGCCGCGCGCCCAGGGCACGGCCGGCTCGCAATTCGGACGCCTGGCGGGCGAAAGCATGGAGTTCATGGACCATCGAGAATATCAGCCGGGCGACGACCTGCGGCGGCTCGATTGGGCGGCCTACGCGCGGAGCGACAAGATGATCATTAAGCTGTACCGCCACGAGGTCTCGCCGCACCTCGACCTGCTTGTGGACGGCTCGCGCTCGATGGCCCTGCCGGGCACGGAAAAGGCCCGTGCAACGGCGGCACTCGCCGCGGCCGTCCTCACGGCGGCCGACAACGCAGGCTACACCCGCCGGGCGTATGTCACCGGCCGCGGTTGCCGGCCGATCATGGTCGATCGGTCGCCCGACGCCTGGCACGACTGGTCGCTCGATGCCGTGGAAAGCCCAGCCGAGTCGTTGCGTTCGCAGCCGCCCGCCTGGCGGCGCTGGGGCATGCGAGTGATCATAAGCGACCTGCTCTGGCTGGGCGACCCGATGGAAGTGCTCTCGGCGCTCGCGGAGTCCTCGTCGGCGGTTTACGTTCTCCAGGTGTTGGCCGCGGACGATGTTTTTCCGCCGCACAAAGGGAACCACCGGCTTGTCGATAGCGAGAACGATAACGCCGAAGAGCTTTTCCTTGACGCCAGGGCCGTCGCGCACTATCGCGACAGGCTCCAGCGGCATTGCGAGAACTGGCAGCAGGCCGCGCGGCAGACCGGCGCGGTCTTCTTGCCGTTGGTCGCCGAGGAAATCTGCCGTAACTGGGACTTATCGCCACTCGTCGAGGCGGGGATGTTGACGCTATGATCTTCAGCTTGCCGTGGATGTTGCTGGGGCTGACCGCGTTGCCGGCGGTGGCGGCCGTCTATTGGTTTCGCAGCCGCTCGCGGCGAGCCGTCGTTTCCAACCTGGCGTTCTGGATCGATCCGCGGACGCCGAGGCAAGGCGGGCGAATTCTCCATCGCATGCAAACGCCGCTCACGCTGCTGCTGGAATTGCTGGCGATAGCCGCGCTCGTGCTGGCGGCCGCCGGCCCGGCCTTAGTGCGGCATGATCTCGTACGGCCGCTTGCGATTGTGCTCGACGATTCTTATTCCATGCTGGCCAAGCACGACGAAAAGTCGGATTCCTCTCGCCAGCGCGCGGCGGCGGCGCTGGCCGATTTGCTGAAAAGCGGAGATTATCTACCCCGCTTTGTCCTTGCGGACGCAAAACCGCGTCTGGCCGGCGAATGGAGCCGCGACAATTCCTCCGCCGGGCTCTCTGAAGTCCTCAAGCAATGGGCCTGCCAGAGCCCCGCCGCCGACCTGAATGAGGCCACGGGCCTGGCGGCCGAAGTCGGCGGCCCGACCGCGCGGATCCTCGTCCTTACGAACCGCGCCCCGCCGCGCCGATCGAAGGCGGCCAGGTTGAATGGTGGGCATTTGGCGAGCCGCTCCCCAATCTTGCCTTCACCGCCGCCACGCGTACCCAGTCCGGCGACAAGGAACGTGTCTTGCTGGAAGTGGCGAACCTCTCGGACTCCGCGGGCAAGGGAGAGCTGACCATCGAGGGCGGCAATCTCGCCGCGGGCCGAACCAGCAGCCTGGATCTTGCCGCCGGCGCCGCCCGACAGCACTTTCTCGATCTGCCGGCCGGCGCGCCGCCTCTTCGCGCGACGCTCAGCCCCGACGCCCTCGATATCGACAACCATATCGTGCTCCTTCCCGCCCCGAACCGCCTGCTTCGCGTGCGGATCGATCTGGCTGACGCCAAGCTGCGGCAGGCGGTTGCCCGGGCGCTGGCGGCCACCGACGAGACGCTTGAGGCGGACGACCAGGCGGACCTCGTAGTTACCGATCGCGGCGGCGACTTCGCGGGTGAGTCGTGGCGAATCGAAATCCTTCCGGCCATGGAGGCGGAGGCCTACGCCGGACCATTCGTCATCAACCATAATCATCCGTTAGCACAAGGGCTGTCGCTGACCAACACGATCTGGTCGGCCGCGCCGCAAGCTTCCCCCGCCGGGACGCCCATCATTACCGCTGGCAACGTGCCACTGCTTGCCGAGAGCGAGGACTCCGCCGGCCGGAGAAGGCTGCAAATGAGCTTTGCACCGGCAGCTTCGAACTTGCAGGATATGCCCGACTGGCCAATCCTCTTCGCAAATATCGTCAAATGGCGTCGCGCTGGCCTGCCCGGCGTGCTCGCGCCCAATGTCCGCCTGGGCGAAACGGTGGTCGTCGCGCTTGCCGGAAACTCGACTGCCGGTGAAATCAAGGAAATCGAAGTCGTGTCGCCCGACAAAACGTCTCGGAAAGTGCCGGTTCGCGGCCGTCGCGCGGCGGTGGAGGCCGATCGTGCGGGGGTTTACGAAGTCGATGCCAGCAACCCGCTCGCTGGCGGCAAATGGCAGTTCGCGGCCAACGTGCTCTTTCGCGAGACATCAAATTTGACCGCGTGCCAGACCGGCCGCTGGGGCAATTGGAACCGCACGGCGACTTACCAGGATCAGGAGCTTGCCCTCGGCTGGATATTTCTCTTGGCTGCGGCCGCGCTCTTGACGGGCCACGCGGCTCTGGTCGCCCAATCCAGCGGAGGCCGCGGGACATGACGCTTGGCGATCCCTTCTGGCTGGTCCTGGCGATTCCGTTGGCGATGTCGCTCTGGTGGTGGCGGCTTCCCTCGCGGGCGATACTCGTCCTGAGAGCCGCGGCCTTGGTCCTGCTCGTCCTTGCCTTGTGCAAGTTGAGCGTGCGCCTCTCGGTTCATAGCGGCGCTACGATCCTCGTAATGGACCGAAGTCTTTCCATGCCAGAGGAGAGCGCGGCGGCGCAGAAGGAGGCGGCTGACATTGTTCACGCCGCCATGCCTGACGGCGACCGCCTGGGAGTCATTTCCTTCGGCGAGACCGCCGCCGTCGAGCAAGCGCCGCAGTCGGGCAAGTTCGCCGGCTTCACCGCGGAGGTGGGCCGCGAAGCCTCGCAACTCGCCGACGCGCTCGATCTGGCCGCGTCGCTCATTCCGTCCGGCGATTCGGGCCGGGTCCTCGTCCTCTCTGACGGCCGCTGGACTGGCCGCGACATCTCCGCCGCGGCCGCGCGCGCGGCGGCGCAGGGTGTAGCCATCGACTACCGCGTCATGGAGCGGTCGCGGGCGGGCGATCTGGCCGTCGAGTCGCTCCAAGGGCCTCAGAGCGTGTTGCCCGGCGAGTCGTTCATGATCACCGCCTGGATCGATTCACCGCTCAAGCAGAAGGTCACTTACGAGTTGCATCGCGGCCAGCAGACGATCTCTCGCGGCACGCAAGAAGTTCCCGCGGGCACAAGCCGCCTGATTTTCCGCGATACGGCCGGCGCAGCATCCGGACATAGCGTCGGCGTGGCTGAATACTCATTGCATGTCGCCGGCAACGGCGCCGATCCCGTGCCCGAGAACAACACCGCCCGGATGCTCGTGGGCGTCCGCACGGCCAAGCCGCTGCTTTGCGTCACGCCATCCGGGCGGTCCGGCCTGTCGGTCTTGTTGGCAAAGGGAGGCATTAACGTCAAGGCCGTGCCCGCCTCGGAGTGCAATTGGACGCTCGAGGAACTCGCCGGCTGTTCGGGTGTATTATTGGAAAACACGCCGACTAGCCTGGTGGGCCAGATCGGCATGGAAAACCTCGCCGCCTGGGTGACGCGCAGCGGCGGCGGCCTGATGATTACCGGCGGCAAGGATTCCTACGGCCAGGGCGGCTATTACAAGAGCCCGCTCGAACCGATCATGCCGGTTTCGATGGAGCTGCGTCGCGAGCATCGCAAACTTTCGGTGGCCATCGTCGTTGCGCTCGACCGCAGCGGCAGCATGGCGATGCCGGCGGAAGGCGGACGGGCAAAGATCGATCTCGCCGACCTCGCCACCGCCGAGGTGATCGATATGCTGAATGCAAGGGACCAGTTTAGCTGCATTGCCGTAGATACCATTCCCCACACCATCGTTCCGCTCTCCGATGTGACCGACAAGGCCGGCATGAAGGCCCCCGTCTTGCGGATCGACTCAGCCGGCGGCGGAATCTTTATCTATGTTGCCCTGGCGGAAGCCGCCCGCATCATCGCCCCGGCCGAGGCGGGCACGAAGCACATCATCCTCTTCTCCGACGCCGCCGACGCCGAAGAGCCGGGCGACTACAAGACCCTCGTCGCCAAGATCGCGAAGGCCGGCATCACGGTCAGCGTCGTCGGCCTGGGCACGGAAAAGGACTGCGACGCCAATCTGCTCAAGGACATCGCCAAACGGGGCGGAGGGCAGTGCATGTTCACCAACATTGCCAAGGAACTGCCGCGGTTGTTCGCCCAGGATACGTTCCTTATCGCTCGCAGCGCGTTCTTGGAGGACCCCGTCGCCGTTCGTTCGACCGGCGGCCTATCCACCATCACGCGGCAATCGCTTGGCGAGTTTCCCAAGATCGGCGGCTATAACCTCTGCTACTTGCGGCCCACCGCGAACCTGGCCGTGGTTTCCAGCGATGAGAATCGCGCCCCCGTCCTTTCCGCCTGGCAGGCCGGCCTGGGGCGCGTGCTCTGCTACATGGGCGAGGCCGACGGCAAATACACGGCGCGATCGCCGGCTGGAAAAATGCCGGTGAGTTCTTCTCGTCGCTGGCCCGCTGGACGTCCGGCCGGCCGGGCGAGCTCGGCCGAGGCGCGGTTCCCACGCAAGAAATGCGAAACGGCGTCTGCCGCGTCGAGCTGCACCTCGATCCAGCCCGGCAATCGAATCCTTTCACCGCCATGCCGTCGCTGACGACGCTTTTCGCGCGGCCGGGCGAGTCGGCCGCGGCGAAATCGACCGTGATGCAATGGTCGTCGGCCGATACCTTGCTCGCCGAAATCCCGCTCAACGGGAGCCAGACGGCGCTGCCGACGATCGACGCGCCGGGACTCGGCCAATCGACGCTGACTCCCATGTGTTTGCCCTACTCGCCGGAATACCGGCCGCCTGCGATCAGCGAGGGTGCCCGCGCCTTGGAGCGGCTCGCGTCCGCGACGGGCGGCGTCGAGCGGCTGAATCTGGCCAACGTCTGGAAAGACATCCCCCGCCAGCCGCGATTTATTTCGACCGCGCCTTATCTGCTGTTGGCGGTTGTATTGCTGTTTCTACTAGAAGTCATCGAGCGGCGGACTGGGCTCTTCTCATCCTTCCGTTTCCATCCGCGGCTGCTGCGACTCCTTCCGATCTGGGCATCCCGATCCCGTCGCAGCCGGCCGGCCGCGGCGGGTAGTCCAGCGGCGCGAAAGCCAACGGTCCAGCCAGCCAGTTTCCCCGCGGGAAAACTCTCTGAACCGTCGCCAGCGAATGCTGCGAAGCCCGAAACACCGGCGCAAATGCCCAAGAAAGAAGCGAAGGAACCGACAACCGACACCAGTATGCTCGACGCCTTAGCCCACGCCCAAGAGCGCGCTAGAAAGCGGACCGAACGAAAGTAGTTGGCTCGTCGTTTCCGCACCGGTATCGGAGTCGGAGGCGAGAAGCCGGCGGCCGAAGATGCGATTTTGCTCCCCTCGCCTTCCGGGAGAGGGGCCGGGGACCGAAGTCAGCGGAGAGAGTTCGATTCGTAATCGCTCACCGGTAGCCACCAGAGCACTTTCGAACAAGTGCCTATCCGAGACCTCGGCCGTAGAGGCGGCGTCCCGCCGCTTTTTCCAAGCGGCAGCCGGAAGCATTGTCCTGGGCCAGCAATTTGATCAGCCGGACGAATCACGCCGCTATCAACGACGGCAATAATGAATTGTCGCCTTCCCGAAATCTGGAACGCGCAAGCCTGACCCGGATGCGCCCCAAAGGAAAAAGACGAATGAACAATGTTCAATGCACAATGCAACTTGCACATTGAAAACTGATCATTCGAGCCTGTTTCGACCTGCGCTCCGCCTCCGCCGCCAGCGATACGCCACCACCGCCGCCGCCCCGCCGCCGGCGAGCGCCAGTGTGCACGGTTCGGGCGTGGAAGACGGCAAGGTAAGCGCGAACACGGTTCCATTACTGGTTAAGACCGTGTGTTGTCCAGAGGTCATCCCGAATAATGTGCCGCCGCTGAGTATTAGATTGCCGTACGGATTGGCGCCGTCGCCGATGTCGGGAGTCCCGACAAAGTTATAGAGGTCATGGAAGCTTGAGCCGTCGATTCCGATGCTGAAGACATCGCCACGATTCATGCTGCCGCCTGAATTCGCCATGCCATAAAGCGTAGTACCACTCAGAAGCAGACTGCCAAACGGATTCGCGCCGCTTGCCGTGCCGCTCGTGCCGGTAAACGTAACAAGATTCCGGTAATTCGTTCCATCGGTGCCAACGCTAAAGATGTTCCCATTGAAGGCGCCACTTCCAGATAGCCCTGACGTCATGCCATAAAGCGTTGTGCCACTGAGTGTCAAGCTGCCTTCTGGAGCCGCGCCGATCGCCGTGCCGCTGGCGCCCGTAAAGGAGACAGGGATTTGATAGTTCGTACCGTCGGTGCCTACACTGAAGATGGTGCCAACATGCGCACTGCCACCGAGATTCGGCATGGCATAAAACGAGCTACCGGAGAGCGCTAGGCTGCCGAATGGCTTGGCACCGTTTGCCGTGCCTCCGTTGCTGGTAAACGCAACAAGATTGTGGTAGCTCGTTCCGTCAGTTCCAACGCTGAAAATATTGCCATTACTGGCTCCTAGACCTGATGTGATGCCATATAGCGTTGTGCCGCTGAGTGTCAAGTCGCCATTTGGCTGCGCGCCGCTTGCCGTGCCGCCGGCACCTGTGAAGGACAGCAGGTTCTGGTATCCCGTGCCGTCAGTGGCAATGCTAAAAACGTTGCCCTTTCCGTTGGTGCCGCCCAGGTTCGTCATGCCATAAAGGGTACTGCCGCTGAGTGTTAAGCTGCCGCCTGGCTTATTGCCAAGTGCCGCGCCGCTACTGCCTGTAAAGGAAAGAAGATTTTGGAAGTTTGTACCATCCATGCCAACGCTAAAGATGTTCCCGTCGAAATGAGCTGCGCCCGCGGATGTCATGCCATAAAGCGTAGTACCGCTGACTACCAAGCTGCCAAATGGCGTCGCGCCGCTGGCTGTGCCGCCGCTGCCGGTAAACTGGACCAGTGTTTTGAATGTTTGTGACTCGGCTCTGCTCGCGCAAAAGGTAAGACAGAGGGCAAATGTAATCAGAAGAAGTTTCATCGCAGTTTAGGGCTCCCCGCAATAAGGGTGTCCGACTCTATCTTCGGAGTATGACACAGATGGACGAAAATGTCCAAGTTTTTGTCATAGAGGCTTTGTCCAGATCCGTGGCGGCTCTGTGGCGGCTTGGCGACTGACTTCCCCCGCCTGCCGCAAGCCGCCGCCGCCGCGCAAAAAACGGCCGAGTTGTGCTATGCCATAAATGACCCCGAAAATTCTTTAAGTCCTTGTCCGGCAACGACTTGAAAACAATCCGAAAAGAATTCTTCTATAATCGCATAGCGCATCTAGCAATATATATATGGAGATGTGTACAAGAGTTTAGAGTTGAGAGAGGAGAGGGTAGAAAGGATGAAGGCGGAAGGATGAAGGATGAAAAAGAACAGATCAATGTTCACAATCCCCAAATCCCCAAATCCCCAAATCCCTATGCCCCATTCCCAAGAACAAATACCGCCTGCGCAACACGCACAACTTGTGAGGGAGAAGGCAGCGAGCGAGGAGCGTCGGCCGCAAAGTCTTTGCCCGCACGTAGTTATGACAACGGCGAAAAGAGCGCAACACGCCAGGAAAACGCGAAGGCGTTGCGCGTTGCGCAGGATTGCGGTCCCCTCGAAGCTCGATGCTCGCTACGCCGTGCTCATGCCTTCCCATACGTTCCCCTGAGTTCACATGTGTTGTCAAATAGCTCCCAAACGATTCCCAAACGATTCCCAAGCATTTCCCAAATGATTCCCAATCCTTTCTTAAATGCCTTTGCCATTAAACGCATGTCGTTTTCTCGAGAGTGATGTCAAGGTTCAATTGCGACACAATCGTTTGGAAAGGACTTCGGCGGGGGTTCGATAGTCGAGGCGTCTTCGCGGACGTTCGTTGAGTAAGGTCTCCGCGCGGGCCACCTCCTGGTGACTGATCCGCGAGAAGTCTGTGCGTTTGGGAAAGAACTGCCGCAGCAGTCCGTTGGTGTTTTCATTGGTGCCGCGCTGCCACGACCGGTAGGGCGTCGCGAAATACGTCTCCAGGTTCAATTTCCGAGCAAGCTGTCGATGTTCCGCAAACTCCTTGCCGTTGTCAAACGTGACGCTGCGACGCAACGCCGCGGGCAGGTCCTTCAGTCGCTTCGTCAACACCTTCCGTGTCGTGTCGGCCTTCATGTTGTCGGCTCGCCCGATGCGGGCGAAACCGCTTTTCCGCTCGACCACCGTAACCAGTGCGCTGTGGCGGGACTTGCCGACCATCGTGTCTGCTTCCCAGTCGCCGTAGCGGCGGCGGCGGTTGATGACATCGGGCCGCCCGTCGATGCGGACGCAATCGGCCAGTTTGCCGCGTTTTTCCGGCGGCCGGCCGCCACGCCGCAGCCAAGCTCGCCAGGCCGGCTCGCGATCGTCAATCCAGTTGTAAATGGTTTGTCGCGACAGGCGCCGCCGCGGCTGCCGGGCGAACTTCCGCCGACTTCGTCCGGCAATCTGATCCGGCGACCAATATTTCTTCAGCCCTTCTTCCACGTATTGGTGTAGGTGTGTGTCCTCCATCTTTCGCGAACGGCGGCAAGCCACGCGACGTTGATCCGCCAACCGCTGGGCCTGCTTCGGCCGATAGCCTCGTTGGCCCGTGTTGCGGCGCAGCTCGCGATAAATCGTGCTGCGGTGGCGTCCCATCAACTCCGCGATCTCCGCCTTCGATTTTCCCTTCTTGTGCAAGCCATATAGGATTTTCCGCTCTGCCGATGTAAGATGATCAGCCATCGCTGGGCCTCCGTGCGAATGTCACAGTCTCGACAACCGCGACATTCAAACGGACCCAGCGACCTTTCTCCAATATCAGTTTTCAACTTTGTCGCATTTGTATTTTGCCATCACTCGAGAGATATCTGAATCGCACGAGCAAATACTTTTTTTGTGCAAATCAGTGGAAGCGCGACGGCAATAAGATATCCCTCCACTTGGCCGACGGCCAAAAGGACAGGCGGCTAAAAGACGGGTTCCTGTGTCCGTCCTGAGTGCGTCCTGAGTCCATCCTGACTGCGTCCTGAGTCAATCCTGGGCGCGTCCTGGCTTGGAAAACCCTCACAATTCCCGATGAAAACCGCGAATTCAAAAGCTGACGGAAAAAAGTTCAAACCACAACAACATGATATGAGCCACCGCCTGCCACTTGAACTTGGCCGCAATGGCGTCACAATGAAGAAGACTTGCGAGACCCTCGAATGCAGGAACTCCGTAATGAACAAATCAAATAGCATTATTCTGCTCTACACGGTAATCAGCTTGGCAATTTGCGGCCGTCAACTCCTGGCCGACGAATGGCCTCAGTGGCGCGGGCCCACGCGCGATGACGTTTGGAAAGAAACCGGCATTGTCGAGAAATTTACCAGCCCGCAGATTCCCATCCGCTGGCGCGCCGAAATCGGCAGCGGATTCAGCGGCCCGACCGTAGCCGCGGGCCGCGTCTATGTGACTGACTTCCAGCCGGAGCCGAATTCGGCGGAACGCGTGCTCTGTTTCGATTGGAAAACGGGCGATCGCTTGTGGGACTTCAGCTACGACTGCGATTTCGAACGCGTCGGCTATGCCTCGGGACCGCGGGCAGCCGTCTCCATCGACGATGGCCGCGCTTATGCGCTCGGCACGATGGGGCATCTCCACTGTCTCGACGCCGCGACGGGAAAGGTACTCTGGAAGAAGGTCCCGGGCACCGATTACAAAATCCGCGTGCCGATCTGGGGCATCGCCGCAGCGCCGCTGGTCGATGGCGATCTGCTGATCGTCCAACTCGGCGCCGAAGGGGCGTGCCTGGTGGCCTTCGACAAGAAGACCGGCGCGGAGCGCTGGCGGGCACTGGACGATCGGGCCTCGTATTCGGCGCCGATCATCATTCAGCAGGCCGGACGACGCGTGCTCGTCTGCTGGACGGGCGACAACGTAGCCGGCCTCGATCCGGCCTCCGGCAAGGTCCTCTGGAAGTATCCCTTCCCGCCGGCAAAGATGGTTATCAACGTCCCCACGCCGGTCCTTGCGAGCGATCGGCTCTTCCTCACCGGCTTCTACGACGGCTCACTGATGCTCAAACTCGCGCAGGACGAACCGCGGGTCGAAAAACTCTGGAGGCGGCATGGCTCCAGCGAGCAGAAGACCGACGCGCTGCATGCAATGATCAGCACACCCTACATGGAAGGCGACTACATTTACGGCGTGGACAGCTACGGCGAACTTCGCTGCCTGGATGCCCGCACCGGCGACCGCATCTGGGAGGATTTGACCGCCGTGCCTAAGGCGCGCTGGTCCACGATTCACATGACACGCAACGGCGAGCGGATGTTCATGTTCAACGAGCGTGGGGAAGTTGTCATCGGCACGCTTTCTCCGCAAGGTTTTCACGAGATCAGCCGCGCGAAGCTGATCGCGCCGGCGGGCGATCAATTCAAGGCGCGGGGAAGCGTCTGCTGGTCGCATCCGGCGTACGCCTACAAGCACATTTTTGCGCAGCGACAAGGAACTGGTTTGCGCCAGCCTGGCCGAAGAGAAAGAAGGTAAACCTGAGAAATCCGAGAAGCCCGATTCCAAGTAATGAGTATTCGATCATTCGCTTTCCTCGCCTGGCTTTTATTGATCGCTGCCGCGGCCCGAGCGGACGTGAGCGTCGCAAGCCACGGCATGGTTGCCAGCGTCTACCCATTGGCCACGGAAGCCGGCGTGAACGTGCTCCGGCACGGCGGCAATGCGATCGACGCCGCGGTCGCGACGGCGCTGACGCTTGGCGTCGTGGATGGATACAACAGCGGCATCGGCGGCGGTTGCTTTCTCCTCGCCCGGCTTGCCGATGGCCGGCTGATAGCCTTGGATGGCCGCGAAACCGCACCCATGCGGGCGACGCGTACCATGTTCATCCGCAACGGCAAAGGCGACTCGCGATTGTCGCAGACTGGGGCTCTGGCAAGCGGCGTTCCCGGTTCGCTCGCCGTCTACCAGTTTGCCGTTTCGCGCTACGGAAAGAGCCGGCTCGGCGATTTGATGTTGCCGGCCGCCGACATTGCCGAGCGGGGATTCAAGATCAATAAGAGTTTCGCGCGAAAGATTGCGTCGGTCGCGCCGGAAATCGCCCGATTTCCGGCGACCAGCACGGTGCTCTTTGCCGCCGACGGCAAACCCTACCAAGCGGGCGACTTGTTCCGGCAGCCCGATCTGGCTCGCACGTATCGAGCTATCGCGGAGAATGGAACCGACTGGTTTTACAACGGGCCGTTTTCCGCGGCGACCGAGGCCTGGATGAAAGCCAATGGCGGGCTGCTGACAGCGGCGGATTTCAGCCGTTACCAAATCAAAGAGCGAAAGCCGCTCATTTCGAAGTATCGAGATTACACGATCGTCGGATTTCCGCCGCCGAGTTCCGGCGGCGTACACGTCGCACAGATTCTCAGCATCCTTGAGCATTTCGATCTAAACGCCTTGGAAAAACAAAGCCCGGCTAGTCGCGTGCATGTGATGGCCGAGGCGATGAAGCTGGCCTTTGCCGATCGGGCCTATTGGCTCGGTGATCCCGATTTCGTCAATGTGCCCAAAGGCCTGGTCGATCCGGCTTACTGCGCCGACCGCGCGAAGATGATTAAGCTGACCTCCACAATTACGGAACGTCGCGCATGGTGACCCACCGCCGGCCGAGTATTTCGAGAAACATACAACTCATATCGCGGCTGCCGATGAGTCGGGCAATTGGGTGGCGATCACGGCCACCGTCAATACGACCTTCGGCTCGAAAGTCATCGTACCGGGCACCGGAGTTGTGCTGAACAATCAAATGGATGATTTCTCGATTCGACCGGGCACGCCGAACGCCTTTAATCTAGTTGGCGGGGAAGCCAACTCGCCCGCGTGCGGCAAGCGTCCGCTGTCGTCGATGAGCCCGACCATTATTATGAAGGACGACCGGCCGATCATGACACTTGGCGCGGCCGGCGGGCCGACAATCATATCGCAGGTAGTGCTCGCGGCCACGAATGTGCTCGACCTCCACGACGATCTCGGCGCGGCAATCGGACGTACGCGAGTTCATCATCAGTGGTCGCCTGACCGTCTCACAATCGAAGACACTGCATCGAGCCAATTAATCGCCGGCTTAGCGAAGCTCGGCCAGAAGATCGAGAAGACATCCTCGATTGGCGTCACGCAGGCTATCCTCCGGCTTCCGGACGGGCGTTTCATGGGCGCGAGCGACCCTCGCGTAAATGGAAAAGCCGCGGGCTGGTAGTCAGTATCGTGCCATATCTGGCCGCTTCGAACCGTCCGCGCCAATAGTGCCGATTACTTCCTGCGCCGCGGAGGTCATCATGCGCAAGTCGCTTCCGATGGCGATGAACTGCATCCCCTGCTTGGCCCGGCGAAGTGCGTCGTCGGGAGCCAGTGTGTGAATCCCGGTGGGTGTATGTGCCTCGAGACCGATTTGGATTACGCGCTGGATCATCGCTTCGTGCTCGGCATCGGTAGCGCGGCCGCCATCGGGAGTTCGCATATTGAACCGCAGATCGACCGGGCCGACGAACACGCCGTCGCAGCCCGGCAACCGATAGATTTCTTCGGCGTTGGCAACGCCCAACGGGCTTTCCGTCTGAACTATGACGAGGATCTCATCGTTTGCCCGTTCGTAATAGTCGCCCACGCTCGCGGCGAAATTGAGCGAGTGCATGCCGCCGCCCGCGCTGCGATTGCCCAGCGGCGGATACTTGGCCGCGGCGATCGCGGTAACCGCTTGCTCGACGGTGTTGACCATCGGCACGACGATCCCCCATGCCCCGGCGTCCAGCGCCCGCTTGATACAGTAATGATCGCCTTCCGGGACGCGGACCAAAGGCACGCAGCCGGCGTCGGCAACGGCCGCACAAATCGTCGCAGCGTGAGACCAATCAATAGCCGCGTGCTCCAGGTCGAGTGTCAGCCAGTCAAAGCCCATTCGGGCGAGCACCCGCGTGGCGTGCAGATTGCCGAGCGAGAGCCAAGTGCCGAACGAGGCCTTGCCGGCCGACAGCTTCTGTTTGACTGGATTCGTTTTCAAAGCTTTCACTCCTGGCCTAAAGAATGATGCGTCATGCCGGACCGATTAAGGCCGGACTGGCCCCAATTCTATCCGCGGCAGCGATCGCTTCCAGTTCAAGGCAGGGTCCGTCAGCCGCTTGGCAAGCTCTGGATTCGCGTCCGCCACGTTGTTGGTTTCGTTGCCGTCGGCGTTCAAGTCGTAAAGCTCTACGTGCGTGCCGTCGGCGTTCACGAGTAGCTTCCACTTCCCTTCCCGCACGGCAAGATGCGGGCTGCGGTCATAAACCGGACCGGGATAGTTGAAGAATTTCGATTTGCGGCCATATTCCCAGAAGATCGTTTTCGTATGCGGCAGCGGTTTGTTGTCGAAGACTGCCGTCATGTCTTCGCCGTCAAAACTGAAGCCGGCGGGCATCGCCGCGCCGGCGATGGCGCAGAACGTCGGAAAGAGGTCGACCATTTCCATCACGGTCTGCTCGTCCACGCGTCCAGCCGTCGTATGGCCGGGCCAGCGGACGATGAACGGCACCCGCACGCCGCCTTCATAAAGACTCAGCTTGCTCCCGCGCAGCGCGCCGGTCCGCGTGTGGTTGAAGTTGGGCAGGGGGCCGTTGTCGCTGGTGAAAACGACGAGCGTGTCGCCCTCTACGCCAAGCGACTTCAAGCCATCCAGTAGACGGCCAATCTGCACGTCATACTCGGCAAGCACCGCGCAGAAATCGCGCCGCTGCGCGGAGTTCGGCGCGGCGGTCTGCCGCTCAACGTTCGGCACCCACGGCGTGTGGACGTCATCGGGCCAAATCTCGACATAGCACGGTTGCTTACCATCTTTGTTGCGGCGGAGAAAATCCAAAGCGTGGTCCACGAAATATCGCGTGCGCTCCCAGCGTTTCACTTTGTCCTGTGGCGACCAGATCCAGTTCGTCGCGGTGATGTTCGGGTCCGGCTCCGGACTTTCGTAGGTGCCGACGTGCTCGTCGTAGCCGTACGCGCTGAACGGCGGCGCGTGGGTCACATCGCGTCCGCCGCCGAGGTGCCACTTGCCGAAGTGCGCCGTATGGTAGCCGGCGGCTTTCAGCACGCGCGCTATTGCCGGCGCTCTCGTGGGCAGAAAGTCGGCCTGCTCGCAGTCCAGATTCTTCGCTCGCGTGTCAAGAAAGGTGGTGAAATTCCAGCGAGCCGGAAACATGCCGGTTATGTAGGAAGCGCGGGAGGGTGAACAAATCGGCGCGTCGTCGTAAAAATGCGTGAAGCGGATGCCTTCTTTTGCAAGCCGGTCAATGTTCGGCGTGGGCGGCGAACTTTCCGCCGTAGCAACCTGGGTCACTGTAGCCCATGTCATCTGTAAGTATAAAAACAATGTTGGGCCGATCGGCAGCGGCAACCATTGTTGGCAGACAAATCGTCAGCGCCAAAGTGAGCAGGCGCAGTGAATATGTAAGGCGCCCTTCGGTTGGACGTGTGATGATCTTCATTTTCATCCCATTGCTCTGTTTGTTATTTTTCATCTGTCACTAGGATGCCTTGCGAAGTGCTGTCGATGCGGTAGAGCCGTCCGTGGTGCCGCACGTTCAGCAATTCACCGGCAAAGGCGCGCGGGCGGGCGTCCCGCACCAGTTTAGCGGTCAGCAAATCCGGCTGGTAGCCGAAGAAGCCGCGGATGATGCTCTCGGCAAACGAGCCGCCGTTGCTGGCGTTGTAGGTTTGGCTGGAATTGCCGCGCGCCCCGCGTTCGGCGATCCGCACCGCCGCGTCGCGGCTGCGGCCCATCAATTCGCGCGACTGGCTGAACGGCCCTTCGCGCGTGACGGCGGCGATGCGATGCAGGAAATCGAGCGCTTTGTCGAATTCGCCGAACTCGCAGAACGTGGCGATCGTCTCGCCGGGCCATGCGCTGAAGGCACCCATTGGGCCGTGGTCGGGCCGGTCGGAATGCGCCGCCGCCGGGTCGCTCAGCGATTGTGCCCGCATCCAATGATCGGTCAGCAATTCGCGCTCGACGAAATCGGTCATTTCCTTTCGCATCTTCGGCCTGAGGTCCGCCGCGATGGTCAGCCCGATCGTGGTGAAATCGAGCACATGGCGCATCTCGACGCGCGTGCCGTCTTCGTGCAGCGAGTACCACAAACCGTCGCCCGGCTTGTAAAGCGCCAATACGGCGGGCAGCAAACGGCCAGCCTCGACACGCAATTCCGCGGCGCGTTTTTCATTACCGCCGGCCGCTTGCAATTCGGCCGCGCGGCGCATCATCCACACATTCGCGGCGTTGAAGGACGGCACTTCGTTAATGTACGTCGGCACGCACTCCAGCAGTTTGCCCGGCTTGCCGTAATCCGCCAGCGCGCGGCCCGGGTGGACCAGCGATTGCCAGCTCGTAGCGATGGCGTCGATGTGTTCCAAGACGGTTTTGCCGTCGATTCTTTCGGTGAGGAAGGCGCGGTCGCCGGTGACGTTCAAGTAAGCGTCCAAGAGGATGAAGACGGAATAGTCGTTGGCGCTATACCAGGGGCCTTTCAGCGTGCCGGTGAGATACTCCTCGGCGTAGCCCTTGTGGATGCCTGCCGCCAGCCAGGCGCGGAGGCAGCTTTTGAGCATCTCCGGGTCCAAGAGCGCGAAGGCGGTGGCCCATTCGCGCGTGTCCCAGAAATACATCATCGTGCAGTTGCTCTCGGGCGAGTTGCTCACGTAAACCCGCGGCTGGACCGGAAAGCCGGTGCGGTAAACGCTCAAGAGCGAAACGGCGCTCATGTAATAAACACGGCGCATCGCGGCATCCGGCGTGACGAGCACCGGCAAGTTGCCGGAGAAATAAGGATTGCCCGGCGTGAACATGGCGCGGAAGCGAGTCTGCCAGTCGGTTTGGACTTGGGCGAAGGCGGCCTCTAATCGCAGCGCTTCGCGCGATTGGAGGAGCTGAACGAGGTCGTCGTGTTTGCCGATGACCAGGGCGTAATTTACCGTGAACGACTCGCGCGGCTTCAATGTGAGGCGCCACGTCGCCTGGCCTGAATGGTTGCCAGCGGACAATTCGCCTGGCGGTCGCTCAAACAAAAAGCAGTTGGCCAGATCATTGCTTGAATCACGCAACACGAACGACCGGCCGTGCTTTGCCGCCTCGGCGGAAAAGCGGTCGGCAGCCGTCTTATCCTTTGGCACGCCCCAGCCCCAACGGTCATGGCGCGAGGTGGCGGCTGCCAGACTGATTTTCAGTTCAAACGTCCGCGATGCTACGCCGTTGTTGGTGAGGACGACGTGAAATAGCAGGCAATCGTCGCCATAGACCATCCGCACCGCCGTCTCGACGCCAATGTCTCCGGCACTCGCGCGCCGCAACACTTGATAGGGAAACCAGCGCGTCTGCTCCAGCGTGGGCGGCTTGCCATCAATAAGCAGCCCGCCCGTATCGCCGGTCATCGTAATTGGCGGAAAGCTCAATTTGCCCACTGCCAGCGCATCGCGGAGAACTTGCGCCGAGCCGCGGAGATTATTGATGGCCGGCAGGCAGCGGACCTCGGCGGCGGTCTGCCAGTCGCCAGCCAATTCATCCAGCGAAGGAATCGCGCCGGCGGGCGGCAAAATCGACTGGGAGACGGCTAAGTGCGCATCGAACAATGCCGAGAGCACCAGCACTGCAAGGCACCAGACGGGACAGTGCGAAATTGGTTTGAGGGGCATTTCAAGAGGAACTGTTACTCAAGGGCGCAATGCGGCGAGTATATTCCGGAGCATTATGGGACTCAATGCAGGGGCGAACTCGGCATGAAACACCTGCGTTGTTCGTGTTCCCGCGGAGGAAAGGCAGTCCGTCGAGGACGAACCGGCTTTTGATCTCCCGCAATCCGAAGGGTTGTTACCAGTGCTATGATAAGGTTATAATTGCTGGAAATCGACACTATCCATAAAGATTTTGGCGGCAGGGCGACTAGGGGCCTTGGGCCGCCGGATAGTATTCATTCCAGCTACGCGGCGGCGGAGGTTCTCTCAATGTCACGACGGCGGCTTTTTTTGCTGGTTGCAATTTTCAGCGCGGCCGCCATCGGCTTCAACCGCGCCAAGATGGGCGTGTTTGCTGAGCAGGCGAGCGTGAGCAAGGGGAGCAAGCCCGGCGACAAAGTCAGTTTCAGCAAACAGGTCCAGCCGGTGCTTCAGGGTCAGTGTTACGGATGTCATCAGCCGGCCAAGGCCGAGGGTGGTTACCAGATGACCTCGCGAGCTGGGCTGCTGCGAGGCGGCGAAAGCGACTCGCCGGCCGTCGTGCCCGGTAAGCCGGAAGAGAGCCAACTGCTGGATTTGGTCACACCAAAAAACGGCAAGGCTGAGATGCCGCGAGGCCGCCCGGCGTTGGCATCGGGCGATGTCGATCTTATCCGCCGCTGGATCGCCGAGGGCGGGGGGGATGACAGCCCAATTCGCTCGCAGCCGGTTATCGATTCTCGTCACCCGCCGGTTTACTCGCGCGGTCCAGTGATTACTTCGCTCGATTTCTCGCCGGACGGCAAGTTGCTGGCGGTCAGCGGTTTTCACGAGGCACTTCTTTGGACGGCCGATGGTTCAAAGCTCGTCGCGCGACTAGTCGGTCTATCGGAACGAATTGAAACCGTGCGTTTCTCTGCCGACGGGACGAAGCTGCTGGTTGTCGGCGGAAACCCTTGCCGCAGCGGCGAGTTCCAGGTGTGGCGGGTGGCCACCGGCAAGCTTATCGGATCGAGCCTGGTCGGCTTCGATACGCTTTATGGCGGCAGTTGGTCGCCCGACGGCCGGCTGATCGCTATCGGAGCGCCCGATAACACCTTGCGGGCTTTCGATGCGGAGTCCTTGCGGCAGGTCGTCTACATGGCGGCGCACGGCGACTGGATCCGCAGCAGCGTATTTTCCGCCGACGGCAAATCGATCTTCACCGCCAGCCGCGATATGACCGTGAAGATGACCGACGTCGCGACGCAGCGGTTTGTCGGCAACGTGACCACACACACGCCGGGCGTTCTTCGCGGCGGCATGCAGGCGATCGATCGCCGCCCGAAGCGAAACGAGATCGTCGTCGGAGCGGCCGACGGCGCACCGAAGCTTTTCAAGATGGAGGTCACGGCGGCCCCGGCGGAGGGCGGCAACCCGAACCAGGTTCGCGAATACGAGGCGATGCCAGGCCGAATCTATGATGTGCGATTCAGTCCGGATGGGTCGCGGTTCGTCGCGGCGAGCAGTCTCGACGGCCAGGGACAGGTTCGCTGCTACGCGACCGACAGCGGCAAGACGCTATGGAAGCTCGATGTGCCACTGCAAAGGAACTCCGGCGCAATGTACGCAGTCGCCTGTTCGCCGGACGGTGCAACCGTCGCCGTGGCCGGCGGAGATGGATCGATCAGATTTGTCGATGCGTCGAAGGGCGCGATTCGCAAGACTTTCATGCCGGTTGAAGTTGCTCCGTCGGCACAATCGGACGCGAACTGGTTCGCCGCCGCCGATCATTCCAGCGGGTCAACGACCTCATCTCCGCCGCCGAAGCAAGTTATTCGTTTGAAAGTCGATCCGCGTTCCGTCCGCATTGCAACACCAACCGATTACGCGCAGCTTCTCGCCGCGGCCGAGCTGCCGGGCGGCGCCCATATCGATGCCACGCGGATGGTCCATTGGACGGTCGAAGGAGGAATCGGATCGGTCACGCCGGAAGGGCACTTCGCTCCGTTGGAAAGCGGCCGAGGCCGAATCATCGGCGAACTAGCCGGGCAGCGGGTGGAAGTCTCCGTCGAAGTTGCTCCGGGCTTGGAAGCTTATATGCCCAGCTTCATCCGAGAACGTCAACCCGGAGCTTTCCCGCGTGGGGTGCAATGCCGGCACGTGCCACGGCGCCGCCAAAGGCAAGAACGGCTTCAAACTCTCGCTGCGCGGCTACGACCCGATCTTCGATCACCGCGCCCTCACCGACGATCTCGCCGCGCGGCGAATCAATCTGGCGTCGCCCGGCGACAGCTTGATGATCTTGAAGCCGACGGGCGTGGCGCCGCACGTGGGCGGGAAGCTGTTCGATCGCGATTCATCCTACGAGCGGACCCTGCGGCGCTGGATTGCCGGCGGGGCCAAGCTCGATCTTTCCGTCGCCCGTGTGGCCAAGCTTGAGATTTTTCCCAAGAACCCTGTTATCGAAACTATCGGCAACGGCCAGCAGATGCGCGTCGTGGCGACGTATTCGGATGCGACCACGCGCGACGTGACGCGCGAGGCGTTCATCGATAGCGGCAACACGGAAGTGGCAACTAGCGACCGTCAGGGCGTGTTGACCGCCATCCGCCGCGGCGAGGCCCCGGTCCTCGCCCGCTATGAAGGTTCCTACGCGGCGACGACACTCACCGTGATGGGCGACCGCGACGGATTCGTCTGGGAACCGCCGGAAACGTGGGGCCGCATCGACGAGCTCGTTGCCAACAAATGGCAGCGGATGAAAATCCGGCCGACGGGACTGTGCAGCGACGCCGAATTCTTGCGCCGCGTCTATCTCGACCTGACCGGCCTGCCGCCGACGGCCGACGACGTCCGCGCCTTCCTGGTCGATACACGGGAAACCCGCGCCAAGCGCGACGCCGTCATCGACCGGCTGATCGGCAGCGATGACTTCATCGAGCATTGGACGAACAAATGGGCTGACCTCTTGCAAGTCAACCGCAAGTTCCTCGGGCCGGAGGGGGCGGCCGCGTTCCGGGCGTGGATTCGCGGCCAGGTGGCGGCCAACACGCCGTATGACCAGTTCGTCCAGAAGATCATGACCGCGACCGGTTCCAATCTCGAGAATCCGCCCGCTTCCTACTTCAAAATCCTCCGCGAGCCGACCGACACGATGGAGGCGACCACGCATCTCTTCCTCGCCGTGCGGTTCAATTGCAACAAGTGCCACGACCATCCGTTCGAGCGCTGGACGCAAGACCAATACTATCAGACGGCCGCCTACTTCGCCCGGCTGGACCTGAAGCCCGACCCAGCGTCGGGCGACCGCAAAATCGAGGGCACGAGCGTGGAGAGCGCGAAGCCGCTTTACGAGATCGTCGGCGACAAGGCCCAGGGCGAGGTAATCCACGACCGGACTAAGGCCGTCGCGCCGCCGAAATTCCCGTTTGCCGTTGCCGTTCCGCATCGTGACCATGCCACGCGCCGCCAGGAGTTGGCCGATTGGCTTACGTCGCCGGCGAACCCATATTTCGCCAAGAGTTACGTCAACCGCCTCTGGGGCTATCTGCTTGGGGCCGGGATTATCGAACCGCTGGACGACATCCGCGCCGGCAATCCGCCGAGCGATCCGGAGTTGCTCGATTATCTCGCGCACGAGTTCGTCGATCATCAATTCGACGCTCGATACGTGCTGCGGTTGATCTGCCGCTCGCGGACCTACCAGCTTTCCTTGGACGTCAATCGCTGGAATAGCGACGACAAGATCAATTACTCTCATGCCCTCGCGCGGCGGCTGCCGGCCGAGGTGCTCTACGACGCGATCCATCGTGTCACCGGATCGACGTCGCGGATTCCCGGCGTGCCGGACGGAACGCGGGCGGAGGCGCTGCCGGACGCTGGCGTCGGCTCGCCCGACGGTTTTCTGGCCAATCTCGGCCGGCCGGCGCGGGAGAGCGTCTGCGAGTGCGAACGGGCTCAGGGATTGCAGCTTGGCTCCGTCATGGCCTTGATCAGCGGGCCGACGGTCGAAGCGGCGGTTTCCGACCCGCACAACGAGATCGCGAAACTCGTCGCGGCGGAGAAGGACGACTCGAAGCTGATCGGCGAAATCTTCCTTCGCGTCCTGAATCGGCCGGCGACGGCCAAGGAAATTGAGATCGGCTTGGCCGAACTGCGGGGGTTGCCGCAAGCGAATAAGGAGCTTGCGGCACGCTTTGCAGCCGTCGAGAAAGAGTCGGCGGCAGCGAGAGTTCCGTTGGAACAGCAGCGGCAAAAGACCCTCGCGGCGGCAAGACAGTCGCTGAATGACTACGAAAAAAATATCTCGCCGCAAGTGGTCGCCCAGCAGCACGAACAAGATAAGAAGATCGCCGCGGCCGAGGCCGCGCTAAAGGAAGCGGAAAAGACCTTGCCGAAGCGCATGGCCGCCTGGGAGGAACTCGCCAAAAAGGAGGCGCAGTGGACGCCGCTGATCGCGTCCGGTCTCACCTCTTCCAATAATGCCAAGCTCACGCAAGAAGCCGACAAGGCGATCCTCGTCACCGGCCCCAACGGAAAAACCAGCTACGAGTTCATTGCCGAAAACACGCTGCCCAGCGTGACGGCGCTCCGTCTTGAGGCCCTAAGCGACAAGCGTCTGCCCGCCAAAGGTCCCGGCCGCGCGCCGAACGGAAATTTCGTCGTCTCGCAGTTCATCGTTCAGTGGAATCCGGCCGGCTTGCCGCAGAAGAAAACTCAAGTCGCCTTTCAATCCGCCGAGGCCGACTTCAGCCAGGGCGGCTATCCCGTCCAAAGCGCGATCGACGGCACGGCATCCCTAGGCTGGGCCATCGTGCCGCAAACTGGTAAGTCGCACACTGCCGTTTTCCAAGTGCGCGACGTAATTGCCGGTCCAGGTGTCTTCACGATTCACTTGGAGCAGAACTACCCGGACGGCCAGCACACGCTCGGCCGCTTCCGCATTTCCGTGACCAACGCGCCGCGGCCGGTCTCGCTCGGACAGCCGCAAAACATCGCTAAGATTCTGGCCATGCCCAGCGACAAGCGGACCGCGAAGCAAAAGGCGGCCCTGCTGGCTCGTTATCGTACCCTCGATGTCGAATTGAAGCAGCGCGGCGAGGCTTTGGCGAGCGCCAAACAGGCATTGCCGATTGACGCGAAGCTCGTGCAGCTTCGCGACGCCGTGGCCGATGCCGAGCGGCCGTTGCCGCCCGACGGAAAGCTGGAAACGCTCCACCGCGACACGGAGCTAAGCCGCAGCCAATTGGAAAAGGCGCGGCTCACGTTCGCCCAAGACCTCGATTGGGCCTTGGTCAACAGTCCCGCGTTTTTGTTCAATCATTAATATTACGTACGTCAGGCTTTCCAGCCTGACACAACGGCGATCAGGCTGGAAAGCCTGACGTACAAAGGGAGAGAACCATGCTCGTACTACCCGGACCCGCCGGCAAAGACCTTTGCGACGAAAACTCCGTTCTCTCCCGGCGAGATTTGCTCCGCGTGGGCGGGGTCAGCATGTTGGGACTGTCGCTCGGCTCGTTGCTGCGATTGCAAGCCAAGGCGGCAGAGACCGGCATTGGCGGCGGCCCGGGTTGGGGCAAGGCCAAGAGCGTCATCCTGGTCTATCTACAGGGAGGGCCGAGCCATATCGACCTCTGGGACCCCAAGGAAAACGCGCCCGAAAACATCCGCAGCGCGTTCAAGCCGATCGCCACCAAGGTCCCCGGCGTAAAGTTCACCGAGATCCTGCCCAAGCTGGCCCAGGTCAACGACAAGGTCACGCTCATCCGTTCGATGGCCTACACTCCCAACGGCCTTTTCAACCACACGGCGGCCATCTATCAGATGATGACCGGCTACACCACCGACAAGGTCAGCCCGTCGGGCCAGCTTGAGCCGCCCAGCCCGAAAGATTTTCCCAACTTCGGCTCGAACCTCGTCCGCCTCAAGCCGACCGACCAGCCGATGCTGCCCTTCGTGATGTTGCCGCGGCCTTTGCAAGAGAGCAACGTGGTCGGCAAGGGCGGCGCAGCCGGTTTCCTCGGCAAGGCCTATGACCCCTACACGCTCTACCCGCCGGGCGACGACATGGACATGCAGAAGATGGATCGAATCCGCATCGACGATCTGCAGCTTCAGCCCGAAGTCTATGCCGACCGGCTCAAGCGGCGCGCCACCCTCCGCGACGCGATCGACGCCGGGATGCCTGGCATTGACAAGGCCGTCGCCTCCTACAAGCTCGACGAATACTACCAGCAGGCCATGAACCTCATCGTTTCCGGCCGTGCCCGCGAGGCTTTCGCCCTGCAGCAGGAACCGGCCAAGATCCGCGACCGCTACGGCCGCAACACGTTTGGGCAAAGCTGTCTCTTGGCGCGGCGGCTGATCGAGGCCGGCACGCGCGTCGTCGAGGTCATCTGGCCCAAGATCGCCAACTCGGACAACCACTCCTGGGACCATCACGTCGACCTGACCAAGCGGATGAAGAACCAGTCCGGGCCGATGCTCGACACCGGGCTCTCGGCCCTGATCGAAGACCTCGACGCGCGGGGACTCTTGAAGGACACGCTGGTATTGGCCATCGGCGAGTTCGGCCGCAGCCCGCAGAAGGGCATCAGCACGTCCGGCAACGGCAACAGCCCTGACGGCCGCGACCATTGGCCTTACTGCTACACCGGCCTGATCGCGGGCGCAGGCATCAAACGGGGCTATGTGCATGGCAAGAGCGATGCCACCGCTTCCGCGCCATTGGATAATCCCGTGCATCCAAACGATCTGTTGGCCACGGTCTATCACCTCTTCGGCATCTCGCCGGATACGATCGTTTTGAATCACTTGAACCAGCCCCGCGAGCTGGTGAAGGGGCAAGCGGTGACGGCTTTGATAGCGTGATGCGACAATGTATCCGGCGCACTCCGTGTGCCGATTAAAGGCAGCGACATTCGGAGTGCGACGGATGCATTATCGGAATTATTCGGCGACCGTGCTAATTGGATTGGTTGGATTCGCGGTCGGGCTTTGGCGTCTCCCAGCCCTTGGGCAAGCGGTACCCGGCGTGAGCGGAGGAGCGTCGCCGACGATGGCGAAACTGCCGGATTCGTGGGTGACCATCCATAATGACTTCAACTGGCTCGACCGCGACGGCCAGCGGATCTTGACCCGTAGCGGGTGCCTTTGCATGTTCAATGGCGTCTGGTACTGGTACGGCGGCAATCAGCGCGGCTTCCGCGAGCAGCACGTGTACTCCTCCACCGACCTGGTCAACTGGACGAGCAAGGGAGTCATCCTGCGCCACGATACCGACGCAAACCGGATCGACGTCCTCTACAACGACAAGACGAAGCTGTATGTGATGTTCCTCAAGTACGACGGCAACGGCGCATACTTCGCCATCGCGACTTCGGATCGTCCGGACGGGCAGTTTACCATCCAGAAGAAGATGCTCGTCGACAACGCCCGCATCGGCGACATGTCGATGTTCAAGGATGACGACGGTAAGGCCTATCTCTGCTACGTCTCATGGGCGAAGGGAGTGAACGCTCAGCACGGTATCTACCGCATGTCGGCGGACTACATGTCGCTCGACCAACGGCTATTCCTCTGGGACATTCGCGGGCGGGAATCGCCGCACATCTTCAAACGCCATGGGATCTACTACTACGGCACCTCCAAGACCGCCGGGATCCAGTCGTCGGGCACGAGTTACTATACCGCGAAGAACCTAGTAGGGCCCTGGTCGTCCGCCCAGCCGCTTTCTACCCCCGGCTCGCGAAATTCGTGGGACTCGCAAGTCGATTTCGTCTTCCCGATCCAGGGAAGTGCATCGACTACTTACATCTTCGCCGGCGACCGCTGGCTCAAAGACGCGGCCCACGGGCGCAACGGCGATTACGTCTGGATCCCGATGGGGTTCGACGGCGATACGCCGATTGTCCATTACCACCAATCCTGGGAATTGAACGCCGCCACGGGAAGCTGGCGGATGTTCGATCCTTCCCGCAACCTGGCGGCCGGTAAGCCGGTCACCGCCTCTTCAGAAGTGGGCACGCATCTGGCGAAGAACTTGACGGCCTCCAAGACGTATGAGGATTACGCCGGCGCCTACTGGAAGAGCGCCCTCGGCGACCCGCAGTGGATAACGGTGGACCTGGGGGCTCCAAGCGAGATCAATCGGGTCATCCTGAAGTGGAACGCGAGGGCTGCCCGTGAGTTCAAGATTCAGGCCTCCACGGACAACGCCACATGGACTGATATCTACACGTCGACCACAGGATCGTCGTCGATGCTGAATGACCGAAAGTTTCCGACAATGACGGCGCGCTACGTTCGAATGTATGCAACCAAGCTCGCGCCGCCTCTCATGCAGCGCCGCGGCCGCGGCGCGGTAGCGGCAGCGCCGCCGGCGCCGGCCGGGTATTCGCTTTTCGACTTCATGGTGCTGAAGGACTGAGGCGAACTTTCTACTGTCTCGGCTGGCAGGCAGCAGTTTACTTTTCTTGTTTTCGTTCTACTTTCCGCGTTCCTGCAGTCGCCTGATCCTCCACGAGCACGGTCGGCGGCATCTTTTCGTCGCCGGCAAGATCGATCGTGATTTGTTTATCGACGGCTCGGCGCGAAATCCGCTTGCCATCCACGCCGACGGTGATTACTTGGTCCCCGTTTGTGGGCAGCGTCACTCGCGCGTTGCCGGTTCGGGCGACCGCCCACAGAATCCAGACTCGACCGGCCCTTGGCTGTTCGCCGTCGAGGTGCCGCGTAGACGGTGGCCCGGCCGTTCATTGCCTTTACGTCGGCCTCAGCCGGGCGCATGGGGAAAGGGCAGGGCAAGGATTCAATGTAGCCGCGCACCGCCGCCCTCTCCCGCGCCGAGGCGTCCATGACGCAGACCTTGCGAACCCCGGCCGCGAAGGCGCGTGACGGCACACGGAGAGTGCCGGATACATTTCGCCCCGCTAGGGTCCATTGCAAAACGCGGACATTTAGTGTAAGGTAATGTGCCGTTTGGCTCTGCTCGATGGAAAGGCATACCGTAGGGAGTAGTGAAATGTTGCCGTTGAACTTGTTTCGAGTTTTTGCAATCACCGCCGGACTCTGCGGGTTGGCGACGTTATCCGCTTGGGCGGCCGGTGATGCGGCCACGTCCGCCGATGCCGCAAAGTCCGTGAAGGCCCCGCCCGCCGACGTCCCCACCTCTATTTACGGCGACCCCCAGGCGCCAGCCAAAATGAAGTTCCTGCGGGAACAGATGGAAAGTAAGCTGCAAAGCCAGCGGGCGGCCGGCTACTTTGGCGTTTGGCGGAGCTATCTCGCGGAGAGATTGCAGCAGACGGCCGGGAGCTATACGGGGTCGGAAGTGACTGGCCTTGGCCGCTTGACTGCCTACGAGCACATGATGCGCGATCCACTCGATGCCCCCGTGGAAGCCGAAAAGTTCACCCGCGAATTGCACAAGGCGATCGTCGACGACCCATCGGGCTTGGGACCGGCGCTGGCCACCGCCGCAAAGAGCCTCGATCTTGGCGAACGCAAGGTCAGGGAGTTTGCGAAAGTCTCATCGCCCGAGCAGGCTTTGACTGTGGTGAAAAAGGCCCTCGAAGAAGCCCGCCTGGCTCACGCCAAAGCGCTCGCTCCGCTCAGCAAGGCCGAGCTTGGCACGCTGGCCCGCGAACTCTATCCGGTGATGGTGTCGCAGAACGAGGCCGGCCACACGCTGAATGACAACGCCCGCGGCCGGATGCTGGTCGACCTGATCGAAAAGATGGACCGCCTGGCCCTCATCGAGGCCGCCGAAGCGATCGTCCCCTTATCCGATCCCAAATTACTCGATCAGCTCAAGGAGTATCCCGCCGACGGCACGGTCGCCGTCGAAGGCGTCGACGGCCGCGTCATCGCCAAAATCGATACACCAGCGGGCGCGATCCTCATCGGCGGGAAGGAGCCGAAGACCTACCGGCTCGATGAAATGAAAGATGTCGCCGTGGTGATCGATTTGGGCCACGGCAACACGTACGAGGAGGGATCGACTTCGCTCGATCGGCCGGTGGTCGTCATTCTGAACACAGGCGGCGGCAATATTTTTCGCGGCCGCAAGCCCGGCATCCAAGGCGCGTCCATGCTGGGCGTTTCGATGGTGGTCAACCGCGAGGGGAACAACTCCTACCAGGCCGGCGACCTCGCCCAGGCGTCGGCGATCGCGGGCGTCGGAATGATCGTCGAACATGGCGGGAAAAACACCTATCGGGGCGTCCGCCGCGTACAGGGACAGGCGCTCGGCGGCGTGGGTATCCTCATCGGCCGCGGCGGCGAGAACGATTATCACGCGGCCATGTGGGCCCAGGGTTTTGGGGCTCCACTCGGTTTCGGACTGTTGGAGGACACCGCCGGCCACGATCACTACTATTGCGGCGGCCTCTACCCCACTTCCTACAAGCATCCCCCGAAAAAATCGATCCCGGCAACGCCCGGCTACGAAGGTTTCGGGCAAGGCGTGGGGGCCGGCATCCGGCAGGTGGGCGACGGCGGCGTCGGCATCATTCTCAACGGCGGCGGCCATAACGTCTATGAGTTCGATTACCTCGCCCACGGCGGCGGTTATTGGTGCGGTATGGGATTCGCGCGCGACTTCGGCGGCAACAGTCAGCGGCTGATCGCGCGGAAGGCATTCTACGGCGGCCCGCGCACCGAGCAGCTCTATCAGCGCTTCGGCTGCGGCTGGGGCTGCCATTATGCGGCCGGCTTCTGCATTGACGACGGCGGCAACAGCCTCTACGAAGGGACGATCATGGGGGCCGGCATGGGCTGGGATTGTTCCATCGGCGCGCTGTTGAGCTTAGGCGAAAAAGACCACATTACGACGACTGGCGGCCTGACCCAAGGCGTCGGCGCAGGCCAGCCTCGGCCTTATTTATCACTATGGCAACGACGCGGTATACGAAGGCGGCGATCCAGCCTACGCGCCGCCGGGCATCAGCTACCACAAGTACCCGGCCTGCGGCGGCAACTTCAGCTTCGTGATCAACGAAAAGGGCACCAGCACCTTCAGCTTCGGCGGCCAGCAGCCGACGCGCCTCGAGCCCGAAGCGGGCGGCCCGCCCGACCGGCCGGAGCGGCGCGGCCTTTTTGGCCGGCGGTTTGACGACCAGCGATGAGGGAACGGAAATGACGAATGCCGAAATTCAAATGACGAAAGAAATTCAAAGCTCGAATGACGAAGGGCGGACTGTTTTGGTCATTTGAATTTCGTCATTGTTTCGACATTCGTCCTTCGACATTCATGGTCTTCTCCCGTTCGTCTCCGTGATAACCTCCGCACACGCGGGGACGGAAAGTTTTTCACGCCAAGGCGCAGAGGCGCAAAGGGTTTTTCTTTGCGGCTTGGCGTGAGGTTGATTCGCGTGGAATTTCGGAGGCAAGCGCGTGACCTTGGTCTACTGCAGCTTTTGGTCACAGCGCGGGCAGATGCGGGTCAGAACCGAATTCTCTCGACTGCAATTTGGACAGGGGACTTTGACGGATGCTGCCTTCGTCTCAGCAATTGTCTCCGCCTCGTCTTTATGCCGGCGATAGAGACTGCGGCCCGAAAAAAACAAAGCGGCAATTTCTATCGGCAGCAAGGCGACGAGAAGAAAATCGACCGTTCCACGAGCCTCAAATAGAGTCGCCAAGGTGCCCGCAACGGCCGCTAGCGCGATAAGAAAAACCTTAAACGTGATTCCTATTGCATAAACCTCGCCACGGTTCCGCACTGGCATCATCGGTGGGCTTTCCTAAAGCGAGTGCCCTTGCCCCGGCCAGCCACGACGCACGCGGTCGGCGGTCGAAACACGCCTCGCGGGGTTGGCATCATTTTAATGGGTGAATTGGCGTTCGACAACGCATTCAACACGAGACTAACGCGAAAATGGCGAAACGGTGGAAACGCGAAAGGAAGCGTCACGCCCAAAACCCTTCGCGCTTTCGTACTTTCGCGCTTTCGCGATTCTCGGCCGGGAAAATCCATGGCCCCTCGAATTTCTCCTGCCAACTACGAATCGCCACGATCCTTTTGTCGCAGACAAGCATATGGCTCGCCACCCCCTCGTCGGCGGCATCGGGAACTATTGCGAATTCAAACTCGTCCAACAAGTCGCCAATATTCCCCGGCAGGCACTTCCTGAAATGATTAAACTGGCAATTGCTTGCCCCGCACGTGGGATACAGTTATATTGGCTCGCTAGGGACGCCTTGAGTAACTACGCTTGATATTCACCAAGGGATATAGGAGTTCGTGGCATGTTGGAAACGGTGGCATCTCCCGAACGGCATCTTAGCGACAACGACATCGAGGCCGTCGATGATCTTCGCGGCGTTTACAACCGCCTCAGGCAAGAGCTTGGCTGCGTGATCGTTGGAAATCGCAACGTCATCGAGCGGTTGTCGATTTGCCTCTTCGCCCGCGGGCATGCCTTGCTGATGGGCGTGCCGGGGCTGGCCAAGACGTTGTTGGTCAGCAAGGTAGCTGAGACGATGTCGCTCAAGTTCAGCCGCATCCAATTTACGCCCGACTTGATGCCGATGGACATCACCGGGACGGACATCCTTCAAGACCAGGCCGGCGGGAGGCGCGATTTCGAGTTTGTTCATGGCCCGGTGTTCGCGAACATCGTGTTGGCCGACGAAATCAACCGGGCGCCCCCCAAGACGCAGGCGGCGATGCTGGAAGCCATGCAGGAATACAAGGTTACGGCGATGGGCAAGACGATGCACTTGGACCTGCCGTTTCTGGTCTTGGCGACGCAGAACCCGATCGAGCAGGAAGGCACGTATCCGCTGCCGGAGGCTCAGCTCGACCGCTTTATGTTCCTGATCGAATTGGACTATCCGTCGGAGGAGGACGAGATCGAGATTGCGCGAACGACGACCGGCGACGCGCTGCCGAAGTTGAACCACCTCTTGACGGCCGATCAGATCATTGCGCATCAGACGCTCGTCCGCCGCATCCCGGTTCCAAGCCACATTTACGAGTACGCCACGAAGCTCGTGCGCCGCACCCGGCCGAAGGACCCGACTGCACCTGCCTGGCTGAAGCCCTTGGTGTCATGGGGGGCCGGGCCTCGCGCCGTGCAGAACCTGATTCTCGGCGGCAAGGCGCGGGCGGCGCTCTTGGGCAGCTACATGGTCCGCTTGGAGGACATTCAGGAAGTGGCCGCCTCCGTGCTGACGCACCGCGTGATCACCACGTTCACGGCCCAGGCCGAAGGGATCGGGGCCAAAGAGATCGTGAAAAGGTTGTTGGAGGAAACCAAGATTGAAGGATGAAAGCCGGAGGTCAGAGGTCAGAAGTTTGATCTCCGACCTCAGACCTCTGACCCCTGCCCCCTATGTTCCCCGACCGCCAGACTCGCAGTTTTCTCGATCCGCGGGCGATTGCCCGGTTGGCCGCGGTTCCACTTTGTGCCCGCTGGCCGATGTTGGGTGGCGTGTCCGGGCGGCATGCCAGCCCGCACCGGGGCGCGAGCGTCGAGTTCGCCGAGTACCGCAAGTATGTCCCCGGCGACGACTTGCGTCGGCTGGACTGGCGGGCCTACGGCCGCTCCGATCGCTTCTACCTGAAGGAGTTCGAAGCCGATACGAACCTTCGCTGCTGCATCGTGCTGGACACGAGCGGCTCGATGGATTTTGGATCGGACGGCACGACGAAGATCCAATATGCCCGTAAGCTCGCCGGGGCCTTGAGCTATCTGGCCGTGCAGCAGGGCGACGCCGTGGGTTTGTACTGCGTGGCCGGCGGCATCGTCAAGAACATCCCGCCCCGCCGCAATCCGGCCCACTTGATGAATGTTTTCGACGTGCTTGAAAAAGCCCAGCCCGGCGGGCAGACGCAGCTCGTGCCCGTGCTGCACGAACTGGCGGAAACGGTCGACGAGCGGGCACTGATCGTCATCATCTCGGATCTGTTCGTCGAGCCCGCCGAGTTGCGCCGCTGCTTCGAGCACTTGCGGTTCCGCAAGCACGACGTGGCAGCGTTCCACTTGTTGGATCGGCGCGAGATTCGTTTCGATTTCCAGCGGCCGATGCGGTTTCTCGACATGGAGGGCGGCCCTTCGATCTTTGCCGAGCCGAATGACATCGCTGATCGATATCAGAAGGCGATCGGGGCGTACTTGAACGACATGCGGACGCTCACGCTGGAATTGGCGATCGACTACCACCGCCTCAGCCTCGACGAGGACTATGAGAAAGCACTGATGCGGTTTCTCGTCGGACGAACCCGGATGAAGGGCAAGCGATAATGTTCCTACAGCAATTCATGTTGTTGGCATTACCGCTGGCTGCGCTGCCGGTAATCATCCACCTAATCAACCAGCGCCGCTACCAGACGACGCGTTGGGGCGCGATGATGTTCCTCCTCGCGGCCCAGCGGATGTCGCGCGGCTATGCCCGGCTGCGGCAATGGCTGATCCTGCTATTCCGCGTCTTGGCCGTGACGACCTTGATCCTGGCCGTGGGCCGGCCTTTGGCCAGCGGCATGTTAGGACTGGCGGCGGGAGGCAAAGCCGATACGACGATCATCCTTCTGGACTCTTCTCCCAGCATGCAGCAGCTCGACGCTGGGAGCGGCGAGTCGAAGCTCGATGCTGGACGCCGGCAACTGTCCAACGCGCTCGCCACGCTCGGTTCCTCGCGCTGGGTGTTGATCGACAGCATGACCAATCAGCCGCGCGAGCTTCCATCGCCCGGCGCGCTGATGGACGTTTCCTGCGCGAAGCCGACGGGCGCCGAAGCGGACCTTCCCGCGATGCTCGAAGCCGCGCGGACCTACATCCGAAATAATCATGCCGGGCGAACCGAAATTTGGATCTGCTCCGATCTTCGCGAGAACGATTGGCGCGCCGACAGCGGCCGATGGCGGACCCTCCGCGAGAGCTTTTTGGAACTTGCCCAGGGCGTTCGCTTTCATTTGCTGGCATATCCCCAGACCGCGCCGGGCAATACGGCAGTGCGAGTCACCGGCGTACGTCGGCAGCAATCGGGCGAGAAAACCGAGCTATTGATTTCGCTTGTCTTGTCGCGCGAAGGGCAAGTGGAAGGTAAAGCTACTATACCGGTGGAATTCGAGATCGAAGGCGCCCGATCTCAGGTAAACGTCGAGATGACCGGATCGCAATACGAGCTGAAGGATTACCGCATCGCCTTGGAGGGCAAACGAGAGCGGGGCCGGGGACAGGTTTCGATTCCCGCCGATGCGAATCCGGCCGACAATCATTTCTTTTTCGCCTTCGACAAACCGGCGCCGCGGCACGCGATTATCGTCTCCGAAGATTCGCAGGCGGCGTTGCCCTTGCAGTTGGCGGCGTCCATATCGCCCGATCCGGCATTCGCCTGTACGGCGGAAGTGGTTCCGCTGGAACAATTGTCGGGCGTTGCCTGGGAAAAAACGTCGTTGCTCATCTGGCAGGCCCCCTTGCCGCAGGACAGCGCCGCGAAGCTTGTGAAGGCGTTCGTCGAGAGTGGCGGGCAAGTGATTTTCCTTCCGCCGCAAAAAGCTGGCGGCCCCGGCGCGTCGGGATTCCTCGGCGCCCAATGGGGCGCATGGGCGGGCGGCGAGGAGGAATCGCCGGTGGAAACTTGGCGCGGCGACCAGGACCTGTTCGTACATACCTTGAGCGGCCAGTCGCTGCCGGTCGGCGACTTGAAAGTCCGGCGGCATTGTGCGCTCTCCGGCGAAATAACGACGTTGGCTTCGTTGCACGGCGGTGCGCCGCTGCTTGCGAAGGTGCCCACGGAGCATGGCGGCGTCTACTTTTTGACGACCACACCCGCGCCAAGCGACTCCTCGCTCGCGGCCGATGGCGTTGTTCTCTATATCACTATGCACCGAGCGATGGATACCGGCGCGGCCGTGCTCGGCAACACGCGCGACCTCGTCGCCGGCCGTGCGCCCGCCGACATTTCTGCTCAATCCTGGCAGCGCCTGGAGGGCGATGAAAACACCCTCTCGACCGAGTATCCCTACGTCCCTGGCGTTTACCAGGCGGGCGACCGGTTGCTGGCCGTCAACCGTGCGGCCGTTGAAGACCAGGCCGCGGTGCTCAACGACGAACGCGTGGCCGGCCTTTTCCACGGCCTCGATTTTTCCCGCGTGGATCACACCGCGGGCAGTTCGAAGTCGCTGGTGGAGGAGATCTGGCGGCTATTCCTGCAGGCCATGATCGTGGCGATGATAGTTGAAGCTGTGCTCTGCCTGCCCAAGCTGCGTGCTAAAGCGGCAGTTGTTAAGGAGGGATTTGCCAAGGAAGGAGTTGCTGCGTGAACGACACTCACACGCTCACCTTTCTGTGGACGCCCTGGTCGCTGGCCGCCTCCGTGATACTCGTGTCGGCGGCCGCCGGTCTCGGTTTTGTCGCCTGGCGGCGCAGCGGCTACCGCGCTTCAATGGGGCTCATGGAATTACTGCGATTGGCTCTGGTGATCGTGGCGGCGCTGCTGCTCAATCAACCGGAGATCGTCCAGGAATTCCGCCCTGAGGAGAAACCGACGATCGCCGTATTCTGGGACGCGTCGCCCAGCATGGAGACCCGCGACGCGGAAGTGGCATGGAGCAAGGAGCAGGGAGCAGGGAGTAAGACATCGAATCCTACTCCTAGCTCCCCGCTCCCAGCTCCACGCCCCGTTTCGCGCCATCAGGCAATCGCCCCGCTTACGGACACCGCGTTTTGGCAGCGGCTCGACGAGCGATTCCAGGTGGTTGTCCAACCCTTTTCCGGACCCGGCAGTCAGGGTAAGACGGGCCCGGGCGGCACGGAGCTCTACAGCCCGCTGGCAACGGCCCCGGCCAAGTTCAAAAACCTGGTCGGCGTCGTCATGATTTCCGATGGCGACTGGAACGCCGGCCTGCCGCCGGTCGAGGCCGCGACGCTTCTGCGGCTGAAAGAGGTGCCCGTATTTGCCGTGCCCGTAGGCAAGCGCGAGCGATTGCCCGATGTCGAGGTCCGCAGCGTCGATGCGCCCACCTTTGCGATCCTGGGCAAATCCGTGCGCGTGCCCTTTACGATCGAAAGCTCCCTGCCGCGCGACTATGTGACGACTGTCGTGCTGCGTTCGTCCGGCGGCGATGAAGTCTCCAAGGAAGTCCACATCGCGGCGATGGGCGTCACCAACGATTGGATTGCCTGGAAGCCGACCGGGCTGGGCGACGTGACGCTGACGCTGGAAGTCCCGCCGCACCACGACGAAACGATGACCGACAATAATAAGATGAGCGTGCCGGTTTCCGTCCGCCAGGAGAAGCTGCGGGTCCTGGTCGTGGAATCGTATCCGCGATGGGAGTACCGCTATCTTCGCAACGCACTGTCGCGCGATCCGGGAGTCGAGTTGTCGTGTTTGCTCTTCCATCCCGACATAGGCAAAGCGGGCGGCGGAAACAAGGACTACATCAAGCAGTTCCCGGCCGGATTGAACGAGCTCTCGAAGTTCGATGTTGTCTTTTTGGGCGATGTCGGTGTTGGCAACGGCCAACTTACCGAGGAGCAGTGCGGCTGGTTGAAGGGACTCGTCGAGCACCAGGCGAGCGGCATCGTTTTCATGCCGGGATCGCATGGCTTGGAGCTCTCGCTCCTAAAGACCCCGTTGGACGATCTCTACCCCGTCGTGCTGGACGAAACCAAGCCGGACGGCTGGGGATCGACGACGCCATGTCATTTCGCTCTCACGGATACTGGCCGCCACAGTCTCTTGACCAAGCTGGCCGACACCGAGGAAGAGAACTTGGAAGTCTGGGAAGGATTGCCCGGCTTCCAGTGGTACGCGCCGATCGTGAGGGCGCGGGCCGGCGTCGAAGTGCTGGCGGTGCACAAGGACAGCGAGAACAAATACGGTCGTATGCCCCTGCTGGCCACGCGAACCTACGGCGCGGGCAAGGTGCTCTTCATGGGCACCGACGGCGCGTGGCGTTGGCGGCGCGGCGTCGAAGACAAATACCACTATCGCTTCTGGGGCCAGGTCGTGCGCTGGATGGCCTACCAGCGCAATATGGCCAAGGGAGAAACGATGCGGCTCTATTACGCGCCCGATCAGCCGCGAATCGACGGTACTCTAACAATCAACGCGAACGTGATGGATCATGGCGGCGAACCGCTCCAGGGCGGCGACGTTTCGGCTCGAATCACGGCGCCGTCCGGCAAGGCGGAAAACATCAGCTTTGTCTCGTCCGGAGATACCTGGGGCGCCTACTCCGCGCAGTTTACTGCCCGAGAGCCCGGCAGGCATCAAGTGGTGCTCACCTGCAAGCAGACCGGCGCCGCTTTGGAAGCCTCGTTTTTTGTTCAGGGCGAAGCGGCCGAGCGGGCGGGCCGCCCAGCGCGGCCGGAGGTGATGGAGGAAATCGCCCGCGTGACGCGGGGAAAGGTGATTCGAGCGGACCGGCCCGAGGAGATCGTTTCGTCGCTAGCCAGCCTGCCCGATCCATCTCCTTCAATCCGGCGCGTACAATTGTGGAGCCATCCCTTCACAGCCGGATTTGTGATAGCCTTAATGGGAATCTTTTGGATAGGTCGAAAAGCGATTGGATTGATCTAATCAAAACGGAGGTGCGATTATGAGCATGGCACAAACACGAGAGCCTTTGCAATTGCCGGCTAGTCTCCAGGCGCAGTTGCATGCGTTTCGCCGCCGGGTATGGACCATCAAGCTGGCGGAGGCGGCTGGCGCGGCCGTCGTCGCGGTGATGGCGGCCTATCTCTCGGTCTTCGCGCTCGATCGCCTTTGGGATACGCCCCAGTGGCTGCGATTCGGCATCTGGACGGCGGCCCTCTGCGGCTGCGCGATCGTGCCGCTCTGCCTGCACCGTTGGATTTGGCGGCAGCGGCGGCTGGAACAACTCGCCCGACTGCTGACGGCGAAGCTTCCGCGCCTAGGCGATCAGTTGCTCGGCATCATTGAGCTGGTTCACAGCGACGGCGAACAGAAACGGTCGCGGGCACTTTGCGAAGCGGCCGTCCGCACGGTCGCCAGCGACGCGCAGAAATGCAATCTGGTCGCCGCTGCGCCGAATTCGCGGCACCGCGCCTGGGCGGCGCTCGCAGCCGTCCTGCTGGTCGCCATTGCCGGTCTCGGCGTCGCACTCCCCGCCGCGGCCACGAACGCCTGGGCGCGGTTCTTCGCGCCTGGGGCGGAACGCCTCGCTACACGTTCGCTGCCGTGACGCAGCTTCCCGCGGTGATCATCGTTCCTCACGGCGAGCCGTTCCAGGTTGCCGTGAAGCTGGCGGACGGCTCGCTTTGGCATCCCCAGCAAGGCTCGGTGCAATTCGGCGCGCAGCCGGCCGTGAAGGCATCACTTGACGATGGATGCTACCGCTTTGAGATGCCAGCGCAAATCTCTGACGGCCGTTTGTATGTTCGAATCGGCGATTATCGTCAAGCCGTGACGATCCGTCCGGTGCTTCGCCCCGAACTGACTTCGATCGTTGCCGAAGTGACGCTGCCCGCGTATCTCGGGCAATCCCATCCGGTTACGAAAGATGTGCGCGGCGGCACGATCGCATTGGTCAAGGGAAGCCGCGTGCGGTTTTTGGCCACGGCCAATCGCAAACTGTCGTCTGCCAGCGTGGACGGCCGGCCGCAAACGCCTGCCGGCGAAGTGATCGAGAGCCCGACGAAAGACGTTGATCCCGGCGCGTCGGGACAAAAGATTCAATTCCAATGGCGCGACGAGTTCGACCTGGCCGGCAAAGAGCCTTTCACGATCACCATCACGCCATGCGACGATGAAGCCCCGCTGCTGGCCTGCGAGGACTTGCCGCGGTCGAAAGTGGTGCTCGATTCGGAGCAACTGAACTTCCGCGTCAAGGCGGAAGACGATTTCGGCGTGAGGCACGTCGGCATGGAATGGCAAGGGGCCGACACTACGGCCATCACGACTCCGGCCAAGGGCGAACGCATCATTGCGGCCGGCGGATTCGAGAAACGCGCCGTTGAGGCCGGCGGCACGTTCTCCGCGCAATCGCTAGGGATCGAGCCGCAGCCGATCCGTCTCCGCGTGTTCACCGAGGACTACTTGCCCGGCCGCAAGCGGGTCTATTCGCCGGATTACGTCTTGTATGTGCTCAACGCGGAACAGCACGCGATCTGGATGACGGAACAGCTCAACAAGTGGCATCGCCGGGCGTTGGAGGTTCGCGACCGCGAATTGCAACTGCATGAAACCAACAAGCAGCTTCGCGACTTGCCTTCGGATCAACTGGATCGGCCCGAACGTCCGCCGCCGCATCGAGAACCAGGCTGCCGCCGAGCGGGCCAACGGCCGCCGGCTCAAGGGCTTGAGCGAGGAGGGCGAAGATTTGCTCCGCCAAGCGGCCCGCAATCCGCAATTCAACGTCGGTTCCCTCGATCGCTGGGCCGAGATGCTGCAGATCCTCAAGGATATCGCGGCCAATCGCATGCCGTCGGTGGCCGATATGCTGGCGGATGCCGCCAAAGCCCGCGCGACCGGCGGAAAAACATCTCCCGCCGGTCCAAAAGCCGGGCAGGCCCGCGCTGCGGGTGGCAAGCCGGGTTCGACAGACCCCAATGGCAAGAAGAACGAGACGAAGCCCGTGCCAACGGTCGTTGACAGCGAATCGTCGTTGCAGCCACCGGGAACGGGGTCGGCATCGCAAGGACCGCCCAAGAAGCCTTCAACTCCCAGCCTGCGGCTGCCCACGACGACTCTCATGGGCCAGGCCGGCGCTAATCCTCCTCCACCGCAGAGTCCCGCCGGCAGCAAGATGGACGAGGCGGTTCGCAAGCAGCAAGACCTGTTGGCCGAATTCGAAAAGATCGCCAACGAGTTGAATAACATCCTTGCCAACCTGGAAGGCAGCACGCTCGTCAAGCGGCTCAAGGCGGCATCGCGGGAACAGTACCGCGTCTCCGGACGCGTCGGCGGCCTGCTAGAAGTCTCCTTCGGCCGCAACCAGGTCGCGGCGCCGCATACCGCGGTCTACTCGGAATTGTCCAAGGTTGAGAATGGCAGCAGTCAAAATGCCTCCAACATCATGGACGATCTCCAAGCCTATTTCGAGCGCCGCAAATTCCTGAAATTCAAGACCGTGCTGGACGACATGAAAAAACAAGATGTCGTCGGCGGCCTGCGGCAAATCGCGGACGAGCTGCAAAACGAACCGGGCTTGTCGATATCCGAATGCGAATACTGGTGGGACACGATGGACCGCTGGGCGGAGGACCTGGTCGATCCGGCGGGCAGCGGCACCTGCAATTGTTCCGGCGGCAAGGACAGCCTGCCGCCGGCGATCGTGCTTGAAGCTTTGAAAATCCTCGAGGCCGAGATCAATCTGCGCGAGGAAACCCGCGTCGCCGAGCAGGCGCGGCCGGCTCTCGCCAAGGACCCATATCGCAAACGAGCGGGCGATCTTTCGAAAACGCAGGAAGGCTTGGAGAAGCGCACGGACAACGTGACCGAACAGATTCGCAAGCTGCCCGACGGCGAGGCGCAGTTCGCCAAGGAAATCAGGCTGCTCACGGCCGTATCCGAGGTCATGAGCGACGCGGCCAGCATCCTCGCCAGCCCCGAAACAGGCTCGCCGGCGATCGGCGCTGAGACCGATGCGATCGAGCTTCTCTTGCAATCGAAACGCATCAATCCGCGCGGCGGCGGAGGCGGCGGATCGTCGCCCGGCGGCGGAGGCGGCGGGACCACAAATGCTTCCGCGTTGGCGCTCTTGGGCCTTGGGGTGAACGCCAAGGAAGTGCGCGATCCGGGCACCGCGACCCAAGCGGTCGGCACGGCGGGGCGTGTACTTCCGGAAGAGTTCCGCGCCGGGTTGGATCAGTACTTCAGCCGCTTTGAAAATCGGGAGTCGCCATGATGCGAAACGTGGGACAAGTATCAAGTCGGAATGTAGCTGCCTGTTTGGGAATTGTCCTGGCGGTCGGTGCGGCGCACTGTCTTGCGGCCGATCCGCCGCAGCCACAGGCGCGCCCGGCGGCGGCCGCGATAAAGGTCCAACCGCGCGAGCCCAGGCGGTGATTGTCTTCCAAGCGGCGGCGGTAAAGGTGGTGCCCGCTAAGCCCGCGGCCAAAAAAGGAACGCTGGCGGACGCGATTTTCAACGCGTTCGGCGGTGGCGGCCAGAACACTGGGATGAAACAACCAGAAGCCGGCGACGATCCGCAGCTCCGCGCGCTGGAAGCCCAGTACCGTCCGCAGTTCCAACAGGCGCTCTATGCCGAATTGGCGATCCTGCGGCGAGCGTGCAAGCCGGACGCCAAAGTATTTCTCGACGCCGCCAAGGCGTCTAAAGCGGAACTTCATACTCCTCTGCGCGAGTATGCCAAGGGATTGAACTCGCCGCGAGTGCGCTCGGCGGCCGACGATCCGCGCTCGGCCGTGCAGAAAATGCTGGCGCCGATCGCCGAAGCGAAACTCGGCGCGGAGAAAGCCCGGCTTTACCGCCAGGAGTGCGACAAGCGGCTGGAGGCCCGCAAGCACTCCACGATTCTGAACCTGGTAGCCGCGCTCGACGAGCGGCTTGTCTTGACTTCCCAGCAGCGCGATAAATTGGTCGAGTCGCTAGCGGAAAAATACGATACCTCGTGGGAGCAGTATCTTGAGGCATACGGCGGTTTCGACCAGTATTTCCCCTCCATCCCCGAGCCGTCGATCGTTCCGCTATTGGACGAAAAGCAAAAGGGCGTCTGGCAAGAGACCGCGAAGCTGAACGGCCAGATTTTCTTTAGCGGCGGATTTTTTCGCGGCAATCAATTTGGCGAAGCCGCCGAGTTCCAGGAAATTGCCCGGCTGGTGGAGGAGGTGAAGGATGGTCCGTAAAGGTCCAAGCGTGCGATTGGCGCGCAGCGTCCTGTTGGCCGGAATGTTTTTCTCAGCCCGCTTGCCGGCGTGGGGACAAGACGATTGGGACGTGCCGAAGAAGCCCGTGGACCCCGCGGCCATACAACGCCAGTGGAATCTTCCCAATTTCGATCAATGGGTGCTCGGCAACAAGACCCGCGACCAGATCAAAGGCATGATTAAGCAGATGCTCGCGCTGCAGCTCCAGAATGTCAGCCTCGCTTGCGACCTTACGGCCGGGCAGCGGGAGAAAATTGAACTGGCGGGCGAGTATGACATGATACGGATGTCGCGCGCAATCGACGACCTCGGCGAAAGATTTCGTCGGGCCGCGCAAGACCAGGAGACGTACAGCCGCCTCATTAACGAAGGTTCAGCGATGCAGATGTCGCTGAAATCGGGGATTTACGACGAGTCGTCGCTTTTTCGAAAAGTCCTCCGCCAGACGCTCAATCGCGATCAGGCGCTTCGCTATGAACGGCAGGAACGCTTGCGGCGGAAGTTCCGCTATGAAGCCAAGATCGAGCTGGCCTTGTCGAATTTGGAAGGCAGTATCTCGCTCACCGCCGACCAGCGGCAGCGGCTCGTCAAGCTGCTCGTAGACGAAACGGAACCGCCGAAAAAGTTCGGCCAATATGATACCTACGTGGTCTTCATGCAGTTGGGCAAGCTTAGCGAGGTGAAGCTCAAGCCGATCCTCGACGAGTCACAGAGGAAGTCGCTCAAGACCTTGGTCGACCGTTTCCGAGGGTTCGATCGGATGCTGCAGACGCAGGGGTATATCGATTAAAAAGGGGCGATTGTGAACGAAGTCAACCGAATAACAAATGTTCAATGTTCAACGTTCAATGCTCATTGTACATTGAACCTTGTACCTTGGCCATTCCTGGCGGCTTGCGCGTGCCTTGCGTCATTTTTCTCCGCGACGGCCGTGGCGCAATCGCCGCTCGCGCATCACGGCGAAGTTGTCCCCCGCGACGTGCGGGAGATGTACGATCGCGGTTTGCAATTCTTGGCCAATAAGCAAACCGACAACGGCGACTGGTCGGACGGGCAAAATGGCCCCGGCACCACCGGCATGGCCTTGCTAGCCTTCCTGGCTTCGGGCGAGGACCCGGACTTCGGACGCTATCGCAACCACGTCCGCAAGGCGCTCCGCAGTATTATCTCGGCCCAGGACGCCAGCACTGGGTACCTGGGAAACAGCATGTACCACCACGGATTCGGGATGCTCGGCTTGGCCGAGGCTTACGGGGCCGTCGATGACCGCGACCTCTGGCCCGCCGGCCAGTCGTCCAAGCGCCGCACGATCGGCGCGGCGCTGGAATTGGCCGTCCGCGCGGCCATCACGTCGCAGAAAAAGAACTCCTTGCACGCCTGGCGCTATTCGCCGGACGCCAGCGATGCCGACACTTCCGTCAGCGGCGCGGTGCTGGTAGGTCTTCTCGCCGCCCGCAACGCCGGCATTGAAGTCCCGGACACTTCCATCGACAACGCCATCGGCTACTACAAGAGCATGACGTCCGATTCGGGCGAGGTCGGTTACTCGGGACTCGGCTTTGGCGAGTCAACCGCGCGCACTTCCATCGCGACGCTAGTTTACGCCCTCGCCAGGCGCTCCGATCTGCCGCAATACAAGGCTACACTGGGGTTCCTGGTGCAACATCCTGAACAGGAATCCTCTATGGTCTCGTATCCGGAGTACGCACGTTACTACGAGGCCCAAGCCTTGTTTCAGGGCAACATCGAAGCGTGGGAAAAATGGAACAAGCAATTGATCCGGAAGCTGAAGGCCAGCCAGCACGACGACGGCAGCTTTCCCGGGCAGTTCGGACAGTCGATCGGCACATCGATGTCGCTATTGGCCTTGGCGCTCAACTACCGGCTGCTGCCGATTTACGAACGATAGGACATTGTCATGCCCAATTTTCTATTAAAGCTTTGTAAAACAACTGGGAGAATAGCTTGTTTGTCGGCTGTCTCATTGCCGCTCATGCTTAGTGCCGTCGCCTTCGCCGTGGACATTAACGGCGGCGTGCTGATCGTCACAAACAAGGAACCTTACAGCACGGGCACGGTCGTTTCGGCCGGAACCCCGCAGGTCGGCAAGGACGCGATCGCCAAGTCCGGCACATCCGCCACGCTGCACCTCTCCGACGGCGACTACCTTGCGGGCGAATTGCTCGCCTGCAAGGATGCCGAAGCTCTTCGATGGCAAGGTGCGGCCTTCGCGGCGCCGTTGGCTCTTCCGCTTAGCGCTATCAGCACCGTCTCCTTTCCACTGCATCCCGGCGCGACGGGACGGCTGCATCCCAATAGTCCTTACTGCTTGGAGCTTGACGGCGGGGACGTTCTCTTCGGCACGCTTCTCGGACTGTCAGAGAAGGAGTGCCGGTTTGACGCGGCCGGTCTCGGCGTGCTGCACGTCGAGCGCTCCGCCATCCAGCGGATCGTCCACAGTAGCGGCGCGGGCGATCTGGTCTATTTGGGCCCGAACGGCCTCTTGGAATGGAAGCCGTCTCCGCCCGGCGCGTGGCAGCAGGATGCCGGCCGGATCTCCACGTCCCAAAACGGAGCATCGATCGTCGGCGATCTTGGCCTGCCCAAACGGGCGTGCATCGACTTCGAAATCTCCTGGATGTCTGACCCCGATTTCACTTTGGTTTTGGGCGCACGTGCCGATTCCGTATCGGAAAATAATTTTATGCGACTCAGGGCCGGGATGGTTGTGCAGCGCCCGGCGCCAATGCCCCGCCGACCGATTCGCCATTCCGCGTCGAAGTTTTTGCCGGCCATTTGGTGTTCGTCTGTGAAACGGCGCAAAAGGCCGACCTAGTTCCGCTGCAAAAGATCGCACCCGGCGCGGGCCGCTGTCATTTCCGGATTTATCTCGATCAAGAGCGCAATCGGGCCATTGTCTTCGCGGCCGACGGTAAACCGCTGGCCGACGTGCAGGTCACCGATTCCCCAGCGCCTCGGGCGGAGTCCGCGGTGAATATCGGCGGCCTGGGCGGGATCGTCGCGGCGGTCGCCGGCACGGCTTCGCCTTCACGCACGGGAACGTGCCTGCGACTCGTCAATCATCGCGGCGATGTCCGGCTTGAGCAGCTCGGCATTATGCGATGGAATGGCCGCCCGCCAAGCGCGCAGCAAGCCGACAAATCCCGGCTCGTTCGTTCCGACGGCTCGCTTCTCGATGGCGAGATTCAAGGGTTCGACGCCGCGAACAAAGAGTTCTTGGCGGCCCAAGGCGGCAAAACTTCGCGCGTCCCGGCGGATGCCGTTGACAGTATCATTTTGCCGTCATCCGCGCGGCCGTCCGCCTTCAGTGTGCGGGCGATGTGCGACAACGGCGTTCGGCTCAGTGGCAATCTGCGAAAGGTCGATGACGACCGATTGTGGCTAAGCCGCCAGGGCATTGCGGAGCCGCTGGCCATCAAGCTTTCCTCGCTGCACAGCATCGTTACGCTGGGAAGCCGCCAGTCGCTCGCGGAGCCCAGCGGCCGAAGCGGGCGATTGGAGGGCGAAGGTTTGCGGTTGCAAGGCTGCCTGGTCAAATCGAGCGGTTCGCCTGCCGGGAGCTGCCTGGCTTGGCGGCCGATTGGATGCACCGCATCCAGCCCGCTCAAGCGGGATTTCTCGGGCCGCATCGTCTATCGCGAAGTGTTGCCGCAGCAACCCCTCCAGTCGAATCAAACCGGGCAGGATCAAGCGATGGTCGCGGCTCCGGGGGGAGGAGTCCTCATTTTGGGCGCCGTCGTGGACGTGCTTGGCGGAACTCCGTCTCGCCCGCAAGCATCGCTGACGCCTTGGAAAGGTCCCGCCTTGTACTTGCGCACTGGCGACACCATTCAATGCCGCGTGGAACGAATCGACGAACGCGGCGTCACCTTCCACTCGCCGCGCTTTGATGCCACTTTTGTGCCCAACGACAAGATCAAGGCCGTGGAGTTGGAGAATCGCAGCCGCGCGACGAAAATTGATATTTCCAAGCGCGATCGCCTCTTGACGCTGCCGCGGATGCAAAAGGATGACCCGCCCACGCACCTCATCCGCTCGATTGACGGCGACTATCTGCGCGGCCGGCTCGTCGAGTTGAACGACAAAACGCTGATGATTGAAGTGCGCGAGGATTCTCGCCGCGTGGACCGCGATCAGGTCGCGAGCATCATCTGGCTCGACAAGAGCGATAAAAAAGACAAGGCGGACGCGCCTAAGGAAAAGCCGACGAGCCAAAATCCGGCTGCCGCTGCGAAGTCGTCGCCGGACAATCGAGTGCAGTCGCTTGGCCGCGATGGTGTGCGCATGACGTTTCGCCCCGAAAAGCTGGTGGGCACAATTCTGCAGGGCACGAGCGAAGTGCTCGGCGCGTGCCGCGTGGAGCTGGCCGACGTGGATGAACTCGTCATCGGCCGGGCCATTGAGCGCGAGGCGCAGGCGCTTCCCTATCAGCGCTGGACCTTGCAGCCCGCCATCGAGCCGAAGTTCGCCCAGGCAACGCAGGGCGGCGCGGGGTTGGAATCGGAGCTGGTCGGCAAGGCCGCCCCCGACTTCGAGCTGGATACGCTCGACGGCCAGCGGTTCCGCTTGAGCGAACAGCGGAAGAAGATCGTCGTGGTCGACTTCTGGGCAACCTGGTGCGGACCTTGCCGGCAGACCCTTCCCGAGCTGGTTCGCGCGGTGGATAAGTACCGCGACCGCAACGTCGTCCTGCTCGCGGTCAATTTGCAAGAGACTCCCGATGCAATCAAGGTCATGTTGGAGCGAATGGAATTGAAAATGCCGGTGGGGCTGGATGTCAATGGTTCGGTCGCCGAAAAGTATGCCGCGATCGCCATCCCGCAGACGGTCATCATCGATGGCAACGGCAATGTGGCGCGACTGTTTGTCGGCGGCGGACCGCAGTACTTCGACGAGATGTCCGCGGCGCTCGAGACGTTGGCAACTCCGGCGGCAGGGCGGGGCAAGCCGCAATGATACCGTCGCGGCGGCGTTGGTTGCGGAACTTTACCAGTGCTTCAACGATTAAGACGCCGAAGAGTCCAATCCGCAACTCGACCCGTCACCCAAGAGGGACACATGCGTCGACACTCTCCGCGCAGAGAGATTCCCGCGCGAGCCAATCGTGTTGAATATTTCGCATCAATAGGGCACAGTCGAACTGCACCGAATTCAACGGGAAGAGGTTTCGGTCCTCGAAGAAGCTCGACTCCACTCGCTCGATTGCCAGCGGGCTGACATGCCACGTGGCGCTGCGCAGTTCGAGCCCGTCGAACGTGCCTGGCTTCGAAGCCGGCGAATAGCCCAGCGAGCCGCCCTGGAAGAAATCGGATGCCTCGCTGAGAGATGGAAAGATCGACTCGCCGGGCAAGCCCGCTGCTAGCTGTCCCTCGACAGCCACGTGTGTTTTCCCGTCATCGCTGTCGAGAATGATCCGGTAGTGGTCGCGGCTTTCCTCGACTTGGAAGCGGCCATGATGATGGATGCCCGGGAACAGCCTTCCGCCGGCGGCAGAGTTCAAATGCGACGATGTGTCGCGCCGCAGAACGAACACGCCTTCGCGGATCTGCCCATCGGATTCCCATTGGACCGCGATGCGATGGGCGGCGTTTTCCGAGGAGATTCCCAGCCACGCGGGCAGAACCCGAGGACGTATGTGCTTCAGACGAATCAGGCAGATGCCCGCCATGCCGGCGCCGCCAAACAACTTGGGGCGGAAAGGCTCAGGCAGAATCCGCGCCAGTACTTCCGCGTCGACGCGGTAATTCACAAGAATCCGCCGATCAATAACGCCTCGAATCACCGGGATTCTCATGGTTCGCAGCCTTGTAAGCGACCAAATCGTGTGAGAGGATGACCTCTACGATCAATTCTCGCTTGATCGCCTGAAAAGTCCACGCGCAGCTTGGCGAAATGTCCGGTTGCGTCTATCATCCAGACATGGCACTAATCGCGTTTTCCGACGTCAGTCTCGGCTTCCGAGGCCCTCCGGTCTTGGACGAGGCCAATCTGACGATCGAACCCGGCGAGACGGGTGTGCCTTCTGGGCCGCAACGGCACTGGCAAGACGACGCTCCTCCGCCTCCTTCAGGGCGCCGCGGAGCCGGATGGAGGCGAGGTCATCCGGCAACAGGGCCTGCGAACCGCGATGCTGCCGCAACAAGTGCCGCAGGACCTTCACGGCTCGGTCTTCGACGCGGTAACGCAAGGTTTTGGAGCCAAGGCGGAGTTGCTCGCCAAGTATCATCATTTGGCGAACCGGCTGGCCAGCGAGGAAAGCCACGAGCTTGCGGCGGAGTTGGGGCGAATCCAACATGCCCTGGAAGTTAATGGCGGCTGGCTCATGCACCAGCAGATCGAAGCCGTGCTCTCGCGCATGAACCTTCAGGCCGACGTGGAAGTGGCGACCCTTTCCGCGGGAATGAAACGCCGAGTGCTCTTGGCCAAGGCCGTCGTCGGCGCTCCGGACCTCCTGCTGCTGGACGAACCGACCAACCACTTGGACATCGACTCCATCCGCTGGCTGGAGGATTTTTTGCTCAATTATAACGGTACGCTTCTGTTCGTTACGCACGATCGAGCCTTGCTCCGAAGGGTAGCGACCCGCATCCTCGAACTCGACCGCGGCCGGCTCACGAGCTGGTCGTGCGACTATGCGACGTACCTGAACCGGAAAACGGCTTTCCTGAATGCCGAAATGCGGCAGAACGCCGAGTTCGACAAGAAGTTGGCACAGGAAGAGGTCTGGATTCGCACCGGCATCAAGGCCCGCCGCACGCGCAACGAAGGCCGGGTCCGCGCCCTGGAGGCCCTGCGCCAAGCCCGTCACGAGCGCCGCGATAGTCCCGGCGAAGTGAAAATGGAGATCCAGGAGGCCCAGCGCACCGGGCGGCTGGTGATCGAGGCCAAGCAACTCGGCTTCCGTTATGGCAATCGTGCAATAGTTCGCGACTTTTCCACAATGATCATGCGCGGCGATCGCGTTGGGTTGATCGGCCCCAACGGTTCGGGCAAGACGACTCTCTTGCGGCTGTTGCTGGGCGATCTTCCGACCGAGACAGGGACGGTTCGCCACGGAACCAATTTGGAGATTGCCTACTTCGACCAGCTCCATGCCCAATTGGACGAGACGAAATCAGTGCGCGAAAACGTCCGCGACGGATCGGACTCGGTGACCGTCAATGGCCGCACGCGACATATCGTCGGCTACCTGGAGGATTTTCTCTTCACGCCCGAGCAGGCAAGCGGTCCCGTTGCAAGGCTTTCGGGCGGCGAGCGCAACCGGTTGCTATTGGCGCGGCTCTTCACTAAGCCGTCCAACGTGCTGGTTATGGACGAACCGACCAACGACCTGGACCTGGAGACGCTTGACTTGCTGGAAGACCTTCTGAGCGAGTACGCGGGCACACTGCTCTTGGTTAGTCACGATCGCGAGTTTCTGAACAACGTGGTGACGAGCACGCTGGTATTCGAAGACGAGGGCCGAGTGAAGGAATATGCCGGCGGTTACGACGATTGGCTGCGGCAGCGCCCGGAAGTGCCATCGCCGGCTGCAAAGTCAGGTGCCATTGGGTCGGGGCCGAGATCGGCGCCTGCCGAACGCGCACGGCGCTTGACGTACAAGGAACAGCGCGAGTTGGAGAACTTGCCGCAGCGGATCGAGGCTCTGGAAGCGGAACTTGGCGAACTCCATCAACTTGCGGCCGATCCGGCTTTCTACCGCAAGCCGCCGGCCGAAATTGTCGGCGTCAAAAGCCGTATCCAATCCCTCCAGAGCGACGTTACTGAGGCATACCGTCGGTGGGAAGAACTGGAATCGCCCGGAGCCGACGGCGATCGGTCAGCCGCCGGCTAGTTGATATTCACGGCGACGCCCAACGATGGATCGCTTACGAGGGTGCTGGCCGGAATCGTGAACTGCGTTGAGGGTCCGCCAGTCGTGGACCAGTCCGCATAAAGGTTTAGCGCGCTCGTGGCGATCGACTGCTTGACGACAAAGGTATGCGGTCCGCTGCCGATTGCCGTCGCGCCGTCGGTCGTGAGGGTAATCGTGGTGGCGCCGGCGGCCACCGTGCCCGTAGCGATCGGTGTCGTGCTGCCGTCCATGTAGACCGAAACGACCGCGCCGGCGACCGCGCCGGTCACGTCAAACGAAAACGCAGTTGCTGGCGAGCTGTTGTTGCTCGACGTGCTGCCGTTAACCGACTGGCCGTTGGAGGTAATGCCGCCGATTTCGGGAGCCGGCGGGTTGACGAAGACCGGCACGAACGCGCGATAGACCGGGTTCACGCCGGAGCCCGCGTCCCAAGCCGGGCCCGTGGCGGTGAAGGTCAGCATTTGCGAGACGGATGCGGCGGCGGCCGAGTTGGCAAATGCGATCGGCATAGGATTGCCGGACGACGCGGAGTACGAGATGTCCGCCTGACTGGCGGCGAAGGTCACGTTGAAGCTCAAGTTCTCCGCGCCGCTCGCCTGGTCCACCGACACCGTGGTGCCGCTAAAGCCGGCCGCCACCAGCGCGTTTTTGATGTTGGTCGCTGTGGCGGCCAGGTTCGTGCTATTGAAATTGATCGCCGCGGTGGTCGTCGAGCCGACTTGCAATTGGAACGTTCCGATGACCGCGTTGAGCCCGGTTACTTCCAGCACCTGTACGCCGTAGAAGCCGGCGGCGGGCGTCACCGTGTAGCTCGAACCGTTCTGTGTGACCGTGATGTTCGCGTTCGGATTCTGGGCGGGGAAAGTTTCGGCCGTGGTCGTGTCGAGGAACGAATTATCGACGTACGTGCCCGCCGGAGCACCGGTCACTGCCAGCATCGTTTGTACTTCCACCTGCACGACCGATCCGTCGGCCGACTCGCCCTGCGGAGTGAAAGTGACCGGCGTGCCCGCATTGGTAGTGATCTTGTCGTTGCCGTTGATCGGGTCGACCCAGGGATTGGGCGGATCGAAGCTGTTCGTGCCAATGTTGACCGTGAAGGACTGCGAGCCGCCTAGGCCGTCGGAAACCGTGACCGTATAGGGACCGCTCGCGCCGGGAGCCGCCTGCAACTCCAGCACCCCGCCGCCACTCGTCTGGTTGACGACGCTCATCGAAAGGATCTTGGGCGGCGTCAGCGGCTGGCTGTCCTCGCCCGAACTGCCCGTCGTGACCGGCTTGGCGGCGATTGCCGCGCGGACGTTGTCGCCGGAGATCAGCTTCCCGAAGATGGTATAGCGGAAGTCCAGGAAGGCGTCGCTCATGTCGTCCGGATTGGTGATGAAGAACTCCGACGTGTTGCCGTCGACGCCGTTGTTCGCCATCGACAAGAGGCCGCTGGACGTAAAACGAAGATTGGCGTTCAATTCGTCGGGAATCGCCGTCCCCGAGCCGCCCACGCCGCCTTGATCCATGAACGTCTGGATGATGCGGTAGAAGCTGCCGCCGGTGTTGTACGTGCCCGAGTTCACGAGGTCGACGAAGTGCTGCACCGTGTTGGGCGTAAAGTTATTGAACAACTGGAAGTCCATCTCGCCCTGGTCGGTCACGATCTTCAGCACCTGGTTGCTCTCCGGCAGGAGCGTGGCCGTCAAATTGCTGCCCGCCGGATCGTTCGTGCTGGACGTGGTGATCGTGTAAGTCGGTGTGCCCGCATTCGTATCCTGGAAGCTGACGAGCACGGGCGAGCCGGAAGCGACGCTGGAAGCCGGCGCGACCACGGTCAGCCCGTTGGCCGCCGCGACGGAGACGAAAATCGGCCCCAAGTTCACCGTGTTGTTTGTCGTCGTGTCCGTGACGGTGGCCGAGAACGACTGCGTAGTGCCGGCCTGGTCCGCCGTGGGCGTCCAAGTGAAAGTATTGGTCGGGGCGTCGAAGTTCATGCCCGCCGGCAGCGTGAGTCCCGGCGTCACCGTCAGCGTGTCGCCGGCGTCGGCATTCGTCTGAATCGTGTATGTGTAGACTTGCCCGACCGTGGCCGTGGTGGCCGGCGTCGAAGTGATGGCGAGTTGCGAAAGCGTCGCCGTGGCGGAGACGGGCAAGCCGACGTTGCCGACCGAGTCGGACAGGGTGACGCTGAAAGTAAGCGTTCCGTTGGCCAGCGAAGAAACATTGATGCCCGTGATCGACTGCGCGGTCGCCGAGATGGCGCCGCTGCCCGTAACGCTCTTGCTCGGATCGCTCGAGTTGACGATCGTATAGTTGAACGTGTCGCCGTTTTCCGCGGCGGGGCTGTTGATGGTGAAGCTAACGCTCGCGGCCGACGCGTTGTCGATGCTCGCCGGAAGGCCCGTGATCGTGTAGCCGCTGGGGGCCGTCTTGTCCAATACGGTCATTGCCGTCGCGGTGTTGCCGGTGATATTGCCGTGGGTCACCTCCACGCTGTACGTCAGGGTCCCGCCCGGCAGGCTGGAAACGTCGACCGTCACGTCCTGCGAAGGGGTAGTGGAAGTCACCGTGCCGCTGCCGGTGACGGTACCCGCGCCGCCGTCGCTCGTGACGCTGTAGCTGTACGTATCGCCTTGCGAGACGCCGCCAATGCTGAAGCCGGCCGTCGTGTCGTTGCTCGGGCCCAGCAGCGTTTGGTCGGCGGTGACCAGGTAGCCGGAGATATGCAGCGTGGCCGCGGTGGTCATCGCCGAGCCTAAGCTATTAGTGAACACGGCTTGATACTCGAAGCCGTTGTCCACGGCCAAAGCGGTGAAGCTGTAGGTGCTTGATGTAGCTCCCGCGATGTCGGTAAAGGTCGCGCCGCCGTCGGTGCTTAACTGCCACTGCACGGTGGCTGCCGGACTGCCGCTGGCGGCCGCCGTGAAGGTGACCGTGCTTCCGCCGCTTGCCGTCTGCGTCGAGGGGTTCGTGGTCACCGTCGGGGCAAATGCTACCGTCAGCGTGGCCAGAGTGGTTGTGGCCGAGCCGCTGCCATTGGTGAACACAGCTTCGTATTCATAGCCGTTCATCGCCGCGGTTGCGCCGGTGATCGTCAGCGTGCCCGTGCTGCTGCCGCCATAGACGCTGTCGTCGGTGATATTTGCAAAGCCGCTGCCGGTGTTCACTTGCCATTGCACCGTGGCTGCCGGACTGCTGCTGGCGGCCGCCGTGAAGCTGGCCGTGTCGCCGACGTTGACCAACTGCGACGCCGGGTTGGTGATGATCGTCGGGCTGAAGTCCACCGTCAGCGTGGCCGCGCTGGTCGTTGCCGTGCCGGCGCTGTTCGTGAAGACGGCTCGGTAAAGATAGCCATTCACGTCCGCCGTTGCGCCATTGATTGTCAGTTTGCCGGTGCTGCTGCCGACGTAGAGGCCGTTGTCGGTGATATCCGTAAAGCCGCTGCCAGTGTTCACTTGCCACTGCACGCTAGCGGTGGGGTTGCTTGTGGCTGCCGCCGTTAAGCTGACGGTGCTGCCGATGGCGACCGACTGCGTCGTCGGATTGATTGACACCGTCGGAGCAACGCTTACGGTCAGCATCGCCGGATTGCTCGTCGTCGTGCCCTCGCTGTTGGTGAAGACCGCTTCGAACTGCTCGCCGTCGTCCGCGGCCGCGACCGTGAAGCTGTAGCTGGTCGTCGTCGCACCGGCGATATTGCTGAACGTCGCGCCGCCGTCGCTGCTTACCATCCATTGCACCGTGGCCGCCGGATTGCCGCTGGCAGCGGCCGTGAATGTGACGCTCGTGACGGCGTTGACCGTCTGCGAAGTCGGGCTGGTCGTCACCGTCGGAGCGAAATCCACCGTCAACGTGGCCGGATTGCTTGTGGCCGTGCCCGTGCTGTCGGTGAATACCGCCTCAAACTGTTTGCCATTGTCCGCGGCCGCCGCAGTGAAAGTATAGCTCGCCGATGTCGCGCCAGCGATGTTCGTGAACGTCGCGCCGCCGTCGCTGCTCACCATCCATTGCACCGTAGCCGCCGGATTGCTGCTGGCGGCTGCCGTGAAGGTGACGCTGCTGCCCGCACTGACCGTCCGCGAAGTCGGACTAGTCGTCACCGTCGGAGCGAAGTCCACCGTCAACGTAGCCGGGTTGCTTGTGGCGGTGCCAGTGCTGTCGGTGAATACCGCTTCGAACTGCTTGCCGTTGTCTCCGGCTGCGGCGGTGAAGGTATAAGTGGTTGACGTCGCTCCGGCGATATTGTTGAACGTCGCGCTGCCGTCGCTGCTCGCCATCCATTGCACCGTAGCCGCCGGATTGCTGCTGGCCGCCGCCGTGAAGGTGACGCTGCTGCCGGCATTGACCGTTTGCGATGTCGGGCTGGTCGTGACTGTCGGAGCGAAGTTCACCGTCAGCGTCGCCGCGGTGCTCGTTGCCGTGCCCGCGCTGTTGGTAAAGACCGCCTCAAACTGCTTGGCATTGTCCCCGGCCGCGGCGGTAAAGCTGTAGCTGGCCGATGTGGCGCCCGCGATATTGCTGAAGGTCGCGCCGCCGTCGCTGCTCACCATCCATTGCACCGTAGCCGCCGGATTGCCGCTGGTGGCGGCCGTGAATGTGACGCTGCTACCGGCATTGATCGTCTGCGACGCCGGGCTGGTCGTCACCGTCGGCGCGAAGTCCACCGTCAAAGTCGCCACGGTGCTCGTGGTCGAGCCCACACTGTCGGTAAAGACGGCCTCGAATTGCTTGCCGTTATCACCGGCCGCTGTCGTGAAGGTGTAGCTCGTCGAGGTCGCTCCAGCGATATTGCTGAACGTCGTGCCGCCGTCAGTGCTCGCGGCCCACTGTACCGTGGCCGCCGGATTGCTGCTGGCGGCGGCCGTGAAGGTGACGCTGCTGCCGGCGTTGACCGTCTGCGATGTCGGGCTGGTTGTCACCGTCGGAGCAAAGTCCACCGTCAACAACGCCGCCGTGCTCGTGGCCGAACCGCCACTGTTCGTGAATATGGCCTGATACTTATAGCCGTTCATGGCCGCCGTCGCGCCCGTGATCGTCAGCGTGCCCGTCGCGCTGCCGCTGTAGACGCCGCCATTAGTAATGTTCGTGAAACCGCTGCCGTTGTCCACTTGCCACTGCGCCGTTGGCGCGGGCGTGCCGCTGGCCGCGGCCGTGAACGTCGTCGTGCCGCCGGCATTCAGCGTGGCCGCCGCGGGATTCGTGGTTACGACGGGCAGGCTCTGGCTGCCCAGCACGACGGTGATTGTCGAGGTCGCCGCCTGGCTTACACGAGTGCCGTCATTGACTACGACGGAGATTGTGCGGACGCCCGTATGAGCGGCAAAGAGCGAATCTTGGTATTTCACCGAGCGCAGCACTGTATCGTATGTCGCGATGTCGGCCACGCCGGTGATCGAAAGCGTGTCGCCCGCGTAGCTCGCCGTCAGCGGCGTGCCCGTGGTGGTGGCCGCCAAAGTTTCGCTGCTGCCGTCCAGCGGGTTGGCGATCGAAACGGTCATCGAGGCCAGCGTTGGACTGTCGCTGGCGGTGATCAGCGCATCGGCCGCGGCAATGGCGACGGCCGCTCCGCCGGTAGTGAAGGTTGCCGAGTAATGCGGCGCGGCGCTGTCGCCGGTGGCCACCGTCGGCACGCTATGCATCGACTTCAGGTACTGGCCGGGCGTTCCCGTGGAGGCCAGATACATCCGCAGCGAGAGCAAGCTCGACTGCGGTCCCGTGATGGCGAAGTCGTTGCCGCTGGCCGCCTGGGCGTCGGCCAAAGACAATTGAATGTCGTTCGTGCCGGACGTGCCGCCCGCGGTGCCCGGCGTCAGTGTGCCGACGGCGAGCTTACTCGAGGGCTCGATTTGGACCTCGTAGTTGCCCGCCGCGAGGCCGCTGAACTTGTAGGAGCCGTCGGCAAGCGTCTGTGTCGGGCCGACGCCGGAAACAGCGCTGGTCTTCCCTTGGCTGTCGACGCTCCAAAGCTGCATGGTGACGCCGCCCAGCCCGGCGCTGGCCGGGCCCATCTGGCCCGTGTTGGACGGATCGACGTAGGCGAATCCCGAGATGCTGCCCGTGGCCGAGAGCAGCCGCCGCGTCTCCAGCGGCTCAATGGCGATCCGTCGAAACGACCGTTGCGATCGCTTCGTTTTGCGGGTCTTTCGGGACCCCCCTATTAGATTTCCGAATAGCTTTCGAAGTCGATGGATCATGCTTTGGTGCTGCCGCTTCCCAGTTGTCCGGCCAATGGCGAACCTTTATTATATCCGTGCGAGCCAAAAGTCCCAAAAGGCCGCCAGCCGTTAAAAAATGAGATAATACCGGTGGATTGTCCCGATTTTTCAAACGAGCAAAAACAGGACCGTCCCCACCTTTCCCACGGAGAAAAGGAACGTGCCATGAAAAGAAAAGTTCACAGTTCCCTGATTGTACTTGTCGTACTAGCCGGCAATGCGGTCCCGAGCGCACGGGCATACGCGGCCGACCCCCCAGAATCGGGCAAGGTCTACGAACTTCGGGTCTACCACGCGAATCCCGGCAAGCTGGATGCCCTGAATGCACGTTTCCGAGATCACACGTGTGTGCTCTTTAAGAAACACGGCATGGAGCTAGTCGGCTTCTGGACGCCCGCCGAGGGTGAGGGTGCGAAAAACACGCTCTACTACATCCTCGCCTTCCCCAGCGCCGAGGCGCAGAAGAAGTCGTGGCAGGAATTCCGCAGCGATCCGGAATGGATCAAGGTCAAGGGCGACTCGGAAAAGGACGGCTCGCTCGTCAACAAGGTCGATAGCACGAACCTGAAGGCGACGGATTATTCGGCGATGAAGTAATAGGCAGCGGGCGCGGCGTGGTCTTAGCCTAGCACGCCGGCCGATTGACGCAAGCCTTAAAGTAGAAAGTGCCGGTCTGCCCCGATGCCGGCCGCGGATGCACTTGAGAACCAGCGCTTGTGACACTCGGTATTGGAGTCTCGAAAGATGCAAAGAAGCCAGTGTACTCTTTCATATCAAGCTTCAGGACTGATTGTTCTTGCAATGGCTGCAGCGCTTTCGTCCTGCCACGGGAATAACCCGAAGCCAGCCCCCGTGGGCCCTCCAATAAATGCCGTGTGCATAAGTCCCGACGGCAAGGTTCTCGCCTCAGGCGGAAAAGATATCTCCATCTGGGACGTCGCGGGGCACACGAGAGATACGAGCCTCGATCAGAACGACCAGTTCGTGACTAGTCTGGCTTTCAGCCCCGATGGCAGGACGTTAGCAACGGCGGGTGTGCATGGGACGATAACCCTATGGGACGCGAGTTCGTTTGCAAGAAAGGCCAGCTTTACCGTCGGCACGGACGCCGATCCGCTTAGGATAGTGTACAGCCCCGATGGCAAGATTTTGGCGGCGGGGCTACGTACGGAGGTCAAGCTCATAGAGTCGGCGTCCAACAAGGTTATACGTATCCTACCGGAGTCGGGAGAATTGGTCAGCTCGATCGCGTTTAGCGCTGATGGGCGCACGTTAGCCTCTGGCGATTTGGACGCGAAGGTCAGGCTTTGGGACGTGGCGAGCGGAAAGAATCTTGCCGTTCTTGACGGGAAATATTGGATTGGCTCTGTGGCGTTTAGCCGAGATGGGCAGACGCTTATATGGGGAGACGCGGACGGAGCGATCAGTTTCTGGGATATCCGAACAGCCAGCGAGATCGCGAGCATCAACGCGCACGGCCCAAACCACACTGTCGATTGTTTGGCAGTCTCCGGAAATACGCTGGCATCCTGCAGTAACGACGGGTCCATCAAGCTGTGGGACATCAGAACTCGCAAGCAACTTCTTGCGATTCAAGCCCATACCTATATGGTATCATCGTTGTCGTTCGCCCTCGACGGGAAAAGACTGGCGTCCGGCAGTTATGACGGGACGGCGAAATTATGGGACGCGACAACCGGCGCACTGCTTGCGGTCTTTCGCCCCGACCACAAGGATGCGACGGAAGCCAATCGTCCTCAGTAGGTAGGGCGGCATTAGGTTAGGGCCGGACTTTCGCATCGGGGTCAGGTCTGAACCCGATTGCGCCTGGCATTGAAAAATGAATCGGGCCTTCGGCCCTTGCGCTGTGGGTGGCGCATACGGGCCTGGGGCGGTGCCGCCAGGCTGGTATGGTTTTGGGCCTTCGGCCCGTCGTAGGTCGTCGACCGAAGGTTACGTTTAGCACCGAACGTGCAACCGATGCCGGATCTTGAGGTGATCGCGTACCGCATCGAAGGTGCATCCCAAGCCGGCCTGGACGCGATGATTCGATAACTCTGCTGCACCGAAGGTGCAATCCATACCAGCGCATGCCAACGGCATGGGCATGATCGCCCCGCGACGATTTAGGGCCGAAGGCCCGATTTATCCAGCCAGATCCCAACGGTGCCACAAACTAGCCCATGGGGGCTACGGAATGCCGGTCTGACCCCAGTGTGGCTAGCCGATGCGAGCGCGGAGCTAATCGCTCTGGCCCCCTCCGATGTCGCGTGCGCTTAAATTGAACGGCTACAAAAACGATGGAGTTGCGATATGTCATATATGACCCAGAAAATTCTTTAAGTCCTTATGTGGCAAGGAGTTCGGCACAATCCGAAAAGAATTCTTCCATTTTCGCATATCGCAAGTAGCATTAATATATATATAGAGAAGTTTACAGACGAGTAGAACGGATCGCGGAGGATGGAGTTCATCTATCACGAATAGTAGAAAGTGGAAGGCAACGAGCGAGCAACGAAGGAAAACACCGCCAGTCACGTGCCCGGCACGAACCTGGCAGGGACCGCATCCACGGCCTCTCTTTTGTTATTCGATTTGCTCATCAATGTCATTGATACTAACCGCCATTACCAACCAATGGCTACCCGAGGGAAAAAACAAATGACCAAAGGACGTATTCCTACTCGCGGTCTACTTTGGTCCTACTCGACTTGTACTCCATTCCTACTCGCAACTTACTACGATCCTGCTCCCATCCTGCGTTAAAAAACCAAAAGAAAACAGGCGAATTCGCCGACTTTCAAAAACGAAAAAAATGTTCCACCCCAGAGCGCACAAAGGAAAGATTACTGGAACACTAATTAACGCTAATTAACACTAATCTTGTCGGGATTGGCGCTGATTAGCGTTCCGCCGTCCGTCTTTCGTGTGATTCGTGTATTTCGTGGTTTCCTTAGCACCAAGACAAGCACCATGTTTACCCATATTAACAGCGCCATGCCATCACGAAGCACCATCGTAAATCATTATCTACCAAGGACTTGGGGCGATGCGCCAGCCAAGCACCAGCGGTGCGAAATCGCGTCGGCGGTGCTTATCTTTCATCCTTCATCCTTCCGCCTTCATCCTTCATTGCGCCGGCACGAACGTGTTTGTCATAAAGAGCGTGTTGTCCGCCACGTTGAGCATCGGGCGATAGGGATGCCAGCGCTCGCATTTGGCCGGGTGGCCGATGTACCAGACCAGGTCGATGGTCACGCCCCACGACTCGTTGTTGACCGCGTCCGAGCTGTTGCCCTGCTTGGGAATCAGATAGTTGAAACGGTTCTGCAACTCCCAGCTCGTGCCCATCGGCACGCGGATTTCGCCGCCCAGGACGCCGTCGCCGTTGCCCGACCAGCCGAGCCAGATGCGGCCGTCGCCGCCGCCAGAGAAGTAGCGGCGATAGTAGAAGGCGAAGACGTCGGTCGTTTCCATGAAGATGAAGTTCTGTGCCTTGCGGTCCAAGAGCACGAAGTTGCCGCCGCCGGTGCCGTAAGCGCCGAAATAGCCGATCTCGTGAACCCGGCCTGGAAAGAGGAAGCTCGTGTCACTGCGGATTTGCTTCAAGTCGGCGTTCGTGTAATAGTCGTCATGCAGCCAATCGTAGACCACGCCCCACTGAAAACCCCAGTCGCGGGCACGCTTGAAAATGCCGCCGGTAACGAAGAACTGCGTGCGGTTCGCGCTCTGGTTGTCGATTGTTGTGCCGCCGGTGATGTTGCTCACGGCCACCTCGCTTCCGATCTGCCACCCCCAATCCCAAAAGCCCAGCGGAGCGCCGAAATTGAATCCGCCGTGGAAGCCGAAATTGCCGTTGCGGCCTTGGTCGAACGGGCCCTTGAAACCATGTACGCCAGCGAGCAGTTCCAGGTCGCGGGTCCACCAGCGCGCGAGGCTTTCGTCCCACGGCGTGTCGGGACCGACATCGATCTCGTCGCACTCGTTGGGCTTGTCCGCGTCGGGATTCGAATACGGATCTTTATACATGCCCAGCGGACCGTGCCCGCGGAGGCTATCGAGAACGCCGCGGTTGGGATCGTCATAAGCCGGCACGTATTCGGTCTGGTTTTGCCATTCTTGCGGCATCGGATCGAGCCAGATCGTGCCGTTGGAGACTCCGCTGCCAGTCGGCTCGGCGATGATTTGCGAATTGTCGGCCGTGTAGGTCCCTTCTGCCGGAAGGGACCATTGCGTTTCAATCCGCGATGCAGATGCAAAGTCGGGCCGCGTGTCCGAGCGTATTGGTCCCTCTCGGCAAGAGCGACCTACGTCGTTCGACTGCCCGTCCACGGCGGTTGACGCAAGCAATACAAGCGCGGCGATACACACGCCGACGCCGGTCATGCGGGCCGAAAGAAAATGCCGCGATTGAAGAGCTTTCCTGGGCAGAATAAGGCGATTGGTGCGATCGGCGCCCCTGATGAAAGGAGCGTAACATAGCGAAAATGGCACGATTCAACAAGACGAATATCCCCTTGACGTGTCCGCGGCGAATCAAGATAATCGCCGGGCTTTTCGGTCTGTTTACTTTCCTCCGCATCCCGCCGCGCCGGGACTTAGCAATGAAATCACTCGGCTTTTTATCGCTTTCCGCACTCGCGACCGTTTTGACGATGTCCGGCTGCGCGATGGATGACCACACGGGCCAAGGCGCGCTATTCGGCGGCGCGCTGGGAGCGGGCACGGGCGCGATCATTGGACACGCCGCCGGTAATACCGGGGCAGGGGCCGCGATCGGCGCGGGCGTCGGCGCGCTGACTGGAGCATCGATCGGTTCGGAGCGAGACGCCGACGAAGCCCGAGCCCGCGCGGCGGGCGATCAGGCTCGCGCACAGCAAGCGATGACCGCGGCCGTCGGCGTGCCCGACGTCGTGGCCATGACGCAGGCTCGTGTCGACGAAGGCATCATCATCGATCGCATCCACTCGCGTGGCATCGCCGCTCCGCTACAGACCAACGACGTCATCTATCTGCACCAGCAAGGCGTGAGCGGCAACGTGATTTCTGCGATGCAATCGCAGCCCGTGGCGACGCAGATGCCGCCGCCGGGGCAATACTACTACCCGCCGCCGCCGGGCGCGGTGATCGTCGACGAAGGCTATTACTACGGTCGGCCGCGTTACTACTACCCGCCGCCGGTAGTGGGCGTAGGAATCGGATTCAGGCGTTGAGCACTTGCTCATAATGACTGAGCAGGCCGGCGGTTGCGCCCACGACGGTGAAGCTCGATTCGATGCGATTTCGCGCGTTCGCGCCTAACTGCATCCGCCGCACAGGGTCGCGCAACAGATCGTCGATCGCGCGGGCCATGCGGGCCGGATCGTCCGGCGGAACGAGCACTGCGGCATCGCTCTCCGGCGGAAAGATCTCCGACGTGCCGCCGACATCGGTGGCCACGATCGCCCGGCCGGCTGCCGCGGCCTCCAAGAGCACGCGGCCGAGCGGTTCCTGCCGCGCGGGGTGGATGAGAAGCGTTAGTTCCGGCAAGATGCGATTGACGTCATCGCGCGTGCCGAGGAAGAAGAGCCGGCCGGCCAGTTGGTCCCGCGCCGCGTGAAGTAGCTCGTCTTCGAGCCGTCGCGTTTCGTCCTTATCGGAATGGCGCTGCCCGACGATCAGCCACGCGAACGGAATATTGTCGGCAAGCGACGACAAGGCGGCCATAGCGATATCGGGACCCTTGCGAAGCGAGATTTGGCCAATCGTGGCCAGGAGTGGAAGATCATGCGAAAGCCCCAAAGCATCGTGCAAATAGCCCGTCGGTGTCGACGGACGAAACTGCTGCGCGTCGACACCGTTGTACAGTACACAGGTCTTGTCCTCGGCCAAACCTTGGGCAATATGATACCGTCGCGTCGCATCGGAAACGGCCAGCAGGCGATCGTGGCAATTCAGGTTGGCGACGGCCTGCCGGCTGAGAGCGACGATGTCGCGAAGGTGCGAGATGCTCGGCACGCCAAGTTCCGCCGCCACCGGCCCGGCAAGCCGGCCCATCGCCAGGCTGTTGGCATGAACGAGCGCAGGGCAGTGGATGCGGAGTATTTCAGCCAGCCGGCCGCGGCGTTCCTCGATGGTAAGCCGACTGCCGTCCGGATAACTAGATTCAAACGATACGGCTTCAACTCCATGCGATTGCAAAGCATCGGCTAGCGGCCCTACGGCCGGCGCGGCGACACGAATCTCGTATCCGGCGCGCGCGACGCCATCCAGCGTCGAGAGCATCGACCGCTCGCCGCCGTTGAGCGCCGCGTATTCGCAGAGGATGAGAACCGAGGTCATGCGAGCTGCTCACACCGAATAACATTGACCCTGCCGCATCAACTCGACTTCGCGGCCGGGCGGATCGAAGCCGTCCGGACAGTGTACCGCGAGCATCTTCTTGCGAAGACTTTCGGGCAGCGCAGCCAGGCGCTCATAAGGAGTGTGGGGATAATCCTCGTTGGCCTCGTGAACAATCAGGTCGGCCGGCGAGAGCCAGTCGATCAACTTTGGATCATACGCCGTATCGGCGCTGTAGCCGAACTTGCGTCCGGCCGCCTCGACGAACAAGGCGGTCGTAGGCACGCTGTGCGTGGCGGGAAATGTAGATATGGAAAACGGCCCGCACACCAGCGGCTGCCCGTTGCCCGTTTGGTACTGCGGCAAGTCGTAAAGGTCGATAAAGTCGGAAAGGCGATGTTCGACAACTGGCCCGCCCGATTCGTGATTGGCGTATTGCATGCCGGCCGCAAGATGCCCGGACCACAAACGCTCCGAGACGCTAGTATGGGCAAGCAGCTTCAGCGGGCGGTTCAAGAAGAACCGGCTGTAATAGGCGAGTCCCTCGAGGCCCGACACGTGGTCGGCGTGCAAATGAGTCAGCACGACGGCGTATACGTCGGCGGCGTCGAGAGTCACGCCGGTCGAAAGCGACGCCTCGCGCATCATCTTGCGAATGGGGTGGGGGCAGTCGATGAGCAGCCAGCGGCCGTCGGCTTCCAGGGCCAGGCACGTAGAATAGGAAACGGCCGAAAAGGCATTGCCAATCCCTAGTGAAAGTAGGCGTAAACCCGCCATGCGGCATGGTCCTGAAAGCTCGAAATTCGACGGACGTTTAGAAGGATTTTACGTTTTTCGCTGGCGGCTCGCAAGCGAGGCGGTAAAATCCGCCGGCCACTTCAATTCCTTAAGTATCCTAGGTAAACTAGGTCTTCGGCTCGCTGTTTGTACATTCCACTTCACACCATATTATTACGGGAGTCTTTTTCATGAGAACCGCTCGCACTGCTCTTGCCCTGGGACTTTTGATGATCGTCGCTAGCCCTGTCTTTGCCCAAGATGCGAAGAAGCCGGCCGCCCCGAAGAACACGGTCGCCTACTACAAAACGATCGACAAGACGCTCAATTCTATCACACTGACCAACGACGAGCAGACCAAGCTCGACGCGCTAAAAAAAGACTACGAAAAGAAGTTCGAGGATGCTTACGCCAAGACCAACGTGCGGACGGCTGAGCAGAAGAAAGCGGCCGCCGATGCCCGGGAAGCGGCCAAGGCCGCGGGCAAGACTCGTCAGGAGATCACCAAGGCCGACAATGCCGCAGTCACTTTGACCGACGAGCAGAAGGCCCAGCGCAAGGAAGCCACCAAGGAGCTTCGAGCGCTTCAAAAGGAGTTCAAGGATAAAGTCCTCGCCCTGCTGACCGACGACCAAAAGAAGGAAATCGCCCCAGCCAAGCCCAAGAAGGCCGACACGCCGGCCAAACCGGCCGCCTAGCAATCGGATGCAAGGCGTCGGCGCTCGCGTAAGCGATACAGTCAATCTCACGAACCTTCCCGCTCCGCCCGACCACGGCAGCGGGAAGGTTTTTCATTACTCAACTGTCCCTTTCAAAAACTGCGGCGCGCTGACGCCCATTGAGACATAGATGCTCATCAGCCCCTCGACGCTCACGTCGGTTGGCTGCACCATCTCGACTGGCACAAAGAACAATCCGCCGCCGACGGGCACGGGGGCAGTCGGCACGATGACGATGTGGAAGCTCCGGCCGTTGATCGTAAACTTCTCCGGCGAGACCAACAGCGCCAAGAGGCCCGCGCCGTCTTCTCGCCGAAAAAGCAGAAGACGGCTTTCATGCCTTGCATCTTCTCGGGGTCCTTCTTCTCGAAGAGCGTGACGAGTTGTTTGGAAGTACCGTAGATACTGCCCACGATCGGAATCCGCTTCATGGAGGCGTCAAATATGCGTTGAATAAACTCCTTTGCTCCGGCCTCGACCACCAACCCCAGCAGCCACACGCAGACGATCGCCAGCAGCCAGCCGATCAGATAGGCCACTGTGTCGTTGGTCACCAGGCTCAGGCCGACGTGGGTCAACCCGTCGCCGATAAGCGTGCGGGGCCCGAGGACCTTATGGACGAAGTCGGCGACCCAGGCGATAATGGCTAACGTGATAACCGCCGGCAGAACCACGAGCAGGCCTGCCAGAAACGTTCGCGCTACACGCTTCGGACCTTTGCTAAGAAAAGTACGCATATTATCCTCCGCAGTTTGAGTGGCATCATCGCATCGACGCGAGGGGGTGTCAAGCGGGCGCTGGAGTTCCGCCTTTAGCCGATCCGCGTCCGAACGATGCCGGCTACAGCCGGGACTCCAACGCGACACTGGCAATCCCGTCGCGACAGGCGCATAATTGATTTTCCTGCATCTTCCCGCCTCCTGGAGTCCCGCTCATGAGCCCGTATCGACAAAGTGCCGTACTCGCCATTCTTCTAGTATTCATCGCGAAATCGCTCGCAGCGGCTGCCGATTGGAAGCCCGCGCCGGGCAAGCTGATGACCGCCTGGGCGGCCAAGGTCAATCCGAACCATCCGCTGCCGGAGTATCCGCGTCCGCAAATGGTCCGCGATACCGAGTGGACGAACCTCAACGGCCTTTGGGACTACGCGATCACCGATTTGGGCGCGGCCAAGCCGGAAAAGTTCGACGGCAAAATCCTCGTGCCGTTCTGTGTCGAATCGGCCTTGTCGGGCGTGATGAAGCCGCTCACGGACAAGCAATGGCTCTGGTATCACCGCAGCTTCACGGCACCCAAGCTGGCCGACGGTAAGCGACTGCTTTTGCACTTCGGCGCGGTCGATTGGGAAGCCGTGGTTTCGGTCGATGGCAAGGAAGTCGGAACGCATCGCGGCGGATACGATCCCTTTACCTTCGACATCACCGACGCAGTGAAGGCAGGCGGCGAGAACGAATTGGTCGTTCGCGTCGCGGACTCGACCGGCCGGGACGGCGAGCCGCATGGCAAGCAGAGCTTCGCCGCGATCGAGAAGCCGGGCGGCATCTTCTACACGCCATGCTCGGGAATTTGGCAGACTGTCTGGATGGAAGAAGTGCCCGAGGTGAGCATTGAGTGGCTGAAGATCGTACCGGATGTTGATGCTGGCAAACTGCATGTCAAGGTTTCTGTTCGCGGCAAAGCAGACGGGATTTGGGTGGTTGCCGGCGCATTCGACCCGGTGCTTCCGATCGCACATACCAAAGACAATCGTGTTATCTCTACCGGACAAGTAGTATTCGTCGCCGTCAACGCGGAGGTCGGAGAGGATTTCGATCTCTCCGTCTCCAAACCTAAACTCTGGTCGCCCGAACATCCATTTTTGTACCCACTCAAAGTCAGCATCGGGCGCGACAAGCAGGCGACTGACGAGGTCGAAAGCTACTTCGCCATGCGAAAGATCTCCCTCGGCAAGGACGAAAAGGGCTTCACGCGGCTGATGCTCAATAACAAGCCCGTCTTCCAGGCCGGGCCGCTGGACCAAGGCTTTTGGCCGGACGGCATCTACACGGCCCCGACCGACGACGCGCTGAAGTCCGACATCGAGGCCATGAAAAAGCTCGGCTTCAACATGGTTCGCAAGCACGTCAAGGTTGAGCCCGATCGCTGGTACTACTGGTGCGACAAGCTGGGCCTCTTGGTCTGGCAAGACATGCCCGGCGGCGGCGCGGCACGTCGGGCAGGAGCGCGGAGGGCAGGACGGCGTGCCGGCATCGGCCGAAAAGGCAAAGCAGTTCGAGGCGGAACTCAAGGCCATGATCGAAACGCATCGCAACCATCCTTCGATCATCATGTGGGTCGTATTCAACGAAGGCTGGGGGCAATACGACACCGTTCGCTTGACGAAATGGACCAAGGAACTCGACCCCTCGCGGCTGGTCAACAATGCCAGCGGCTGGACCGATCGCCAGGTGGGCGACGTAATCGACATGCACAAGTATCTCGGTCCCGGCTCGCCCGATCCGGAGGCCGCGCGGGCGGCCGTGCTAGGCGAGTTTGGCGGCCTCGGATTGCCGATCGACGGCCATCGCTGGGTCGAGAAAAACTGGGGTTACCGCGGCATGGCGGATCGGGCGGAGTTGAATCAAAAGTACTTCGATCAGTGGAAGAGCGTTGCCAAGCTCCGCGACGAGAAGGGGCTCTCGGCGGCCGTCTACACGCAGCTCACCGATGTCGAGACGGAGTGCAACGGCCTGATGAGCTACGACCGTGCGGTGACGAAGGTCGATGCCTCGGTTTCCGCGGTGCTAGCGAATAGCAAGCCGTAAGGTGGGACCGGTTCGCGACATCAAAGCCCGACGCGCAAGCGAGGCTTGTATACGCTGTCGGCCTCGCTTGGGCGTCGGGCTTCGATAGCACGCAGTTTTGACGTATTTGGCTTGCTATATTCACGGCTGCCGCCACGGCGCATTGCAGCCGTCGGTCAAGCGGTCGGCCTCTTTCGGTCCCCAACTGCCGGGCGCATAGGTTGTCAGGCCAGTCTTGCCAGCCTCCTTCCACGCTGTGAGAATTGGCGTTGCGAACTCCCACGCCGCTTCCACTTCGTCGGCATTCATGAACAGCGTGCGGTCGCCGCGCAAGGCGTCCAAAAGCAGCCGCTCGTAGGCCTCCGGTATCGACTTGCTGAACGACCGGTCGTAGAAGAAATCCATCTGCATCGCTTGCAGATCGACGTTCATGCCCGGCCGCTTCGTGGAAAATACGAGGTGAATGCCTTCGTCCGGCTGGATGCGGAAGCAGAGCACATTAGGCCGTGCGGCGGCCAGATCGCAGACGTCGCCTTCGCACTCCACCGTGCGAAACATTCGAAGCGGCGGCTGGCGGAAGTGGATGGCCACTTCGGTAACCCGCCGCGCCAACTGCTTCCCTGCTCGCAAGAGAAACGGCACGCCCGACCAGCGCCAGCTTTCCACGTTCGTGCGAATGGCGACGAAAGTCTCGGTCGTCGAGTCGGGGGCCACGCCCTCTTCTTGCAGGTAGCCCAAAGCCGGCTTGCCGTCGACCTTGCCGGCCTGATACTGCGCGCGGACGACGCGGCGCTCGATCTGGTAATCGCTCCAAGCGGGGAGCTGCCGAAGGACCTTCAGCTTGGCATCGCTGATGTCGCGCGACATCATCGTGGCCGGCGGTTCCATCGCCACCAGGGCGAGAATTTGCAGCAAGTGGTTTTGGATCACGTCGCGGAGCGCGCCGGCATGGTCGTAAAACGCGCCGCGGCGGCCCTCCATGCCCACCGTTTCCGCAGCCGTGATCTGCACGTGGTCAACGAACTGCCGATTCATGATTGGCTCGAAGATTGCGTTGCCGAAGCGGAAGGCCAGCAAGTTCTGCACGGTCTCCTTGCCGAGGTAATGGTCGATGCGATAGATCTGGTGCTCGCGGAGCCGCTTGAGGACGTTGACATTCAACGCTCGCGCGGAGGTCAAATCGTGTCCGAACGGTTTCTCGATGACGACCCGCCGCCAGCTCTCGCCGTTAGCTTCGCTTGTCAGGCCGGCCTGCGACAAGGCATCGACAATCGGAGCGAAAAACTCCGGGTCGGTAGCCAGATAGAACAGCCGGTTGCCGGGCAGATTGTGCTCCTTCTCCAGCGCTTCCACATGCGTCCGCAGTTCGGCCAGCCCCTGCGGCTTGCTGAAGTCGCCGCAGTGGTAGACGATCCGGTTAAGGAAGCGTTGCACGACATCGGGCTGCGCGGCCGCGTCGGAGCGAAACTTTGCCAGGGCCTGCCCGACATCGGCGCGGAATTGATCGTCGGTCTTGGCTCGCCGGCCCACGCCCACGATCACCAACTCCGGCGGCATGTATTGTCCTTGGTGGAGTCCGAAGAGCGCAGGCATCAACTTGCGGGCCGTCAGATCGCCCGTGGCTCCAAAAATTACCACGACCGCGGGTTGCAATAGCGGCGCGGCGCTGGTGGCCGCAGCGGCGGGCTCGTCAACTGTCGAAGTCTCGGTATGAACGCTGGCAAGAACGGCGGACATGGCAAATTGCCTCCCATGCTGACAGAAAAATCGTGACGATCCCCGCGGATTGTCGCGTCATTCTATCGCCATGCGGCAATATCGGCCAGTGCGCTTGCGTATAACCTAGAGAGCGGGCTTCGATTCGGCCGCCGGCGCGGCACCGCGACTTCCGGCCCGGTCGTTTGACGACCTCTGGCTGTCGGTCGGCCCATAGCAGGCTGCTAGCGTCATTCGCACAGCACGCCTCGCAGGCTTCGGCAACATGCAGGCGACCATATCGAGCGCCTTTTCGGCGGAGACGTGTCGGGCATTCGAGAATTCGTCCTGTAGCACGTCTGCAACCAAACCAAACGGCCCAATCTTGCCAAATGCCGCCAGGTCGTCGATGCAGCGCACGGCGTGTTGGGTCATCCCCAACTCATGATAGCCAACCGCGGCTTTAAGCCGTTTCAGTACCCGTACCGTTTGGATTGCGTTTGGTTCCATCGCTGCACCGTTATCTGGTCAAGGTTGGACCGGCGGATTTGGCAGCCGCTCGGCCATATCCGTTAGGGGAGCAACTGCTGTGCCATGTTTGGCTACCGGGTAGCGTTTCGCCGAAAGCAGCTCGATGAGGCGGAATTTCGCGTAAGTAAACGAATTCCGGCTTCCCCACGTGGTCAATATGATGCCACGGACTGTAGCGAACGTCGCACAGGTGTCGTCAATTTGCACCAACCAATGTCGCCTTTCGCTCCGCGAAAGTTACCGACGCATTTACGCTTTCGAGAGAGTTCTCAGTCCCAACAGAGACAGACAATCCGATCACATTGATGAAAGTCGCAGAAGTCGGCTGCGCGGATTGGCGGCGAGCCTGATCGAATCGTGAATATCGGTGTCAATGGGAGTGGACGGTTCTGCAATTTCGGCAGACGGCAAATGGAGTGTGCCTGCTGCTTTCGCATCGGTCCATTCACTGCCATTGGTAGATGCGGTGTCTTCCAGCCAGGAATTCGTCGCTGCCTCATTGAACAACACGGCGCGGTCGCTCCAATTAAGATCGAGAGCTTCCAAAAGCGGCGGCAGAAAGAAAGCGTCCAATTGCGGCACGTTCCGCTGATGGGCGGCGGCGAAGAAATTCCGACCGTCCGAAAGCGCGGCGCGACGCGAGGCGTCGGTCCACGGGCCGTCACCTTTTGCCAGTGCGATCAGTCCCAAGGCAAGGTAATGGAAGCCGTGGATGCGATGCGCGGCGAGGAGCTTTTCCAGGACATCCGCCTGCGCCGCGCGGCCCTGCTGCCACGATTGCCACGCGCCATGCACCGCGGCGGGAGGCAACACATAGATCGCCGGCCCGCGCCGCGCTGCGGCTGCCTGACGAATCGCCGCAACGGCCGCCTCATGCGAATCGTGAAAACTGTCCACCAGCAACGTCACGCGATGGATGCACAATTCGTCCAGCCGCTCCCAACGCTTCGCGCCGATCTCCGCCGGACTGTTGCCGATCGCGCCGACGGCCGCCCAGCCGTGGGCCTGCAAAAGGAGCGCGTCCCAAATGTCTTCGACCACGAGCAGATCGCGCCGGCCGTCGGCCACCGCGGGCAATGCCACGTCGAGTCCAAACAGCCCAGCGTGGTCCTTCCATTCCGTGCTCAAGTAAAGACAGCGGTCGAGGTTCTGCGGCTGCCGCGCCCAAAAGCTCTCGATTCGCCGATCGGCGCCGCGGATCGGCCCGATCAGGCGGCCGGGCAGCCGCGAATCGGCCAGCAGATTGGACGCCCGGATTTCATCGGCGGCAAAACCGTCGTGCAAAAGACATCGCCAGAGCGGTTCGACAGCCGGAAAGTAGCCCAACGGCAGATGTTCGATCTTCCGCAGATCAAAACCCCGCTGGTGCAGGCAAGCCCGCGCCGCCCGCCAGGCGTCGCCGCGGTCATCGGATGTCGCCAGCATTGACTGGGCATGGCGGAAAAACGCCTCCCGCAAGCTATCGACAGCCGGGTCAGAATGAGTGGGAAGCACGGGCATCAAGGCAAACGCCAAGGTGAAAAAGTTGCCTGCGGGCCGGGATAATCACGCAAGCCGGGCAATTGAGGATGATTTTAACGCATCGGGCGTGGATGTCAAACGGTGTTGGGCTAGCCACTGGCGACGGCCGCTCGCGATGCGCTATAATGGGGAGAATGCCCGAATCGGCCCATGACTTATCGGCCGCCGGTCTACCTTTCAGGAACGTTGCCATGCCGATCCCCATGCAGTTGGCTCGCATCATCATTAGCGAAGTGAACGACCAGCAGGTCATTTATCTCAAGGAAATCGGCGGCGAGCGGACGTTCCCGATCCTGATCGGCATTTTCGAGGCGATGAGCATCAATCGCCGCGTGCGGGGCGAGGAATATCCCCGTCCCTTGACGCACGATCTGGTGGTGGCAGTGGCCGAGAATATGGGTGGCGAATTGCAGGACGTGGTGATCAGCGAACTGAAGGAGCACACCTACTTCGCCCGGTTGCGGATCAGGCATGAAGGCGAACTCATCGAGATCGACGCCCGGCCGTCGGACGCGATTGCAGTCGCGGTGACCTGCAACCCGGCGCTGCCGATCTATGTGAACGAGGATGTGTTGAACGACGTGTTGGGGGAGTGAGTGGGACGTGGGGCAGGTTTCCAACCTGCCAGGCAGATTAGAAATCTGCCCCACAAGAAACTACTTCCGCCTCGAGATCTCCAGCAGCACGCTTTCTGACTCCGTGCCCGGCAGCGGATAGGAATGCAGCTTTCGCAGCGAAAGTCCGCCGAGCAAGCCGAAATGCCGCGCCTCGCCGCGCTCGTCAACCCAGCCCGGCCCCTTGAGCACCAGCATGCGGTCGAACTCCGACCAATGCGGTCGAAACCATTCCAAGAGTTTTTTCAGCCGCGCGACCGCGCGGATCGCGAGCGTCCGATAACGATGCCCGGCGAGCAGGCCTTCCGCCCGGCCGTGAAGCACCGGCGCGGTCAGGCCGAGTTTTTTGACGATGTCGCCGACCGCATTCACCTTCTTGCCGATTGATTCACAAAGGGCGATATTCAGGTCGTCGCGGACGATTGCGAGCACCACTCCCGGCACTCCCCCCCCCGTGCCAACGTCGAGCACCGATTCGCCCTGGTCGAGATACTTGGCAAATGCAAGGCTATCGGTCAGATCGCGGGCGACGAACTTTTCATAATCTGTGTGCCGCGTCAGGTTTAGTTTGCTATTCCAGTCCCACAGGAGACGACAGTATTCGTCCAACCGGACGATTTGCTCCGCGGGAATTTCGATACGATGTCGCGCCAAAGCGGCGGCCAGATTGTCGTCGGGGGGAGTCACGTTGTCGCGTCGGTGGAAGTAGAATAACTTGGTCCCCTCTCCTCCGGGAGAGGGCTACGGTGAGGGCGAACGATGTTTGATTTCCGATGCCAACGCAGTAGGCCCTCACCCCCTGCCCCTCTCCCAAAGGGAGAGGGGAGCCAGTTAGCATACACTACCTCAACCACTTCTACGATGCCCCTAGCGCGTGAAGAGTATATCGAGCAAGCCTACTTCTTTCGCACCTTGCGGGAGCGGATGCAGCAGAGCATGTCCACGCAGGATCTGCTCACGGCGGTCAAACAGGAGATTCTCGCCACGACCCAGTTGCCGATGGCGCTCGATTTCATGGCCAGCGAGCTGCGCTTTACCGGTGGTTTCGCCTCGGCGATGGCCAAGCTCGCGCATTACTTCACGCCGTTTCAGACGTTCGTCGTGGCGGAGGCCGAAAAAGCCGAAGGCAAGTTCGATTTTCGGGTCGGCTTGGAAGTGCTCGAGCGCGAGGCCGAATACCGTGCGGGGCTACCGGCCCAGCAGATCGTCGCGTCGCCGCAGGGGCTGTTTCTCTTCCAGTTCGAGACTATCTGTCGCAACCGCCTTGGCTACGATCGCGGGCTAGAGGCCATTGCGGGCGACGAAATTTACGACGAGAACTGGAAAGAATGGATTCTCACGGTCCGCCGCCAAGTGGGCTTGATCGACCTGGGCGACATGCTCTATGTCCGCAGCGAGCATTATCGCCGCACCCGAGGCGAGGCGGAGAAGCCGGTCCTCTTTGGTGAAAAAGAGGGCCGCATCGCCCTGGCAAACCGCCGCAAGGATCCGCTCTACCTGTTTGCCGCCCTGTCGCGACACCTCGGCTACCCCACCGTGCCGCGGCCAGTCCCCGAGGAGACCAACCGCATGTTGATCCCCACGCTGCAACGCAAGCTGGAACGCATGGAACAGCGGATGAAGCTGCTGGAAGAGGAACTCCGCGGCGGGATCAATCTGGCGAAGCATTATGCGCGGGAGAAGGACAAATAGAAGCCGTAGCTTTTTTTCGCCCCATTGCCGCCCGCCCAACCGGGCACGCTTCGGTGCCGAGGTGCAACGGGCAACAGCGCGGCGGGTTTCTCCTGCAAGCATTTTGCGGTCAGAATTAGCGCTTCCTCGGATGATGGCTCGACAATGAACGAAAGCGAAGATCCAAACTCTGACGACCTGGCCTCGAAAGCTACGCAACCGTTCTTTGGCGACTCCGGGCCGCCGAAGGAACCGGAGGATCAATTCCCTGGCTCGCCATCGGCCGAGATTCCATTGTCGGAAGGCGCCCAAACGGTTATCGGCCGATTTCGCCTGCTGGAGAAAATCGGCGAAGGAGGATTCGGCGTCGTCTATGTCGCCGAGCAGAAGACTCCCGTGCGCCGGCGCGTGGCGCTGAAGATCATCAAACTGGGGATGGACACGCGGCAGGTGGTGGCGCGATTTGAAGCCGAGCGGCAGGCGCTGGCGATGATGGACCATCCCAACATTGCCAAGGTGCTCGACGCGGGAGCGACCGACGCCGGCCGGCCCTATTTCGTGATGGAACTGGTGCGCGGCATTCCCATCACCGACTACTGCGATCAAAATAGCTTGCCGCCGGTCCAGCGGCTTCGTCTTTTCATCGACGTTTGCCATGCCATCCAGCACGCACATCAGAAAGGAGTCATTCATCGCGACATCAAGCCCTCGAACATTCTGGTGACGCTTCACGACGGAGTTCCGGTGCCCAAGGTGATCGACTTCGGCATTGCCAAGGCAACGCAGGGAGACCTGACGGATAAAACTATTTACACGCAGTTCCAGCAGTTTATCGGCACGCCGGCTTACATGAGCCCCGAACAAGCGGAGATGAGCGCTTTGGACGTCGATACCCGCAGCGACATCTACAGCCTGGGCGTGCTGCTGTATGAATTGCTGACCGGAACGACGCCATTCGATGCGAAGGAATTGATGCGGGCGGGCATCGATGAGATGCGCCGGCGGATTCGGGAGACGGAGCCGGTGCGGCCGTCGAACCGCCTCAGCGGAATGACCGTGCCGGATTCGACCAGCACGGCCAAACGCCGCGGCATGGAGGCCCGCCGGCTCGTAACCTTGCTGCGCGGAGACCTGGATTGGGTTGTGATGAAATGCTTGGAGAAGGATCGCACTCGGCGCTATGAGACGGCCAACGGACTGGCGCTGGACATTCAGCGGCACCTGAACAACGAGCCGATCGCCGCCCGGCCTCCCACTGCGGCGTATCGCTTCCGCAAGGCGGTCCGCCGGAACTTGCTGGCGTTCGGGGCGGCGGCAGCGGTGGCGCTGGCATTGTTGCTGGGCATCATCGCAACCGGCTGGGGCCTTTCCTGGGCATTGCGGGAGCGAGCCACTGCGGAACAGCAGCGGGCACTGGCGGACGACAACTTTCGCGAGGCTCGCGCGGCCGTCGAGGACCTGCTGCGGATTTCCGACGAGCGCTTGAAAGATCGGGCCGGCCTGCAACCGCTGCGCACGGAGTTGATGAAGGCAGCCATCGACCGTTACGAGCCGTTTCTGTTACAGCCCGTTCCCGACCCGACCCCGCGCGCGGAGCTTGCCAGGCTTTACGCGCGCTACGGAATGATGCTGCTGGAGCGCACGGAAGTTTTCGACCAGAGCGTCTTGGACCAGTTCGAAAAGGCGCGGAAGCTCCAGGAGCAATTGCTGCGGGAATACCCGGGAGATCGGATGTTGCGAGAAAACCTGGGTTGGACGCGCATCCTGGAGGAGTGGCGACCGCATACGATGCCGCCGACGCCGGAGCAAGCCGGGAGGCAGGCCATCGAAATCTTCCGCAGCCTGGTTGCGGAAAACCCCGGCGATCCCTTCCTGCGCGACGATTTGGTGTGGTCCCTGTGGCGTATCGGACGGTACGTCGATCTGGCGGAGGGACTTTCGACGGTGAATGAATCCATCGCCCTTGGCGAACAGTTGGTGCGTGAGTATCCGGCTTCGGCCGAGTTTCGGCGCGAACTGGCAAATGCGCTAAACGTGAAATCGCACGCTTTGCTCGGACGTCAGCCAACTCCGCAGTCCGCGGCGGCAGCCATCCCTTTTTGCGCCCAAGGTCTCGAATTGCACAAGGCAATATGGTTGGATATGAAGGCCGGCCGCCCGGAGATATATCAACCGGAGCGTCCGGAAGGGGATGAAGCGAGAATGGTCAGCATAAGTCCCATGTGGGCGGAATTTGACGTCGCATTGCACTCTTTGTTCCTCGCAGATCTTTACAAGGCGCAGAGCGATTGGCCACATGCCGCCGAGATGTACGACCTGGCGGCGCAATACTACAAGAATCTAGTGGAACATAATCCGACCGTGGCGTCGTTTACCGGGGACCTTGTGGTCGTCTTTAACGCCAGGATCGAAGCGGCCAAGCATAAGAATGATCGCCGCCAAGCCGCCGCCTGGTCGAAGGATGCCGTCGCGTTCTGGAGCCGCCAGTTGGAGCTTCATCCCGATGTGCCCGCTCTCAAAGGCTATGCCGACGACGCGACGAAGGCGGATGCGGAAGTCGCCAAGTGGTCGGCGCAATCGCCATCAAAACAGTCAACTTCTCCGCAGCGGTAGCTCTTCACTTATCGCTTACCGCCTGCCCTTTATTCTCGTATTCTCGGCGCGAGGCTCGTGGCGGGCTTCGTGCTAAGCTTCTTTAGCGGGCTTGGCATCGGCATTCCCCCGCTTGAATTCCCGCCAGTTTCATGCGAAAATGGGGGGATTGGCTCGACTTTTACCTCTTTCTTGGAGTCGCACGATGAGACTGGCCGCCGCTGGCAGACTGCTTTTGACTTCTCTTTTGCTGATTTCGCTCGTTGCCGCACATGCGTCTGCACAGGGCAAGTCGACCAAAAAACGGCCCAAAGGCGATAAGAAGCCGGCCGAAGCCGCCAAGGACTCAGACAAACCGAGCGATGAGGCCAAGGCCTCGCCCGAGAAGAAGGCGCCCGACAAGAAGGCGCCCGACAAGAAGGTGCCCGACAAGAAGGCGACTGAAAAGAAGCCGGCCGAAAGCGCCGACGCGGCGAAGGGCAAGGATGCCGAAAAGAAGGAAGCCGCCAAGCCGGCCACGGCGAAGGTGAAAAAAGGTCCTTTTCACGTCGAGGTGTCGCTGGATGGCGTTTTTGAAGCGCAAGACCAAGCCGAACTGGTCATTCGTCCGCAAGAATGGCCGCAACTCGTCGTGCTCAAGGCGGTCGATCATGGCGCCGCCGTCAAGCAAGGCGATCTCGTTCTGGCGCTGGACACCGAGAAGATCGATCATGCGATCACCGAACTGCGAGCCGAGCTGCAACTCAACGAACTTGCCGTCAAACAGTCCGAGGCCCAGTTGGCCGCGCTTGATAAGGTCGCGCCTCTGGATACCGACGCCAACGAACGTTCACAGCGGATGGCCAAGGAAGATTTTAAGCTCTATCAGGACGTTGATAAGCCGCTCTACGTGAAGATGAATGAGTATCGCCTCAAATCGGCACAAGAACAGTTGGAATACGCCGAGGAAGAATATCGCCAGTTGGAAAAAATGTACAAGGCCGACGACCTCCGCGAAGAGACCGAGAAGATCGTGCTCCGCCGGGCCAAGAATGGCGTCGATCGCGCGAAGCTCAGCCTGGAGTTTGCCCAGGCGTCCTACAACGAGGCGAAGAAACTCTCGCTGCCGCGGCAGGACGAGCGGGCGAAGGAGCAGACCGAGCGCGCACTGATCGATGTCGAGCTCACCAAGGCGAGCATCCCCTTGGCGATGACTAAGCACCGGTTGGAGTTGGAAAAGCTCAAGCAGGCGCGGACCCAGGGCGAGGAAAGGCTAAACAAGTTGATTTCCGATCGCGAGGCGATGGTCGTCAAGGCGCCGATGGACGGCATCGTCTACTACGGTCGCTGCACACGAGGCAAGTGGGCGGCCATGAGTCACGAAACGCTCCGCCGCGGCGCTCCGATCCAGCCGAACGATGTTGTCATGACCATCGTTAAGCCGCGGCCGATGATCATTCGCACCACTGTGCCCGAATCGCAGGCCCAACGAATTCACGCCGGGCAAACGGCCTATATCGATCCCGTCGGCTTCGTCGACCAGAAGCTGACGGCGATTGTCCACAAGGTGGGCGCGGTCCCCATGGGCGGAAGCGGCTTTGACTGCCAAATGACGGTGGCCTCCGACGCGCTGAACCAGGCGATCATGCCCGGCATGAACTGCGAAATGAAATTGATTCCTTATAAGAAACCCGAGGCCTTGACCGTGCCGCCCAAGGCCGTATTCACCGAGGACCTCGATCCGTCCAAGCAATACGTCTACCTGGTTGGCAAAAAAGACGCCAAGCCGCAGAAGAGGACCGTTACGCTGGGCGAGCGGAACGAGAAGCAAGTGGAAGTGCTCAACGGCCTGGCCGCGGGCGATGAGATTCTGTTGGAAAAACCGAAGGAAGAGTGATGAAGGATCGCACGAGACAGGCGAATGCGCTCATAACTTGGAGTGTGGCGAGCGCACTGTTGCTGGCGACGGCGGTAGCCGGCCGCGCCGCCGACAACTTAGCGACCGCGCACGATGCCGAGTCCGCAATGCCCTCGCTGGCCGAGGTCGGCCCCAAGCCCAAGCCGGTGCCGCGGCCCGATCGAAAACAGATCGACGCCGCGATCGCCCGCGGAGTTGCCTTCTTGCTGAAGTCGCAAAACGCCAATGGTTCCTGGGGCTCGGAACGCAGTTCGCGGCCCGACGAGGTGTATGCCCCCATCCCGGACGCGCACCGTTCGTTTCGCGCAGCGACGACTTCGCTCTGCATCTCGGCGCTATGCGAGGTGGGCGGCGGACTGGAACGTGGCACCCGCCCCGAAGTCGATCGTGCGATTGATCGCGCCGAGGCCTGGCTGATGGAGATCCTTCCGACGCTTCGTCGCGATTCGCTCGATGCGCTTTACAACAATTGGGCTCACGCCTACTCGATCGACGCTATGGTGCATCTCTTGCACCGTCATGCCAATGACCCGGAGCGATGCAAGCAGCTTCGCGCCCTCATCGACGGGCAGATCGATCGCCTCCGCCGCTACGAGTGCATCGACGGCGGTTGGTGTTACTACGACGATTTCGATTTTCAAACGCAGCGGCCAATCGGTTCGACGATCAGCTTCGTCACCGCGACGGTCCTGATCGCGTTCGACGAGGCTCGCCAGGAAGGCGTCAGTGTGCCGAAACAACTGGTCGATCGCGGCATGGCCTCGATTCTGCGGCAGCGGAAGCCCGACTTCAGCTACGACTACGGCGAGTACTTGAAGTACTTGCCGATGATGCCGATCAATCGCCCGGGCGGAAGCTTGGGCCGCTCGCAGGCTTGCAATCTGGCCATGCGTCTATGGGGCGACAAGAAAGTCACCGACAAAATCATGGAGACGTGGCTAGACCGCCTCTTCGCCCGCGAAATGTGGCTCGACCTGGGCCGCAAGAAGCCGATCCCGCACGAGTCGTGGATGCAGGTGGCCGGCTACTTCTTCTACTACGGCCACTACTACGCCGCCCGCTGCATCGAGCTGCTTCCGCCCGCCGAGCGGCCGGAACGGCAGGACCATCTCGCACAAATCCTACTGCACTTGCAGCAACCGGATGGCACCTGGTGGGATTTTCCCTTCTACAATTATCATCAGGCGTATGGGACGGCGTTTGCGCTCATGACGCTGGAGAAGTGCAAGCGGAAATGAGCGTCGCGAAGGTCGATTACGGCGCTCTATTAACCGCTTGTAAGCGCTCCATCAATAGTTGGCAGAGCGGGATGTAATTTCCTGGCGTCTTAAAATAGCTGGGATTCACGATAGTTCTCCCCTTTGCATGCGTTAGGTAAAGGATGGGCGAACCTCGCACTTTGACTTCGGCAAAATCTGAACCGCCAACACCCAGCACGGCCCCAATACCATGACAAACGCTTGATTGTCCGCTTCGCTACCGTCGACTAAGATTAGGCATCGTTGCGAACATTTATCGAAAGTCCAACAAATAACTTAACCTCCGGTTTTCACCATGCAACTTATCTCAATACGGTTAATCACTTGCCTGCTCGGTCTTTCGGCGGCAATCCTCGTCGCGGCCGAACAACAACCACCAGCCCCGCATTACACGAGCATACGTCACTTGGATGAAAACGTCACCCTCGCAAAGCTCGATAATGGCCTCACGGTTATCGTCCAAGAAAACCATACTGCCCCGGTGTCAACTGTCCGCTGCTATGTGCAAAACACGGGCGGGGCGTTCGAGGGCAAGTATCTCGGCGCGGGGCTGAGCCATGTGCTGGAACACGTCGTCGCCGGCGGCACGACCACGCACCGCGGCGAGAAGGAAATCGAAAAGACCATCGCCTCCTTCGGCGGCGCGACCAACGCCTATACGACGAGCGACCATACGACGTTTTTCATCGATTGCCCTGCCCGCAACGTGATGACCTCCATCGAACTGGTCGCCGATTCGATGCAGCACATCACGTTTGAATCGAAGGAGTTCGAGCGGGAGCTGAAAGTCGTCCGCCGCGAATTGGCCGACGACGAGGACGACCGCGGGCACGTGCTGGCCGATCAGCTCGACTTGACGGTTTATGCTGTCCACCCCGTGCGGCATCCGGTGATCGGATACCTGCAAGTGCTCAACGGCACGACGAACCAGACGATCATCGACTTCTATCACGACCGCTACGTACCGAATAACCAGATCTTCGTCGTGGTGGGCGATGTGAAGACGCAGGATGTGCTGGACCATGTGGCGCGGCAATGGGCCGGCACGCCGCGGGGACGCGAGACGTTCGTGCCGCTGCCCGAAGAGCCGGAACAGGTCTCGCCGCGCGAAGCTGTGCGGCAGATGGACGGCACGGTCTACGATTTCGCCTTGGCCTGGCCGACGGTAACGCTCTCCAATCGCGACATGTATGCATTGGACCTCGCGGCTTATATCCTCGGCCAAGGCGAAAGTTCGCGGCTGGTGCGGCGGTTGAAATATGAGACGCCCACGCCGCTGGTGCTGGGCGTGGGAACGATGAGCAACACACCGCACTTCGTCCGCGGCTATTTTGCCGTGAGCGGCGAAAGCAATCCCGACACATGGCCGGCGGCGGAGAAGGAAATCCTCCGCATGGTCAATCAACTTCGCAACGAGGAAGTCGATCCGGCCGAGCTGGCTCGCGCGAAGAAGCAAAAGGCCGCCGAATTGGTCTTCCAGCATCAGACCGTTCAGCAGCAGGCAGAGAGCTTGGGCATAAGTTACCTTACCGCCGCCGATCCGCTCTTCGACAGCCGCTATGCCGAGAGAATCCAGTCGGTCACCGCGGCCGAAATCCGCGACGTGGCCCGCAAGTATTTCGTGCCGGCGCGGCTGAGTCGCATCGTCATTGCGCCGCGCGGCAGCGCGGCGAAGGGCGCCGTCGCGGAGCGCGAATCGGGCTCGGGCAAAGTCCATTTCAAGAAGCTCGCCAACGGCTTGCGGGTGCTAGTGAAGCGGGTTCCGAACCTGCCGCTGGTAAACATCCAGGCCCACGTGCTGGGTGGAAGCTCCACCGACGGCGAGCCGATGGCGGGCCGCGCCGCCATGCTGGCCGATTTGATGGATAAGGGCACGACCCGCGGCGCCAGCGCGGCGGACATCGCCAATTATTTTGACTCGGTCGGCGGCGCAATTGCCTTCGGCTCTGGCCGCTTCACGTTCAACGGCAGCGCGACCTGCTTGAAGGAAGACTTTCCCAAGGCGGCCGCCCTATTTGCCGACTCGCTGCTTTACCCGGCGCTGCCCGATGATCAGTTCCAGCGGGCGAAGCTTGCCTTTATCGCAGCTATCGAGAACCGCAGCGCCGACGCCGCAGCGGAGGCAGACGACGTTTTCCTCGACGCGCTGCCCGGCACGTCGCCCTATCATATCCATCCCGAGGGCAAGGTCGAAACCATCAACCGCCTTTCGTCGGCCGCGCTCAAAAAACTCCATGATGAGTGGTTCCTGCCGGGCAATATGGTCGTCACCGTCTATGGCGACATCGAGCCTGCCGACGCGATGGCGCTCGTGAAGAAGCATTTTGGTGATCTGCCCGCGGCCGAGCGCAAGCCGGTCGAGTTTCCGCCGCACAGCAACGCGATCGCCGAATCGAAGACCGTCAGCAAGGCCACGGGCAAAGACACCGCTATGGTTATGATGGGCTATCCATGCGAGGGCATCTACGACAAGCAGGATCACGCCGCGATGACCGTTCTGCGGGCAATCCTCAACGGCTACAGCACGCCCGGCGGCTGGCTGCATAACGAACTCCGCGGTGCCGGGCTGGTGTATTACGTCTTCACCCGCGAGATGACCGGTCCGGTGCCGGGCTTCTTCGTCGTCACATCGCAGACCTATCCAGAAAAGCTCGACGAGGTCGTCGAGCGGATTCGCCGCAATTTGGATAAGGCGAAGAAGGGCGACATCTCCGATAGCGAGTTTCACACGGCGATCGAGCAGATCGTGGCCCTGCACGCACAGGAGAACGTGACTATCTCGGATCAGGCCCGCACCGCGGCCATCGACGAACTTTTGAGCCTCGGCTTCGACTACGATACGAAGTTCGACGCCGAGATTCGGGCCGTGACGAAAGACGATGTTGTTCGCGCGGCGAACAAGTATTTGACGAAGAGCGTGCTGGTGACGACGGCGCCGAAGAAGTAGGTCCCTTCTGCCGGAAGGGACTATTTCCAATCCAGCCCTTCCGGCAAACTGTTCAATGTCTCACACCGATCGGCATGAATCAACACGATGTCCTCAACCCGCACTCCGCCAATATCGCGGCGATAGAGCCCTGGTTCAATCGTGACAAGCTCCCCTTCAAGCAACTCGGGCCCCTTGAAGTCCAAGAGCGGCGGCTCGTGGCATTCCAGGCCGATGCCGTGCCCGGTGCCGTGCGTCATGGCACAGTAACTGTCCGGCGCGTCAGCCGGCGGCAGTCCCGTCTTGAAGCCGCGGGCTTCGATAACGGCGATCGTCGCCTTGTGAACGTCCTCGCCCGTCACGCCCGCGCGAGCGGCGGCCATGCCCGCCGCCTTGGCCGCGCATACGGCGGCGTGCATGGCGGCAATCTCATCGGGCACGTCGCCATGCACGACCGTTCGCGTGCAATCGCCGTAATAGAGCGTTTCGCCGTTGCGCGGAAAGACGTCGACGATAACCGGCTCGGCAGTGCGCAGCGGTCCGTGACCATGGTCGTGGCAATCGCCGCCCGCCAGCCCGCCGGCGATGATCGAAGGCGGGTTGACGTAGCCCAGGTCGATGAACCAGTGATTGACCATCGCCCGTACGCGCTCGGAGGTCAGCGGGCCGCCGTCGTTAATCAGCACGCCGTCGCGGCCGGCGTCGGCGCGCGCGATGAGGCGGCATGTCCTCTCGATAACTTGCTCATTGACGGCCTGCGCATCGCGGATATGCTGCAATTCCTCGGCATCTTTGCGGCGGCGGTCGGTGACGCCGATGCTCGCGTCGCACGTGACGCCGATGCCCGCCTCGCGAACCATGTCAGCGAAAATCAAGGGCAGCGTGCGATCGGCAACAACCTGTTTCACGCACGCACGGCGAAGACATTCCGCGGCGGCCTGGGCGGTGGCCGTTTCGCGATCGCCGGAAAGGCCGCCTTCGGGCGCAAAGTCGCGGGGGCAGGCGACCTCCGTCGCGCGAGCATGGCGTCGGGCGCGATCCATTTCGATATCGCGGAGAATGAGCACCGAGCGGGCACCGCCATCGTGCAGCGGCAATTGCACGTAGGCCGCCGGATCGCCCACGAGGAACCGAATGCGGTGGTAGAGGGCCGAGTTCAATTGCGGAATGCCCGCCATGAGCAGGGCACGGTTATCAACAGAAGGCATTATTCGCGTGGTTCGAGGTTACTTCTCTTGTTTCAATTGTTCCAGCGCCTCACGGATCGATTCCAGTTCGCCGGCGCTGGGCGGCAAGAGCGGACGCCGCGGCGGGCCGGCGTCGCGGCCGGCGAGCGCGCAGGCGGCTTTGACGAATTGCGTGAACTTCCCGCTGTGCTCGAAGAGCGAAAACAGCGGCAGCAAATGATAATAATAGTCGCGGGCCGCCGCGTAGTCCTTGCATTCCAACAAGCGATAGAGCTGCGTATGCTCGGCCGCGCAAACGTTGGCAATGGCCGCAACCCAGCCAGCCGAGCCGAGGACGAGTCCCTCGAAAGCCACCGTATCGCCGCCGACGAAAACCTGCATCCGATCGCCGCAGCGCTGGATGATCTCGCTGATCCGCCACGTTTCGCCCGTGCTGTCCTTAATGTAGCGGACGTTCTTCAATTCGGCCAGGCGCTCGACGAACTCCGGTCGCAAATCGACGCCGGTGCGGGCGGGGAAATTGTAGAGCATGATCGGGATGCCTACGGCCGCATCGACGGCGCGAAAATGCTCCACCAACTCGTCGGCGCAAGGCAGCGAGTAATACGGCGGAGCGACCATGACGCCGTCAGCGCCCAAGGTTTCCGCCTCGCGGGCATACTGCACAACTTCACGAGTGGCCGCCGCGTTGACGCCCGCTACGATCGGCACGCGGCCCGCCGTGATGCGGACCACGGTTGCCAGCACGTCGCGCCGCTCCTGCGGTGACAAGGCGTAGAACTCGCCGGTGCTGCCCAGCGGGATCAGTCCATGTACGCTGGCTCCGATCAGGTATTCCACCAGGGCCTCGAGCTTGGGAAGATCGATCTCCTCTCGCTCGGTCATCGGCGTAATCATGGCGGGATAGATCCCGCGAAAAGTGCTTGTCATCACGGCTGTCCTTGTTGTCCTTGCTCAATTTGTGTCTCTTCCCGACCAGCCAGCGTCCCCACGCTTGCCGGCAGCATCGGCGGTCGTACCGACTCATTCTTCCAGCCAAACAAAAACTCGACCGCCGCGCCGCAGACGCGGCCCTGGCATGGTCCCATGCCGCAGCGCGTGTGCAGCTTGGCCGTTCGCCAGGACGCGAAGCCCTGCAATCGCTTGTGCGTTACGTCCTCGCATCGGCATACGAATGTATCGTCGTCGGGCAGATTACGCAACTCCTGCCGCAGCCCGAACGCGCGGTCGAGCGCTGCGGCGAAGCGCCGGCCGCGCGATCGAGCGGCGAAATATCGGGCCGCCTCCGCCGTCTTTCCAACAGCCGCGAGTCCGGCAATTTGGCCTTCGAGCACTGCCAGTTCGGCGCCGCCGACGCCCGTGATTTCACCGGCACAAAAAACGCCCGGCACGTTGCTCTCTTGCCGCGCGCCCACGACAACGGCTCCGTCGCGGACCTGGCACCCGAGCATGATCGGCAGTTCAAGGTTTGGAACGAGCCCGAAACCGCAGGCGAGGAAATCGCAAGGTTCGGTCCATGAATGTTCGCCGGACTGGAGCGTGACGGCCTCGACTTTCGCGCAGCCGTGGGCGGCCGTTGGCCAACATCCCGTCACATACCGCGTGCTCCGCAGCGACCAGCGAAAGCCGGCCCCTTGCCAAATCTTGCCCGGACTAAGCCAAAGAAGCTGCGCCGAAAGCAGCCACACGGCGCCGCGGGGCCTGTTCGGCCACAACGGCAACCACCGCTCCATGCTGTTGCGCGTAGGCGGCGACGGAGAGCAAAAGAGGGCCGCTGCCGGCGACGACGACCCGCTTTCCCTCGACGGGCAGCCCTGCCTTCAGCAGCGCTTGCAAACCGCCCGCACCGATGACGTTGGGCAATGTCCAACCGGGAAAGGGCAGAAAGCGTTCCCGCGCGCCGTCGCCAGAATCAGTTTGTCATAGTGCAGCTCAAGCGGCTCGCCGTTCCGCTCCGCCACAAGGACCCGCGGCGCGGCGCGGAAACAATCTGAGTACCGAGAACGCGTTTGACTTTGTCATCCGCGAGGTGATTAAGCCAGATGGCGAGCCGGTCGCCGGCCGGTGGTTTGCCGCCCCGCCAGATCTGCCCGCCGGGAGTCGGATTATCATCGACGAGGCCGACCTTGGCCGACGTGCCGGCGGCGCAGGCGGCGGCAATTCCCGCTGGGCCGGCGCCAACGATCAAGACGTTCGAATCGTTCATGCGTCGCCATCGGTGCGAATCTCCATTCCAGGGCGGCACGCCGCCTGGCAAGTGCGCTGGTGCGGTCGGCCGTCGATCGTCGCGCAACATTCAAAACAGATTCCCATGCCGCACAAGGGGCCGCGCGGAGTGCCGCTGACCGATTGTCGCGCCGGCAAGCCGGCGATCGCCAGCGCCACCGCCGCGGTGCAACCGCTGGGCACTTGTACCGGACTGCCGTTGACCTTCACGGTCACCGAATCACTCATGGCTGCCTCCGCAGATGCGCTCCGCCAAATACGGTTTGCGGTCGATTTTCGATTCGCGTCCGACAATCAAATCGGCAATCAATTCGCCCGTGGCTAACGACGTTGTGATGCCGAGCCCTTCGTGACCGGCCGCGAGGAACAAGCCCGGCGTCTGCGGCCAGGGACCAATCAGCGGCAGCTTGTCTTCAGTCGAGGGGCGGAAGCCTGTCCACGTGCGTATCGCGCTGAGCCCGGCCAGGCCGGGAAGAAAATGGATCGCGCGGCGGAGCATGCGGCCAAGGATCGCTGCGTCGATTTCCCCGGTTTCGATGTCGTACTGTCTCGAAGAACCGATGAGAACCTGCCCGGTGCGACGCGGTTGTACGTTACAGGCTACCGATTCCTTTCCTCCGCCAGCGGCGCTTTTTATATAGCCCAACTCGACGATATTCCTTCGGACAAATCCGCGATAGCGATTCGTAATCACGAGATGGCCCTTGCGCGGACGGATCGGTACGCCCGGCGTGAGCCGCGGGGCGGCCGTGCCGGCGGCATTTACGACGCAGCCGGCCGCGAGCCTGGTGCCGTCGGCCAGCATCACATGATCGCCCGCCAGCAATGCGACGCGGCTGTCAATGCGAACCTCAGCGCCCTTCACTCGGGCTTGATCGACCAGCCATCGCGCAACGCACGGAGGATAGACGACGAGGTCATCCGGCTGCACCAGGCCGCCCGCCAGTCCGGGCCGCAGTTGCGGCTCCGCCTCGGCCAGTTGTCGGGCGTCTAATAGTTCCGCGCAGATGCCGTGATTGCGAAGCACGGTCTGCTTCTCGCGCGCTGCGGCAAGTTCCTCGTCATCTTCCGCTACCCAGAGCGTGCCGCAGGAATCGAACTCGCAGTCCTCCGGGAATTCATCCGCCAGTTCCTGCCACAGCTCTCGCGAGTACCGCGTCAACGCAAGCTGCGCCGCGTTGTCGTCCATCACCACGACATGGCCCATGCCAGCCGCAGTCGTTCCGCCGCCGATCATCGCCGCATCGACGATTGTCACGCGCATACCGTCGCGCGACAGCGCTCGGGCACAAGCCGCGCCGACGATTCCTGCTCCCACGATAACAACGTCGCTGGTCATAACGTATCGGGCACACTCCGTGTGCCGTCTTCCATCGGCACACGGAGTGTGCCGGATACATTGGCGGATATCCCATGCACGAACGGATCGCGCGGATCGAGCACCAGCGTGGCCTCGCCGGTGATAAACGCCGAGCCGCGGATGCGCGGATAGCACCGCCCGTCGCGAAACTGAATCGTACCCTCAAAAATGCTGCCGACGATGCTCTCCTGCCGCCACACTTGGCCAGGTTCAAGCTTGCCGTCGGCAGCCAAGCAGGCCAGGTTCGCACTCGTGCCAGTGCCACAAGGCGAGCGATCGTACGCCCGTCCGGGGCAAAGGACAAAGTTCTTGCCGTCGGCATGCGGATGCTCGGGCGGTCCAAAAAGCTCGACATGGTCGATTTCGGCGCCGTCAGCCCCGGTTATGCCCTGTCGCTGCAGCGCTTGTCGGATTCGCCAAGCTAGATCCGAAAGGCGTTCGAGATTCGACATGGTAACCGCCATGCCGTGATCATGCACGAGATAGAACCAATTGCCGCCCCAGGCCACGTCGCCGTGCACGCGGCCGTGGCCATCGACGTCCAGTGGCAGATGCGCCTCATGCCGATAACTGGCCACGTTCTCAAAACTCACCTGGCCGGCCTCATCGAGACACGCGGTAATGATGCCGACCGGTGTTTCAATACGGTGTTCGCCCGGTCCGATCCGGCCCATTGCCGACAGCGTCACCATCAGGCCTATAGTGCCGTGCCCGCACATGTTGAGACAGCCGACGTTGTTAAAGAAGATGACGCCTGCCGCGCAAGTCGGATCGCGCGGCGGAACCAAAAGCGCGCCGACCATGACATCCGATCCACGGGGTTCGTTGACGACGGCCGAACGGAACCAATCGAAGTCACTGCGGAAACGCTCGCGTCGTTCCGTTAGAGTGCCGTTGCCCAGGTCCGGCCCGCCCGCAATAACAACGCGCGTGGGCTCCCCGCCTGTGTGGGAGTCGATGACGGTGACGCGACTTGTTTCGATGGTAAGCATGAGAACTTGGACATTTTACTGGATTTCCTCGCGGCTTGACAGCGGCCCAGGTTTGCATGTCGAAACTCGCGCACTTCACGGCTCTACGAATCGCTCTCATCATAATCATCCTCGCGCGCCCTGCGCAGCCGTCTCCCCATGACTTGAAGGCATCGGCATCATCGTCGGCGTCGTATGGGTTCTCGGCGACTTCCGCACCGTCCCAGTAGGCGTCGTAACCGAGATCGTACGCTTCGTTATGCATAACCGCCAACCTATCACGTCCGCGCCGATCGATCAACTTCCGCGGTCACCGGACTGCTGCCGTGCGCAACACGATCGGCGACTTCCCGCAAGGCAGCGTTCACTTGCGCCGCGTGGGTCATGGTGACCAGATGGCCGGCGCCGGGAATGAGGAAATCGCAAGCGCGATTGCCCAGCGGCAAGACGCGGTCGCGGTTTCCGTGGATCGTATACGTCGGCACGTCAGGCGGCTCGCTTGGTCGCCATCGTCCCACAGCAATGCACGCCCAGCGAAGAAAAGTGGACGACGCGTCGCGGGCCATGGCAGCCGCGAGGCGGCGATGTTCGGCCGGTCGCCGTCGCACCAGAGACATCAGCATTGGATACGTCCGCTTGCCAAGTCCGTAGCCGGCTGGCGGTGCAATCCACGCGATCCTTGCCAATGCCCGCAGGCGCAAGGAATCGCGTCGCGCGTCGTGGCACTGGCAATGAGCACCAATGCGTCGGGTCGCAGGACGTGCGCCATTTCATAAGCCATCATCCCGCCCAGCGAACAGCCGCCCAAAAGCAGCGGCCGGGCGACCGGAATCTCGGCTGCGAACCGCCTGGCATATTCGGTCAAGCCCTCGCGCGGACGCGGAGTGACCCAGCCAGGCGTAACCAATCCCGGCAACGCCGCTCGCTGGGCGTCAAAGAGGCGTCCGTCGGCCCCAAGCCCGGTCAGCAAGACGACATGAGGTTCTGCCGGTAGCATTGGCTTCGCCTGAATGTGCGGAAATCGGCCGTTTTTTCGCGTCCCGCCGTTATTGCAAGTTTCAGGCCACTGTAGTACGATAGGGATTCTATCATAAGCTAGGAGTTGACTACGCCATGACAATCAAGCAAGACCTGGAAAATCGGGCCCGCGTCAAGCTGGCCTTGGCCGACAAGTACGAAAACCTGGCTAGCACCGTTCGCAGCCGTCCGCGGGCAGCCAGCTACCTGCGGCACGTCGCCCGGTTTCGTCGTCAAGCGGCTGATTTGCGAAATCTTATCAAGAAATAGTAGCCCCGTTTGCTGAACGGGACGATTGCGGTTCAAGTCGCATGAAGGCTCGTGTTTTCTCCTCAGTTCGCGCCGCAGAAGTCCCTTCCGGCAGAAGGGACCTAGGTGCAATCTCGTTCCTTGTTTTAGCGTTCGCCTGTCCGGCGATGTCGATTGCCGGCGAGACGCAAGTTTCAAACGTCACGACAGGCAATAACGCTGCCGTCGAAAAGCGCCTGGCGGACGTTGCGCGGTACCTGTCTTCCGACGAGTTGGAAGGTCGCGGTATTGGGACCAAGGGTATCGATCTGGCGGCCGACTACATCGCCGACCAGCTTCGTCAACTCAATCGCTTTGGCGTGAGAACTGATATATGGGACGGCGGACCGTTCCAGAAGTTCGAAGTCGGCATCGACGCCGCTTTGGGGACGAATAATCATCTCGCCCTTGTCGGTCCTTCCAAGGGCAAGGACCAGAAGCCCGTGCGGATCGAGCTTGTACTGGGCAAGGATTACACGCCGCTGGCGATCAGCGGCAAAGCCGTCTTCAATCTGCCGCTGGCGTTCGCTGGCTATGGCATTAGCGCTCCAAAGGCCGGATACGATGACTTCGCCGGCATCGATGCCGAGAACAAGGCCGTCATCATGCTCCGCCGCCAGCCGCACGATGACATTACCGACACGGCCTCGGCCGGCATCAAGGCGACGGCCTACACGGTGATGCGCCACAAGGCCGCCAACGCCTTCGAACATGGCGCGGCCGCGATGATCTTTTGCGATGACAAGGCGGAATTGCGACTTCACCGCAATCAAGAGGATGCCCTGCCGTCGTTCCACGTGGTGGGCCCGACGCACGTCCACACGGACTTGCCAGTGCTCGCTTTCCGCCGCGCGGTGCTCGATCGCATTTTGCATTCTTTGGATGATCCGACGGTGAGCCAGATCGAAGATGAAATCGACCGCACGCTCAAGCCTGCCAGCCGTGATTTGACGGGCTGGCGAATCCAAGGCCAGACCGATCTGCATCACGTTTTAAGCCAAGTGAAGAACGTGGCGGCCGTGCTGCCCGGCGAGGGACCGCTGGCCGACGAGGCGGTCGTGCTTACCGCTCATTACGATCATCTGGGCTACGGTTCGCGAAGCACGCTGCCTACCAAGCCGACTGCCATTTACCACGGCGCGGACGACAACGCGTCGGGTGTGGCCGTGGTGCTGGAAGTCGCTCGGAGGCTCGCCCAGAGGAAGGAAAAGCTGCATCGCACGGTGGTCTTCGTGCTCTTTACCGGCGAGGAATGGGGCTTTTGGGGCAGCAGCCACTATGTGAACGATCCCGCAGTGCCGATGAACAAGACCGTGGCCAATGTCAATCTGGACATGGTTGGCCGGCTGCGCGACGACTTCTTGCAGATCAACAGCGTCGGCACGGGACTGGGCTTCGACAAAATGTTGGATGAACTGAACGGGCCGTACAGCTTTCATCTGTTGAAGGTGCCGGGCGCGTCGGGCCGCAGCGACCAGGCTGCGTTCTACGCGAAGCAAGTGCCGGACATCCACTTCATTACCGGCAAGCACCCGGACTATCACAAGCCGACGGACACGTTTGACAAGCTGAACATTGCCGGCATGAGACGGGTGGCGGACTACGTGCAGGATGTAGTCGTCGCGCTGGCCAACGCGCGCGAGCGGCCGACGTTCGTGTCCGTGCCGATGCAGCCGCGCGGCGGCGCGCCGCTGCCGTTTCTGGGCTGCATCCCCGATTTCACCCGCGAGGAGCCGGGCTATCCGATCAGCTCCGTCATCGCGGGCAGCCCTGCCGAGCGCTGCGGCATCAAGGGGGGCGACGTGATCGTGCGGTTCGGCAGAAACCTTATCGGCATCTGCGACGACCTGGACGACGCCTTGCAGCAGTACACTCCGGGCGAACACGTGAAAATCAAAGTCCGCCGCAAGAAGTCGTCGTTGACTTTTGAGGCGACGCTGGCGGCGCCGATGTAGCCGCGGGAAGGCGCTTGCTTCGCGGACCGGCAAGACATAAGATGCTCGTGTAAGCAAGTTCTGTTAAATTCAATCCTGAGCTCAAAGCGAGGTGCAGATATGAATAAGGAACTTTCCCGCCGTGCGTTTTTGAAAGATACTGCCCAGCTCGTTTCGGCGGCGGCCGCCATGCAGGCGCTCGAACCAGCCACAGCGCAAGCCGCGCAATCGTGGTCGATGCCGAAAATCCGCCTCGGCAATGTCGAGGTCTCGCGGCTGATCCTCGGCAGCAATCCGTTCTTTGGCTACGCCCATCGCGAGGGCGACATTGGCCGGCAGATGCAAGCGTATTACACGCCGGAACGGATCATGGCCGTGCTGGATCAGGCGGCCGAGCTGGGCGTGACCGCCGTTGTCGCGCCGCCATCGCCGGCCTGGATCAGTATCTATGCCAAGTATCTTGCTCGCGGCGGCAAGCTGAACACATGGATTGCCCAGCCGCATGGTTCGCCCAAGGGAATGAAGAAGGAGATCGACACGGCTGTCAAGGCGGGTGCAAAGGCATTCTTCATCCAGGGGCATCGAGTGGAGGAGCAATTCGACCAGAAGGCTTTCGAGGTCGTCCGCGGCTGGCTCGAACACGGCAAGAGCCACGGCGTGCCCGTCGGCATGGCATCGCACCGCCCGGAGACGCACCTGATCGCGGAGAAGCTCGATTTTCCGACTGACTTCTACTTCCAAAGTTTCTTCCGCGTCGATCAGCACCCGGAGAATTTCGCGATCGAGTGCCGCGAGAAGGCCGTGGCGACGATCCGCGCGATCACGACCAAGCCGGTCGTGGCCTACAAGATCCTGGCGCGGCCCGGCTGCCGCCCGCGGAAGGATTCACCTACGCCTTCAAGAATATGGCCGCCAAGGACGGCGTTTGCGTCGGCATCTACAACAAGGACCGGCCCGGCATGTTGGCCGAGGACGTGGGCCTGATGCAGCGCGTGGGGGCGTGAAATGGACGGCCAGCCAATCGCGCGATCGGCCCACGCTGCTGGTACGGAACTCATTCGCATCGCCCTCGTCGGCTGCGGCAATCGCGGCAGCGGCGCGTGCCTTGATGCCTTGAGCACGAAGGCCCCGGTGAAGCTCGTCGCGATGGGTGATCTTTTCTCCAATCGCCTTGAGACGAGTCTCAAAAACTTGTCGCGGCACGACGAAGTCCGCGAGCGGATTGACGTTCCGCCCGAGCGGCGTTTCGTCGGCTTCGACGCCTACGAGAAAGTGCTCGCGGCGGGCGTCGACCTGGTACTCTTCGCCACGCCGCCGCATTTCCGCCCGATCCACTTCGCCGCCGCCGTCGCCGCCGGAAAGCACGTCTTCCTGGAAAAGCCGTGCTGCGTCGATGCCCCGGGCTTTCGGCAGTTTCTTGCTGCCGCCAATGCAGCCAAGGAAAAGCGGCTCTCGGTCGGCGTCGGCTTGCAGCGCCGTCATCAGCCGCTCTATCTGGACAAGGTCCGGCAGATTCACGACGGCGCTGTCGGCCCGATCCGGCTCATCCGCACGTACTTCAACGTCGATGGCGGCCGCGCGGCCGTAGTGCGAACCGCGGAGATGAGCGAGATGGAATATCAAATCCGCTCTTGGAACCTCTTCTGTTGGCTCTCCGGCGATCATATCGTCGAGCAGTCGTGCCACAGCGTCGACGTGGCGAACTGGATCATGGACGCTCACCCTATCCGCGCCAACGGCATGGGCATGAGGCAACTCCGCGTGGGGCCCGGCACGGGCGACATCTTCGACTGCCACAGCGTCGAGTTCGAGTACGCCAGCGGCACGCTCTACTACTGCCAGGCCCGGCAGCAGCCGGGCACTTGGGGGCACGTTTCGGAGAACGTGACGGGCATGAAGGGCCAGATGACGCTCGGCGTCGGGCCGTGGGCGCAGGCGCGGCGGCCACGCCGCGAACGCTCCGCGACAAGCAGATGGCCGCACAAAATCCGTATCAATTGGAACATGACGCGTTGATGGCAAGCATTCTCGGCTGCGGTCCTTATCGCTGCGAAGGCCAATACGGCGCCACCAGCGCCATGACGGCAGTGATGGGCCGCATGGCCACGTATTCCGGCAAGGAGGTCACGTGGGACGAGGCAACTGCCTCAAACTTGCGTCTCGCCCCTGCGCGCTACGCCTTCGACGCCGCCCCGCCTACTGTGCCCGATGCGGCCGGGAATTATCCGTTCGCGATACCGGGCGTAACGCGGGCGTGGTAAATGGTCGGTCGCTCCCGGCCTCCCACACTACGTCACGATCTGCACCGGCTCCTCCGCCGGCTTCCCGTTGGCCTCTGCCGCCGCTGCGGCCAGCTTCCAGGCCGGCGGCCCGATCAACTTCGCGATCGCCACGTCATCCAGCGTCTCTTCCTTCTCCAGAGCCTTGGCGATGCATTCCAACTTATCGCGATTCACGGTGAGCATTTCCACCGCCCGCTCATAGGACGCGCGAAGAATCCGTGACACCTCCTCGTCGATGACCTGGGCCGTGTGCTCGCTGAAGCGCCGCGGTTCGGTGATCTCGCGACCCAGGAAAGGATGGTCCTCGCTGTCGCGGAATGCCACCGGGCCCAGGCGGTCGCTCATGCCCCAGTGCGTCACCATCCGCCTAGCAATATTCATGGCGCGGTCGAGATCGTTCTCGGCCCCCGCGCTGAACTCGTTGAAGACAATCTTCTCCGCCGCGCGGCCGCCCATCGAGATCAGAAGGATCGCGCGGAGGCCGCTTTCGGCGATATTGACGCGGTCCTCGTCCGGCATGACAAGCGTCACGCCCAGCGCCCGGCCGCGGGGAATGATCGAGACCTTGTGTACGCGATCGGCCTCGGGCTCGAGCCATGCCAGCAGCGTGTGGCCGGCCTCATGATAGGCGGTGATCGCCTTCTCCTTGGGCTTGAGCACTTCGTCTCGCTTCGAGCCCATGAGCACTTTGTCGCGGGCGTAGTCGAAGTCGGACATCTCGACCGTATTTTTGTCGTGGCGGCTCGCCCAGAGCGTGGCTTCATTGACAAGGTTGCGAATATCGGCGCCGGTCAGGCCGACCGAACTAGCGGCGAGGCGTTCCAGGTCGACGTCCTCGGCCAGCGGGATGTTGCGAGTATGCACCTTGAAGATTGCCAGGCGGCCCTTGTAAGTCGGCCGATCAACGATAACGTGCCGATCGAAGCGTCCGGGCCGAAGCAAAGCCGGATCAAGCACGTCGGGCCGGTTCGTAGCGGCCATGACGATCACCGATTCGGTCTGGCTGAAGCCGTCCATCTCGCTGAGGATCTGATTTAGCGTCTGCTCGCGCTCGTCGTGTCCGCCGCCGACGCCGGTGCCGCGGTGGCGGCCGACGGCATCGATCTCGTCGATGAAGAGGATGCATGGCGAGTTTTCCTTCGCTGTGGCAAAGAGGTCGCGGACGCGGCTCGCCCCGACGCCGACGAACATCTGGATGAACTCCGAGCCGTTGATGCTGTAGAAGGGCACGCCGGCCTCGCCGGCCACTGCGCGGCCCAACAGCGTCTTGCCGGTGCCCGGCGGACCCATGAGCAGGATGCCCTTGGGCACGCGGCCGCCGAGCCGTTGGAACTTCTTTGGATTTTTCAGATACTCAACGATCTCTTGGAGGTCCTGCTTGACGCCTTCCAAACCAGCTACGTCGTCAAACGTCACGCGGCGGTCGCCCAATTCGTATTTCCGTGCGGGGCTCTTGCTGAAGCCTAGGATCCCGCCGCCGCCGAAGATCGAGTCCCGCGTGCGACGGAACATGACCAATAGCGCGATGACGATCATCACCGGCAGGGCGAACGTCGAAATGACGTAGAGCCAATAGCCGCTGTCGGCAGGCGCGGCCACTTTGTACTTGTCGCCCAACTTGGCCAGGAGCAGGTCGTCCAAATGATAGTCGGCAAGCACAGGAAGATAGGTCGTGAACTCTTTTTTCAGCTTGATCGGCTCGCCGTGGCGGTCGGGCTTCGCCGACGGGTCTTCCGCAGGTGGTTCCTTGAACTCGCCCGAGATCTTCGTGCCTTCGAGCTTGGCTTCGGCGATATTGCCCGCCTTAAGCTGCGAATGGAAAAAGCCGTAGCTGATTTCCGACGATTTATCGCTGCCGGGCATCCAAAAGAGCACGGCGATCAAGATCAGAACGACGGCGATGATCAGCGCCGTCGGCATATTGCGCCGCATAGGCGGCGGGAGCTTGGCCGGCGGCTGCGAGGGATCGGGCGGAACGGGAGGAATATCCGGTGTTTGGGACATGCAACTTTTTCAATGATAATGGCGGGTACTTTGACAATTGTACGTCATTCCCGGCCGCTTTTCGAGGGGGAAGGACGGTACCAAACTCGTGCGCCCGGCGGGGGGAAGCCGTTGAAGCGTATCTTGTCGTCGTCGGCCGATTTTTTTGCTTTGCGTTTTAATTTCTGCGGAATTCGCTTTATTTCTTCGCGTCTTGCGACCATGGATGCATCCAGGACGAAGACAGGACGAAGACAGGACGAAGACAGGACGAAGACAGGACGAAGACAGGACGAAGACAGGAATCCGTCTTGTGGCTGGTTTCTGTAGCAATGTGAGGGGGCAAGGGGCATGGAGTGGGGAGTGGGGAGTGGGGAGTGGGGAGTAACGAGCGATATTTTTTTGTAGCACGAAACAAAGCGTCCCATTCGCGACATTTCTCGGGTAAATGGGGTGTCATAAAGCGATGCATTGAAGAAATCCTATATGGAAAACGCATAGAAAGTGCATTGGAACTGCATAGGATCGCATAGAACATGTATAGAAACTCATAGAATCCTTTATAAACATTAGGTAACATCCTGGCGACGGCGGGCGGCGGGGGCGCCTTGCGCAACGCGCAACGCCCCAGCGTTTTCATGCGGCTGTTGCGCTGGCAAGCTGTCGTCGCAACTCCGTGCGGACAAAGTGTTTGCGGCAAAGGCGCCAAACATCTCGTTTCCCCCCTCAAAGGTTGTGGGTGTTGCGCAAGCGGCTCGCAGCGGCGAAAAGCGGATTCGTAGACCCGCTCCAAGTCCCAAGGCATTTCCGCATCAGTATACCACAGTTTACAGATATTTGCAACACTTGGCAATGATTTGGTGCGCGAATTCGAGCTAAACCCATGCCGGGCAACGACTTGCGCGCGGAACGAGATGTGCGCGCCGGGCGCATAGAGTTTTCTGAACAATAATTTCGCCGCCGTAAGTCTTTATGGCGTAAGGCTTATTGGAATTCAGCGACCGCGGCCGATTTTGCGCAGTTGGAATGCGGCGCTGAAATAATCAGCGCCGGCCGTGCCCGCGTCCGCCGGGAGAGGCGGCGGACCGCGGCAACCCGCGTGCGCGTCCAGCGTCGGTAGATGAGGGCGGTTCGATAGGGGTGACCGCGGCCGCGTAAGAGCGAGCGCGGTCTAAGCCAGCAAAAAAACGAACTTGCCATCCGGCCGCGGACTCCGTCCTCGCCGTTATCGCCGCCGCGCTTGACCCCGCCGCTCGTCGGCGGGCCCGATGCGAAACCCGCCCGCCCCGAAAGGTTAGACCAGACATACTCCTCTCATCCCGCAAAGAGCGCTTTCATTGCAGCGGGAAGAGCGGTCGTCTTCTCGGCAAACTCCTGAAGGCGCTTTTCGACCAGTCGCATCGCCTGCTCGATTTCTTCGGGGCTGTCATCATCGGATAGCTCGCAGATATTCTCTGAAAGAAGTTGTGTCCACTCCCCCGTCAACGCCTTCCTGTTTGGGAAAAAGCCAAATTCGTTCGGGTCTTTCAAAAGGCGCAACAGCGTGAGCGAACGCGTTTTGGCGTCTGTCGTCGGACAAACCTTTACAGTGAAGCGGAGTTGATTGTCAGTCGCCTGAAGGAGGGCCGACACCCAGTTTTCGTGGCGTTCGGCGCGCCTTCCCACGGATGGCAACATCCCTTTCCACGCCGCCGGAACAAAGTGCACCTCCGTCCGTTTGGACATGATGAAGTGCCAATCGTTCGGTCTTTCTTCAATCCATGCGATCAGGCGGGCGATTAGGCCCGACGAGACTTGCGGAACCCGCTCCCAAATCAACTCGAGCGCCTGACGGTGGTTCGTGTAGATTTTCCGGCAAAGCTTGTCGAGTTCTTCGTTTTCCATAAAACGGTCTCCAATCAGGGCAAGATAGTGATTGAGGAAGACACCCACGTCAGCGCCGATGCTGGCAATGTTCACGTTTCTCGCGCGGCTAAGCGCGCCGTAAAGTTCCTTATAGCTATACGGCACCCAGTCCCCGTCGCTCGGACGGCCACCTTTAAGGGCCAGGAACACGAGGAGCCGCTTCCGTTTTTGCAGTTGAAAATCATTGGCGATCGTATTTCTGTATCTCTCCAGTTGGTCGTCGTGCTCGCCACTATCGATTTTGTTCTCAACAGCGACGACGAAGCCGGGCTCCTCGCAAGTTACCAGCAGATCAATATTTTTCCACTCGCGGCGAACATCGACGCCCCTTAAGTCGGCTCCGTCTAGTTCGACGGGACTTACGGGAGGCGATGTGTCTCGTTGTCGCGCCTTCCGAAACAGATCCATGAGAAACGCCTTGAGAAAAATATCGCCTAGGCCGTGGCTCTCGCCTGGCGTCAATAGCCACGCTAGAAAGTTGCTGTGCCGGATTTCCAGTCGCTCAAGTCCGAGGGCATCGAAGATGTTGAATCGCCCAATTCGTTCTTCGAGACTCAGCAAATCGTCGTTGTCGGCGATGAATCGCTCTAACAGTTCGATCTCGTTTTCAGCCATTTTGGTAAACGGGCGGAGAGGAGGTTACTGCACTCTCACGGGTAAAGCGTCTTGGAAGATGGCCGTCAAGGAGCCTTTATCGCCGACAAGCGAAAAAAAGAGTTAGGGCGAAAAAAGCGTTAGAGGTGTTTACAACAGAAAACAGGTCTGGCCAGATTTGTCCCTATTTTTCCCTCGTTCTACAGTTTTTTCTTCGAGCGATCCCGAATCCATGCCTGATCGTCTTCGCTGAGCTTCTCCAAAAGTATGGAAATCTCGGTTCCATCCCTCTTGGCAAGCTTGACCTGATTGCCGACCACGTATTTGAACCGTGCTTCTACAGTGTGCGTCCGCGATGAATCGGACCAGACTCGGTAGCGCGCATTTTCGGCAGCCGCTTTTCGGTCTTGCTCGGCCTGCGTTTCCTTTCGTTGCTTTTCAGCAGCCTCCTCCTTTGCTTTTCTCTGTTTTTGAGCAGCCTCTTCAATCGCTCGTCGTTCCTTTTCAGCGGCCTCCTCCTTTGCTTGCCGCTGTTTCTGAGCGGCCTCTTCATTCGCCTGTTGGAGTTTGCGAATAGCTTCCTCTCTGGCCCTGCGCTCTTCGTCCGTCTCTTTGTATGGCTCTATAAGTATCACGGTGCTTTTGGCACCCAACGCCGTCGTGTATGCCTTGGTTCCCGTAACCTTGATTGTCCAAGGAATCGTTACCTGGTCGTCGTCAACAATTCCCGTAGTCGAGAAACCTTTGAGCCAAAGACGTATCGGATGGTGAGTTGTGTGCCCTGTCATTGGATTCCAGCTAGTCTTATCGTAGGTGACAATCAGGTTGCTGCTGTCCACTACGGACACGACCTTAAACTGCTCGAAGCCCTGCCCCCCCTCCGTCCCCTGACCAAGGCTGTTTCTGTACACTAGGGTTGCCGCGAGAACACCGGCGTTCCCTGCTTCCAGAGACCCAGCTTGGAGCAGGGTCGCCGAATTGTTCTTTATGGGCAACGTGACCTTTGCTGCCGCCGCTGACTCGACTAGTTCGAGATCCCTCGCGGAGCAACGGAAAGCGAATAAGACACTCCCGAAGCAAATCGCGGCCACGATAAGAAGCCGGAGCATTATACTTCTCCTCACGTAAGAGCCTAGCCATCACAAGTTTCTGATTCTGCCGCCTCAATCCTGGGCGTTAACCTGATATTAGATTTAGTCTCCTCTATCGTCAGCAATTGTACTTTAAGAGGAGTGGTGAATCAATCACGGAGCCGGAAAACGGGACAAGCCGGAAAACGGGACATCACTGATTCCACGATCCTGCCTGTTAACATAACTGCGTCCGCCGCACGCGATGCGGCAATGGAACGAATAAGTCGGGGCGCGACAGTTTACTCCGGTATCCGATCGGTTTCCACTGGCTCGCGGTTTGGAACCGCGGCAAGAAAACGATCGAAATCCTCGCGACGACCGAGCGCCGCCTCGTTGCGCAAATAATCGAGCGTCTGCATCGCGGCCATTTTTTCGGCAGCGGCGCTGGCAAGGAACTGGTCAATTGAGCAGCCGTCGCGGTCGGCGAGCGCTTGGATACTCCGATGAAGCCATTCGGGGAATTGGACGGTCAGCTTGGTCACGGACTGCGGCTTTCGTTGAGGATTTTCAGGAACTCACGCGGCGTTAGCGCCTGGATGCCCAATTCCTCGCACCCGCGGAAATCCCGCGTATTGTGCGTAACAATGTAACGGCAATTGGCGGCAAACGCCAACTCTGTAATCATATCATCGTCCGGATCGGAAAGAAACGGCCGCCAAAGAAAGTAAACTTCCTGCAACCACGCCTGGCTGGCCAGAAATCGCAGGAAGCCCAACGCGTCTTCGGCAGTGCGTCCCGGCGGCAAATGTTCGGGCCGAGTCAGAACATCCTGCCATTCGGCATACAAACCGATCGACAGGCAGAACTGGAAGTCCAAAGATGGAATAGAGCTGACTAGCGCAAAACTTGCCCCCTGGCGCGATCGCGCCGCGGCGACGAGGACGGACGTATCGAAGACAACTCGCATGGAGCGTATTTAGTGACGAGGCTCGTGTTGCGCTTCAAGCTTGTGCGGGCACGCCGGCCGCCGGCATTGCGCTGGGAGCTACCGCCGGGAACTCGAGCGTGAAGCAGGCGCCGTGTTCCGGCAGATTCTCGACGATAATCTTGCCGCCATGCTCGGTGAGAATCTTTTGGCTTACGGGCAGCCCAAGACCCGTGCCGCGGCTCTTTTTCGAGGCGATGAAAGGGCTAAAGAGATTGTCCAATTGGTCGGCGGCGATGCCCGGCCCGGTGTCGCGAACTTCGATTTCGACGACGTTGCGGTCGACGTGCCGCCGCGTTTCCACCACGACGCCGCGCGGCGGATCGGTCTCCGCCACGGCGTCGATGGCGTTGGTCACCACATTCAGCACGGCGCGGTGAATGCCTTCGGGATCGAACACCATGTCGGGCATGTCGGCGGCGGCGTTGAAGCGAAGCTCGACTTGCTCCTCCTGGGCGCGGACCTGCATCAGTTCGACGACGTCATTGACAACGGTGTTGACGTTCGCCGTCATCAATTCCGGCTCGCGCTCCTTGCTGAAGGTGAGCATGTCCATCACCAGCGCGGAGATCTTGTGCTGGTTCTTCTCGACGATGTTCCAGCCCTTGCCGACGATCGACTCGTCGTGGCCCTTTAGTCCCATCTCGATCAGGTAGCTGCCGCCGCGGATGCCTTGCAGGATGTTCTTGATGTGGTGCGAAAGCGTGGCGATCGTCTGGCCGATGGCCGCCAGCCGCTCCGCCTGCACCATGGCGGAATAGTAGCGCGTGTCCTCGACGGCCAGGGCCGCCTGGTGGCCGATGGCGATCATCAGCTTGAGGTGGTCCTCGGTGAACCGCCGTGCCGCCGCGCCGCGCTCGAGCAACTCGTGCGGCGATGTCGAGGTATCGATGTAGATCATGCCGACGACGTGGTACCGGCCTTGCATCGGCACGCAGATAGCCTCGCGCACGTCCAGGCGCACGATGCTCGCCGCCGGGCTGAATCGGTCGTCCTGCCGGGCGTCGCTGGTGAGCACGCCTTCATTGCGATCGAGCACGTAGTCGATAATCGTTTTGCTGATCGTGATCTTGTCGTCTTGCTCCCTCACCCCCTGCCCCTCTCCCAAAGGGCGAGGGGAGTGGTTGCGAGTCTTGCGCACGCGCGGTTCGAGCCGCCGCGAGTCGGCATCGAAGAGCATGATGCAGCCGCGGTCGGCCTCAACCCACTCGAAAATCAAATCGAGGATGCGGGCGAGCAACTGGTCGATGTCCAAGGTATGGCTGACGGCCAGCGCCGTTCGATACATCACCTGGAGATTGCTCCGCGCCGCGCGAGCCAGGAATTCTGCGGCAGATCCGACTGCGCGCTGAAGATGCGGCTGCCTTCTTGCTGCGTCATCGAGTGGACGATCCGCGAACCGTCATCCTTCGACGACCCTGTCGAGAAATCGACCGAGTCATCGATCCCCGTGCTGGACGCGTCCAACGGGCCGGTGTAGAGCATCAGAGTCGCGCCGATCTGCACGTGATCTCCGCTGACGAGCACGTGCTGCTGGACGCGGTTGCCGTTGACGTATGTGCCGTTGGAACTGTTCAGGTCGGAGACTGTGTAATCGCGGTGCGTACGGCGGAGTTCGATGTGTTGGCGAGAGACTTCCGTATCATGAAGGTGGAGCGTGCATGATTTGTCGCGACCCATGCGAATGATTGTGTCCTCCAACTCGTAGCGCGAGCCTTGGTCGTTTCCGCGGATGACAAAGAGCGATGGCAAGATTGGAGTCCCGCGACAAGTCAATGCCTGCCAAACACGAAGCGCAAGCCGGGGAATAACACGCGCCCCTGCTTGCGCTTCGCGCTTGGCTTCGTTTCAGAAAGTGCCAACGAAAACCTATCCCGCCCGCAACTTGTCTTGCGGCTCGCTCGGCGTGGCCGGGCCGGAGGATAACATCTCTTCGATTTTACGAATTAATGGCGCATAGTGATAGGGCTTGGCGACGTATTCACCCTGCGGAACGGACTGCGGCCGCCGCGCGCTGCCCAGTAGGACAAGTGAAGTCTCGCCCGCCGGCGATTGCCGAGCGAACCGGCTGGCGATCTCATCGGGAGGGCCGCCGTCGATTTCCAGGTCTAAGACGATCAATGCCGGGCGGTGCTCCTTGGCGAGAGCTAGGCCTTCATTTGCCTGGCTGGCGGTTCGAGTCTTCAGGCCCTGGCGTTCTAATGCAGTTTGTAAGACGACGCGGGTCTCGTCCGCGGCGTCGACGATCAGCACCTGACAACGATTCTCCAAGCGGATACCCTCCGTGGTTTAGGCAGGAGCCGAACTTCCTTGTCCGGCCGAACTGGGCAGGTGAAGGCGAGAGGATAATAGCTTGTTGACGCTGAGTCAAGCTGAAATCAATTGCCATCGGTAGGGTTATTCAAAGCCGATTGCATATCTTTACACATACGCATTTTATCCATCCTTCGTATGCTTACACATTTTTGCAAGATGGGAAAGTTTGCTCGGTCGGGTACTTGCAATCATGTGACAATTTCGTATCTTGGCGTCTCTTTGAAACTCAACCATAGGAGAACACCATGATTTCGTCGTTTATTACTTGCACCTTGATGATCGCCGGGGCCGCTAGCACGTCGCCGGCGACCGACACACAAATTGCGAAGCCGCAAGCGGCTGTGGCGGCTAAGTCTCAGCCGAAGACACAGTCGGTCAAGGAACCGGCATTCGAGCCGGCCAAGCCAGCGCCGGCAACTCCGCCGGCTACGACCGCAAAATTCGAAATCCTGGCAGTTGAGCAGAGCATTGTGGACAATACGAACGCTCAGCGCGCTCGATACGGCCTACCGGCACTTGCAATCGACCCCAACTTGATGGCAAGCGCACGACGGCACGGCAACTGGATGGCCTCGTACCGGCAAATGGTCCACTCGAACATGGGCGTGGCGGAGAACATTGCCATGGGGCAAGCCAATGCTCAGCAAGTGCTCAGCACCTGGATGAATTCGTCGGGGCATCGGGCAAACATCCTCGGCGGTTACCGTCGCATCGGCGTTTCGGCCTACTGCTCGCCGGAGGGCACGATCTACTGGTGCCAGCAGTTTATGCCGTGAGTAGCAATCGACAACTTTGATCGAAATGTCGAGGGCGGCTATAATAAAGGGAGTGCTGCGCGGTGAATCATCCGAACAAGCACATTAGGGCGGCCTTGAAGTACGCGGCACAATGCGGATGGACGATTAAGAAATCCGGGCCGCGAGCCCACGCCTGGGGTGTCATATACTGCCAGTTCGGTCACGGTGAGTGCTGGATGTCAATCTATTCGACACCTAGAAATCCTGAAGCGCACGCGCGAGATATTCGAAGAACTGTTGACCGGTGCCCTGGCGAATGAAGGAGTTTTGAATGTCCTACTATCGTTTCTCGGTGATTGTGCCGGCGGCCAGAATGTCGCACGAGGAAGTTCTGAATGCGACGGATACACTCGGCGATGCAGGATGCACCGACGCGTCGATTCGCGGACATGCCGACGGAATGGAATTGCTCTTCGAACGGAGCGCCGAGTCGCTTCAAGCGGCGATTGCGTCCGCGATTTGCGACGTTGAGCGCGCCGGCTTTCGCGTTGCCAGGGTCGAACTGGAACGCGAATCAATCGCCGTGTAGCAAATGCACCATGCTACCGTGAGGCAAAACAGACAAGGGTGAGACGTGCTAGGCGCCCGGTGCCGTTTCCCGCACCAGTTGGCTAATTTGCTTGAACTCGGGCGCCGCGGCCGTTTCGCACCACTCGAAAAGAGCCGCTTCGGCGGTTGTAAGAACCGCGCCAGACGATTCCATACGCCGCAGAGCGGTCTTGTGGTCGAGATCGGATCGCGAACTAACGCCATCAACCGGAACGTAAACCCGCCAGCCATCGGCCATGAGATCGAGCGCCGTCTGTTGCACGCATATGTGGGTCTCAATCCCGCATAGCAAGAGCTTGACGATCTGCCGCTGGCGCAGCACGCTGAACAGCCCCGCCAGTTCGCGGCAACTGAACATCTGTTTTACAGGACGATGGGGCAGCCGAGATGCCAGCTCGGCCACCGTCGTGCCCAGCCCTTGCGGGTATTGCTCCGAGGCAATTATCGGCAAGCCGAGGATGCTCGCGGCGTCCAACAGCCGTCGTACATTCCATACGACCCGCGCACTTCCGACGACCGCTGGAATCAGCTTTTCTTGCGCGTCGATCACCACCAGCGCGGTATCGCCGCGCGACATGAGTTCGGAACTGCGAAAAATAGTTGGCGCATCGCTCATTAGCGGAAGCATAGCGCATTTAACGGGCGGGTGGTAGGGGGGGTGAAAGGTGATGCCGCGAGCCCGCGATTTACGCGATTATTGGAAATTAAAGCTCCGATCGAGTATCATAGGGAATTAGCTAGAAATCGGCCCAGGGCAGCGAAAACCAGCGGAACACGGAACAACATGATCAGGCACTTGGGTAGCGGCAAGCTCGGTCGGTTCTCTCGGAACAATCGAAGTCAAAAATCTGGCGCAATAAGGTCTCGGCGACTGACGTTTGAGAGCCTTGAGGTCCGCCAGTTGCTCACGGTCGCGGCGCCGACGTTAATCGCCTTCGAGCCGCAGAGCGGCCAGGGCACGGCCACGCTTACCGCGGCCAACAATTCGGCGGCCGACGCGACGCATGAACTGCAGTTCCTCGTATCCGACGTTGTGGCCGGCAACACGGTGAACGTCTTTGCCGACGGCGGCACGACGGCGATTGGTACGGCGGTTGTCGCCGCCGGGGCGACGACAGTCACGGTGACCACCAATGGCGCCAGCTCGCTATCCAACGGCTCGCACACTTTCACCGCCAAACAGACCGACACGTCATCGAGCGTCAGTGCCGCTTCGCCTGGCGACACGCTCCAGGTGTTTAGCGGCCTTACGGTGACGACGACCTCGCCTCGCGCCACGACGGCTACGGTCGGCTCGCCTTTCTCTTACTTATTCGCGCCGCAGACGAATGCCCCGGTTGGCGATACGGTGACTTACTCTCTATCATCCACGCCGCCCACTGGATTGGCGATCGACGCCTCGACCGGCACGGTAACCTGGACTCCCACGTCGGACCAGGAGGGCACGACGCCCTCGTTCACGATTTTGGCCACGGACACCGCGGGCAATAGCGTGACTGAATTGCCGGTGTTCATTTCCGTAGCGGCGGCGAGCGGCATTACCGTAGTCGCGCCACCGGCCGACGTCGCAGTCGACGCGCCGGTGCTGGTTTCCTTTAACGACGCGAACACTGGCACGCCGCACTACACGGTTACAGCGACGAGCGCGAGCGATCCCAACGGGACGAAACTGACCGGCACGGTCTTGCCGCAGACGAATCAGGTCCTGAAAATCGTCACGGACCAAGGCGAGATGGACCTCGAATTATTCAATAACTTCACGCCCAACACGGTGGCGCACTTCGTCAATCTCGTGAATTCGGGCACGTTCAATCCGAGCACGTACACGAATTTCACCGGCACCTTCCAACTTAACGTGGGCACAGTGACGACCGCCGCGATCAACTTCGACGCGACGAATTTGACGGCGACCGCGGCCAACATTCAAAATGCATTGGTGGCGGCCGGCCTTACCGGCGCGACGGTAACGGTCGCTAGCGGCGCGGCCGCGCCGACGTTCAGCTTCAATGTCACGTTCGCGGCCAGCGAGTCCCCTGCTACCTACTCGCCGGCCGCCAAAGCGCTGCCCGTCACATTTTCCAATTCGGCTACGGCCGCAAGCACCACGCAAACGTTGACCTTTACGGCGCCGGTACCCGAGTTTTATCGGATCATCAGTACGTTCATGAACCAAGGCGGGGTCAGCGGGCTGGGCGGCGCGACGACAATTCCGGACGAATTAAACGCCAACCTGCGGTTCACATCCAGCGGTTTGTTGGCGATGGCTAACAATGGCGTCGACGGCAACTCGTCGGAGTTCTTCATCACGAACCCCAACGACATGAGCGATGGCTTCCTCGACTTCCGTTATACCGTATTCGGCAAGCTGATCACGGGCGATGCCGTCCGCGGGGCTATTTCGACCACGCCGGTCGAGAACAACGGAGGGGGCGAGATCAGCGCGCCCCTCACGCCGCCGAAGATCTTGTCGATGAGCGTGACGATCGAAACGAACAATGGCGTGATGGAGCTGAAGGCCGCGTCCGGCGCCAATGGCCCCTATACGGTGACCATCACCGACGGCCTTGGCGGCACGCAGACGTTTACGATGAATATCGGCGCCGACAATTTCGACCCGCCCAACCCGTGGGTCAACGCGATTAACGGCACCGACAAGATCACCACTTCCGCCGGCGCGGCCGTCAGCTTCACGCCCACAACCGGCTCGGCCGATGGTTCGCCGGTGCAGGTGAGCGTGCAGCCAATGCTCGCCATTCCGGGCGTTAGCGGCGCCTATGTCGACACATCGTTCCTTGCTACGAGCACGGAAACGACCCTCCCTGCGCAGAACCCGAACCCTAACATCAAGCTCACGCAGAATGGTTCGAGCTACACGGTGACGCCCACGGCCGGCTTTTACGGCGAACAGGTCTTAGAGGTCATGGGCTTCACTCCCATCACGACGACTTCGCCCGCCACTTCCGGCCACGGCGCCTTCCAATTGACTGTGGGCCCGGCGACGGCTGGCGGCGCGACGTTGACGACCGGGGCGATCAGTTTTGACAGCACGAACTTAACCGGCACAGCCGCCAATATTCAAAGCGCGTTGCGGACTGCCGGGTTTAGCGGGGCGACCGTAACCGTGGCTCAGGCGACGACAGCTCCCAACTTCGTTTTCGACGTGACCTTTGCCGCGAACGAAGGGGACATCGGCTACACGGCTGATGGCACCAACCCCCTCCCGCTGACCTTCTCGAATGCCGCCACCGCCGCGGCCAAGTCGCAGGAGATAACCTTCACTTCTACTGGCGCGTCGTGGGATGCCAATTCGGGCGTCAATCCAGTCTACAGATCTTTCGTAACGGTCTCCGTCGCGCCGCCCACGCCGGTGCTCAGCTCGATCAGCTCGGGCGGCAAGACCATCTCCGGCAACACGTTCAACAATAACGCCACGGCGAGTTCCCAGTTCACTTTTAATATCAGCGGGGTCGTCAGCGGCGCCACGGTGAGCGTCTATCTGGACAACAGCACGACGCCCTTAATTTCGGGCATCGCCACGAGCACGTCCATTAGCCTGACCACCACCGGCGGTTCGGCCAACAAGATCTCCGACGGTTCGCACACGTTCAGCGTCAAGCAGACCATCGCCACGCCGGCGCTCACGCTCTACGCCAATTGGTCGACATCCAGCGGACCGGGCACGCAGTTCCCGATAGACGCCAGTAGTGTCACTAGCGGGACCTCGACGAGCACTCCGATAACCATCGGCCTGTTCGTTCTCGCAACGCCCGTGACGAAGGCCAAAGTAAACTCACTTTATACGTATACCGTCCAGACTAATGCCCCGGCCGGCGACACGGTCACGATCACGCCGATCACTTTGCCGGCCGGCATGACTTTTAACGGCGCGTCGACCTTCACTTGGACTCCGACCAGCAGCCAGTTGAATACCTCGCCCACGTTCAAGGCGACGGTCACCGACAATCAAGGGCGAACGATCACCATCGGCCCGACGGCAATCACCGTGACAATCGGTCTGACTCCTACGCAAGTGCCGATTAACGCGACCATCGGCGGAAATGTGACCGTGAGCTTTGCCGGAAGCAACGTCCAGGTGTACGACAATCTCACGAAGACCGTGTTGAACACCCAGTCATTCACGTCGACTGATACGGCGGAGGTCGATCTGCCGGCCGGGCAGGCCAATACCGTGACTATCGTGTTGCCCAGCGGCGGCGCAATTCCGCATGGAGTTTTCGTGAGCGGGGCCGCGAACTCGACGAACAACCAGGTCAGCGTCACCGGAACAGCCGGGGCCGATACGTTCTCGCTCGCGGGGAGTACCGTCACTGCCAACGGCCTGCAGATCGCTTCCTCAACGATCCAGAAGCTAACTCTGGCTGGAAACGGCGGCGGCAACTACTACACGCTTACTTCAAGCGCCATGCCGCTGACAATCGTCAACACCAGCGGCCAAGGCACGCTGGACTTCAGCAACGACAAAACCGGCGTCGCCGTCAACTTGGGCCTCTACAAGGGTCAGGCGCAAAACATGGCCGGCTGGGGCACTTCGCTCGCGCTTAACGGCGTGCTCAGCGAGATCATCGGCAGCAAGTATTCCGACATCCTCACCGGCGGCCCGGCGGCCATGACGATTATCCACAGCGGCGCAAGCAACGACTACCTCATCGGCGGCAGCGGCAGCAACATCCTCGTCGGCGGCGGCGGAAACGAAATGATCATGGGCGGCTCCGGCAAGAATCTCTTGATTGCCGGCAGCGGCACAAGCACCCTTTATGCCATCGGCAGCTCGAACATCGCCCTCGGCGGATCCACGAATTACGACTCGAACGATCAGGCCCTGATCAATCTGCTCAACCAGGGGCCGCTCGTGGCTTACGGCTATGGTGTCCGGCTGGCGTTGTCTAGCATCGCGCGGAACCCCGCGCTGCTGGCAAGCATGCTGTCGCTCCAAGATAGCGGCGCACACGACATAATCTTCGGCAAGGTCGCGAACAACTGGCTCGTGCCGGGCAAGTTCGGGATCATTAAGTCGTAAGGGGCCACACCTCCCCTCCTTGCCCCCCGCCGTTTGCGCAGGTATGCTTAATTGCGCCCTCGCATTCTGTTCCTACCTTCAAATACGGGTTTCAATGAACCACGGCAATACGATGAAAAAGGTGCTTTCCCTCGGCAATTGCCGCTACGACCATGGCCGGCTTGCGGCCATGCTGAATGAGCATTTTCATGCCGACGTGGTCTACGCCCGGCATGAGGAGGAAGCATTGGAAAAGCTCCGCGGAGAGCAGTTTCATCTGGTGATGGTAAACCGCATTCTCCACCGCGACGGGCAGCAGGGCCTGGACGTGATTCGCCATTTGAAGTCGGAGCCGGATCTGGCCGCCACGCCCGTCATGCTGCTGAGCAACCACGAGAATTATCAGCAGGAGGCGCTTGCCGTCGGCGCGGAGCCCGGCTTTGGCAAGGAGCAGTTCGACACGCCGGAAATGATCGAAGGACTGCGGCCGTATCTTGAATAGTGGGGCAGATTGCCAATCTGCCGTCGATCATTTGGCAGGTTGGCAACCTGCCCCACTTAGTTTTTCTGCAATCGTCTCCGCTGCCACCGTGTTCCCCGCCGCATTCCAATGGAAATCATGGGCGAACGTCAATCGCTCAAATCGGCCGCCGCGTTTGGCGGCGAGCATCGGTGACATCAGATCTGCCGTTTCGATGCCCAGCTCGCGGATGAGGCGGTCGAACGCCTGCCGCGTGGCAACTTCATCCAGCGGCGAAAGGTCGCTTGTGGAAGTCACGTTGTCCTCGCCAAGCTCCGCCTGGCCGGGAACGAAGACGGCAAGGAAGCGAGCCTGCTTTGCTCGGCAAGTTTCCTGCATGGCGACGAGGTAATGCCGCGTGATTTGCACCGCGGGGCTGGCCGCATCGGTGTCGGCCCGAACCTCGTCGGGCGAAGGAACGCGCCGGGCGGCTCGATCGCCGAGGTTCCTGGTCCATTCGGCATCGTGATAGCGATCGATGCAGTAGGTCGCCAGGTTGAAGATGCAGGAGACGTCCTTCAGCCAGTTCTTCCAGCGCCGCAGCGCGGAAGGCGGCGCCGGCGGCACGATTTCAACGCGGCCGTTATAGATTTTAGCATAGGTCCGGCCACGGAGATGCTTGCCGACATTGTCGCCAAAATCGTTGCCGAAGAAGATCAAAACGACCGTATCTCCTGGCCGAAGGTTTGGAGCGATATGCTTTTGGAAGATCATGTATTCCTCGACCGTGCCGGCGCCGATCAGGCCGCAATTGTGTACCCGGCAGCCGAGCCGCCGCGCCAACTGGTTTGTGAGCAGGTCGTGCTGGCCGATGCCGTAGCCCCAGACGAACGAATCGCCAAGCACGTAAACGTCTCGCTGGTCGGTCACCGTGATAGGCTCGCCGCGGCGGAAGCCGTTTTTGTCATGCTCAACGACGACATCGAAATCGGCGCGGCGGAATCGGCCGATGAAGTTCGATTTGCCGTGGCAGCCGAGTTCGCTGTCGGGCTCGAAGAAAGAGCCCATCGGATAAGTATAATTGTGTCCGAAGCCGCAGAGCCGCAGGCCGATCTCGCCAAACATGATTGCGGTTAAAAGGGCCGAAAACAAGGCGATCGCGCGGAAGAGCAGTCGCCGCGATGATGTGCGGCGCATCGGTCGAGGCACTTCGGTCGACGCCGACGCAGCGGAACGAATTGCGGTGCGCGGTTCGAATTCGGCTACACAGCTTTGCATGATGCGACAACTCGCGAGCGGGTCGGCTTCTTGCCGAATTAATGGGGCCGCATCGTACTGATTCGTCTCGCTCTGTGCAATGCGAAAGTCGCTTTAGTAGGGCAGGTTGCCAACCTGCCATTTTCCGGCAGATTGGCAATCTGCCCCACGACTTTTCACCCGCCTGCCGCTACGGTATGCTGATTCCTCATAAATCAACAATCATTCCCGCAAAAGGACAACTCCAACCATGAGCCTTGCCCTGGAATCCCCCGCAATTCAAAAAGCCGCTTCCGCTCTGAAGTTTCGTGCCGACGCATTCATCGACGGCCGCTTTGTTCCGGCCAAATCCGGCAAGACGTTTCCCACCGAGAACCCGGCGACCGGCAAGACGATCGCACAAGTTGCCGCTTGCGACAAAGAAGACGTTGATGCCGCCGTGCGTTCCGCGCGAAAGGCGTTTGAGGGCGGGGCCTGGTCGCGGATGTCGCCGCTGAACCGCAAGAAGGTGCTCTTGAAGTTCGCCGATCTCTTGGAAGCCAACGCCGGCGAACTGGCCCTGCTTGATTGCCTCGAAGGCGGCAAGCCGATCGGCGATTGCGTGAATACCGACATGCCCGAAACGATCCATTGCATCCGCTGGCATGCCGAGACACTCGACAAAATCTACGACCGCATCGCCCCGACCGGGCCGGAGAACCTGGCGATGATCATACGCGAGCCGGTGGGCGTCGTCGGCGCGGTGATCCCGTGGAATTTCCCCACGCAGATGGCTGCCTGGAAGCTCGGCCCCTCCCTCGGCGCGGGCAATAGCGTCATCCTCAAGCCGGCCGAGCAGACTTCCTTGAGCGCCCTGCGGATGGGCGAACTGGCCGTCGAGGCCGGCCTGCCGCCGGGCGTCTTGAACGTCGTGCCGGGTCTCGGCGAAACGGCCGGGCAGGCTATCGGCCGCCACATGGACGTCGACATGGCCGCCTTCACCGGTTCGACCGAAGTCGGCCGCTACTTCCTGAAGTATTCCGCCGAATCGAACTTAAAGCGCGTGATCCTTGAATGCGGCGGCAAGAGCCCGCAGGTCGTGCTGGCTGATCCGCCCGACCTGGATGTGATTGCGGGCAACGCGGTCAACGCCGCCTTCTGGAACATGGGCGAGAATTGCAGTTGCGGCTCGCGGGTGATCGTCCATGACTCCGTGAAAGACGCTTTGCTGGAAAAGATCGCCGCGCTGGCCAAGACTTGGAAGGTCGGCGACCCGCTCGACCCGGCCACGCGCGTCGGCTCGATGATCGAGAAGCCGCACATGGAAAAGGTGCTGGGCTACATCGCGGCCGGCAACGGCGAAGGGGCAAAGCTCGTGATGGGCGGCAATCGCGTATTGGCCGAGTCGGGCGGATACTTCGTCGATGTGACGATTTTCGACGAGGTCCGCAACAACATGAAGATCGCCCGCGAAGAAATTTTTGGCCCGGTGCTCTCGGTGATTCCGGTAAAGAGCGAAGAAGAAGCCGTAAAACTGGCCAACGAGACGAACTACGGCCTGGCCGCGTCGCTCTACACGCGAGACGTGAACGCTGCCCATCGCGTCGCCCGCGCCCTCCGCGCGGGCACGGTCTCGGTGAACTGTTTCTCCGAAGGCGACATGACCACGCCCTTCGGCGGCTACAAGGAATCGGGCTTCGCGGGCCGCGACAAGTCGATCTGGGCCCACGAGCAGTATACGGAGTTGAAGACGGTGTGGATGGCGATTAGCTAGCCTACGCGATCTTATTCCTTCGTTAGTCGTTCTACGAATTGATGAATCCATTCGCCGGTCAGGCTGGGTTCGCGGAATTCCGCGAATAGGCTCTTGAAGTTCAGTCCGATCCTGCCGGGCTGAATAAGGAAAGTCCCGTCGCGGTATGGTTCCGTCGCCAATCCTGACGCCTCGAGCTGGTTCTTGATGCCGCTAACAAAGTTCTGAAAGGCGGCAGAATCTTCTCTGAGTCTCTCCAGTGCGGCGGTCGTTCCGAGGCCCTGCCACCGTCGTATGACGGCTCCCCGAACATACTCGTTGCCAAGCGCCAGGGCATTCGCCAATTCGCTCTCCTGGCCTGGTCCGAAAAGTTGGGCGGCGAATATCAATGCCTGGGTACGCCATTCATCGAGTTTGTCTAGTGGTCCTGCGAACTTCATCAATTCCCGAGCGGTAATGACATCGTCGGCAGTTCGTTCCCGGCGATCAAAGGCAAAGTCACCTTCAATAAAACCAACATCAGTTCCCCGCTGCCTTGCCTCAATGATGAGATCAAAAAAACGGCCAAGACCACGACATATAAGCGGTGATTCGTCGTCGTGGAAGACATGGACGATCATACCTCTCATCGGGTCGTTGCAACAGATGGAATACGGATTGGAATCGTTACTATCTGTAAACGGAACGTATCCCAAGCCGCCTTCAAAAACGTCGGCATAGCCCTCGATTTCGGAGACCGGGTACAACTGGAGTCCGTGGCTATCGGCACCGTCGGAGAGTGAGTATAGTTGCGAGAATTCGGCGGGCAAACGAAGTTCGAGTAGCGATTCCAAACGATCAAGGGATGACGCATTCGCGCCGGTGCGAAGATGAAATCCGGCTGATTTCAGGAGCGTTGGCAAATCGTCGATCATCGCTGGCCGTGCCGTCCGGCCCAATCGAGCCATGCTGTTGTCATCTTGTCGAGTTGGCCGCGATCGGATGCGGCCACGGGATCCTCGCCGGTTATCGCCTTCAGCGCCCAAAACCAATGGTCCGGGTCGCGGCGGAGTTCCTGAAAGATGAATGGCAGCGCGGCGTCGCCCATCCCAATGATCTGCTGATACGCCGGGTGCATTGCCATCGTCGTCGTTGAGGAGGAAAAGGCGGTAGCATCGCGCCATTCCTGGGCAAGATCAGCAAAGTGCCGCTTGCCAGGTCGATGTGTCGAAACGGATGCCGCCTGAGCCGACGATGGATCGATTGAAGTTGACAAGGGAGGACAGCAAAGACCCGTGATTGCCAGCAGTTCGTGGCCATGACCCGGCCGATACGGCATCGGCTACCTGGGTCCATCGCTGGCGAACAGCCCTTCTATTCTCATTATGGCTTGCCGATAAAATCTTGGCAATGCGTCCAATTCGGTAGGCGTGATCGCCGCCGATGGATTTAATCGTCCAAGAAACGCAACAAGAGCCGCATCATACGGCTCTTGGTTGCTTAACCTTCTTTACGACGGGCGACTTGCCCGCATTGCACTCTTCTCGTCCGCGATTAGTTCGTGGCAACCGCTTGGGCCGCGGCGGCGTCGCCGTGGAACAGTTCCCAGCCTTGCGGCGTCGAGCCGAAGCGGTACGTGCCGTCGGTCAGCGTGTAGCGGCCGGTCAGGTTGTCGCTGCCGCGATCGAACTCGATCACCGCTCCGTCAGCAATCTGCACGTCCTGCGATTGGCCGGCTTCCAGCGTGTAGGCCTGACCGTTCACCGCGAAGCCAAGCGTCGTCTGCGTCTCGGCCGGATTGACCAGGTGAACCGTCTTGGCTACTGGCGAGGGACCGGGGGTCGGGGTCGGGCTTGGCGTCGGGCTCGGGGTCGGATCGGGCGTCGGATCGGGCGTCGGATCGGGCGTCGGGACCGGGCTCGGGCCGGGGGTCGGATCGGTCTGACCGAAGGTCGGCGTGCCATCAGGCGAGTAGCCCGGCGTGCAGTTCGGCTGGCTATACTCGTAGCAAACGTTGTAGCACGGCGAGCACCAAGGATCGCAGCAGTACGAGTCATCCGAGCCGCAATCGCCGCCGCCGATGCACCCGCCGAAGCCGCAGCCAAAGCCGCCCCACCAACAGTTGCTCGGCCCGCACTTGCCCGGCCAGTTCTTATTCTTGCAGTACTTGTCGTACGGCTTCGAGTTCTTGTTGCCGTTGGACTTATTCCAGCCGTTCTGGCCGGACTTGTTGTTGCTCACCTTGTTGCCATTGTTCTGCTTGTTGAAGCTATTTTGCGAGGTGAGGTTGGATTGCTTGCCGAGGTTAGTTTGCTTGTTGACGTTGGTTTGCTTGTTGGCGTTGGTTTGCTTGTTGAACTGATTGGCGTTGCTTGTTTGCTTGAAGTTGTTCAACTGGGTGGTTTTCGCAAGCCCGCTATTCGCGGGGTGGTTGAGCGACGTATTGCTGCTGCGGAAGCTATTGGACGAATTGAAGCTGCTGGAGGGATGGCTGAACCCGCTGCCGCCAATCGGGTGGCCGCCGCCACCGCCACTACCGCCGTGGGCCAGGGCCTTGCCGCCGAGGAGGGAAACTGTCAAAACGATTGCCGCACACGAGCTTTTCAGGGAGGTTTTCATGATCGTCGCCTTTCGAAGTGAGTGTTTCATTTCTTTTGGGGGTGAGCCAGGATTTGTGGGCTCAAAGTTCACGCGATGCACGATTCAGGACCATTATCGTTCGGGCGGTGAATAAGTTGCGTGCTCGCGGAACTTTTTTTGGAACCGGAACATCCGGTTCGCATTTCACCTTCAAATACGGGGCGAAAACGCAGGCGTTACACGAAAGCTCGCAAGTGCAGTGAAATTCAGCCCCCCACTTTCCGTAGATTAGCCGCTAAAGCCTTATTTGGTAAGAACTTATGGCAACGGATCGAGTTCGCGGGCAGCCTCAAAGATTTGCCGAACTTCGACGCCGCCGTCGCCGCGAGGAGCAAGTTGGAAAATGCGATCCGCATATCGCTCGAACAAGGCCACTTCATGGTGGCTAATCATGAGAATTTGAAAACCTAGCGCGCGGCCGGCGTCATGCACGATTTTTACCAGCTTCGGGACCAGGTCGGGCCGCAGCCAGCAATCCTGCTCGTCCAAGACGAGGAAACGGCGGTGCTGGCGTTCGTCGAGTGTAATCAAGGCGAACATTCGCAAGCCGACGCTCAGGATGTTGGTCACGGAGCCTCCCTGGCCACGTAGCACGTCCTCTTTTTGACCATTGCGATCGATCCAGAACTCCACGGTCGCCGCACCGCGCTTGAATTCCGCATTCGCCCGAAGCTTGATCGGCTGGTCGAGTATTTCCTGGAGTGCGATGGTCAACTTTTCCTCAACCATCCCCAGAAGTTGCTGGAAAAGTTGATTGCTGAGCTCCTCCAGCGCGAGTGTTACTTTTTCGGCAATCGGCAGATAGGTATTGAGTTTCTCGAATTCGCTCGCGAACTCCCTCGATTTCTTGACAAGATCCTCGCGTTTACCCAGCAGACGGTCCGCGCGCCGCAAAGCATCATCCGGAGCGCGGAGTCCAGTGCCCGGCAACGAATCGGAGACGTTCCATTCGCCGGCCGACATCAGGATTTCTCCTCGGAATCGACATCCGGGTCGCCAGTGTCACCCAGATTCTTTTCGACATTCGCGAGATCCGCTTCGATCCGATCAAGCTCAGATTGGTAGGCCTTCCGGCTTTTTTCGTTCTCAGTCTTCCTCGTGCGAAGAATATCGCGCAATTCTTGCACGTCGCTTGTGCCGAATTCCATCAGGGCTTCAGCCTTAAGTTCTTCAAGTTTGGCCTTCGCGTTCTCAAGATTGGTGTCGGCCTGGATTTTCTTGGTATGCAGTTCGCGATATCGCTCTTGCAGTTGTTCAATCGTCTGGTCAGCCATGTTCGCTTCCACTTGTGCTTTCATAATTGTCCATTACCTCGTTGGCCAATTTCATGATTTCATCAGCGACGGGCGCCTCGAATTGCTTGAGGTTGTGCTCGAGAAACTCCATCAGCCCTGCACCGCCGGCCGTGCGCCGCGCCTGGAGTTCCGCCAGACCGGCCACGAAGGCCGACGCCCCGGTCTCACCGACATCCGAAATGACCGCATCGTAAAAAACGTCTTCAAAGGGCCGATGGGGCACCTCCACCCAGTCCAATTCATAATTGCCGGGGGAAATTCCGATTCCCAGCACGGCCGGCACGTGAGCGCGGCCGGCATCGCTTCGTGCCCGGCGGCTGATGTTGCCGGGATTTACCCATAGAGTCTTCCCTGCCTGGACGTTGTCAAGCCGCCGATGGATGTGTCCGTTGATCAATAGATCGATTCCTTCGATCTCTCGTGGCTTTATCCAGCCATCCTCGTAGCCGGGGATGTTGATGTCGTGGTGAGTGAGCCAGATTACGAGAGGTGGCGTGTCGCCGCTTTCGCAGGCCGCTGAATCGAGGGGGAACTGGTCGGGGATCTTCTGACGGTACGACGAGCCGCCAACCACGACCGCCCGACCGCCGATGGTCCCGCGCCACGGCGCCTCGGCGCTGAGCAGTCGGACCCGGCCCGCCTTGACCAGCAGGCTGAAGGAATCGTCGTCGCTCAACTCCGGATTGTAATGTACGTCGTGATTGCCATAGAGCCCGAGTACTTCGCCGTGTAGATTGAACAAATCGATCAGCCTGCCGATAATCCAATTGGGGTTGTCGCGCGGCTTGTCGAAGAGATCGCCAAGGATCGCCGGCAGAAGGCGATTATTCAGCGCGTAATCGAAGCACCACTCGAGCTTTTTCAGGATTACTTCCGGATAGTCGTCCTTGCGAAACCCGGGCGGCCTGGCTTCAAGGTGAGGATCACCAATCACCAACAGTCCTTGATATTCGAGATCAGCTATGATTATGCCCTCCGAGGCCGACCGTGGCACAGGCGATTACCTTTCCGGCGTCCAGGGCGCTGCCGCAGATCGGGCATGTGCGGCCTTCCACGTACGATCGCACATCCGCCGCGGCCGAATCAAGATTGCGCTCGGCGGTTTTGGACGCCGATTCGAAGTCGCGGACCTGTTTGCCGATTTCTTCCGTGCGACGAATCAAATCAGTCAGCGCCGACGAATCCGCGACCGGGGGAGCAGTCGCGATGCCGGCGACGGTCCTCGCTTTCGCGGCCCATCGGACAACTTGCCGGCTTGCACTTTTGATCGCCGCAAGCGACGCGGCCAAACTCAACTCGTCCGCCAATCGGGGCGGCTCCCGAAGTCGGTGAAGCAGAGCAGTCATATCACTCCGTGCTTCAATCTCGTTGCCCGACTCGGATAGCCGCTCGATGTGCCGGCGCAGCGGTTCGACTTCGGCCATTGGCGGCGGCAGGCATACCTGCGAAAGGGCCCCCGATTGAGCTTTCGACCTCGCGTGGTTCCTGGTGAATGTCGCGATCCCGGCCGTCACTCGGTCGAGCACGGTCGGGTCGTGCAGCGTCGGCGGCGCGGGAAGCGGCCGCAGCGCCTCCGCTCGCGACCTAGCCGATCGAAGCCGGCGCTCCGCAGCAACTTTAGTCTCGATTAGTTTTTCCAGCGGCTCGATCGAGACCATAGTCGGCGGCTGTCGCAATTCGCTGAGCGCGTCGAACTGAGAGGCGTGTTTTTCCAGCTTTTTGAATTGAATGCAGAGGCCGATCTCCGTATTTGCTGCTGCTTCGATCCAGCTAGAAAGCTGCCGGAAACCATCGTATGCCATGCGCGCTGCCACGAGCCTCTGTTCGATGTCGACGACCGGTTCAAGGGTCCCCAAGGCCGCGTTGACCTTTGCCGCTTCGACCTCCAGGCGGGTTTTCTCGCGCAGGGCGTGGGACAGCTTCTCCCGGTGCCGCCTTTGCATTTCCACGAGGCGGATCGCATCAGAGGACGATGCGAAGAACCGAGCCGCGTTGGCCGACGATCCTCCTAGCAGAAAAATGGGCGACTTCTGTGTGCCGAAATGGACATCAAAATCGTTGTCATCACCCGCCTCGACTTTGGGCAGTCGCAAAGCGGTATGGAGCTCATCCGGTAGTCCGCTGCCCCGAAGCCGATCAAATCTCTGGCCGTCGATGGTGTAGCTTGGTGAATTCTTCCGCCGCCATTCGATTGCATGGCCGTCGTCGGTCTCGACTTTCACGGTACATTCTTTCGCACCGTGCCGCATAACGTAGGTCGAATTCTCGTTGCTACAAAGAATTTGCAAAGCGGCGACTATCGCACTCTTGCCGCAATTATTCGGCCCGATCAGCACGGTCAGCCCGGCGGCGGGCTCGATCACCGTGTGCTCGTGCGACATGAAATTCGTGAGTTCAATGCGCGTTATCATGTCGGCCGCCGAGCGAAAAGTATCGGTCTAAATCGATTGCTCCGCCAACCGTTTCCGATTCCGCGGCGGGCGGGCGGATAGTCCGCGGGAACGTCATTCGCAGCCGCGTATGTATCTACGATCTGCCTGCAAATGGCGACGCTAAGATGCCCAGTTTGACTTTTAACGTTTCCAAACCTTTCAGGGGCACATTCAGATGAACTTCAGCGGAATTTCGGAATTGCAGCATCGCCCTCGCGGCGTAGCTGCGTATAATAAAACGTAAGGGCAGTATAACGCATTCTAGGAGGTTATTCCACGATCGAAGTGGGTTGGCGAAAGTGGCTGGCAGGGCGAGGGCGATTCGTGGCGCCGAAGTTATTGCGTCGCTCGACAAAGGTAGGGCAAAACCCGAACCGAAAAGCCGAATTCCCTGCCACGCGGCAAGTATTGGGGGTGGTGCTTGCAATACTAGCCGCATTTAGGATAGAATGAAAAGGCTACTTCCGAAGGATCGTTCGATCGTGCGCGGGAGGCAAATCGTGCTTGAGCCCTGGCTTTGGATTCCGATAGCTCTGACGCTGGCCATCGCGGCCATATTGCTTTTGTGGCGTCCTTTTCAGATTGCCGCACGGGAGGCTCGTTTTGCGAAGGCCCGTAAGGAATTCCACCGCCAGCGCGAATGGCTGGAGGTTCGATTCATCTCGCGCCGGCTCGCCCGCCAGGCCGGAGGATACCCGGTGGTCGAACTGCGAGTTCGACGATGCCGTGTGCTACGTCCGGCATCGGACGACGGGCGAGTTGTCGGCCTTTGTCGCCGTCACCGTCGCCCTGGAGGGCATCAGCCAGATGGCCACCTCTACAACCGACCTGATGAGCAACCTTCAGGCCGGCACGGCCGTCTTCCGCTTTGAAAAAGACCGCTGGGTGACCGATGGCCGGGTAATCCTCAATCTCAGCCCCAACGAGGCGATTCGCGAATATCAGAACGACTGGGAAATGGTTGGGCAGGAGTTGGCGGATCGGACGTTCTGAGGGCGACGGAATTCAATCTCGTAGCCGCACGATAATGGGGAACTGGTATGGCAAGCGTTATCACTTCGGATTCGCCCCTGGCTCCATTCCCCGCACTTCCCGCTGTCTGGACGGTCGCCGAAATGCAACACCGCCTGGGGGATATTCCCGTCGAGCGCATTCTCATCGTTCCCTCGCTTGGCGGCGCCACGGTCAACAACGTCGAGCGAATCCGCGCTGCCACCGGCCGAATCTGTGAGCTTGTCGATGGGATCCTCGTGGAGAAAGCCGTGGGATACTACGAATCGTGCGTTGCCGCAGAGTTGATCTACTTCATTCGTCGGTACCTCGAATCCAACAATCTTGGCATGGTGTTGGGTGAGGCCGGGACGCTGGAAATCCTCGCTGATTTGGTGCGTGCTGCCGACGTTTCGTTCATCCGCTGGGAGCGATTCCCCGAAGGCAAACTGCCCGAAGAGCCGATTCCCGAGCTCGTGCCCGATTTGGCCGTCGAAGTCCTGTCCAAGAGCAATACGCCCGCGGAGATGAAGCGGAAACGGGGCGAGTACTTCGATGCCGGCGTTCAGTTGGTATGGCTGATCGATCCGAAGACACGCACAGCGAACGTCTACACGGCGCCGGAGAATCCGACATTCATTGACCGTGACGGCGTGCTGGATGGTGGCGATGTCCTACCGGGATTCATGCTCGCGCTGGCGGAATTGTTCGCCCGCGCGGAACCGCCGGCGGCGAATAACGAGTAGCGGAGAATTGCATCGGCCGTTCCCTAGCCCAGTTATTGATCAGCTACCCCTTCGCCAGCTTCCTCAACACCGTCTGCAAAATCCCGCCATTGCGGTAATAATCCATCTCCACTGGCGTATCGATGCGGACCTTGCAGGCGAACTCCTTGACGCTGCCATCGGCTGCCGTTGCGCGGACGTTGATTTGCGATTGCGGTTGAAGTTTGTCGTTCAAATCAGAGAATCTCAAACACTTCTTCGCCGGTCAGCCCAAGTGACTCCCATGTCTTGCCTTGCGGCAGCTCCAGCGGCAGGATGCCCATGCCGACGAGATTGCTGCGGTGGATGCGCTCGAAACTGACGGTCATCACGGCGCGAACGCCGAGCAGGAACGTGCCCTTGGCAGCCCAATCGCGGCTGCTGCCGGTGCCGTATTCAGTGCCTGCCAGAATCACCAGCGGCACGCCTTCGGCCTTATACTTCATCGCCGCGTCGTAGATCGGCATCACCTCGCCGTCGGGCAGGTGCCGCGTTACACCGCCCTCCGTGCCGGGGGCCAGGAGATTGCGAATGCGGATGTTGGCGAATGTGCCGCGCGTCATCACACGGTCGTTGCCGCGGCGGGCGCCGTAGCTATTGAAATCGGACGACTTGACTCCGTGCTCCAAAAGGTACTTCCCGGCGGGGCTTGACGCTGCAATCGACCCGGCGGGCGAAATGTGGTCCGTCGTGACCGAATCGCCGAGCGCCGCCAGCACCCGCGCCCCGCGAAGCGGCTGGATGGGGCTCGGTTCTTTTGATAGATCGATCAAAAACGGCGGCTCCTGAACGTAGGTGCTTTTGGCGTCCCAGGGATAAAGTTCGCTCGACGAAACCGGCAAAGCGTTCCACGTCTCGTTCGACTGAAATACGTTCTCGTACCGATTGCGGAACATTTCGGCTCCGATCGCGCCGGCAACCACCTTCTTCACTTCCTCGCGCGATGGCCAGATGTCCTTCAAATAGACGGGTTGGCCGTCGCTGCCGGTGCCTAGCGGCTCGGTGGCCAGATCGATATCGACGCTGCCGGCCAGGGCGTAGGCGACGACCAGCGGCGGGCTGGCCAGATAATTCGCCTTTACCAGCGGATTGACGCGGCCCTCGAAGTTGCGATTGCCGCTCAAGACGGCCGCGGCCACGAGATCGCCGCCCTTAACCGCCTCGGCCACCGGCTCCGGCAGCGGACCGCTGTTGCCGATGCAGGTCGTGCAACCATAGCCGACAAGATCGAAGCCGAGCTTTTCCAGGGCCGTATCGAGGCCGGTCTTGCGATAGTAGTCCGTCACGACGCGGCTGCCCGGCGCGAGGCTCGTCTTTACGTAAGGCTTGACGGTTAGCCCACGCGCGACAGCCTTTTGCGCGAGTAGCCCGGCGGCGAGCATGACATCGGGATTGCTTGTGTTCGTGCAGCTCGTGATGGCCGCGATCACCACCGCGCCGTGGCCGATTTTCTCCGAATGGCCGTTGTCGTTGACCGTGGCTGATTTGCCAGTATCTTGCTCCGATAGCCCAAAACCGCGGTCCTTGATCGGCGCTTGCAGCGATTGCCGGAAGGCCCGTTTGACGTTCGTCAGCGGCACACGGTCCTGCGGGCGCTTGGGTCCGGCCATGGAAGGCTCGATCGTGCCCAAGTCGAGCGTGAGGATCTTCGTGTAGGTCGGATCTCCGTCGCCCGGGCGGTAAAAGAGCTGCTGCTCTTTCGTATAGCGTTCGACGAGCATTACTTCGGCGTCGGTACGTCCGGTAAGTCGCATGTAGTCGAGCGTCAGTTCGTCCACGGGGAAAAATCCCATCGTGGCACCATACTCGGGCGCCATGTTGGCGATCAACGCCCGATCGGCGACCTTCATTCCCTTGATCGCTGGGCCAAAAAACTCGACAAACTTGTTGACGACTCCTTCCTTGCGAAGCAATTGCGTGACGGTGAGCACGAGATCGGTGGCGGTGGTGGCCGGCGGCAGTTCGCCGCTCAATTTCATGCCAATCACTTCCGGCGCGAGCATATAAAGCGGCTGGCCGAGCATTACTGCCTCGGCCTCGATGCCGCCGACGCCCCAGCCGAGAACGCCGAGGCCGTTGATCATCGTCGTATGGCTGTCGGTGCCGACGAGCGTATCGGGGAATGCGATCGGGCCAGCGTCGTCCTTGCCGAGGAACACGACTTTGGCCAGGTATTCGAGATTGACCTGATGGACGATGCCCACGGCGGGCGGCACGACGCGGAAGTTGCGGAAGGCGTTCTGTCCCCAACGGAGGAATTCGTAGCGCTCGCGGTTGCGATCGAATTCCCTCGCCACGTTGCGTTCCATCGAATCGGCGCCGCCGAAGAAATCGACCTGGATCGAGTGATCGATCACCAGATCGACAGGCACCAGCGGATTGATCTTCTTGGGATCGCCGCCGAGCCGCCGCATCGCGCTACGCATGGCCGCCAGATCGACGACGCACGGCACGCCGGTGAAGTCTTGCAAGACAACCCGCGCGGGCTTGAAGGGTACCTCGATATTCGCCGGGGCGGCGGCGTTCCAACCGGCCAGATTCTTCACGTCCTGTTCCCGCACCGCGTAGCCGTCGCAACCGCGGAGTACGGCTTCCAGCAAGATGCGGATCGAGTACGGCAGCCGAGAGACAGTGGTCAGCTTGGCGTCTTCGAGGCGCGAAAGGCGGTAAATTCCCGCGCTGCCGTTGCCGGTATCGAAAGTATCTCGTGCGTGAAAGGGGTCGTTCAATGCCATTTTAATGCTGCTTTCGTGTATTTGCCAAAGCGCGGCGCGATATCCGCAGATTGCTCGAATGACAGCAATTATATCAATGTTGTACATTATCGGGAGACCGCCGAGGTAAGCCGACTCTCATAAAGCGGGCCAATACGCCGCTACAGGCGCTTCCGCGACAATCGTGTCATGCGTGTCGGGATTCCGAAACGTCAGACTCCGTGCGTGAAGCGCGATCGCATTGAGCCGCTCGTCGTCGACTTGAGGTCCAAACGTGAGCTTCGATCCGTACTGCCTGTCCCCCAGTACGGGGTGACCGCGCGAAGCGGCTTGAACACGGATTTGATGAGTGCGGCCGGTTTCCAACTCGATTTCCAGCCACGTGCCCCAGTCGAATGTTTTCAAGATGCGGTAGCGAAGTGCAGAGTGCCGGCCCTTGGGATGATCGGCGGCGACAACCTCGGCCCGTGGCTGGCCTTCGATCTTATAGAGATGATCTTCCCAGCGGCCCGTATCGGGCGAGACACTTCCCTCGACGCACGCCCAGTAGACCTTTCGCACCCGCCGATTCTCGAATTGAGCGCCGAGCTTCCGTGTCGTTCGTAGATCTTTGCCGAAAATAATCGCACCGCTGGCAGGACGGTCAAGCCGGTGGATCACATTGAGGTAGACCTCGCCGCCGCCGCGCGGGCCGGCCAGATAGGCCTTCACGCGGACCTCCAGGCTATCGACTCCCGGCACGGCCTGGGTCAACACGCCGGGCGGTTTGTTAACCACCAGGCAGCCGTTTTGCTCGTAGAGGATTTGGAAGCCGAGATCGACTGTCACGCGTACCGCTCCATCAGCTTATCCACAAACCACGGCGAGACGCGGTTCAACAGCACCAGCACCTTGCCCCAGAGATAGGGTGTGATCTCGTGGCTGCCGCGGCGGATGGCGCGGACGGTCGCTCGGGCGACGGCATCGGCGCTCACGGCCGCGTGTTCTGGCCATTTCGGACCGCCTTTGCTTTCCAGCACGTTGTCGAAGAACTCAGTCTCCGTCGTGCCGGGGCTTACGACGAGCACATCGATGCCGCTGCCCGCGAACTCGGCGCGGATCGACTCGCTGAAGCCGTGGACAGCGAACTTGCTGGCCGTGTATTCGCTGTTGTGCGGCACGCCGCGACGGCCGAGGATCGAACTAACGTTGACGATGATCGGCGCGCGGCCCTGCTTGAGATGCGGCAGTGCGAGTCGCGTCATCTCGACCAGGGCAAAGAAGTTGACCTCCATGATCCGCCGCACCCGCTCGGGATCGCTCGACGCGAACGGCCCGACTGCGCCGACGCCGGCGTTGTTGACGAGGACGTCGAGCCCGCCGAAATGAGAGATGGCGGCCTCAATGCCGCGCTTCCTGGTTTCCGAATCAGTTACATCGCCGGCAACTGTAACGACGCTTCCGCCAACGGCTTCAATCTCCTTGGCTAACGCCTCCAAGCGATCCTCGCGCCGGGCCACGCAAACGACCTTGCCGCCTTGTCTCGCAAGTTCCTTCGCAATCGCCCGGCCGATGCCGCTAGAGGCGCCGGTGACGAGGGAGCGGCTGTCTTCGATGTCGCGTCTAGCCATGATATTCGTCCTACCAAAATCGCCACCAAGGTTTTCGCTGGGTTCCTTGGGAAGCCGATGAAGCGTTCTCATCGCGGCCGGCCGGAGCGGCCTCTCGAAGCAAGGCTTGATAGTAGTGCCAAATGTTATCTTCAGGCCCGTTCATGATCCTCTTCTGAGCGCGTCCCCAAGGCCAAAACCTAAGGTCGGCCTCCTCGACTTGCATGCCAGGGAGTTCATTGCCGTCAGTCGTAACCATTCCCCAGGTTGCTCCGTGGTTCTTTCTGAATACCTCGCCGGTATAACTGCCATAAATCTTCGCAAAAGTAAGGACTTTATCTTCGGAAGGGTTCGCATTGCTCATCTGCTTGTGCAACATCCCAAGGATTTCTTCGACCTTCTGAATGCTCTTGTCAGTCCAATCGAGTTCAATGCCCACTCCCTTTGCGTGGTCGACCGCGTCAAGAGAATATGCCTCAGCGATCTGACGAATCTTGTCATCTGCCTCAAACATTTTTAAGCGCCCTCTCAGCGAAATCGACTGAATGCAAAGCTTCGTTATTATTCCCCTCAAGAGGTCGCACCACAATCCCTTCGTTCCCGACGCAAACGGATTCGTTCCGATACTTAGAATGGCGTCATCTTGCAAATCGTCTCGGCGCTGAACGTGAGTCATGCGCATTGCACTGCCGCTCTGTCAAATGTCGATGCCAGAGAAACTGGAAGTGATTGAAACTCTTTGGGCGGACCTTTCGCGAAATCCTGCCGAATTGCCTTCGCCCGATTGGCACAGGAGTGTTCTCGCCGAGCGTAAGCGGCTTGCCGATGAAAGCAAGCTGAAATTCGTCGATTGGGATGAGGCGTTGTTGCAATTGCGAAAGAGTCAGCCGCGGAGCGGCGAAAGCCAATAGCCAGGGGCGCAAGCCCCTGGTACGGGTAAAAAACACCCATCAGCCTCGGAGAGGCGAAAGCAAACCGAGTCCCGCTTCTATCGCGCCTTCGGGGCTTCATTCGCATACGGTCACTGTGTCCCGGGGTTTACACCCCTGGCTATTAACTTTCACCGCTTCGCGGTTACGGCTGCCCATTATGATTCTCATGCGGCCGCACGACAACCCCGTCATTCTCCACGCGGCTCAAGAAATGCTGCGAGATGCGGCAGTGGACGATGATCTTTGAATCGTGAAAAGTCTTCGAGAGCACCTCGCCATTCGCCGCCAGATAGGCCAACAAGCGGCCGTTGTCGACGCCTAGCTCGACGTCGATGTCGTGGAAGCTGCGGCTCAAGGCGTCGCTCACGGCCGCCTCTAGTTTGTCGATGCCTTGGCCCGATCGCGCGCTAATCGGGATCGCATTCGGATAGCGGTGCATCAGGCCGTCGAGGCGATCGCGTTCCTTGACCGCGTCGGCCTTGTTGAGCACCAAGAGCGTGTCCTTCTGCTGGATGCCGAGTTCTTCCAGCACCTTGTACGCCGCCGCGATCTGCTCGATCACTGCCGGATTGGCGGCGTCGGCAACGTGCAGCAGCAAATCGGCCTGCCGGGCTTCTTCCAGCGTCGCCCGGAAGCTGGCGATCAAATGGTGTGGCAGGTCACGAATAAAACCGACCGTATCGCTCAACAGCACCGGTCCCCAGCCGGGCAGTTGCCAGCGGCGGGTGCGGGTATCGAGCGTTGCGAAGAGCAGGTCCTTGGTAAAAACGTCCGCGCCGGTCAATGCGTTTAAGAGCGTACTCTTGCCGGCGTTCGTATAGCCGACGAGCGAGACCGTCATCTGCGCCCGCCTCGCGGCCACTTCGCGATGCCGTCGCTGCTCGATAGCGCGAAGTTGCTTGCGGAGATCGGTGACGCGCTTCTCGGCAAGCCGGCGATCGACTTCCAACTGCTTTTCGCCCGGCCCGCGGAGGCCGACGCCGCCTTGCGCCTGCCGCGAGAGGTGCGTCCACATCCGCTTCAGCCGCGGCATCTGGTATTCCAACTGGGCCAGCTCGACGGCCAACCGGGCTTCGTGCGTCTGCGCACGATGGGCAAAAATGTCGAGAATCAGTTCCGTGCGATCCAAAACTTTCACGCCCGTCGCCTTTTCCAGGTTGCGGGTCTGGCCGGGGCTAAGATCGTTGTCGAAGAGGATCACGTCAGCCATCTCGGCATGGGCCAGTTGGCTAAGCTCCTCGACCTTGCCTTTGCCCAGATAGGTGGCGGCGTCGGGCGATTCGCGGCGCTGGGTCAGTTTGCCGACGACTTGCGTGCCGGCCGCCTCGGCCAAGCCTTCTAATTCTTCCAGCGCGTCGTGGTCGCCATTGCGGTCGGTGAGCAGGACGCCCACCAGAATCGCCGACTCGCTTATCACGCTCTCGGTGCGACGGATTTCTTTCACTGCCGGTTGTAGTCTCCAGGTTTGAGGAAATGCCTCTCTCGTTGCGACGCTCCGCGTCGTAACGGGCTTGTTCGCCGCTCAGCGGCCCCGTGCCAGGGCCATAGTTTCAATCGTCACGTGGCCGCGGAGCGGCCATCAGTGCGTGCCCCACGCGGAGCGCGGGCACGAGTCGTCAATCCTCCATCTGCCCGCTGAACAAAGCACAATAACTTTCATAACGCCGCTCGTCCAGCAAGCCATCGGTCACCGCGTCTTTCACGGCGCAATCATCCTCGTGCGTGTGCGTGCAATCGGGAAACTTGCAGAGACTCACGTAGGGCCGCAGGTCGCGGAAATAGCCCTCGACCTCCTCGGGAATCACGTCCCAAAGCTCAAAACTCCGCAGCCCGGGCGTATCGACCACAAACCCTCCGCAACTCACGGGCAGCAGCTTCGCGGTAGTCGTCGTATGCCGGCCTTTTTCGTTATCCTCGCTGACCGCGCCTACGCGCAAATGCAAGCCGGCGTCGATGGCGTTCAAAAGCGACGACTTGCCGACGCCACTCTGTCCGGCGACGACGCTCTGCTGGCCCGCGACAATCTGCCGCAGTCGCTGGATGCCGAAGCCCGTTTTCGCGCTGACCAGCAGGGCCGTATAGCCCATCCGACTGTAGACACCCACCAGCGGAATCAAGTTCGCGGGCTCGTCGAGGTCGATCTTGTTGATGCAGATGATCGGTCGCACACGGCCTTTTTCTGCGGCGACGAGCATCCGGTCCAAAAGATTCGGCTTCAGCACCGGCTCAGCCACGCTGGTTACGATAAGCACTTGATCGACGTTGCTGACAAGAACTTGCCGCCGGCCGCGCACCGCCCGTGAAACCGTGCCGTGCCGCGGTTCGACGCGTTCGATGAGGCCCTCGCGAGGCTCGCCACTTCCCTCCGGCCGCAGGAACACGCGATCGCCCGCGACTACGGGATTCCGCTCTTCGCTGCTGAGCGTCTTGAGAATCCTTCGAGTGGCACATTGATAGATCGTGCCATCGTCGCCAAGCACGGTGCTCGACAGCCCGAAGACAGAAAGCACACGGCCGCGGCGGCAGACAGTCTCGTCGACTTCCAGATTCACGAGAGGCATCTCCGCGCCGCATTCGCCCGCTGCCACCTCGGCCGTATGGACCGTCCGCCGCCGGGCGTGCTCTCCACGGCCGCTGATCCGCTCCTCGCTTTCCGGGGCCTTTTCGGCGAAACCGTGCTCGTCGAACTGCCGCGTCCAGTCGGTTATTCGCGCCGCGGCGCGCGATTCTTGCGAAACTCAACCCGAGACTTTTTCTTCTTCGCCATCAGTAGGTCCCTTCTGCCGGAAGGGACTGGTACGTTCGCCGTTGATTAAGATGCCACAATTTCTCGATTCCCTGCCGCCACGGTCCCGCTCGGCAAGCGGGACCTACACCGGATCATCGCTGATGCGATTCTGTCGGGTCTTGCCGGGCTCGTCGCGGGTGATGTCGTATCGCGCCGCCGGCGCATCGCGGTCGCGGCGCTCCGGCACTGGCTTCGACTTGGCCGAACGGGGACCTTGCAAGCCGGCACGTTCCAGCAGGCTCTGGCTGAAAACGACCGCATTCGGCGTATCTGGCGGTGGCGGCCCGACCGCGCCAGATCAACCGGCGAGTAGTTCACCTCATAGGCATGTTTGGCGATTGCTAGGACATCGCCCGGATCGATCCGCTTTTCGGTGACGCGATTGCCGTTGACCTTTACGCCGTTGCGGCTGTTCAGATCGCGGACGTACCAAAAGCCGTCGTTTATATTCAACTCGCAATGCTGGGACGACACATTGGAAAAGCGCAGGACAATATCGCAACTCTCCCGCCGGCCGACCATCAGGCTTTTCTTCAGTAGCGGAATCGGGTCGCCGCCTCCCACCGGGTGCAAAACGCCGTACATGGATTCTTTCTCGTGTAAGTTCGTTTGGCAGAAATTCCGCGCCATTGCCAGGCGGCGCGGCCGAGCCCCTCTATCAAGTCTAGTTTTGAGCGATTCCGCCGTCAAGCTGATGTAAATGGGGCCATATTTGGCACGTATCGAAGCCCGACGCGCAAGCGAGTCGGGTAAATTCCCCGCTCGCTTGCGCGTCGGGCTTTGATAATCCACCGGAAAAAGCACCATTTATTCGACAAATGGTATAATTAAGACCGGAAGCCGATCGGATGATCGCCGGCCGGGCACGAACGGGGCCGAAGGGCTCCAAGTAAGGCCCGGCGGGAGGAAAGTCTGGGCTCCAAAGGACGCAGTGATGGGTAACGCCCACCGGCCGCGAGGCCAGGGAAAGTGCAACAGAAAGCAAACCGCCTTGCCGGGCACAAACTCGGCAAGGTAAGGGTGAAACGGTGAGGTAAGAGCTCACCAGCAGGCCGGGCGACCGGCCTGGCTCGGTAAACCCCGCTGGGAGCAAGGTCAAACAGGGAGCATGGGTCGGTCCGGCCCGCTATCGACTCCCGGGTAGGCTGCTGGAGGGATCGAGCAATCGGTCTCCTAGAGAAATGATCATCGCGACGCCCCGTCGCCCAGGTTATTCGTAGGGTGCCAACTAGTCAAAACCATGTGGGCTATCGAAGCCCGACGCGCAAGCGAGGCCTATGCCGTTTTCAGCGGCCTCGCTTGCGCGTCGGGCTTTGATGTCGCAAACAAGTCCCACCCTACGCGAATAATCGAGGCGACGGAGCGGCGAACAAAACCCGGCTTATAGATCGGCTTCCATTTTTTCCTCGCCCAACGCCCCCGGCACGTGGTCATTTTCGATGTGCTGCAGCAGTTTGGAAATGCAAAGCTTATTCATGCTCGTGTGGTGCTCGTAGGCCTCGATCTGTCAGCGCCTCGTGCATGGACTTGGGTATCCGCACGGTTATGACCTTCGTTTCTTCATTGGATTCATTGGCGGTGTCCTGCGGCACCGGAAGTTTTTTCGCGTTGGTCCTCTTTCTCAGGTCGGCCAGCATCCGCTGGATCTCGCGGTATGCCTCGGATTGCTCAAACTTGCCCATCGCCTTCTTCGTCGGGAAGTGACGGCGAATCATGCCCCGCAGGCTCAAGATTTCGCGATAAAACACGGTCCAGTCCACCTGGTCCGCATGTAGCTTCTCCGCGGCAAACTTGATTTCATCGTAGTGAGTGGTGGCGGTCGTCATTTGACTGAATCTCCGTATTCTTGGTTTTCGTATAGCTGGTCCCTCGCCCTCCGGGAGAGGGCTAGGGTGAGGGCTCGTCGCGGAGCCTGTTCCACGTTCGAGGCAATTCTCTCCATGAGTCAACCCTGCCGATTCGCTCCTTCTGTCGGCAGACTCAAGTTCAAGCACTGCAAGCACTTATGTCATTGCTGGCGATGCTGGCAACGCTGATGCCCGTGCCAGCGACCGGTCCAAATCCGCCGCTTGCAATCAACTCCAAAACAGTTTCTCCTAGACACTTTCTACGTCGCGTACACCTGCTAAGTTTTTCCGACAGAAAGAGAAAGCTGCGGTCTCTGAACCACTTTTGTCTTATTGCTGAAGTGTCCAGTCATGGATTCCCGGGATTTCCCATCCGCAAATTGCGGCTATGCTAGGCATCAAATATGGCGATTTCGTTCTTTACGAGGAATACTAAGAGAATGGGTTGGACGCCGACCGACGACGAAATTCGATCAGTAATTGCGTTGGCACCTTCGGAACGGTATCGATACTGTGTGAAGAAGGCGGCCGACGAACAACAACTTTGGAGCCTTCGGCAAGAGGAAGGCTGGGCGGTTGCCGGCGATGACGCGCACAACGAATTGGTTCCAATCTGGCCCCACGAAAGGTTTGCCAGCCTGTGTGCAAACGGACCTTGGGCTCGCAACCAAGCAACGCCCATTGCCCTGGATGTATGGCTTGAGCGCTGGATTCCCGGTATGGAAAAAGACTCGCGTTTAGTCGCAGTCTTTCCGACACCGCAAGGGAAGGGTGTGCCGGTTGAACCGAGGCGTTTTGAATCGGACTTGCGCGATGAACTGGCGCAATACGAATTGTAGGCAGCTATTAGACTCAAACCGATCCAACCTGCGGGATCCGGCCGGCTTTTCCACTATCAATGCGCACATCGTGGGTTGAGATAGAATCGATGATGGCCGTTTACGGCCATTTTCGCGCAGCGTTTTAGGCCCGTGCTTGAGCACGGGATCCGCGGAGCAGGAACACCGCCCCCCTCCGTCGCTGCCGCCGCCGCAGGCGGCGGCAGCGACGGAGGGGGGCAAGGCGGTTCAGAATACCGATCAACCCGAGCTAAAGCTCGGGCCTAACAACGGCTAAAGCCGACAAAGGGGCATGAATGCCCCTCAAATTACATCTGCCTTAGCTCCCACAACGCTCGTGCCGAGGTCCGGCTCGCCCAACGGCGAAATGATTTCATGCGGAATTCCGCGCGATCGGCACGATAGTTGCTGCCTTCTGTTTGCATGTGTAAACATAGCCAGAAATGGCAGCCGGCCAGACGAGGTGATCGAGAGATGCGCACCAACCCCTTCCCGCGGAGGGCCGCAAGTCACCCGCGCAGCGACTTGTTGTAAACTGTTGTAGGCACACGACTTATGGCCGAGCTCGAAGATGCGCACCAGCGGCCGAAACACGCGAAGGCGGTGCGCATCACATTTGTCGCCCGCCGCCGAGACGATGGACGACTGCCAAAATGGCAGGCGGTAAGAGCCTGACGAAAGGCGAAGAATGAATGGTGAATCTCAAACTGACCGGCGATGTAACAAAGCACCACCGGCCCATGAAGCACCAAGATTACCTAATGTGACAAGCGAGGCGCAAGTGCATAAATCATGTGATGGCAACAGTTTACAGCGAAGCACCACGTCAAGCACCAGCCCGCGAATTCGCGTCGGCGGTGCTTAAACTGCCCCGCCGCGCACGAAAACAGAGAAAGGAAAATGTACGAAAGGAAGATGGCGCGGCCCGCGCGAAACTGGGCTTGGCCGTCATTTTCTTTTCGCCCATCTTCCTTTCTGCCGTCTTCCTCGGTCTGTGTCCGATTGAATCAAGCACCAACGTTACCCAGTTTAACAGCCCGAAGCACCACCCGCACCGCGATCGCATCATGTTATCTGATAACAACTTACGTCATCAATCGCCTGCAAGCACCGGGCGGTGCTTAATCTCTGGTGCCTCGGCGACCACGTCTCGACGAACCGGACATTTCAAACACGAAGGCGCGAAGGACGCGAAGTGGCTGATCTTTGTGTCCTTCGTGCTCTTCGTGTTTAACTTTCCGCCGCAAAGAACTACGCGACGCCTGCATAACGGCCAGCTACCCCTTCGCCAACTCGGCCGAGACCTTGTCGAAATAAGCGACGCTTTGGGCAACCTCCGGCAGCAAGTTTTTCGTGTTGTACTCGTACTCTATGGAAAAGACCGCCTTGACGCCCTGCCGCTGGACTTCGGCCAACATTCCTTTGACGTTGTTGATGCCGGTTCCCCACGGCACGTCATGCGCATCGCCGCCGGTCTTGTTCACGTCCTTGAAATGGAAGCTGATGATTCGGCCCTCGAGCTTCTTCAGGCATTCAATCGCTTTGAGCCCCGATCGCGGCCAGTGGCCGGTATCGCAACAGGCGCCGATCCGCTTGCTCAGCCCCTTGGTGACTTTGAGGACCGTATCGGGATTCCAGTAATGCGATGGCTTCGGGTGATCGTGGATGGCGATGTTGATTTCGTACTCGCCGCAGAGTTCGTCGAGCTTGGGAAAATCCTTTTCGCCCGGCTCGGAAACGATGGTCTCAAGGCCCATGTCCTTGGCGAAATCGAACGTCTTTCGGCCGTCGATGCCAGTCACTCCGTAATTCACCAGCTTGACTCCGGAATCGCTCAGTTTTTGCTTGATCGCCTTGCGATCCGCCGGCGTCAAGCTCTCGTTGAATTTGGCGGAGTTGTCTTTCGACACCTTTTGGCCCGGGAACGCCTCAATGTAATGCAACCCGAGGCCAGCCGTCTTATCGACGGCCTCGAAGAACGTAAGGTAGTTGAAAGTCCAAGCCTGGCAGCCGAGCCGCCAGCCGAGTTTTTCCGCATTCGGCGCACCGGCGGAAGGCTCGAACGCGGCCGCCATGCGGCTGACGCCCGACAGGCCGAATCCAGCGCTCAGGACTACACCGGCTTTAAGAAGTTGGCGACGGTCAAGTGAGTTCGACATTTTGATAATACTCCTCGATTTTGCGAGCACAGCAGATTTGGTTGAGGGGCCACGCAACACGTCTGCCGGCCCATTGGTGGGGAAGATTGCGGCCTTTTTATATGGTCCCAGTACTATCTTGCAATAATATAATCTCAGGGCGCGGAATACTACGGGTGACGCGCGGTTCAGAATTGACGACTTAAACAGTGGACGATAGAGTAAAAATATGCCTGAATCGTCAATTCGAGGCGGTTCGGATGTCATCGCTGGTCCATCCTTGTCTCGTACATCATCAAACGGCACTAGGCAGGGCGAGCCGATTTCGTCCACTCCCGCTGCTCATCCATCCAACGACGACCAGCCCACGGTCATCACTTCGCGCCTGCGCCGCCAGGGGTCTCATCGTCGGACTCCGTGTCCCGAATCCTCCACGGCCGCATCCTGCCCGGCGAGCGGCTGGGCCACTTCGAGTTATTGAAGTACGTTGGCGGCGGCGGCATGGGCAAAGTATTCCGCGCCACGATATGCGCCTTGCGCGAAGCGTCGCATTGAAAATTCTTGCGCCCGAGCACGCGGCCGATAACGAAACGGTTGCTCGCTTTCAAAATGAGGCACAATCGGCAGCTCGACTGGACCACGAGAACATCGCCCGCGTCTATTACGTGGGCGAAGATCGTGGACTGCACTACATCGTTTTCGAGTTTATCGAGGGCGTAAATGTTCGCGACTTGGTGGCTAGCCGCGGGCCACTGCCGTTGGGCGAGGCCATTAGTTATGCGCTGCAGGTGGCCGACGCCTTGGCTCATGCCTCCGAGCGAAACGTCGTTCACCGCGACATCAAGCCCTCGAACCTGCTTATAACTCCGGCCGGCCAGGCAAAGCTGATCGACATGGGCTTGGCGCGGTTGCGGGAAACCGATTCCGCGGTCGATCTCACCGCCAGCGGAGTCACGCTCGGCACATTCGATTACATCTCGCCCGAACAAGCCCGCGATCCGCGCAACGCCGACGTTCGCAGCGACATCTATTCGCTGGGCTGCACGCTGTTCTACATGCTCACGGGCCGGCCGCCGTTCGTCGGCGGCACGATGCTGCAAAAGCTCCTCCAACACCAGGGCGATCAGCCGCCCGAATTGCAGCAGTTCCGTCCCGAACTTCCGGACGAAGTGAATCGCATCCTGCGGAAGATGTTGGCGAAGGACCCGCGGCATCGTTACGCGACGCCGACGGAACTAGTCGACGATCTGATCGTCGTCGCCCGCGCGGCCGGCTTGCGGCCGACGGCGCCGGGCGGTCGAACCTGGGCAGTTCACAGAACTTCAATTGCTCCGTCTTACTACCGGCATCTACCGTGGGTGATTTCGCTCGTGGCGCTGATCATGATCGTGATCGTGCTGGACCGGCTCTGGCCGTATCTGCCAGGCCCGGCGAATCCGATGCCGGCGTCTGGATCGCATTTCCGCGATAGTAAATCCGATGGTGCGGCAACTGCCGCTCCGAATGGAAGGCACGCCGCAGCGGCGCCCGCAGCGGCGGCCGTTCGCCCATTGTCGTCGGCCGCTGGGAGCGAACACAAAAACGGTGCGCCCGTGGTCTCAACTTCAGCGGGAACGGCCGCGAACAGCGATGCCGCCGCCGCGAGACCGAGCAAGACGTTTGCCGAAATTGAAAGCAAGCTGCCAGATTCCCTTGGAACGTTGGACAAAAGTGAGACTGGAGTCTCAACGTCGCCCGGCGGCGCGACAAGCGGCACGGCAAACTTGGCGGTTCCCTTTCCATCTTCAGCGTCACCGGCGCCTTCGCAGCCGGACGAGCAGCAGCGCGATGATCGCGATTTCTGGGGCGACAGCGGCCACGGCCCTGGAACGTTGCGAACTCCGTGACCCGCGTTGACAACCGCCTGCCATTCACGTTACGATATCTCCTTCGTCGGGCGATTAGCTCAGTTGGTTAGAGCGCCTGCTTTACACGCAGGATGTCGGGGGTTCGAGTCCCTCATCGCCCACCTGTACAGCCGTATAAACCTCGGAAAGCTCGCGTTTTCCGGGGTTTTCGTTTTTCTGTTCGGCTTCAATCTGGCTCCATCTGGCCTGTCCTTGCATCGAATTCTGCAGCGCTTTTTTTAACGCGATGCCGTCGCCGGCGGTGGCCTTCGTGAAGTGCTCATCGGTCACTTGCAAGTAGTGCTTCTTGGCCACGGCCTGACTGTTGCCGATCCAATTGCAAACCACGTGGATCGGGAACGATTCGCATAGCTCTGTTTCGCGTGTGCTGCGAAGGTTCTGCCATAGCTTTGGCCACGGCTCCAAACCGGCTCGCTTAATGATCTTCGTCAACGTGGTGCGAAGGTTCTGCGTTGCATCGCGGTATCGGGTAATAACGTGGTTGGTGCCCGGCTCGGCTTGATCCCAAACGGCTTCGAGGTACGGGTGCAGTTCGGGGAAGATCGGCACCACGCGACTTCCTTTCCCTTCGTGGTGCTCTGTCTTAGGCGAGCGTACAACCATCTTGCCGCCGGGCAGGTCAACGTCGCCCCACGTCAACGCCAAGTGCTCGGAAGGGCATCGCAGCCCACCAAACCGGCTTAGGGCAAACAGCAGCCGCCATTGTGCATCTGGGCAGGCGTCCAGCACGGCCGCGGCCTCCGCCACTGTGACGAAGTAATCGCGCTGCCGGTTCTCTCGCACAACGCATCCCTTCATGCCGTCAAACGGGTTTTCTGGAATCAATCGTTTTCGAACCGCAGCCCGGAAAAACTGCTTGGCAATCGCACAGCGCCGGCGGACCGTGTTGTCTGCCAACTTTTGCTTGTCGGCAAGCCACAACCGCCACTCGTCACAATCGCCGGCGGTGATTTCATCGAGGGGTCGATCGGCTTCGAAGTATTCGACCAGACAGCGGCGGGTGTGCCCGTAGACGATCGCGGTACTGCCCTTAACGTCCGTCCTCTTTGTGACGTAATCGTCCAAGAATTGCTTTAGCACGGCAGTCGGGGCCTTGTGCCGGGCTGGGATGACTTCAAACTGGGCCAGTCGATCGGCCAATTCGTCGGATAGCTCGCTCAGCCAGTCCAAGACCTTCTTGCGGGCCTGCTGGCCTGCGTTCTTGGCGTTGACCAGCTCGTCAACGCAACGGCCGAATTCTTCGGCCGCCTCTTGCGAGACTTTGCCGAGTCGGACTGTCCCGCGCTCTTCCGGCCGCGAATCGGGCAGGCGGAATTGCACGGCGCGCCGGCCGTTGGGCTTGCCCTTCGTTTTGAGAGTTACAACGGATGCCATATTGGTGCTTTCCTCCAAGAAAGACCGCGGGCCGTGACACCCGGTAGTAAGCAGATCGAGTCTGCCGCGCGGCCTTGCTCCCCGCCTATGCGGATCGTCGCTTGGTTACGCGCACGGATATCACGGCCCGGAGCCTGTTTGTCGGAAACCATCTTAGAATCTCGATTAGGGTTACTAGCCCTTGGCGGTCAGTCGATGTTCAACCGCCAAGTTTCATTCTCATCATTTCTGCCGTTTCGTCAAGCGTTTTGTCCTTTGCGGACCCGAACTATTTCGAGATTTCACGCAAAGCGCGCGGTCCACGGCCAAAGCGCTGCAGATTCCAGTGCAGTCGCCATAGTTCAGGCCGTCGAGCGAATCGCAACTGTACTCACGTTCGGCCCTCAATTCTGCCTTTCGCTGCGACGATCAGGCGCCGGCTCGATGTCCACGTCGTCCGGCCGGTCAGTCGCTTAAATCGCGTCCTACGCTGTCTGCCGCCGATCATCGCCGCCTCGCCATTGGGGTTAATCGCAACTCGGTCGCCCACTTCCGCATTTCGGCCTGGGCCTGTCTCGCCACGGCAAGGTATGGATTCACCACGGCGCCGCCGCCGACCTTGACCACGGCGCCCAACTCGTTGATCTTCGTTTCCGCCGCCTGCCAGCGCGAATAGGCGAGACAGTAGGCCGCCAGCGCGTCGAGGGTGCCTTGCTCCATGTTCTCGCGGTGGGCGATGCCGGGAAGCGTTTCGGTCCATTTCTGCCGGGCCGGATCGTCGAGGTGCGCCGGCGGGTCCGCGGTTGTCGTCGGCTTGCTCACTTGGCATGGATCTCCATAAGCCCACTAATCCACGTCCGGTGAAACTCAAGAAGGGGCCGATCGTGAAACATGGTGATTTGTTCGACGCTGGCGCAACTCCGCAAATTGGCCGATGATTCCACGGTAAACGCGCGGCCGTCGTCCAACTCGATCAACAGAATCTTGGCATGGATCAGCCCGGAATAGACCCGCTGCCCTCGGCTGTGCAATCCCTCGGCAAGTTGTACACAAGCATCCTTGTTGTTCGCTCGGAAGTAGCAGCTATAGGCAAAATCAACGCGCTCGATTCCGGGAAGCGCGGCACGTCGCTGTTGGCCGCGAAGCCGGTGACTGCCGGGGTCCGGCTTTCCGCTCCGAGATTCGGCACGTCGCTGTTGGCCGCGACTCCAAGACCGGCGCGGGCTTGGCTCGTCGCCGCGGCTTCGTCGGTCAACGCCCTCGGCATCGCCTCTAGCCTCTTCTCCGCGACTTCGGGCGCGGCCTCGCGTTGTACGTCCTGCACGGCCGCGGCAACTTCCGCCAGCCGTTTTTCAACGATTGCGTCCGCGGTCGGGCCTATCTTTTCTCTTTCGGGTGTGCTCATGTTTTTACACTCCATCGCCTCAGTGTTGGACCGCCGCGCGGTGAGGCAACCGCGGGCGGATGTTTGCAGCGCTTTTTGCATCGGAAAATGCAGCGCGTCAAACGTGAATCTGTTGTTTCGCTCGGGAAAATCAAAATAGTTCGGGGCGTGTTAGGACCACTTATCACGCTGTCGGGTTCTGTTCGTGTCCCGCACACGGGGCCTTGACCGCCGCCGTAGCGCGACGATCGACCCGGCGCGGAAAAAGCTTGACAGTTCGGCCAGCTTGTTCAGTACCCCCGCCATCATGTTGCCGCCGCCTCCGTTGTCGGAGTCCAGAGGCATCGCGCGCGGGTCTCGATATCGCTTACGATTGTTACGTCCTGGGCGTCGTCCACGTGCGACGGCTTGCCGTCGCCGGCCGGGGTCATTCCGTCCGTATTGCCGCACGCGACAAGGTGAGACAGCCGCGCCACCAGCTCGCGGCGGGCCTCGCTGCCCTTACCCCACGGCGTTGACGATTCTCCAGTGACAGCGGCCACGTCAGCGGCTACTGTGGGCCAAAACGTCGCCCAACTATCGCCGCGGCGGTGCGCCTCGAGCGCCGCTTGCTCCAACTGCATCCGAGACAGCGGAACACTCCGCGGCGGATTCGTCGCCGGCCTGCGCTGCCGTAGCGATTCAAGCTGATCGGTCGTCATTAGAATTGCTCCTGCTCAAAAGCCGGTTCGTAATTCGGCATGTTCTCCGCGCAGTCCCAACAAGCAAACTGTGTCTTCGCTGGATTCCATTCGAGGCGGTACGCGCCAGTCTGTCCGGTGCGGTCCTTGGCGAGAATCAATTCAGCAGGCCACGGCCGTTTAACTTTGCTTTTCGGATTTTGCTCGTCGCGGTCCACGATGCCCTGATCAGGTCGATGGATAAACATAACCTTGTCGGCGTCCTGCCCAATTGCGCCGCTTTCCCGCAGATGCCGAAGCGCCGGCCTCTCATCGGGCATGTTCTCGCGGTTCAACTGGCAAAGCGTAATAACCGGAACGTCCAATTCCTTCGCAAGGTTCTTCAGCGCTCGAGAAATACGCGCAACTTGCTGCTCGCGTATGACCTTGGGGTCGTCTGGTTCGATCAGCCCGAGATAATCCACGATGACAAGAGCCAGCTTTTCCTTGACCAGCCGGCGGGCCGCGCGGCGGATGTCGGCAACCTTCAGGTAGGGCCGATCGTCGATGCGTAGGGCACGTTGGGAAAACTGATTGGCGCCGTCGATCAATCGGGACCGATCATCCGCGCTCAGCGAAGCGGTGCGAATGGATCGGCTGTTGACATTCGCCAACCCACAAACTTCCCGTTGGGCTAGCTCGCGGGCGTCCATTTCCAGCGAAGCGTAGTAGACCAGCCGGCCGCGGCTCGCGTTGTGGTCCGCAATCTGCCCCGCGAGTGCCGTCTTGCCCGCGCCAGATTGCGCCGCCACGATGACATACTCGCCCGGAAAGAACCCGCCTACGTCGATGTCGAATTTGTCCAGACCGGTAAAGATGCCGCCGCCCTTGTTTTTCCGCTCCGCGATTTCGTCGGCATGGTCAAGCACGGCCTGCCCCGCTGTTGGCGCGTCAATGAGGGCCTCGGATATTTCGCCGGTGCGGATCTTGGCGAGTGCCGATTCGAGGGCGTCCAGTGTGTCATTGATCGTGCATGTAGGGTTCCACGCATCGCGTAGGGCCTCTGTGGCGGCATTGATGACTGCTCGGCGCTTTGCTTGTTCGGCCACGATCGCAGCGTAGTACGGCGCGTTGTGGGCGTAGGGGACTGACTGGCTAGCTTCTGTGATGTAGGCCGCGCCGCCGATCGCGTCGTACTCTCCGGCCGCCCGCAGAGCATTTCGTAGTAATTCTATGTCGATCGGCCGCCGCGCTTGATACATCGAAACCAAATGGCGGAAGAGGCGTTGGTTTGCGTCCGCGTAGAAGTGATCGGCTTGGACGATCGTCGCAACCTGGTCAATGACCCTGGGGTCGAGAATCATCGAACCGATGACCCCTTTTTCAGCGTCGAGGCTGTGCGGCGGTGTGCGGTCGAGTATTTCGCTTGGCTGATTCATGGCTCAATCTCTGTACTGCGGGGTGCGTTGTGTGGGCGGTTCAAGGTCCGCTTTGGCGTGTCCATTGCGGCGGACGTCGAATTGTGGCTGGCGCAATGACCAGCCTCGCGCGTCGGCCTGCCAGTCCTCAATGAGCTGTCCGCCCCGTTTTTTCCAGTTGCTCGCAGTGCGGTCGTGAAAGTACTGGGCCGGGTCGCCGTCGAGGTGCTCTTGCTGCCAAAACGCTCTGGCCTCTTTCAACGAAGGTTTCACAAAAACTGTGCGCGCGGCGCTTCGGCCCTCTCTCAGGGATAGGGTTAGGGGTAAGGGTAGAATGTTCCCCCCCACGATCCCCCCCACGATCCCCGGCACGATCCCCGGCACGATCCCCGGCACGATCCCCGTTTGCCGGATATTGGGTCGGGGATTGGCTGTGGTTCCATTCCCCGTTTGCCGGATATTGGCTTTCATCACAAGGGGCGTCTGCCAGGTCATCTAACCCGCTCGGAATCGTGACCCAGTATCGACCGGGTTCCCGTAGCCCTTTGTTGCCGGGCGCGAAGTACAACCAGCCGGCGCCCACGGCTCGCCTCCGCGCATTGTCGAGGGATTCCCACTTCGCTACTCCAATTAGAGGCATCAATTGCTCGTTGAAAAACGTCACTGCACCCTTGTATCGCTTGGAATCTTCCTGATGCACGATGACCACGCAAAGCACAAACGCGACGTGACCGATTTCCTGGGCCGCGCAGGTTTTTGTCAACAGCCGGCAGTAGCGGTGCGAGAAAAAGTTGGGCCGATCCTTCGGATAGCTGGCTGTCGGCTTGGGCGTCATGCCGCGTTTGGTGCTCATCCTGCCCTCTTTGCATCGCTTTCCGCAGCGCGTGCGGCCGGATCATGGCCATTTGCCGGGAAAAACTGGGGTTGTTCGTGTCCGCATGGGCCCAATTGGCGGCTCAGCCAGTCGCGCAGCTCGCGGACGGGAACGAGATAGCAGCGGCCGATGTTGACAATTGGCAATGGCGGGTCTAGCGAACGCCAGGTCATAAGCGTGTCCGTCGAAATGCCGATCGCCCGCGCAGCCTCGGCGGGGCGGAGACTGATACGGCCGTCGAGTGAGGGCAGAGGCTTCATCGAGATGAACCTCCGCGACGTAGGCTGTCGGCCAATTCACCGTTACGGCGGAGACGCTCAGCAACCTTATCTCGGCCGCGGCGAACATCCTCGGCCGCCAGTCGGCGGAGTGCATCGACAGCCTCTTTGGCTTTGGCTGCCTCGGCAATATGCCGATCTACTGCCGCAAGAAGTGCTTGAATCGCGTCGGGCGTGTTGGTGATTTTTGCCATAGGACTTTTCTCCTACAGCGATTTTCCCACAAGTTGCCAAGTGTGAAGTAAACCGAAAGTAGAAAACGAAAAACCCCCGTTTTTCGCGGGGGTTCTTGGCAAAACCTGAGAGTAGATTGAAAGTAGACCGGCTTACTTTAGCTCGCCTTTTCCAGTCCTTTCGGCGCGGGTCTCCTGATACCGCTGCCGTACTTCTTCGTTGAACTGCTGTTGAAGACTGGCGTTTTCGGCTAGCTTCCGCTCGTATTCGGTCCAATACTCCGCGAATCGACCAGCATGAATCTCTGGGCGGTGCTTCGATTTGTAGCGAACCATCTCGGCATGTTCTTTATGAAAACCGGTGCGAACGCTTTGCTTTTCAAACTCCTTGTACGGAACCGTTTTCCACAATTCGCCTGCCGGGCGCCATGCCGATTCATCGGCCTCCGTGGGAACCGCCTGCGCGTGTGCCTCCCGCCACGTTTTTGCCAAAAGAGCAACTTGTGAGAGAATATCGACGTTGCCGCCTTGAAGAACGACAAACTCCGTCAATCGCGGAATCTCATCATCGGGAACGCCAAAAGTTTTGAAACACCGGGTCAGCCTGCTATTGAGCTTGTAGGTCGCTTGAATGTCGCCGTCGCCGGCCGTCGCCTTTTCAAGGGACCGCACAAGGTGCTCTTCCATCAGCATCGCCGAAGTCATGTCGGCAGGGACCCCCGTTATCCAATGGGGAGCGCTCGGAGTCGCGGCGCGAGAGGGCGCCGCCGCCTGTTTTAGTTTCTTCACCAGAGTATCCTTCCGTGTTAGATCGGGCCGCCCTCGAGCGCCGGGCCGGAAGGATAAGAACCGCCGCGGCGCTCAAGGGTGATTTCAGGCGGGCCGTGTTGCAACCACGATCAGCCACCCGATACGATCATTTTATAACAACTTGGCAATCCGCATAATCCGCCGCCGGGCGTATGCGTCCAGACTGGGCCACGCAACGACCAGCCGGTCTAGGTTAGAGTCGAATCCGTCGCTGGAATGTTCAGTAGCGGCAGGTGCATTGCTTTCTGCAGCGCCCACCTTGCGAATTGCGGTTTCCTTCGGTAAAACCGGGGAGTGTTCGGGGCCCTCATCGCCCACTTTCTCACCTCGTAGCCTACCCGCCGCATCCGTCGGAGTCGCCCGTGAAGATCGTGGTTCTGGATGGCTATACTCTCAATCCCGGCGACAATTCCTGGGACAACATCGCGAAGCTCGGCGAACTGACTGTTTACGAGCGGACGCCCGCCGAGCAGATCGTCGAGCGCGCGGCGGGGGCTGTGATCGTCTTGACGAACAAAGCGCGTTTGGAAGCGACGATGCTTGCGGCGTGCCCCGCGCTGCGGTTCATTTCCGTGCTGGCCACTGGCCACGACATTGTCGATTCCGCGGCCGCGCGGCGGCAAGGGATCGTCGTCTCCAATGTGCCTGAATACAGTACCAGCAGTGTCGCCCAGCTTGTCATTGCATTGCTCCTTGCGCTCATCCACCGACCGGAGCGGCATAGTCAGTTGGTGCGGCAAGGCGAGTGGCAGCGTCGCGGCGACTTTAGCTTCTGGGACGCGCCGCTAACGGAATTAAGCGGAAAGTGCATGGGAATCATCGGCTTTGGGCGAATTGGCCGGCGGGTTGGCGAGCTGGCCCACGCCTTGGGAATGGAGGTGCTGGCGAATAGCAGAAATCCCGGCAGCGCGCCGAACTATGAGCCGTTTGCCTGGCGATCGTTGGATGCGATCTTTGCGGAGGCCGACGTCATCTCGCTTCATTGCCCCTTGGGACCGCAGAATCGCGGCATGGTCAATCGCGAGAGGCTGGCCACGATGAAACCCGGCGCGCTGTTCATCAACACGGCTCGCGGCGGGTTGGTCAACGAGCAAGATCTGGCCGACGCCCTCAATGAAGGCCGCATCGCGGGCGCCGCGCTGGATGTCTTGACCGTCGAGCCGCCCATCGAAGGAAACCCTCTGTTGACCGCGAAGAACTGCCTGATTACACCGCACATGGCCTGGGCGACGCTGGAATCTCGACGCCGCCTGATGGCGATTGCCGCGGCAAACATTGCCGCCTTCCAGCGCGGCGAACCGATCCATGTGGTAAACTGAGCCGCCATGCTCCGCGAACATGAAATCGAACTCCGCGTCCGCTATCAGGAAACCGATCCAATGGGTTTCTTGCACCACGCTTTCTATTTCACCTACTTCGAAATCGGGCGAACCGAGCTGCTGCGGGCCTCCGGCGGAAACTACCGCCGCATGGAAGAAGAAGGGCTGCTCGTCGTGGTCGTGCGGGCGGAATGCAAGTTTCACCGCCCGGCGCGATACGACGACGTGCTCAAGCTGCGGACAACCGTCGTGCGGGTCACGCCCGCCAAAATCGAACACGAATACCGGCTCTTCCGCGGCGAAGAACTGCTCGCGCTGGGCAACGTCACGCTTGCGGTGATCGACCGCGAAGGCCAGGTGCAGTGCGTGCCGGACGAGTTTTCCAATATCGCAGCGTCCGCGAGCAAGTGAGCAACAATCATGCCCGAATACATTCTGGCCCTCGATCAAGGCACGACCTCAAGCCGGGCGATCATCTTCGATCGCGGCGGCCGAATTGTCGCCTCGGCGCAACAGGAAATCCCGCAAATCCTGCCGGCGCCGGGCGTCGTCGAACATGATCCTGAAGCGATCTGGTCGTCGCAACTAGAAACCGCCCGCGCGGCGATGACCAAGGCCGCGGTCACCGCGGCCGACCTGGCTGCCGTGGGCGTGACCAATCAGCGTGAGACTACGATCCTCTGGGACCGTCAGACGGGCCGCGCCGTCGCTCCGGCGATCGTCTGGCAAAGCCGCATTAGCGCCGGAATTTGCGAGCGCCTCAAAGCCGACGGACTTGAAGAGACCTTTCGCGCCAAGACCGGCCTCGTGGTTGACGCCTATTTCTCCGGCACGAAGATCACGCACTTGCTCGACACAATCGACGGCCTCCGCGGCCGCGCCGAGCGGGGCGACGTACTCTTCGGCACCGTCGATTCGTGGCTCCTTTGGCGGCTGACCGGCGGACGCGTCCACGCCACCGACTACAGCAACGCCAGCCGCACGCTGCTTTACAATATCCACACGCTCGCCTGGGACGACGAACTTCTCCGCATCCTCCGTGTGCCGCGAGCGATGCTGCCGGAGGTGCGATCGTCGAGCGAAGGCTACGGCCAGATCGGATCCGCAATGGCTCGGCGGCGCGGTGCCGATCGGCGGAGTGGCCGGCGACCAGCAGGCGGCCACTTTCGGTCAGGCCTGCTTCTCGCCCGGCATGGCCAAAAACACCTACGGCACCGGCTGCTTCCTCCTGATGAACACGGGCGAACAGCCGATCGAATCGCGGCATCGCATGTTGACAACTATCGGCTGGGGCATCGACGGGCGGATCACCTATTGCCTGGAAGGGTCGATCTTCATCGGCGGCGCGGTCGTGCAATGGCTTCGCGACGGGCTCGGCCTGATCGGCGCTTCCGCTGAGGTCGAATCGCTGGCAGCGAAAGTGGACGACACGGACGACGTCTATTTCGTGCCCGCGTTCGTCGGCTTGGGAGCGCCTATTGGGACCCCTTCGCCCGCGGCACAATCGTCGGCCTCACTCGCGGAACGACCGCCGCGCATCTCGCCCGGGCGGCGCTTGAATCGATGGCTTATCAGTCTCGCGACGTGCTGGAGGCAATGCAAAAGGACGCCGGCATCGACCTGGCCGATTTGAAAGTTGACGGCGGTGCGTCGGTCAATCATCTGATGATGCAGTTCCAGGCCGATGTTCTGGGCGTGCCCGTGCGCCGTCCGGTTGTGGCGGAGACGACGGCGCTGGGCGCAGCCTATTTGGCCGGCCTGGCGGTCGGATATTGGGAAAACATGGATGAACTCATGCGAAACTGGGCCGTCGATGACACCTACCTCCCCAAAATGCCAGCGGCCGAGCGCGACGCCAAATACGCTCGCTGGCAAAAGGCGGTGGAACGTTCGATGCACTGGGCGGCGGAATAAGATATCAGCCGACTCGACACGAATCGTAGCTGGGCCATTTCGCACCGTGCACTATCGCGCTGCGATAATTCCATTGATCGCCTTTCGGTGATAGCCAGGTTGCGGTCCGTGAAAAAGCGTGATATAAGTGCGGATCGGAGGCCACGGAAACTGAAGTTGGATCTGGCCATCCGTGCCGAGGACGGCCGGAAGAGTGATCGAGGGGCTAGAATAGTTCTGCGCTTACAATTGCGGCACGAAGGTATTTCATTAACAAGTTAGCCGCCAAGAGCACTAACCATGAGTGTCCGCGATTGCATTGAGGCAATTGTGCCGCTGGAAACGATCGACGAGCTCGCGTCGTTTCTTCAATCACAGCCGGTCGCTCAAATTCGAGGCGAACTCCTGGACGGGTTCGATGCACGCTGCGAATACGTCGACGCCAACGAATGGGCAACCGCGGTTCGGATTTGCGAGGCCCTGGCCATAATCGGTTGGGGACCTCGCGAGCAAGTGGATGCGATTAGCAGCTTCAACGGTGACTGTTGGCAAACGCAATTCATCACTGACAAGGAAGAGTGTCGATTTCGCTTTGCCTACTGGTCGAAGAGAAAGGCAGGGTGGATGATCCGAGTTACGCGGTTTTATGCCAGTCCCGACTTTCCAAACCGCCCGCCCATTGACTGGCCCTATTCCCTCCCCCTTAACTGGAAGTGGAATCCGCACGCCAACTCGACGTTCCCAATCGTCGATCGCGAGACCCTTCCCTCGCAGCGCAACTACCGATTACAAATGCCGATCAGGATGGGGATGTACCGTGGAGAAAATGAGACCTCGAATGCCGCAGCCTTGCTAGAAAGGGAGCTGCATCAACGTCTTTTGGAGAAGATGACGCCAGCGGCCTACGGCGACGCTCTTGAAAAGTTCTATTTCACTTTTCACTGTCCGTGGCTATCGACGAAATACGACGCGCACCTGAAGGTTGGGAATTACAACACCAAACACAGGGCGTTTTATTCCGACTTGTACTTCAGCGATGAATTCGGCCAGATGTCGCGAGCCGACCAACGCGCCTACATCGGTCGAAACCTGCTGGCAGCGATCGACGCGCTAGCAGCAAAACTGCAAAAGCGTCGGCTCGACTACGACATTGCCACGTTTCGCGCCCACGTCAAAGACGTGATTGATCATTGGGACCAGAACGAAAGCTGACAAATGGCACAATAAGCCGCGCCGGTGGACTGAACCGACCTCGCGCGAGTCGGGCTGCGCGAGCGGCCGCCGGGTCGATGTCGACTAGCCACCACGCCAAGTGGAGTTTCCACGCGGCACGCATTCCCATCGCCGCCGCGATTGAATCGTCGGCTAGCTAAAGCTGCCGGCTAGTCACCGTTTTTCTGATAGCCCGGCGGCGGCGTCATTGTGTATTCGCCGTTGGGCAATTCGTAGTAAGTACGGCCGTTGATGAAATAGACATTGGCGACGCCCAGCCGCCGGCTTTCTTCCTGGGCCTCTTTGACCGCGAGCCGCCCGATGCGGAGAAAATCGGCGGCCCTTCGGTACATTTCCAATTCGCGGGTCGCGTCAGCCATCGGTAATTTCCACTAGGCGTTGAAACAACGAAAACAAGCGATCTTCCTGCACCGTTTTCTCATCGGCAGAGCCTGTTGCAACATCGACAAGTTCTTCACCTGAATTGTACAATAACGTCCAATTGTCCGCCAGCGGACGATAGAAATGCCAGAAATTCCGTAAACTGCGCAGGAATCTTACGCCGGATGTCGGACTCGGGCACGGAATGTCCGCCCTTCTGCACTCTTTCGGCCACGCGCTTCACGCACTCGTCCGCCGAATTGAGAAACACGTAGGCGATCGAGATCCCGAACCCCGCCTTTCGAGCATCGCGCATCGTACCGTGCAGAGTTCTACCCGCTAAAGTGGATTCGATAATAGCAGTCGCCTTTTCCTCCAAGGCGGCCGTCACGCGCCGGATGAACTCTTTGCCGGCGGCAATTGCGGCGCGTTCGGGGCTGCCTGGCGAAATCTCTTCCGCAATGGCATCCGCGCCGAAATAAGGGCAGCGTTGCCAGGCCGCGTATTTCAACGCAAGGGTCGTCTTTCCTGAACCGTTCGCACCGCCGACAATGATTAATTCGGGTTTGAACATCCGATATGCCTCGCTGACGCGTCGGGTTATGACAGGATCGGACAAGTCTGCCCACGGGCTATTGATCCTACCGTATCTCGCCGCTGGCGATAAGTTCCAAGAGCTCGCGATTGCTTTCAAAAAGTTCGTTTTGCGCGGCTATTTCCGCGAGCGTGAACCGGCGAACCGATTCGACCTCGCGCGGGTTGGGTTGCGCGAGCGGCTGGGAGTTTCGACATTCTCAGGCGTCGCTACGCGACGCGAGTCGTGCATCGGGCGTCCGTGCCGTGGGATAAATCCCACGGCTACCGTCGAATTGTCGCTACGCGACGGATGCCTTCCCACCGTCGCATGGCAACGGCCCGGCCGTTCCGGCGTCGTTGCGCGATGAGCCGCAAATCCCGGCTAAAGCCGGGACTCCAACTGACGGGTGTGTACTTCGAGGCGCTCGTCGGCGGCGCCGAGGCGATATATCATGGACCCCAAACACTCTCGCAAGGAACTCGCCTTGCGAACCATACCTCTGCCGTTCGCGCTATAACGGCGACTATTGATTCCATGCAGCCCTATGCCTCCATCATTCTCGGTTCCCTGCTAGCCGCCTTGGCCGTCGGGCTGGGCGCAATGGGCGCGCATGCTCTGAAGGATCAGCTTTCCGCCGAGCAACTGGCGACCTATCACACTGCCGTGCAGTACCAGATGTACCACGCCATTGGAATCATGCTCGCCGGGCTGCTCGCTTTGCAGCGCCGCAACTGCTGGTTTGCCGCCGCCGCCTGGACGATGCTGGCAGGCATTGTGCTGTTCTCAGGTTTCCTTTACGCTTGGCTGGCGACCGGCCTCAAGTTCTTCGTTTACCCTGTGCCGGTCGGCGGAGTGGCGTTTATGGTGGGATGGGTGCTGATGGCGGTCGGGGCATTCGGGCTGCGGGAGCGGAAGTAGAACATGGCAGAGACGGAACAGGAGAAGAATCGGGTTCAGTTGGCGATGGTCGCCCTGAATAGCCCATCAATGCCGAGGGCCGGCGCGCTTTTGGCCGGTTTGAAAGCCGTGCCCGACATCGACCTAGACCTTGGTTCGTTGAAGGAGTCGGAGGGAAACATCGTTTTCGGGCTGGGGAAGGATCGCGCGGCGGCTGCGCTGGTGCCCGCACCGATCGCATGGTCGGCGCTGGAAGGACCCTGCGCGACGGCCTGGTGGTGGCCGGAGGCTTGCGAGAAGATGAAGAGCCACGCGAGCCATATCCTGGTGGCCCTGGCGGGCGAGTCGGGCAATTTAGTGCAGCGGCACGTCACGCTCACGCACCTCACGGCCGCAGTCGCCGCGCATACCGATGCGGCGGGCATCTATTGGAGCAGCGGAACGCTCGTCCACGAACCGCAAGTATTTATCGAGCAAGCCCGCGAGCTCTCGCCCGACAATTTGCCCTGGCCGCTGTGGATCGATTTTCGCATCGAAAGCAACGACGACGGATCGTGCCGGCTATTCACGACCGGGATGAAGTCGTTCGACAAGCCGGAAATCGAAATCCCGCGCAGCCGGCGCGAACAGGCCGAGGTGTTCGACTTTGCCTGCTCGATTGCGGATTACATCATCACGGCGAACCCGCGGATCGAAGACGGACACACGGTCGGCCGATCGGACGCGGAGAAGATTCGCGCGGAGCATGGCCCGTCGATGTGGGACCAGAAGAAAACTGTATTGAAAATTGATTTCTAACCGGTTGACGCGCCGCCGAGTTTTGGTATCTTGTGTGACGGGCAGGATGTCCGCAGTTCAGGCGAAGACGTGTAGCCGGACGTGATCCACGCTTCGTATCTTCGGCCCACTCCGCTCCGCGGGCGGAGTGGGCTCCATTCCAGCCCAATACGCCTAGCGCACCGCTCGAAACATAGGCAGCCCCAGCTTCCAGCGGATGGCGATCAGCCGCAGCGCCAAGGTTATTCCCGCCGCGACAAAGGCGTTGGCGGCATGGCCCGGCAGCCAGCGCTCCATTACGACGAGCACCACTGCACCGGCGAATGCGGCGGTGGCATAGAAATAAGTCTCGACGCGGAAAACGAGAGGGATTTCGCCCACCAGCACGTCCCGTAGAATCCCGCCGGCCACGCCCGTAATGACGCCGAGCACGACGGCATTCACACTGCCGGCGTGAAAAGTCAGGGCCTTTTCTGCTCCAAGGATGGTGAAGGCGGCGAGGACGAAGGCGTCGGCCACAGCGAATAGTTTGTTCGGCATTGCCCAGTGCCGGGCGATGAAAAACATGACGACAGAGGCTGCGATAGCCGTGAGCACGTAGTTCGAATCACGGATCCAGAAGACGGCGGATCGCCCCACTACGGGATCCGGTCCGAGCACAAGGTCGCGAAGTGTGCCGCCGCCAAGCGCCGCCACGAGCCCCAGCACGATCACGCCGACGAGATCGATCCGTTTTCCGACGGCTGCCAGAACGCCCGAGATGGCTCCGACGACGACGCCGAAATGCTGCAAGTATTGCAAGAGGTAATACATGACGTTTCGGTGCGAGATGGCGGGCAAAGGAGCCTAGTTTGTCGAGGCAGCTATGGCTTGTCAAGGCACGGAATAAGAAACAGGTGTCAACCGACGATGTGTCGCCCCCCGATTGCGTCGATTGCTGTATAATTAGGTTCTTTGCGCACTTACTTATGTCGAGGCCAGAAGCATGACTCCTAATCCGCCGCAGGACGAGCGCTCGCCGATGGCCGCCGCATTGGACTGGACCGCGCGGATCACGACGATTGGTCTAGAAATGGCATTGCCGGCCGGCGGAGGATACTGGCTCGATCAACGTTTCCACACATTGCCAATTCTATCGGCGGTCGGGGCGCTGTTGGGTTTTGCCGTCGGGTTTTATCATCTTTTGAAGATTGCGCGGCAAGAGAGCGCGAAGAACCGATAGCATCCTTGCGCTTCCAGCGATGAACAGACCAAGCACTGAACAAAAGGAATCGCGAATTAGCGGGAGCGCATCGATTCTTCGTCGAATATCACACACGAGCCTATTTGTGCGAATAGTTTTTTTGGGGGGCGTGACATTGGCGGCTACCCTAATCGTGCTGCCTTTGGGATGGACATTCACTCACAACCCGGCGGGACTTCTGGCCGGCGTAGTAGCAGCGGGCGTGTGTCTGCTTGCTACGTCGGCCTCGCTAATACTGGCGGGAAAGTCTGACAGGCGGGGCCATGAGCCGCCTATTGTTTGGGCTCGCCGTATGCTGACAAAACTGTGGCTCGGAATGTGTATCCGGGCGGGAATTCCGCTCTTCGCGGTTTTAGCGGTAAAAATCTCCGGAGGCCCCCTATTCGAAGGCGGTTTTATATATTACATTGTCGCGCTTTACCCGGTTGCGCTTGCTGCCGAAGTCTTCGTGTCATTGCCGGCTACGGGTTCGGACTCGTGATATATATATCGCGGTCGGAGTCGAAACGATCTGTTGCCACTAACTGGCAGTTGTTTCACTTCCAGCGAAAATCAGCATAACCAAATTGTCGCGGACAATATCGTACGAAACATGCAAGTCGAAGAGTTAGCGGAACACGCCGGAAAGCACGTCCGGGACTCGAACCGATTTGAGTTTCCGTTCGGTATTGAATGGGAGATCAAGCCGATTTTCGGCTTCCAGGTAACCAAGTTTATGCTACTGGAACTGGTCGCGGCCGGCTTGATGCTAGTCATCTTTATATCCATCGCCAAGCGGATGCGCTCGGGCGAGCCGCCCAAGGGACTCTTCTGGAACTTTTTTGAGGTGTTGCTGGTTTTCATTCGCGATGAAGTCGTGCGGCCTGCGATCGGCAAGCATGACGCCGACAAGTTCCTGCCATTGCTGTGGAACATCTTCTTCTTCGTTTTGTTTTGCAACTTATTGGGCTGTGTGCCCTGGGCTGGATCGGCGACCGGTGCGCTCATGGTAACCGGAACTATGGCCGGTATCACGTTTCTTACGGTCCTAGGCGTGGGTATTTCAAAATACGGCCCTGGCGGGTTCCTGAAGAGCCTCGTGCCGCATATGGAGCTGCCCAAGGCGCTGGCGGTACTTCTCGTCCCAATGATCTTTTTCATCGAATTGGCAAGTCTATTGATTCGCCACCTCGTTCTGGCAATTCGTCTCATGGCGAACATGTTTGCCGGGCACTTGGTGCTGGCGGTGTTTGTAGGGTTCATCGCGGTGGCGGCGAACACGTTCCTTGTCGCCCAGCTTGGCATATCGGCGGCCAGCATTGCTGCCGCGGCGGCGCTTAGCTTATTAGAGTTGTTCGTGGCCTTTTTGCAGGCCTATGTCTTCACTTTTTTGTCGGCACTTTATATCGGCATGGCTGCTCATCCGCACTAGCGCGGAAGGCGTGCATGCCGGACACCCATCATTTCAGAGGAGATGAGTTCCGTGTTCAAGTCATTGAAATTTGCTTTGTTGGTACTTGTTTTCTGCGCGATGGCGGTTCCCGCGCTGGCGGCCGACGGCGCGGCGGCAACGGGATCGGCTGCCGCTCCCGCCGTGGCAGTTCCGGCCACCGCCGCGAACCCGTTTATGTTGATGGGCGGCGCTGTCGGCGCCGGTCTGGCGATCATCGGCGCCGGCATCGGCATCGGTAGAATTGGCGGCTCGGCAGTCGAGAGCATTGCCCGGCAGCCCGAGATGGCCGGCAACATTCAAACCAATATGATTATCGCGGCCGCGCTCGTCGAAGGAGTGGCGTTCTTCGCGCTGATCATTTGCTTCATCAAGGCTTAGGTCGTTGTCAAGGCGCTACAGGCGCGATGAATTGAAGGCCAGAGTTTCTGACGCTCTTGAGGAAAAAACATGGCGGCGCGACGAGTCAATGTGACAGTACTTGTGTTGGCATTTGTGCTGCTTTACTTCGCAGCGCCGCTTTTGGCAGCGGAGGGCGGCATCAATCCGATCAAGCCTGAGGTTTACAATTTTCCGGGCGATACGGCACTATGGACGGCCGTGGTGTTCCTCGTCGTGCTGGCAATCCTCTACAAGTACGCCTGGGGACCAATCTCCGAGGGCCTACAAAAGCGCGAAGACAATATCGCCGGGCAGATTGCCGAGGCCCAGAAGAAGAACGACGATGCCCGGCAGATTCTGGCGGAGTACGAAAAGAAGCTGGTCGACGCCGCGGCCGAGGTCCGCAGCCTCATCGAGCAGGGCCGCCGCGACGCCGAGAAGGTCGGTCAGCAGCTCATCGACAAGGCCCGCGAGGAGGCCGGCATCGAGCATCAGCGCGCCGTGCAGCAGATCGAATCGGCTACTTCCGCCGCGCTGAAAGAGCTTGCCGAAAAAAGCGCCTCGCTCGCCGTAGACTTGGCCGGCAAGATCGTCGGAACGCAGCTTAAGCCAGCCGACCACAGCCGGCTGATCGATCAGGCAGTTACGGCCTTCACGCAGTCCGGACAGGCCAAGGTGAACGGAACGTCGAAGGCGTAGAAACAGCGTACGTCAGGCTTTCCAGCCTGACTTCAGCTCGCGTCACGCTGGAAAGCCTGACGTACAAGGTTCGCACAACGTAAACATGTCCGAAGCGCGAAGACATCACAGCTCGCGACGCCCAAATGGCGGAACGGTTCTCGCCCGACGTGGGACGGGAGCAGGTCGGCGAGATATACGCCCGCGCCCTCTGGGCGCGGCGAGAATGCGGGCCAGTCCGCCGAGGTGTTAGACGAGTTGAATGCGCTGATCGACGAGGCGTTTTCCGGCTCGCCCAAGCTTGAAACGGTGTTTGCATCGCCGCTGATTCGCCACGAGGAGAAGACGGAGCTATTGGACCGCGTTTTCCAGCCGCGGATTTCGAAGCTGCTTTTGAACTTTCTGAAGGTCGTGTCGCGGCACGGCCGGCTGGATTGCCTGCGGGCGATTCGGCAGCAGGCCCGCAAACTTTACGAGGAGGCGCAAGGCGACGTTCGCGTCCGCATCACCACCGCGACGGCCGTCGATCCGAAACAGGTCGAGAGAATCGCCGCCGCGCTGGCCGCGTCGCTCGGCCGGCGGCCGATCCTGGAAATGGTCGTCGATCCCGCGCTGGTCGGCGGCGCCGTCCTCCACATCGGCGATACCGTCTACGACGGCTCGGTCGCCAACCAGTTGCAATCAATTCGCCAGCAGATGATCGATAGGAGTGTTCATGAGATTCAAAGCCGACGAGATAGCTTCCGTTATTCAGACTGAGGTCGAGCAGTTCGAGTCCCGCATCGACGTCCGCGAGGTCGGCCGCGTCATCGAGGTCGGCGACGGCATCGCGCAGCGTCTACGGCCTTTCCAACGTCATGGCCGGCGAGATGGTCCAGTTCCCCGGCGAAGTCTACGGCCAGGCGTTCAACCTTGAAGAAAGTTCGGTAGGCGTCATTATTCTCGGCGACTACCTGAAGATCGCGGAAGGCGACGAAGTGAAGAGCACCGGCCGGCTGCTCAGCGTGCCGGTGGGCGAGGGCGTGCTGGGCCGCATGCTCGACCCGCTCGGCAATCCGCTGGACGGCGGTCCGCCGGTCATCAGCAGCGAGCGGCGGCCAGTGGAGGCGATCGCCCCCGGCATCGCCCAGCGGCAGCCCGTCCGCCAGCCGCTGCAAACCGGCATCAAGGCCATCGACGCTATGACGCCCATCGGCCGCGGCCAGCGCGAGCTGATCATCGGTGACCGCCGCACTGGCAAGACGGCCATCTGCATCGACACGATCATCAGCCAGAAGAACACGGGCGTGAAATGTTTTTACGTCGCGGTAGGCCAGAAGGAATCGAACGTCGCCGGGCTAGTCGAAATTCTCCGCCGCAATGGGGCAATGGACTACACGACGGTCATCGTGGCCGGCGCCAGCGACCCGGCGCCGCTGCAATACATCGCTCCTTACGCCGGGTGTGCGATGGCGGAGTACTTCATGTACAAAGGCCAGGACGCGCTAATCATTTACGACGACCTTTCCAAGCAGGCCCAGGCCTATCGGCAGCTTTCGCTGTTGATGCGTCGCCCGCCGGGCCGCGAGGCCTATCCGGGCGACGTGTTTTATGCCCACAGCCGCTTGCTGGAACGCGCCGCCAAGCTGAGCGACGAACTTGGGGCCGGCTCGTTGACGGCATTGCCGATCGTGGAAACGCTCGAAGGCGAGGTCTCGGCCTACATTCCGACAAACGTGATCTCGATTACCGACGGACAGATTTACTTGCAGCCCGACTTGTTCTTTTCCGGCCAGCGCCCGGCCATGAACGTCGGTATTTCGGTCTCCCGCGTAGGCGGCAACGCGCAGATTCCGGCCATGAAGCATAAGAAAGTCGCCGGCGGATTGCGATTGGCCTTGGCCGCCTTCCGTGAGTTGGAAGCGTTCGCCCAGCTTGGCACCGACGTCGACGCCGCCACGCAAAAGAGCCTCGATCGCGGCTATCGCATGACGGAACTGCTCAAGCAGGGTCTTTATCATCCGATGCCGGTGATCGACCAGGTCTTGAGCATCTATGCCGGCGCGCAGGGCCACCTCGACAAGGTGCCGATCAAGGACGTCCACGATTGGTTGAGCCGCTTTCTGCAGTTCGTCCACGATCAGAAGGCGCCGCTGTATAAGAAACTTGAGGACACTAAGAAACTGGACGACGCTACGCTTGCGGATATTGAAGCGGCGATTGCGGAATTTCAGAAGATTTATTCGCCGGGGACAAAGTAGCTCATGGCCAAAGCCCGCGCACTGGACCGCCGACGCAAATCCATCAAGAGCATCCGCAAGATCACGCGGACGATGGAGCTGATTTCCACGGCCAAATTTCGCAAGGCCATGGACCGCGCCGTTGCCGCGTCGGCCTACACCAAGCGAATCACAGCCCTGGTCGGCCATCTGACGTCCGCCGGGTTGGAGGTCAAGCACCCGCTGCTGGAAGTCCATGCGGAGATGAAAAAGGCCGCGATACTGGTGATCTCCGCCAACCGCGGACTCTGCGGGGGCTACAACGGGAGCATTTTACGGCTGGGCCTGAATCAGTTGAAGCAGATTCAAGGCGAAGTGCCCAATGTGCGGCTGGAAGTCGCCGGCAAACGAGGCATCTCGGCCTTCCGCTTCCGCAAATACGAGATTGCCGAGGCGTTCACTCAATTCGAGGACAAGCCGACCTTCGCCGAAGTCAACGTGCTGGCCAATCGCTACTTGGAATCGTACCAGTCGGGCCACCTCGACCGCCTGGACGTCGTCTATACGAAATTCGAAAGCGCCGGGCGGCAGTTCGCAGTGGCGGAAACGTTGCTGCCGCTGCCGCGACTGGACGTCGAAGGCGAGAGCCACACTGCCGCCACAGTGCAGTACGAGTTCTTGCCGTCGGCGGAGAGCATCGTCGACGAAGTCGTGCCGGCCAGCTTCAAGGCAAAGCTTTTCAAGTGCTTTCTGGACGCCGCGGTGAGCGAGCAAATCGCCCGCCGCGTGGCCATGAAGAACGCCACCGAAAACGCCTCGGAGATGATCGGCAGCCTTTCCATTGCATACAACCGTGCCCGGCAGGGACAGATCACCGGCGAATTGTTGGAGATTATCGGAGGCGCGGAAGCGCTGAACAAGTGAACCTCGTTCCCACGCTCCGCGTGGGAACGCAATGATGGCCGCTCCGCGGCCTTGTAACATGGACGCAGAGCGTCGTAACGAGAAAAGGTGAGTTATGCCCAAAACACTAACACAACCAACCAACGGCAAGACGCAACCCGGCCGCGTGACGCAGGTCATCGGCTCGACCTTCGACGCGGAGTTCGCGGAAGACAGCCTTCCGCCAATTTATAACGCCGTGCAGGTCGAGTCCGAACAGAAGGGCATGAAGATCCGCCTCACCGGCGAGGTCCAAGCCCAGCTTGGCGGCGGGCGCGTCCGCTGCGTCGCCTTGGGCAGCACCGACGGCATGGTCCGCGGCATGGACTGCGTCGATACCGGCGCGCCGGTTCGCGTGCCGGTCGGCAAGGCCACCTTGGGACGCGTATTCAATCTGCTCGGCGATCCGATCGACGAGCTCGGTCCTGTCAAAGCGGAAGAGTTCTGGCCCATCCACCGCGATGCCCCGGCCATGGAAAACCTCTCGACCAAGACTGAAGTCTTCGAGACGGGCATCAAGGTCATCGACCTTTTGACGCCATTTGTCCGCGGTGGCAAGGCCGGCCTGTTCGGCGGCGCCGGATTGGGCAAGACGGTGATCTTGCAGGAACTGATCGCCCGCATCGCGTCGGCCCACGGCGGTTCTTCGGTGTTCGCGGGCGTCGGCGAGCGGACCCGCGAGGGCAACGACCTCTGGCTGGAAATGAAAGAGGCCAAGATCGGCGACACGGGTCGCAGCGTAATCGATCAGACGTGTATGGTTTTCGGCCAGATGAACGAGCCGCCCGGCGCCCGTTTGCGCGTGGCCCTTTCGGCCCTGACGATGGCCGAGTACTTCCGCGATTCAACCGGCACCGACGTGCTGTTGTTCATCGACAACATCTTCCGCTTCTCACAGGCCGGCAGCGAGGTCTCGGCTCTTCTGGGGCGCATGCCTTCGGCAGTGGGTTATCAGCCGACACTGGCCACCGAAATGGGCCAGTTGCAGGAGCGGATCACCTCGACTAACCGCGGCGCTATCACCTCCGTGCAGGCCGTCTATGTGCCCGCCGACGACCCGACCGACCCGGCCCCGGCCACTGCCTTCGGTCAGTTGGACGCATTTATTTACCTGGAACGAGCAATTTCCGAGAAGGGCATTTACCCGGCCGTCGATCCGCTGGCCTCGTCCAGCCGCGTGTTGGACCCGCAGTACGTCGGCGAGCGGCATTACGATTGTGCTCGGCGGGTGCAGACCACCTTGCAGCGCTACCGAGAGTTGCAGGACATCATCGCCATCCTGGGTGTCGACGAGTTGAGCGAGACGGACAAGCTCGTCGTGCATCGCGCGCGGCGGATGGAGCGATTCCTATCGCAGCCTTTCCTCGTGGCCGAAGTTTTCACCGGCAAGAGGGGCGAAATCACGCCGTTGGGCGAGACGATCCGCAGCTTTGAGGAGATTGCCGACGGCAAGTGGGATCATCTGCCCGAGGCGGCGTTCATGTACGTCGGCCCTATCGAGCAGGCCGAGGAGCAGGCGAAGAAGATGGCGGAAGAGGCGTAGTAGTTTCCCGTGGGGCAGGTTGCCAGCCTGCCGGTACAGGTTATGAAGGCAGATTGGCAATCTGTCCCACATAAGACTTCAACATGATTGCTACAGAACTTCAGTGCATCGTCGTCACGCCCGAGCGAACCGTCTGCGAACAGCCGGCCGATTTCGTGGCCGCCACGCTCTTCGACGGCGAGATCGGCATCTGTCCCGGCCACTCGCCGCTCATAGGCCGGTTGGGAAATGGCGAACTGCGGATTCGCCGCGGCCAGCAGACCGACCGCTTTCGCATCGAGGGCGGCTTCATCGAGGTCGTGAATAACGTCGTCTCGCTATTGACGAATCGGGCGGTTGCCGCCGACAAGCTCGATGCCGCGCCTATCCACTGACGAACGGCGCGGCGGTGAACATGAACGGCAGGCCGCGCCGCATGCTCGATCAGAGCGAATTCGCGACTTTCGAGAAGACGCTGTTGGCCCTGGTGCCGATCGTCGTAATGGCATTCAGGCAGACGACGACGATCAGCGACAGCATTACGGCGTATTCGACGGCCGTAGGGCCGTCTTCGGATTCCAGAAAGTTTCGAACCTTGTTCAGTAATGATTTCATGGCGTCCCTGTTGCTTGTCGCACGGTGAAAGTACGGCTTAGCCGGAAATGCGAGCCGTAGCTCCCCTTACACAAGTCTAGGTTGCTTTTAACATATGTCAAATGCGCTAACAATGTCCGCCAATTGCCGTTATCTTATGCAATAAGCCGTTGCCGGAAACCAAACTTCTTTGCGCGCCGCCTGGACCGCCGGAAAATGCTAGAGTTAAGTTGGCTGTCGTTTACCACTTCGTCAATTTCGCTCGGCACCGGTGGATCAACCCATGAATTGCACCTGCACGCATTGCGGCAAATTGGTTAATCAGGACCAGAACCTGGACGGGCACAACTTCTGCACGAGCTGCGGGAAACTCTTTTTGGAGTCGGCCAATTCTAAAGTGCCGACATGGATTTGGGGTGTCGTGGTATTCCTCATGGCCAACTGGCAGTGGCTGCGACGCGTATAGCGACGCGGCGGGAGTGCTAAACCACCGTCGCCACCTGCACGCCCACGCCGCTGGTAACGCCGTCGGTTGTGACGCTGGCGGTCAACGAACCAGTCGACGTCGGCTTGGTTGAAAATGTCACGGTGAGCGACGTCTTCGTAGCCGCTGTGACCGTGCCCGCGGCCCCGCGGTTGAACGTGACCGTGTTGTGGGCCGCCGTGGTGTCAAAGCCAAAGCCGTTGATGGTGACCGTGGTCGATGCGATGGGCGAATTGGTAGTGCTCGTCGTCACGTAGGGCGAGACGGTGGCCACCTGGATCGCCGAGCCGCTGCTCGCGCCGAATGAAGTCACGATCGCCGTCAACGCGCCGGCGGTCGGCTTGGTGGAGAACGTCACGGTGAGCGATGTCACTCCGCCGCCGGTGACCGTGCCCACCGCTCCGTTGTTGAATACCACCGTGTTGCTGGCCGCCGTCGGGTTGAAGCCCGTGCCGTTGATCGTCACGGTGCTCGCGTTGCCCGCCTGGCTGGCCGAGCTGGCAGTCACTACGGGCGAGACCGTCGCGACTTGGACCGCCGAGCCGCTGCTCGTGCCGTCGGTCGTGACCACGGCAGTCAGGCTGCCCGCCGCGGTCGGCGCGGTGCCGAACGACACCGTCAGCGACGTGGCCGTGGCGGAAGTGACCGTGCCAACCGCGCCGTCGTTGAAGACCACCCTATTGTTGCCGGCGATTGCGTCAAACCCGGCGCCGGCGATGGTAATCGCGGACGCCGTGATGGGCAGGCTGGCGGTGCTGGGCGTCACGGCCGGCAAGACCGAGGCCACCTGGACGGCGGTACCGCTCGATGCACCATTCGTCGTGACCACCGCGGTCAAACTGCCCACCGCAAGATGGCTACTGCCGGAGAAAGTCACCGTAATCGAATTGCCCGTGGCTGCGGTGACCGTGCCGCCGGCTTGACCATTGAAAGTGACCGTGTTGTTGGCGGGCGTCGCGCTAAAGCCAAAACCGTTGATCGTCAGCGTGGTGGCTCGTGCGCCAGGTTGGCCGTGCTGCCGGTCACGATGGGAGCGACGGTGGCTACTTGAATCGCCGTGCCGCTGGCCGACCCGTCGGTCGTGACGATGGCCGTCAGGCTTCCGGCGGCGGGCGCGACGGAGAATGTCACGGTAAGCGAGGTCGCCGTCGCTCCGGTGACGACGCCGGCCGCGTTGTTGAACGTGACCACATTATTGGCCGGCACGGCGTCGAAGCCGAAGCCGTTGATCGTCAGCGTCGTAGCGTTGGCCGCCAGGCTGCCGGTATTGGCGGTGACCACTGGCGCTACCGTGGCTACTTGCACGGGCGAACCGCTGCTCGCGCCGCTCGTTGTGACGACGGCAGTCAAGCTGCCCAGCCCGGTCGGCTTCGTGCCGAAGGTCACGGTGAGCGAAGTAGCGGTCGCGGCCGTTACCGTGCCGATCGCACCGTCATTGAAAGCAACGGTGTTATTCCCGGGGGTCGTGTTGAAGCCGGAACCGGCGATCGTGACCGTGTTCGCATTGATGGCCAGGTTGTTGATGCTGGCGGTCACGACCGGCACGACGGTCGCCGTCTGCACGCCCACGCCGCTGCTGACGCTGTTCGTGGTTACGGCGGCCGTGAGGCTGCCGACGGCGGTCGGCTTGGCGCCGAATGTTACGGTGAGCGAGGTCGCCGTCGCTGCGGTAACGGTGCCCGTCGCGCCATCGTTGAAGGTCACCGTGTTGTGCGCGGCGACTGGGTCGAAACCGTGGCCATTGATCGTGAGCGATACTCCGGTGATCGCCGACGCGGCCGTGCTGGTCGTGACGACTGGCGCGACCGTGGCCACCTGGACCGCCGCGCCGCTGCCGACGCCGGTGGTGGAGACCGAGGCGGTCAGGCTTCCGGCGGTGGGCGCTGTCGTGAGCGAAACGGTGAGGGCGGTCGCCGTCGCCGCCGTGACGGTGCCCGTCGCACCGCTGCTGAAGGTCACGACGTTGTTGCCGGGCGTGGTGCTGAAGCCGGTGCCGTTAATCGTCATGCTGGCCGCATTGGCAGCTAGGCTGCTGGTGCTGGCCGTCACCGTCGGGGAAGTGCCGAGGGCCGAGACGACCGTGGCCACCTGCGCTGCCGTGCCGCCGCTCTGCGCGTTTGTGGTGACGACCGCGGTGAGGCTGCCGGTAGCGGTCGGCTTCACGGAGAACGTGACGGTGAGCGACGTCCGCGTCGCCGCGGAGACGCTGCCGGTCGCCCCGTCATTGAACGTGACCGTGTTGTCCGCCGCGGTCGGATCGAAGCCGACACCGCTGATCACCATGCTCGTGCCGTTGATGGCAAGGTTCGACGTGCTGGAGGTAACTACTGGCGTCACGGCCGCGACGGTCACGGCCGCGCCGCTGGCGACACCGTTCGTGGTGACAACGGCCGTCAACGGGCCGGCAGTGGGAGCGGTTGAAAAGACTACCGTGAGCGTTGTCGCTGTAGCAACTGTCACGTTTCCGACCGCGCCGCCGCTGAAGGCAACCGTGTTGTTAGCGGCCGTCGTATCAAAACCCGTGCCATGTATGGTAATGGCGGCCGCATTGGCGGCAAGTGCCGACGTGCTGCTCGTTACCGACGGGGCGACGGTGGCTACTTGCACCGCCGCGCCGCTGCTTACGCCGGACGTGGTAACTACCGCCGTCAGGGTGCCGGCCGTCGGCGCGTTCGTTATGCTCACAGTCAGCGACGTGGCGGTCGCTGCGCTGACGGTGCCGACAGCGCCATTGTTAAAGACGACCGTGTTGTTGCCAGGCGTGATACTGAAGCCGAATCCATTGATGGTCAATTGCGTGGCGGCGGTCGAAAGGCTGGCCGTGCTGCTGGTGACGACCGGCGCGACACTGCGCGACCTGAACGGCGCCGCTCGATTGGCCGTCGGTCGTGACGGTCGCCGTCATCGCGCCAGTGGCAGTCGGCTTGGTGCCAAGTGTTACGGTGAGCGATGTGCCGGTGGCCGCGGTTACCGTGCCGGCCGCGCCATCGCTGAAGACAACCGTGTTACTGGCCAGCGTCGTATCGAATCCGTAGCCGTGAATGACAATCGTCGCCGCGTTGATCGGCACGGCCGCCGTGCTGCTGGTCACGGAGGGCGTAACCGTGCCGACTTGGAGCGGCGCACCGCTGAGCGCGCCGTTCGTGGTGACCACGGCATTCAGCGTGCCGGCCGTGGGCGCGGTGGTGAACGTGACGGTAAGCGAGGTCGCCGTCGCCGCGGTGACAATGCCCGTCGCGCCGCCGTTGAACGACACCGAGTTATGCGAAGCGGTCGTGCTGAATCCCGAGCCGTTGATCGTCATCGTCGCGGCGTTGGCAGCCAGGCTGGTGGCGCTCGTCGTCACGACCGGCGCGACTGTGGCGACTTGTACGGGCGAGCCACTGCTGACGCTTTCTGCCGTGACGACGGCCGTGAGATTGCCGGCCGTCGGCTTCGTGGAGTAGGTCACCGTGAGCGAGGTCGCCGTGGACGCGGTGACCGTCCCGACTCCGCCGTTGTTGAATACAACCGTGTTGTTGCCGGGCGTCGTATCGAAGCCCGATCCATTGATAGTGATCGTGGTCGCGCTGGCGGCCAGGCTGGCCGGGTTGGCAGTGATGGACGGCGAGACCGTTGCCACCTGAACCGGCGCTCCGCTGTTGGCGCCGCCCGTCGTTACGACGGCGGTCAGGCTGCCCCCTGTGGGGGCGGCCGAGAACGTTACGGTGAGCGATGTGGAGGTCGCTGCGGTGACCGTGCCGGACGCGCTTCCGTTGAAAACGACTGTGTTGCCCGAAGCGGTCGGATCAAAGCCGTAGCCGTTGATGGTGATCGTCGCTGCGCTTGCAGCCAGGCTGGAAGTGCTGCCGGTGACGACGGGCGTGACCGAGGCAATCTGCACCGGCGAACCGCTGGAGACGCTGTCGGTCGTTACCACGACGGTCAGGTTGCCCGCGGTCGGCTTGGTGGAGAACGTTACCGTCAGCGCGGTCGCGGTCGCCGAAGTGACCGTGCCGACCGCTCCGTTGTTGAAGACGACCGTGTTATTTCCGGGCGTGGTATCGAAGCCATAACCGTTGATGACGACCGTGCTCGAGTTGGCAGCCAGACGATAAGAGGCGTTGGCGAGCACGACCGGAGTGATCGCCGCCACCTGCACCGCGGAGCCGCTGCTGGCGCCGTTGGACGTGACCGAGGCCGTAAGACTGCCCTCGGCGGCCGGACGGGTGATAAAGGTGACGGTGAGCGAAGTCGCCGTCGCCGCGGTAACGCTGCCAACCGCGCCGTCATTGAATGTAACCGTGTCGTGCGAAGGTATCGTGCTGAAACCGAAGCCATTGATGGTAATCGTGCCCGCGTTGGCCGCCAGATTCGCCGTGCTGCTGGTTACGACCGGGATGACCGAGGCCACCTGCAGGGCTGTGCCGCTAGTAACTCCATTGGTCGTGACCACGGCGGTCAATGGGCCGGCGGTCGTTGGATCGGCGGAAAGCGTCACCGTAAGCGAAGTGGCCGTCACCGCGGTGACCGTACCCGCCGCCCCATCACTGAAGGCAACCGTATTGACTCCCGCCGGGTCGAAGCCGGCGCCGCTGATGTTGATCGTGGCCGCGCTGGCGGACAGGCTGCTGCTGCTGGAGGTCACCACCGGCGTGACGGTTGCGATTTGCACTGCTGTTCCGCTGCTGGCTCCGTCGGTCGTGACGATGGCCGTGAGGTTGCCGGCCGCCGGCTTCGTGGAGAAGCCTACCGTCAGCGAAGTCGCGGTCGACGAACTGACCGTTCCGACCGCCCCGTTGCTGAAAACGACCGTGTTATTGCCGGCCGTCGTATCAAAAACAAAGCCGTGGATAACGACCGTGGTGGCATTGGCGGCGAGGCTGTTGGCGCTAGCTGACACAGCGGGTGTGACGGCGGCCACTTGTACGGCCGAACCGCTGCTGACGCCGTTGGTCGTGACCACAGCGGTCAAGCTGCCCACGGCGGACGGCATGGTGGAAAGCGTCACGGTGAGCGAAGTGGCCGTCGACGCGGTGACCGTGCCAACCGCGCCGTTGGTGAACGCGACCGTGTTATTGGCCGCGGTCGTGCTGAATCCGGTTCCGCTGATGGTTAGCGTCGTCGCGTTGGCGGCCAGCGCCGCCGTGCTGCTGGCCACGGCTGGCGCGATCTTAGCCACCTGCACCGACGAAGCGGCCGCACCGTCGGTCGTAACCACCGCCATCAACGGGCCGGTTACGCTCGGCGGCGTGCTGAACGTCACGGTGAGCGAGGTTGCGGTTGCCGCGGTCACCGTGCCGACCGGCGTCGCCGCGCCGTCGGTGAACGCGACGGTGTTGTTGGCGGCCGTCGGATCGAATCCTTGGCCGCTGATGGTGAGTGTCGTTGCGCCGGCGGCAAGGCTGGTCGTGCTGCTAGTGACGACCGGCGTGGGCGTTGCCACTTGCACCGGGGCGCTGTCGCGCCGTCGGTCGTAACGACGGCGGACAGCGGGCCGGCACTGGTCGGCGCGGTCGAAAGCACGACTGTGAGGAGATTGGTGCTCGTCGCCGTCACGCTTTGTACCACCGCTCCATTGCCAAGCACAACCGTGTTGCTGCCCGGCGTCGTATCGAAGCCGTATCCGTTGATGAGAATCGTCGTCGCCGAGGCGGCCGGCTGGTAGGCGGCGTTGGCCGTCACGACGGGCAGGACCGTGGCTACTTGAACGGCGGTGCCGCTCGATTGGCCGTTTGCGGTGACCGAGGCGGTCAGGCTGCCGCCCGTCGGCGGTGTGGCGAATGTGACGGTGAGCGTGGTGGCCGTCGCCGCGGTGACGGTGCCCATGCGCCGCGCCGTTGAAACTTACCGTGTTATTCGACGGCGTGGTGGCATTGAAGCCGAAACCGTGAATCGTGAGTGTGGCCGCGTTGGCCGCGAGGTCGGCCGTGCTGCTGGTGACGATGGGAGTGACCGTCGCTACCTGAAGCGCCGTGCCGCTGGTCTTGGAATTGGTCGTGACGATCGCCGTGAGGTTTCCGGCATAGGTCGGATTCGCGGTAAACGATACCGTGAGCGACGTGGGAGTTGCGCCGGTGACCGTGCCCGTCGCTCCGTCGTTCAGCGTGACCGTGTTATTGCCCGGCGTCGGATCGAAGCCGGATCCGGCGATGGTCAGCGTCGTCGCATTGGCGGCCAAGCTGGCGGAACTGCTGGTGACGACCGGCGTCACGGCGGCCACTTGCACTGCCGTGCCGTTGACCACGTTGTCTGTCGTGACCACGGCCGTCAGTGGTCCGGCACTTGCCGGCTTCGTGGATAGCGATACCGTTAGTGTCGTGGCCGTGGCAGCGGTGACTGTACCCAACCGCGCCGTCGTTGAACGTGACCGTGTTGTTGCCGAAGGTCGTATTGAAGCCGAGGCCAATGATCGTAAGGCTCGTGCTCGTTGCCGGCAACAGATACGCGCTGTTGGTGGACACAACCGGCGCGATCGTGGCGACTTGGGTCGCGCTGCCGGCGGCCGAATTGGTCGTAACTGTGGCGGTCAAACTCCCGACCGCTGTCGGGGCCGTCGTAATCGAAACGGTGAGCGAGTTAGCCGTCGCGGCTGTGACGTTTCCGACCGCGCCATCATTGAAAACGACCGCGTCATTGCCGATAGTCGTATCGAAACCGTAGCCGCTGATTGTGAGCGAAGTGGCATTGATCGGCACATTCGTCGTACTGGCGGTCACGACCGGCGTGACCTTAGCGACCTGCACGGCGGCGCCGCTCGCTTGCCCATCGGCATGGACGACCGCCGTCAAGTTGCCGGCCAGCGTCGCGCTTTGCGAGAACGTCACGGTGAGCGAGGTCGCCGTGGCCGAAGTCACCGTGCCCGTCGCCGCGCCGGAGCCATCGGTAAACGTAACGGAGTCGTTGGCTACCGTGGTATCAAATCCAAAACCGGCGATCGTCAGCGAGGTTGCGTTCGCGGCCAGGCCGGCGGTGCTGCTGGTAATGACGGGCGTGACCGTGCCGACTTGCACCGGCAGGCCGCTCGTCGCGCCGTCGGTGGTGACGACCGCGGTGAGCGTGCCGGAAGTTGTCGGCTTGGTGGTAAAGTTCACGGTGATCGACGTGGCAGTCGCCGCGCCGACGTTGCCAACGGCGCCGTCGTTGAAGGTAACCGTGTCGTTGCCGATCGTCGTATCGAAGCCATATCCAGCAATGGTTACCGAGGCCGCATTGGCGGCTAAGGCGGTGGTGCTGCTGGTCACTTGCGGCGTGACGGTGGCCACCTGCACCTCCGTGCTGGCCACCGTATTAGTCGTGACCGCGGCCATTAGTGTGCCGCCAGTTGGATCGGAAGGAAGCGTGACGGTGAGCGACGTTGCGCTTGCCGCACTCACCGTCCCGGTAATAGCGCCGCTGTTGAAGGCCACGGCATCGTTGCCGCTCGTCGGGTCGAAGCCGTAGCCGCTGATGACGATCGATCCCGAATGCGCGGCCAGATTGTTTGTGGCGCTAGTGATGACCGGAACGACTGTAGCTACCTGCTGCGACGTGCTTGTGCCGGCGGTAGCGGAAACCTGGGCGTCCAGATTGCCGCCGACCAATTGCGAGGTGGGATCGATCGCCACGGTGAGCGAAGTGGCGCTTGCCGCTGTGACCGTGCCGGTCACCGTTCCGTTCCCGTTGGTGAATGTGACGCTGTCGTTGGCGACAATCGGATCGAAATTGGTGCCGGTAATGACGATTGCCGAGGCATTCGCCAAGAGATTGGAAGTGCTCGACGTGATGGTCACCGAGAGCATGGCTCGGCCTTCCAGCGATTCGACGCGCAGGCTGCGCCGTCCCAAACCTTGGCCGAGCTTCCTCTTCGCGCGTGCAGGGCGGAACATCTGCAACCAGGAACGAATCCAGTTTTTGCGCCAAAAAGATGGAAGCGAAGACATCAACTATCTCCAGTCGGGTGTATTGGTGGCCAGGGACGGGACCTAGAAACCGCCAATCGTATCCAAAGTGCGCGGAAACGCACAAGGCGACTTTCTATCGCCGGAGGCCGAAATGCGCTTTTTTTAAAAATAGATTGCGGGATGCAGCGCGTAGGAAAGATGTGCGTCCTACTTCGCCAACTCCCGCGTGCCTGGCCTGAAGTGCGGCCAAGCTTCCGTGTACTTAACTTCGGTCCGGCCGCGCTCGATACCGGAAAGTTTCGCCAGGAGTTCCTGGGCCAATGCCGCGTCGATTGTGTCGCTCACATCGGCGATCTTCTTCGTGCCCGGCACGACCGCGTCGCAGCGGATGAGATGGACGCCGAACGGCGAGCTCACCGGCGGGCTAATCTGGCCGGCATCCAAGGCGAACGCAGCAGCGGAAAAAGCTTCGTCCATCGGGCCGTGTCGGTTGATCTTTCCTAATCGGCCGCCTTGCTTGCCGCTCGGACCGGCCGAGTATTTCGCGGCGGCCTGAGCAAAGTTGATCTTGCCCGCTGTGATCTCCGCGCGGATTTCATCCGCTCGCTTCGTCAACGCCTCTATTTCTTTCGCATCGTGCTTGTGCGCGGGCTGGAGCAGGATATGGCTGACAGCCAGTTGAGTACCGTCAACATCTCGGTGATGCAGTTCGAACCACGTCGCACGGCGCTCGGGCGTGCGATACTTCGCCAAATAACGGTCCCAAACGAGTCGCCAAAGAACCTGTCTTTCCAGCTCGGCTGGAGTCGGCGAATCGCCCGGCCTTTGACCTTGCGCGGCGAGACGAAGTTGAAACTGCTTCTTGGCTTTGGCCAAAGCCTCGTCGCTGGGCATGTCGCCGCCGCGTCGAGCGTAAGCAAGCACGAGCCAGCGGTTGACGGTCTCTTCCAAGGCAATCGCCTGGGCCACGGGTAGTGAACGCATATCGGCGGGAACCGATTCCAACGTCCGCTTCACGTCGGCCAGCGTGATCGGATCATCGCCCACGGTAGCGACGACCGCCGTGCAGGGCGAATTGGCGGCGGCAAGTGCTAGTGCCGGAACGACGATCGCCACGGCGGCTGCCGAAAAAAGAAAAAGTCCTCGGTTCATGGCCCCGTCCTGTTCGATGCAAGAATCGGGCCGCGCCCACCCAGCAGGCGCGGCCCTAGGATATTCTAGCATCTAAAACAGTCAGTCCCACCACCAGCGCTCGCTCGCCTGGGGCTTGGCGGCGCTGTGGGGCCGCTGCTGCTGAAGTTTCGAGTCACTCTCAACCTGGATCGCCTTGCGGTTGGCCAATTCGCCCGGCTTGACCGCCACGCCGCCGCTGACCTGTACGACAAAGACGCCGTGGTTCAGCACGCGGTAGTTGACCACCGAATCGACTTCCTTCGGAGCGGCGCACTTCTCGACGTTGAAGCCCTGCGGATCGCCGAAGTAGGCCATGTGCCAACCGACCTTGTCGGCCAGGCCCTCTTCGCGGATCAGCGACGCAGTCAACGCCAGATCGCAGATGTTGCGCAGTTCGGCGTAGATCGGATACTTCACGCTCAACTCGTCAAAATGCTTCGTGAAGCTCTCGACGAACTGCTTGTTAAGCGGCTCGGACTCGCCGGTGTGAATCCGCTCGCCGGTCGCGGTGAGGTGCTCGTTCTCGCTCTCGACCTTCACGCCCTGCCCGCGGATGTTGAAAGCCAGGTGGTCTTCGGCGGTCTGCACGGAATCATAGTTGAGCGTGAACCACCAGCGGAGCGTCGTGATCGTGGTCGGCGCCGTCTTGATGAGGCTCATGTAGCTCGTCAAGCCGGGCACGCCCGGCTCCAGGCCCATACCGACGAGCTTCATGCGGTAGTCGGCCTCGACGAGTGTGCGAGCGGCCCGAGTTTCCGGGTCCAGCCCGCCGAATACGTCAATTTCCTGCTTGCCCACCGCGGCGGCAAGCTGCTCGCAATAGGCCTTTCGGGCGGCATCGCCCGGCGGCAGCTTTCGCCCGCGCCATTGGGCGGCGAAATCCTCGGCGCCTTTCAAGCCTTCCTTCCGCGGATCGATCTTGCAGCCGAAATAAGCGTCGGCGCCCTTCATCATGTGGCGGAAGACGACGACCAGATCATCCAACCGCACGATCGGATCGCCTGTCTCGATGGAAAGGACGCGGTTCTCGGGACCGACGGTCCAATCTCCGGCCGGGCCTGCGATAACCAGGTCGCCGGTTTCCGGATAGGCGAAGACGTACTGGATTCGCCGCAGGCCGGCAAGGTACTTCATCGCCTCGTCGGGACTTTGGCCAAGGGCCGAATTGAGTTGAATCTGCTTCTCAAGACGGTTGAGGGAGATCATCCGCATGGGCGAGCTGCTATGCACGTCGTCTTGTCCGCCGCCATTCTGGTTGTGCGTGCGGAGCGCGGCCAAGTCGCCCGATCGGGCTTCGCGCATGAGCGGCCGCAAGATGCCGTTCGGATCGACCCAAACGCCTGTGGGAAACTCGGAGATCGTGCCGTTGCCGCCGTTATCGATCCACGACTTCGTGGCGACCGTGTTTTGGATGAGGTCCATCAACGGCTTGAAGTCAGCGCCGTTGGGATTCTGTTGGCCATTTTGGCCGCCAGCGCCAACGCCACCGACTGCGCCGCCAACCGCCGCCATCACATGGGCCAGCGCCCGATCGTCGCCAATTTGCGCGACCGTTTTCACCGCCGCTGCCGTGCGCCGGCCTGGAATTGCGCCGCCGCCACTTGCGCGAGCGCGGCGTCGCGCTGCTGGGGATTGGCCACTTGCTGAGCGGCCGCCATGGCCGGCGCGAACTCGCCCGCCGCCAACTGGGCCTGAAGGTTCGCATCCGGTCCTTCACACCGGGCGATGGACACGGTCAAGGCGACCATTCCCACGCCCATCAATACAATCAAAGCCTGTCGTAACCCGCGATTCTCTGTTCCCGTTCGCAACATATCTGGCTCCTTGAAGAGACTGGCCCCGTTATCGTTATAAGCCCTACTACCACTATGGACAGCCTGTTTGGAAAATGCAAGCGCGAAGCGAGGTTTTTCTACACGGTCGGTGTCACTGTCTCTGTGTGGTCTTCGTGCCCTTTGTGGCTAAAGCTCATTGGCACCGCGCCGTGGGCGGGCGAACATAAGACCATACAGGCAAAGGCTTTGCGACGCCGGCTTGGCAAGAGCGCTTGACTCCCTCAAAGGTTGTAGATGCTGCGCAAGGCGTGTGCATAACGGAAATCATTTTTGAAGCTGCTTGGACTCGGCTCGGAAGCGGCAGGTCACGGATGGCCGCGACGAGTGGCCGCATTTTTTTTGTTTGAAGGCCTCATGTTGTCAATTCCCGCGGAAAACGGCATGCGTTTAATGAAAAACCGCGCCAAATCTATATAGAAACGGCATAGAAACGTCATAGGAATCGCATAGAAAGTGCATAGAAACGCCATAGAAATCCATAGGATCACGTGTTGCCTTGTGTTATCAACGACTAATATTGAGGGATTGGGGATTTAGGGATTTGGGAATTTGGGAATTTGGGGTAGTGAACATTGAACCTTGAACATTTGAACTTGAACATTGTTCCTCCGCTCCCCTCTCCGCACTCAACTCTCATCTCTAAACTTGTGTACACATCTCCATATATATATTGCTAGATGCGCTATGCGAAAATGGAAGAATTCTTTTCGGATTGTTCCCAAGTCGTTGCCGGCCAAGGACTTAAAGAATTTTCGCGGTCATTTATGACATATCGCAACTCCGCCGTTTTTTGCCCGGCCTGCCGCAATTGCACCCGAGGCGATGTTCGCCATATGGCTTTCGCACGTTCGAAATGCCCTACTTGGGTTATTGCAAGAAGACGATGATGCGATAGACTACCGGTCAGCGCGTGGCGGCCGCATTCACGTCACCGTCTTTTCCCGCTTCTGGAGTGAACGCATGATACGGATGATCCAGGTTCTTATCGCCTTCGCGGCCTTGCCACTAATCGCCGCCGATCCCTCGGAAAATGCCAAACCGGCGCTCCCGGACGACCCGGCGGCGGTCGCGCTGTTGAAGGACAAATGGGGTATCGGCTGCGTACAGACCGACGCGGACGGCAACGTGACGACGCTCTGCCCAAAGTCGGACGACGTGCGTGACAATGCGGCCATACGTGATGCGGTTTCAAAGCTTCGGCATGTCCGCGTTCTTCTTCCAACCGGGACGAGGGGCGGCGATGAGCTGCTGGCCGCCACGGCCAGCTGGCCCCGTACTCTCGAAGTGATCCAACTTGGCGCCGACGTGGGAGACGGCGGGCTGGCGCATATCGCTCGATTTCACGACTTGATGCAGCTTACGATCTCGAGCGATCAGATTACTGACGCAGCGTTCAAACATTTCGCCAAAATGAAGAACTTGAATTATCTGTCCATCGGCCCCCGCAACTCGAAATCGCGACTTAAGATATCCGGCAGCGGTTTGGGGCTGATTTCTGACCTGAAGAATCTTGAGGATCTCGATCTCCTTGACAGTCCAATTGACGACCCCGGCCTCGCAAATCTCAGCGGCCTTAATCTGAAACGGCTGGAATTACGGCATCCCGCGATTAGCGACCGCGGAATTGACGCAATTTCCAAGATCACAGGCATAGAATCCCTGGTCATAACCGACGCCGCGATTACGGACAAAGCGTTCGCGGCAATTGGCACGCTGACCAATCTTCGCGTTCTTAGTCTAATCGACTGCCCTAATGTCACCGGGAAGGGTATAGCACGGCTTCGCGGTGCTAGCTCGTTAAGCTGTCTTTGCCTTCAAGGCTGCGCAGTCGACGACGCCGGAGTTTCCGGTATTACGTCGCTTCCACTGACCGCGCTAAATCTTCGCCGTACAAAGATCACTGATAAATCGCTCGACGCGATGAAGCGGATCCCGACTCTCAACGTACTATACGTCGAAGGCGCGAAGCTGTCCGAAGCGGCTATCCAAAGCCTAAAGCGGATAGAGCGACTTCGCGTTGACGAATAGGTGAAGCGACTTTCCCACCATTAAAGGAGGAAAAATAGTGGCGCAAACATTCCGCAAACTACGCATCGAACCACTTGAAAAGAGATCACTACTTTCCGCCGGTTCCCTTGCTTGGAGGCCTGCTGTGTTCAATGGCGGCTTTGCCGTGGCGCAAAACTATTTCGATACTGCAACCGAAGCAGCTCCGAGCACTTCTCCCGGACTTGGCGACAAAGTCGTGCTCACAGGTCTCGTCGATATACCAACGACGATCACCGATGTTTCGGGGACAATTAAGTCGCTTACTATGACTACAAATCCGACCTATCCATTTATCCCAACCAGCAGCCAAAGGCTCCCGCAATACGCCTCGCTAACCGAAAGCGGGGCTTTTACGATAAGTAACACGGACCTTTACGGCGTGGCGCTTAACGTCGGACATGGAAGCTTGACGATCAACAGCAGTCACACAACAACGATCACCGGAAAAATCAATGTTGGCGAGGAGGGTGCCGCCAAACCCGTCGGCACGCTCCCGGCGCCTGTGCGATCGTCGGACCTGATCATCAATGGGCCGAGCGCGACGGGCAGAAAAAGGGGATAAGTCCAATTACTTCTCCTTTCGCGGTCGGCCGCGGGGGCGAAACGTAGATTGGAGCCCAAGCTTTTCCGCCGTGTCCTTCTGCCAGCGCTCGCTGCCGAAGGGTTGGCCGCGCACGACCGCCGCCCGCACGGCATCTAGTTCCACTTCCGCCGGGGCGCGGTTCACCTGCGCCAGCCATTGTCGCGGCCGTTCCAGCGGCCACGCGGTCAATGGCGGCACGTCCTCCGTGAGCTCGGGCTGACGCCAACGCCATAAACTCGACCATCGCCAGTCCTCCGCGCGTTCCACCAGGCCCGCCCGCAACGCGTTCCGCTCCACGTAACACAACAGCGTGAGCAAGTGCTCATCGCTCTCGACTGGAAAGGATTTATAGGTTCCCTGGTAGAGATGCCCGCAGCCCACGCTCTTGCGGTGCAAATGCCAGCGGCGGACGTGGGCGACCGTCAAACGCTGCATGAATGCGGCAAGCTCGCCGTCCCGTTCGGGCCACAAAACTAGATGCCAGTGGTTGGGCATAATCAAATAGCCGAGAATCCGCATCGGCTTTTTTTCGAGCGTTTGCAGCATCACGCGTTCAAAGGCCGCGTAGTCTTGTTCCTTGTAGAATATGCGTGCCCGCGCGTTGGCGCGGTTGAGCACGTGAAAGATCATTCCTCCGGGCGCTAGGCGAGCGGTTCGCGGCATAGTTAGTAAGATACCACACTGCGCGGCCGACCGTCAAGAATGGGACTTATCCCCTTTTTACCGGAAGGGGGGGCCGGTATCCGAAAAATTCCTCCAAAAGGCGTACCGCCGTTGACTTGATGCAAGACCAACTGCATACTCTACGATACTATTAGTATTACCGTCGCGAGCGTATGTCGCGCCCGCGCTGTCCCATTCCTTAGAAACAGCAGGAGAAACTTGGCTACTACCGAACCTCTGAAGCAATCGCAAAAGATCAATGAGCAGATTCGCGTCACCCCCGTTCGGGTTATTGCCGACGACGGGGAGCAACTGGGTATCATGGCGACCATTGACGCCATTTCAGCCGCTCGCAAGGTCAATCTCGACCTGGTGTTAGTGGCGCCGACCGAGAAGCCGCCGGTTTGCCGTATCATGGATTACGGCAAGTTCAAATATCAGCAGAAAAAGCGGCAGCACAAGGGCCACGGCCACCAGATTCGCATTAAGGAAATCCGCGTGCGCCCCAAGACGGGCGACCACGATATCGAGGTCAAAGTCAACCGTGCCCGCGAGTTCCTGGAGCACAAGGACAAAGTCATCGTCACGGTGACATTCCGCGGCCGGGAGCTGGCCCACATCGACGAAGGCCGCCGGGTGCTGGACCAGGTCTTGCACAAGCTGGAAGACATCTGCAAGATCGAATCGGCCCCCTCCCATTCCGGCAAACGGATGACATGCACGTTAGCGCCTAAATAGGGCGGCCGCACGGAAGTGCTTGCATATTGCGAGAAATGTCGGTACAATGCGCTGATAGTGCCGGCCTTTCGTCAGGGGGTCGGGCTGCGCTTTAATCCCGCCTCTTTCCTACCTTATTGGGAAATCCCGCCATGAGAAAGCCAATTCAATCGGCCGCCATCGCCGTGGCTGCCGCCGTAGTCGCATCGGCTTTGGTTTTGTCGAATGCACGTGTTGCCGACGCCCAACGTCCCGGCGCCCCCGGCGGCACGAACAATGGTCCGTACTACGTCGTCCAGATCATCAATCCGCCGGAGGAAACTACGGGCCGCGGCGCCCAACCCGGCCAGCCGCCAAATCCCTACGACGTGCTCGACGGGAAGCAAATCAAGGACAAGCAAAAGGAGCTTGAAAAGAAATACCAGGATAACTACGAAAAATGGCAGGATGAAAAGAAAATCGATCCCAAGGCGGTCCGGCCGAAGAAGCCGAGCATCAAACGATTGAAGACCTTCAAGACCAAAGAGGTTGCCGACGAGTATAAGCAGAAGCTGGAAGAAGAATTGGCAAAGAAGGAGGGCGACAAGCCCAAGCCATAAGCGGTGTTTGCCAAACGGGTCATTCCTTGTCTCGATGTCGACCGGGGCCGCGTCGTCAAGGGGACCAACTTTCTCAATCTCCGCGACGCCGGCGATCCGGTGGCCGTCGCCGCGCGCTACGAGGCCGAAGGGGCCGACGAGCTCGTGTTCCTCGACATCACGGCCAGCCACGAAGGCCGCGAGATCATGCTCGACGTCGTCCGCCGCACGGCCGAGGTCATCTTCATGCCGCTGACGCGTCGGCGGCGGCATTCGCACGATCGACGACATTCGCGCGCTGCTGAACGCCGGCGCGACAAGGTCTCGATCAACTCGGCCGCCTGCCGCAATCCGGATTTCGTCCGCCAGGCCGCGCGGCGCTTCGGCAGCCAGTGCATCGTGGTCAACATCGACCCCAAGCGCGTGCAAAAGGACGGCCGCGAGGTGTGGGAGGTCCACATCAACGGCGGCCGCATCGGCACCGGGCTGGAAGCCGTCGCCTGGGCCCGCGAGGTCGAGCAGCTGGGGGCCGGCGAAATTGTGCTCACCTCGATGGATGCCGACGGCACGAAAACGGGTACGATCTGGAGATCACCCGCGCCGTGAGCCGCGCCGTTCGCGTTCCGGTCGTGGCCAGCGGCGGAGCCGGCCGGCCCGAGCACCTGGCCGATGCCATCCTGCTGGGCGGCGCCGACGCCGCCCTGGCCGCCAGCATTTTTCATTTCGGCGAGTATACGATTCGGCAGACGAAACAAATCATGCGCGACCGCGGGATCGCCGTACGACTATGAAGTATCAGGTCCCCTTCCGCCGGAGAGGCTAGGTGAGGGCAAGGTTGAAGACGCCCTCACCCCCTGCACCTTCCAAGGGAGAGGGAGCGATGAACTATGACTACCGTCCACATCAATACCGCTGAAAAACCGATCGAATTCGGCCGCTTCGTGCAACACGACGAGCTGGAAATCGACAAGCTGTTCCGCGCGCTGGTCAAGCTCGAAGGGAGCGACTTGCACCTGAAGGTCGGCACGCCCGCCGATCGTCCGCGTCAACGGCGACCTGCGACCGACTGAACCGCGGGCCGATCGACGACGAGGAGATGGTCCGGCTCATGCTTGCCGATGATCGAACGATGCGCACGCGGCGGAAGATCTTCGAGGAGACCGGCGGCGCCGACTTCGCCTACGCGCTGAAGTCGACGGCAAGCGCTGGCGGTTCCGCGTCAACCTGCTCCAGCAGATGGGCAGCGTGGGCCTGGTCGCCCGGCGCGTGAACAACTTGATTCCCAACTTCGAAGGCGCTGTACCTGCCGCCGGTCATGGTCGAGCTCTGCAAGTTCGACCAGGGCATGGTCCTGCTGGCCGGCGTCACCGGCTCCGGCAAGAGCACGACGATCGCCTCGATGCTCAACTGGATCAACCACAACTACCGCAAGCACATCCTGACGCTCGAAGATCCGATCGAATTCATCTTCACCGAGGACAAGTGCCTGATCAACCAGCGCGAGATCGGCACTGGACGTGAAGGATTTCAGCATCGGCATGAAGCACGCCGTCCGCGAAGATCCGGACGTGATGCTGGTGGGCGAAATGCGCGACCGGGAGACGTTCATGACGGCCATCCACGCCGCCGAGACGGGGCACCTGGTGTTCGGCACGATCCACGCCTCGAGCGCCGCCACGCACGATCGGCCGTATTCTCGACCTTTTCCCCGAAGGCCATGCACCCCGCCCTGCGCAGCGCCATCGCCTTCAACATGAAGGCCATCGTCGCCCAGAAGCTGCTGCCCTCGATCAAGCCGGGCGTCAGCCGCGTGCCGACGGTCGAGATCATGACCTTCAGCCCCATCGTCCGCAAGCTGATCCTCGAAGGAGAAGGACGAAAAGCTGGCCGACGCCATCCGCATCGGCAAGGAGGAAGGCATGCAGGACTTCACGATGAGCCTGAAGAGCTTGGTCGACGAAGACTTGATCGACCGGCCGACGGCCTTCGAGGTGGCACCGAACGCCGAGGCCCTGAAGATGGCGCTCAAGGGCATCGAAGTCCGCGACCCGGGGATGATATAAACGACAACCTCGTTCCTACGCTCCGCGTGGGAACGCAAATTGCGGCGCTCCGCGGCCAGGAAACATGGCCGCGGAGCGGCCGACATGTCCGTTACGACGCAGAGCGTCGTAACGAGGAAAGATGCCGTCGTAACGAGGAAGTGCGTCGTAACGAGGGAGACGAGGGATAAGGGCAGAAATGAAACCAGTCCGCCTTCTATTGATTTTGCTGTTCGCCGCTTTCTTCCTCGCCGTCGGCGCCGAGGCCGCGCGTGCGGCCGACGTTTCACAGGAGACGCAATCTATCTTTGGCACGGCGAGAACTGGCGCGGCACAGGGTCATCATACATGAACTGGGCTGAAGATCGCCACGATGTGGGTGCTCTTTCTCGTCTGGGCGGGCGTGGCCGATTGGGTCAATCGCGATCTTGAGGAACACGACCTCCAATGGCAGTTGTGGAACCCGATCGTTGTCGGCAGCTTCATGGGCACGTTCTGCTGACGCTGCTGATACCCTGGTTCTGGCTCAACATCTTATCTGCTGCTGGCCGCAGCCATCGCGCCGATCGCCAGTTACATCGTCATCCGCAACGGCCAATTGTCCAGCCATCAGCAGGTGCTCACGAAGGCTCACTCTGCGCTTCAAATCGGCCGAGCTGATAAACAAGTTCGGCGGCAAGATGTCGACCGAGGCGGCCGACCCGAACTTCGGCGGCGTGCCCGTGAAGGTCTATGGCCGCGGCAGCGGCGATGCGGCTACCGACGGCGCTCGATTGATCGCCGCGCGGCAGACGAATGGCCTGCCCTTGGCCCGCAAGGTGATTTTCGAAGGACTGAAGGCGCGAGCCTCGGCCGTGGTGCTGGACTACGCGCCCACAACGGTCGCCATCCGCTACCTCGTGGACGGAGTGTGGATGCCGCAGGAGCCGTTGGAGACGCGAAGGCGCCGACCCGGCCTTGGACGCCCTCAAGGAGCTTTGCGGGCTGAATCCCAAGGAGCGCCGCGCGAAGCAATCGGGAAAGTTCGGCGTCGAGTACTCGGTGTTGCGAAAGAACGTCTTCACGAAGATGGACAAGGCCGAGGCGGCATACCGCGAGCAGGCCACGATGGAATTGACCCGCCGCATGGCCTCGGAGGAACTTCAGCCGCCGCAGCTTCAGATCGCGGTGGCCAAGGCGGTCGAGGAACAGGCCCGCAAGCGGTTCGCTTCGCCCATCGGCGGCTGGACGCCGATCGACAAGGAGAAGCTCCCCGTGCTGCCCGGCATCGACGCGCTGCACCCCATCACGTCGCTCGAGTCGGTCAAGACGCCTGCCATGCTGACCTGCCAGGGCACACAAACCGGCGAGCGGGTGATCATCGAATTCGAGGTCAAAGGCGTTCACCTCACGAACCTCGAAGAGCTGGGCATGAGGGCCAAGATGCAGGAGCAGCTCAAGGAGGTCTTGAACCGCAAATCGGGCATGGTGATTTTGTCGGCCTTGCCTGCCGGCGGGCTGCGGACGACGACCAAGGTCGTGCTCCTGGGCCTGGACCGGTTCGTGCGGGAGTTTGCGGCGGTGGAGGACGAGGGCAACCGCTACGATGACGTGGAGAACATTCCGGTTACGACCTACAACCGCGCCGCCGGACAGAGCCCCGCCGACATCCTGGTGCGGATCTTCCGGACGCAGCCGAACGTAATCGTCGTCCGCGACCTTGTGGACGCCAAGACGCTGAAAATGATCTGCAACGAGGTCGCGTCCGAGGAGCGGTTTGTGATCGGGACGGTGCGAGCGAAAGACGCCGTGGAGGCTTTGCTGCGCGTTTACGCCATCGAGAAGGCGCCGTGCCGGAGTTCCGCGATCAGGTCAGCGCGGTGCTGTGTCAGCGGCTGGTGCGCAAACTGTGCGACAAGTGCAAGGAGCCCTACGCACCGTCGGCCGACGTGCTCAAGCAATTGGGGCTGCCGCCCGACAGGGTAAAGGCGTTCTACCGGCCGCCCACCGCCAAGGCGGACGAGGACAAACGCGATCTTTGCCGCGAGTGCGGCGGCGTCGGTTACTTGGGCCAGACGGCGATCTTCGAACTGCTGATCGTCGACGATCTCATGCGGAAGACGCTCGCCGCGAGTCCGAAGTTGGATGTCCTGCGGGCGGCCGCGCGGAAGTCGGGATTGAAGTCGCTGCAAGAGGAGGGCATCCTGATGGTCGTCCGCGGGGCCACGTCGCTGCCGGAGTTGATGCGAGTCTTGAAGGGGGATAAGGCATGAGAAGTCAGAAGGCAGAAGTCAGAAGTCAGAAGGCCGAGGCTCGGAGTCCATTACGTCGCACTCGTTGCTCAGTGCTGAGTCTTGGGGCAGTCGTGCTGATGCTGTCCGGCTGCTCCTATAATGTGCCGAGTGATTCGGAGATGAAAATGGGATCGTCGGCCGAGAAAGGCCCTCCCTTGCGGCAATTGGTGCAAGGCCATCTTGAGGCGCTGGCCAATCTCGACGCTGCGCTTGCCAACGTCAACACGGCGGCCGACGCGCAGGCCGCGGCGCCGCAAGTTAAGGATTTGTATGAGAAGCTGCGGCAGGCCGTTATCGCGGAAAAAGCAGTCAGAAGTCATTCGATGCCGGAAGAGGAAAAGCAAGTTGACGGCCAGTTTCGGTCGAATATAGCGTCGCGAGAAAGCTCAATCGACTTGAAGATCGACGACGTCAAAGGCCGTTTTCCCGCCGCTCAAGACTTCATCAAGGCCGCGACCGACGGCAAGGATTCCGTGGAGGCGGTGAAAGACGCCAAGGACCCGAACGCGACGACGGATATCCACGCCACTCAACCCCAAGGCAGCACGTGGCTAATGTGGATTCTTATTCTCCTCGTCATGGGGGCCTGCACGGCTTCTTGTTTCAAGACGGCATCTGGGGCAACTGCCTCCGGCTAGTGAACGTGATTTTCGCCGGCCTCTTGGCGATGAATTTCTATGAGCCGGTGGCCCGGTTCATGACCGATCCGGGCAAATACGCAAGCTTCCTGAAATACGACGAACTGCATACGTACACGGCGTTTTTCGATTTTCTGGGCTTTTGGGTCTGCTTTGTGTTTTTCGCGGCCGTTTTAATCGCCGTCACCGACAGCGTCTCTCGCGTTCGCGTCCGATTCATGCAGATCGCCGAGCGGATCGGCGGCATCGCGCTCTCGCTAATCATCGGCTGGGTCATGTCGGGAATCGTGCTCGTTTCGCTGCACCTGGCGCCTTTAGGCGAGTACCCGTTCCTGGGCTGTTTTCAGCCGCAAGCGAACATGTTTCTTGGCGTATTGGCCCCGGACCGCGAGTGGCTCGGATTCACCCGCTATCAGTCGGAATACGGCTACAGTTGGCTAGGCACCAACAACGTGTTTCCCGACTCCGGCGACAAGAATTTCATTACCAAGAACTGGAAGCGGCGGATCGAAATCGAACGCTACGTGCGTGGACAACTGGACCATCCCATCCGCGTGGTTCCGCCTAAAAATAAATGAATTCGGCTCCAAGCTTGGCAAGGTCTGCAAATCTGTCGGGCAACGTCGATCGCGGTGTTACTTAAAGTTAAGCGAAGATCGTTTTTCATGCCGCAACACTCTCCGCCACCCGCGATGTTCGACCTGGCTGACGAGGAAACCGCCGGCTATCGCGGACTCAGTTCGTTTGCCGTCGTAGGGCTGCTGGCCGGTCTGCTCTCGCCGCTGGCCCTGTTCTATGCGATGCCCATCGTGTTTCCCGTGGCGGCCGTGCTCGCATCCGCGCTGGCTCTACGACAGATCGCGGTTCGGGCGCCGAATCTCGCCGGGCGCAACGCGGCGCTGGCCGGACTGTTCCTCGGCCTCGTGTTCCTCGTCGCCACGCCCGCCGACGCCTGGCTCTACCGCTATTACATCCGCCGCGAGGCCCGCCAGTTCGCCGCCGAGTGGATTGAAGACGTCCGCGAGGGCAAGGTGTATCAGGCGCACGATTTGATGATCGACGCCAAGAAGCGCGTCCCGCCGGACGTTCCGTCCGACACGACACCGGACAAGTACTATGCCGACTACTACAGCCGCAGTGATTATCAGCGGCGGATGCTGCCGCCGTTTATCGACAAGCCGCTGGTTCGCACACTCTTCGCCCTGGGCAAGTCGGCCGAGTACCGTTTCTACGAGACAGCCGAAGAAGGCAGCGAGGGAGGCAACGACTTCGTCAACATGTGCTATGCCGTGACTTTCACCGACGGCGAGAAGCAAAAGAAGACGTTTTTCATTTCGCTGGCGCTGACCCGCGCCATCGATCGCACCAGCAACCGCTGCGAGTGGACGCTGGTCCGCGTCGATGGCCCCGAACGGCCGCCGGGATGGTAAAGCAGGGCGGGCCGCTCATGGACTTCTCCGCTTTCGCCGCGCGCATCGCCGATTTATCGCGCTCGCTCGCCGCGCTTTCCGCCGGGGCCGATCGGCTCGGCGTGCCGCCGCCCGCGGGCCGCGAATGGTTCGAACTGCTCCGCTCGAAGCTGCTGCCGCAGGTCGAAGGGCCGCCGCTCTTGATTGTGGCCATCGTCGGCGGCACGAACATCGGCAAGTCGGTCGTTTTCAATCACCTTGCGGGAGAGACCGCCAGCGCCGCCACGCCGCTGGCGGCGGGCACCAAGCACCCCGTCTGCCTCGTGCCGCCGGGCTGCGATGATCCGCAGCTTCTGGCGAAGCTCTTCGAGCATTTCGAGCTGCACGCCTGGCAATCGCCGGACGACCCGCTGGGCGATGCCGCGGCCGACCACATCTATTGGCGGGTCGGCCGCAACGTGCCGCCGCGGCTGGTGCTGGTCGACGCGCCGGACGTCGATTCCGACGTGACCGTGAACTGGCAGCGGGCCCGCGCCATCCGGCAGACGGCCGACGTGCTCATCGCGCTCTTGACGCAGCAGAAGTACAACGACGCGGCGGTCAAGCAGTTCTTTCGCGCCGCGGTTGAGGCCGACAAGCCGATCATCGTGATCTTCAATCTGTGCGACCTGGAGGACGACCGTGAATACTGGCCGCAATGGCTCGCCCGTTTCAGCGCCGAGACCGGCGCAGCGCCGGACTTGGTCTACGTCGTGCCGTATGACCGGGCTGCGGCCGGCGAGCTGCGGTTGCCGTTTTATCGGCTTGATACTGAGTACTCAGTAGTGAGTGCTGAAGATTGTGATAACACCAGAACCTCAGGGCAGTTTCCGTTTGACCTCCGCAACGAGCTTGCCGCGCTGCATTTTGACGCCATCAAGGTCCGCACCTTCCGCGGGGCGCTGGCTCGCGTACTCGATCCGGCGACCGGACTGCCTGCGTATCTGGATGAAATCCGCGCGGCGGCCGGGCAGTTCGCCTCCGCCGCCGCGGCGCTCTCGGCAACCGAAATGGCCCGCGTCGCCTGGCCCAATCTGCCGTCCAGCGTGCTGGTGGACGAGATGCAGCATTGGTGGGACGCCGGACGCAGCGATTGGTCGCGGCGGATTCACGGCTTCTACCGCACGGTCGGCCGCGGCGTCATGCGGCCGGTCCGCGCCGCATGGGCCGCCGTTTCCGGGCCGCACGAGGACCCGCTTGCCGCGTTCCAACGGCAAGAGCAAGCGGCCCTGGTCGCGGCAGTGGAAAAGCTGCTGGACGAACTGGAGCGCCTTTCGCAAGTGGGCAACGCCATCTTACAGCCGCGCTTGCAGCGGATACTCGGCGGCCAGGCCCGCGCGGAGCTGCTCGCCCGCATCGAGGCGGCCCACCGCGGACTGCCGCCAGTCGACGAAGACTATCGGGCAATGCTCCGCACCGAGTTCGACGCCATGCGGGCCGCCTATCCCCGCACAACCCGCTGGCTCGAAACGCTCGATCAGGCCTTGGCCTTGGCCCGCCCGGCGATTACGATTACCCTGGTCGTAAGCGGTGGAGTTTTAGCGGGTGGCCTAGTCGGCCAGACCGCGGTTCATGCCGCCGGGCAGATTGCGGCCGACGCTGCCATCGCCAGCGGCATCGGCGAGGCGGCCGTAAGCACGGCCGGCGAGGGTGTGCGGCAGTCCGCCGCACGGCTCTTCCGCCGCTTGCAGGTAAGTTTCGCGAGAAAGCGGGCCCAGTGGCTGGCCGATTTTCTCGAAAACCAATTGCTTGGCGACTTGCTCCGTGAACTGCGTCAAGGTGCCGCGGTGGCAACGTCGGCTGAGTTTAAGGCGGTGGAAACAGCGGTATTAAACCTGAGACTTTAGACTTGATTATCTTCTCAAACCCCGCATCGGCGAAGTATGATTGAACAACTATGAACTTTCAAACCCACATCCTGCCGAACGGCTTGGAAATCGTTGCCGAGTGCAATCCGGATGCCTATTCCACGGCGCTGGGCTTCGTCGTCAAGACCGGCGATCGCGACGAAACCGACGAAGTCGCCGGCGTAAGCCATTTTTTGGAGCACATGGCCTTCAAGGGCACGCCCACGCGCTCGGCCGACGATGTGAACCGCGAGCTCGACGAGATCGGCTCCAGTGCCAACGCCGCCACGTCGGAGGAGACGACCGTTTTTTACGCACCGATGCTTCCGGAATACCAGACCCGCGCAACAGAGATCCTGGCGGACATCCTCCGCCCTTCGCTCCGCCAGGCCGATTTCGACACCGAGAAAAAAGTCATCGTGGAAGAGATCCAGATGTACGAGGACCAGCCGCCGTTTTGCGCGGACGACAAATGCCGTGCGGCCTACTTCGGCGAGCATCCGCTGGGTCGTAGCGTGCTCGGTTCGATTGCCAGCATCGAGGCGCTGCCGCTTGCGGCCATGCGAGCGTACTTTCGCCGCCGCTACGCGCCGGGCAACATCGTCCTCGCCGCGGCGGGCCACGTCGATTTCGACCGCCTCGTCTCCGATTGTGCAAAGGCTTGCGGCGATTGGGAAGCAGTGGAATGCCCGCGCGAGGTGAAACCGGCGCGGACTCGGACCGGCTTTCAGAAGCTGATCAAGGAGTCGGCTACCCAGCAATATCTCTTGCAAATGTCGCCGGGGCCGACCGCCGACGACGAAGACCGTTACGCCGCAAAGGTGCTAACCGTCATCCTCGGCGACTCCACCGGCAGCCGCCTCTTTTGGGAGTTAGTCGATCCGGGCATCGCCGAAATGGCCGAGCTGGGCCACGCCGAATACCTCGGCGCGGGCGTCTTCGTCACGCAGATTAGTTGCGCCCGGAGGATGCCGACGATGTCTACAACTGCGCAATGGACGTTTATCGAACTGCCCATGAAAAGGGCGTAACGGAGGCCGAGTTGCAGCAGGCCAAGAACAAGGTCCGCTCGCAATTGGTGCTTTCCAGCGAGCGGCCGGGGCGGCGGATGTTCGCGGTCGCCGGCGACTGGGTCTACCGCCGCGAGTACCGTTCGCTAGAAAACGACCTTGACCTGATCGCACGGATCACGTTAGACGAGGTGGCTGGCGTGCTCAAGCGTTACTCGCTCGTGGAAGGGACCGGGCTTTCCATCGGGCCGTGAACGTACGCGTGTTCGATGTTAGGGAGACTTGCCACGGTCAGCCGGCGGCATCGAATTGGTTGCCCAGGTCAGGCGACTTGGCCGTTTGCACGGCGCTTGCCAGCGCCTGGGTGGCGGCCTGCCCCTGCAACTTCGTGGCGTCTTGAGCCTTTTTGGCTACCGCGACAGCAATTTGGAATTGCAGTGACGACTGTTGCGCCGACGTGGCGGACGAACATTGGCACATAGAGCGATTTCCTGGCCGGAAGGCGTGGTTTCTACGAATGGCTTTGGGTGATTATCGGCCGCCGGTGGCGGTCGACATTGATCCGAGTTGCCACAGGCAAACTATACTGCCTGTATCGGTTATCGCTGCGAAGATGCCGGAAACTGCTTCGGCAGCTTCGCACGGCTATAATACTACCGTGTAATAACCGGGAGGCCGGAGAATCGATTGATGGACGACCGCATAACTCCGCAAAAAGCTGCGGTCAACCCAGAGGTCTGGCTACAGGAGTATGGCGACTACCTGTTCCGCTACGCCGTGTCGAGGCTGCGAGACGCCGATTCCGCCGAGGAAGCGGTGCAAGATACGCTGGTCGCCGGTCTGAAGGCAGCCGAACAATATTCCGGGAAAGGCGAAGAACGGGCCTGGCTGTTGGGCATCCTCAAGCGAAAGATCATAGACTTCGTGCGACGGCGGAACCGTAACGCGGTACTGCGGTCGAGCGATTTGGATGAAGGCTGGCTCGAAGGGCTCTTCGACGCCACGGGGCATTGGAGGGCCGATCCGCGGTTCTTGGCGGCTCAGCCAATTGATACAATGGAACGGGAGGAGTTTTGGGCCGCGTTCCGCGAGTGTCTGGACAAATTGCCCCAGCGGCACGCCGACGTTTTCGTCCTGCGGGAAATCGACGAATGGGAAAGCGAAAAAATCTGTAAGGAATTGGAAATCAGTACGTCGAACCTTTGGGTCCTTTTGCACCGCGCCCGGCTACAATTGGCCAAGTGCCTGAAAAATCGCCGCTAAGTGGCAGCGAGGTAATCATGTTCAATTGCAAAGCGGCCTCACGACTACTAAGCCAAGCAAACGACCGCCGACTCACGTTCGGTGAACGGCTGCGACTGAAATTTCACCTTTTGATTTGCCGCTCGTGCCGACATTTTTCCGCCGATTGGAAGCGGTTTGGCACTGCCTTGCGGGCCTATGCGCGAAATGCCGACACCGGCACGACCCTGGTGCAAATCGCCCTGCCTGCGGAAGCCCGGCAACGGATTCTGCGGGTCTTGCAGAAAGGAACGTCGTAAACATGTAAGGTAGTTGCCGCTGCCGCGTCATTCCTCCTGGACGTGCAAAACGAAACAATATGGCAAACTCTAAAGGAGCCTGACTATGTCTAAGCTAATGTTCATCGGCGCGGCCGCGGTCGGCGGGGTCGCGTTCTTTTCGTTAATCACGCGGTATAGCCTCCTCCACAGCATGATGGGCGGCGGTATGTCCGGCGGCGGCAGCCAAGCGCCGGAGGCAGGTGGTTGCTCGGCAAACGCCTGCGGGCCCCGCGAGGGCGATGTGCTCAAGGGCGAGAACGAACTGACAATGTCCGACGAACAATGGCGGACGAAGCTGACGCCGGAACAGTTTGATGTGACGCGCCGCAAGGGCACCGAACGGGCCTTCTCGGGCAAATACTGGGATTGCCACAAGGATGGCGTCTATCGCTGCGCATGCTGTGGGACGCCGCTGTTCGGTTCCGATGCCAAGTTCGACTCGGGCACCGGCTGGCCGAGCTTCCGCCGGCCGGTTGTCAGCGCGAATGTGGGCGAAGTAACCGATAGCAGCTACGGCATGGAGCGCGTCGAGGTCGTTTGCAACAAGTGCAAGGCGCACCTCGGCCACGTCTTTGACGACGGACCCGCGCCGGAGGGAATGCGCTATTGCATCAATTCCGCGTCGCTGGCTCTCGATGAAGGCACGACGCCCGCCGCCGCCAAACAGGAGAAAGCCAAACAGGAGAAAGCAGTGAAGACCGAGACCGCAACTTTCGCCGCCGGCTGTTTCTGGGGCGTTGAGGAGACCTTTCGCCAGATTCCGGGAGTGAAGGCAACATCCGTCGGCTATACCGGCGGGAAATTCGAGAAACCAACTTACGAGGACGTTTGCACCGACGCGACCGGACACGCCGAGGCGGTCGAAGTGGAGTTCGATCCAGCCAAGGTCTCTTACGATCAGCTTTTGAAGGTCTTTTGGGAAAACCACGACCCGACAACGCTCAACCGCCAAGGACCCGATGCGGGCACGCAATACCGCTCGGCGATTTTCTACCACTCGCCCGAACAAAAGGCGGCCGCCGAGGCGTCGAAGAAGGCACTAGCGGCCAGCGGCAAGTTCCGCCGCGAAATCGTAACGCAGATCGTGCCAGCGCCGACCTTTTGGAAGGCCGAGGAGTACCACCAGCAGTACCTGGAAAAACGAGGCATGTCGAGTTGCCATGTGAAGTGAGTGATTTGGACTGAGCCGACAGATTGGACGGAGCCAAGCAAGGGGATCGACAGTGGGAAGCACGCGCCGTGAGGCGGCGTTTGACGCGCCTAAGCTTCGTTAATCAACTTCTCAAACTCGTCCTCGCTCAGCACCTTCACGCCCAACCCCTTCGCCTTTACCAGCTTGCTGCCGGCTTTCTCGCCGGCGACGAGATAATCAGTCTTCTTCGACACGCTTGATGCGGCATGGCCGCCGTGCTGTGAAATGAGTTGTTCGATCTGGTCACGAGTGTGTTTTGTAAGCGTGCCGGTAACGACAAATGTTTTGCCTTCCAGCTTTCGCTCGCCGCCGGCGGCGACTGGGGCGGAAGTTGCTTCCATCGCCACGCCTTGTGCCTGCAGGTCGCGGATCACGTTGATGCCGAAATCGGAATGCAGGAAATCGTACACGCTCTTGGCAATAATCTCGCCGATCTCATTCGTCTTGCTTAGCTCGTCCTCATCGGCGGCCAAAAGGGCTTCCATCGTGCGGAATCGATCCGCTAGCACAGTGGCCACGCGATTGCCCACGTGCCGGATGGACAGGGCATTGAGCAGCCGTGCAAGTCCGCGGTCCTTGCTGGCGACGACACCTTCCAAGAGGGTGTCGGCTGATTTTTTTCCCATTCGTTCCAGTTCCAGCAGCTTTTCGGCGGTCAGGCGATAAAGATCGCCGTAAGACTTAACCAATTTCTCGCTGACGAGCTGATCGACGAGCTTGTCGCCAAGCCCTTCGATGTCCATCGCATTGCGGCTGGCGTAGTAGCGCAACCGCTCCTTGATTTGAGCCGGGCATTCGGGATTCGGGCAGCGGATGTAGACGCCGCCGTCGTCCTTGACGGCCGGTGTGCCGCATTCCGGACATTTCTTGGGGAACTTAAACGGCGGCAGGTCGGTCTTTCGCTCTGCCACCTCGACGCGGACGATGTGCGGTATGATCTTGCCCGCCTTTTCGACGACGACCACGTCGCCCACACGGACGTCCTTTCGTTCGATCTCTTCGGCGTTGTGCAGGCTGGCGCGGCTGACGATCGTGCCGGCAAGCTCGACCGGTTCGAGGTCGGCGACGGGCGTAATCGCGCCGGTCTTGCCCACCTGCACACGGATGGCGTTGACGCGTGTCGTCGCCTCGTACTTCTCGAACTTGTAGGCGATGACCCACCGTGGGGCTTTGGATGTCGCGCCAAGCCGTTCTCGCTGGTCGAATCGATTCACCTTGAGCACCAGACCGTCGATCTCAAAATCCAATTCGTGCAGGCGCTCGATCCGCACTTCGCAATGTGCAACCGCCGCTTGGAAGCTGCCAAGGCACTCAACGTCCGGCGTAATTGGTAAACCGCAACGCCGCATCTCGGCAAGGAACTCCATGTGGGTTGCCGCGGCGAGGCCTTCGGCGTAGCCGTAGCTGTGGCAAAAGAATCGCAGCGGGAGCTTGGCCGCCTCGCGAGGATCGACCTGCCGGACGCCGCCCGCAGCTAAATTGCGGGTATTTGCGAAGGGGGCCTCGCCGGCGGCCTTCCGCTTCGCGTTGAGCGTCACAAGATCGGAGTTCCGCATGTAGACTTCACCACGTAACTCCAGCACCCGCGGTACGCCGTCGCCAAGCAAGCGCAGCGGTACGTCGCGAATCGTTTTTACATTGTGTGTGATGTCGTCGCCCATCTGGCCGTTGCCGCGCGTGGCCGCCCGCGTGAGCAGACCGTTTTCATAGAGCAAGGCCACCGCCACGCCGTCGACTTTGAGCTCGACAACCCATTCGATTTCCTCGCCTTTGAGAAGCTTTGCCGTCCGTTCGCCGAACTTCTTCAGTTCTTCGACGCTGTAAGTGTTGTCGATCGACATCATCGGCACGCGATGTTTCACCGATTGTAGCTCGGAAACGCGATCGTCGCCGACACGCTGCGTGGGGCTGTCGGACGTGACGAGTTCCGGGTGCTCGGCCTCAAGCTGCTTGAGTCGCTCCAGAAGCTTGTCATACTCGCGGTCGCTTATCTCCGGCGCGGCAGCGACGTAGTAAAGCTGGTCGTGATGGCGGATTTGCTCGCGGAGGGAGGCGATTTCGGCGGCGGCGGTCTTGGACATGATTAGTTGTCCTACCCGCAACCGCACGCCGCCGCGCAGGGCTCGTTCATGCCGCGGAGCGGATGTGGAATGAGGCAAAGGAACCTAAGCGGCCCGCTGCCCGTATTGCGGAACTGGTGAATTTCATCCGGGGCGATATAGACCGCCACGCCGGTGCGGAGCCGATGCTCGCCGCGACTGTCCAAGACAGTGCCCTCGCCTTCCAGCACGAACACCTCGTGCTCATAGCCGTGCGAGTGCCGCGGCGTGTTGCCGCCGGGGGCCACCTCGAACTGCCGCATGGTGAAGCTCGGCGCGCCGTCGTCCGGCCCGATCAGGCAGCGCATGCGGCAGCCTTTGGCCCCTTCCATAGTGACCACGTCGTCGGGAATGTTTTCAAAATGGGAGACTTTCATATACGTGAACCTTGCGACAGCGGATCAGACGATAAACGCCATTATAAACTACGCGCTCTTCTTTGCCAGACCGGAAACCAACTCAGAAAATCGCTCTCCGCGCTCGCGAAAATTGCGGAATTGATCGTGGCTCGAGCAGCCGGGCGAGAGCACGATCGCATTGCCCGGCTTAGACTGCTCCCAGCACCACCTCAACGCCGCGGCAAGCGTCGGGACGGCGATCGCTGCGCTTCCGACGTGGGACGCTTTAAGCCGTTTATACAGCTTTGGCCCAATCTCGCCGTATAAGGCCGCGCCTACCGTCAGGCGGCCGGTCGCCTCCACCATTTCCGTGAAATCAAAGCCTTTATCGTGCCCGCCGGCCAAGAGAAGCACCGGTCGGTCTTGCGATTCGAGCGCGGCGATTGTCGATTCCGGCGTGGTTGAGGTCGAGTCATTAAAGAACCTTCGCCCGTCGATCTCCGCAATCAATTCCATCCGCTGCGGCAGGCCAAGATAACCGAGCAAACCCTGCGTGACAGAATCCCGGCTGCACCCTACGGCCAATGCTGCCGTGGCCGCGCAGATGGCGTTCATGCGATTATGCCAGCCCGGCACCATGAGCTCGGGCAGTTCGTCGCCGTTCACCAGCGGCAGCAAACGGCCAGGCAATGTATCCGGCACACTCCGTGTGCCGTTGGAGGGCGGCACACGGAGTGTGCCGGATACAATCGACGACAGGCGGCGGTCGTGCAAATTGATTATGGCCAGGTCGCCGGGCTGCTGCCGCTGGAAAAGTATCCGTTTGGCAGCCGCGTACTCTTCCATATTCGCGTGCCAGTCGAGATGGTTTGGCGAAAAGCTCGTAATGACAGCGATGTGCGGCACACGGGTCTCGGGCCGGAGATAGCTAAGCTGAAAGCTGCTCAGTTCGAGCACGACGCTGTCGTCGGGTTGGATGGCATGGAGGCTGTCCAGCAGGCTCCCACCGATGTTGCCGCCAAGCCATGCGCGGCGGCCGTCGCCTTCTAAAATCGCCGCAATCATTGCCGCTGTCGTTGATTTGCCGTTGGATCCTGTGACGCCGATCGTCTCCGCTGAGCAATGTTGCAAGAACAGATCGATTTCTGTCGTCAGCGGAATGCCGTTCTGCCGCGCGATGCCGAGCCACGGATTTGTCGGCCGCACCGCCGGATTGACAACCAGCAAATCGGCCTCGCGAAAATCGGCCTCCTGGTGCCCGCCCAGATGCAACGCAGCAATCGGGCAAGACTTCAGACTTTCCAATGAATGTCTCAGCGCGCTTTTCATCCGCCAGGTCGGTCACTGTGACGCGCGCGCCTTGCGTGGCCAACCAGCGTGCCGCGGCCGCTCCGCCGCCGAACTGGCCGAGGCCCATCACCGTGACTCGTTTTCCCGCATATGTTATCATGCAGGGTTCGTTGTACCATTTTTTCCTCCAGTGTGAATACCGATGAGCGGCACGGGACACATTTCGCTGCGTGGCGTGAGGGTCCACAACCTGAAGTCGATTGATCTCGACATCCCGCGCGGCAAACTGGTCGTCTTCTGCGGCCTAAGCGGCAGCGGCAAGACGAGTCTGGCCCTCGACACGCTCTATGCGGAAGGCCAGCGGCGATACATCGAGAGCTTTTCGGCCTACACGCGGCAGTTTCTCGACCGGCTGGAAAAGCCGGAGGCAGACCGGATTGACGGCCTGCCGCCTGCCATCGCGGTGACGGGCAGCGTCGGCAGCCGATCGAGCCGTTCGACCGTCGGCACGGCAACCGAGGTGTTGGACTATCTGCGGCTGCTGTTCGCGAAGATTGGAAAAGTCATCTGCCGGCAGTGCGGCCGCGAGGTGCGGCGCGACACGCCGCAAAGCGTCGCCGCCATTTTGGCAGAATTGCCCAGCGGTACCCGCTATATGCTGGCGTTTGCGGTTGAAGCGAGCGGCGGATTGTTGTCTGACACTGTCGCAACCTTGCGCGAGGAAGGTTTCGTTCGGGCGATAGTAGGCGAGAAAGTACTAAGCCTGGATGAAGCGAGCACTGAGTACTCAGTACTCCGTACTCAGAACTCGGATTCCATCTGCATTGTCGTCGATCGCCTCTCGGCCGGAAATGCAACGGAACAGCGGATCCGCGATTCGCTGGAAGCGGCGTTTTCCAAAGGAAACGGGACGTGCTTCGCGTTTGTGGAAGCAAAAGATGACCAAGCGGATTGCAAATCGCCCTCATCCCAGCCCTCTTCCGAAGGGAGAGGGGGACATGTCACAATCGACGGCCGGTTGTGGCGGCGGATGGCCTTCACGACCGCTCTGGCCTGCGCCGACTGCGGCATTGAGTACATTCCGCCCGAGCCGCGATTGTTCAGCTTCAATAGCCCGCTGGGGGCTTGTCCCAAGTGCGAAGGTTTTGGCAACATTTCCAGCGTCGATATGAAGCTCGTCGTGCCGGACCCGAGCAAGTCAATTCGCGAAGGGGCGATCGCACCGTGGAACACACCGGCGTATGCGCATGAGCTGGAAGAGTTGCTGGTGCTCGCGCCCGATTATGGTTTGCCGGTTGATGTGCCCTACTCGGAATTGACTTCAGCGCAGCGGAAACTGATCCAGCGCGGCGTACCGGAGCGAAAGTTCGGCGGCTTGGACGGATTCTTCGCCTGGCTGCAAAGGAAGAAGTACAAGATGCACATCCGCGTCTTTGCCAGCCGCTGGCGGAGCTACCGGTTATGTCCTGAGTGCGGCGGCACACGGCTTCGGCCCGAAGCGCTTGACGCCCGCGTCGGCGGCCGAAACATCGCCGAGATATCCGCAATGCAAGTTAGCGAGGCCGCCGCGTTCTTTCAGCATCTCGAAATCTCAGACTTCGACCGCCGCGTCAGCCGCACGATGCTTCAGCAGGTGCAATCGCGACTGGGCTATCTCGAATCGGCCGGGTTGACTTACCTTTCGCTCGATCGCACGATGCGGACGCTCAGCAGCGGCGAGATGCGGCGCGTCGCGCTCACGTCTGCCCTTGGCTCGAGCCTGGTGAACATGCTCTATGTGTTGGACGAGCCGTCATCGGGGCTGCACCCGGCGGATATCGAGCCGTTGGTCTTGTCGATACAGAAACTCCGTGATCGCGGCAACACGGTCGTCGTCGTCGAGCATGAAGAGGCTATGATTCGCGCGGCCGACCGCGTGGTCGAGATCGGCCCCGGCGCCGGCGAGCGCGGCGGACGGATCGTCTTCCAGGGGACGCCGGCTGAATTGGAGGCCTGCCCGGAAAGTCTGACGGGCGATTATCTGGCCGGCCGCCGCGGCGCGATCGAGAAGTCTTCGCGGCGGCCGCCCAATCGCGGTGCAATCAGCCTGGCTGGCGCACGGGGCAACAACTTGAAGAGTGTCAACGTCGAGTTCCCGCTCGGGATGCTTTGCTTGGTGACCGGCGTAAGCGGATCGGGCAAGAGCACGCTCGTCGAGGACACGCTTTACCCGGCCCTCTGCCGTCGACTTCGGAAGGATGCGCCGGAGCCGCTGCCGTACGACGACGTTTTTGGCGACGGCCAGATCGACGACGTAATCCTCGTCGATCAGAGCCCAATCGGCCGCTCGCCGCGCAGCAATCCGGTGACCTACCTGAAAATCTTCGACGAGGTTCGCAACGTATTTGCCGCGACCATCGAGGCCCGTACGCGGAATTACGACGCCAGCCACTTCAGTTTCAATCTCGATGCCGGCCGATGCGGCACGTGCCAGGGCGATGGCTTCCTCAAGATCGACATGCAGTTTTTGCCCGATGTTTACATGAAGTGCGGCACGTGCCGCGGCACGCGCTACCGCGACGAGATTCTCGGCGTGACCTATCGAGGGCGGAACATCGCTGAAGTGCTCGACATGACTGTTCGCGAGGCGTTCACATTTTTTCGCGGCCGCGCGAAGCTGCAGGCCCGGCTGAAGCGGCTGATCGACGTGGGATTGGACTACATCCGCCTCGGCCAACCGGCGAACACGCTTTCAGGCGGGGAGGCCCAGCGCCTGAAGCTGGCGGCTTACACGTCGAGGGCCAAGCGCGGCCGCTGCCTGTTCATCCTCGATGAGCCGACTACCGGCTTGCACTTCTCCGACGTGGTGCAGCTCTTGGACTGCTTCGACGCCCTGCTCGCCGTCGGCCATTCACTGATCGTCGTCGAGCACAACTTGCAAGTGATGAAAGCTGCCGATTACATTATCGACTTGGGTCCCGGCGCGGCCGATCGCGGCGGGCGCATCGTGGCGAAAGGCACGCCGGAAGAGGTCGCGAGGTGCGCGGAGTCGGTGACGGGGCGATTCTTGCGAGCGACCTAATCGCGGGCCGTCCTGCTTCTCATATAGATCTGAACTTCTTCATAGCGCGTTCCCGCCGGCAGCCGCGCCAAGAGCGGCCGGATTTGGTCGGGCCGTTCGTCGCCGACAAGGCGATCCAGAGCGACAATCGTTTCTTGGGCGAGTGTCCAGCCCGGCTCGATCGCCAGTCCATTTTCCGCCGCTTGCAAGACGTGGTCGAGTAAAACATTGCGCGTGATCCCGCGAATCGCCAGACATTCGTCCGCTTGAAAGCCCCGCGAGAGCAACAGCCATGTCCAGTAATAGGGCGGGCGCTGCGAAGGCGACGTTTCGGCAGCGCGCGGCAGGCTTAACGGAGCATTGTTTGTGTTGTAGGATGGACCTCCGAGTCCGTCCGAAGAAAACTGGACGGACTCGGAGGTCCATCCTACATTCGTCGGCTCGGCCTCCAAGTACGATGCCTGCTCCGCAAAATCAGGCTCGTAGCCCGGCTCGGATTCGTACGCGGAGTTTTCCAGGCCAACGATCCAACTCACTTCGCCCGAAGGGCTTTCGCGCGCGGGCTGTTGCCTCGGCTCCGCTGGCTTCGTTGTAACCGACTGCTTTGGAACATCCTGTTCGGCAACCAGCCGCCGCAACTTCGCTCGCAGATCGCCGGGCAAACTCAGTCGCGGCGGCACGTCGGCGTTCCCGCGCATCACGTCGCCGCCCAATGGCGTGAGCCGCAACACTGGGCGGAATCGGTCGATCTCTTCCTGTTCAAGGCAGCCGTTGGCGATCAATAGGTCGATCAGTGTTACGACCTCCGTCTGCTTCAATTCTCGGAGAAGCCCGAAGGTGCTCAGCTTGTTCAACCGCAACTTCTCCATCTTCGCGGAAGTCGAACCGCAAAGCATCTGTGCGATAAGATTTTTGCCGCACGCGATCCGCGCTTCGGCCCGCGCTACGCCGCTGAGCACCTTTCGCACGGCCTGGATGATGCCTTCGTCGGTGCCGTCTGCCGCGTGGTGCGGGCGTCCCGCCTGAGCAGCATCAGCAGGCGGGACGCCTGCGCCACTTGCCGCCCGCGGCCCGCCTTTTCCTTCTTTCTTCGCACAGTTGTCGCAATGCTGGCACGCCGGCGCGTCGCCCTCACCAAAGTAGCGAAGGATCTCCTGCTGCCGGCAGCCGCCGCTCAAGGCGAACCTCACCACGCGGTTGAGCTTGTCGTACTCGGCTGCTTTGCGCTTTTCCAAGGCGTCGATGTCGATTTCCAATTGATCGAACGGCACGTCGCGCTTGAGCATCCGGATCGCCCGTCCGCGGAAGGGCGGCACGTAGGTAAACCAGTTCGTCTCGTTGAGCTCGTAAAGCGCGTGGGCGACCGCCGGCTGTTCAATATCGAGCGCCGCGGCCAGGTCTTGCGGCCGGAACTGGACCAACTCGTTCCGCAAGTCGCCCACGATCTTTTCCACTGCTTGCAGCACGCGCCGCCGTACTTTGGCCTGCCTAGGCAGGAGGTCGACGCACGTCGGCAGATCTTTATCAATTCGCACGGTTGCCATGTTCTGAGATGAGACCAGACGTTCCAACGCGCCCGCGCTCTCCAGGATCTGTTCGCAATTGCCTACGGCGTCGTTGCCGACGGAGAGCCTCAACTGGTCCTTGACATCCTGCTGCGTGAGTTGGATCGGATCGTCATCCAACGAGCGGAGGAAATCGTAGACCTGGGCGATCGTCTCTGGGCCTGGGTAGGAATTCTCGATGAAGAACTCCTGGATATAGCGGTCGCCGCCGTGGTAGAGCATGATGCAGTGCGAGGGCTGCCCGTCGCGGCCGGCGCGGCCCGCCTCCTGGTAATAGGCTTCCAGGCTGCCCGGTAGATTGTAGTGCATGACAAAACGGACGTCGGCCTTGTCGATGCCCATGCCAAAGGCGTTGGTGGCCGTGATGACCTCGACGCGACCATTCATGAACGCCTCCTGCGTCGCGCGGCGCTCCTCCGGCGGCAGGCCGGCATGGTAAACGGCCGCCCGCCGCTTGGTTTGCTGGGTGATAATTTGGGCGACCTCTTCCGTCCGCTTCCGCGTCGAGGCGTAGATGATGCCCGATCCGGGCGTTTTTCCGAGGAAATCGACAAGCATCTCGGACTTTTCGCGGTCGCTCCGCGGGCTGCGGATTTCGTAAAACAGGTTATCTCGGGCGAAACCGGTGATGAACACCTGCGGATCGTCCAGGTCCAGAAGCTCGACGATGTCGCGGCGGACGTTGTCGGTGGCCGTCGCGGTCAAGGCGATCGTCGTCGGATTGCCTAGCAGGCGGCGGAAGTAGCCCAGCTTGGCGTAATCGGGGCGAAAGTCGTGTCCCCATTGGCTGACGCAGTGGGCCTCGTCGATGGCCAGCAGCCGCAGCTTCACCGCTTTCACCGCTTCCAGGAAGCGACTGCTGCGGAAGCGTTCGGGCACGACGTAGACGAGCCGGAACTCGCCCGCCGCCACGCGGTCCAACCGCTCGTATTGCTCGGCCACGGGCAGCGTGCTGTTGATAAACGTGACGGGAATGCCGCGAGCGGTAAGCTGATCGACCTGGTCCTTCATCAGGGCGATCAGCGGCGAGACGACGAGCGTCAGCCCTCCTGCGCCAACGCCGGCAGTTGGTAGCAAAGGCTCTTGCCGCCGCCGGTGGGCATGACGCAGAGGCAATCCCGCCCGGCGAGCACGGTCGAGATAACTTCTTTCTGACCGGGGCGGAACGCCGTCAGGCCGAAACGCGGCAGGAGGGATTCGATATTTTCGCCGGAAGCGTGCATAGTGGCATTATAAGGTTGTGGTCGAAAAGCATGAAGATGGATAAGAAACCTAGTCGTTGAATGCAGGTTCGATCAGTGATTCGACTGGTTGGGCCTCGTAACCTGAGGACCAGCAAAACCCTCGTGACCATTGCAAAACCTATTGCGAACGAGGTACAATCCAAGGATAAGTATGATTGGTCTCGACGACAAATGTCCCGAACTACAATATTGGACTCGATAAAATGGCCATTGACAGACTTTCTTGGAAGCCGCTCGCAGGCGCGCTTGCTATAACGTATTTTTTCTGGCTCGGATTCAAAACGATCAATCAGCATCTCGACAAGTCGCCGCCAGAGCCGCTGCAAAGCGTTGTGGTTCAACAATTCACTCGCTACAATCCAATTCCAATTCGCGTAACTGAAGTGAAAGGCTCGGATGGGATCCTGTACGATGTTGATGTCCGGAACTCCACCGCGAATCAGTTGAGCAAGGGCTCGCCGTTAACGATCGTGAGGAAACGCGGCTTCTTTGGTAGGCCGTGGGCTCAAGACAAAGACTTCTACGAATCTTTGGAAAAGAGCCGTCCGCTGCAGGCTACGGTAGCTATTGCCCTTTTCTTCCTCCTCATAGTCAGCTGGCTGGGCCAGTCGGTGAAGTTAAAAGCGATTGTGCCAGGCGCTGCAGCCCTCTGTGTTTCACTGCTGGCCTCGTTCGCTGTCTTTCGATTCCTGCCATAGGCCGTCCTACTCCAAATTCGGCCAGCGCCCGTGCTGGGAAGTCGATTGTTTTCCTCCCATTGTGAATGTATAATCACAATAGGAGGACGTCCATGGCCGACGCTAAACTGCAAACCCATATCCGCCGCGAGCAGATCGCCGAGGCGGCGCTGAAACTCGTGGCCAGCGAGGGCGTGAAGCGGCTTTCCATCGCCGCCGTTGCGCGGCGGGTGGGGCTGGTGCCATCGGGCATCTATCGGCACTTCAAGAGTAAAGACGCCATGTTGGAGGCGGTGCTGGACTTGCTCCAGTCGCGGCTTCAGGCCAATGTCGCTGCCGCCCGCCAGGAAAGCCAGGACGCAGTGAAGCGGCTGCACGGCCTATTCGTCCGCCACATTCGCATCATCCGCGAGGGCGGGCAAGCCTTCCCGCGAATCGTTTTTTCGGACGAAGCGGGCGCCGACGACCCGCAGCGAAAGGCCCGAGTGCGGCAGATTGTCGGCGGCTATCTGGGCGAAATCGAACGCATGGTCCGCGAGGGGCAGCAGCAACGACGCATCGACCGCAAGCTTGTGCCGCGCACGGCCGCCATGCTGTTCATGGGCATGATCGTGCCTGCGGGCATCCTCTGGCACTTGACCGACGGGGGTTTCAATCTTACGCAACATGCCGGGCGAGTCTGGAAGATGTTCGAGCAGGCGCTGCAAGGCACAAAGTGATTGACGCTTCACAAAAAATGACGGCAATGAACGCGAATAACTCCAAAAAACTGATTCTCCCTGCGGCGGCCCTGATCGCGGCCGTCGGCGCGGGCGGCTGGTATGCGTGGCACTTCGGGAAATCAAGCGACGGGTCGCTCCGCGTCTCAGGCAATATCGAAGCCATCGAAGTGCCCATCAGCTTCAAGATACCGGGCCACGTCGAGAAGCGATACGTTGACGAAGGCTATTCGGTGAAAGCGGGCCAGCCGATAGCGCAGTTGGAAGCGGCCGATTTGCGAGCCGACTTGGCGATGCGGCGCAGCGAACTCGAGAAGGCCGAAGCCAACTACGAAGAACTCAAAAACGGCAGCCGGCCCGAAGAGA
>CAVZKX010000003.1:0-1647587 GCA_963775975.1 uncultured Planctomycetia bacterium
TAAGCGTCCGGGCTGTCCGTGGCGGTCTTGTCGTAGAGCAGGCTACCGGGCGTGGCGCGCGGCGATGAGCGCGACGGCTCGAGTGCGATGGCCCTGGCTCGGGATTCATCGAGCGGTGGTCGAGAACGGTTTCGGAATGGGTTGCCGCCGCCCAGCGATCAGGCAGCATTTCCTCCAGTCGCGGATCGTCCGCATGCAGGCGGAGAAGAAGATCGCGTACGTAAGACCATGGTTCGATACGGTGACGCTTTGCGGCCAGGATCGTGCAGAGCACGGCTGCCGCGGCCCCGCATTTTCACTGCCGAGGAAGAGCCAGTTCTTCCTGCCGATGGCCGGGTGCCGTAGCGTCCGCTCGCTCAGGTTGTTGTCGATGGTCAGGCGGCCGTCTTCGGTGTAGTGTCGCAGAGCTTCCCATTGGTTTCGGCGTAGTTGATACCGCCTGGTAGGTTACTATTCGTGGGCATCGCGGTCCCTGGTCAGCCCCGTGAAGTCAGGGCAGCCAGCGTCCGACAGCGGGATGGCTTCCGCAGTACGAAGCTGGGGCGAGCTTCGGGCGACCAGGTGCATGCGCGGTCTTCGATGTCGTACGAGTTGCCGATCGATTCCAGCACTTGATGTGCTCGCGCGGATACCTCTTCACCGCATCGAAGAACTTCCGCCGCGCATGCGCCGAGCAGGCCACTTCCCGAATGGCTGACTGGGAACCGAGATAGATCGCGTCGTAACCGGCGAAGGCGTCGGCATGCAGGGAGCCTGTAAATCCTTGCAGAAAGTTGGCCGGTCCATCGCGACTGCGGCTGGTGGTATAGTCATAAACGCTGTAGGGCTGCTCATGACCGATGTAGGTCCAGAAACGTCCTTGAAAACTCCCCTCAGATCCGCCCAGGACCGTGACGGACGTGTCGTCGGTCCACATGACGGACGACTGGAGAACCCGCTCCCGTTGCAACTCGTAGAGCGGCCGAAACAATCCTGCTGCGTACTTCACCCAGTCACAGAGCGTGCTGCGGGCAAGATAGACGCCCGCGCGGGCCAGGATGTCTTCCAGACGGTAGAGCGGTAGATGGTCGCCGAACTTGCTGACCAACACCTCGGCAACCAGCCCCGGCCCGGCGATGCCACCAGGAATCGGCCGTTGCGGAAGCGGTGCTGCACAGACTCCCGCCTTGCAGCAGCGGCAAGCGTATTTAGGACGGACATGGATGTGGGCTTCCAGCTTTGCCGGCTGGAGTTCCAATTCGCGAGTGATGTCCTCCCCGATGCGGTCCAGGGGCCGACCGCAGCCGGAGCAGGTCTTCTCCTCAACTGACAAGTCGTGTTCATGGCGGATTGGGGCAACTTGTCCCAGTCGATCTCTCGCCGCTCGCGCTGCCGGCAATGGCCACGCACTTCCACGGTTTCGTCTGGCGATCCCGGTTGCGGAGGATCGCTTGGGGCCGGCAAGTCCGCATCCAAGGCGAACAAGTGGCCTTGCCCTTGATCGTCCGGCAAGCGTTCCCGCCGACGGCCATAGGCCCAACGCTTGTACCACGCCAGCTCTTCGAGCGTAGCGGCATGCTCTTGTTGCAGGTCCCTGTAGGAAGCAGCCGTTTCGCTCAGCACGCGGTTGAGTTCCACAACCTGCTTCTCGGACCCCGCCATGCGACGTTCAAGTTCAGTGGCCTGCTTGAAAGCCGCCAGCAAGAGCGCTGGCATTCGGCGAGATCGTTGGGAAGAAAGTCGGCACCATCCATGTTGCCGAGTATTGTAACAACTCATGCGAACAAGAAAAGCCCTCTTCTTCCTTTTTCTTCAACCGGTACGGCGATACCTCCGCCGCCGGCGCCCCGTTCGCAGATCCAAGCCGCCGAGCAATTGGACCAGTTGGGCATAGTCCAACTCGACCCCTTCGTTCGTGTCAAAAGGCTTCACGATCGGAAAGGTGCCACGCTCCAGTCGCTTGTACCAGATGCAGAAGCCGTCCTGATCCCAAAAGAGGATCTTGAGGCGATCGCGCGTGCGATTGAGAAAGAGAAACAGATGGCCCGACAACGGGTCCTGTCCAAAGATCTCCTGCACGCGCCCCATGAGGCGATCGAAACTGTAATGCATATCGGTGGGCGTGGTGCAGAGGAAGATTCGCACATCGGAGTAGTCGTTCATGGCTGGGACGCCTTCCAGGGACGCAAGGCGCCAACCGCGCGGATCACGTCTACGAGGACCACTTGGCCGACCCCCAATGGCAACCGCACCACACCGCCGTTGGGCAATTCGATTTCCACCGGAGAGGCTTTGAGAGAGATCGGCACGAACACCGCACCGCCGGACTCGATGCGCTTACGTGACTCGCCCTCTTCGACCATCTCCTCGGGAAGGCCATCCTTGAGCCGTTCCAGCCAACGATAGTACGTCGACTTCGCGATCCCTTCGCTGAGGCAGAACTCATCCACGGACAAACCGCTGGCCTTGTAGCTTTCTAACCGCTCCTGCCAGTCCAGATACTCATCCAAACCACTCGCCGGCCGCCCCATATCATGTCTCCCTGAAGGAACAAACTCTACGCCTCCAGCCTAACACGCCTGACAAGTATGGACGAAACGGACGCTTACGGATGCGGGACGTTTTCCCCCGCGTCAAAAATCGTTGGGTTGATAGCACTTCCCACCGGCCTTTTCCAAGCGGGGGTGTCGCTTCGTTCCCAGATTGCTTAATGGCAACGTTTGCCGACAGATTAAAACACGTTCCGAGAAAGGGGTCCTTTTTCAATGCTTCTCGGAATACGGATGAGTTTTTGCGACAATCCGACCGCAGGAGAGGCAAAAAGAGCGTCTGCTACTGTAAACCCAAGCTCGGGAAAGTTTGCCGTAACAGTAGGTGGAATTGGTTCTGCCCTGAAGGCGGAGGCTATTGCATCTTCCGCCGTGAGCTTAGGCGTCTATAGCCGGCCGCGCCGCAAATGGCCGCAATGAACAATCCCAGCGTGCCCGGTTCCGGAACAGGCGCCATCCCGTGCGTTTCCACCCCCGGAGGCACCACCGCGGCCGGGAACATCGTCGGGTCGCCGACGGCCAAGCTCGTCCCGTCGGCGATTGCCTCGCTGTTGTCCACGATCAGCTTCCCGTCGCTCACCGTGGTGCCGTCCAGATAGCTATTCGAGCCGCTGAGCGTCAACATGGCTGGTCCGGTCTTTACCAGTCTGCCCGCGCCGGAAATCGCGCCGGAAAATGTGCTGTCATTGCCTGCGGTGCTGTTGACCGTGAGCTGGCCGCTGGTGCCGAGCATTATGCTGCCGGCGCCATCCAGGGGACCGATCGTCGCGGTATTGCCGGCCAGAACGAATGCAGCGCCGCTCGCCACGGTAGTGGGCGACGTAGACGGGATCGCGGTCGACGTGCCGGACGTAGTCGTTGGCAAGATGGCGCCCAGCCATTGGTTTGCCATCCAAGCATAACCGTCGTCGTTGGGGTGTAGATTGTCGCTCGTCAGACCGTCGGACGGGAAGTTCGTGTTCATATCTACCAACGTGATGTTGTCGCCGGCGGCCTGCTTCTGGGCGACAAGCGATGGCAGCAGCGCGTTGTAGGAATTCACCCAATTCGTGTAGGTGCTGTTGTCGTAGCGAGGCGTGAGCTTCGCTAGCAGAAGTCGGCCGGTCGGATCCTGGGCAAAGATCGTGTTGATAATGGCCGCCAGGTTCGTTGTGCCCTGCGAAACCGAGTAGCCGCTTACGGGATAATCGTTGGTGCCGATCATCATCGTGATGACCGTGGGCGTCTGCCCGCTGCCGGTCAGTTGTGTCAGCCAAGCGCCGATATTGCTTTCAATTTGTGCCGTCGTCCAGCCGGACCAGCCGTCGTGCGCGGTCTGGTCGACGGGGCTCGTCGGCAAGCTGCCGGGATTGCCGTTCGTGGTTCCGACGAACTGGAAGTTGCTGCTGTTGCCGGCTGCCGTCAGACTGGAATACAGATAGCCGCGGTAGCCGGCATTGGTCCCGCCGACGCCGTAGGTAATCGAGTCACCCACGGGCATTATCTTCGTGCCGGAGGGCACGCGTGACGCAACGGCCAACTGGATGGTCCCCGCGGTGATGATAGTGGACCCCTGGTATGTATTCGTGCCGCCAAGCACTAGCACGCCATTGCCGGTCTTCACGAGCCCGCCGCTGCCGGTAATACCGCCGGAGTAGATTTGCGGATTTGGATTTGCGATGACGAAGGCCGCGTTGTTAGTGACGGGACCGATGAGCGTACCGTTGGCGGATACACCGTCACCGAGTCGTAGCGTGCCGCCGGTGACTGTGGTCCTGCCGGTGTAATTGCTGGCGGTAGTGAGCGTCAGCATTCCGCCGCCTGCCTTGATCAGTCCGCCGCCGCCGCCACCGTCGAGCAGGGGGGCTGGAAGCACGAGGTTATTGCCGTTGCTGTCGATGGTGACGCCGCCGCCCTGGATGTTGACTGCTGGTCCTCCGGAGATGAAACCGGGGCTAGGGCTGGTGTTATCGTTGTTCTCCGACACGTAACCGGCAGCCGCCTGCAGGACGCCGCCGTTGAGGTTGATGACGCTGCTGGCTCCGCCGGCCCAGACGTCCCGCGCGAGCGACAGCGTGCCGCCGGCAAGGCTGACGGTCCCCGAACCTCCGAAGCCGCCCAAGTAGAAGCGTTCGTTGGGGAACAGCCCCGGCGGCGCTACGCTGAGGAGGCCGCCGGCGTTGATGTTCAGCAGGCCGGCGCCGTAGGGGCCGCCGCTGGGGCCGCCACCGATGAAAGTCCGGCCGCCGCCATTGCCGACATTGAGTACGCTGCCGCTGCCCACGGTCACCGTGCTCGTGCCCGCCACGCCGTAACCGACGCCGAAAACGCCGCTGGCGCTCGGTCCCATCGTTACCGTGCCTTTAGAAAGATTGAGCGCGCCGCCGGACTGTGTGATAACGCTGGTCGTTCCATTGAGCACGCCGCCCGACGTGACGTTTAGCGTGCCCGCATTGATCGTCGTTCCGCCGGTGTAGGTATTGCTGGCGGTGAGGGTCACCGAATTGCTGCCGCCGACAACGATGCCATGCGAGGCCTCGCCGTCTCGAATAGCGCTGCTAATCACGATGCTCCCCGAGTTGGCCGTGATCGACCGGTCGCCGCCGGTCAGGCCCAAATTCAAGGCAATCGTCTGCGTGGCGGTGCTGCTATTGAAGATATTGCCGCCGAGTTGCAGGCTGTTGCCGCTGAGGGTGAAGGCTGCGGCCGTGCTGGCGAAGGTGATGCCGCCGACGTTCGAGCCCGGCGGCAAATCATTTGTATTGCTGGTGCCCAGCGATCCGCCGAAGGTCAGTGACTGGCCGCTGGCGGGAACCGCTCCGGCGCTCCAGTTCCCCGTATTGCTCCAGGTGAAGGCGGGGCTTCCACCGCCCGACCAGATTGCGGGCGCCACGTTGTTGACCACGCTGATCTTATCGAGGAACGTCGTGAAGTCTTGCGTTCCGTAGGGAACCGTGCCGGAGAACGTTAACGTGTGACTGCCGACCGTCACGGCCGCCAGGTCGCTGGTGAACGATATCCAGCTCCCGCTGGCAGGCGATACCGTCTGTAGTCCGCCAAACGTTAGCGGAGTGCCGTCCAGCAGGACCTCGATGGGTTGTGGTCCGAAGCCGCCGGGCCGCCCTTCCGCGTAGAACGTGACTTGTTCCGTGCCGGCGACGAAGCCGTTCAGAGCGTGATAGAACGAGCCGGTGCCCTGAAGGAACGCGGCCTGCGAGCCCTCCGGCGGAGCAGTTGCGCCCAAGCCGCCGCTGCGGACAATGCCGTCGTAAGAGCCTCCCGATGATGTGCCGAATGTCCAGCCTGGAATGCCCGTCAGCGGGTCCAGCGTTCCGAAGGTCTTGGTGTAAGTAGTTTGTCCTCCCAACTGCGCCGATTCAAAGCCCGAATTAGTCACGCTAATCGAGGCTTGACCTACGGCCCTCGGCACCCATGCCACGAAAACTAAAACGCTTCCCAGGACGGCGATCGCGCCCGTCGAACGTTCGAATCTGTTGTTAACCATGACGAAGATCTTAGAGGATTACTATCAAGGACTAAATCGTCGCACGCGTTCCCGATGTTGGTTGCGGCGTCAATAGCATTGCGTTCGGCGGTGAATTCGCTACCCTTTTCGTCGAGCCGCTGCCCGGGCGACCCGCAGCGCGAGGCAGCCGATTCCTGCCGCCAGGAGAGCCCACGCCGCGGGTTCTGGCACAGGAGCGATCGCCGATGGAATTACGGGGGCAGGCAGCAACGACAGCAGCATAGGATCGCCGACTGCGAGATTCGTCCCATCGAGGATCGCCTGCGGGTTCGTGGCAACGAGTGTGCCGCCGTTGACCGTCGTGCCGCTCGTGAAGGTGTTCGTGCCGGTAAGCAACAGCACGCCGTCGCCGCTCTTAATCAGGCCGTAGTCAGGGACGTTCTGCGTGTGGTCGATAGCCGCCGACACGATTAACGAATCGCCTGTGCCGACGTTGAAAACCGTGCCGCCTAACTGATAGAGGGCCAGATTGCCGCCAGTGATGTACGAGGTGGTGCCGTTACCCGGCGTGGAAACGCCGTATTGGAGGTCCCAACTGCCCCAGACGGGGTTGGCCGCGGCGGACGCGAGCGTACCGCCATTGAGGACCAGCGGACTACCGAGAACCTGGGTCGTGTTGCCACCGACTCCGTCCTCGATGAGACCGCCCGCATTGATCTGAATCTGGCGCGAGGGCGAATTGTTGAAGCCGACGAACGAATTGTCGTTGCCGGAGACTATGATGCTCGCGCCGCTGTTGACCACGATCAGGCTGGAAAGGCCGATCGCGCCGTTGCCTGAATTGCCGGCGGTCGTTTGCAGCGTGCCGCCGTTGACGATCGTGGCGCCGGAGTATGTGCTGAAGCCGCCCAGCGTCAAGTTGCCAGCGCCCGCCTTAGTCAGGCTGTAACCGCTGCCTCCATCGGAGATGGCGCCGCCGACCGCTAGCGTATTGGCGTTGACCGTTACGGTGCGGGAGCCAGAGGGTGCCCCGCCCAAACTAACCGCGCCCGTGCCCATGTCGAGGCTCTGGGTACCCTTGAAGGTGAAGTCACCATTCCAGTTCTGGGCGTTGTTGGCCAGCGTGACGCTGCCCGCCGTGCTGTCCAACGAGCCGCCGTTGATCGTGAACGTGCCGGTGCCGAGCGCGCTGTTATTGTTCAGCACAAGTAGCCCGGCGTAGAGATTGGCTCCGCCCGAGTACGAGTTGCTGGTGCCGATGGTCAGGCTGCCCGCGCCATTCTTGACCAACCCCGCGGAAGCGCCGATGCCGTTCGCGCCGAGAGCGTGTAGGGATGCCCCGCGTCGTTGTTGAACGAGACCCCGTCGGGCAGGACATTGCCATTGTTAATGGTGACGGTGCCGCCCGAGGCGGTGCTGTTGCCGAACTGCACGATGTCCCCCGGTTGGAAGTTCGTGCCGCTGCCGCTATAAGACCAGTTATACGGCGCGGGTAGTGTGTCGCTTGCGTTCCAGGCCGTGGAAAGGCTGCCGGTCCAGATCACCTGGGTGAGACTAACGGACAGGTCTATGTAGTCCAGATCGTTTACCAAGCTGAGGCCGCTCAACTGGCCGCGCGGATTGTTGGCGACCGCGCCGAGCGTGAAGGCGGAGAAGCCGCTGCCTCCGATCGTGCCGGAGTACTCGATCAGATGATAGGTGCCGGGGCTGAATGGCAACGGGCCGCCCACATTGATCACCACCGGACCCGCTCCCGGATTCAGGCCGCTGCCGACGGCGAGGTCCAACAGGGCCGCCGTTCCGCCGGAGGCAGGGTAGTTCGCGTATCCATTGGCCGCGAACGTGCCGCTGCCGGTGTAGTTCAGGCTGCCCAGAGTACCGGCCGAGCCGAACGTCGCGCCGCCCGCGACGGTCACGGCCGCGGCGGGGCTGCTAGCTGCGTTGATGTATAGCGAACCGCCGCCGACCGTAATCGAGCCGGCCGCCGTGTAGCTACCAGTGAGCGTCAATTGGCCCTGGCCGAGCTTGGCTAAATTGCCGTTGCCCGAGATTGTGTACGCGGCCGTCTGGCTGCCGTAGAGGTTGTAAGTCAGCGTCGCATTATTACTCACGCTGTTGGTGTTCGCAATCGAGCCGTCCTGTCCGGCCGCTCCGGTGCCCAACTGCAGCGTGCCGCCGCCGTTCACTGTCGTTGCGCCGGTGTACGTGTTTGTGGCGGTAAGCAGCAGGATGCCGCCTCCGGACACGGCGATCCCATTCCCGGAGCCGTTGAAGGGCATGATGACCGAGGCGATAATCATGTCGGCGGGGGGATTTGCGGGGCCACGGGTCACGTTGATCGTCAGATTGCCGCCTTGTAAGGCAAACGACAACGCATTGACGACGGCCGGATTTCCGCCGGCGTCGGAAGTGGCGATGAAGCCGTTTGTGGTGTTGAAGGAATAGACGCCGCGGCCGTCGCCGGCGCTGGTGCCGGTCAATGTGCCGCCGGTCATGGTCACTGTGTTCTGGATCGTTACTCGAGTGTTGGCTGCAATGTTGGAAACCGTGCCATCGTTAATGACCAGCGCTTCCTGGTTGTTCCTAAAGCCGAGGGCGTCGGGCGCATTCAGCGTCAGGAAGCCGCCGGCGTTGACCGTGATCGTTGGCGAAGCCAGCCCGCCGAACCCGCCGGTAAAGTCGCCGTTGACGTTCAATTGCAGCGTACCGCCGTTGACCGTGGTGCCGCCGGTGTAGTTGCTCGTCGTCACCAGCGTCAAGAGGCCCGGTCCCGCCTTGTCCAGGCTGCCCATGCCGCCGATCGAGTAGGCGACCGTCTGGTTGCCGTAAAGGTTGTAGACCAGCGCGGCGTTGTTGTTTACGCCGCTGGTGCCGGTCAGCGAACCGTCTTGGCCGCTGAGGCCGGTGCCGAGTTGCAGCGTGCCGCCGTTGATGGTCGTCGTGCCGGTGTAGCCGTTGCTTGTGGTGAGGACCACGGCGCCCGGGCCGTTCTGTACCACGCTTCCCGCGCCGCTGACCGGGCCGCCGAAATCGACGCCCTGGACCGCGGAATTGCTGCGGCTGAAAGCCAGTACGCCGTTCCCGCCCAGCGTGATCGCGCCGCTGGGAGACAGCGAGCCGGCGGCCCCGCCGTTGCCGAGTTGCAACATGCCGTTAGTCACCGTGGTTCCGCCGGTGTAGCCGTTGGAATTGAGGATGGTGACCGAGCCTCCGCCCTGAACGCCCAGCGCCCCGCTGCCTGTAATGCCGAAGTTGCCACTCACGGTGTAGGCCAGGCTCATGTTATTGAAGGTCACGCTGCCGGGCGCGACGTTGCCGGAATTGAGCGAAACCGTACCCGCGATTGCGCCCGTGCCGGCCGTATCGTCAAAAATGTCGGCATCGCCCGTCTGGAAGGTCGTCGGGGTTCCGCTGGGCTGCAGCGTCCAGGCGTTGGCGGAGAGCCAGTCGGGCTGGTTGCCGCTCCAGTAAGGCGTTTGCCCGGCGATTACCATTTCGACCTGGTTGGGGACCTCGAGGAGCGAGGCGGTTTGGCGATTGCTTAAGCCGGCGACGGAGGCCAAGTGAAAGGCCGAGGTGCCCGTGCCGGCGATCGAGTTGTAGCCTACCAAGTCATAAGTTCCCGAAAGCACGCTCACTGCGCCCAGATTCGCGTTGATGTTGATTTGACCGGCGGTCGTTAGCGCGCCCGCGTTCAGAAGCGGGGCGAACATGTAGTTCGTCAGTGCGCCGAGTCTCAGCGTGCTACTGCCCGCGTAGGTCAGGCTGTTCAGGGAAAACGTGCTGCCGTTATTGTTCTGGCTGAAGTCGAGAACTCCGCCATTGGCGACGTTGGCGGCGGCGGACGCCAGAGATCCGGTACCGCCGAGGGTCGCGCCGCCGGTTACTATGACGGTTGTGGCGAGGCTGGCGACGTTGACGTAGAGCGAACCACCACTGACGACCATGCCGGCGCTGGAATCCGCGCCATTGCTGTTGTTGACGTTCAAGAAGCCGCCGCTGACCGTAGTCGTGCCGGTATAGCTGTTGGCTCCGTTGAGCGTCAACTGGCCCGGACCAAGCTTGGTCAAGTTGCCGCTGCCCGAGATGGCGTACGCGATGGCCTGGTTTCCGAAGAGGTTGTAAGACAGCATCGCGTTGTTGGTCACGCCGCTCGTAGTGGTGATCGTGCCGTCTTGTCCGGCCGCGCCGCTGCCCAATTGGAGCGTGCCGCCGCTGACGGTCGTTGCGCCGGTGTATGCATTTGCTCCGGTAAATTCCAAAATGCCGTTGCCTGGTACGATGATCCCAAACCCCGAACCGTTGAATGGCACGATGGTGGAGGCGATAATCATGTCGGCGGGGGGATTGGCCGGGCCGCGGGTCACGTTGATTGTGAGACTATGGCTTTGCAAACCGAGCGTTGACGCATTGACGACGGCCGGATTTCCGCTGTTGTCGGAAGTGGCGGCGAAACCTTGGCCCAACGCGCCGTTCCATGAATAGACGCCGCCGCCGTCACCCACGCCTGCGCCGGTCAGCGTGCCGCCGGTCATGGTGAACTGGTTCTGGATGGTTACTCGACTGCCCGCCGTGATGTTGGATACGACGCCGTCGTTAATGATCAGGGCCTCGCGGCCAGTAGTGTAGCCGAGGACGTCGCCGGCGTTAAGCGCAGAAACCCGCCGGCGTTGACCGTGATCGTAGGCGAAGCCAGCGCCCTGCGCCGCCATTGCCCATGTTCAATTGCAGTGTGCCGCCGTTGACGATCGTGCCGCCGCTGTACGAGTTAGCCGCCCCCAGCGTCAACTTTCCTGGTCCCCCCGTAGTTAGGCTGTAGCCGTTGCCGCCATCGGAGATGGCGCCGTTAACAGTCAGCGTATTCGCGCTGACGGTTGCCGTGCGGCTGGAACCTAGCGACACCGCGCCCGTGCCCATGTTGAGGCTCTGGGTGCCGTTGAAGGCGAAGTCGCCATTCCAGCTCTGGGCGTTGTTGGCCAGGGTGATGCCGCCGGTTGTGCTGTCCAGAGTGCCGCCATTGATGGTCAACGTGCCGAGACCGATCGCGCCGCTGTTGTTCAGGACGAGCAGCCCGGCGTTGAGGTTGGTGCCGCCCGAGTACGAGTTGCTGGTGCCGATGGTCAGGCTGCCCGGCCCGTTCATCACGAGCGAAGTCGCGCCCACAATCGAACCGGTCCCGCTAAAGATATAGCTGACTGCCGTGTTGCTGACGGTTAAGCCGGCCGGTTGGACCGCGCCGTTGATCGTGACCGTGCCGTTCCCGGTGCCCGCGCTGTCGTCGAACGTCGTGCTGTCGCCGGTAAAGAACTTGTCCGAGCTTGCGGTGTTCGCGTTGTACCAGCTCGTGCTGATCCCGTTGTCCCAAGTGCCGCTGCGCCAGAATAGATTACCGGCGGTGCCGCTGACCGTCAGGCTTACTGTGCCTCCTGAGGCGCTGAATGTGTACGTCTGCCGGCTGGGGCTGTAGTTGGCGCCGGTCACGTACAGATCGTTCGTATTGGGCGCTCCGTTGTTGTAGGTGAACAGCGCGTAACTGCCCGAACTCAAATGCAACTGCGGCACGACAAAGTCGCTGCCGCTGAACGTCAACGCGCCGTTGGGCAAGGCCACGAGGTCGCCCGAATTGAAGTTGAGCGACCCGCCGCTCATCGCCAGGCTTCCGCTAAGCGTCATTGTGCTGTTTGAGCCGGGCCATGCAAGGGCCGCGCCGTTGACGTTCAAGCTGCCGTTGATGTCGGTGGCGGGAGAACTCGTGCGGCCTGCGGTGAGCACTCCGCTGGTGAAGTTGTAGACGCCGCCGTAGGCGGAAACGTCCCATACGCCGCCGGAGGCGATCGTCACGCCGCCGCTGCCGACCGTGCCCGCCGGGCCAAGCGCCAGCGTGCCGCCGTTGATCTTCGTGGGGCCGGTGTAGGTGTTGGCTGCGTTGAAGACGGTAGAACCCGAGCCCGCTATCGTGATCGAGTAAACGTGGGTCCCGTCATAATTCGCGATGGGAAGATTTTCCGTCAACGCGGCGCCCGAGGAGACGCTGATCGTCAAGGTCTGATTACCGTTCTGCCCGCCGGGAGACAAGAAGTTGTTCACTCCGGCTGTGCTCACGATCGACGAGTTGGCCGTGACCGACATCGTTCCAAAAAGCTCGAAAACGCCCCAGTTTCCTCCCTGAGTCCACCCGCCCGTGGCGTTCAAGCTCCCGCCAGCCAGCGTAAGATTTCTCAAGGCGCAGATGCAAGCTCCGCCGATAGGGGACGATTGAATAACCCCTCCCGGATTGACGACGACAGGGACGGTTGTCGTGTCGGTCCATCCGCCGAGTTGATAATAGGTGTTGTTGGCGAAGGACAGGGTCCCGCCGCTGTTGACGGTGAGGGTGCCAATCTGGTGGGTCGTCCGCCCGCTGGGGAAATTGTACAGGAGCATCCCGGCGTTGATCACGGTGGGGCCGTTGTAGGTATCGAGGCCGTTTGCGCCGTTGAGTTGCAGGATGGCGGGGCCGAGCTTCGTCAGGCCGCCGTCGGAAGGGGCGCCCGAGATCATCTGCCGATTGATAATAACGTTGCTCTGCGCATAGATGATCGCGCCGCCGGCCTGGACATTGATGGCATAAGTGCCGCCCGCGTCGACTCCCCGCGAGAGGTTCATGGTACCGCCGTTTAGATTGAGAACGCCCGAGCCGCCAAAGCCGGCCAGATACAGATAGTCGTTCGGAAAAGCCCCGGCGGCGCCAACGGAAAATAAGCCGCCCGCGTTGAGCGACAGTGTGCCGGAACCGGCGTTGCTGTTGTTGTTGTTGCTGCCGCCGATAAAGGTCCGGCAGCTATTGCCTATGCTGAGCACGCCGCCGCTGCCCACCGTGACGACGCCCGTCGTGCCCGCGATGTCGTAGCCGACGCCGAATGTTCCGCCGCTGGCCGTTGCAAACGTTCCATTGGACAGATTCAAGGCGCCGCCCTGCAAAAGTAGCGAACTCCCAGCATTGATCGATCCGCCTCCCGCGACGCTCAGCGTACCGCCGGCGAGCGTGGTTGTGCCCGTATAGGAACCGCTGCCGGTGAATGACAACATGGCCGGGCCCGTGGTCGTCAAACCCGCGGTGCCGGTCAAGAACGAGCCGATCGTCGCGTTGGCGTTGGATGTGATCGTGGGAGACGCGCCGCTCAAGGTGATCGTGCCGCCGGAGAGGGTGTAGGCTTGGTTCTGGAAAATGATGCCGCCGGCCGATTGCGACCCGTTGACGGTTACCGTGTAGGGCGTCGCGCCGCCTGCACCGCTGCCGAACTGGGCGGTGTCACCTCCGACCCATGTGCTGTCGACAGAGCCGTTCCACCAGTTGTTAGTGACCGAGTCCCACGTGCCGCTGCCGTCACTGTAGCCTTGGCTATTGCCGAGGAGGCCAGGATCCCAGTTGAGAGTTTGCGCGTTTACCGGTTGCGCGGCAAACGCCGCTACGAAGGCTGCCGCGAGGGCATAAACGCTTACCAATTTCATACGATTCAATCGAACTTTCATGACAGTCTCCCAGAAGACGATAGTGGAATAGATTCGCATCAAACTGACCCGCGCCGGCGCAGTTCACGGCTTTGGGGCCGGCCAACTAGCCGCACCGCCTCGGCTCAGCGGGGCCGATAGGCCCGCGCCGAACCGTGCCCGTTGTCTCTCGAAATGGCGGTTTTCCGTTAGGTTTCCAAGCTCGGGAAAGCCAGTCGATTTCGGGATCGGAGGAGACCGATTTCTTCTGTTGAGTCGTGTTTCTAGGTGGATCGCGCCTTGCTGACATGCAAGCCGGCTGGTACTTTCACCACTTTGCGTTAAACAGTTGTACGCTCTCGGCTTTTCTCAAAGCGGAAGATGTATCTCTCGCTCTAACTTCTCCCGCTTTTGTAACTTTCGTAGTGACGGGCGCCGGCGTGAAGAGGAATTCCGTTGGGCTCAGCGCCAAGTCGCTGATCCGCACTTCATCGATCAAGCCCTCGAACCATTCACCGGGCATTTCCGTGGCTTGATTGCGTCCGCGTCCGATACTCCACTCGGCGTCGCCGCTGCCGGCGCTGAGAGCCGTCGAACCGGTTTTCGGCAAAGCGGTCTGGGCCTGCAGCCGATAGCCCTGGCCGTCATTGACATCGACATAGAGCCGCAAGGTCCGCCCGTCGCTGGTTGCCGCCAGGTGGTACCAGTGGGCTGCCTCGATGGACAACTGCTCGGCGACCGCCTGATGAATGCGGTTCTCGCAATCGGCAAAGCGAATCGCGAAGCGATTGGCTTCCGTGACCTGGAAGGCCAAGCGCGGTGGTGTCCAAACGGCTTGTTGCGAGGAGTACGGATCATATCCATCGCGGCCGACGAACGTCTGCATCCCGCGCCTCAAAGACTTCGCCTTGACCGAAACTTCGATCGTCCATTGGCCAGGGGCGATTGATTGGATGTCCAACGGCGCCGCATGGCTGAATCGCGATTTGGTATAGAGATCCGGCCACACCGATCGACCCGGGATGACCGTCGTCTCGAGGCACCCGCGATTGCCGATCCCGGTCTGGGGAATCGCAGCAGTTGACACGTCGCCGGACATCCGCGGCTTTTGCGCGGAATCATAAACGAACAGGTCGTTGCCGTTGAAGGATGAATCGGTCGTCGCGCGCACCGGTTTCTTGTTCTTCTCGGTATTGGGCAAGGCAATGCCCAGCGGGCGGTCCTCAAACCGCCAGTACGCGATTGTGTGGCGGTCACGATCGGCTTCTGCCATCGAACGGATGAAGCACTCGCCGGTATCCTGGACGGTGGTCATCCCTTCGTCGCCACCTTCCATGCGAGCACCGATGCCGCCCATCAAGCGCTGTGTCAGTGGAGCGGGCTGGCCATCCGTGCCTTTTCGATCCACGTCCACCATGCCCCGGAAAACGTGAACCTTGCTGCCGCCGCCAGGCGTTACCTCGACGCCGAACTCGGTGCCCTGATCGATAAAAGTGGCCTCCGGCGTAAGGATCTTGAAGCCGCGGGCTCGCTCATTCCGGATTTCCACTGTGGCCTTGCCGACATCCAGACGCATGCTGTTGGCGGAAACCAATTGGAGCGATGCCGGACTCTGAACGATGACATTGACGCCGATTCCAAATTCGATTTCGGCAACGCCGGCAGCCAGGCGCAACATCTTTCCGGCGGGCACCAAGTCTCCGATCGCCAGCTTCGTCGAGTCCCCGTCCCAGCGGCAATCTATTCCGCGAACGAACTTTGCGCCAGCGCAGGCTGCGGAATGGCCTTGAATCCGGACCCCGGCAGACTGGAAGCCACTTCCACGGGGATCGGCAACGTTTTTGCAGTTTCGCGATCCTTCTGTTGAGCGGCAAAATGCCCGAACCACACAAAAGCGGCAAGTAAAGCCAACGTGCCGAACAATGTCAAACATCCTATCGCCCAAAGTGCCGAGCCGGCAAGAATTCCGCCCGGCTGTACCCGGCGCCGTAGGAAGCCGAGCAAGAAAGTTCGGGCAGTACGCGGCGGACTGCGAAAAGTTGTCTCCTCTGGGGAGACAAAGGAAGCCAAGGCAGCTTCTTCCGAGGATTGCTGCTCCGAGTCCCCTATGGACTTCACGCGTAGCCGCCGCAAAAGGTCGGCATGCAGCGAAATCCAGCGAACGTAGTCGAGCCGCGCCTGCGGATCATCGCGCAGCATGGTAGCCAACTCTTCCAACGTCGCGGGCGTAGGATCTCCGTCGACCAACTCGCTAAGGAGGCGGCCAAGCGGATCGTTCTCTGTCGGCTGGAATTCCGTCATGATTTGTTTGCGGCCAACTTGCGCTCGATGCAATCCAATAGTGCCTTGCGAATTCGGAACAGAGTTACGCCCAAACTACGAGGCGTACGCTGCATCTGCATTGCCAACCCCTGGAGCGAAAATCCGTCCGCATAGCGCTTTCGAATGAGTTCCCGCTGAGAAGGGAGCAATCTCTCAAGGCAGGCATTCAAGGCCCCACTGCGTTCGCTAGCGTCGACAACGTAATGTTCCGAGTCCACGGCGATCGCCTCGACCAGGTCGTCATCAAAGATGAGGCGGTCGCGAGCCAGTGCGCTGCGATATTCCAGGACCTTGAAATGCGCGATCCGACATGCCCACGCCACGAAATTCGTACCCTTGACAAACGTCTCGCGCTTGAGCCACATTTCGACGTTCGTGTTTTGCACGATTTCATCGACGCACTCCAGACGTGGCACAAGCGTCAGAACGAAAGCCTCCAGCGCGTTATGGCAGGCCGCCATCTGACGGACGAACTCTTCGTGATCCAAAACCTTGCCCCCCGCTTCTGTCATGGAGTCGTCGATGCCGGCATTCTCGCATTTTAGAAGAGCAGTCATCGCCTTTCGCTCACGCCTTTCTTGCGCCAGCAACACCAGTCTCCATCTTTGGATTCTCCTTTATATGAGACCCGGGACCGACTTCATTAACAGAAAAACTGCGAAACGCCGGCGCGAGCGTCGTAAGTCGTTGTGCGGAACAAGGTTGCGCAAACGACTATTTCTTTCTTCGCATTGCAGCGTTGAAGGCTCGCACGTCGCCAAAATGATGCCCCACCGAAAGTCGATTGAACTTCCCCGACGTTGTGCGCGCCGCGGCGATTGAGACAGCCGCCAATTTAGGGTGTCCCCGCACTCATGTTTCGTTACAAATCCGACCAGCCTTGTCGCGGCGAGCAATGCCGACGAACCGGCATCTAGGAAGATCACCCAAGTTCGTCCCATCAATGCCTGTGGCTAAGCAAAATGCGTGGAAGTCACCCCCACCGCGGTGAAATGGCACGACCGGTCATGAGTCACCAATCCTTCGTTTGATGACACCTCCCGCCGGCCATTTCCAAGCGGGGGTGTCGCTTCTTTCCCAGATTGCTCGAAGGCGACGTTTGATGGAAGATTAAAACACGTTCCGGAAATGGGGTCCTTTTTCAACGCATCTCGGAATAGGGATGTAAGCGTCCGGGCTGTCCGTGGCGGTCTTGTGGTAGAAGCCGGCTACCGGGCGTGGGCGCGGCGATGAGCGCGACGGGCTCGAGTGCGAATGGCCCTGGCTCGGGATTCATCGAGCCGGTGGTTGAGAACGGCTTCGGGATGGGTTGCCGCCCAGCGATCAGGCAGCATTTCCTCCAGTCGCGGATCGTCCGCATGCAGGCGGAGAAGAAGTTCGCGTACGTAAGACCATGGTTCGATACGGTGACGCTTTGCGCCGGCCAGGATCGTGCAGAGCACGGCTGCCCGCGGCCCCGCATTTTCACTGCCGAGGAAGAGCCAGTTCTTCCTGCCGATGGCCTGGTGCCGTAGCGTCCGCTCGCTCAGGTTGTTGTCGATGGTCAGGCGGCCGTCTTCGGTGTAGTGTCGCAGAGCTTCCCATTGGTTTCGGGCGTAGTTGACCGCCTTGGCTAGACTACTCTTGGGCAGCGCGGTCCTGGTCAGCCCCGTCAAGTAGGCACCGAGCTTGTCCAACACCGGGATGGCTTCCGCAGTACGAAGCTGGCGGCGAGCTTCGGGCGACCAGGTGCATGCGCGGTCTTCGATGTCGTACAGTTGCCGAATCCATTCCAGCACTTGATGTGCTTCGCGCGGATAACTCTTCACCGCATCGAAGAACTTCCGCCGCGCATGCGCCCAGCAGGCCACTTCCCGAATGGCTGACTGGGAACCAAGATAGATCGCGTCGTAACCGGCGAAGGCGTCGGCATGCAGGGAGCCTGTAAATCCTTGCAGAAAGTTGGCCGGTCCATCGCGACTGCGGCTGGTGGTATAGTCATAAACGCTGTAGGGCTGCTCATGACCGATGTAGGTCCAGAAACGTCCTTGAAAACTCCCCTCAGATCCGCCCAGGACCGTGACGGACGTGTCGTCGGTCCACATGACGGACGACTGGAGAACCCGCTCCCGTTGCAACTCGTAGAGCGGCCGAAACAATCCTGCTGCGTACTTCACCCAGTCACAGAGCGTGCTGCGGGCAAGATAGACGCCCGCGCGGGCCAGGATGTCTTCCAGACGGTAGAGCGGTAGATGGTCGCCGAACTTGCTGACCAACACCTCGGCAACCAGCCCCGGCCCGGCGATGCCACCAGGAATCGGCCGTTGCGGAAGCGGTGCTGCACAGACTCCCGCCTTGCAGCAGCGGCAAGCGTATTTAGGACGGACATGGATGTGGGCTTCCAGCTTTGCCGGCTGGAGTTCCAATTCGCGAGTGATGTCCTCCCCGATGCGGTCCAGGGGCCGACCGCAGCCGGAGCAGGTCTTCTCCTCAACTGACAAGTCGTGTTCATGGCGGATCTGGGGCAACTTGTCCCAGTCGATCTCTCGCCGCTTGCGCTGCCGGCAATGGCCACGCACTTCCACGGTTTCGTCTGGCGATCCCGGTTGCGGAGGATCGCTTGGGGCCGGCAAGTCCGCATCCAAGGCGAACAAGTGGCCTTGCCCTTGATCGTCCGGCAAGCGTTCCCGCCGACGGCCATAGGCCCAACGCTTGTACCACGCCAGCTCTTCGAGCGTAGCGGCATGCTCTTGTTGCAGGTCCCTGTAGGAAGCAGCCGTTTCGCTCAGCACGCGGTTGAGTTCCACAACCTGCTTCTCGGACCCCGCCATGCGACGTTCAAGTTCAGTGGCCTGCTTGAAAGCCGCCAGCAAGAGGCGCTGGCATTCGGCGAGATCGTTGGGAAGAAAGTCGGCACCATCCATGTTGCCGAGTATTGTAACAACTCATGCGAACAAGAAAAGCCCTCTTCTTCCTTTTTCTTCAACCGGTACGGCGATACCTCCGCCGCCGGCGCCCTGTTCGCAGATCCAAGCCGCCGAGCAATTGGACCAGTTGGGCATAGTCCAACTCGACCCCTTCGTTCGTGTCAAAAGGCTTCACGATCGGAAAGGTGCCACGCTCCAGTCGCTTGTACCAGATGCAGAAGCCGTCCTGATCCCAAAAGAGGATCTTGAGGCGATCGCGCGTGCGATTGAGAAAGAGAAACAGATGGCCCGACAACGGGTCCTGTCCAAAGATCTCCTGCACGCGCCCCATGAGGCGATCGAAACTGTAATGCATATCGGTGGGCGTGGTGCAGAGGAAGATTCGCACATCGGAGTAGTCGTTCATGGCTGGGACGCCTTCCAGGGACGCAAGGCGCCAACCGCGCGGATCACGTCTACGAGGACCACTTGGCCGACCCCCAATGGCAACCGCACCACACCGCCGTTGGGCAATTCGATTTCCACCGGAGAGGCTTTGAGAGAGATCGGCACGAACACCGCACCGCCGGACTCGATGCGCTTACGTGACTCGCCCTCTTCGACCATCTCCTCGGGAAGGCCATCCTTGAGCCGTTCCAGCCAACGATAGTACGTCGACTTCGCGATCCCTTCGCTGAGGCAGAACTCATCCACGGACAAACCGCTGGCCTTGTAGCTTTCTAACCGCTCCTGCCAGTCCAGATACTCATCCAAACCACTCGCCGGCCGCCCCATATCATGTCTCCCTGAAGGAACAAACTCTACGCCTCCAGCCTAACACGCCTGACAAGTATGGACGAAACGGACGCTTACATAGGGATGAATTTTGCGACAATCCGACCACCGGACAAGAAAAACACCGGCCGCCTTGGCAGATCCAAGCTCGGGAAAGCCTGCCATGACAGCCGGTGAAATCGGTTCTGCTCTGAGAGCGGAGGTTATTGCATCTTCCGCCGTGAGAGTAGGCGTCGATAGACGGCCGGACCACAAGCGGCTGCGGCGAGCAGCGCCAGCGTGCCCGGTTCCGGCACGAGCGAGACCGTTGAATCGTTCGGGATCACCGGAGCAAACGCCCCGGCGTTTCCGACCATCAAGTTCGACCCATCGGGCAGCGCCTCGCTGTTGGTTGCGATCAGCGTGCCGTCCAGCACAATCGTCCCACCCTCGTACGTGTTCGAACCCGATAGCACGAGCGTTCCCGCCCCCAGTTTCGTAATCGAGCCGCTGCCGCCGATGTCGCCCGAGAGTGTCAACCGGTCGGTCATGTTCGGCGCGACGACATAGGCCCCGTCGGTGTCGACCCGAATCGCCGACAACCCCTCGCCTGCCACGCTGCCACCGGAAACTACTGCGGCTGGGGCAACGGGGCTGCTGCTGGGCGAGATCAGGAGCATGCCGCCTTCATAGACGTTGATCAGACCGAACGTGCCGCTGCCCTGCGCTGTGGCGCCGTAATAGACATTCGTCGTCCCAACGACCGTTCCATCGTTCACCAGCAGGCTGTTTTGCAGACCCAGGGCCGTGCCCTCGTTCTGACTGTCGGCGTTGAGCGTGCCGCCGCTATTAATCGTAATTCGGCCGCCGCCGCTCATGTCGCTCAAATGGTTATTGATCGCGCCGCCACCATTGATCTTGATGACGCCGACGTTGATGAAATCGTCGGTGCTGACGGTGCTATTGACTGTTAGAGTGCCGCCGACATTGTTCTCACCGCCGTCCCAGACCAGCGCCGCGTTGTTGGTCACCTGCCCGCCGTTGGTAAAGTTAATGAACGTGTCGGTACCGTTTTGCAGAAAAACCGTGGTCGCGTAGGTCTGCGCACCGTTGAAGTAATTCGAGGTACCGGGCAAGGTCGTGTGAGTGCCGGGGCCGCGGAGGAATCCCCCCTGGATCAGGGCACTGGAGTATTGCACGACCGCTCCGGCGGACGCGCGGATCGATCCCGGCCCAAGTACCGCGCCGGCGCCGCTGAGCTGCACGGTGCCTGCGCTGGCCTGAAGCGTACCGGTGAATGATTCGTTGCCGGTCAGCACGAGCATCCCTGCGCCGACCTTCGTCAGGCTGCCTGGACCGGATATCGGGCCGGAAATCGTCACGCTGCTGGAGGAACCGGCGACATTGAGCGTACCTGTGCCGAACGGGTTATTGAGGACAATCGGCACGGTGACGGAGGTCAGTCCTCCGATGACTATCGTGCCGCCGCTAAAATTGAGGACTCCGTTGCCGGCGCCGACGAGGATTTGATTCGCTGCGAGCAGGCCGCCGGTCAAGTTGTAGGTTCCCGTCGAACCGGCGTTTTGAGCCATCGCTAAAGAAGACACGGAATTTGTCCCGCCCGACTGTATGAAGCTGGCTGGCCCATTGTAGCCGATAAATTCCTCGGTCGCGGTGAGTAGTCCGGCGCCGCTGAGGTTGTATGCCCCAGTGCCGGTGGGAGTGATTACCACGTAGAGCGAGCCAAGGGCGTTGGTTCCACCAGACTGCGCGAAGCTGCCGGAGCCCCAAACACCGATGGCCAACGACGTGGTGGTTGTCACGCCGCTGCCGCTAAGGCTATAGGCGCCGCTGTCGGCCTGTCCAATTGTCAGTCCCGCGGAGGCGGAGTTCGTTCCGCCGGTCTGCACGTAACTTCCGATCCCGCCCGCGCCGACAACCTCGGCTGCGGCTGAGTTATTTCCGCCGGATTGAATGAAGGCGCCGACGCCGTTATAGTTGCCTACATACTCGCTCGTCGCCGCAAGCGTTCCACCGCCGAGCAAGTAGCTTCCCGTGCCTTGGGACGACTGTCCGACACCGACGACCAGCCCGCCGCTGCCGCTGACCGCGGCGACGCCTCCGGTTTGCACGAAGCTGCCGATGCCGGCGTTTCCGACGTTGAAATTGCCGGGGACGATCAAACATCCGCCGCTGAGGGTATACGCTCCGCTCCCACTGTTACTGAAGCCGATGTTCAGTTCTGTGGATACTGAGTTGGCTCCGCCCGACTGCACGAAGCTGCCCGTGCTGCTGTAGCCGATGTATTGGCGGGTTGCGCCAAGCGATCCGCCGGGCATGGCCAGATTGCCGCCATTGACAATCAGATTGCCGGAAAAAGTGTTCGCCGCGGACAGTGTTAGGGTGTTTGGCCCCACCTTGGTCAGACCGCCGCTGCCGCTGAGAACGCCGGAAAGGGCGATGTTGCCGCCCGTCGTGTCAATGGTTGCGTCGCCGCCGTTGCCCGTCAGCGTCATCGGTACGGAGGATGACCAGGGGGTCGTCGCGCCGAGCGTGCCGCCACCGAATTCGAAAACCGCACAGCGGCCGCCTTGAACTAAGCCAGAACCTGAAAGCGACAGCAGCCCTCCGTTGAGGCTGTAGGTTCCGGAGGAATCTATGTATTGGCCTAACACGAGGTTTGCGACTGAGTTAGTGCCGCCCGACTGCGTAAAGGTGCCGTTTGAGTAAAAGATACCAATGTACTCGTTGCTGGCCGACAACAGCGCGCCACCGGTCAAATTGTAGGCTCCACTGCTGCCGGAGTTTATGCCGATGGTTAGACTCAACGTCACATGTGTGCCGCCCGACTGATTGAAAACTGCGGTCCCAGCGAGTCCGATGTACTCGCCAGTTCCAACATTCAGCTCGCCGCCGCTGAGGTTGTACGTGCCGCGCGCACCATAGACCGTTCCGAGGATTCGCGCCATCGGGCCCAGTGCCGTAAACCGTATTGGTACCACCCGACTGCGTGAACGTCCCGCTGCTGTCGCCAAAATTGCCGACGACTTCGTAATTCGAGGACAGGACGCCGTCACCGCTTAGATCGTATGCCCCCATTCCAGCCCCGGATTGTCCGTGCCCGACTACGATCACGCCGGACACCGAATGAGTCCCACCCGACTGTGTGAACGCGCCACTTCCGGCGTCACCGATCCACTCGGCATCTGTTGACAGCAAGGCACTGCCGCTAAGGCTATACGTTCCACTGCTCCCGGCCCCGATCCATAGGGATTTTCCCAACGGAACGTTATTGGTTCCGCCCGACTGCACGAAACTACCGGTGCCGCTGTAACCGATGTATTGGCTGCTGGCGGCGAGCGTGCCAGCCGGCATGGCCAGCGTGCCGCCATCGACGGTCAAGTTGCCAGAAAAAGTGTTCGCCGCGGAAAGCGTAAGCGAGTTCGGCCCTACCTTGGTCAGCCCGCCGCTGCCGCTGAGAACGCCGGACAGGGTGATGTTGCCGCCGGTCGTGTCAATCGTGGCATTGCCGGCGAGGGTCATGTCGAGCGAGGAGGACCAGGGCGAAAGAGCCCCCAACGTTCCCCCGGAAATATTGACGATTGCAGGATAGAAGGGCGCGACGCTCATTCCGCCTGCCCCGACATTCAGCACGCCGCTGCCCGAGAGGTTCAATTGGCCCGTCCCAGGAAAGCCGATGGTGTCGCCGAAAGTAATCTTCGCCAAGTCGGCCGTGCCGCCGGAAATGTTCAGGCTCCCTGCGCGGAATGATAGGGCACGAAAGTCGTGCCGGCGGCGACGGTGAGCAAGCCGCCGCTGAGCGTGAAGCTGCTGCTTCCGCCAGGGTACTCTCCGATGACCAGCGCGCGGTTCCCGTTCCGCGGATCGAAGCCATTGATGTTCAAAGTGCCGCCGCTCTGGACCGCATAACCGGTTGAGCCATTGGCGTAGCTGCCCAACTTCAAGTCGCCGTTGATTGTGACCGCGGCACTGTCTCGAATAAGGAGCGTGGAACCCCAGCTCACGGTAAAGGACCAGTCGTTCGGGGCGAGGAAACTAGCCATCGAGTGTCCGCCAAACAACAAGGTGGCCGAACTGCTCGGCGAACTGCCGATCGCCGCTAGGCCAGCGAAGCTGCTCTTCCCAGAGCCACAGAACGCCAGCGTGCCGCCGCCAACGGTCAGGCCACCACCCAGAGTTGTGCTGCCGGCGAGAACGATTTTGCCCGGCCCCGCCACGTTCAATGAATAGCCGGCGCCGTTGTCCGTCAGGCTGCTGGCTGCGCCGAAGGCGAGACAGCCGCTGTTGGCGATCGTAAGATTATCGGCGAGGACGACGGGGGCGTTGATCGCATGGCTGCCGTCGGTGACCGCGATCGTCGCGCCGTTGCCGGAACTGTTGAAGGCCAAGCTATTGCTGCCACCGCCGCTTAGCGCGTAACCCGCGTTTACGCCGGCAGAGTTGCCGAACTGCAGCGTGCCCAGTGTGACCGGCGTGTCGAGCGTTACCGTGACGCTGGCGGTAGTCGAGAACGTCAAAGATAGCTCCGCTCCCTACGCCATTCGGCACACTGCCTGTCCAGGCGCTAGGATTGCTCCAGTTTCCACTGGCGGCCACTGCCCAACGGGAGGAGTCCAGGTTCAAGGCGAAGACCGTGCCGCCGCCGCCCTCGGCGCCGAGAGCGGTCGTGCCATAGAGTGTCTGGCCGCTGAGTAGCAGTGTGCCGGAAAGCCACGCCCCGTCCGGCCCATTATTGCCGACGTCGTCGCTATGGAAGTCGTACACGTCCCGGTAGCCCGTACCATCGGTTCTGACGCTGTAGACGAACCCGCCTCCATACGCGCCACCAGAGATTTGCCCGCCGTACAACGTGGAACCGTTGAGGACCAAACCCGACGGCCAGCCCTGTGCGAGGCCGCTATTGGCCGGCAGCGAGGCCAACGTGGTAGCCGTCCCACCAGTGACGGGAACGCTGAAAACCGTCCCATAGCCATACTGGCCACCGGACGTGCCTCGTCCGTAAATGGTCGAGCCGCTGACGACCAGGGTGCCGATTGGCCCTCCCAAGCCCGTGGAGAGAACCGTCGCGGTGCCCCCGCTCTTGGAAATGGCGTACAGCGTTCCGTAGTTCCATGATGAAGCGAAAAGTGTTGAGCCGGAAAGCGTTAGGCTGCAATAGGGATAACTCGCGACGGGAACATTGAGCGTTGCCAAAACGGTGGGAGGTCCCCCGCTGACCGGAACGCTGAAAATCACGGGGTCGTAATAGTTGTACCCGGTTCCAGGATCGTTGTAGGCGTATACCTCCCCCGTCCCGTAAAGCGTTGAGCCGTCCGACAACAAATCGCCGGTCGGTTCTATGCACGGTGTTTTATTGCTCCCGCCGTAATGGAAGGCCGTCAGAATCGATGCGGGGCCACCGCTCGTTGGGACAGTGAAAACCGACCCGTCGAAGTTGTCTCCGGTAAAAGTGGTGCCGCACAGTTGCGAACCGCTGAGTACAAGACCGCCGAGCGGCCATTCGCCGTTCGAGCTGGTGAACGTCAGCAGAGTCGTAGCGCCCCCGCCGCCGCTCGTTGGAACGCTGAACACCGTCCCAGCGCCGTACGCGCCGCCGTATTGCGTCACTCCGTACAGCGTCGAGCCGCTGAGAACCAGCCTTCCGTTTGGCGTCGCAGCGTTTCCATTCGTGCTCCTTGGGAACGAGGCTAGCGTCGTCAGCGTCTGCGCGCGTGCGGCGGTGCCAGCGAGCGGCGCGAGCAACGGCAGCCATGCGAGTAGGAGAAAGCCGTGCCTGTACCCGACCAACGGCGCGGAGCAACGGAATGAACGACGGGCATGGGACATCGGCCGCCCGGCCAGCCAGGATAAAAGTTTCATGGATCATTACCTTTTCATGCAAGCGGTTTGCTTTACGATGAAACGAAGCCACCTGCCGGGCGCTCAAGCTTTTTCGCTCGGCGGACGGAGGGCCGGTGAGGACCTGTCTCGCCGCGGAGCCTCACCGGCGGTATTTTCTTTCTGGCAACCTTCCGCCGCTTGCGGATTACGGCGCAGTTGCCTTGAAGAACAAAAACATCTTCCGGAGCTCTTGGCCGTCCATATTCGCAAAGACGGTGTCCGCCGCAAGCGGATCGGAAAACGCGGCCGCGGAGCGCGTCGCCTCCTGCGCCGATACGATTGGACTTGCGGAAGCCGAATTCGCGGTCGCCATGGTGCTCACGATCGTCGGCGCGACGTAGCTCGCTGCGCCGAAGAGTCCCTTGACTTCGCCACCGGCCAGGATGTTGCCGTCCGCTTCGATCGCTAGGGATCCCAGCCAGCCTGGCCAGTTATCGGGCGAGCCTGCGCCGGTAAAGGGAAACTGAGTAGCGGCAACCATTCCGCTGCTCCCGAAGTTTGTGTCCAGTGCGCCGTTGGGCGTGAACGCCAGCAACGCGCCGGACTCGCCCAACATAATGTCCCCATTTCGTGCCAGCACGAGCGTATTCGGCGAGGGATAACCGACCCCGGCAAAGGTCGTCACTCCGCCCGCACCAAAGCTGGCGTCCAGCGTTCCCGGTGCTATGCCGTCGGGATTGCCGGCCGGCGTGATGCCGGTGTCGAAGCGCGCCAACTCGGTCCCAGCCGCAAGTACCATCAGATTGCCGTTGACCGTTTGCAGTGACAGGCTCTGTAGTGGCAAAGCGTATGCCTGGCCTACGTTCGGGTTGGCGAGCATGACGAGGCCGCCCGTTCCAAATGAAGTATCGATGGAACCGTCGGCGTTGAAGCGGGTCAGCCCGATTTCTCCTTCCGACGTGTTCCGCACGTATCCGCCGACGATGATTTTGTCATCCGGCTGAACGACCATCGGCAGCGCATACGTGTCCGTGGAGATCGCCGAGGCATAGGCGACGCCAGCATTGCCGAACGAGGTATCGATGCCGCCGTTGGCGTTGAAGCGGACGATCCCGTTGACGCCGCCGCTCCACAGGTAGCCGGCGGACGCGACGACTTTGTTGGCGTTCTGCGGATCACCGGCCATCCCGGCCTGCAATCCTGCGGTGCCGAGCCCTACAATCCAGTTCGAGACAGTAAAGAGTTCTTCGCCCGGCGAGCTGCCCGTCGAGTTAAACGTCGTATCGAGTGTTCCGTCCATGTTGTATCGGGCGACAGCAAAGGAACTGACGTGCGTGGAGCTGTACTTGGACGTCCATTTAGTAGTCATGGCGAAGCCGGTGACGACGATCTTGGTGCTGCCGTTGACGTTTTGGAGCAAGACCGCCGAGGCCCAGGTGCCGTCGTCTAAACTGGCGCCTTGTGAGGGAACTGGGAAGAAAGTTGTCTCGACCTCGCCGCCGCTGCCGAAGCTCTTGTTCAGCGAACCATCCGGATTGTAGATTGCCAGCGCGAACGATGAGTCCTCCTGCCAGCTCGGAACCGGCCCGTAGCCGACAGTGCCAGCGGCGACGATGCTACCGGCAGAATAGGTCACGCCTTTATAGGTTACGGGGCTCGGCAAGACTGCCGTGGCATTGATCATCGGGGTGGCGATGACGAGTCCTTTCTTGACGCCCAGTTGCGCATAAGGGATAGGAAATGCGGTGTTCACATAGCCGCTGCCGGCGGTCGGTCCGCTGGCAGGGAATGCGAGGTCCAGCGTGCCTGGCGCGGCGGACATCATGGTCCGGCTCTCCAAGCTTTCCAGGGCCAGCTTGCGGTCGCGCGGTCGCTTTTTGGCGACGCCGGTAGAACGACGGGATGTGTGACGGGCATGAGTTGTTGGCCGCCCGCGGAGCCAGGAAAAGGTTGTCATGACATTGTCCTGTTTGATGGTGAATAAGTTTTCGGTAAGGAGAGGTGAGACTACATGTGTGCGCGCGAACTGACCGCCCGGTGTAACGCAAAGAGAACCACCGCCGCGGCCGCCAGAATCAGTGACGAGGGCTCCGGCACCGGCGCGACTGTCGCGATGATCCACGGATTGTTGTAGGCAATGGAGCCGGGAACGGTCTCCGTGTCATTGCTCGGATCGAATCCGGCCGATGACAGGGTGCCGCAGTCGTAAAACGAGTTGCCCGCATAGTCGTTGCCATATGTCAAGTGGCCCGTCGTATGGATGGAGGGCGGACCGCTGTAGAAGTCGGCCTCAAACCAGCCGCCCAGCGGCAGCGTCAACTCGGTCGGCGTCGCCGTAAGGTCGATTGTGGTGAACTGAACGGTGCCGGGCGAGGCAGGCAAGAATGGCTGCGTGTAGGTATTGCCATTTTCCAGCGCCACGCCGGGGTCGGTGATCGTAAATGACCCGCCCACAATATCCGCCGCGGAGAGAGTGCCCATTCTTCCGTCGGTGACGATCGTTCCTGACATGACGTCGGTCCCTCCGACATAAAAATTGGGCTGATTGATAGGATAATTCGCGATGTTGTAGGTGATATCGGCGGCGGCGCCGGTTCGCCCAATTAACGTACCCAAAGCGCTAACGATTGCGAGGGTGATCAGCCGCGGGCGGGACGATCGGGCGAAATTGTAAGTTGCGTCAATCTTTCGCATAGTTCATTTCCTGTGCTTCTCGTCGGTGGTGCACGAAAGGCGGCGGCCTTGTTTGTGCCTCAACAATCAATGCGACAACCGGCGGTAAAACCCCTCAGGCGAATTCGCGATTTTTTGCGGGATACAATGATCCGCTGCAAGATGCGCTGCCGCAAGGCGACGGCTTTCGCGGCATTGAGCTACTTGCCGCCCGCTCGGATCTCGGCATCGAGCTGAGTACGAACTTTGGCGTCGGGTGTGCCTTCGACAAGATGAACGGCCTCAGCATAGATATAGAATGCGGTCGTCCAGGTATCCCAATCCCAACCGCTGCCGCGGAATCCTCGCTGGCGGATTGCGCGGGCTTCCTCCAGGACCAGTTGGCGGCCCGATTCCAAGTGCTGTTTTGCCTCTTCGCGATGACCTTGTCCTTGATGCGCTAGCGAGAGAAAAAGGTGCGCAACGGCATCTAGGGAGTCGTCTCTCGTGGCAGCATTTTTCTCGATGGTTTGATCGAGCCGCTCCACGGCGGCCGCATTTCGCCCGGCACGGCAATCAGCGATTCCCTGCACGAGGAGGTCCCATTTAACGTCCGGCTGGCGCTTCAGCGCCTCGGCCGCCAGACGGTCTGCCTTGAGAAGGTCATCGCCCGTAACGGGTAGAAGCAGGCAAGCCTTGGCAGCCTGCTCCGCGACGATCGGAGCGTGATTCGCGGAAGCCTCGGCGAGCATCTCGCGGCACGCGCGGCGATAACTGGTTTCGTCGCCGGCCAAAAGATAGACCGGCGCCACACGAAGTCGCGCCCATTGCTTGTCGTCCGACAGGGCAATTATTTTCGTGAAGTCGGCTGCCGCGTCGTGCCATCGCGCCAGGCGCAATGCCACTCTGCCGCGCTTTTGGAGGATACCAATGTCGTTCGCCAGCGTCGGCTTCTCCTTCATGGCTTTGGAGAAGGCCGCAAGTGCCTTCTCCGGCTGGCCCATATTCTGGTATTCCAGCCCTCGGCTCAACATGTCATCGTTCGCGGCCGCGAGTTTTCTCGTCGGCGCGCGGGCCACCGCAAGGCAGACTCGCATGCCCAAGTCCTCGCGGCGGTAGGTCGGCGGATTATGTAAGCGGAACGCCGATCGACATAGCCACGCCGGCGCCCAAACGGACCCTCCTCGCACCTCGTACTCCGTGTCTTTTTCGGGACCTTTGGGGTCGTCTACAGGAGCCTGACGGTAATCCGGCCCGTCGCAGCACCACTGATAAACGTTTCCGTGCATATCGTAGAGTCCCCAGGCGTTCGGCGGCTTAAGTCCGACAGGGTGCGTTTGGTGGATGTCGGTTTGCTCGTCATTAAACCAAGCGAAGTGGACGAGAGCGCACTCGTCGTGCTCCCGCGTTGCGGACTTTCCGACCGCGCTGAAATAGTAGCGGCCCGGATTCCCGGCGCGACAGGCATACTCCCATTCGGCTGCGGTGGGTAAGCAATACTCCCGCGCTGCGGATTTCTCGGCAGGCAGTTCAGACAGCCTGCGGCAGAAAACGGCCGCATGGTACCATGTCAACGAATCGACGGGGTGCCGTTTGGTGTCCAGCCCGGCCACGTAGGCCTTGGCCTTGCCGCGGGGTGAAAACGCGCTGGGGTTCTCGCCCATCACCCGCTCATACTCATCTTGCGTCACGTCGTAGACGCCAAAATAAAAGGGATGCGTGATCCGCACGTGGTGTCGTGGCGCTTCGGCAAGCAGATGTCCGTTGTACCAGCCGTCCGTGGAGTGTTCATGAACCTCACGAACAATGAAGTCACTGGGCGATCCCATCTCGAATTCACCAGATGGAATCAGCACCAGCTTCATCCCAATGGAGTTAGTAATTTCCAGCGGCCGGCCCGATTCGCGGGCGAAGCGCTCCTGGCGCTCGCGCGACTTCTTGGCGTCGAAGGCAGAATCGTCGGGCGCGACGGTCTTCGTTTTTTCACTTTCCCTCACGGGCACGATCGACACGCTGCCATCCTTGGAAATGTTCACCGTGCTCGGCTGCGAAGTCTCGACGGTCGCCTCGCGGCCTGACTTGTCGCGCCAGCGGACGACGAGCATGGCCGCCATAATTACGCCAGCCGCCACCGCGCTGCCGATGAGGAAAACGGCGACCGAAGAGACTATCTTGCGATGGCGACGGACCCACTTGCCCAGCCGGTAACGCCTGCTGGGCGGTGCGGCAGTGACCGGCTCGCCCGCCAGATAGCGCTCGACATCGCGAGCGAGGTCACTGGCCGTGTCGTAGCGCCGCGAGCGATCCTTCTCCAGCGCCTTCATCACAATCCAGTCCAAGTCGCGCCGCAACAGGCTGCCCAGGCGGAGCGGATCGGTCTTGCGCTGCGAAAAGACTTCCGTGTCCTCGGCCTTCAGCGTGCTGACCCGCGTGCTCGGCGGCGGCGGTTCGTCTTCGCGGATCATGCGGCGGACCTCGTCAAATGCCGCCTTCTTGACCTCTTCCAGATCGAACGGCGTGCTGCCCGTGAGAAGCTCGTAGAGCATCACGCCCAGCGAATAGATGTCGCTGCGGGTGTCGATGTCCAGATCGCTCATCTCGGCCTGCTCCGGACTCATGTAAAGCGGCGTGCCGATCATCTGGCCGTAGCGCGTGAACAGCGTCCGCTCGCTAAGCGGCGATCCGTGCAGCGCCTTCGCGATGCCGAAGTCAATGACCTTGGGAACGGGCGTGCCGTCGCGGTGCGTGACCATCACGTTGGAAGGCTTGATGTCGCGGTGGATGATCCCCTTTTGATGGGCGTGGTGGATGGTCTGGCAGACCTGGACGAACAATGCCAGCCGCTCCTGGATCGTCAGCTCGTTCTTGTCGCAGTACTCCGTCAGCGGCATGCCGCGGACCAGTTCCATGACGAAATAAGAACGGCCCGACTCGGTCTCGCCCGCGTCGAATACCTTGGCAATGTTGGGGTGGTCCATCATGGCCAGGGCTTGCCGCTCGGCCTCGAAACGAGCGATCACCTCGCGGGTGTCCATGCCCGGCTTGACGATCTTCAGGGCCACTTTGCGGCGGACGGGCTCTCGCTGCTCCGCCATGTAGACGACGCCCATGCCGCCTTCGGCGATTTCCTCCAAGAGCTTGTAGCGGCCGATGACGGTGCCCGGCTTTTCGGCCGCCGAGTGGACAAGCGTCGCGTCGATCTCCAATGCAGGCGATTCGAGGAAGCTGCCGGCCTTGCTGTGGGCAGCGAGCATCCGTTCCACCTGCCTACGAAGGGCCGGGTCGTCGCGGCAGGCCTCGTCGAGATAGGCGCTGCGCTCTTCAGCCGAGCCTTTTTCCAGGGCCGTGGCGAAAACATCGTCAAGTGAGGAGGTCATATTACCTAATGCGACAAACCGCCGCGAAAGCCCTCACGGCCGGCCACTTTTTTGCGGCGCGGAATCCATGGGCTCGGAAAGCTCCGCGAAAAGCCACGTTTTGGCGAACGTCCAGTAGCGCTCCGCGGTGGCCAGGGAAATTCCCAGCGCCGCGGCCGCTTCGGGCGTGGTTAGCCCGGTGAAGTAGCGGAGTTTGACCAAGTTGGCCTTCACCGGGTCGAGTTCGGCCAGCATTGTGAGGGCCTCATCCAAGGCGAGAACGTCGAGCCGCGGCGACTCGCTGATGGCGCACTGGGAATCGAGATCGATGCGTTTCATTGCCCCGCCATGCTTGAGCCGCTGCTTGCGGCGGGCCTGCTCGACCAGAATCCGCCGCATCGCCTCGGCCGCCGCGGAAAAGAAATGGCCGCGGGAGTCCCAATTCCGGGCTGCCTCGCCGTCGACCAGACGCAGATACGCCTCGTGTACCAAGGCGGTGGCTTGCAATGTCTGCCCGGGGCGTTCCTGTGTCATCTTTTCCACCGCCAGCCGCCGAAGCTCATCGTAGACCAACGGCAAAAGCTGCCCGGCCGCCTGGGGGTCACCTTGATCTATCGCAAAGAGAATTTGAGTGACTTCGTGCATAGCCACAGCGTTTACAAAAAAGGGACAATACAGCAGATTATAACAGATTAGTCTCGCCTGAACCGCATGTCAAAAACCATTCGTTTTCTGGCGCTCGGCTGCCGATTCATGGCCGGCCCGGACTTTTCCGGCCAGACTAACTCCGAGACCGCCATATCGTAATTCAAAGCCCTGGAAAGCCGTCAAATCTGAGGTTTCCAATAACGACGGCACAGATACCTTCATGGGGCAAGTCGGCCCACAGGCGGTTCGGCCGATCGCTCGCGGGCTTAATGCTCATGGACGCAAAAGAACGTAAAGTTGGAATCCGACTTTTTCAACCCGAGGAGTGTTCGCTATGTTGATCCCGAGAACGGTGCTCAGCACGATGAACTGGGGCAAGCGAAAGATGCCGATGCCAGACGGTCAACTCAATAGGCACGGACGCCCCCGCTGCACCTTTCAATGGGACATGGACTTGCTGTACCCTCATGGCCGAGTTCGTTCACCGCCTCCGACTAGGCGAGAGAGTCGCGGACTTAATCGAGGAGTTCCGCGAACAGCACGTCGATTGGCGAGGCAGACCGTTTACCGGCGCGACGTGCGATTGCGCAGCGGTCAATACGAAAGTTCTGCACGGATGTTCACACTTTGGCGTACGCGCGTAACGACAGAATTACGCTTATTCCTCGCGTAATCATGTACGTGTATGCGAGTGCTTGCATCTGTTGCTTGCTGGATTCGATTTCATCCTTGCACTTCACGAGCAGCAATCCCTTCGGCTTCAGGACGCGGTGCGCCTCGGTCATGCCATCTCGGTACAGGTCGATGATATTCGCATGACGAAAACCCCGCGTCGTCGCACGATTCTGGTAATTCCGCTCGAAAAACATTTTCCCAGGATCGTGGGTATAAGGCGGATCGAAAACGACGATATTCAGAGAGTGGTTCCCGTAGGGCAACTTCCGAAAATCGAATGCCGCCCCTGGACACGTTATCAAATCTGACGGACAGAACTGATACTGTGAAATGTCGATCTGCCGCCAGAATACGCCTTTGCCGTAAGTCACGTCGGCAATCGACATGCCCGGCTCGAAATACAAGTTGGCAATCTCCCGCATAAGTTGGGCATTGTTGCCCTGGTGGGAAGTATAGACAGCCTGCTTCGCAGGCGTTGTGCTTCCGCCAACGGACGGCTTACTATACTCCGTAAGGTATGCCTCCAGTCTCGCCGGTTCAATCCTGTTAATGTCAAACCACTCAGCTTCTCGGATAGCGTCCTCCAGCCGCGCCAGGGCCGCTTCATCGAAGCCGTCCCCGCCAGGATGGTCGAGGTTCGGCCAATCGCAGAAGAGTTCTGCTTTCGATACTTGATTCAGATTCATCGCAATTCCTCTTTAGTAAACTGGTTTATCGGTAAATGCGGCCCGCTTTCAGGGCTTCGTTCAATTGTGCCCGTGCTTCCGCAAGTGCCGCTTCCCTGTCCTCGCCAAGCCGCCTGAAATCGACGCCGATGCAATACGTTTCGCCGTTGAATTCCTGCGACACTGCCCACCCATCCTTGACCACATTATCAAAAACTTTGTCCCAGCTTTGCAATCCTGCTTTGTTTTCGCTTCCGCGTCATTATTTCTCTCCCTTCGCCGGCAAATGAAGTAGGAGGCTTCCAACCTTTTCGATTACCGGTTGCCCGTTCTCGGCTTTGGCTTTCATATCGGTCACCAAGCAATCCACCGCCTCGTCCAGGGCCTCTTCTTCAGCCGGCGTGGACGGGCTTTCGCAACTGATGTACTCCTCAATAACTTCTTTTGCTCGCTTTGTGCTGTAGTCTTTCATAATCTCTCCTTGAGAAATGTGTAAACTTTAGTATGGCCCACAGCGTTGTGCTGGTGAGCATCTAACCTACGATACTCGGAAAAGGAAAACCGCCAAGGCGTAAATGCGGCTCAGAGGAATAACGAGTCGCTTCAAGTCGCTTCGCCGGGAAACACGGTGAAGAGTGGAGATCGTAGCAAGTGGCGTAGATGCAAGAGCCAGTATTGCTACTTGGAATCCGTTGCGTTTTGGTGACGCCGTTGATTCTCGTCATCGGCCTTTTTCGCTTTGTCGAAATCGTCTTTGTTTCGGAACCAGATATGATAAATGCGATGGTGAATTCTCTGCGCCACACAAAACCGAGTCTGACCATTGAATCCAGCGTTCTCCTGTCGGAACGGCTGCCGATGCCAAGTATCTTCGCGAGGTCTTTCTTTGTGCCCGTAAATGGGCCATGAGCGTGAGCGTCGAATCGTCCTGACGCCGGAACGACACCGGGCAACAAATTCGGTGAATCCGCCCATGCTTCTCGCACAAATCCAGGTAGGGATAGTTCCACGACGGCAGGAGGCAGATTGTAGTGGTGCCATTTTTTACGGAATCCAGGGCCTTTTGGACGAACGACTCGATTTTCGTGGCCGAGTACGCCGGGTTGCACCACACCGCCTTGGCGTTCCAGTCCTGCTTCAGCCCGTCGCTCTGCTCTGTAAAGTACCGTTCACACTTGCGGTTCCAGTCCGAGGCGGCAACATCGAGTTTAATCGGCTCACCGCAAGCTTCGACCGCCAACTGATTGCAGCAATCAAAAAGCCATTGGGGAGTAGATACGCTGCCGTTGTTCTTAGCCGGCGGTTTGGTGGCGGCTATGCCCCAGCGCCGCGAAGGCTTGCAACACGATGCCGTTCTTTTTGCAGTAGTCCAAAAGGTCCCACTGCGGGAGATACGGATGGGACTCGACGTGAACCACTGCGGGCTTGATCCTCGCTGCCGCAAAGATCTCTTGCGTCTGGGCCAGGCTGATGTCGGACAATCCGATCGCCTTGCACTTGCCCTCGTCCACCAAGCGCTCCAGCGCCCTCCATGTATCCAGCAGCGTCACCCCTTTGTCATAGATGACGTTGCCGCCGGCATCTCTCGGGTCTTGCTCGTCGCCCGGTTGGAAGGCAAAAGCTTCCATAGGGAAAGGTGAGAATTGCAGTAGCGCGCGTACGTCGAGCGCAACCGCGCGTTGCGGTTTTTGAAAAGGCCCTCATCGTGGCGCGGTGGTCCAACACGGACGATCTCCGTCGGGTAAAAAGGCTCTTCTCGCCAATTTGGTATATACGAGGCCCAAGGCCCCACGTTTCCGTATCCGGCGTTCGAGCCCACGACAGAGCACCATGCTTTTTCAACGGTCTTGGCACACGCGATGGAGAACCATCACATGGCACTGCCCATGGGGTCAGCGGCGTTATCGGGAGTCCGTGTCGGACACGTTCGCGCGGGGACTTGGAGCCTCAGCTTCTGATTGTACTTTGCCGATCCCCAGCTTTGCCAGCACAACGAGCAGGATTTCGCCGATGGCCTGCGGTCCTTTGCGGCGACTGCGGCAGGCCTTGCGGCAAGTCTCTCGCAAGGACTGGGCTTCGGCGGCCTGTTCGGGCTTGGGGATCTGCGCCGCCGCGGCCTGCAGATCGCGGAGGATTTCCGGCGGCGCGGTGGCATGTTCCTTGTGGAATTCCAACAGCTTCGCGATGACGTAGGAGCGGTCCAACCGGCTGGGATGATGGTACAGCTTCCGGCCGCTGACCATCTGAAAGACGGTCCGTGTGACCCGGTTGGCAACGCGGCTGCGGAACGTCGCGCGGGTTCACGCCGCGCTGCTTCCACAGTTCCGCCTTCCCGCGGTAGTGCGCGTTGCTCTTGACCAGGCAATCACGGCGGCGCGGAAGATGCCCTCCAGATCGTGAGCGTCGGTCTTCGTGTCGGCGTGCGCCGGGAGGCGATAATGCCGCGAGGCGAAGGGGTGCACCAGGCGCGTTTCGCTGCCGGCCTTGCGAAAGGCGCGTTGCACGGGCCGGTGGTAAGTTCCGGTCATTTCCACGGCCACGATGTGGTCTTCCAGGCCGTGCTGCTCGATCGCTTCGCGGAGTTGTACCGTGGCCAGTTCCAACGCGGCGCGCTGATGCTCAACCACAGTGGGCGGGATAAGCACCTTGCCATAGAAATCGCAAAGCATCCATTTGGAGCGCGCCTTAGCGCAATCAACTGCAACAATGCCGAACCGCTCTGGCCCGACTTTCTGCACGCGCGCCTGAATCACGCCCCTGGGCTTGCCCAGTACGGCTGGACTGATTTTACGGGATTTGCGAGAATTACGTTTCGTAGCCATTCCAACTGTTCTCCTGTCTTGGGAAAGAGGTCGAAGCCTTTCCCAAAACGTACAGTTGGAATGGTTCTATTGATTTCTTGTCAAAGAGAACCTGATACCAGGGGTATGGATGAGATAGAGATCGGCGTAGTCGAGCTGGAGTCTCTTGAGACTGGCCTCGAAGGCGGGCTTGACGCGTTCCGCGCGATGATTGTTGTTCCAGACCTTCGTGGCGATAAACACGTCCTCTCGCTTGATCTTCCCCGCCTTGAACACGTCTTGGATCGCTTCGCCGACCTCCTTTTCATTTCGGTAGCGTTCGGAAGCGTCGAGCTGGCGAAACCCCGCCTCCAGCGCCGCCTTGGTCGCTGCTCTGGTCGCGACGGGGTCGGGAATCAGTGTGCCGAAGCCGAGCGCGGGAATAGCGCCAGACCCATTGTTGAGGGCCATCTTCGTATAACGAAGCTTGTCGCTCTCTAACATTGTTTCACCTCTTTGATTTCTTGTTAAGGGTGTATCTATGCCACGCAGCGTTTCATCAGAAACACCAGGATTAATTGCCTTCCTGCGCCCCAAGGCCAAGGAGACCGCCGCGCTGCTTATAATGTGCTCCCCATGGCGGTCGCGACGTTGCCCATGAAGCTCCGGTCACCACGGCTGCCAGTTGTTTACCGCAGACAAGTCAAAGTCGATAACGGTCTGCTTTCAAATGCAAGGAGGGCATACGATGGTAGGCTGCACGAGGCGGCTGGGCAAGGGTGCGCAGGTGCGTCTTGCGGGAACGGCCCGGAATGAACTGGGGAGTGGTAACAAAACTGTCATTGGATACCGACGATCGTGACCGGTCTTGTCATTTAGCGGGTCAACTGACGTGATCGAGGCGCGATCAGGCGCTTTGGCGACTGCAGATTGGAGTTGTTCTGTTTTGCAAGCGTGTTTATTTCACCCTTGCTTAAGTCGTGGAGGAACTTGTCGAACCCTGGAACCGCGTAAGATTCTACACAAACACGACGACGTTCATACGATTTCGGTGCCGGGATTAGAAACAGAGATGTCAAGCGGGGTGTACAAAACTCCGACCAAAGGATCGAGCGAACACTTCACCGCCAGCAGTCCGACAAGTAGGGCCCTGTCGTATGCGCAGTTCAGCAATCTCGACCATTGACCGCGGGGCACTACTGCAACACTTCCGTCGGGTACGGCGGGCAAGCATCGAAATGTGCTGTTCGCTCCATCCTGAGGACTACCGCGCTCAGCCGATGGAAGATGTCAGTCCACCCTGGTGGAACCTCGGACACACGAGTTGGTTCTTCGCAAGAAATGCCCTGGCCGCGTTCGGCGGCGAGGTCGCGCCGGAAGACTCCGCATACGATTATACGTTGAACTCCTACTATGCCTCGCTGGGCCCACGGCTCCCTCGGTCGCGCCGCGGGTCCATCAGCCGTCCCACAACCGAAGAAATCTATCGCTATCGTCAGTCCGTGGACCGGCGTGTCGAGGCTTTGATCGAGGCAGTCGACGAACACCGCCTCGCCGACCTGGAGTTCGTGGTCACGATCGGTATCGAGCACGAGCAGCAACACCAGGAACTCTTCTACACGGAGATCAAGTCCATCCTGGCGGGGAACCCGTCGAATCTTCGGCAACCATACCGCGCAAGGCCGGATGAACTCGTGCGACCGCAAGCGCTCGGCAAGCCCCGCTTTGTGGCGTTTGACGGCGGCCTGTTTGAGTCCGGCCATCGCGAGAAGGGCTGGTGCTGGGACAACGAACTGCCGGTTCACGAGTTCTTTCTCCATCCCTTCTTCCTGCAAGATCGCCTCGTGACCACAGCCGACTACCAGGAATTCCTCGCCGACGGCGGCTACTGCCAACAGTTGCTATGGCTTGATAACGGCTGGGCGCGAGTGCAACAGGAAGGGTGGCAATCGCCGCTTTATTGGGAACAGCGCGACGGGGAGTGGTCGATCTGGACGCTGGCCGGGCTGCGACCGCTGGCGGCCGACGAACCGGTGTGCCACGTGAGCTTCTACGAGGCCGACGCCTTCGCGCGCTGGGCATCGGAGACCTTCGGCAGTTGTCGGGGAGCGCGATTGCCCAGCGAACGAGAGTGGGAACACGCGGCGCGGCAATTGCCAGCGGAGCCCTCGGGGGACGCTTTCCTCGAATCGAGTCGACTGCATCCTTCACCATTCGCGGGCTCCGAGCCCTTGGCGCAGATGGCCGGTGTCCTCTGGCAGTGGACCACAAGCTACTACGAGCCCTACCCGGGTTACGAGCCGTTTCCCGGGGCCTTGGCGGAGTACAACGGCAAGTTCATGGACAACCAACGCGTACTGCGCGGCGGTTCCTGTGTCACGCCGCGCGACCACTTCCGCGTCAGTTACCGCAACTTCTGGCCTGCCCCGACGCGCTTCCAGTTCACCGGAATCCGACTGGCCCATGATGCTGAAAGATGAAATGATGACATCTGCTGCTCAGGTTTTCAACGCGAGGGGCACGCGCCACGCCGCCGGCGCTTTTGCCCGCCATGTCTTCAGGGGGCTCTCTCGGAGTCCCAAATCGCTCTCCTCGATGTACTTTTACGACGCCGAAGGCAGCCGGCTCTTTCAGCGAATCACCGAACTGGAAGAGTACTACCTCACGCGCTGCGAAGCCGAAATCCTTGAGACCCACGCCCCTGAGATCATCGCCGAGATTGTCGCCGCGTTCCTCCCCGGCACGTTCCGCCTCGTCGAACTCGGTGCCGGCGACGGCCGGAAGACGGAGATTCTCGTGCGACGGTTGCTGGACGCCGGTCTCTGTTTCGAGTATGTCCCGATTGACATTTGTCGGCAGTCGGTCCTTGACCTTGCTGCCTCCTTTCAATTTCGATTCGACGGTTCGCTCCGAGTGCGCGGAATCGTGGCCGACTACTTCAACGGCCTGGCCTCGCTTGGCTGGGCCAGTCACCGGCCGACTTTTGTGCTCTTTCTCGGATCGAACGTCGGCAACTTCTCTCATGCGGAGGCTCTGCAGTTCTTCCGCCGCCTGCGAGAATCGCTCCGCCCCGGGGACTTCCTGCTCGTCGGGTTCGATCTCAAAAAGGACCTTGAAATCCTGCGTCGCGCGTACAACGACACCGAGGGCGTGACCCGGCTGTTCAATCTCAACCTCCTCGATCGGATCAACCGTGAACTGGGCGGCGAGTTTGACCGCGGCCGTTTCGCGCACTACGGTGCTTACAATATTCGAGAGGCGTGCATGGAAAGCTGGCTGGTGAGCCTGCAGAGCCAGGAAGTGCCGATCCACGCTCTCGGCCGCAGTTTCTTGTTCCGGGCGTGGGAAGGCATCCACGTGGAGTGTTCGCACAAGTACGACTTGTCGCAAATTGAATCCTTTGCGTCGGCTGCCGGCTTCCGCGTTCAGAAACACTTCTTCGATCGCCGCCGCTGGTTCGTTGATTCGCTGTGGCAGAGTGTCTAAGCGGGTCGAGCGCCCACCGTGGGCTCGTGATTGAAAGGAGGAGGTACATTTGGCACGGTTGTTGTCAGTCAACGTTGGCCATCCCGGCGAGATCGCATGGTGCGGGAAGATCGTCTACACCTCCGTGTGGAAGCAGCCGGTGGAGGGACGGCGGCTCGTTCGGCGCCTCAACGTCGATGGTGACGCACAGGGTGATCTCAACGGTCACGGTGGAGAGCAACGCGCCGTTTTTGTCTACCAGATGAAATCTTATCGCTATTGGGAGAGTGAGCTGAAGCGAAACGATTTCACTTTCGGGCAATTCGGAGAGAACTTCACCGTGGAGGGCCTGGCCGACAGCGAGGTCTGCGTCGGCGACCGCTATCGGATCGGCGGGGCGCTGTTCGAAGTCACCCAACCGCGCGTGACATGCTACCGTGTCGGCATACGCATGAATGAGCCCAGGATGGCGTCCCTGCTGGTGGCGCATCAGCGCCCAGGGTTCTATTTCCGCGTGCTTGAAGAGGGCGAGGTGGTGCTGGAGATGAAATCGTCAGAGTGGCACAAGGTCCTGAGCGTATGACTGTCGCCGCGGTCAATGCGCTTCTCTATCTTCCCCGGCCAGCCAAAGGAGACATTGAGCGGGCTGTGCAAATCCCGGCTCTGAGCCTCGGCTGGAAAGGATTCTTTTGAAGCTCTTCTCCGGCAGACGGCACAGCAAGGGCCGCAAAGCGGAAATCCCGGCCTGGCTTCCCCGGAACAGTTGGCCACGGCTGCGCCTGGATTCCGGCTTCTGAAAGTGGCCAGAATAGATCGCGAGAGCAACAGCGTGGTCTCGCTGATGCTGGAGCCTGTGGACGGTCGTCCCTTGACCGTCCCCTTGCCCGGGCAGTTCGTGGTGTTGCGACTCCGTCCTATAGCGGACGCGCCGCCGGTCCTGCGGAGCTACTCGCTGTCCGATTTGCCAGACGCTGCCCGTTATCGCATAAGCATCAAGGAGGAACCGCAGGGAATCGCCAGCACGTACGTGAGCACGCAGCTTCGTACCGGCGATGTGTTGGATGTCAGCGCGCCCCGCGGCGCCTTCGTCCTGCAGCCAGGCGGTTTTCCTGTCGTGCTACTGAGCACGGGCGTGGGCGTGACTCCGGTGATGGCCATGCTCCACGCGCTAGCAGCACAGGCATCGCCGCGCCCGGTCTGGTGGATCTATGGAGCGCGCAACCGCCTGGATCATCCCTTTGCCCGAGAAGCGCGCGAATTGCTGGCGACGCTGCCCCATGCCCGGAGCTACGTGCAATACAGCCGGGCCGACGCGACTGACCGGCCGGGCGTTGACTTCGATGCGGCCGGCCGGCTGTCCGTCGCGCTCCTGGAAAAGCTGGGCGTACCCCGCGAATCCGATTTTTATCTATGCGGCCCTTCCGCCTTCCTTGAGGACTTCACCGCGGGGCTCGCCAGTTGGGGCGTGGCCCCTGATCGCGTTCATACGGAGGTTTTCGGTTCAGGCAAGTCCATCACGCCGGGTGTGAAAGATGTCCCTCGCCGGCTGCCGCACGCGCCTACCGGGTTGCCCGGCAAGGGTCCGCAAATATCATTTGCTCGCGCCGGCCTCACGGTCTCCTGGGATCCCAAGTTCCAAAACCTCCTGGAGTTTGCGGAAGCCTGCGATGTTCCGGTGCGCTGGTCTTGCCGGACCGGTGTGTGCCACACCTGTGAGTGCGGGCTTATCCTTGGATCGGTAAAATATGATCCCGAGCCGCTGGAGCGTCCGGCGGCCGGGAACCTGTTGACTTGCTGCTCGCGTCCCCAGGAAGATGTTGTAATCGACATTTAAGGGGCGACTGCGCAAGCGAGATGGAGCATTTCCTATGCGACCTGACATTGTTCCGGGAGCCACCTTTCCTGATTACGAACTTTCCGATCACACAACGAGACGTCGGAAGCTCTCGGAGCTTCAAGGACAAGATCCCATGATTCTCGTTCTCTGCCGCGGCGGTTATTGTCCCAAGGATCGCCGGCAGCATGAAGGGCTTCTTGAACTTCATCGTGAAATTGCGGTCGGCTATTGCCGGCTGGTCACGATTAGCACCGACAACATCACGGAGACGAGCGAGTTTCGCGCCGGAGTCGGAGCGCATTGGCCTTTCCTTTCTGACTCGGTGCGCAAAATCCAAAAAGACCTCGACATTGCGGAGTACACCGATCCGGGCCACAATCCAATGATTCCGCACACGATCGTGCTCGAGCCAGGTCTTGTCATTTACAAGGTTTATAACGGCTATTGGTTCTTTGGCCGGCCGACGGTGGAAGATCTTCGCCAGGACCTGCGTGCCGTATCCAAGAAATGCCGGCCGGACTGGGACATCACGACGCCAGAACTCAAAGCGGCATGGCAACAAGGCCACAAGGAACTCTTCTATCCGTACGGTAAGACCTACATCCAAACTCTTGGTGAACAGGATTAGGAGCTGCCCTGGGCGGTTCCGATCCGCTACGTCATGTTCGCACTTCCATGTTCGCACTTCACAAAGTTTTGAAGGCATACGCTGAGCGGCCGGCCCTCGGCCCGCTGACGCTGACGGTGCCGCTCGGGCGGACGACCGTGCTCATCGGCCCCAGCGGCTGCGGGAAGTCCACTTTCCTGCGGCTGCTCATCGGTCTTGTCGGGCCGGACGCCGGCGAGGTCACTTTCGACGGCAAGCCGGTTGCCCCGGCCACTGTTCGGGCCGTGCGGCTGCGGGTTGGATATGTCATCCAAGACGGCGGGCTCTTTCCACACCTAACGGCGCGTGGGAACGTGACCCTGATGGCCCGACATCTCGGCCGGGACCGCCGCGCGATCGCGGCCCGCGTGGCCGAGCTCACCGATTTGACCCGCTTCCCGGCCGACGGGCTGGACCGCTACCCGCATGAGCTTTCCGGCGGTCAGCGGCAGCGCGTCGGGCTGATGCGGGCCCTCATGCTGGACCCGGACGCGCTGTTGCTCGACGAGCCGCTTGGGGCCCTCGACCCGCTGGTGCGCGCCGAACTCCAGGCCGAACTCCGCGACATCTTCCGCCGGCTGGACAAAACGGTGGTGCTGGTGACACACGATCTGGCCGAGGCCGCGTTTTTCGCCGACCGGGTCGTGCTGCTGAGGGCCGGGCAGGTCGTGCAAGAGGGCAGCCCGGCCGACCTGTGGCATCACCCGGCGGACGCGTTCGTCACCCAGTTCGTCCAGGCCCAGCGGGGGCCGGAGGTGCCGGCATGAGACGCGCCCCGTTGCTGTTGGCCCTGATGCTGGTGGCTCTGCTGGCCGCAGTCGTCGCACACGGATGTCAACGTCCAGTGAACTGCGCAGTGAACCGCTCAGTGGAAATCGGGGCGAAGAAGTTCACGGAGTCGGTGATCCTTGCGGAGATGGGAACGCAACTGGCCCGTCACGCCGGGGTCGCTTCCCGCCGCGAAGATCTCGGCGGCACTCCCGCGCTCTGGCTGGCGCTGACGCAGGGTGATATCGACGCCTACCCAGAGTACACCGGCACCATCACGCGGCAGATCCTGAAGGCCGAACCGCCCGACCTGGCCGCTGCGCTGGCGGCCCACGGTGTCCGCGTCAGCGGTTCGCTCGGGTTCCGCAACAACTACGCTCTCGGCATGCGGAAGGACGTCGCCTCCGCAAAGGGCATCACGAAGATCTCGGACCTCCGGGATCACCCGGAGCTGCGGCTCGGATTCATCCACGAGTTCCTCGACCGCCCGGACGGCTGGCCCGGCGTCCGGCGGCACTACGACCTTCCACAGACGAACGTCCAGGGCATGAACCACACCCTCGCCTACCGGGCGCTGGTAGAGCGGGCGATTGACGTGACCGAGATGTACACCACCGACGGCGAGATCGCCCAGTACGATCTGCTGGTGCTGAAGGACGATCGGGGCTTCTTCCCGGCTTACGAGGCGGTCTGGCTCTACCGCACCGACCTCGCGGAGCGCAACCCGGCCGTGGTCGAGCAGCTCCGCCGGCTCGAAGGCCGCATCTCCGAGGCCCAGATGCAGCGAATGAACGCCGCGGTGCAGGAGGGCAAGCGGGATGAGGGAACGGTCGCCGCCGAATTCTTGCGGACCGAGCTCGTGGTCGATGCCCGGACATCTGAAGGCACGCTCGTTCAGCGGGTGCTGGCGACGACCGGCGAGCATTTGCTGTTGGTCATCCCGTCGCTGTTGGCGGCGGTGCTGGTCGGCGTGCCGCTTGGAGTGATCGCCGCCCGCCGCCCGCGATTGGGCCGGGTGGTTTTCGCCGTCACCGGCATCCTGCAGACGATCCCCTCGTTGGCGCTTCTGCTGTTCATGATTCCGGTCATGATGTGGCTCGTCGGCAAAGGAACGGGGGCCCCGCCTGCGATCGCCGCGTTGTTCCTGTACAGTCTGCTGCCGATCGTGCGGAACACGCACGCTGGTCTGACGGGGATTCCCGCCTCCCTGCGCGAGTCCGCCGAGGCGCTCGGGCTGCCGCCGCTGGCGATCCTTTGGCGGATCGAGCTGCCGTTGGCCATGCCGACGATCCTGGCCGGCGTGCGGACGGCGGCGGTGATCAACGTCGGCACGGCGACTCTCGGCGGGTTCATCGGGGCCGGCGGCTACGGCGGCCCGATCCTCCGCGGAATCGACAAGTTCGACGTGCCGCTCATGCTCGAAGGAGCGGTTCCGGCAGCGCTGCTGGCCTTAGCGATCGAGGGTTTGTTCGAGCTGGTCCAGCGATCCGTCCCGCACCACCGTTGACTCGAGGAGCCAAAGTACTATGACAAAGTTAGATGCTATCGTGATCGGATCCGGCCAGGGCGGCAATCCGCTTGCCAAGAAGCTGGCGGACAAAGGTTGGACCGTGGCCCTGATCGAACAAGGGCACGTGGGCGGCACGTGCATCAACACCGGATGCACGCCCACCAAGACCATGATCGCATCGGCCCAGGTGGCGTACTATGCCCGCCAGGCAGGCAGATGGGGAGTGCAGGCCGCCGACGTTCGCGCCGACCTGCCGCGGATCGTCGCCCGCAAGAACCAAATCGTTGGTGAGTGGCGCTCTAGTGATGAAAAGAAAATCCAAGACAGCAAGAACCTGCGTTGGTATCGCGGTCATGCCCGCTTCGTCGCGCCGCACCGCGTGCGCGTCACACATGAAGGGGTGGCCGTGGAGGAGTTGGAAAGCGATCACATCTTCATCGATGCCGGCGGACGGCCGAATATCCCGCAGGTCGAGGGACTCGACCGGGTGAATTACCTGACGAACGCCACTATCCTGGACTTGACCGAGCTGCCGGAGCACCTCGTGGTCCTTGGCGGCGGGTACGTCGGCCTGGAGTTCGGGCAGATGTTTCGCAGATTCGGCAGCCAGGTGACGATCGTCGATCGCAACGAGCAGATTCTCCCCCGCGAAGACGCCGACGTGGCCGACGAATTGCGGAAGGCGCTGGAGAGCGAAGGAATCCGCTTTGTCCTGGGTGCCGAGACAGATCGAGTCGCGACCGAAGGCGAGCGGATTGCCCTCAGCGTACGGTTCGGAAGCGGCAGCCTTTCGCTGGAAGGATCGCATCTTCTGGTCGCCACCGGACGCCGGCCCAATAGCGATGATCTGGGGTTGGACGCCGCGGGGGTCGAAACCGACGGCCAAGGGTTTATCCGCGTCAACAGCCGCCTGGAAACGAACGTTCGGGGAATCTGGGCCTTGGGCGATATCAAGGGCGGTCCTGCCTTTACTCACATTTCGTACAACGACTTCCAGATCATCTACGCCAATCTGATCGAGGGAAGGTCGCTTTCCACCGACAATCGGCAGGTTCCTTACTGCGTTTTCACCGATCCTCAGCTCGGCCGCGTGGGTTTGACGGAGAACGAGGCCCGGGCGACGGGCCGGCAACTGAAAATCGGCAAAATTCCGATGAGTTGGGTCGCGCGTGCCATCGAGAGGGACGAAACGGCCGGGTTAATGAAGCTTGTCGTTGATGCCGACACCGATCGCATCCTCGGCGCTGCGATCCTCGGCATCGAAGGAGGTGAACTGATTCAGATATTGGGCACCGTAATGCTCGCCGGCGCTCCCTACACGCTCCTCAAAGGCGCGGTCTACATTCACCCAACCCTGGCCGAAGGTTTTTGGACGCTGATGGAGCAGGTGAAGGTTAGTTGATTCTCTGAGGTCTAGCGCGTGTCAGGACTGCGTCTCTCCTTCGTCGAATGTCGTCCCGCGCTGAGATGCGGATTTGGCCGTTGCCCGCCTGGTCATGCCGCTGGGCCCGACAAAACCAGCATGTGGACCCCGCGATGGAGGTTGATCGGGTGCATGCACAATTCGAGGATATGACCTTAGAGATCTGAACAGAAAGCGAATGTGACCCGCTTGCGCAGAGATCCACATCGGCCGCTTGTTCAATCGCTGCTCGTCAACCTGCGGAGGTCGCCCCCACGTCGCCCCCACAGACGCAGCTAAGGGAAGTTGGCCAGCCTGCTTCGGTCACATAAAACCGAAGGAAGCAAACTCCGATCCCGTTGGCAAATGACTTCAGTGTGTCCAACCGATGCGTGCAGGCAGTCACGAAAGACTTCGTCTCCGGTACGGCCACTCGGCTATCCTTTTGAGGCGTCCGCGAATCTCCTCCGACAGCATGGACATTCGCCGTCGAATCCTTTGACGAGGGCCGAGAATGCGGCCGGCTGCGGAATGGACATAATCGCCTTGAACGCTAGCGGAGCGCGATGCGCGTAGTGGCGGTAGGTAATGCCTCCGACCGAATGACCGAGGATCTCGATTGACGACTCAGGCATGTGTTCATCGTAGTACGTCGCACAGGTCTTGCGGAGGTCCTTGATCTCCCAGGGCTCGTCTACCCCACTCTCGACGTTCGTCTTGAATTTGATTCCGGCGAGGTCGCAGAGTTCCTGGAATCGAGCATTGGGGCGAGATCCACCACCGAAGAAGACGGGATCATCTGGGGCTGGGCTCTCCGGCATAATGTTCTTGACATGGGCATGAACGACGCGATTCATTGGCTGGTAGAAGGTTTTCCCCGTTTTCACCCGGCGATAGAAGAGCCACCCAAAGGGCGAAAGTTCTTTGACCTCCCGATCTGGCGACTGGCGACTCCAAGATACGTGCCGCCAGAGGATGGGCTCGTGGAACGGTGCCGATTTCCATACGGTTCCCGTATCGACACCATAGTTAAAGAATACGACAAGCGCGCACCGCCAGTAACGCCCAATCGGCATAGGACGGTCCCAACCTCGTGGGCGTTCCATCTCGTGAGTCGCAAAGTAAAGGGCATTGATTTCTGCCTTGGTCAGATAATGACGGCCAGCCACGTCACGTTGCGCCCTAGCCTTCGGGAAACGCGGTGGTGACTCGATAAAGTCTTGCTCCCAAGCCCATGAAGTGACGGCGCGCAGGTGTTCCCGAGCCTTATTCGTGGTTCGACCTGGATTCGTTCCTTCATCGGCGACTGCACGCTCGTAGACCCAATCCAGAAATTCGCGAATCTCCTTTCTACCAAGTTGCTCAATTGCGACTCCGTTGCCCCATTCCTTCCACTTCCTGAGAGTCGTTTGGTACTCGTCCCGAGTGCCACGTGCCGGGTTTCCGGCAGCAAGGTACTTCGCTACAGCGGATTCGATGGTCGTTTGCATTTGCTCTTTCCAACGCCATCGGCACTTGCTTCATTGCCAGATCCTCTCGGCCGGTGGCGTCGCTACGCTTCATGCAGGGCATCGCGTCCGGTCCGCGGAGCGAAATGGGAAGGAACTCGTAGGTAAGTATGCCGATTGGCACCTCGATCCGGATCGAAGATAATTCGCCAGGACCGTGCATGCCACATTGCGAGTCCGCGCGTCGCAAAACTGCCTCCGGAGATTATGGACTGTCGTTGAGATGGGCGGCCGCAAGGCGCCGAATCTATCCCCAGTCCGTCGGTTCGACGCCCGCGCGCTTGTTTTGCGGCTGTTTTTGCCGCTGTGGGTATCTGCGCCGTCGTTGTTGGAAAGCTCAGTTTTCAGTTTTCACTGCTTTTCGGATTTGCTTGATGAGATGGCAATCTCGGGGCGGTTTGGCCGAAAAAGTCGGGGCGGCGAATTGCAGGCCGAGCGCCCAAGTTCTGCCGTTTCGACGCGTCAGTGGTGTGACCAACGTGTCCTGCTTTCCGCCCCCTTTTACGGGTTAGGCAGGTATCGCAGGTGCAATTCGCGTCATGCCGCTCCTCGGGAGCCAAGTCGACTCAAGTTCTCGTCGGCGCCTCCGCCGAACGCTTGCGTTTCGGACTGCTTTGACCTTATATTGGCGTACGGACGAATGGCGTGAACCAAAATGGATTCTGCGAGACGGAAGTTACACATGACCGATGAGTGGCTGGTCTGGCAATTGGCGGATGCAACGTTTCCGGCCGGAGGCTTGGCGCATTCGGGCGGGCTTGAGGCCGCCGCGAAATGGGGCGAACTTTTCGACGCACACCGCTTCCACGAGTTTGTGCTCGCCCAACTCACGCACACCGCGCATTCCATGATACCGCTCATGCTGGCAGCGTGGCAAAGTCCTGCTGCAGCGACCGCCATTGACCGTTTCTGTAATGCGTTTATCACGAATCACGTGGCCAATCGGGCAAGCCGCGCGCAGGGGAAGGCATTTTTGCTCTCCGCGCAGATCATCTTTGATCTAGCCGCGTGCGGGCAAATGCGCGATGATATTCGCTCGCGACGGATGAACGGGCATTTTCCGGTAGCGTTCGGCGCCGTCGCCGCGGCTTTGCAACTCGGCCTTGCGCAGTCGATCCGGCTGTTTTTGCATATTACCTTGCGGGGACTGATCTCCAGCGGCGTTCGGCTAAACATCGTCGGCCCGCTGCAAGGGCAGGCGCTGCAATACGGGCTTGCACCTTTCACCTCCGCGTTGGCCGCGCGATGCCAGCAATTTGAGCCGCGGAGCATGGCCCAAACCGCGCCGCTCATTGATTTGTTCCAGGCCGGCCAGGACCGGCTCTATTCGCGGCTTTTTCAGAGTTAGTACGAATCGACTTCAGCGAAATCTCTCCCGGACAACTGTTCTGATGAATACGAATCCCGACCACGAACACGCCCATACTCACCAGCACGGGCATGTTGGCGACCCTATTCACGATGAACATGGCCACACGCACGAGCCGATGGGCCATCCCGGCCAATTCCACCAAAGGTCCCGTCCGCTGGACGGGCGTGTCTTCGCCCGGCGCACGTTCACGGTCGGCATCGGAGGTCCGGTAGGAAGCGGCAAGACCGCGCTGGTGTTGGCACTGTGCAGGAAACTGCGGGACGAGCGCTCTCTGGCCGTGGTGACAAACGACATCTTCACGCGCGAGGACGCGGAGTTCCTGGTTCGCAATCAGGCCCTGCCGGCGGAACGCGTCGCTGCCGTGGAAACCGGTGGATGCCCTCACGCCGCCATTCGCGAAGACATCTCCGCCAATCTTGTTGCGCTTGAAGATCTGAACCATCGCTTCCGTCCGGAGATCTTGTTCTTGGAATCCGGCGGCGACAACCTGGCAGCCGATTTTAGCCGCGAGCTGGCCGACTATACGATTTACGTGATCGACGTGGCCGGGGGCGACAAGATTCCGCGCAAAGGCGGACCAGGCATTACGCAATCCGACCTGCTGGTGATCAACAAGACCGACTTGGCAGGAGCCGTCGGCGCCGATCTGGGAATCATGGATCGCGACAGCCGCCTCATGCGCGGCGAGGGACCGTTTATCTTCGCGCAAGTGAAACACGGCCAAGAGGTTGATGCTATCGCAAAGCACGTTCTGCAAGCGTGGAAAGAAATGACGCAAGCCAAGACGGCTGCCGAGAAATGAACCCCGCATCAGAACAGGAAATAGCGCTGCGCCAGCGGCAGCTTCTCTGCCGGAGCGCACGTAAGATGCTGGCCGTCGGCGGTGACGCGGTACGTTTCCGGATCGACGGTAATCGCCGGGCAGGCGTCGTTGAATTTCATGTCTCGTTTGCCGATACCGCGACAGCACCGCACGGCTTCGACGCGCTTCGTCAAGCCGTAGCTCGGTAAAACGCCGGAATCGACGCAAGCCTGGCTGACAAAGGCCACGGAAATCGGTCCCGGCGCGCAGGCCGAAGCTGCCGAACATCGGCCGCATGAGCACGGGCTGCGGGGTCGGGATGGAGGCGTTGGGATCGCCCATTTGCGACCAGGCGATAATCCCGCCCTTGAGCACCAACTCCGGCTTGGCGCCGAACATGGCCGGTTTCCAGAGCACGATGTCGGCCAGTTTGCCGACCTCGATCGAGCCGATGACGTGCGACATGCCGTGGGCGATGGCGGGATTGATGGTGTATTTGGCGATATAGCGTCGAATGCGGAGGTTGTCGCTGCCGCCGCGCTCGCCAGCGAGCGGGCCGCGCTGCCGCCGCATTTTATCGGCCGTTTGCCAGGTTCGCGTGACGACCTCGCCCACGCGGCCCATCGCCTGTGCGTCGGACCCCATGATGCTGATTGCGCCCAGGTCGTGCAGGATGTCTTCGGCGGCGATGGTTTCGCCGCGAATGCGGCTCTCGGCAAACGCCACGTCCTCCGGCAGGTTCTTGTCGAGGTGATGACACACCATTAGCATGTCCAGGTGCTCGTCAACCGTGTTGACGGTAAAGGGACGTGTCGGATTAGTGGAACTGGGAAGGACGTTGCTCTCGCCGCACACGCGGAGAATGTCCGGCGCGTGGCCGCCGCCAGCGCCCTCGGAATGATACGTGTGGATCGTCCGCCCCTTGAAGGCGGCGATGGACGCCTCGACGAACCCCGATTCGTTGAGCGTGTCGGTGTGGATCGCGACCTGCACGTCAAACTGTTCGGCGACGCTCAGGCAGCAGTCGATGGCGGCAGGCGTCGTGCCCCAGTCCTCGTGCAGCTTGAAGCCGATCGCCCCGCCGACAAGTTGTTCCGCGAGTCCCTCGGGCCGCGCAGAGTTCCCTTTGCCGAGAAAGCCGAAATTCAGCGGCAAGCCGTCCGTGGCCTGGAGCATCATCCGCAAATGATGGGCGCCCGGCGAGCAGGTCGTGGCGCAGGTGCCCGTCGCGGGCCCGGTTCCGCCCCCGACGAGCAACGTCAGCCCGCTGGCCAGCGCGTCAAACGCCTGCTGCGGGCAAATGAAATGGACATGCGTATCGATACCCCCCGCGGTCAGAATCAGGCCTTCGGCGGAAACGACCTCGGTCGTAACGCCGACGATTAAGCGCGGATCGACGCCTTGCATCACGTCAGGATTGCCCGCCTTGCCGATGCCGACGATCAGCCCGTCCTTGATGCCAATGTCGGCCTTGTAAATGCCGGTGTAATCGACGACCAGCGCGTTGGTGATCACGCAGTCGAGCGCTTCGGCCTGGCTCGCGCCGGCGGCCTGGCCCATGCCGTCGCGCAGCACTTTGCCGCCGCCGAACTTGCATTCGTCACCATAGACGGCGAAATCGCGTTCAACTTCCAGCCACAATTCCGTGTCGCCGAGGCGAACGCGGTCGCCGGTGGTCGGGCCATAGATTTCCGCATAATGCGAGCGTTTGATTTTAGTGGCCATCGTTAAGTCCTTTCGTCGGCGAACCCTTGCTCGGCGACGCGCAGCATGGCGATGGCCTTGGCTTCCTCGCTCACGGGGCCGTCAGCCAGGTTATTGCCGCCGCGAATGACGCGATTGCCGGCGATGTCAACCAGCGAAACGGTCTTCGTGTCGCCGGGTTCAAAACGCACGGCGGCGCCCGCCGGAATATCGAGCCGCTTGCCATAGGCTTTCGCCCGGTCGAACTTCAGTTGGCTGTTCGTTTCGATGAAATGGTAATGGCTGCCGACCTGAATGGGCCGATCGCCGAGATTGGCCACTTCCAGAGCGATCGCCGCCCGGCCCGCGTTGAGCTCCAACTCGCCTCCGGCAGGGATGCACTTGCCCGCCTCGATCGTCTCTTCGGCGTCGCCATTGGCAAAGCGGCCGAGGTCGGGAACGGGCAGAAAGCTTCCGTACAAGGCGAGTGACAAATCGCCGTCTTCGGCCGCGATGGGATGATGCACGGTGACCAGCTTGGTGCCGTCGGGAAAGGTGCCTTCCACCTGCACCTCGGCGATCATTTCCGCAACTCCGGCCATCACTTGCCGGCGGCCTAGGAATCTTCGTCCCAAGTCCATCAACTCCGCGACCGATCGGCCGTCGCGAATGAATTCCAGCAGTTGGGCGGCAATCAAAGCCACGCTTTCCGGGTAGTTGAGGCGCAGCCCGCGCGCGAGCGCTTCTGCGCGACGCAGCCGGCGCCGTGTAAAAGAAGCTTATCGATTTCCCGAGGCGATAGATGCATGGTTGTTCTCCTTGTTCACCACTTTCAGTTCACCATTTTCTGGCCCACGGACCTTCGCCCAGGAATTCGTTCAGGAACGAAAGCGCGTCAGTCAAATACCGCGAAACCATTTCCGTCGTCTCTCCGATGACTCGCAACACCATTCCCGGGCACCCGCTTGCAGGTTGCAGCGGGCTAGCCACGTCCACAAGCGGAGACCGCCCTTGGACGGGCTTTGCGGCAACGCGGGCGAGCAAATCCGCCACCGCCGCGGCCAATTGTTCTCCTATTAAAACAATCATCGCCAGACAATGGAACCGCCCCAGCCGAAACGGCGAGTCCAGCGGCCCGTCGGCCGGATCCAAGAGCAAGGCGTCTGCCATGACCAATTCGTCGTCGCGATAGATTTGCAGTCGGCTGCTGTACCGCGAAAGCGCCCAGCTTTCGCCGCGCGCCCGGCGTCCGCTGGTAAGCCAGTCGATCAGCACCACGCTGCCGGTGCCGCGCAGCCGAACGCTATGCGATTGCTCGTAATGGGCCTCGGCAAAACAAGTCAGCGGATCGGGCGCAAGCACGAGCAGCCCTCCGTCGGCAACGGTGGCACGCAACTTCTGCCGGCAGGCTAGCCGGCCGGGACTGCGATAGACCTTGGTCGAGGCCTGCGTGCCGAGGACGCCGCTCGCCCCGCGTCCGACCCGCAGTTGCAAATCGATTTCGTCGCCGGCCACTAGTCCGCCGCCATAGGTGGTGCTGTAAACCCAGGCCGCGGAAGTGCCCCGTCTGGGCACCAACAATCGCAAGGGATTTGTGGCGAGCGATCGGGTGACTTCGGTCCGCCCCGCGACGAACGACAGTTCCAATTCTCCCTTGCCCGCGGGCGGTCGACCTGTGGACGACTCGGCATTTTCCTCCGCTTCGTCGTTTACGAAACCGAACAATCTTGACTCCTGTAAAAGGATGCGGCAGAGCTCGCCGGATGATCGGGCAGGCTAGACGCTCAAATGCTGATGCACGATTTCGGTCAACTCGCTTGTGCCACCTTCCGCGACGACCCGGCCGCGATTCATGATGTAAAACTGATGGCCGAATTCCTTAACGAAGTCCAGGTATTGCTCGACCAGCACGACCGTCATTTTGAGCTGATCGACCAGATGGTGCAAGACCCGGCCGATCTGGGTGATGATGTTCGGCTGAATGCCTTCGGTGGGCTCGTCCAGCAATAAGACTTTGGGCTGCGAAACCAGCGCGCGGGCAATCGCCAGTTGTTGCTGTTGGCCTCCGGAAAGATCGCCGCCGAGGCGTTTGGACATCGTTTTGATGATGGGAAAGAGGTCATAGACGCTTTCGGAGACGGTTTTGATCCGGCCGCTGGCCGCCGAAAGTCCCACTTCCAGGTTCTCGGCCACTGTCAGCTTGGGAAAGATCTGTCGGCCTTGCGGCACGAGAGCCAATCCGGCGCGGGCGCGGCGATAGGGCGGCATCTGAGTGAGGTCTTCGTCGTCGCAGAACACCGAACCGAACGTCGATCGCAAGACACCCATGATGTTCTTCATCAACGTGGTCTTGCCGACCCCGTTGCGTCCCATGATGCAGGTGACCTTGCCGGCCTGCATGGTCATGTTAACGTCGCGCAGCGCCCGCACGGAACCGTAGGAAAACGAGAGATTTTTGACTATTAACATAATGGCGTTAGCGCCCCAGATAGGCTTCAATCACTTGGGGATCCTTTTGCACTTGCTCAAGAGTTCCGTCCGCCATCACCTGCCCTTCGTTGAGCACGGTCACCCGCGAGCCGAGCAAGCGGACGAATTCCATGTCGTGCTCAATGACGATAATGCTGTGCTCTTCCCGCAGTTCCAGAAGCAACTCGGCGGTCAGCACGGTTTCTTCGTCGGTCAGCCCGGCGGCCGGCTCGTCTACCAAAAGCAGCATCGGCGAGGCCAGAATCAACATGCTGATTTCCAGCCATTGCCGCTGGCCGTGGCTCAGGTACTGCACCTTCCTCTGGGCGTGCTCGGTCAGTCGCACGCGGCGGAGGATCGAGAGGATGCGCTCGCTTTCCTTGGCGGTCGCCGAGCCGACAAAGCAGCGGTAGAGCGCTTGCCGGCCCGGCAGGGCCAACTCCATGTTTTCGTACACCGTGAGACTGTTAAACACGGTCGGCGTCTGGAATTTGCGTCCCACGCCGCGGCGGGCGATTTCCACGTCCGACACGCCCGTGATGTCCACGTTCGCGAAAGTCACTGTACCTGCGGCGGGCTTAGTCTTGCCGCTAATCACGTCGCAAAGCGTCGTTTTGCCGGCGCCGTTTGGGCCGATGATCACGCGTAATTCAAAGGGATAAACCTCAAACGAACCCACGTCCAGCGCCTTGAATCCATCGAACAGGACCTTGACGTCATTAACTTTTAGCAGGCTGCCCTCCGGAGCAACAGTACGCTTGCTGCTGACCATGGTGGCGATGCGGCTAAGCCGCTTCTGCAAGTCGCCGGACGGCGGCTGTGCTTTTGTCTCGCCAGGCGTCCTTTCGGCCGTGCCCTCGGCGGCCTTGGCCGATTCCGTTTTGAAAAAGTTGCCCGCCGCAAGCCGCCGCAAGTCCAGCAGGCGCGCGTTCATGCGCCGCGGGCCAATGAAGAGCCAGTACAAGTATCCTCCCGCGACCGCCCAAGCAGTCCAATGCCCGTAATGCAAAACCGAATACACGTGAGTGCCGTGTCCCGCAACGGACGCGAAGTGCGCAGCGGCGATGTCCGCCAGCTTCCATATCGGCGGGGCGGCAAAGAGCCAAACGAGAAAAACTCCGCCGCGGAAATTGATCATTCCGTCGTGGAAGAAAATCGCCGCGCCGATGTAGAGGCCGCCGAGGACGTAGGGCCAGAAATCGGGCGCGAGGGACGTAAGCTGATCGTAAACCAGATTGACCAAAAGGGCCCCGAATACGGCCCCTTTGAGCCTTCCCCGCCCGCCGACCGCAACCCACGCCACGACCAGGTTGGAGTAATTGTTGGTCATGTATTCCGGAGTGAAGGGATAGGACTGCGGCGCGTAGAGCATGCCCGCGAGGCCGGCGATCATCGCCGCCAGGACGAAGACGAAGACCTTGAAATGGTGTGGCTTGTATCCGGAAAAACGCAGCCGCGACTCGTTGTCGCGGATCGCGATCAGCACGCGTCCCAGCCGAGAGCAGGTGATCCCGTAGCAAAGCGCGTACATCAGGCCCAAGGCGAGGAGCGAAATGACGAACAATCCCACCTTGACGTTTTTCTCCCTCAGATCGAAGCCGGCCAGCTTCTCGAAGTTCGTCAGCCCGTTCGTTCCGCACAACATCATGTTGTTCATGCAAAAGACGAGCCAGGCGGCCTTCGTGACGGCGATGGTGAGAATGGAAAAATAGACGCCGCGGACCCGGCTGGCGAAACCGAAATAGCCGACGATAAAGCCGAACAGCCCGGGAATCACAAGACCCAGCGGGATCGCGCCCCAGAGAAAGTTGAACGGTTGCCAAAACCAAGGGAGTTTGAACCCCTGGACGGCGGAAGTCACCACGAACAGGCATCGCGGCACGGTGCCGTCGGCATCCATTGGGCCGTGCATGGCAAGGTACATTCCCATGGCGTAGCCGCCCAGCGCGAAGAAGAGCGACTGGCAGAGGCAGAGAATGCCGGTGTAGCCCCACAGTAGATCCAGGCTGAGGGCCACAATGGCAAAGCAGAGAAACCTGCCCACCGTGCTCACTCGGTCGACCTGGACGTGCCCGGTATTCCAATAGTCCTGCGCGAAGGGAACGCTCAGCAGCACCGCCAGGAATATGAGCGAGCCAATGCCGAATCTTGCCGGCGGTGCAAGAGCCGTTTCCGGCGAAATCGGCTCGGCTTTGGCGGGCGGGGAAGCCGGCCGAACAGCCTGATCCACATCAGACATCGGCATGTCTCCCCTTCGGCGGGAACAACCCGGCCGGACGGCGCTGCAGGAAGATGACAATCGCCACCAGGACGAGGACCTCTCCCCAAACGGCGCCAAACCAAGGCTCCAGGATCTTATCGAGCAAGCCCAAGCCCAGGCCGGCATAAAGTGTTCCTGCCAGTTCTCCCACGCCCCCGGTCACTACGACGAGGAACGACTCGACAATGTAATTTTGTCCCATGCCGGGCGATACACCGCCAATGACCGTCATGCCGTAGCCCGCGATCCCGGCAAGGCCCGCCCCTAGCGCGAAGGTGCAGCCATCGACCCACCGCGTGTTGACGCCGAGGGCGGCGGCCATTTCGCGGTTTTGCGTCGTCGCGCGAATCCGCAGCCCGAGCTTCGTGTAGTTCATCGTGAGATAGAACATCGTCACGCAGAACGCGCACAGCAGGACGACGAATGCGCGGCTGTAGGGCACGTCCATGTCCGGCATGACCTCGATGCTGCCCCGCAACCAGGTGGGCGCATTGACGCCGATGCTCTCGCCGAAGAGGTTCTGCACACTCTTGATCAGGATCCAACTGACCCCGAACGTGGCCAGCAGCGTTTCCAGCGGACGCCCGTAGAGGTGCCGCACGACGAGCAACTCGATCAAGTAGCCGCAGAAGCCGGCCACCAGGAACGACGCCGGCAGCGCGGCCACATAGTACCAGTTGAAATACTGCGCGGGCAGACACCTCACGAACAGCAGTTCCATGCTGTAGGTCGTAAAGGCGCCGATCATCATCAGTTCGCCGTGGGCCATGTTGATCACCCCCATCGTGCCGAAGGTGATCGCCAGTCCCAGCGCCATCAAGATCAAGATCGATGCCAGCGACAGCCCGTACTTGCCGCATTCAAAGACTGAAACCCAGTATTGATAGCGATCGATCTGGGCGATCGCTTGTTGATAGACGTTGCGGGCCGCCGCATCGGGCGATTTGCCGGCCTTCGCTTCCTTGTCCATTTGAACGAGGGCGTCCGTCAGCGCGCTGCGCCCGCGAGCGCTGTGAAGGAGGCCGAGATCGCGGGCGGCTTGCAAGCGGTCGACCGCCTCGCCTTGGTGGGGAATGCCTCCCGACAGGTGGATCAGGTCGACGCTCTCGCGGGCCGTGCGCCGGATTCGCGCCGAGGGATCGGTCTTGGCGATGTCGTCCAGCGCGGCGAGATTCTCCACTGCCGCGCGCTCGCCTGCCCGCTGGATCGCCAAAACCCGCTGCTCGAAGTCGTTGGACCACAAGGCCAGCGATTGGGCGGCGTCGACGACCGCCTTTCGCTGGCTGCGCGGAAGTTCCACTTCCTTAAGATCACGAAGCGACACCACCACCGGTTTGCCATCCTGCGGCAACTGCTCAAGCGTAAGCGGATCGAGCAATGACGCGCGTTTGCCCTTGGCATCTGCTTCGGCCGGCTCGCTGATCACCGGCCGGCCGTTCCAAAGGTAGAGGCTTCCCTGCACATAGGAGTTCAAGAGGCCCGCAAGTCGGCCGTCGCGCGATTGGACCATTTCCCCGAGGGTCTTCTGCCGGACGTCGGCGTCGTTGTCAGCAAGCTGCATGATCAACCGGCGGATCTGCTCGTCGTTCACGGCAGCATCGCCGGCCGGCCCGGGGGCCGACGCGGCCGCGCGACTGTTTTCTACGGCCGTTGCAAACCACGACGCAACGATCACGACGACCGTCGCGCCAAGCAGAAGCGATGCCCGGCGGACTGCGCCGAACCGTTCTACGCGCATGATTTGACGCTCCCGTTTGCCGGATCAGCCGTTACGAAACAGTGCCAACCTGGGCCGGACTGCTGCACCAGGTTGGCATTGCAAAGGAACCTTTCCAGCATCGAGCGGCCCGAACCACCCGAGAAGCCGAAAACGCGGCTACTTCTTCGGGCCGCCGGTGGGTGGAGGAACCTTGCCATCAGGGTGCAAGTATTTGCTGTACGAATCCGGCGCCACAAGACCGTCGGAACTATTGATGATCTTGAATTGTCCATCCTTGAGGATTTCGCCAACGAAGACGGGCTTCCACGTGTGTTGGTTCTTGGGGTCCATCTTCTTCTTGCCGCCCGGCGCGTCGAATTCTAATCCATAGACCGCCTCGCGGACCTTGTCGACGTCAAAGCTCTTGGCCTTCTCCGCGGCCGCCTTCCAGACGTAGACGCCAAAGTAGGCTGCCTCGATCGGATCGTCGGTGACGCGATCAGCGCCGCCGGGCAAATTGTGCGCCACGCAATAGTCCTTGAAGTCCTTGACCCACTTCTTGTTCTCGGGCGTGTCGATCGACATGAAGTAATTCCAACAGGCCAGGTGGCCCACCAACGGCGGCACGTCCATTGCCCGCAATTCGTCTTCAGCCACCGAGAAGGCCATGATCGGGCAGTCCGTCGAAGTCAGCCCCTGATTGGCGAACTCCTTGTAGAACGGCACGTTGCTGTCGCCGTTGATGGTCGACATCACACAAGCCTTGCCGCCCGCGGAGAACTTCTTTAGCTTGCCGACAATCGTCTGATAGTCCTGGTGATGGAAGGGCGTGTACTCCTCCGCAATGTTGGCGTCGGGCACTCCCTTGGCCAGCAGGAATGCCTTGAGCACCTTGTTGGCGGTCCGCGGAAAGACGTAGTCGGTGCCTAAGAGATAAAACTTCTTGTAGCCCTCCTTCATCATGTATTCCGCGGCCGGAATCAACTGCTGGTTCGGCGCGGCGCCGGTATAGAATACGTTCAGCGACTGCTCTTCGCCCTCGTACTGCACGGGGTAGAACAGCAGTTGGTTGTATTCCTCGAACACCGGCAGCACCGACTTCCGGCTGACGGAAGTCCAGCAGCCGAACGTGACCGCCACCTTCTCCTGGTTTATCAAGTACTTGGCCTTTTCGGCAAACGTCGGCCAGTCGCTCGCCGGGTCAACCACTACGGGCTCGATTTTCTTGCCCATTACGCCGCCCGCGGCGTTGATTTCCTCGACTGCCATCAAAACGGCATCGCGAAGGGAAATCTCGGAAATGGCCATCGTACCGGTGAGGGAGTGCAGGACACCGATCTTAACGGTTCCCCCTTCCGCAGCCGCGGTCGTTTCCGGCTTGGAACCGGACGTAGACGATGGCCCTTTCCCGGAGCTTCCGGAACCCCCTGCTTTCTCCGGCTCGTTTCCGCAGCCCGCAATTAGCAAACCGAGACCGACTACACCCACCAATTGCACCAACTTCTTCACGTTATCCTCCCTTTCGCAAAAAGCGATAAAAAACTTACCGATGAGATACGATGGCGAACTTGTATCAAATTGAGCACCACGCTCTGTGTTTGAACGCTAGCGGCTACTCCAGAAACCTTCTGGCCGCCCGGCAGCAAATCTGAAGGCGAGTGATTTTGCTCAATTACGCTCGTTTGCGAGGAACGCAAATCGTATGCCGAAATCCTTGTGTCACTTGGACTTAAGTCGCAAGTCGTTTGCCTTTAACAATTTTGTTCTATCAAGAAAATCGTGCCGGTTCAAGCTCAGCTCGGTGAGTGCCAATATTCTAGGCAGACAATGCCATGACGGAAAGCACTCGGCGCAGCCGACTCTCGCTGTAGCGATCGGCAGAAGCGGGTTAGCAAGAAAAAGGTCTAGCCCCAGCATTTTGGCCGTCTTCCGTCGGCCAAAGCGCCAGGGCTAAACATCATTCACTCCCGGAATGAACTAGTACTGAAGTTGAATGCCGGCACGCACCAAATCGTAGGTGATGGCGCCTTCGGCGTTGCGCTGTTCCCAAGCCACCGTCGTGCGGGCATTGTAGCCGGAGATGATGTAGTTGACGCCGATGTCAACGCCCTCGAAGAATAGCGGTCCTGCGACGGACGATTCCGTAGCGGCCGCCGCGCGGAAATCGCGGCCATAATACTGGTAGCGGGTGAACGGCTGCAGCCGGCCCGACATGCGGCCAATGCAGATATCCTGCGGCAACATGTAGCTGATCTGGACGTACTCAGAAGTGCCCTGGTTCGCGACTCCAAACGCGGCGGCCGGGCTCACGCCGACAAGGGCGGCATCGGCGGCAGTGATGCCGTAGTTGTACTTGTAGAACGCGCCCTCTACGTCAAGTACGCCGCAATTGCCCAAGCGGTGCTCCCAAAGGAAATCGACGCTTTCGGCGGAGAAGTCCGACTGGGCGGTGGCGATGCCGCCGGCGTCGCGCTGGAACGCACCCGTGAGGCCGATGGCGAGAATTTCCTTTTGGCCGAAATAGCAGCTCTGCGTGTAGTAGCCAGGCTCGGGATCCAACAAGTTTACCGTAACGCGGCCGATCAGGAGGTAGTTGCCGTCGGCATTCGGATCGACGGGATCGCCCCCAGCATAGTAGCGGATTCCATTGAACAAGCCCATTTGCCACTTCAGCCTGCCGCCGCCGACCTGTCCCCAGTAAGCGACGCCGTCGTCGCGGCCGGCCAGAAGCGATGGATAGTTCGACACGAACGGATAATCGTAGGGCGTTTGATAGAACGGGCCATCCAGGTTCGCGCGGTCGGTAGGCGGCAGGAAGCGGCCCATCCAGAAATTCACGCGGTCGTTAAACTCGAATTGTGCGATGCCGTCCAGCAGAGCCACGTCCGTGACATTGTTCGGCGAAATGTAGTTGCCGCCGCCCGTGACCTCGGTGTTGAGCGTGCCCTTGACGAGTCCGCCGAAGGCGCTGCCGCTCAAATAAATTCGCATGTCGTCCGGGTTGAAGAAATTGAAATCGTTTGAAGTGCCCGCGGGGAAAAGGCCTGGGTTGCCGGCGTTTTGCTCCGAAAGAAAGTTCATGGAAGTCCGCATGCCGAACCCGGCCTTGACGGTTCCGTCCCACGGATTTGTGCCCGGATCGCAACAATTGCAACAGTTGCCATTGCTGGGGTCGCCGTTGCAGCCGCAGCCGCAACCACTACCACAGCCGCCGCCACAAGGCGTCGGACTTCCGCCGCTTGCAACGGCGGTGTCTGTCAAAGCCAGATTGCCCGCGCCGAAGTCTTCCGCGCGAACGTTGGCCGACACCATAGTCAGCGCGGTGGCAACCAGTACAGTTATAATTGTCCGAGCTCTCATTTGTTTCGCCCTCCTCGCATTTTTCGTGACTGGCCGATTAACCAGCGTTTTTCCTGTTGTCGCTTATCGTGAACGATCTCATACGACCTCTCACTCCAAAATAATCGTCCCAAGCGCCCCTTGCCACACAAAGTTATTGGCGAGGGCGGAGAATCTTACGGGATCGTTATGGTTGATCACGCTTCTTGCCCAATCGGGATGCAACTGTCGCGCAAGAACTCGGCAGAGTGCGCGCAATTGATGTCTGCGCGGATTCCGGGTCGTGAAGATTGCCGATTGCGCAAACGTTGACGCCAGCAACGTGCCGGCGCGTGACAGTTGCCGGATTGCATCTCTTGCTGCAAAAGCTAGCGTTTCCCGAAGAACGAGCTTATCGTTGCGGGACCGGTACGGCAGCCGACTGCGGGCTGTAGTTCGGCACTGTTGGAACTTGACCAGTGCCGAACGACTGCGGTGCATAGCTGGGCGGTTCGGTCGCGCCTGTGTAAACTGGCAACGGCACGCCTCCGGCCGGTACTTGGGAGGCAGCCAGCCCATTTGGCGAGTAAGAAGGCGGCATCGCACCCTGCGGAGGGCAAGCCATGCTAGGACTGCCATAGCCCTGTGGATAACCGGGCCATGTCGCTGAACGCGTTGGCGCTGGTGCCGCGCCGGCGTATGGCCCGTTGCTCGGCACGTTGTTCGGCGCCATCACGGGATAGCCGGGCGAGGTGTTCATGGGATAGCCGCCTGATTGACCAGGCCCTGTCGGCATGGGACCGCTGCCGATCGGCTGCCCGTTTCCAGGCGGCTGATCGCCCGGTGGCCCATACACGGGAATCACTTTCGTGACACCGTAGCCATTTGCCGACTGGTAAACCCAAAACCCGGTTGGAGCGCCAAGCCCAGCAACCGGAACCAAACCACATGGCGCTCCGCCTAAGCCTGCCGCGCCGTTTGCGTAGCCGGCAGGAGCACCGGAATAACCGACGTTGGGAGGATTTTGGGTGCCTGGGCTGGGACATGTCGGTGCCAAATGCGTATTCGCGGCTGCGGATGATTTGTTCTGCGCGCTACTGTCGTAGAGCGTAAGCCCCATGTCCGAGGTATTATTGCGGTTGTAGGTCGCAGCCGCCGAAAAGGGCGACAGATTGGTGCTCGATGGAGAGGATATGTCGCCCCCGGAGGACTGGCAGCCAGCTAACGCCGGTATGACAGTGAATGCCAAGCAGAAATAAATTGGTCGCCTTCCCAAGTCACAAACCTCTTTTACTAGGGCTTTATCAAACCTTGATTTTCGGGTTGGGCAGTCCTGACATGTCGTGAATTACAGGCCAATTGGGTGAGGCGTGCCAAATTTTTCAGTTTGACGGAGCACTATCGCGTCGGCACCATCGGAAGAATAAGCAAACCGCGCATATTCATCATTGTTTTCGGCTCGCCACCGCAAGCTAGGCCACAAAATCATGGTCTTCACCTGATAGAGACACGCATGATCATAGCCGGTAAAGGAAACAACCTGATCGCGGCCGGCCTCGGCCAGGACAAGGTTCAGCGCGGCAATGGCACGAACATCCTGATCGACGGCAGCGTCAAGCTGGCAAGCAGCACTGATTCGCTGCGTCAGATGGCGTCGATTTGGAGAAGCGGCAATCACTTGCTTGGGCCAACGTGTACTATGGTTTTTCCTTTTGGATCTCCTGACTTTCTCAGGAAGTGCTTGCTTTCCTTCGAGTCCTGAAATACCACGACTGTCGGTCTTCCGGGAACGATCGCGACCTGCAACCCGGTTAAACTGCGTCGGTCACATAAACCGAAGGAAGCAAACTCCGATCCCGTTGGCAAATGACTTCAGTGTGTCCAACCGACACGTGGTAAATTGCAAAACGCGGAGCAATTGCGGCCGCAGGAGGAGGGATTTCCGCCGCCTACGCGAGCTGCCAGCTCGGATTCCTTGCGGAAACATCCGTGGTTTGAATTGCGGCAAATTTTTGCGAACGCCAAACCACCACTGGGCACTTAATACGAATTCTTGTTTGATCCTGCCGGGTCCATTTTTCGTAAGTGCTTGCGGGGCAACAGTTAAGCAATGCTAGCAACGCGCAGTTTGAAACGAGAATCCGTATAATATCCAACATGTTGCTCGCCGGGGACGAGTCTAATCACATGGGAAAACCCCGTTTGCAGTCCATCTCGCGCCAATGGCAGGCTCCAGGTTCGCTAGGCCAAATGCGAAAAAGCCGAACCGACCAATTCTTTGCGCGATTGGTGGCGTGCGCAGCTTTCCAGCAGGCGGAACGGAGATGATCATAGCTGGTGGGCAAGGCAATCGTTCGCCCGTACTCGCCATACTTTGTCGCGTGTTCCACGTCGGTGACGATCAAGAGCCGCTCGTGCGACGCGTGTCCCGTGGCCGCTGCCAATCGGTGCGGCGGTGTGCCGATACAGTTAACGAGGACGGGTTCGTCGCCGAAGCCCAGCTCGTCCTCTGCGCAGGCAACCGGCTCGATCCCCATTGAGGGGAGCATCTTTTCTACAAAGTCGAACGGTACGCCCGAGAGGTCGCAATAGGCAAGCTGTCGCGTCGATGCAGGTAACTGAATAGCCCTTTCTCGGGTGGCCGGTTCCGCATGGAATGTCGCGAGCAGCTCCACATCCTCGTGGGTCCGCTCGATGATCTCCGACAAGGATGCGATGCCCAGTTTCGTGATCGTGGCGACTGCCGGAAGGTCCACCAAATCCCACGGCTCCCAACGTCCCACGGCGAGTTTACCGACGACGATAGCGAGTCTGACGAGTTCCGCCTTGGTGCGCGCCGGTTCCAGCAATTTGGCCACGGCCGTGCTGTCTTCAAGCAACTTAAGGGGACGTTGCACATCGGCAGGCACATTCCAGGTCGCCAACAAGCGGGCGAGTACCTCGGAATGGCTCAACGGAAAGACGCTACGTTCTTGGTCTCGGAGGGCTTCGCTAGTGTCGCGGCAGTGCTTTACCATCGTCTCGTACCGACTTGGAAACAATGTTCCCATAACGATTCGACCGAGGGGGTGCATAATGGCACTCAGCAACAAGCCCTCTTCCAACTTCTGATGTCCGCCTTGTTCGATGAGCATTTCCACGGCCAGACCCGCAGCCATGCTCTGCTTCCACACAAGTCCAATGTCCATCCATGGGACCATGCCGGGGGTCAATGCGGCAAAGGCGTTCATCCCCAGGGCCAATTCACCGATGCGGGTATGACCAATGAGCACAACGGCTCGATCGAGTTGCACGATCGGCTGACCCGACGAGTTATAGAATGCGCTATTCGCTAGCCGCAACATTTGAGCGGCAAAAGCCGCCTCTCGCTGGATGGCTGCAGCAAGTTGCAGTGCTGTCGTTTGATCGTCGCTTGTCATCGTGTAGACGTCGAGTGCAGCCGTGGAGATCGGCAATACATGTGAAAGTCTCGATAGTTTGCTTTCCAAGTTCGAGAGCGTCACCGGTCCACGAACAGTCGCGTCTTCCTGCCGATGGTTCTGCAAATTCGCCGTCTTGGCGTCGGTTTCCTTCGTTCCGTGATTTGTCGGCGCACCTGGAGACCTGCGTTCAACCAGGGCCTTCACTTTTGCCGCGAGAATGCCAAAGTCGAATGGCTTGAACAGAATGTCGTCCACGCCCCGAGCCAACAGGTCCTTAGCAAGTTTCGGTTCGATTACGCCGGTATGAACGACAACCACCGGTCTGTGCTCTAGCGCAAGCAGATGCACCGCCAGGGCATGGCCATGCTTATTCGGCATGCGTAGATCGGTCACCACCGCATCGTAATGCGAGCAGGAAACCCGTTCCTCGGCCTCGTTTCCATCGGCTGCCGTATCGCATTTGAAGCCTTGCTGGGTCAAACCACGCACCAGCAGTTTTTGCATCGCCGCTTCGTCGTCAACGACGAGTGCCCGCAATATTCGTTTCTCGTTCATCTTCCCACCCTAAATGTTGTCGCCGGCAGTGCGAATCGCTTTACGCCACTGTACTACTATAAGTCAGCATCAGCGCTGCGGCGCGGGGAACGTGCGACCGTTGAAATTGGCGCGACCGACACAGTCGTTTCTCGTCGCGGTTGCATCCCAATCCAGAATCACGTAGAATAGCGGCACTAATTTGCACTTCTGGCGCCGCGGGGTTGGCAGCATCCCAACGAGCTTCAATACTGGACCTCGACAGCACTGTTGGCTGAGGCGATTTTTCGCACCCGCCAGGAGCAAAAATTTGTAACACTCGCAAATTTGAGTTTCTGCCAGTCGTTTCGAGGCGTAACATGGACGTGATCGACCGCAACCGGTTAGCGCAAGAGTTACAGCAGCGAGTCCAAGAATCGGCCGAGGCCGAGGAGCGGATGCGCTCGGTGGTCAACCATGTGGTTGATGGAATCATCACCATCGACCATCAGGGCAGCGTCGAGTCGTTTAATCCGGCGGCTGAAAAACTTTTCGGCTATTCGGCGGACGAAGTCATTGGACGGAACGTCAAGATGCTGATGCCCGAACCTTTTCATGGTGAGCATGACGGTTATCTTGTCAATTATCTGCGCTCCGGCGAAGCAAAGATCATCGGCATCGGGCGCGAGGTCGTCGGGCGTCGCAAGGATGGCACCACCTTCCCGATGGACCTGGCGGTCAGCGAGTTCCACTTGGGCCAGCACCGCTATTTTACGGGCATCGTGCGGGAGATTTCCGAGCGAAAGCGCGCCGAGTTAGAGTTGCGCCTGCTGAACGATGTCATTGAGCAATCGACACAGCCGTTCGCTATGACCAATCTTGAAGGACGTATCTTGCGGGCGAATCGCGCGTTCCAGAACCTAACCGGCTACACTCAACACGAACTACAGCTTCTCACCTACCAGCAACTCACGCCCAATCACTGGCATGAAATGGAAGGGAAGCATGTCACTCAAGCGCTAACGACGGGCCAAGCCGCTCGTTTCGAGAAAGAATACCGAAAGAAAGACGGCTTGGTTATTCCCATTGAAGTCGTCATGGACGTGAGTCAAACTGGGCCGGGGGAAACGCGGTTTTTCTGCAAATTCGTCACTGACATCTCGGAGCGAAAAGAAGCGGAGGCGGAACTGTGGAATACCGCGCAGGATTTCAGCGCGCTCCAACACCGACTTGGAACAGTTCGCCTATGTCGCTTCGCATGACCTGCAAGAACCACTACGGGCCGTGTCCGGTTGCGTACAGGTTCTCAGGAAGCGCTACCAGAAACAATTAGATGAACGAGCCGACGAGCTGATCGCTCACACGGTGGATGGCGTCAACCGGATGCAAACGCTGATCGAAGATCTGCTGTCGTTTTCCAGAGTCGCGACACGAGGCAAAGCATTCGACCGCGTTGCCTCTAGTTCGATCCTGGATCAAGCGTTGGCGAACCTCGAAATCGCCGTTTGTGAAGCAAAAGCCGTTATCACGCACGATCCCCTTCCCGTCGTCAATGCGGACGCCGCTCAGTTGACACTGCTGTTCCAAAACCTGGTGGGCAACGCGATCAAGTTTCGCAGCAAACGGTCGCTCAAAATCCATGTCGGCGTGCGGCGCGACGAGGGCCGATGGGTGTTCTCGGTCAAGGACAACGGCATCGGCATCCAGCCCGAATACTTCGAGCGCATTTTCGTTATCTTTCAGCGGCTTCATACGAGGGAGGAATACCCCGGCACGGGCATCGGCCTGGCAATTTGCAAGAAGATCGTGGAACGGCACGGGGGCCAAATCTCGGTTGAATCCCATCCCGAACAGGGCACGACTTTTTTATTTAGCATCCCCGACTGAGGCGTAAATCCATGAACCGTTCAGTACTGCGACCCGTCGAGATCCTGCTCGTGGAGGACAGCCCCACCGACGTGCTGCTCGCGCACGAGGCGCTCGAAAGCACGAAACTAGTCAACAACCTGCATACCGTCTCAGACGGCGTCCAGGCGATTGCATTTCTGCGCAGGGAGGGACAGTACAAGGATGCGCCACGTCCCGGTCTCATCCTCCTCGACCTCAATCTGCCCAAGAAAGATGGCCGGGAGGTGTTGGCTGAAATCAAAACCGATGACGCGTTGAAGCGTATCCCAGTCGTCGTTCTGACAACCTCAAAAAGCGAGGCCGATATTCTGATAGCCTACGGCCTGCACGCCAACTGCTACATTGTGAAACCAGTGGACTTCGAGAAGTTTGCAGAGGTTGTAACTCACATTGAGAATTTCTGGTTTGCCGTGGTGACGCTTCCGGAAGGAGAATTGACGTGAGCGCCGATGCATCGATTCACGTTCTGTTGGTAGAGGATAGCCCGACCAACGTCTTACTCACGGAGGAGGCGTTAGACCGCAACCGCTTCCACATCCAGAGCATTGCTCGGCTCGGCGATGCGTTGAAACTGCTCTCGTCGGAGCAGTTCGACGTCGTGCTGCTCGATCTGGGCTTGCCAGACAGCCAAGGCTTGGACACCCTGCGAAAGCTCCGGAGCGCGAATCCGGAAATTGCAATTGTTGTACTAACGGGAAAGGACGATGAGCAACTGGCTTTGAAGGCACTGCAAGAAAGGGCGCAGGATTACCTGGTAAAGGGCCACGCGCAGATCGACATATTGGGACGCACGCTCCGATACGCCATCGAGCGTCACCAGACGGAAGCGGCGCTGCGAGAGCGGACGGTCCACGCGGCACTGAATGCCGACCTAGGGTTGGCCTTCACGGGAAGCGGTTCGTTGCAACAGATGCTTCAAGTCTGTGTCGATTCGATGGTCCGCAATTTGGATGCGGCATTCGCGCGCATCTGGACGCTAAATCAAGCGGAGAACGTCTTGGAACTGCGTGCCAGTGCCGGGATGTACACCCACATTGACGGGCCGCACAGCCGAGTGCCGGTGGGAAAGTTTAAGATCGGCCTGATCGCGGAAGAGAAAGAGCCCCATCTGTCTAACGACGTCGCCCACGACCCGAGCGTCAGTGACCTGGAATGGGCCAAGCGCGAGGATATGGTGGCGTTTGCCGGCTATCCTCTGTTGCTGGAAGGCCGGCTCGTGGGGGTGATGGCCATGTTCGCCCGCAAACGCCTCAGCGATACAACCCTCCAGGCGATGGCCTCGATTGCGAACCAGATCGCCTTAGGCATCGAGCGAAAAGAGAAGGAAGAGGCGCTGAATAAGAGCGAAGCGCAGTTCCAAGAACTAACGGCACACATCCAGCAGGTCTTGTGGACGATCGATGTCCAAGAAGCCAAGTTAGTGTACGTGAGCCCGGCCTACGAAACCCTGTGGGGCCGCTCGTGTCAAAGCCTGCTTGACAACCCCCAATCATACATGGAAGGCATCCATCCCCTGGATCAGGAGATGATGGTCCGCGAAAACGCCGCCATGTTTCAGACCGGTAATATCGATGCGGAGTGCCGCGTCATGCGGCCCGATGGTTCGGTGCGGTGGGTTTGGATCAGGGGCTATCCGGTAAAGGAAAAGGGCCAGATTGTGCGCGTCGCGGGCGTCATCGAGGACGTTACAGAAAAGCGAGAGTTGGCGTCCGAGCGGGATGCCCTACTTTCCCGGCTCCAACTCCACATTGAGCGGATGCCGCTGGCTTACGTCCTATTCGATGCCGATTTGCGCATCGTAGATTGGAATCCGACCGCCGAACGAATCTTGGGGTATTCCAAGGAAGAGATGCTGGGAATCGGGCCCCCGTTTGAGATATTTGTCCCAAGTTCGTTTTGGGCGACGGGAGAGGAAATTCTCACCCGCATCCGTGCTGGCGAAATGACAGCCCATTCGACCAATGAAAACCTGACCAAAGACGGACGGACCATCACCTGCGAATGGTACAACACGCCGCTTGTGAATAAAGACGGTATTTTCATGGGCCTGCTATGCCTGGCGCAGGATGTGACCCAGCGAAAATTGTTGGAATCACAATTCCAACAGTCCCAAAAGATGGAAGTTGTCGGCCACCTGGCGGGGGGCGTTGCCCACGATTTCAATAACCTGCTCGCGGTCATTTTGGGCTGCTGCCAGTTTCTCGAAAACGACATAACGCTCAACGGAGACAGCCGAGACCTCATCGAAGATGTGTACAAGGCGGCGACCCGAGCTGCCGCGCTAACGAAGCAACTTCTCGCATTTAGCCGACAGCAAATCCTTCAGCCCAAAGTGTTGAATCTAAATGAAGTCGTCACCGAATCCGTCGCTATGTTGAGCCGCTTGATCGGCGAAGACATCGAATTATCAACGAAACTGAGTCCGAACCTATGGCCGGTGAAGGTCGATGCTGGGCAAATGAATCAGGTCATCATGAATCTCGCCGTCAACGCTCGCGATGCCATGTCCGATGGAGGAAAACTCATCATTCAAACCGCCAATGTTGAGCTGGACCAAACGTATTTACATGCGCATCGGGACGTGAAAGCGGGGCCGCACGCTGTGCTATCGATTAGTGACACCGGCTGCGGAATGGACGAGAAAACGAAGGCCCGCATGTTCGAGCCGTTTTTCACCACGAAGGAAACCGGCAAAGGAACCGGTTTGGGGCTGGCGACTGTTTTCGGGATCGTCAAACAAAGCGGCGGACACGTCACGGTGTACAGTGAAGTAGGAAGAGGCACGACATTCAAGGTCTACCTGCCGATAGACGAGGCTGCCGCTGAAACCAGCAACGAGAAATCGGTGCAAACGGCTCTTCCTCGCGGCACGGAAACGGTTCTGGTGGTCGAGGACGAAGACATGATGCGCAATCTTGCCTGCCGCATCTTACAGTCCCAAGGCTATTACGTGTTGCAAGCATGTGATGGTGACGACGCCCTGTTGACCTTCGAGCGTCATAAGGGGGCAATCCATTTGATCTTGACCGACGTCGTGATGCCGAAAATGGGAGGTCGTCAAATGTATGATCGTTTGCGCGAGCTGCAACCCAATTTGAAAGTGCTTTTCATGTCGGGCTATACGGACGATGCCGTGATTCGCCACGGCGTTCTGGAAGCCGAGACAAACTTTATCGAGAAGCCGTTCACCTACGCCGCTTTGGCGAAAACAGTTCGAGATGTGCTCGATCGACAAATGTAATGGCCGGGCTGTGACGCGGAGCGGGAAATACATCCGGCAGATCGGTTGGATGACCGCGGAACTGTGGAACCGACTCCATTCGGCCATCATGACGACGAATGCTCAGAGCACGACGAACCGAGAATCTCGTTGAACCTTCCGAATAGTGCAGGCGGTTTCGAAGGTTCTCCACTACGGCCGGGAGCTTTGCCGAAGCTTCCGCCATGTCTCCCGAGCGCGAGCGGATGGCAACGCAACCCCAATAGTCGGCGGCGCAGTGTTGGCCCGCGTGTTGATACGCTGCAGAAGGTATCTGTGCGTTCGTTATTGGAAAACTCTGATTTGACGGCTTTCCAACGACTTTAATTACGTGATGGCAACCGGCTCCGCGCTTTGGACGCACTGGCCTTCGTACTTCGGGAGATAAACCTTGAAGCTCGAGCCCACGCCTGGCTCACTGTAGACCGAGACATGACCGCCGCTTTGTCTGACGATTCCAAACACGGTCGCCAAGCCCAGGCCGGCGCCTTTGCCGAACGTCCTTGGTGGTGAAAAACGGCTCGAACATCCGCGCCTTGGTCTTGGCGTCCATGCCGTAGCCCGTATCGCTGACCGAAAGGAGGACATAAGGACCGGCATGCAGGTCCGCGTGCTCTCGGGCGTATTCGAACGTCAAGTTCGACGTTGGACGTTTCGATCGTCAGCCCGCCGCCTTGTGGCATGGCGTCGCGCGCGTTGGCCGCCAAATTCATAATGACTTGTTGAATCTGTCCCTCATCGGCAGTCACCCGCCAAATCTCGGACCACAAGCCGCAGCTTATAACAACGTCCTCGCCGACCAGCCGCTGCAATTGCTGTCTCGACTCCACAACGATTTTGTTCAGATCCAATACGTCGGACTGAAGGATTTGCTGGCGGCTGTAGGCAAGCAACTGGCGGGTCAAGCCGGCGGCACGGTTCCCCGCCTTGGAAACCTCTCCCACCAGCTCTTGGCTCTCATCGCCGAGCGCGGCGTCACTTTCCAGGAGCTGGCAGCAGCCGAGGATAATCGCCATCAGATTGTTGAAGTCGTGGGCGACGCCGCCGGCCAATTGCCCTATCGCCTCCAGCTTTTGCGCCTGGGCCAGTTTTCCTTCCAGTCTTATCCTATCAGCAATCTCCTGCTGTAATTGCTCGTTGGACAGTTGCAGCGACTCGGTTCGAAGTTCTACCAAGTGCTGCAAATGGCCCATGGTGTGCCTTGCTTCGCGAGCCAGTTGCCATTTTTCCGTCAAGGCGCAGGCCAACTGGCGAACTTCCGTGTTGTCGAACGGTTTTTTCAAGACCAGCAGCCGGTCGGTTTCGCCCAGCAGCCGGGTCATGTCGGCCCAGGAATGATCGGAGTAGGCGGTGCAGATAACGACTTGCACGTCAGGATCGATTTCCCATATGCGGCGCACGGTTTCAATTCCGTCCCAGCCGGGCGGCATTCGGAACGTCGACGAATGCCATGCTGTATGGCCGACCCTCGCTGACGCTTTGCTCGACGCGAGCCACCGCCTCTTGCCCCTGGAACGCCGAATCGAGTTCGTAGCCCGCCAGGCGCGGACCGGGCGCGGCCGGTTCGTCGAATATCGACGCCGCCAGCCGATCAATCGCCGCGTTCTTCTCACCATGATCCCCGATGATCTTGCGGAAGTCATCATGGATCGAAGCATTGTCATCGACGATCAACACACGGCGGTTTTTTTCACGACTCATAGTTTCGCTTTCACGCTGGATTGGGTTGGCGCATGTCCGGCTGGGTGTCACGCTGCCTTGCTTCGTTAGTGTCCATGTCTAGACTGCCGCCGCCAGGAGCGACGAACTTTCGTCCGCGGTCCCCGCGCGTTTTTCCGCGGGCTTGAGCGGCAGGTCGAGCGTAAAGGCGGCGCCTGTTCCCGTCCCATCGCTGTCCGCGGTCAGCGAGCCGCTCATCTCCTTGGCAGCGTTGGCGCAACTGTGCAGGCCGAAACCGTGCCCCGTTTTTTTCGTGGTGAAACCGTAAGTGAAGATGCGGGTTAGGTTTTCGGACGAAATGCCGACTCCCGTATCGCGGACGATGATCTGAAAACGGACGCTGCCGGCGAATCGCGTCTCGATCGTGAGGCGACGGTCGCCAGACGCCGTCTCGGCCATCGCTTCCTTGGCGTTCTTCACCAGGTTGACGAGGATTTGCAGGAGCCGCTGCTTGTCGAGCAATAGCACGGGCAAATCCGCGTATTCCTGTTCGACGCGGACCATGTGCCGCTCGAACGTCGAGGAATTCATCTTGATGGCATCGTCGAGCAGCACCGCCAAGTCGACCGGCTCGATCATGGCGGACGTGCCCGCATAGGAATGTTGCGCCGCGACGATCGTCTTGATGTGGTCCACCTTGTTCGCCAGCCGGGCGACCTCATCGAGGAGCTCGCCGCGTTCCTCGGCGAGGCGGCCGGCAAGAAGCGTGAGGAAGTCGGGAAGCTTCTGTCCCTTGGGGTTCTGCGTGAGGTAATGCCCCAGGTCCGCACGGTGCTGTTCGATGGCGGCGGCGACCCGCGCCACCTGATCCACCTGGAAATCCCGCAGCTTTTCGACGACCAGGCCGGCGCCGACATTCACGCTGTTGAGAACGTTGCCGACATTGTGAAGGACTCCGACGGCGATCTCCGCCATGCCCGAGCGGCGGGAGGCCTGCATCAGTTGCTGGTGCATTGACTCCGCCTTGTGTTCCGCGCCACCCGTTCCTCGATCTCTCTTTGCAGCAGCATGTTCGCCTTCCGCCGCTCGTCGAGGTCGCGGCGAAGCCGCCGTTGCGAGCGGCGCAGATGCGCGATCGCGAACGTCAGCGCGGCGAGGCAAAGGAACAAAAGTCCCACCGCGGCGCGCTCCGCAGTCTCGAGCTCGCGGACGTGGCGCGCCTCGCCCGCCAGCCACGACTCGTCCGCCGTGGCCATCACTTGCGGGCCGCCGCCATCGAGCGTCGTGAACTCATTGAGGCGGAAGACCAACAGGTATTTTTCGCCCAAGCGGCTGAACGTCACTTTAGTCTTGCCCGCGACCAAGGGCTCCACGATCTTTGCCAACTGCTTGTGGGCGATCGGGGGTGCCGCTTGTCCGCTATTGATCTCCTCGGAGAAGTAAGTTCCCTGGTCGGTGATGAAGTCGATCGAGTATTTGCGGGCACCGCTTCCGTGGGACGCGATCAGGTCCGTCAGCCGCTTGAAGCACAGCCGCGAGCTGACGACGCCGATCTTCGCTCCCGTCGCATCGTCCTTCACCGCCACGGAGTAGGCGATCGACAATCCGCTGGAATCGAAAAACGCGGGAGTGATGTCGCACTTCGTTTGGAATTCCAGCGCCTGGTCGTCTGTCGTGTTGCGGGTGCATTTTTGAATGATGTCCCGGCCGGAAAAACTCATTCTCAGGATGCGATTAACCCGGTCGGGCGCGATGGGCTGGCCGGAGGGGTATTTCGAGTTGATGGCGGTGATTGTTCCGTCCCGGTCGAACAGCGCCAGGGCATCGATCTCAGTTGCGTCGACGACGGCCTGGTTGCAGACCTCGGTTTGCCGGCCGCGATCGCCGGAAAGTATGGCGGCGGCGACCCGCGGATCGCGTGCGACCTTTTGCGTTCGAGCCATCGCCGGACGAACTACCCGAGCCACGCCACGGCACGTGTCGTCGATGACGTCGTCAAGCGAAGTCATCACGGTCGAGTCCATGACAGCCAACGTCTCGATGGGCGAAGCGATGTGCCGGACTGCCCCAGCGATGCACGCAACGCCGATCGCGGCAAGTACGGCAGCGACCGCGCCGAGGCTAAGAGCATGGCCGGCGAATTCGGCCGCCCGCCCCCGACCTGCGGACGGCTGAGTCTTGTTCATGGCTTCCATCTGGGTGCCTTTCCGATCGGACCAAGGAGGGGAGTCGTCCCGACGATATCCTCTAGTACTACATACGTCACGCCCGACCACCTTCGCTCGCGGAGAGGACGTTTTGTCAGTCCGTCCGGGCGCGGCCGGTCTTCACGACGGGGAAGTTCGGCGATCGGGAAACCTGGCTAGGGTTTGGTAATTATCGCAATCATCGGATTGCCGAGTGTTCCGAAAATGCCGGCGATCCGACGCCGTTTTCGCGAAACTGACGGGCGCTTGTGACAGTTTTTCCACCTTTTGCGAAAACTGGAATCTATGTTTGCGTTCCGGAGGGAATGTTCAGTTTTCGGTGTTCAATGCCGAAAACTGAAAACTCCAAACTATTCCGACCGTCATGAGCCCAACCAAGCACGCATCCTCGCGCATCCTCATCGTCGACGACGAACCGGGCATTCGGAACGTGCTCGGGCGTTGCTTGCGGCGGGCGGGCTTCGAATGCGCCGTGGCGGATAGCGCGGCGGCCGTGCGGACGGAACTTAGGCGCCAGCCGCCGGACTTGGTGACACTGGACATCCGCATGCCGGACTGCTCCGGTCTCGACCTGCTCGATGAAATCAAGCGGCAATATCCGGATACGTCCGTGCTCATGGTGACCGCCGAGGGTGACACGTCCAAGGCGATTCGAGCGCTCACGGAGGGAGCCTTCGGCTATCTTTCCAAGCCTGTCCAGTTCGATGAGCTCGTCGCGCAAGTCCGTAGCGGCCTCGAACACCGGCGCCTGGCCGTCGAGAACCGTGAATACCTCCGCGGCCTCGAAAAACTGGTGCGCGAGCAGACGCAGGCCATCCGGCGGGCGCATGAAGAGACGATTCACTGTTTGCTCGCCGCGTCGATGTACCGAGACGAAGAAACGGGCGCTCATATTCGCCGAACCGGACTATACAGCGAACTGCTGGCGGCGGCCTCGGGGTGGGCCCCGGAAGCGAGCGATCGGATTCGCCTTGCCGCCCCGATGCATGACGTCGGCAAGGTCGGTATTCCAGACGCTATTCTTCGCAAGCCGGGGAAACTCACGGCCGAAGAGTACGCGATAATGCAAGAGCACGCTGGGATCGGCGCGAAGATGCTCGCCAATTCGCATTCGCCCGAGTTGGAGATGGCTCGCGAAATCGCGCTTTGCCACCACGAACACTGGGACGGAAGCGGTTACCCGGCGGGGCTTCGAGGCGAGGGAATCCCGGAGTCCTGCGCGAATCGTAGCGATTGTCGACGTTTTCGACGCCCTGACGCATGACCGAGTATACCGGCCCGCTCTGGAGCAGCCGGAAGTCTTGCGGATCATGGACGAAGGCTGCGGCACTCATTTTGATCCCCGCCTCCTCGACACATTCTTGTCACTGCTTCCCGAAATGAATGCAATCGCCCAGACGGTGTTGGATAACGAGGACGATGGCCGCCAGGACGCGCCAGTCTTGCAACTCCGCCAGACGCTCGATTCGATGCCATGCTGCCTGGCGCAGGGCCAATAGTGCCGAAACATTCTCTAAGGATGCCCCTACCAGTGCATTACAGTGTGCTATTGGAAGTGCCCGCCGAGCTGGTTGAAATGACCCGCCAGATCGTGGTCGAGGCGATGGAAACGCTGGCGCGCCAATCGCGATCGGACAGGGTTCGGCCACCGATTTTCCCAGGAAGTCGTCCCTTTTCCAACACTTCCCATCAAACCACCGTTGAACTAAACCGCTGCGCGGTGGGTTGGCATGCCGTTCCTCGTGACTGTGCCCTACCGTTGATCGGGGCCACCTAGCGCGCATGTAGCGATTATTCCGATTTGCGCCTCGTCGATTTGTATGCCAAGTTTCTGTTACGCAATACCGCGTGCAGAAAGGCGGCACGATGACTCCGCTCAGACAGCGTTACATCGAAGATCTGCGTCTGAAGAACTTCTCGCCCAAGACCATCAAGGTCTACGTTCATGCCGTGGCCAGATTTGCCAGGCACTTTGGGCGCTCACCCGACCAGTTGAGCCAGGAAGATGTCCGCAGTTATCTCATTCACATGATCGAGCGGGGCGTGGCACGCGGCACCGGCGTCGTAGTGCGCAATGCTCTTCGGCATCTTTACACGGACACGCTGGGTCGTCCGGACTGTCTGGAGAAGCTACCGCGTCCCAAACGCGAGCATCGGCTTCCCGTCGTCCTGAGCCGGGAGGAAGTGCAGCGGCTTTTTGCGGCGGTGACGAACCTCAAGCAGAAAGCCCTGTTCATGGTGGCTTATGACGCTGGGCTCAGGCTTTCGGAAATCATCAACCTCCGCATCGAGGATCTCGACAGCGAGCGGATGGCCATCCGGATTCGCCAAGGCAAGGGAAAGAAGGACCGTTATGCGCGGCTGACGCCCGGATTGCTCAGTCTGTTGAGGAAGTACTGGAAGGCCTATCGTCCGAAGACCCTACTGTTTCCCGGCGCAGCGCCGGACAAGCCTTACGACCTCGCCACGCCCGGCCAACTCCTCAAGAGGGCATGCCGCAAGGCGGGCATCACCAAGCGGGTCAGCATGCATACCTTGCGGCACACGTTCGCCACGCACTTGCTGGAAGCTGGCACCAACCTGCGCGTGATCCAGCAGATGCTTGGCCACGAGCGGATCCAGACGACGTGTGTCTACACGCACATCTCGTTGGAAGAGTTACGGGAAGCTCCCAGCATGATGAATCTGCTCGAAGCCCCCAAGGCCGCGAACGATGTGAAAGGACCGACTCCACCGCCGCAGGACGAAGTAGCCTGATGCGAAACGGTCTCGAAGTCGCGGACGTGTTCCGTGATGGCCAATCCCGCTTCGTCGCCCAGTATGGTCATACGCTGAGGCCTGAACAACGGCGAGTCCTGACCGCGATCATCCGTTGCCGGACCGCGGAACTGGGCGGGCATGTGCAACGCTGCGACGAATGCGGGCACCAGAGGATCCAGTACAACTCCTGCCGCAATCGCCACTGTCCGAAGTGCCAGGCGACAGCCCGCGCAGCCTGGCTGGAGGCACGGCAAGCCGAGTTGCTGCCGATCCCGTATTTCCACGTGGTCTTTACCTTGCCCGAAGAAATCCGTCCCCTGGCACTCCAGAACAAACGCCTTGTGTACGGCGTCCTCTTTCGGGCGGCGGCAGAGACGCTCCAGGAGGTGGCGGCCAATCCCAAACATCTCGGCGCCGAAATTGGCCTTTTGGCGGTGCTCCACACCTGGGGCCAGAATCTGATGCACCACCCCCACGTTCATTGCGTGGTGACCGGAGGCGGGCTGGCTCCCGGCCGCTCCCACTGGGTTCCGTGCCGGCAAAGCCGGCGGACAAAGAAACTCTTCTTCCTCCCGGTGCGGATCCTCAGCCGTGTCTTTCGCGGGAAATTCATCGACTTCCTGAAACGCGCCTATCGAAGCGGCAAACTTCACTTCCACGGCAAGCTGGCATCCCTGGTCCAACCTGCCGCTTGGCAACGCCAACTTGATACAGCCGTGAAAAAGGATTGGATCGTCTACGCCAAGCGACCTTTTGGTGGCCCGCGACGGGTGCTCAAGTACCTGGCCCGTTACACCCACCGTGTGGCCATCTCGAACCAGCGGCTCATCGAGTTGCGTGACGGTCAAGTAAGCTTTCAGTACAAGGATTACGCGGATAGCCAACAGACCAAAGTCATGAAGCTGGCCAGCAGCGAGTTCATCCGCCGCTTCTCGATGCACACGCTCCCCAACGGTTTTGTACGCATCCGCTATTACGGTTTCTTATCAAACCGTGATCGTAATCAACGACTCGACCAGTGTCGGCGACTTCTCGGCGCTCCGAATCTGCCGACGCAACCCGCCGAACCAGCGCAACTCCCCGCGGAAGACGCATCGTGCCTATCGCCTGCGACATGCCCGATCTGCAAACGTCGCAGCTTGGTCATCATCGACGTCGTACCGGCGATTCCGCCGTGCATGCCGCGATGCCCGCACTTCCTCGCCCGCCACGCCACCAACGCAACCGGCGTTGATACCTCCTAATTCTGCCCCACCAACATGGCCATTCCCCGCGCTACGTTTTTTACGGACCAGACGCCGCTACGCATCCACTGCGCCCGATTCCACTCTCGTCGATCAATTCCAGTCCCGTTGCCGCCACACTCGCGATCCCGCTTCTACCACCGCCCAGTACCATCATCACTGCCGCCACGATCGCAACCCCGCCATCGCCGTATCCCGCCTCGTGAATTCCCACCAGCCACTCCTCCGCGACATTCAACTCCCATAGCCCGCGGTTAAGTTCATCGCACGTTTATCCGACGTGCCGGTCCGAACGCTCACGCCGATCCACCCTCTCCCCCGGCACATCGGATAAACTACTCAGCGTTTCTGTAAGCGTCCGGGCTGTCCGTGGCGGTCTTGTGGTAGAAGCCGGCTACCGGGCGTGGGCGCGGCGATGAGCGCGACGGGCTCGAGTGCGAATGGCCCTGGCTCGGGATTCATCGAGCCGGTGGTTGAGAACGGCTTCGGGATGGGTTGCCGCCCAGCGATCAGGCAGCATTTCCTCCAGTCGCGGATCGTCCGCATGCAGGCGGAGAAGAAGTTCGCGTACGTAAGACCATGGTTCGATACGGTGACGCTTTGCGCCGGCCAGGATCGTGCAGAGCACGGCTGCCCGCGGCCCCGCATTTTCACTGCCGAGGAAGAGCCAGTTCTTCCTGCCGATGGCCTGGTGCCGTAGCGTCCGCTCGCTCAGGTTGTTGTCGATGGTCAGGCGGCCGTCTTCGGTGTAGTGTCGCAGAGCTTCCCATTGGTTTCGGGCGTAGTTGACCGCCTTGGCTAGACTACTCTTGGGCAGCGCGGTCCTGGTCAGCCCCGTCAAGTAGGCACCGAGCTTGTCCAACACCGGGATGGCTTCCGCAGTACGAAGCTGGCGGCGAGCTTCGGGCGACCAGGTGCATGCGCGGTCTTCGATGTCGTACAGTTGCCGAATCCATTCCAGCACTTGATGTGCTTCGCGCGGATAACTCTTCACCGCATCGAAGAACTTCCGCCGCGCATGCGCCCAGCAGGCCACTTCCCGAATGGCTGACTGGGAACCAAGATAGATCGCGTCGTAACCGGCGAAGGCGTCGGCATGCAGGGAGCCTGTAAATCCTTGCAGAAAGTTGGCCGGTCCATCGCGACTGCGGCTGGTGGTATAGTCATAAACGCTGTAGGGCTGCTCATGACCGATGTAGGTCCAGAAACGTCCTTGAAAACTCCCCTCAGATCCGCCCAGGACCGTGACGGACGTGTCGTCGGTCCACATGACGGACGACTGGAGAACCCGCTCCCGTTGCAACTCGTAGAGCGGCCGAAACAATCCTGCTGCGTACTTCACCCAGTCACAGAGCGTGCTGCGGGCAAGATAGACGCCCGCGCGGGCCAGGATGTCTTCCAGACGGTAGAGCGGTAGATGGTCGCCGAACTTGCTGACCAACACCTCGGCAACCAGCCCCGGCCCGGCGATGCCACCAGGAATCGGCCGTTGCGGAAGCGGTGCTGCACAGACTCCCGCCTTGCAGCAGCGGCAAGCGTATTTAGGACGGACATGGATGTGGGCTTCCAGCTTTGCCGGCTGGAGTTCCAATTCGCGAGTGATGTCCTCCCCGATGCGATCCAGGGGCCGACCGCAGCCGGAGCAGGTCTTCTCCTCAACTGACAAGTCGTGTTCATGGCGGATTTGGGGCAACTTGTCCCAGTCGATCTCTCGCCGCTTGCGCTGCCGGCAATGGCCACGCACTTCCACGGTTTCGTCTGGCGATCCCGGTTGCGGAGGATCGCTTGGGGCCGGCAAGTCCGCATCCAAGGCGAACAAGTGGCCTTGCCCTTGATCGTCCGGCAAGCGTTCCCGCCGACGGCCATAGGCCCAACGCTTGTACCACGCCAGCTCTTCGAGCGTAGCGGCATGCTCTTGTTGCAGGTCCCTGTAGGAAGCAGCCGTTTCGCTCAGCACGCGGTTGAGTTCCACAACCTGCTTCTCGGACCCCGCCATGCGACGTTCAAGTTCAGTGGCCTGCTTGAAAGCCGCCAGCAAGAGGCGCTGGCATTCGGCGAGATCGTTGGGAAGAAAGTCGGCACCATCCATGTTGCCGAGTATTGTAACAACTCATGCGAACAAGAAAAGCCCTCTTCTTCCTTTTTCTTCAACCGGTACGGCGATACCTCCGCCGCCGGCGCCCCGTTCGCAGATCCAAGCCGCCGAGCAATTGGACCAGTTGGGCATAGTCCAACTCGACCCCTTCGTTCGTGTCAAAAGGCTTCACGATCGGAAAGGTGCCACGCTCCAGTCGCTTGTACCAGATGCAGAAGCCGTCCTGATCCCAAAAGAGGATCTTGAGGCGATCGCGCGTGCGATTGAGAAAGAGAAACAGATGGCCCGACAACGGGTCCTGTCCAAAGATCTCCTGCACGCGCCCCATGAGGCGATCGAAACTGTAATGCATATCGGTGGGCGTGGTGCAGAGGAAGATTCGCACATCGGAGTAGTCGTTCATGGCTGGGACGCCTTCCAGGGACGCAAGGCGCCAACCGCGCGGATCACGTCTACGAGGACCACTTGGCCGACCCCCAATGGCAACCGCACCACACCGCCGTTGGGCAATTCGATTTCCACCGGAGAGGCTTTGAGAGAGATCGGCACGAACACCGCACCGCCGGACTCGATGCGCTTACGTGACTCGCCCTCTTCGACCATCTCCTCGGGAAGGCCATCCTTGAGCCGTTCCAGCCAACGATAGTACGTCGACTTCGCGATCCCTTCGCTGAGGCAGAACTCATCCACGGACAAACCGCTGGCCTTGTAGCTTTCTAACCGCTCCTGCCAGTCCAGATACTCATCCAAACCACTCGCCGGCCGCCCCATATCATGTCTCCCTGAAGGAACAAACTCTACGCCTCCAGCCTAACACGCCTGACAAGTATGGACGAAACGGACGCTTACCCGTTTCTCGAAACGACGTAGGTCCGGCCAGCCTGCTTCGGTCACATAAACCGCCGCCTCGAACAGGTAAGCCGCCTGGATGTCGAAAACAGTTCGTTTTCTGACGATCTGCGGACCATTCGACGCCTCATTCGACTTTCCCGACAAACCCAGTCCGAGACCGCCGTCTCGGAATTCAAATAGTTGGATAGCCGTCAAATCTGAGGTTTCCAACTACGATGGCACAGATACCTTGGGGGGCAAGTCGGCCCACAACCGGCTCGGCCGATCGCTCGCTGGCTCAATGTTCATGGACGCAAAAGAACGTAAAGATGGAATCCGACTTTTTCAACCCGAGGAGTGTTCGCTATGTTGATCCCGAGAACCGTGCTCAGCACGATGACCGCCGGCTGCGACAGCGGAAACACGCGCTAACAGCAACGGAACACATTCCGGGTATCCTTCCCGATCCGTTAATGGTACGTTGACCACCCCCATGCCCCGACCGCAAGGGTGGCGGGGGCTTCGTTCACAACGACCACCGCCCGAGGCGCGTCAGGGAGACTTGGCGCGGCTCGCGGCGTTTAGTGGCGAGCGGGGCAGTCGATGGAAGTCGAGATTCGCTGCGCGTCCACATTTCGTGTGACCGCAACGTCGTTTTACTCAGCGGTCCGTAGCCATCCGTTCACCCTACCCCCGCTACCCCTTTGGCTCAAAAGCTACCCGTTTTACTCGTGTTTTCGTGCGTGTACTGGTATATACTTGCAAATCAATAAGAACCGTCATAAGATGCTTTCGTGCTCTTGATTTGCATGGTTTTCAGCGGGGCGATTTTTTCCGCTCACACCGTAGAGGTCACAGGTTCGAATCCTGTAACGCCCACTTGTACGTAAGTTACGCTGAAACTTAGACTTAAGTTACCTGCCGGCGGTCGGCAGTGCAGCCCAGTTTTTCCGAGAAAATCCGGTAGTCTACCGGAATTCGATCGGAAGGAAGGTTGCACATACCCACGCAGGTTTTCCAAGATCGCAAGCCTCGAGTTCCAACATACCGTCGCCACAAGCCCACAGGCCAGGCTGTGGTAACGCTCAATGGCAAAGACTTTTACCTTGGTCGTTGGAACACGGCAGCCAGTCGCGCCGAATATCAACGCTTGACCGGCGAGTGGCTGGTTCCCACGAATCTGCCCGACGACGAAGAACAGCAACGGATTCTCAGGGAGGAGCGGAGGCGATTGCGAAAGCTGGCCTCGGAATGGCGCGCACAGCACTGCTGGAGCCCGAACCAGCTACGGCATTCGGCCGCTACGGAGATTCGCGGTCAGTTCGGTTTGGAGGCCGCGCAGGTTATTTCGGGTCACGCCAAGGCGGACGTGACCCAGGTATACGCAGAACGGAACATGACCCTCGGAGCTGAAGTCATGCGCAAATTAGGATAGCTCAAGTTGAGTTTCGGTAGATGGCTGATCTCCATGGAACAATTGGGCCGGCTATTGAGGTTGGCGTCTCCTGCCTTATCGCCTCTGGCCGGCGGGACCGTTTTGCGAAAGGCAGGCGATTCTTGGACCCTTTACGCAAACAATCTCTTCCCGAGCGGACCGAGGGCCTCGATAACCCCCCACCCTGATTATTCCTCACCGATGCTTGGCTTGATAACGTGCCCGATCGGCCTTTCCGACTGGGGGCGTCCTTGCTTCCCAGATTGCTTGGCGGCAATGTTTGATGGAAGATTAAAACGCGTTCCGAGAATAGGGTCCTTTTTCGGTGTGTGTCAATCGCGACGACCTTTTGGAAGACTCAACGACTTGTCGACGGCCTCAAGCCAAGTAGGCCGGGGAGGTGCGTCGAACGAATGGCACTAGCTTTGGCGATGTTCTCAGGTGGCAGCCGATTTTGTCGAAGTGACCGAACCTAACGTATCTATACATACGTATAAGTGTTGAGGACTGGTCACGGAGGCCAGCAGAGCACATTCCGGCGAGGCGGCCACTTTGACCGAGGGCATGGAAGTGGGCCCGGGCATCGCTGCCTGGGAATAAGTCCTGTCTGCATCGCGCCCTAATCATACGGCTGGAATCGCCGTCAACCGACGAGTGGTTCCATGGAGAGCTTGGATGCGGTACGTACCCGCTTTGCGCGTAATGAAGGGCTTCCTTTCGCGGATACCCTGACGGAGTCCAGCATCCAAGAGGTGCTCAACGAGCATGGCGTGACGTTTCGGGACCGCGTATTCAGCCCCGTGACAACGATCTGGGGCTTTCTGAGTCAGGTCCTCAGCGAGGACCACAGTTGCCGCGACACCGTGTCGCGAATCATTGCCCATCGCGCCGCCAATGGCATGGCGGTGTGCTCGCCCAATACGGCCAGCTACTGTACCGCGCGAAGTCGCATTCCCACCCTTGTTCTCTCCACTTTGGCAAAGCGATCCGCGGAAGATCTGGACGCCAGCGTGGATGATCGGTGGAAATGGAACGGCCGCTCGGTGTTCATTCTCGACGGATCGAGTGTTTCGATGCCGGATACACCTGAGAATCAAGCGATGTATCCGCAGCCGCCCAATCAAAAAAAACCGGGGCTCGGCTTTCCCCTGGCGCGGATCACGGTGCTGCTCTCCCTTTCAACCGGCGCTTGTCACGACTTGGCCATCGCGCCATACGCCGGCAAGGGCACCGGCGAAAAGACTCTCTTCCGGCGCATGTATGATACGCTCAAACCCGGTGATGTGGTGCTTGCCGATGCCTTGTTCGATGATTATTTCATCGCCTGCGATTTGCACAATCGCGGCATCGATCTGGTTATCCATGCGCACTTCGATCGAACAGGAAGTCGGGTAGCGGAAAGCAGATTGGATGGCGATGTACTCGTTTGGCAGCGCCCCCAGAAGCCACTCAGAATGACGGGAGAACAATACCGAGGCTATCCCGAGCAACTTCTGATGCGTGAGGTAACGGTGGATGCTCGCGACAAAAACAATCGCGTCCAACAGTTCAAAGTCGTCACCACGATTATCACGCCGTCGATCGATGGCCAGCAGATCGGCGCCTTGTATGAGCACCGCTGGGAAGGAGAAGTCAATATCCGCTCGATCAAGTGCACGTTGCAGATGGACATCCTGCGTTGCAAGACACCCGACATGGTTCACAAAGAGATCTGGACTCACCTGCTGGCGTACAACTTGCTCCGCACGGTCATGGCCGTGGCCGCGAACGAGAACGACATCGAACCGCGCCAGGTGAGCTTCAAAGGAGCCAAGCAAGCCGTGATTGCATTTGCACCAAAGCTTGAAGCTGCCCGGCCTGAGGATCGCGGGCGGTTGATTGATGCGCTGCTGTCGACCCTTGTTTACCATCGAGTCGGCGACCGCCCCGGACGCTGGGAACCGCGAGCGCGCAAACGACGCCCGAAGAAATTCACGAGGCTCATGCAACCTCGACACATCGCCAAACTGCCGAACAATCGATCGAAATGGTTCTAGTGCGCTTTGAACAGTCCTCACCAGCACATAATGAGTCATCTGTTTCCGTCGATGCATCGGTGTCGCAATGCCCAATGGCATGGTCACCGGTCGCGCTTGCTCTCAAACAACATGCTCAGGCACGCCGCACGAGTCGGATCGTAATACGATGGAGCCATCGCTACGGCCAATGCTCACCTGCCGTCATCGGCCAACGGACCGCCCAGACCCTAAGCTAGTGCCATTCGTGCGTCGAACCGACGCGCGTGAGGGTTCGCTTCGTTGGTCACACGGAAATCGGAATAGCGAGTGGTGTGCGAGGACCAAGCGAGATGGGATCGTGTCAGAAGCCGCTGCTCCTAGTACTACATCGCCAGGTTTCACAATGGCTAAGTTTCAGTCGCGTTCGCGTAACGACTTACGTCAAGACAAGTTTTCCAGTTTCCCACTTGGCGCTGTAGTACTAGCTTAATCGGTTTTTTGGACCATGAGATGAGTTTTGCGAATCCCGATGCACCGTCGGTGCCATAATCGGCAAATCCACGACCGCGCTCTTGCAAATCAGCCTCCTTCGGCGTTGACGTGCCGGAGCGCTAGGACAATACAATTTTGGTCCAAGAGAAGCTGCCTCTGGAAATGCGCTAGGCAGAGCGTCCAGTCCGCGAGCGAGAAGGCAAGAAACCTGGACGCGTGCCCCTTGACTTCGCCATTCGAGTCGCAAATAATTCGCGCGACTTGGACCTGTCACATGGACGGTTCATGCGTGTGCGTTGGCAGTTTCCGGTCTTGGTGGTGTCGCGAGCGACCATGCGGTTTTTGAATACGCCACCCCAGTGGCGGGTGTCGGCGGTTGGACTGTTCACAGCATGGCACGCCTGTGGAAGCGCAACGCTGACGAGCGATGATGTTTGCTTCTTGGTGTAGCCGTTCGTGGTTTGTTCCCGAAGTTGTCCGCAATAGCGAAATACTCCACTTGCCGCACGTTCCAGTAGTAAAGGTTGCCGATGCGACGTTTTCCAAGCGACATCGCCTTCACTCCGGCCGTTAAAACGATTCAGGAGCGGAATGGATCTCGGCAAAGCTATGCTCGGATGGAGATGAGGCAGGGCTGGCAGACGACAGTCACCGCGGACTTGGCAACCTTTCTCGCCGACATAGACATGTTTTACCTTGGCACCGCAAACGCCGAGGGCCAGCCTTATATCCAATATCGCGGCGGCCCGCCGGGTTTCTTGAAGGTCATCGACGAGCACACCCTCGGCTTCGCCGACTTCGGCGGCAACCGCCAATACATAACGCTCGGCAACCTGGCCGAGAACCCGAAGGCATTTCTCTTCCTAATGGACTATGCCAATCGCCGGCGCGTGAAAGTGTGGGGCAGCACAAAGTGGTCGAAGATGATGTGGCACTAGAAGAGCGACTCCGCGACCGGGCGTACCCGGGCAAGGTCGAGCGGGCGATCGTGTTTACTGTCGAGGCCTGGGACGTGAACTGCCAACAGCACATCCATCAGCGGTTTTCGCAACATCAGATCGCCCCCGCGATCGAACAACTCCAGTCGCGGATCGCCGAACTGGAATCGGAAGTCAAACGATTGCAATCGGGTTTGTCTGCCAGTAATGAAACAAGACAGAGAGCATCTTTATGAAGTTCAACAAACAAAACACCGCGCTGGTTGTCATCGATCCCCAGAACGACGTCCTAAGCGAAAAGGGCGTGTCCTGGGGTTTGGTTGGCGAGAGCGTCAAGGAAAACAACACCGTCGAAAACCTCGCTAGACTATTCACGGCTGCAAAAAAGGAGGATTTTCCAGTTTTCATTTCTCCCCACTACCTCTTCCCTGCCGATCAGGCGTGGCGGTTTGGCGGCGTGGTCGAGAAGATGATGTTGGAGGAGAAAGAATTCTTTCGCCCCGATCCGCTAAGTCTCGACGGGTTATCCGGCTCGGGGGCCGACTGGCTGGAGCAGTACAAGCCGTTCATCGAGGACGGCAAGACCGTTGTCGTCAGCCCGCACAAAATATGGGGGCCGCAGACCAACGACCTCGTGCTGCAACTTCGCAAGCGTCGCATCGAAAAAGTCATCCTGGCGGGGATGCTGGCCAACCTCTGTGTCGAGAGCCACCTCCGCGAATTGCTGGAGCAGGGCTTCGAGGTCGCCATTGTGAAGGACGCGACGGCCGCTCCGCGGCACCCGCAATTGGGCGACGGTTACAAGGCGGCGGTCGTTAATTACGGTTTCTTGGCGAACGCGGTCCTCACGACCGACGACGCCGTGAAGGGCATGAGCGATCACCTCCTCTGGGACCGCTCTGAATCGGCAGCCGATTGCGCCTTCCGCGGCTAACGCCGCAATACGTGTGGGCTCGGAAAGGACTTTTCCTATGACAGTCGAGCAGTATCGAAATCTCGTGATCGGCAGTGGAGAGGCCGGCAAGTACTTGGCGTGGAACTTGGCTAAGATGGGCCAGAAAACTGCGGTGGTCGAAAGATCGATGATCGGCGGCTCCTGTCCGAATATCGCCTGTCTACCAAGCAAGAATGTCATTTACAGCGCTAAGGCCGTTTCACTCGTCGATCCTGATACCGGCCTGAAAGTGACGACTGGACCAACGAAAGTCGATATGGGCGGCGTCGCTCGTTGCAAACGCGATATGGTTGACGGACTGATCGAACTCCACCTCGCCAACTTCAAAGCTAGCGGCGCGGAGTTGGTCATGGGCGACGCGCGCTTCACGGAGCCGAAAACGGTGCAAGTGACCTTGAACGACGGCGGCTCGCGCCTGTTCCGCGGCGATCGCGTGTTCCTCTGCATCGGATCGCGCGCCAGAATCCCCGACGTGCCGGGACTCGTGGCCGCTGAGCCAATGACGCACGTCGGCGCGCTTAGTTTGGAACGCGTGCCGGACCGGCTCGTTATCCTCGGCGGCGGCTACGTCGGTCTGGAGTTTGCCCAGGCTATGCGCCGTTTCGGCAGCCGAGTCACGATCATTCAGCACGGCGCCCAACTCCTCGATCGGGAGGATCAGGACGTGTCCGCAGCCCTGCTGAAACTGATGAAGGATGAGGGCATCGAGGTCATGCTGCAAACGAAAGCGTTGAGCGTCGCAGGCCGCTCGGGCAATAGCGTCACGTTTAAGCTGCGTTCTTTGGCAACGGAGTCAACTCTTGAAGCCACGGACATCCTGGTGGCGGCCGGCCGAACCCCTAATACGGATCGACTGGACGTGGCGCGAGGGGGCGTCGAGCTGGACTCGCGAGGCTACATCCGCGTCAACGATAGGCTCCAGACCAGCGCGGGAGACGTTTGGGCTATGGGCGACTGCGCTGGCAGTCCCCAGTTCACGCACGTCGGCTACGACGATTTTCGCGTCGTCTTGAGCAACCTCAACGGCGGCGACCGCACCACGCGCGGACGCCTGATTCCCTATTGCCTATTCACCGATCCGGAGTTGGCCCATATCGGCATGAGTGAATCCGAAGCCAAGGCCAACAATATACCTTACCGGGTCGCGAGGATTCCCGCGTCGCTCGTGATGCGAATGCGAACGCTTGCCCAGACGCGCGGCTTCATGAAGGCATTGATCGGCGCCGACGATCGCGTCCTGGGTTTCACCGCGTTCTGTGCCGAAGCCAGCGAGCAAATGGCTGTCGTCCAGACGGCTATGCTCGCGCGCATTCCGTACACCTCGCTGCGCGACGCGATTTTCACGCACCCGACCGCGTCCGAAGGACTGGTCGTCCTGTTCACGAGCGGCAAATTGGCCGCCGCTTGATTGGTAGATCCTTCGCAACCGCAACCAAAACGACTGAGTTTGTAATCCCTGGCGAACCCAAAGGAGTTGACGCGATGACCACAATCACGACCAAAGACGGGGCGCAGATATATTACAAGGACTGGGGCGCCGGCCGGCCGGTCGTTTTCAGCCACGGCTGGCCGCTCAGCGCGGACGACTGGGACGCACAGTTGTTGTTCTTCGGCCAGCATGGCTATCGTGTCATAGCACATGACCGGCGAGGACATGGCCGTTCCACCCAGACTTGGGACGGCAACGAGATGAACACCTACGCCGACGATCTTGCAGCCCTCACTGAAAAGCTTGACCTGAAGAATGCAATCCATGTGGGCCACTCCACCGGTGGAGGAGAAGTTGCCCGGTACATCGGGCGACATGGCACACAACGTGTCGCCATGGCCGTGCTTATCAGCGCGGTGCCACCGTTGATGCTGAAGACGGAAAAGAATCGCGGCGGCCTGCCCATCTCAGTCTTTGACGGAATTCGAGCCGGTGTTGCGGGGGATCGGTCGCAATTCTACAAGGACATTACGCTCCCGTTCTACGGTTACAACCGGCCGGGCGCCAAGATTTCCGAAGGCGTCCGGGAGCGCTGGTGGTTGCAAGGGATGATGGGAGGAGTGAAGGCGCACTACGACTGCGTCAAGGCCTTCTCTGAGACGGATTTTACTGAAGACCTGAAGAAATTCGATGTGCCAACCCTCATCCTTCATGGTGATGATGATCAGATCGTACCGATCGGTGCCGCCGGTCTGATGTCGGCGAAGATTGTGAACAACGCCACGCTGAAGGTGTATCCAGGTTTTCCGCACGGGATGTGCACAACCAATGCGGATCAAATTAACTCCGATCTCCTCGCCTTTTTTGAGGGCGCAGGCTGATCGGCGAACAGCCCCTGTCTTTACCGCAAACCGTTCCTATCTCGCAGCTACGTAGGGCATCCCGCGCATGGACAAGAAACTCTCACCGATTCGCTTTGATTTCAGGACTTGATGATGAGCACGAATCTGCTGGCCGCGAAGCCACCCGCCATAATCGCCCCGCCATTCACATTCGAGTCGGCCACGCTTAAAGCATCCTTTACTTTGGAGACAAGATGATGAACTATCCCACGAACTTCGCTTCGACCCTGGGTCTGCTAGCAACTGCTGCCTTAGTGATGTGCCTGAGTACGCCGGTATCTGCTCAGCAATCAGTTAAGGCCCGCCACAAGACCGTGAAAGTTGGCGACCTAGACATCTTTTACCGCGAGGCTGGTCCGCCGGATGCTCCGGTCGTTCTGTTGCTTCACGGATTTCCGACGAGCTCGCAGATGTTCCGTAACCTGATCCCCGCGCTGGCCGACAAGTACCACTTAGTTGCGCCCGATTACCCTGGCTACGGCCACAGCTCGATGCCGACGCACGATAAATTCGAATACACGTTCGATAACCTGGCAAAGGTCATTGACACATTCACCGAGAAGCTGGGGCTGACGAAGTACGCACTGTATGTGCAGGACTACGGCGCCCCGGTTGGCTACCGCCTGGCAGCCAAATATCCGGAACGCATCACCGCCATTGTCGTGCAGAACGGTAACGCTTACGACGAGGGGCTCGACAACGATTTCTGGAAGCCGATTAAGGAATACTGGAAAGAACCCAAGAGCAAGGAAAAACGTGACGCCATTCGCAAGCTGCTCACCTACGACGCGACCAGGTGGCAGTACACCGACGGTGTGCAGGATCTAGAACTCGTCAGCCCGGACGGCGCGGCCGAAGATCAGTTCCTGCTCGATCGCAAGGGAAATGACGAAATCCAGCTCGACCTGTTTCTCAGCTATGGCAGCAACCCGCCGCTGTATCCAAGCTGGCAGGAATACTTCCGCAAGCACCAGCCGCCGATGCTGATCACGTGGGGAAAGAACGACAAGATTTTCCCTGCTGCCGGGGCCGAGCCGTACAAGCGAGATCTGAAGACCCTGGAGTTCCATTTGCTCGACGCCGGCCACTTTGCCTTGGAAACCAACGGCGATGAGATCGCCGCACTGATGCGGGATTTCCTCGGTAAGCACATGGGCACAAGGTAGAATTCGACGCAATCATTGGATCGCTTACGCGGACGTTTGGCGTTGCCTGACCAATTCGATGTTCGGCGATGCATTACATCGGTGGAAAAGGACGAAAGAAACGTCTTGATCACAGGGACGTAATCCGGCATCGGCAGGACAGCCGGTTCCAAGCACGTCGCTGATGCCAACCAAATCCGCTATCGCGAGCGCCATCTGCGCGTGCGTAACGAACAGCGACCGCACATTCATGATGTGTTCCTGTCCATCGGATGCGCCTTGATCTGCTGGAACCGCATCATTGTATATAGTCAGAATTCCTAATTCACAAAAGTTGAGTTGATGACACTTCCCACAAGCCTTTTCCAACCAGGGGTGTCGCTTCATTCCCAGATTGCTCGGTGGCAACGTTTGATGGAAGGTTAAAGCACGGTCCGGAATAAGGTCGTTTGACTGGACATCCGACGAAACAACGGCAGCCTAACGCCAATGCCCAGCAGTGGCCGCCGACTCGGTGAGATACGAACTCGAAGAAACCTCGGCGGCGGACATCTGCCCGCTCCTCACCGGTCCAACTTAAACTCGCAGGATACTTCCACTACTTCCCTCGCCCCGACTGGCCAGCAAGCCCAAGTAAGGCGATAGAGAACACCGGCCTGAAGTTTCGGGCACCCATACAGGTCCATGACGCCTGCCTTCTCTTTCGGGTCCTTGTCGCTGAAGATGCCGTCGTAGAGAAAGAGACGTGTTCCACTGAATAGTGAATTGTAAACGTAAATGGATTGCGCAGACGCCGAGCCCCGGAGCTTCCCCGGCACTTGGCGTTCCACCTGATCTCGATCGTAGGCCACGCGGAGAGGAACCGCTTGCATATCCGTCACCTTCGTGAGTTTGAAATGCTCGGGGCCTGGCCGATGGATGGGGGCCGTCGCTTCCCCCTCAAAGATGAGCGGTTTCCCTTTGCGATACGCGTGCAGGGATTGTGGGGTTTGCAGCCGGAAGGTGAGTTGCGGAGGCTCGAGTCGTGGCACATCCACCGCCCCGCGAATCGCCTTGACGAGTTCAGCGTCGCTGCCGAAGACCCGTACCCACATCTGGTACGTCTGGCCCTTCCATTCAAACTCGTGCATGTCCCCCGGAGGCTGCTCTGATCGACCCGACCAAACCTGGATCGAGACGTAGAGGAACGGCCTCGACCGGTCCTTCGGCATGGCGGACCCTTTGCCCGGGGGCAGCGCGTTCCTCTCGAATACGAGGGAAGCTGACCTCGGCCGCTCCTTGTCGTTCCGTTCTAGGACCGGCTTGGCCTCGGACACCCCGTGGAGTAAGTCATGCTTGCGCTCCAGCGCCACGAGCTGCTCGCACGCCTTGTGGAACACCTTTTCGGGGTCACGAAACTCTGCCGCGGAAGCGGGAGTCGCATCGGCCCCTGGTGCCCGCTCCGTTATACAGGCCAGGGCGGTCACTACGAGTGCAACCTGACGCAACCGCTTCATCATTAACTCCTTCCACCGGGCTGTACATGTATTCGACCGCCGAAGTGCGGTAGAACTCTATCGCATTCTTGCAACCAGTACGGAGTTGTCAATCGTGATACATCCTGATACGTCATATCGGGGCAATGGGTTTATACCGCCAAAACGGAGGCAGGCACCCGCGATTCGGGTATCGTTGGGTTGATCGTACGTCCCACCGGCTGTTGCAGCCGAGGGTGTCGGTTCTTGTCCAGATTGCTCGAAGACAACGTTTGATGACAGATCAAAACAGGTTCCGAGAAACGGGTCGTTTGATGGACGTTTTGGAAAACAGGAAACTTTCCGGGAAGTAATTATGCCGACCAAATCCTGTCCGATCGGGATTGGTTCGAGTGTAAGCGCCGCTGGCGATACATTCCCATCAGCCCCGCTCCAGCGATCAATAGCGTGAGCGTGCCCGGCTCGGGCACGACCGCCGTGCCAGCCAATTACGGCTGGCACAACGGAGGCCGCGAACCGCGAGGCGCCGTCGACGGTCAAGCTCGTCCCGTCGGCGGACGCCTCGCTCTCGGTTACAGCGCTGGCGTCGCTGAACGTGCGTCGTGCCACCTGTGTGGTGATTACCGCCGCATAATGCGCCGGCTACGTCGGCGGACCGCAAAGAACGCCACAGTCACACCCGCCGCAAGCAGACCCAGCGTGCCCGGTTCCGGAACCGGCGCGATGGCTGCGGACGGGACAACTGCCGACGGAATCACCGGGGCCGGAAGCAGCGCCAAGAGCGCCGGATTGCCGACGGAAAGGTTGGTCCCATCGTCAATCGCCAGACTGTTCGTCACGGTCAGCGTGCCGTTGTTGACCGTCGTGCCGCCCATGTAGGTATTGCTCGAGCCACTGAGAATAAGCGTGCCGCTGCCTGTCATGGTCAGCGCGCCGCTGCCGCTGATTGCATAGCTGGCGTTCTCAGTGCCGGACAGCTTGTAGACCAGCGCGGCGTTGTCGGTCACACCGCTGGTACTGCTAATCGCGCCGTCTTGCCCGCTTTGCCCGGTGCCCAATTGCAGCGTGCCGCCGCTGATCGTTGTGGCGCCGGTATAGGTGTTATTGGTATTGGCAAGCGCCATGACGCCGGGACCGTCTTTGGTCATTCCCAAAGAACCGGTCAACTGCCCGCTGACCAGCAAATCGATGCCTGAGGGCGTCGTGCCGGAGGCGACGGAAAACAACGGGCTTACGCTGCGGAAATTGAGTGACGCCGTGATAAACGCAGTGCGACTGCTCGCCAAGACGTTCACCGAGTCGTTCGGGTCGCCATAGCCGGCGGAGAACATGTCGAAGCGGCCGCCCGTGCCGGCCCACGTGCCGCCGGTCATGTTGACGGTGACACCGGTGAGGGTTTCATTGATGTTGGTGTTGGCGGCCTTGTCGAGCAGTCCGCCGTTGATGTTCAAGGTGCCGAGCGAGGTCGCCGCGCTGGTGTAGCCGAAGACGTTGTGCGCCCCGCAAATCACGGTGCCGCCCTGATCGATGGTCAGCGTGCCTACAATAGTGCCGACGCCGTTGCCGTCGCCGGTGTGGTTCAACAAAAGCGTTCCGCCGTTGACCGTGGTGCCGCCGGTGTAGGTGTTCGCCGCCGCCAGCGCCAATGTGCCGGAGCCGATTTTTACCAACGCCGCTGATAAATTCGATCCAAGTGCATTGCCCAGGGTAACGCTGTTGCCTTGGGTATCGAGTGTCGCCGTCGTTGAGTTGGCCATTACCAGTTGGCTGGAGATGTCCTGGGTGTTGCTGCCGTTCCATTGCAGCGTACCGCCGTTGAGCGCGATGTTACCGGCAGTTCCCAGCGCGCCGTTGGCGAAGGAAAGCACCCCGGCATTGAGCGTGGTGCCGCCGCTGTACGAATTGGCTAGTGCGACCGTGAGCGTCCCGATTCCGGACTTCGTCAGGAAAGCGCTACCGGCGATGCTGTTGCTGCCCGTGAAGGTGTACGGGTGGGAAGCGTCGTTGTTGACTAGCACGGCGGCCGGCAAGACGTTGCCGTTGCTGATGTTGACGGTGCCGCCCGAGGCGGTGCTATTGTCGAATTGCACAATGTCGTTGGCGAGAAAATTCGTGGCACTGCCGTTGAACGTCCAGTTTTTGGGCGGGCCGATCGTGTCCGGTTCGTTCCATGCCGTCGAGGCGCTACCGGTCCAGATCACCGGGGTCACAGCGATGTGCAAGTCGATTTCGTGGGGGTTGTTCACCAGGCTGTAGGTCGCGCTGCGTCCGGGGGGTACAGTCCCGACGGTGAATGCCGGGAAGCCGGCCCCTTGGATAGCCCCTGAGTACTGGACCACCGGATAGGTTCCGCTTGTCACCACCACTGCGGGAGCGTTCACGGCCACCGAGCCGACGCCGCCGCTGGCGGTCAGGCTGTTGCTGCCGGTGACAATCAGGGGCACATTGGCCGGCGTGGGCGTGATGTTCAGTCGGCCAGAGCCACTATAGGTGAGGCTGGCCAGCGTCAACGTTCCAACGCCTGCAAAGCCGCCTTCGATGCCGGCCCCGGCGGCCACGCTGACGGCCCCGGTCGTGCCGCTGCCGCCGAGCACCCCAACGTTGACGTTCGTCCCTCCGGTATACGAATTGACGCCGTTCAAGTACAGCGTGCCCGGGCCAAGTTGAGTCACGCTGCCCGTGCCGCTGATGGCGTTGGCGACAGCGAAGGCGTCGGAGCGGCTGAAGGCCAGGCTCGCGTTATTGGTGACGGCGCCGTTGGCCAAATTACCCGTCGCTCCGCCATTGCCGATTTGCAGGGTGCCTCCCGAAACGGTGGTTGGACCGTCATAGGAGTTGACCCCCGCATAGACCATTTTTCCCGGGCCGGCCTTCACAAAAGTCGTGCCGGCGCTGAACTCGACGATGTTTCCGGTCCATAACAGGTCGGTGCCGGCCGTGTCGTGCGCCACGTTGACTGTAAAGACGGAGTTGCTGCTGTTTTCCACGATCTCCAGTTGCGCTGAGATGGTGTTGCCCGAACTGCCGCTCATGGTCCAGGTGGGAGAGTCGGAACTCAAGCCCGTGCCGAAAATTGTTCCTGTAACCTGAGCATTGGTCAGATTCAGCGTATTGACGTAATTGCGGAAATCCGTGAGCGGATTCGAAAAGTTCAAAATGCCGCCGTTGACGTTGACCGGCTGCTCGAAACGCAGGTTCCGCTGCTGCGCAACATCCAGAGTCGCGCCCGGAGAAACGAAAAAGGCGTTGGTGCCCTTGAATAAGCCGCCGTTGGCGCTGCTGGCAACTCCCGGCACGTTCAACTGGAGCGTGCCGGCGGTGACGTACACGTTGCCCGTGAAGCTGCCGGCTTGGGTCTGCTCGGTAGTCAGCGAGACCATTCCACTGCCGTTTTGCACGAGTGTGCCCATGCCGTTGATCGAGTTGGAGATCGTCATAGTGTTGCCGCGGTTGAAGACGAGCGTGTTCCCGGAATTGCTTCCGGTGTCGATAAGCACATCGGCTGCCACGCTTCCGGTCGAGCCGCCGTTGCCGATCTGCACCGTGCCGCCGCCGATCGTCAGCGCGCCGGGGAAGGTGTTGTTATTGCCGATGACCAGCAGACCGCCGCCCGACTTGTTAATTCCGCCGGTAGTGATCGCGCCGGTGCCCGTGAGGGTATAGGTCTTCGTGGAATTGTTGAAGGTCATACTGGACGGGCTCACGTTGGCGTTGACGTTCACCGTGGTGGTGCCGGTGGCCGAGTCGTCCAAGACGCAGGCATCACCCGAAAGGAAGTCGGTGACCGAATTGTTGGACGAGAGCTTCCAATTATTGCCGCCGGTGAAGAGTTGGCTGTTGGCCCCGGTCCAGATGGGGTAATTCGATGAATTGACGTTGATGTCGATGGAGTTGGAGCTGGCGCTGTTCACCAGGCTGTAGGACCGCTGTGGCGGTGAAATCGTGAACGCAGAGAAACCGCCGGGCAACGAACCGTAGGTGATCAACTCGTACAGGCCGTTGGGCGGCGGGGCTCCGGCGACATTGATGCTGATCGAGCCGGGGCCGCCGGACGTCGTCAGCGCACCTGTTACGAACAACGCCGCGGCGCCCGGCGCGGGCGTGCTGAGCCCGCCGACTATACTGCCGGAGCCGCTGAAACTCAGGTTGCCGTTGACGGTCAGCGCTCCGGAGCCGCTCTGGCCACCTTCGATGCCGCCGCCGGGGGCCACCGTGACGTTCCCGACCAAGCTTTGGCCGCCGAGAGTTGCGCCGGCGGCCACGGCGACCACATCCAGCGAACTATTGGCATAGAGCGTGCCGGCATTGACATTCGTCCCGCCGGAATAAGAATTGCCGCCGTTCAAGGTCAGCTTACCGGGGCCGGTCTTGGTCAGACTTCCGCTGCCGCCGATAGCGTAGCTCACCGTCTGGTTGCCATACAGGTTGTAGACCAGGGCCGCGTTGTCGGTCACGCCGCTTGTGGCAGCGATTGTGCCGTCGTGTCCGCTCGTGCCATCGCCCAATTGCAGCGTGCCGCCACTGAGGTTCGTCGGGCCAGCATACGTATTGACGCCCGTGAAGACCGTCATGCCGTTGCCGTTGATTGTGATGCCCTGTGAATTGCCGGGGTTGAGGATGTTGCCGGTAATGCTCAAGTCGACCGTACGGCTTCCGCGGGCCACGTTGAACACGATCCCGGGCCCGGTCTCCCGGTCAGTCAAGTTGGCGCTGATGACCGAAGGAGCGCTCGCGGCGTTGATGTTGAAGACGGGAGAGTTGCCCATTGCGAAATAGCCGTTCGGGACTGTCGTGCTCATCGTGCCGGCGGTCATGCCGATGGTCGTGCCCCAGCCGTTGTCGGTGGTCACCGCGGTCGCGAGATCGCCGCCGTTGATGTTGATGTTACGGACCCAATTGTTGCCGCCATAGCCAAGCGCATTGTTCACGGTGCAGATCACGGTTGCACCGGGATTGATCGTCAGACCGTCGTAAAGCGTGCCGCTGGCGCCGTTGTTGTAGGACAGATTCAGCGTACCACCATTGACCGTGGTGCCGCCGCTATAGGAATTGGCCATCGCGATCGTGAGCAACCCGATACCGGACTTCGTCAGACTGGCGCCGCCGCCAATGCCGTTGATGCCCGTAAAAGTGTACGGGTGGGAACCGTCGTTGTTGACTAGCACGCCATCCGGCAAGACGTTGCCGCTGCTGATGTTGACCGTACCGCCCGAGGGGGTACTGTTGTCGAATTGCACTATGTCGGTGGGGAGGAAATGCGTCGCACTGCCGCTGAACGTCCAGTTCATCGGCGCGGGAAGCGTGTCGGTGGCGTTCCACGCCGTCGAGAGGCTGCCGGTCCAGATCACGGGTGTGATGGTCGTAACGACGTCGATGTAGCCAGGATTATTCACCAGAGCATACGTCGGCCCGCAGCGCCCGACCGTGGGCGCGGTGCCCATGGCGAAGGCCGCGGAGCCGCTGCCGCCGAGCGCGCCGGAGTAGTGGATCAGGTGGTACGTGGCGTCGGTGGTGGAGGCCCGCCCGCCGAGGTTGACCGTCACGGGGCCGACGCCGGGGTTCAGCCCGCCGCCGCCGGTGACGTTCAAGGGAGCGACGCTGCCGCTGGCCGGAAAGTTCACATAGTCATTGCACAGAAACGTGCCGCTCCCGGTGTAGGTCAGACTGTTCAGCGTCAGCGTTCCGGCGCCGTTGAAGCCGCCTTCGATGCCGCCGCCGGAGGCCACGCTGACGGCGCCGGCCGTGCCGCTGCCGCGCAGGACCCCGCCATTATTGACGGCCACGGAGCCCGCCAGCGAACTGTTGGCGTACAAATTGCCGCCGTTGATAGTCGCGGGCCCGGTCAACGGGCTATTTGCATACAAATTGCCGCCGTTGATAGTCACGGGCCCGGTCAACGGGCTATTTGCGTACAAATAACCGCCGTTGACAGTCGCGCCCCGCCAACCGTGCTGGCGCTGCTGAGATTGAGCGTGCCTCCAGTGACAATCGTGCCGTTGCTGTAATTATCGGCGCCGGATAGCGTGAGCGTTCCGGAGCCGGCTTTGATGACCGAGCCCGCGCCACTGATTGTTCCGGCGTAGTTTATGTTGGTGGAGTGGTCGAACGCAAGCGCGCCGGAGTTGCTTAAGAGAACACTGGTACTGGCTAGCGTCGCGCTGTCGCCATTGCCGATCTGCAACGTTCCGCCACTGACGTTTGTGGCGCCGGTGTAGGCATTGATGCCGGCGAGGGCTAGCAATCCGGGGCCTTGCTGCGTCACGCTGCCGCTGCCGGTGATCGTGCTAAGGGTCGTCACACTGTCGGAGCGGCTATAGATCAAAGCGCCATTGACGACGATATCGCCGCTGCCGATGCTGCCGCTGTTGCCGCCGTTGCCGACTTTCAGCGTACCGCTGCTGATGTTTGTGCCGCCCGTGTAGGAGTTGCTGTTGGTAACTGTGACCAGACCTCCGCCCGACACGGTGAGATAAGCCCCGCCTGCAATGGCGAACGGTCCTTGCAGGTTATAGCTCTTGGTGGTGTTGTTGAATACAACGCCGGCAGGCGTCACGTTGGCCGCGGAGATAGCCACGGTGGTTGAACCAGGGCCTACGGAATCGTCGAACGTCACCAGCGCACCCTCGGTATAGGAAGCGGCCGTACCACTGTTCGACCAGTTGAGCACGCTCCCGTTCGTGCTCCATTGTGTGGGGGAGGCGCCATACGAACCGGTCCAAGTCAGGCTGGGGTAACTGGCCGCGGCGGAACTGGTAAGCACCAGATTATCGACCGCCACAGAATTGAGATCGACGCTATTGCCGAGCCCCGGATTGAGCCGGAATCCGACAAAGACGTTGATCGGCGTGCCGACCGCCAGGCCGCTCCCCGCGGCTGCCCAAGTTAACGAATTGGTGATTTTTACCGGGGTGGTGTCGGCGGTCCCATAGGAGTTGGCATAGCTGATGTTCGTTTCCGCGAGGATGTTTCCCGTGTTGCCGTCGATGAAGCCGATCGTGACGCCCGCCCCGGCATAGGTTTGGAGGTTTCCCCAACCGGGAAAATTCCCAAAGGCATGGATCAAGTCCGCGGAAAGGGAGTACGACGTGGTCGAGTCGGCGGCGCTTATATTGCCGATCGTCTGGTCGATATACAGCCCGGTGGGGGCACTTCCCACCGTGCCTGAAAAAAGATTGGCGGGATCGCCCTGTCGGCAGCCCATGGCATATTGGCTTCCGGTGGACATGCCGCCGGTGCTCACATAGCTCTCTGACATCTGATTGAGGTTGCCGTTGGTGTAAGCCGTCGGACAGAGGTTGTGAGGCGCCCAGACGGCGCCGGCCGTGTAGGAGCCGTAGCCGCCGCTTCGGCTCGGCGATTCAAAACTGCCGTTGGAGATGACCAGTGCGGCGTGGGATGTGCCCGCGCCTCCCGCCAAAGTCGCGGCGGCAATCGCACCGACGGAAAGCATCTTACGGAAAAATCGAAGAATACGCTTCAGGTCGACCTTCATGACAGGGCTCCTTAATTAAATCAAAAGTTAGTCAGTTAATTGGCTGATAGCCAAATTCATTGATAAATGGTTCGAGAAGTTTTGCACCCGATTTCAGATGTTCCGCGTAATGCTGCCAGCGGGCCACGGACTTCGAATGCACCGGACGGGTGGCGGTGGCGTAGTTGGGCGAGTGGACGGTGGCTGAGGGCCGGCCAGGGTCCTTCTGTTCGCTGGCGATGCCGAGGAAATCGGCCACGCGCGCGGTCTGGGCCTCCGCGTCAGCGACCATGTCCTCATAGCGGCATTCCAGCCAGCAGTCCGGCGGCAGAACCTCCCGCATGTTCAACCACAATTGCATGAAATCCGCATAATGGCGGGCGGTAGTCTCCCAACCAAGGAACTGGCGCTGGCCGGATTGGCCGGGAGATAAAGGAAATAGCTGCTGATCACGACATCTCGCGGGTCGCGCAAGGCCACTAAGAGGCGGAGTTCCGGGAACACTCGCAACCACAAGGCAAGCTGCATGAGTTGTGAGGGGTTCTTGTCGATCACCAAGTTTTCCGGTGACAACGGTGCCCCGTGCAGCGTGGCGGCGGCCAACCCGTAGCGGCGGCGGGCATCTTTAATCTGTTCGGTGGAGCGCGGGTACAGCGCAGCGAAAAGCTCATCTCGCTTGAAGCCGGCGGCGCCTAGCCCTCCTCCGTCGAAGGCGTTGGTCTCCTCCAAAGCGACAACACCTTCGTGCCGCTCCAAGCGGTGTTCCAGCAGGGTGGTTCCGCTGCGGGGGTGGCCCATCAGCGCAGCCGGGCGGAAACCGAGCGCGTCACCCTCCATCTCCTCGCGCCAGCGGCGGATCTCCTCGGGACGCAGCCTCGCTGCAAATTCCCGGAAACTTGCCACCCGAAACCGCTGTTGTTTGAGCAAATCCTTGATGCCCGGAAAGGCGGCAGCTTCTTGCTTCGCCTTACCCAGGACTGCGGCCGCTTCGGCATACCGCTTGGAACGGTCGAGGATTCCGCCCAGCAGATAGGCGGCCTTGTAGCGGACTTGGACCGGCACGGTGGAGGAGGATTCGACCAAGGCGCGGGACCGCGTCTCGGCTTCGTCGTTCTGGTCCTGTCGGTTCATCAGCAGGGCTTCGAGATAACAAAACTCCGGATTCGGGGAGCGGCCTTTGAGGGCCCTCTGCACCCACTCGGCGGCTTCCGCATACAAGCCTTCCCGCTCCAAGACCTGCACCAGTCCCAGCAGACTGTCCTCATTGCCGGCCGCGGCCGCCGGTTGCAGGAGCCGCTTGGCGTCCTCGTAACGCAACATGCGGAAGTAGGCCAAGGCGACGGTGCGCGTTACCGCAGTGTTGCCCGCCGCCAACCGAAGCGCCTCATCCAATTCGCGCTCGGCTGCGGAGAACTCAACTTTAGAGATCAAAACGGTAGCCAGTTCCAACCGCCAATTCGGCTCGGAACGTTCTTCGCGGCAGAGGGCGCGGAAGAGTTCTTCCGCCCGGCAGTAATCGCCGTCGGCAAAGGCCGTTTGCGCTTTGCGCGGCAATGCAGAACGACGTGGTGCGACGAGTGCCATGAATCGTACCCCTTACATGGAATCATGAGGTCACCCTGCCCCGAACTGGCGCCGACTTTCCCGTTACCGAATCGCATTTTAAGCGGCTTTGTAGATTATGGCAAGCATTTTGTAAACAAAGTTTCTTAATTTCGGCAAACTTTACCTGCCATTGACATTTATGGAAATGCAAGCGGAAGAAGTGGTTGTGCAATCGACATGGCAGATTAAGTTTTTGCGATTCAATTGCTCCATGCTTGTGTGTAGAATCCCTTGGATTGCTGGAGCCTTCCTGCGACCTTTTCCAAGCGGCATCGCTTCCTTCCTAGATTGCTGCAAGGCAACGTTTGATAGAAGATTAAAACACCTTCCGAGGAAGGGGTGGTATGAGTCCCGGAATACAGTTGAATCAAAGGGACGCCGGTTCGGCGTGGCAGGGGTTGCATTCTCTTGCGCCAATTGTCCGGTGATGCGTGCCGTCCTAGACTTCCAGGCAGCGGAGATTATGGTTCTGGACAATCCGGCTCGGCAGCATAAAGGTCGGTCTTCCGAGTAATCGCCGCAGGGATCATCACGATCGGTAATCCCGTGCTCCAAGCACCCTGGGCAGCAACCCAATCAATTTCGGAGAATGATCATGCGCGCAAACTGGGCGCTAGTTGTTCGACGGGTCGGCCTGCCGCGCACCGCGGTTTGGGACGAAATCGCGGACAGCCGGAGTAATCGCCGCCGTCGCTGTCGTTATAATTGCGCCGCTGTCACGCCTTGGTTTTTGTGCAGGCCTTGTGGGACGCAAGGCACTCAAATTACAAGAGCCGCCGCTAGAGTCAATATGATGGTCGATTACCAAGGTTTTCCGATCAAAAAGACTTTCCTTTACGCCCTGATTGGTTCCGTGGTCCTGAGCGCGATTCTCGGCATCGGGGCCATTTTCTCCGGAAGGTTCGACTGGATTCAAGTTCGCATTCTCCTAACAACGGTCACAGTTTCCGTTGCCAGCATCTGCGGTTTGGGCTGCGGCGCGTGCCTCTCCACCGGGCGAGGCAAGCTGCTTCCGCTGGCCGGCATAGCGCTTGCCTTGCTGGCCGCCGTGATGGTCATCGGCGGCATGTGGATAGAAGCAGCCAGTGAACTCTATTGGCGACTCGCCTCCTCCATTTCAGTGTTCGCCGTGGCGACCGCGCATCTTTCGCTCTTATCTATGGCGCAAATGGCCAGGTCGTACCGCTGGTCGCTCCCAGCCGCCTATATAGCCATCTTCGGCGTGGCTGTTATCATCGTTTCCATGATCATGGCCGAACCGCGCGACGCCGGCATGTTCCAACTCTTGGGCGTGGCGGCCATACTCGACGCGGCGATCACTGTGGTAATACCGATCTTCCACCGCTTGAGCCGAGCCGAGTTCGGAGTGGAAAGTAACAGCCCACCGCGCTTGTCGACTGCGGAGATCGACGCCGAGATTGCTAAACTCCAGGAACGTCTGGCAGAACTTGAACGGATGAAGCGGGAGTAGCACTGATAGGTAGGGTGGGCCGAGCGAAGCGCCCGTTTTCAAGGATTGCCTATGGCTGCTCTTTCCATGCAACTTTCACCTGCCATCCGACCTGTTCGTAGAAGCCACAGATGATTGTCTCCGCGGCCCGCTTGGCTTGGTCAATGTTCTCTTGTGAGCCGGCGACCTCGGCAACAAGCCGCTGTGCCTGCTGCATGACTTCATCACGCAGGCGGTCTTGATGGGCGGTCCACGGCAGCCATGTCATTCGGTCAACAGCCCAGGTGCGGGTCCGCTCGTGGTCAACACGCGCCTGCAATAGCTCGGGTTGGGGCAATTGTATCGTTGCTTGTTTGGTTGCGTCATCCTTCTTGATGATCGAGGCTTGCGAGAGGTTCACGGCAATAAGGGAATCGCCGCGAATCAACCACGCCCCGCGGGAGCCTTCGCCTCGTGCGATCAACACATCGGCAACCTGGACCCGGTTAGTGACAAGGTGTGAGAGCCGTTCAAGGCGTTCGATCGTTGGGCCTTGGCTCTGGATAAGCGAGATCGGCCTTATTGAGTTGGACAAGCCGGCGGAAGGCGACAAGGGCGTTGGCGATGACCTCTTATATCTTGTCCTGGCGGTCCTGACCGGGAACGTGTCGAAACGCGATTTTCGCGTGAGTAATAAGTGCGGGCAACATCGAGAGGAACTGACGGTGCCAGCGACGTTTCGGTGCGGGTGCAGGACAGGCGGTAGCAACGGACATGTGGGTGACCCCTTGGTCGAACGCAGCGCGGATCAGAGTTATTCCCTGCTGCTTGTCCACCGCTGGTCCGCAGCCGTAGCTCAGGCCCATGCAGCCCAGCCCGAGGGCTGAGACTTCCAATCCACTTTTTCCGAGTTTGCGATTTCGCATCATTCAACTCCAGTTTCTACTTGGTTATTCATTTCGTGGGCACTGTTGCGAATAACTCCTTTGCTAACGCGACGGCACTTATGGCGCTGGGCCACCCGGCGTAGAACGCCAGATGAGTGATGACTTCGATGACCTCGTCCTCCGTAACGCCGTTGTTCAGCGCGTTGGGAATGTGGAACCGTAACTGTTCGATCCGGTTCATGGCAATGAGGGCCGCCACCGTGACCAAGCTGCGATCTCGCTTCGACAGGCCAGCCCGCTCCCAAACGTCTCCGAACAGCACGCTGTCGGTCAGTTCGACGAGCTTCGGCGCGAAGTCGCCAAACAACTTTTCCATTGTCGTGGGTTCTTTATTCATGTCACGGGCTCCTGGCGATGGTGTCATCCAGTAATCGGGCGATATTCGGGAAAGGCTAACAGCTCTTGGGTTGCGGTTGGGAACAGGATTGTGTTTGCGGCGATCAGGCGTTGGCCTCGCACGGACTGACTTGGACTTTCGCGGCACGGGCACGGGTGCCGATCATCGCGCCGAGGTGCGGGCTGCTCCCGTATTTCGCTTTGTAAGCGTCGTCAATGCGGTCGTTGATCGGTCCTTCGACCGGCTCAAAGGTAACTTCCCTCGTCACGCCAACCGCCGCAATCCGCCCCGCCTTTTGCTGCATCGCGGCCTGATACCAGCGAGAGTCTCGCCCGTTGTATGCGCGCACAAATAGTGCGTCATCGACCGCGACGGACCAGATCCATGTCGGCGTGCCATACGTTGTCCCGTCCTCGCGAAGCGGCGAGATGTGCAAGTCATCGGCCTTGGCGACGACCCGCAATTTGTCTTTCGGCCGTGTGGTCATTTTAGCTCTCCATGTGATTTTTAATCTCAACCGTAAATCGACCTATGGGCGCAGCAGCACTTTGATCGCGCGGCGCTCGTCCATCGCGCGGTATCCCTCGGCCACTTGCTCAAGCGGCAGCGTCAGATCGAAGACCTTGCCGGGATTGATCTTCCTGTCCCAGATCAGTTCGATCAGCTTGGGCAGAAAGCGGCGTACAGGGGCGGGGCCGCCATGGAGGTGGACGTGGGCAAAAAACAATTCCTGGCCGTCCAAAGCGACCGCGTGGGGGACGCCGACATAGGCGACATACCCGCCTCTCCGGGTCGAGCGAATCGCCTGCATCATCGCCTCCTTCGTTCCAACGCACTCCAGTACCGCATCCGCACCAATACCGTTTGTCAAGTCCTGGATGCGAGCCGTACCTTCGTCACCGCGCTCGGTTACGATGTCGGTCGCGCCAAACTCGCAGGCCAGCTTCTGCCGCGACTCATGGCGACTCATTACGATGAGTCGCTCTGCCCCCATCTGCTTGGCCGACAGAGCGCCGAGAAGGCCGACTGCACCGTCGCCGACGACTACCACCGTCTTTCCCGGCTGCACGTTGGCGGCGTCGGCGGCGAACCAGCCGGTCCCTAACACGTCAGAGGCCGCCAGCAGGCTGGGGACCAGTTCACTGGGCGGAACATTCGGTGTGGCTACCAGCGTGCCATCCGCCAGCGGCACACGAAGCATCGGTGCCTGGGCTCGCGTGATGAACTCGCGATGCAAGCACGACGACTGGTATCCGTACTGGCAGTTCGGGCATATGTTGTCGGACGTGGCGAATGAGCCGACGACGAACTGTCCTGGCCTAACCGACTTGACGGTCCTGCCGACCTCCTCAACGATGCCGCAGTATTCATGGCCCATCGGCGTCGGCTGAGCGACCGCTTGTATACCGCGGTAGGGCCACAGGTCGGACCCACACACGCAGGTGGCCGAGAGCCTGACGATGGCGTCGGTCGGCTCCATGATTTTTGGGGCATCGCACTCCTCAAAGCGCACGTCGCGCGGCCCATACAGAACGGCTCCTCGCATTTTAGGCTCCTTTCGCTTTATTCCTTATCTTTCAGGCTATCTCCCATCACGAACGCCATCGCATCTGGCCTCATGTCATGGCAAGTCAGATAAATCGTATCCCGGTCGCTTGTAGAGCTTCTCCGGGTGCTTGAGAATGTCGGCCTTGAATACCTTCTCAGCCCAATTCTCTGGGTTGATTTCTTCCATCGCTACGGAAACTGACTCTTCCCCGTAGTTGAAGACATCCATTACGTCCTTGGCGATCTTGTCCGCGAGCCGAGTCTTTTGCTGTTCGGATTTACCGGGCCAGAGCTTTACGATAACGTGAGGCAATGCTTACTCCTTCAGTTCATATCGTTGTGCATAAATGGACGACGTAGACGGCACCAATCAGCGATCAACGATGGAATTATAGGCGGCGGCATCGACGCGCCGATAGCACGATCATCCGAGACGCTTGCCTAATCCTCCACGACTTTGGAAAGTTCTCATGGCCGGAAGGATTTGCCGTGGATATACTGTTGTAAGGCTTGGCAACTCACCATTGGGAAAGGAGCCATTTTGGCGACAAACATGCTGCCAAAACTCGCGTCCGCTGTCCAGCGGCATACGCAATCGAATAGTGTTTGCAACACGGCGGTAGCAGGGCTGAATCTGTCTCAGTTCACGACGCCATCGGATCTCGTCGCCATCGTCTACGAGCCTTCGCTGTGCATCGTGGCTCAAGGCACAAAGGAAGTGCTGCTGGCGGACGAGGCGTATCGCATGGACGTTGCTCAGTCACTCTTGGTCTCGGTCGCGCTCCCGGTTACCGCCCGAATAGTTGAGGCATCGGCGGGCCGCCCTTACCTCGCAGTGCGCATCTCGTTCGACGCCGCGGTAGTCGGCGAGCTATTAGCCGATCAGACGGCCACGCCGCCGCATGGCTCGTCCTCGCGAGCGCTCGCGGTGACCTCCGTCGATCCACCGCTGCTTGATGCCGTCACTCGCCTTGTGGGGCTGCTCGACCAGCCGCAGCACGTCGCGCCCTTAGCACCGCTTGTGTTGCGTGAGATCACCTACCGCGTACTAACGGGTCCGCAAGGGTCGCAGTTGATCCAGATTGCTTCGGTTGGCGCTCCGGCCCATCGCATTGCACGGGCCATCCGCTGGCTGAAAGGACACTTCGCGGACCCTCTACGGATTGAGTCGCTCGCCAATCATGTGAGGATGAGCCCATCGGCGCTCCATCTTCACTTTAAGAATGTGACGGCGATGAGCCCGTTGCAGTACCAGAAGTGCTTGCGGCTACAGGAGGCGCGGCGACTTATGCTGGGCGAGGGGATCGACGCAGCGGCAGCAGCGTTTCGGGTTGGTTATGAGAGTCCGTCGCAGTTTAGCCGAGAGTACCGGCGCATGTTCGGTTCCCCGCCGCGCCAGGACGTGGCTGCGCTGAGACGCGAAGCACAGTTGGTGGCCTAGCTTATCGAGTGCCGAGTTGATTACGAACAGGACCTCGTTCAATCGCCGCCGTTTTCTGTGTGCTGTTGGCGCGGGGGCCGCAAGCATCGCCGCCGTGCAGGCCAATGTCTTCGCCGCGCCGGTTATCAAACGGAAGCTGTCACACCGCGAGCGGATCGAGAAGGCCCTGGCGATTGAAGAAACCGACCGCCTACCATTCGGGCTCTGGCGGCACTTCCCCAATCAGAATCGTTCGCCGAGGCGGCTGGCACAGTTGTCGCTCGAACTCCATCGGAAGCTCAACCTCGACTTCATCAAGTTCACGCCATACGGCTTGTACTCCGTCGTGGACTGGGGTGTCACGTTGGACATCAAAGGCGGCAACGTCCCTCCTGTGCAAGCTGACTACCCGATCAAGACGCCGGACGACTGGCGGAGATTGGCAAAACTGCGCGGTATGGAAGGCGAGTATCTCGTCGTGCTGGAATCGCAAAGGATCGTGCTTGCCGACATGCGGGAGCGCATTCCACTGGTACAAACCGTGTTCAGCCCGCTGACGACGGCGCTGAAGCTGGCCGGACCCGAGAAGCTGCTGGCCCATGTTCGCAATGCTCCGGCTGCCGTACGCGCGGGCCTTGAAATCATTACCGAGACGACCCGCCGTTTCGCCATCAAGGCGCTGACTCGCGGGGCCGATGGCCTGTTCTTCGCCACCGCGACCGCATGCAATGCACCGTCCGGATCGGTGGCCGAATGGATCCTTTGGGAACGTGCTCATTCCCTGCCCTTGTAGCTGAGACTTTATGGCTTTCGTGCGCCGCAGATACCTATAAAATTGCTGGGGGCTCCTGGAAAAAGGTAAAAACGTGAGTTTCGGAAAACTCCCAAGCGTACTATTCTGGGAGACCCGGCTCTTTCGTGGTGTCTTTTTTCCCCACGTCAGATATGTTCCTGCAATTCGATCCAACGCGACTCCGCCGTCTCAAGCTCTTTCGATATTCTAGTTAACTCATGATGCAGCTTGACCGCCTCGGACGAATCGGTCGACTGCATGTATTGTTCGTTGAGTTGCTTGCGCTCGCCGTCTAATCTTGCAATGCTCTTTTCTATCTGGCCAATCTCCTTCTTGATTGCTCGTTCGTCGTTGGTAGTGGTTGGCTTTGATGAAGAACTGTTCATGTTGCTCTTGTGGCTGGGGCCTTTGGTGTCGGGACTCCGAGGGTTGGGCGATGATTTTGAAGAACTTGCCTTCGATGGTTCAGCTTTTCCCTGCTTTTGATCACTTATGCCGTTGCGCTCATTCTCATCGTTATCAATCTCTTTATTGACCATGTAGAGATAAGCGTCGTAATCGCCCCGATAATTGACGACGGTGCCATCTTTGACCTCGATAATGCACGACGCCACACGCTTCATGAAGTGTCGGTCGTGCGCCGTAAAGATCACAGTTCCTTTGTAATCGAGCAACGCATCGGCGAGCGCCTCGACCGTTTCCACGTCTAAGTGGTTGCCGGGCTCGTCGAGAACTAAGATGTTGCTCTTCCCGAGCAGGAGTGCCGCCATGCAAAGCCTGGCACGTTCACCTCCGCTCAAAACCGAGATGTTTTTCTTGACCGCGTCGCCTCGAAAAAGCATCGCTCCAGCCAAGTCCAAGATCGTTTGGTTCTTAGTGCCTGGCAGGGCGTGATATTCCAAGTGATCCAAAACTGTCTTGTCGCTGGGCAGGCTCGTGTAGACATGCTGTGCGTAGGTTCCGATATCACAACCGAATCCCCACTTCACCGAGCCATCGACCGCCGGCAAGGAATCAACGAGCGTACGCAAAAGCGTCGTCTTTCCCTGCCCGTTGTCTCCGACGATTGCCGCCCGTGAACCGTGATCAATTTCAAGGTTGATGCCGTGCGCGATTGCGTGGCCGTCGTATCCGATGGCAAGATCCTTGCAGCGCACGGCCGGACCTTGTCGTGGCTCAACCACCGGCGGGCGGATTGTCGCCCGAGCTTGCGTCGCCTGGACTTCGATGAACTCCAAACGATCGAGCATTTTGCTCTTCGATTTCGCGCGCGTTGCCGTACTGGCCCGGGCACGGTTTTTATCGACGAATTCTTGAAGCTGTTTCCGCTTGGCTTCGGTTGCCGCGTTGACACGCCGGTTGTGTTCGGCAAGTTCTTTTTGATAGTTGAGGAAGGCGTCGATCTTGCCGGGATACAAGGTCAGCTTCCCGAGCGACAAATCGAGCGTCGTATCGCAGGTCGCACCCAAAAAGGCTCGGTCGTGGGAAACGATCACGCAAGCCTCAGGAAAGTTCCGGAGAAAATGCTCCAGGAGGATTTGCGTTCGCAAATCGAGGAAGTTGGTTGGCTCGTCGAGCAGTAATAAGTTTGGTTCATGCAGCAGTAGCGCTGCCAGCTTGACTCGTGTTTGCCATCCGCCCGACAGCTCGCTCACCGGCCCTTCGAGATACTTTCCTTTGAGTTCGAACTGGCCTGCCACTTCGCCGCATTTCCAGTCGGGCTGTTCGCTATCTCGCATGAGAAAATCGACTGCCGTTTCGCCTGGCAGGAATGGATCATGTTGGCGGAGGTAGCCAATTTTCAAATTTGGATGCCGGACGATCGAGCCTTTGTCGAGTTCCTCATCACCCAGGATGCATCGCAGCAGCGTCGACTTTCCGGCTCCATTTCGACCCACAAATCCGACTTTGGAATCGCCGGAAATGGTGCATTCCGCAGCGTCGAGCAAGATTTGGTCACCGTAGCGTTTCGAGGCGTTTCGTATCTGCAAGAGGACCGACATGGCTACCGTGAGAGTTTAGGGAGAGTTTTGGCTTGGTTAGGCGAGGTTAGTTCGGAGGCAAAATTGTCGCGTCCATCGCCGACTTTCCGAACTTCGAGGTTCTTGAAATCGAAGGACGGAGAGCGGGACTGGACGATCGGGGCCGGTTGTACGCCCACGAGTTGACTTTTCTAATCACGGAGCGATTAGCCGATGACTCACTGAGCTAGAAATTGATTTCAATGGTGGCCCACGGTAGCCCTGGCAGTCACGCATCTTCCCGGCAAAACAAAAGCCTTAGGTAACTAATTGCTACGCAGGGCTTTGTCCAGTGGGCGCATGAGAACTCGAATCTCGTCCTTATCAGAATGAGGGGAGCCGCCGCGCCAAAAAACATGGAACCCTTTGGGCACTAGTGAGTTCGGCTCAATTCTACCGCGATTTCTGACTGTGGCAATCCGTCTCAAATAATCTCATTTTGTCACAGTTTGGTGCGTCCGTCATATCAGCCTCCCACGATCGGTGGTTTCATGCCATGAAAGAAAAGCCAGGAGATCGCCAGTCGGATCAAGACGATGAAGCCGAACAGGCAGACGACGTACACGGCGGCCGGCTTGCCGAATCCCTCTTCCCAGAGCTTCTTGAAGTTTGATACGGCGCCGATCGAGAAGAAGGTCATAGAGAAGAAGATCGTGCGGAAGCCGTTGGCCTCGCCCATCGCCGCCTTGAGTTTGTCTGTCGGGCCGGGCAGGCACGCGGCCAGCAGCACGACGGCCAGGAACGTGAACATGTAGCCGAAAACGAACTTGGGCAAGCGTTGGTGTGTTGTTAAAACTCATTAGCCAGCAAGAGCACCCGAAGGGGTAAGGCTGTGAATCCGAACGAGCGAGGGTTGCGTATAATGTCGTTGGAGGTCATGCTATGAGCGATCCATCCTTGACGCTGCTTTTCGACGGTCAGTGCCCCTTTTGTCGCCGAGAAGTCGCATGGCTCAAGAAGCTCGACCGCAAGGCCCGACTTGCGGCCGAAGACATTGCCGACCCGACGTTTCGCGCTGAAAAGTACGGATTGACGCAAGAGGAGGTGATGGGAGTCCTCCATGGCATAATGCCCGATGGACGCATCGTGTGCCGGGCGGCCGCAATTCGAGAGGCGTACAAAGCCGTGGGACTTGGCTGGATCGTGGCACCATTGTCCTGGCCGTTAATCGGCTGGTTAGCCGACCTGGCGTACGGCGTGTTTGCCCGCAACCGAGTCGCAATTGGCCGTCTCTTTGGCAGGGACTGCGGAGGGACCTGCTCTGTCGCCGAGAAGCCTCATGCCGTGGAAACTGCAGCGGAGAGCCAGTGAACTTCCAGCCAACTATGCTCGGCAACGAGCGTTTCGCTGCGATGATCGAAGGGACCAAGCGAAGGTCCATTCACTGGCGATAAATCGGCAATCCAGCGTCCATGCTGGTCGGGCTCGACGTTGCTGGCGCGTGAGATGGCAGGGCTGCCCAGTGCGGCCAAGTTGATTGCTTCACTGTAGATGCACCGGACAACCCCGCCGCGTTTGATTACAAGTTGCAAGGCGCTCCTCAATTAGCGCGGACGGCGGAGGATGTTCCGACGCGGCCGATCGACGAGCAGACCATCGAGCGTTGCCTGCGCACGCGACATCTCCGTCGCGACCTGCTGCCGCAAGCCCTGGTCGTCGCGGAGCGCCTGCGGTTCGATGCCGCGGATGATCCCTTGCGCGTCCAGGACCAGTCGATCAAGCTGAATGTTGCTGCGGATATTCAGCGAGCGGAACCGCTGGAAGAACTCGGTTAGGTTCTCGATCGCGCTGGACTCGCGGCATCATCACTTAAAAAGCTGAACACATGGGCCGCGACTTGCCGCAGCGAGCCCGCTTGCCTACCATGAACAGACCACTGGACTCGTCAACGACTCACGCGAGATTTTCAACACGTCCACGGAGAACAGGTAATGAATGAGCCAACGGACAAGCGACTCGATGACCCAAGTCCCCAGGTAATGCCACACGGATGCCCTGCCGACGCCGATCACGACCGTGAGATTCCTGAAACCGATCTGGTGAGCCCGTTGAAGATTCGGGGAATCACATTCCGAAATCGAATTGTAATGTCCCCCATGTGCCAGTACATCGCGGAGGAAGGACTGGCAAGTGACTGGCACCTGGTGCATCTCGGCAGCCGTGCCGTGGGCGGAGCGGCGCTGGTCATGGTGGAAGCCACAGCCGTCACGCGCGACGGTCGTATTTCATCCGGCGACATGGGCATTTGGGGCGACCAGCATGTTGAACCGCTCGCCCGCATCGCCCGATTCGTTCATTCTCAGGGAGCCGTCGCAGGTATTCAGTTGGCTCATGCCGGGCGAAAGGGCAGCTGTGAACCGCCTTGGAAAGGCGGGGGCAGTCTCAAAACGCCGGAGGAGGGCGGTTGGATCGTCGTCGGCCCCAGTCCGATACCCTTCAACGAGGGTGATCCCATTCCAATACCGCTAGATGAGCCCGGTATCGAAGGTATCGTCGTTGCGTTCGAGGCCGCCGCTCGCCGAGCGATGGTAGCCGGGTTTCAGGTAATAGAAATCCACGCGGCCCACGGTTACCTCCTGCATGAGTTCCTCTCACCGCTGAGCAACCGCCGAACAGACAAGTACGGCGGGAGCCTGGAGAACCGGATGCGACTGCCTCTCCAGGTCGCCGAGCGCCTGCGGCGACTGGTGCCCAAGGAATTGCCTCTCTTCGTCCGCATATCGGCCACGGACTGGGCCGAGGGGGGCTGGGACATTGAGCAGTCGGTGGTCCTCGCCCGAAAGATGAACGACCTCGGCGTGGATCTCATCGACGTATCCTCCGGTGCGTTGGTGCCAAAGGCACGAATCCCGGTCGGCAAGGGATACCAGGTTCCCTTCGCGAGGAAGATCCGAAACGAAACGGGGATTATGACGGGCGCGGTCGGCATGATCACTGAGGTCTGCCATGCAAACGAGATCGTGACTGGCGGCGATGCCGATCTAGTATTCATCGGACGCGAATTGCTGCGAGAACCGTATTGGGCCCTCAAGGCGGAGCACGAACTCGGCACAGAACCTTCGTGGCCCATCTCCTACGGATATGCTGTCAAGCGGCGGGCGAAGTAGGAGCGAAAACCGCGAGGGCCAATTATTCCATCGCCCCCTTCGCCCGTGAAATGTATTGCTTGCATCAGTTATTTGACGGATCGGCACGTCGCACTCGACGACCAGGCTTCGGAATAATGCCCACACCTTCGGCGCGGTAGATGCCGCCGCCCTCGGCGTCGAGACACCGGCCCGACGCCCAAGCCGGCAGCCGTTCGACACTTTCAGCGGCTGTCCGCCTGATTTCGCAACAGCCGCTTGGGATGTTTCGTGAACCACGAATACCTGCTGCCTACGGTGGCTTACTCGGTGCGGTTTGCGGGCTTCAAAGCCATCGAGGTCTACGACAACGGGGGCACGCCGCTGAAGTCAGTGGCTTGGGAAGAATCCGACAAAAAAGGTACCGCGAAGGCCCGATCAATACCTGAGGGTCCGCGGCGTCGAAGTCGCCTGTTGTTCGGGGAACAACATGTGGCTGCCCGCTCCAGGTCGAGGTTTGAGGGACTTCTTATGCCAGCTACGCCCCTGGACCAAGCTCAACAATCGCGGCTCGAATATCACTGACGGCCTTGAACAGCTGCTGGGGCGGAGCATTGGGCAAACCGTGCGCTTCGGACGGCAGCCCAGGCTGCATCGCTGGAAGCACATGCGCGAGACCTGGCGGTAATCCGAATGGATTGGGCGGCGGAATGACGGATAGCCGAGGACTGGCGCGTGAAATGGTTCGGAACCGTGTGGATCGGTTGACCGTGCTTTGGAGTACGGTTCTACGCACGCGACCGCCCCTTCATGCGTGCGACGGGAAATGGCCGAACGACAACGCCAACGGTGTGAGGAGTCCTGGAATCGAAGGGAAATCAATCCGACTTCATCCTCGCGTTCCCTCAAACTTCGGTGTGAATTGGCTGAGGTCGTAGATGCCGAGTTTCTTTTCGCACTCAGCGACCTTGGCAACGAAGTCCTCAAACCCATGTTCCCCGAACAACTTGTGTTCGTTCTCCTCGAAACGGTCGCCCAACTCATCAAACTCCTTTGCCGTCACCACGCTGCGCAGCTCCGGGAACAGTACGGTATCCTCCCTGGCTTCGTGTGGCCGATACATGCGGACGAACTTCTCAATGGTCGCGGAAAGTTCCTTGCTTCCCTCCGCTTCCCGAATTGTCGCCGGAGTTGCCAACTTGGTAATCTGATCGGTTAAGCGACGACCAGCCTGATGTTGCTCTCGCAGCACCTTCACGAGATCGACGAGCTTGCCAGCCCTCTCAAACCGCGGGAAGAGGAAGTCTTCTTCCTGCTTTTCGTGGTAGTCCTCAATGAACGTGCGGATAATTTTAGCAGCATCGACAAGCACGGTTAGCTCAACTTTTTCCCGCTCTCGAAGCCGACGAAGGCACTCTTCGTAAATGAGTAGCGCCCGATTCAGGATGCCGTGCTCTCGCATCAGGTCTTCGGGCGGCGTTACGTCGATTGCCGGTTGCGGTTGATTCTCAGCAGCAGCGGGAGCCTTGCCTGCCTGGATGCTTCCGGTGAATCCCGCCGCGAAAAGTTCAGTTCCGGCAGCCGCTCCGATCACAAGGAATTGACGGCGCGAACGCCCAGATTCTGTCGCCATGTCGTTTATCCTTTCCTTTGTCGCCCTTTGATGTCGGGCCGTTTGGCCCGATTTATCGTAGGCTCGCTTGGTCGGACGTCAATGTAAAGGATTAGCAGGCTCGCTTTCCGCCGTAACGCTCAACAACATCGCTGCGGCAACGAGCGCCAAAGCGGAACCGACATCGAAGGCTGCCAACGCTCCGAACGCCTGATACAGAGCCCGCCACGTAAGCTTGGCAGGGGCTTTCGCCGATTCCTGCTTGCCCTGATCGTCTTCACGCTCAGTCTGGATGCCATTGCTCACGGGCTGGTCCTTTTCTCTGGCACGGTCTCGTCTTCCCCGCGCGCAGCCCTGGCGACGTTTTCGGGTTCCACTTTCCAGACCGAGCGGTCGTAGCTCAAGAGTCCGTTGCTTTCGTTCTCCACGTCGTAGAGTTGAACCTTGAAGTCGCCGCTTGTGCCGGTGGTTTCCCGTTTCCTCCACATTTCACGGTAGAAGTCGGACATACGGCGTGTGTACCAGCGCCGCGAAGCATCATCCACGGGGTAAAGGTCCTTGGCGGCGGATTCGCCATCGGTCTTCGGATCGTAAGTTCCCGTCGCCCAGGGCTTTCCCGGCCAGCGATGGCCGATGGCCGTCAGGCCGAACCCGGCAGTCTCACTATCCAAGGAGATGCGCCGCCCGTCCTGCGGCGCATCGCCGCCGTGCGTATCGTGAATGTCGCCGCCGCCATGTCGCGGGAACCCGCTGGCCTCGTCGATGAGCCGTGTAGGATCGAGTTCCTTGGCCCAGCGGGCCTGACGCAAGGTGTCGTGCTGGCCCCAACCTTCGTTGAACATCACCCAAGCAATGATCGAAGGGTGGTTCCAGCGGCTCTGGATTAAGAGCCGCCGCTCCATCTCGCACGCCGTTGATGCCTCGGGCGACGTTGGAATGTCCGTATAAGGATCGCCGTCCCAGCCACTGGGAAAATCCTGAAGGATAAGCAGGCCAAGTCGGTCCGCCCAATAATAATAGCGATCCGGTTCGACCTTGAGGTGCTTACGGATTGCCGTCAGGCCAAGACGCTTGGCTGCCTCGATGTCGAATCGTAGCGCCGAGTCGGTCGGCGCAGTATAGATGCCATCGGGCCAATAGCCTTGATCGAGCGCGCCGGGCAGCATGATCGGCTTGCCGTTCAGGAAAGGCCGCGGAATCCCACGTTCGGCTTTGCCGACCGCAATGCTGCGCATGCCAACGTAGCTTGTGACGGAATCGAGTACGTTGCCCCCGTCACCCACAAGCTGCACTAGCACGTCGTAACGGAACGGCGAGTCGGGCGTCCACACTTTGGCGTCCTTTATGGGAACGATAACGTCCGTCGTTACCCAGGTCAACCGCGCCTTATACCATGCCAGATTCGCTCGCACGCCCGGCGTCAACTCCGAGCCGAGCGTACCCGTTACCGAACTGACCTCCTTTCCGCTGTCATTCACGGTGACCCGAACTTGGGTCGCTCCAACTGGCGTGCGGGCATCAACCGTCAACTTCAGGCTGCCATCGGTCAGGTTCGGAACCAAGTGCAGTGATTCGATGCTGCTCAGGGGCACGGACTCCAGCCAAACCGTCTGCCAGATACCCGAGCAGGCCGTGTAGGCGGCACCACCGGGATGCAGCGTCTGCTTGCCGCGCAGCTGCCAGCCCACATCGGTTGGGTCCCAGACGGAAATGATGATCTCCTGCTGCTCTTCCCTTCGCAAAGCGGCGGTGATGTCGAATGTGAATGGATCGTACCCGCCACGATGACTGCCCAGGTTCTTGCCGTTAAGGAACACCGTGCTCTCCCAATCCACTGCGCCGAAGTGGAGAAGAACCCGCCGATCGCGCCACGCAGGCGGGATGGTAAAGGTCCGCCGATACCAGAGCCTTTCCTCCGACTTGAGCGGCTTCATTATGCCCGAAAGCGCCGACTCAATCGGGAAGGGAACGAGAATGACCCCATCGTACCGGGCGGGGGGCTTTTCCTCAGCCTTTGCGCTGACCGCGTATTGCCAAAGGCCATTGAGATTGTGCCACTCCTGCCGAACCATCTGCGGACGAGGATACTGGGGCAACGAATTGAGCGGCGAGACCTCTTTCGCCCAAGGTGACAGCAGAGGAGCGTCGTTAGGGATCTTCCATTCCGCCCCCGGCGCAGCGTCCAATGGCATGGCCAAGACAGTGATTGCGGTAAGTACCCAGCAGTTTTGCGTCATGTTGTAGGGCTGCCCTCGGGATTTCCGCGACTTGATCGGATGTCTGGAGGAGGCGGTTGATGGAGCATGGTGTCGAAATTGAAGTGGCCTGGCCAAAGGGCGGCACGTCCCTTTATTTCCGCGACCTGTCAACGTCGAACTCTCCAATACGTCAATAAACTCGTCAGCACTGAGGATCTGATTTTGTTGGACCATTATGGGCTCGTCGTTTGTGCTCTCATTTTAGCCAAACGCCTCGCCCTTGGCAGCAAGCAGCGCGAGCGGACTCGGCTGACCGCCCGCGGCGACATACCGCAGGGCGTCCAGCACATCGCGTTCGCGCAGAGGAAGTCGTATGATCTCTTCCAACGTGAACCACGCCGCGCACAACGACTCATCATCGGGCGTGCTCTTGGGCGGCGTATCGGTTACTGGATGAGCAAGGAGGATTGCGCCGAGGAAGGCTTTGTCGGCGTGGGCTGAGTGCTCGATACGGAGGATGCCGTCCAAAACGATGGGAACGCCCGTCTCCTCCAGCGTTTCCCGCAAGGCCGCCGTCACTAGCGTCTCACCCGGCTCGGCTCGACCCGCGGGCAAGTGCCAGGTCTGCTCGAACTTGCACTCTTGGACCATTAGATAACGGTCGCCTTGTCGGACAACGACCTTAACGAAGAAGCAGGTGGGAATGAGGTCGCTATTCATGCTGAGTCGGTGTTCATCTCAGTAGCCGTCCTCCATTGATGTCAATAGTCGCGCCTGTCATAAATCCGGCCACCGGACTGGCGACGAAGACGATGACGCGGGCAATCTCCTCCGGCTCGGCAAAACGGCCCGTGAGCAGGTTCTTCTGGGCATAGTCGGGCGGCAATGCCGTCGCCGTCAGCCGCCCCATCTCAGTCAGCGTCATCCCCGGCGCGACGCAGTTCACGCGGGCGTGAGGGGCCAACGCGCGAGCGGCGCTCTTGGTCAGGTTGATAAGGCCCGCCTTGGCCGCGGCATAATGGGCATGATGCGGAACGCCTGTCTGACCGGCTACAGATGCCACGGTCACAACCGAAGCACCAGGAGCGAGCATGGGCCGAAAGGCTTGCAACACGTTGAACGGCCCGTTGAGATTGACGTTGATGATCCGAGCCCATTCCTCCGGCACTAGTTCCGCGAATGGCGTGTTGGTGCTCTCTCCGGCGCAGAGGATTAGAACATCGAGGCGGTCGATCTGAATCTTCAAACCGTCGATTGTGCGCGCAACCTGATCCGGGTCGGTGACGTCAAAGCCGATCAACCATGCGCGTCGACCGGCGTCTCGCACGGCCTGAGCCGTTTGCTCGGCTCCGGCAAGGTTGGAATGGTAGCCGACCACTACGTCCGCGCCTTCCTCGGCCAGCACGCGAGCCGTGGCTGCGCCTATGCCGCTCGAGGCCCCGGTAATGAACGCGATCTTATCTTTCAGCTTGAGGTCCATTGTGACTATTTCACTTTGGTCGTGGCAATCCGTATATCCGGAGCAAAGTCAAAGCACTTGATCTTGGCATGGAAAATGTTCTCGATTAGGCCTCCCCCGATACGATCAGCGAGACCCGACTGCGCTTCCCGAGCTAGTGACATCCAGCCGCAACGCCATTTCCGCCACGCGACGACCGAGGTTTTTGACGCTGGCAATGCCTTCCAGGTCGCGGGCGATGTCGGGAGTCGGCCCCGCGTTGACGGCAGGATTCCCGCCCCAGACCGTGCCACCCCAATGCCCAGTCGGCAACGCATCGCCTATCACGATCATCTGCTGCGACATCAGTGCCACTTGCACCGAACGGACCGCCAGTTCCACGCCGCCGTTCCGCGCGCCGCCTACCGCCAAGACGCCAGCCACTTTATTGGCCAGCGGTTTCTCCTTGTGGAATATGATGCAACGATCCAGAAACGCCTTACAGAGCGATGACATGTTGCCGAAGTAGACTGGAGTCCCGAGGATGATCCCCGCGACAGCAGGTTCGGAGAGCTTTGGCACCAAGGCGGGAAAGTCATCACGTTCGCCGGGCTCTAGTGCGACTCCTGCCGCCACTTCGCCGGGAATCTTCCGCCCCGCCAGCTCGATCAGTTCGACTTCGATTCGCCCGTCAAACGCCTTGACCGCGTCGAGGCAGACGCTCAGCGCGGCAGCAGTAGTCTTGCCCTTACGCGGGCTGCAACAGATTCCGAGGATTTTAATGGGACGTGGCAGTGCGGCGTGCTCAGCCTGGCTGGGGGCAGCCGCGATGGTTGCACCTCCGCCAAGCAGTGCCGCAGTCGCGGCACTACCGAGAAATCCACGGCGGGTCAGATCCGATGGCATAGCAAGTCCTTTCGTTCGACTATGGCCCACCTGAGTTTCAAGGCTCATGTGGGATCGCCATGGCTCCAAGCCGGTGCCTTTGAATAAACAGCCAGTGCAAAGTTGCTTGAGATTGGGAAACTACCGACTGGCTTTGTATAAGTTGAACGTCAGATGCGATTGTCCTTGGTGATGCGCCTCATGCCAAGGTATTAGGGACAATACATTGCGGACCGATAGTTTGCGTTCGCGTAGAGCTTCGGGTATCTCGTCAAGACGGTCGTCGCCGATCTCGCGGAGTGTGGCCAGCACATGCTCGCGAGCGCCCGCTAGGATGCTTCGTATCGTCGCGGCAGAGGGCACATCGTCGTCCGGCGTGCTACCGCCGCGAAAACGCGGCCAAAGTTCCTTCAAGTGCGCTTGCTTCTGTGGGGCCAACCGCTCCGTGGCAAAGATTTCCTCGGTGATTGCGATGTGCATCAGTTGCCAGCCGATGTGCGCTCGGCCTGATCCTGGACGCCACGCCAATACGGCCTGCGCATCGGGCTCCTTTTCGATGCCGTCCAACAGCCCCAGCGTGCGAGCGCGTGCAAACTCAAGGCTCTTGATCAGTTCTTCGGTTGTGCTCATGGTCCATTTCCATCGTTCCAGGTTCTGAGTATCTGAAACGCATTGTACGTCCTGGCTGGGCTCTCAGCTACGGTCCGATAACTGTCGAACCTTCGGAGTCCTGAAAAGGGTGCTGATCCTCACGGAAGTGGCGTCGTGTCAGTTCCAAGTGGAAGATCTGCCGACATATGCCCGGCGCTGAACGCCGCCCGGTCCTCCAACGACGCTTCCAGCTTTGCCAGATCGACGCGATTGAACCTAATCTTGCAGCCGTCGCGCCAAGCCTTGTAAAGGTCGAAAAGCCCTTTATCCAGTTGCGACGGATCGTAGGCAGAAAGATACTTGTCGAACGCCTTAGCGAGCTTGTCGTACCAGTGTTCTGGGAACTTCGCCTTGCCCACCCGCATTTCCCGCCCGCCATCGCGAGTGTTGACGCTCGTGCCATCGGTGGAAAACTCCACATCACCGTCGGCCTGGCGAAAGTTCTCCCGTTTGTAAGTCAATCGTGCGATGAGCCGTAGGTCTCCGTACACCACTTTTCATTGCGCTCGAAACTGACGACAACAGGGCGTTCAATCGGATGGTTTGTCGCCGACTTGGGCAGCTTCGGAAGCAGTCTCGGCCTATCCGTTAGTTGGGCGCTTTCGGCGATTTCATCCCCGACGGACGTAAACGCTTCATTGGCTCACTACTAATCAGCTTCTCCCATTCTCCGTAGCCTGGGTTAGGTAATACGAACCAATCAATCCCCCAATGGCAAGCGGCGTCGTCAACCGACTTGAGCCTGGCCTTAATCAACCTGCCGCAGATGTCGGCACCATCGCTCGCGGTCACCCTCTTGGCAAGAAACGACTCGGACAAGTCCCGCAGATTGTCGCCGAGGAGCATGAGAACATTGTATTGGGCGGCAACGACTTCTCGGCGGGCTGTCTTGTCCGACGGGCCGCCTTTCTTGATCAGAAACAGGCGCTGCCCTATCCCGTCCGTGTTGATCCCAAGCCGGTTCAAGGCTTTCACAGTCGCAGCGCGGTTCTCTTCGAACCGGTTCGAAATATAGATCACGGCAACGCCGAGCGATTCGGCTTTCCTAATGAACTCCCTGGCGCCAGGTACCGACCGCGCTTCGCCGGAGTAGTCCCGTTCGTACATCGCCCAAAGGTCGTCCGAGTATTCCAGGTTGTTCTCGTGCAAGAACGACTCAAATGCCGAGTTATCCAGTACGGTCTCGTCCAAATCCATAATCAAGGCCGGCTTGCGCGGTTTAGGATTCGCCGCGCCCAGAATTGCGTCCAGTCGCAACTCAGCGCTCTTATAGATTTGCAGGCAACATGCACGATACTCCGCCGCCGTTTGGATGTAGAGGTCCGCCCCCAGCTTCGCTCGGATGGAATAGGGAACAGATAGTTTCACTTCGGAAGTTTGACGCGACGATGCGAACTCAAGTCCCGTCGATCCGAGGAACAGCCCGGCTACGAGGCTGGCGAAGCACGGAAGCATCGTGCCGGAATAATGATTATTTCGCATTGCGATTTTCCTTTCGTTTCGCTGGACCGTCTCAAATGCCCATCAATTCAACCGCCAATTCGAAGCAACGACGGATGACCTCCGCAGACTCCGCAATCTGCTGGCCATGGGCACCTATTTCATTGGAGGCACCCTTCACGGCCACGTACCTCAGCGAAGGATTACCGAAGCAATCACAGAACGCGTAGAACTGCCCGACTTCCATATCGACAAGTTGAGTCCCCATTTCGATGTGTTTGTCGTAAAGCTGACGGGCCGTGCTTCCCAGCCTGTGCGCCTGCGCCTCTGTCGCCGGTCCAAACCCGTAGAATAAATCGGTCGATACGCACGACGCTACCGACAAGTCCTTTGGAAGCTGCCAGCGAGGGCGAAGCGGTTGGTGTAATCCCTCTCCGTCGAGAGCCGTCGCAGCAAGAAATGCGGCGGCAATTGCATAAGGTTGCCCGATCCTAACCGTGGCAGCCGGCATTTTCCCTGCCGTGCCGAGCAACACAATTTCTTCCAAGATCCTTGGCCGCGTGATCTCCCAAAGGAGCGGTTCGATACAGCCGGTCCCAATCCCGGACAGAATTAACGTAAGTTCCGGTTGTTTCCAGAATTCGTATCCACGAAACGCATGCGACGACCCGGCACTCGCGCCGTGCAAGGCTTGCACGTGACGCCGGTCTTCACCAGCGATTACAATGCATCGCCGAGAAAGCAAGTCCGCCGGAGCGTTCGTGTTTGGTCCTAATAACTGCATCGGTCTAACAAAAATGTAAACGGGACCCGCAGGACGCGTTGATCTCTTCTTCCGCATCCAGCGTTAATCCTAACCCGTGGAACTTCATTGATCTACTGTTAAACTGCGACGAAATGAGATTGTTCGGGCTGGATTGTCACCCATGAGAATCATGGTAGAATTGGCCCGGAATGCGTTATAGCCCAGCAGAATTGAAGACGTTTCGGCGACGGAAGCGAAATCCAGTTCCTAAGCTGGATGTTGCCGGACCGAGTTTCGTTTCGTGCTCTTGATGTCCAAATACTCCATGGAATCGACGGTTCAACTTATCGGAAACGCTCTTAACGAGCAACTGCCTCCTCTTACCGCCAATGCCGCGGCAATCGAGGCGGAGCGTTGCTTGTTCTGCTACGATGCTCCCTGTACCCACGCGTGCCCAACGCATATCGATATCCCGCGTTTCATTAAGAAAATCGCCTCGCGGAACGTGCTCGGCGCGGCGGAGACGATTTTTGCGTCGAATCTCCTCGGCGCGACCTGTGCGCGAGTCTGCCCAGTGCAGGAGTTGTGCGAAGGGGCGTGCGTGCTGGGGAGCGACCACAAGCCCATCGCCATCGGCCGGCTGCAACGCCATGCCATGGATTTCGCTTGGCAGAAAGGCAAGTTTCCGACCGTTAAGGCCGCGCCGAGCGGCCGGTCGGTGGCCATCATTGGGTCCGGACCGGCGGGACTTTCATGTGCCGGCGAGTTGGCCCTGGCCGCCCACGCGGTGACGATCTTCGAAAAGCGGGAACTGCCCGGCGGCCTTTCGACCTACGGCATCATTACGCTCCGCGAACCGGCGGAGGTCGCCGTCGAAGAGGCGCGGATGATCGAGCGGCTGGGGGTGCACATCAAGACCGGGCAGGAGTTTGGCGTTCATATCTCATTGGAAAGCCTGCGGCGGGAATTCGACGCCATCGTGCTGGCTGTGGGGTTCGGCGCGACCACGCGGCTGTGCATTGAGGGAGAAGAGACCATCGTCGACGGCCTGGAATTCATCGAAGCTAGCAAGACCGCGCCGGCCGCGATGAGCGTGGGCCGCAACGTGCTGGTCATCGGCGCGGGTAACACGGCCGTGGATTGCGCCACGATTGCCCGGCGGCTAGGCGCGGAGCGGACGACGATGGTCTACCGCCGCACTGAGCGCGAGATGACCTGCTATCCGCACGAATACAACTTCGCCCGCACCGAAGGCATCGAGTTTCGCTTCCTCAGCCAACCGTCCCGAGTCATGCTGAAGGACGGCCGCCCAGCCGGGCTCGAGTGCCTCCGCGTGGAGCTTGGGTCGCCGGACGCCTCCGGCCGCCCTGCGCCGCGGCCGGTCAAAGGCTCTGAATTCGTGCTTGCCGCGGACCAGATCATCAAGGCCGTCGGACAAGACAAGCAGGCGATAGCCTTGCCGGGACTGAAAACGACGGGCGGCCTCGTGGCCGTGGACGCGAGCTTCCGCACTAGCCTTCCCGGCGTGTATGCGATCGGCGATTGCATCCGCTCGTCCGGTGCGGCCTCCACGGTCATGGCGGTGCAGGACGGCAAGCTGGCGGCCAAGGCGATCCATCAAGAGCTATTCACGAGGACCGATAAGATTGACGTAAGTTAAACATGGCAGACCTCAGCATCAACTTTGCCGGCATTAAGTCGCCTAATCCGTTCTGGCTGGCCTCGGCTCCGCCCACGAACTCCGCTCGGCAGGTCCTTAGGGCCTTCGAGGCCGGCTGGGGCGGGGCCGTCTGGAAAACCATCGGCGCCCCCGTACTCAACGTCTCCAACCGCTACGGCGCTCTGCACCACGGCCGGCAGCGGATGCTGGCCATCAACAACGTCGAGCTGATCTCCGACCGGCCGTTGGAAACCAATCTCCGCGAAATCGCCGAGGTCAAGCGCGCCTGGCCGGACCGCGCGGTCGTCGTTTCGGCTATGGTCGAGTCCAAGCCCGAGGCGTGGCGGGAGATCGTCGCGCAGATCGAGGACACCGGCGCGGACGGCATCGAGCTGAACTACGGCTGCCCGCACGGCATGAGCGAGCGCGGCATGGGCAGCGCCGTCGGGCAGGTGCCGGAGTATTGCGAGCAGATCACGCGCTGGGTGATGGAAGCGGCGAGCATCCCGGTCATCGTGAAGCTCACGCCCAATATCACCAACATCGTGCTGCCGGCCCGCGCCGCTGCGGCCGCCGGGGCCAATGCGATTTCGCTGATCAACACGATCAACTCCATCATGGGCCTGGACCTCGATACGCTCGAGACTCTCGCCGAGCATCGGCGGCAAGGGCGGCCATGGCGGCTATGCGGGTCCGGCGGTGAAACCCATCGCGCTGAACATGCTGGCCGCGCTAGGGACCGATGACGTCGTGTCGAAATCGGGACTGCCGATTTCCGGCATGGGCGGCATTTCCACCTGGCGCGATGCCGCCGAGTTTCTGCTGCTGGGCGCGTCCAGCCTCCAAGTCTGCACCGCCGTGATGCACTACGGATTCCGCATCATCGAGGACCTGTGCGACGGACTTTCCAGTTGGATGGATGAGAAGGGCTTCAAGACCATCGCCGAAGTTGTCGGCCGCAGTTTGAATCGCGTCTCCGAGTTCCAGAATTTCGACCTTTCCTTCCGCGCCGTGGCCCGCATCGACGCGGAAAAGTGCATCCAGCTGCGACCTCTGTTACGTCGCTTGCAACGACACTGCGCACCAGTGCATCGATCTCGTTTCGCCGCAAGGCGCGGTCGTCCAGCCGCTGGCCTACGACGCCCGCGCCAACGGCAAGAGCGAGGCAACCGCGGCACGGCCCCAGCCCGTGGTCCGCGAAGCCGATTGCGTGGGCTGCCGGCTCTGCTATAATGTCTGCCCGGTGGACAACTGCATCGAGATGGTGGAACTTCCTTCCGGCCGAGAGCCGATTACGTGGAGCGAGCTTTCGCGGAACCAGGCGGCGGTTACGGAGGATTGGGACGGCCATGCAGGCGTATCGGGAGCGGGTGGGGATTCATATTCATTAGGGCTTGCGATGGGGTTGCTGATCAAGGGCGGCGAAGTCGTTACGGCGGAATCGCGCTTTCGCGGCGACATCTTCGTCGAAGACGAAACCATCAACCGCATTGGAGCCGACCTCACTGCCCCGCCGGGAACCGAGATCATTGACGCCACGGGCCGATTGGTTTTTCCGGGCTTCATCGATCCGCACGTCCACGTCCACCTACCCTTCATGGCGACGTTCGCCAAGGACACGCACGCGACGGCCAGCGTCGCCGCGCTGGTCGGCGGGACGACCACATTCATCGAGATGTGTCTGCCCATCGCGCGGCGAGGACGCGCTGGCGGGCTACCACACGTGGAAGCAAAAGGCGGAAGGCCAAGCGGCATGCGACTACGCCTTTCACATGGCCGTGTCGCGCTGGGACGCCGCCACCTCGTCGCAGCTCCGCGAGATCGTCCGCGACGGCACGGCGTCGTTCAAGGTTTTCCTCGCTTACAAGAACTTCTTTGGCGTCACGGACGAAGAGCTGTTTCACACGCTCAATCTGGCCGCCGAGTTGGGAGTGATTACGACGGCGCATTGCGAGAATGCCGAGTTGGTGAGCCAGTTGCAGCAGCAGTTGCTGGCCGCGGGCAAGACTGGCCCGGAGTGGCACGAACCGAGCCGCCCCGAAGCGGTTGAGGCCGAGGGCACGGGCCGCTTCGCCACGTTCTTGGAGCAGACCGGCGCGACGGGCTACGTCGTGCATCTCTCCTGCGCGCCGCGCTGCGGGCCGCGACGGAAGCCCGGCTGCGGGGCGTCCGCCTGTACATCGAATCGGTCCTGCCGCATTTTCTGCTGGACAAGACCTATGCCGAGCGGCCCGGCGTGGAAGGCATGAAGCACGTAATGTCGCCGCCTTTGCGCGACGGCCGCAACCTGCCCGTGCTATGGGGCGCGCTGCGGGCGGGCCTGATCGACACCGTGGGCACCGACCATTGCCCCTTCGACACGACTCAGAAAAAGCTCGGCGACGGCGACTTCACCAAGATTCCCAACGGGATTCCGGGAATCGAAGACCGCGTGAATCTCATGTACACATACGGGGTAAATCGCGGCCGGATCGACTTGCACCGTTTCGTCGACGCGCTCAGCACCCGGCCGGCGAAGCTCTTTGGCCTCTTCCCCCGCAAGGGAACCATCGCCGTCGGTTCCGACGCGGATCTGGTCGTTTACGACACCGGCCATCGCGGCACGATTTCCGCCGCCGCGCACCATGTCAACAACGATTACAGCGGCTTCGAGGGTTTTGCGATTGAAGGCCGGCCGGCCGTGGTCACGGTACGCGGCAAAGTGCAGGCGCGGGATGGAGCCTTTGTAGGCGAACCGGGACGCGGCCGAATGTTGCGCCGCGAACCGAATTACGCCGGCACGGGAGCGAATCATGCCCCTTGATGCACCGGCCGCGATCGATTTGCTCAAGGAGCTCCGCGGGCTCACCGCCGATGAAAACGGCGCGCAGCGGCTGGCCTGGAGCCCGATGTGGCTCAAGGCCCGAAGCTGGTTCCAGTCCAAGCTTTGCGGATTGCCCATTGAGCACCATTACGACGCGGCAGGCAACAGTTGGACCACATTGCCGGGAAAATCGAAGTCGGCCTTGATCATCGGCAGCCACCTCGATTCCGTGCCCAACGGCGGCTGGCTGGATGGCTGCCTGGGCGTGATCGCGGGCCTGGCGGTGCTGCGGCGAATCGCCGACGAAAATGGGGGCCGGCCGCCAGTTACTGTGCGGCTCGTCGATTGGGCCGACGAGGAAGGCGCACGTTTCGGCCGCAGCCTTTTCGGCTCGTCGGCCTTCGCCGGCACGCAGACTATCGCGCAGGACCGCAATCGGACCGATGCCGGCGGAATGCGGTTGGAAGATGCCCTCGGCCAGTGCGGTGTCAAACTGGACTCGATCGGCGATGCACAAAAAGAACGCGTAGACGCGGCCGCCTATCTTGAGTTGCACATCGAGCAGGGGCCGGTTTTGGAAAGCATGGGTCTGCCGCTGGCTGCCGTCCTAGGGACCAAAGGCGTCGAGCGGCACGCGGTGACCTTTTGCGGCCAGGAGGCCCATTCAGGCTCCACGCCGATGACCGCGCGGCGCGATGCCCTGGCCGCCGCGGCAAAACTCGCGCTGGAAATCCGCCCGATCGCGCGGCGGCATCCCGACTCGGTTTGCACGATGGGCAGCGTCAAGACGTTCCCTGGCATCGTGACCGCCGTCGTCGGGCGTTGCGAGGCGACACTCGACCAGCGCGACCTGGACGCCGGCATCCTGGCCGAGATGTATCGCGAGGCCCGTGAAAAGAGCGAGCAATTCGCCGCCGACGAAGGCTGCACGGTCCAGTGGTCGCGAATTTGGAACATCGCACCGGAGCCTTTTGATCCCAAGCTGATCGAACTGTGCGAAGCGGCTATCCGCGAAACAGTTGGAAGCTCGCACCGCATGCCATCCGGGCCCCTGCACGACGCGGCCGAAGTCTCCAAATCGGGCATTCCAACGGTCATGATGTTTGTGCAGTCGTTGCGAGGCATCAGCCACAACAAAATCGAGGACACGCGCGAGGAACATTTGTTGCAGGCCATAACCGCGCTGGATATACTAGCGTCGAAAACTATTGAATGGATACGTTCACGCGAGAATTAAACGGAGGACGATTTATGAGCATCGCAGCTACTAAAGAATTGACCGCAGGGCATCCGGGGCACGTGCCTGCGGGTCGCGGGGAGACGGTCGGCCATTGGATCGACGGCAAACCGCAGTTCACTACTTCCGGACGAAGCGGCAACGTCTTTAATCCGGCGACCGGTGAGACGACCGCGCGGGTTGGTTTTGCCGGAGTTGAGGAAGTCGATCGCGCCGTCGCGGCGGCGAAGGCCGCGTTCGGCGAGTGGCGAGCCGCGCCGCTGTCGCGCCGGGCGGAAGTCATGTTCCGCTTCCGCGAATTGATCGCCGAGAACCGCCGCCGGCTTGCCGAGATCATCAGCCGGGAAAACGGCAAGACTGCCGCCGACGCGCTGGGCGAAGTCGCCCGCGGCCTGGAGAACGTCGAGTTCGCTTGCGGCATCCCGAACCTGCTCAAAGGCGGCTACAGCGAGCAAGCCAGCCGCGGCGTCGATGTTTATCAAATTCGCCAGCCGCTGGGCGTCGTCGCGGGCATTACGCCCTTCAACTTCCCTGCGATGGTGCCGCTGTGGATGTTTTCCACCGCCATCGCCTGCGGCAATACGTTCGTCCTCAAGCCCTCGGAAAAAGTTCCCTCGGCCAGCATGTTTCTGGCGAAGCTGGCCCAAGAGGCCGGCCTGCCCGACGGCGTCTTGAACCTCGTGCAGGGCGACAAAGTTTCCGTGGACCGGCTGCTGGAGCACCCCGACGTCAAGGCCGTCAGCTTTGTCGGTTCCACGCCCGTCGCGCGGCGGATTTACGAGACGGCCGCGGCCGCCGGCAAGCGCGTGCAGGCCCTCGGCGGGGCCAAGAATCACATGCTGGTTCTGCCCGATGCCGACCTTGCGATGGCGGCCGATGCCGCAGTCTCCGCCGGCTACGGCGCGGCCGGCCAACGCTGCATGGCGATTTCGGTCGTGGTTGCCGTCGGCGACGTGGCCGATCCGCTGGTCGTGGCGATTGGCGAGCGAGTGGCCCGCATCAAAATCGGCCCCGCCTCGGAACCGGCCAGCGAGATGGGGCCGCTCGTCACCGGCGAGCACCGCGATCGCGTCGCCGCGCATCTCGATCGCGCCGTCGCCGAAGGGGCATCGCTCGCCGTCGATGGCCGCCGCCACGCGACTCCCGTCGAAGGGTTCTTTCTCGGCCCCTCGCTGTTGGATCACGTCAAGCCCGGCATGCGTTGCTACGACGTGGAAATCTTCGGCCCGGTGCTGAGCGTGGTCCGCGTCGGGACGTATGCCGAGGCCCTTCGGCTCATCAACGAAAACCCCTACGGAAACGGCACTGCGATCTTCACACAAAACGGCGGCGCCGCCCGGCAGTTTCAATTCGACGTCGAGGTCGGCATGGTCGGCATCAATGTCCCCATTCCCGTGCCCGTTCCCTACTACAGCTTCGGCGGCTGGAAGGCCTCGCTTTTCGGCGACCTGCATATCTACGGTCCCGAGGGCGTGCAGTTCTACACGCAGTCGAAAGTAGTCACCAGCCGCTGGCCCGATCCGAGTGCGAGCAAAGTGGATTTGGGATTTCCGCAATTGCGATAACCGAGCTAGAATTATTAATAGCAGAGGCGCTCACCATGCTCAGCCCCGAAACGCTCGAAAAATATCGCCGCATGACGATCTCCGAGCGGCTTAAGCTCGCCCTGCGCTTGATGGAAGAGGGCATTCGCTGTCTTAACCAGGGCGATCCCGAAGTGGTAAAGCGGCGCCTGGAGCTCTTGCGCCGCGAGAACGACGAGCGCAACAAGAACATGCTCACCGCCATCGCCCGCACGCGAAAGCAGCCATGAAGGGTCTGGCGGAAACGCTCCGTGACTTCGTTTCGCTCTTCGACCGCCTCGGCCTGTCCTATGCGGTGATGGGCGGCCTTGCGGTGCGTGTTTACGGCATCCCGCGTCCGACCTACGATGTCGATTTCACCGTCGCCATCGCGCGCGAGCGACTGCCGGAACTCTACCGCGCCATCACCGACGCGGGATACACTGTGCCCGAGCCGTACGAATCGGGCTGGATCGACCAAATAGCGGGGATGCCGGTCGTCAAATCGCGATTCTATTTCGAAGGCACTGCCATCGACGTTGACATTTTCCTCGCCGAGTCCGCGTATCAGGAGTCTTTGATGTCGCGCCGCGCCCGTCATCCGCTTGATGACCGGCTCGTCTGGCTCGTCAGTCCCGAAGACCTGATTCTGTTGAAACTCATTGCCCACCGGCCTCGCGACCTGGCCGACATCGGTGACGTGCTCTTCATGCAAGGACAAGTCGACGAATCCTACCTCCGCCGCTGGGCCGCAACCTTGGGCGTTGCCGCCGGATTGGAAGAGGCGCTGCGCGCCGTGACGTTTGAGTCTAACAGCAGGTTTGACGTTATGGACCGAGCAGAGACCGAAGCACTTCTTTTCCGCTTCGTTGGTCGTTACTCCAAAAAGCCGGACTCGACCAGTTTGACTGAGGAGGAGAGAGTCATTGAGTTGGTGTTGGCGTTCGAATTGCAAGTGTGTAACGGTGGATTTGACCAATTCCTCGTAAACCCGAGCGGGGATCGGTGGCACCCAACCCTAGTCGCCCTCAAACGGATTGGCGCGACAAAGATTGTTACCATGCTTGAGAAAGCTTTAACCATCTTTCCTAATGGTCAGCCCTCAATGGACCAAATGACGAGGTGCGGCCAGCTCGTGGTCGCTGGTCCGGCAGCGGACAAGCTGCTTCAAGAATTGACCGACGAGTACTACGGGCTGTGGAAAAGCAGTCCGGATCAAGATTCCTATGCCCGCATGGGCGCGTTCCTGCTTGAGTGCGGATTGATCCAGTGTGGCAGCCAGTGAGTCTTGGTCTATAACAGCCAGGCCCTTGCTTTTGCCGTCAGGCCACTGTCGCTAGCCGTGTTTCTGTGCTATCATGTTTTCTTTTGCAGTCAACAATGCCATGACCACATCGAAAACATTGACTCCCGAAGAAATATCGTCCATCACGCGGCAGACCAACTACGGCACGTGGCGGTTCCAAAAGACCTGGAAACCACTGCACGTCGCCGACGCCGAAGGATGCTGGTTCACTGACGGCGCGGGCAAGCGCTATTTGGACTTCAGCTCGCAGCTCATGTGCGTGAACCTGGGCCACAAGAATCCGCGCGTTGTCGAAGCGATTGCCCGGCAGGCGCGGGATTTGGCCTACGCGGCCCCCGGCCACGCCACCGAACCGCGGGCGCGGCTGAGCCTCAAGCTGCTGGAAGTCCTGCCCGAGGGCCTCAACAAGTTCTTCTTCGCCACTAGCGGCACCGAGGCGAATGAGGCGGCGTTCAAGATCGCGCGGATGTTCACCGGCAGGACCAAGATCATTTCCCGCTACCGCTCGTATCACGGCTCCACCAGCGGCTCAATTGCCGCCACGGGCGACCCGCGCCGCTGGGCGATGGAGCCGGCCGGCAAGGGCCACGGCTTCATTTTCGCCCCCGAGACCAACTGCTACGACTGCCCGATCAAGCATACCTATCCGGGCTGCAACATCGCGTGCGCCGATTACCTCGAGCACATGATCCGCAACGAGAGCGACGTGGCGGCCGTCATCGTCGAGCCCGTGGTGGGCACCAACGGCGTGCTGGTGCCGCCGCCAGAGTATTTCCCCCGCCTCCGCGAAATATGCGACCGGCATGGCGTGCTTCTGATCGCCGACGAGGTGATGAGCGGCTGGGGCCGCACGGGCAAGTGGTTCGCCTTGGACCACTGGAGCGTCAAGCCGGACATCCTGGTCACGGCGAAGGGCATTACCTCGGCTTACGTGCCGCTGGGCCTTTGCGCTACCACGACGAAAATCGCCGACTATTTCGAGGACCACTACTTTTCCCACGGCCACACCTACGAGGCGCATCCGCTGACGCTCGGTCCCGCCGTGGCGACCATTGAGGAGATGCAGCGGCTCGATTTGGTTGCCCGCGCGGCGGCGCTGGAGCCTTACGTGCGAAAGAAACTCCAAGCCATTCAAGATAAACACCCCGCGGTGGGCGAAGTCCGCGGCCTTGGCCTTTTCTTCGGCGTCGAGCTAGTGAAGAACCGGACCACGAAAGAGCCTTTCAACACCATGCGCGACAAGGTGGAAGGCAAGCCGCTGGTGGTCGACCAGATCGCCGCTAAAATGGCGGCGCAGGGCGTTGCGATCCAGGTCTGGATCAGCCACTTTGTCATCGCCCCGCCGCTGATCGTGACCGAGCAAGAGCTCGATATCGGCCTTGCCGCGCTGGACGAACATTTGGGAATGGCCGACGCGCTCGTGGAGGCTTAGGAGACCCGCCCTTGAGCTACACCAACGACGATCTGGCCGTCGTCCCCGAAGACCAGCGAACGTGGGGAGCGTGGAACTTTGCCGCTCTGTGGATCAGCATGAGCATGTGCGTACCGACGTACATGTACGCCAGCTCGCTGATTGCCGGAGGAATGAACTGGTGGCAAGCTATTCTCACGGTCTTCATTGGCAACAGCGTGGTTTTGGTTCCCATGGTCCTCAATGGTCACGCGGGGGCTCGCTACGGAATCCCTTTTCCCATTTTCGCTCGCAGCAGCTTTGGCATCCGCGGCGCCAACATACCGGCCTTGCTGAGAGCCATCGTGGGCTGCGGATGGTTCGGCATCCAAACGTGGATTGGGGGCCACTCGCTCTTTCAATTGGTCCACGTGTGGTTTCCTTCCGTGGAAGATATTCCGCGGATATTTCCCGCCTGGTTTGGTCTGGAGACCGGCCCGGCAATAACCTTCTTCGCGTTCTGGCTGGTCAACATGTTCATCGTTCATCTGGGGATCGAGAGCATCCGCAAACTCCTGCTCCTCAAGGCGGTCTTTCTTCCGCTAGCGGCAATTTGTTTGCTCGTCTGGGCGATCGTTGCAGCCAAGGGCTTGGGACCGATTCTCGCCCAGCCGTCCAAGTTCCAGACCGCGGGCGAATTCTGGGACTTTTTCTTCCCGCGCTGACCGCGATGGTTGGCTTTTGGGCGACACTGTCGCTCAATATTCCCGACTTCACCCGCTACGCTAAATCGCAACGGGCCCAAATCGTGGGTCAGGTGATTGGGCTGCCGCCCTCGATGTCGGCCTGCGCATTTGTGGGCGTGGTCGTGACCAGCGCGACGGCCATTGTCTATGGAAAGGAGATATGGGACCCCGTGGTCCTCGCGGGAAAGTTCCACTCGCCCGTCATCGTTACGGCGGTCTTGCTTACCGTCGTCATAGCGACGCTGGCGACGAACATCGCGGCTAATATTGTCAGCCCGGCCAACGACTTTTCCCATCTCTGGCCTGCCCGCATTGACTTCAAGCTTGGAGGCTACATCACGGGCGTAATTGGCATCCTGATCTTGCCGTGGAAGCTTTTGAGCGATCCGAAGGGATACATCTTCACTTGGCTCGTCGGCTACTCGAGCCTTTTGGGACCGATCGGCGGCATACTGATCACGGACTATTTCCTGTTGCGCCAGCAACGCTTGTACGTCCAAGAAACTCTATTCCAGCACGGGTCGATATTGGTATAACCGAGGGTTCAATCCTGCCGCGATAATTGCCCTGCTGTGCGGAATCTTGCCCAATGTTCCCGGATTCTTGACGACTATTGAAGTCCTTCCGGCGGATGCAGTACCGCCATTCATCAACGGCCTTTACCACTATGCGTGGTTTGTCGGTTTTGCAGTGTCCGGTGCCGTCTATTGGTTGCTGGCGAAGCTCAGGACGTTTCCGATTTGAGCATAAAACGCACCCTAAAGTCGGGAACCGGTCACTATAGCCGGGTCGCCGCCTATAATGGGCAACATGAACCGGCACGAAGCACTCCAAGAACTCGATCTGGCCCTAGCCTCCGGCCACGTTACGCCCGCCGCGGAGAAGAAGATTCGTACCTGGCTTACGGCGCCTTACTTGGCAGAATACGCGCCAGCCGTCGTCGATCTTGTTGCCCAAGCGAAATGGCCGGAGTTGCAGGACTTGTTTTGGACGACGATTCCCTTCGGCACGGGCGGCCGCCGCGGCCGACTTTACCCGGTCGGCACAAATGCCATCAACGATCGAACCATCGGTGAAAGCGCGCAGGGACTGGCGGACTATGTCCGTGAGGTGGCGGGCGACAAACCATTGGCCTGCGCCATCGCCTACGATACGCGATACCGCTCGCGAGAGTTCGCCGACCTCTGCGCGTCGATCATGGCTGCCGCCGGTTTCAAAGTCTGGTTCCTGGACGGCTATCGCAGCACGCCCGAGACATCTTTCTTGGTGCGATACAAGCATTGTGATTGCGGGATCATGATCTCGGCCAGCCACAATCCGCCGACCGACAACGCGATAAAAGTCTACTGGTCGACGGGCGGCCAGCTCCTTCCGCCGCACGATACGAACGTCATTGATCGCGTTCGCAAGGTCAAGGAAATCGAGCGCATACCCATTGCGGAAGGTCTTGCGTCGGGGAAGATCGTTTATTGTCAGGACGAAGTTGATCGGGCATTCGTCGCGGCGGTCTTGCGGCAGAGCAGTCCGGGGCCGCGCAACGTCAAAATCATCTACTCGCCATTGCATGGTGTCGGGGCTTCGGCCGTGTGCCCGGTGCTCAAAGAGGCCGGTTTCTGCGGAGTCGAAGTCTTCGGGTCGCACGCCGCACCAGACCCCGATTTTACTAATGTCCCAGGCCGCGTTGCCAATCCCGAGAATCCGGCCGTCTTTGATCCGATTATCGCCCGAGGAAGCGAAATTGGCGCCGACCTGATCCTGGCGACCGATCCCGATTGCGACCGGCTCGGCTGCGCCGCTCGGCTCGTTCCCGGCACGGGCGCCGCCTGGGCAACGCTGACGGGCAACCAGATTGGCGCGCTATTGGCCGACTCGGTCTTGGCTGCGCGAAAGGCGGTCGGAGCGCTTAGTCCGCGCAGCTATGTTGTCAAGACGCTCCTCACCACCGAGTTGACGCGCCGCATCGCCGACGACTACGGCGTGCAAACCGCCGGAGACTTGCTGGTCGGGTTCAAGTATATCGGCGGCGAAATCGAGCTTCGCGGCCCCGGCGACTTCGTCTTCGGGACGGAGGAGGCGCATGGCTATCTTGCCGGCGATCATGTCCGCGACAAGGACGGAGCTGTGGCGGCGCTCTTGTTGGCCGAGTTGGCTGGTCGATTGAAGGCCCAAGGCAAGACGCTGCACCAGCAGTTGGACGAACTTTTCGTCCGCTACGGCTGCCACACGGAGGACCAGATCAACGTGTACATGCCGGGCGAGCATGGGATGGACGCCATGCAGGCGCTTATGGTCCGGTTTCGCAACGATCCCCCGCGCGAATTGGGAGGCATGAAAGTGGTCCGCGTGCGCGACTACCTGAACGACACGAGTACGGTTCTCGGCGGCAAGTCATCGCCGTTGAATGGGCCCCACGGCGACCTGATGGTTCTGGACTTTGAGGCGGAAGGGAACCGCGCGGCCGTGCGTCCGTCGGGGACTGAGCCAAAGGTGAAGTTCTACACGTTTGCCTACAATCCGCCGGAAAGCGCGGACCGGCTCTCTAAGATAAAGGGGGAACAGTCCACGCGGAATCAAGCCGTCGGCGCGGATTTGCGGAAGTTCGCTGGTGTTTGATTGAGTCGTTGATCGGTTCTTGCTACGCGTTTAACAGGTCCAGAAGCTCCCCGCGCGGGAAACGACGATTGCGTGCCAGGCGAAAGTACCGAGCGGGTGGCGACCGCTCCGGCCTTGCTCGCGGCGTCGGTCAACGGCAGACCGCTGGCGAGGAAATAGGCCAAGCTGCCCACAAAGGCGTCGCCCGCTCCGGTGGAATCGACGGTGCGGACCTTTTCTGCGGGAATGTGCGCTGCGGCGTCGGATGTCACGACCATGCTGCCGCGCTCGCCGAGCGTGAGAATCACCGCGCCGGCACCGCGGCGGAGCAGCTCGCGGGCCGCCGCCTCGCATTGGTCAAGCGTTGCAACAGCCATACCGGTAAGCATCTCGGCTTCGCTCTCGTTCGGACAGAGAATGTCCGAAAGACCGTAAATCTCGCTGGGCAACGCGGGCCGCGCCGGGGCCGGATTGAAGATTGTGCGAACGCCGATCTGCCGCGCCAACTTCAGGGCTGCCAGGCTGATTTCCACCGGCACTTCCAGTTGGCAGATCAAAACGTCCGACGCGGTGATCTCTCGCCGGGCCGCCTCGACCTCCGCCACCTCTAAGAGATCGTTCGCGCCGGTGACGATGATAATGGAATTGCGACCTTCGGGATCGACGGTGATGGGCGCCACGCCGGAAGACGCCTGGTCGGTCGCGTGGACGTGCCGCGTATCGACTCCTTGCTCCTGGAAGTTCCGCAGCGTGTTCTCGCCAAACACATCGCGACCGAGCTTGGAGATCATGGTCACGCGAGCGCCCAGCTTGGCCGCCATCACGGCCTGGTTCGCGCCCTTTCCGCCGAAACCCATTTGGAACCGGGTGCCGTGCAGCGTTTCGCCGATCGCCGGCATCCGCGGCACGTAGCTAATCAGGTCGATGTTGCACGCACCGACGACGCTAACCGCCGGCACGCGAACGGGTGATTGGGACATGGCGATTTCCACTTGGCATTCCGGCCATTGTAAGAGCGAAGCGTGGGTGAGGAAGCAAGTTATTGTCGCGCTTGGGCATCGTGCTTACCATCCGGGCCGACTCAGTCGCCCAATTCTACCCCGCAGTGGCCGCGATTGCCATGCCAAGAGAGGCGAAGGCGAATTCGCATGAGGGCTTGACATAATCTTCCGCCAAGACGAGACTGCTAAACTTACAAGTTTCAACAGGCCGCCGTCGGGTAAAACCAGGAATCGTCAAAGGATCAAACGTGGATATCGCTCGAAGTATGCTCGGCGTGGCCGTTTTGCTGTTCCTGGCCTTCGCCATTTCCAATAACCGCAAATCCATCAGGCCGCGCGTGGTCTTTTCCGCTTTGGCGGCGCAATTTGCCATTGGCGCGTTGGTCCTGTTTGTGCCCATGGGCAGAAATTTCCTGGCAAGCACGGCTCGGGCCGTCGATTGCGCGTTGGAATACGGCAATCAAGGTATCGACTTCATTTTTGGCGGCTTGGTAGAAAAGAAGATGTTCGACGTCTTTGGCAGTCATGGCTTTGTGTTTGGCCTGCGCGTGCTGCCGATGATCATCTTCGTTACCGCATTTATTTCCGTGCTGTATCACGTGGGAGTGATGCGTTGGATCGTGACCGGCCTGGGATTTCTGTTCCACAAGCTGCTGGGCGTGAGCCGAATTGAATCCTTCACGGCCGTGACCACAATCTTCCTCGGCCAAAGCGAAATTCCGGCGGCGGTCAAGCCGTTTGTGCGGCAGATGACCGGCGCGGAGTTGTTTGCAGTGATGTCAAGCGGCATGGCGAGCGTGGCGGGATCCATTTTGGCGGCTTATGCGGGCATGGGTGTGAAGATGGAATACCTGCTCGCGGCCTCCTTCATGGCGGTGCCGGGCGGCCTGTTGTTCGCCAAGATCATCTGCCCGACCGTTGAACCGAGCCGAGTGGTGATTGGCCATATTCATTTTGACGAAGCCAAAGCAGCCAACGTCATCGAGGCGGCCGCGTCGGGAGCTACAACGGGTCTGAAGATTGCGGTGAATGTAGGCGCGATGCTGATCGCGTTCATCGGCCTGATCGCGCTTTTGAACGGCATTGTGGGCGGTGTTGCCGGTTATTTTGGGCACCCCGAGCTGAATCTGGAAGCCCTGGTGGGCCGCGCTTTCTCCCCGCTGGCATGGATCATCGGCGTACCTTGGGATCAGGCCAAGATTGCGGGCAATTTCATCGGCCAGAAGCTGATCTTGAATGAGGTCGTGGCCTATAGCAATTTGTCGCCATACCTACAGGATGCCGCCAAAGTCTCCGCTGCCGGGCTGAAGGTCCTGGATCAGCGCACGCAGGCGATCCTGTCATTTGCCTTGTGCGGCTTCGCCAACTTCTCGTCAATTGCGATCCTTGCTGGCGGCTTCGGCGTCGTGGCGCCCGAGCGCCGGTCGGAAGTGGCGCGGTACGGCTTGCGCGTCGTGGCAGCGGCAACTCTGTCCAACTTGATGAGCGCCACTATTGCCGGTATATTCCTGTCTGTGCGTTGAAGGCCGGCAAATCAGCCGCTAAAGTGGAATGCCATGAGCGACCTGACCTTGAACCAACAGATTGAAACAGCTCTGCGGGCGCTGCGTTTGATGGATTTGACCTCCTTGAACGACGGCGACACGGACGATTCGATCCGCGGCCTCGCGGCGTCCGCCGCCACCCCCTTCGGCACACCCGCCGCACTCTGCGTCTATCCGCGCTTTCTGGCCACGGCCAAGGCCGCATTGTCGGACCACGGCCTGGGCTTGCCCGTGGCCGTCGTTGCCAACTTCCCGGCGGGCGAAGCCAAGCCGGAGCAGGCCGCCGCCGAGACGGCGTCTGCGGTCGCCGCCGGCGCGGACGAGATTGACGTGGTTTTCCCGTATCGGGCATTGAAGGCCGGTGACGCCGAAACGGGGCGCCGGCTGGCAGCGCAGTGCCGCGCGGCGGCGGGCGACAAGGTCTTGAAGATCATCATCGAAAGCGGTGAGTTGCAGGACCCGGCACTGATCCGCGAGGCGAGCGAAATCGCTATCGAGGCCGGCGCGGATTTCATCAAGACTTCCACCGGCAAAGTGCCTGTCAACGCGACGTTGGAAGCCGCCGAGATTATGCTGCAAACCATTCGCGACAGCGGCAGGCCGGTCGGCTTCAAGGCCGCCGGCGGCGTACGGTGCGCCGCCGATGCAGCGACTTACTTGGCGCTTGCCGACCGCATCATGGGCCCGGATTGGGTTGCCCCACACACATTCCGCTTCGGCGCGTCGAGCCTGCTGGGAAGCTTACTGGCAACGCTGGAGAACCAGCCCGCCGGTGCGCCCAGTCTCCCCTGGAAAACTGGCGGCTGCTATTGAGCACGCGAGGTGAGAACACGACATGTTCCTGCCACAAGAAATCATCCGCAAAAAGCGCGACGGCCAGGAGTTGAGTCCGGCCGAGATTGCGGCTTTCGTACAAGGCGTGACGACGGGAAATGTGACGGACAGTCAGATTGCCGCGCTGGCAATGGCCGTGTTCTTCAACGACATGAGTGTTGCCGAGCGCGTCGCCCTGACTTGTGCCATGCGCGATTCCGGTCGGGTGCTCGATTGGCAGACGCTGAATCTTCCCGGCCCGCTGGTGGACAAGCATTCGACAGGCGGCGTCGGAGATTTAACGTCGCTCTTGTTGGGACCGATGGTTGCCGCCTGCGGCGGCTTTGTGCCGATGATCTCCGGCCGCGGCCTGGGCCACACCGGCGGAACCCTGGACAAGTTGGATGCTATTCCCGGCTACAACACTGCGCCGGATATCAGCGCGTTCCGCCGTGTGGTCCGCGACGCGGGCGTGGCGATCATCGGTCAGACGGCCCAATTGGCGCCGGCCGACAAGCGGATTTATGCCGTCCGGGACGTGACGGCGACGGTCGAGTCCGTGGCCATGATCACTGCCTCGATCCTCTCCAAGAAGTTGTCGGAAGGGCTGGATGCCCTCGTGATGGACGTGAAAGTCGGTTCCGGCGCGTTCATGCCAACCTTTCAGAAATCGCTCGAGCTGGCCGAGAGCATCGTCAACGTCGGAAACGGCGCCGGAATGAAAACAGTAGCCCTGATGACGGACATGAGCCAGTCACTGGCACCGTGCGCCGGCAACGCCATTGAAGTCCGCTGCGCCATTGAGTACCTGACCGGCAAACAACGCCCAACCCGGCTGCACGAGGTCACTATGGCGCTTGCCGCACGGTTGCTGCTCGTGGCGGGGCTAGCGCGGACCGAGGCCGAGGCCCGCGCCAAGCTGCTTCAAGCCCTGGACTCCGGTTGCGCGGCCGACCGCTTTGCTCGCATGGTCTCTGGCCTGGGCGGCCCGCCTGATTTGCTCGCCGCTCCCGATCGCCATCTTGCCGACGCGCCGGTGGTGCTGCCCGTCATGGCGGCCGCAGGCGGTTATGTTCATGCCGTCGATTGCCGCGGTCTGGGCCTGACGATCATCAGCCTGGGAGGCGGACGCCATCGCCCTGAAGACGATATTGACCGCGCCGTCGGAATGACCGACTTGGCGGAGTTGGGCCAGCATGTGGAACCAGGGCAGCCGATCGCGATCGTGCATGCCCGCAGCGAAGACGCCGCGCAGCATGCGGTGGCATCGGTGCTGGCGGCATATCATGTCGCGGAGGAGCAGACAACTTTGCCGCCGAGCGTGTATCGGGCCCTGCCGCCCGGAGATTGGCAATCATGAACCAACAAGAACTGATTCAAGAAGCGGCAGCGGCCCGCCAGAAGGCCTATGCTCCTTACTCGCATTTTCTCGTCGGCGCGGCCGTGCTGACGCATGATGGCCGGGTATTCCACGGCTGCAATGTCGAGAATGCGTCGTACGGATTGTGCAATTGCGCAGACGCACTGCCTTGTTCAGCGCGATCGCGGCAGGCTGCAAGCCCGGTGAGTTCGCGGCGATGGCTGTGATTGGCGATACCGACGGCCCGATCGCGCCGTGCGGCGCATGTCGTCAGGTAATGATTGAACTGGGGACCCCCGCATTGCAGGTGATGCTGGCCAATCTGAAGCAGGATGTGCAAGTGACGACCGCTGGCGCCCTGCTTCCGGACGCCTTTTATCTGGAACCGAACTCCGATTGACGGGCTTTCGGGCGATGATCTGGCCCGCAGGCGTCAAGCTGGGCACTTCAGCGCCTCCACGATCTTTTCGGCCACTTCTTCGAGCGAGCCGCTGGTCGACGGCAGCTTGATGATCGCCGAACAGGCGCCCACGCTCATGACGTTGATGCCGTGAATATCGCCGTCGCGGAAGTCGGTGCGGACGCCGATGATCGGCTTGCCCAGTGCCCGCGCATAGCCGATCTCGACGCACGTGCCCGAATCGGAATCCGGGCCGTCCAAGATGGCCACCACAGCGTCGCAACGGTCGATGGCCTCGATAAGCACGCGGTAAAGTTGCCCGACGAAGTCGGGCTTGCCTTGCAGATCGTGGTCGCAATCCTGCGGAAAGAAGATCCGCGCGGCCGGCAGCCGACGGCGGATTTCGGCGGAAAGGTGTTCGTTGAAGCGCCGCTCGGCGAGCGTAAAAAGCGGGCCGGCAAAGTAGATGTTCATGGACAGGGATTGGAGGGTTCAAAGGGTGGAAGATTGCGTAGCAAGCGCACAACCGTCGTAAGCTACCTACCGTCAAACGGAGCCGGCGGAGGGTTTGCACCCGCTAAAAACTCCTTTCCCCCACAACGGCTCAAAGCTCCTAATTCAGACTTTACACGGTCGCCGGGCTAGCGTCAACTGGCCCACCCAGCACGATCCGGAAACCGGGCCTGCCGCATCAACGCGAATAACAGTTTTGTCACACGCGAGTCCATCGACAATTTCAAGCCGCTCCTTGGCCACTTGACCCAACATGTGCGGCTGGAAGGAATCTCAGCGTAGCGAGAAGTTCATTGATCGTGTATGATGGGCCTCCGAGTCCGGCTGACAAGCAGTGGACTCGGAGGTCCCCCACACGCCAGCCGATAAACCTGGTTCATGCACACGTCTTCAGACAACGCTCCCACGACTACCCATTATGCCTGGGCCGCGCGCGGCGACGTCAACGCCTTCTTCGGGCTGATGTTGGACAACGTGGCAGTAATGAGCCTGTTGCTGGTGATGATCACGTCAGGCGAGCCGACCGCCGGTTTCTTCTCCCGCGAGTTCGTTTTTCGGCAAATGATTCCCGGCACGGCGCTGGGCGTTGTGATTGGTGATTTGGTATACACTTGGCTGGCCTTCCGCCTGGCACGCCGCACTGGCAGAAACGACATCACTGCCATGCCGCTGGGTTTGGACACGCCGAGCACGATCGCTGTGGGAGCGCTGATCCTCGTGCCGGCGCTCCGCTACGGCATGGATTCCAAGCAGTTCGGCTTCGACCACCGGCAGGCAATGTTCTTCGCCTGGCATGTCGGCGCGGTGCTGCTGGTGATCGTCGGCGTTTGCAAGTCGCTGGTCGCGCCGTTGGGTTCAGCCGTGCGGCGGTGGGTGCCCCGCGCGGGGTTGCTCGGCTCGCTAGCCGGCATCGCCATAGCGCTAATCGCGTTGGTGCCGCTGTGGCATCACATCGCACCGCTGCCGCTGGTGGGCATGGTGACTCTGGTCATCATTCTCGTCACGCTCGTTGCACACCATCCCCTTCCGGGCAGGGTGCCGGGGCGCTGGCGGCCGTTGCGGTTGGCGCAATCATGTACTGGTCGTTTGCCAAGCTCGGCACGGCAATAAACATTCCGTTGGTCTCGTCGCCTCCCCGGCGCCGATTGCCGGTTGGGAGTTGCCGGTATTCTTGCCTGAGTTCGCCCGTAGTATCCAATGGTGGCAGCGGGTGGTTGGCTACGCCGTGACACAATTGCCGGTAATGCTGCCCTTTGCGTTGGCGACGGTGGTTGGCGGCATCGATTGCACGGAAAGCGCCGCAGCGGCCGGCGACGAGTTCGACACCCGAAGCATACTTTGGACCGAAGGCATCGCGTCTATTCTCGCCGGGCTTGCCGGCGGCGTGATCCAGAACACGCCGTACATCGGCCAGCCAGCATACAAGACGATGGGCGGCCGTGCTGCCTACACGTTGGCGACCGCAGTATTCATCGGGCTGGCGGGCTGGCTGGGCTGGTTTTCGCAGATCTTTGAATGGCTGCCCGAGGCCGCATGCTTTCCAATCCTGGTTTTCGTAGGCCTGGAAATCGGAGCGCAATCGTTCCGCGCGACGCCGGTTCGGCATTACGCGGCCCTGACGCTGGCCATCCTTCCGGCCCTCGCGTATTTGGCCACGATCTCGATGGACATGGCGTTAGGTCCGAACCGGCAACCGGTGCCGGACCAAGCGGTCACGATGCTCGCCCTGCGGTGCCTCGCTCACGGGTTCATCGTAACCAGCCTGCTCTGGGCGTCCTGCTTGTCCGCGATTTTGGACCGGCACATGTACCGCGCGGCGCTGTTCCTTGTCGTGGCGGCGGCGTGCAGCCTCGTCGGCGTGATCCACTCGCCCTTGTCGCCGGAGATGATCGCCTGGCCCTGGGAAGTCATTGAACATATGAGGCGCGCATCGCCCTCGCCGGCTCTGCTTTGCCAATCGCCTTTTCACTGGGCCGGCGGCTACTTGCTGGCTGCGGCGCTGCTGGCGGTAATCGGGGCGATGGATCGCGGCGCGGGCTGGAAGGATGAGGACGCGGCATAATTCACGCACCGTGGATTAAACGCGGAGGCGATTGGGTCAAGACTAAGATCGAGTTGACGAAGGACCGCGATGTGTCTTTCGTTGTCGGATAGCAGGGCGCAAGTCAGGAGAACGGAGTGTGCGCATTTGGATAGAAAGGCCTTCACCTCGCGCCACGTCGTTTTGCCGGATCAAATCGGGCCGTTCGGCCTGCTCGTAGAGGGCGAAAAGATTGAGGCGGTTGTCCCCCAAGGACAGATTCCTCCCGGCGTGCCGGTCACGGACTTTGGTGCAGCGGCGATCCTGCCCGGTCTGGTTGATTCACACATCCACATCAACGAGCCCGGCAGGACCGAGTGGGAAGGGTTTCGCACCGCGACTCGAGCCGCCGCCGCCGGAGGTTACACAACTCTCGTGGACATGCCGCTGAACTGCGTCCCCTCCACTACCACTGTGGAAGCCCTGGAAGCCAAGCGAGACGCCGCGCGAGGGCAATGTCATGTCGATTGGACGGCCTGGGGCGGCGTCGTGCCAGGTAATCAGTGCGACATTTCCGCACTGGCATTGGTGGGCGTGGCGGGCTTCAAGTGCTTTTTGATTCATCCCGGCACCGAAGAGTTCAGCATGGTGACCGAGGAGGATTTGCGCACAGCGATGCCCTATATCAAGGAAACCGAGTTGCCGCTGCTGGTCCACTCGGAACTGCTCGGCCCGGTCGAGGTGGCGACGCAGTCGCTGGCGGATTCAGATTGGCGCAAGTACGGTACGTATTTGAAATCGCGCCCGGAGGAAGCCGAAATCGAGGCGATCGAACTCATGCTGCGGCTCTGCCGGGAATTCGACTGCCGCGTTCACATCGTCCATCTTTCCGCGGCACGCGCGATCGGCGTGTTGCAGGAAGCGAAGGGTCGCGGCCTTCCCGTCACGGTGGAAACGTGCCCTCATTACCTCCGACTTTTCGCTGAAGAGATCGGAGATGGCGCAACGCAGTTCAAGTGTGCTCCGCCCATTCGCAGCCGCCAAAACCGCGAGGCGCTTTGGCAAGGCCTTCGCGACGGAGTTATCGACTTCATCGCCACCGACCATTCTCCCTGCCCGCCGGCGATGAAGCGTCTTGATAAAGGCGATTTCCGCAGCGCTTGGGGCGGTATTTCCAGCGTGTCGCTCGCGCTTCCGGTTGTCTGGACCGAAGCCGAGCGGCGCGGCTTTTGCCTGACCGACATCGCGAGCTGGATGGCCGAGCGACCGGCAAAGCTGGCCGGCAACCCCAAGACCAAAGGTCGGCTCGCGGCAGGCCTCGATGCCGATTTTGTCGTCTTTGACCCGGAGACAGAATGGACTGTCGGCGAGGCGGACCTTCACTTCCGCCACCCGGTAACACCTTATCTGGGTGAGACTCTCAAAGGAAAAGTGCTGGCGACGTACCTACGCGGAGAATGTGTCTTCCGGGACGGCGCATTCCCCGGGCCGCTACGCGGAAGCGAAATGGTCAACACTTCTTATTATTATTGAAGAAAAGCGCTCCTTCTGCCATATTTGCAAAGAGCCAGGTGACCGTGCCGCAATCAGCCATCGTTGGAACCTCCGTTCCCCGCAAGGAAGGCCGCGACAAAGTCACGGGCGCGGCTCAATACATAGACGACATGCGCCTCCCGGACATGCTTTTTGGCGCCACCGTCCGCAGCAAGTTTGCCCGCGGCCGCATCACGGACATCTCCTTCGACCCGGCGATCGACTGGGGCGAGTTCGTCATCGCCACCGCCAAAGACATTCCCGGCCAGAACTGCATCGCCTTGATCCTCGACGATCAGCCCTGTCTTGCCGACGGCGTAGTGAACCATCCCGAGGAACCGATCGTTCTGCTCGCTCATCCTGATAAACATGCGTTGGCCCGTGCCGTCGAAGGCGTCACGGTGCATTTTTCGCCGCTCCCCGCCATCTACACGATCGAGGAGAGCGAAAGTAAAACCGAGGTCGTCTGGGGCCCGGACAACATCTTCAAGCGGTTTCTGATCGAAAAGGGCGACATCGACAGCGTCTGGGACCATGCCCATTTCATCGTCGAGGGAGAGTATTTCACCGCCGCCCAAGAGCACCTGTACATAGAAAACAACGGCATGATCGCCGTCTTCGACCCCACGGCAGGCATTACGGTCTGGGGTTCCCTGCAATGCCCCTATTACGTTCACAAGGCGCTGATGAAACTCTGCGGCCTGCCGGAAGAAAAGGTCCGCGTGGTGCAAATGGAGACGGGCGGGGCGTTCGGCGGCAAGGAGGAGTACCCCTCCATGATTGCAGCGCACGCCGCTGTCCTCGCCAAGAAATCCGGCCGGCCCGTAAAACTCATTTACGATCGCCTGGAAGACATGGCCGCCACGACCAAGCGCCATCCCTCGCGAACGCGGCACCGCACGGCTCTGGACAAGGATGGAAAGTTGCTGGGCGGCGAGATCGAATTCGTGCTGGACGGCGGCGCCTACTCGACGCTCACCGCGGTCGTCCTCTCGCGGGGCACGATCCACGCGGGCGGACCGTACTATTGGCCCAGCATCCGAGTGCAATCGACGGCGTACGCGACGAATTTGCCGCCCCACGGCGCGTTTCGCGGCTTCGGCGCGCCCCAAAGCCTGTTTGCACTGGAGCGGCACATGGACCGCATCGCCCAGGTCGTCGGCCTCGCGCCAGACGAGCTTCGCCGCCGCAACTTTCTGCGGCCCGGCCAATCCACCGCAACCGAGCAAGTGATTCGCGAGCCGATCGATCTTCCGCAATTGCTCGACAAAGCGCTTGTCCACGCACGCTATCGCGACAAAAAGCACCAGTTCGCCGAATCCAACAAGACTGGCCCCATCAGGCGGGGAATGGGCATCGCCACGTTCCTGCATGGCGCCGGCTTTACCGGATCGGGCGAGCGCTTCTTGGGCTCCGTCGTCGGCGTGGAAGCCACCAGCGAAGGAAAAGCCCGCGTGCTCGTCTCCAGCTCCGAATTTGGGCAAGGCACCAACACCGTCCTTTGCCAAATCGCGGCGGAAGCGCTGGGAGTTCCCTATGACTTCGTCTCGATCGCGCAGCCCGATACGTCAGTGGTCCCCAATAGCGGCCCGACCGTCGCTTCGCGCACAGCAATGGTGATCGGCAACCTCGTCCGCTCGGCGGCCATCGGCCTGCGCCAGACCTTGCGATTATCGCACGGGCTGGAAGAGCCATTCACGCCCGAACAGTTCACCGAGGCCTGCCGCCGGCACGTTGCGCAAAACGGCCGGCTGCGATCCTTGGCCCGCTATGAAGCCCCCAAAGGCGTCTTCTGGGACGACGAAAAATATCGCGGCGAGGCCTACGCGGCGTATGCCTGGGCGGCCTACGTCGCCGAAGTGTCGGTGGACTTAAGCACGTATCAAGCCTCGGTGACCGATTTTGTCGCCGTTCAGGAGGTCGGCAAGGTGATCCATCCGGTCCTTGCCCGCGGGCAGATCATCGGCGGCGTCGCCCAGGCGATCGGGCTGGCGATTTACGAAAAAGTGGTCTGGGACAAGGGCCGTATGAAGAACGGGCAAATGACCAACTACATTATGCCCGCCTCGTGCGATCTGCCTCCCATTCACGTCCTGTTCGAAGAGCTGGGAAACCCCCACGGTGCTCACGGCGCAAAGGGCATCGGCGAACTCCCCATGGACGGACCCGCCCCGGCCATCATCAATGCCGTCGCAGACGCCCTCGACCTGCCCTTTAATTCGATACCCCTCTTGCCGGAGGACATTTTCAAGGCCTGCCGCGCTGGATGCGACTCGCGCCGCGATGCTGTCCCCGCGGGAGTGTCACGTTGAGTCCTTCCCCGGCCGCCCCTGAAAAACAGGAAATCACCATCACTGTAAACGGCGTAGCCCGCGCCGTTCACGCATATCCCATGGCGCGGCTCTTGGATGTGCTTCGTGAAGAGTTGCATCTCACCGGGACCAAGGAAGGGTGCGGCGAAGGCGAATGTGGCTCGTGCTCCGTGCTCTTGGACGGGGCACTCGTGAATAGCTGCCTGGTGCCAGTGCTGCAGGTCCAAGGCGCGAGCATCGTCACCATCGAAGGCCTGGCCGACGACGGCCGCCTGCACCCGCTCCAGCAGGCTTTCTTGGAGTGCGGGGCGGCGCAATGCGGCATCTGTACGCCCGGCATGGTACTGGCTGCCGTACATCTCTTGGACAAAACCGCCAGGCCGACGCTGGAAGAAATCCGCGAGGGACTTTCCGGAAATCTCTGCCGTTGCACCGGCTACATACAGATTTTTGAGGCAGTGGCGCACGCCGCGCGACAAGAATTGGCCAAATGAGAACGAACCCCTCCGAATTCGAGCTTGTCGCCCCGGCCACACTGCGAGAGGCCGTTGCGCTATTGGGCCAGGAGCCGGGAGCGTGGCTGCCGATTGCCGGTGGCACTGACGTGATGGTGCAATACGCCGCCGGCCAATTGAAATCCCGCAAGGCGATCAGCATCTGGGGACTGCCGGAATTGCGGTGCATCGAGACGGCTGCGGCCGAAATCCGCATTGGCGCCGGGAGTACCTACTCGGACATTCGCCATCACAAGAAAATCGCCGAGGAGTTTCCCCTGTTAGTCCGCTCCGCGGCCTGGACCGGCGGCATTGCCAACCAGAACCGCGGCACCTTGGGCGGAAACATCGCCAACGCCTCGCCCGCTGGCGATTCGCTGCCGGTGCTCTTGGCCTACGACGCCGAGCTGGTCCTGGTTTCCGCGCTCGGCGAAAGGCGCGTCCCCTACCGGCAGTTTCACTTGGGCTACAAGAAAAGCCTGCTTTCGCCCGACGAGCTGATCCGCGCCGTCTGCCTTCCAAGAGTATTCAAGGGCTACGTCGGTTACGCCAGAAAGGTCGGCGCGCGGAACGCCCAAGCCATCTCGAAGGTTTTTCTTGCGGCGGTGGGGCGGGTGACGGACGGACGGATCGCGGATGTCCGCCTTGCGGCGGGAAGCGTAGCACCGATGCCGGTCCGGTTGACGCGAACCGAAAGCGTGCTTTTAGATCAGCCGGTCGGCGATCATTTGATCGAGGCTTGCAAGAAAACGTTGGCCGAAGAGATCCAGCCCATCGACGACATCCGCTCGACATCCGAATATCGCACCGTGGTCCTGGCGAACCTGCTCGGTGAATTCCTGCACGAGCTCTCCGTGGGAGCCAAATCAGCTTGAGCGCAGTGCTTTCCCGTTGGAACCGTATGCCGCCGGACGAGGCGGCAAGCGAGATACAGCCCTGCTGCGGGTCAAACAAGTGGGCGCGAGAAATGTCTTCCGAACGGCCACTGGCCGACGTGCCAGCGGTGCTCTCGGCTTCCGACGCGATTTGGCGTGGACTGAGCGCGGCGGATTGGGACGAAGCGTTCCAGAGCCACCCGCGCATCGGCTGCAGCGCTCGCGCAGAGAAATCGGGGGCGCGGTCAGCAAGATGGTCCGCCGAGGAACAGGCACGCGCCGCGGAGACCGCCGATTCGCTCCAGCACGCCCTGGCCGACGGAAACCTCGAGTACGAAGATAAATTCCGGCGCATTTTCATCATCTGCGCCAGCGGCAAATCGACTGCTGATATCCTTGCACAACTTCGGCGCAGGCTTGAAAATGAAGAAGCTGCCGAACTGCTCGAAGCCGCCGAGCAGCAACGGCAGATAACGCAAATCCGGCTTAAGAAATGGCTGACTCAGTAAATCGAGTTTCCACGCACGTTCTCGATACCGCGCTGGGCAGACCGGCGGCCGGGATTGCCGTCCGCTTGGAGCGCTGGGACGACTCAAGCCAGTGGATGCGCGTGGGCTCCGCGCAGACCGACGACGATGGCCGATGCCAGCAACTTCTGCCGGAGCCCCATTTCTTGACTGCCGGAATGTACCGCATCTCCTTCCTGACCGGGCCGTACTTCGTGTTGAATCGCGTTTCGGGCCTCTATCCCAGTGTCGCGATCACGTTTGAGGTTCGATCCGGCGAAACTCGTTTCCATATTCCCTTACTGCTGAGCCCGAACGGCTATACCACGTATCGAGGAAGCTGACGTGACCGTGATATTGGCCGACAACCGTTATGGAAAATCCCGCGTCCGGCTGGTGCGAGTTGACCGGCAGCGGCCGGTCCATGATTTCCAGGAATGGGCGGTTGATATTTTGCTCCAAGGCGATTTTCTGACGTGCTTTGCCGACGGCGATAATAGCCGGATCCTTGCCACCGATACGATGAAGAACATCGTCTATTCGCTCGCGCGCAAGTCCTCCGCCGAGTGTATCGAGGAATTCGCCAAAGAGTTGTGCGGATTCATTTTGAGCGGGAATCCGCAGGTCGCCGAGGCGGAAGTCGGCATTCAGCAGGAAGCGTGGCATCATCTTGACTGCGGCGGAAAACCTCATCCCACGACGTTCGTCAAGTCCGGCATCGAGCGGCAGACCGCCCGCGTGGTCCAGGGCCGAGCGGGCGGAACGCGGGTCGAATCGGGCATCGCCGATTTGGTGCTCATGAAAACCGCCGACTCCGCGTTTGAAGGCTTCATTCAGGACGAACTAACGACATTGGCGGAAACGAATGACCGCCTGCTGGGCACGTCGCTCCGCGCCAATTGGCTTTACTTGTCGGCCGAAGTGCCTTTCGACGCCGCCCGAAACGCGGTCCGCGAGGCCTTGGTTGCCGCTTTTGCGTCCCACAAGAGCAAATCGGTCCAGCATACGCTTTACGCAATGGCCCAGAGCGCCCTTGCGGCAGCGCCGCAGATTTCGGAAATTACCCTGACGATGCCGAACAAGCACTGTCTGCTCGTTGACCTTTCCCGCTTCGGCCAGGACAATCCCAATCACATCTTTATTCCGACCGACGAGCCGTATGGAACTATCGAGGCCCGCGTTTGCCGCGGGAACTGACGGCAAGTGAAATCGACCGCGGAATTAGTCCGGCGCGCCGAGGAAGCCATATCGCGGTGCCAAGCGGTGGCTCGCTTCAGCGAAGATCCGCCGCGCATCACGAGAACTTTCCTTTCGCCGCCCGTGCGCACTTGCCACGAGGAGATCGGCGGCTGGATGCGAGCACTGGGCATGGACGTGCATATCGACGCGGCGGGAAACCTGCGCGGCATTTATCCGGCCGTGGACGGGGCGGCATCGCCAAAGCTTCTTATCGGGTCCCATCTGGACAGCGTCCCGGATGCCGGTGCGTACGATGGCGTTCTGGGCGTCGTGCTGGCCGTCTCTCTGATCGATGCGATGGCAGGACGCCAGCTTCCTTTCGCGCTGGAAGTCGTCGGCTTCTCGGAGGAAGAAGGTGTGCGCTTTGGGGTCCCTTTTATCGGCAGCCGTGCCCTGGTCGGCACACTCGATGAAGAACTGCTCGGCCGTCGCGATTCGCTTGGCGCCACGGTCCGCGAGGCCATTTGCGAATACGGCTTGGACCCCAGCGACATTCCCGCAGCCGCGCTCGGCGAAGGCGTCCTCGGCTTTCTGGAATTCCATATCGAACAAGGACCCGTTTTGGAAGGCTTGGATTGTCCGCTGGGAGTCGTGGAGAGAATTGCCGGGCAGACGCGAATAGAGCTAGTCTTCGCCGGCGCCGCGGGCCACGCCGGCACGACGCCCATGGCGCACAGGCGCAACGCGCTGGCGGCCGCAGCGGAATGGACCGTGGCCGTTGAGAAAGCGGCGGTAGAGACTTCCGGCCTCGTTGCCACCGTCGGCGTCTTGGATGCGCGGCCGGGAGCTCCCAACGTAATCGCCGGTGAATGTCGCGCGACGCTTGACGTGCGCCACGCGTCCGACGCCGTACGCGCAAAGGCAGCAACCGGCTTAGTTGCGACGGCGGGCCAAATCGCCCAACGCCGCGGCATCCGATTGGCATCCCGCACAGTTCTGGACCAAACCGCGACACCAATGGACCCCTTCTTGATTTCACAAATCGAGACCGCCATCTCTTGTTCGCGCTTTACGCCACACCGCCTGGTCAGCGGAGCGGGCCACGACGCTATGGTCCTCGCCCAAAAAGTTCCCGCGGCGATGATTTTCCTTCGTTCTCCAGGCGGAATCAGCCATAACCCAACGGAAACCGTGCTTGCAGGCGACGTGGCCAAAGCACTGGAAGCCGGTCTTCATTTGATGGATCAACTTTGCTACGACCCTCAGTTTTGGAAAGGCGCCTGCCATGCATCATAATCTCGGCCAAACGCGCAGCGCTCACCACCGCAATCATCTGTTGATAACGCCGGATACCTTCGTGCGCACCGTGCTGCCGGGCATGAAGGGCGCAGCGGCCATCGCGCATATCGGTCCCGCGCTGGGCGCCGCGTTCACGCAATACACGGTCGAATTCGAGAAAGGCGGCCAACTGGGAAGTACTGGCTGGCAGCGCTTCATTTACGTGCTCAATGGTTCACTGGATCTGAATCTCGCCGGTGTGAGGCACGTCCTAGCGCCGCGCGGTTTCGCTTATATTCCGCAAGGCGAGGCCCACGGCGTTTTGTCGGGCGAAAAGGCGCGAGCGATGGTCATCGAAAAGCCGTATTTCGCGTGCCATACCAACGTAGCGCCTGGTGGCCTTGTGGGAAGCGAGGACGCGGTGGATGCCACGCCGCTGCTGGGCGACTCGTCGCTCGCGGTGAAACTGCTGTTGCCCGACGAGCCGGCGTTCGATTTTGCCGTAAACATCATGGTCTACCAGCCCGGCGCCTCCCTGAGCCAAGTGGAAATGCATATCATGGAACATGGCTTGCTGATGCTCGAAGGCGGTGGCATCTACCGCTTGGGCGACGCTTGGTATCCCGTCACGGCGGGCGATTTTATTTGGATGGGCCCTTGGTGCCCACAGTGGTTTGGCGCAATCGGAAAAGTCCCGGCGAAGTATATCATCTACAAAGACGCCAACCGGCATCCCCTGGCAGGCATGAACGAATGAACCTGGTCATCGATCACGAGCGGTTGCAGTCGGAGATTGAGGAGCTGTCCCGCTTTTCGGATTCCGACCCTCCCGCGATAACGCGTGTCGTCTTTACCCCCAAGGACCTTCAGGCCCGCGCCTGGTTGCGGGCAAAGTGCGAAGAGGCGGGCCTTAGCGTTCGGCAGGACGCGATCGGTAATACGTTCGCCCGATGGACCGGCAGCGAAGTCGCCGCGCCGCCGGTCGCAACCGGCTCGCACATCGATGCCATTCCCAACGCCGGAAAATACGACGGCGTCGTCGGCGTGTTGGGTGGGTTGGAAGCCATTCGCGCTTTGAAAAGAAGTGGGATTCGTCCGCGGCGCTCCATCGAGCTAATTGTCTTTACCTCGGAAGAGCCGACGCGCTTCGGCATCGGCTGCCTCGGCAGCCGCATGATGTCAGGAACGCTCTTGCCAGAAGACGCGCGGCGACTGAAGGACGGCGCAAACGAGCGACTTGAGGATGTTCTCGCAAAAGCGGGAATGAAAGGCAGTCTCGATTCGGTGCAGTTGGAGAGCGGCTGCTACAGCGCGTTCGTCGAACTGCATATCGAACAGGGTCCTCTTCTGGAACGCGCCGGCGTGCCGCTGGGCGTCGTCGAAAGCATCGCGGCTCCCGCGAGCCTGGAAATTGTGATCGAAGGAGCCGGAGGCCACGCGGGCGGCGTACTGATGCCGGACCGCAAAGATGCGCTGTGCGCGGCGGCCGAAATCATCCTCGCCGTTGAGCGCGCGGCGCTCGCCGCCGGCTCGCGCGACGCGGTGGCCACCGTGGGCATCTGCGACGTGTTTCCTTCGGCGATCAATAGCATACCCAGCCGTGTCCGGCTCACATTGGATGCCCGCGATATTGACCTCGCCCGGCGCGACGGCGTCTTGCAATCGGTTCGAGACCAGGCGCAACTTGTGTCCGCGGCGAGGGGCGTGTCCGTCGAGTTCGAGGTGGTGAACGCGGACCCGCCCGCCGCGTGTTCTTCCGGCGTGATTGAAGCTTTAGTCCAAGCGTGCGAAAAACACTCGCTAAAGTTTCAGACGATAGTCAGCCGGGCCTATCACGATTCCCTCTTCATGTCACGGATCGCGCCCACGGGCATGCTCTTTATTCCCTGCCGCAACGGCTACAGCCATCGCCCCGACGAATTCGCTTCGCTGGAAGACATCGTCCGCGGCACGCACGTGCTGGCAGGGACTCTGTCAATTTTGTCGCGCTGAGCGGCAATTCTCGGATTCATTCGGGCTATTCCCCTGGATTTCGTCTCGTTGTTCCTTAAAATGCTGTAACTAGCCTATACTGTGATCCGTGAGAACGGAGTAGCCATGCATAATAATCTTGGAATCCGTCCCAGGAACATTCAATGCGGCACGGTAACTATTGCCACAGAGCGGCCTTCGTCGGTGACCCTCAGGGAATTCATTGAGGGAATGCCAAAAATTGAACTCCACATTCACATCGAGGGAAGTTTGGAGCCGGAATTGGCGTTCGAATTGGCCAATCGCAATGGAATTGTCATTCGTAATAAGTACGGGGTCGCCTACAGGGATGCCGCGGAACTGCGGGCAGCGTATAGATTTCGCGACCTGCAAGAGTTCCTGGACCTCTATTACTTAGGCATGAACGTCCTGAGAAAAGAGGATGACTTTTACGACCTGACCTGCGCCTACCTGAAAAAAGCCGCTTCTCAAAACGTGACGCATAGCAAGATTTTCTTCGATCCGCAGGGCCATACCGGGCGCGGAATCGAGTTTGAGACCGTCATCAACGGAATACTGCGGGCTTTCGTGGACTGCGAACAGGAGATCGGCATAACCGCCGCGCTCAATATGTCGTTCCTGCGTCATTTGAGCGAGGACGACGCTTTCCGCGCGCTTGACCAAGCCATGCCATTCATGGACCACATCGAGGGATTCGGGCTCGACAGCTCCGAGAACGGAAATCCGCCCTCGAAGTTCCGCCGCCTGTATGAAAAACTGGATACGATTATCGACGCCAAGACGGGCAAGCGCAAGGAAAAGAAGGCGCATATCTGTGAAGAAGGTCCGCCGGAGTACGCCGAGGAGGCCCTGGAGATGGGCATTGATTGCGGCGATCACGGAAACCGCATTTTGGAAAAACCGTCGCTGGTGGAGGAATTCGTTGAGAAGAGAATTGGCCTCACCGTGTGTCCTTTAAGCAACCTTCGGCTTTGCAACGTCAAAGACGACGATTTGAGGAACCACCCATTGAAAACCATGTTGGATCTTGGCTTGAAAGCGACCGTTCATAGCGACGATCCGGCCTATTTCGGCGGCTATATGAATGAGAACTATTTGGCGGTCACAGAGGCCCTGGAGTTGACGAGGGACGATATTGTCACGCTGGCAAGAAACGCAATCGAAATCAGTTTTCTTTCTTCCGAACGAAAATCTAGAAAGAATGGGGAACTAGATAAATACGTGGCGCAATTCAACGGCTCGGAGACGCACTAAAGTTGACACCGCCACTCAGTGCAGACAGCGCATCGACCGCTCGTCCCACGCCTTCCACTGCCATCCTCAATACTGCGTTCGGTCCGCTTTCCGCAGCCATGCGGCAAACGCCTTGCAGGCCTCTTCTCGAAGGTCCTGCACCGACGGGATCGATCGTTCGCCGCGCGGCAGGTCGAATTCACGAAAGAACGAGTGATCGTCAAAGCCGGCCGCTGAAGCGTCCTCAATAGTGGCGGCATAAATGATCCGGCTAAGGCGAGCCCAGTAAATCGCCGCCAGGCACATCGGGCAAGGCTCGCAGCTCGTGTAGATTTCGCAGCCGTCAAGTAGGAACGAATCGAGGTGCCCACAAGCCTCTCGAATTGCAACGATCTCGGCGTGAGCCGTGGGATCGTTGGTTGACGTAACTCGATTCCATCCCCGCCCTATGACTCTGCCGTCGCGAACAATCACGGCGCCGAATGGGCCGCCTTCGTTAGCCTCCATTTTCTCAATGGAAAGCCGGATCGCTTCGTGCAAAAAAGACAGATTCATGGGTTTGGTCCGAAATTGAAGAATTCAGAAATGGCGGGAGGAACCAGTTTCCTCCGATAAATCGACGGCTGGTTAGTTGGGATAAAACATGAGTGTCAGCAGCAGCGGCCAACCTTCGTATTTACGTGCTCGCTGCGAAGCGCTGCTGAGAGAACTATCAGGGGCGTGCTCTGTGATTCGCGCCAGCCGCAGCCCGGCGGCGATGGCGGCATTTATGTAGTCGGAAATTTGGTACGGGAATCCCTTGGGGTAGACTTTTCGGCCGGAAGCTTCGGTATACCGCGCCTGCACGCCGCGGAGCACCATGGCTGGGTGCATCGCAGTGAAGTAGAGCAACCCGCTCGCGCGGCAAACGCGGCGGCACTGCGAAAAAAAGCGTCTCAGATCGGCAATATGCTCGATCGCTAGGAAGCTCACCACCAAATCGTATGCAGCGTCCGGAAACGGGAACGCCTCGTCGAGATCGACGCGAAGGAACCGCACTGCCCCCGTTGCGTCTTTCGCTTTCGCTTTTTCCAGCATCCCCTCGGATTGGTCGACGCCAGCAATCTTCGCTCCTTTTGCGGCGAGTCGCAGCGTTTGGCGGCCCGTTCCACACCCCAGATCGACGACCACTTTTCCGTTTACTTCGCCCAGGGCCTCGTCAACGACGGCCTCTTCGAGAAGGTGCAAGGGATTGTCGTCGTCGTCGTAGAACTCCGCCCAGCGGTTGTATCCTTCGTTGAGAGAGAGGACCAGCGGATCTTGCGCTCCTATAGGGCTCATGGCGTGCCGGGTTGCCGCAGGGTGCGGGACTGACGTGTGAAGCTAAGGAAAATTGAACTCGCGATTGGGCCTTACCGAGTCTCCGTTAGAAATGCGGCCATGCGGCAGCCGCCTTCCACCACCCGCCGTTTTCCGATTGCGTGTGCCTTGGCACGGTACGAGTCTGGAATTTGAATTGACACGCCTTCGTGGGATTGTTGGGCCGCGAGTATTTTCCCGCGAACTTCCGCCGTATATACTTCGGAACACGCCAAGTCGAAGCTCTCGCGTGCCCATTGCGCCGGATCGAGCACTGCGGCGGCTTTTTTGCCCTGAGCAAGAAGTTCGTTGTCAGTCAGAATTGAATCGAACTGTTTGACGGCTCGGGCGTAGGCCCGCTCGTAGCGTTGCTCCGGCGGTTCGTCCGGGTCGAACGACGGATCAGGAGCGGCGTCGGGCGAGGCATCCCACAGGGCGTGCAGATTTCCGCCCTTGGCGAGATGAATCCCGTTCCCGCCTTTGTCGCCGTTGGGTTGCGTCGCCGGATCCAACAGGTGCGGCGAAAACGCGGTCGCCGCGTGCAGCGGCTGATGGATGTCTCCCACCAAGTGAAGCAGCCAACACAACGCGACGGCCTGCTCGCCGGGAGTTCCTTGAGCGAACCGCTGGCGATTAAACGCTATCGCTTGAAGGACATTCTTGACCTTTGCTTCGTCGGTGGGACAGTCCGTCCCCAGTTGCTGAAGCGCTCGGCCCTTCGCTTCCAATTCTTTGCCCTGGTCCGCACTCGCCTCTTTTGGCAAAATGCAAAGTGGCGTATCGATATAATGCCAATTGCCGCGATTATACGAGCCTTGCTTGGCGGGTTCTGGCGGATAGGAGGGCGGATTGTCGCGATCGCCGCGAATCTGATCAGGCCAGACCGACGCCCTGCAGAGCAGCCAGCGGGCCTCGCCGTCTTCGCTCAGATCTTTGGGCATCGTGGCGGCGAAATCTTCCTGGAAGCGTGGATGATGTTTGAGGATAGCCACTAGGCGCTTTACGGTTTCGGAAGGCGCGTTGCCCGGCGAAAGCTGCTTGTAGGCCACAAGCACCGTGAGCATGTGGCCGACTTCATGCCACGCCAAGCACGGCGACGCCGCGAGCAAGTACGCGAGCACGGCGACACCTGCCAGTTTGCGAGCCATCATGGCGTCCTCTCATTGCAATTGATAGGTCGATCGCGACCAGGCAAAAAACCCGATCGTCTTTGCACGCGCAGCAGCAAACCAATTCCGGCTGCGGCCATTGCGAGGCTTATCAGTGCACCCGGTTCGGGCACGGGACTGACTTCACTCGCCGGCGGCGCCGCGACCGCAATCGGTGCCGGCGACGAAAAGAGCGATGGGTTGCCGAGCGTTATCGATGCGCCGTCGAGTAGCGAACCGCGATTGGTTAGCACCAGGATCGCGGAATTGGCGACATCCACCGCCCCGGTAAATGAATTGTTATTGGCGGAGAGTACCACTGTTCCGGAGCCGCTTATATTCAGCGCGCTGAACCGGAAATTGCTCCGGAAATCGCGAGTCGGGCGGCCGGATCGAACATGGTCAGATTTGTCGTGGCGACAAGTGCGACGGGCGCTGAGATCGAGTGAGACCCGCTGACTAACTCAACGACGGCGGCACCGGCATCCGCGCCGGACGTATCTTTTCCGGTCAGCGAAAGCGTACCGCCAGTCGGCGCGGCGATCGTGTACGATGAACTGCTGTTGTTCAAAATCAGGACGGTTGTGTAATTGGGATCGTTCGCTTGGACGATTACCGTACCGGAGCCCTGCGTACCGAACATTGCCGGCGAACCTTCCTTTTGATTGGTTATTTCCGCTGGCCGGCCGTTGCTCCAACTGCCGTTGTCAGACCACAACGCGCTGCCTCCGTTGTGCGTCCACTCAGTCGGGCCAGTGAACGTCGCCAAGACCTGCCAGTACGGCGTCGGAGGGAAAGTCGAAAAATCATTCAGCGAGTTTTGCGACACAGCCACGTCGACCGTGTAACCGGGCATCGCCAAACGGTTCAATGTTGCCGCGCTCGGGAAGCCCGGTGGATTGCCGCTGACAGTATGGTAATGGTCGAAAATCACGTAAGGCCCCGAGGTGTCCGGCACGGGCGTGCCTGTGAAAGAAATATAACTCGTGGCGGTCGCCTGGAGTCCGCCGATGGGTCCCAGTGAACCGCCTTGAACAAGCGGCTCGAGATCTACTACATCGCCCGTACCGGGTTGGCTCGACAGCTTGAAAGTTACGCCGCTTCCATTGTTGAGCGTAAGACCTTGCTGCAGATAGATCGTTCCGATTGTCGTGCCGATGCCCGGCGAGACCGAACCTCCGCTGCACGTAACCGGCTGGGCGACGGCGCCCGTCCCGGTCAACTGAGCGCCGGCAAACACTTGCAAAGCCGCGACACTGGTGCCGAGGGCAAGACCGGTAGGATCATTTACCTGGAGCACGCCGCCGGAAACGCTCGTTTGACCGCTGTAGCTATTGTTGGTGTTTGACAGGGTAAGCGTGCCCGAGCCCGTCTTGACAAGGCCGCCGCTCCCCGTCGTAAGGCCGGTGTGGATCACTGTTCCTGAATCGACCTGAAAGTAAGACTGGGAATTAACGAGGTTCAGTGTATGAGCGGACGTAGCGCCCGTGGTAAACTCGACTGCACCGCCGTTAATGGTCACAGTTCCAGCGGAGTTACCCAGCGCTGAATCGGCGCTGACCGCAAGCGTACCCGCGGATATGGTAGAATTACCGCTGAACGTATTGCCCCCAGTGAGCAGCAGTCGGCCCAGCCCGGTCTTCATCAGTTGACCACCGCTGACGATCCCCGCGACTGCGAGCGTTTGTCCGGCGGCCACATCGAATCCGCCGCTTCCGGTAAGTGAGACGGTATGGCTGCCAACTAGCGGGAAGCCCGACGTTGCCTGCAGCACGCCGCCGTTAAGCTGGATATTGCTCGCGCCGAGATTTCCCGCCGCGGAAGCGCTTAGAGTGCCAGCGACAGTTGTCGCGCCGCTATAGGTATTTGAGGAGTTGGCAAGCACAAGCGATCCGCCCGCCGGCACCGACAAGGCGACTTTCCCCGCGCCGTCCTGGATCGCCGCGCCGTAGGTCACGACACCGCTGACCGCGGCCGTTAGCGTAGCGACCGCGCTGGAATTAGAATTGGATATCGTTCCGTTGCCTGAGATGGATGGCAGTGTGGGGCTGTTTCCATTCAGATCAAGCAAGGCGCCGGAAGCGATTGTCGAGGTACCGCTTATGGCGGTTGCCGCGCCAAGCCCCAACGTGCCGGAACTCACGTTGGTTCCTCCACCGTACGAATTCGCCGGATTCGTGAGCGCGAGAGTGCCGTTGCCGCCCTTCGTGAGACCGCCCGATCCGCTGATAACGCCCCCGAGCGTCATCACGCCGGCGTCGGCCCGGATGCCGTTACTTCCAGAGCCGCTCAGTCCAATAGCGCGGGCGAAACTTCCCCCATTGAAGAAATCGAGGGTTGCGTTGCTGATCGCCACCGATCCGCTGGCACCGAGGCTCCCAGCAACGTAGGCCGAGAGCGTCCCGCCGCCGATCGACGTGGTTCCGTTGTACGTATTGTTCGTATTGCTCAGGAAGAGGATGCCGGCACCGATCTTGGAGATTCCGCCGCCGCTGAGCTGGCCGGAAACTATCAAACCCGTGCTGGTCGGCAAGACATTGCCGGCGGGCTCCGCATCGACCGTGATTGAGCCGCTAAGCGCCACTGGCGCAGAGATCGTGTGCAACCCGGCGTCGATCCAGATATTTGCCGTATTACCGAGGGCCAGCGTTCCGCCGCTGCCGGGGGTTATTGTGTATCCGGCGCTGCTATTGAACCACAGCGACCCAACCGACTGACTTCCGTTGAGATTGACAGTCGTGGGAAGCGAGGGGTTGTTGAACGTCGCCGTATCACTGGACAGCGGAACTCGCTGGGTGCTCCCGCCCGCCACCGTCCAATTGCCCGCAACGCTCCAGGAATTGCTGCTCGTGCTGGTCCAATTGACTTGCGACGGTACGGCACGGCCGAAGTGAACGACATCCGATGTGATCGAGCCGTTGGATTCGGTGATAGAAACGCATCCGAGAGTGTTGTTCGGACCGTAAATGTGTCCTGAGCCGCCGTTGAAACCGAAACTCGCGTCCGAAAGTCCCGCCGTAAGCTGTACAAGGCTGTAAACACTGGCAGTCAAGGGAACGAAACCACCATTGCCTTGCCAGTTGTAACTATGGTTTTTCGGTCCGGTACTTGTGATTTCGCTCCAATTGGCGGTCGGAGTCCAGCTCAAACTGGGGACCAGCGGAATCGGCGTGACGTCCTGCAAATAAACAGCAAACGTGTCTAACGCCGGGTCATAGTTCGAACCGCTGTCGTCAAGAGAGAGCCAGCCCGTAGACACATTATAGAGGATGACCGCCGCCGAAGCGCGATCAGCATAACTGGCCAAACTGGCGCCAATCGCCAGCGCCATAAGGAATGCTCCGTTTCGCATAAACTTGTTTAATATCGAGTCATTTGATTCCATAGCGAGTATTCCTTTTCCGTTACCTGATCGTTCCGCGGACGCATTCTCCGCCGCCATATGAGCGCCTGGAGAATCAATACCCGCATATTTTAACAAGCTCCGCCGCTGCCGTTCAACGGCAGTGACAAAGCTTTTAAACGCACATACCCCTCAGGCTAAAACCGGGCGGCCACTTCTTGCAGGCCGCCCGGCTAGTCTGATTTCACTTCAGTGACGAAACTACACCTTAGCAATTGAACTGGTCGCCGCGGACCGATCGGTTCCGACGCTTGCGCCACACGGCGAGCGCGACGGCGATGCCGGTGCCGCACAAGGCCAACGAGGACGGCTCGGGGACAACCGCTACGCTGGTAGTAATCGTGTTGCCGTGCGTATCGATGAAGAACACCGAACCATCGGTGTTGCCAATCCCGCCGTTCCCATTTCCGAACGCCGAGTTGCCGAGGCCGGTCGGCAATGTGCCCAGATCATAGGAGCCTGCGGGCAGGACATCACTGCCGCCTGCACTGGACTGCGCCCATTGCATCGAACCATCGGGGGCGGAGAACGTGTGATATAGCCAGTCAATGACGCCATTCTGGTCCGAAACGGTTGTGCTGTCCGCCAAGTTGATTCCGAAGGTGTCAAGGTTGGCGAGCGCAAACGAGCCGGAGTTGATTAGCACCAACTGACCATTATCATGGTTGTAAAGCAAGAGTGGGACATTGGGATCGCCCGGCTTAGCACCCCCCACGATCGGTCCAAACGCGCCCAAAGCGCCGCCTTCGTTGTGCAACTCGATCGCCCGGTCGAAGCCATCGGTGTGGGTATCGTAGTTGAAGTCGCCGCCGGACCAGCCGCGGTTCGTTGTGAATAAGTTGGTTCCTGACACCGTCGGACGATCCTCCGCTCCTGTTACGATGCCGCTAAGAAAGGCATCGCCCGCAACGGTGTAAGCAATTTCCGTCTGGCCGTTACCCAGATCGGCATAACCGACTGCGCGGGTGGAAGGATTGGCCGCCGCAGCCGAACTGCCAATTCCGTTGGTGCCGTTCCACTGCCGTACGGAGAGACCGCCGACGTTAGTCGTTGTGCCGGCGCCCTGCTTGATCTGGCTGAACACTTGGGCCGTATTACCTGACGGAATGAGGATGCCATTCTGACCGACATCGAGATTGCTAGTCCAAGCGCCGCTGCTGCCCGCCAGACTCAAGCTACTTACAGCGCTAAGGTAAGGAGTGTTATTGAAGTTCGGAGCCGTCAGAGCAACCGCGCCACCTTGATTGATCGTAAGGCTGTTCTGGTAGATATGCCCGGCAGAAAGCTTCGCGCCGCCGCTTACAGTCGTATCGCCCGCCGTGGGAAGCGTCTGGAAGCCGCTGCCGTCCAACGTCAGGTTGCCGACAGTTCCCACCGTGTGGCTGCCGCCGGTGACGTTCAACGATCCCGAGTTGGCCAGCGCCAAGCTTGCGGCCACGGCGCCGGGTCCCGACAGGTTCAGCGTAGCGCCGGGAGCGACGCTGGCCCCATTTTGCACAATGCTCGGCGCGGTCGCAGTGGCAGTTCCGGTCACATTGAACGCACCGCTGCCGGTGATCGCGCCCACGGTTTGCAGGCCGTTGTTGACATTGAACGTACCATTGTTGGCGATGGCCACCGAGTTGCCGCCTGCCGACAGTACGTTATTGAGCACCGGCAGCGATGTGGGGCCGGAGCTTGGCGCCACCATAAGGCCGTACGTGCTATTGGCGGCGGTGCTGGAAACCAAGACGCTCGAGTTGTCGTCGGAAATGTTCACCGTCGAGTACGGCTGGACCGCGATTTGCGCACCGGGGGCGACGCTCACCGAACCGCCGCTCCGCTTGATGTTGAATGCGCCGCCGATCGTGCCGTTGGAAGCCACCAAGAGCGTGCCGTTCCAGTTCGTCAAGTAACTGATCGTCGTGGCCCCGCTAAAGCCGCCGCCGGTGTTCGACAGCGTTCGCGTGCCGCCGACCAATTCCACGGTGCGAGCCTGATTGTCGCTTCCGATCGTGGCGCCGTTATAGTCCTTGGCTTGACCGTTGGGATCGTAAGTCAACACGCTGCCGGTGCCGCCGGAGGCGACGGTGAAGTCGCCGCCCAGTCGGGCGGTGACGGCGTTGTTCGACCCCGAGATGGCAATCGCCTGGGCCGTCCCGCCGCTCTTGAAGAACGTAACCTCGTATCCCGTGGCCGCGACCGCCGCGCCATTGTTGAGAGTCACACCGCTTCGCACATACGGAGGCGTCGGATTTCTGGGCGCCGGGATGTTGTTCGGCACGGCGTTGAGCTGATCGACGGCAACTGCCAGCATGCCGCCAGTGTTGACCGTCACCGGGTTGGGCACATCCGGGTTGCCCGAGAAGCCTCCGTTCGCGCGGAAGTCCTGATTGGTGGGGGTGCCGAAGCCCAAGGCGTTCATCGCCTCGCCCGTGGCACCGGAATATTTCGTTAAGGCGTCCGTGTTGGCAAAAGTCAGGCTTTGTACGAACGGACCGACTTGCAGAATCCCGCCATTGACCGACCATAGGCCGCCAAAAGTGTTAAACGTCGTCGTCTCGCCCGCTTGCAGCATAACAGTGCCCGAACCGGTCACGTTGACCGTCATCGCCGGCGAATAGGTGACATTCGCGGAAGTGATCGTGCCCGAGGTAGCGGATAGGGAGCAATTGGCATTGTTATTGAATGACGAGTTGTTGTCAAACTGCTGGAACGAGGCTTGCAGTGCCAAGCTATCCGTCTTGCTGACGGTGGCCAGCGTGAATGAGCCCGCCGGCCGCGTGGGATCGACAGTGTTGAGGACGAGGGCGACGTTCGTCCTGCTGCCCCAAATCGACTTGCCCGTGGCGCCTAGCGTACCTCCGGAATAAACGTCGACGAAGCCGAGAGAAGGCGCACTGTTCACAGTGGCTCCCAGGAAAATGTTGTCCAACCAAAGTCCACCGCCGTTTCCGGTGCGTCCGACAGTGATCGGGCCTTGTCCAAGCTGGGAAATATTGGCCCCTATCTGCGCACTGCCGCTGCCGGTCGTTATGCGGCCGACGGCATCAAGGCGAACCAAGCCCTCGTTGATATTCGACATTCCAGCGATTGTTCCGCCGGAGGAGAGGGTGACGGCCGTATTGGCCAACACGAGCGTTCCGCTGCCGGTCTTGGTCATGGCGACTGCGTTGGCGCCGTCAGTCGTAAAGCTGCCGTTAAAGATTGCGGTCTGCCCCGCGGGTACGTTAAGTGTTGGTGTCGCACCCGTACCCAAACCGCCCGAGGCGAAATTGATCGCGCCGCTATACGTCGCCGAGCTGCTGGCAGTATTCGTATAGTTCAACGAGAGCATGGAGGCATCTTGGATCGTGATGCCGCCCGCGTTGGCAAGAGCAGCGGGGTTGTTCAGAACGAGGGTGCTGCGATTCTGGATTGTCGTTCCGCCGGAGTACGTGTTGCTGTTGGCAAACGTGACGGTGCCGCCTCCTGCAACAAGCACCGCGCCGCTGCCGACGATTGAACCGCCCGTAATCGTGTAGGAATCGTTGGCCGCCAAGAAGGCGACCCGCCCCGGGCTGACGGAAGCGGGCGTGATATTCACTATCCCAGCGCTGGTCGCGGTATCGTCAAACCAGACGGTATTGCCGTCAGCGTAGGTCGAACCGGACCCCAAATACTTGAAGTTTGCCGACGCCAAATTCCAACTGGAACCGAGGTTGCCGTTCCAGCGCTGCAGTTGCACGCCGCCTGGAACGACGATGTCAATCTCATTTCCGACCTGTTGGAACGTCGTGCCGGGCACGGAGGAAGAAGCCCCCAGCGACAAATTCGCGGTGCCGCCGGTCAGAGAACCGCCGTACTCGAAGATCGGCGTTCCGCTGGCCACATTCGCCGTCCCACCGATGGCGTTCAGGTTGACGGTCACAGTGCCGGCCAGATTGAGCCCGCCGCCGATATTGACCAAGTCTGAGCGCGTAGCGTCAAAGTTGAAGTTAACATTGGCCCCCGAGTTCAGGGTCAGATCGCCCAGCACATTCAACGGCAGGTTGGCTTTGGGAGTGAACGTCGGGATGGCCGAGCCGCTGCCGTAGCCGCCGTTGCCCAGGCCATTGGCACCGATGAAGAAACCGCCGCCCGGCAGCAGGTAGCCGCCGGAGTTGACAGTTACCGGACCGGTGCTCGGCATGCCAATTGCGCCGCCGGCGACGCTTCCGCCGAGTGTTCCGCCGCTGTTGACCGCTACCGGGCCGGTGCCTGTGGCTGAATTGCGCTTGATCGTGGCCGTGTCGGTCGTCGAGAAAACACGGCCGTTGGCCGCCCACAGCGCGCCGCCATCGATGATCGTGCCGCCGTTGTACGTATTGGATTGGCTGACGGGATACGCCGGCGGAGCGGCATTCGAGCCGCCCAGACCAAGTGTCAACGAAAGGCCGTTGAAGCCGGGAAAGTCGCCGCTGTTGCTGGTCCCCGTCAAGAGATGCAGGGTGATGTTGTCTTGCGACGCGGCGGAATCGGTGGCGCGGGAGGTCGCATCAAGCAGTGTTTTGCCGATTACGCCGTGGAACTGGGATTCGATGAACCGGACCTTACCCGTGTCGTAGTATCCAGCCGGACGGCCCATGTCGTCCAGCAAACCGAGGGTCCCACCCGTGGACGGATTGAAACTGGTTATGCCGCCGCAATAGTCGTTCGTCGTGACGCCGGCGGCGCTAAGCATGCTGCCGATTGATCGCACGGTTTGCGTGTGGCCGTTGACATCCAACGCCCCGCTGTTGCCGGCGCTGCCGAAACGGCCGAAGATCACACTGGTGGTGACGGGCAAGGCATTGTCGGTGCCGATTGTGACGATCGACATGCCGTCTGGATCGCCAGCAAACCGATTGGCAGACTGCTGGAAGAACGTATCGCCCGAATAGGAGGATTGTGCGTTAAGAACGTAGACGCCGCGGCCGTCGTTGCCGCTGCCGCTGCCGAATACCACGTCCGCCGCCCCGCTGATCGCGCCGTTGATGGTAATCGAGGGCGACGAGTGCGGGACGTCGGTGAACGAACCGGCCCCGATGCGGGCGATGCCCGTTGTGCTATAGACGCCGTATGTCGAACTATGCAGGTACGGTCCAGCCACGGTGTTGACGATCTGCACGGACCCGAGCGTAATGTTCTGCCCGTTGGGGCAAAGGCTGGCGATCTCGCCGTTGTTGCCGAGGACGACGTTTGCGCCGGGCGTGAAGGCGCTGGAATTGGTGATTACGACTCCCACCCAAAAGGCGCTGCTGATTGCCGAGGCGGCTTGGCCGTTTGTGATGCCGCCGATGTTCAGCGTGTTGAACGAGTTCGACCCGCCGAGCATCAGGATTCCGGTTGATGTTCCGGAATTCGCAAATTGCAGCGTGCTGAAGTTCAAGGTTCCGCCGGTGGCGATGTTGCTGTTGATGGTGGCTCGGAACGAGTTCTGCGGGGAGGCCGTCGTGGAGAGATCTAAAGCTATATTGCTCGTATTGAGCGTCCCGCCATTCAGCGCGTAGGCCCCCGTGCCGCTCAAAGTGATGCTATTAGTTGTAAACGTAACTTGACTGGCGTTTATGGCCACGCTGGGGTCGAGATTGATGACGGTCGGCTTACCGTACTGGGTAATAGACGTAGTTCCCCAGAATCCGCCCGAACCGCTCCCGGTGAGAGCCCCGATCACGGCCGCGGAATTGCCCGAATTGTCCCAGCCCTGGCTGCTGTCTCCGCTGCCGACCCCGCCGTTGTAATTTCCGCCGGGCACGGTGTGCCAGGTGCCGCCGGAGGCCGACCACGTTCCCGCGCCTCCTTGCCAGTAGAGGTTTGTCTGCGCCTGCGCCGATTGCCCAAGGGCTCCCGCTGCGACCGCGATAGCCGCGATCCACACCATACGCTTCAATGCCAATCTAGTCATCGTAATTCTCCTCGGTTGTCTAAAAGTACGTTGTCGAAAGTGAACCTAGAAATGCCTTTGCTCCGCCGTTGTGCCGTTCGCGATTGCCACAGAAGCCGCTGAGGTTTCCGCCGGGTCTGGCGTGAAGCCCCTGCGCAAATCGGGGTTACGTCCGTTGGGAAGGCGGAAAAAAAACCGCCATGAGAGACCCGACCACTGCCCAGAGAGACCTCTGTGCAACCGAATTAGCATAACACCCTGCCCGCCCACCCGATGGTGAACGCGAACTGTGACGTTGAGTTGTCCGGGTGCTAACGCTGCCTCATGTTTATCGGGTTACATCGTGGTGAGAACCAACTACCTTTGCGAAACCAGCTACGCCAAATCGTAGCTATCGAATGTTAGGCGAATATGAATTGTCCATAAGGAAAGGGCGAAATTTGCTTATGCTGCCCAACATTCCCTTAGCTTAGCGACTTCCATCGATTGTATTTCTCTTCTGCCTCACTTCGATTGCAGATCAAAGTTGACGTTGTCGTTGTTGCCCGGCTTGACATCGTAGTGCAGAGTCGTCTTTTGCGGATTGCTGTATTTCGGCGGGAGGGTTTCCGTGCGCGGGTCGTTACTTCTCTGGGTACTGATCCGCACGATGTTTTCTCCAATGCCGGCTCCCGGAAAGTCATGTGAATACTTCAATTCGTAATTGCCGTCGGCATCAGTCGTCGCACCCGATTCTCGGCCCTTAGTTTTAGGCTGAAATGCTATCGTGGCTCGTCCGAGCGGTTTGCCGTCGAGCGTTACTTTGCCGCGCACTCGGCCTAAAGTGGGACGATCGCTATTGCTGCAGCCCGATGTCAAGAGCCCGCAAAAACAAAGCGCGACGGCCAGGTTGATGTTATGGAAATTGAACGGCAATGCTGTCCGCCATGCTGCCGAGGTACGCATAAACTTGGGAATTGATGTCTTCGCTAATAAAATGACCTGATCCGTCCGCGGACGCAAACTGCGCCCCGCCAGGATGCAGACTGCCTGCCGCTTCAAAAAACTGGTTAGGGTTGTTCAGTCCGCCATTTTGACCTAAGTCGCCACCTTCGTGATAGGCTGCAGTGTCGAATAGTGTACCGACGCCGGCAACCGCCCAACCATCGTTACTTGTCCTGGAAGGCCCGTAGTACTGCGGGTCTTCGCCGGGCGGCACGGAGCCAGGATTTTGAAGCCGCTGCAACTCACCGATGAGGATCGTATGCGATAACCCGTCGGTGACTTGCTGCAAAGTCGTGCGGCTGTTCGGATAGAAGATGCCGGCCTTGGCATTTGTCGTTGGCTCGATGCCGTTGCTGTAAACGATGTACTTTCCGGGACAGAAGTTGTGGGCGGATTGACTGGCGAGGGTGTTGTCCCAACCGTTAACTCGGCCCATGCAGCCGCCGTAATCCGTGCCACCGCTTGACCACTTGTTGAACATGATGACTTCGTCGCCAGCTCGGATGGAAGATCGCCGAGAGGGGCAGTAAAACTCCTTGATATGCGTTTGGGCGAGTCTTGCGTTTTGCGCTACTGTGGTGTTGAAGTCCCAATGACTGTATACGTCGTTATGCTCAATATATGGCATAATGTAAAGCATCCAACTAGTTCCACTCATGCCCTTCTGAGTATCGTTCGCCTCCGCCCAGGGATCGTAGCTGGATTGCATATTAAATGCCCTCGGGTTCAAGACGGCTCCAGGAGGAAAGCGGCCGATCGCAGATACGTAGTTGTTGACCGCCAAGCCGATCTGCTTAATGTTGTTTTGGCAAGACGCTCTGCGGCCAGCTTCGCGAGCCGCATTGATCGCAGGTAACAACAACCCGATCAGTATGCCGATGATCGCAATTACAACCAATAACTCCACAAGCGTAAAACCTGTACTGGCAGTGCGCTTCATAATGGTATTCGCCAATCCTGGGTGATCAGTTTCGCAACTCCCAATTGGTACTCCGCTTCCGCCGCACCAACGTTAGCAACGACACTTTGGCTCATTCTGTCGCACGGGTGCGAGTAATTCAACTATTTAGCTCGATAGTTCGGAGGTTTTTCCGCAAAAAAAATGTCGGCTTGACATAATTGTCGCGACGACAGTTGACTCGGCAAGACCTTGACACCTTTTATAGCATCCACAAGTTAGGGTTTCGTTAGCGACGCACAAGAGTTCCACTAATATTCCATTCCGTAATCCGTCAGTTAATGGAGAACCAGCATTCTGGTAATATAGATAATCTAGCTAAGATAGGTCAAATCGGACGAATACGGCACACCCCTATCCGCCAGGCGACCTGGCATGGCTGCCACGAGGTTCTCGAAGACCGGCGGCTTCTCAGCGTAAGTGCCACGGCATTCCGGGCGCGACCCTGATCGTCGGATCCGACGCGTCGTTCCACCAGCACAGAACCGGTCCGAACGTTCCGTCCTCGGAATTAGAGCAGGCCGCGATCGTTGCGGCGGATCCGACATCCGCATTGAGTGCCTCGACGATTTCAACTTTGACCGCGCCGCCGTCCAACGGCGCCGCCCGCGCCGGCTTGCCCGCGACAACCGTTGCCTCGGCGATCGCGCTGCAAGTAGCGAGAGATGCAACGTTTTCGTCTTACGGCGCCGCGCCAAGCCAGATGCTCTCGCTTGCCGTAGTCGGTCGCGTCGCGCTCCCGTGGGCGCGGCTTGCGTTGAGGCCGGCGGACCAGAATGCGCCGGACGATTCAAGCGAATTCATTCGTAAAAGGCTGTTTGCCGGCTACGGGCTTTGATTCACTCGCCCGGCCGTCGGTCAGCGCCAAGTTCATAAACTGCTCTTCGTGCACATCGGAGTGCCTGCTTTGAGTACGGCGGCGTCATCCAAGTAGCGGGCGATGTTTATGATCTGGTGCTGCAGATGCTTCGCGGCGAAGAGTTTCACCGGACAAAGATAGTCCAATCTCCTCGCAGAGCAAGTCGCCAGTCCGCTTCGACCTGTTCGAAAGGTAGTTATTCTTCAACTCCAAATTGGCGGCCTACCTGGGTTTTTCCCCGAATAGTTAGAATAGCGCAGACGAGCCTTCGGCGGCGATGTTATAATCACAGCACCCACGCGATATCCCTGCCTTCGCCCCGTCTTCCCTTCCCGCCATTGCAATGTTCGTCCTGCCTTCCGTCTCGCGGCTTGCGCTTTTCGCGTTAGCTCTTTCGCCCTCCTTCCTAAGCGCCGCCGATTGGCCGCGCTGGGGCGGTCGCGACGATTGCAACATGATCTCCGAGGAAAGAGGATTGCCCGCGACGTTCACGCCGGGCAAGAAGTACCCGGACGGCTCGGGCATCGACCTCTCAACCAGCGAAAACGTGAAGTGGGTGGCGCGGCTGGGAGGGCAGACCTACGGCACGCCGACGGTCGCCGGCGGACGCGTGTATGTCGGCACGAACGACGATGCCTTGCAGGATCGTCGCGTAAGCTCGACCCGCGGCGGCCTGGTAATGTGCCTCGACGAGGCCACCGGCAAGCTCCTCTGGCAGTTGATCGTGCCCCGCTTTCAGACTAATGACTCGAACTTCAATTTCGACAACATGGGCCTGGGCGTCTGCTCCTCGCCGACGGTCGACGGCGACCGCGTCTATCTGGTCACGAACCGCTGCGAGGTCGTTTGCCTGAGCGTGCGGGGACTGGCCGGCGGCAATCACGGCCCGTTCGTCGATGAAAGCCGATTCATCGCCGGTCCCGGCGAGCGTCCGGTGCCGTTGACGGCGACCGATGCCGACATTCTCTGGAAGGTCGATTGCATCCACGACCTCAACATCTGGTGCCAAGACGCGGCGAATTGCTCCGTCCTCGTGCATGGCGACTTCGTCTATGTCTGCACTTCCAACGGCGTCGATCGTTCGCACATCCGCGTGCCCCGCCCGCTGGCGCCGAGCCTCATCGCTCTTAATAAGTACACCGGCCGCCTGGCCGCCGTCGACGACGAGCGGATCGGCACGCGGTTGTTTCACGGGCAATGGTCCTCGCCGTCGCTGGGAACGGTCAATGGCCGGACGCTGATCTTCTTCGGCGGCGGCGACGGCGTGCTTTATGCCTTCGAACCGCTGACCGAGATGCCATCGCAACCGGTAAAGCTCATGAAGGTCTGGTCCTACGATTGCAATCCGCCGGAATACAAGGTCGTCCGCGGGCGGAAGGCCGTCTATATGGATGGCGACATCCGCAAGCACCGCGGCAACAACAACGACGGCACGTTCGTCGGCCCCAGCGAAATCATCGGCGTGCCGGTCTTCTATAAGAATCGCGTCTACGTGACGATCGGACAGGACCCTATGCACGGCCGTGGCGTCGGCATGTTGACTTGCATCGACGCCACGAAGACCGGCGACGTGACCGCGTCGGCCAAGATCTGGTCCTACCCGATCGGCCGCAGTCTCTCAACGCCCTCGATCGCCGCCGGCCTGCTCTATATCGCCGACACGTTCGAGGGCATTTACTGCTTCGACGCTGAGACCGGCAAGCGGTACTGGTTTCATCATAGCGGCGCCGAGATCTGGGGTTCGACGATGGTGGCCGACGGCAAGATTTACGTCGGCACAAAAAAATACCTGCTAGTCATGGCCGCGGGAAAGGAAGAAAAGCTGGTGGCGAAAATCTCGCTTGGCGCTCCGGCCTATTGCACGCCGGTAGTGGCCAACGGCGTGCTGTTTGTCACGACGAATCGATACCTTTGGGCCGTCCAAGGCAAGCCATCGCGGGCAGCGGGTGCCGGGACTACCGCCGTTGCGCCGTAATCGCTTGAATTGCCCGGTCGTGGACGGCCTGAATCAAAGGACCAAGCAAGGCCGACTTCTTGACGAATGCGTTACCGGAAATGACTTCAGACGCAAGACTGGGCGAATCCGCGAAAGCGCCGGCCAACGTCGAAGTTGCCGCCGACGCCCCGAACACGAAAGCACCGCTGTAGCCGACCGTTAAGGCCGAGCCTTGCGGTAAGGCGCTCGGGCTGGTTACAACGACGGTTCCAGCCGAGACCAACGTGCCGCCCGTATAAGTATTAATGCCCGAAAGCGTCAGGGTTCCTGATCCGATCTTGGTGATGCCGTAGGAACCGCCCGTTTGCCCGATGTTGCCGGCGACAGTCAAGCTGCCCGCGGCAGCGTTGAGCGTTCTATTGCCCGTCAGTACCAAGGGCAGGTTGATTGTTTCTTTGTTTGCACTGTTATTGGTGATGTCGCCCGCCAAATTCACGGCGTTGCCATTCAAGGTGAAGGCCCCAGCGCCTGCATCAAATGTAACATTACCGAATTGCATACCGACCGCAAGATCATTGTTGGCGCTCGCGCCCGCTGCGGCGGCAAATTCGACGTAGTCATTAGCGGCCATTGCAGCGCCACCCCAGTTGGCCGCCGTGCTCCAGTTTGCATTCGTCCCGCCGCCGGACCATTTTGATACGCGTTGTACGGTCACCGATGTTGGACCAAAACCGGCGTCGTGCTCCGTGCTAGTGACGCCGTTCACGTCCACTACATGGATGCTATACCACCACTTTCCGCTTGGAGGTGTATCAGCAAATGCGCCGTTGACCTGCCCGATGCCGGAAACTGTCTGCGTCAGAATTGGCGAAGTCCCCCAGCTTCCGGGAATGCCGCCCACGTCGGGCGCCCGCCATAGTTCGACCCGCTGTAGCCCGGAACCATTTTGGTCCGACACGGTCCACCGAACTTGCACCGACGTTCCCTGGGTCAACATCGCGGGAGTGACAGAGAAAGCGTTTACCAAAGGCGATGACGCGATGAGGTTGTACGCGGTGTCGCCGAGCAGCTTGTGCACTATTTCCGTCGGATGAAGTTTATCCCAAAAGAGATAGGTGTCGGCACTGGCAGGGACAGGAGTCACGCTTGAAGCTGCGAGGGTGACATTGCTAAAGTTATACCCTGGATACGTGTGCGCGAGCATCTGGGTGAATGGAGTATAAACATCAAGGCCGTAAATGACCTCACTCGGATAGACGCTACGGATGGATTGAATTGCTGACGCCAAGTCATTGTTGAATGCCTGCACCCCGTCTAACAGTGCCGCCTCCACCGAAGCCGAATACGTCGCGCGCGCATAAGGCGTCTGATCGAGGGCGGGGAGGTTCGGCCAAATGAAGTATTTCGCGCCGTCCGCGGCAAACTGCTTGATGTCGTTTTCGAGATTCGTCTCGGCCGTGCTTGCTGCCGTCTCAAGCGCGTGAACATTGACCGTGCCGGTCAGGTTGTCTGCGGCGTCCAGGAGGTCGTTTGCGCCGGCCCAGAACATATAAAGTGCGGTGCTGGAAGCGATATTGTGCGTTGCCGAAAGATAATCCGAGACCTGCTTGCCGACATTGTGAACTATGCCAAGATCTTGCGTTCCTGAACCGGTTGTCGCGGCGCCGTATGCCCAATTCGATCCGCCGCTTGACGATTTCGTTGCATGGGCAATTCCTAGCTTGGTCTCCAGTTCCTCGTGCCAGACGCCCGTGCCCGCGCTCGGCGGCTTGCTCGTAGGATCGGAAGTGAAGCGGCCATTGGTCGTGACATAGCCAAATAAAGACGCCCAGTTGGAGTCGTTCCCGGTGTCGGACAAGCTGTCACCAAAGACTATGGCCTGCGAGAAGTTGGGCGCACCAGACAGCAGTCTTCGCGGCTCCAACGACTCCACGAAGAGTCGGCGCTGACGAACGGAACGTCGGCCAGAGCTTTTCGCTGTGGGCCACGACGGTTTCTTCGACGGCCTCATGTGCAGGATTCCTTCCTACTTTCCCATCGTCATTGTTCGAGCAAAATACAACGGGAAATCACGGCTTGCTCACTGTCGGCGCGGTTTCGCTCCACGAGAGCCCTTTGGAAATGATCTGCACGTTCGTCGTGCCGTCGCCCGGGCGGACGAAAATCGAGAGCGTCGCGTCGCCCTTGGTTCGTTTCATAATCGCGGATTTCGGGCGGATCAAATCTCTGCCGGCGGTCCAGCCCTGGGCGCCCAACTGCTGTGCCAGATAGTTGGCCGTAGTCACGACGTCGGCGGGGCTTTGACAGCGGATTTGACCGGTGAGTTTTTGGTACTCGACATTCGTTGCCCCCTGGGGAAGCGGCAAGGATCGGGCCTTTGGGCCGTTAAGCTCGGCGGCGGCCGCTTTGGCGGCGTCCTGTTTTTCCTTTGCCTTGCGATCCTTCTCGGCCTTCGCCCGCTTTTCCGTCAGCATCGCCTTTTCGGCAGCGATCTTTTCGAGATAGGCTGGCGGAATGGGGATCAGGGCCAGGTCGAACTGAACGTCGAAACCATTCTTTTTTGCATCGTTCTTTTCATCGGGCGTATAGACGCACTTGCCTTTCACGCGGCCATTCTTAACGACGAGTTGTCCTTTCAAATCCGATCCGCTGGCGCTCACACTCCCCCCGTCGCCATAGGCGTTGAAGAACCGCGCGTTGCCTTCTTTGCTGAAGGTGATTTTTACGTTCGGCTGGAAGAAGATAAACTTGTCGTCGTTGCCGTCGTTCAAAGCCGTCTTGAGCTTATCGACGGGGATCGCCACACTGCTCAGCAGCACATTGATGGAGTTCTCGTCGAGTACGATCGACGAATAAGCCACAGCCTGCTCAAGCTTGTAAGTCGTGCCGCGGATTTGCAACGTTCCCTGGCACGACTTGCCGGCAGGAAGGCGGACCGCGCTGGCTTGGTCTTCGGCATGAACGAAATGAGTGCTGCCGAAGAAAGTGACCAAAGCCAACACCGCAGCCGCAAATACATTTCGTCGAATCATCACAAGCCCTCCGAAGAACCTGAGCACCGAAAACGAAGGCAACCAAGGACGGAGTCCTCAAAGTAAGCGATGGCCTCCGGGACCGGCGCTCGCCCCACAATTCACCGCCGATAGATATTGTAGCCTGACGGCTAAGCTTGTCGATGGGTCATCGTCGATCACCTGTCGAAAGAGAGAGGCCGACTGAATGGCCAATAGATGCCAATACGTGGCGATTAACGGACCCCAGGAAGAGCGGCACCAGGCTTGGCTTCACGAAGGGTAACGGTGGATCATCTTGTTCGCCCCTGCGTTCTGCAGGATTGCAACACATTGTCCCAGCCGATCGCTGCTTCGTCAATCTGAACTCAAATGGGATAGGGAAGTCTTGCAATCGCCGTCGCAAGGAATAAGATACTGAAACCCAAGGGAAAATTTCCATGCAACCTCTCATCGAATACGAACAGAGCGCAGGGCCGGTCCGCGAAGTTTACGACGACATCCGAGCAACTCGCAAGACCGACGACATTAACAATTTCTGGAAGGTCATCGCCCAGCATCCGCCGACGCTCGAGCGAACTTGGGCAATGCTCAAGGAAGTGATGGGCGGTCCTGGCGAACTCGACCCGCTCGTCCGCGAATTGATTTACGTCGCCGTCAGCGTGACCAACGGCTGCGAGTACTGCATCGCTTCGCATCGGGCCGCGGCCGTCTCCAAAGGCATGACCGATGCCATGTTCGGCGAGCTGTTGAGCATCGTGGGTGTCGCCAACATGAACAACCGCCTGGCCACCGGCTTCCGCGTCCCGTTGGACGATAAGTTCAAGTAGCACGTGACGAACTAAATTCCTCCTAGGCACTACTGCAAATACTTGCCTAATGCAGCAGTATTCCTAGTTGCCTTGCCAGTGTCCTTTTGTGCGTGGGGGGTTGCGTGACGGGCCCATCAGTACTATATTGAGGTATTCGTAAAGTCGCCCGAAATTCTCAGCCTTGACAAAGCACCACGGTTAGTTTTTCGCCTTGCTCGCAGAACTAATGAGGGATTTGCTGATGCTCTCCAAACGACAGGCTTATGAGAAGTGGCTGGGCATCAAAGAGGAGCAGCAACCTCCCTCGTTGTATCGCCTGCTTGCCGTCGACGCGTTTGAGTCCGACAAAGATATAATTGCCAACGCGGCGGACAGCCGGATCGGGTTCGTTCGGCAGTTCCAGATTGGCGAGAACGCGTCCATTGCCGCGGCGATTCTCAACGAACTTGCCAGAGCACAGATTATCCTGCTGAACCCGCAGAAGAAGGCCGCGTACGACGCTCAACTAAAGAACTCCTCGAAGCACGGTCGAGCCGACACTTGGGCCAACGGCCAAGAGAACGTCGTCACCGAGCGCGATCGCACTTGGCGTCGGTTCCGCCAGCGGCAAAGCAATTCCGCAAGCCCGTGCCCGCGGACAATTTGAAGCAATACCGGTCGCACTCGAGATAGCCAGGCCGGAGGTGGATGTCGAATCTCTCGTTGCCGAGTCTGCTTCTTCAGGTTCGTCGAAACGTCCCGCGCCGACACCGGCGCCCAGGCGCACGACATGGATCATCGCCGCGGTGTTGGCCGGGGGAGTTGTGCTTGCGTCCGTTATTGGACTGCTGATTTACAACTTCATCAGCAGCCGACAGGACGCCGAGAGAAACGTCGCGAAGAGCTCGCCGCGCAGCGATTCCCCGGAATCTTCGGCAACTAATCCGGCCAAAAACGAAGAGGCCGCAAAGCCCGACGACGCCACAAAACCGGATGTACAGCCATCTACAGGCACGCCAGATCCAAAAGCTGTCGTAGCGGCGCGGCCCAGCCGCGAGGCCGCCATCGCAGTAGTGCCGAAACTGAACCGTGCTCGTCCCCGCGCTCAAAACTATGACGCGGAGCAGCTAAAAAAAGAACGTCGAGGAGATCAAAAAACGTTCGATGGCAGTCAAGACGCTGAGCGACAGTTACGGCGTAGCCGAGAAAGCCATAGTTCTGGCGAATCGGGCCATCGTTCTGGAGAACGCCGAGGCTGCCAAGGATGTCGCGGTGATCAGCCTGGCGGCGGCGCGAAATGCCGATTCAGTTTGGCTCGCCAGACAAGCGACCGTACTCCTGGTCGAGTTGCGAGCCCCGCTCACGGATGCTTTGAAGAAAGACGCCGAGCGAAGGCTAGGCCCGGTGAAAGAAGACAACGTCGCCGAGTCGCCCGAGGAGACGCAGCAGGGGCAGCCGCTCGGCCCTTCGCTTCGTAGCGAAGATGAAACGTCCAAGGCCCCAAGCAAATCCGCCACGCACGACGCGAAATGGGGCAAGACAGAGGACGAGCGGCGGAAGGTTTTCTTCGACCTACTCAAGGCCGTCGACGATTACGGCATAACCGCCGAGGGCAGAAAAGCTTGGAAAGACATCCAGGCCCGCAACAAGATCGACAACCGTGTGACCTTGGGCATACTCAATGAGGGCTTTGAAACGTTCTCCGACTGGGACCAGCCGGACGGCGGCGGCCGGGCCTCAGCGCGGGCCAACCGCATGAATTGGATAGCGGCGAGAACCCGGTCGATGATCGAACCCATGCTTGCAGAGTGAATACCCCCGCTTGGATATCCAGTAGACACCGGCGAAGTGGCGCGGGCAAACCTCGGACAAAGCGAAGAAAATGATGACAACTCGACGAGTCCGGACATTATTGCTGGGTATCGTCATGTGGCTGTTTGCCGCCGCCATTCTTCATGCTGGCGGCCGCGAAAAGAAGCAGCCGGTGCCTTCCGCCGAGGCGCAGGCACAAGCTACGAAGATCATCAAGGATGTGTACGGGACGGATTATGCGAAGGCGACCACCCCAGAGAAAAAGCAGGCGCTTGCCAAGACGCTGCTCGACAAAGGCAAGACGATTCGCGACGACTTGCCTGGCAAGTTCGTTCTGCTGAAGTCCAGCCGCGAGATTGCCACTCAGGGGCTTGACGGACTAACCGCGTTTCAAGCCGTAAACGCCATCTCGGAAACGTTCGAGGTTGACCCCGCGGAAATGAAAGCAGAGGTATTAAAGCGCGGCGCCGCCCATGCGACAACACATCTGCACCACGAGCGCCTGATGGAGGCGGCAATTCCGCTTGTCGACTTCGCCGTATCGGAAGACAACTATACCGTTGCCAAGGAACTTTGCGGCTTCGCGGCATCTGAAGCGCAGGCGGCGAACGATTCCAAGGCAGAGAAGCTTCGCCGAGGCGCGCGGCGCCGAGGTCGAGACGGTGCTAGCCGTCCTCTACGAAAGGGCTCAGAATGCCGCGCCGTTGTTGAAGGCCGATCCAACCAACCCCGCGGCCAACGCGGTTTATGGGAAGTATCTCTGCTTCGTGAAGAAAGACTGGGACCGGGGCATACTCATGCTGGCGCTAGGAAACGACCCGACGCTCCAAGCAGTAGCCCAAAAAGAGCTTGAGGAGTTGTCGCCGATGCCGCCCGACCAACTCGGCGACCTCTGGCGGGATGCCGTGGACAAGGAGGGCGAAATCGTTAAAAGCCAGGGCCAGGCGCGGGCGGCGTACTGGTATCGCCGAGCACTGCCTGGGTTGTCCGGTTTGAGGAAGGAGCAAATCAACAAGCGCCTGGCATCTCTCGATGAACAAACTCCATCTGCGTCGCCTGTCGAACATCCGGCTGCCGACCCGGAGCCCTTGCCTGAGCACACCCGGTGGACCGTGCCGTACACTTGGACCACGCAGGAGCAGCGGTTTCAATCGGTGAACGAGTTCAATCCGGCAACAGGTAAGATGTCGCAGTATAAAAAACCCTACATGGCGACGGTGCACCATAGCAGCACGAAAACCGTTCAAGCGCACCTCGTCAAGTACGACTATAGAACCGGAAATGTCGCGCTGAAAATCCATGACGAAGAAAAGAACGAGGATGTTGTACGGACGTTTCGCTATATGGCGCTTGGCAAAGACGACAAAAAGCACCTGGATCTGGTCAAGAAGCAGCTTATGGGCCAAAAGGAATGACCGCCGTACTGGCGCTGGCTAATGAGCCGCACAAACGCGACTTCTTGCCCTCACGTCCACGATTCCCTAGGATATTGGTGTGCATCCCTCCGACGGCACGGATTCCAATAATTCGGCCGTCCGAGCGAATTGCCCAGTGGGATATCGTCGTAGGTCCGCGCGGCATTTGTCGTCGCCGGCGCGTTCTGAAGTCTTTCTAGCAAGTGGAGGTCAATTATGTCGCGTGCAACAATTCATATCTCCGACTTCGTTCGACGTCTTTATGGCCTGAGGCGGAACCTCTCGCATTCCATTTTGTTGGCTTGCATCGCCGCCTCGGCCGGCGCTGCGTCGCAACTCCGAGCGGACGACGATGTCCTCAAGCTCGTGCCCGAAAAGGCACTGGGGTTCGCCGTAATTAACCGACCGGAGTCGGCAGACGCCAAGGTTCAGGCGTTAGGCCAGCAATTGAAGTTGCCGATCCCCAGCCTGCTCGCCAAGCTCGAAGGCCCTGGCGGCATCCAGGAAGGGCTTGATAAGAAGCGGCCGATCGCCGTGCTCGTGCTGCCGCCGAAGGGAGGTTACCCCATTCCCATCCCGACCGTGATACTTTTGGCTCCCGTGACCGACTATGCCAAATTCCTCGGGCAATTCAAGCCCGACCAAACCGATGCCGGCGTGAGTAAGTTCGTGTTCTTCGGCGTACCGTCGATAGCATGCAATGTTGGGAGCTACGCGGCCATCACCGGCGAGCAGTACCGCGACGCCCTGAAGGGCCTCAAACTGGCCGACGAGGTCCCCGCGGCCTTGGCCCCGTGGCAGACCTGGCTGGCGAAGAAGGACGCGGCCGTCGTCATCTTGGCGCCGGGAATCCACATGGCGTCGGAGAAGCTGCAGCAAGGCATCGCCACCATCAAGACGACTCTGGCCCAAATGGGCGACCAAGGAAAGCAGGCCCTCGCCGGCCTGGAAATGTACGTGACACTGGCCAAGTCCGCCGAAAAGGAAGTTGCCTCGTTAGGCGTCAGCCTTGAGCGCAACCGCCAAGGCGTGATCCGCCTCAGCAAGCGCGCCTGTTTAATTCCCGGCGGTAATTGGGCACGCTTTGTCGGCAACAAGGCAGGTGAGGAAACCACGGCGCAAAACACTCTCGCCGGGCTGCCCGCTGGTCCTTTTGTCATCGCCGGCGGTGCGGCAATTCCCGAAGACGCGATGCCCGCTTTTATGCAATGGTCGTTCGGGCTGATCAAAAAAATGCACGACATGTACGGGCTATCCGAGGATCAAGCGGCCAAATTTGCCGAGCTTGGCAAGGTGAAGTTCCCGGCCGTGCGCGGCTTTTCCTTCGTACTCGCCACGCCCGCCGGCGACGAACCGATCCTCTCGCGGATGGTAGCCGAAATGCGGCCCGTTGATGGCAAGACGTTCCTGGCCGACTACGAAAAGTACACCGTGGCCTACAACAAGGTCGTCGAGAAGGTTGACAGCCCCGTGTTCCGGCCGATCGAGAGCGAGAAGATCGAAGTGGACGGCATCGCCTCGTTGAAGGTGACGGTCACGATACCGCAAATGCCGAACATGCCTCCGCAAACCGCCAAAATGATGGAATCGATGTATGGGTCCGGCGGCAAAATGGTCGCGCGGATCGTGCCCGTCGATGAGAATAACGTCCTCTTCAGCTATGGGAATGACGAAGTGTTGCATCAGGCGATTGCCGCCATCAAGGAGGGCAAGCCGGGCCTTTCTGCCGACGAGGGCATCGCCAAAGTGACTAAACTGCTGCCGCGCGGCGCATCGTGCCGCTTCTATATCAGTCCCTCGGGCGTGCTCGATTTTGCCAAACGAGCAGTGACGCTGGCGGCGCCGGGCATTCCGCTACATTTCCCCGAGCTTGGCGCAACGCCGCCGCTGGCAGTGGGCGTAATCTGCGGTCACGGCGAAGTGGAATCTCAGTTGGTCGTTCCGCCCGAGCTCTTGGAGGAGATCGGCCGGTTGGTCTCGGGCGGTGCTCCGGCGAGTAGCGCGCCTAATGGCGGCGTGAACCGTTTGGCCCCTTGGGCCGGCGACTGCGCACTGCGCTCCGAAGGGGCCTCGTATTCGACAATGAAGAGCTTCGAAGAGGTAGCCGGCTTCAGCCTGTTCGTCTTTTGGGAATACAACCTGAAATGCTTCGCGGGTGTGGCGGTCGGCTTTTTGCTATATCGGGCATTTCCCGAAGAGAAGGGCCAGCTCCTCTGGGTGCTGCTATCGATCCTGTTGTCGATAACGCACGACAACAGCAGCAAAGTGGCCTACGACCGCATGAAGGGCAACGTCGTCGGCTCGCTGGTGGGTTTCGCCGCGTATTTCGTCCGCAACCCGGCGAACCTCCTCACGATCTGCCTCGGCGTGGCGACGACCATCGCGATCTGCTCGTTGATGAGCCTTATCGGCGTGGCTCGCACGGCGCTAGCGGCGTTTGTCATCGTAGTGCTCTACCAAGAGGAGCACAGCAGTTGGGAGGGCGCGGTCTACCGCATGACGTGCGTTCTCGCGGGCTGCTTCATCGGCTTGGTGATCAACTTCGTTTTTCGAAAACTGGCGATGAGACTCCGACCGATGACAACCGCCGCCGCGGAGGGCGAAGAAGAGGAGAAAGGACACGGCGGCAGCGAGTAGCGGCGTGACGTTCCGCGGCGAGCGTTGCGGTTCGTCACGTCGCGTACGGACTTGCATTGCGCACCGTGCCATTCCTCCCGATGAGTTGCTTGCGCTGTTCTTTGGTCAGTATGAACAGCGCCCGTTCTTTACCCGACTTTTGCATTTTTTCGAGCAACTGCACCTGCTTGGCGGTGAGTTCGAGTTCCTCCGCGCGAGCGAGCACCGCGGCGGGATCATTCGGGCTGTCAGTGGCGCTGCCGGTCGAAGCGGACTGCTGGACGGCTGAAATCTGCGAAGCCGAGCCGCATGGCTGCAACGCGCCGCCCGAGTAGCCGGTGTCAGGATATCCGCTGCCAGAATTCCCGCTGCCAAAATATCCGCCGCCAGAATACCTGCCGCTAGAATATCCGCCATTGGAATATCCTCCACCCATGCCGCCGCGCGAATAACCCATTCCGCCGCGGCCACCGCCGGCGCAACGCCCCTGTGCAGTTGCGGAAGGGATAGACACGAGTGAAACTATGCCAATAGTCAACGCCGCCACAGCCTGCCTTGAATTGATGCACTTCAAAATAACTGCCTATTCGCGGAAAGCATTTGCCGACCGACCTGTTCATGTAAAGCGGCTTGTCCGCAATTCTCAGGGACGAAATCTGAATTGGTTTGTCACGCGACTTTCCGGACTGCCACGGCGGCCGTTTCGTATCCCGCAAAAAGGCGTACAATGTATGGCTGCAAGTCAAATTTGGAGGAAATCTTATGAAGGCTGTCCCGTTCTTCATCTTTTGTGCCGCGACATTCGCTTTCGGGGCCGACCCGCCTGCCGGCAGTCAGCCCTCCGTCAAGGTCGACGTGGCGGCGATTGACCGGGCGCGGATTCTCAAGGCGGCCGACGCCGCGCTAGGCGTTGCGCCGTTTTCCATTACGGCGTTTCCCGCGCCGGCAAGTCCCGGCGGGCCGAATGATTTTTATTCCAACGCCGACTATTTTTGGCCCGACCCGGCGAAAGCGGACGGCCTGCCATATCTTCAGCGCGACGGCCAATCGTACCCGGGCAATTTCAACCGGCACCGCATGGCCATGCGCGACCTTCGCGACGCCGTCGCCGCGATGGGAGCGGCTTATAAGATCACTGGCGACGAACGCTATGCGCGGAAGGCGGCAGAGTTGCTTCGGGTCTTCTTTATCGACCCGAAAACGCGGATGAATCCGAACTTCGACTTCGCCCAGGTGGCCCCCGGTCACGGCGGCGGACGGTCCTACGGCATCATCGACGGCCTGCATTTCATCGAAATCCCGATGGCCATAGCAGCCATGCAAAAATCGCCGGCCTTCACGCCGGAACTGACGGCCGGCTTGAAGCAGTGGTTCGCCGACATGTCGCACTGGATGCTCACGAGCAAGAACGGCAAGCTGGAAGCGGCGGCGAAGAACAATCATGCTGTCGCCTATTGGCTGCAGATCGCCTGCTTCGCGCACTTGACGGGCGACGAGGCGCTGCTAGACGAGTGCCGCCGGCAATTTAAGGAGGTCTTCGTGAGGAAGCAGATGGCGGACGACGGCAGCTTTCCCGTCGAACTGAAGCGGACGAAGCCGTATGGCTACTCAATCTTTCAATTGGACAACATGGCCGCGCTCTGCCAGGTGCTTTCCAGGGATGGCGATCTCTGGGAGTTCCAACTGCCCAACGAGGTGCGCCAGTGGCGCGGCATGCGCAAGGCGGCGGCCTATATGTATCCCTTCCTTGCTGACAAATCGAAATGGCCGCTGAAGCCCGACGTGCAGGCCTGGCCAGGTTGGCCCGCGCGTCAGCCGAGCCTGCTCTTCGCGGGCCTAGCTTACGGCGAGCCGCGATACGTGGAGCTGTGGAAAAAGCTCCCGGCGGACCCGACCGATGCCGAAGTCCGGCGCAACATGGCGATCACGCAACCCATTCTGTGGCTGGACTATCGCCGATAAAACCGGCCGCGACGGCGATACGCAATCGCCGCGCTCGCAAGGCCAAATGCCAACAGACCCAGAGTGCCCGGTTCGGGCACAGGAGATACCGACGACTGGCCCGCTGCCGCCGGCGCTGGCACGATGCCAGCGGGGAAGATAAAGGCGTTGCCGACGGTCAAGCTCGAACCGTCGGCAAACGCCCCGGGGTTTGTGGCGATCAATGTCGAATTGTCATTAACCGTCGTTCCGCCGGTATAGCTGTTCGTCCCACTAAGCGTCAGCGTGCTGCTGCCTTGCAGCACCAAGCCGACCTGGCCGGCACCGTCATTGATCGAGCCGCCGAATGTGGTCGCGATCGGCTGATTGACGCTCAGCGTGGCGGATGTGCTGGTAACGCTGTTGGAGACGACGCCCGCCGCCCCGCTGAAACTCGGAACCGAGACGCTAAAGCTCGCCAGATCGAGCGTTCCGCCGTTGGCTGCGACGCCGCCGGTACCGAGCGCTGAGGCATTGCCGAGTTGCAGTAGGCCGTTTTGGACGGTCGTGCCGCCGGTATAGCCGTTGACGCCCGCAAGCTGAACAGAACCGCTGCCAGCCTTGGTCACGGATCCGCTGCCGCTGATGGCGTAGCTCACGGTCCGACTCCCGGCGATGTTATAGACGAGAGCCGCTTCGTCGTCCACGCCACTCGTGCTGGCTATCGATCCATCCTGACCGACAATGCCGGTTCCCAGCTGCAGCGTCCCGCCGCTGATGGTTGTGGGGCCCGAGTAGGCGTTGGTACTCGTGACTGTCAAAATACTCGGCCCTCCGACAGTGAGCGACATCGGCTGACCCGCGCCTCGCTCAGGACGCCGCTGAGCGTGCTGGGCGCCGTGGGGTTAAGCGTCATGGGAAGCGCGCTATAGCACAAGAAGTTGCTTGCGAAGTTGATGGCGCCGGTCAGCGTGATGGGCGTCGTCTGATTGGTATTGGTACCGTTGGCCGCAAACTGATAGTTGTTGACACCGTTCACCGTCGTGCCAACCCAGTTGATAGCGCCGGTTCCGGCGTTCGCCGTGAACGCACCCAGACTAAACCAGATGTTAGCGTGACCGATCGAGACGTTGAGATTGATTGTTCCATTTACGGCGCTGGTGTCAAGTACGAGATTTTGCGGTGTGGTGGCAAAGTTTTGCCCTACGTTGCCCGTCAGCGTAATCGAGGAGCCGGCGGCCGTGGTGGAGAGCGTAACCGTCGCGGACGGATTCGCGGCCAAGTTCCCGATCATAATGCCGCTCGCCCTGGCTACCGTTGTGGCCGTGGATATGTAGCTTTGATAGCCGCCCGTAGTGATGCTGCTCAATAACGTGATAGCGCCGGGAACAGTATTGCCGACCGTGTTGATCACCGCTGTGTTGACCGCAATGGACCCTGTACCCGAGAATCCGGCCAGCGGCAGAGCCACCAAAGGCCCGGCAACTCCATAGTTGTAAACCAGAGCGCCGTTATCCGCGATCGTCGCCGTGGCGGGGATTGAACCGGTTGTGCCGCCGTTGCCAATCTGCAGCGTGCCCTGGCTGATAGTGATATTGGACACGCCGTTCGTGCCGGTCAGCGTCAAATTGCCCGTGCCGGACTTGGTCAGGCCGAGCAAGCTGGCTGCCAGCGAGCCGGTAAACGTACTATTGGCATTGTTGGCGCCGGCGGTCAGCGTGGCCGTGGCCGGCACCGAACTTAGGACGTTGCCCGAGCCGCTCAGTCCACCGACGGCGGCATTGTAGCCATTCAGGTCTAGCGTGCCGTTGATGTTGGCATTGCCGGTTGCCGAGCCGGCATAGAGCGCCGTGGCGCTGCCCAGTTGCAGAATGCCGCTAGTGACCGTCGTGCTGCCGGTGTACGTGTTCGAGCCGGAAAGCACGAACGTGCCGGCGCCGTTAAATACAACGTTGCCGACTGCCGCGGAATTAGTCTGGCTGAGGTCGCCGATCGTGCCGCCGAACGTGTTCGCCGCGGCATTGTTGATGGTCAAGGTCGTGGCGGACGAATTGGCCGCGTTGCCCAGCACAATCGTCGATGTTCCGGCGCCGCCGCTGCTAAGGCTGCTGATAGTCGGGCCAGAGCCGGTAAGGTTGAGGGTAGCCGCACCGGACGCCGGACTCATTGTCAGCGGTCCGCTGCCTAGCGGCGAATTGTTGTCCGTGGCGGTCAGGTTGCCGCCCAGGATTAAGGTGCCGCTGTTGTAGGTGTTCGCGCCAGCCAGGATCAGGTTTCCATTGCCGGCCACGGTTAGCGAAGCGCCCGATCCGCCGACCGGTCCGCCCACCGTCAAGTTTCCGGCGGCGAGCGTCACTGTGCGCGTGCCGCTGAGCGTCACCGCGCCGGTGCCGAGATTCAAATTGTACGGGCCGTTGAATGTGAAGTCGCCATTCCACGCCTGGACGTTGTTCGTTGTGAGCCCAATCGAGCCGCCGCTGGTGTTGCCCAGCGTGCCGCCGGAAATCGTCAGCGGCCCGCCGGCAATCGCCGAGGGATTGTTGAGGTTCAGCGTGCCGGCGTTGAACTGCGTGCCGCTGGTATAGCCGTTGGAATTGTTGATCGTCAGCCCGCCGCCGTTGATCTGCAGATATGCAGAACCGGCGATGCCATTGGAACCGCTGATCGTGTACGCCGCGGTCGTGCTGTTGAAAACAACGCTGAACGGCTTGACATTGCCCTGGTTGATGACGACGCTCGCACCGACCCCGCCGGTCGTCCCCGAGTCGTCGAAGACGTCGTTATCTCCGCCCTGGAACGTGGTCAGGCTGCCGCTGGGATTAAGCGTCCAGGCGTTCGTCGACTTCCAGTCCGGCTGCTGGCCGTTCCAATAGGGCGTATAGCCTAGAACGGTGTAATCGATTTCGCCCGGGTTGTTCACCAGGGTGCCGGTTTGGCGGCCGTTAAGCGGTGGAATCGAAAACGCGCCGAAGCCGCCGGCCCCGCCGCCGATCGCGCCGCTATAACCCAGCAGCCGATACGTGCCGTTGGCAATCGAGTTCTGCGTCGGCGCCAACGAGAATTGCACGGAGTTGGCGAATCCATTGACCGTCAGCGTGCCGGCTTGCAGGGCCAAGGTCGCGGTGCTGCTGAGAAGGGGCAGCGTGATGGTCCCAAAGTTGTTGAACGTCAGGCTGGAGAAGGTTAGCGTGCCGCCCGCGTTCGGGCTCAAATCGAGATTGCCCGCGCTGGCCAGGTTCGCGCCGCCATCGACAGTGACGGCGGCCGAGGCGGCCGTCCCCGACCCGCCCAGCGTTGCGCCTTGGGCCACGAAAATGCTCGGTATCGCATTCGTGCCGTTGATATAGAGCTTGCCCGCGCTCACCGCCACGGAGCCGCTGAACGTGTTGTTTCCCGCGAGGGTCAGCGCGCCGATGCCGTTCTTCGTCAAAGTGAAGCCGCTGCCGCCGTCGGTCAGATTGCCATTGATCGCCACCGGGCTGTTGACGGTCAAGGCGACATTCTGGGCGAGCGTTCCGGAGGCGGCGGTGAAGGTCAGACCGCCGCTGTTGACCGTGTCGCCCAGCGTGCCGCTGCTCAGGACGACCGGGCTGGCCAGCGTATAGCTCGTCACGCCGTTGGCAGAGACGGCGCCGCCATTGAGATAGAGCGACCCGGTCCCCAAGGCGTTGTTGTTGCCAACCCGGACGGTGAATCCGGCCGGAACGGTCGTGCCGCCGCTATAGCTGTTGGACCCGCCGAGCAGCAACACACCGCCCGGTCCGATCAGGGCGAGGCTGCCGCTGCCCGATATCGCGCCGTTAATCCCGATTGTGTTGCCGTTGAAGCTGACCGTGGCCGGGCCGTTGAAGGTCATCGGCATGTTTACTGACCAGTTTGAGTTGGTCTGTAGCGTGCCGCCGCTGATTGTGGCGCTCGAGTTGGCGTTGTTGTTGGAGATGCCGCTGGTGCCGATCGAGAGCAGGCCGTTGCCCGAGAGGTTCATTGCGCCGCCCTGCCCGGCGCCAAAATTGATCCCCAGCAGCGTGGCTGTTCCTCCCGAGACATTGAGAACGCCCGAGCCGCTGTAGCCCAAATAGGTCCAACCGTTTGGCACCGAAAGCGACCCGGCGGAAAGGTTGTAAGCGCTCGTTTCGTTGGCAAATTCGCCGATCACCAGCGAACGGCTGCCGTTTGCAGTATCGACGCCAGTGACGGCCAGGGTGCCGCCGGTTTGGTTCGCCGTGCCGGACGATCCCGACGCGGTGGTGCCCAGTTTCAGGTCCCCCTGCACGTTCACGTTGGCGCTGTTGCTAATGGTCAGCGTAGAGCCATAGCCGACGTTGAAATAGCCGTCGTTCCGGTCCGCGGGGGCTGTAGTGTCCGTAGCGGCCGTAGTGATTGGGAACGTCAGGCTACCCGCGAGGAGCAAATTGCCAGCCAGGCTATTGTAGCCGACGTTAAACACGGTGGCGGTGCCACTGGTGACGTAAGCGTTGGTGCCGGCGGTGCCGTAGAAGTTGTTGCCGGAAAAAATCATCGAACCCGGCCCGGTGATGTTGCAGTTCGGCGAGCCGGTGTTGTGATTCTGCAAGATCGGCACACTCACGTTCAGCGTGCTGTTTGCGCCGAGACTGAAGTAACTGGTGCCCATGCGAACACTGAATATTCCAAAGCCGCCCGTGCCCGTAAAGAAATTGGTCGTTCCGCTAGCCGTCGTGATGGTGGTGCCACTAGCTGGACCGAAGAAGTCCCAGGAGCCATCGCCAGGGGTGGCGCCACCGGCCCCGCCTGTGGCAGTCATCGTGCCGCCGGACAAAGTGATCGGCCGGAATATGGTTTCCGACTGGTTGCTGATCTTCTTGACGAGACCGAAAACCGTCAACGGATTCGTATTGGCCGCGCCCAGGGCATCGCTGGCGTTGAGATCCAACTCGGCCCCGCTGGCCACGGTAATGGCCGACGCCGACAAGGCATTGCCCACATTCAAGGTTAGGATGCCGCCGTTGACGGCCGTGGATCCGCTATAACTGCTGGCGATACCGAGCGTCAGATTGCCGCTGCCGAGCTTGGTCATCGTGCCCGTGGTAGTAATATGATACGGCACGGTCTGGTTGCCGGCCAGGTTGTATATGAGCGCCCCGCTGTTGATCACGCTGCTCGTGCTGTTGATCGAGCCGTCCTGGCCGACCAGGCCGGTGCCAAGCTGCAAAGTACCGGCGAGAATCGTGGTAGCCCCGGTATAAAGATTCGAGTTGGTGAGCAGCAGCACGCCCGCGGTGTTTGTGGTCAACGTGATTCCGCCTCCGGCCCCGGACATGACACCGCCGACGGTCAGCGTGCCGGCGTTGACGTTCACCGTGGGCAGGCCAACCAGCGTCACCGCCCCGCTGCCCATATTCAGCGGACTGCTGCCCTGGAACGTGAAGCTGCCGCTCCAAGTCTGGGAGTTGTTGCCCGCCAGTGTCATCGCCGAGCCGCTCGTGTTGTCCAGGATGCCGCCGCCGATAGCCAGCGGCCCGGTGCCCAGCGCGCTGGGATGGCCCAGGTTGAGCGTGCCGCCATTGAAAATGGTGCCGCCGGAGTAGGTGTTGCTGGTGTTGATGGTCAAGGCGCCGGGCCCGGCAATCTGCAGGGACGTTGTGCCAATGATCGAGCCAGTGCCGCTGAACGTGTAATCGCCCGTAGCACTTACGTTAATGCTGCCTGGCTGTACTGCGCCGCTAATGTTGACCGTCGTGGCAGTACCGGGCGTATCGTTGAACGTCACATTATCGCCCGTGTAAAAGAAGTCGGCGCTGCCCGCCGACACATTGAGCCAGTTTTGCGACGCGCCCGTGTCCCATACGCTGTTCGTGCCGCCGGTCCATTGCAAGTCGCCGGCCGAGCCGGTGACGACGAGGTTCACGGCGATGCCGCTGGAGAAATCGAAACTAATCTGTTGCCGCGGGTTGGTGCCGAAGGCCCCCGCCATGGCCAAGTTGGACGTGCCGCCGGTAAGGCTCGTGTAGTTGTTGAACAGCGCGTAGGTGCCTGAAGACAACGCGGAGTTGGGAACGATGTAGGTGGTGTTGTTAAGCGCAACGCTGCCGCCGGTCACGGCGATTTGGTCGCCGGCGTCGTAGGACAGCGTGTCGCCGCTGAGGCTCAGGCCGCCGTTAACGGTCATTGTGCCGACGACATTGTTGCCGGCCACGTTGACGATCGCGTTATTCAAGTTCAGGTTGCCGTTGATGTCCGCAGCGAAGCCGGCGGTGCGTCCGGCGGTGAATGCGCCGCCGTTCATGGTGAATCCCGTACCTGCCGAAGTGTTCAATAAACCTCCCGGCTGAATCGTAAGCGCGCCGCCGTTCATGGCGTATCCCGTGCCTGCCGACGTGTCCAATAAGCCGCTCGGCTGGATTGTTACAATGCCGCTGCCCAACTGGCTCGTCACAGTAGCCGCCACGGCCAACACTCCGCCCGATTGGACCGTGACTCCGCCGCTGCCTAGCGCGCCGTCAGCGCCCATGGAGAGAGTGCCGCTGAACACCGTCGTGCCGCCGGTATAGCTGTTGGCGGCGTTCAGAGCCAGCGAGCCGTCGGAGACCGATACCGTACCGCCGCTGCTGCCAAAGCTATTTGCTGCCCCCAGGACCAGCGTGCCCGCGCCGGCCTTGTTTATGCCAAAGCCGCCGCCGATGGTGTCCGGGATGGTCAGCGTGTTGTTGACGACGGTGATCGTAGGAGTGACAGTCAGCGTAACCGGGCTGTTGCCGGCAAAGGTCAGATTGTTGCTGCCCAGAAAATTGAAGTTGTTGCTGATGATGATCGGTGCGCCCGTGCTGGTGAGTGTCATGGGCCCGCCGCTGGTGTTGTCCAAGCTGACGGTAGCGTTACTGCTGCCGATGACCAGCTTCGCGCTGCCCGGCCCGAAAGGATCGCCAATGTTGAGCGTGCCAAAGCCCAAGTTCAGCGTGCTTATCGCATCGAATGAAGTTCTCGCCGCGGTATTTAGGCTCAGAACGCCGGTAAGATTGTCGGTCAGAATTGAGCTTTCGTGATCCAAGCCACTGCCGCCGAAGGTCACGTTTCCTGCGCCCGCGAGGAAGAGGGTTTTGCCATTCAAGTTGACGGCCCCGTTGCTGGTAGCAATGTTGTCGATGAGCCACGAGTTGGCGGCAACTGTCCACGTTTGCGTGGTTGCGTTTATGTGGTAGTTAACGTTGCCGGTCATGGTGACCGTGCCCGCCGATACGCTGCCGACATTGATCCCGCCTGTCGGCGTCGACGCGGTAGCATCGTTATTTTGGCTCATGATATAGTTCCAGCCGGGCAGATCGCCGATCATGCCGCCAAAGAAGGCGACATTGCCCTGGTTCCAAGCCACCGTAGCGACAGTGCCGGCTGTGGATGACGACCAGAACGAATTGGCGCTCGTGCTCCAAGCGTACGTCGAACCGTTGACAATGCCATCCCCGGCAGTCGCGCCGTTGACGTCAAGGAATTGGTTGGCGGCGAAGGCGGAACTGACCCCCACTCCGCCGAACAAAGCAATCGTCGCGACGACTATGAACGACTGCAAAATTGTCTTTCCAGTCATATCAGAACCTTTCCGAATGGAATACGCTGGCGACCCAAAGAACGGTAAGCGTTGGTTTGAAATCGCAGCGTAAAAAGTAGTTTATCTGTCAACAAACCGTGACAGCCCCAGTATTAAACATTCAACAAAACAATCTCCCCGGACATTGCGGCAAGGCGCAATTCACCAGGATTCATTGACTTGATTTCGCGGGCGGCGCGTTGCCCGTTCGCGCTCGGCGGAGTCGGCTCGCGTTCATCGCAAGGGTCCCTTGCGGACGCTTTTCCTGGCTCGTCGGCGCGAATAGGAACTCGCCCGGCTCCAGCGCCACGTCGCAAATCCGCACTTCGTCGATCCAGCCCTGGAACCATTCGCAAGTGAGGCGGTTGACGCGGCCCCGGCCGACGGACCATTGCGCGTTAGGGTTCGTCGAGGCCAAGGCGGTCGACCCGCGCGTGGGATTCAGTTTGTTGGTGGCGCGTAGTTGGTAACCGGTTCCGTCGCGCACGTCCACATAGAGGCGAAGATTCAGGCCGTCGCTGACCGCGGCCAGGTGATACCACTGATTCGCCTTGACCGGCATTTTGGCTACCGCAGTATGCGAGTGAAACTTAACGTCGCGGAAGAAGACTTCAAAACGGTCTTGCGCGTTGACCCGAAAAGCCATGACCGCGCCTTTCCCGCCGTCGCGGCCGACAAATGTCTGCGACCCCATGTTGAGAACTTTAGCCTTGACCGAGGCCTCGATCGTCCATTGTGCAAGCTTGATTGTTTGGATGTCGATCGGCGCCGCATGGCTGACGCGGGAGTGCGTATAGAGATCGCGAGTCGGCGCTCCATCGACTGGCGGCACGGTATTGTCGAGGCAACCGCGATTCGACGCCCCGCTTTGTAATAAGGAATCGGCCGGCACATCGGCCGAAAACCGCGGACGCGACGCCGCCGAATAAGTGAACAGGTCGTTACCGTTGAAAGAAGAGTCAACCGTGCCGCGAACCGCCTTTCGATTGCCCGATGTGTCAGGAACGACCTCGCCCACGGGATGGTCCTCGAACCGCCAATAGGCCACGACGTGCTTGTCGCGGTCGACTTCGTCGATTGTGCGAATGAACGATTCGCCTAGTTCTTCCACCAATTGCGGTCCCGCAAAGCCGCTTTCCATGCGCAGCCCCTGGTTGCGGAGAACGTGATTGCCGCCGGCTGTCGAAGTGTCAGCCGATTGATTCACGACCACCTCGCCCTTAAAAACGTGGACCTCCACGTCTTGGCTGGGCGTCACCTCGATGCCAAACTCGGTGCCCAGGTCCACAACGTTGCCTTTGGGAGTCTGCACCTGAAAGCCGCGGGCTTCGGGGCGAAGTACTTCGGCAGTCATCTTGCCCGACTGAAGTCGCATTGCCGTAGCCGAGGTCAGCTTGGCGCGAGCGGGGCCTTGCAACACGACCCTGACTCCCGCGTCAAAACGCAGCTCGACGACGCCGGCGGCGAGCTCCAATTGTTCGCCCGCGGCAAGCTGATCGCCGGGCCGATGCGAGTTTTCGCCGCTAACCCAATGGCAATGCACCGCGCGCATTCAGTTGCGCGATCGCGGCCGGCGCGGCGCGGCGGCCTCCGATTGCGCGATCGAGCCTGCATGCGGCGAAGAAGCCGATTGCGGCGGATTCTGGGCTCCGGGCTGATCGAAATGCACGCGGATCCCGTTGAGCAGAACGCCGACCATCACTAGCAAACTTGCCGCCATCCCGGCGCAAAGAACCACCACCACCCACATGGCAGCCGCGACGGAACGCGTGCCCGGCGCGCCTGAATCGCGATGTGCCTTCCCGTTGAAGAAACCGCGAAGAGGCGACTTCGTCTTCTTTGTCGCGTCCGAATGTGAACGGCGCAATCTCGGCGCGATCGGCTGCGACGGTCTCGGCGGCAACAAGCCCTCTTCCAATCCATCGGGTGAAACGCGCCGCGCGGCAGCCAGCAGATGTAGCTCGGCATGGATACGCGCGTATTCCAGGAATGTGCGGCCGGCCTTCTCGTTTTCCAACAACAACGATTCGAACTCTTGCATCTCGTCTACGGAGATCGTACTGTCGAGGTGAGCGTCCATAAGGCGCCAGGTACGGAGCGGCAATCCGTCGGTCCCGTTCATTTCCGTGCCCCCGACTTCATTCCTGGGTTCAATTCCGCGGTCAGCTTTTCCTGAATGCAGTGAAACAGTCTGCGCCGGATGCGGCTCAACGCGTTGTACAGGCTCGCGACTTGCATCCCAACCTGGGAAGCGATTTCGCCAAGCTTGCCCTTTTCCGATAAGCACGGCGCACCATAGCATTTTTCGACGAGCCCCTGGTCCGGCTTGCTCAGCGCCGCAAAGCAGGAGGCCAGGTATTCATGACGCCGCTCGGCCGCTTCCGCATCGCTGGGCGAAGCGGCCTCGGCCAGGCGCAATCGCGCGTGCTCGCTAAGCCACCGCTTTTCGCGGGAGTGGCGCCGCTGGTACTCGAGAATCTCCAGCCGCGCGATGCCGCATGCCCAGCGGGCGAAATTCGTGCCCGGCTCGAAATCGCAGAGCTTCTCCCAAGCCGTGACGCAAGTCTCCTGGTAAAGATCCTGGGCGTCGTGAAGATTTCGGACCGCGGCGAATATGTAGCCGATAATCTGCCCCTGGTGCAGGGCCAGCATTTCGTGGAATTCGTTGCGCAGGTCGTTTCCGGTCATTTCCCACACCCAGAGCGGAAAAGTTCCCCATCAGAAGCTACAGTCTTACTGCCGCCAAGGGGAAATTCTAATCGACACGAGCGCCAAAGTGGAGCAAAATCGCCAATCGCCATCGTTTTCACTGCCCCTTTTGCGGTATATCGCCGCCTAAGTTTCCTCGGCAGGCAGCAAACAACCCTCTGGGTAGACGAATTCCACGCGAATATCCATGTCTGGGCGCAGACTCTGCTTCACTGGACATCGCTGCGCTGCGTTTTCCAGGCGGCCGCGGTTTTCAGGCGTCAGCCGCAGGCCCAATGGCAGCGTGATGGTCATGCCGATCGAAGCAATGCGATGCGAAGGCGGGGCTTCCACGTCCTTCTCCATGCATGCCGAAACGCCAGCCAGATCAAGCTGATGCCGCTTGGCGACTATCGCCATTGTCGTTAGAACGCACGTCCCCAGTGCCACAACCACAAGATCGGCGGGCGAGAAATTTTCGCCCAATCCTCCCTGGGCAGCGGAAACGTCCGTGGCGACGGTCGTGGCGGTCGAGATATGCCGCGCCGTGCAGCGAAAATCGCCGTTGTAAGAAACATCTATTTGAGCAGGCATTTTCAATTCCTTCGCGTTTGCCTGAATTATACCCACGAAAACCAAATGCGCAAAACGACAGAACGAGCCGAAAACCGCACCGTCGTCACGCCCGCGAAAGATACGATCCGTCCCGCGTATCGACCTTGATCGTCTCGCCCTGGGACAAGTATTCGGGCACCTGCACGATCAGCCCCGTCTCCAGCGTGGCAGGCTTGGTGCGGGCGGTGGCGGATGCGCCCTTGATGCCCGGATCGCACTCGACAACCTTCAGCGCCACGGAGACCGGCAATTGCACGCCCACGCATTCGTCGTTGTAGATCAAGGCCATCATGCCTTCGAGGCTATCGGTGACGTACTTCATTTCCTCGACGACGTCGTCCTTGACCAGCGGATAGTCGTCGTAGCTTTCCTGGTCGAGGAAATGGGCGTGCGTGGCGTCGGCATAGGTGAACTTGATCGGCCGCTTCCGGAAGTCGGCCTCGTCCAGCGACTCGCCGCCGCGGAGCGTGATATCGACCTTCTGCTTCGTGATCAGGTTCCGCCCGCGATACTTGTAATAGGTCGCGGCGCCGCGGGCCGTCGGGCTCTGCACTGTCACGCTTTCGATGAGACACGGCGCTGCGTTGTAGTTCACGATCGCGCCGCTCTTGATCTCCTTAGCTTGCATGGCTTCGTACGTCAGGCTTTCCAGCCTGACTGCTTATCCTGTCAGGCTGGAAAGCCTGACGTACAATGTACTTTATTCTTCCGTATTAAAAATCGTGCCCGACTGCGGATCGATGGCGATGCCGCCAGTCATGCGGGCGAGTTCTTCCATCACCGCCAGCAAGGCGCTGGGATCGAGCATCTCGTCGCCGTCGTTCTCCTCGGCCCCTTCGACTTGCTCGAAGTGCAGCACGTCGAAACGGCCGTCCATTTGCTTGATCCGCTTCAAGAGCGACTGCTGGCTAGGTTCCACCGTGGCAGCCAGCTCTTGCGAAAGCTCCTGGCCGTGTTCCAGCACCTCGTCGCCGCCGGTGAAGCAAACATCGAGCGCCGCAAAGTCGTCGGGCGAGACGACAGTGAGCGACTCGAAGAGGCCCTGATCGTCGCCGCCCGGGTTTTCCAGCGTATAGCGATTGCTGAGCGCGGCCAAATGGTTTTCAACGTCGATGAGCTTGGGCCGCCGCGCGGCGGGAAAGAGCACAAAGTACGTCTCCCGCCACTGGTAACGATCGTTTTCGAATGTGGACATGGCCTCGCCGTCCTTTCTAGTAGGGTGGCGTCGAGCGCAGCGAAGACCCACCAACTCCCGGCGATTCAAGGTGGGTCATCGCTGCGCTCGACCGCACCCTACTCATGCGTTTCGTCTTCCGGCTGTTCGCCTTCCTGCTGCTCGCCTTGCAGCCAGGCTTGCAGGGCCTCGACCGCGGCATCGTGTTCGGTCACGCCACCCCAAACGGACTCGTCGCCCTCGAGGCGGATCTCGTATTGGCCTTCCCGCTGACATTCCTCGTCGCCGCAAAAGTGGGGCAGTTCCGCGATCCACACAACGCGGTACAGCGGTATCAGCTTGTCGTCAACGTGGCAAAAAACCGGCATGATCTACCTTCTAGCCAATGGTCAACTTGCGGCGCCCATCTCAATTGAACGCCGCGTCGCAGCTTCCACTGCCGCCATTAGTCCGCCGCGCAGGCCCGCTTGTTCCAATGCCTGGAGGCCGGCAATCGTCGTCCCCCCGGGGCTGGCGACGCGATCCTTGAGCACGCCCGGATGTTCGCCCGTCGTGCGTACCATCTGCGCGGCGCCGAGTACAGTCTGCGCGGCAAGCGCCGTGGCAATCGCCCGCGGCAGGCCCATGCGGACGCCGCCGTCGCTGAGGGCTTCGATAATGACATATACGAACGCCGGCCCGGAGCCGGAAAGCCCGGTGACCGCGTCGAGCATCTTCTCCTCGACGGGGATAGCCAGCCCTACCGCCGAGAGCAACTGCTGGACCAATTCGCCGTCCTCTTTGGTGGCGTTGCGGCCCAAGCAAAAGGCCGAGGCCCCCTGCCCTATCAGGCACGGCGTGTTGGGCATCACGCGGACCAGCCGCAAGTTTTCGCCGAGACCTTGCTCTAACGTGGCAAGCCGGGTGCCGGCCGCGATGGAAACCACGAGCGTTTCGGAGTCGATCTTGCCCTTCAACTCCGTAGCCACATTGGCCACCTGCTGCGGCTTGGTAGCTAGAAACAGCACTTCGGCCGCTCGCGCGGCCTCAACATTGCAATTAACGGCCTGCCCGCCGGTCGCCTTGGCGAACCGCTCGCACGCTTCCTGCGAGGGGTCGGCCGCAACCAAATTGGATGGATTTACTAGCCCCGCGCGGACAAAACCCTCGCCCAAGGCGGTTGCCATTTGACCCGCGCCAATAAACCCAACCCGCTTTTGAATCATGCCGCCATGTTAAAATAATCGGCGGAAAGTTGCAAGGTAGTGGGTCGTGCGGACCCCGATACCCCCCGAAATACGCGATAGGCTGCCTCAGGCGCGATTGGGGGCGAGCCTGGCGGAGGGCATCGGCAAATCTAATCATCTTTGAAACTGCTTTGACTCGGCGTGGAAGCGGCAAATCCCGGATGGCCTCGACGAGCGCCCGCAAAGTTTTTGTTTGGAAGGCCTGATGCTGGCAATTCCCTCGGAAAAACGGCGTGCGTTTAATGACAATTCGCCGGAATTCTATGTAGGAATCGCATAGAAACGTCATAGGAATCGCATAGGAACGCATAGGACGCGCATAGAAATCGCATAGGATCACGTGTTGCCTTGTGTTATCAACGGCTATTGTTTGGGGATTTAGGGATTTGAAGATTTTGACATTGAACATTTAAACTTGAGCATCGCTCCTCCGCTCTCCTCTCAGCACTCAACTCTAATCACTTGTACACATCTCTCTACATATATATCGCTAGATGCGCTATGCGATTATAGAAGAATTCTTTTCGGATTGTTCCCAAGTCGTTGGCGGACAAGGGTTTAAAGAATTTACGGGGTCATTTTTGACATATCGCAACTCCGTCGTTTTTTTGCCCGGCGCGGCGATATGTGCGCGGCGTCGAGAGTCTTGGGGAAGAACTGGCGAATGTCGAACGTCGGCCTGCCTCACGGGGCAAGCGGAGGCGTTTACCATCCGAACCGTGCGATCGCCTCGTCCAGCTTCTTTTGCTGGTCGGGCGTGAGGATGGCCCATGCCTTTTCACCGGCGGCGGATGGCAGCGGCATGTTCGGGACGGGATATTCGTACGCCTCGTGCTCTTTGACAATTTGCGCTAGTTTCGCCCGCTGCTCCGCGGTGGCGTGGATGTCGTCCAGCGCCGCGCGATCCAGTCCCTCTAGCGCCCCGATCGCTTTGTCCTTCTGGGCCATCGCCTTCAGCGCCGCGATCTGCCGCGGTTGAAGAACGGCTACGATCTGCCCGATGAGCCCTTGGCGAATTCCTTCAGCGTCCTCTGGTATTCGTCCTTCTTCCGCAGGTACTCGGCATGCCGCGCGTTCCGCGCTTCGGGCAGTTCATCCGCCGGGACTTTCAGCTCGTAACGCTCGAAAAGCTTTATCGCCGCGGCCTGCGATTGCGCGTCAAGCGTCAGCAGCTTTGCCTCTTGTTCGGCGGTCAGGGCCAGCGCCTTGCGGAACGTTCCGGGTCCGTCAACTCCGGATAAACTCGGACCATCGCATTGCTGCCGGACGCGAATAGAAAATCCAACGACGGCTTTTTTTCAAGCGGCGGCTTTTGCTGGATGCTGCCCGGAACAAGCGCGCTAGGCCGGAAAGGCTTGGCGTCGCTGAATCGGACCAAGAGTTTTTCCCGCTGCTGAGCAGTCAGAACGGCCTGCACCTGCTCCTCCATGCTCTTGCGCACCTTCGTCCGGTTCTCTGCGACCTCTTCTCTTAGCCGCGTCAACTGCTGTAGCTGCTGCTGGCTCAGCTCGAACCCAAAGATCCGTTGCGTGTACTGCCGATCATCCGGGATGATGAGATTGAACGCATTGTCGCCGCGGACGTCATGCTGATAAGCCGCGCGTTGCCCGGCGGTCAGGACATCCGCGACCCGCTTGTCCAGTGCATGGCGCGCCTGTTCAAGTTTTGCGTACCCTTCTTCTTTCGTAGTCTTGCGCTGCGGCGGAGGCAGCCTTAACCAGTCGTCGTGTGCGTCGCGGATCTTGCGTGTCGCCGTGTGATATTCGGCGGCGATTTCCCAAAGCTTCTTTTCCTGCTCGGCCTTGATGCCAAGGTGCTTGCGAACATCGGGCATTTCAAGATTCCGATACGCCGGCAGGAACATGAAATCGCGTGGCACTGAAAGCTTCGCATCCGCCCATTCCTTCTGCAACTTCTCCTTGACAGTCGTGGCGCTGTCGGCGGGCTTTGCGGTGGGAGTCTTGCTCACTGCGGTGCTCGCATTCGCGGCAGCCGGTGCGAATTGCGCGACCAACGCGGCCTGCTTCTCCGTTAAAATGCCATGCAACGCGACTTGCTCGGCCTGCTTGACGAATTCGCCGGCATTCTTCGAGTTGGTGGGGCCGATCCAAAACAGCCCTTCACGAGTTATCTCCTTTAGCCCGTCCAAAAGTTTTTTCTGCTTGTCGGATAATATGAAATCATCGGCCTTCTCGGCCAGGGCGCGAAATACGGGCGAAAGCTCGTCCACTTTGATGCGCGCCGCTTCGGCCGCGGACGGAGCGGGCATATCGGGCGGCGTCGCCGGCAGGTGCCGCTCGGCCGCAACCTGCGACCAGATCTCACGCTGGGCCGGCGTGAGGACGTTCATGGCCGCTTCATCGAGCCACTTCGCGTTGGCTTCCATCGCAAGTCTGACCTTCTGCTGCTCCTTGGGGTCCGTTGACCACAAGTTGAGCGGCGCCTCGCGGCGATTCGCCTCCGCGCCAACCTTGTCCAAGCCGCTAATTTGGCTCGCGGTCATTCCGAGCAATTCCTGCACGTTTTCGTCCCGCAAAGGATAAAGCCGCGATCCGGTCGATCCGTTCGTCAAGTGACGCTGCATCACCAACGCAGCCTGCGGCTCGGTGAGCAACCCCAGGGCAACCATCCGCTCCGCGCGGGAAATGGCTCTATTGAGCCGCTTGTTGAGACGCGCGTTGTACTCCTGGTAGTCGGGCGGGTTCGTGTCCATGTAGTCGGCGGCGTCGAGGCAGACATTGTCGAACGCTTGTTGCATCAAATTATCGAGCCTCGTAATCGCGGTTGCCTGCGCCGGGGCCAGAGGGAGCGAATTCCGCCAATAGCCGTTGGTGACCAATAGCCCGACGAGATTCAATTGACCCCCGTCGGCAAGGAACGTGCGCCGATGCCGGTAACCCCAGCTTGCCGACTTCGTGTTTATGGCTCGCTCCTCAAGCCCTTTGTCACCGCTCACGGGAGTTTTCTGCGACACTTGCGCCGTCGTCTTAGGCGGATTTGCCGCCGGCGTACTGCGAGACGACGCGTCCGCTGCCGGCCTGTCCACCGCGGGCGCCGCAGCCCACGTCGCCGCGGCAAGAATGGCAATCGAAGCCAGGAATGCGGCAAGCGTCGCGCCGCCGGCCGTGCGCGGCGCGCTCTCCTGTCCGGCGATGCGGCGAATTCGCGCCAGGAGCGATGCTCCGCCAGCCGCCACGGCGAACGCGGGCGCGGCGGCGCGGAGTTCTTCGATAGCCAAAAGGGCGCGGCCGTAGTCGGCGCGATTGGCAGTGAGTGAAAGTGCGATGTCGTCGCAGCAGTTTTCCCGCTCGTGGCGAATTCGCCGCGAAAGCCACCACACGGCCGGATGATAGAAGAAAAGCGTCTCGATTAGCGTTTGCAGCAAGTTGATCAGGTAATCGTGGCGGCGGATGTGGGCCAGTTCGTGCGCGAGGATCAATTCAAGCTGCGATTCCGGCAGGCCGGTCACGATGCACAAAGGCAACAAGATTAGCGGGCGGAAGTAGCCGATTACCACGGGCGTTTTTACGAGCGTCGATTGCAGGATCGTCACCCCGCGAGTGATTCGGAGTTGATTTGCCGTGCGACTTAGCGCGCTGCGAATAGAATCGGCAACTGGCGACACGCCGACGGTCCTTAGTCGCCGCACCGTGTACCAACTCGCCATCGGCCGAAACGCGAAGATCGCGACGCCAGCGAGCCAGGCGAGCACGATGGCCGGCAGCCACGGTTCGAGCCGCGTCTTCACATTCGACCACCAGGCGGCGGGTTTGTACGGTTCTGGTTCGTGTGGGGTCGTGGCCGCTGGCGGTTTCGCGCCGTCGCGCGGCGGCGCATTGGAACCCGGCAAGTCGTCGCTGAACTGCGGCGGCGGAAAGTCGGGGCGCTGGAGTTCCGCCTTCAGGCGGCTGTTCTCAGGAAGACCGGCTGAAGCCGGGACTCCAGCGCCGGCCGGCCTATCAACGGGACCGATTGCAAACCAAGTGACCGCCGGCAGCATGACGACGGTCGACATGGCGGCCAGCAAGACGCCGTAACGCAAGGTCTCCGAGCGGCGGCGAAGCATCCATTGCAAGACGGCGGCCAGCAGCGCGACGAGCGCGAACTGCCAGAGCGAATGGACGAGCACCCAGCCGGTGCGCTCGACCCAAGGCGATTGTGTGAGAAGGTGCAACATGGCTATTTGCCCTCCAATCCGTCTAGAACGCGGCGGACTTCATCGAGCTCTTTTTTCGTCGCCTTGCCGGATGAAAAGCGCCTGGAGCACGAGGGCCATCGTCGAGCCGTCGTAGACTTTTTCGACCAGGTCGTCCAGCAGCCGCTTGCCGGTCCTCGCCCGCGTGAGCGCGGGGCGGTAGACGTACGGCTGGGCGTCCTCGTCTCGCTTGAGGAGGCCCTTTTGCAGCATGACGGCCAGCATTTTCACGGTCGTCGAATAGTTGGTACCTTTGGCGGCCTCAAGCCGCTTGTGGATCTCGCGCACCGGGCTGGGGCCAAGCTCCCAGAGGATGCGGAGAATTTGCATTTCGACCTCAGTAGGCTGGACGGAAGCTGGTCGGGGCATTGTGCGAGTCCTCCGGAATGCAGACGCGGAAAAAGGGCCGATTCAGCGAATTCATTCGCTACATCCGCCATTGTAGCGAAAGAATTCGCTCCGTCAAGCGTTATTGACGAATTTCTTCGCTAGCTTGGAGGCGCACCGGCGCGAGCTTGACCGCACTCTGCGCGCTGGCAGGCTCCTCCGGCCGCCCGGTTTCTACCGTAACACGCGCAATGGCCGCGAAGATAAAGAGCATCTGCCCGCCGACCGTCAAAATTAGCCAGAGCCAGCGGCCGCCTTCGCCGGCGCCGTACGAGTGCATGCCGGCGGGGAGGAGCCAGTTCACCACGTACCACGCCCACATCACGCCAAGAAAGCCCATCACCGAACCGATGGCCAGCGTCAGGTCGCCCGGCCAGCCGGCGCGGCGGCCGTGGACGGCGGTCAGGAGGATCAGAATTACGATCATGGCGCCGACTTCCTTCGAGTCCCAGCCCCAGAAGCGGCCCCAGGAGACGTCGGCCCACAGGCCGCCGAGGATCGTGCCCGCGGTTATCAGCAGCACCGCGACCTGGATCACGCGGAAGTTCAAATTGGCCAGCGAGCCGCAGATGGCCGGCGGGCGGCGCTCGCCTTCAACCGTTCGATACCGCCCGAAGGCATAAAAGCCTAGCGCCAAGTTTCCGACGAACCACGCCGTGGCGACGAAGGCGTAAGAGGTCACTTCGGTCAAGACGTGGATTCCCAGCCAGAAGTTGCTGCGGAGCACGGGCATGAGGGCCTGGATGTCCCGCGGGAACGGGGCATAATTGGCCGCCAGCGCGGCGAGGAAGCTGGCCAGCGCGCCGCCCAGCGCCACGGCGCGAAGGCTATAGATCTTTTCCATCTTTTCGGCCGACTCCGCGCGGCGCACCGCGGCCGCCGACATGCCAATCGACATCAACACCGTAGGGATTAGCCGAGGAATATACCAGGACAGTGTGCCGGCCACGAATATCGACGCCAGCCAGACGAGCGTGGAACTGATGCCCGGCAGCCGCGATGAGATGTCAACGCGAGGCCAGAGCGAAACCAGACTGTAGTCGCCGCCTCCATAGGTAGCGCTGCTGCTGCCGTGCGTGAAGAGGCTGGTGAAGCCGGGTATCACGCCGATGATATACAGGCCGCCGATAAACAGCACCAGCCGCAGCGCCAAAACGGCCGCGCGGATGGGCGTTTCGGAGCCGTTCAGATCGCCCTCACCCCCTGCCCCTCTCCCAAAGGTATAGGGGAGCGTTTGCCGCTTGCTTTCCCACGTTCCAGGGATCGCCGTCAGGCCCCAAGCCGTTTTGCTCGCGGGCAACAAAAGTGGCAGGAAGGTGAGCCACAAGGTCAATATCGAAATGCACATCGTGACCCAGACGATCGTCTCGACCATGCTCGTCACGGGCGCCCAGTGGGTTATGTAGATCCGTATGGCGAAGCCGCCGGCCACAGACAACACGCTGGCGACTAGCGCGGTTGTCCCCAGCCAGAAAAACGGCTTTCGCAAGGCGATGAACGAGAGGCCGAATATGCAGCCGGCCGCGAGACTTGCCCACATGGCCCAGTGGAAAGGCTCAAGTTCGTTGTAGACAACTTCGGCGTCGGTGTAGATGGCGGAAGGATAAGCCGTCTTGGCGAGCAGGCCTTTGTCGCGTTCGATGATCGGAAGCTCGGCCCGCGCCGGCTCGATTGCCTCCGATACCGCGCGGACGCCGCCGGTGAACTGCTGCATCGCCGAGGCGAATTTCTCCCGGCGGTCCGCGGCGGCGCGGTCGAGATAGGCGGCACGGGCGTCATCCCAAACCGCGCGAAGCCGCCGCACGTCGTCTTGCGGGTAGCCCTGCAAAAGCTCCGCCGAGCCTTCCAAGATCGCCCGCAGGCTGATCCAGGGATGCATTTCGCTGCGGTGCCGGTCGGCCTCCAAGGCGGTCGGCTCCAGCGCGGGCATGAGGAACAGTCCTTCGCCCGCGGCATCGTAGAGACCCCAGCGGATGCGAGCGGCCTCGACGTTGATATAGTTCGCCCTTCCGGCGACCGTCTGCCGGTCGGCCTTGAGCTCGTCGGCGTCGCCCTGGCCGAGACCTTGGCCCGACACGTCCTTCGCCGCCAAGGCATCGACTTGGGCGGCCAATTGCGACGACAGTCGCCGCAACTCGCCCAGCGTGGCGTCGCTCTCGGCCAGTGCGGGCGGGTCTTTTTGCATCGGTCGATAAGCGTCGATGATTGTGAATACTTTTTGATTCGTCGCTTGCGCCAGGCGGAACATCTCCGGCTCGGGTTCGAGCACGGGAAGCTGCAGCAGTTCCGCATGGAAGCCCTGCCACGATTCATAGAAACTGCTTATGTCGCCGCCCATCCAGCGGCGGCCGTCGCCGTGGGCCGGGTCGAAACGCAGCCGTTCGAACAAGATGAACGCTTCGGCAAGATCCTTCGCGCTCTGCTGGAGCGCAGTAAGCGGCGCGGGGGTTTTCTTCTTCTCGGCCTCCTGTTCGAGCGTCTCGATCGACATGACCAGATCGTGGAATTTCTTCGCTCCTTCGACTTGCCGCGGCGAAACGCGCGTCAGGCGGCTGCCGTCCTCACCGGCCAGCGGCACGCCGAGCCAATCGCTCCGCAATTCGGCGTTGGCGGCGTAGAGAAACGGCACGTCGTCCCATTTTTCCGCATCGACGGTCCAGGCGTAGACGAGTTCGGCGGCTAGAAAGCGCCGCGGCCGGTTTTCCTTGATCCACTTGGCCAATTCGTCGGCCGAAAGCGAGCTCAGTTCCTTTGGCGAGAGAGTGCCCAAGCGGCCGATCGACGGGTTGACCTCGCCGCAGATCTTCTTGACACGCGCGCGGGCGAAGCTGTCCAAGGGCATGATGCGGCCGTCTTGCAACACCGGCATGCGCTGCCAGGCGGACCAATCAAGCCCGCCCGATTCCGCGGCGCTTGCGATGGACAATCCGAAAAACAGCGAAACTATCGCGACGACGACAGGCCACAATCGACATCGTCCTTTGCGCCTTTGCGCCTTTGCGTGAGTCCTTATAGTCTCTCGCAAAGGCGCAAAGGCGCAAAGGATCAGATTGCGAACGGCAGATGAAGCAGAGGATTTCATTTTGTCTTGCATTCCCTTGGTCCCTCAACTCCGCTTGGGCGCGGCAAAGCGGACAAAATAGGCGACGAAGATACCGGCCACGACCATCAGGCAGCCGACATAGGTCAAGCCGCGGCCGGGATCGTCGTTGAGCGAAAGCCCAGACACGTAGACCGGCTCGCCCAATTTGATGCCGAGCTGTTGCGGCTGGTACGCTTGAGACATCGATGCCTGAAACATGCGGAATGACTTTCCCGAGCGCGGATCGGTAAAGTCCAACGGGGCGTTGAGCGTGACGAGCAGATTTTCGAACTTTTGCGGCGCTCCGCCCGCTGCGGCCGCCGATAGCTCAGCTTCCGACAGCTTGGGCACGAGGTCGATCTCGCTCGCATAGAACGATTTCGTCGCCTGCGTCGGCGAGCCTGGATCGAGCTTCTGCCAGGCCTTGTTGAGATGGACGGCGAAGCCCAATTCGAATGATTGCGGCTCGAAGCCCAGCACGACGCGGCGGCCATGCCCCGCGGCCGCATGAAGGAAACGCCTGGGCACGATGTTCTTCTTCAGTGCCTGCTGGATTTCCTCCGGGCTGTACCTGAGCACCCGCAGTTCCTCTGGGTCATAGCTCGTGCATGGAATCCAAAACGTATCGGCCTGGCCGTCGACGGTGAGACAAACCTTGGCTTGGCGAAGCCGGTAGCCCTGCTCCTTATCAAATGGCAGCGGCATCGCATCAACGCCGGGCCGGTCGGCGGGCCGAAAATCGCTGAACTTCAACTCCATGGCTTCGGGAGTCTTGGCGAAGACGGTGATCCGCCCGCCATCCTCGCCCATGCGAAGCGGCCCGACGACCTTCACTTCGCCGAGTCGCCACGTGCGAAGATAAAGTTTATGATCGGCGCCTTGGAAGAAATCGACTCGCGGCGGCACGCGAGGCAGCTTTGCCAGCCAATCGTCGCTCGCCTTGGCAGATTGCGGCTTCGCCTTGCTCGATTTGTCGTCTTTTGCCGCCGTGCTATCGGCCTCGGACTTTAGCGGCGGCTTGGATTGCTCCGTCTTATCGGGCCGAGCAAGCCAGTAGGTGCCGAAAACGCCGTCGCCGTAGTCTTGCCAGTTGATCTTTTCCGGGAACTCGGAGGAGAAGAGCATCCGCTCGACGGATTCGCCCTTGTGGATAACCAGACGCACAAGGACATCGCCCTGGTCGGGCGTGACGTCGACAAACTCCACTTCGAGGCCCGACTTGCCCAGCGCGCGGCGGCTGCCGGGCTGCCAATCGTCCAACGGCCAGTCGAAGACTTCGCCCTTCGCCATCAGCACGACGCGGCCGAGCTTGCCCAGCGGACCGCTCGGCGCCGACTGCCTGAAAGCGGCCGTCTCGTCCTCGTTTCCGGTCATCCAGAATAAAACTCTCGCGCCGCTTGGCGTTTGTTCCTCGTTTCCTTCGCCAAATCGCCGTTGCGTGAATGCGGATTCGTCGTCGGCCTTGACGTTCAACGTAAAAGCCTTGGGCTCGCCTCCGGCCGACGCCGCTTCTATATTAAGGCGGGGAAGATTCACGACTTCCGAATTGCTCTGGTAGTCGAGCACTTCCAGGCGAATGCCATCGCGATCATAAAGGATGCCGCGGTCACGGTGCGCCAGCGACCAAGGTACCGTCGACAAAACGCCGTTATCGTAGTCCTCCCAATTAAACGGGCCGGAAGTAAACGGCACTTCGATCGGCGGCGTCTTCGAGTCTGTGGAGTCGGCTGGTTCCACACGCAACTTGAAATGCTGCGCGCCGTCCAGCTCCACGTGCTGCCGCACGCCTTGATAGACGCGGTTGCTCGATTGACCTTCAATCACGGATACGGTCGCGTCCGTGCCGTAGCGGCGGCTGATATAGCAACCGACCAGAAGCACGACCAGTCCCAGATGGGGAAGCGTGAATCCAAGCTGCTGCCGCTTCCAGGGCCAGCGCAGCGCGAGCGACGCTGCCGAATTCACTGCGAGGATCACGCCTAGAGCGTTGAACCACCACGCGCCGTAGATGCCGAACTTGGCCGCCGTGTCTCCGTATTTATTAGCGACGACCGTGCCCCACAGGAGGATCACAATTAGCAAGAGCAAAACCGCCACGGTAATCCAAAGCGAGCCAATGCTCTTCAGCACGGAGCGGAGCGGCGAGATCGCGGGCGAAATCGACTCACTCCGACGGGCGGGGACCGACTCGGCGGACAAAAGCGACATGGCAAGTTCGGCGGAAGGCGGGATGCGGACCGTGCTAACTGCTTTTCCAGACGGCTAGCACTATCCAGTCTATTCTACCCGCTTTGGGCAACAGTGAGTAGCCGGCTAAATCGAGCGTTTTAATAATACCCTCTGCGACCTCAATACAGCGCGTCCGGCCGCGTTTCGCCCCAGCCGACGACTGGCACATCGCGCGGCAAAACGAAGATCTCGACGCGGCGGTTCTTCTGCCGATCGACCGCCGACTGGTTGTCCGTCAGCGGTTCGTGCGAGCCGAAGCCGGCGATGCCGATCCGTTGGTCATTGAGACCCTGGCCGCGGAGCACATCGGCCACCGCCAATGCCCGCGCCGTGCTCAAATGAAAGTTGTTTGGGTACTTATCTCGCATGGAGACGCCGACGATCCGCTGATTGTCCGTGTGTCCGACCACCATGACCTTGAGGTCCTTCGCCTCGGAGCGTTCGAGCACCTGGGCCAGCTCGACAAGCATCTGCCGCGCGGCGGGGCGCAGTTCGGCCTGGCCGCTGTCGAAGAGCACGTCGATGTCGCACTTGCTCACGCCGGTCTCGGCGTCGAAGCTCAGGTTCGGGTATTGCTGGGCCCAAAGCGCAAGCTGCTGATTGACGGCCGCGGGCAAGCGGCGGCCATTGGGAAGCCCGGTACGAACGCCGGCGTTTCCGGCCAGCGCCGCGCGGTTGGGGTCCGTCTGATCGCGAGCGGTCAAGTCGTGCTCCGCGCGGATAAGCTGGTCCTCAACATCGTGCGAGTGGACCTTGAGGTTATCGATCTGGGCGAGATACGCCCGGTTCTGCTCGACGAGAACGCGATTGGTCGTCTGCTCGTTGACGAGGTCCGACTTGGGTACGTAGCAGCCGGCCACGAGCGCTAGCGCACCCGCAGCCGCAATCGAGAAGCCCCATCGATCAGCCCGCATGACTCGATTCCTTTCAAGTCTCAATGTATCCGGCACACTGCGTGTGCCGAGCGGCCACGGCACACGGAGTGTGCCGAATACATTTACTACTTCTCAAACCAGCCGAGAATCGTATCCATCAGCCAGGCGTCGAACACGTTTGTCTTGATCGGCGTATCGAAGCCCCACATGTTCCGCAGCAGTTCATACATCATCATGCCGACCAGAATCAACAAGATGCTGACGAGGATCAGGCTGAGGATATTCCAGATCGAATACGGGGCCTCGGGCAATGCGGCGCCGCCGCCGCCCGCGGCCAGCGCGTCTTCCGGACCGGCAAGCCCCAGTTCGGTGGCGGCGGACATGACCGGCATCGCGGCCAACGAAGGTTCCGAGCCCAGATCTTCATCGAGCAATCCCGCCACCGGCGAGCCGCCAGAGACCATCGTGGCCGCCTCGTCGCCTTCTCCCTCGGTGTCCAGGGCGATTACTTGGGAGCCGCTTTCGGAGTCCTCGGTGTCCGTGAGGTCTTCCATAGGCGTAAGCTGGAAGTCGTCCTCGCTCTTCAAACCGGAAACCGAGCCGGCGTCTGAAGCCATGCCGAGCAAGTCATCCTCGCCCAGCTCGAGCGATTCTTCGTCCTTGCTGAGGTTCAACGGGGCTTCCAGAGAAAGGCCGCTGTCGGCCGGATCGACGAGCGAAATGCCGCTGTCGCCGCCGATGGAGATGTCGCTGCCCGCCCCTGTGCCTCCCAATACCAGGTCATCGTCCTCAAGCTCGTCTCCGCCGAGGACGACCGACGAGTCGCCGGTGGATGGCTTGGCCGCCGTCGGGTTGGCGGGCGGTGCGGCCGGCTTGGCGGGCGCGGCAATGCTGTCGCCCAGCGAGAGGTCGTGGTCCAATGTCATATCGAGGTCTTCGAAGCGCGACGAAGCGCCGGCGGACGTGTCGCCGGGCTTCGGGCCGGCGGACGGAGCGGAACCGGCCAGATTGATTTCGCTGCCGGCGTGCAGGCTGTCTGCGAGGCCCAAGGCGCTAAGGCTGGAGCCGCCTGCCAGCTTGACGTCGCTCTGCGCGAGATGGATATCGCTATCGGGATTATTGCCGCCGCCGCGCTCCCCGCCGATCACGGTGCCGGAGAGGCCCGGGTCGGACTCGCCGAGCTCGATCTCGCTTGCCAGCACGTTGTCGCCATCATCGTCACCGCCGCCGCCCGCGCCGCGTTCGGCGGCGGCGCGGTCGATGTCCTCGCTCTTGAACTTCCAGTCGGCCCCGTCGCGATATCCATAGAGCTCGCGGCGAAGGACCATCTCGTTGATCTCAGCCGGAGAGAGGCCGAGAATCTTGCCGGCCTCGGCGACGTTGTAGTACTTCTGCGCCATGTAGCTTACCTCTGTTCCAACTGCGAGCGAATCTCACGCGGGGTGGGATTGTCGGGGTTGAAATCCATCATCATCAAATCGTAGTGAATGTTGCGAACGCTGCGGAGGCTGATCTTGCCGGTGCCGGACTCGATCCAATAAACGCCCATCGTCTGTTGACGGGGATCGATGACCGTCAACAGTTGCCCTTTGTCGCCCATAGGCGAAGGCACGGCGATAAGTTCGCCGCCGGAACCATAAGCGGGCGCTGCCGGCTGCGGAGCCGCTGGGGAGTAGGCAGTCTGCGTAAAGGGATGCTGCGCCGCCGCCTCTTGCCGGCGGTCCAAAATACCGACCGCCAATGCCACGACGCCAGCCCCCACCAATAGCCCAAGAATCGCCCGTTTCATCGCACACCTCCGTCTGAAGTTGGGGAAACCGGAGCCTAAGGTCTATTCTAAAAGCCTTGGTTTCCATTGCAAGCAAAATGATTGAAATAAAGGGCCCGTTGGACTTCCGCCTTCAGGCGGCTTGCGGCCAAAAACCGGCTAAAGCCGGAACTCCAACCAGACGCCGCGAGCGCAACTAGTTAGTACAAAAAGACTTACATCGTTCAGTCCGGCCGCCATGCCAAGCCGGCGCGAGTCTACCGCCATTTCGGGGAGGAAGCAATGGCGATTTGGGCAGGGGAAGCATGGGCCGGGAATGTACGTTAAGCACTTCTCCGAGATGCGAAAATGCCGTCTCTCGGAGTCCAGCCGGCGAAGTTTTTTTCGTAGCTTGCAACATGGCAAATCTGGCCTGTCTTCTTGGGGTTTTGCGAATCCGAAATCGATCCGAGTTCGATCAGCCGTGGATCAGACCTCGATCAGGATTGACCCGCGCGGGCCGTCAGGCTGCATCTCCGCATTCCGCCAGAGACGAGCGACTATCGCCTCGGCAACCGCAGCGCGTTGGAATGGGTGATCGACCAGTATCAACTCAGCGAAGACAAGCGGAGCGGCATCAAGAGCGACCCCAACCGCGAGGACGACGAAGAGTACATCTTGCGACTCGTCGGGCAGGTCGTGCGGGTGAGTGTGGAGGCGGTGAAGATCGTAAAGGGGCTGCCGGAGGCGTTTGCGTGAACATTTACGCCGGAGGCGTTGCAGAGATTAGCCGGGCGGTAAGCGCAGCGCCACCCCCGGTTGCTATGCATCGCCATGGTAGCTCGCATAACACTTCGGCGTCTCCCACAGCCGAACCTCGACCACCGGAAAACCCTTCGCCGCGGTCACTTCATAAATCAGCCGGGCGATGTTTTCGGCCGTGGGATTTTCGTCCAGTAGATACATCGGCTCGCCCAACTGCTTGAGCAGTTCGATCGCCGGATCGCGGCGGCAGAGGATCATGCGGTGGTCGAGGTTGTCGTCGATCCAGGCGTTCATCACTGCCTTGATGTCGCCGAAATCCAGCACCATGCCGCGCTCGTCCAGCTTCTCCGCCTTTAAGGTAATCAGGGCCTTGCCGTTGTGCCCGTGCAGGTGCCGGCACTTGCCTTCGTAGTTCAACAGGCGGTGCCCGTAGCAGAAATCGATTTCGCGCGTGACGTGGAACATGGTGCGTAGACTGGGCCTCAATTCGCTTCCCAATTCGTACGTCAGGCTTTCCAGCCTGACTATTCGGCGGTCAGGCTGGAAAGCCTGACGTACGGCAGAACGATTGTTACCGGCATGATGCGAAAAGGCAACCTGCCCAACCCCGCACCGGACCACCTGCCACGGCGGCGGGCGAATTGGTAGAATCAAACGATTGCGACCCGGATCGGGCCGGAATCCATTTACTGCCGCCTCAAGAAACGAGACATCTCCACTATGGCCGTCAATGCCTATTCTCCCTGCCCGGCCGGCACCGGCAAAAAGGTCAAGTTCTGCTGTAGCGACCTCGCCGCCGAACTTGAGAAAATCGATCGCATGATCGAAGGTGAGCAATTCGTCGCCACGCTACAGCACATCGATCAATTGGAGGCCAAGGGCCAGTACCGGGCGTGCCTCATGGCCATCAAGTCGGAGCTGCTGCGGGCGACCAACCAGTTGGACGCCGCGCGAACGTACGTGGCCGATTTCGCCGCGCGCTTTCCCGAGAATCCGGTTGCCTGGTCGGAATCGGCCCTCTTCGCGGCGATGGATGGAGACGGCCGAGCGGCGCTCGATAACGTGCAGCGGTCGCTGGCGCTTTGCCAAGGCGCCATCGGCGGCCGCGTTTATGAGGCGACCGCCATCGTGGCCGCGGAACTGCTCGAAGACGGCCGCATAGTATCCGGCCGAGCCTTGTTGCACTTGCTCAACGCACTGAACCCGAACGACCGCCACGTCGTCGATCGCTTGCTCTATTTCAACCGTGCCGCGAACGTGCCGCTCTTGCTGAAGGCCGATCCGGGCATGGCGCCGTGCCCGGCGGATGTACCCTGGCGGGAGAAATTTGAGGCGGCGATGGCGCCGATGAAGCGCGCCCTTTGGCAGGAAACCGCCGATCGCCTGGCCGCGCTGGCGGCGGAAGTGCCCGACGCGCCCGTCATCTGGAACAACCTGGCGCGAATTCGGAGTTGGCTGGCCGACGACGCTGGGGCGATCGAGGCGTTTCGGCGTTACGCGGCGCTTTATGTGGGGCAGGTTTCCAACCTGCCAGAATCGCGGCAGATTGGCAATCTGCCCCACAGCGTATCTCTGGAAGACGCGACGGAAGCCGAGGCGACCGCCATGTTCCTGAGCCCGTCGCCGCTGGGCGACGAGATCGATGTCCTTCGCTGGTCGTGGCAGGTCCGCGACGCCGAGCGCTTGCAGGAGCTGCTGCTCTCGGACGGCCGCATTGTGATCACGCCCGTGGACCGCGCGAATTGGCCGGTGAACGAATCGCCGCCGCCGCGCTTGAACGGGGCACTGTTGGATCGGCCGGCGTTGCGGGCGGATGACGCGGTGTCTCGCGACGCCATGCCGCGCATGGCGGGCCAAATCCTGCTTTTCGGCCGCGAAACCGATCGCGCGGCCCGGCTGGAGATTGTGGCCCTCCTGCGCTCGGACGCCGACCGCGCGAAGTCGATCGTCGCTGAGATCGGAGGCGATACGCTGGAGTCAGGTCCGGAAGAAACCGTGATCGGCAAAGTATCGTTCAGCCGCGAAATGCTGGGGCGGCGCTGGGTCCCGCCGCCGCATGCGCCGCGCGAGCAAATCGCCGAACTGCTGAAGGAGGATTATCGCGACACGGTCATGAATCAATGGCCGGACAGCCCGCTGGGCGCCCTGGACGGCCGATCGCTGCGGCAGGCCGCGGCCGGCGACGCGGCTTCGCAAATCAAGTCGCTGGCCGCCATTCTCGTCATGCAACAATGGTTCGACCAGGGCTCGACCGAGTTTGATTTCAATGACCTGCGGGCAAGCCTTAACCTTCCGACGTTGGGACCGATTGATCCGAGCAATTGCGACTTGGAGCGACTGCCGCTGGGCCGTCTGGTGCGCATCGAAGTGGACAAGCTGGATGACGATCAGCTCTCGCTGGCATTCCACCGTGCGTCGATTTTTCATGCCTGGGATGCCGCCCGAAAGTTCGCCCAGGCAGTGGTCGACCGTCCGGGGTTCGCTTCCCGCCCCGAGCGCGTCGAAGCGTATCGCGTGCTCGTGGAGTCGGCAAGCAACCTCGGCGAGGGCCTCAAGACTCTCGAGGAAGCCCGCCAGCAATCGCTCGCCGCGGGGCAGTCGTGCGCGATTTGGGACCTGATGGAGCTTTCCTTCCGTTTCGGCCAGGGCGAAGCGAACGAGGCGATGCGGCTTATGCAGCACATCGAGACGCGGCACATGAAAGAGCCGGGCGTAGCTCAATCGCTCACGCGGATGCTGATCAATGCGGGCCTGTTGAATCCCGACGGAACGCCGGTTGCAATGCCCGCAGGCCCTCGCGGCCCGGAGGTCGGCCCGCCGACCGCCGAGCAGTCGAAATTATGGACGCCCGACAGCGAGACAGCCGGCAGCGGCGGAAAACTTTGGACGCCAGGTGCGTAGCCCCCCTCTCCGACCGGGCGAACGGTTGGGTAAGGGATCTCATGACGTGCTGCGGCGGTCCAGCCGCCGCCTTGACTGCCCCGCATTGGTGTTATAGAATCTGTTAAATGTAGCAGGCACGCTCCGCGTGCCGTCCACTGTTTTTGGTGAGGCAGCGGACGGCACGCGGAGCGTGCCTGCTACTTTACGGAAGCATTTCGACGGAGCGTGATGAGTAATTCAGCGGCACACGGAGTGTGCCGGATACATTTACCAGGAGACCTCGCCCATGCGACGGCAAGACGTTCGAAACGTCGCCATTATCGCCCACGTTGACCACGGCAAGACGACGCTCGTCGATTGCATGCTGCGGCAGAGCGGCCGGTATCGCGATGCGCAACTGGTGGGCGAGCAGATCCTCGACTCCAACGACCTGGAGCGCGAGCGGGGCATCACGATCCTCGCCAAGAACATCGCCATCCCTTACAAGGGCGTGAAGATCAACATCATCGACACGCCCGGCCACGCCGATTTCGGCGGCGAGGTCGAGCGCGTGCTGCGGATGGCCGATGGCGCGCTGGTGCTGGTCGATTCGGCGGAAGGGCCGATGCCGCAGACCCGCTTCGTGCTTTCCAAGGCCCTGGAGTGCGGCCTGCAGCCGATTGTGGTCATTAACAAGGTCGATCGCCCGGACGCCCGGCCGCACGAAGTTCTCGACGAAGTCTTCGAGCTTTTCCTGCAACTTGGGGCCGACGACAAGCTGGCCGACTTCCCGCACATCTACGCCAGCAGCAAGCAAGGCTACGCCACGCACGAACTGGACCAGCACGGCGATACCGTTGCGCCGTTGATGGATATGATCCTGGAAAAGATCCCCGGGCCCGAAATCGACCCGGAAGCTCCACTGCAAATGCTGGTCACGACGCTGGACTGGTCCGATTACGTCGGCCGTATCGCGATCGGCCGCCTTTATTCCGGCGAGGTCAAGCCCGGCATGAACATCGCCCTCTCGCAGAAGGACGACAAGATCACGCCCGCGAAAATCGTCACCGTGTATGTCTTCGAGGACATGGGACGCGTGGAGGTGGAATCGGCGACGGCGGGCGACATCGTGGCCCTCGTCGGTTTGGAGAATGTGGAGATTGGCGATACGGTGACCGACCGAGAATCACCCCGCAGCCTGCCGCGGCTGGTGGTCGATGAACCGACGCTGAAGATGACATTCGGCGTGAATACTTCGCCGCTGGCCGGCAAGGAAGGCAAGTACCTTACGAGCCGCCACCTCCGCGAGCGGCTGATGAAGGAGCTGCAGAAGAACGTCGCCCTGCGGGTCGAGCCGATCGCCGGCAGCGAGCAGTTTTCGGTCGCCGGCCGCGGCATCCTGCACCTCAGCGTGCTCATCGAAACCATGCGCCGCGAAGGTTTTGAGCTTTCTATCGGCAAGCCGCACGTGATTCTGCACGATAACGATGGCGTGATCGAGGAGCCGTTCGAGTCGCTCGTTGTGGAAGTGCCCGAAAATCAGACCGGGCCGGTGATGGAGCTTGTCGGGCAGCGGCGGGCACAACTGATCGACATGCAGTCGCACAACGACTATTCGTACATGGTCTTTTCGATTCCCGCGCGAGGACTGATCGGACTCAGGACGCGGCTCCTGAACGCCACGCAGGGGACGGCCGTCATTCACCATCGCTTCGAGCGCTACAAGCCGATGGAGGGCGAGATCGGGTCGCGGCCCACGGGCGTGCTCGTTTCGCTCATGTCCGGCCGCGCGGTGGCCTATGGCTTAGACACCTTGCAGGAACGGGCGGAACTGCACGTGGGCCACAACGACGTGGTCTACGCAGGAATGATCGTCGGCGAAAACAGCCGCAGCGACGACATGAACGTCAATCCCACGAAAGAGAAAAAGCTCAGCAACATGCGGGCGGCCGGCCACGATCGCAACATCCTGCTCCGCCCGGCGCGGCGGATGAGCCTGGAGGAGGCGCTGGAGTTCATCGAGGAGGACGAGCTGGTCGAGGTAACGCCAACGCAGATCCGGCTAAGAAAAATCATGCTCAACGAGCACGACCGCAAACGGGCCTCGAGGAAAGCGGCGGCGGTGGGGGTGTGAGTGATGGGACTCGATACAAAAAGTGTTCTCGGCCGTGACCGAATGAGCATACTTTGTGTCAGTCGCAAACATAGGGAAAGCACGATGTTTCACTGCCTATCATTAATGCGAGTCCTTGCCTTATCTCTTTGCCTTTCTGCAACGGGTTGTTCGGCAAATACAAATTCGGAGCCGCCGAAGCGTTTTTCTCCAGAAGAGGTCGCAAATGCGGTTGCCGAAATCGAAAAGATCGGCGGCAAAGTCACTGTTGACGAAAAGGCCGCCGGCAAACCGGTGATCGCGGTTAACTTGCGAAACGCTCAAGTGTCCGACGAGGTGTTGAATCGCGTTGAAGGTTTATCGGACCTCCGCTCGCTGTTCTTGAACGAGACCGGAGTGACGGACGACGGCCTGAAGTACCTTCGAGGATTAACAAAACTTGAATCACTTTCTCTGGATGGAACTAGGGTGACCGATGCAGGCATCGAGCACCTCAAAGGTTTAACACAATTGAAATCGCTCGACCTGGGAGGCACCGAGGTAACCGACGCAGGACTGGAGCAACTCAAGAATTTGAAGGGCCTTGAAACATTGTGGCTAATCGGCACTCAGGTGACCAATACGGGATTAGTACACCTTGAGGGTTTCAGTAACCTCGAATCGCTGCAACTTCCCAACAGCACGAACGACGCAGGATTGAGTCACGTTAGAGGTCTAGTGAAACTCAAATGGCTTTATTTGACATTTACCAACATGACCGACGCGGGATTGGCGAATCTAAGTGGATTGACTAACCTCGAAACGCTCAGCTTGGCTGGAAACCACCTTACCGACTCCGGGCTAGAAGTCATAAAAGGATTCACGAGTCTTCAGTCGCTAGACCTTTCTGAAACCGGGATAACCGATGCAGGATTGGATATCGTTGGCAGTCTACAAAAGCTTCGGATATTAGACCTAGGTCGTACTCATATAACCGATGCAGGGTTGAATCATGTCAAAGGTTTGAGCGACCTCCAAACTCTCGGCCTCGGGGATACGAAAGTAACCGACGCGGGGCTCGTAAACCTTGAAGGATTGACCAATCTTCAGCACTTGTATTTACATAGGACCATGGTCACGGACGCGGGCGTAAAGAAACTTCAACAGGCATTGCCAAACTGCAACATCAAGCACTGAAACGCTTGGGTCAAATCTGCGCAAGTCGGTCTGCGAAAGCTCATGCTCAACGAGCACGCGGCATAAACGATCACTTTCTCAAACGACTCTTCCAGTATCCGGGATGCCGCTTGGCATGCGCGATCGCAACGACGTAAATCGTGACCTCGTTCGAGTTCTCTCCCGGCAACAAGCAATAGATTACCGAAAACGGATACCGCTCCAAGAGGACATATCGGCATCCAGCGTAAGTCATCGGAAATCGCTCCGGGTCGGCAGAAATTCGTTCTATCGCGGCGTCCTCGGCTACAAAACCAAAGGCGGCGCCGGAACTTCGATCAGCGTACCAACTTAATGAATCGTTGAAGTCCTCGCGAGCGGCCTAGTCGAGTTCAATGCGATGTGCCATGTCCGATCCGAGCCAGCGCCTCATCTCGTATCGTTGTCCACGGCACGGTCTTCGCGGTCCCTGCACGAATTGCAGCAACGCGCCGCTCTAGCTCTGCTTCCCATTCCGGATGGAGAAATGGACCGGCATCCTCGGGAGCATCTTCCCACAATGCATCGATCAGCCGCATCTGGTCGCCCGTGGAAAGCTGCTTCGCCCCTTCCAAGATAACGTCAAAACTCGCCATAAGTTTGTCCTCCTCTTAGAGTATAAAACCGCCCAACTATCCCTGCAACGCGGCCGTTGCGCGGAATCGCGGCGGTTTGCGGAACTGGGTTGCCTGCTCGAAGGCGTAGGCCAGCCGGATGAGCGTCGCCTCGCTCCACGCCCGGCCGAAGAATGAGATACCGACCGGCAAACCGAAGACAAATCCGGCGGGCACCGTGATGCTCGGGCAGCCGGCCACGGCCGCCGCTTGCGGACTGTTGCTGAGGAAGCGGTCGCCGACCACGAGGTCGGTCAGGCAGGCCGGGCCTTCGGTCGGTGCCAGCAAGGCATCGAGATGATGCTTGTCCATGACCGCCTCGATACCTTCAGTCCGCGCCAGCCGGCGGCACTTCGCCAAGGCGTCGAGATATTCTTTGCTCGTCAGCGGTCCCTTGGCTTCCGCTTTGATGAAGTGGTCCTGTCCGAAGTACGGCATCTCGGTGTGGCGATTCCGTTCGTTGAAGGCGATCACGTCCTTCAGCGTGTGGACCGGCGCGGCGGGCCCCAGCCGGGCCAGGTAGGCGTTCAGGTCCGCCTTCAGTTCGTAGTTGAGCACGATGCTTTCCGCTTCGCCGAGCTTATCCATGTTCGGCAAGTCGGTCGGATCGACGAGAATTGCCCCCTGACGGCGAAGCCCAGCCAGCGCCTCTGCCATCACGGCATCGACCGCATCGTGAAAGCCAAAATAGTTTCGAGCAACGCCTATCCGCGCACCGCGCAAGCCGTTGGGGTCGACGAACTTTGTATAATCGACGGCCGTTCGGTCCTTGCCCTCGGCGGTGGCGGCATCACCGGGGTCAACCGCGGCGAGAACGCCCAGCAGGATCGCCGCGTCGCGCACAGTTCGCGCCATTGGGCCTGCCGTGTCCTGCGTGTGGGAGATTGGAACGATGCCCGAACGGCTGACGAGGCCGACGGTCGGTTTGATGCCGACGATGCCGTTGACGGACGACGGGCTGACGATGGAACCATCGGTTTCGGTGCCAACGGCGACGGCGCAAAGGCTCGCCGCCACGGCAACCGCGGAACCGGAACTGGAGCCCGACGTATTGCGATCGAAGGCGTAAGGATTCTTCGTGAGTCCGCCGCGTCCGCTCCAGCCGCTCGTCGAGGTGCTCGAACGGATGTTTGCCCACTCACTGAGGTTCGTCTTGCCGAGGAGGACAGCCCCTGCCTGTCGGAGCCGCTTTACCAGGAACGCGTCGCACGGCGGTCGTGCGCCAACGAGGGCCAGCGAGCCGGCGGTCGTGGCCATGCGGTCGGCGGTATCGATGTTGTCTTTGATTAAGACCGGGACGCCGTCGAGCGGTCCGAGCGGCTGGCCTTCCTTGCGCACGCGGTCGGCTGCGTCGGCCAGGGCGAGGGCGTCCGGGTTGACCTCGATCACGCTGTGCAGCGCGGGTCCCTGGCGGTCGATCGCGTCGATGCGGGCGAGATACTTCTCCACCAGCGCCGGGCCGTCCACTTCCCGCTGCGCATTCCTTCCTGCAATTCGGCAATGCCGATGCCGTCCAGATCAAACGGCGGGACGGCCGCCGCAGTCGGCGATGTTGCAGCGGCCGGATTCGCTGCCGCGGCGCCATGCAGTGCCGCCACCGCGGTCGCGGCCAAACCAGTCTTCAGGAAACGCCGCCGGCCGGGACGGTGCTTTCCGGCCGAGGATTCTTGACCACGATCCATTTTTGTCCTCAACTGCTAGGCGTATTAAGCGGCACAATTCCGGTTGCGGTTCATCGACGCGGATGGTCAACTACTCCAGAACTTCCTTATGTCTAGCTCCCGGCACGTCGCGGACGTAGCGCGGCACGGCATAGCCCGGCAGGCGAGCCCGCAACTGGCGGACCAGCTCGCGACCATGCGACTCCGGCACTTCAAAATGTGCGGCACCTGCGACGCGGTCGAGCTGATGCAAGTAGTACGGCACGACCCGCAGATCGACCAGTCGCGAGCACAACTCGGCCAAGATTTCGATGCCATCGTTGATGCCGCGCATGAGCACGGCCTGGTTCAGCACCGGCACGCCGGCATCGACGAGCCGGCCCAAAGCCTCGCCCGTTGCGACATCGAGTTCAGCCGGATGATTGCAATGCACGACCACGAATGTTGTCAGCCGCGTGCCGCGAAGCCAGCCGAGCAGTTCTTCGTTGATGCGCTGCGGGATGACAATCGGCAGCCGCGAGTGGACCCGCAGCCTGCGAACGTGCGGAATCTCGGCGAGTTCTTGAGCAACTTCGGCCAAACGGCTATCGCGGGTCGTCAAGGGGTCGCCGCCGCTAAGAATGACTTCTTCGATCGTCGGATCGGCCGCGATTTGCCGCATAACGCCCAGCCAAGCGGCTCCGGAAAGCGCTGAAGTATAGGGAAAATGCCGTCGAAAGCAGAAACGGCAATGGACGGCACAGACTCCACTTGCTACGATCAAGACCCTGCGCTTATACTTTCCCAAAAGCCCTGGCGTGCGCAGAATCCCTGCCTCGTGCAGGGGATCGGACACGAACTGCGGCCCAGATTCGATGGACCCAGATTCGAACGGCTCAGTGGCAAGTTCCTCCTTGCGAGGGAGAACCTGCAATAGCAGGGGATCGGCGGGATCGCCCGGTCGCATCCGCGCGAGATATGGTTCCGGGACGAGCACGCGAAAGCCGACCGTTGATTGCTCGGCCTCGGCGGCCAGCGACTCCGGCAACTCCAGCCGCCGACAAAGCTCCAGCGGATCGCGGATCGCTCGGGCGAGGACCGCGCGCCAGTCGTCGCTATCGGCGTCGGCCGCAGGACGAGGGAAAGCAGAACGGACAAGAGTAGTTTCCATTTGAAACCATCGTAACTTAGAAAGCAAAGCGGAACAACTGACTGTGGGCACGATCAACACCAGCGACTTCAGAAAGGGCCTCCGGGTCAAACTCGACGGCGATCCTTACTTGATGGTCGAGTGCAATTTCGTGAAGCCGGGCAAGGGCCAAGCACTTTATAAGTGCCGACTGAGGCATCTCATTCGCGGCACGACCATCGACCGCACTTGGAAAAGCGGCGACTCGATCGAGTCGGCCGACGTCGAAGAGATCAACGCCCAGTATCTCTACCGCCAGGGCGAGAAGTTCGTCTTCATGGACAACTCAAACTACGAGCAGTACGAGCTCAACCCGGAGCAAGTCGGCGACACCTGGAAGTACATCAAGGAAGCGACCGTGTGCAGCATGACGCTCTACAATGGCAATGCAATCACCGTCACGCCGCCGAACCACGTGATCCTGAAGATCGAATACTGCGAGCCGGGCGCCCGCGGCAATACGGCCACGAACGTCAGCAAGCCGTGCAAGGTGGAGACGGGCGCGGAGTTCCAATGCCCGGTATTCGTGAACATCGGCGACATGATCAAGATCGACACGCGGACGGGGGAATATTTGGAGAGGGCGAAGGAGTAAATACGATGACAACTGCTACCGAGAACCGTTATATCGTGTCCGATAGTTCCATCCTGGGTGGTGAGCCGATCATTCGCGGCACGCGGACTCCGGTGCGCGCAATTGTCGAACTTTCGCGCCTTGGAATTGCGCCGGATGAAATGCCGAGGCGACTTCCGCATTTGAGTATGGCCCAAATTTTTGACGCCCTCAGCTATTACAGCGATCATCAGGAAGAAATCTCGCGGTACATCGAGCAGAATCATGTGCCTGACGAGAAAATTGACCCGCGAGTGCAAAACTTATGAACGGATTGGCAATAGCGATGAAGAGCAGCTTGCCTATGCGGCCGAACGGCACCTTGTTTTGTTAACGCGTAATCGGGTGCATTTCGAAGGTCTAGCCAGGAGCTATTTTTCATCGGGTCGAAAACACTTTGGAATTATCATCGCAGTTCGCCGCCTGCCGAACGAAATCGCCAATCGGGTGCTGGTACTGCTGAATGAGTTGTCCGCGGAGGAATTTGAAGACCGCGTTGTTTATATTTGATTAGAGACAGCAAGCCTCAGATCGTCGCCAGCTTCGCCCATGTTATGTTCGGCTGCAAGGGGAACACGCCGTACAGCCCGCGGGTGAAGACCAGATTGATGAAGTCGTCGGTCTCTAGGATGCGGCCCTTGGGGACGATAATCACGTCGCTGTCGGAGAGCCAGATTTCGCCGCGCGGAGCCGGCTTCTTGCCGCGCAACGCGCCTTGGAGGTCGATCATCGTGGCCATCAGCCGCCAATCGTCGCCGCGACGGAAGACGACGATCTGCGATAGATTCGCGCCTACATTCCAACTGCCAGCCATGGCGATGGCCTGAAGCGCGGTCGTGGGCTCGATCATTTCGAAGCGGCCCGGATTGCGGACTTCGCCCAGCACGTAGCAATAGCGCGGCGCACGCGAATTGAGCACAGGAATGATTTCCATGCCCTCGATCTTCTCGCGGTAGCGCTCGTTGATCTCCTGCCGCAGCTCGCTAAGCGTCAGGCCCTGGGAATGGACGTAGCCAATGGCGGTGAGCGAGATCGTGCCGTCGGGCGCGATGCGGACATTCGCTCCCTGGCCGCCGCCGGGGCCGTAGCGGCGGTCGACCACGTTGCGGAGATCGTCTAACTGTGTATCGACTTTGGTCGGCGTTACAGTGATTGACGGCACCTTGTAGAACTTCTTGTATTGGTCATCCAAGGCGTCGCGGAGCTGCGCCACGGTCCGGCCCGCGGCGTGGACTTGGCCCAAGAGCCGCAGGCTAATCGTGCCGTCGGGCAAAATCATCAAGTCGCGGTTCAGATCGGGATCGGTGAACGACTCGACGCGGACCATGTCGCCCACATTGAGCCGATAGGGGGACCGCGTTTCATCGCGGGTGATGCGATAGAGCATGTCCAACTGGTCGTCGACGCGGAGGCGATAGTCGCCCACGTGCGCGGTACGGGGGTGGCCCACATATTCGCCCTGGGCGCAAGCCTGCCAGGCAATGAAGCGGGCGTCTTCCCAGCGGGCTTCGCGAGCGCGGCCGCATTTGTCGTAGACGCAGCACTGCGAGCCATCCACGGCGCAGATCGGACAGGGCGCGGCCGGTCCCAGCCCTTGGCCGGGCGACGGATAGTAGGCCCCGTAAGGGATGGGCTGCATCATGCCATCTTGTGCCGCGGCGGCTTCGGCGAATATCGCAACGGCGAGAACGGTGGCAAGTCGGATCATTTGTTCGGTCTTCATGGCTGCATTCCTGTCCTATGCAAAGGTCTGTTCCGGCTTACTAGCGGTAAACTGGCGCGGCGGGCATCATCGGCTGGCCTGCCGCGGAGCTGGCCGTCGTCGGCGCTGGCGATGTCGCCGGGGCCACCGCCGGCCGCGCGGGCACATCCGCCCACTGCGCCGACGGAGCAGGCAATGCCTCCGGGCCGACCCACCGTACCGCGCCGCCGGCGGAGAGGCTGCCGCTCTTCTGTCGGGCGGCCTCGGCTACTTTGGCCGTCTCGGCATCCTTGGCCGCGAGATCGGCAAGCCGCGCGTCGCCAATTCGCTTGTAAACGACGCTCAAGTTCTTGAGGTTCTCGGCAGTGCGGCACACTCGGACGCTGTGCTCCAACGCTAACCGCGCCGCCGCATAGTCGCTCTTATGCGCCCGCAGCACACCGAGGTCGTTCGCGGCGATGTAGTTTTGTGGGCAGACCAGCACCGCGGCTTGATAAAACGCGATGGCTTTGGCCTCGGGGAGCGGCATTTCTGAGTTCCCTTTCTCGGCCATCGCGGTGTGCAGCTTTCCCAGCGCGCCCAGTGCCATTGATCCGGCGACTTCGTGACCGGCGGCGAGCCGCAACTGATCCTGGGCGAAGTTAAAATACTGCGTCAGCGCCCGCATGGCCTGTAATTGTCCGGAAGGCACGTTCTTCAGGATCGGCGTCGCATGTCCGGCCACGATCGACGGAATATCGAGGTCGCCTTCGGTCTTGCCGGCAGCCGGAAGGAAATCCTGGGCTTCTTTCATCGCGGTGAGTGCGGCGCTCAGTGCTAGGCTGTGTCGCTTGCCGCCGGCTTCGTTGTCCAATCCTTGTGCGACGAGTCGCAGCGCGGCGATAAAGTCGGCCCGCGCTGCGAAGGAGGCCCCGCGATCCGCGAGGTCCATCCCTTCGCGGGTCTTCTCATCCGCTTGCCGGGCAATCATTTCCAGTGCCTCGGAGCGCGGCGGCAGCGGCGCTACGGGTGCCGGAGCCGGCATCAACTTTGCGGGAGGCGCCGCGGTTGCAATAACGGCTGGCGGTCGGGCGGCTGCCGCGGCACACATAGGGACATTTGCGTATCGCGTGTCGGCCGCAGGTTTCGCTGCGACATCTGTCATCGCGACGCTCACCACCGCCGGCTTTGGCGGCTGACCAAAAAGCTCGGGGCCCCCCTCCACAATTGGCACTGCCACAACAGGTACAGGCGTCACCGAGGATGGCGAACTCTTCTCGACTGCTGGCAGCCGCGTTATGACCGCCGAGACGGCTGCCGCGGGCGGCAGCGGCTCCGAGCCGGGCGAATCGGCGTAGGTCGCGGACACGGCGACCGGCCGGCTGTCCGCCCTCGACTTGAGCCAGATCGCTCGGCCGGTGATGCAGACGATCGCGGCAAGGCCGATTGCCGCCGCGGGCCGTTTTCGCAGCCAGTTCGTGATTTGTGTGTAATGCGGCTTTTTCATCGCTGAGCGCTCCGTCGTTTCGCAACGGTATTCCCTGATGCTTCGGATCGGCCGGATTTTCGGATGGCGATGAGCGAATTCAGCGTGCCGGCCCGGGCGACAGCATCCGTGAGGTTGCAAAAGCGTTATAGGCCGTTTTCGTCGCACGGCGCGTTCGTGAGAAGTGTCATAATGGGCGTCAGCCGCACAGGCGGACGAGGCTGAATATCCGGCACAATCGGACCGTTAGGCGGCAGAGGCCGCGTCTGTGGGGCAGGTTGCCAACCTGCCTGATATTGGCAAATTGGCAATCTGCCCCACGTTACTCCAGCCCCAAGCTGTGCATGTACTCGGCTTTTTGCCTTTCCATCCCGTATCGCCTGGTGATCGCGCGCATTTTTCGGCCGCCTGCTTCAAGGCCATACCGGGCGAAAGCTGCCCCCGGACCGCCGCATGGACGGCCTCGTCGAGCGCGGCAAGGTACTCGGCTCGGCCAGGCAGGCGAAGCGAAGCAAGAAACTGCCCTCGCGAAAGTGCGGCAGAGGTCTGCTCGGCATACTGCCGCGCGGCGGAGTTGGAAACGCCGCTTTCCACCCAGCTCTTGGCCGCGGGAATCTGGTCGGTGCGAAAGAGCGTGGTAGCCGGGCTGCCGGCAAAAATCTGCGCGCTCCACTGCGGATCACTCAGCCAGAGCAAAAGCTCGAACGCCGCATCGACATGCTGGCTGTCCGCGCGGACGACGCCCAGGCGGCCGGCGATTCCCAAGAGCGGAACTCGGCGACCAGCGTCAGTGGTTCGCGGTTCCCACGTGCCGCTGGATACACGGTAGACCTCTGTCGCGCCGGGCAGTTCGGCGAATGTAGCGGGCAACGTATCCGGCACACTCCGTGTGCCGTTTTGGGTCGGCACACGGAGTGTGCCGGATACATTGGCCGTCGGCCAGCTTATCGCCATCGCCGTTGTGCCTTTCCAAAACTCTGCCCGGACCGCCGCCGGATCGAAGTCAGTTTCTTCAGCCGGCCCAAGTTTGGCCGTCGCGACCAGTTCGGTCAGCGCCCGCACGAACGGCGGCCCGGCGATCATCGGCTCGAAAGTCTTGTCGTCGAAAAGCGTGGTATAGTTGTCTCGCTCTTTGGCATAGGCCGCGGCGCGGGCCAATAACATCAACCCGGCCCAACCCTTCCCAAGCGGCTCGACAGTGCCATACTTCACGCCCGACTTCGCTCCGGCATCGCGGAGCAGCCGCGCCAACTCCGCGTATTCCTGCCATGTCTCCGGCGGACGACGGCCAAGCTTTTCCACCAGATCGGCGCGATAGTAACAACAAAAGACCGGCGAGCCCAACGGTACGCCATAGACCTCGCTGCCCCACGCGGCTTCCTGGTTTCGCAAGAGCGGGAAGTTCTGCGACCATGTACTGCGCGGATCAGGGTTCTGCGCGATTCGATGCGGCACTGGCGCGAGCCGCTTCGCTTCGGCAAGTTGACCCAGCAACTGTGCCGGGCAGATCACGGCATCGCCCGGCAAGCTCGCCGCGTCGATCAGGTCTTTTTCCTTGCACTCGGCCACTTCCACCTCCGCGCCTGTTTGAGCGTTCCATTCGTCTCTCAGTCGCTTCACCGCGGCGGCGATGGCTGGGTCATCGGCAACAACCAGCCGAAGCTTCACGCCGGCAAGACGTTTACCTGAATCCGAATTGGTGGCCGAGTCTTTTGAAGAACAGCCGAATGACAGAATAGCGAGACTCACGCAAAGGCGCAAAGGCGCAAAGGAAGAAAACATTGATAGATGTCGTACCAGGTCGCCCCATCTGCTTCTTCGCGAAAGGTCTTGTTCGCCGCGACTTTGCGCCTTTGCGCCTTTGCGCGAGACTTTGTAACGAGACGACTTCAATTGCAACCGGTCCCGTGTTGTCATCCGTGAGTGTGGCATTGGCGAGTGTTCCCCGGCCGTTCATTCTACCGCTTTTTGTTTCCGCCATGTGCATCGTGAAAGCGCGACGTAGTTCGCGCCCTTTCCGCACTCCTCAGCGACCGTTAGAATCACGCTTTCCTGGATACTCGACCGTTTCACCTCGCAGACGAAAAGCACCGCCATGAGCGTTTTCCTGGGCATCGACATCGGCACTTCCGGCACCAAGACACTGGCCATCGACCCTAAAGGCCGTATCCTGGCCTCGGCGATGGAGACCTATTCGCTCTACCACCCCAAGCCGCTCTGGAGCGAACAAGACCCGGACGATTGGTGGCGGGCGACCGTCGCCTCTGTTCGCAAGGTCGTGAAGTCGGCCAAGCTCAAGCCGAGTCAGGTGAAAGCGATCGGCCTTTCTGGCCAGATGCACGGCTCCGTGTTCCTGGACAAAAACTGCAAAGTCGTCCGCCGCGCGATCCTCTGGAACGACCAGCGAACCGCCGCCGAATGCGCTGAGATCGAAAAGCGGGCTGGCGGCCGCAGCGAGCTGATCCGCATGGTCGCCAACCCGGCCCTGACTGGCTTCACCGCGCCGAAAATTCTCTGGCTGCGGAACCATGAGCCGAGGAATTTCGAGAAGACGAAGAAGGTGCTCTTGCCCAAGGACGAAATCCGCCGCCGCTTGACGGGCGAGTTCGCTACGGAGGTCAGCGACGCAAGTGGCATGTTGCTCCTGGACGTTGCCAAGCGAACCTGGTCGAGCGAACTGCTGGGAAAGCTGGAACTCGATGCGAACCTGCTCGCCAGGTGCTATGAGTCGGAGGAAGTTACCGGGCATCTTACCTCCGCGGTCGCCGCCGGGTTGGGCCTCTCGACCGATTGCCTCGTCGTCGGCGGGGCAGGCGACTGCGCGGCCGGCGCGGTGGGCAACGGCATCGTCACATCGGGCGTGCTTTCCACTTCGCTGGGCACCTCCGGCGTCGTATTCGTCCACAGCGACGAAGTGAAGACCGATCCCGCCGGCCGCGTCCATACCTTCTGCCATGCCGTCCGCGGCAAGTGGCACATGATGGGTGTGAACCTCTCCGCGGGCGGCTCGCTGCAATGGTTCCGTAACGCGCTGTGCGGCGCGATCGTCGCCGAGGCGAAGAAGAAAAAGGTCGACGCCTACGAGCTTCTTACTGCCGAAGCCGAGGCCGCGCCGGCCGGCAGTCATGGCCTATTCTTCCTGCCGTACCTCTCTGGCGAGCGGACGCCGCACGCCGATCCCGACGTGCGCGGGTGCTTCATCGGGCTGACGCTTTCGCACGACCGCGGCCACTTGGTCCGGGCGATCATGGAAGGCGTGACGTATTCGATGCGCGAGAGCCTGGCGATCTTCGAGGGGCTGGATGTGCCGATCAAGCAGATTCGCGCCTCCGGCGGCGGCGCACGCAGCGAGCTCTGGCGTCAGATCCAGGCCGACTCCTTCGGACGCAAGGTGGTCACGATCAACAGCGAGGAAGGTCCGGCCTACGGCGTCGCCCTGCTCGCGGCCGTCGGCGCGGGCGAGTACATGAACATCGAGGAAGCCTGCCGGGTGACGATCAGCGTAGTCAGCCAAACCGCGCCCAAGGCCGCCGCGAAGAAGATCTACGATGCGGGCTTCCCGGTCTATCAGCATTTGTATCAGTCGCTGAAAGGGGATTTTAAGGCAATTGCCGGTCTTGCGCATTAGCCCCGCGTACTTTTTCTGCTCGCTTTGACGGCCAGAAGTTCGCACATCACAGAAAGTTTACATTATAATAGTATTGGTATTTAATCTGCTCGAAGGAGATAACGATGGCTGTACCAGCGGCAAAATTTGGTGGCGACGAGGTCGAGCGACGTGGGCAGGACCTATATGATCGACTTATCAAACCCGCGCTGAAGCCGGAAGATGATGGAAAGTTTTTGGCAATCGACGCGGAATCTGGCGACTACGAGCTCGACTGCGACGATTTTCAAGCCACGGAACGTCTCTTGCAACGCCGTCGAGACGCGCAAATCTGGCTGATGCGTGCAGGTCGAGCAGCCGCCTATCATATCGGAGGGCGGCGGCTGCCGAAGAATCTTCAATGATTCTCGGGACAGTCAACTCCGAACATGAAATTCTGTTCGCTGTGCCGATACTCGACTCACACGGAAATGAAAATGACGTCGAAGCAGTCCTCGACACAGGTTTCAACGGAGCTTTGACGTTGCCGCCAGCGACTATAGTACGATTGGGCCTGCCATATCGGTCCTGGACGTTGGCCCAGTTGGCCGACGGGACTGTCGGACGGTTAAATGTCTATGCGGCAACTTTGATTTGGGATCGAGCGGTAAGACAGATAACAGTCGAAGCGCTCGATGCGAGTCCGCTTCTTGGAATGGCCCTATTAGTCAATTTCGAGCTACAGGTTCGGGTGGTGGCTGGCAGCCTGGCTCGACTCAGTGCAGTTTCATAACTGCTGGCCGCAAAGCGTCAGGGTTCATCCATCAAGACCGCCACCGGAAACTCGCCAAGCGCGTCCGATGCGCGGATTGCGTTGTCCTCGACTTGACACGCTTGCCCAGTGAACAGGTTAGTGAGCTGGCGCGTCCACCCGCCCGGCAGCGCGACATGTGTATCGTGCCAGACAATCTTGCCCATCGGCACCTTGGCGTGATCCGCACGGCGATCCAAGGCATGAGCCAAACGGGCCATCAATCGCGGCACGATGACAATGACGCTTCGGCATATTGATTCGCTGGCGGATTCAGCTTCCCGCGCAAAGGCGCAGATATGATTGGCCTGAGCGCCTGTGACGGCCAGCGGCACATACCGTCCATAGCGGAAAAGCTCTGCGTGGCGTCGACGAAGCTGCAATGTCTGCCACACGACGTAAAGCTTCAAGCGCGGGTCGGTCGGATTTAGCGCCAACCGGCGAGCGAGCCTGCGCCGGGCAGCAGGGCCGCGCGCGATTTCGCGTTGAAGCTCGCCCAACAATTTTCGTCGCATTTCAAAATCGACCGGTCGGCGACTGTCCGGATCGACCAGGCTGAAGTCCCAAAGTTCCTGGCCTTGGTAGATGTCCGGAACGCCGGGCGAGGTCAATTTCAACACGACTTGCGAGAGCGCATTGAACAGGCCAAAGCGGGCGATGTCGGCCTGGAACTCGAGAAACTGGGCCAGGAAGCGGTTCTTTATCGAGGGTTCCAAGACGGCGGCAAGGAACTCCCGTACCGCCGTGTCGTAATCGGCATTGGAGTTTATCCAACTCGTCCGCAACTTGGCCTCGCGCGTAGCTTTCTCCATGTAGGCCTGAAGCCGCGCGACGATCTCGCGGTGCTCCGTTTCATCGGGCGGCTGCAAGGGCCAAATCCCCAGCAGCGACTGATAGAACAGGTACTCGTCCGCGCGGCTCGGCGCGGCCAGCCCGTCCACTTCGCGCAGATGCCGGCGATTGAGCCGCGCCCAACGATTCACCGCCCGTGCCCAATCCCGCGGGACTTCCGAGAGCACGTCGATTCGCGCCCGCGTGTCCTCGCTGCGCTTTGTGTCGTGCGTCGACGTGGCGAGCATCGAACCGGGCCAGGCGGCCTGCCGCTCCGCGTTTTCGCGATGAAAATCCTCCAAACTAATCGAGCGGCCCGCCGGATCGTCGCCCACCTCGTTGAGCGAGCTCAAGGGAAAGTACCGGTAAAAAGCCGTATCTTCGACGCCCTTTGCCATCACCGGGCTGCTGACCTGCTGGAAACGCCCAACGAACTGCTCGCGCTCGCGGCAACCGTCGAGATCCAGCGGCGCCGGCTGCTCGAACAAAAGCACGTCGCGGACGAAGTCGAACGCCGCCGGAGAGAAATCGGGGTTGCGGCGCTTGGCCTCTGCGACGGCTCGCGCGACGAAGCGGCGGTCCTGATCCGAAATTTCATGCGGACGAAGGTAGGTGCGATAGACGGGGAAGAAGGCGATGATCTCTCGTAATGCCAGCCGTAGCATGTTCAGCGTTAGGTCGCGGAACCGCCGGTGCCGCTCGGACAGCCGGTTCAAACGCCGGGCCAGAAGCTGCAACTCGCTCGACATGGCACTGCGGAGCACCGAGAGCTTCGACTCGTGAACAACAGCACGGTAATCGGCGACATATCCGACGAAGCGAGCGAACGATTTCACCAAGTCACGGCGTCCGTCCCAGTCGACAAAGACGCCATTGACCCAGTGCAGGTAGTCGTAACCCGTCGTACCAGCCACGGGCCATTCTCGCGGAAGCGGTTCTTCCGGTCCAAGGATCTTTTCCACAACGACGTACAACGGCAGATGTTTTCTGCTTTCGTCGTTAAAGATCGCTTGAAAGACGGCCGGTTCGAGATCGGACCAGGAGGGCGCGCCGTCGTGGGATGGGCCTCCGAGTCCGTCGGATATCTGTGGGACGGACTCGGAGGTCCATCCTACGTTCGCCAAGTCCGCCAAAATCTTCTGTCCCAATACTCGGACCCATCCGCGCTGCAGCTTCCAAAGATAATCGGCCGGATCGAAAAGCCCGTCGATGTGGTCGATGCGAAGTCCTGAGAGCTCGCCTCTGGCCAGCTTCTCGAATACGAGCCGGTGGCTCTTCTCGAAGACCGCGGCGTCCTCCATGCAGACGGCGGCCAGATCGTTGACGTCGAAGAAGCGGCGGTAGTTGATTTCATCGCCGGCTGCCTTCCAATGCGCCAGCCGATAGGTCTGGGCGTCCAGCAGGCGATCGAGATCGTCGAAACTCTGCGGACTGCCGGCCGCACCGTTGATCTCCGTGAGGTTTGCCGCGATAAACTCCGCCGCTGCCGGGCATTGCGCCGCAAGCTGGGCCAGCCGTTTTTTGATCACTTCCTTTTCTCGCTGCCGCTCGCGCACCGCGTCAACGCCTAGCTGGCAGCGGTCGGGAAGATGGTCGATCGCCGTAAGGATGCTTTCTAGTTCCAGCAGGTCCGGCGAATCGGCCGGCAAGGCCTGCTTGATCCGGTCGAAATTGCGGGCGATGATGCGGGGATAGGTTTTGGGATCAAGAGGCAAGAGGAGATTGTAGAGCCGCAGGCCGAACGCGCCCTCGTGGTACTCCACGTGCATCTGGCCCGATTCGAGAGCCTCGCCGTACGGTTGCCCCAGCAAGGGCAGCAGCAGCCGGTTTTGGAGCTCCTCTTTGACCGGGTCCCAATCGATATCGAAGCACGCGGCATACGGCGAGCCCGGACCATTCTCCAGCACGTCGGTCCACCAGGGGTTCTCGCCCGGCGTGGCGCTCATGTGGTTGGGCACGATATCGGGAATCCGGCCCATGCCGGCTTCTCGCAGCGCCGCGACCAGCGCCTGATAGTCCACATCGCCGCCCAATTCCGGATTGAGCGAATCGTAATCGACAATCGCGTATCCGTGCGCGCTTCCCGATTGCGCTTTGCGGTCGGGCGAAGTATAGAGGTGGCTCACGCCCAGTTCACGCAGATAGGGCATGATCTCGGCCGCGCGTCGATACGTCATCGTCTCGCGGGCCAGTTGCAGGCGGTAGGTCGATCCCGGCGGCGCGGCGCTTTTGGCAAGCTCGCGCTTTAGGACTTCCACGACGCGTTGCACCCAGGCGGACAATTCGATCATATACGCATTGTAGCAAGCGAGGCCAGAGGTGGGTGCCGGCGCAGAACCCGGAATACTGACGTTTGACGTAACCATCTCTCGCGAATAGAATAAGAATCCGACCTACTGCAAGGATACTCTTATGACCGTTGAAGCCATTTTGACCAATTTGTCCGTGGACGAAAAGCTTGCCGCGATGGGTATTTTATGGCGCGAGTTGTCCAGCAATCCATCGGAGCTTCCTTCGCCCGCATGGCACCGCGAGGTGCTCGCGGACCGGTTGGCCCATCCCGCGGACGGTCGGCGAATGTCATTGCGCGAAGCTCGCAAAGATGTCGAGGAGCGGCGCGATGCGGATCGAACTCAGGATTGAAGCACGAGAGGACTTGGCGGAGGGAGCAGGGTTCTATGATCGTCAACGCCCCGGTCTTGGTGATTATTTTATTGAGAGCCATATTCACCGACTTGGAAGCACTCGAATCGCTTGGCTACCACGCGAGAATTCATGAAGTAGTCTTTGGGTTTCATCGGAAGCTTGCCTCTCGTTTCGCCTTCGCGATCTACTACCTGCTTGATGGCTCATTTAATGACGTCGCCGCCATTCTCGATTGCCGGCGCGACCCTGCGAAGCTCGAGACGCGACTGCACCAAATGGGACGATAGCAAGACTCCGGACCGCTTTTTTCCTCCTTCGGCGCAATCTCGCCCGCGCGGCGACTGGTCATCGTTTCGCAGCTGCTTCAACGTGGCAATGCTCTCCTTTTGCACGAGCGCTCGAACAAACGGCGACGATATGACCGCCGGCATGTGCAGCCCTTCGGATAGCGCGCCACAAGTCGTCGTGTCCGCTATAGCACGTGAATCAATGCCGCCTTGCGCCCTTTGGAACGGTTGTAATCGTCGACGAACTGCACCGCCGAGCGGACCTCGCAGCGAATGGAACGCTGCGCCAAATATCGCTGGGCTTGATCACTCAAGCGGACTTCGTTGGCCTTCGAACCGCCGACGAAAAGCACTTCCGGACCCCCTTTGCAGACATCTTCAAGTTCCTTGACGCCGATCTCCTGCGGGGCGTCGCCGTCGCGGACGGCAAAGTCCTTGCTGCGCGGCTTAACCTTGCCCGAGACCTGAATGTAAATGTCGCCGTCAAACGCCTTCTTGCCGACCACGATCTGACCGAAACTGAACCTTGTGATCTCCGGGTACGTAGGCTCGACGCGGTATTTCTTCTTGAATGGACTGCGGCCGACCTGCCGCCGAGCGAGGGCCACAGCCCCCAGCACAACGGCGTCGTCGCCCAGGGCCGAGAGCAGCACGTGGCCGCCGTCCCGCGCGCGGGCAGTCGGTCGGAGCCGACGATGTTCTCAAGAATTGGCATCATGTATTCGCTACAGGCCTCGATCAGTCCTCCGCCGAGCACGATGACCTCAGGGTCGATAAGGTGCCGCACGGTGAGGCAGGCGTAGCCCAGCGTTTCGGCCGCGCGGTGGAGGATGCCGGTGACCAGCGGGTCCTCTGCCTTCAGTGCCTTGCGGATCGCGCCGCTGCGAATGACGCTCAAGTCGCCGCCGGAGAGTTCGGTCAGTTTGCTCGTGCCGCCCGCGGCCAGCGCCGCGCGGATATCGCGCTCGATGGCAGTGCGGCTGGCCAGCGCCTCCAGGCAGCCGTGATTGCCGCAGCCGCAGACCGGCCCGCCGATTTGCATGACGATGTGGCCGATCTCGCAGGCCGACTCGCGCGCGCCGCGCCACACCTTTCCCTTTTGCACGAAGCCGGCCCCGATGCCGGTGCCTACCCAAATGCCGAGCGCACTCTTGGCCTTGCGTGCCGAACCGAGCCATGATTCTCCATAAGCGCCGAGGTTGCCGTCGTTGCCGATGGCCACCGGCACACGAAAGCAGCTTTCCAGATGCCCGCCGATCGCCACGCCGGTGAGGCTCATGTTGGGAGTAACCACGACGTTGCCGGTCTTCGGATCAACGACACCGGGCACGGCGACGCCGATGGCGGTGAGGTCGGTGGTTTCAAGCTTCGCCTCGTCGAGCACGGTTTTCATCACCGCCTCGACGCCGGCGAGGACCTGCTCCGGCCCTCCGGTTCGCGGCGTCGTTTGCCGTTGCTTGCCGAGAATGGTGCCGGACTCGGCGACCAGCGATGCCTGGAGCTTGGTGCCGCCGATATCGACGCCCAGATAGAGCCGTTCGCGAGCCGCTTTGGCGTTCATGGCCGGTTCTCCTTGCCAGTTGGATACCTCGTAAGACTTTGATATTCTACCGCAGGTGGCCGTTGTAGGCGACAAGGAGGCACATGCTCTTCAATCAACCTTTTGCTCCAAGGATGGCCTGCAGAGCTTCCACATGCTCCTCGAATGCGCGGCGTCCGCTGGCCGACAACCGCACGTAAGTTCTCGGTTTGCGATTCACAAACTTCTTTATGGACCGCACATAACCCGTCTCTTCCAACTTGGCGAGGTGCGCTCCCAAGTTTCCGTCGGTGACCTTTAGCAGATCTCGCAGACAGACAAAATCGAACTCGCTGTCCCGCTCCAGCACGGCGAGGGTGGCCATGATCCGCAGCCGCACGGGCTGGTGGATTACTTCGTTGAGTTGTCCCATGGTTCATCTCCACTTCAGCCGCATATACAAGCCGCTGACGAACAGGGCTCCGCCGCCGGCGATGGCCATCCAAAGATTGAAGGTTTCCGTCAAAAAAAGGTAACCCGCGATCGTCAGGGCCGTTACCGCCAGCCCCAACATCAGCAAGAACGGCGATTCTAGCCACAGGCCCAAAACGACGTAGCCGAACATCACGAGCATCACAATGAATGCCCCGATTTGCCTGTCATTTTGCGGTTTCAGCAGCCATCCCCAGGCAAATCCATAGGCGCACAGCAAGATCGCGAACCAGAATAACCTAATTCCCAGCCAGCGTCCTCGCTCGCTGTGCATCGCCTCTTGCCGTCGCTTCCACCAAATCACCGCCAAGGTGCCGAGCAGTCCCCCGCTATCGGCCACGAGCCAAATCTGCCCTTGGCGATCCGGCCATGCAAAGCTCAGTCCAAATGCCAGGGCCCAGATTACGCCCCACATCATGAGCAGCGGCGCGGCAATACCGCTTGAGATTACGCCGCGTGTGTGAGCCATCGCCTGCTCGATCTCCCCCAACGACGCTTCCGCCTCCGCACGATTGATTTCCATGATAAGAATCCTGAAAAGGTTTCGGAAATGAATTCACTCTGTATTATAGAGTACTCTGCGAGTGCAGATCTGTCAAGGGTTGTTTTCCTCGCCCGCAGTCCAAACGGGCTACGCCGATCATCCCGCCGGAACTTGCGGGTAGGCCACCGATCAACAAAACGAGGCCTGACAGTAGAGAAAGAGACTAGGGCGGCGCAGAGGGGAATGTGCCGCGGCAAAGATGCCGACAGATGAGTTCGTATGACTTGATCGGAACCCTGGGCGAAACTTTCAACCGACCTGCCGTTTGGCGGCTAAAGCCGGGCGTAATAGGTCCAGGCGACATGAGTCCTGGATTCGTTCGCGCCACGACTAATCACAAGCGTTGTAGTTGACTTTTCCGTGTTGACCACGATCACATGCAGGGCAACCGGTCGGCCGTCTGAATCGTCGTGGAATGTTACTGACCGGCCGGACTCGCTTTCTGGTGATTGAGGCTCCCCGGCCGTTTTGGGAGCAGCTTTAAGTTTGGATTTGTAGTAGGCGAGCACCTTGTCGATCGAATCCGGAGTGGTAAACACAGTCTTGCATTTCAGAGAGGGAATCGTTCGCTCGCCAAGACTATTGACGGTTTCACCATCGCTCATTGTCGCGCCTTGAATTGTCGAATCGGGGTATCGCCAAGCGGAAATCATGCTCATCAGGCTTCTGCGCTCAGGGGGCTGTTCCGCCTTTGTCGGCGACCCGAGTTTCTCCAAATCAACAAAATCCTTTATCCGAAGGTCGTAGCCGACCATGTCCCGGGGCACCCCGACCACCACCCGCAGGATTATCTTGTCCAGGTTGGTCCGGTCAGCGGCAAAACCGACGACTACTCGCCCCGGCCGCGATTGTTCCTCCTTCAACGACGCGAACAGCCGCAACTTCCCTCCCTCATTGATTTCCAGATCGACGCGGCCATAGTCCTTGAATTCACCCTTGGTCGCGAACTCAAGCTCTACTCGGAGATCATTCGGGCCTGCCCCCTTCGTCCGGATTTCCATCCCCAGTTCTTTTGCCCGCTCCTTCGAGACCTCTTCGAGCGACATCATGGCGAAGCATGGGCTGGAGGCCGCCAGAAACAGTATGGTCAGGACCGAGATATTAATTACCGGTTTCATTCGAGACTTCCTTTCAATAACGATAGGGTTGCTCCACGTACGGCCGCGGAGAAGTTACGGCATGCAACGTCCGTTAGACGCATTGCGCGGCCGATTGGTTCCATCGAATTCTGATGCATTCGACGCCGGACATTCCGGCTAGTCGTGCCAATGAACCAACCATGGACCCTCTATTTGTTGGTGGAAAATGATTTCTGACTGCAGTTCGCGTAGAACTGTAGAAGCTCCGCCAAGTTGAAGTGCGCGTAAGGCTCATCGCAAGCCGGCGTGGACCGCCCGGCGTCGGAGACCCAGAGGTCGAGCGTCTCGGGCCGGAATACGGCGTCGTGAAGATTGCTGTTCATCGCCACGGGACGCTTGATGATGTCGATCAGCGTGGCCGGGTCGATCTTGCCGTAATGCTCCATGAGCCGCGCGCTGAGCGTTTCCGCCCGGCCGGCGCCGGAAACTAGCACGGTGTCTTCCGGCACGTGCGGCAGCCGCGGGTGCTGCTCGCCGGGATGTAGGACCGTGATTTGCTTCGCGTCGCAATGCACTGCGGCCATCGCTCGTGATTTGTCGCTCAAGACGTAGTAGTACTCACACGTTCGCGGCGAGCGGCGGAGGATTTCCAGGCCCTCATCCACCGTGCCGGCGCGCTCCATGACTTCGCGGAGGAGGAAGGTCATGGGCGTGCCGTCCCAATCGCCTTCGCCGCGGCCGCCCATTTCGCCGATGGCGAGGCCCCGCTCGTTCATTGCCGTGACGGTGCCGATCAGCCCGGCATAGCCCTGACTGATCCACTTGTTGCGGCCTTCGGGCATGAAGACCGTGACCACGGCCGCGTCCTGGAGGCGGATGTCGCACATGTAGTCCAGCACACGGGCGTGGAGAACTTTGCCGTCGATCGTCGCCTTGCCTCGGACGGCCACCCCGCTGCAATGGAAGCGCTCGGGGAACAAATTGGCCGCGCGGCCGTCGCGAACGGAGAGGCCGGCAGCGCCTGCCAGAGCGTCGCATTCGTCGAAGTACCGCTTGGGCAAGTAAGGGCTGGCCCGCCGTTCGATTTCGGCGAAACGGTCGAAGCACCATGTGCCGGAATGGATGCTCTCGCCCGCGCCGACCAGATAGAGCACTCGCTCGCGCGTCTTGTTTATCGAATCGCGGAGCAGCGTGCCGTGGGCCGCGCCCATTTGCTCGGGCGTTCCTTTGACGATCAAGATCGACTTGTTCTGCGACTGGCAAAGGATGCCGTGGCCGGCAGGGTCCTTGGCGATTATGCGGATATCCTTGCCGGACCAGGCGCGGGGCATTTTGTCGAACGATTCGGCGGCGAAGTTCAGACCGGCGGCGAACATTTGCGACAAGTCGTCACCTGACACGTCCTTGCATGGCACGCCGGCTGGTTCTTGGAACATCGAATCGTGCGCAACTGCGTTGAAGGACCAGGCGTGAAACGTGACCGTGCCACGGATGCCTTCTACATCAAACGTCGCGCTCGCCGGCCCGCTGCGGTCCTGCTCGAGCACGATCCGCACGAAGTCTTGCGGGCGGTCTTTGCGCACGATGCGGATGCCCGGCGTCCCGCTCGCGGCAGAGTCATCAGTGATCGTTACCCAGCGCTCGAGAATATCCGGCGCGTAGCGACGCACTGGTGAGCGCTCCGGCGATCACGCGGAGTTTCATGAGCTGTTTCGGGTCAAAGTAATCCACGGCGTCGGCGGGCGAGTCACCAAGGCCACCACCCATAAACACGACTCGCTTCCCATCCGTCATCCAGGGATAGGTCGCGTAGCCCAGCGACGCCTCTCCGATGCCGGGCAGTTGGCAATAGATGCTGAATCTTGGTTTTTGCCCGATAATGAGCCGCAACCGGCCTGACATCTTCTTATCGTCTTTTCCTGTAATCAAGACCTCGACATCCGCCAAATGGCAGTGGCCTTTCGTCGGTTGCGCGGCCAGCAAGTCGCCCAATTGCTTGAGCAGTCCGGCGACGGTGCGCTGCGGCTGAGCGGCTTTCCTTGGCGGGTTCGGGCGGCTTGACTCCCGCGGGCAAGTCCAGGGCAAAGAAATCGGCCGTGGCCTGCATCGTTTCCGGCAGCGCCGCCATCGCCGTGTAGTGCCCGAGGCCGTCGAGCCAGCGGACGCGATCGGCGATGCCAAGCGCCGAGGCCAGCTTCTCCGTGCAGGCACGGGGGATGACTTCATCTATGCCGGCGTTGAACATCAAGACCTTTCCGGCTTCGGCCCGCGACCGCAATGCGGCGGCATGCGTGAGCGGGTCGACGTCGTGAATCGCGTGTTCGATTTCCGCTCGATGCTCCGGCGAGAGGCGGTGAAGTTGATTGCTAACACCGCGCGATTCGTTGGAATGGTAAATCACCGGCAGCAAGTCGCCGCCGGCGAGCACGAGGACGGCGCGATTGATCCGCGGCTCGTTCTCGGCTGCGGTGGCGGCAAGGATTCCGCCCAGGCTGATGCCCATCACGCCGATGCCATGCGGGTCAATCTCCGGCCGTGAGGCGAGAACATCGACCGTGCGGCGAACGTCCTGAACCGCTTGCGAGATTGCTGTCGTGAACAAGGCCGGATCGCTTTCGGCGGCGATGCGTCGCCCCGTCGCGCTCCGCGGGCCATAAAACGGCAAGTTGAACCAAAGCGCGGGGATGCCCCGGGCGGCGAGCGCGGAGCAGGAGATCTTCACTAGTTCTTCGTTGCCGTCCAGGATGTGAAGGCAGATCACCGCGGGACGCTTGGGACTGCCCGCAGTTACGCCGCGCGGCATGTAAAGCTCGGCGGGCACCGTGTTGTTCGGCTCGACCGAGGTCCGCACTGGCGACGGATAGTGCAAACGGTAGACATCGAAGGCATCGCCGGTCCGGGCGAGTTCCATGCGGCAAGTGAAGCGATGATTGTCAAAAGTCTTGGATACTTCAAAGACCTTTTCGGCCCGAACCGCCGTCGCGCGGCCCAGCAAAAGCAGCGTAAAGGCGAAACCGAGGAATTTCACACGAGAGGCACGGCGATCTGACGACATATCGGTACCCGGTTGCAATTGGAAATGGCCTGGTATATACATCAAGGCGATATATATCAGGACAATGTACACTAAGACAACGGCTCGCGACATCCGTCGCGAGCAGGATTGCATTCCTTTTGGACATAACCATGCAGCGAAATCCCATTGGCTCGATTCTATTCGTCTTCTTATTCGGCGGTTCGTTCGCGACGGCGTCCGGCGAGCCGCCGATTCTCGCCGTGCCGGCATCCAAGGAAGCTTTCCGCGTGGCAATCGACCTGCCGGCGAAAGCCGAGAGCAAGACCGGTTGGCAATTGATGGAGGCTGATGGAAACGGCCGCCCCATCGCTGTGCAAGCAGTACGCGCGATTGCCGCCGATGGCACCGTCAAGCCCGGCGGCGGCCGGCTCGTGGCGGACATCCCGTCTTCCGGCGCCACGAGCGGCACGCGGCGGTTTCGCTTGCTGCCCGCCACCGACAGCGCTCCATCGCCCGCCGCGTTCGCTTTCACTGACGACAAGGCCACGACGCTCCGGCTCACCGAGCACGATAAGCCGGTGCTTGCGTACAACTATGGCGTGATTACCAATGCCAAGGTGCCCAAGACCGACAATCGCCGCAGCCGTGCTTGCTATATTCATCCGCTTTGGAGCGTCAACGGCGAAGTGCTGACTGACGACTTCCCCAAAGACCATTATCACCATCATGGCGTTTTCTGGGCTTGGCCGCACGTGGAGATCGAGGGCCAGAATCACGATCTTTGGATGTACAAGGACATCGTGCAGCGTACTGTCGCCCGGCTGGCGTGCGATGCGGGTCCATTGACGGCGGTGCTGGGCGTTGAGAACGGCTGGTTCGTCGGAGATAGGAAAGTGATGATCGAGCGCGTATGGATGGCAGTCGCCAAGGCGACGCCGACGAGCCGAGCCATCGATCTCGACTTCACTTGGATACCCATCGACCACCCGATCACGCTTCGCGGCGCGGAGGACAAGAGCTACGGCGGCCTGGCAATCCGCTTCGCAGTCAAGGACCAGAAGAAATCTGTCATCACGGTGCCAAGCGGTGCGCCGACAAACGACCTGCCTGAAACGCCGCTGCCTTGGGCCGATATGACCTATCCTTTTGCCGGGGCGAATCAGCCGAGCGGGGCGGCGATTTTTGTGCCTCGCGACCATCCCGACTATCCGCCCACCTGGCTCACGCGACATTACGGCCCTTTGTGTCTTGGCTGGCCGGGTGTGAAGGGCAGGACGTTTCTGCCGGGCGAGCCGATCCACCTTCGCTACCGCGTTTGGATCCACTCAGGCGCCGTCGATACGGCCGCGCTGAAAGCAGTTTACGATGCGTACCTTGCCGGGAACACCGCGCATTGGGAGTAGACAACCGCCCAGCAATGCTTCTCCGATAGGCCGCGGCGCAAAAAAAGCCCCCGGAAAGTCCGTATCCCAGGGGGGCGAAGGATACTGACTCTTCCGGGAGCGATTGGACGTTTTCGCTTTGTACTGCGTTCGAAGCGACCCGCCCGCTTCCTTGCAGGCGGGCATTCGCTTCGCGGTCCGCAGGAAGACCGTCGTCGCGGCCTTCCCGGATGCGGACCCACCCACGTGGTTCATTGTTCGTTGACGCACCGATCGCGCTTGCATAAACCACATCCATGCGGTTACGAGTGCGATCAGGTGACGGGGAGAATATGGCTTTTAAGAACCGCCGTCAAGGCCGGTTTCAAGAATGACGACGCGGATGCTATCGTTGCTAGCAGTTATCCTTGCCGGCTAGCTTCCCGGCGGCACAACGAGGACCGAACCGGCCGGGCCTGTCGCGTCAAGCCTCAGTTGCACCGCGCCGCTTTTCTCGGCGACGGTCGCCCGGAAATTGCGCGGCGTGCCGACGGGCCGGCCGTCTACTTGACTGATGAGCATGCCGCGTTTTACGCCAGCCGCGGCAGCCGGCGTGTTCGCTTCGACGTTGGAAACGACCACGGCCTCGCCCTTCGCCGCGAATTGCAGCGGCTGCTGGGCATCCAAGAAGGTCGTCGCGTAATCTACTCTCATGCCGCGCCAGGCGTCGGGACGATTGGTGACGATCTTGCGACCGCGGACGTTGGACTTTGCGAGCACGACCTCGATCGACTGCCGGGAGTCCCCGCGGATGATGCCCAGCCGCGCGACGGCCTCCATCGGCAAGCGGCCCACCTCCAATACAAAGCTATCGCAATCGTAGACCGGTCGATCGTTGACGGTTGTGATGATGTCGTCGCGGCGTAGTCCGGCGTGTGCGGCGGGCGTGTTAGGATAAACATAGCGGGGATGAACACCCTGGCGGCCGGTGGCGATTTCCTCCATGGTCAAATTGGACGGTTCTGTGCCCAGACAACCATATTCCGCTTCGCGCCCCTGCCTCAGCACGTCCAACACGCGGCGAAACATGGCGTCGACGGGAATGGCATATCCGGCCGGCGACTCGTAGCCCGACACGGCGGCAGTCGAAATGCACAGTCCGACCATTTCGCCCTTGAGGTTCAAAAGCGGACCACCGCTGGTTCCGAGGTGGAGTCGAGCGTCGGTCTGGATCAGGCCGCCATAGCGCTCCAGGAGAGGTTCGCTGCGCCGATCCGCCTCATGGCGGGCTCGCGGCACTTTGCGGCCGAGGTTTGAGACGATGCCCCAGCCGGCGCTGGCTTGGCCGTCACGTGCGATGGTGTAGGGATTACCCAGCGTAACGATAATCTGCCCCTTGCGAAGCGACCCGGCGTCGCCCAGGCGGATCGGCGCGAAATTGGCCGAGGCCGCCTCTGCGCCTTCAATGCCGAGCACCGCCAAGTCGCTCCGCGGATCGGCGGCCTTGATCGACGCCCGATAGACGCGGCGCTCGGAAGTTGTGATGAAGTAGCTGTCGTTCTCATCGCCCAGCACGTGGGCCGCGGTGAGCACCAACCCGCGACGATCGACGATTACCCCGGTGCCGTATTCATTGGGAACGAAATTGGGATCCGTGGGCGCGATTTCGCCGCCAAACGCATCAGGGCGGACTTCCAGTCGAACGGAATCGCCCGGCTGCTCCCTGCGGACACGGGCGATCGCCACAACCGATTTTTCCGCGCTGGCGATCGTCCGCTCGAGCGAGCGCTCCAAGGCGGCTGCGGCCTCCAAGCCGGATGGTTCCTGGGCGGCTGCGGTCGCAGACGCGAGGACTGATCCGGCGAGAAATAGCAGACAAGTGGCAGCTTGCTTCATTGCGAGAAACCGTTTTCTCAGAATCCTTGATTTGCGATGCTTCCATTTGCACGAGCGCCGAACCGTCCATGTCGGCCTGGTCCATCAATTATACGCCATCACCGCGCATCATTCGTCCGGCGGCACTTCCTCTTCAGGATCGGCCTCACCCGCATCCTTCGCGGCCGGGGCAAGCTTTCCGGCCTTCGCGGCGTGGCTGTCGGCGAGCTTCTCCCGCAATTCAGCCACGAGTTCCGGATGCTCCTTGAGATAGTCCCGCGTTTTCTCGCGGCCCTGGCCCAATTGCAGGTCGCCGTAGCGGAACCAGGCGCCGGTGCGGGTGACCAGCTTGGCTTCGGCAGCCATGTCCAACACGTCGCCCTCGTAGCTTATGCCGTTGGCGGCCATCATGTCGAACTCAGCGATGCGGAAGGGCGGCGCGACCTTGTTCTTCACCACCTTCACGCGGACCCGCTGGCCCACGACCTCCTCGCCTTCCTTGAGCTGCCCGATGCGGCGGACGTCCAGCCGGCAAGAGCAATAGAACTTCAAGGCGCGGCCGCCGGGCGTCGTTTCGGGAGAGCCGAACATCACGCCGATCTTCTCGCGGATCTGGTTGATGAAGATCACGGCCGTCTTGGCCTTGGCGATCACGCCCGTCAGCTTGCGCATCGACTGGCTCATGAGCCGGGCCTGCAGGCCGACGTGCGAATCGCCGATCTCGCCTTCGAGCTCCTTCTTGGGCACCAAAGCGGCCACGGAGTCGATGACAATCACGTCTACGGCGTTGGACTTGATGAGCATTTCGGCGATGTGCATCGCTTCCTCGCCGCTGCTGGGCTGGCTCACGAGCAGCGTTTCCAGCTCGACGCCCAGCTTCTTGGCCCAGCCGGGATCGAGGGCGTGTTCGGCGTCGATGAAGGCGGCGATGCCGCCCTTGCGCTGAGCCTGGGCCACGACGTGCAGCGCGAGGGTCGTCTTGCCGCTGGACTCAGGGCCGAAGATCTCGACAACGCGGCCGTGCGGAATGCCTTGCCCACCCAAGGCCAGGTCGAGTGAAAGGCTGCCGGTCGGAATGCCGGTGATCTGGCAGACGTGGTTAGCGCCCAAGGGCATGATGGCCCCTTCGCCGAATTGCTTCTCGATCTGGGCGACGGTCATTTTCAGGGCCGGATGGGCGGCCAACATCGCATCGACATCCGGCTTGCCATTTACCTTGTCGCTCAAGCGGCCGGCCTTAGTGGCGGCAGTTTTCTTTGCCATGGAACTCCTCGTTTTCGTTGGCGCTGCTGCGGCTATCACGATATCAGGCTCCTATTGTATGAAATGTTGCTTTCGATATGGAGTAGTATACACAAGTATATATCGTCGGTCAAGGGAGTTGGGTCTTGTTTTTTGGACGAAACTCCGAAAGTGAAGCGCGAGACATCGCCTCTCGGAATCCCTAGATTGCCTATCTTAAAGGAATTGACTTTGGCTTGGTCTGCTCCGTGATTTTTTGCCCGTAGGGCTTTTTTTCAAATTTTCACGGTGTTTCCAGCGTGTTTTTGGCCTGCATAAAAGACAGGAACGAGACAGGAACGAGACAGGAACGAGACAGGAACGAGACAGGATCGAGTCAGGAATACGTCTTATGGCGGTTTGCATTGGCGGGGGCGAGAAATTGGGAGTGAGTTGGGCACACAAGGACATTGCCGGCGGCTGGTGAAGGTTTGTCTGTGAGCACCCTTCTGCCATTCGCTTTGCGGGCTCTGCGCCTTTGCGTGAGTTCTCTTGATGCTGCACTGTTCATTTTCAGTTCCCTTAACGGTGACAAGCGAGCGCGGGCCGGCGGTCGCGACAACTTGCGCAATGCGCAACGCCTTCGCATTTTCTTGTCGCGTTGCGCGCTTTTCGCCGTCGTCATAACTCCGTACTGCCAAAGCCGTTGCGGCCTAATTTCATTCAACGTCATTTACCGCCTCGAAAGTTGCGGGTGTTGCGCAGCCGGCGGTGTGTTGGGGAGACGGGGATTTAGGGATTTGGGGATTTTGGGATTTAGGGGCATTGAACCTCGAACAATTGCTTTTCATCCTTCATCCTTTCAACTCACTCCCCAGTCCCAATCGCCAATATATCACAGATATTATTATGTGTCAACACTTGTAATGAAAAGATGATACAAAACATCGCTAAAGTGTTGCCGGCAGCGGACTTGCGCGGCCGTTTGATGGTTCGCGCATTTCCCCCGCGCGCGGGTGGAGAGGCAGGGCGGAGCCGCCGTAAACCATTGCCATACAAGCAGTCCGGCGTCGGGCGAGGATGTGGTTGGATCGCGCTGGAAAACCGCCGAGAAAAGATTTTTCCGCCGCCGCGAAGAGGGTTTGCCGCCAGCGCTTGACAAGCGTTTCCCGCGGGGCCATGATGAGGGTGGTCAGAAAGGGTGCCCGGCCGAGGATGTGCCGGCCACCGTCACAAGATTCCTAGCAGGCAGCGTTTAGTATCCCGCGATTCGTCGCTTTGGCCGGTCCGCAATTGGAGCAGACTGCCGGATACTTTCTCTCGCAAACGCTGCCTTTGGCCCCGAAAGCCACGCCCCTTCTTTTCGCGACGGAGCTTGCCTTGCGGCGCCTGGGCGGAAAGTCGGAGAGATCTTACCCCTAGCCAACGACCAGTGTAGAGAGCCATCAATATGAAGACGCCCGGTTTCTTTCCATACATCAACATCGTCTTTGGTTTGACTCTCATTGTCGCGCTGCCGACCTACGCCGAGTTGGCGCTGCGCGGCCTCCTACACTTGGACCGGCAATGTTGGCACGACGTGGGGCGGATCGGGAAACTGGAGTCCAACGACCGTTCCGACTTTCGCGGACGAGGCCGATTTTGCGGCGCCTTTTCGACTTCGCCATCCGTGAGTGGCGCCTTTTCGGTCGGTCAGGTTCACTTTTTGAGCGATGTGGCGCAAAGTTTTGCGACCACCATCAACCTCGCCGGTTCGCTCTCCTTGACCGCAACGAACTCCGGCAACGTCGGCCTCCTCGTCGACTCAAACAACAACCCAGACACCGTGATTACGTTTAGTGGAACGGGAGTGACGAGTCAGGTGATTGTGCCGGCGTCGCAATCCTGGATCAATAACAACGGCAACGGCACCGGTTTCACGACGCCGGCTTCGGGAAATTTTTCTCTCGTCGTCGGGGCGCAAGTCAATCTGGCCACGGGCAGAACACTTACGTTTTCCGGCAGCGGCAGCACATTGCTTAGCGGCAGAATCGCCGGCGCCGGCAACATTACGATGAACGGCCCGGGACTCTTGGAATTCGACGGCACGAATTCAACGGGCGGATCGCTCATGATCCAACAAGGGACCGTGCTGGTGCCGAGCCTTTCCAACCTGAGTACCAATACCGTGCTTGTTTTAGGAGGGCCACTCACTAACGGCGAGCTTTACCTCAAGCAGAGCCAATCCGGCACGATATCCCGCAGCATCATGCTCCAGGCCGGCGGAGGCACGCTTTTTGTCGACTCCGGAGCAAGCGACACGTTTTCAGGCACCATAACCGGCACAGGAGGGTTGACCAAGGCGGGACCGGGCAGCCTCGACCTAAGCAAAGACGGAACCGCCTTTCAAGGCGGATTGACAATTACCGACGGCGTACTTGTGCTCAGCGTTACCAGCGTGTTGGCCGCCCGCAACCTGACGATGACCGGCGGAACGTTGGATCTCTCGGGACACCCTGTGACCGTCGCGGCCCTCAACGGCTTAGGCGTTATTGGCAATTCAGCCTCGGGGGCCGCCAATTCTTCCGTACTCACCATCAATAACGGAGGCACCTATTCCGGCTCGATCCAGGGCGGCCTTGCCCCAAGCAGCGGCACTCTCTCTGTGCAAGTTAGCGGCGGCACGCTGCAACTGACTGGTGCGCAAAGCTACGCCGGCTCGACGACCGTCGGCCACGCCGGACTTGTGGTCAACGGTTCACTGGCCAGCCCGACGGTGGTCAACAGCGGCGGCGTGCTAGGCGGGACGGGCAGCCTGTCCACAACGATGGTGAACTCCGGGGGTACGCTTGCGCCGGGCGACGATCCGGGAGCGATGACCATTAGCGGGAGCCTCACGCTGGCCGCCGGCGCCAAACTGTCCTTTGAACTTGACACGCCGCTTAGTAGCGATATGGTTCTCATGCCCTCCGGCGCGCTGACTCTTGGCGGCCAGCAATTCTCTGATTTCAACTTCACGCCGCTGGGCGGCTTTGGGCCGGGCAGCTATACGCTGATCGATGCCGCCTCGGTCAGCGGCACTCTAGGCGGAGGCACCAGTGGCACGATCAACGGTCTGCAAGCGAAGCTCGCCGTGCAGGGCAACGATCTTGTGCTCACCGTCGTGCCGGAACCGGAGACGCTGGCGCTGATGTGCGGATTTGGCGTCGGCATGGGATGCCTTGCACGGCGGTGGCGGACGCGGGTGAGATAGGTTCGGCGGATCGTTGAAGTTCCGACGATTCGCCGCGGAGCGGCTCGCAAGGGCGTTACGACGCAGAGCGTCGTAACGAGGACAATGAACCGGGCCTTTGGCCCTTGCGCCGCGGTTTGGGCATCCCGACCTGCGGCGGTGCCGCAGGCTGGTATATTTTTGGACCTTCGGCCCGTAGGCTGACGATTCCGGCTGTAGACTTATCAAGCCAATCACGGCGCGGTGGGCCCGGGAATGACGAACGTGTTCCTTACGGCGTTCCATTGCTGCGGCGTCACCAAGAAATAGGCTTCGACGAAGCGGAGGTTGAGACGGATGGGCAAACCCTCCCACCAGGCATGACGATTCGGGTCGTTCCGCTTGATGCCCGTGCCGGCGAGGAACGACTCCGTGCCTTGGACGATGACGGTCACATTCTCCAACACGACCCTTTCATTCGTCATCTGCACGCAGACGATCTTGCCGGCGAATTCATTTGGCGGCTTCTTCTCCGCACTCGGCTCGGAGTCCGCGGCGGCGGAGACACGCGACACGATCAATAGCAACGGAACCATGATACAAAGCAATCGCCTGTTCATCATCGACTTCTCCTCGGAAAAAAGACTTGGGGGAACCACTCGCGAAATTGTATCCGAGGCCCGGCACTTCGGCCAAAGCGGACGGCCGTGCGATACTTGCAATCAAGGTCGTAATGCGCCGTCTTTTGTAAAGTGGTGGGACCAGTTCGCGACATCGAAGCCCGACGCGCAAGCGAGGCTCTTGTCCAGCGCCGGCCTCGCTTGCGCAGTCGGGCTTCAATAGCCCACAGTTTTGACGTAGTCGGTTCACTACCGATTTTCGGATAGCCTCTCAAATCAAATTTCCCGCCAATGGTCCGACGGACACGAGGCGGTCGCGGTAATCCGAATCTTGCGGCAGTGCAAAGCGGTGGCCGGGCAGCTCCATGCCTTCGGCAATCAGCGGTGCGCCGTTGTGGTAACTGTTCATAGGCCAGAGTTGCGTGTCGGCGAACCACTGTACGTCGCGGGTGTTGGTCAAGACCGTGGAATTGAACGCGATCCCGGCCCCGCGCCGTATATCGAGAAGCAACTGGTCCGACGACTGCCGCGGATTGGAGAAGGTCCGCGCGTGGGTCATGCGGCCCGCCTCGCGTTTGAACCGATCGGGCGAGCGAAATCCGGCCGTCGCGTTGACCCGTGCATAAAACATGTGTACGTCCGGGGCGACGAGAAACCGGGCGCCCAGCGAGCGGCCGACAACGTCCATGGCTGTCGTGTTGGTGCCCAGCGCACAGGCGCGGAGCTCGACGATGCGGACTTTCAGCGTTTGCAGCCTCTTCATTTTTGATACCAGCCGGGCCACGCTGCCGTGCGGGAACCGTCCGATCGCGCGGTTCGAGGGGCTGTCGTTATGAAACGACTTCTCGAAGGAAGCCGAGTCGTCATCCGAGGCGTTCTTGTCGCGCAAGGCAATGAGCTCCTGGAGCACGTCGTACGAAGTTTTCAAATGCGTGCCGCCGGTGATGGGGCAGGCCAGGCCGAGGCCGTTGTCGCTGGCGTCGTGCAGGCCGTGGGCGACGAGGACGAAATTGTCTACGGGCGAACCGGATCGGGCCGCGATCATCGCGTCCAACAGGGTTTCGAACGTCATGTTGCGAATGCGGACGGCGGCGGGCAGTTTATAGATGAACGACGCCGTCGTCGAGCCTTCATAGGGAAATGTCCGGTAGTATGTTTGCACGACATCAAAACCTCGGGCGCCATCAATGAGCAAATGAGCTGCGAATGCCACGGTGGGGTCCTTTCAATCAAGTTGTGTACGATCAAGCACGTCAAGACTATTGTCGAAGCGAGGCGGGAAAAGTTGCGTGACGGAATTTATCAACCGCGGATTACGCGGATGGGCGCGGATAGGGAGAGGGGGCAGGCATGCAAATAATCTTGTCCGTATCCGCGCTATCTGCGAAATCCGCGGTTTAACTTATTTTCCGACAGACTTCACCATTAACCGGCCCGAGGGTGGGAATCCACCAAGAAAAGACAAAGGCGGAAGGGGACCCTAAATGGCCCACGCCTTCCGCCTGATGTCTCCGATGTCGACGTGAAGCGACGAGGTGGGGGGCAAGAGTTGCTCCGCCGCCGCACCGGAGTGTGTTTGTCTACTATTCAACCCCGCCCAGCCGGAAAGGTTTCGCGGAGAAAATCAGTATGCTTTATTAATTTCCACACCCCTAGAAGGTGGGGCGTTATACATCCGCTTCAAGTTCTCCTGCTGCTGGCCCTGGAAGCTCTTGTTCTGCTGATTAACGTTCTCCAACAGGGCTTTTTCTTGCGACATTGGCTGCTGAGATTGCCCTCCACCGCCGCCGCCAAAGCCGGCGGAAGGAGCACTCTCGGCTGGAGCCGGAGCACCCTGCGGGGCCGGCGGGGCCAGGTCGGCCTTGCCGCGGAAGAAGGCATACCGCGAACCTTCCGCTCGGGCGATGACGGTCGATTGCCCATGAATGCCGTCGGCCACGAAGACGCCGCGGAGATCGGTCGCGCCGTCAACGAAATCGTCGTTGCGGCTGCCGATTACTTTTACTTGCACGTTGTGGACGTAATGGTCGGCCTTCACGTCCTTGACGGTCGTCCGCACGCGGCCGCTCTCCGGGTCTTCCTGGATCTCGACGGCCAGCGGCGTGACGAGCACCAGCCCGCTGGCGTGCAGGTCCTCGCCGCGAGCGACGACCAGATAAGCTCCCTCTTCCTTCAGCGGCAGTTCGAGCTTCTTCGTGCGGTCGCGGTAGTCGTTGCCGTCGCCCAGCTTGACGCTCGTTTCGTGCAGCGGGCGGATGCCGGCCAGATTGATCTGCGCGATCCCGCCCAGGTTGCGGCGGAGGAGGCTGAACTTCATCAGGTCGATGCGATAGACCTTCACGTCGACCGACGGGATATTGCGGAACTTCAGTTCCACTTCGGCCTTATCGCCCGGCTTGACGGTGGCGACCTCGGGCAGTTCGATCGACTTCCGCAGGAAGTAGGCGATGGCCTCCTTGGCGTCGGCGAAGCGATCCTCGACGCGGCGATATTCGCGGATGGCGGCGGCCGCCTCGCCGAGACCGTGATGGATCTGGCCGAGGATGTAGATCGCCTGCCACTTGTTCGGGCTCTCGATCTCGCGGCCGCTCGATTTATCCGTGTGTTTGAACTCGGCCACCTTGCGGCACATCTCCAAGGCCGCTTCGTGCTTGCCCTCGGCGAACTCGCAATAGCCGATAATGTACCAATAGCTGTCAACGAGATCGCTCTTTTCGTAGCGCTTGGCATATCGCCCGCAAGCGATGGCCGCTTCGCGATAGGCCTTGAGGTCCAACAGCGTGCCGGCCGCGGCGAAGGCGGCCTGGTCGGCCGCCGGATCGTCGGGCCAGGCCGTGAGGAAGTTCTCCAGCATCGTCCAGCCGCGGTGCAGAAGATCGACCTTGTTGACCTTCGCCTGCCGCAGCTTGGCGTCGTTGGCCGCTTCGGGGGCTTTCGCCGTGACCTGCTGGGCGAGGCTGTAGGCGGCGGCGGCGATGTAGCCTTCCGGCGGATAGTTCCGCAGGAGATTGCTCATGGTCTCCACGCTCCGCAGCATTTCGCCCTGTGCATCGAGGAAGCCGGCCACTTCGCTTTCGCGGCCGAAATTGCTCTCGACGGTGGCGCGGAAGACGAGGTAGCTCCGCTCGTACTCGCCCATCTCGTGATAGGCAGCGCCGACCTTGACGATCTTGGCGAACGACACTTCCTCGTTGGGCCACTTCTCCTTGACGATCTCGAAGTAGTGGACGATCTTGTTCGGCGGCCCGATCTCCAAGTGGGCATCCAAGAGCGTTTGGACGACTTCCTTGTAGATGTTCGGCTGCAGATTCCAGTTGTCGACTAAATCGGTCAGATGCTTCACCGGCCCGGCGTAGTCCTTCTTCGCCTCCAGCCGCTTGCCCAGCTCGTAAAGCTCTTGCGGCGAGAGGCGATAAGGATCGGCCGACTTCTCGCCTTGCGGCAGCACGGCCAATTCCTTCCGCGCGGCCACGAGCAACTGCTCGGGGCGATAGGCGTTGCGGACGATTGTCGGAGCAATACGGTAGCTGCCGGGCACGTAACCGTAAAGCTCGTAATGGATCGTGCCCAGGCCGGTGCGGTTGCCGACGTAGAACGTGATCTCGCCGGGCCCGATCTCGTAGCGCTCGAACGGCCCGACGACCGATTTCTCGATGACCGTCGCCCCGCTGGGGATCGGCTCGGTGACGACGAGATACTCCATCCGCTCTTCGGGCGTGTTCCAGTAGTTCCGGTAAAGTTCTATATCGACCATGCCGCGGCGGCCGACGGGAAGCTGCTTGAGGTCGTTGCGGAAGGTCTGATAGCTGCCTTCCAGCACGCCGAAACCGCGGGGGATTTCGCGGCCGTCAAGCTCCAGCGGGGCCGGCTCGTAGGAACGTGTGACCCGCCAGTCGTTCGTCGTGCTCTTTAGTTTGTCGGCCGGCACGAAGCCGCCGAGGATGCACTGGAACGTATATTGGCCGCGGCCTTCGATCTGGAAGTTGACGCGCTGCTTGATTGTATCCGGCACACTCCGTGTGCCGTTGGCAGGCGGCACGCGGAGCGTGCCGGATACATTAAGCAACTTCCTCGGCACGTCGATGGTCTGGCTGCCGGCAGCCGGATCGATGTCGAGGACTTTAACCCGCACGTCGTTGACGAACACGCTCAGCTTATATCGCTCGCCTTGGAAGCGATTGTCAGCGAACCAGCGGCAAAGTGCGAGCGCGGCGGGGCCGGTCGCTTTTTCCGGCGACCAGCGGTTGCCCGTGCGATGGGCCATGAGCCAATCGACCAGTTCCTTCGCCTTGGGCGACTTCGAGCCGATCTCTTCGAGGCCGAGCGCATAGAGCGCCCGCAGTTCGGCCGGCGAGCCGCTCCAGGGCAGCGTGCCCTTGGCTGAATCGCGGCGGGTGGCCGTGTCGTCGAGGTTTCGCGTCGCCAGAATGTCGAGAATCTCCTTGGCTGTCGCCTTGCGATCCATCGCGGCGAAGCTGAGGGCCAGGTGGGCCAGCGCCGCGGAAGAGAGCGAGTTGCGATCGCGGTAGAGGCGGTTGGCCAGGGCGAAATCGCCTTGCCCGGCCGCGGCCAGCGCGTGCAGCAGAATGGCCTTGCTCTCGTAATCGGCGTTGTCGGTCGCGGCCGACTGATTGCGAAGGTAACCGAGGGCCTTGTTGTAGACATCGTCCGGAACGACGTAGCCGGCCTGCCGCACGAGCGTCATCGCCCAGACGACGCGGCAGCTTGCGTAGCGGTTGCTCGCCGCGCCGGGCGAGCCGGTCCAACTCCATCCGCCGTCGTCGTTCTGCGCACTTAGCAGCAGGCTGATCGAGCCGCGGATGCGGCTATCCAGCGCCATCGCCTCCGGACCGCCGTTGTCGCGGCTGCCGCCCAAGACTTTTTGCAGGCCGAGCGATGCAAAAGCGTCGCCGGTGGCCGATTCGAGGCCGGAGGCCAAGCGGCCGACTTCCATCTGGCACCACGGCGCGGGCGCGAGCACAATATCTAGCAGGCTCCGCTGAACGGTCGGGCCGATGATGATCTGCATCCCGGCCGATTCGGCCGGCATTCCTTCGGGGGCTTCGACCCAAACAGTCTGGTCCGACGTGCCCGAACCGCTGGCGGCGCGGAAGACGGGTACGCCATAGGGCTTGAGCGGAATGGAACGCACCACGGTATCTTCGTGACCGGGGGCGCGGACGATCAACTCAAATTGCGCGTCAACGTTTGGCGTACTCGTCCCCTCTCCCTCCGGGAGAGGGTTAGGGTGAGGGCGGTTGGAAGTGCGATCCGTCCGCGCGGCCGAGCTCCCCTCTCCCCGGCCCTCTCCCGGAGGGAGAGGGGGACGTGACAGCTCCGCCTTAAAACTCACTTCCTCCATCCCCTTGCCCTTCACGTCAATCCGCCGCGTCTCTTCGACTTTTCGCCCGGCGATCGTGGTCCGCAGGACAACTTCGATCGTGCCTTTGTCGATGGCGTCGTTGTGGACGGTGACGGGGATCTCGGCCGTGTCGCCGTCGGTGAAGGCCAGCGGCAGCTTGATCTCGCCGAAGAGGTCTTTCTTGACGACCAGGTCGTCAGTCGCCTCGCCGGCCAGCGTTTCGGCCGTGAGGCCCTGGGCGAGCAGCTTCCAGGCGGTCGAGCGCTCGGGCACGCTCAGCGTGAGCGTGGTCTTGCCATCGGCGCCGGTGGTGACGATCGGGTTCCAGTAGCCGGTCTCTTGCGGCAAGAGGGCGGAGAGCAGGATCGCGCCCGTGGCATTGAACTCGGCGGCCATCGCCGCGGCCGCCTTCGGATCGAGCCGGCCGTTATCGCCGAGCTTGACGTTGCGGAAATTGCCCGAATTGTCGACGCAGAGGACCGACGTATTGCCGGCCGCGACGAGCGTGTTGAGGTTATCAACGTTGTAGTTCGTGCCGCCGGAGAAGGAGTTGCCGCCGTTGAGGAGAAGTTGGCCGGCACCCTGCTTTGTAATGCTGAGCGACAAGTCATCGTTGCCATTGCCGGACTTGCGATCGTTTTCCGTCCGCGAAAAATAGAGGGCATCCACGTAATCGCCTTGCGCCGCTTGCTGATTGCCGAGAGGATTGCCTCTGTCGTTGAAATTGAACCCGGCTGCTGCGTTGGCGGCGTCGATCATCTTAGGACGGTTTTTGAGGGCCATTGATGCAGAGGATCGCTGTGCATACGCATAGAAGTTTCGACCCATCGCCTGATTTTGTACGGCAGGGCCATTGCCTGGAGCGACGAGACTTAGGTTGGTGGGGAAATCGCTGATCGTCCCGTTGCCACCATTATCCACCCAGCTCTTTGTCACTTCGGACTTAGCAATCAGCTCCATAAGAGGGCGAAACTCCGCGTCCTGCTCGTCCATAGTGGCATTCCCCACTAGCCTTGCATCGCTATTGACACCGACGCCGAACGACAATTGCCCCTCCGTGGCGGCAAACGGGTCGTTGGATGCAGCGCCTCCGCCGCTGGCAGCGACAGGGCCGCCGGCGGGCGCCGTCGATGCCACCGCGATCGCCGCTTTGCGGCTATCCTCTTCCTCGCGGGCGACTTCCTCGCGGTCCTTTTCCGCCAAGAGCCGCGGGTTGATCGGCTGCGTGGCGGGGCGGTAGCTGAAGGTGATGCTCGACGTCGAGCGGACGGCCGGTTGCCGTTCGCCGCCGCGGAAGAAGTCGCCGATCGAGGGCAGCGGCGAGGCGAACCGCTCCAGGAGCGACTGCTCCACCATCGCCAGGCTCAATTCGGCCGCCACCGGCCGGCCTTGCGGATCGGTCGTGGTGATTGTTACTTCGATGTCGTCGCCGGGACGAACGCGCTCGGTCCCCTCTCCCTTTGGGAGAGGGTTAGGGTGAGGGCTCTTCCGCTTGACCGCGATTTTCACGCGGAGGTCGCGCTCGACTGTGATGGGGCTGGAGGCGGTGTGGAATCGGATGATGGGACGCTTCGTCTCCTCGACCTTTTGAAGTCCGCGAGCAACGTTGGACGTTGTCGAAGTTTCGACCACCCTCTCCCCGGCCCTCTCCCGGAGGGAGAGGGGGACCCGTTTTGCTCCCTGCTCCCCGCTCCCGTCTCCACGTTCTGCGTCCGTCATCACCGCGACCGACAGCTCAAAATTCGGCGCTAGCGCGGCGGTCATGGGAATTTCGAGGTTGTTCGCGCCGGTCTTCAATTCGACGAGGCGATAGTCCAACACCCGCGCACCTTGATACGTAACCAGGGCAAGTGCCGGCGCTTCCCGCCAGAACAGCTCGACGGCGGCCTTGTCACCGACTTTGTACGTGTGCTTGTCCGCCAGGATGCGGAGCCGCACGAGATCGTCTTCGCCGCTGATCTGCACGGCGGCCTGCCCGGAAATCGGGTTCTTGAAGCGGTCGATGGCCTCGGCGCGGAGGAAATAGACGCCGCCCTTGGCGAGCTTCAAGGTCTGCCGGGCTTTGCCGTCGGCGGCAGTGGTCAATTCATGCTCCTCGACCGGCCGCTCGCCGACGCGGCCGTTGACGACGGTTCGCTCCAGCACTTTGAGCGTGAGCTTTTGCGCGAGCGGCTTGTTCTCCGCGTCGCGGACGTTGACGGTGGCTTCGAGCGACTCGCCCGACACGTAGACCGGCCGCACGGTGCTCACGCCAACGGTGAACCCTTGCGCGGCGAGGATGAAATTGACTTGCGTATTGACGTTGCCTTCGGGCATTTGCACGACGAGCGGCAGGACCTGCGATTCGCTGTATTCGCGGGTGTCGAGCTTGAACTTGACCTCGCCCTTGGCGTCGGTCTTGGCGATCTCGAAACGGTCACCGGAAAGCTGATAGCGGATTTCGCGGCCGACGACCGGCGCACCGTAGTAGAACTCGGCGCGGATGGTGCCCTCGATCGGCTCGCCGCGATAGTAGACCCGTCGACCCGGAGTACCGGGTGCCCCGGTATCGACCACCAGGCGGATCGGCTCAAGCTGGAAGGCGTGGACGAGGAACGTGCCCTGAAAATTCTGCGTGCCGATGTCGTGGACCAGCACGCGGTATTGCCCCTGCGGGCTGTCGGGCGGGAGAACGAAATGGACGTGGAAGCTGCCGAAGGCGTCGAGCTTGATCTTTTCCTGGCGGATCGGCCGATTGCGGGCGTCGAAGACCTCGACCGTGTAGGCTTTGTCCTTGTCGATCACAAAGGCGTCGTTCGCCGCGCGGCGGAGGCAGCCGCGGATGTTGACGAGCTGCCCTGCACGGTAGGCGGGGCGGTCGGTGTAAATGTAGGCCTTGTCGGTCAGCCCCTGGGCGACGCCGACGCCTTGGAGGTTGACGATGTTCGAGGCGACGTTGCCGTCGATGAAGGCGAAGACGCGGACGTCGTCGGTATTGAGGGGTTTGCCGGAGGTTTCGGCGGGGGCGGGAGCAGCCGGTTCGGATGATGGAGTTGCGGTGGTTGCGGACCCCGGAGGGGTCGCAGCGATTAGCCGGGGGTCGCGAAGCGCACCCCCGGTTACGTCACACGGAATACCCATCGACCCCGAAGGGGTCGCAGAAGAGCGCGATTGCTGCGACCCCTCCGGGGTCGAGGAATCGCGCGCGGAATCCGTAACCCCGGATGCGCTCGGCGATCCGGGGCTAATTTCTGCAATCCCTCCGGGATGAGTAATGCTGGCGGATGGCGCGGGCGTTGGCGGTCCGGGCGGTGCCGGCGCGGGGACTGGCTGCTGCTGCGGCGCTTCTGGTTGCGGAACCGGCTGCACATTGGGCTGCGGGACGGGCACCGCTTGCTGAACACCCTCTCCCCGGCCCTCTCCCGGAGGGAGAGGGGGACTTATGCCCGCCGTCGCGGGAAAATCCTTGTAGCTCTTCTGGAAAACGCCATGCTCGTCGGTCGTGCCTTCGCCGATGACTTCGTGGCCGTTGGAAATGAGCAGATGCGCGCCGGGCCACGGCTTGCCGGTGAGCATGTTTTCGGCGAAGACGAAGACTTCGTCGCGCGAGCTTTTCACGATCACGTCCAGATCGCTTTGCATGACCATCGTCGTGGCCTCCAGCGCCTTGCTGCTGACGGTGACGGCCATCACGCCGCCCCGTACGTCAGGCTTTCCAGCCTGACCTGCATGCGCGGAGTCAGCCTGGAAAGGCTGACGTACATTTGGAATCGGCACGGGGATCTCGCTTTCCAACTCCTGATGCTTGGCATACTTCGGCACCTTGAACTCGAAGGTCTGGTCGGGATCGATGAGCGAAATATCGAGCCCTTCCACGCCGCGGGCGAGGTGCATCTTGCGGAAGTAGGTCTCCAGATCGACCTTGTAGACGCGGACCGTGACCGACTCGACGTTTCGGCTGACGAGTTTTAATTTAGGTGTTTCATCGCTACGAAAGACGCGCTCCGTGGCGACGGTCATCGTTTTGGCGGTAAGCCGGGCGGCGGCCTGCATGGCGCGGCCCTGGGCCGCGCCGCCGGTCACCTTGCGATACTCTTCGAGGGCCTCTTCGAGCTTGCCGAGCTTTCGCTCCAGCGTGTCGGCGATTAAGTATTGGGCCAGCGATGCTTCGTTTGTGCCCGGATATTTGGAGACCAGCTTCCGCCAGCCGGCGATGGCGTCGTCCCATTTTTCGGCAGCGACGTTCTGCTGGTTCATCGCCAGGAGGATTTGCGGGTTCCGCCCATCCAGCGGATATTTGGCCAGAAACTCGGCGAAGAGCTTGTTGGCCTCGGCATATTTCTTGGCGGCAAGCTGCTCGGCGGCCATCGCATATTCGGTCTCGACGATCTGCTGCTGCACACTGCTCCACGCGCTATGGGCCGGATATTTGCCGAGGAAATCGCGCCAGGCGGCGAGAGCTTTATCGAAATCTTTCTGCGAGCGGTAAGCTTGGCCCAACATGTTCTGGGCATCGGGCAGTTCTTTCGCATCGCGCGTATGGGCGTCGGAAAGGAACTGCTTGAGCGCGGTGACCGCGTCGGCCGCGCGGCCGCGATTGAGATAGCTCTGGGCGATTTCCAGGTGTGCCCGGCCGGCGTTTTTGTGCGTGGGGAAGCGTTCCAAAAACGTGTTGAGAGCGGCTGTGCCGAGGTTCAATTGTTCGTCGTTCTGCGGATTGGGAATACTCCAGGTTCGCGAGAGATCGAATTGCGCATCGGCCACGCGGGGTGACTTGGAATCGACATACTTGGCCAGCAGGTCCTGCCAGACCCGCCGGGCCTCGCGCTGGTTTCCTTCGGCCAGTCGGCAAGTGCCGAGCCGCCAGCGGGCTTCGATATCAAGCGGATTCTCGGGATGGTCCTTAACGAACTTCTCGAATGCTGCTGCCGCCTCACCGAACTTGTTCAGGTTCTGCAAACACTCGCCAATGTGAAGTTCGACCTCCGCTTGCGTTTCCGGCTTCGCGCCGGCGTCGAGCGCCTTCTTGTAGAACTCCAGCGCCTTGGCGTAGTCGGGCTTCTGCTCTTCCTTGGGCGGCTTGAAGTAGGTATCCGCGAACTCCAGGTAGATGTCGGCAAGCTGCTGCTTGCGTTCGCTGGAAAGCAGATACTCGGCCTCGGCGCGATAGATTAACTCGGCACTGCGGAAGTCGCCTTTGCGGGCGAGCGAAACTGCTTTGGCAAAACGGACGCGGCGTGCCCAGGGGCTCTTGGGATATTGTTTGGCGAAGTCGTCGAAGACCGTAATGGCGTCGTCATATCTGCCGTCCAGATGCAGCGCGCGGCCTTTGAGGTAAGTGAGGTAGTCGCGCGGGGCGTTTTTGTCTTTGATGGCTTCGTCGATCGCCTTCACGGCGTCGGCATAGTGGCGGTCCTGCATCGCCTCGCGGATGTTATCGGCCACCAGCGGGGTGTCGGCAGACTGCTTGGCGGCGGCCTTTGGTGTCTCCGCGCACGAGATCGTTGGGACGAAGGAAAAAACGAGGAGTGATAGAGATATGATCGTGCTAAAGAGCGATTTCATGGCGTAACTCCCAGGTAGTATTGGCCCCTTTGGCCAAGAGCGACTCATCGTTTAACCCGGAGCCAACGGCGACGGTGGGCATACTCTCCGTCGCCGTTGGCTCCGGGTTAAACGACGGCAGGCGGACTTGTCCCAAGTCCTTGCAATATAATAGCTTACGAGCCGATGGCAAGCGCGCGGGCCGCAGATACCCGCAAGATAGCCGTGCGTTGGACGCGCGAGCGGGATAGAAAGTTCCAAGAAAGGTAGCAGGCGCGCTCCGCGTGCCGTCCGCCGGCTGTTTTATGCTGTGGACGGCACGCGGAGCGTACCTGCTACTTTACTGCCAAAACCGCGCCGGAGGCGCTTGTTGCACCGGCCCGGCCGACTTATTGTTGACCGGCGTATAGAATTGACCCGCAGCAGGAGGTGGAGCGGCATACCCGCTGGAAACGGCCGCCGGAGCAGCCGGCGCGGCTGGAGCGGACCAAACCGACGGCGCGGAAGCGGCCGGGGTGTTGGTTAGCGGCGGGTTGGCAGCCGGCGTAGCACCGTTCGTTTGCGCAGTTGGTTTTTTGCTGAAGAGCGAAGCAAGCGCAGGCGGGGTGCTGGAATTTTTCGCGTTGAGCGACGCGGAAGCTTGGCCGATCTTCTCTTTCATAGTCTCGCCAAGATTCTGTGCGAATGCCGGGCTTTTGCCACTGGACAATTGCTGCACCACGCTCGGGTCGATGAGCACAAAATACGTGAGCACGGCCAGCTTGGCGTAGCAGGTGGCGTTCGCCCACCAGCTCGGACCGACGAACTTCATCGCCGTGCCGAAGGAGTTTTTGACGCGAGGGCGGCCGTCCCATTCGACGCTGTAGATTTCGTCGAGCAACAGGTGGATGAAGAAGCCGAAACAGACCGCCGCGACCATGAACAGACGCACGAACTGGCTCTCGCCGTAAAAGAGCAGATAGACCAGCTCGCCGAAAATGGCCATCGACGGGAAACTATGGAACATGCCGCGATGGACCGTGTATTGCCGCAAGAAATGGGCTAAGCCGAAACGAATGCCGACGTAGATGATCGCGCCGGTGAGGATCAGCATCTCTTGATCCATTTTGAAAGACAGGAGGCGTGCGATGAGCATCGTCGGCACCGCCGAGGCGAGGAAGGTCGTGATCTCGCGCAGGGGAATGCCGGGGCCACTATCGATGTCGGGCAGGATTCCGCCGATGGCACACAGCCCGCCGCCGACGACGCTAGTGATGAGCGGGACGCCATAGACGACGTTAGCCGCCGCGGCGCCAACGATGCCGGCAACCGTGCTGCAATGGATGTGGGTGTGGAACATCGCCATCGGCTGTGTCTCCCCGCGATCCGTAGAAGCGGTGTCTCGCCGCTTGCCGCCACGCGGCGGGACGCCGCGTCTACTTTCGCTCCGAACTTGTAACCGAAGAATCAAGTCTTATCCAAGAGCAGTTGGGAAACTTACACGGCACCGCATTTTATCCACACTTCCTATTTTTTCTATATTAACGCCATTGCACTTATCAGCGCCCTCCGATCTGGTAAACTTAATGCTGCGAAACTGCTGATCAGCCGGAATTCGAGTCCCCGATGCGTAATAACCCTGGCCCCGAACGTGCCCGAAAGCTAGCCGAAGAAGTCATTCCGCCCAATCTGCCGGGGCTTGGCCGCTTGCTTCTGCCGGCGAACTGGACCGGGAACTGGGCAAAGGATTTTTCCGCTTCGCTGGGCCTCTTGATTCGGCTTTCGCTGCCGGCCATGGTCGGCATGATGGTGCAAAGCGCCTACTTTTTCGTCGATCGGGTGTTCGTAGGCCAATCGCTCGACGTGGACGCCGGCGCCGGCATCATGGTAGCCTTTCCGTACATGCTCGTTTTGCAAGCCGCGGCGATGCTGATCGGCATCGGAGCGGCCGCTCGGGTCTCGATCAAGCTCGGCGAAAAGAAGCACGAAGAGGCCGAATTGATCTTGGGCAATGCCGCGACGATGTTGTTTATCGCGTCAGTTGTCCTCACCATAGTCGGTTTTGCGGCGCTGCCATACGTGCTCGGGCGGCTTCACGTGAACGATGCGGTAAAACAGTACGCCGGCCAGTATCTGCATGTCGTCATCCTCGCCACCGGCTTCCAATTGGTCGGCTATGGATTGAACTCGATCATTCGGGCGGAGGGAAACACACGCACCGCGATGTGGACGCTTTTGATTGGCGTGTTTCTCAACGCCATCCTGGCGTGGCTGTTTCTCTTCAAGTTCCACTGGGGCATGCCCGGCGCGGCGTGGGCGACCGCTATTTCGCAGGGCGTTTCAGCCGTGTGGGTGCTGCTTTACTTTGTGATGGGGCGAAGCAGCTTGCGTTTCCACGCGCGGCTGCTGCGGCTGGATGGCCCGACGTGCTTGCGGATACTTCTATTTGGCTTGCCGATGTTTGTGATGATGCTCTTCGCAACGCTCATGTTAAGTACTTTAATGGCCCAGGCGAATCACTACGGCAATCAATTGCCGATAGAAGATGGCGGCGCAATGGCGCTAGCGATCTGGGGCTGCATTTTCTCGGTGCTGCAATTTGTAAACAATCCGATTTACGGCGTCAGCCAGGGCACGCAGCCGATCATCGGCTTCAATTTCGGCGCGCACCGCTTCGATCGAGTCAAGCAGGCTTTGCTTACCGGCATCCTCTTCGCCTCGACGCTAACGGTCGGGGGATTCGTTGTCGCAATGGTCATTCCCGGGGCCGTAATGAGTCTATTCATAAATCGCAAGATATACACGCCGGAGCAAGTGCAGCAAATGCTCGACTGGGGCGCTCACGCCATGCGGATTTGTTTCTTGATGGCGCCGCTGGTCGGGTTTCAGACGCTCAGCGCGAGCTATTTTCAGGTGGTCGGAAAGTCGGGCAAGGCGACCCTTTTGATGCTCTCGCGGCAAGTCTTGCTCTTGATTCCGATGGTCTTGATCCTGCCGCATTTCTTCGGACTGGACGGCGTCTGGATGGCCATGCCGGTCTCCGATTTTCTGTCGTCGCTGATCACCGGCACGGCTTTGTACTTTGAGCTTAGACATCTCGATGATCGCCACGAGCAAACAACCGCGGCGGCAGAGAACAGCGAGTTGACGGCCGTGCAGTAGGGCGAGCTATCAAAGCCCGACGCGCAAGCGAGGCCGGTGCCGCTTTCAGGCCTCGCTTGCGCGTCGGGCTTCGATGTCGCGAGCTGGCCCCACAGTTCTGGCGTAGCTGACACACTACATCGCTTTCGGCCGCACGAGCATCGACGCCGCGATTGATGCGCCCAATATCGTGACGATCACGGCGAGCGACGCCCACGGCGGCAATTCGATAGCCATGCCATGCGGGAGCCAGCCTTCGGCGACCATCTTCAGCCCGACAAAGGCGAGCACTGCGGCGAGGCCGTAGTGCAGATAGCGGAACGATTCCATTAATCCGGCCAGCAGGAAGTAGAGCGCCCGCAGGCCGAGGATGGCAAAGACATTCGACGTGAAGATGATGAACGAGTCGCGTGTGATGCCGAAGATGGCCGGGATGCTATCGACGGCGAAGACCACGTCGGTCGTTTCCACGATCAGCAGTACGAGAAACAGCGGCGTGATTCGCAGGCGGCCATTTTCGCGGACGAAGAATCGGCCGGACGTTGTCGCCTTTCGCTCCGCGAAAGCTGCGCTGCTTTCGCGGAGCGAAAGGCGACTATCTTCTCCGCCATCTCCCTTCGCCAGCCAACGGCCCGCCAACCTGAAGGCGAGCGTTCTCGAGGGATCGATCTGCTGTCCGGCGTGAGATACGAGACGGTATGCCGTATAGATCAGAGAAGATTCCGAACACTGGTAGGACCCAACTGAACTTTGCGATGAGCGCCGTGCCGGCGAGAATGAAGCCCAGCCGCATCACCACCGCGCCGAGGATGCCCCAGAAAAGAACTCCATATTGATGCTCCTTGGGGACCTGGAAGTAGCGGAAGATCACGGCGAAGACGAAGACGTTGTCCATCGACATCGACCATTCCACGAGATAGCCCGAGGCGAACTGCACGCCGGCCGTCGAGCCTCGCCACCACCAGACGAAGGCGTTGAAGGCGACTGCCAGCAGAAACCACACGGAGACGGTAATCGCCGATTCGCGCATCGACGGCTCATGACCCTTCCGGTGGATGACGAAAAGGTCGAAGGCGATTAGGACCGCCACTAGCAGCCCAAAGAGCAGCCACCATTGGATGCTGACAGGATTGTCAGCGGCCCCGGGCGGATTGGCCGGCTGGAAAGCAAATAATGACATCGGCCGTGGTGGTTTGGGGTTAGAAGCTGGGAAGTGCGTTCAATATAGGGCGATTCCAGGGCGCGGACAACCGCTTCGTAGGATGGACCTCCGAGCCCGTCCATCAAACGACGGACTCGGAGGTCCGTCCTACGTGCTGGCTTATCGCAAGTAATTTTGATATTATTCAGAAGTGTGCCCAATGAACCCACGGAATAAGGAGAAGTGCATGAAGGCTCTGGCGAAGACCGTTTGCGCGGCCGCGCTCGGGGCGATTCTTGCTAGCTCAGCAGGCCCCCTCTTCGCCCAGGATAGTGACGCGGCCACGCGGCAGTACAAGGCGGCCGTCGCCCTGCAGAATAGCGACGTCTACGATCTGGCGGCCAGCGCCTGGGGCAAGTTCATCGAGGCCAATCCGGGCGATTCTCGCGTAACCCGCGCACGGCATTACCAGGGCGTCTGTTATTTCCGCACGGCGGTTAGCGCGATCGAAGGTAGGCAGAACGAGGCCGCTCGAAAAGCGTTTGACGAGGCGGAAGAGGATTTCGCGATTGTGGTCAAGGCGGCCCCGCGCTTCGATTTGCTGGAGGAGACATATCTCTTCCGTGGGCTGGCTCAATTCAAACGGGCCGAGATCGAGACGGGCGAAGAAGCTGCCAAGTGCTATGCTGCGGCGGCGACCGCATTGGACGCACTTCTGAAAGACTGTCCCAAAAGCAAGTATCTGGCTCAGGTCCTCTTTACCCGCGGCGATTGCGCCTACCATGCAGGGCAAGCGGCCGAAGCCGCCAAGTTTTACGCCAAGGCACTCACGAAATCGCCCGACGAAAAGCTCGAGCCGGAAATCATGTACGCCCTGGGCGTGACGCAGGAAGGGCTCAAGCAGTGGGACGATGCCGGCAAGACGTACGATGACTATATCAAGAAATACATGAACCATCGCTATGCCAGCGAAGTGATCATGCGCCGCGGCGAGACGCTCTTCGCGCAGCAGCTTTATCAGCCCGCGGCCGAATGGCTGGCCGCGGCGGCCGCTCGGCCCGGCTTTGAATCGGCCGACTATGCCACGATGCGCGAGGCAGTGGCGCTGGCCAAAGTAGGCAAGCAGACCGAGGCGGGCAATCTTCTGGCCGGCATCTTCACGAAGTTTCCCAACTCGAAGCGGTTTCCCGTCGTGCTGAAGACGGGCCATGCCTTGGCGCGAGGGCAGATACGCGACAATCATCCGGCCGACGCCGTCGCCCTGGTCGAAAAGCTTCTGCCGCACGCCCAAGGAGATGAGGAGACGGCGGCACTCGCGATGGACCGCGCCGATGCCGCGGCTGCCATTCCCGCGCGGCGGGCCGAATCGATCGGCTTCTACGCCGAAGTGGCGAGTAAGCACCCTAAGAGTTCCGTCGCGCCGCAGGCGTTGTATTTGGCGGGCTACGGCGCCTTGACCCACGGCGATTACCCGGCCACGCTGCAATACGCGGATGCTTTCCTGGCGAACTATCCGAAGCATGAGCTAGAGCCCGACGTTCGATATATCGCCGCCGAAAGCCGCTTGCAGTTGGGCAAATACGATGAGGCCGAGAAGCTTTACGCGGACTTGCTGCGGGACTATCCAAAACATGCCGACGCCGAAAGCTGGCGCGTGCGGCAGGGCACGGCGCTGGAGCTGCAGAAGAAATATGCCGAGGTCGTCGCGCTGTTGCAACCCATCGCGGGGCAAATAAAGAATGCCGAGGCGCGGGCGGAGGCGCTTTATCTCGTCGGCAGCAGTCTGGCGGAGCAGAAGCAGTTTGCCGCGGCAGTGCCGGAACTAGAAGCATCGCTGGCCGCAGCGCCGAAGTCGCGGCAGGCCGACGAGGCGCTCTTGCTCCTGGGGCAGTCGTATTTCGCCACCAAAGAAGCGGACAAAGCCCGCGAAACACTGCAAAAGCTGGTGGCGGATTTCCCCGCGAGCAAAGTGCTCGATCGGGCTCACTTTCGCCTGGGCGAATATGCGGTCGCGGCAAACGATTTGAAGCGAGCGGCGGCCGAGTATCGCATGGTCGTCGAGAAGTGGCCCAACAGCTCACTCGCGCCGAATGCGCTGCACGGCCTCGGCTGGGCGATGTTCGACCAAAGAGCCTACCCCGAGGCGGAAGACGTCTTCAACACGCTGGTGGAAAAGTTCCCCAAGAGTAATCTCAATGTCCGCGGACACTACGCCCGTGGTTTGGCGCGGCATCAATTGGGCAAGTTCGCAGACGCGGCAGCCGATTTGCAAGCAGTGCTCTCGGCAGGCGGCGTCGGGCAAGGAGAGCGGTCCGACGCGCGGTATGTGCTCGGCCTGTGCCAGGTCGGCCTGAAGCAGCCCGCCGACGCGGCCGCAACCTTCCAGACCCTGCTCAAAGATGACCCCAAATACGCCGCGCTGGACAAGGTTTATTACGAGTTGGCCTGGGCTGAAAAACAGGCCGGCCACGATAAGGAGGCGGTCGACGCTTTCGCGGAACTGATCAAGCAATGCCCAGATAGCCCGCGCGTCGGCGAATGCCAGTTCCACGTCGGCGAGGCGGCGTACAAGGCGGGAAAGTTCCGCGATTCGGCAACGGCCTATGCGGCAGCGGTAGACAAGGCGGGCAAGAGTGATCTGGGAGAGAAAGCGGCCCACAAGCTCGGTTGGGCCTACTATCGGCTCGACGCCATGGCCAACGCTCAGCAGATCTTCTCTTATCAGCGGACGAATTGGCCCAAGGGGCTTCTCGCGCCAGACGCGGCTTTCATGGAGGCGGAATGTCTCTTCAAGCAGAAGAAGTACGAAGACGCGCTGGCCGCGTATCAGCGCGTCAAGAATCCGTCGTCCAAGGATTTCCAAGTGCTCACGCTTTTACATGGTGCGCAGGCACTGGCCGCAAAGGCCGTCGCCATGAACCGCAACGACCAGGAAGATCGCCGGCAGCAAGTGTGGCAAGCGGACCTCGCCCGCGTCGACGAGTTGATCAAGGAGTTTCCGGACACGACTTATCTCTCCGAAGCCCGCTACGAACGCGGCTGGGCCTTGCAGAACCTGGGCCGCTTGGAGGAGGCGTCGGCCGAATATCAGAAGGTGCTGGCGAAGAGCAACTGCCGAGCCGGCCGCGCGGCGCAGTTCATGATCGGCGAAATCCAGTTCCAGCAGAAGAAATACGCCGACGCGGTGACGAGCTTTTATTTGGTCCTCTACAACTATCCCTATCCGCAGTGGCAGGCCGACGCCGCCTTCGAGTCGGGCAAGTGTTTTGAAGCCCTGCATAAGCGCTCGCAGGCCATCAAGCTATATCAAGAATTGGTCGACAAGTTTCCCCAAAGCGACAAGGTAGCGGCAGCCAAGTCGCGGATCGAGGCATTGCAGAAAGAGTGACCGATGTCACATGAAAAAAGTAGACTTCGCTGGTCCGTAATTGCTCGCTGGCTTGCCATGTTGGGCTTTGCCGCGGCGGTGGCGTTTGTGCAGTTCGATTTCCAGGCTGCGACCGCTCAGGATCGCAGCGCGCCGACGGCCTCTGAAAAAACGGCAGGGGGCGACGGCACAAAGAAGGCACGCCGAAAACCACCGTCGACGCCACCAAGCTTGCAGCCCAAGATCTCGGCGGCGTCGAGGCGGAGAAGAAAACGAGCGGCGCGGTCCCGGAGGCCGATACGGCTTCGGTATTGCACGATATTCAATGGCTCAGCCCGCACATGTGGGCGTTTTACGCCATCTGGGTTGTCTCCTTGGTCGCGGTGGCGTTCGCCGTGGAGCGCTGGTTGGGGCTGCGGCGGAGCCGGATCATCCCCGCCGACTTTGCCGCCGGACTGCGTGCGATGACCAGCCGCAAGGGCGAATTCGACCTGCGGCACGCCCAGCGGCTTTGCCGGGATTATCCTTCGTCGGCGGCTTATGTGATCAAGGCGATGCTTGCCAAGGTCGGCCGGCCGGTGCTGGAGATTGAAAAGGCGATGTCCGATGCCTTGGAACAGGAAGCCACGCGGCAATACGTGAACGTCCGTGTGCAGAATCTGGCCTTCAACGTCGCGCCGATGCTGGGCCTGGCCGGCACGGTACACGGAATCATTCTCTGCTTCTACACGATGGCGCACCTGCCTGTCGGCGCGAACAAGATGGACCGCCTGGCGACGGGCATTTACGCGGCGCTCATTTGCACGTTGGCCGGATTGATCGTGGCCATCCCGGCGGGCGTCCTCGCCTATGTTTTTGATGGCCGCATCCTCAGGCTGTTCAATCAAGTCGAGGATCTCGCCCGCTCGATCGTGCCCTCACTCGAACGGTTCGAGGGCCGTTCACGGGCGTCGCTTGCCGGCGAGAGGTCTCCGACGAACGCGGCAATCCTTGGGATGCCGCGCGCGGACGACGCCCACGATGAAGACAGCCCTCTTCCCGCGCCGAAGCCGAAGCGAGCCGATGGGAGGACGTGAGCAACCTGGCTGCCATTGCAGGACGCAAATGTCACTCGGAAGGATCATCCGCTTTCATCGCCTCGGAGATTTGGCGGCGGGAAAACGCATTTTATCCAGGTAGCGTCCCATGGAATTCAGCCCGAACGCTCTCAAACGCTTCATCCAGCGGCAAACCTTCGTCGCCGTTCGCCCAATCGTCGATCGCTTCCTGTACCGCGGCAGTGTCGTCGTCGACCTCCTGCAAGGCCCAGAGGGCTTCGCGCAGCACTTCCGCCGGAGTGGAATAATGCCCCGAAGCTATTTGACCGGCTATCAACTGCTGAACGTTTAATGGGATCGTATAGTCCATAGCGCATTGATTGAGAGAAATTAGTTTCATTGCCTCCACTGTCCATTTTATCACCGGCAGCAAAGAACGCCACGGCTGAATGTCGAATATGGGCGGCGCCGCAGCAGTTCGAACTCTGGCACCAATTGGGGGTGCCGATCACTGTTGGCCCGTCGATCGACGAATATCACGCTCCTGACTGTCCGAAGCGGATACAATATACTTAGCGCAAAGGAGAAGGAGCCTGTCATGGCTGTGAAGATCAAAAAAGGCAGCGAGATGATGCAGTTGCCGGTCGTGCCGCTGGTGGACTCGCTGCTGATTCTGCTGATTTTTTTCCTCGTGGCAACGAAGATCGTCGAGGCGGAGAAGGAACTGCCCGTATCGCTGCCTTATGCCAGCGAGGCCCAGGCGATCACCGTGCGGCCGGCGGAGATGATCGTCAACATCGACCAGAAGGGACGATACTTCATTGGCGCCCAGCCGGCCACGCTGCATGAACTGACCGTCGCCATGCGAAATGCTACGGTCGCTAGCCAAGGTCGGACGCCGGTGACGCTGCGGGCCGACAAGCGCTGCCCGTGGGACTACGTCCTACAGGCGATCGATGTTTGCAAACGGAACAAGGTGAAGCAGTATCACGTGACGTCGAAGGACGCCGCGGTGGAAGACAAATGATCGACACTCGTTCCCACGCTCCGCGTGGGAACGCACTTGATCGACGCTCCGCGTCGAGAGTGATGTCACGTGGCCGCGGAGCGGCCGCAACGTCGTTCCCACGCAGAGCGTGGGAACGAGGAAGACATGCCCGAACGACCAGCACAACATGGCATCGAAGACCAGCTCTGGCCGATCGCCTGCGCCACGGCGGTACTGATGGGCGTGCTCTTCGTCGTGATCTGGGTTTGCGGCGATTTTGACGACGAGCGGCTGCTGTTCAACGGCTATACGCAGCTTGCGGCCGTGGCGGCGCTCGGCGCGGCGATTATCTACGTCGGCTCGAAGATCAAAGGCCGCGCGCGGCGGACCGCCGAGCTGGCCATCCTGCTCAGCCTGGCGCTGCACGCGCCTGGGCGGCCTGAGCGCCGTTTATCTCTTCGATAGTTCGCTGAATGGTCCCGGCCGGTTGGGCGACGTGAACATTGCGGCGGCCGAAAATGACGAAGATTCGCCGCCTCCGGCCGATTACCACTGGGGCCAAAACGATGACGCGTCGGACGCCCCGCAAGCGTTTGAGAAGCCGGTGGAAACGGTCGTTCGCGACCAGAAGACGCCCGCGGCCCAGGTGACGCCGCGCGACGTGGAGCGCCCCGTACCGGCGGCCGAGGTTCCTCGGGCGGTAAATACGGAAATCACGCCGCTGGGCGCTGCCGCGGCGGCGCCGGGCAAGCCGCTGGACGTCCGCCGGCCGGACGCCGCCAAAGTGTCCGACTTGCCGCCGCCCGACGCGCTGGCCATGGTGCGGCAGAAAGGCCAGGACGCGGCTCTTCCCGACTCGTCCGCGCCAAGCCCTGTTGCCATGCCGGAGGCGCCGAAGAAGCCTGCCAAGTCGATCGAGCCCCGCGCAGTGCAGGCCGAAAAGGCCGACAAATACCTCTGGGCAAAGGTAGCTACGAAGAACATCGATCCGAATAATCCGGACGTTCCACCGCCAAAGATGGCTCGCTCGGAGGCGCCGTCGTCCGATGCTCTGCCTTCGCCCGACATTATCGCCCGTGCGCCTTCGCAAGCGCCGCCGAAGACTTCAATGGAGGATTCCGGCGCGGAGGGGGCAGCGAGAATATCGGAGGAAGGCAGATCGCAAGCCCGCTTCGATCGCGGCGCGAGTATGCCCTCGACGATCTTGCCAAACGCCGGATTCGCGGCACAGCTTCCCGCGGCCGAGGGCGGTTCCTCGCCGAGCAAGCTGGAAAATCGTTCTACCGTCGCCATCGAGCAAGCGAACAATTCTCATGCTCCTCTGGGGCCGAATATCGCGTCGGCCGGCGCAGGACTTCGCCCGCGGCTCGTCACTGCTGCCCACGCGCCGCGGCGCAATTGAAGGTCGCGGCCGGGCAGAGCCCTCAATCGGCGGTGAAGCGAACGAGGACCTGAACGAGCTCCGCGCCGGATCGCCCGGCTCGAACCTTCCCTACGGGATGGTGCAATCGGCCGCTCCCGCTCGCCGCGCCGCGGCATCGCAAACCGAGGACGGCGGTACAGATTTGAGCGCTGGCCAAAGCGGAACTCTGCCGAGAACGCAAGCTCAAATGGGGTTGCCGCTGCCTGCCGCCGCGCAGATTTCCGATAATGTGCTTCCGTCCGGCGCCGGCGGAGTCGGGGACCGGCCGGGCGGCTTGCCGAGCACGCTCCATCTCGGTCAGAACATCACAGTCGAGCGCGTCGCGGGCAACGGTGTGCCGGGTGGCATTTCGCAAGACGAAACGTATGCCGGAATCGGCGCTGGCGACATCACCCCGGGCGGCGCGGCCGGCGGAAACGGGCCGGGCCACGGCCTCGGTCCGGTCGGCCCCCGGCGAATCGACGTTGGCACGAGCGACGGCGCGGACAACGGCACCGGCATTCCCCGCTCGCGCGGCGAAGCGTTCACGCCTCATGCAACCATTGAACCCGGAGGAGTCGTCGGTGGGACCGCGGCGGTCGCGCAAGGGCCGATGCAAGGCAGCGGGCCGCAGGGCTTTCGCGGGCCGACCGTCGGCCCGGACGATTCGCTTGGCGGCGTTGGACGTCTCTACGGTCCCGGCCAGCGAATTGGTGCGCGTCCCAGCGCACCCCTTGAGCCCGCCGAAATCGCTTCGGCCATCGGTGTCGGATCGCCGCAGACGGCCCGCCTGGGGAATCGCGGCCGGCAAGGCGATGCCCAACTCGATCAAGTCCTCTCCGGCGATGAGGGCACGCGCGGCCGCGGCGCCGGCCGCGCCGAGATCGACGTCAACAGTCTCGTCCACGAACCGCTGGATGCCTTCCGCCGCGGTCCCGCGGGCGGCAGCACGCTCGGCGACTCCGGCGACGGACAGCTCACCGAACCGGCCATTGAGCATGGCCTAGAGTACTTCGCCCGCACGCAGTTCCCCGACGGCCACTGGAGCCTGCACGAATCGCCGCCGGGCGTAAGTCTTGACGCGACATCGCTGGGCGAATTGCATGCCGATACGGCCGCCACGGGGCTGGCCCTGCTGACCTACATGGCGGCCGGCTATACGCACCAGGACGAGAAATATCGCGATACGGTCCATCGCGGACTCGACTGGCTTATGAAGCACCAGGCGGCCGATGGCAATCTCTCCTACCGCGGTTCGGACGCGACGCATTTCTACAGCCAGGGCATCGCCACGATGGCTTTGTGCGAAGCCTACGGCATGACGCAGGACCGCGAGCTGCGCGCGGCGGCGCAGAAGGCGATCGATTTCATCGTCGCCGCGCAGGACCCCAGCCGCGGCGGCTGGCGCTATGTCGCGCGGGAAGGCTCGGACACTTCCGTCACCGGCTGGCAGCTCATGGCCCTCCGCAGCGCGAAGGGGGCCGGCCTGAACGTGCCGGACCCGACGTTGCGAAAGATCGGGCATTGGCTCGACCTGGCCCACGCCGGCCGCGGCACGTATGTCTACAATCCGTGGAACCTCGATACGGCCGAAGAGAGCAAGGGCCGCGCGCCGAGCCCGACAATGACCGCCCAGGCGATGGTCATGCGAATGTACCTTGGCGAAAATGACCAGGCCGCGCTCCGGCAGGGGGCCGATTACCTGTTGGCCCATCTGCCCGAACCGGCCGGTGCGGAGACCGCGCTTCGCGATTGCTACTACTGGTACTACGGCAACATGGCGATGTTTCTTCTGCATGGCGACTATTGGAAGGCATGGAACGACCGCGTCACTCCGCTGGTCCGCGCCGGGCAAGTCGAGCGCGGCCCTTTGAAAGGCAGTTGGAGCGGCAACGACCCAGTGCCCGACTACTGGAACGCCAAGGCCGGCCGGCACTACGTGACGGCAATGCACGTATTGACGCTGGAGTTTAGGTATTGGCATTTGCCGCTTTTCAGGGAATTGAGGCGGGAATAACCGCTCCCTCCATTCCCCGTTGTGGACCACCGGTAGATTGCGTAAAATACGCCTTGTGCCCTCGCCAGGGGGTGGCGGCCCGTCGGACGCGGCCCCAGATCGCTGGCAACGCCTTTACTACTGCGGCCAATGCAGAAATTCGCCCAGATCGGCCCGATCGCCTTCCACCTCCCGGAGATGGTGGAGGACAACGACCTACTCGGCTCCCTGTTTCCCAAGTGGGATATGGAGTTGATCTATAAGAAGACCGGCATTTGGAAGCGGCATATCGCCGCGCCTGGCGAAACGGCCGCCGATCTGGCCGCCCTAGCCGCCGAAAAGCTCTTTCGCGAGCACGAAATCGACCGCGGCTCGATCGACTTCGTTCTGCTCTGCACGCAGTCGCCCGACTATCCCTTGCCGACGACCGCTTGCCTCCTGCAGGACCGCTTGCGGCTGCCGATGTCGGTAGGGGCGATGGATTTTAATCTCGGTTGTTCGGGCTTCGTCTACGGGCTCTCGATGGCCGAGGGCCTGATCCAGAGCGGACAGGCCCGGCGCATTTTGTTGCTCACGTCCGAGACCTACTCGAAGTATATCCATCCCACGGATCGCTCGCTGCGGACGATTTTTGGCGACGCGGCGGCGGCCACGCTCGTCGAGGCGGCCGACGAGCCTTCGCTGGGGGCCTTCGTCTTCGGCACCGACGGCCGCGGCGCCGACACGCTCATGGTGGCCGAAGGCGGCGCTCGGCGGCCGGACGACGCCTTGAAGCCGCGGAAGCGCAGCGCTGGCCCAGCGCGCTGACGATGGACGGCCCGGAGATCGCCAAGTTCGCCCTGGAAGTTTTGCCGCCGATGATCGACCGGGTGTTAGAAAACGCCCGGTGGACCCGCGACGATGTGGAACTCTATCTCATGCATCAGGCCACGTTCTTCCTTCTGGACCATCTTCGCACGCGCGCTCGAATCTGACCGACGCGCAGATGCCCCTGGCTTTGAACGACTACGGCAACACGGTCTGTTCAACGCTGCCGATCTTGATGCACGACTTGCGGGCCGATGGCCGTCTTCGGCCCGGCGTGCAGACGCTCCTCATTGGCTTCGGCGTGGGGCTCTCCTGGGCCGCCTGCACCTGGACCGAGACCTGGCAGTCGAAAAAAGCCGCCGGGACCGCGACCGCTCAGCAGAGCGTGCTTCATGCGCGGCCGGGGGCCAACGGCGACGCGCTTCCGGAAAGCATTCTCAAGTCGGTCTGATGCGCACACGACTTTCCATTGAGGAACGTGCCCGGCAAAAGAGGCCAACGACCGAACACATCGCCGAAGATCCCGCCTACTTGACCGAACAGCTTATAACCTACATCGGCAACAAGCGGGCGCTGCTGGTCAACATCGGCCACGCGATGAACGAAGTCAAACGGCGCGTGAATAAAGAACGTCTGCGGATTCTTGACGTTTTTGCCGGTTCGGGCGTCGTCTCCCGCTTCTTCAAGGCGCACGCGTCGCTCCTGGTCAGCAACGATTTTGAAGACTACGCGGCGGCGGTCGCGCGGTGCTACCTGAGCAATCGGAGTGAAGTCAATTGCCATGAACTCGGCGAAGCAGTCCGCTGGCTCAACTCGGAAGTGGAGAAGCGGCAGCTAGCGTCCGGCTTCATCGAAGAGCTCTACGCCCCGCGCAACGAACGAAGAATTACAAAATCGGATCGCGTCTTCTACACTCGCGACAATGCCTGTCGGCTGGACAGCTATCGCCGACTGCTCAATGAGTTGCCGGGCGCCGTGCGTGAAATGCTGCTGGGGCCGCTCTTGAGCGAGGCGTCGGTCCACGCCAATACGGCCGGCGTCTTCAAGGGTTTTTACAAGGACCGCAAGACGGGCATCGGGCGTTTCGGCGGAAGCAATGCGGATGCCTTAAAGCGGATTCGCGGCACGATCGAGCTCAGCGTACCGGTCCTCAGCCGCTTTGAATGTGATGTCGAAGTCCGGCAAGAGGACGCCAACGCCGCGGCGCGGGCAGTAAGCGACATCGACCTCGCCTATCTCGACCCGCCGTACAATCAGCATCCTTACGGGTCGAACTACTTCATGCTAAACCTGCTGGTCCATTACCGGCGGCCGAGCGACATCAGCCAGGTCTCGGGCATCCCGACCGACTGGCGGAGATCCGGCTACAATGTGAAGGCGCAATCGATGCGCCTCATGCACGACCTGCTCCAAGCACTGGACGCCAGGTTCCTTCTGATCTCGTTCAACGACGAGGGTTTCATTACGCCCAAGATCATGGAGCGCCTGCTCGGTAAACTTGGGAAGGTCAGCCGGATGGATATTAAGTACAACGCCTTCCGCGGCAGCCGGAACCTACACGGCCGCGACACGCATGTTACGGAGCAACTGTTCCTCGTCGAACGGTATTAAACTCTTGAAACTCCTAGCGCTTGGCCGACTTTTCGTCAGTTAATCGCGAAAAGTCGAAATGGCGAAAACACGAAATGATCGCCCATTTATTCTTCCTTTCGCGCTTTCGTCCTTTCGGGATTTCGCGATAGCTGCGCCAGTGTTCCAAATTATCGCCGGTGCGCAAATTGCCCATTCACCCACTATTGCATTGCTGTATCGCCGTTCCAATGCAGAAAACCTGTCAATCCAGCAAAGTTTACTAAACCCGGAAATTCATTAAGACCGATAGGCATGACGAGGGAGTCTTGCACTCCTCCGGTCGAGCATTTGCGAATCTCGCCGCCCAACAGTTTGGGGAAGGCACGACCGGGACCACGAGAATCGGGCAACATGAAGTTCGAAGGGTGGATAACGCCATGCGAAAGACCATAAGCTCCGCGGCAATCGGTTTGCTCTGTCTGTTGGGACTGGCCAGGATCGCGTCGGCTGACGACGACTCGTCGAAGTTCCGACCTTTCAACGGACTGTTCGCCGACTTGTTCGACGACGACGCCAAGCCGCAGCCACCGCCGCAGCAGCACAAGCTGCAACACAATTACAATCCACAGTACACGGTGCCCAATTACGCCACGGCTACCGCGCAGCCGCGTCCTTCGTCGGCGGCGAATCCTTCCGCGGCCATTCCTGCGCAGCCAGCAGCCGACCCTCCGGCCAATTTGCCGCAGGTTACAAAGACTAGCGCGATGCCCGCTCGCGGCGCGACCTCGCTGCCGTCGCGCCGCGCAGTCACGGATGACACATACTCGTTTCAATGGAAAGACGGCGGCTCGCCGGGGTCGCCGATTGAGGCGCCGGTAGCGGACGGCCCGCCTAGCATGGATCGCCCCTTGGCAGTGGGCGTAGTCAATTCGGGTACGCGCGCCGATGCACGAGCGTCTGAAGCAGTTCCGCCAGTCGCCGTTTGGCGACGTGCCGGATGCCGCCGCTTCGACGCCTGATGCACGACAAGATGCGGCTTCAAGTCATCCAGATGCCGATGCCGGCCATTCCGATGCTTTGCCCGCGCCGCCTTCGACGCCGATGGTCGCCGCGGCGCCATCGTCCGTTCATCCTGACCCACTGTCGACCCCCGCGCTTCAGCAGCCGCAATCCTCGACCACATCTAGCGGCCCCTCCGCCCAGGATCCGAGCGTCCTTATCGATCACAAGAGCCCGCAGCTCAGCGTGGAGACGATCGGGCCGCGGAAGATCGTCGTGGGCAAGGAGGCCGCCTACGAGGTTGTATTGCAGAACACCGGCGAGCAAGCAGCCGAGGAAGTCGCCGTTACGCTGGGGCTGCCCGACTGGGCCGAAGTGGCCGCCACCGCGGCGAGTTCGGGTGAGGTCGTTCCCGCACAGGCCGATCGCACCGCGCAGTCTGATCGGGTCGAGCAGAGCCGTTGGATGCTGCGGCGAGTCGAAGCCCATTCCAAGGAAAAACTGACGCTGACGATCATTCCTCGGCAGAGTAAACCGTTCGAGCTGGCCGTGCATTGGGACTTCAAGCAAGCCGCCTCGCAGGCCCTGATTGAAGTGCAGGAGCCGAAGCTGGCAATGCGACTGGATGGACCGCGGGAAGTGATGTTCGGCAAAAAGGAACTTTACCAGCTCAAGCTGAGCAACAACGGCAACGGCTCAGCCGACAACGTCACGCTGACGCTGATGCCCTTGAGCTCGGGCGACAATCAGCCCGTGACGCACAAGCTCGGCACGCTTGCCGCCGGCGACCAGCGGACGATCGAAGTCGAATTGACCGCGCGGCAGTCGGGCAAGGTCAAGATTCGGGTGGAGGCCAGTGGCGATGGCGGCGCCCACGTCGAACTGGCCGAAAGCGTCGTCGTCCACCGCGGCGCACTGCACGTTGAAGTCGACGGGCCAGCCTTGCAATTCGTCGGCACGCCGGCCAGCTACAGCATCACGGTGGCCAACTCGGGCGATGCCGCGGCACAGAACGTCAAGCTTACGGCGAAACTGCCGACAGGAATGAGGTTTATCTCGGGCAGCGGCGGGGCCGCGGCGGACACCACGGGCGAGGGCGGCCATGTCCGCTGGTCGCTGGACCGGCTCGAGCCAGGCGAGCGGAAAACACTGGAAATGAAATGTACGCTCGCGGTTTCGGGTCCGAACCGCCTGGAGATCGACTCGGCGGCCGACGACGAACTTATTGCGTCCACCGCGACCGTAACTCGCGCCGAGGCCACGGCTGACCTCCGCCTGGAAGTCAAGGATCCTGACGGCCCCGTGCCGGTGGGCACGGAGGCGGTCTATGAGTTGCACATCCGCAACCGCGGCACGAAGGCGGCGGAGAATGTCGAGGTCTTTTCGTACTTTTCTCACGGCGTCGAGCCGGTCGGGGCCGCGGGTCACTCCCATCACATCAATCCGGGCCAAGTTGTTTTCGATCTCATCCCGGCGATCGCGCCGGCGAACGAAGTCGTGTTAACCGTGAAGGCCAAGGCCGACGCAGCCGGGAACCATGTCTTCCGCGCCGAGGTGCATTGCAAGTCGGCCGGCACGCGGCTGGTTCGCGAGGAGATGACGCGCTACTACCAGGACAATCCGACGGCGCAGCAGGCGCCGCAGCGGACCGTGCCGAGCAAAGAGGACCGCTATCGCGACGAGCAGCGCACCGCCGAGCGGCAATCACCGATGCCGTTGCCGCAAGCGCCGGACCTGACGCCAACTCCGGCGCTCAAGAGGTAGGTCCGCTCCACTCGTTCCCACGCCCCCGTGGGAACGCACTGCGGGACGCTCCGCGTCACCGTCGCAAACGTGGCCGCAGAGCGGCCGCCTCGCCCGTGCCCACGCAGAGCGTGGGCACGAGGTTCAGCTCTGGATATACTCGCGCATGAACTGGTTTTCGGCCACCAGATGATCGTGCTGTGCCTTCAGCAGGTCGCCGATCGATACGACGCCCAGCAGCCGGTCGTCGCTCACCACCGGCACATGGCGGACGCGGTGCGTGGTCATGACGCCCATTAGGTCAGTCACCGAGTCACACGGTTGGGCGGTTACCAGCTTCGTCGTCATTACTTCGGCGACAGTCAGCGTGGTCAAGTCGCACCGGCCGGCGGCGAAGCAGCGGAGCATGTCGCGCTCGGTGACAATGCCCACCAACCGCTCGCCGGCCGTCAGGTCGCGCTCGCAGACGAGCATCGAGCCAACATTGTGCCGTACCATCTGATTGACCGCGTCGGCCAGCGAGGCCTGCGGTGAGGTCGTTAAAACCGTCGTGCCCTTGGACTTGAGAATGTCTTGTAGAAGCATGAGAAATGGCCCTCCACGGCTATAATGTGGATGAAAAGTGCGCTGCCCCGGCGCGATTTTAAGACAAGCAACTCTGCCACTGGTATTATAGCTTTTTTCGCAAGGAGTCAACCGCCGGCAGGGCGAAACGCGGACCGAGCAGCATTTCAGCCGCCCGACAGCATGGCGAGAAATGCCTGGGGCGTGAGAATGCCGATTCCTTGATAGGGGTGTAACACGAGGAGATCCTCGTCGCCGGAAACTATTTGGCTAGCCGAGCCGCTTACGGCCAATTCCAGGAATTTGTTGTCGTCCCTGTCCCGGCAGTCTGTTATTACAGCAGTCACTTCCACTTTTTCCGCCACCTGCACAAGCGCCGCGAGAAACTCCAATCGTTCCTCGGCCGAGATGTACCTGTCAAACTTAGGCCGCCGCAAGACCTCGTCCAATTCGGCGACCGTCGCTTCCGAAACCAGCAACTTGCCGCTTGTCACGGCGGCATCGACCGCTCGCCTCGGTACGCTGCGAGGAAGCAAGACCGCACTGACCGCGACTCCGGTGTCAATGACGGTCCGCATTACGATACGTCATGCAGAAGCGTTGCGAGGGTTTCGGGAGTCAAACCTCTCGACTCGGCATTTTGCCCAATTTCGTCCATCACTTCCTTCAACGGGCGCGCCGAACGCGCGGTCAGCTCGCGTAGACGGAGGCTAAGCAAGAGTTGCAGCTTCTGACGTTCCTCCGCGGACGCCGTTGCAAATGCTCGGGCACTGTCTGCATCGACTTCAAGCGAAATAGTTGCTGTTGACATGATTTGATTACTCCGTGGACCCTTGCGAACGCGATTACGCCACCCCCCTCGCCGTCTCATACGCCGTAATCTTCTCCTCCTGCTGCAGCGTCATGGCGATGTCGTCTAAGCCGTGTAATAGGATGTGCCGGCGGGACTCGTCGATCTCGAATTTCAGCGATAGCCCGTAGTCGTCCGTCACCGTGCACGTCTCCAAATCGACAGCCAGTCGATAGCCCGGATGAGCGGCGGCGCGGGAAAAGAGGTCGTCAATTTGGGCCTCGTCCAAGCGGATGGGCAACATGCCGTTCTTGAAGCAGTTGTTGTAGAAGATGTCGGCGAAGCTCGGTGCGAGCAGCACGCGGAAGCCGTAATCTTCCAGTGCCCACGGAGCGTGCTCGCGGCTCGATCCGCAGCCGAAGTTGCGCCGCGTGAGCAGCACCGAGGCTCCTGCGTACTCCGGGCGGTTCAGCTCGAACGTCGGGTTCGGCGTGCCGTCGTCCAGAAACCGCCAGTCGAAGAACAGGAACTGGCCGAAGCCCGGTCCGCTCGATCCGCTTGAGGAACTGCTTGGGGATGATCTGGTCGGTATCGACGTTCGAGCGGTCCATCGGCAGCGACCAGCCCGGTGTGTTGGGTGAAGGCTTTCATGGTTTTGGTCTTAGGTCTTTGGTCTTGGGACTTTGGTCGTACGAGTCCAAAGACCCAAGACCTAAGACCCAAGACCATTTTTTACTTGTACTCCCAATGTCTCGTATCGACAAAATGTCCGGATACCGCGGCGGCGGCGGCCATCGCAGGCGGAAACCAGGTGCGTCCGCCCGCCTTTGCCCTGCCGGCCCTCGAAATTGCGGTTGCTGGTCGAGGCACAGCGCTCGCCCGGCGCGAGCTTGTCGGGATTCATCGCCAGGCACATGCTGCAACCCGCTTCGCGCCACTCGAAGCCGGCTTCCTTGAAGACCTTGTCGAGGCCTTCGGACTCGGCCTGCCGTTTGACGAGTTGGCTGCCCGGAACGACCAGGGCGTGTACGCCCTTGGCCACTTGATATCCGCGTGCGACTGCCGCGGCCGTCCGCAGATCCTCGATGCGGCCGTTGGTACACGAACCGATGAAGACGCATTCGATCGGCACGTCGGTGATCCGCGTGTGCGGACGCAGGTTCATGTACTCCAGCGCGGCGGCCGCGGCCTTCTGGTCTGTCGGATTGCCGAATTCGGCCGGGTCGGGCACTTCGCCGCAGACGCCCGTTACCTGGCCGGGGTTCGTGCCCCAGGTGACCTGCGGCTCGATGTCGGCGGCGTGGAAGATTTCCACGCGATCGTAGTCCGCGCCCGGGTCGCTGGGCAGTTTCTTCCACTCGTCGACCGCCGCGTCGAAATCTTTCGGCGCGTAAGGCCGACCGCGGAGGTAATCGAACGTCTTTTCGTCCGGCGCGATCAGCCCGCTGCGAGCGCCAGCTTCGATGGTCATGTTGCAGACGGTCATTCGCTCTTCCATGCTCAGGGCGCGGATCGCGGAGCCCGTGTATTCGATGCAGTAGCCGGTGCCGCCGCTGGTCGTGATCTGGCCGATGACCCAGAGGATCAAGTCCTTGGCCGTGACGCCCGGCGGCAGGCGGCCATCGACGCGGATTTCCAGCGTCTTGCGGCTTGTATTGCAAGAGAGTCTGCGTGGCCAGCACGTGCTCGACTTCGCTCGTGCCGATGCCGAACGCCAGCGCGCCGAAGGCGCCGTGCGTGGCCGTGTGGCTGTCGCCGCAGACGATCGTCATGCCCGGCTGCGTCAGCCCCAATTCCGGCCCGATGACGTGGACGATGCCCTGGTTGCGGTCGTCGAGATCGTAAAAGCGGATGCCGAAATCCTTGCAATTCTTCCGCAGAGTATCGATCTGCTGCCGGGAGATTTCGTCGGCAATCGGCAGCGCTCGGCTGGTGGTCGGCACGTTATGATCGACGGTCGCCACCGTTCGCTCCGGCCGCCGGACCTTTCGCCCCGCAAGCCGCAGGCCCTCGAAGGCCTGCGGGCTGGTTACCTCGTGGACGAGTTGCAGGTCGATGTACAGGATCGTCTGTTTGCCGCGTTCCGCATGGACAACGTGATTGTCCCAGATTTTCTCGAACATCGTGCGGGGGAGTGTGGGCATGGCGGGTGCGCTCAATTCTCAGGTATGTTTTAGTAGCCCTATCATAACCGATCGAATGGCACGACTGACGCTGCCCCAGGATCGGTTTTGTTAGAGACTCTTAGACTATTAGCACCGCTGATTCTGGCGGCGACCTAGTTAAGTAATTCTACAAGATAGCGACACGGATTTCCAGCCGGCGGTTCGGGCGATCCGAAGAGAATTGCAAGGGTATGTACGTCAGGCTTTCCAGCCTGACTTCCGGCACCCCGCGGTCAGGCTGGAAAGCCTGACGTACTGCCTTACGCCGCGCGACGCCGCCCTTGCACGGTCAGCCGCGAAATCTCGTCGCTGCTCAAAAGCTGCGTTGTCGTCGCGCCTTCGGGCGAAGTCCCTTCCTGGAAAAACAGCGTCGAGGCGCTGATCATCCTCGGCAGGTAGAACCACGCCTGGGCCATCTGTTCGGGCGAGTGCCCCGCGGAAATAATCACGGCGTCGATTTCCTTCAGGCCGTTCGCCACGCGCGAAAGGGCCTCGCCCGCCGCGCCGGGCACGAGTTGAATCCGCGCCCCGGTGGCTTTCATCGCTCTATGGGCATCGCGGAGAGTCAGCCGCGGCCCGTCGCCGATGATGCGGGCCTCGAATTGATCGATGCCCGTATAGTGGATGCCGCCGGCCGCGTGGAATTCCTTGAGCACGTTGATCGCCTGGACCGCGCGCTGGGCGGTGCCCATGCCGATTTCCACGATCTTACGGGCCTTCCTGCGGCGAAGCTCCCGATAGACGAGCCGATCGGACGCCGGCTTGGAGAAATGAAGCAGATAAAACAGACGAAGACGACTCAGTCCAGCCACAGCGGCCTCCCTGCCGACGTTTCATGCGTAATACAAAGACGCTTTGCCTTCCAGTAGTTTCGGCAGGCGAGGGCGAGGAAATTGAGAAATCCGGCTTGCGAATGTGATATACTGGCGCGAGCTGGTCGGTCTATCATTCACTCCGGCAATCCGGCAATCGCGCGTCAAGCCTGGGAGCAGTTTCAACCGCCAGAGAGTTGGAGTTTTCGATGGTCAAAGCAATCACTTCTATCGGGACCTTGGTTCTTCTTTCTATTCTTGTGGCGGAAACCTCGTGTGGGGCGCGGCCGTTTGTTGCCTCACCCATTTTGAAAGAGGCAATCCTGCCCGAACCACCGCAGCAGCGGGCGGCCTGGACCGCGCCAAAAGCGGATGTCCCAGCGAGCTTGTTGGCGGCAACTACCCGTTTGTTCCGCGAGGGGCTCGCCGACCCGCGCGGATGCGACTATCGGACCATTTCCGTCGGTACGGGAAGCTGCTGGTCGGGTGACGCGGGCGTGGTGGAATGCCACGGCTGGGTGTTGCCCGCGAAAGAAGCGGCCGCCCAGCGCTTTGCGGTTTGCTGGAACGGCATGGTTTATCCTGTCGTTTCCGTTGGCGACAAGGCGGACTTGAAAGCAGACATCAAGTCGCTTGCGCCATTTGGGCGTTTTGGCGCCGATTGTCCGCCGGAAGGCATGTCAGTGTCCGAAAAGTTCATGTTGCCACTCAAGGTATGCTTGCTGCTGCGTCTCGGAGAGGGAGATTTGGCCGTGCAAGCCTGGAAGAAGTGGACCGAGCCGCTTGGAAAGGACGCGGAGAAACTAGACTTATACGCTGTACTCTCCAATGCGTTGGAATGGTCTATGTTCGATCGCGCAATCTGCGCCGACATGTGCGCGGACGATCGCTTGAGCCTGCTTTCGGCCGAGGCCGCCGCGAGATTGAACAAGTCAATTGGTGAGGAAATTGCAGCGCGAAGGTCCGCCGCGAGCTCGCGAGTTGACCGCAGCTACTTGGACGTCTTGCCGGCGTTGATCGCGGACGAACAGCGACGGGTCAAGGAAACTGCACGGGCTTATGTGATCAAAAAGGGAGAACGCGCATTTGCCAACAAGGCGGCGTGGGTGGCCGCGCTGGTGACCGATCTGGACCAGGTTGCCGCGCGGCAAAACGGTCAGCCCGGCGGCGTCGAACTCGCGAGCGACGAAATCGTTGAAGCATTAATCGGTTGCGGGGACGACGCGGTGGAACCGCTTTTGGAATGCCTAGAACACGACAATCGCCTCACCCGCTCGGTGCATTTTTGGAGGAATTTCTCACCGCATCGAATGCCGATCGGAGTGTCCGAGGCGGCATATGTCGCGTTGAGCGGGATTCTCCAGACCTCGTTCTTTGGCACCGGGGCTACCGGCGACGACTTGACAGCCCACGGCGCCGCCGGGCGAAAGGCAGTCGCCGGTAGCATTCGCGCATACTGGAATAAATACAAAGGGCTGCCGCTCGATGAGCGGTGGTTCCAAATTCTTGCCAATGACTCTGCCGGCGCCGAGCAATGGCTACAGGCAATGAGCAACATCACTCGCCCCGTCGATGTGTCCGTTTCTCCTTCCAGCATGTTCGGCACGGGATGGGTAACCGTGCCCAACCGAAAGCCGGGAGAGAAGCCGCCGATGCGCGGCGAAAAACTCCGTAGCAAACAAAATCCCTCCGTCATCGATCTGACGGCAAGGCGCATCGAGCAGATCGATCAACAGGGAATAGGTAGCTCGGTTCACGATTTTGGCGTAGTCAGCGCGTCCGACATGGCGCTGGAGCTTGCTGATTGGGACCCGGTGAAGGCCATTCCGATCCTTAAGAAGCAGTTGGACTATTGCGTCGTTGCGGGCGATAGCGAACCGAACCTGACAAGAATCGCGGCCATGGCTCGCGCAATGGCCCGCGCGGGAGACCATTCCGGACTGAAGGTTTACGGCGACTGGCTTCGCGCGAAGGTCTCGCCGCACGAAATCGGCAGTAATCCGGAGGACGTCCTGTCGCCGCTTTGGAAGTTTCAAGACGACCCGGCGATGGTTGAGACGGCCGAACGGATGTTTAACGGCCCTCGATCCGATTGGAACCCGCTGCTGCCCCACGTAAACACCGGATGGGGACAGGAGAGCCTTCTGCATTCGCCGCTGCTGGGGTTGAAGAGCTTTCGGGACCAGATGCTTCGCGGTCTTGCGGACCAGACACCGTATGGCACCTTGACAATTCAGGCTGGCCACAGAGCGGAGAACCATGATTACGATGGCCGAATGGCGTACAGCGAGCACCATGGTCGATTCGCGATCCCGGCGGGCGAAACGCATTTTGCTCCGGTGGGGACCGTGTTGACGCTGCGGACTTGCGACAGGTATGCATACCAGATTTCGCGCGTCCAAGGCGCGCCAGCCGTTGAAGACTACTGGCCGCAGGCCGACCGCGATCGGGCGGTCAAAGCCTGTGTTGAATTCTTGCGGCGGTACGGCGAGCGTTTGCGTTATAACGAGAGATATCCGTTCGCCGACGATTTTCCCAGTCCGGCGTGCCATCTTACCTTCCCATTGCTCGATCGCCCGGCCACCGCGAAGGAAGCTGGTTCGTTGCAGGCGATTTTCACGCTCAAAAACCAGGGTGAACGGCGATTGGTCAAGTCGTTGACGCTGCCCATGAAGGCAAAGTGGATCACGCTGCGCAAGTATCCGTGGGATCAAGGGTACTACGATACAGTCAAGGGCGAAGGGGGCGTCCGGGTCGCGTTTCTACAGGACTGTTGGGTCTGGCAAGCCAAAGAGGTAAGAATCAACGGGCAGTGGCAGAGGTATTACGGCGTGGTCGGCCCACATGAAGTGGAAAAGGTGGCCGCGGCGGAGATTGAATTCCCAGGGGAACCGTCGTGGGCGTGGGCCAGTTTATCCGGGGGCGCCGACTGTCAGCTTCAATTGCCGGCAGCCGAGTTGCGTGCGCGTGGTGCCGCGGTATTAGCGGACAAGTTGCCGCTGATTGTGCGGCTATCAGTTCGCAACCGATCGGGCTTGCCTCAACGCCTCCCCACGCAATTCGTCATCAAGTCGGGCGACGGGACGCTGGCGATCCGTCCCGGCATGACCGTCACGCTGAGGCGGCTGCCTGAAGGAGACGAAAACCAAATGCAACAGTCGGCGAACTCGGGGACACCCGTGCCCAACAAAGCACTTTCCAGGCTGGCCTCGAATCTGACCGGCGAGCAAAAGCTTGTGGAAAGCGCCGACTCGTTTGAGGCGTGCAAGTTTGATTTGCGCGACTGTTTCGACCTCACGCAACCGGGCCGATACCGACTTCAGCTTCATTTTTCCAAGGAAAGCGGCCTGGGAGAGGGGCCATCGGAGCCGGTTGATTTCGACCTTAAGTAGAGCTCTCTATCTTGTGCGCAACACTACCGCCAGCGAGAGCAGCGTGGTGATAAGCCAGGTTAGCGTCACTGCCCAGGCTGCACCCATCAGGCCGAGCCAGTCGATCCAGCCGGGCAACAGGGCAACGAGCACGGCAATGCCCAGCAGGCGCAGCGCGAGCCCCATGCGAAAACGCCGCATCGAGGTGATGGCACGGCCTAGCAGGATGCTGAAGTTCCGCAGCCCCGCGGCCAGCATCAGGCAGGTGGCAATCGCTGCGTACGGCACGAATGCCGGGCCAAAGAGCATGCCAAGCACTAGTTGGCCGGCAATTGCCATGACCGCGACCGAGGCAATCGTAATTGCAGCCAGCCAAAGACTGAGCCGGCCGAGCAGCCGCCGAAACGCCGCACTGTCGCCGGCCGCGTGGTACCGCGCCAAGCGAGGGCTGGCCGCCTGGCTCAACGCGCCGACCACGTACGACATGGCGATCATCAGGCTGCCGGCCACTGCAAATCCACCCAGCGCCGCGTTGCCGAGCCGCGCGCTGATCCAATAGCGGGGAATCGAGGTTGTCAGACTCAGGCTGGCCATGGCAAGGCCGAGCGGCAGGCTGACCCAGGCCAGGCGTAGAAATCTGAGATTTGAGATTTGAGATTTGAGATTTCCAATTACCGGCCGCGGCTCACACGCCAGCGCCCGCGGCACATCGATGGCCACAAGCGTGGCGAGCGTAGCGATGCAGAATCCAATAACGGCCCAAGCCAGATTATGCGTTGACCAGAGGATTCCCGCGAAGAGCGCCAGCCCGGCGACTCCGCGAACGATCAATGAGATAGCCACCCAGTGCATCCGCTCCTCGCGCTGCAGCACGGCCTGAAAAATATTGCACAGCGACTCGCAGACCACGAGCACGCCCGCCAGCACGATGAGCCGCGCGGTGGCCGCGTCGTAGCCCCCGGTCCAGGCCACTCCGGCGATGACGAACATCGCCAACACGCAGGTCATAAGCCGCAAGCCGAGATAATTGCCAAGCCGAAACTCCCGCCGCGCGTCGGAGACGAGCGCGCCGCTCAGGCCGATATTGGCGAAGTCGGCGATCGGTATGCAGACCGCCAGGGCCAGCGTCAGTTGGCCGACCATATCGGCCGTGCCCAGCCGCGCCAGCAATGCCAGCCGGCCCCAACTGCACGCGGCATTGATGACGTTGCCCGCGGCCAGCCACGAGAACCCTCGCCCGATCGCCCGCCGCTCTCGCCGCGGCTCGTCGTCGCGCCGAACGAGACGTTTAATCACCGGGCCGGTTGCGCGTCGAGGCAAGGTTGCTAGGCTGCTCATGGCGGGGGAAGTGTGCCAAGAGCGCCAGGCAACGTCAAGGTCAAAGTTCGGGCGCTTGTAGCACCGGTTTTAGCCGACAATCCCGCGACATTCCGCCTAAAGACGATACTACGAGCGCTCGACAAGCTGTGCCAAGAACCTCGCCAATCGACCGGAGGCTTCCAACGCGGCTTGATGGAGTTTGAAGAGGTCCTTTGCCGCGCCAGGGCGGCGAAAGACCGATCCGACCGCCGCGCCAAGCTGCCCGGCGAACGTCTTCTGTGCGAGCAAGTGGCCGATATCCTTCGGCAACTCATCGTCCACGGCGTCGCTGATCGCGCGGACGACAAGGACTGGAACATTGCGTGCGCGGCAGACCTCAGCAACGGCGAACGATTCCATATCGACGGCCAGGGCCTGGTGCTGCTCGCCAAGTTGCCGTTTTTCCTCGCTGCGGCGGACGATGCGATCGAACGTAAGTAGCCGCCCGCGATGGAGATCTGGCAGGTCGGTCAGCCACGGTGCGAGGGCGGTCTGGTCGAGCGTGATTTCACTTCCGTCGGCCTTAACTAAAGAATCAGCCACGACGAGATCGTATCGTCGCAGCCCCGGATCGAGTCCGCCAGCGAAGCCCGAGGAGACGACCAATCGCGGCCGGTAGGCGTCGATCAGCGCGTGGGCGGCCTTCGCCGCGCGGACGCTTCCGGGGCCGGACTCGAACAATACGACGTTCTGATCACGGTAGCGGCCGCGTCTTGCCGTGAAACCGTCACCGCGGGTCACGCGGGCCTGGCTGAGCATATCGAGGAAACAGCCCGACTCCTGCGAGAGCGCAAAGAGAAGTCCCATATCCACAACTTGCCCGCTTTCATTTGAAACTTGAAGCACGAAATCGGAAACAATTCTGAATGACGGGAGCTAGAGAAGAACATCTCGCCAGGACTCACGGACGGGTTCTCCATCCGTCATCGTATAGATGTCCTGAGCAGATTCCCCCAGTTCATCTGCCCACTCCTGCGTAATGCCCGCGGTCCATGCCTGGGCCTCTTCGACCTCGTGCATTTCGGGAAGGACCAAGACCGTGACCGGCCCTGGACGGACGGAGGCGGGCACCTCGGCCGAAAGCCGACGGTTCTCGTCCACATTGCCGGACAGTTTAACGACGTCCATGTTCTTCCTCGCATTTCACTTAGGGATTCTTTGGGGCACCGCCATGAGATCTTGCGCTCTTCCCAGCCAACGGAACGCGCTGTCGTCGCCCCAGACGACCGAAAAGCGGTTCTACGAACAGGCGATGTTGGCAACCTCTATGTTTTGCACGGAACTCCCATAAAACGCACGAACGACTCAAAGTTAGGGGCCACTATGCACGCTTCAGCCTCGTCCATCGGAATGAACGGTACCATAACAACTGGCCACGGCGGGTCAGACCGAGCATCAAATGCAAGCAACTCACCGCCGCCATTGCTCCCGATCCCTATGAACTTGGGCAGATTGTCGCGTACTTCATACGCCGCGTTCAGTTCAAGGACTTGTTCGGCGGGCCAGATTTGGAACCATCCAGGTTCGGCGGCCAAGTCACCCTCACCGCCGTTTGTGACGCGAAGGTATTCGATGTATTCTGGTGGCAAGGTCACTCCCGCCGTGGCGATCAGCGCCTGGATAGCTGTCTCCTCGGCCCCGGTTGGGGCCACCTGCCAAGTTGGCATCGAACTCTTAATGAGGTCTGAGATGCTCATTCTACAATTCCTGGGCGCGTGGGATGAACAAACGGCGTTCTAGAGTAGATCGGTATCGATCACTTACAAAACATGATTCGGGCGAGAAATACCATAGAATAATCCTTATCGCTTTGTCCTTCCGCGCACGCCGAAACCTGACCGGGGCGTTGTAGTTGACTGATCGCTGCGTGAGTGCTACTTCCCAACCACCAAAATCGTAAACGAGCCGGGTACCGCCGCGCCGCGTCCGCCGCCGCGACGGCCGCCGCCTTGACCGCCGGGCTGCGCGCCGCGGGCGCCGCCGCGCTCGGCCGTGATCAGATAAATCTGGCCCGTCTTCGAATCCAGCGTCGAACATTTCGCGCCGGCTTTCGTGGGCACGTCCTGCACCACCGCGAAACTCGTGGGGCTGGTCTCCTTGATCACCGTCAGCTTGCCGTCGCCGGACGAGCAGAACGATTCTTTCGTTTCCGGATTGAACTCCGCCGCGTCGACGCCGCTGCCGGTGGGCAGCGTGGCGAGGATTTTGCCGTTAGTGGCGTCCAACACCTGGCAGTTGTGTGCGGACCGGCAATAGACAAAGAGCACGTTGTTCGCCGCGTCCAGCGACAATCCGGCCGGCTGGTTGGCGGCCAGTTGGTAATGCCCGGTGGTCTTCATCGCTTTGCAATCGACAACGGCAACTTGCCCCTGGTCTTCCACGCAAATATAGGCGTGGCCCTTGCCGTCGGGCGCGCCTTGCTCCGGCGCGCCGCCGAGATCAAACGTCCCCGCGATCGTCCCGTCGGCCGTATTGATCGCCGTCACGTGCGGCGCGCTATGGCTCAAGATATAGACGCGGTTCGTGGACGGTTCGAAGAAAATCCCGTCCGGGCGGCCTTTGACAGGAATGGTCTTGATCTTGGCCAGCGTCTTGGTTTCGAACATCACCACCGGGCTGCTGCTGGAAAAGCCGTGGCCCGTCTTGGGATCGACGGCCACGCCATGTCCGCCGCTGACGTCGGGGATTTCGGCGGCCAGTTTCAAGGTATCGAGGTCATAGGCTGAGATGCGACCGCCCTGGCCACTACGGACGACGAAGAGATGTCGTGTGTCAGGGTCTGCGGTCACATAGTCGAAGCCGCCTTCGCCGCCGACTTTCTCGCTTTTCACGACCTTATACGGCCCTTTCGCGGAATCCGCGGGTGGCTGGCCGAAGGCGATGGAAGCCGAAAGTCCAAAAACTGCCGCGAGCGTTAGATTTGACAAACGCATGACTGGTTCTCCGCTTGAATAGGGTTTTGGTGCGTGTGAGATGCACCTGAACCTAACTTATGCGGCGAGGAGAGTCAAGAACCGGCATACAAGCCCGAAGCGCAAGCGAGTGGGGAAATCGCACCCACTCGCTTGCGCGTCGGGCTTGTATAAAACGCCAGTCTTTCCTACGACATCTGCCACATGGCCATTTTCACCATGTCGCCGAAGTGGCGGTTCGCCTCCAGGACGGCGGCGGGCTCGAAGCCGCAGTGCATCAGGCAGTTCTCGCAGCGGGGATCGTTGCCGGGCCCGTACTTCGACCAGTCGGTGGCCGCTACCAGTTCAGCATAGGACTTGTAATGCGCGTCGCCCAAGCAAGTAGCACGGCCCGCGCCAGCCGCCGACGTTCCGCGTGGGGTTCGCCCAGGCGGCGCAGTCCAGGTTCGCGCTCGCCGCAGAGGAAGTCGAGATAGATCGGCGTGGCCGTCAGCCGGAACCGCTTGAGCATCGGTTTGGCGGCGCTGAACTTGGCATGTACGTCGTCGCGGGTCATGAAGAGCCGCTCCGCGCCGTCGGGGTTGGTCTTGTTGACCGCGTCGTAGGCATAGGCCGGCGCGATCATGAATCCGTGGACGCCGAGCTCGGAAAGGTACTCCCACAGTACGCCGATCTCGTTCATGTCGGTCTCTTTGTAGACCGTGGTGTTCGTCGTGACTTGGAAGCCGGCGGCTTCAGCGCCGCCTTGACGCCCGCAATCGCCGCGGTAGAAGCAGCCTTTTCGCTCGACCATAAGATCGTGCGTCTCCTCCATGCCGTCGAGGTGGACGTTGAAGAAGAACCGCGACGTGGGCCGGAAGCCGGGCAGCTTCTTTTCCAGCATCATGGCGTTGGTGCAGACGTAGACGTGCTTCTTCCGCTCGATCAGCCCGGCGACGAGTTCCTCGATGCCCTTGTAGATCAGCGGTTCGCCGCCGCAGACGCTGACGATCGGGGCGCCGCATTCGTCGGCCGAGGCAAGGCAGTCCTCGACGGAGAGCTTGTCGCGGATCGTGAGCGCATACTCGCGAATCCGCCCGCAGCCGGTGCAGGTGAGGTTGCAGGCGTGCAGCGGTTCGAGCATGAGCACGAGCGGGAAGCGCTCGGCGGCCCTTGATTTTCTGCTTCACCAGGTAGCCGGTCAGCGAGGTCGTCAGCGAGAGTGGGAAACGCATGGGTCCATCCTTGTTGTGATGTACGTCAGGCTTTCCAGCCTGACTTGGTAGTTGCGGGCTGGCTAGACTGTCGTCACGGCTGGAAAGCCTGACGTACGTTTGCCCATTGAGCCAACGCCATGAGCGGGAAATAAATGGGATAGTAATGATAGCGGAGGTAGAAAACGCAGGGAAAGCCGGTGCCGGTGAACTCGCTTTCGCTCCAGCGCGCCGTCGTCGCTCTGCGTCTCGACGAGGTAGCGAATGCCGCGGCGCACGGCCGGATGATCGGCCCGGCCGGCGGCAATCAGGCCCAGCACGGCCCAGGCAGTTTGCGACGCGGTGACCGCGCCCTGGCCGCGGAGTTCGGGATGTTCGTAGCTTTGCGGCGATTCGCCCCAGCCGCCGCACGCCTGCTGATGGGCAAGCAACCATCTTGCGCCGGCCACGATCGCCGGATCGTCGTGCGGGACGCCCACGGCGATCAGCCCGGTGAGGGCCTGCCAGGTGCCATAGATATAGTTAACGCCCCAGCGACCGAACCAACTGCCGTCGGACTCCTGGTTGTTGCGAACGAATTGAACAGCCCGATCGACGTGCGGATCGCCAAGGCGGCGGCCGAGCTTGCCAAGGGCTTCCAGCACGCGGCCGCAGAGGTCGGCCGTGCTGGGATCGATCATGGCGTTGTGATCGGCGAAGGGCACGTAGCAGAGGAAGTGGCGGTCGTTGTCGCGATCGAACGCGCCCCAGCCGCCGTCGCGGTTCTGCATGGCGAGCATCCATCGGAGCCCGCGGTCGATGGCGGGCATAGTCGGTGTGAGCGACGATGGGTTGGAGGCAAGAGGGGGAGAGGGGGAGAAGGGGAGAACGGGAGATTCGTGGTAATCAAACAGCGTCTGCAGCGCCATGAGCGACATCGCCGTGTCGTCAACGTCGGGATAGAACTCGTTGGCGTACTCGAAATACCAGCCGCCGGGCGTGGCGTCGACGGTTTCCGCCCAATCGCCGCGATCGGTCGTCTGCCTGCTGCGCAGCCACTCGGCGGCTCGGACGATCGCCGGCTCGTCGGCCGGCACACCGGCAAGCGCAAGTGCTCGCATCGTAAGGCCGGTATCCCACACCGGCGACAAGCAGGGCTGTATCCGTGTCGTGCCTTCGCGAGCGTCGTCCAACGAAAGCCGCTTCAATTGCTTCATGCATTCGAGGACTTCGGGGCTCTCGTCACCATAGCCTAATGCCTTCAGCGCCACCACGCTGAAGATGACCGGAGGAAAAATCGCGCCGAGGCCGTCGCTCTTATGAAATCGGGCCAGAATCCATTGCCGCGCGGCCTCGACCGCCTTCTTCCGCCACGGCATCCAGCCTTTCCGCTGGCCGAACTTGAGCACTTGATTGATAACGCGGAAGAAATGGTCCCAGCTCAACCAGCCAGTTCCGCCTGGCAGCCCCGGACAGCGGAGCGGCGGCCAATGCTCCGGCTCGCGAAAGAACAGTTCGTGGATGCCGCGCTCCGGCTCGATCTGGCCGCACCGGCTCCAGCGCGGCCACGATGGAAAGCGGCACGACGATCGTCCGCGACCAGGCGCTGATCGCATAGAGATTCACCGGGAACCACTTCGGCAAGAGCACCATCTCCGGCGGCACGGCGGGGCAATGCTCGTAGGCGATTTGACCGAGCAGCGCCAAATAGAACCGTGTAAAACTATTGACGGCATCGGCCCCGCCGTGGGCACGGATTGCCTCCCGCGCTCGGACCATGAAGTCGGCTTCTGGATCATGGCCCGTGAGCTTGAGCGCAAAATAGGCCTTCACGCTGCCGCTGATATCGAGTTCGCCGCCGGGAAACTTCGCCCAGCCGCCGCCGGGCAGTTGCTTGCCGACTAGATAGGCGGCCGCCCTGCGTGCGATCGTCGTATGCTCGCGGCGGAGGAAGGCGAGCATGAGGATCGTCTCGCTCTCCAGAATCGTGTCGCCTTCCAACTCGGCGCACCACGAGCCGTCATCTTGCTGGCGATCTAGCAACCACTGGCGGGTGCGGGCAATGGCGTCATGCACATCCGAGGTGTCGACTGACGCCGTCGCTTTATCGCTCTCCGCATGAAGCGGATGGCGCGAATAAAATTGGTCAGAAAAATCAGAGGCGATCGACCCCGTAGCTCGTTTTGTCCGTTCCGGACGCACGTCATAGCTGGCACTCATTCAATCTTCTCCGGACAATCCAGTTTCACATCCGTGGGTGCCGAGCAATCCTCTCCCGGCCGCCGCTGGTACTTTGCCATGTTGCTAAAGATTATGAGATTATTGCCGGAATTACAAGATCGACCAGGGCTATCTCGCCAGGAGTTCTTAGCCATTTTGCGCAGCTTCACAACTGGCGGCACAAGATAGGCCAAAGTTATCGATCATTGGATCGGGGCAAGATGCTAGCATTTACGCGGCGTCGTGCCGGCCCGCAACCGAGCGGCTTTCGGCCGGGTGACCTAACGGCCGAAGCAATTGAAAGGTCCGTTCGGTAGCGCCAAGTTGGTCGCGGACCAGGCTAGCTGCGCGCTGGCCGTGTGCCTGAGCCGCGGCAGGATTCAGAAGGCAGTCGCGGACGAAGGCAAGTAGCTCCTCTTGATTGGCAACGACGATGGCCGCGTCACGATCTAAGAGCGCGGTCACGATGTCGCGGAAGTTGCGTGCGTTCGGCCCGAAGGATACTGCCGCGCCGTAGGCGGCCGGCTCGATCATATTCTGCCCGCCGCGATTGCCCAGGCTGCCGCCGACGAAGGCGATTTGGGCCGTTCCCCACCATGCGCCGAGTTCGCCGATGGCGTCCACGAGAAGGACGCGAGGCTGTGGCGGGGAAAGAAGGGGAGAAAGGGAGAAAGAGAGAGGGGGAGACGCCGCTGCTCTCGCTTTCTCCCTTTCTCGCTTTCTCCCTTTCTCCCGCGATTGATGTTCTTCGCTCGACGATTCCAACTCCGTCCGCCGCTGCCAGGCGACGCCCGATGCGTCCAACATCCGTGCGACCGATTCAAACCGTTCGGGATGCCTGGGCACAATGATCAGCCGCAGGAGTGGCCAATCGGAACTCAGTCGGCGAAAAACGTCGAGGGCGATCGATTCTTCGGGTTCCTGCGTGCTGCCTGCTAGAAAGACGATGTCGCCGGATTCAATCCCGGCCAACGCCGCCAAGCGACGGGTCGCCGGATTTTCGCGGTCGGTCTGCGCACCGTCGTATTTCATTGAACCGGTGACATGCACCGCTTCGGGCCGTGCGCCTAGTGCGCGAAAACGCTCGGCATAGGTTTCATCCTGAACTGCCACAACGTCGACTTGCGACAGCATTCGCGAGACGAACCCACGAATGCGTCGGTAGCCTTGAAAACTGTGCTCGCTCAAGCGGCCGTTTACCATCGCGATCCGCGCACCGTGCCGCCGCGCCGCCCAAACGAAATTCGGCCAGAGTTCCAGCTCAGCCAGCACGAGCACGTCCGGCCTGATCCGACGCATGGCCGCGTCGACGGCCCAAGTGAAGTCAAGTGGACAATAAAAGACGGTATGGCCGGCGTATTTCTTCTTCGCCAGGGCCATGCCGGCGCGGGTGGTTGTAGATATAACACATTCCCAATCAGGCCGTTCGTGCTCGATCATGCGGAGCAGCGGCGCAAGCAGACTGACCTCGCCGACGCTAACCGCGTGCAGCCAGAAGCATTTCTTGGTAGACGTTCGTCGCGGAACCAGGCCGAAGACTTTTTCCGCGTACCCCTCGCGATACTTGCCCTTGCGCACGGCCGACCAGAGCAACCAAGGGGAGGCTGCGACCAGCAGGAACAGATAGAGGAGATTCAGAAGATAAGGCACGAGGGAATCCTCGAGTTTTTCCAACGCGAGTTTATTGACACTTAATTTTACCATCAACACGGCGTCATCTATTCTTGCACTCGCAAGTTCAGTGCGCCTTCCGAACCACCAGCCGAATATCGTTCATCCAGTTGAAATTCCAGGCACACATCGCGACCCGCATCACGGCGAGCTTCAAGGGAAACAACGGCCCCGCGCGGCCCGCACGGCGGCGACAGTCGGCATAATGCGGCACCGAGGCATAGCCGCGATAGCACGAGAGAATTTCGAACGGACCAAGTTGCCGAAGAATCCGCAAAAGCGAGAAATAGGAGAGATAGTAGTGCAGCCCGACTTGCTCGAAGCCAAAACCCGGTTCGCGCGTCGGCACGTCGCGGCCAAGCCAGCGGGCGAGCCGCGTCTTGATCGGCCGCGGCAGCCAGTGGACGAAATAAAGTCCCGTATCGTGCTGATCGCATAAGGCAAGCTGATTCGGCGTGTCGATCCAGAGCAGACCGCCAGGCCGGCAAAGACGCCACATTTCTCCCAACAGCGCCGGCTGGCGATGGGGCGGCAGATGCTCAAGCACCTGCGAACAACTGACGAGGTCAAATTGCTCGGTAGCAAGCGAAGTTGTAGCGGCGTCCGCCGCGAGCGTGCGGATCGACGTGCCATATCGGCCGGCCAACTCCTCCGAAAGCGCGAGGGCCTCGGCATCCAGATCGACGGCCGTGACCTCCGCGCCGCATAACGCGTAGGCAATCGCCTCGGCGCCGAGCCAACTGCCCAGCACCAGCACTTTTCGTCCGATGGCTGGCATCCAATAGCCGATTTGCCCCACGAGCCGCAGTTCCTGCGCGACTGCGCGGCGATGCTTCGCCCATTGCCGCTCGAAATCGAAAGCCCAGTATCCGGACGCCGCCGCGAACTGTTGCCCACGGGCGAAGTAGTCGCGAAGCCGATCCTTCCAATCGCGCGTGTAGATGGCGTCGAGGCCGGTTTGTGAAGAGAAGGGGAGAAGGGAAGAAGGGGAGAAAGGGAGACAAGGGCGTTCTCCCCTTCTCCCTTTCTCCCTTTCTCCCCTTCTATTTGAGGTAACCGCAGCCTGCTCAGTGCTCATACACCACCCCCACGCCCGTCATCTCCGGCGTTATCAGCGGAGTCACCACCATCGGGCCCTTCTGGCTCTCGGTCATATTGACCGACTCGCACGCCAGGTACGCCATCCACCAGCCAAGCCAGACCTGTGAGAGGTAATGAACGTTGTCGTTGATTCGCGTCATGCCGGTCCACGGCGAGCAGGCATAGAAGAAGCACTTGGCGAGCGGATCGTCGGTCATGCCGGCCAAGGTGAGGAAGGGCACCGCGCCCATGAAGGCGTGGCCGCTGGCGCCGTGCGAGCTGTGAAACGGCCGCCAATACGATTGATCGGCGTAATCGGAAGGCCTCCCGCCGCCGGTCAGGTATTGAACGGCGAGCAGAGGCGGCGCTCCCACCAATAGTGCCCGCGAGGCGCGGTCGCCGAACTGGCCTACAAGCGACATGCCCGGCACGTCGTCGAAGTATTCGCCGATGAACTTCGCGGAGACGTAGACGGGAATCGTGTAGTAGCCGTCGCCCAGCGGGCGGAAGAAGTCGGCGGCGCGATTGGTGTCGCCGGAGCGAATATGCGATTGATACCAGTTGGCGAAGTTGGCGTCGAGATTTGTGTTGGCAAAGACGGCTGCGGGCGCGAGGACCGCCGCGAACTGCACGGCCGTCGAGCGGCTGTAGTAGTTGCCGTAGTCGTGCCAAACGTCGTCGCAGGTCGAGGCAATAATGTCTCGGAACCGCCCATGAAAACTGCCGTCGGCCGGCGCGTCGCTCGTCGCAGGCGGCCGCGAGCCGTTGTCGGCCGCATTGCCGGGACGCGGCAGACCTTCGTCGCCGTTGATCGCCAAGGCTTGATCGGGCGCGCGAGGCGGCAAGATGTTACAGTCGGTAGGAACAAACCGATCGTCGTCGGCAGAAACCGTCGCGCGATCATCCGCGGCGATGCGATAGACCGTGGCGGTTCGGGCGGAGGTGTCGTCTGTGGCAGATGCAGACGTAGCAAGCGGCCGAGCGACCGCAAATGAGTCGAGTCCCGTCGCCGGCGTTTCCAATTGTCGGCAACCGGACGCACATGTCACGGTTGCAAGCAAGAAAACGGCGATCCTTGCGCAAGCGGAAGTGGCGGCGTTGCGGACTGCCTGCACGAGATTCCCCGATGGATGCCATGACGTGCCCCTCGGGATGTTATAAAAATCAGGCTATCTAAGCAAGATCAACCCGAAGCAGCTATTTCTCAAATATGTCCTTTTCTTCGTTCTTCGGTGGCGGCTTTTTTTCCGCTCCGTCGGCTTTTTTCTCGTCCGGCTTAGCTTCATCGGGTTTTGGCTGCGGTGCGGGGTCTGGTTTCGCGTTGGGAATGTCCATGACCGGATCTTTGTCGTCTTTAGGACGATCCTTGTTCGCTGCCGGCTTGTCGGCGAAAGGATCGGGGACAGACTTATCATCGGGGGCGGGCTTTGCATCCCCTGCCGGATTCGGCTCGCTCGGTTCCGGCTTGGCCTTGCCGGCAGGGCGGCGCGGAGTTTCAGTGCTCTTAGCGGCCGGCCGCGGCCGATGCGAACGGCCCGCTTTTTCGCCAAGCGGATTGGCGAGAGTTATGACCACCGAGTCGGTGTGTTGGCAAACGCCCGGCTGGATGTAATAGCCTTTGGCCGATACGGTGTCGCCCGGCCTGCCGATGGAAAGATCGGAAAGATCAAGCGCAATCTCGGCCTCGGGCGAAAGCTCCGCGGAAATCTTTAGCTTGAAATAGCGGTTCGGTGCGCTGACGGTAAGCTTGCGGTTGTGGTAGCTGACAATTTGGGCACAGACTTCATACGAGGCGACCTCCGGGACGGAAACAGCGGGGTTCTTGCCGGAGCGGCCGCTGCCGCGCTTTGGCTTCGAGCCGGCCGCCGAATCATCGCCCGTGCCGGGAATCGTATCGGGGGTCGGTCCTGGATCGGCCTGCTGCGGCCGACCTTGGCCGGGTCCCGGCGCCGGGTTCGGCCGCATATTGGGAATAATCATAGGGCCGCCGGCGGCGTCTTCGTTGTTGCCATCTGCTCCATCCTTGGCCAGTTCCACGCCCAGCGTACGGCTGGCGACCCCCGGAGTCGGCGTGAAGATCGTGATCTTGTCGAGCTTGTCTTGCGCTTTGCCGGTCTTCTTGTCGATGGAGGCAATAAAGCGGACGGCGACCCGCGGCGCGAGCGTTTCCGGCACGGCGGTGCCCTTGACCTTGATGCGGGTGGTGTTGCTGAGGGCCACCGTCCAGTTCTTGCCGTCACCTGCCTTGACTATGACATTTCGCGGCCCGGCCTGAACAAGCTCGCCAGTGACATTCACCGGATTTAGGGTAATTATTCTCTGCCCGGCCGCGGTCAGCGCAAAGCCGAGAATGAGGCACAGGAACAAGGGCAGGCGAATAGTCATGGCAAGTCCTCCTATTGTATCCGGCGCACTCCATGTGCCGCTGGTCATCGGCACACGGAGTGTCCCGGATACATTGTTATTGATAGTTCTCCACGTAAACGCAAGACGGCTGGAGACGCTCCACCACCTCGGAGAGTTTTGTCGTGCCGTTGGTGCTGGCCACATGGGGAATCTTCTTACGGATAAAGTCGGGGGGAAACTTATCCTTGTTTTCCTTGATGAATTCGATCAACTTTGAGGCGGGAATCGCCATGCCGTAGCTTTCGCTCAGTTCTCCGCCGGTCCCGGTCTTGCGGCTGTTCATGCCGGCGATGCAACATCCGGCAACGCTGCAAAGCGGCCCGCCGCTATTGCCGTGCTCGATCTTGCAGTTCGTGACCAGGAAGCCTTCTCGATCGTCGATGCCGCTAACCAAGCCGTTCGTGAGGGTCGACCACGAGTTCTCGCTCAGCATGCCCGGCCAGCCGAAGGCACAGACTTCATCACCGATCTTCACATCCTTGGCGGCGAAGGGGATCGGCGGAAGCTTTTTGTCCTGGGGCAGGTCGATTTTGAGGATGGCCATGTCGCCGTCGGCATTGTCCGCCACGACGTGGGCCAGGAACCTCTCTTCGTCGCCGTTGAGATGCACCATGACCTTCTTGGCTTCGGCGATAACGTGGTGGTTAGTCATGACGTAGTTGCCTTCGGCGATGCAGAAGCCCGAACCGGAACCGTGGGGAAATGCCTCTTCCTGCCCCGCCTTGCCCGATACGGTGCGCTCGACCTGGGCGAGCATATGCCGGACATAGGCACTTTTCGCCGGGTAAGCTTTTGCTTCTTCGCATTTCTTTTTGGCGGCCTCTTTTTCTCCGATTTGCACCAGCAGCACGGCGGCGACAACGTGGAGCGTTGCACCGATGTCGGCATGTTTCTCTGAAACTGTGCCGCGTCTTCCAGCGATCGAACTCCGCAACCTCTTTCTTCGCGTTGTCGGGATTGGCGTGCGCATGGGCAAATCTAATCATCCACAAATTCGCTTCTTGCTCGGTAACTTCAAGGCTTCCTCCCTTGGGAAGCTTCGCCGCCCAGCCTTGAATCGTGTGCTGGTAAATGCCGTCCAGCCTGTTAAACTCCAGAAAACTGATCGCCTCTTGGAGACTTGCGGAATCCGGCTTGTCGCCTCCGGCTTTGATTTTGTCCAACAACGAAAAAAGCGTCGTGCGGTCCTTTTGCCACTTGTCCATCAGCGCCAGGAAGGGCGTGATTCCGTTGATCGTGTAGTCTTCCATGATTCCGAATGGCCTGGCGTCCTTATCGGTCACGACCACCGTGGGAAAAGCCGTGATGCGGAACTTTTTTGTAAATTCCCGGTTTCGATTCAAGTCGTGGACCTTCTGCTTCGCCTCGTCCTTTTCGGGATTGTCGATGTAGACGCAGACATATTCCTTGGCAGCCCGCTCGGCGAATTCGGAGTTGGTAGCGATCGCTTCGATAAAACGCGACGAGTGATACTGGCTGGCCTTGGCGTCGGAGGCATCGAACACGATGAGTACGTTCTTATCCTTATCCGCGGCCGCTTTCCTGGCCGCGGCGAAGTCCTGCTCCCAGTCGATGCCGTGATTTTCGGCTTCCCACTGCGTCACGTTAAAGTCGTCGTCCTCGGTCAGCGGACGCGAAAATTCCTTCGTGACGAAGCCTTTTCGCTCCAGCACGAAATGATACGGCTGCAGCAGTTTCGGCAGCATGATCTTGAATTCGCCCGAGGCGGGCACGGGTGTCAATTCGCCATTCACGGTGAGCGTCGCCCCGCTACGTTCGCTCTCCGGCCACTTGAACGTGAAGCCAATCATGGGCACGCTCGGATCGACTCCCGGCCTGGCTGGCTTCTTCATTTCGGAGGCAGTGGGCAGACCGTCCGGTTTGGCGCGCATGTAATACAATTCGCCCCCGATAATTCCCGCGATGGCGAGACAGACGCAGGCGAGTCCGGCGATCAGCAATCCGGAAGTTGATTTTTTCTTCTTGGGGTGCTGCCCGTGCGCCGGCGGCTTCGCGCCGATGCCCGGCCCGGCGGGCTCATCGCCCGGTACGGAACCATCGTGAATCTTAGCGCGCTGCTTCCCGGACCGCTCGCCGTGATGCTTCCGTACGGCAGCGTCGTCGTTGAGAAAGCCAAGTAAATTGTCGTCTCCGGATTGCGCAAAAGCCATATCTCCATTGTCGTCGCCAGCGTCGATGGAGGCCGCAGCGACGGGCACGACCGGCGCCGCCGCGGGAACGTGGACCGCGGCGCCGCACTTGGGACATTTGATCTTATGGCCGGCATACTGATCGCCGACCTGATACTTCGCCTTGCACGACGGACATTGGCAGATTACTGACATCGGTCGCTCCTGGCTCGAAGTCTCGTAGGGATGATAGCCTATGCAACGTGACGCGACCCCCGCGGGTTTTGCGACAATTAGTCCGCGAGGAGAAGGGACGCAATCCCTTCCATTATCGCCCTCGTCTACTTCCCTTGCAAGCCAGAGGTGCGGAAATCTGACGGGAAGCCGCCAGGCGGCCATTTGGGCCGAATTCAAGTTTATTTTCGACGTAGTAAATCAGTCGTGGTCCTTGGGGCGGTCGCTGCCATTGGCCTTGCTGACGTATGGCGTCTGGCGCTTATAACTTGACAGGCGCTCGGAGATCAACTCGGCCAGCGGTTTATTCCCTTGGCTGTTGGCCAGATTGATTGCCACCTCGGCGGCCTGAACCGCGGCAGGGAATTGCCCATTCAAGGCTAAGGCGGCCGCCAGCGCGTCGAGCGCCAGCGGGTCTTGTTGTTTCGTCATTTTGACGGTGAGGTCGGCGATGCCGAGGGCCGCTTGTGGGTCGCGCAATTGCGGTTCTGGGCTGGTTGCGAAGATCCAGGCCATGGCAATCCATGCGCGAACCGCCTGCTCGTGTTTTCCATTGCTCTCGAATCGCTTGCCGAATTGTTCGGCCAGTTGCCGCCGCGCGGGGTGGGGCGGAGCGGGCAGCTTGCTAAGCCATAGGCGGATGACTTGCTCGCCGTCGCGGTAGTCGCCGTGGAGGAAAAGCTCTTGCGCCAAGCGGTCTATAGCCGGCATATTGTCGGATTTGACGGCAATCGCCTGTTTCATGTACTTGACGGCTTCTTCGAAATTGCCCTGGGCCAAGGCGATTCGCCCCAAGCCGAAGTAGGCCTGGCTGAAGTTTGCCAGTGCGTCCCTGTCGACATCCGGAGCAAAGAAGGAAAGGATTTTGGCGTAGTGCTGCGTAGCTTTGTCGTACATCGCTTTGTCATTCGCACCCAATTGCGTATAGACTTCGCCCAAGTTGAGATGTGCTTCCAGCAGCGACGGATCGAGCTGAACCGACCTTTCGAACTGGTCGATGGCCTGATCGAGCTTGAGTTTCTGCAGTTCGCGCAGGGGTTTTACCTTGGCCGCTTCGGCGGGGTCGGTCTTGCCCTTGGCCTCGGCGGCATTTGCTTCCAACTCGGACTGTTGGCTTCGACGCAGCAAGACACGGCCGAGATTGTTATGCGGACGCGGGGAGATGTCTTTCAATCGCGTAGCCTCGCCCAAGTGATGTTCGGCAAGGTCGAGAAACCTCTTGCTCTCCGCCGGGTCGGTAGTCTGGCTGGCAGCCTCGGAGTAGGCGTAGCCCAGGTTGCTATGAATGTCGGTGGCCGTGGGGCGCGACGTTATGCCATGAATCCAGCTCTTCTTGGCCTTGTCCTTGTATTCAAGCATTTCCTTGTCGTATTCCTGCGCTTCTCTGAGTTTTGCCTTCCCTCAGAAGCTCGTCGCGCTTTTCCTGTCTCTTTTGCCCTTCCTTCCACAGATAAACGCCGTGGTTGTTGAGCATGTTCCAGTTGTCCGGCTCGACCTCCAGGGCGTGTACAAGATGCGTTTCCACATCGCTCCAGGATTGAATCTGGTAGTTTGTCCATGAGATCCAAGTAGTGAGGACCAAGACCGCGCCGCCGGCCGTGGCAAAGAGCAGCGTCGGACGCCACCGCGGGAAACGGTCTAGTAGCTCGCCGATCGTCCAAACGATGGCCACGAACAGGCCTACGTAGGGGACATACGTGTAGCGGTCGGCCCATCTTTGTTCGCCCACTTGGACGAAGCCGATCACGGGAATAAGAAGGCCGGCATACCATAACCAGCCGAAGGTCAGGTAACGGCGACCGAGGAAAAACGCCGCGACAGCCACGGTTGACAAAACGACGACAACAGCAAGTCCGAGCAAGAAAAATTCAGGCTCGACATACGGCAGACCATTCTTATCCTGGGCGAGCAAGTGCAGCGACATCATCTTGCCCGGCCAGAACATTTTTCCGATATATACTCCGAACGACTTCATCACATTCTGCACGCGAAAGCCGATGGACAGGTCGTTGGTAGAGGCCATCGAGCCGCCCCATTTCTGCGCGAGCGGCGTCACCATGCTTGAAGCGCCAGCCAATGCGAACAGGGGCGCCTTTTCGACGAACAACATTGCGATGCGGATGATGGTGCGGAAAAGCGTCCGCGACCCTGAAAAAGTTGGTGCCTGTGCATAGACTGGCGCAGGCGCCTTCGCCGTTGCGGCCCTCGGCGACGCGATGCTCGGGCCGGATCGCTAATGGGGACCGCGGGTTTTTCCTCCTCGCGGGAAGCGCCGACGTCCATTCGTCCCAGCGGCCAGAAGTCGATCAGCAGCATGATGGCGGGCAACGTTACCAGCATCGGCTTCGCCAGAAGGCCGATGGCGTAAAGCACAATCACGAAGCTGTACAGAGCAAGGTTTCGCCGCCGACTTGACACCGCATCCACGGCCAAACTGCCAAAGGCGATAAAGAGCCCTATGGCGAACTCGGAGCACCATATCCGTTCCATCAGCGTTTGCAGCGGGGTGTTATACCAAGCCGGCGGCGCGGGCGGCTCCGGCGGCGACAAGACGATCCAGTGGAGGACGATCATCAGCGCCGCGACGCAGCAGGCGAAGACCGCGCACTGCGCGGCAATGGTGCGGCGCCGCTGGATTGCAGCCACGACGGCGGCGGCGACTCCCAAGAGCGCGAGTGTGCCGCCGATCGAGTTGATCCAGCGCTGGGCAGGGCCATCCGCGAACTTCCCCGTAGACCAGAGCCCGGCGAGCATCACGGTTCCCACGACGGCGAATGCGAGTATCGTGCCGCTGTATTTCAGAAGCCTGGTTCGACCGGACTGCAGCGCGAACACTATCACGGCGACAAGGCCAAGTATCAAAGCCGTTCCGAAATATGCCAGGTACTCGGCGGCAAGATGAAACCCATCATACGCTACGGGCAACATCGCGTCCCAGTGCCTATCCCTAAGGAAGTTAGCCTGCTGTGAATACCAGTCCGGAGAATTTGTCGGCAAGTAAAAGCCGGCACGCTTTAGGAATTCGACTTGCCGCGGGAACCACTGCAGCACGTCGGCTGCGAGCGGAAGGCGGTTCTGCTGAAACCACACGACCTGAATCTTGTACCAATAACACTGGTTGAACCAGAGCCAGGCCAGCATGCCAATGATCGCGGCGAAAGTCGCGGAGAAGAGAACGAAACCGCCGCCGAACCGCGCTGTGCGGCTGTAGCTCACATAGGCATGGAGCGTCAGCAGGCCGAAAAAAGTGCTCAACACGTCCTTGCGCTCGGCCACCCAGGCCACCGATTCGACGTGCATCGGATGGACGGCGAACATCGCCGCCACGGCCGCGCTTCGCCACGATTTGCCCGTCATCCGCCAAAACAGCCCGAAAAACAAGAGCGTGTTCAACGAGTGCAGGATGATGTTCGTGATATGATGCCCGCCGGATCCAAGATAGTCACCTGGTTCGAGGTCCTTGGGCTTCTTGCTGCCGTATAACTGTACGTCCAACATGTGCGAGAGCCAGGTGAGCGGATGCCAGTTGCTCTGTTCGAAGGAGGTAAACGCCCAGTAGACGCTCGCCTTAGTGTCCTCGACATACCTGTGCCTTAACGCTTGACGTTCTTCCAGGGTCAACGGCGGATCGCCCGGCTTTCGGTCACGCTCCGGGCTTTTGAACAACGGCAGGCCACGCAAAACGTCCAAGTTTTCGCTGATATACCCCGGGTCGTCAAAATATACGAATTCAAACCGCCAGACGCTAAAATAAGCGGTCACAACAAAAAACACCAAGAGGGCCGAGATCAGCGATTCGCGCGTGGTCCAGCGAATGTCCGGCCGAACGACCGGCTGCGGCGTTTGCGGCTGGACCGGCGGCGTACGATAGAGATTCTGGACCTTCTCGGCCATGCTTGGACGTGGAGCATTCGGCTGCGCCGGCCAAAGCCAGTCTCGCGGCGCAGCCATTTTAAGAGCTTGTCTGAATATGCGGTAAACATTTACTATAATCGACATGGGCCATAATGTAAACGTGCGCGACTGCGCATGGTGCCGATGACTATGAAACCGGTCATATATCCCATATTCTGCAAACTAACTGACCTTTCCAGCCAAGAACGCCTCGGATCAGCCTATGGGAGACCTCAACCGACTTTTTCAAAACAATCGAGAGTGGGCCGAGGAAATCCGCCGCCGCGATCCCGAGTTTTTCCCCACGCTCTCCCGCCAGCAGTCGCCCAAGTACCTTTGGATCGGCTGCTCCGACAGCCGCGTGCCGGCCAACGAGATCGTCGGCCTAATGCCCGGCGAGCTTTTCGTCCATCGCAACGTGGCCAATGTCGTGGTGCATACCGATCTGAACTGCCTCTCGGTGATCCAGTTCGCGGTCGATTTCCTCAAGGTCAAGCATATCATCGTATGCGGCCATTACGGCTGCGGAGGCGTGCGGGCGGCCTTGCGGAACGACCGCCTCGGCCTGATCGACAATTGGCTCCGCCATGTTCAGGATGTTCAGGAGAAGCACGCGGCCCAGATTGCCGAACTGGCCGATCCGGAGGCCGCCTGCGATCGGCTATGCGAGCTTAATGTCATCGAGCAGGCGCTGGATGTCTGCCAGACCACGGTCGTCGGCGACGCCTGGCAGCGCGGGCAGGACCTGACGGTCCACGGCTGGATATACTCGCTTGCCGACGGATTATTGCGCGACTTGAAGATCTCGATCGCCGGGTTGACTGAAATTGACAACGTCTATCAGCGCGCGCTAGCCGCGCTGAGATGAAATGGTGGGACTCGCTTGCGCTCGGCCCACCCTACTGAACCGACTACGTCAAAACTGTGGGCTATTGAAGCCCGACGCGCAAGCGAGGCCGGCGCCGGACAAGAGCCTCGCTTGCGCGTCAGGCTTCGATGTCGCGAACTGGTCCCACTGTTTTGCCCTAGATGGCGTACTGCGTCACGCCAGCAGCACTGCGACAATGCCCGCCAGGAAGACGCCGTCGGCTACTCCCGCACCGCCGATCGAGGCGACCGGGGTGCCCAAGTCGCGGATCACGCCCAGGTTGAGAATGTCGGCGCCTAACAGGGTGCCGACGCTGCCGGCGATATAGGCTACAGGAGCAGCGTGTTTCCGCGAGATGAGGATCGCAGAAAGCGCCGCGACTATTGGCGCGACCAGCGGCGAGATGGCGATTCCCATGCCGGGAACGGGATGCGCCATCCGGTTCGTGACCAGCGTCACGATCAGAACGGCCGCCGCGCTTTCGGCATAGATCTCATTGCGCGCGAGCAAGTAAAGCGACAGCACCACCGGGATCACCGCGCCGCCCAGGTTGACCGCCAGGATTGTTTTGTCCTGCTGCTGCACGACGGGCACGGGATATTGCATGCCAAGGAACCAGACGGTATTCGTCGTCTCGATGAGACGCGCTGGGAATTCGGCGATCGGGATGTTAATCGCGCTGCCGCCCAATGTTAGCAGGAGAATTCCGAGGACGTAGTTGCGATGGATGCCCATCTTCTCGTAGGCATAGCTGATCACTCCTACCTGAATGAGAGCGACGACGCCAACAAACACGAGGCCAAGCAGTACCATGAATGGCGGCGTGACTGGAAAACCGTGCATGGCAATCTCCTCTCAATTGAACCATCTCTTCCCGCCAAGATCGCGGGCTGATTTGCTCCTACCCTCATTGTAGCGATACGTCCACTTGGGACAATCGCGGGGATTGCAGCCGCCGCACGGGCGACGTACAATTCCGCCAGTTTCTCCTTCATCTTTGCGAAAGGAATATAGCGATGACCGCATCTGCCCCGTTCCTCATTGACAGCCCGGCTTGGAAGGCGCTGCAAGCGCACTACCGCGAGATCGGCGAAACGCACCTGCGCCGCCTATTCGCCGATGATCCCCAGCGTGGTGAGCGAATGACCGTCGAGGCGGCAGGCTTGTTCCTCGATTATTCCAAGAATCGCGTCACCGACGAAACGCTCAAACTCCTCATTCAGCTTGCCGAACAGTGCGGGCTCCGAGCACGCATCGACGCGATGTTCGGTGGAGAGAAGATCAACATCACGGAGAACCGCGCGGTCTTGCATACCGCATTGCGCGCGCCGCGCGGAGCGACAATCACCGTCGATGGCGAAAACGTCGTGCCCGAAGTCCATGCCGTGCTCGACAAGATGACTGCCTTCGCCAATCAAGTCCGCAGCGGCGCGTGGAAAGGGCACACGGGGAAGCCGATCCGCAACATCGTGAATATCGGCATCGGCGGCTCCGACCTCGGCCCGGTCATGGCCTATGAAGCCCTTAAGTTCTACAGCGACCGCGGCCGGACCTTTCGCTTCGTCTCCAATGTTGACGGCGTCGATTTCGTGGAGGCGACTCGCGATCTCGATCCGGCAGAGACACTATTTGTCGTCTCGTCGAAAACATTTACGACGCTGGAAACGATGACCAATGCCCAAAGCGCTCGCGACTGGCTGCTGCGAGGGCTCGGCGCGGGCGTGGAGGCCGTCGCCCGGCATTTCGTGGCAGTTTCCACCAACGCGGCCAAGGTCAGCGAGTTCGGCATTGATACGGCCAACATGTTCGGCTTTTGGGACTGGGTCGGCGGGCGGTACTCGATGGACGCGGCGATCGGGCTTTCGACGATGCTCGCCATCGGGCCGGAGAACTTTCGTGCGATGCTGGCCGGTTTTCATGAAATGGACGAACATTTCCGCACCGCGCCGTTTGAGCGGAATCTGCCCGTGCTGATGGCGCTGTTGACCGTCTGGTATACCGATTTCTTCGGCGCCGAGACGATGGCCGTGCTGCCCTACGAGCAGTACATGAAGCGTTTCCCCGCTTACTTGCAGCAGCTTACGATGGAGAGCAACGGCAAATCGGTCACGCTGGACGGCAGCCCAGTGGCCTACGAGACCGGCCCGATCTACTGGGGCGAGCCGGGCACCAACGGCCAGCACTCGTTCTACCAATTGATCCACCAAGGCACACGGCTCATCCCTTGCGACTTCATCGCCTTCATGGAAGCGCTCGAACCTCTCGGACGACACCATGATTTGCTTGTCGCCAACGTCTTCGCCCAGAGCGAGGCGCTGGCCTTTGGCAAGACGGAACAGCAAGTGAAGGCGGAAGGCACGCCCGATTGGCTCGTGCCGCACCGCGTATTCCAGGGCAACCGGCCCTCGAACACGCTCCTCGCCCAACGGCTCGACCCGGCGATGTTAGGAAAGCTCGTCGCGCTCTACGAACACAGCGTCTTCACGCAGGGCGTGATCTGGAATATCGATTCCTTCGACCAGTGGGGCGTCGAGCTAGGCAAGGTGCTCGCCCAGCGGATCGTGCCGGAGTTGGAAGCGGCGACAGAGCCGCAGTTGGGGCATGATAGTTCGACGAATGCGTTGATCCGGCGGTATACGGAGGCGAGGAAGTAATGGCTTGGTTTATGCACATTCAAAGTGCCGAAGGACTTGGTTCGTCGAACTCGGCATTTAAGAAAAGCTGACGCGCGTTCGTAGAGCGTTCCTCCAATTCCGACGGCGAGAATGTAAAGAGGCTCACGATATCGGCTTGTGTTCGCTCTGGCAGTCGAGCAAGATGCGGTTCGACCAATTCGTCGCGCTTTTCCAACGATAAACCTTCAAACCGCGGATCGATGACGCGAACACGGATCGAGGCCGAATTGTAGCGATAGACATCGGCCTTTTGAAATCCGGCATCTAGGAGCAGACGTTCCACGCCGCGAGTCTCGTCGGTACGTTTAGCCTCCCAAACTGGAACAGTCAAATTGATCATGGCAATTGGCCCTCAACCCAATCGTAAATGGCTTTCGCCGTTTTTAAAAAAGCAACGGTTTCACCTGTGTCGCGCCGACCGGTTTCGTACCGTAGATCGGTAGCCCAATCGAATCGCCGCATCCGCTTGGCAAGAGCGAGCGGAAGCGAAGTGCCCAAATTGCGCAGCTTACCGAGTAGCACATCCGGCCGGTGCATCGTCGCACCCGCTGTGATACGTTTAAGTATATCAGGTTTGTCCGGATCAGGCGCCAAGTTCAAAATCAGTGCTTTGAGCGAGCATTCGACCGCGTAACCGCCAATGTATTGCGCGTCCAAGGTGAGTTTTTCGCGAAGCAAGATGCCGGCCGTTGTCAGCCGCTGGCCCGCCACCTTCTGAAAGTCTCGGCTGGTTGTCGGCTGCATGAATTGACCCCAATTCCTCCATGACACTGGGAACATGCGCCGCGGCTATTCTCCCGCGCCGCCGCCTTCCAGCAAATCCTTCGCCGCCGCACCCATCTGCGCGAACAAATCTTCCAACTCGCCAACATCCACCGCCGAAAAAGCCACACGGATATCGTGCTGCGCCGTCGGAAATCACGCCCACGCCGTACTTGTCTAACAAGTGCTTGCGGAAGGTATCCGCGTCGATGCCCTTCAGCCGCATGCACATGAAATAGCCGGCGTTGAAGGGATAGGGCTTCCAATAGTTCGCGTATTCCGGCTTCTTAAGGATTTCGTGGCAACGAAGGGCGCGCTCGCGGAGGATGTTCTGCTTCTCCTTGCGTTCGGCCTTGATCGTCTCGCTGGAAAGCGCCTTCAGCAGCATGCTCTGCGCCGCGTGCGAACAATTGGAAACCGTGGCCCGGATCGCTCCCGTAACTTTTTGTTCCAGCGCTTTGTAAAGTGCATCGACGTTTGTGCGGGCGCGCGTGCCGAACGTCAACATGCCGGTGCGGAATCCCCAGACAAACTCTTCCTTGGTCGGCCCGTCCACTTTCACGGCCAGGATCCTCTCATGCAGGTTAGCCAGTTGCGCGAAGAGCGACTCCTGGGCCAGGTCGTCACCGTAGAAGAGACCGAAGTAGGCGTCGTCGGTCACTGCGACCAAGTTGCGGCCACCCTCCGCTGCCTCCTTCAAGACGGCGATAATCTTGTCGGCCTCGGCGGCGGTGATCGAATAGCCCGTCGGGTTGTTGGGGAAGTTGAGCACGACCATCGTCTTCGAACCTTCCGGCCGAGCGGCCAGCGCCTGCCGCAAACCCGCCACATTGAATCCGCCCGAGTCGCTAAAAATCGGGAAAAGCCCCAACTCGGCCTGCATTCGCACGCTATAGAGCAGATCGTAATTCTCCCAGAACTTATCGGGCAAGAGCACCATGTCGCCGCGATCGAGGAACATGTCGCCAACGAGACTCAAAGCGTGCGTCACGCCGCCGGTGACGATCGGCAGCGAAATGTTCTTGTCCGCCAGCGTCGGATTTTTGCGAATCATTTCCTCGCGCCACTTGTTCCGCAAGTCGGCGCGGCCGGCGTTCGGCGCGTAGGTCAGCGTCTCGCCGGGCGTGAGGTCGTTGAAATACTTCATGATCGAGGGCAAAAACATCGGCTTGCCCTTCTCCCGCGCGATGCCGATCGTGGCGTCGTGCCGCCTGGCCTTTGCGCTGGCTTCCGCGCTTTGGGCTGGAATGCCCTTGGGGAAAAACATCCTCTTCCCCAGCTCGGAAAGCATGGCATAGACGTGCGGGTTCTCGCGCTCGATTGTCTCGTTTAGCTCCTTGGCTATCGGGCGAATTCCGCTCTCCGACGGCGCGGGCGTGGCAGTTTTGCGAAGGCGTTCCTTTTGCATTTCCATTTGGTTCCAAAGCTCCCAGGGAAGGCGGTCGCCGAATTGCTGAAAGTAGCTAGCGATCTCGTCGGTCTCGGCGGACCAGTCGTTGCGATTCACGGTAAACAGTTTATTCAAATTCTCAGGCGGTATTTTAAGGCCAGCAAGGTCGAGGCTATCGGGCGCGGGCACGTAGCCGATCGGCGTTCGCACCGCGTCTGCTTCGCCGCGGCAACGGTCGAGGATCCACTCGATCACGCGAAGGTTCTCGCCGAAGCCCGGCCAAAGGAATTTTCCGTTCTCATCCGTGCGAAACCAATTGACGTGGAATATTCGCGGCGGACTTTTCATCTGCCGGCCAACCTCGAGCCAGTGGGCGAAGTAATCGCCCACGTGATAGCCGCAGAAGGGCAGCATTGCCATCGGATCGCGGCGGACCTCGCCTTGCTTGCCCACCTGAGCGGCCGTCCGCTCGGAAGCCATTGTCGCGCCGATATAGACGCCGTGTTCCCAGCTAAACGCTTCGTAAACGAGCGGCTCAAGCGACGCCCGGCGGTTGCCAAAGATGATCGCCGAAATCGGCACGCCGCGCGGATCGTCGGCTAGCTTCGACGCCGAGGGGCACTCAGCGAATGGCGCCGTGAACCGGCTGTTGGGATGCGCGCCTGGCACCGGCTTGCCGTCGCGGTCTTTCATGCCGGGCTTCCACGGCCGGCCTTGCCAGTCGGTGCCTTCGGGCGGTTCGCCTTCGCCGCCCTCCCACCAAACGCCGCAGTCCTTCGTCAAAAGCTCGTTCGTATAAATCGTGTTGCGGGCGATCGTCCGCATCATGTTCGGATTGCTCTTGCAGTTCGTGCCCGGCGCGATGCCGAAGAAGCCGGCCTCCGGATTAATCGCCCAGAGCCGTCCGTCGGCCTCAACCCGCATCCAGGCGATGTCGTCGCCCACGGTCCAGATGCGATAGCCCTTGTGCTTGAGCCCTTCGGGCGGAACGAGCATCGCCAGATTCGTCTTGCCGCACCCGCTGGGAAAGGCTGCGGCCAGGTATTCGATGCGACCATCAGGGTGCTCGACGCCCATGATCAGCATGTGCTCGGCCAGCCAGCCCTCGCCACGGCCGAGGTAGCTGGCGATGCGCAGGCCCATGCACTTCTTACCAAGCAGTGCATTGCCGCCGTAGGCCGATCCACAGCTCCAGATCGCGTTGTCCTCGGGAAAATGCAGGATCAAGCGGCGATTGATATCAAGATCAGCCTGGCCGTGCAGGCAGCGGGTGAACTGGCCAGCGCTGCCGAGTTGCCGCAACATGGCCTCGCCAACGCGGGTCATAATCCTCATGCTTAGGACGACGTATATGCTGTCAGTCAATTCCACGCCGATTCTGCTGAACGGCGAACCGATCGGCCCCATCGAGAACGGGATGACGTACATCTTTCGCCCGCGCATCGAGCCCTTGAGGATCTCGCCCGCCCGCGCGTAGCCTTCTTCGGGCGGTATCCAGTTATTCGTAGGGCCGGCATCCTCGCGGTGCTTGGCGCAGATGTAGGTCAGGTCCTCGGTGCGTGCGACATCGTTGACCGCCGTACGGTGATAGAGGCAGCCGGGCAGTTTCTCCTGGTTCAGCGGGATCATCTCGCCCGTTTGCACGGCTTCTTTCGTGAGGCGATCCTTTTCCTCTTCCGATCCGTCGATCCACACGATGGAATCCGGCTCGCACAATCGGGCCATCTCTTCCACCCACTCCTTAAGTTCTCGGTGCTGGATCATCAGTCTCGCTGTCTCGATAGCCTCTGGTTCCGATTGAACCAATTATTATCGTCATCGGGCTTCGAACGGACCAGTACCCCCACGCCAGGAAGTAAGTGAACGAGCAATGCGCGTAGCAATAAAGTAGAGTTGCAATGACAAATTGGTAAAGCCGGCAGATTTTTTTGCGAACGCGGCGTGCCGGAAGCCGTCGGGAGTCAACGTGTTCGACAAGCAACTCCAGCGACCGACTCGCAATGGCCCAACATTTGCCGAATTGGCATATCGTGTTGTGCGGCGGCTGACAAGGATCGAAATCGTTCAGGTGCTGCGTCTGGATTTGGCTTCTGTCCTCCCGCAGCCGCTGCCGGCGCTTGAACTGGAATATCGTTTTCTGAGTTGCGACGACCTGCGCGCGGCCGCGGCCGATCCTCGTCACGAACTAGAGGCGCCGATTGCCGGACGGCTGCTGTCGGGCCGCGATTTCTGCTTTGCCGCATTCCACGGCGACCGGCTAGCCAATTATGCTTGGTACGCCGTCGAGAAAATCGAGCCGGAGCACAGTTTCGGCGCCGGGCTGAAACTGCCGCCGGATGCCGTCTACTTGTACAAGGCCTATACGGTGCCCGAATTTCGCGGGCGGCAAATCCACGGCGCCGCGCTTTCGCGGGCGGCCGAGCACTTCCGGCAGCGCGGTTTATCCCAAATGATCGCGATCGTGGATTTCGCCAACCGGGCCTCGCTGCGGAGCCACGCGAAACTCGGCTTCCGCGCTGCCGGGCGGTTCTTCTGGATTGGCGGCCGGTCGATAGGCTGGGGATGCGGCGAGTTGCTGCGGCCGTAGTGTGCGGTCGAGTACAACGAAGAACTACCGCTCTCACGTCTTCGGGCCGCTCTGGTACGTGCCTTTTCTACACTTCACGGACCAAGGCATGTTGCCAAATTGCAACATACGAAGTCGCGTCGCAATACAGTTCTACCAGCAGAATTGGCATCGGAGGCACCATGTTTGGCTTGGCATTGCGTTTGCATACTCTCTCGATCGACCGTCAAACCTCCTCCATCCCCGAGCGACGCCCATGCACGCGCGAGAACTTGTTGAACTGGCCGCCATCCTCTCCGCCCAGGGGCCCGTGCTCGTCCGCGGTGAAACGCAACTCTCCAGCCAGGGCGTGCAGCAGTATTGGACCGCATCCAAATGCCGCTTCGACCGCTGGACGCGAAACCTCAAAAGCTTTGCAGCCGATGCCACGCACTCGGACGCCACCGCCGCCCGCGTCAAATGGCCGTTCCTCCGCGGCGTGCTTGAAGAAATTCTGACGGGCGAGGTGCTCACTCGCGTCTGGACCGCCCTGCTTTGCCTCTACGACCGGCATCGCGGCACGAGCGACTTCGAGTCGCTGGCTCGCAGCGTCATGATCGGCCACATGGAAGCCCGGCATCGCGTGCTGATTCTGCTGGTTCGCGGGCCGGGCGTCGACGCCGAAGGAGCCGTCAAGCTCAACCATCTCCGCCGCCGCGCCGAGCGCTGGACCGATCTCTTGGTCGGCCATCTCGCCCAGCTCGGCGATGTGAGCGAGTTCGCCTGCGATGTCGAGCGTGCGATCGAGTTCTCGCGGGACCTCGACTATCAATCGAACGTCAAAGGCGGGCGTCATGCCTGGCCGCTCTTGCAAGCCTCGCTTCGCGCCGCGTTTCGCCGCGGCATGGCGCCGGTCAGCCCCAACGAAGACCTCAATGCCCAGATCGGATCGTCGATTCTCGCCAGCTTTCCCGGCGACCTGTTCGACTCGACCGGCCTCTTCCGCTCGCTATGGCTGCACCGCATGGCCAATGTCACAAGCGACGTGCAAGTGATGATTGACTCGCTCGTCGGCAGCGGATCGTCGCGCGAGAGCGAGAGGATGGAGCGGTTTGGGCGGTAGATCGCGGACTTGACACCCCGAGGCGACGCGGTATGATGAATTATCATACCAGGAGTTGCGATGGCTACGGTAAAGATCGCCGTTACACTTGACGAGGCAATTGTCGCCCATCTGGACAAACTCGTTGCGGAAAACCAATTTCCCAGTCGCAGCCGCGTGGTCCAGGAGGCGGTTCGCGACAAGCTCGATCGTCTTAAGCGCGGGCGGCTTGCACGCGAATGCGCCAAACTCGATCCAACATTTGAGAAAGCATTGGCCGAGGAAGGAATGGCTGCGGACTTCAGCGAATGGCCAGAATACTGAGGGGCAACATCGTTTGGGCAGACCTTGATCCCGTCCGAGGTCACGAGCAGGGTGGGCGGCGGCCCGTCGTCGTTATCAGCGAGGAAGCATTTAATGCTCGTTCCGGGACGGTCATTGCAATGGCCATCACCAGTCAGCCGCCACGGGCCGGCTTCCCTCTGACTCTCGAAATACGCGGAGTCGCACTGCCAAAACAATCGTGGATCAAGATCAGCCAAATACGAACGCTTGCCGTGGAACGAATCGGCAACAGAATTGGGCAACTTGCCGATGAGGATTTGGGGCGGCTCATGGAAGGACTAAACGAGATTTGCGCTGGCTGAGCGCTGCCGCACCACCCTACTCTCCGCGCCGCTGCCGGTATTCGCGGCTAGCCTTCTCCATCACTCGGCGTCCTTGGACGTCAGGCTATGCTCGCCTTCGCGATGGATCTTGGTCAAGATGCGGTCGACTTCGTCGTCGGTCACCGGCTCGGCGGGCCCGTCGTCGGGCTTGAAGACCTTCAACGGCGGCCGGCTGCGGTTCTTTATCCAAGCAACCGCCGGCTTGACGATATTGCCCAGGTTCCAATGGAAATTGAAGTACGCCAGGGCGAACGCCGCGCCGCCCAGATGGGCCGTGTAGGCGACGTGCTGGTCCGCTCGGCCCATCGCTCCGTAGATATCGTAGCCGATCGCTAGCGCGCCGACGAGCCAAGCCGGAAGCGGAAGTACGAACATGACTAGGAGCGTTCGCCGTGGAAAGAGCAGCGCATAGAATACGACGACTCCCGCTATCGCTCCCGAGGCCCCGAACATCACGTTTTCGATCGGAACTAGAACCGACCGCCCGTCGGGCCATTTCCCTGTCGGAAATTCGCCCGGAAATAACCGCGTCGATATCATCCACACCAACGATGCGAACACGATCATTACCAGATAGAGGCGAATGAACTCCCTCGTCCCAAACCATTCTTCCACGTCGCGGCCTAGGAAAAACAGCGCCAATAGGTTGAAGATAATATGCTGGGCGTTCCAGGGGTCATGCACGAAACCGCACGTCAGGAACTGCCACCATAACCACGGGTGACGCAACGTGTCGTCGCGGTCGTCAAAGCGAGCTTTAATCTCCTCCTTCTCAGCTGGACTTAGTTGTGCAAGGTACTTTTCATTCTTTTCCGCCGGAGGATTGATTTGGGAGTGGGCCGACAGCCACTCGACAACCGGCCCGTCGCGGTTTTCTTGCTGCGAGTTGCGGGTGATCAGCTCCGCGACAAAGACCCCGCAATTGATGAGAATAATCGCGACGACCGCCGTGCGGGGCGCCCGCAGGCGAAAACCGCTTCCTCCCTGGCGGTAGTATTCGCGATCGTAGATGCCCACGCCGTTAGTTCGCCCCCGCGCCCTTTAGTTCGACTTCGCACCACTGTATTGTGCCATGTTTCGTGTGCGGCGATCGATCTCTTCGGCCGCATCTTTCTGAATCTTGGCGATTTGTTTGGCGGCGTTTGCGTTCGCGGCAATCGCCGCTTTCACAGCCAGTTCGTTGAAGTTAAGCATTGTCTCGAGCGCGGCGTAGTAAGCCAAAGTGGCGTCCCGCTGCTTGAATTCCCAATCCCGCTCATTGCGGGCCTGCGCCTTTTGCTTCTCGGCAAATGCAAGTTGCTGATCGGAATCCGTCTTGGCCGCTGTCAAATAGCCCTCGTCGCGAACCAGTGCGTTCTTCCTGTCGTCGTAGAGCGTTCGATCGACCTCGCACACGCGCATGATCTCCAAGTAATCGCGCAACTTTCGCTCGAACGTCTTGCCGTTCACTTGCTGCCCGTCCGCAACGTACTCTTCGGGCAGCCACCACTTCTCCTTTTTCCACTTGTCCTGCTCCGCTTTCGACAAACCTGGATCCGGATCAGGGAAAAACTTCTTCCGCTGGTCGTCGTTCAACGAGGCAAATAGCTCGTGCTGATCGGCGGGCATCATTTCGTAGAGCATCCAGGACGTCTTGCTATGAGCCAAGTTGTTCTCCTGGAGCTTCGTCAATTGCGTCGTGCTGACTAATCCCGCGCTTCCCGGATTGATGTTCGTTACGGCGAACTCGCCCAGGTATTTTACCGACGACGGCTCGTCGCCTTCCTCGAAGGCGTAGACCAGCATTTTGCCGGATATCCCGGGGTCGTCGCAGTTGACGGTTACTTCGGTGCGACCAGTCTTTACGCCGTTGACCACTTCCGCCTGGACTTTCTTCATCTGGCAGTTGGTCCAGATGCGGCCGCGATTGTTGACCATGCGGCTTAGGTCAAAGCGCAATTGCTGAACGCCAAAAGTCTTATCGGGCAGCGGGTGTTCGTGATCCGCGGTACGGAATTGGACGATTTCTTCGCGGAGTTGCTTTATCTGACTCTCGAAAACGGCCGCCTTTTTTGACCAAAAATCGAATGTCTTGACCGTGCGAATCGCGGCGTGAAAAAAGACCAGCGAAGCAATAGCCAGCAATCCCAGCAGCACTTTGTTCCAGATGCTCATACGTTAGATATTATTCAGTCCCCAAAAGGGTGTCAAGCATTTACAATGCTGTCATCTTTGGACCTAAGGAAACTTGCCTCCTAGAATCAGGCTTTGGCAGCCCCCTCTTGTTATGTATTTCAGTAATGTCGCACTGAGGAATTGACGTTGCCGCGATTTTGTCATTCTGCGATAAAGCCGCACCCACACTGCCCGAAAGTGGCAGGCGGTGGCGACCCATCGCAGCAAGAAGAATTCGTAGCTACAACGACTTAGCGTGTCGTCCTACTGTCCGAAACCACTACCGATTCACGGCCAGCCGAGCACGTCAGAACCTGCCGCGGCAGGCAGATGGCTCGTGCCTGGGGCCTTATTGGCGCTCTGCCTTTTGCCGCGCGCGATCATGGCCTGGAAGGTGGACGGCATCTGTCCTGATGCCGTTTTTTACATACGATTGGGAAAAGCCTTTGAGGCCGGATTCATCGAGCAGGCATTGGGGAACATTCGCTTCAACATTTATCCACTTATTCTGGCCGCGCTGCATCGCGCCGGACTCAATTGGGAATTGGCCGGCGCGGTCTGGGGCGTCGTCATCTCCAGTCTCACGGTGCTGCCGCTCTATGGCTGGATTTGCCGCGCCTTCGATCGGCGCACGGCGCTGGGGGCCGGATTTCTCTATGCCGTTCATCCTGGCCTCATCCGCTGGAGTGTCGAGATCATTCGCGATTCGACCTTCTGGTTCCTATTGGCTGCAAGCGTCTATTTGCTGTGGCTGGCCGTCAGCGAACTTCGCTGGCGATGGTTTTTTGCCTCCGGCGTGACGATTGCCCTAGCCTGCCTGACGCGGTCCGAGGGCCTGGCCCTGTTTCCGCTCTTGGCTGCCTGGTCGGTGTGGCGGGCAAGGCAGGGAGCACGGAGCACGGAGCCGGGAGCAGCGAGCAAGGAGCAAGGAGCAGCACGTTCATTCTCCATTCTTCCCTCTCCCCTCTTTCCTCTCCCCTCTTTAATCTCCCTGCGCCTACTTCTCGGCGGATCGATCTGTCTTGCCATGTATCCCCTCTCGCTGCTTTACATCAACACCCTCTGGTATCACGGCACGATGATCGGCTTGGTGCGGACGCAGCCGGTGGAACTCGCTCGCGATTGGGCCCAGGAGTCGCTTTCGGGCAGGGCGGAAGCCAAGCAACTCGCGCGACCCGATTTGCTGCCGCCGCTGCCTTGGTGGAAGATGGCGGAGCGCTTTGCGACCGGGTTTTTCAAGGGCCTGTCGCCGCTTTTCCTTCTGGTGCTTGGCATCGGAATCGCTACGGAAAGCGCGGTCCTGCGGCGATCCGATTATCGCGCCTTGCTCGTTGTGGCCGTGCCGGTTCTGCTGGCAGTCTGGGTCCATCTTTACTGGTCGCATGAAGCGGGACCGCGATACTTCTTTCCAATCGTTTTGCTCGCCGCACCTTTGGCGAGCCGGGGAATGTGGCGATTGGCGTCAATCTTGCGGCTGGTTTCGACTCTGCCAGGCAGATTGGCAATCCGCCCCACGGTCGTGCTGCCGGCAGTGATTCTTGTTGCAAACATGTTCGTCGCCTTCAGCGGTGATACGCGGTCTCGTGCAGAAGCCGTAGAAGTTGGCAGATGGGTTCGTCAGAGCTACGGACCAGGTGCCCGTGTCTTCGGTCCCGACGGCCTGGCGCAGGTTGTTGCCTATTACGCCCAGGCGCGCTCGGCGTCGTTTCCGGAGCGGGCTGCGACGACAGATGTTATTCGTCAGATTGACCACTGGCGGCCTGCCGTGGTGTTGCTGGCGGCCGATAGCCCTGCATTGCCGTGCGACGAAATCCTCAAGCGCATCAAGGACTTGGGGTTCGAGCCGATCGATGAACGAAGGCTCGCGCGCGCCGGTAAAAAAACAAATCGACAAATAAAGGTTATGACGCGGCCCGTCGCCTCGGAAGCACTTGAATCGACCGATAGCAAAACAGCCGGCCCCACAACCGATCGCGGCACATTGAAAACCGCGGATTGCAAATTGCAGATTTGATACTCCTGATTTTCGATTCCAATACTGTCCGGCAGGGACGCCGGGCTTTGACGCTATGGATGGCGACTGGATATACTTGCTGATTCCGATGGCGGTGGCTTTAGCCGCCTCGATCGGCACGACGCCGCTCGTGCGCCGTGCGGCGCGGCGGTTGGGCGTGCTCGCCCATCCCGACACCGTGCGCCGTTTTCATCCCGGTCCCATTCCCTTGCTGGGCGGAGTCGCCGTTTATGTCGCTTTCGCGGCTGGCCTGCTCGCCGCCTTGGCATTCGGCGGCTTTGGACACCGAGAACTGGCGCATCTCTGCTGGACGCTCATTCCCACCGCCGCCCTGGCGTGTCTCTTCGGCGCGATCGACGATTGCTGGAATCTCCGTTGGCGGGCCAAGCTCGTGCTCCAGTTCGCCGCCGCGATGACTGTTGCCGCGGCCGGCATTTCCGTTGATTACATCGTCGTCTTCGGCTGCCGAATCGAATTGGGCCACTGGGGTATGGCGCTGACCACGCTCTGGCTCATGGGCTGCATCAACGCCTTGAACCTGATCGACGGCCTGGACGGGCTCGCCTCGGTCGTCGGGCTTTCCACCACCAGCATGATGGGCATCATCGCCCTGAGCACCGGCAACGTTCACGTGGCGGTGGCGAGCCTCGTGCTGACGGCGGCCTTGGCGGGATTCCTCGTTTTCAACCGCCCGCCGGCCAGCATTTTTCTGGGCGATTCCGGCAGCACGTTTCTCGGCTTGATGATCGGCATACTAAGCTTTCAGGCCAGCCTGAAGAGCACGGCCACCTTGTCAATCACAGCGCCTGTCGTGCTCATGACGCTGCCCATGTTCGACGTGGTGATGGCAATGGTCCGCCGCAGGCTCACGGGTCGGCCGTTCGCCCTGGGCGACCGCCAGCACATCCACCATTGTCTCTTGGAACGAGGGCTTGGCCCGTGGCAGGTTTTGGGAATCGTGGGGGCCTTGTGCCTAACCACGGGCGCCGCCGCCACCGCCGCGACGCTCTTTCGCACCGACGGGCTGGCATGGGTTATCGCAACGACCATCGTGGTGCTAATGATTCGCTTCCGCGTTTTTGGACATCGGGAATTCGGTCTTATCGATCGATTGGTCCGCCGGCAGGCGGAAAGCTTGAGTCAGGCAATTTTTCTACCGAAGCAGTCGTCGCCCGGCCGATTAAATAGGGGATATTCGGCAGCCGAGGAAGCAGCACCGGTCAAGACTACCGTGGCCGCGGAAGACGCCGTGCCGACTATCGAGAAGCGAAAAGCCGCCTAAGGCAGGAAGCCAGCCTCATGTCCCTTGTCCGGATGGAACCATCTTTGCGAATTGTAGGGGCAAGCCAAGTCCGGGCACCTGCCGGCTTGATGCGCGATCTGGACGTGGGCGTCATCTATACCGGCGAACGCGACTTGATGGCCCCGCTTCTCGCCACAATGAAGGCGTCTGCCGGCGGTTTGCGTTATTGCCTGTTGTTGGTCGATAACGCCTCTAGCGACGGCGTCGAACCGTGGCGGATGAAGATCCCGGACACCGCCGTGCTAAAGAACAGCAAGCGACTGAGCTATGCCGCAAACATGAACCGCATCGTGGCCGCCTCGTCCGCCCGCTATGTTCTGGTGATGAACACCGACATGTTCTTCGATCCGCGGCAGAATTGCCTTTCGCGAATGGTCGGCTTTATGGACGCTCATCCCGACTGCGGTATCGCCGGCTGCCGGATCCTGCATGCCGACGGCCACGACGCCCGCGCCGCCAGACGCTTCCAGACGTTTTCCGTACTTCTCGCTCGGCGATTTGGCCTCGGTCGCTGGATGGAGCGTACGCTGGACCGCTATTTCTATCGCGACCACGGGCCGGGCGAGTCGTTTGATTGCCAATGGCTCTCCGGCTGCTTCCTCATGCTGCGCAAGCAAGCAATCGAGGAAGTCGGGCCGTTCGACGAAAATTTCGGCAAGTATTTTGAAGATGTCGACATGTGCCTGCGGATGGCCCGCGCCGGCTGGCGGGTGATGCATCACGGCGCAACCAGCGCCTTCCACATCGAGCAGCGGGCCAGCCGGCGGCTGCTTTCTCTCGACGGCATTCGACATTTCCGCGCGTGTCTCCATTGGCTGCGGAAGTGGGGCCATCGAGCCCCGGCGGAAGTCGTGCCGGCGCCGAGGGTCGCCAAGGCGGCGTGAGTCGTTACGAGTCCGACTTCCTATCGACCCGCAAGAGTCAAGGGTTTAAGCACGTCGCGGAGCGATTCCTGAGTGACTGTCTCATCGCCGCTTTCGGGCGCAGTTTGTGCGCGAACTTAGTGCAGAGACGATGTCGCTTTTTTTCTATGAATTCTGCGTGCTGAGAAACTTCTGAAGGACGTGTCGAACTTGGTCGGCGAGGCGTCCGGTAATTGCCAATTTGGCATTTTATTTGCGGGCGGTTGCCCGCCCCATGTCCGCCTGCTTCCTTGATGCGCCATCGCATTGGCGGGCAATTGGCTTTACTTCATTCACCTCACTTTAAGGAACCCTACCATGAAGCTCGGAACGTTTTCATCGCTCTCCAGCGCTGCCGTTGGCGCCGCGGTAATGTTGACATCGCTGGCAACTCCGCAGTTCGGCCGGTGCGCACCGCCGGGGCCGGTCTATGCCCAGCTTTCCAGTTCGATGAGCCAGCCCGCGAGCGTTACCGGCACGCTCGTCAAAATGGATTCCAACGACGCCCTCGGCGGCCTTGGTCATGATGACAAGGGCAAGAGCCCCGATGTGACGATCAAAGCCGACGGCGTCTATTTCATGCTCGCCGCCATCCAAGTGGGCAAGGAAAAGGGCGACGCCGACGACTACATTGACGTCTGGATGAAGCAGAACGGCAAGGACGTCGACAACTCGGGCTGCCGCCAGGCCATCAAGGATCCGAAGTTCACCACAGTGCTCGTCTGCCAAGGCATTGCGGAGTGCAAGGCCGGCGACAAGTTCAACGTGGTGATCTCTTCAAACTCGGCGGACAACGGCGTCGGGATCATCAAGATTGCCCCCAAGGGCGAGCCGGCCATCCCGAGCATCATATTTTCGATCTATAAGATCAACTGATGAGATCGAATTTGATTCGATTAGGCCCTGCGCATCTGAAGGCGGTAAGGTACGTGGTTTCCAGTAACGCCTCTTGCAGATCGCGTTCCCATCTCATATCCTGTTGGGACCATCGCGATTCTCCCGGAGGCACGAAACCATGCTCACCAAAGTCCAGTTGCCGAAAGCCTTTTCCGTGCGCGACGAGCACGAGTTCTATCCCATGCAGCACCTCATGGCCCGGCTTAATCCAGAGCTGATGGTCAAGCAGATTGCCACAGGCATGCACATCGAGGGCGGCGGCACGGTTTTTTGGGGCCTGGTGTACGCGGACGACGCCCGCCCGACGCGGCAGCAAGTGATCGAGGCCCTTCGCGATGCCGGCTTCGACTTGGAGCACAACGAGATGACCCGCGTAAAGCTCGCCTGGGATGGAGAAGAGTGAATTGTATCCGGCACGCTGCGTGTGCCGCTTTCCAACGGCACACGGAGTGTGCCGGGTACATTAGACAAAGAGCCCAAGCTGACGCTCGACGATTTCCGGCGGCGACCACTGCCCGGCGAGCTTGCACGATTCGTTATCGAGGTCAGGATTCTTGCACGCGCAGACGTGGACCTGAATGCCGTACTGTCCGGCAATCGTTGTCAGCCACTGGAAGATGCGCCTTCGTCGCGCGGCTGGCAGCACGTGGACTGCACTCGGAAAGCCGGGCAACCGCACACTTCGTTCGTCGAACTGCTCGATCAGGCGTTGAAAGAGTAACGGTCGACCAAGCCGCTTCCGCAAGGTTCCCGCCAACGCCGGCCGAAGGACCAAAACGCCGGCCGCGATTTCGCGGATGCCGGCCTCAGCCAGTGCGGCGCACAGCCCGTGCATGGTATCCGGATCGTCGGTCACGCCTGGCACGATCGGATCGACACGAGCGAGCGTCGCCACACCGCCGGCGATAAGTTCGCGCATCTGCCGCAAGCGAACCCGCGGCGTGGCTGTATGCGGCTCGAAGATCCGCATTGTGCGGAGATTTGTTGTCACGAGCGGAATGATCACTCGGACTAGCGGTGCATAGGCGAGAAGCAGTTGCATGTGCCGCGATGGAATCCGCCCCCTGGTCTGAATGACGACGCCGATGCCCTCATTAAGCAAATACTCTAGCACCTCGTAAGTCCTATCAAGTAGTTCCGGCGCCGACTGGAAAGGATCGCTGGCGAAGTCGAGGCAGATCGCGGCCGGCTTGGCGCGGTGCCGCGTGAGTTCGCTTCGAAGCCGCGAAACGGGATCGCGAGCGACGGAAAGTTTAGTTTTGCCCTGGACTCCGCACTTGCCTTGAACGTAACAATCGAGGCATTGATGCATGCAGCCCGCAGCGAGACGGAGTGTCGGCATTCGGCCCAGGCATGGCAACTGGGCCGGCATCAGAAAGTGCGACTTTCGCTCCGAAATCGTCAGTCTCATCGGTTACGCAAACAAAGAGGGCAACTGTCAAACCCACCTATCAATTATACTGTACGCATGAACACAAGGCAAATTCCGCTTTTTTGGCCCGTAACATCGGCAACCGAGCACCGTAATAGAGCGGTGGAATGCGTTCCCCATAAAGACGCTTCGCAGTACCCTGAACCACTTGCTAACAAGGACCAATTGCCATGCTAACCTTCCGAAAGACACTTACTCTCTTGCTCGCGCTGGGCCTTCTCGCGCTTGCTCCTCTTAGTGCCGCACGAGCCGACGACGCTGACGCGCCGAAGAAGGAACCTAGCGCCACAAAACTGAAGCTGAGCGACCTGGCGCCCGGCAAGGGCAAGGGAAAACTCCAGCTCTTGCGGCGAGTCTCCGAACGGCGCGAAAAAATCGGGAAAATCCGCGGATCAGCGAACAACCCAGCGAGCGAGTCCGAAGTAGATCAAGAGTGTGCCGAAGCCGTCGCACGGTGACTTCTCAAGCTCGATACGATTTGCGAAATGGCGATTCCAGGCTTCGCGATCATTCCAATCCTTAGGTGTCGACATGTTGAACGTCTCGTTGGTTCCAGATTCGGAATTCCGATGCCGTATAGGATCTTATCTAGTCGGCACGTCCCGCGCAAGCTCATCCCATGCCGCTAGCCGCGGATCGCGCTCGCCGTACATCGCCACAAGCTGCTCCGGGACCCACGTTCGATCGAAGGCCGCACCCTGGGACCGCAGTATTTGTTCGGCGTCGGCCAAGTCCTTGCGGCGAAAGAACATCATCTTGAAGACGGCCAGCGTCTCGGCGTCCCAAACGAGCACCGCTTGCCCATCAAGGTCTACAGTTTTTCGTCGCTGACGTGCGGCGGCGAAGAACGCGATCGTTGGCAAGAAGATATCGACTTGCAACCCCGCCAAAGAGACACGACAGAAGCCATGCTCCCGCAACGATTCGATTGCGGCAGTCGATGAGAACTCGCAGTCGAGATCCTGGAGAAGCCACAAAACGGGAATGCACCCGTCGAACCGTCGGTCCTTGACGACACGCGGTCCGCACCGCTATCATAACCCTTTTTGCTAGGCACTTTCTTCCAATAATTCTTACGGCATTATGCAACTTTTCATCGATACGGCCGACATCGCCCAAGTTCGCGAGGCTTACCGTTGGGGCATCATCGACGGCGTTACCACGAATCCCACTCACGTTTCCAAAACCGGCAGGCCGGCGAAGGAGGTGTACAAGGAGATCTGCGCGGCCGTGAAGGGGCCCGTCAGCCTGGAGACGGTTGGCACGGACGCCGCGACGATCGTCGCCGAGGGCAAGGAGCTCGTGAAGATCGCGGACAACGTCGTGGTCAAAGTCCCGCTCATGCTCGAAGGACTGATCGCCGTCCGCCAACTGAGCGATTTGGGGATCAAAACGAACGTCACGGTCACGTTTTCGCCGCTGCAGGCGATGCTGGCCGCCAAGTGCGGGGCGACGTACGTCAGCCCGTTCGTCGGCCGGCTCGATGCGGTGGGGCATATCGGCATGGACCTCGTGCGGCAAATCAAGACGATCTACGACCACTACGGCTTCTCGACCAAGCTGCTTGTGGCGGCGGTGCGGCATCCGGAACACGTGCTGCAAGCGGCGCTTGCGGGAGCGCCGGTCTGCACGATGTCGTTCGACGTGTTGAAACAGCTTTACGACCACCCGCTTACGGAAATCGGCATCGAGACGTTTCTGAAGGACTGGGCGAAGGTGCCGAAGTGATCGTGGGGCAGGTTGCTAACCTGCCTGCATTTCGGCAGATTGGCAATCTGCCCCACAAATTATGGAAACCAAAAAACTCTATCTCAACGGTTGCTGGTGCGAGGGCGGCGCGCCGATCGACGTGGTCAATCCGGCCAACGGCGAGCTTATCGGCCGCGTAGCGACGGCCGGACGGGCCGTTGTCGCCCAGGCATTGACCGATGCGCAAACCGCGCTCACCGCGTGGCGCGGCTTGACTGGGCGGGACCGCGGGACCGTGCTGAACCGCATTGCTGACGTCATACAGCGGCGGAGCGACGACATCGCGCGGACGATGACGCTGGAAAATGGCAAACCGCTGGCGCAGAGCCGCGGAGAAATGGCGATCACGATCGACCATCTCCGCTGGTTTGCTGGCGAGGCCGGGCGGACCTATGGCCGCATCGTGCCGAATCAAGTGGCCGGCAAGCGGCACATGGTCCTGCGCACACCGATCGGTGTCGTGGGCGCCATCTCGCCGTGGAACTTTCCGCTCGTGCTGGCAGTGCGAAAGATCGCACCCGCGCTGGCGGCCGGTTGCACGGTCGTGCATAAGCCGGCCAGTGCCACGCCGCTTTGCTCCGTGGCTTTTGCCGAAGCGGTTGACGAAGCGAAAGCGCCGCCGGGCATTTACCAGTTGGTTAACGGCAAGGCTGCGGACATCGGCGCCGAGATGCTGGAAAACCCAATCTGCCGCAAGATCTCGTTCACCGGTTCCACGGAGGTTGGCCGGCAATTGATCACGGGCGCGGCCGCCCAGATTAAGAAGCTCTCGCTGGAACTTGGCGGCCATGCCCCGGTCGTGGTCTTTGCCGACACCGATCTCGATCGTGCGGTCGAGGGCACGCTCTTCGCCAAGGTTCGCAACACGGCCCAGTCGTGCATTTCCGCCAACCGGGCGTACGTCCAGCGTCCGATTTACGATCGCTTCGTCGCAAAACTCGTCGAGCGAACCAGAGCCTTGAAGATCGGTGATGGCCTCGAAGATGGCGTTGAGATCGGCCCGCTGATCGACCGCAAGGCCGTCGAGTTCGCGCTCGAGCACATTCGCGATGCCGTGGCCTGCGGCGGCAAGATTATGTGCGGCGGCAAGGCATGGGATGCCAAGCCAAACAGCAATTTCCTGGAGCCGACGATACTCGTTGACGTTCCGCAGAAGGCCCGCTGCATGAGCGAGGAAACTTTCGCCCCGGTCCTGCCAATTGTTGCTTTCGATGATGAGGACGAGGCGGTGCGGATGGCCAATTCCTCGGCGTATGGCCTGGCGGCCTATGTCTTCACGCAGAATCTCTCCCGCATGTGGCGAATGGCCGAGGCCGTCGAGGCGGGGACCATCGCGATTAATGACTCGGTGCCGGCCACCAGCCAGTGCCCATTCGGCGGCATGAAAGAAAGCGGCTGGGGACGCGAGTTGGGCACCGAAGGCATCGACGCCTTCCTCGAAACCAAACACATCTCCCTGGGAATCGACGAGCGGCCATGACGGATGTCTTGATTACCGAGAACATCACCGGGCAGCCGGTGGACGATTTGAAGCAGAAGTTCAAAATCACTTTCCAGCCCGAGTTGTGGAAAGACGGCGCCGCGCTCTCGGCCGCTGTGGGCGCGGCGCGGGCGTTGATCGTCCGCAATCAGACCCGCGTCACGGCCGAACTGCTCGCCGCGGCTGGCCGGCTGGAGGTGATCGCCCGAGCGGGCGTGGGACTGGACAACATCGACGTGCCGGCGGCCAGCGCGGCGGGCATCGTCGTGACGTCGACGCCATCGCAAAATTCGATTTCCGTGGCCGAATTGGCCATTGGACTGATGTTGGCCTTGAGCCGCAAGATCGTCGCCGCCGACCGGCACGTTCGCGGCGGCGGCTGGGCACGCAACCAGTACATGGGCGGCGAACTGTGGGGCAAGACGCTTGGCCTCGTCGGGCTGGGACGAATCGGCTGCATGACCGCCCGACGTGCGGCGGCCTTCGGCATGGAAATCGCAGCCTACGATCCTTACGCCGATCTCGACTCGCCGCTTGTTGCGGAAGTGCGCCCGCGGATGCTGCCGCTGGACGAGCTTTTGTCGGCGGCCGACGTAGTTTGTTGCCATGTGCCGCTCACGCCCGAGACCCGCGGCTTGATGAACCTGGAGCGATTTCGTAGCATGAAACGCTCGGCCATATTCGTGAACGTCGCGCGGGGCGAGATCGTCAACGAAGCCGATCTCGTGAAAGCCTTGCAGGAAGGACTGATCGCCGGCGCGGCGCTGGACGTGCGCGAGCGCGAGCCGCCGGTCGTCAGCGCGCTGGAGGCGATGGAGAACGTGGTCCTCGTGCCGCACATCGGCGCGTTCACGCACGAGGGTCAGCACCGCGTAACGGCGGCCGTCTGCCGCGACGTGGCGGCCGTGCTCGCCGGGCGGCCGGCGCAGAATTACGTCAACTTCGCCAAGCCCAAACGTCAGCCGTCGCAATAAGAGGCTGTCATGCCAGTTCATGCCGACGATACACAGCCCGCCGCCGGCCGGGCGTCTTTGCGCACTCCGTGGTATCGCGGCGTCACTCGTTACCAGTGGTTAATTCTCGTCATCGCCTCGGCGGGCTGGGTCTTCGACGCCTTTGAGGGCCAGGTTTTCACGATCACTCGAGTCGGCATGCTGACGGAAATCGTGCAAAAAACGGTGACCTCGCCAGACGAGCTTCGCGGTGAAGTGGCGGCCTATGGCGACGTGTTCGTCGGCGTTTTCCTCGTTGGGGGTGCGCTGGGCGGAATCGTCTTCGGCGTTCTTGCAGACCGTTGGGGCCGCAAGCCGGTCATGGTGCTCACCATCCTGTTCTATTCCGTATTCGCCGGGCTAACGTTTTTCGTTACGGCATTGTGGCAAGTCGGAGTCCTTCGTTTCTTTGTGGCGATGGGGGTCGGCGGCGAATGGGCCGTCGCCGCGGCACTGGTCGCCGAAGTCTTCCCGCAACACGCGCGTGCCCACGCCTCCGGGCTTTTCCACGCGACGAGCTGCATGGGCACGCCGATGGCGATGCTGGTGGGGCTTGCCGTGGGCGCGCAATGGCGCTATGCCTACGTCGTAAGCATCATACCGGCGCTCCTGGTGGTTTGGGTCTGGACAAGCGTCAAGGAGCCGGAATCGTGGATTTTGGCAAGCCAAAAAGCCGCAGCAAGCGGGGCACCCGGTGCTCCGGGTCGCGAAAAACTTGGCAGCCTCCGCGAGTTGCTCCTGCACCGCGTATGGGGACCGCGGGCGCTGATGGGCATGGTGCTGGCCGCGGCGGGACTAGCGACGTTTTGGGCCGTAAGCTGCGCCGGCCAGGACTTGGCAAAGGACTTCCTGGTCAACCGCTCCCACTACGCCGATGCCGATGCCGAAGCCTGGGCGAAGTTCGCTTACGGCGCTATTGAAGTCATCGGCTGGGGTGCGGGAATGTTCTCCTTCGGCCCGCTCTGCGTCCGCCTTGGCCGCCGCGCGACATTCATTCTCTTTCAAGCTCTCTCCCTCGTGGTCGTGCCGCTGACTTGCTATGGCCCATCGACCTTTTCTCAATTGCTGTTCCTTCTGCCTCTGTATGGCTTCGCGACAGTCGCGATCCAGGCGGGGTTCGCCATCTACTTCCCGGAGCTTTTTCCCAGCCATTTGCGTTCCACCGGTGCCGGCTTCTGCTTCAATGCGGGAAGGTTGCTCGCCGCGCCTGCGTTGTTTCTCTCGGGCCCGTTGAAGCGGGCTGTGGGACTTCATCTGGCAATCGAGTTGATGAGCTTGCTTTTCCTGGTCGGAATTGTCGCCGTCTTCTTTATGCCCGAAACCAAGGGGCAGCCGTTGCCGGAATAGCCCCACCGACCCCGCGTCGGTGGTTAACTGACTGACGAGCTATCGCCGAACCCTGCCTGCTACCGCTCCCCGCCGACCCTGCGTCGGTGGAAGCGGTGATTGGCAAGCTACAACGACCGACGAATCGCGTCCAAGTCGTACGTACCGAACGTCCCAACGTAATAGCTGTGGTACAGCAACGGCTTCATGCCGTGGGCATAAGCGATATTGTTCATGTAATACGGATTCTCGTTTGATCCTGCGCGCATTCTATTGCGCCAGCGCAGTTTACCCATCATACTGTGGCGACTCAGATTTTGGAGGTCGCCATGTATGTTCGAGACCAACAGCAGTTGGCGGTGCTGGAGGCACTGGAGCGGAAGGAGAAGGACGCCACGCGTTCCAAACGCTTGCGAATTGTCATTCTCGCGATGGGAGGCTGGACAGCACCGTCCATCGCCATGTCCGTCGGGCTTTCGCGGCGGGATTGTCAGGAGTGTGTCCGGCGTTTCAACGAAGAGGGATTGTCGGGCCTGGAGGATCGGCCCGGTGGCGGGCGCGAAGCACCCTTGAAGGCCGAACAGCAGGAACAGTTCTGTAAGCGAATCGAGGCTGGCCCGACAGCAGAAGACGCAGTGTGTTCTTTGCGTGGGGCCGATCTGAAGGCCATTTTGGCTATGGAGTTCGGCGTCGTACGATCCCTCTCGGCCGTCTACAATTTGCTTCATCGTTTGGGCTACTCGTGCCTGCGACCGCGACCCCGCCATCGCAAGGCCGATCCACAGTTGCAGGCGGCATTCAAGGAGCAACTGCCCCGGCGACTGGAGGAGATTGACGCCGCTCATCCCGAGAAGCGTCTGCGAGTCTTCTTTCAGGACGAGGCCCGTTTTGGCCAGCAAGGCACAACGACCACCGTGTGGGCACGCCGCGGCTCGCGACCGACCGCGGTGCGGCAGACCGAATATCAATATTTGTGGGTATTGGGGGCGGTCTGTCCAGAAACAGGTCGCGGCGAAGGGCTGCTCAGCCCGCGATTGAATACGCAGGTGGTACAGGTGTTCTTGCGAGAGTTCTCTGCTACGCTGCCCGCTGACGAACATGCCGTCATGCTCTGGGATGGCGCCGGCTTCCACACCCGCGGCAGGCTCCAGGTGCCCGACAACATCACGCTGCTAAAGCTTCCGCCATACAGCCCCGAGCTCAACCCGATGGAAAACCTATGGCACTACCTCAAAAGCCACTATTGATCGAATCGAGCCTACGCGGACTACGAAGAATTGGAAGAAGCCGCCATCGACGCCTGGCGAGGTGCTGTGCTGGACCACGAACTGATGAAGACCGTCTGTAACGCTCCCTACCTCAAACGCGCAGTTTCAAAGTAAAATGCGTGTTAATGGACGGTTAGCCCGAACGCAATGCCGGGTGCGTTCCCATTTCTGCGCAACAATTCAATGAAGCGCGCACTGCGCGGACCATTCGATACTCCGCCGCGGAGCGGCGCAACTTGAATAGCGGGGGGTGGAGCGCCGCGAAACCCCCTGTCGCGAGCAGAAACTACTCTAAGCCACGTAGTGGCGTCACGACCGCGCACATCGGGCGATTGTTATGCCGCTACGCGGCATGGGCCGCGTAATTATCAATCCAGGGGTTTGCGCTGCGCTCCACCCCTGGCTATGCACATATTGCCGCTACGCGGCGCCGGCAGCTCTGAACCCCGATGCCGTAACGGGGATGCACCCCGCAATGCCCTGAAGAAACAATCCCGGATGGCACAAATCTTCGCGGATAGCAGCGTGTTCGGGCGGCATTTGGATTTGACCGGCATATCCAGGTTCTCGGCGAAATCCGCGGTTTACTTCCCTTCGCCGACGTTCTAACGAATTGTCATAACTTACGTCACGTGGCTGTCTAAGAAATGTGTACACAAGATTAGAAGTGAGAAGTAAGAAGAAAGGATGAAGGCGGAAGGATGAAGAACGAGCGGCCGGAGAGTGGAAGGGATGCCCTCACCCTACCCTCTCCCCTACCCTCTCCCAGAGGGCGAGGGGACATGCAAGCGCGCCATTCGGCTCGAAACACTCAGCCCTCGACTCTCAGCTCTCAACTCACCGCCCCTGCTCCTTGCTCCCCGCCTACGACGACGATGCGGCCGCCAGTTCCCGCATTTGGCTTTCGTCGAACTTCAAGTCGGCCGCGGCAACGTTTTCTTCCAGATGGTCCACGCGGGACGTGCCCGGTATCGGCAGCATGACCGGCGACCGCGCCAAGAGCCACGCCAGCGCGACCTGCGAAGGAGTGGCGTTCCATTGCGCGGCCACGCGGTTGATGGGGCTCTCGCCGCCGGAAAGCTGGCCGGCGCCGAACGGAAACCAGGGTATGAAACCGATCTTCTGTTGTTCGCAGTATTGAAGAACGTCCTCTGCTTTGCGATCGAGCAGGCTGTAGCGATTCTGAACGCTGACGATTGTCGCGAGCGTCTGAGCGTGTTGAATCTGCTCGACGCTCACCTCGGAAAGTCCGATGTGCTTGATCTTGCCCGCGGCTTGCAACTCCTTCAGAACACCGATCTGATCCTCGGCGGGCACCTTGGCGTCGATTCGATGCAACTGATAAAGGTCGATCCGCTCCAGGCGCAAACGCCGCAGGCTGCCTTCGCAGGCCGCGCGCAGATGCTCCGGCCTGCCGTTTTCGACCCACTTGCCGGGCCCCGGCCGCTCGAAGCCGCCCTTGGTGGCGATCACGAGGTCTGCCGGGTAAGGATGGAGAGCCTCGGCGATAAGCTCCTCGCTCACGCGGGGTCCGTAGGAGTCCGCCGTGTCGATAAAGTTAATTCCCAATCCGACCGCCCGCCGCAAGACGCGAATGGCCTCGCCGCGGTCCGCGGGCTCGCCCCAGACACCGTCGCCCGTGATGCGCATTGCGCCGAAGCCCAGCCGCGTGACGCGGAGGTCGTTTCCGATCACGAATTGGCCGGCTTTTTGGGCAAGCCCTTGCCGCCGCTGGGTTTGAGAATAAGTGGTTTGCATGGTCGACATGATTGGTTCCTCCGTCGGTATTTATTAGATTGATACGCCGCTGAGCAATCTCGGAAAAGGGCCATAGTCGATCGATTCGCAAGAATAGTGGATTAAGTGATGGAAGCCCGGTCGATCGCGGCGCCGCACACTTCCGCACAAATCCGCACACTTTTCGGCCGATTTCTACTCATTGTATGGCGTCTGCTTTCACGGGCATGCACCATCGGCGGCATCTCACATCACTCCCAGCGTCATCCTGGCCAGTTCGCCCAAAGACGGTCAAGTGGCGGTCACCGTCTTCTCCTAACCTCCTTGCTTTTCGTTCCACCGGGCGTGGTGTTCGCGGATCGCCTGGACGATCGACGGGCCGTCGGGCAAGACGAGCGGAATCTTCAGGTCCGCGGGGCTGACGAGAGGTGCATCCGGCCGAAGCATGACGGTCTTCGCCCAATCGAGCAGCCCATCCCAAAAATGCCCTGCTAAAATGAGCGGCGTGTCGTGCAGATGGCGAACTTGAAGCAGTTGCCAAACCATCAACGTTTCGAGCACCGTGCCGATGCCGCCGGGCGTCACGATAAAGGCGTCCGAGACTAGCACGAAGTGATGCAGACGCGTGAAGAACGTCTTGTGCTCGAAGGCCTGCGTAACAAACGCGTTAACATCCTGTTCGAACGGCAAATCGACGCGGATTCCGACCGACTGCTGCTTGGTGCCGTCGGGGTCCGCGAGTTTCACGCCTTCATTGGCGGCCTGCATGAGCCCCGGACCGCCGCCGGTGACGATGTCGCAGCCGAGCCGGGTCAACTCGGCGGCCGTGTCGCGAACGGCCGCGTAAACCCAGTGGGTCGGCTCGACCCGCGCCGAGCCAAAAATCGTCACGCGGTAGCGATCGCGCTTCGTGGGCCGCAGCCGCGTCAAGCTATTAACCGTATCCCAGAGTCCAAGCACGGCCTGGCTGAGGATATCCAGAGCGGCCTTTTCATCGGAGAGTTGCACGAGGGAATTGTCAGTCGCGACGGTATTCATTTCGAGGTTCCTTTGCAGCCCACGAGGCCTTGTGTGTGGTTCGCGATCATCAATTCTTCATTCGTCGGAATGACCCACAGTTCGAGATTGCTATCCAGTTGGCTGATGCGCGGTCCGCCGCGGTTGTTTGCGGCTTCGTCAAGTGCTGCGCCGAGCCAGGCGGCATCGCGGCAAACGCGCTCGCGGATGATTCTCGCGTGTTCACCTATGCCGCCGGTGAAGACTATTGCATCAAGGCCGCCGAGGGCCGCCGTCAAGGAGCCGAGTTCGCGCGCGATGCGATATACGAAAAGGTCGATCGCCTCGGCCGCGCGGGGATCGTTGCTCGCCTGGAGAGTTCGCATGTCACTCGATATGCCGGACACGCCCAAGAGGCCGGATTCGTGATAGATCAGCCGCTGGAGGTCGCCGGAGTTCATGCCGTGCCGCTCGATCAAATAGATAATCGCCGCCGGATCGATTGCGCCGCCGCGGGTGCCCATCAGCAGGCCGTCGGCGGGCGTGAAACTCATGGTCGTGGCGATGCTGCGGCCGGCAAGCATAGCGCACATGCTGGCCCCGTTACCCAAGTGCGCGACGATAGTCCTGCCGGCCGCCGCTTTGGGATCATGCCGCGGCAGGACGGAGGCGATGTATTCGTAGGAAAGGCCATGAAAGCCGTAGCGCCTGATGCCTTCGTCCGTGAATCGCCGCGGCAGCCCGAATCGCTGGGCGACCTCGGGCTGCGTACGATGGAACGAGGTGTCGAAGCAGGCCACTTGCGGCAACTGCGGCGCACGGGCACTGACGGCGCGAATGGCCGCCAGATTATGGGGCTGGTGAAGCGGCGCGAGAGGGACCAGTTTGTCTAGTTCGGCCAATACGCTTTCGTCGACTGGCGTCGGCCCTGCAAACTTTACGCCTCCATGCACGACGCGATGCCCCACGGCGACGAGACGCGTGTCGCCGCCTTGGCCGGCAGAGCGTTCCAATACGATCGAAAGTGCATGCTCGTGGTCCAGCGACGCGCCGCCGGCCAAGTCGTGTTTTTCGATCGCCGTTCCATCGGCCTCTTCAAGCTCGAAGGTCGGCGACGTGCCAATGCCCTGCACCTGCCCGCGAGCCGCCGGCGCGAGCCCGCTCTCCTCCACCTCGAAGACGGAGAACTTCAGGCTCGACGAACCGGCGTTGAGGACCAGGATGGCGTCGGACAACGCAACTACCTCAGTACGGCCACTTCCAGTTGGCCGCTTCCGGCAAGTCGACGCCGTTTTCGTGCGAGTAGTTCACGCACTCGATCTGCTTATTGCGAAACTTCTCTTTGGCATGAGCGCCGGCGACCTGGAGCCTGGGCACGCGGTCGATCACGTCGATGGCCAGCGTGTAGCGGTCGATCTGGTTCTGGATGGCAAGTTCCAGCGGCGTGTTGATGTTGCCTTTCTCCTTGTAGCCGCGGACGTGCAAGTTCTGGTGGTTGTTCCGCCGATAGGCCAGCCGGTGAATGAGCCATGGGTAGCCGTGGAACGCGAAAATCACCGGCTTGTCGACGGTAAACAGGCTGTCGAAGTCGCGGTCGCTCAGGCCGTGTGGATGCTCGCTTTCGGGCTGCAAACGGAACAAATCGACGACGTTGATAAACCGCAGTTTCAAATCTGGAAATTCCTGCCGCAGCATGGCCGTCGCCGCCAGCGCTTCTTTCGTCGGGATGTCGCCGGCCGATGCCACCACGACGTCCGGTTCGCAGCCTTCGTCCGTGCTCGCCTTGGGCCAGATGCTGATGCCCTTCGTGCAGTGGATGATCGCTTCCTCCATGCCAAGATACTGCAAGTGGTTCTGCTTGTCCGAGACGATGACGTTGATGTAGCCCTCGCTCCGCAAGCAGTGGTTGGCGACCGAGAGCAGCGAGTTCACGTCGGGCGGTAGATAGATTCGCGTAACGGCGGCGCTCTTGTTCACTACGACGTCCAGGAATCCGGGGTCCTGGTGCGTGAAGCCGTTGTGGTCCTGCCGCCAGACGGTGCTGGTGATCAGCAGGTTCAGCGAGGCGATCTTCGCTCGCCAAAAGAGATGATTGCAGATCGTGAGCCATTTGGCGTGCTGATTGAACATCGAATCGATGACGTGAGCGAACGCCTCGTAGGTGCTGAAGAAGCCATGCCGGCCGCTGAGCAGGTAACCTTCCAACATGCCCTCCAGAGTGTGCTCGCTGAGCATTTCCACGACACGGCCATCGACGGCCAGTTCGCAGCCGTCGGCGTCCTCGGGAAAATACTCTTCCAGCCAGAGCTTTTTCGATACTTCGTAAATCGCGTTGAGCTTGTTGGACGTGTTTTCGTCCGGGCCGAAGACGCGGAAGTTCTGCATATTGGCCTTCATCACGTCGCGGAGGAAAACGCCCAGCGGGCGGCAATTCTCGGCCTCGGCTGTGCCGGGCTTTTCGACTTTAATGCCGTACTTGCGGAAGTCCGGCATGCAGAGCGCCTTCTTCAATCGCCCGCCGTTGGCATGAGGATTCGAGCCGATCCGCCGCTGGCCCTTGGGCGCAATCGCCTTCAGGTCGGGCCGCAGCCGGCCTTCTTCGTCGAACAACTCGCCCGGCTTGTAGGACCGCATCCACTCCTCAAGGTGCTTCAGCCGGGCTGGGTCTTTCTTCACGTCTGCCAACGGCACTTGATGGGCGCGCCAGCTTCCTTCCAGCTTGTGGCCGGCGGCATCGGCGGGGCTCGTCCAGCCCTTGGGGGTTCGCAGGACGATCATCGGCCAGTGGACGCGGTCGGCCGTGCCGCTGTGGCGGGCCTTCTCTTGCGCGGCCTGGATCTCGGCGATGCACGTTTCCAGCGTCGCGGCCATCGCCTGGTGCATTGTGTCCGGATCGGAACCTTCAACAAAGTAAGGCGTCCAGCCCGTGCCGCGGAAAAACGCTTCGAGTTCGTCGTGCGGCACGCGGGCCCAGATCGTGGGGTTGTTGATCTTGTAGCCGTTGAGGTGCAGGATCGGCAGCACCGCGCCGTCGCGGATGGGATTGATGAATTTGTTGATGTGCCAGCTCGTGGCCAGCGGGCCGGTCTCCGATTCGCCGTCGCCGACGACCGCCGCGACGATCGTTTTGGGATTATCGAACGCAGCCCCGCAGGCGTGGGAAAGCACGTAGCCGAGTTCGCCTCCTTCGTGGATGCTGCCCGGCGTCTCCGGCGTGCAGTGGCTGCCGATGCCGCCGGGGAAGGAAAACTGCTTGAAGAAACGCAGCATGCCGATTTCGTCTTCGCTGCAATCGGGATAGATCTCCGAATACGATCCTTCCAGATAGCACGGCGCGAGCACGCCCGGCGCGCCGTGACCGGGCCCGGCCATGAAGACGACGTCCAAACCTTGCTGCTTGATCGCCCGGCTGAGATGGATGTAGCAGAAGGCCAAGCCGGGACTCGACCCCCAATGGCCCAATAGCCGGTCCTTGACGTGCTCCGGCTTGAGAGGTTCCTTCAGGAGCGGATTGCTCTTCAAGTACGTCATGCCTAGGGCAAGATAGTTGCAGGCATGCCAGAACTCGTTGAGCTTTTGCAATTCCTCCGCGGCGAGAGGCTCTTTGTCGATCGTCGCACGGGCTTTTCCGAAGGCACTGATGGAGGACGACGCATGACCGTCGGTATGCGCTTTGGCGCGAGTGGCTGTCGCTGTCATTGGAGACTTCCTTTTATATTAGGCGGATGGCAGAGGCGGATTGAATACCAACCGCGAGGGTAAGAGAAGGAGTAAGCGGACCGTTTCGTTATGAGGCCGGATTTCGCGGACGACTGCTGGTAATCGTAGCACTGAGACGTGCGGGCGGCTAGTGTCGGCAATTGATTGCTCGCTGGCCGAGCCCACATCGGGATTGAATCGGCGCATTGGTAAAATAAGGGGAATAGACAAGATTCTATCTCTTCCCTCGGTCCGTCGCCTAGCGCAAGTTATGCAATCGTGCCTCCGCGGGCGGGCGAAAGCAAGTCGTCGAGCCGCGGTCCCGTGTAGCCCGATTCGAAGACATGCAGGCCGAAACGCTGGGAGAGGTCCTTGAAGACGCGGATACCGCGAACGCTGTTGCCCTTGGCGTCCAAGGGTGGCGAGAAGACGCCGATGCCGAACCGCCCTGGTATGACGCCCACGATGCCTCCGCCGACGCCGCTTTTCGCGGGGATGCCGACGCGATAGGCCCACTCGCCCGCGTAGTCGTACATGCCGCAGGAGTGCATGATGCTCAGCAGGTGCTTGACGTGTGTTTGCGCCAGGGCCCTCTGCTTCGTTACGGGGTTGACGCCGCCGTTGGCGAGCGTGGCGCCCATCAGCGCCAGGTCGCGGCAATTGACGAGCATGGAACATTGCTGGAAATAGAGCTCCAGCGAGTCCTCGATCTTCTCTCCCACCATGCCGAAGTTGAGCATCAGGTGGCCGATCGCGCGGTTGCGGTGGCCGGTCATCCGCTCCGACATGAACACGGAATTGTCGACATAGACGTCTCGCCCGCAGTAGTGGCTGAACATGCCCATCAGCCGGCTCACACGTTCGGGAAAGTCCTTACCCTTGATCAAGTCGGCGGTGGCGATCGCGCCGGCGTTGACCATGGGATTGAAGGGGCGGTTCGAATTCTCGTCCAGGACGATGGCGTTGAAAGCTTCGCCGGTCGGCTCGACGCCGATCTTGCTCAGGACGTGCTCCAGGCCGTGGTCTTCCAGCGCGAGCCCGTAGACAAACGGCTTCGAGATGGACTGGATCGTAAAGAGCTGTTTGCAATCGCCTACTTCGAAGAGCTGGCCGTCGGCCGTGGCGATGGAGATGCCGAACCAGCGGCGGTCGGCCCGGGCCAACTCGGGAATATAGTCGGCCACCTTGCCCTCGTCGTTGTCCGCATGGAGGGCGTGCAACTCGCGGAGAACTTCCCGCAACGGCGCGGCGGCCGACTTCATCCGTCCGACGAGCAGATCGAGCTCGTTGTCCTTGGCCGAGGTTGGCACTGGCAAAACTCCTGCGTTCTTGATGTCAGCGAAGGATGCGCTCAACGACGCACTTCAAGTCGAGCGTCAGGGGATGGGTCGGGTAACGATTGGAGAAAATGTCGCCGCTGGCGTTGCGGGCCATCTCGATGCTCAGCGGCAGCACGGCGGCCACCTCGGTCTTATACAGTCCTTCCACGTGCGCCTTCAACGCGGCCGTATCGGTGCCCGAGGGGACCTTATTGACGATGATGAAAACGTCCGGGACCTCCAGCTTGCGGGCCAGTTCCACGGCCACCGCCGTTCCCTGAAAATCCTGCTGGTCGGGGCGGACGATCAGCACAAGCATGTCGGAGACGGCGATCGACAGCAGCGTCTCTTCGTTCACGCCCGGGTGCGTATCGATGAACAGGTAGTCCAAGTGCAGCCGCTTGACAAGGTCCTGAAGGCCGTCGTTAAGCTGGCCGACGTCGTAGCCCTCGCGGAGGATGCGTGCGATCTCGCCCGTCTTCAGGCTCGAAGGGATGAGATACAGCCGCGGTCGCTCCGCGTCTTCGTCCACATTGCCGATCGACCGCAGGGTAACGTCGTAGGCGGCTTCCTCGATGCGGCAGCGGCCCCACAAATAGTCATTGAGCGACTTGGTGATATCGCTCTCCGCCATGCGGAAGAGAACGTGGATGCCGGGCGATTGGATGTCGGTGTCGATCATGCCGACGCGATACCCGCGCCGGGCGGTGAGGACGGCCAGATTCGCCGTCGTGTTCGACTTGCCCGTCCCGCCGCGGAAGGAGTGTGTTGAGATGATCTTGGCCAAGGTGTTGTCTCCTAGCTCGGCGCGCCGCGAGGGCGGTTAGACTTCCGATTTCTGACGGCGCATGTCCTTCGCGCGCTGCTGCAGCGCTTTGAAATAGTCGCCTTCGGCAATTTCCCCGACTTCCGACTGGAGCTTGCGCTTGTCGAGTTCAAAGAGCATCGTCGGCGCCGCATCGAAAGTTATAGTCTTCAGGTTCGAGTCATGTTCAGCGGCTTTGCGGAAGCGGAGCGTCGGCCCTTCGGGCCCCAAACGAAAACTTTGCTCGCTCTGCAACACATGTTCCTTGATGAATTGGTTTGCGACAAGAATCCCGTTCGTCCCCAGCGAAATCAAATGCCATTCGCCCTCTTGATACGTCAGATTGGCGTGTATGCGGGAGACGTAGGGATCGGCGATCTCAACGTCCTGCCCCGCCAGGCGGCCGATACTAATCTGGGCCTGCTCGTTGAATACCCACGACTTGATCGGGCGGCCCGACGAGGGATCGAGAAGTTGCACCTCGACGTTGCCGACGGATAGTGAAAAGAAGGAATTGTCTTGCATCGGGAATACCAGGGCACGGATTCCATCGGCGTACGAAGCGATCGGCGCCGCTTTCCCGCACGGTGACGCTGCGATGAGCATTTTTCGTGCCGGGTCACGCCGTTATCGGGCAGACTTGTCTAAATAGGCGTAAGCCAACGAGTTACGAATAGCGCTTTTTACAGGAGTGGCACAAGATGGACAAATTGAGGCACGGTTTGTCAATCTTATATGCAGCCCCGCGCTCAAAAATGAAATTGCCGGATTCGGCGGCAGATCGCCGCGACCCCGACTGTCGAGTCTAGTAGCGCTTGGGGCTCGTGACGGTTGCGAAGAGTATTGGAATGCCTCATTGTCAACCGCTCGTGGTAAGATGCGGTTGTCAACGGAGTCATTTGCGATGCGCCAGTTCTTCGGATGTTTGCTCGTGTGCAGCTTACTGGGAAGCCCGGCGGCCGCTGGCGAGGCGGATGCCGATGCGGAACCGTATTGGCTGCTGCTCCACGATCTTGCGGTGAAGCGCGAGTTGAAGCTTACTCACAGCCAGCAAGCGGCCTATGAAAAACTGCTCGATGGCTTGGATCTGCGATATTGCCCTCTGCGCAATAAGCCCAAGAAGGAATTCCAGTCGGGCGTGGCTCGGATTGCGGCGGAATGTCGAAAGTCGCTCGATGTCATTTTGCAGCCCGCGCAAACGCAGCGACTGCAAGAGATTCTCCTTGTTCGACTTGGCACGGCCATGTTGCTGCGAGAGGATGTTGCCGAGCGGCTGAAATGCACCGAAGTCCAGCGCAAGCAGATGCGAGCGATTATCGAAGATACTCGCAAAGCAGTTGCGGATCTGGAGAAGCAGGTTGCCGACGCAAAGCTCACCGCGGACGCGCGCGAATCACTGGATCGGAGTTTTCGCGAAACGAAAATCAAGGAACAAAAGCGCATCTTGGAATTGCTCGAGCCGGCGCAGCGGACCGCTTGGAAAACGCTGCTAGGCGACGCCTTTGATGCGTCTCAACTCGGGCAAATGGAGTTCAAAGCGCCGGAGTTGATCGATTCGCGGGAGTGGATCAATTCTCCACCGCTCCGATTACGAGATCTCCGCGGTAAGGTCGTGGTAGTGCATTTTTATGCCAGCGGCTGCATCAACTGCATTCACAACTATCCTTGGTATCGCCAATGGCAGGAGAAATATGGCGGCCAAGGCGTAGTGCTGATCGGCATCCACACGCCGGAAACCGCCGAAGAAAAAGTGGCGGAAATCGTCCGCAGCAAAGCGGCCGCGGAAAAATTCTCTTTCCCCATTCTCATCGACGGCCAGGCGGCGAACTGGAACGCATGGGGCAATTCGATCTGGCCTTGCGTCTATCTAGTGGACAAGCGCGGCTATGTCCGACATGTCTGGCCCGGCGAATTGAAGTGGCAAGGGACCGACGGCGAAAGAATCATGCGCCAGCGGATCGAGAGTTTGCTGGCGGAGAAACCGCAATAAGTCCCGTCGCCGCGAATGATCGCCGCTTAGCGCGACGACCAGCCGCTTCAGCGCGCGTGGAACTAACTGTTGAAACCCACTCTACGACACCGGACACGGCTCCACATTCCAGATAAGCGACGCATATTCGGCTATAGTACGGTCGCTGGAGAACTTCCCGGACGCGGCGACATTGAGGATGGCCTTGCGGGCCCAGGCGTCCGGGTTGGCATACAGTTCGACCAAGTGCTGGTCGGCCTCTAGGTAGGAGCCCAGATCCGCCAGGTGCATGTAGTGGTCGCCGTTGGCAAGCAGAGACGTCCCGTAACGGGGCGAAGACGCCCGGCTCGTTGCGGCTGAAGTGGTCCGCGAAGATCAAATCCAGTGCCGCCCGGGTCTCGGGATCGTGTTCGTAGTGCCAGTGCGGGTCGTACCAACCCTGGCTGCCGGCGACTTGATCCGCCGTAAGACCGAAGAGGAAGAAGTTTTCTTCGCCCGCTTCCTCCGCCATTTCGATCGTGGCGCCGTCCCGCGTTCCGATCGTGAGCGCCCCGTTCATCATGAACTTCATGTTGCTTGTGCCGCTGGCTTCGTAGCCGGCCGTCGAGATCTGGTTGGAGACGTCGCTGGCAGGGATCAGCCGCTCGGCGAGCGACACGTTGTATTCCGGCAGGAACACAACCTTCAGGCGGCCGCGCACCGACGGATCGCCGTCGATCGTGCCCGCCAAGTTATTGATGAACTTGATGATAAGTTTGGCGAGGCGATAAGCGGGCGCCGCCTTGCCCGCAAAAAAGAACGTCCGCGGCGGCATTTCCAGTTTCGGGTCCTCGCGCAGCCGATTGTAGAGCACCACGATGCGCAGGGCGTTGAGCAATTGTCGCTTGTATTCGTGGATGCGCTTGACCTGGCAATCGAAGATGCTGTCGGGGTCCACGGTCTGGCCGGAGGTAGTTTCGAGCCACTGGGCAAACTGTGCTTTCGCTTGCCGCTTGGCTTCGCGGAACCGGTCCCGAAAGCCGCGATCGTCGACAACCGATTTCAGCTTGCTCAGTTGGGCAAGGTCCGTGATCCAGCCGTCGCCGATCGCTTCGCTGATAATGGCGGCGAGCGCCGGGTTTGCCAGCAGCAGCCAGCGCCTCGGCGTAACTCCATTCGTCTTATTGCTGAAGCGATCGGGGAACATTTCGGCAAGGTCCTTAACGGTCACCTTGCGCAGCAGCTCGGAGTGGATCGCGGCCACGCCGTTCGTGCTGTGCGACCCCACGATGGCCAGGTTCGCCATGCGCACCTGGCGGTGCGGGCCTTCCTCGATCACGCTCATACGCTCCGCGCGGCCCTCGTCGCCGGGAAAGCGGTTGTGAACCGATTCCAACAGTCGGCGGTTGATCTCGTAGATGATCTCCAATTGGCGAGGCAGCAACATTTCGAACCAAGCCACCGGCCATTTTTCGAGAGCCTCCGGCAGCAAGGTGTGGTTGGTGTAGGCCAGCGTCCGTTGGGTGATTGACCAGGCCTGGTCCCAGCCAAGTTTTGCTTCGTCCAGCAGTATTCGCATCAGTTCCGGAACGGCCATCGTCGGGTGAGTATCGTTGAGCTGTATGGCGACTTTGTCGGGCAGCGTGTTCCAATCACTGTTATTTCGGCGAAATCGGCGGACAAGGTCAGCCAGCGCGCAGGCGACCAGGAAATACTCCTGCACAAAGCGCAGCCCCTTTCCCATGCTGGTGGAATCGTCGGGATACAGAACTCGCGTAAGAGATTCCGCAGTGAGCGTCTCGGCCACCGCCCCGACGAAGTCGCCGCGGCCAAACTCCTGGAAATCAAAGTAGTCGGGGGCCGCGGCTGCCCAGAGGCGGAGCGTGTTGACGGTCTTGCCGCCATAGCCGACCACCGGGCGATCGTAAGGGATGCCGAACAGAGTGGACGGTTTGCCGCTAATGGGCTGAAGCATTCCGCCGCGCATTTGGAAGGAGCAGCCCAACTTGATTTCCACCTTCTCATTGGGCCGGGCGACCTCCCAGGGATCCGCGCGGCGAAGCCAATTGTCCGGGTGCTCTTGCTGCCAGCCGTCTTGAATGGTCTGCCGGAATATCCCGTATTCATACCGCAGACTGTAACCCATGGCAGGAAGTTGCATCGTAGCCATCGAGTCGAGGAAACAGGCGGCCAAGCGGCCAAGGCCTCCGTTGCCCAAGCCGGCGTCAGGTTCGTGCTCTAGCAGACCGAGCCAATCAAGATTTTTCTGCTTGGCGGCTTGCCGCGCGAGTGGCTCGAGCAGCAGGTTCGCCACATTGTTGGCCAGCGAGCGGCCGATGAGAAACTCCAGCGATAAATAGTAGATGCGCTTGGGGTCCTCCCGTGCATACGTATCTTCCGTCAGCACCCAGCGTTGCGAGAGAATATCCCGCGTGGAAAGTGCGAAGGCTTCGAAGCGCTCGCGCGCATCGACGTCGGCCGGGTTGAGAACGTTGTCGAAGACGAGGTGCCGTTCGTATAATGCGTTTTCCGACCCAGTGAATTCGACCGGGCCGCATCCGTATTGGCGGAGCAATTCCGCTGAAGCTTCCGGTACTGCTTGGGTCGGATGAGACGGCACTTTTTTCGTTTTCATGACGAATTCCTCCTGTAGGATGCTGGAGCCGTTGAACGGATCGTGAATTCTATCGCCGGCCGTTTAGTTGAATAGTCCTGCTGCTGCGGTTTGTGAAAAAGGCACTCGTGATAGATTTGATAGGAAATCTGAATTTCGCACACCGAAGTTAATCTACCGCAATAAGAATAGGCCAATCAAGTGCCCAGGAGAAGATGGCGGTTCGAAAGGAAATGCTCGCGAGTCAATTCATAGCAGTTTTCGCCCTTCCGCTGCCGCTTCTCTGCGGAGCGGAAGTCGATCGCCTGAGGTTCCCACAGTCGCGCCGCTAAGATTCGCCTCCCAGCGAGACGCGCAGCCTCTTAAGCGCCCGCACCCAGAGCTTTTCCACGCTGTCGATCGTCCGGCCCATGCGCTGGGCGACCTCCGCGAAGGCGAGGTCCTCGAAGCTGCGAAGCGCGATCACCTGGCGGTACTGCGGCGGTAGCGATTCCACGGCGCGGACGAGCCCGTCGGTCCGTTCGCGAGCTACCGCTTGCTCGCTGGGCGAACTGGCATCGGCGGCAGGCCAGCGGCCAAGCGCGTGCTCGACGGCGCCGTCCGCCGACGAAAGACTCTGCTCCCGCCGAGCGTCGCGCCGCCGGGCGCCGAAGTGACGCCGCGCGTTGGCGATGCGGGCGGTCAGAATCGTCCGCAGCCAAGCGGCGAATTCGGCCTCCGTGGAACCGCGGAACTCGTCGAAATGACGGTGCGCCGCGACGATCGCCTCTTGCACAACGTCCGACGCGTCCAGCTTGCTCTGAAGTCCGCGGCCAATCCGTTGCCGTGCGATACCGGAAAGGTATTGCCCCGAGGCGATCAATAGTTTCTCACGTGCCGATCCTTCGCCGCGCTGCGCTCTCAAAAGCTGTGCGCCCAAGAAAAGTCGACTTGGGTTGGCGGCCTTCGCTTTGTATGACATTACGCATAGCAAGCATGGCTGTTACTGCCCAATTCAGCGTCCATTATCCGGCATTGCGGCGCGGTTGTCAAGTTTTGCAGGCCCTCGCTTGCGCGTTTGGGATTGATTTCCGGAAAAACTTCGGCGGTTTCGGCGTCGCTTTGGTGTCCATATAGGGACGGGCTCTTCTCTAATCCGCAAACGTTCAATGCATCGCTCACTCCTCTCTCGCGCTCGCGCACTTCCGTCCGCATCTTTCCAATCTAGGTTACTCCAAAAAACGGGCCCGCCAACGGCCACTCCGATTTGAACCGCTCGAAGGGCGAATCGTTTTCTCCGCGGGCACTTTCACCGCGACCGCGCCGGCCATGACAGGCATTGGGCCTTTGCCATCCGCGGCCGTGGAACCGATCAACGGCGTCGGCAACAACATTGCTCATCCCGCATGGGGCGCGGCCGCGACCGACTTCACGCGCATCGCTCCGGCGTCGTTCGCCGACAATGTCTCCGCCCCCAATGGCCAGGCGCTGCCCGATGCGAGGGCGATTTCCAATCTGATTGCCGACCAAAATCTCAACGGCGTCGAGCAAGACCTCTTGAACGATCGCGATATGAGCGCTTGGGTCTACGCCTGGGGGCAATTCATCGACCACGACATCGATCTCACCGCGGGCGGCGCGGCGGCCATGAACATTCCCATTCCAGCCGGCGACACGACGTTCGATCGCACGGGCCAAGGCAACCTGAGCATCGCCTTCAATCGCAGCCAAATCGCGCCGGGCACTGGCACCAGTGCGCGGAACCCGGCGAAGTTCGTGAACCTGGATACATCCTACATCGACGGCAGCATGGTCTACGGCAGCGACGACGCGACGGCCGCGGCGCTGCGGACTTTTAGCGGCGGACTGCTGAAAACGAGTGCCGGGAATTTGCTGCCCTACAACACGATGGGACTAAGCATGGCCGATAATCTCGGCTTGCCGCAGACTTCTCTCTTCGCCGCCGGCGACGTCCGCGCCAACGAAAATGTCGAGTTGACGAATATCACCACGCTCTTCGTTCGCGAACACAACTACCAGGCCGCGCTGTTGGCCACGGCGCATCCAAGCTGGACCGACCAGCAGTTGTATAATGCCGCGCGGCAGACCGTCATCGGCGAGATCCAAGCGGTGACCTACAACGAGTGGCTGCCCGCCTTGATGGGCACAAATGCCTTAACGCCTTACCGCGGCTACAATCCGAACGTCAACGCCTCCATAAGCACGGAGTTCGCCAGCGCCGCGTTCCGCCTGCATACGCTCCTGGGCGACGATGTGGACTTCCTCGACAATAACGGCAATGCTATCATGCCGGAACTGGCTCTCTCCGATGACTTCTTCCAACCGGGCATCGTGGCCCTCCCGGGCGAGGTGGCCGGGAACCTGAAATATCTTTCCAGCGATATCGCGCAAGAAGTTGATGAGCAGACGGTCAACGGGCTTCGCAACGCGCTCTTCCCCGACGCGCCAATTCTGAACAATGTCGAAGTCGGCGCGAGCGACCTTATCGCCGACGACATTCAGCGCGGACGCGACGAAGGCGACGCCACCTACAACCAGACACGCGTCGCGATAGGCGAGCGGCAAGTGACTTCGTTTTCCCAAATCACGAGCAACGTACAGTTGCAGCAGGAACTCAAACAGATCTACGGCAACGTCAACAACGTGGAACTTTTCGTCGGACTAATGGCCGAAGACCACTTGCCGGGCTCGTCGCTCGGCAAGACGGAGCAAGCCGTTCTCGCCCAGCAGTTCGGGCAGCTCCGCGACGGCGACCGGTTTTTCTACAAGAATGTCGATAGCCCGCAGCTCGTCAATCAAATCAACACCACGTCATTGGCCGACATCATTGGGCGGAACACGCCGCTCACGAATTTGCAGCCGGACGTTTTCTACTTCAAGACCTCGATCGCCGGCAGGGTGACGACGGGAAGCGGCCGCACGCTGTCCGGCGTAAGCGGCGCGAAGATCATGCTGTTGGACTCGACGGGCGCTGCGATCGCCACGACTACGACCGGCGCCAATGGCTTTTATCGCTTCATCGATCCGGGGCTGGGGGCCTATACCGTTGAAGTGTTCAGTCCGACGGGAACAACGGCCGAAACAACGGTCGTAATCACTCGCGGCGGGACGATTACCGTCAATTTCAGCAATTTGCCGAGCGGGATTATCGCAACCGCGAGCGAAACGGATGGCGGGCTCGGCAGTTCGATCCAAGACGATGCCGGCCCCGCGACTTCGCTTCCGGACGCGGCCGTGCAAGACGCGGTACTTGTCGGGCCGTAGTCCGAAAACAATTGGTCCTTAACGAGCTATTGTCCGGTGTTCGGTGGGGCCGCCGTCGATGCCCCAGCATGGACTATCGCTTCTGCCTCTTGAGGACAATGAGCATTCGTCCGGACTTCTCTTGGGCGGCGAACTCGGTGGGACGCTTCGCGGTAGGATGCGAAGAAGATAAGCAAATCTTCAAGTCGTCTCCGGTCAATTCGTAGATTGCGAATATCTCTTTTGCATCATTCACCTTTCTTTGGTCCGACTTCGTCACCGCCAAGGTCAATTGCTTCGGCGACTGCTTGGCGTCGGTCTTAAAGCCGCATTCCACTTGGGGTCCATCGATTTTGAAGACCAGCTTGTTGCCTTCGACGCTGAACCAAGTCTGCTTGAGGGCTTCCGCCGGCGCGGGCTTGCCTTCGGCTTCGACCGAATTAGCCCGCCAAAATCCTTGCAACGAAGTGGCGGCATCATCGACGTAGGCGCCTTCCGGGGCCTGCCTGTCGAGTTGCGCCGTTTCTGCACGGACCTCCTTGCACGTCATGTCGAGATAGACCTTGCCGGCGGCGTCGGTCGCCACGGCGGTCCACACTTTGGTGTTCTTGTCCGGAAAGCGAATCGCGGACCGCATGGTCACGCCGTTCGGCATCGCGCACGTGCCATTGAAGACCTGTGCGCGTGCGTCCCAGCGATGCGTGAAGTCCGTCCGATTGCCGCCGGGGGCTTGATAAAAGGCGCAGCGAAAAACCTTATCGGCCTGATCGTAGTGCCAGATGCCTAGATGATCGGCGCCGCCGGCGGGTATCGCGCGTTCTTCCAAGAACCATCCGTCCATGATCCATTTGAACGTGGCTACGTCGCCGCTCGTGCGGACTTCCTTGGGCGTCCACTCGCCCTTCTTGCTCACAAATTCGGCAACCTTCCAAGTTCCGACGAGACGGTCCAGTTCCCTTAGCTCAGCGGGCCGCGTGGGAGGCTCCGCGCCAAGGGCGAGGCTCGATGTCAGGCTCGCTGAAAGTGCGGCGGCAAGGATGGGCAGGCGCATGATTCGGGGACTCCGTACTTGGTGAATGGGGACGATAAGGAAACAGGTAACTCATGGTTGCCCTTCGAATAAGGTCCGCCTCAACTCCTGTCATTGCGGCCCAGCCGCCCGAATCGCACAAGCTTTTTCTTCGCGAAACGTGCGAGACGATAGGGCAGGAAGAAGATCGAGGATCGGTACTCCTTGATTGTATGGACCGCTTCGGCGTGAAGCTCGGTCCAATACTGGACTTGATTTTGCAGGCCTTCGATCTTGAACTCGGCATCCCGAAGCTTCTGCGCTTCCTCGCCAAGGGCGGCTGAGAGGGGGTCGATCTCGTATTCGTTGCGAAGGAGCCAGTCCCCACACTCTCGGGCCAGCAATGCGGCATCATCGGCTGTGGCCTGATCTCGCCAACCACCAACGGCGCCAGATCTTAGGTGGTTCCAGTGGAGCAGCTCTTTCGCATCGTAGCAGTTGGTGTTCCGCGGATCGTTCAAATCGACGCCCTCGCGGCGAAGTTTCTCCGCCAATTCTTCCGCCTTTTGCTGATTTGCTTCCAGGCTGAAGTTTTCCGCCACCATTTCCGCTTCGTCGGATTCCAGTTCGAGGCCAAGGTGCATTGCAATTCCCCGCACCATGGCTGCCGGGTCTTGTAGCCAGGTTTCATAGCGCTGGATGAAGACGTTCGGTTGAGAGCGCCAGAACCGATCCGCGGAAATTGCCCGACGGAGCCATTGGTTCTTGCTCACCGTGTCGAGGAGGCTTTCGGACTGCTTGAAAGCCATCGAGTAGGCGACGTTGCGCAGGTCGCGGTAGCTGTAGAGGCAACGGGCAAGGCCGTTTGCCAGCCACTCCGCGCAAATAGGATGGCCTTCGTGAGACTTGACCAAATGCCAACCGTCGCCGGCTTCGGCCAGCGGTGGAATCTGATCGCCAAAGAGAAAGCCGTGTCGGTTGACGCGGCCGCGACGCTCCAGAAGGTCGCCGGCAACTTGATACTGCCAAGTCGAACCGGACCGAACCATACCGGCGCAAATGACGATCATGCGGCAACTCCCCACAAACGAACCACTTCATGGAAATTGGCCGTATTGTAACCCGGGCAACCAAACTCCTCAACAGTATTCGGCGGGCGGCGCGCCGCTGGGGCACCGGGTTAAACTCTTATCAGGTATCATCTTACGTTCTGCCGGCCACCGGCACGAGTTGCGGTTCCGGATAGTGCGGTTTTACCATGGTTGACGAGCTTTTGATCCCTAACTATTATGGGAGCTTGCACGGTTGTAGTAATTGCGCGGCATATGCAAATAAGGATTAGTGCTAGAGCGAATGCGGTAAGTGAATAGGCTTTGGCGGCTGCTGCTGCTCTGTGATATTGACGCAAGGAAACAGCACAAGTCGTCCGGCTGCAAAGCAATGGAAACTGCCCGATCGAATCGAAAAGTCCAAGATGGCCTTCTTGGGGGCGATCGGGTGCGAAGTGGCTACAAGCGCGGCAATCGTTGGCAAACTTCAAGGAGTTGGGAAGTTGACAACTGACCTTTTTACTAACTTTCTTTACGCAGGAGACTGCAACAATGTTTTGGCGAGCGAAGCGAAAGAACAAGGCGCGCCTGAATCGGCGCGCGAGAACGTTGCGACTTGAGTCACTCGAATCGCGACAAATGTTGAGCGGCGTTGTCCAAGTCCAAACTTATCCGCTGATCGCGGCCGGGTTCCTCAACCTGGTGGGCGACAACTCGGTGCATTCGATCAAGTTGACATCCACCGCCGGCGGCGGTCTGGATGCGTATACCATCACCAGCAAGGACGGAACTCTGTTCCAATTGAACGGCGCGGGCGCGACGCTGACGTCGCTCCAGGTGAACGGCATCACCAACGACATTTCGGTCAGCCTTGGTACTGGCGGACCAAATACGTTCGACTTCGAGGCGCCGGCCGCGACGCCGGGCAGCGTATCGACGGTGTTGGCCAACCTCAACATTCTCAATCAATCGGTTGAGACGAACATTATCAACAACGTATTGATTCAGGGCAACCTGAACATCCATACGACGAGCTTTGGATACAAAGAGCTCGACATGCTCGGCACGCAGGTCAACGGCTGGACGGAGGTTAACAACTACACGTCCGTCGACGGCAGCAATCCGCCGGGCGGCACGGCGACGTATGCCGGCGACTCCTTTACGAACATCGTCAACTGCACACTCGAAGGATTGGACGTCAAGTCGATCATCGAGTCGGAGGCGCAGGGAGCCGGCGCCACTCCATCGGGCCCCGGTCTAGCCCTCGAAATTGACAACGGCGTTGGCTTCAATGTCGTCACGGTTCAGAGCGTCAGCCCGCTGCCATCCAATGAGACCACCGGCCTGACCAGGTCGCAGATCGGCTACCAGACCACGACGCCTGGCGATGCGTTCGTTCTTGCGAACAACTTGGGCGAAAGCAAGGGCGTGTTCTTCGGCGGCGGCAGCATTACCACGTTCACCAACGGCGGCAATGCTCCCAGTCCCGTCGTTTACGGCAGCGTGGTGATTTGCAACGGCGAAACTTTCCCGCTGCAGTCCAACCAGACCAACTTCGTCGGCACCGTGGTCTACGGTTCCACCGACGTTCACAACGATCCGCTCCTGCCCGGTGGCACCACGCGCACGAGCGTGCAAAGCAGCACCCTGGTGCGCAGTTGGTGAACAACGCGCCCGTGGAGGTCGTCAACAACGGCATCGGAGCGAACCAGTTCCTCATGACCGGTTCGCAGATCCCCTGGGGGCTGGCCATCGTAAACGCCGATTCTTCGTATGGAAACTCGACGGTCATCGATTCGAGCTACATCGGTCAGATGGCCAACGGCGCGGCGCCGCAAGTCCCGGTAGTTTTCGACGTTTCCGGTCCGGGGAGCGGCGACAGGCTCTACGTTGCCGGCAGCACCGACGGCGTCGGCGGTCCGGACGCGTTTGTCCTTCGCAACAACTCGGTCGTCAATGGCGGAGTGGACCTGCAAATGGGCAGCGGCGACAAGAATGTTGCCTTGGACAGTTCCAGGATGCTCAGCTTCGAGATGGTTTCGGGCGTCGGCAACGACAACCTCTGGATCGGTGGTACGACCATTACTACCGACGTCACTATCCTCCTCGGCGCCGGCAACGACAACATCTGGCTGCAAAAGGGCAATACGAACATTGCGCCGGATTCGCTGCCCAACGCCCTCAGCGGGACGGTCATCGTGGGATGGAACGGCGTGCCTGGCGTCAGCAATCTGACGTACGATGCCGCGGACGCCACGCAGGCGTTCCCGTTCTTCCTGCCTGATACCGTTGCCACGGTAGCGACTGTAGCGATTCCGGCGTGGGCTTTGGTTCCCTCGGTCTAATTAGGGGAACTCGGTAAACATCGAGACGCCGTGGCTCCTCGCGGGCCACGGCGTCGTTTCGTCTAACAGTATCAGCTACTCAACGATCGTAAGCGGTCTCGCGCCCTTTTAGAGTCTGGTTTCCCTCTCTCGCACCGACGCTTCGCCCAACCTTTGAAGGTGCGCTGACAGCAGCGACTGGAGATGGCCGAGAGCTACCGGCTTGACGAGATGTTGATCGAACCCGGCCTCTTGAGCGCGCAGTTTGTCGCTCTCCTCCGCGTAGCCCGTGAGTGCGACTAGCTCGATGTCATTCAGCTCGGGACTGCTGCGGATCGCTCGAGCCAATTGATAACCGTCGAAGCCGGGCATGCCAATATCGGAAATGACGAGATCGGGCGGTTCGCGGTGAATCCGTTCCAGTGCCTCGGTCGCATTGCCAACGGCGCACACGTCTTGCCCCAGTATCTCCAAAAGTTTCGTGAGAATCAACGTCGATGCCCGCGCATCGTCGACAATCAAGATGCGATGCCGCGGCAGCACCGCGGTTGCACCTGGAGCTGGACTTTCACGAGCGGTTTGCGAAATGGAATTTGTAATAGCGGTCTTTCCGGCAAAATGTAAAGTGCGACTAACGCAGAGTTGGTTTATCCTACCACGTCTACTTACTGCTCGCAAGATTTCACCGCGCGCGGCCATCAGCTCAACAAACTGTGATCGGCATTGGCCACTAGCTTCTCACGGCGGAGCATTGTAGAATTTGCATCTCTTCACCTTTACGCGACAGGGCCACGGAATATCGGCAGTCTGTGGCGGCAGTCTAGTAAAGTGAAGGGACCCCGCGTTGAGACCGTCAATCGGGCTAGTGATTTTCATTAATGCATTAAGGAGGCATACATGGCAAAAGACGGGCACTCGCGCCTTGCCGCGATTCTCAACAAGCATGAAAAAGATCTGCTCGCGGAGTGGACCAAGGACCTGAAAGCGGGCTGGTCGGGGAAAGAAACGCGAATCAAGGAAAGCGAGCTCCTTGCGCAAGCCAAGGAATTCGTCAACCTTGTGCAGGAAGCGGCGCAGTTGCGCAAGTCTTTCGACGCGAACTCTGCCGAGTGGCGAGCGGTGAGCGATTTTCTCGCCGACTTGTCTCGTTTGCGCGTGGAACTCGGCTTTACATCCGATCAGACGGCGATGTTCGTCTTTTCTTTCAAGAAGCCGTTATTCGCGCGGCTGCGGACGGAATTCGGCCGCGATCCCGAGGCCCTGGCCGATGAGACTTGGACCGCCACGGAAATGATCGATCAACTCGGCTTACACACTGTCAAGGCATTCCAGAAGTCGCGCGAAGAGCTGATAAATCGCCAGCAGGAGGAAGTGCTCGAGTTGTCGACGCCGGTCGTCAAGTTGTGGGACGGGATTCTCGCCTTGCCGATGATCGGCACACTCGATAGCGCTCGCACGCAGGTCGTGCTGGAGTCGCTCTTGCAGAAAATCGTCGAAACCGGCTCGGAAACCGCCATCGTTGACATTACCGGAGTGCCGACGGTCGATACCTTGGTCGCCCAACACTTGCTGAAAACGGTGACGGCGATCCGCCTCATGGGGGCCGATTGCATCATCAGCGGCGTGCGGCCGCAGATCGCCCAGACGATCGTGCATCTGGGCATCGATTTGCAGGGCGTAACGACCAAGGCAACGTTGGCCGACGCGCTGGCGACGGCGTTGAAGCGATCCGGCGTCACGATTACCAAGAAAATCTAGCAGGAGTCAGTTCCGTGGATCGGATCCCAATTCTTCGCATGGGCGAATTCCTGCTCGTCACCATCCAGGTCGACATGCACGACCAATTGGCGCTGACACTGCAAGACGAACTATCGGCGCAGATCGTGAAAATCGCCGCCCGGGGCGTATTGATCGACATCTCCGCTCTCGATATGGTCGATTCGTTCATCGGCCGCATGATCGGGAACATCTCAAAGATCACCGGCATTCTTGGCGCTAAAAGCGTCGTCGTTGGCATGCAACCTGCTGTGGCGATTACGCTCGTAGAGCTCGGCCTGTCTTTGCAGGGCGTCAACACCGCGCTGGATGTCGACCGCGGGATGAAACTTCTGCGCGATTCCTTGCAAAGTGGGGAGCAGGGCAATGACTGTGACGAAGAGTGAGAAAATGCCCATCCGAACCGAGCAGGACATCGTCATGGTACGGCAAATGGTCCGCAAACTGTCGCAAGGGTCGGCATTCAGCCTCGTTGATCAAACGAAAATAGTGACTGCCGCCAGCGAGTTGGCTCGCAACGCCCTCATCCACGGCGGCGGCGGTGAACTCGAATGGCAATTGATTACCGACGGCGTGCGCCGCGGCGTCCGCCTGGCATTCAGCGATCAAGGCCCCGGCATCGCCAACCTCGCACTGGCCATGATGGACGGTTGGACCTCGGGCACCGGCCTGGGCATGGGGCTATCCGGTTCCAAGCGGTTGGTGAACGAATTTGAAATACACAGCCAGCCGGGCCAGGGCACGCGCGTCGTGATTACCCGCTGGAAGTGAATTTGGTGTCTCTGTCGAAACCGGTCAAACGGCACAATTTGGTCCTGCCGCAGAATCGGTTTTGCCGGCGACCATTAAAAGGATGCATCGTCGTGCTGTATTGCCAACTGGCGATTGCCGTTTCGGAAACCAGCCAGGTTGGCGAGGTGCGCCGACGTGTGCAGCGAGTCGCCGAGGAGGCGGGCTTCGACGAGACCGTGTGCGGCCGCGCGGCGATTGTGGCGACCGAATTGGCCACAAACCTCTCCCGCTACGCGCACCAAGGCGAGATGCTAGTCCGCTCGTTCGATATCGGCGGCACCAGCGGCATTGAATTGTTGTCGATCGATCGCGGTCCTGGGTTGCCTGACGTTCCTCTCAGTATGGGAGACGGTCATTCCACGGGCGGCACCGCGGGCGAAGGATTCGGCGCCATTCAGCGGCTCTCAACAGAGTTCGACATCTTTTCCGCGCAACCCGGCGGCACCGTCGTCTTCTCGCGCATACAAGCTTCCGCACCTCCTTCACGGACCGTGCATCCGTTCGCCTGGGGCGCCGTGAACCGTCCTGCGCCAAACGAACAAGTATCGGGCGACTGTTGGCGAATCGCCCAGCAAGGCGATCAGTTGTCGCTCTTGATTGCCGACGGGCTCGGCCACGGGCCGCTGGCGGCCGAGGCAGCGGAAACCGCGGCGGCGGCATTTGACGAACAGCCTTTTCAACTTCAGACAGAGTACTTTGCCTGCGCCAATCGCCGCATGCGCGGCACGCGCGGCGCCGTAATTGGCGTCGCCCACGTCGATGCCGGCCGGCAATCAATGAGGTATGCCGGCGTGGGCAATATCGCCGGCAGCCTCCGCGCGCCCGACATGGAGCCAAAGGGGCTGATGTCGCACAATGGCACCGTGGGCGGCGAAATGCGCAAGGTCGTCTCGCTCGATTTCGCATTTCCCGACCGCGCGCTATTGATTATGCATTCCGACGGGCTGCAAACTCGCTGGACGCTGCCCCCGGGGCTAGCCGCGCGCCACCCTGCCGTGGTGGCGGGCGTTCTTTATCGAGATTTCCGCCGCAGCCACGATGATGTTACAATTGCCGTGGTGCGGGTGGCTTTCTCGCGCCCTTAAGTTTCCGATCGCTTGGATCATGCCGAAATCAACAAGTGAAATCGACGCGAGCGACTTGGCCCAAGAGAATGCCGAACTTCGCGGCGAGTGCTTGAAGTACGCCGAACAGGTCGAAGCGCTGCGAACGGAATTGGCCGAGACCAACCAAGGTGTTGTGGCACTTTATGCCGAGCTCGACGACCAGGCGGCCGCGCTCCGCGAGGCGACCGCGCTAAAGAGCCGATTCTTGTCGTACATGAGCCACGAGTTCCGCACTCCGCTGGGTGCGATCCGCAGCATCTCGCGAATCCTGCTCGACCGATTGGACGGACCGCTCACTGCCGAGCAGGAGAAGCAGGTTGGCTTCATCCAGAGCTCGGCGGTCGAATTGACGGAAATGGTGAGCGATTTGCTCGATTTGGCGAAAATCGAAGCGGGCCGGATCAGCATTTCGCCGGAATGGTTCACGATGGTCGATCTCTTTGCGGCCCTCCGCGGCATGTTCCGGCCGATCCTTTCGACCGATTCCGTATCGCTGATCTTCGAGGAACCCAACGACATTCCGCGGATTTACACCGACCATAAGAAGCTGTCTCAAATCCTCCGCAACTATATTTCCAACGCCTTGAAATTCACGACCGAGGGCGAAGTTCGGGTCACCGCCCGGCGCGACGGCGAGGAGCACGTGACCTTTTCCGTCGCTGACACGGGAATCGGCATCTCCCTGGAAGACCAGTCCGCCATCTTTCAGGACTTCGTGCAGGTCGATTCGCCGCTGCAAAGGAAATGGCGCGGGACGGGCATTGGACTGGCGCTGAGCAAGAAAATGGCCGAGCTCCTTGGCGGCAGCGTAAGCATGACCAGCGAGGTGAATGTCGGTTCGACGTTTTCCGTGACGATTCCCATACGAATCGGCCACCACGACACGGAATCGCCCAAAGGCGCCCCAGCTTGATTCGGAGCCGAAGTCCCATGCAAAAGGAACTTAGTACGGTGCTCGTCGTGGACGACAACGCGGCCACGCTCTATTCCACGTCGCGCGTGCTGCGGAGCGCGGGATATCGCGTCGTCGAGGCGAGCACCGGCGCCGAGGCGCTCCGGTTGGCTTGCGGCGACATCGATCTGGCGATCCTCGACATCAATCTCCCCGATATCGACGGCTACGAAGTCTGCCGCCGAATTCGCGAAACGAAGACGACGCCGCGATTGCCGGTCGTGCATCTTTCCGCGTCGTTCGTCACCGATCGCGATCGGGTCCACGGACTGGAAATCGGGGCCGACGGCTACATCACGCATCCCGTGGAGCCGCCCGTCTTAATCGCTACGGTCAAGGCGTTCTTGCGGATTCGCCAGGCGGAAATCGAACGCGAGCAGTTGCTCGCCAACGAGCGCGCGGCGCGCCGAGGCCGAGCGCGCCAACCGCTTCAAGGACGAATTCCTCGCGACGCTTTCGCACGAGCTTCGCACCCCGCTGCAATCGATGCTCGGCTGGGCCCAGGTGCTCAAATTTGGCCAGCCCACTCCCGAGGAGATCGCCGAAGGCATCGACGCCATCGAACGCAACGCCCAGTTGCAATCGCAAATGATCGCCGACCTCTTGGACGTGGCGCGGATCACCTCAGGCAAGCTTCAATTGGAGGTGCGGCCGGTCGACCTGGCTGCCCTGATCGAGGCGGTCGCCAGCGATGCCGCTCCCGCGGCCGGCGCCAATGGCATTTGCGTCGTCGCGGATTTGCGCCAGCCCATCGAGCCGGTGGAAGGCGATTCGGTCCGCTTGCAGCAGGTCATTCGCAATCTCGTCAACAACGCGGTCAAATTCACGCCTGCCGGGGGAAAGGTCGAACTGGCGCTCCGCCGCATCGGACCGAATGTCGAGATTTCAGTCACCGACAATGGCGAAGGGATCGCGCCGGAGTTTCTGCCGCGGATCTTCGAGCGCTTCCTGCAAGGCGACGCATCGACGAACCGGCGGCACGGCGGTCTTGGATTAGGGCTGGCCATCGTGCGGCAAATAATCGAAATGCATGGCGGCAATGTGCGGGCGGAGAGCGAAGGGCTGGGCAAAGGTTCGCGATTTGTCGTGCAGTTGCCGGTTGAACAACCAAGCGCAATAAAAACACTCGCGCACCAGACGCCGCGCGAAGAGACGGCCAATACGGCGAATGCAAGCGAGTCGAAGCCGTCGCGGCTCGATGGCCTCCGCGTGCTATTGGTCGATGACAACGAGGACGCGCGAAGAGTCCTCTCCCGCCTTCTTTCCGCCAGCGGAGCTACGATTAAGGAGTGTGAGGAAGTGCAGTCCGCCCTGGATGCTCTCCAGGAGTTTCAGCCGCAGATACTCGTCAGCGATCTTGGCATGCCGGGGAGAGACGGCTATGAGTTGGTCCGCACCGTGCGCGAACTGGGCTATTCCGCCGATCGGTTGCCGGCCATCGCCTTGACCGCCTTCGCGCGATCGCAAGACCGCGAACGCGTGCTTCTGTCCGGCTTTCAGTTGCATCTTGCCAAGCCGGTAACGCCGCACGAATTGACCGCCGCCATCGCGTCACTCTGTTGCCCAGCCGCCGAGCAGTGACTCCTAGCTTGACTTGCCTCTCAGGCAGCGCCTTATCAGCGCAATTCGCGCTCGTAGTAGGCGAATGCCCGGACCCCGTGCTCCGCGGCGTCCGCGGCAAGCCGATATCGCGGCACGCGAAGTTGAGCCGCCGCCGCGCCGTCCAACCACAAGCGCAGCTCGAGCTGACGCGCAGTCCTCGCGGCAAGCGGCCGGACGATGAGCCTTGCATAGCCCGGATCAGGCCATGCGTTCAGGGCGGATTCCCCTTCCGCTTCAATTCGTCGCCCGCCGTCGGCGTCGATCTCATCGATTGCCCAATGGAGCCGGCCGGCGCTCGTACGGAAAGGATACGCTTCCAGGTCGATGCGGCAAAGCGGCCGGTCGCTGGAGGCGAAGAAGCGCTGAACGAGCTGCTCTTGACTGCCGAGTCGTTTCATTTCGGTGGCCGCGCGCGGAGGTTCCAGTGCCAACAGCGGAGCAACGACGACGTCACGGGACGTTGCGGGCGGAATGCCGGCGCGATAGGGACCGATTCCCGCGGCGCGCATCCTTTGCAGGTCTCGCGCGAGTACTTCCGCCGAAGCGGATTGCATGTCTTCCCAATGCCGCGCCCCCACCGCTTCGGCGGGCAGGCCGTCGCGGACCGATTCCTCCATGCGCAACACGCACCAGCGCATGTCGGAGGCGAGTCGCTGTCCTTTCGCGTCGTAGAGGACCGCGAGGACCAGCAAAGCGGCGAAGCCCGCCCAACGAACACGTGCGGGCCGCAGCCGGGGGCCGTAAAAAGTTCCCACGAGATATATGCAGACGATCATCGGACAGCCCAGCAGGCTGTAGCGGTTTTGCAGGCAGCCAATCGAGCCGCGTGTCAGGCCGACGCCCAGCGCCATGGCCAGCGTGGCGGCGAGAAACAAGCCCAGTCCTGCCGTCCGCAGTCGTTGGTCGGGCGACCTCCGCCATTCTCGGCAAAGTCTCACGATGGCGACCGCGGCCAGGACGGCAACGATCAGCCCTCCTGCCGGATGGGTTTCGCCGCCGAACTTTCCCAGGCTCATGCTCAGGAACTGGAGCGCGCCGTGCAAAACGGTGCCCAAAGCCAACTTGTCCGCTGGCGCCGCACTTTGCAGGGTTGGCAGACTCGCCAGCCAGAGCTTCAGGGGAAGCAGCGTAGCAGCAGCCAGGACAATGATGCCGCCGCTCGCGAAACGGTTGTCGCGCCAACGTTGCGCGCCGGCATACGCCAGCCAGACGGTAGCGGCCGGAAGAAAGAAAACGCCCGAACCGCCGCACAGTGCCGCCGCGATCGAGCAGGTACCCACGGCAAATGCGCGTGCAACCGACAACTGCGAACGATTCGCCGAGAGTAGCAGCAGCAGCCCGCAGGCCAACGTGGTCGGTAACGTATAGAACAACTGGAAACCCCAAAGAAGATTCATGTAATGTCCCCAGTTCAACAGGAGCACGGGGACGAGAATGTCCAGGGGACTGGCGCGACCGCGAGTACGCGCTACGACGATAACGATGGCCAGGGCCGCGGCCGCCAACAGGAGTGTGCTGAACAGGGCCATCGCGCAAAGTCGAAGTCGGTGGCCCGGCCCGCGCTCAAATAGACCCATTTGACCAGCGGCACGCAATGCCCATTTTCAGGCTGCAAGTGCCATGCTAGCGTGGCGGGTTGTTCACCCACTGTGATGGGCATCCAGCGCAGTTCGTCGGCCCAGGGCGACGTAAAGGCGCAGCGGCCGACGTAGAACAAAGTCGAACCGGCCAGCGCGAGGAAAGCAGCGGCGACCAGCGCAGTTTCCCATCGGGAGGACTTCGTTTGCATCTCGGCGAATTTGTCGTCCGGTCGGGATTGGATTGCGAAAGTCATAGTCGTTCCTCCATGAACGACATCTCCGATAATACTCTGCAAGGCCCGCAAGCAGGAACGATAGAACTGACCTGCGCTGTCACGATTGCCCGCATCCAATGCAACGTCTTTTTTCAAGATGCGCGGACCGGCGGCACTTCTACCTGCCCCCGAAAGATACCAGGCTGGCCTGCGACCGTCAAGTTCACTTACAACCGCGGGCGGAAGACACACGACGTGCCGCTTTATTCCGATTGCACCGTAAGCGTGACTGCAAAGCGCTCTCGACAGTCGCCTTGCTTTCCGCATCCCGCCCTCTCTTGGCGGCATGATTTACGATGCTTCGCGTGTCCGCTAGCGAGCGAGCCGGTCGATCCCTCACATGTATCGTAATGAGCTGGTTATGCGCGAACGAAGTCGTCTTATTCATCGCGCTCCACGCGGCGAGTGCGCAGTGTCCTGTGGTGCGCCGCAGGGTCAAACGGCCAGTTCGTTATTCCACGGCAGATTCTCACTTCTTAACCGGCAAGCCGATCAGCATTGCAATGTGCTCCGTGGCTTCCGTGCCATTCTGGCCTCGGGCCGTGACCTTGATGACCGCGAACAATGGCCGTTTTTCAGCTATCGTCTTCTCCTCGTCGTTCGCCGCCTGAGGAATCGTATAGGACCCGCGGCGCCTTGCAAAACCGTCGGCCGCCGCTTCCACCAGGCCTTAATGCGAATGTCCCAGGAAATGTCCTTTTCGGGAACCACGGTGCCGTCGGAATTGACTGCCGTCGCCGAGAGTGCCACGACATCGCCGTCCACGTATTTCGGCCTCTCGCCTTTCTCATCCATCCACCGCGCGGATGCGCCAGGCGAGCGGATCGTGATGACCGGCGGCATTTCGTCCAACGCCGCCCTGGCGAATACGATCTCGTGTTTCAACTTCACCGGCTTGTCCGGTGCCGGATCGCCCAGATTGTATTTGAAGCCCGACACCTGGTCCCAATCTTGTTGCCACGGCTTCTCGTACAGATACAAGTTCGATCGGCCCAAGTCGAACGACGCCTCCGCAGTGCGCAAGCTCACCTTCCATCCGTTCTTCAGGAAGTTCTCGGCCGTGAACGGATAAGCAATTCCTTGGGGAAGCCGGTCGCCGCCCGAGCCCACGGGGAAGAAGTTGGCCTGCTTGCCATCCTTGATGAGCCGGACGGGGCTCTGCACGCAGCCGGGCATGAAGGATGCGGTCCATTCGATGTTCTCAAATCGCGTGGCGGGATGTACCCAGAGGACTTCATCCGTCATCACGATGCGGTCCCGCTTGAAAGCAAATAGGCGATTGACATCGACGGTCTTTTCCTTGTAGTTTCGCAGCTTTCCCCGCAGTTGCCCCTTGGCAACGGGGTCCGTAACGAGGACCTTGAAGGTGCCTGCTCCGATTGCACGAGTACGCACCACGATTTCGTCAGCGGTCTGCGAAAGCACCTCGGCCGACGACGAGAGGATGCACGTACCGCGGGATGTCCAGCCGCGCAGCGTATAATCGTCGCCGTGACGCCCAAAGAAAAACAGGCTGTTCAGATCTCCGGCGACCGGCTCGCCGTCTGCCGGCAACGAAAGCTGCTTTATTTTTCCAGCATTCTTGCGATCGAGGACGGCTTTGTAGCTTACGGCTCCGCCGCGCGACTCGACCACAAGATCATCGCCGCGAATCATCGCCGACATGCCGGCGGCATTCTTCGCGGCATCGGCCGCCTGCGGGGAAGCCAAGGACACCAGCGTCGCCTTGCGGACGGAAAATGAGTCGTTGCCGGAGAAGACGTATGCGAGCGTGCGGCCGTCGGCGCTCATCCATTTCGTGGGAAAACTGCCCGTTTCGCCCGGCCCGACGTCCCAGTCGTTGGTGAAGAATGCGGTGGTCCACGGCCCCCACGGCTCGGGCGCATCGAAGACGCCGAATCCGCCCTGGAAGCGCGGCCCCTGGGGATGACGGCTCTCGGGCAGGATTTGCACCCAGAGGTAGCGGCCGAGCGCCGCATCGTATGTGACGGCCGAGCGGTAGCAGCGGCCCGGATGCCGGAAGACCGCGCCGCGGTCGGAGACGTTTTTCGACCATACCGGCTTTCCCCGTTGGTCAATCCGCACGAAGAACTCGTACGCCTCGCGCTCGCGCAGCTTTTGCTTGGGCACGCGGGCGAGCACCATGCGGTCCGCCGCGTCGTAGGCATTGTCGCTGTCGGGCGAGTAGATGTAAACGAAATCGTCGCGGGCGCCCGCGTAGTCCTTGCCGAAATTCAAAAACGTCGGGCAGCCGAAGCTAGTCGTGAATCTCCAGCCGGCCCAGGTCCATGTTATACCGTGATCGCCGGACCAGGCGAGTTGCGAGTTGCCGGCGTTGCGGGCCAGCATGTAGAGCACGCCGTCTATCGAGAGCAGTCCGCTCGCCTTCTTTCCGCGCGGACCGTTGCCGCGCGTTTCGCCCGTCGTGGAACGTATATTCATTCCGACGAAATCGGTCGCGCCGCCGGTAACCCGGGCAAAGCCCATGCTGAGCCGTTCCGGCGTGAAGGGCTCGAAACCATTGCCGTCGCCAAAGGAGGTGTAAAGCGCGTCGTCATCGGCCCAGGTCATCGGCCAGTTGTCGCCGCCCGGCGCGCGGCGGACGATGCTTTCCTTGGGCGCCCATTGGATGCCAGTAATCGTCCGACTAGCTTGATACGGCGCGGTGCCGGGCTCGCCGCTCCCCGTTCCCTGCTCCCTGCCTTTCGCCGCCGGCTTATCCATTGCCGCCATCAGCGGCTCGAAGAGAAGCTGCCGGTAGACATCGTGATAATCCTTGGGCATGTGGGCCGCGTCCATCAATTCTCCGCCCAGTCGCACGACAATCAACTTCAGGCTTGGGATGACAAGCAGGATTCTGTGGCCCGCGCCGGAGCCGAAGTAGGCATCGCGCGGCAATTTCGGCCAACTGCCCTCGGTATTGCACCACCAACCGATGCCGCAGGGGCCGGGCGTGCCGACGTTGGTCGTGGTGGCACGGACGGACGCGACGCTCAGCAGCCGATGCCCGTCCCAATCGCCGCCGCGAGCCATGAGCCGGCCGATCCGCGCCGCCGCCCGCGCCGTGAATGCGCCCCCGCCCCACGAAGCGACCAGCGGCAGCCCGTCCACCGTAAAAGTCTTGCCATAGCCGACCGACCAATCCGCGTCGCGCACGCCGATGGGCCGCATGACGCGGTCGCGAAGCAGCGCGCGGATGTCCTTCTGCGGCGCGGAGCGAAGCGCGGCCGTCACGCAATAGGTCATCATGGCGATGCCCGGATTGCTGTATTCCATCTTCGCGCCGGGATCGAAGATGAGCGGCGCACGATCGCGAGCGATCGTAAAAGGATCGTTCGGCACGGGCGGCTGTTTCCAGAAATCGCCTTTCCAGCCGGTCAGCTTGTCGTGTAGTTTGTCGTCCTCTTCGGCGTCCTCGATGCCCGACGTATGAGAACCAAGCTGCCGCAGCGTGATCCGCGCCCTGCGCGGATCGCCTTGCCACTGAGGAACAAACTTCGCCGCCGGATCGTCCAGCGCAAGCCGGCCATCGCTCATCGCAACCGCCAGCGACACCCCCCCGACAATCGCCTTAGCCAACGATGCCGTGCCGAGTTTCGTATCCGAGGTGACGCCGGCCGCATACCACTCGCAGACGATCGTATCGTTGCGGATCACCAAGAACGCGTGAGTGCTGCGACGGGCGAGGTCGGCGCGCAGCGTATCGAGCCGGCGAGCGGAAAAGCCCTGGCTTTCCGGCGCGCCGGATCGCCAAACATCATCGGCCGCAACGCTCGTGCGGACCATCATCGGGACAAGCAAGAGGGCAGCTAAGACTACAATCGCGTTACGGCCCTGTTTTCTTCGCGTCGGCATTTGGGTTTTCTCGCGCCGCGCCACTAACCGGCCGCAGAACCCTCAAAATGATCGAGACCGATGGTGGTCTTGCCTTTTTTCTTCATCATTTCCTTGAGCTTCTTTTTGTTCTTTTCCAGCATGCCCGGGAAGTTTGCCAGCGCGGGAATATACATGCGGTGGTCCGTGGCGAGGCGGCGGGCGGCCTCGCGCATCGGCTGGACATGGCGCTTCACGGCGCGTTCGACGACGTCCATCATGCCGGGTTGGTAAAACTTGTCGCTGTCGAAAATGGTGTTCACCAGCACGCTCGTCGGTGCGCAGCAGACGAGATATGCTCCCATCACCGGGCAGGCGCCGAACAACTCGGGGCCCACGCGGTCGCCGAGCATGATTTTGTTCGCCGCGTTCTTCTCAACGACATCGATAATGATCGCGGAAACAAGCATTGTGAGCTTCACGACGCCGGCGGCAAGGCCGATGGCGGCGTTCGTCGCGGTGCCGCCGTCGGCGAGAACGCCGGCGAGCTTTCCGCCAAACGCCACGAGCCCCACCTCGAGGCCGGCGACCGCGTTCGTCCGCTCGCGATCGAGCATGACGACGATGGCCTTCATCGCGGATTCTGGCTCGTCCGCGCTGAGCGTGCGCTGGCCGTGAATCGTGCCCTCGCGCATCCGCCACGCCGCGCGCAGCGAGAGCACCGCGCTGCCCACCACGCTCGCGCCGCTCGAAATAACGCCGGCGAACGGCGCGCAGGCCGTCGCCCATTCCGCCATGAAACTCGGCAGCACCTCGACGAGGCCGGCCATGACGTCGCGGAAAATGTCGTGCGGGATGATGTCCTTGAGCAGTCGTTCGGCAATGCCCGGGCCTTGGCGGTGCAGGCCGATCGCGCCCCCGATTGGCCCAGCGATCGCGCCCGGATCGCTCTTGATGCCCTTGGCGATGGCGCCGCCGCTCAATGTATTCGCGCTATAGGCGACGCCGCTGACGGTTATCTTCGCGCCGAGTTTTCCGAACGTGCCCGGCCCGGCGAGTTTGTTCCACAGGCCGGAGCGATAGACGAGCTTCTGCCCCTGAAAAAGATCATGTACGATCGCGCGGGACTCGTCGCGCGCGTGGAGAAGCGCGACCATCCCCTCGCCGGTCTTCTCCGGACCGACGCCGAGGAGTTGCCGGTGAAGCGTGTCGACGGCGTTGCGCTTGTTGCGGACGCTGTTCTTCCAGTTCGGTCCCTCCTTTTGAAACCAGCGGACGAGCGCCTTCATGACCGCGTCTTTATTCGCGGCCGTGGGCGCGGTCTCATACGCCTTGAGCGCGGCGTCAATCGCCTTCAACTCGCTGCTGCGGATCGAAGTGAGGCCGCCGTCGGTGAGCTTCAGCCATTCGCGTTGGGAAATAAGGTCAGGCATGCGAGGCGACTTCTGGGTTCTAATCGGAAGAAACATGAATGGCCGGCCGCTTAAGAGAGTCTACGTTACAACACGATCGGTGGCAAATGAAGGCACGAACCGCGTTCACTGGCAGTTTCGATCGTCGATTTGCCGCAAGTGCTTAGCGCGTCGCAAGCGAACGCGGCGAACGCCGCACGGCTCAGCTTTCGCCGCGTCGCTTGCGCCGCGCTTGCTGCTGGCTCTTGAGCGCAGCGCCGCCGATGCGTCGCGGCGGTTTCGCAGCGAGTTCCGCTTGCGCCGCGGCCGCGAGGCGAATCGCAGCGGCCGCCACAAACGGCACGACAAATGACCATGTCTGCCGCTTCTTTCCTTCTTTCCGCGGATTGTCGTTCACGTATCGGATCGCGCGCTCGACCGCCGCCACGGACTCCAGGTAAACATTCCAACCGTGTTCTCCCCAAAGCGGTCGATCGTCCCACAAATCTTGGTCCTTAAGCGCGTGCGTAGCGCGGCTGCGAAGATGGCCGACGACTTGGCGGATGCGGCGCCCGCTCGCCCCGATCACCAAGTGAACGTGGTTGGGAAGTATCGCGCAGGCGTATGCCCGATATGGACCCTCGCCGATGGCCTTGACGAATCCCCGGCTGATCTCCAGCGCTTGGCGGCCAGTGACAATCGCCGGCGGAAACTCTAGCGCTGACTTTGCTTCGCGCTGCCAATTCGGCGGCATCGGCCGTTTTGCAACGCTATGCCGCGTGTTTACTTTCGTCGCCGGACCGTAGCGGAAAAGCTCCCAGTTTGCGACGTAGTCCGACCCCGACCCGCGCGGGTCGTTCGGGAGCCAGAAGCCGTACATGCTGAAGATGGAATGATACGCGAGAATCATCCGCTGTCCCTCCCAATTGTTGAGCCGTCGCCGCGCTCGCTTGCGACGCGCTAAGGCCATATTCTGGCGAGTTCCAGATTCAATCGCAAGGGCCTACGCAATGCTTAGGAAGCAATATCGGCTTGGTCGACCTCTATATGCCTATATTTCAGTGCTCGAATTCCCCATACTTATCATTCAACCAGCCTCGGTGCTGCCAGCGGGAATCCGGACGGGTTTCCGGGAATAATCCGCGGAATGTTTGGCGAATAGTTGTGTTTATACACGTTAACGAACGTCTTTTCCACCCATTTGCTCATACGAAGCGACTTTGCTGGAAAACAAACGTGGAAAGGAAGATCAAGGGAAAGGAAAATGTGGAAAGTGAAGCCACGCAACGTTTTCAATCGTCCTCCTGCCTCCCTCTCCTTAACCCTCTCCCGGAGGGAAGAGGAGGACAAAGAACGACGCTTCGTGCACCACCCCTTCCACCAGGGGGCCGTTGGTGCGGCGGCGAAGCCAAGCCGTAAAGCCTTCGATGACAACACGTTATATCAACAGTCAACATGATGCACCAGCACTAAGAACGCGCAGGGGCGGTGCACGAAGCAATGAACAATGTGCAATGAACATTCGACCGCTCCACGCCCCCGCTCGCTGCCGGCCGAAAGATGGCCATAAGACGTATGAACAGTGTAAAGTTTTGTAAAGTATTGTCAAGTTACACTGTCCGGCGGTGGGGTGATGCAAAACGCCCGGGGGAATCCATAGAATAGAACCCGAACCAATCAAGGTGGACGCCATGAAACGACTTTGCTCCGTCGCACTATTGCTGCTTCTCGCATTCTCGGCCGTTCTCGCTGCCCGCGCTTCGCTTGGGGCCGCGCCGCGCGGGTGGACGTCGTCCTCTGGTTCGACACGGAAGATTACCTCTTGCCGGCAGACGACGATGCCGCCAAGCGGTTGGCGGAGTTGCTTACCAAGCGGGGCATTCGGGCCACGTTCAAGGTCGTCGGTGAAAAGGCGCGGGTGCTCGAGCGCCGCGGCCGCAGCGACGTGATCGCGGCGCTGAGGAAGCACGACATCGGGTACCATTCCAATCTTCATTCGGTCCACCCGCGCCGGCCGAGTATCTCGCCGACTGCGGGCTGCTGGACGGCGTGGCGGAGTTCGTGCGCCATGAAAAGCAGGGGGCGGCGGACGTGCGGCGAATCTTCGGCCGCGAAAAGCTCGCCTGCTACGGTCAGCCCGGCTCCTCATGGGCCTGCCAGGCGATTGTCGCCCTGCCCGAGATCGGCGTGGCGCCCGTCTACCTCGACGAAGCCTCGCACGTCGGGCTGGGCGAACAGCCCTTCTGGTACGCCGGAGCGCTCAACGTCTTCAACATGCGCGAGAACTTGACCCGTATGGATTTGCATAAGCCCTACGCGCTTCTGCCGGCGGAGGCCAAGGTCGCGGAGATCGCCCACCGCCTTGGCTCGCATGGCGGTGGGTTGATTAGCATCTACTATCATCCCTGCGAGTTCGTGCATCAGAAGTTCTGGGACGCCGAGAACTTCAGCCGCGGAGCGAATCCGCCGCGGGAAAGTTGGAAGGCCCCGCCGCAGCTTCCCGCCGAAGAGACGGAAGCGGCCTTCGCGCGATTCGAGAAGTATATCGACTACATCAAGGGCCTGGGCGTCCATTTCGTTACCGCTGACGAGCTGCCTTGCATATACGCGGATCGCGTCCGCAGCGAGGGCCTTTCCGAAGCGGAGCTAATGGCAATTGCCAAGAGCCTGACCGATCCGAATACAAGCGGTGTGCGCGATCAAGTTCTCTCGGGCAAGGCCATCTCCCCGGCCGATCAATTCGAACTGCTGACGATGGCTGTTGGCGACTTGATTGACGGCAAGATCGTCACGTACCCGCGGGTCGCCAAAGGATTGCTCGGGCCTGACTCGCCTCCGGGCTCGGCGAGCGACGGCGGACAAACCGTCCCGTGGCCCGCGTTTCGCGATGCGGCGATTGACGTGCGGGACTACTTGCGCGTGCATGGCCGCGTGCCGGCCCGCGTATTCATTGGCGCCGAAAGCGTCACGCCGGCGAGTTTCCTCAGCGGCCTGGCGTTTGCCTACAGGTTCGAGCGGGAACACGGCAAGCCGCCGCTGTCGGGCGTGCCATTGAGCAAAGGGCTCACCGTGCTCACGGAGCGGCACGTGGCACAGGATTCGTCCGAGCTCTTCAATTGGGTGATCCATAAGCCGGGATTCCATGCCGCCAAGATTCTCGATGTCGCGAAGCTCCAGGCATGGACCTTGAAACCGGCCGTGCGCTGCGGCTCATCGTCGGACACGAACGGCCTCCGATCGAATCTCAAACAGTAGCCACGCGGTCCGAATTTTTCGCTCGCCCAATAGTCGCCTTCCCGACGGGCCAAACTTGTGTATAATTGAACGTTTCCTTGCCTTCCCAGGAGTCTCACGATGGAACGCGAACATATCGACCGAGCCGACAATATCCAGAAGAGGATTCTCCAGCTCAGGGACTCTCTTTGACTTCGAGGGCAAGAAGAAGCAAATTACGGCCATCGAAGATCAGATGGGCCAGGGCGATTTCTGGAACAATCGCGAAAAAGCCCAGGAAGTTGTCGGCAAGTTGAGGGGCTTGAAGAGCATCGTTAAGCCGTTGGGGGAGGCGATCCGCGCGGCCGATGACTTGGCTGCGATGATCGAGATGGCCGCCGAAGACGAAGGCATGGCTGCCGATGTGCCTGCCGAGGTCGAGCGGTTGGAAAAGGTTCTTGATGACCTGGAAACGAAGTCGCTCCTAAGTGGCCCGCTGGATGACAATTCGGCCCTAGTCACCATCTACGCCCGCGACGGCGGCACCGACGCCCACGATTGGGCCGAGATGCTCTTGCGGATGTATACGGCCTGGGCCGGCGACCACGATTACTCGACCGAACTAATGGACCGTCAGGACAACGAAGTAGCCGGCATCAATAGCGCCACGATCGCCGTCCGCGGCCCGATGGCCTACGGCTATCTGAAGGGCGAGGAGGGCATCCATCGCCTCGTGCGGATCAGCCCCTTCAACTCCGAAGGCAAGCGGCAGACGAGCTTCGCTTCCATCGACGTTTCGCCGGAAGTCTCCGACGAGGCCGAGATCGAAATCCGCGACGAGGACCTGGACGTGAAGGCAGTTCGCTCCAGCGGCCCCGGCGGGCAGCACGTCAACAAGACATCAAGCGCCATCCAGATGCGACACATCCCCACCGGCATCATGGTCTGCTGCCAGGCCGAACGGAGCCAGCTCAAGAATCGCTCGATGGCGCTGAAGATGCTCCGCGCCCGGCTGGCGCGGATCGAAGAAGACAAGCGCGAGGCGGAGGCGGCGGCCAAATATACCGCCAAGCCCAAGGTCGGCTTCGGCTCGCAGATCCGCAGCTACTTCCTCCATCCCGATCAGCGGGTGAAGGATTCCCGCACCGGCTACTACATGGGCAGTTTCAACGCCGTGCTGGACGGGAACATTCAGGGTTTTCTGGACGCGTACTTGCGGTATCGCGTGAAGGGTGAGACGCAAGGGAATACGAAGGACGACGAGTCATAGGCAGTTTCAGCCCTTCCCCGGCTTCTTATCTTTCTCCCGATCACCACCATGCGCAGGCGCGGGCTGATTATGTGCCGGCGGCGCCGCTTCCGGCGCCTGAGGGTGGCGCGGAGCGGGCTGCGGTTGGGGTTGCGGTTCCGCGCGGCGATGCTCGGGTTGAGGTTGGGGCTGCGGCTGCGGTGCCGGGCGGCGATGCTCAGGTTGAGGTTGGGGTTGCGGCTGAGGCTCCGGGCGGCGATGTTCGGCTTGCGGAGGCGCCATCGGTACCGGATTCCCTCGGCGTTCCAATTCCGGTCGTGGCGACCGCTGCGGTGCCGTGACTGGCGGTTGGCGGTCTGGACCGACTGGCGGACGCGCTTCGCCGCCCGGCACAACCGGCTTGAGCACTTCCCGGCGACTGGGCTGCTGAGCCGGCTGGTTTGCGGCGGTGATGGCATGTTCGCGATGTGGCAACGATGCCTTGCCTGGCGCCGTGATTCGCTGCGCGGCCTCCATCCGCGATCGCTGCACCTGGAACGCCTGGTGCGAGCGAGCGATGTCCATCGCCCTCGTGCGATCGGCCGCGGTCACAGGAGCAAGCCGAACGGGAAATGCCGAGTTCCGCGCGACGCTGGAGATCGGCTGCCCGATGGAAAGGAAGCGGCGATCGGCGCGGTCGGTTCGTGTGGCCGCAAGTTTTTCCTCTTGGGCAAATGTGTGAGGCGGCCGGGCGTCGGGATGCTCGCGGTAGTAGTTGTGCCAGTGCTCGAGGTTGTCGATCCAATGCGGATCGCGCCTGGCATAGTACCAGCGATCGTAGGCAAACAACGGATCGTAGCGGTAACCTGCGGCGCGATTGACGGCATACCACGGATAGAAACCAAGTCGATCGTATTCCGCGCCGAAGTAGTCGCCGAAGTAGTACTGGCAAAAGGCCGGCGCGCGAAGAGATAGAAACTGAGGATCCCCGGATCGATGACCACCGAAGGCGTAAAGACGAACCCGGGCTGCTGATAAACTGCCGGACTAAGAGCAACTGGCGCAAAGGCGACTCCCCGGTGGTCAAGGTCATAATCCCAATACCCGTTGACGAGCACATAGCCGCGCGGCGTCCACGAGTAACTCGTCGGGGTCCAGACCCAACCGGGTCTGCCCGCCGTCCAAAATCCGCTCGTCCAAGTGAACTGATTACCCTGCCAGACCCAGCACCCGGGCACCCAAAAGGCATCGGCGGAAGGCGGCTCGGTTGTAGGTCCCTGTTCTGCTGGCGCTGGCGGCTGAGGGAAGTACTGCACTTCCTCCGTATCGGCCCCGGTCCAAAAACCCGGCGCGCGCTGGAAGCCATCTACCGTTTGAGTCCAATAGCCGCCGATCCATTGCCGGTCCGGCGGCGGTGTGCGCCAGATTCCGCTCACCCAGACAAAGTTGCCGTTTTGATCGTCCCAGTCCCAATACCCCGGAATCCATACAGTCTCGCCCTCCGGTCGGTAGGCGGAAGGCGCTTCATTGATCGGCTCCGGCGGCCTTTTCGCCACGATGGGCGGCACAACGCCGCTGAGATTCACCGGCGCAGCGAACGCCTCGTGCAGCGGGCCGCGGGTCAATACATCTTCACCGGGAATGTTGCCGTGCGCGTTGGTCAGCGGTCCAACGGGGATCGGCGCGGGGGGCTGCGCGATTGAAGCTGGCTGCCTAACTACAAGCACAGCGACTGCCGCCAAAACCAAACCGCAAGTTGTGCCGATGTACCGCATAATTCGTCTCCTAAAAAACTGGGAGCCAATCGAATATTTAAGGGAACAAACGTCGCGTCCGACTCTATTGCCCGACGGCTTCGACCAGGGAACTCTGTGATGCCAGTCCCACTTGGCCCGAGGGCACGCCGAGATGGGCAAAATCGCCGCGCATGATCTTGAGCGCCATTCGCTCGCGGTTTATTTCAGCGGCCGTGCGGAAACCGAGCCGCCGCAATACCAGAAACGGCGGGCACCACCCCGCAAGGATCTGCTGCATCATGAATCCGCCTGCCAGGCACGGGAACAAGATCCATTTCTTGTTGGATAGTTTACTCAGTGCGATTCCGCCCAACACGGCGCCGCTGAATGCGAATTCCATAACCCGTTCGACGTCCCATTCCCGATCAAGTTCCACGAGCCGATAGGTGAGATCGTGCGGGTTGGCATTTTCAAATTTCGCGAGCCGCTCGCTCGTCTCGTCGCGAATCTGCTCTTTGATGTGTGAATCGCTGCCGGTGTCGAGTTTCTCTAAAGGGGGAGCAACCATGATTGTAATCCTTTTTCAAAATGTATGAAGGCGTAACGTGCATAACCACACGTCAAATGACAAATCTCACGCAGTGGCTCAACTATCGCTCAAATCGCCTTTTCGTGCGGCGATAACGTCTTTGATCCAGGCAACATTCCGGGCGGCCTCCGTTCGCGAGCGCGCGAACGCGGCCAACGATTGACTTCCGCGCATGCGCGTCCAAATCGAAGTCAGCAGCGCCGCCGCGGCGACAAGCGTACCCAAGGCAACCAGTCCATAGGATTCCGCGGGCGACATTCCGGCCGAAATCAATCTCTGCACGAGCGCCGCGAGGCCGAAAAATACCGCGGCCAGCAACAACAGTGCCGCCGCCGAAGCCATTGCCGCAAGAGCAACGAGCTCCGAGAAATATTGCCTCGCATCACTGAGCAATAACTGCCAATGCAACTCCGCCATCACTCCCAAGTCTTCTACCAACTTGGCAGCGCTCCGGCTGACTCCTGCGCGATCCGTCGGCTCGCGATTTAGCTCGGCGGCAATCATGAATGTTCTCCATTGGTCGCCGCGTGCGCTCCTCTGCCCGTCGGCTGGTTAAAGGAGGTAAACGTCGAGCCCGAGGTCTGCGACCGTCCCTCCAATAAGTTTCGCACGAATCGCGTCGCGAAGGAGACGCCTTCGCTTACTATGAGCCCCATCGCCATCGACGCCAGGCTGGCGAAAACACCCATCGGCTTCGGCGCGGCTGTAGCATGGGCTCGCCCCATTGCTTGCTCGACGGTCGACTTAATAGTCTTCTCATCGAGGCATCGCAAATGGACGCGGCGCGGGGCGAGCAAGTAGCCCGCCGCCGCGGCCGCGCCCATGATGGCGAACGGATGCTTCGCGATAAAGCCGCGCCAGTCGAGCTGTCGGCGAGCCCTCTCGACCAACTCCTCGGAGTGCGCGTCCAAATCCTTGCGGACTTGCCGCATCTGCCGCTGCAAATCGTCGGATGAGTTGTGTGCAACCATTATCTCAACTCTTGTCTCTATTTTGAACTGAGCAACATGCTTACGACGACGCCGGTTACCAGCCCAATGCCGAAGCAAATCGCCAGCGATTCGCGCGGCCTGTCGCGAACGAACCGTTCCGCCTCGTCGATTCCCACGCGGAACTGCTGCGCCGCCTGCTGCGCGGTATGTTGAACGCTTTCGGCCGCCTGATTGGAGAAGCGGCGAACGTTCTCCGCCGTCTGCCCAAACGCCGAGCTCGCCGCGCCAGAAACTTCGCCCAGATAATTCTCGATCGCTTCTCGCCCTTCGCCCGTTTTCCGCTGGATGACGCCGATCAATTTGTCGACCTCTCCGTGAAACTGGGGCAAATCCTCGTCGGTCAGTTGCCCCCAATGGGAGCGGAGCCGGCCTTTGATCTCATTCCAACGACCTTGCAATACCTGCTGATTGATCATGATTTTCCTCCTGGCAGAACTTTTCTATTGTGTCTTCGGTCCAGTTTAAATTGCCGATCGAAGATGCCGTGCGACCTTCCTCGTCGACTTTGGGCGCCTCGAAGTGCTAAGCTTTTCGCTCGGACTCGATTTGCCGTTCCTGTTCTTAGTCTTATGCAAGTGACATGCCGGTTTGCAGGTCAAATGTGCTTGCCATTGAAACGGCATAAAAAACCAGCGCAAACACGGCTCACGCGCATCCCGCCCTGCAGCGAACTCGAGAGATTAGTCCGACCCCACTCGGAAACGTGAGCCATTCGGAACCAGAGCGGTTGCCAATCGTCCTTCTTGCCTTTTTTGCGTGTGAGCCACCCGAATTTAAGGTTCGCTATTCCCGAACGCCCGTTTTCCGGACTAACTGGACGATGCAGCACCCTCCTGCTACAATTCCGTCATGCGGCCGCTGTTTCATCCCTCCGTCGACGAAATTACTGTGCAGGGCATTCTCTACGCCCTCTCCGATCCGGCGCGGGTCCGCATCTTCCTGGAATTGTCGGACTCCGACTGCGCCAAGAATTGCTCGACATTCATCAACGTCAACAAAACGCCGCTGCCCAAATCGACCCTCTCGCAACACTTCAAGGTCCTCCGCGAGGCAGGGCTAATCCATAGCGTCCGCAAGGGGGTCGAATTGCAGAACGAGATCCGCTGCACCGACCTGAAGAAGCGGTTCGGGCCGATGATCGGCGAGATCATCAAGGCGTATCAGGACGAGGCGAAACGGGCGGCCCGCGGGCAGATTGCAAATCTGTCGTGAAGCCTCTGTAGGGAACGCCCTCCGCGGCGTTCCGGCCCTCCGCGGCGTTCCGGCCCTCCGCGGCGTTCCGGCCCTCCGCAGAACGGCACGGAGTCCATTCCCTACAGCTACGGCGCAATCACCGCCGGCGGCGCATCATGATGGTGCGGGGCAAGCATCGGCCGGTCGCCGCCAAGCTGGCGGATCACCGCGTAAAAAACGGGCGTGAGGAACAATCCGAAGAACGTGACGCCGAGCATGCCGTAGAAAACGACCGTGCCGAGCGCGTGCCGCATCTCCGCGCCGGCCCCGGTGGCGAACAATAGCGGCAACACGCCGAAAATGAAGGCGAAGCTCGTCATCAAGATCGGCCGCAGCCGCAGCCGCGCCGCGTCGACGGCCGCCTGAGCTGCGCGGATTTTCTGATCGCGCTCCTGCTCCTGCTTGGCGAACTCCACGATCAGTACGGCGTTCTTCACGCTCATTCCCGCGAGCACCACAAACCCGATCTGAGTGAAGATGTTGTTGTCCATGTGGCTGAAATGGACGCCTGCGATGCCGCACAGCAGGCACATCGGTACGATCAAGATGATCGAGAGCGAAAGCGCGAAACTCTCATATTCCGCCGAATGCGTGAGGAAGACAAAGAGTACGCAGAGCGGGAATACCCAAAAGGAAGTGCTACCTTCTTGCACTTCCTGGTACGCCACCTCGGTCCATTCGTAGCCGAAGCCGGGCGGAAGGTTTTCGCGAGCGAGCTGCGTCATTCTCTCGATCGCCTGCCCGCTGCTGACACCGGGCGCCGCCGAGCCACTAATTTCGGCGGACGAATGTTGCATGTAGCGGTTGATGCGGTCGGTGTCGCGGGTCATCTCCATGTTCAGGACGGCGCCGAGCGGGACCATGGCGCCCGCGGCATTGCGTGTTTTTAGCTGCTTGACGTCGCTTTCGTGTGCTCGGAAGGGCGCGTCGGCCTGCACGATGACCCGGTAGGTGCGGTTCAGATAATTGAAGTCGTTGATATAAAAGCTGCCAAGATAGACCTGCAGCGCCAAGAAGACATCGGTGACGGCAACGTTTTCCTTCTTGGCCTTGACGCGGTCGACGTTGGCGTAAAACTGCGGCACCGTGGCGCTAAACGTTGTGCCAGTTTGCATCGGCGAGATCATTGGGTCCTTAACGGCTGCATCGATCAAAGCCTTGGTGGCGGCGTACAACTGCTGGGGCGTCGCCGATCCCGTGTGGTCCTCGACTTGCAGCTTGAATCCGCCCGCGTTCCCCATGCCTTGGACAGGTGGCGGCGCTACCACGAAACACAAGGCCTCTTGGATCGGGCTGAGTGCCCCATAGAGATAGCCGGTAATCGCACCGGCCGATTGGTGCGCCGGATCTCGGACCCGCTCGTGAAAGCTCTTCAGCGGCAAGAAGATCGTCGCCATGTTCGTCTGGGTCGTGCCGGTGAAGAAATTGAAGCCGGTGATCGCGAACGTCCCCTCAACACCCGGCGCCTTCATGGCGATGTCGGAAACCCGCGTCATCACGGCTTCCGTGCGATCGATCGAGGCGGCCTCCGGCAGGATAACGGCGGTTACGAGGTAGCCTTGATCTTGCGCGGGAATGAAGCCCGTCGGCACGACGCGGAAGCCGATATATGTCAGGTAAAGCAGGCCGCCATAGACGGCCAAGGTCAGTACGGAAAGTCGTACCACGTGCTTCAGTACACTCACGTAGCCGCGATTCACGCCTTCCAAGCCGCGGTTGAAAAGGCGGAAAAACCAGCCCAATAGCGCGTTCACGCCCCACGTGAACCAGTCCGGCTTCGCGCCATGCGGCTTGAGGATCAGCGCGGCAAGCGCCGGGCTGAGCGTCAGCGAATTGAACGCCGAAAGGAGCGTCGAGAACGCGATGGTCAGTGCGAATTGGCGATAAAACTGCCCCGTGATGCCGCTGACGAAAGCGACGGGCACAAAGACCGCCGTCAGGCCGCAGGCGATGGCGATGATTGCCGGCGTGACTTCTTCCATGGCGTGGTATGACGCCTCGCGCGGCGACTTCCCTTTTTCGATCCAGCGATCGACATTTTCCACAACGACGATCGCGTCGTCCACGACAATGCCGATCGCCAGCACTAGCCCGAACAGGGAGAGATTGTTCAGCGAGAAGCCGAAGGCCCACATTACCGCAAAAGTTCCGACGAGCGAAACAGGAATTGCCAACAGCGGAACGATGGCCGCCCGCCAACTTTGCAGGAAGACGAGCACCACCAGCGCCACCAGGCCGACCGCCTCAAAGAGCGTGATCGTCACGTCGTGGATGCTGTCGCGAACGAACAATGTCGTGTCGTAGGGGATTGCGTAGTCGATCCCTGTGGGAAAATCGGGCCGCGCCTTCAACTCCGCGAGTTTCGCATAGATCGCGTCCGCCGTTTTGATCGAGTTGGTGCCCGGCAACTGCAAGACGCCGATGCCCACGGCCGGCAGGGTTTTGCTGTCGGTGCTCGTCGATCCGTAGTGGGTGCTCATGGAATAATCGGCCGCGCCGAGTTCGACGCGGGCCACGTCCTTGACGCGGGTCACACTGCCGCCGGCCCCCGTCTTGACGACGATCTCGCCGAACTCCCACGGCTCCGTGAGGCGGCCCTGCGCGTTGACCGTATACTGGAATCGCGAAGTGCCGGGCGTCAGCGGAGGGCCGCCGATGACGCCCGCCGCCACCTGCACATTCTGCTCCTGCACGGCCGCGATGAAGTCGCCAACCGTCAACTGCCGCTCCGCTAGTTTCCCGGGATTCAACCACAGCCGCATCGAGTAGTCACGGGCGCCGAAGACGAGCAGGTCGCCGACGCCTGGAAGAGAGGCGAGTTCGTCCTTGATATTGCGCGTGACGTAATTGCTCACATAGAGCGGGTCGCGGCTGCCATTGGGCGAGTAGACGGCGATGCCAAGAATGAAGTTCGGCGAGGCCTTCTTCACGATGATGCCTTGCCGCTGCACTTCCGGCGGCAAGAGCGGCTGCGCGATCGACACGCGGTTCTGCACCTGCACCTGCGCGATGTCCATGTTCGTGCCGAGCTTGAAGGTCACGGTCAGAACCATCGAACCGCTCCCGCACTGGCTCGACATGTACATCATGCCTTCCACGCCGACGACTTGCTGTTCGATCGGCGTGGCGATCGATTCGGCAATCGTCTGAGCGTTCGCGCCGGGGTAGTAAACGGTCACGGTGACTGTCGGCGGCGCGATCTCGGGATACTGCGCCGTCGGTAGCTCCATGAACGCGATCGCGCCGACGACAACGGTGGCGATCGAGATCACCGCCGCAAAAACCGGCCGCTCGATGAAGAACGTCGAGAACTTCATTTACGGGCCCCCGCCGCGTTGCTTTGCGAAGCCGTCGGCATGGCGCCGGGCACGGTTCCGGCCTTTGTGTCCCCAAGAACGGGACTCTTCTGCGTGCCGCCGGGCGAGGCTTTCGCGTCAACCGGTGCGTGCTGCCGCGCGACGGTCGCTCCCGGATCCGTAAACTCGCCTTCATCCAAGTTTAGCGTCACTTCGGTCGGCGTCACCGACGCGCCGGGCGCGTTCGCGCCTGGCCGTTCACGATAACTCGGTCCGAGGTGCTGATGCCCGATTTGATCGAACGCAACCGGCCGAATAGCGCCCCCAACTGCACCGGCTTGACTTGCACTTTGTTGTGGTCGTCGATGACAAGCACCGTATGCTCGTTTTGGTCGTTGCCCACCGCCTCGTCGGGCACTAAAAGCGTGCGATAGCGACCGCTGCCGGGCACGCGCAAGCGGGCGAAGTAACCGTCGACGAACTTGCCCGACTTGTTGTCCAACACGGCTCGTATTTTCATCGTTCCGGTGTTCCGGTCTACGTGATTGTCCATGAAATCGATCACGCCTTCATGCGGAAAGCCGGTTTCGCTTCCGAGTTCGAAAAAGCATGGAACCTTGCCATCGCGAGCGCTGAGGAGCTTTCGCTCCTCGGCCAGCCGCTGGTACTTTTGCACCGTGTTCTCGTCGACTTCGACATAAAGATACATCGGTGAAATAGAGGTAACCGTCGTCAGCAGCGTAGCAGGCGCAGGCCCCGCGCCGCCGGTGACGAGATTGCCCTCCGTGACCAGCTTGTTGCTGACCCGGCCGTCGATGGGCGAAAGCACACGGCACCATTCCAGGTTCAGCCGCGACGTAGCGACCGCCGCCTTCGCGCCGGCCAGGATCGCCGCGGCCTGGTCGCAGGCCGCCTTGGCGTTGTCGAATTCCTGCACGGCCACAGCGTTTTTCTTCTCGAGAACCACCATGCGGTCGAAGGTTTGCTTAGCCAGGTCCAGCGTCGATTTCGCCCTTTCTTGGTCGGCCAGCTTGGCATCAAGGTCGGCCTTAAACGGCCGGTCATCAATCACGGCCAGCAGATCCCCTCGCTTCACGATCGCGCCCTCGGTGAATGGCATCTCCATAACTAATCCGCTAACCCGCGCTGCGACATTCGCCATCTCTGGCGACTGGAGATGCCCGGTGAATGTGTCCCACTCGACCACCTCCTTTTCCAGCGGATGGGCGACGCTGGCCGGCGACGGCGGCGGGGTCATGTTCTCCGGCTTATAATTGCCGCAGCCGCCAGCCGCGATTAACACCGCTGCAACAGCAAGGCCGCGACCAAGAAAACCTCCCCTCTCCCTCCGGGAGAGGGGCAGGGGGTGAGGGCTTGAACTGATGCCAGCCCGCTCAATCACTTCCAAAGAATCTGTCATACCAACATATCTGACTCGGATAATTCGATTGTTCAGCAATTACGAACCTTGGTATGATAGGCAGTTCGATTTGGGAGGTCAAGCCCTATTCGTTTGCTGCCGATTTTGGCCGCTTTTATCGCCCGCCTCGACCCGCGCGGGCGATCATCCCGCCAATGGCCATGACGATGAAACCGGCGAATGGAATCGTCCGAAAAATGCCCGTGATATTGCCAATCCACAAGGCCGCACCGATGACGAATACCAGGCCACCGATGAATTGCAACGCTGGTTGGCCCTGCTGGACTTGCCGCGATTGGGCTTGCGCTTGCGGTCGCACTAAGAGATCGTTGACGACCGCTTGCGCAAACTGCAGTTCTACTCCGTTCTCCACAAGCTGTCGTACGGCGTCCTCCGGCGGGACCTTATTGTTCAACATCTGCGTCGCGTCGGAATAAATCGCTCGCGTCGTGAAGTCGCGAAGAATTGCGGCCGCGGTTGCTTGATCGAGCCCGCGCTTCGCGAGCTCCCCTTGAACTACCTCGGGCGACTTGCCGTCGTTGAGAAGATTGAAGGCAACTTCAATGTCGTCCTGCGTGGCTTCGGTTCGGCCTGTGGTTTGGGTTGGGTCCATTGCAGATTAACTCCGCGAAAATACAGTTTGGATTGACGCAAAGGGACGTCCGGACAAGGAGGGCATAACGAGCGTGCCCCCGAGGGGCGTCTGTTAATCTAGCGAAGGGCAGCGCCCTGGTACAGACGGCGGCGGTCTCAAATCTCAAATGCAATCGAGGCTCGATAGATGAGCCTCGAAAACTGGTATAGGAAAGAACATCGCTGGGACGTTCCAATGGGAGAGGTGTTGCAAGCTTCTCCTTGGGAACGGAGTCCCAGCGATGGCACATCATCTTACGCTGGAAGAGCGTGATCGCATAGCGCAGTTGCGGCATCAGGGAGCTGATCAGAAGGAAATCGCAGAAGCCGTGGGGCGTTGTCCTTCGACGATCAGCCGCGAGCTGCATCGCAACTGCACGGCTGGCGAGTACTATGCCGCACAAGCGCAGCGGGAGGCCGAGCGGCGGCGGCGGGAGCGTCCCCTCGTGCGCAAGATGGACGATCCCGAGATCAATCAGACCGTCCGTGAGGGATTGGCGCAGGAATGGGCGCCGGAACAGATCGCGGGCCGGATGAAGCAGCAAGCTTCCGACCGCCGCGTTTCCTCGCAGACGATCTACACCTGGATCAAGCAGGACGAGGACCGCGAGCACTGGGAATCGCTTCTGCGGCGTCGCGGAAAACGTCCGTCCAGGCGGAAAAACGCCACCACCACGGGCGATGCCGCCCGCATCGACAATCGTCCGGAAGTGATCGAGCAGCGGCTGCGGCTGGGCGATTTCGAAGGCGACACCGTGCTGGGTCCGCCAGGCACGGGCGGCCTGGCGACGCTCGTCGATCGCAAGTCGCGGTTCACGATCGTCGTCAAGATTCAATCCAAGAACGCCGACCATGTGCATGAGAAAATCAAACAGCGTTTGAAGGAGTTGGACGAGGAGCGTCGCCGCTCGATCACCTTCGACAACGGCACGGAATTCGCGCGTTGCCACCGGCTGGAAAAGCACCTCGGGATTGAAGTTATACTTTGCCGATCCGGGCTGTCCGTATCAGCGCGGCACGAATGAGAACACCAATGGTCTAATCCGTCAGTACTTTCCCAAGGGGACCGACTTTCGCGACATCTCCCATAGCCGAGGTGCGCCGGGTGGAAAAGCTACTCAACAACCGCCCCCGCGCGTGCCTCGGTTTCAGGACTCCCGCTGAGGTTTTCTTCGAGAAAAACCCTCCTGCCGGTTGCGATTGAGATTTGAGACCGCCGGCCTCCCGCGCACGATTTCTCGGGCCAACGGCCCAACAATTCCTCTTGAAGGATAATTGTTGGCCCGTTGGGCCGGTAGGGCCTATCAAAAACCACAACCCGTGTTCCAGAGCTTCGCCCTTCGCTCGGGAAATTGACGCCCCTGCGGGGCACGCCTATTCATTCCGTCTCATCGACCTACTTCCCCTCCGGCTCCGGCTTCAGTTTGGCAAGCTCGGCTGCGTCGACGATCCAGATCGAGCTCTCGCCCGGCCCGCGATATTGGAAAGTGAACTTGCTGCCGTCGGGCGACCAGACGGGCATGGTCCGAGAGCCGGGGGCGATCAGCCGTGCTTATCAAAGGGTCCTGGCGATACGGAAGCCTGTTCTGGCATTTCGGTCGTCCAACGGGCCCGCCTCGCGATTCGCGGAGCGGCAGTCGAGCGGCCCGTCGCACCAGGACCCGCCACGGAGTACATGATAGAAAGGCGGGGTGTCCGGGCCCTTCGGATCATCTCTGGGCGATTTGCTATAGTAGTCTGCGTCATACCAATCCGCGCACCACTGCCACACGTTGCCATCCTTATCACATAGACCGACGGATTGGAAGTCATATTAGAAACGCTATACTAACGAGAATGACCGTCCCCAAATCCAAATAGTCTTGGTTACGCGAAGGAGCAGGAAATGTCCGACAATGGCGAAGTAGTAGAGTTGCTTCGTGAGATTCGTGACTTGCAAAAGGCTCATTTTGAGCGGTACAAGGAGGTCACGGCGTCAATCATTGAGCGGCAGCAAGAAGCCGTTGGGACCAAAGGGAGAATTGAGGACGAGGCTCGATTGGGAATTCAGAAGGTTGTTGCGGACACACGACGAAAAAGCACTTGGCTATTTCTGATTATGGTCGGCGTCTTTGTCGCGTTGCCATTCGCTTATGTGCTTATTTCTATTGCCATCTCGTGGTTAGCACGGTAGGTGGATTCTTCTCATGATCCCAATACCCCGAAGGCGGAGTTATGGGCGTAGGTGAATTAGATTGCCAAGCATTGCCATGCATGTCGTAGAGTCCGAAGGCGTTTGGTTGGAATTGGCCCACCGGCGCTGTGAAGACGTAGCCGTCGCTGGCTTTTATCGCGTCTATCCAATCTTCAGACTTCGCCTTGGCAGTTGCGTCGGCCACATTCGCCGCCTTGGCCAACGTCTCGGGATCGTTCCCGGTTCCATACCGTGTTGTCGTTCCGGCGCGGCAGGCATATTCCCACTCGGCCTCGGTTGGAAGGCGGTAGGTTTTTTTCTCCTTCTTGCTGAGCCACTGACAGAACGCCATCGCATCGCCCCAGCTTACGTTTACCACCGGGTGCTCGTCGGTCTGCTCAAAACCTACGTTTTTCCAAGAGCAATCCTTCTTGAAGCTTATCCCTTTCAACGCAGGGTCCCATCCGCCGGCACCCGGGTTACTGCCCTTCTCCGCGTCCGTCGTGTACCCACTCTTCTTGACGAACTGGCGAAACTGGCCGCGCGTAACGTGGCAAGAGCCCAGGTAGAACGGCTTCGTGATCCTAACGAGGTGCTGCGGATGCTCACCCCTCAAGTAAAGCGGTGCCCTACCGACGCGATAATTCTTCGTGAAGAAAGCATCCGTATCCCCCGCCGACTCGCCGCTGCCCATTCTGAACTCGCCCGACGGGACGAGGGTCAGTTTCATACCGACGGAATTCGTGATTTGCTCTCCGCCGCCGGCCGCCGCCGGCTTTTGGGCCGTTTCGCGGCTGTACCTGCCGTTTGCTGGCGGGGCCGGCTTTGAGTCGTTCGGCTCGTCTGGCTTTGTCGAGTCCGAACCCAGCCTCAACTGAGCCTCGGCTCGTTCAAGCCGTTGGCGCCACTCACGATTATTCGGCTCGATTTTGCAGAGCCATCGGAGGTGGAAGGCGGCAGCATACCAGTTCTTCGCGGCGATTTGAAGCGGAGCATCGGTCTTCGCAGGCGGATCGCTTACCGGCGATGGAATCACGTAGGACCGAAATGGACCGTTATCCCCTTCAACGGAAGTAACAGCCAACGCGTGTACGCCGGCAGGCGCTTCGTTAGAAGTTGCTTCGTTTTCGTGCCACGCACGTGCGCACTCCGCTAGATCGTTCCGACGTTCGATCAAGAGACTCGGGCGATCGCAGGGCCTGCTGCCAAGCCGCGTCGAGCTCTACTGTCGAGATGGGACGGAGCGCGCTGCCGGCATCTTCCGTCCATCCAGAAACGACTTTCACGTTGGCGGCAACCAAACGAGGATCGTCCGGTAGCGATCGGGGAACCTGCCAAATCCGATTCCACTTGAGAGCCTTGAAGGTATCTGAGCGCAACTGGACTGCATTGGCTGTGAAAAGTTGGGCACCATCCGCGCTGAACGCTACGGCGCGAACGCTATCATTATGTGTCATAGGCGGTCCGAGCGGCTGGCATGTTGTCACATCCCACAGTCGCGCCGTTCCGTCAGCGCTCGCGGTAGCGATCTTCGTGTCATCCGGGCTGAAAGCAATGGCCCACACGGCGCCGTCATGCTTCATTGGCGAGCCTAGCGATTGGCATTTGGCAGTTTCCCACAGCAGAGCCATGTTACCGCTGATAGTTGCGATTCTAGCGCTGTCCGCGCTAAAGGCCATCGCATTAACCGCGTGCTCGTGCTTCATCGGCGCTCCAAGGACTTGGAATGTTGCCGCATCCCGTAGCCGAACCAGCCCTTGTTCATCCGCCGTGGCAATCAGTTTGCCGTCGGAGCTGAACACCGTGGCAGTTACTTCGGAGTCTTGATCGCTATCGGCATCGCTGCCTAACAACCCACCGGACGTCACGTTCCACAACCCGACTTCACGACCGCTAACAGTCAATAACTTCGTACTATCAGGGCTGAAGACCAGGGCGTCGACCCTCCCGTTGTTTTTCATGGGTACGCCAAACGGCTCACCCGAGGTTGGATCTCGGAGTCGCACAGTCCCGTCAGTACGCGCGGTAGCGAGCTTCGTCCCGTCCGGGCTGAACGACATGGCCTCGACGATCTCGTTACGACTTCTCGCGGTCCCCGACAGCTTGCGCGTTGTCACGTCCCACAATCGCAATTTCCTGTCTTCGCCTACCGTCGCGACCATCTTGCCGTCGGGTCTGAAAGCAAAGTCAGTAATTGCAGAACGAGAATGCAGCCACTGTCCGGCCGGAGGTTCGAGCGGAAGTCGGTTCGTGCCTGGTCTCGAGTTTCGGAGGGAGGCTGCGCCCGACTGCGAGCCATCCTGCAGGAGCAGTGAGCCGCCCTGTTGAATCATTGCCAGGTTCCAAAGCTCAGCGGACCCGTCTTCGAATGCGATTCCAAGTTTGCTGCCGTCCGCACTGAACGTCACGGAGCGCGCGGCGCGGCCTAACTTTAGCGGCAGATTTAGCCGTTGACACGAATCTGCGTCCCAAAGCCGAATGTCGACACCTAGCGTGGCGATTTTTGCGCCGTCTGGGCTAAAGACTACGGCATTCACGCCACCGTCATGCGCCATCGGTTGGCCAAGCGGACTGCAAGTCGTTGCATCCCAAATCCGCGATTCCGGCGGTTTTCCCCAAACAGGGCCCGCCATGACAATCTTCTTGCCGTCGGGGCTAAAGGCTACAGCCGACACGCCACCGTTATGGACCATCGCCTGCCCCAATGGTTTACGGGTCGCCGTGTCCCAAAGCCGAGCCTTTGCCTGACTGCTCCATTGCGCAACTGTAAGGACCCTGGTGCCATCCGGGCTGAATGATACGGCGCAAACCCCCGCCTCATGCTTAATCGCCGGTCCCAGCGGTTTTGAAGTGGGCACTTCCCATAGCCGCACGGTGAAGTTGTTATTCATAGCGTTTGTGGCTGCAGCTTTTTTCCCATCTCGGCTCAAGAAAACCCGGCCTCCCATTGGAGTGAACATGCCAACGAACTCGTCCCCCTGATTTCCACTTTCAATGGGCGTACCAATCGGTTGCCCTGTTGCCACGAGCCATACCGAGCTCCGCTTGCAAAAAAACCGTTGACAGAATTCACTGTAATGAGTTTTGTACCATCATCGTTAAAGGCTACTCGCTGAACCTCATCGCGCGGTATAATTATTGGCGGAGCTAGCTGTCGTCCCGTCGTCGCGTCCCACAAGCGCGTCTTGCCTTCCTCCGCAGCCGCGATCGCCTTTCCGTCCGGGCTGAAAGCCACACTTCTCGCCGAGCCACCAAACTTTGTCACGGGTTCCCCCGTTAACGCGTCTGAAACAAGTGTCGGCCCTACATCACTTGCCGTGGCGACCTTCGAGCCGTCTGGGCTGAAGGTTATGTCAGCGACTTTGCCATCGTGGAAAAGCGGCTGGCCACACGTCCACTGCCACGCTCCCAACAGAGCACACACGCTTCGGCGAAGGCCAGCGTCGTTTGAATCAACAGCCGGGTGATGCGCCTGTCCAAGAATTGCTAGACCTCGCCGCGCGTCGCCATGCTTTAGTTCATTTATGCCGCGCTCGATGTAGGATAGTGCAAGCTGCCGTGAGGCCGCTTCCTTTTCCTGCCGAGCCTCCCGAGCCCTTTCATCTGCCTGCTTTGCGCTCGCATCCGCTTTTCTAGCGTTTTCCTCCGCTCGAACGCGCTCGGATTGGGCCTCTCGAGCATTCTTCTCTGCCGTTTCGGCATTGGTATCGGCCCGTTGACGCGCTCGGTCGGTCAGAGTCTGCTCGTGCTTAATCAGCACGGTGCTGACCGCCAGGGCAACGGCGGCGGCAGTCACGAGCCCGAATGAACCCGCAACCGCCGTCTTATGCTTCCTCCCCCAACGGGCGGCGCGGGTAGAAAGAGGCTCCCGATGGGCGCTGACCGGCTTGTCGGCTAGCCAACGCTCGATGTCCTCGGCTAGGGCGCGGGAGGACGAGTAGCGGTCGGCCAGCTTCAGTGACATTGCTTGCAGGCATATCGCCTCTAGCGCGGCGGGAATGGCCGGGTCAATCATCCGCGGCGCGGCAAAGTCGCCACGCCCCACCCTTTGTAATACATCACCGACATCGCCCTGAAACGGCGGGCGGTTGGTCAGCAGATAGTAGAGCGTCGCCCCAAGGCTGTAAACGTCGCTGGCCGGGCCAAGCTGGTCGAGCCGCCCTGCCGCCTGCTCGGGACTCATATAGGCTGGCGTACCAAGTGCCGTGCCCATCTGCGTCTCGTTCGAGCCGCTGGCGGAAGACGGCGCGAGCGGCACTTCGGACGGGTCCGGCGAGTCCGGCTGAGCCATTACCTTCGAGAGGCCCCAATCGACAACAAGCGTCTCGCCGTACTTGCCGAGCATGATATTGCCCGGCTTCAGGTCGCGGTGCAGTACGCCGCGATGATGGGCGTACTCGATGGCGTTGCAAACGTCGATGAAGCGGCGCAGGAGCTTGCGGAACTCGACCGAGCGGTCGCCCTCACCCCCTGCCCCTCTCCCAGAGGAAGAGGGGAGCTTATGGTGATACCGATTGACGGCGTCCTTGAGATTGTCGCCGCGGACGAAACGCATGACGTAGAACGGCCGCCCGTCGGCGTACTGCCCGAGGCCGTATACGGGAATGATGTTCGGGTGTTCCAGTCCGCCGGTGACCTCGGCTTCCAGCAGGAACCGCGCGCGGCTGTTTGGATCGTGCGCGCGGACGAGTTTGATTTCTTTTAGCGCGACCTCGCGGCTGAGCTCTTCGTCGCGAGCGACGGAGACCTTGCCCAGCGCGCCTTCGGCGTGCGGGCGGAGGATGCGGAACCGCGTACCGGCCGAAGTCGCGGCGCCGACGGAATAAGACTCCGTCGAGTCTCCGGAGAATTCCCGGCGGACTGCGGAAACGTGGTCCAACGTGGCCTGCACGTCGGCGTCGGCAATGTTCCGCAGATCGTCTACCGCGCCGCTGAGGCTGCTGATGGCGGCCAGGCTTTGCTGGGGATCGTTGCCGTGCCGGCGAATGTGGGCCTCGACCAGCGGGGCGAGCAGATCGTGGTCGGCATGCGATAAAACGCCCTGCTGGACGAGGATCTCGCCCAGCGGTTTTGACTTCTCCAGCACCCAGGCGTTCATGGCCGCGACGAGGGCGTCGCGGCCGATAAAGTCCATTTGCAGGGCCAGGATGCCGAAGAGCAGGTTCCGGTCGTTGGCGGGGGCGGACATAGGTGTCCTTACGATAAGCGGATGGAGTCCTGGCGACGGGACCATTATAGCCAACCGGCGCCGACTTTAGTATTGTACTCGCGACGGCACAAAGGCCGTTTCGGACGGGTTGCCAGCCTTATCAAACCCTGTAAAAATGGAATCATGTCGCGCATAGTCCTTGCCATGTCCGGTGGTGTCGATAGCAGCGTGGCGGCGTGGCTCCTCCGCGAGGCGGGCCACGACGTCATCGGCCTCTTCATGCGCCACGGCCATCAGGAGCCGACGAGCTGTTCTACGTCGGCAACCGGCGGTTCTCGCAAGCAAGGTTGCTGCAGCGTTACTGACGCGGCCGACGCGCGGAAGGTGGCCGAGCGTCTGGACATCCCTTTTTACGCCATCAACTTCGAGGAAGAGTTCGGCCGCATCATCCACTATTTCATCGACGAGTACACGGCCGGCCGCACTCCGAACCCGTGCGTCGTCTGCAACACGTGGCTGAAGTTCGGCAAGCTGATGGACTACGCTGAAAGCGTGGGGGCGGCTGAAATTGCCACCGGGCACTACGCCCGGCTGATCAAGACGGCCGACGGCCGAACCGCGCTCTGCCGCGGGCTCGATCCGGAAAAGGACCAATCTTATGTGCTCTGGGGCATTCGGCCGGACGTGCTCGCCCGCTTGCAGTTTCCCGTGGGCGACTATTGCAAGGAGGAAATCCGCCGCATCGCCGATCGGCTGGGCCTGCACCACGTGGCCGAAAAGCCCGATAGCCAGGAGATTTGCTTCGTTCCCGATCAGGACCACGCCCGATTCATCCGCGCGAACCGCGCGCCGCAGGACACTTCGGGCGCGATCATCACCACTGACGGCCGCGAGGTGGGAAGACACGACGGCATCGAGCGATTCACCATCGGGCAGCGCAAAGGACTGGGCGTTGCCTTCGGCGAGCCGCGTTACGTAGTGCGAATCGACGCCAATACGCGCGAGGTGGTTGTTGGCACGAAGGAGGATCTCGCCCGGCATGAGCTCACCGCTCGAGGTGCGAATTGGTTCGTTCAGCCGGAGGGCCGGCAGGAGTGTCAGGTGAAAATCCGTTATCGCAGCACGGCGGCGCCCGCAGTGGTGGAAGTACTTTCGGATGACCGGTTTCGCGTGGATTTCCTTGCACCTTGCTACGGGATTGCACCCGGGCAAGCGGCAGTCTGCTACCAGGGCGAAGAAGTGCTCGGCGGCGGGTGGATCGATTAGACACTCCTCCGAAGAGTCATCCGCTAGGCCACGGACAGTTAATGAATGTGTAGATTTCAGCGTTTTTTCTTACAAAATCGTTGACGAAAGGGACAAAATGATTATGCTAAAGCTATGGGTCGTAGGACCCTCGGTTGCCCGGAGCGGCATTTACCAGAAGGTTTGGGCAAAAATCGGAGGCAGCGGTCGGGATTCTCAGGGGGAGTCAGCAAGGGCAATTCTTCGCCGCGCATGACGCGCGACGAGCTGGCGCACATTCATTCCCGCTCGGTTTTCCGCGTTCGATAAAATGGCGACGCTCAAGGTATCGGCGACCGGTGTGCCCATCATTGTGGGCGTTTCCCAGGCAATTCGCGATGTGCTTCGGCTCGTCGATCAGGTTGCCGCCACGGACTGCTGTGTCCTGGTTGAAGGCGAAAGCGGGACGGGCAAGGAACTGATCGCCCGGCGGCTCTTCGCCAAAAGCCGGCGATCGGGCCACCCATTTATTCCGGTAAACTGCGCGGGCGTCAACGAAAGCCTCTTCGAGAGCCAGTTTTTCGGCCACGTCCGCGGGGCGTTCACCGGCGCCGAGCAGACCATGCTCGGCGTGATCCGCACGGCCGAGGGCGGCACCGTCTTCCTCGATGAAATCTGCGAGTTTCCCCTCGTCCTCCAGCCCAAGTTGCTCCGCGTACTGCAGGAGCGCGAGGTGATGCCGGTCGGCAAGCCGTCGCCGGTGAAGTTCGACACGCGCTTTCTCGCCGGCTCGAACCAGAACCTTGCGGAGATGGTCCGCCAGGGCAAGTTCCGCCGCGATCTTTACCATCGTTTGAACATCGTGCGGATTCAACTGCCTTCGCTCCGCGAGCGACCAGAGGACATCAATCCGCTCTTGGATCATTACTTGCTTGTCGCGGCCGACCGCTATCAGCGGCCGCCGGTCATGCTTCCGCACGCCGTGCGAAGCCTCTTAACCGGCTACATCTGGCCCGGCAACATCCGCGAGCTATCGGCATGGGTCGAGCGTCTTTATGTGACGGGCCTCTCGCCCGAAGTCCTCTTGGACATGTTGCTGGGTGAGTCGAGTCAGACCGGCCAAATCAGTCCCGCCGGGCAGATGACGCTCAAGCAGGCCGAGCGGCGGGTGATCGCGCAGGCCATGGAAACCGCCAATTTCAATCAGCGCAAGGCCGCCCGCATGTTGCAGGTTCACCGCGCGACGCTGGCGCGGAAGTTGAGGACGCATAAGCTGGACTGACCCTGTTTGAATTACTTCTCGCGGCGATCTATTTCGTTTCACGAATTCTTGATCGGTAAGTGGCGCACGCGGACCTTCTTTGCGGTCACCACAATAAAGCGACCTGGACTATTCGCTTCGACGACTGGCCACACTTGCTCCAGTCGCGCGATGCGATCGATCAGCGAGATGTTGCCCAATCGCAATAACACCACACCGTGGCTGTTCAAGCGATCGCGGAAAACCAACTCGCCAAAATCCTTGTCGCTGGTCAGGATCAAGCGCTGGTCGGACTCCGCTTTAGCCAGCCAAACCGGATCGCGCTCGCCCGGCTGTTCTTCGGATGCGTACGAAACGTCGTGACCGGACGATCGCAACCAGTCGACGGCCGCCTGCGGGATGTTCTCGTCGGCGAACAATCGCATGGCTACTGGTAAATAGTCTCGTCCATCGTAACTAATGCGGCTGCATAGAGCATCGCGGCTTGAACGTGCTCTGGCTTGAGCGTCGGATAGTTCGCAAGCAACTCATCCTCGCTGAGGCCCGCGCCGAGCTCTTTAAGGACGTGCTCAACCGTCAACCGAGTTCCCTTGAACACCGGTTTGCCGAGCATCACGTCCTTGCGTTCTTCAATGTAGTCGTGCCATCGCATAAAGGCATTATATCCTTGTTCATGCACGCTGGAAATGAGTTTCCGGCAAGTCAAATCGTCGCCTCACAATTAGGACCGGCAATGACTTGGCTTAAACGAGTTCGAAATAGTCTATCCCCATTCAGCTTCGACATCCCACTCCGCGCCCTTACCATCGCTTAGTATCTTTCCAACGATCGGTCGATCATTGTACGATAGCCGCGTGCAGTATCGTAACGGGAACCGTTCCGCATCATCGAAGGTCACGCTGAGAAGGTTACGCTGAGGACTCAGTTCCCACAGCCCCGACTTTCTAAAAAAAATCATCTGCCACGAGCCAGAGTCCTCGTAGATTTCGATTGTGTCAACTGAACGGCGCGGATTAAGGTGCACCAACGCTAGACACGCACTCTCGTTTGCAAACCAAACATCAGCAGTCGTATACTCCGTCTCGCTATCAATTCGATCTTGATGACGCTGAGGTTTGATCGTCGTTTCGTCTTGTACCCCTCTGCTCTCTTCGCCCCGCGCATGCACCCAATTCGGAGTGTTCTCCAGCAGATCACGCGAGGGCAAATTGTCGGTGAAGCGCAACTCACTCATGGTAATTGCTGACCATATTCACTTCGGACTCGGCACGCGCGGCGATGAAACGACGATAGTCTAATACCGGTAATGGTCCGGCTTAAACGGCCCGCTCACGGGTATCTTCAAGTACTCGGCCTGCTTCGGCGTAAGCTTTGTCAGTTTCACGCCAAGCTGCTCGAGGTGCAATCGGGCGACTTCTTCATCGAGATGCTTCGGCAGGATGTGTACGCCGACGGCATACTTGTCTGTCTCGGTGAAAAGGGCCAGTTGGGCGAGCACCTGGTTCGTGAAACTGTTGGACATCACGAACGACGGATGGCCCGTCGCGCAGCCCAGGTTCACGAGGCGGCCTTCGGCGAGGAGCAGGATCGAATGGCCGTCGGCGAACGTGTAGCGGTCCACGAGCGGCTTGATGTTCGTCTTCTTGATGCCCTTTGTCGTGTTAAGATAGTTGGCGTCGATCTCCAGGTCGAAGTGCCCGATGTTGCAGACGATGGCATCGTTGCGCATCTTCTCCATGTGCTGGCCCAAGATGATGTCGCGGCAGCCGGTGGTGGTGACGAAGATGTTTCCGCGCGAGCAGGCCTCTTCCATCGTTGTGATTTCGAAACCTTCCATCGCCGCCTGCAAAGCGCAGATGGGGTCGATCTCGGTGATGATCACGCGAGCGCCGTAGGATCGCATCGAGTGGGCACAGCCCTTGCCGACGTCGCCGTAGCCGGCGATCACGACGACCTTGCCGGCGACCATGATGTCGGTCGCCCGCTTGATGCCGTCGGCCAGCGACTCGCGGCAGCCGTAGAGGTTGTCGAACTTGCTCTTGGTTACGGAGTCGTTGACGTTAATGGCCGGGAACAACAGTTTGCCATTGCTATGCATGTCGTAGAGCCGATGGACGCCGGTCGTTGTCTCCTCGCTGACGCCGAGGATGCTGCCGGCCAGCCGTGTGAAGCGCTTCGGGTCCGCGCTCATGCTGCGGGCGATCGTGGACAAGAGAGCCCGCTCTTCGTCGTGCGTGGCATCTTCCGGATCGGGCACTTCATCTTTGGCCTCAAACTCCGCGCCCAAGTGAATCAGCATCGTGAGGTCGCCGCCGTCGTCCAGGAGGAGGTTCGGCCCTTCGGCGTCCTTGAAGCTTTCGATCTGCGTGAGGATGTTGTCCCAGTAGGCCTGGAGCTGCTCGCCCTTCCAAGCGAAGACCGGCACTCCGGTGGCGGCGATGGCGGCCGCGGCATGGTCCTGCGTCGAGTAGATGTTGCAACTCGTCCAAGTGACTTCCGCGCCCAACTCGGTGAGCGTCTCGATGAGCACGGCCGTCTGGATCGTCATGTGCAGGCAGCCGGCGATGCGAGCCCCTTTGAGCGGCTTCTTGGCGCCGTACTTCTTCCGCAAGGCCATCAGGCCGGGCATTTCGTTCTCGGCGAGCTGGATTTCCTTGCGGCCCCAATCGGCCTGCGACATGTCTGCGACTTTGTACGGCAATTTGGTTGTCACTTGGGACACGGTTTGACTCCTGATTTGCTTATGTATCAACTATAGTACGTCCTATGATACTAGGCGGGCGGGGGGTTGGCAAGGCTGGGGAGGCCCGGCGGGCCTGCCGCAACCCCGCATAGAGGGCCCATAGCAGCACCATAGGAACGCATAGAATCGCATAGAATCGCATAGAAACTGCATAGGAATGCCATAGGAACGCATAGAAACCGCATAGATTTTGACTGCGTTTTGGCAGCTAAAGGCCGGGAAATCAAGCATTTCGAGCATCGCGTGGCTCTCGATAGCGAGCGCAAAAACGACGAAATTTCCGCGCGACAAAACGCATTGACGCCACGGGCGACGCGCGGAGGGTCCGCACCGCGATCTGAGTTGCGTCGACGTTCAATCGGTGGCTTGATCACTGTTCGTTTTTCATCCTTCATCCTTTCGCCTTCATCCTTTCAATTCCCGCTCAATATACCACAGTTCTTATCATCTGTCAACACGTGTAATGAAAACGTGGTACAAAACGTCACTAAAGCATTGCCTGCCAAGGAGTTGCGCTCTTTGCAGATGTCCGGCAACAAACAGGCAGAGATTCTCTGGAAACGGTTTCCGTCGCCGTAAGTGCTTGCCGGATAACAACTTGGGAAAACCGGCCGGCCGATCGACTTTTGCAGGGTCGAGGCATGGTGGTGAAAAACTCAGTGCCGGCATTGAGTAGGGTTTCAGGGGTTTGGGGACTCCTACTGAATCTGCGGCCACTGGCACCTGCCCAAGCCGCTTGTGCAATTGGCCGACCGGCCGGAGGAAAGCTCCGCCGTTTGCCTAGAGGCGTTTTATTGCACGGAATTTGACGGGTCCACGCTCGACCGAAATAATGATGCGATGCTCGACGACACTTTCGCGGCCAAATACCTATTAGGCGACCTGGAGTAAGTCAACTTATGAAGCCGCAACCGTCTCGTCCGGTCGCGGAAGCTCTGGCCAGCATCTGGTCTTGGCATCGCACGCCGCAATTCCTTGACTATGTCGCCGATTCGTTCGGCGTTCGTGTCAGCGCCCCGGCCGTCTTTGACGCCCTGTATATCTACCAAGTCACAAAGGGTGACTTAGAACGCGGAAGTTTCGATCATTCAGCAGTGCTTCAGTGGTGGGAGGTGACGGACGCCGGGATGTCGGAATGCGCGAAGCCGGCCCACTGGTCGGGTTGGGTGGACGCGCCCGAGAAGCTGCGGGGGAGTTTCTACCGCTGGCCTCACATCAGCTTCTTGCACGTCGCGGAGCAAGTCGGGTTCGGCGAGTGGTTCGGCCCCGGCATGCTCAATCGCAAGGCTGGGCGATTGGTCGAGGCGGCAGGTGGTATTGAGATCAGAGACGTTCGCGTTATCTGGCGTAGTAACGAACTCTAGGCCTGGACTATGAACCGATTTCCTCTCGCTCAACGGTAGTGTAAAATAGGTGAATGACAATGACAATCGACATCGCCGATGATCTGGAAACTCGAATCCGACAACGCGCCGCGCAGCAAGGCGTTGACGTAGGGGAGTACATCAGTCGTACGCTTCAAGAGCATCTGCGCGGGCGGACGGCGCGGAGACTCGACATCTTTCCGGCGAGGAATCGCGACTGCTCGAGGAAATCAATCTTGGTTTGCCGGAATCGACCTGGCAGCGATACCGGGAACTCATCCAAAGGCGCCAGGCGGACTCACTTGCGGCGTCGGAACAGGCCGAGCTAATCGGCATCTCGGATCAGATTGAAGAATTGGACGCTCACCGAGCGCAGCGGCTGGTAGAACTGGCCCGAGTTCGCAAGGTGCCGCTGACCGCCCTCATGGAGCAATTGGGTATCAAGGCGCGACCCTATGCCTAAAGGCCGGGTTAGCGAGCAAGACAAACGGGTTGTGGCGGCGCGTGCGGGCGGATGCTGTGAATACTGCCGCTCGCAGGCACGGTTTTCCTCCGATTCGTTTTCGATCGAGCACATCGTGCCGCGAGCCCGCGGAGGGGCGTCCGATCCGACGAACCTCGCTTTGTCGTGCCAAGGCTGCAATAACCGCAAATTCACTGCCACAGACGCGATTGACCCGTCCACCGGCGAGCTGACGCCGCTCTACAATCCGCGCGAGCACCGCTGGAGCGAGCATTTTGCGTGGAATGATGACTTTACGGCGCTGATTGGACTGACGCCGACTGGACGTGCAACGATCGTGAAGCTCGTATTGAATCGGGCGGCCGTCGTAAATCTTCGGCGCGTGCTGCGTGAAGCGGATGAACATCCTCCGATTTCGCCCGGCTGACCGGCACAATGACGGAAACTAGTGAAAAAAGAGGAAGGCAATGGTGGGTCTTCGCTGCGCTCGACACCACCCTACGCGCTCAGCCCTCACCCCCTGCCCCTCTCCCGGAAGGAGAGGGGAGATTCTGTGGGAAGGCGGTCTATGCGGATTGCGTCGTTACCGTCGCAATCAGCCCGGCGGCCAGGACATCGCTCGGCCGCCGAGCATATGGAAGTGCAGATGCGGGACGCTCTGGCCGGCATCGGGGCCGGAGTTAATGACGACGCGATAGCCGCCCGACAGGTTTCGCGCGGCGGCTAGCTTTTGGATGACGACCAGAAGATGGCCCAGTAGTGCCGCGTCGGATTCGACCAGGTCGGCTAGCGAGGCGATTTCTTTCTTGGGAATGACCAGGATGTGGACGGGGGCCTGGGGATTCACGTCCTCGAAGGCCAGGCAGAGGTCGTCATCATGGACGATCTTGGCGGGGATCTCGCGGTCGATGATGCGTTTGAAGATGGTTTTGCTCATGGCGTGGGAAACCTTGGTTTGTGATTCGATTCTTGCCGTGGGGCAGGTTGCTAACCTGCCGGCAGGTTGGCAATCTGCCCCACGACAATGGCTTCGTCGGGCAGGAGGATGGGAATCTCGTCCACGATAGGATACAGCACGCGGCCATCCGCGCGGAGCAGGCCGCCGTCCAAGGGCCGCGAGATGGCCTGCCCGCCCGCGTTTTTCAGTTCCCCGCGGGCAATCGATTGATTGAGCCGCACGATAAGGGCAGCATCGGCAAAAAGCAGAGGCGTATGATCTTGCGGGCAGACGAGCAAGTCAAGTGGAAGGCAGGATTGCATCGTTCTTCCTTTGTGTTCTCTGTGCTCTCTCGCGGCTTAATTGGATTTTTGCCGCGAAAGGACGCAAAGATCGCAAAAGTTCGTAAGCGTGTTGCCCGTGCCCGTCATTTGTCGGTCCACGCGCATGTCGTCTTCCTCCTCTGGTAATTCCGCTCACTCCGCGCCGCCCATTCCCTGCACCTCGCGGCGCACGTCCTCGCGGGTCATCCGCACTTGCATCACCGGCAGCTCGGGATCGGGCAGCTCCTCTTCCTCCGGGCTGTCGGCCATGACGCGATCGACTTCCTGCTCGAGGGCTTCCAGCCAGGCGGGCACGTCAAAACCGGCGCCGGAGACTTCGCGGGTGAAATCTTCCAGGCCGGCCTCCAGGCGCGAGAAGCTCGTCGGTTCGCCGGCGGGCACATCCACAGGATTCGATCTGCCCGGCGCTTCTTCCATCGCCGGGCCAATCAAGGCGCATAAGCGATCGACCAAGAGCGGGCGGACGAAGCGTTCGCCGAGGCGATCGGCGATGCTCGGCAGCCTCATGCCGTACTTGCGATTGAGCTTGTTGAACTTTTTCAGGTGGTCGTCGGCGATGCTCGCGGTCCGCTCGGCGACGGCCGCCCGCCAGAACGTCGGCCGCTTCGTCGTGGCCGCCGCGGACGAGCACTTCATGAGCGAGAACGACCGGCAGGAGGTTCCAGGCGACGCGGTCGTAGCTGGCGCGGAGCCGCAGGTAGTCCAAGAGCGTGTAGAGCATGTCGCCGCGGTCGGATTGCGTGGTCGTGCTGTTGTAATCGACGTACTCGGAGTAGTTTTCCACGACGGCTTCCAGGGCGACGGTGAGCCAGCGAACGGCCTCTTCGCGCGGCAGGCGGTCGCCGAGATCGTCCAACAGCCGGAAGAGTTCTTCCTCCTCTTGCTCCTCGCCGAGCGAGGTCAGCCAGGCTTCGACGCCCTGATGGAGAATGCCGCGGAGGTTGCCGTGGTTCATGAAGCGCTGTGTGAAGAGTTCGCGGCCGTACTGTTCGATGAACTTCTTCAGCTCGGTCCAGGGACCGCGGTTGTTGACCTGCTCGAGCACGCTGAGCCGCACGCCGCGGCTATGCACCAGCCAGGCGCGAAGCAGGGCTTCGGTGGATTGCTCCAGGAATTCTATCAGTTCGCTGTCGTTGCCAGTCTCGCCGACTTCGGTCCACCCCTCGCTCGCCGCCACCAGGGCGCGGACGATCGCCCGGCAGCCGATCTTGAACATCTGGTCGAACTCGGTGATCGCGCCGGGGCCGACGGGATGATTCGCTTCCATCTCCTGGATGGTCGTGATGAGCTGCATCGTTTCCTGCAAGAGGCCCAACCGCGGCAGATAGGAAAGCAGGCGGCGGAGCACGGCTTGCAAGCCTCGCGAGGCGACGATGTCCTTGGGCCGGCCGCTGCGGGCGAGGGCCACATAGAGCAGCGTCTGCTCGCTGAGAGCCGAGATCAACGTCCGCCAGACCTTGCGCACGCCCTTGGCGTCGCCGCGGAGCACGGCCTTCATCGCCGCTTCGGCGGGGCCTTCCCACGCCTCTTGCCCCTCGGTCTCGTTTTGCCGGTTCATCACCGCGCGGATCAGCCGCACGGCATCGCTTGTTTCCACGCAAGCGGCGATGATCTGCTCCAGCAGCATTTCCTTGACGCTGCGGCGGCGCTCGAACTCCACCAGCGCTTCCTGCGTGCCGCGCGGGGACGGGATGCGATACCGCGCGACGGCCGCCATGAGATCGAGAAGTTCCTGGCGATTCTTCGCCGCCTGCTCCAGCCACGCGGTCAGCACCGGCTCGCGGAGCGTTTCGGGCACTGTGGCTTCTGTGTTTGAACCGCTGAACGAGGCTACCGCCGCCAACTTCCATAGTTGCGGCAAGGTCGAAAGAAACGTCAGCCGCCCGACGATCCGTTCGGCCTCGCCCACCAGTTCGAAATCGGTGGCCTGGCCGCCGGTATCGCCGCCTTCGCCCTCGAGCATTTCGCCTTCGACGTCGTCCTCGGTGCTGCCGCGGAAGGTCACGCCTTCGTAGGCCGCGCCATAAATGTCGTCGTCTTCGTCCTCATCGGCCGCGCGGTCCGTTTCGTCCTCGCCCAACTCGAAGCGGGGCACTTCCCAAAGCTCCTCGGCGTTGGCTTCCAGGTAATCGAGGAACTTCCGCGCCTGCACCCAGCGATCCTGGGCGGAGCGGTTGTCGGCGCCGCCGGCGGGAGCGGCGTGGCCGTCCTCGCCGTCATCCCACAGATCTTGCATCCAATCGAGCGCCAGATCGTGGAAGGAGTAATCTTCGTCGGCCAGCGGGATCGAGTCGGCCTGACTGAGCCATTGCACCAACAGCGCCATCGCGGCCACGGAGCTTCGCTGCTCGAGCAAGGCATCGACCACCAAGGCGTAGGCCTTGGCGGTGCGGAATTGCTCGGCCCGATCGCGCCAAAAGGCCAGATCGCCCGATGCGGCGCCGGCCGCGTGCCACGCCCGCAACGCGGCCGAGACGTGGTCCGCGGAATCGCGAGACTCTCGGGCGGAAAAGCTCTCCACGGAGGCGACCTCGGTCGTGGCGAACTTGTCCCACCAGTCGGCCAAGGCATCCAACCGTTGCGTGATCTGTCCTTCGATCCGGCCGCTGCCGACCGCCGCGGCCTCCTTCTGGACCTGTACGCCGACGGTAAAAATGCTGCCCACGATGCCGATCAATTCGTCAATGCGATGATCGTATACGCTATTCTCAGGCGACGGGAACAGGCCGTACTGCCCGCCGAAGCCTAAGATGTTCCACGGATCGACCAGCGCTCCGCACTCGATGCCGCGGTGCAGCACGGCGATCGATTCTTCCAGCAGGCCGGCCGCCTTATCCAGCTTGGGCACCGGGTCGTCGCCGGCGGGCTGCTTGCCGGCCGCCGCGTCGTGTACCGCCTCAATCGCCAGATGGGCTGTGGTCAGCAGGCAGTGGATGTCGCACTTCAACCGCGCCGAAGCGACCGGCACGACACGGGCCTGCCGCTGGGCCGCCTCGGTGTAGCCCATCCGCGCGAAAAGTTCCGCCAGGTGGACGTGCTGCAACTGCTCTGCTCGGCGGCGGGCGAGATGCTGGTTGAAGTGCTGCCGCACGCCGCCGAAGGGCTGCCGCACCGTGACCGCCTCGGCGCGGAGCCGCTCGCCGTGCGGGCCCTTCAACTCCGCCAACAAATGTTCGTAAAACGAATCGCGATAAACGGCGATCTGCTGCACGAGCGAGGCCAGGGTCGTGCTCGAATCGTGGGCGTCCGGCTGGTTGCCGCTGATCCGCGAGCCCATCAAGATCGTGCCCGCCAACACGGCCGCCGCTTCATAGAGCGTCTCTTCGTACGACAAGCGGCCGCGGTGCTCGACCCGCTCCAGCATGGCGTCCAACGAGACCTGCTGCACGATGAAGCGACGGCAGCGGCCGGCGTTGTCCAGCTTGCCCAGGTCCCACTGGCCGAAGAGATAATTCGGCCGCTTGTTGACCGGATGATCGAAGTCGTAGGCTCGTGGATCGACTGCTAATTCCTCCAGCAGCCGCAGGTCGAACATTGATTCGAATTGCAGCGAGGCGTCGATGCGGGCGAGGATTTCCAGTGCCCGCGAGACCAGGTCGTGATACCGCCCCACGGCGACGCCTGCCCCGCAAATAAAAAGTGGAATCGGCCGTACCCATTCGTGCGCGTATGGCTGAATCTTTTGCTGTGTGCGGAGCAAGGCGACCGGGCGGTGGCCGAGGTAGTCGTTCAAAAGTGCGATACTGCCGCGGACGATGCGTTCCGTTTGTTCCCACGGCGCCCCCTGTTGCAGCACGGCCTCGCAGACGCGGCCGACGAAAAGCGGCTGAAAGAGCGATTCGTCCGTCTGATGAAAGAGCAGGTCGCTATGGAACTGTCGATAGCCCGGCAGCGCTTTGTCAAAGACTAGCCCCAGCACGGCCTCAGCCTGCTCGACCTCGCGGAAGGCGTCGCTGCTGCCGCGGAGGTCGTGGAGCGTCTTAGCCAGGAAACGATGGACCGCCTTCCACGTCGGCTCGACACGCTCGGGCGAGGCGTCCAACACCTCAAAGAGGTGGTTTATGTTCTTTAAGAACCGGGGATCTGGCGAGCCGGACGAGAAGTTGAGGTATCCGACAACCTCCTGCGCGGTTTTTGCGGCATTGGGCCCCAGTTCTGATTGTTCCATGCAATTTCTCCGCCGAATACCGGCCCAACGCCCAAGCAATTGGAGCGGCATTTCGACCCGAAGCGTAAGCACCGTAAGGACTTACAACCTGGGCCATCGATCACTTTCGCTTCAATTCTGCGCCGGCAACTGAATGTATTCTAGGAAACGAGCAGAGAATTTGTTAGGACCCCACTCCTTTGAGTGGACGAGCAATTCGACCATTACCAACTTGATATATATCAAGTTACTGCATAAGCTTATTTGACGGAAAGGACAGCTCGCGTCGAGACCCAGAAGAGAAGATGCCGCAACTGGATGATGCCGAGACTATCCGCAAACTGCGGCTAGCCGTCGAGGAATGGAACAGCGGCGGGGTCCTCTGGAAGCAGCTTGCGGCTGAATGGGTCCGCAGAAACCTGGAGAGTGTTACACAACAGGCGGTAAACGAATTGATCCTTCAACACATTGCGAGCAGCGGCAGGATTGATCAAGTCAAAGAGACCCGAGAAGAGTATCTGCATTTCGAGTTTCATTACGACTTCCGAATACCCGTACTTGATAGAACCGTTTACATCGAAACGACGCTGACCGAGCACGCGATGGGGCCCGTCGTAACGATTGTAAACATTCACGACGTATAGGATCCGAACGATGACCGAGCATGGCACAAACACGAGTCGGCAGTTTCCGTACCCATGTGCGGAATGCGGCAAGCCTGAGGTTGGCCAGGCGGTGATTCCGTACGACGCAGAGGTAAAGCACGACGGCCGCTTGTACCGATTCCACATCCGCGAATTGCGGGTAAACCGGTGTAATGCTTGCGGTGAAGTCTACTTCGACGCCGCGACCGACGCACAAATCTCTCAGGGCTTGCGAGAACACTTGCAACTGCTCTCGCCCGACGAGATTCGAGAGGGGCTTCATTCGCTTGGCTTGACGCAGCGCAAATTTGCTGAGCAGACGGGGATTGCGTCGGAGACCATTTCAAGGTGGCTCAGCGGCGCCTACATTCAGTCACGCGCCATGAATACGTTGATGCGCATGTGCTTTGAGCGCGCAAAGACGACTGCCTCGCGATGACTTCGGCTACTTCTCGACAACCGCCTTCAAACTTGCAAGCCCCTTCTCAAAATCCTTGCCGACCATGTCGTCGCAGTTCACGAAGAGGCTGAACGCCTTGAAGAAGAAGTTGTTCTTGCCGGCCATGCTCCAGCTTACGAGAGTCTGTGCACCCCCGGGGCGGAAGTTGAACTCGGCCGCGTTGGTGGCATGAAAGGGCCGCAGGAATTCCAGCCGGATGCCTACCAGGCTGCTCGGCTGGCTTTCGATGATTGTCATCTTGCCTGCACCGACCTTTTTATTGCCGTCCCACGCCATCGAAGAGCCGACGCCGGCCGCCGGGCCTTCGAACGTGCTCTTGGCGTTCGGATCGATCTTCGCCCAGGGTGACCAGTCCTCCCACTTCTTCAACTCGTTCACGCGCGGAAAAACTTTCTCCGGCGGCGCGGCGATGACAGCCGATCGCGCGACGACAAATTCGTCTGGCCGTCCGGCGATGACGATGATCAACAGGAATACGATTAACACCAAGGCGAGAAGGATGGGCATTTTTGGACGTCCTTTTGCGAAATCAATCCACTGATACCTGAATGTTGTTCAGCTCACGAGCGCCGAAAACTTCTTGCGAGCATCCCATACAAGATAGAGCGAGCAGACGACGATGATAGGAATCATTACAAGATGCACCGGATCGAGCACATTCCGCGGATAATCGATGAGCAAGTGGAACGCAATAATGTTCACGATCACCGGGCCAAGGAGCAGTAGACCCAGATTCCGCAGTCTCGGGACCATCACCAATAGCGCGCCGGCGAACTCGAACGTCTTGACAAACTTCACGTAGCCCGTCGGGCCAAACGCCTGCATGAAATGCTCGGCGGCAGGACTTACTTCGACTTTGGGCTGAGGCATAGGTATGTTGAACAGCACCGGCACGCTGACCATCAAAAAACAGAGGCCAAGCGCGATGCTGGCGGCGAGAGCGACATATTTTCTCATGGTGGAACCGATGTTAGCGGCTTCGATGTGACGGAATCAAGATACCACGTCTCACGGCCGCATGTAAAGCCCGGCAAGATTGACCAGCGCCGTGACCGTGTTCCAATTTCGCATCGTTGCCAGGCCCAGCTTCCTCTCGATGACGTTGCCATTTAGCTTCGCGCGGCCGAGACCGGCTACGTAATAGACGTAACCCGCGCTGCCTGTGACTACGAGCCGTTCGTCGTCCGTGATGAGCGGTTGGATGCCTTGGATGGCGGCGGGCGAAGGCGCTTTTTCAAAAAAACAAACATACATCCGCCGCCCGAACTCCGGCAGGCGCGTATCGAACGGATTCGCGGCGGCGATTGTCGCAAACTCCTTGGCGGTCTTGACGATCGTGGAAACCGCGTAGCCGAGTTCGCTGGCCAGATGTTGCTCGAGCTTCTTTCGCACAGCAGCCGCGGACGCCGCGCGATGCTCGAAGACCACGTTTCCGCTCTGGATATAGGTCCGCACATTGTCCGCGCCGCCGGAAACGAAGTGCGCCTGCAAATGGGCCATCTTGATCAGCTTTTGGCCGCCCACATTGATGCCGCGGAGCAGGGCGATAAAAGTGGACATAAATTGCCGACTAGGAAGCGTTCATCCAAAATCGTCTGCCGGCCCGCGGAATGCCGACCAAAGGCCAAACTACGAATGCTGACGGTTCGGAGACAGCGCTTGCGTTGGGAATGCCGAACTCTGCATCCAGGGCAGCCCAGTATTGCGACAACTCGGAGAGGCTGAGATCGCGATTTTAGACCTTTCTGCCTTCGTAAAAATATAGTACGAGACGAGCGGCCGCGGAACTAATGGCGGGTCTGAAAGGCCGAGACAATCCGCGTTCGGATCAGGCGGCCTTCCGCCGTCGCCTCCAGCCGAAGCTGGCGCCCACGATACCCAGCAATGACCAGACAATAATGGCCGACGGTTCGGGCGTGGTCTGCGGTATTGGGTCGAAATGAAAAGCGATGTTGAAGCCATTGGCGTTGGTCGGGATGCCGCCGCCGGTATTGGCGTAACTGTACGGGCTTACGAACTGCGCGAAACTTTGAGTCCCCGAGGCGACAAGGTTGCTAAATGTTCCGCCCGTCGTGCCGTAGCCGTTAACATAGCCAACGCCGAGTGGGCCGGTTCCGGCAAAGTTTATAAAGCCTGATGGCGTAAGCGAAGCGAGGGGGACCGGTGTGCCACCCAGACCATTGGGCGGGTTCGCCCCGCCCGTCGTCCATTGATCCTCAATGCCATTGAAATTTGCCGCCTGGTTCAACGTGAAATTCGCAGCGACTTGCCAAAGCGCGGCGGGGTTCGCTGCAAGCGGTCCACCGTCCGAGGTCGAAAAGAAAAAGTCGTCCCATTCCCCGCCGCCGGGCGTCGACGTTTGAACCGAAAAAACTTGCACGGTGCCGACCGTACTGAGCGGACCGCCAATTGTCGAGCTAATCGAGGTGACCCCCCCGGGGAAATTGGTGAGGGTAAAAGTCAAATTGGGGTTCATAATACTCGCACGGGCGTCGAGCGCGCTAAAACCCGAGAGAGCCACGGCAAACCCTACGATAACAAAGAACCGCTTCATGATGATCCGTCTCTTTACTTAAAAACGTATTTACCAACTGCGCTTTGGCGAGTTAGTTCAGGGGCAGAAAAGGCGATTACGCCAACATGTTCCACATCCTCTAAACAATCCGCACCGAATCCTCCATTCCTGACAGTCGTGATCGATAAAAACCGTAATCTTCTTTCTCCGCACGAAATGGGCAGTTCACAACATCAGAAAGTCGATGACACCTCGGCTGTTACTTTTTTGTCATGCGAACAGTTCATGCAAATTGCAGGAACTGGTGCTTGCTATTGGAATCATCCCATGAGACCGGTTTTTAGCCGATTCGAGCCAACACGGTAGCATGCCGCTGAGCAAAGCACTATTGCTCCCAGTAGAGCAAATGCTCCTGGCTCCGGTACGGGTATGGGAGCGGAATCGGCGGCAACGGCCGGAGCGTTCACAACCGGAGCGGCAAACTTCGCCAAGGAGTTCGCGCCGATTGACAAGTTCGTTCCGTCGAGAATCGCGTAGGGCGTCGTCACCATCAACTTGCCGGCGGTCACGATTGTGCCGCCGTCGTAGGTGTTCATGCCGCTCAAGACGAGCGTGCCGCTACCGGTCTTCATCAGCGCCATGCCGCTGCCGCTGATCGTGCCGGAGTCGGTGATTTTCATCGCGCCGGTGTCAAAGGCGATGGTGTTCGTGTCAAAGGCGCCGTTGCCCGGCACGAGTTGGATGTTCAGGCCGATCGTCTGGTTTGATCCGCTTTGATTGAGCACGTCGCCGGAAAGTTGGATGGCGTTGCCTTGCAGGTTGTACGACGGGGCCGCGGCGTCGAAGAAGATGCCGTAGAAGAGCGAGCCGGCGGCGAGATTGTTGCTGTTGGCCGTATGGCCGCCGCCGGCCAACGCGCCGAAGCGGAGGAAGTGCCCGGCCGTTGGCGTCGTGCCGCTCCAGTTAGCTGCATTGCTCCAACTGGTATCGAGGCTGGCCCCGCCATTCCAGACGAGCGTGCTGGGCGTGGCGATGTAAGTATAGCCTTCGTCGTCGAAGACCGAATAGCCGGAAGATGAAGAGACCGAAATCCGCCCTGCGGCGATCATGCTGTTGAACGTGCTTTCCCACGAGACGCCGCCGACATCTTGCCAGCGGAAGATCCAGCTTGGGCCGCTGTTCGTCCCGGCGGTGAGCTGCATCATGCTTGTGTTGTCGATGTTTAAATAGCTTGCATATGGTCCAAAATATGTCATGCCGGTCACTTGGCCGTTGGGCTGCTGGAGCGCCAGCACCGCGTTGGTCTCGACATTGATCTGGTTGCTGACGATGCTGCCGTTGGCACGCAAGGGCGCGGCGCCGTTGCCGACGTAGAGATAGGCGGTCACGACGGGTCCTGGGTTTACGACAGTGACTGGTGCATTGCCGTACCAGCCGAAGTAAGTGTAAGGGGCGGTAATCGTGTGGCCGCCCATGTCGAGCGTCGAGCCGGAGTCCTGAAGGTTGAAATAGTATCCGAGGTTCATGTCGGCGCCCAAGGTCACCTTGCTCCCGCTCTCGACATCTATCTGGTAAGTGACATTGGAGGTTGATGTCGTGTTGAGCTGCGAGTGGCTCTGTAAGCTGAGGTTAGCCACCGAGTTGCCGCCGAGCGCCGGGCGAGACGTTATAGAGATGGAGTTTCGAGATCGAATCGGCGGGAATTAGGCTGAACGGCTGGCTCGCGGCGTAGACGCTGATCGTGGACAACGGGCCGCGATTGACGATCGTGGGTACGCCGCTGCCGTACCAGCCGAGATCGATTTCGGTGGCGGCCGTGATTCCATGTCCGCCCATATCGAGTGTCGAGCCGGTGTCCTGGAGGTTAAAGTAGTAGCCGAGCTTCATGTCGGCGCCCAAGGTCAACTTGCTTCCGCTCTCGACATCGACCTGGTAGGTGACGTTTGCGGTATTGGTCGTGTTGAGCTGCGAGCTGTATTCGAGGAGAAGGTTGGCCACGGAGTTGCTGCCGAGCGTGCTTCCACTGACGTTATAGAGGATGAACTTCGCCGCCGAGTCCGAAGGCGCGAGGCTGAACGGCTGGTCCGCCACATAAAAATTGGTCGCGGAGAGCGGGCCGCGGTTAACGAGAGAAGGAACGCCGCTACCAGCCCAACCGAGATAAATGTAGGCGGCCGTGATTCCGTGTCCGTTCATGTCGAGCGTCGAGCCGGTGTCCTGGAGGTTGAAGTAGTAGCCGAGGTTCATATCGGCGCCCAGGGTCAGCTTGCTGCCGGTCTCAACGTCGAGCTGGTAGGTTACGTTCGCGGTGTTGGTCGTGTTGAGCAGCGAATTGCTCTGCATGAGAAGGTTTGCCACCGAATTGGCGCCGAGCGTACTGGCGGAGACGTTATAGAGATAAAGTCTCGCTACCGAGTCGGCTGCCGCAAGGCTGAACGGTTGGTTCTTGACGTACAGGCTGGTCGTGGACAACGGACCCCGATTGACGATCGTGGGAACGCCGCTGCCGCCCCAGGCGAGGTCAATTTCAGTGGCGGTGGTGATTTTATGGCCGCCCATGTCGAGCGTCGAGCCGGTGTCCTGGAGGTTGAAGTAGTAGCCGAGGTTCATGTCGGCGCCCAAGGTCAGCTTGCTGCCGCTTTCGACATCGACCTGGTAAGTGACGTTGGCGGTGTTCGTCGTGTTGAGCAGCGAATTTTGCTCGATAAGCAGGTTCGCCACCGAATTGCTGCCGAGCGTGCTGCCGCTGACGTTATAGAGGGTCAACCTCGCCGCCGAGTCGGAAGGCGCAAGGCTGAACGACTGGCCGCCGGCATTGACGTAAAGGCTGGTGACCGTGATCGCTCCGCGGTTGAGCAGCGTGAAGGGCGGCCCGCCATTGTCCCAACCGAGATAGACCGTGTCGGCGGAAAGCCGATAGCCGGCCATGTTCAGCGTGCAATTCTGCCCTACGTCGAGATAGCCGCCGACCGTCATGGACGCCCCAAAGGTCAGCGTGCTTGCGCTGTAAAGATTGATGTTCCCGCTGAGGTTGGCCGCACCTGTCGTGGTCAAGCTGGAACTGTTGGATAGCTGGAGACTGGCAACCGTGTTGTTGCCCAGCGTGCTGCCGCTGACGTTGTTGAGGTAAAAGTTCGTCACCGTGTCGGACGCGGCGAGGTTAAAGGTCTGGCCGGCCGCGTTGACGTAGAGACTGCCGACCGTGATCGGCCCACGGTTAAGCAGTGTGAATGGCGGCCCGCCGTTGTCCCATCCGAGATAGAGCGCGTTGGCGGCGAGTCGATAGCCCGCCATGTTCAGCGTGCAATTCTGCCCGAACGTCGAGATAGCCGCCGACCGTCATGGAACCCCCGAAGGTCAGTGTGCTGCCGCTGTAAAGATTAATGTTCCCGCTCAGGTTGGCCGTACCCGTCGTGGTCAAGCTGGAACTATTGGATTGCTGGAGATTTGAAACCGAGTTGCCGCCCAGTGTGCCGGTGACGTTAAAAATGTAATAGTTCGTCGCGGAGTCAGAAGCCGACAGGCTGAACGGCTGATTTGCGACGTAGAGGTAAGGCGCCGTCACCGGCCCGCGATTCACCAAAGTGGTGGCGCCGGCGCTGGCATAGCCCAACTCGATCTCGTTGGCAGAAAGCCGATGGCCGCCCATGTTCAACGTTGAGCCGGCGTCCTGGACGTTGAATGTGCCGGTAATCGCCATGTCGGGACCCAACGTGATCGTGCCGCCGGAGGCGACGGTGACATTCGTTGCGACGTTGCCCGTCCCCGCCGTGGTCGCCTTGGCGCCGTCGTAGACATTAAGAGTGTTGACGGCATCGGCGCTGCCGAAGGTAAAGCTGTTTTGATTGTCGACGTACAGCGTGGGGGTCGTAATGGAGCCGCTGCCGCGCGTGATGCTGCCCGTTGTGCCGACGTTCGAACCTAAATAGACATATCCGCCGACGTTAAGATTATAGTTGGACAGATTCAAGGCGCCATTACCGCCACTGCCGTTGCCGTAACCGAGGTAGACATACGCGGCGGATTGGTTCTGCGAAAGCGTGGCGGTCGCGGTTGCGGCGGCGCCAGCGGGGTAGTTGCTGCCGATGTAAACGTAGTCCGACGCCCCCGGAACGCCAGGACCGCCGGCAGACGTCCACGTCGCGGCGTTGCTCCAAGCACCGCTGGACACTGCCCCATAATCAGTTGCCAGCGCGTGCTGAGTGAGAGCTACGGCCAATACCGCGAAGAGAACTGAAAGCAGCCGGCGATATAGCCCGAAGATCCGATCGATACCCATTTCTTTACCCCCTTGGAATCGTCGTGAACGCTGTTGATTGCCGCCATGCGCGCAACCTCCTCATTATTCTGCTTTGCCACCGGCGAGGCAAGAACCAAGTCGCTCAGGAATTATTAGAAACTTTTTCCGCGAAACGGGGTTGAATTATTGGGTGCTAAAGCGTGTCCTCCTGGGGCAGGCGAGGCGCGGCACGCGTTATTGCTTCACTTAAAAAATCACCCCCAATAGGTTGGGGCCGTGATCTCTGGGTTACTTTCTCTTGGAAGGAGATTTTGATGTCAAGATTTTGTATCACAATTGCTGGACTAGCCTCGCTAGCCCTGACTTCTGCGGCAGCGGCCGCGCCGCCCGAGGGCGGGCAATCGGCCGGACCTGGCTTGAATGGCTGGCCGCGTCCGGCGCAGGTCATGAAGGACTTTGATAAGGACAAGGACGGCTTCTTGAGCGAGGAGGAGTTTCTCGCCAGTCCATTTGCCCGGAACAAAGAAATGGGCAAGCAACTCTTCAAGCGCTTCGATATGAACCACGATGGTAAGATCAGCTTGCAAGAGTTGAGAGCTGCGTTCGGCATGGCGCAGAATCGCATCACCGCCGATCGCGCGGAACAAGCCGACGCTCCGCGCGGTCGCAGGGGTGGCGGTTCCTTGCCGACGAATCGTCTCGGAGCCGGGCAAGGCCGGGCGGGCGGTTTCGGCGGTGGCGGATTCGGCGCCGAAGGCGGATTTGGCGGTGGCGGATTTGGTGGTGGTGGGGGCGGATTTGGCGGCGGATTCGGTCCGATGGGTGGAATGGGTGCCGGTTTTGGACCTAACGGCGGCGCGGCCGCATTCATGGGCCGCGGAATGGGGCCTGACGGGCCCGGACAAGTCGGACCCAGACAGGGTGGACGCAGGCAAGGTGGCGTGGCCTTTGGCGGGTTTGCGAGCGGTGGTCCTGATGGCGCGGCTGGAATTGGCCGGCAGGGTGCCCGTGGCAGGCAGGTCGCGCAAGGCAAATCGAGCAAGGCCGCCAAGCAGGCTGCCAAGAGCAAAAAGACCAAGAAGAGCAAAGTCGCAAAGAAGAATAAAAACAAGAAGAAAGGAAAGGCCACTAAGGGACGAAAGCCCTCCAATCGCGGCAAGGGCGCCAATCGCGGCGCTAGGCGAGGACGTCCCGCCGCGCGCCGCGGGGCTGTTGTCCGCGGCGGCATGGGCGGCTACGGCACCGGCCGCGCCGCAAACGGTGGACGCGGTCGTGGTATGGGTCCTCGCGGTTTTGCAGGTCCCGGTTTCAATGGCCCTGGCCGCGGCGGATTTGGTCGCCAAGGTTTCGCAGGTCCGGGCCGCGGCGGCTTTGGTCCTGGCTTCGGCGGACCTGGCTTCAGTCCTCAAGCATACGGTCGTCAAGGTTTTGGCGGTCCGGGAATGGGCGGCTACGGCTGGCAAGCTCAGCGCGGCGGCTTTGGACCTGGCTTCGGCGGACCTGGTTTCAGAGGCCCCGGTTTCGCTCGTTCCGGTTATGGTCGTGGTGGTCCTGGAATGGGTCGCCCGGGTAATGGTCGTGGCCGGCCCGGCATGGGTCGCCAAGGCTATGGTCGTGGACGCCAGAGCATGGGCCGCGGCGGTTATGGCCGCCCCGGTTACGGTCGACAAGCCGAGCGCGGCCGTGGCGGATACGGTCGCCCCGATATGAATCGTCAAGGCCGTGGGCGACCGGGCATGGGTCGCCAAGGTATGGGTCGCGGCGGCCGTGGCCCGCAGGGCAGAGGTCGAGCCAACGCCGGTCGTGGCCGAGGTCAGAGGGGACCTGGGAATGGCTCCGCTCGGCAAGGCCGAGGCCGTGGTTCGCAAGGTCGCGGCGCACAAGATCGTGGTCCGCAAGGTCGCGGTCCGCAGGCTCGCGGTCCTCGCGATAACGGTCCTGGTCCGCAAGGTCCACGCGGCTTCGAGGGTGATCGTCGCGGCCCGCAAGGTCCCCGCGATTTTCAAGGTGGTCCGCGTGGTTTCCAAGGTCCTGGACCCGACGGTCAAGGGCCGCGTGGATTCCAAGGTGGTCGCCGTGGCCCGCAGCAAGGCCCCGGCCCCGGCGCCGGGCGGAGGCCTCGCCCTCAGTCTGAAGACGACGACGTCTGATCGTAGCCTGTAGGGAACGCCCTCCGCGGCCTTCCCTACGCACGGAACGCCGCGGGGGGCGTTCCCTACAGCCACTCAATCAAGGGCCGCCGGCACTCACAAGTTCCGGCGGTCCTGCTGTTTTCTTGCGGTAAGCGTAACTACAATAATCGCATGGATTCCGAAAAAATGCCCGAATATCCGGCTGCCGAAGGACGGTTCCTGGCCATTAAAATCGTCATGATGCCCGCGGACACCAATCCGCAAGGTACGATTTTTGGGGGCGTGATCCTGAGCTATCTCGATCTCGCCGGCTCCGTCGGCGCTCAGCACGAGGTTCGCCGGGCCGGCTGGCCGCGGCAGCCGATCATGCTCGTCGGCATGGATCGCGTGGCGTTCCATCGGCCGGTCCTGGTGGGCGACATCGTCAGCTTCTGGGCCGCGTTGAAGCGCGTCGGGCGGACTTCGATCACCATCCATGTGATGGTCGAGGCCGATCGCCAAGGCGAACTGGTCCAGGTCACGCAAGCCGAACTAACTTACGTGGCCATCCAATTGGCCGATGGCGTCCGCCGCCCGGTGCCGATCCGCGGTTCCAATCAAGAAATCGTTTCCGGTCAACAACAGCAGCAGTGAGGGTTCAATTGATGAATGTTTTGGTGATCGACGTCGGTGGAAGTCACATCAAGTTCAAGACCACGGGGCAAACGGACCCGATTAAGCTTCCCTCGGGCCACGACCTCACGCCCCAACTTTTGGTGTCCTCGGTGCAAGAGGCGACCAAGGATTGGCAGTACGATGGCGTCTCTATCGGTTGGCCCGGCCCGGTGGTAGATGGCAAGCCGGCGCGCGAGCCCATGAACCTGGGCACCGGCTGGGTCGGTTTCGACTTCTCAGCCGCCTTTGGCAAGCCGGTGAAACTGATCAACGACGCCGCCATGCAGGCCCTCGGCAGCTACGAAGGCGGGCGGATGCTGTTCCTCGGCTTGGGAACCGGCCTCGGCGCGACCCTCATATTAGACCGGAAGACGATCGTTCCGCTGGAAGTGGCCCATTTGCCCTATCGCAATAAGAAGACGTTCGAAGACCACGTCGGCCAACGGGGGCTGGATCGTTACGGCAAGAAACGGTGGCGAGCATTCGTCGCCGACGTTGCGACCCGGCTGCGGCTGGCCCTGGTGGCGGATTACGTGGTGCTCGGCGGCGGCAATTCGCGGCTCATGAAGGAGCTGCCGCCTCAAACGCGCATGGGAAAGAACACCAACGCCTTTATCGGCGGCTTCCGCATGTGGGACGTGGACGATCAGCCGGCCGCGTCGTAGAATACCGTTGGCTAGTTTCCCCCGACTCATTTTGCCGGGCGTCGTCTTCTCCGTCGCAAGCAGCTCGTTGGGTACGATTATGCAAATCGGTCCCGCAATTCTCCTCGTCGCCACGATCCTCCAGCTTGCGACCGTCGTTGTCGCCATTTGGCTCATTCGCGTCACCGGCCGAAAATGGGCCTGGGCCCTGGTCGCCGCGGCGCTGGGGCTGATGTTATTCCTACGAGCCTTGCACCTCTACGAAGAACTCAACGGCGCCACTCCTGATTTGAATGAGAACCTTACGGCGCTGGTCATTTCGCTGCTATGCCTCTCGGGCTTGCTGGGCATCGGGCCGCTGTTCCGCATGTATGCGCGGCTGGCCGAGGATTTGTGGAAGGCGCAATCCGAACTGGAGCAGCGCGTCCTCGACCGCACCGCCGAATTGGCGGCGACCAACGAGAGTTTGCAGCAGGAGCGCTACCTGCTGCACACGCTCATGGATTACCTGCCGCACAACATCTACTTCAAGGATGCCGACAGCCGCTTCATCCGCGTCAACAAGGCCATGGCCCGTTATATCGGCCTGAGCGATCCCCATGAGGCCATCGGCAAGACGGACCTCGACTTCTTCACCGACGAACATGGCCTGCAGGCGATGGCCGATGAGAAGGAAATCCTCCGCACGGGGCAAGGCATCGTCACCAAGATTGAAAAAGAAACCTGGCCCGATGGCCGCACGACGTGGGCCTCCTCGACGAAGCTGCCATTGCTGGACGACGAAGAACATATCGTCGGCACGTTCGGCATTTCGCAGGACGTCACCGCGCAGATGCAAGATGCCGAGGCGCTGCGCGCGGCGAAGGAGACGGCCGAGGCGGCCAGCCGCGCCAAGAGTACTTTCCTGGCCAATATGAGCCATGAAATTCGCACGCCGCTGAACGCCGTTATCGGCATGACCGAACTGGTCCTCAAGAGCCAGCTCAGCGCCCAGCAGCGCGAATACCTCTCCACTGTCCGCGATTCCGGCGAGGCCTTGCTCTCGGTCATCAACGACATTCTCGATTTTTCCAAGATCGAAGCGGAGAAGCTTGTGTTGGAGCGGGAGCGGTTTCACTTCCGCGAGAGCCTGGGCGACACGATGAAGTCGTTCGCCCTCCGCGCCCATCAGCAAGGGTTGGAGTTGGCCTGCTATATTCATCGCGAGGTTCCCACATGGCTCCTGGGCGACTATTGCCGGCTGCGGCAAGTGGTGGTGAACCTCGTCAACAACGCCATCAAGTTCACCAAGCGCGGCGAGGTCGTCGTCGAAGTCGCTTGCGAGGCCAGTACCGAGGACGACATTCAGCTTCATTTCACCGTGAGCGATACGGGCATCGGCATACCTGCCGATAAGCACGCGGCGGTCTTCGATATGTTTGAGCAGGCCGACAGCTCGACCACCCGTCGCCACGGCGGAACCGGATTGGGATTGGCCATCGCCTCGAAGCTGGTCGCGCTCATGGGCGGAAAAATCTGGCTGGAGAGCGAAGTCGGGCGCGGCACCAAATTCCATTTCACCGCCCATTTGGGACGCGCCGCGGTCGAGCCCACGGAGAAGATTGATGCCGAACCGGTCTGCCTGCACGGCATGCGCGCCCTGGTGGTCGACGACAACGCCACCAACCGGCGAATCCTCGACGAAGTGCTGGCCAGCTGGCAGATGGTCCCCACATGCGTCGAAACCGCCTGCGAAGCGATGGAGCTTATGCGGCAGGCCGAACAAGCCGGCCGCCCCTTCCAACTCGTGCTCACCGACGCTCACATGCCCGAAGTCGACGGCTTCATGCTCGCCGGCGACATTCGCAAGCAATATCAGTCCGCCGAGCCGGTGATCATGATGCTCACTTCGGGCGACCGGCCGACCGATATTGCGGAATGCGAGCGCCTGGGCATCGCCTCGTATCTGCTCAAGCCGATCAAGCAGTCGGAGTTGCTTGAGGCGATTCAACTTTCTCTGGGCCTGGTGGGGCCGCGGACGCATCCGATCTTGCCGGCGCATGTCCGCCCAGGCCGCGCGCTGAAAATCCTGCTGGCGGAGGACAGTCTGGTCAACCAACAATTGGCGGTCGCCTTGCTCAGCGGAGAGGGCCACGAAGTAGTCGTGGCGAACAACGGCCGCGAGGCCGTGGCCGCGGTCGAGACGGGCACATTCGACGTGGTGCTCATGGACGTGCAAATGCCCGAAATGGACGGACTGGAGGCCACCGCGATCATCCGCCGCAACGAGGCGGCCCGCGGCGGCGGGCGGATGCCGATCATTGCCATGACCGCGCACGCGCTTGCCGGCGACCGCGAGCGCTGCATCGACGCCGGCATGGACGGCTACACGTCCAAACCGATCAACGCCGACGAGTTGTTCGCCGCCATCCATGGATTGGCCACGAGCCATTCCGAGCCGCCGCCGCCGGCCGGATGTGCCGATGGCGATCCCGTTGATTGGGATGCAGCGCTGAAGACCGTCCGCGGCGACCAGCGGCTGCTGACGATGATCGTCGAAACGGCGCTGGGCGAGATTCCTAATCTGTTGGCTGCCGTTCGCGGCGCGGTGACCGGGGGCGATCCCCAAACGCTCCGCCGGGCCGCCCATACGATTAAAGGCTCGGTGCGCTACTTCGGCGCCAACCGCATGACCGAACTTGCCGCGCGGTTGGAAAGCCTGGCTGAGAAGGAAAACCTTCACGCTGCGCGGGAGACCCTGCCCGCCCTCGGCGACGCCTCCGACGAACTGATCGCCAGCCTGGCAAGCCACGTGGCACGGTCCAGAAGTACGCACTCTTCTAATTCGTCTGATTCGTCCAAATCAACCCAAGCTCGGGAGGCCGTATCATGACCCGCGTTCTGGTGGTGGATGATTGTGCCGTCGATCGCACGCTGGCAGGCGAGATCCTCAAACGGGATACGGGCTTTACGGTCGAGTACGCTCGCGACGGCGAGGAAGGACTCGAAAAGATCGCCCAGTCGCCGCCCGATCTTGTCTTGACCGACTTGCAAATGCCCGGCGTCGACGGCCTGCAACTGGTCTCCACGGTCCGCCAGCGCCATCCCCGCGTGCCGGTGATCTTGATGACCTCGCAGGGGAGCGAGGAGATCGCCTTTCGCGCCTTGCACCTCGGCGCCGCGAGCTATGTGCCTAAATCGCTCCTGCCGGATAACCTTCGCGACACGGTAAACAAGGTGCTTCAGGCCGCCGTGGACGAGTCGCACTACCAAAAGACGATGTCGTGCCTCGCGCGCAGCGAGCGGCTCTTCACGTTGCCGAACGACGCCTCGCTTTTCACACCGCTGATCGTGCATCTGCAAGAGGAGTGCGCGGCCCTCGGCTTGTGCGGCGAGTCGGATCGGATTCGGATGGGTATGGGACTCGGCGAGGCCTTTGCCAACGCCATGTTTCACGGCAATCTGGAGTTGAGCTCTTCGCTGCGGGAAACTGACGCCGACGCCTACCATCGCATGGCGGAAGAGCGCCGCCGCCAATCGCCTTACCAAGACCGCCGCATCGAGATCGAAGTCCGCCTGGCCCGCGACAAGGCTGAGGTCGTCGTCCGCGACCAGGGGTGCGGATTCGACCCGGCGTCGTTGCCCGACCCGACCGATCCGGCCAACCTGGAAAAAGTCACCGGCCGCGGCATCCTCTTGATGCGCTCGTTCATGGACGAGGTCATTTTCAACGATCGCGGCAACGAAGTGACAATGGTCAAGCGGCCGGACGGAAACGGCAAGGCAGGGAAGTGAGACTTGTACATGCCGCATGATGGATCGCTTGCGGTTTCGCCCGAACGACTGGTGGCCGAGTTTGGCGGTCGTTCTGAGGTTACACGGAACGGGGTAGCCGCGGTCGTTGCCGCGATTACAAGCGACGCAAGCGGAGCGGCGGTCGCCTCTCTAATGAAATGGACCGGGCTGTTTCGCAAAACGTGCGGTCAGGACTGGCCGCGGCCCAAGGCGCGCTTGGATCGTTTGGCTCGGCACTTTGATGTCCCGCACGACCCAGCGCGGCCGGAGGTCGTGCTCTTTGCTTTGCAAACTTGGTTCGTGCTGTTGGTGAAGTTGCTTGTGGGCCACGCGCTCGCTGCCACGCGCGGCCGGAAGTCGCCCGTCGAGCAGACCGTTGGCGGCGACGTTCAAGCAGTGATCTCTTCGCTCATGCAAGGCGGCGCCTTTTCGGCCCTGGCGGTGACCGATCCCTGGGCCGGCGAACCGTTTGGCTGGATCGTACCGGCTTGGTCCGAATCGCTGGGGGAAGCCGCGAGCGCGGCAGCCGCGCGGATTGCCGAATACGATCCGGCGGCGATAGTCGCCTTTGCCGCTGCCGGCGGCGATCTGCTCAAGCCGCTCTACGAATCGCTATTTCCGCGGGCCGTGCGACATGCGCTCGGCGAATACTACACGCCCCGCTGGCTGGCCGAGCACGTCCTCGATCAGGTCGGCTATGCCGGCCAACCCGAGGCCCGCTTGCTCGATCCTACCTGCGGCTCCGGGACGTTTCTGCTGGCTGCGCTCGGGCGATGGCGGAGGGGAAGAAAGGGAGAAAGGGAGAGAGGGAGAAAGGGAGAAGCGATGTCTCCCCCTCTCCCTTTCTCCCCTTCTCCCCTTCTCACCGCTCCCCCGATCATCGGCTTCGACCTCCATCCGCTGGCGGTCGCCGCGGCGCGGGCGAACTATCTGCTGGCCGTCGCCGACCTGCTGCCCCCGGAGGGCTTCGTCGAAGTTCCAGTCTTCGCCCGCGATGCGGTGCTCGAGTACGTCAGGCTTTCTAGCCTGACAAACCATATCTGTCAGGCTGGAAAGCCTGACGTACCTTCCTTCGACTTCGTCGTCGGCAACCCCCCTTGGATCGCCTGGGACAATCTGCCGGGCGATTACCGCGAGGCGACCAAGCCGCTCTGGCGGCAGTATGGACTCTTCTCGCTTTCCGGAAACGATGCGCGGCACGGCGGCGGAAAGAAGGACCTCTCAATGCTCGTACTCTATGCGGCTGCCGACCGATACCTTCGCGACGGCGGCCGGCTGGGCATGGTGATCACGCAAACGCTCTTTCAGAGCAAAGGGGCGGGCGATGGCTTCCGGCGCTTCCGCATCGGCGCCGACCCCGGCGCGGCGGGGCTAGGCGTGCTTCACGTCGATGACATGGTTGAGGTGCGGCCCTTCGGCGATGCGGCCAATTGGACGAGCGTCGTGACGCTCGAAAAAGGCCGGGCGACGAACTATCCCGTGCCGTACGTGAAGTGGACGCCAGCGGCGAGCGGCGAGCGGCTGCCTGCGGCACATAAGACGCCGATGCTGGCCCGGCCGATTGACGCCGAGCGGCTAACTTCGCCTTGGATGGTCATCGAAGCCCGACGCGCGAGCGAGGATGATGATCGTGCCCACTCGCTTGCGCGTCGGGCTTTAATCGGTCCGGCGGAATACACGGCCCATCTCGGCGCGAACAGCGGCGGGGCCAACGCGGTTTATTGGCTCGACGTGCTCGGCGGCGATGAGCGCGGCGTCCGCGTTCGCAATCGTCCGGCCAAGGCCAAGCGGACGGCGGAATGCATTGAAGCGGTCATCGAGCCTGACCTGGTTTACCCGCTGATTCGCTGGTCCGATGTCGACCGTTGGTCCGCGCGGCCTTCCGGCTATTTGCTGCTGGCCCAAGATCCGGCCACTCGAAGCGGTATCGACGAAGCACGCATGGGCCGCGACTACCCGCGGACATTGGCCTACTTGCGGAAGTTCGAACCGCTTCTAACCGCGCGGGCCGCCTATCGCCGCTATCAGGACCGCTGGCCGTTCTATTCGATGTACAACGTCGGACCTTACACGCTTGCCGCCGCGAAGGTGATCTGGCGGCGGATGGACCGCAAAATCCGCGCGGCCGTAGTCGAGACGATCGACCACGCGCTTCTGGGCCCGCGGCCGATTGTGCCGCAAGAGACGTGCGTGCTCATCGCCTGCGGGTGCAGCGAAGAGGCCCATTATCTCTGCGCGGTGCTTAATAGCGCGATGGTCCATGGTCTGGTCTCCGCGCACAGCGTGGCGGGCGGCAAAGGCTTCGGCACTCCGAGCATTTTGGACTACGTGCCGCTGAAGACGTTCGACGCGGGCGATGCGCGGCACTTGGAACTGGCCGCGCTGAGCCGGCGGCTGCACGACGTTGCCGCAATGAATCGGGCCGCAGGGAATGAAGCGGCAAGTTGCGAGTCGAGTGCCATCGACCGTCTGGCCGAAATGGCGCTGAACGCCTGATTAAAAACAATCGGGGCAGCGGCCTTGTGAGCCTGCTGCCCCGACGTCCGTCACGACCAGAAACAAATGCGTTGGCTCGCTTCCGCCGGCCGTTATGACACTCGGCGATCCTTCCGGCAGAAGCGATCTGCTCTCAGCGATTGAATTCGATGCCGAGATTCAAGCCTTGGATGTATACGTTCTGCAGATTGCCTTCTAGGTTCCGCGTGATGCCCATCGTGGGCACCGTGTAGTCGACCAAGTCCTGGGCGCGGGCGACGTTGTTGATGAAAATCCCGGTATACCCCGCCTTGACCGAGATGATGTTCGTCAGTTGCATGTGGGCCTCCAGCCGCAATTCGATGATTGGCGAGAACTCGATGAAGTGTGTCGAGTTGTTGAAGCTGGTGGGGCCCATCAGAGTCGGCTCGGGCGGCGTGTTAATAATAGGGGCCGTCGCGGTCGGTATGGGCACGTGTAATTGCGCGCCGAACAGGCCGTCTTGTTCCACTGCCTGTGCATTGATGCCGGCTGTGAAGCGGCTCTCCGCAGAGAAGGCAAAGCGGCCCCAGGGTTGGTACCACCGCACCCCGATTTCCGGGCCGCCGATCTCGTTGTGTGTTTTGGTATTCCAGTAAGAGTCGGTTAGATTGCCGCCAAAGGCGCCGACCCAAAACTGGTCCTTGAGTTCGAAGTACCGGCCGCCCATGGTGAACTCCAATTGACCGCCGAGGTGCAACTCGTCCATGCGATACATGTAGAGGGCTTCGACGCCTTGCACGCGCGACTTGCTCTGCACATAGATCGAGCTAAAGTTGATCGGCGTTTCACCGATAGCCGCGAAAATATTGGTGCCGGGTACGAACGCCAGGACGGTATCCAGGAAGTGCGAACCGGTGGGGCCGAAGGCCGGATCGTTGAAGACGACGTACGCGTTCAGGGCGGACTCCTCTAGGGTCTGGCTCTCCATGCTGAGCGAGGTGACAACGAAGCCGTTGTGTCCTTCGACGTAGCCCAACTCCATGCGATTGCCCCACTTCCACACGGATTCATTGGGCGTGTCCAACGAGTTGGTCTCCACGAACGACTGGCTGATGGCCGGACCCACGAAGACCGTCGGAGTAAGCGTTGGATCGCCGATGCTCGTCTTGGCCGCGTTCGAGGTGTGCCAATAAAGGCCATCGAAAGTGAAGAACAGGCCGTTCCTCGGCTCGGCCCAATTGTCGTAAGGCCGCACGTCCGCGGGTTGGGCTATTGCCATGCCCACGAGCTCATGGTCTTGGCCGTAAGCGCTGACGCCCGCGCTGGCTGCTATTAAGAAGGCTGCTAATCCAAAGCAAAATCGATTCGACAACATCACATGTACTCCCGTGACGGATTGGAGTATGGTCCGGGTACAAGTGCCAAAGCACGACCGGACTGCCGTATGTGACGGTATTATCGGATATGCCGACGATTACAGTTGAGTAAGAAAGGCAGACTTTGCCAGGAATTCCGATTATTCGGGCTAGAATGGCGGCAAAATGGGTAAAGTGCGATGAAAGAAGCCGCCAAACATGGGATTCAAGCCGCTAACAAGGGCGAATTCCCTTGATAACTCCCGTCTAGGCGTGCCGCCTTCGCTTAGCGCTGACCAGCAGATAGATGGCGCCCGTTCCCAGCAATGCGAGTGTGCTCGGCTCTGGAACCGCCTCAACACTAAGCGACTTGTCCTTGCCAATAATTAACTGTCCGCCGGGCGGTAGAACCCTGTCAAACTCGTAAGCCCAGGTCATATCTCCCGGACCCAGCGCCGGGCCGCCAACCACCGGCGTGTTATTGAGCGTGGTCGGATTGGCGTCGTTGAGGAAATTAAGGGTGTTGGCAAAGAAGTCCCCTTGATATCTCGTGGTGGTGCCTAACGAGGGTGTAACCGTATGGACCGTCTCGGAGAGTTTTTCCATGTTGCCACCGATGAGCTTATACTGATCGACGGCGTTGGAGTTGACGAACTGCACAAAATCACCGCCGAGCGAGCCGTTCAAGTCAAAGTCCGAGTATTGATAAAAGTGCAAGTCCATCGATTGTGCGCCGGTATTGGTAAGCGTGATCGTTTCCTGCAAGTCGGACGCGCCGCTTCCGTTCGCCCCACCCGTCAACAGGTAGTCCACTTCCACGTTCAGACCGTTCGCGCCGGAATACCCCACGGTCGCGGATTTGGCGGATGTGGTTCCACCGCTAGGAGCGCTGAGCGTATCGATCGAAGATTCGCCGCCGGTAGGTCCGATGCGATACCAGAACCATTGCTGAAAGAGTTGATTCACGCCGTCGACGGTCCAGTTAAAAACACCCGACTGGCTGGCGTTATCAATTAGTACAGTCGAATTCGAGTCGGTTAAGGTGAGTATGGAGCCTTGCGCGGGCAATGCGCCGGCAACCGCAATTACAAATAAAAATGCGAATGAATAGCGAGGCACAAAGGTTTTCATCGGAGTACTTTCCACTTACCGTCTATGGCAGTCAGTGTTGTCTTGGCGGGTAATGCGGTAGTTCAATACTTCCTTGACTCTTTGCTCCATGCACGTTCGCAATCCAATCCATAGACTTAATCCCCCTCAAACCAGCAGGGGGAAAACTACGAAACTCCGCCGCGAGCGGCGAACAAGGAGAATTGCCCGAGGATGGATGAGTATTCGCGCACACCCGAAACTCACATCGCGATCGTGACGGACAAACCGTCTTCGTCGGGTGGCGGGTGCATCGAGAATGCATCTCCGTGAACCACTTTCCTCACTAGCGGGAAAGCAATTGCCGAGATGCGGGCGCTGCCTCAGTTTAGGGGCGAATAATTGTGGTGCTGATCAGCCTTCATTATGCAGATTGCTGTCTTCCTGTCAAGGATTTGACCAGGACCATTTGCCACAAAAAGTCCTGCCGGCTCAACTCGTCTCGTGAACCCCTCCAAATAGTGGATAGCGCATCGTGAGCGTTCAACAGGTGCTAAAAATCAAGTCAAGTCCTCCAGCCGGGCGAAAAGCGATGCCAGCGGTTGCTCGTAGTTCCGCCACCTTGCCACGGATGTCTTATAAATCGGCTGGCGGACCTGGACCGAGCTGGCCGTAGTTACGGGTCGCTTGGCCAAATGAAAGTCGAGACAACCCGGCTCCCAGGGAAGACCGCAAAATGCAATAAGCCGCCGGGCGACTCCCTCCAAGTCGTCCACGGTCTGCTTGTAATCTATTTCCAAGAGCGGCGCCGGCAGGACCTTCCGCCAGTGCTCCATCAGCCGAAGATATTGGCGAAAATGTGCCGCGATATGATCCTGATCGTTCGCCCAGCGGATCTCTTGGAAATGCGTCGTCCAGCAGGAAACGGCCACGTCGCGCAAATCCCGACGGCAATGGATGAATCGTGCCCGCGGTAAGAGAACCGCCAACGGCCCTAAGAAGAGGTAATTCTCCGGCAGCTTGTCGACAACCCGCAACGCCGTGCCCCCCAGTGCACGGAGTCGTTCCAAGTGCCGCTCGGCAATACTTCGAAAAAGCTGCCGGTCCGCGCCGCGGATTCCCGCGAGAAGATCTCCGCTGGGCGGGGTCAATGCGGCTAGCGTTGCCGGGACCAATCTGATCTCGCCCGCGGCGAAGACCTGTGAGTGAGCGGCCAGGATTTGTTCGACGAGTGTCGTGCCCGACCGCGGCAGCCCGACAACGAAGACCGGCGTCTCTGCATCCGCGCCCCAGCCACGGCGCTGGGCGAAGAATTCGGGCGTCGAGAGCTCGATCATGCCCGTCACAAACTGCTGGTGTTCCAGCGGGTCGTATTCGCGGCCGCGCTTCGTCGATAGGGCGAGCTGCAAGGCGTTGGCCGGCCCGAGGTGCGCGGCCGCCGCGGCATATTCGCCCCGCGCGTCGAGCACGTGGGCCACACCGTACTCTAACAGCATCCGTTGCCAGTCGGCCAGAGCGCCGTCGGCGAGCAAGCGGAGCTGCGCCGCAAGGTCATCGTCCGGCAGCTCTCCGCACAACAACTCGGCGAGGTGGAAATGGGCCGAGGCGCTGTCGCGATCGTGCCCGAGCGCGGTGCGGAAGGACTCCGCCGCCGCGCGGAAGTCGCCCACCTGCACCAAGGCGGTGCCCAGGTTGATGTGCGCCTTGACAAAATCCGGACGGAGCGCAATGGCGCGGCGATAGCAGGCGATCGCCTCGTCGAACTCGCCGCGGTCCTTCAGCGCGTTGCCCAGGTTGTTGTGGGCCTCGGCGAGCGCCGGATTCAGGGCCACGGCGCGGCGGCAGCAGGCGGCGGCTTCGTCGAGCGCGCCAAGTTCGCGCAGCGCGTTGCCCAGGTTGTTGTGCGCTTCGGCGAAATCGGGCTTCAGCGCGATGGCGCGGCGGCAAGAAGCGGCCGCTTCGAGGAAGTTCTCCCGGTCCAGATAGGCGACGCTGAGGTTGAAGTGGACCTCGGCGAAATCGGGCCGCAGCTCCGCGGTCCGCCGCCAGCACGCCTCAGCCTCGTCAAACCGGCCGAGGCCGCGGAGAACGTTGCCCAAGTTGCTGTGGGCCTCGGCGTAGTCCGGCGCCAGCGCGACGGCGCGGCGGTACGCGGCGACGGCTTCCTCCGGCTTCTCCTGGTCCCGCTGCGCGTTCGCCAGGTTATAGTGCAGCCGCGCGAAGTCCGGTTGCAATTGGATCGCCCGGCGAAAGCAGGCCACTGCTTCGTCCAATTGGCCTTGTTCCCGCAGCACGTTGCCGAGGTTGTTGAGCGCCTGCGTGTTGCTGGGTTCGAGCGCGATGGTCCGACGCCAACATTCGGCCGCTTCGGCAAGCTTGCCCTGGTCCTTGAAGACGAGTCCCTGGTTATAGTGCGCTGCTGCTTCGGAGAAAAATGCCATGCACTCAATATAACGAGAACGAGCGCAAGCTACGCCATCTCCTCCAGCCGGGCGAAGAGCGGCGCGAGGTAGGGCTCGTAGTTTCGCCAACGCTCAACTGACGTTTTGTAGACCGGTCGGCGGACTTGCGCGGCGCTGGCCGTGGCGACTGGCCGCTTCGAATGATGAAACTCCAGGCAGCGGGGTTCCCACGACAGCCCGCAGAAGTCGATGAGCCGCCGCGCCACGCCCTCAAGGTCGGCCACGGTTTCCTCGTAATCGACGTCCAGGATCGGCACGGGCAAGACACGCCGCCAATGGTCCATGATCTGCCGGTAGACGCGGAAGCGGGAGGCGATGTCGTCCTGGTCGTTTGCCCAGCGGACTTCCTCGAACGGCGTCATCCAGCAGGAGACGGCAACGTCGCGGAGGTCGCGGCGACAGTGGATGAACTTTGCCCGCGGCAGAAGCGCCGCCAACATGCCCAGGTGCAGGTAATTGTCCGGCATCTTGTCGACAATGCGGTCGGCGGCGGGGGCGAGCGACCGCAGCTTTTCGAGGTGCCGCTCGGCGGCGCGGGCGGCGGTCTGGCGGTCCATCCGGCTCATGCTTTCGACCGCGTCGGAACCATCGGCGCCGAACTCGGCCAGCGTATCGCCGGCGATCTTGACTTCGCCCGCGCCGAAGACCCGGGGGTGGCTGGCGAGGATCTGCTCGACGAGGGTGGTTCCGGAGCGCGGCAGGCCGACGATAAAGACCGGCAGCTCGCTTTCGTTGCCAAAACCGCGGACGCGCTGGAAGAATTCGGGCGTGCAGGCCGCGATCAGTCGCGCGGTGAGCGACTCGTAACTGTCCGACCGGTAGGGCTGGCCGCGATTGATAAAGTCGGCGCGTTGCAGGGCATTGGCCTGGGCGGTATGCTCGGCGGCGGCGGCATAATCGCCGCGCGCGTCGCGGACGCTGGCCAGGCCATAGTGCAACAAGTACGCGCTGAAGATTGGTGAGATCGGTCTCCGCCAGCAGCCGCTCCTGGGCAGCTATTTCTTCCTCGCTGAGCTTTCCGCGGAGGAGCTGCGCCAGCTTGGATTGGGAAAAAGGAGTGCGCGGATTGTGACGCAGTGCGGCGCGATACGCCTCTTCCGCTTCGCTCAGGTTACCCTGCTCCTCGAACAGCGCGCCCAGCGTGCCGAAACACTCGACAAAGTTCGGCCGGAGTTCCAGGGCGCGGCGAAGGGATGGCAAAGCCTCATCGAGATTGCCCTGGTCCTTCAAAACATTGCCGAGGAAGAAGTGCGAGTCGGCGTTGTCCCGCCGCAGTTCGACCGCGCGGCGGCATTCCGCCAGGGCCTCAAACGATTTGCCCTGCTTCTGCAAGCAGTGTCCCAGGCTCGCCAGGACGTTGACGTTATCGGGCTCAAGCTCGAGCGCCCGCCGGTAGCACATCGCGGCGTCGTCGAACTTGCCCTGCTCCTTCAAGAGGTTGCCTAAGTCGAGGTGCGCCTCGGCGCGGCGGCGATTTAGTTCCACGGCGCGGCAGAGGTGGCCGAGGGCTTCGTCGAATTCCCCCTGCTCCCTTAGCGCGTTTCCGAGTCCGGCGTGCGCCGCGGCGGAATCGGGATTGAGCTCCACGGCGCGGCGGCAGCTCGCGGCCGCCTCCGCGAACTTGCCTTGCTCGCGGAGGGCGTTGCCGAGGTTCGCGTGGGCCTCGGAAAAATCGGGCTTCAGCTCCAGCGCGCGGCGCCAGCAGGCAAGAGCTTCCTCGCGTTTGCCTTGCTTCTTGTAGGCCACGCCCAGATTGCCGTGGGCTTCGGCATAGTCGGGCTTCAGCTCCAGGGCCCGCCGCAGGCTGACGACTGCTTCGTCGAGCTTGCCTTGCTCGTTCAGCGTGTTGCCGAGGTTGGCATGGGCGGCGGCGTGGTTTGGCTTAAGATCCACTGCCCGGCGATAACTGGCGACGGCCTCGTCGAACCTTTGTTGCTCTCGCAACACGTTGGCCAGGTTGTAATGGGCGTCGGAATAGTCGGGCTTGAGTTCCACTGCGTGGCGGTAGCAGTTGGCCGCCTCGTCGAGCTTGCCCTGTTCCTTCAGGACGTTGCCGAGGTTGCTGTCGGCGCCAGCGAATTGCGGCATCAGCTCCAGCGCGCGACGAAAGCAGGCGACGGCCTCCGGAAACCGCTCCAGGGCCTGGTAGGCCTCGCCCAGGTTGTTATGGAAGAAAGCGGCGTCGCCGCGAATCCGGATCGCGCGGCCGATAAAGTCGACTGCCGTCTCATGACGGCCGACTTGATGCGCGATCACGCCCAGGAGATGGAGCGCGTCGGGCTGATTCGGTTCGGCCCGGAGAATGTTCTGATAAATTTCCGCGGCGGTTTCCAGCCGACCGTTTTGGTGGTGTTCAACTGCCTGCGCTAACGCCTCGGGAACGGATGCCATTCAATCAATTGCAGAGCCGCGCCGCGGGGTTAAAGCCGGACCATTACCGCGTCGACGGCGGCCGCGTTCAAGCTGGTCCGCACCGCCCAGCTCGGGGAGCTGGCCTGGTTGCTCGCCGTGGGAGTCGCGGCGGCTACGGCTAGCTTCGCGCCGGCCGCGGCCGTCACAGTCAGCCTGGCGGCGCTGGTCGTCACCAAGCCATTGCTGTTCGTGAAGACGGCTCGGAAATAGTAGCCGTTTTGCGTCGAGACCACGGTCAACGTGTATGTCGTCGCGGTCGCGCCGGGGATGTTGGTCCATGTCGTGCCATTAAAGCTTGCCTGCCACTGTACGGTCGGCGCGGGCGTGCCGGCAGCGGCCGCGGTAAAGCTCACGCTCTGACCGACGACGGCCGTCTGGCTTGCCGGATTCGTCGTCACGACCGGCACGATCGGCAGCGCGGAAATGCTCAGTGTAGCGGGCGACGTCAACACGGAGCCGGCCGCGTTGGTGTATTGTACGCGGTACTTGTAGCCCGACATCGCCGCGGTGGCCGTGAAGCTGTAGCTCGTCGAGGTCGCGCCGGCGATGTTCGTCCAGGTGCTGCCGCCATTGGTGCTCAATTGCCACTGCGTCGAGGTCGCGCCGGTCGAAGAGGACGTGAAGTTGACCGTCGCACCGGCCGTAACCGTCTGACTGACGGGATTGGCGGTAATCGTTGGAAGCGGGGAACTTGTTACGGTGGTTGTCAGCGTGGCAGGCGAGGTCGCCGCCGTGCCAAACGGGCTGCTGAAGACGGCGCGATATTGGTAACCGGAGATCGCAGCGGTTGCAGTAACCGTGTAGCTCGTCGTTGTTGCGCCGGCGATATTGGTCCAGGTCATGGCATGATCGGAGCTGACCTGCCACTGCACGGTCGGCGCGGGCGTGCCGGTGGCCGAAGTCGTGAAGGTCACCGACGTGTTGGCGGCCGCCGACTTGCTTTGCGGATTGGACGTGATGGTGATGGGAAGACCGACGGTCAGCGTGGCGGCCGAGGTCGTCGCCGAGCCGGACGCATTAGTGAACAGCACGCGGTACTGGTAGCCCGACATCGTCGCGGCGGCCGTGAAGCTGTAACTCGCCGACGTCGCGCCGGTGATGTTCGCCCAGGTGCTGCCGCCGCTGTTGCTCAATTGCCACTGCGTCGACGTTGCGCCGGTGGCGGAGGCCGTGAAGCTTACCGTCGTGCCGGCAACCACCGACTTGCTCATGGGGTTGGCGGTGATGATCGGCGCCGCGGAAATCGTCAGCGTGGCGGGTGACGTTGCCGCCGTTCCGAACAGACTGGTGAAGACGCCCCGGTACTCGTAACCGGAATTCGCAGCGGTCACAGTCACGGCGTAGCTCGTCGTTGTCGCGCCGGTGATATTGGTCCAGGTCGCGGCGTGGTCGGAGCTGACCTGCCACTGCACGGTCGGCGCGGGACTGCCGATGGCCGAGGTTGTGAGTGTCACGGAGGTGCCGGCGGCGACGGCCGCGCTTTGCGGGTTGGACGTGATCGTGATGGGAATGCCGACGGTCAGCGTGGCGGCCGACGTCGTCGCCGAGCCGGACGTGTTGGTGAACACCGCGCGGTACTGGTAGCCGGACATCGTCACGGCGGAAGTGAGACTGTATGTGGCCGCCGTCGCGCCGGTGATATTGGTCCAAGTACTGCCGCCGTTGATGCTCAACTGCCACTGCGTGGTTGAAGCGCCGTTGGCGGCCGAAGTGAAGCTGACCGTCGTGCCGGCGACGACCGCCTGACTCACGGGATTGGTCGTCACGACGGGCTGGACAACGACCGTCAGCTTGCCGGCGGCGGTAGTTGCCGTGCCCTGGGAGTTCGTGAATACGGCACGATACTGGTTGCCGCTGGCCGCGGTGGTCACAGTGAAGGCATAGGTCGTTGAGGTCGCGCCGCCGATGTTGTTCCAAGTGCTGCCGTCGGTGCTGACCTGCCATTGGGCGGTCGGCGCGGGCGTGCCGCTGGCGGCGGCCGTAAAGCTGGCCGTGCCGCCGGCGGTGGCCGTCTGGGCAGCCGGATTCGTCGTCACGACCGGAGCGCTGAGGACACTCAATGTCGCGGCGGTCGTGTTGGCCGTCAAGCTGGCGGCGTCCGTAAATACGGCGCGGTACTGATTGCTCGACATCGCGGCGGTCGCGGTGACGGTGTAGGTGGTCGAGGTCGCGCCGGAGATGTTGGTCCAGGTCGTGCCATTGGTGCTAAGCTGCCACTGCACGGTGAGCGTCGTCGCATCAGTGGCGGCGGCCGTGAAGGACGCCTGTGCGCCCGCGTTGACCGACTGGCTGACCGGATTGGCCGTCACGATGGGCGGCGAGTTAACCGTCAGCGTGGCGGCGGTGGTCGTGGCCGTGCCTATCGAGCTGGTAAAGATGGCATGGTACTGGTACGCCGTCATCGCGGCGGTTGCCGTAAAGCTGTAGGTCGTGGAAGTTGCGCCGGCGATGTTGGTCCATGTCGAGCCGTCGGTGCTAAGCTGCCACTGCACCGTCGGCACGGGAGTGCCGCTGGCGGCGGCGGTGAAGCTCACCGTCGTGCCGGCGACCGCGGTCTTGCTGACCGGATTGGTCGTCACTATAGGCGCGGCACTCACGGTCAGCGTGGCGGCGGTCGTCAACGTCGAGCCGTAAGTATTTATGAACTGGGCGCGGTACAGGTTGCCCGAAATCGCCGCGGTTGTCGTCACGTTGTACGTGGCAGCGGTCGCGCCGCTGATGTTGGTGTATGACGTGCCGTTGTTGCTGCTTACCTGCCACTGGACAGACGTTGCGCCGGTTGCGGCGGCGGTGAAGCTGGCCACGGCGCCGGGGGCGACCGAGCGGTTTGTCGGGTTCGTAGTCACGACCGGAGCGGCGTTTACAGAGAGCGTCGCCGCCGTCGTTGTGGCCGTTCCCTGGCTATTGGTAAACACGGCGCGGTACTGCGTGCCCGATGCCGCGGTGGTCGCAGCGAACGAATAACTGGCCGAGGTCGCGCCGGCAACAGCGCTCCACGTCGTCCCGTCCGTGCTGGACTGCCATTGGACGATCGGCGTGGGCGTGCCGGAAGCGGCGGCCGTGAAGCTGACCGTCGCGCCGGAGGCAACCGAGTGGCTGGAGGGGTTGGTCGTCACGGTCGGCGCGGCCGGCGCGGCGGAAACCGTCAGCGTGGCCGCGGTCGTCAAGGAGAACAGGCCGCGCGAATTGGTGAACATGGCCTGATACTTGTAGCCCGACATCGCGGTCGTGGCAGTGAACGTGTAGCTGGTCGAGGTCGCGCCGGCAAGGTTCGACCACGTGGTGCCGTTGGTGCTCACTTGCCACTGCACGGTCGGGGCGGGCGTGCCCGCTGCGGCAGCCGTGAACGTAACCTGCGAACCGGCGGTGGCGGACTGGCTGACAGGGTTCGTCGTTATCGCCGGCGGAGCGTAGACCGTCAACGTCGCCGGATTGGATACCGAAGTGCCGAGCGAGTTGCTGAACTTCGCGCGGTACATGTGGCCGGCCGTGCTGGTCGAAGCCGTGATGTGATACGTTGTGGAATTCGCGCCGCTGATGTTGGTCCAAGTGACCCCGTCGGTGCTCGTCTGCCACTGCACAGTTGGCACGGGCGTGCCGCTGGCGGTGGCCGTGAATGCGACCGAGGTGCCCGTGTTGACCGCCTGGCTGATGGGATTGCCCATCACGGAGGGCGCGGTGTACAGCAACAGCGTGGCCGGGGCGGTGGCCACCGTGCCGCCGACGTTGCTGAACACAGCGCGATACGAGTAGCCCGACATCGCCGCGGTCGGAGTAAAGGTATACGTCGACTTGGTCGCGCCGGCGATGTTGGTCCAGATGACGCCGCCAGCGCTGACTTGCCATTGCATAGTCGGTTTGGGCGTGCCGCCGGCCGTTGCGGTGAATGTGACGCTTTGCCCGAGCGTGTAGGACTGGCTGACGGGCGCGAGGATGACGGTCGGCGCGGCGTAAGTAATGGAGGCCGTGCCGGTTGCTTGTCCGATCGTGGCGTTGCTGCTGGCAGCGCTAAGGTTGAGAGAGAAGTTGGTGTTGGCGACTCCTCCTCCGGCAAGTCCGGCCACATTGACAGGAACCGTCGCCGACATCTGATTAGGAGCGAAGGTGATCGTGCCGGATGTGGCGGTGTAGTTGGACCCGGCAGAGGCCGTGCCATTGCTCGTCGAGTAGTGGACGGTGACTGCCTTGGTCGTCGGCTGGGAGAGTGTTACCGTAAACGAGGCTTGGGCCGCGCCGGCGCCGATGGCCACGGTCGTGTTCGCGGCCGAAATCTTCGGCGTGTTGGGCACCAATACGCTGGGCGGCGTGTTGGGTGGATCGACGTCCCGGTCGTAGATGGCCGTGGCGTTGGCATTGCCGGCGGTAGCTAGAACGGTGGCCGGGGCCGGCCCTACCCAGGCGACAAGGGCGTCGTTCTCGAAGTCGTTGAAACCGATCGCCGGAGCGACCTGGTTGCCCAAAGTCGTGGCATCCACCCGGAATTCACCCGAGTTGGTCCCGGCGAGGCCTTTCCCAGAGGCGCTGGAATAGTAAATGTTCATGTAGATGCCGTAATCCAGCACACCCGATATGCCATTGTTGGCGTTGTCCTGGCCGTAGGTCGTCCAGGCGATGGCGATATCGCCTTCGGGATCGACTCCCACGACGGGCATAAACTGCCAACCGGCGCCGGTCTGGCTCTGCGGCGGGTTGACCATGATCGTCGACGCGGTGTTCAACGCGCCGGTGGAATTCGCCGTGCCATTGGGGCCGAACTGCTGGGCGAAGACCGAGAAGGTCCCGCTGACGAAGTCGGCCCAGGTCACAACGAAGCCTGCCGGAGTTGTGATGCTGGACGGAATCATGGCGACCGATGGACCCGTAGGATGGAGCCCGAAGATCGTGCCCGCATTGAAGCTGCCGCGGGCGTTGGGCACTTGATTGAGGAGCTTCACGCCGCTGGAAGTCCAAGTCGTGGGAAGCACCGTTGCGGCGTGGCTTGCCGCGGTGAAATAGTCGCCGTACACGCCCCAGGTAGAGCTGTTCTGGAAGTCGCCTTCCCAAGTAACCACGAAATCGTCGCGGGCGTCCATCGCCACGCTGGGCAGCGTATTGGCGGTAGTGGAGGAAGGCGTCACCTGGAATTCGTTGCCGAGCGGCACGTCGCCTTGGTCGTATTCCCGCGCGAAGATCGCCGAATTGAAGCTGTTTGAATTGCTCAGCCCCTGGTAATTCGGCGCGCTGGTCCAAACGACGACGAATGTGCCGTCGGGCGACATGGCCACGGAAGGCTGGTTCTGCACGCCAGCGGTCTGCACTCCCGAGACAAACTGGCTGACGAGGAACTGCGAGGTAAGCGCCTGGCCATTGGCGTTGTAGGCCCGTCCGTAAATGTCGGTAATATCGCTCAACGTGGAACCGGTCGCCCGGCCGGCCCAGACGACAACGAAGTCTCCGGCGGCATCCATGGCCACCTTGGGCGTGGCCCACGAGGTCGATGGGGATGTATTCACGACGAATTGGCCGCCGATCTGCACGCCGGAGGACTTATACATCTGGCCGATGATGTTGGCCTGTCCGTTGATCAGGCTGGACCAGACGACCACATAGTTGCCGTTCAGCGCCGTGCCGGCGGAGTCGTTGGTCGAGGAGACCGAAGGATCAAACTGCTCACCGCCGACATAGGGCGTGGCGTTGATCGGCGTGTCCTGTTGCTGCGTGCCCGGCGGGATTGGCTCGGTGCCCGGATTGGTCGAGCTGCTAATGGTGACCGTGCTCAGGAACGGCACGGAGGTAGGCTGGTTGTAGCCGGTGAGGTTCAAGGGTGTGCCGTAAATGTTGCACAACCCCGTCTGTCCGCCCGTCGTGGCGTGCTCGGCGGCCAGCAGCTTCAAAGTGTACGTGCCGTTGGGCAGCGCCCCGGTGGTCGTGGAAGTGTCGTTGATCGTGAGTACGACTTCCCACTTGTTGTCGGGAATGGACGACGTTGAATTGATGTTGGTGAAACCGTAAAGGCCCGCCACCTGGGAGACCTCGCTGAGACCATAGTCAACGTGCGAGATGACGTTGGAAAGCAGGTTGCCGTTGCTGTCGTAGATCTGGTAGTTGGCAACGTTGTAGATGCTGTCCGGGTCGGTCGCCGGGTTGTCGGCCAGCATCGGCTCGTCGAAAGTCAGGATCATGTGCGTCGAGTTGACGCCCACCGCGCTGGCCCTGGGCGTATTGAGCAAATCGACGCCGTTGCCGTCGGTCCATTTCACGAGGTGCGGCCCGGCGATGTCGGTCGACTCGTTGAGCTGGTTGTAGAAAACATTGGACGCCAGGTTGCCGCTGGCGTCGGTCACCGGCGTGAACTGGTCGGTTTGCATCTCCTGGTTCGTGTAGGTGACGAGCTGATTGCCCGCGGATGTCATCGCCAGCGAGGCGTTGTATTGCGGCACTCCCACGTTGCCGGTATAGTCGCCAAAGAAGATCGCCGGCGGGCTGGCGCCGCCCTCGGCGTAGGTCGGCGTGACCGTTGGCTTTCCAGGTGGGTTGGCCGTGCTTGCGGTGACAGTGTTGTTCTGAATCCATTGCTGGTCTCCGTCTCCCGGCAGATTTCTTATCGCCACGGAGATCGGAACGTCGTGCGCCTGTCCTTCAAACGTCAACTCGAAGACGACGGCATTGGCCGGGTTGTAGGGCGAGGCGGGAGCCCGAGTCACAGTGCCCGTCTGGTTTACCTTCGTGAGGAAAGTCGTGGGCGTAATCGCATTAGTTGCATTCGTGGGATTCGTCGCGGAGTAGTTGTATATGCCACTGGGTACCTGGAACTGAGTGCCGATGCGGAGATTCAATTCGCTTTGCGGCACGGTCCGTACGTTTACCGAGCCCTCGCCGTACTGCAAAAACGTATTGGTGCCGGCGAATTGCGTGAATCTGCCGAAGCCGAGCACGTTGTCGATGGCCGTGGCAATGTTTTCGGCGGTGGTGAGGGGATTGATCGGTCCGCCCGGATTGTTCGCCGCCGTCGAAGGCATGTTGATGGCCGCGGTGGTGACCACCGCATTACCGTTGGCTTGACCAACGTCATTGGGATTTTCCAGCGGCGGAGGAAAGGCCAACTGGAGATGGAAAGTGCCCTGCTGCACGTCGTAGGGGATGACCAGGTAGTACCGCTGTTCCTCGCCAGTGCGTTGCGTGCTGACGACGTTGTCGGAGTAGGTAGAGTCCGTGCTGTCGATGTGATTGGCGTCCCATTGCGAGGTCATGACGCCGGCGGCTTCGCCGCGGAGCAGGCCCGCCACATTCTGCAGGATAGCGTCCAGCCGTGACACCTGGGTTTGGCTGGCCGCGGGTACGCCTATCGGCGGCTCGTACTGCGAGGCGAACAGCACCTGGTCGATGGCAGTCGTGACCGTGAAGTTATCCTCCGCGGTCGCTCTGCCGTCGGTCGATCCCAGCAGCTTCTCGTAGAGCTGTGCGGCGTAGCCCGCTGCCGGGAAGCTGGCCGGACTGCCAAGGCCGACGATGGGAATGGCCGCGCCGTTTGTGAGAGGATCGAAATAGGCCAGCAGGTCGGCGTTCTTCCACTGCGTGGTGATCGCCGCGGAATAAGCCAGGTTGGCTGGCGGTGCGGTGGCGGCCACATACTGCAATGGCGCCTGCGCCGCCGCAAAGGTCACGTCGAAGACGAACGACGTTGTCGTGGTCGTCGGGTCCACGGTGACCGTCGTGCCCGCAAAGCCCAGGTTCACGAGCGCGGCTTGCATGTTGGCGGCCGTGTTCGTCGGGTTGTTGCTGTCGAAATAGATGGGCGCCGTCGTTTGCCCGCCCGTTTGCAGTTCAAATACGCCCGTCGCCGGCACAGTGGCCGGTGTGAATGTGAGCTGCTGAGCCGCGGCCGGAACGCTGACCGAATTCGCGAAGGTGACCGTGGCCGGCAACACGCCCGCCAGCGCCAACACCGGCTCGTTCGGGCCGACGCCGAAGGTCACAGTGAACGTATATGTGGGATTGGCGCCGGCGGTCAAGCTTCCCGTAACGATCGCCGGGACACCAACGAAGCCAAGGTCGGCCAGCGCGATTTGGAGCGCCGTCTGAATGTTCGTGGCGGTCGCCGTAGCGCTCGTGCCGAAGGCGATCGGCCCAGTTAGAGTCGAGCCCACCAGCAACTCGAATGTGAAGGGAGTCACGCTGCCAGTGAATTGGAAGGTTAGTTGCTGCTTTTCCAGTGCGAACTGCGAGGTAAAGAACGACGAAGGGACGCTAATGTCGTCGGAGACCTGGGGGCCGTAGCCCTGGTAGGTGGTCACGATGTCGCCGCTGATGGTGGCCTGGATCTGCGCCGCCTCCTGCAAGTAAGGGTAGAAAGTCTTCGAAGTGGTATCGTCGCTGGAGGAGTTGATGCGGAAAGTCGGGCGAAGCAAGTTGGGGGCGCCGATGCGCCGTGCCGGTGGTGTAGTTTTGGATCTGGTATTCCGCGGCGTAGATGCCCTCGGTTCGCAGGTTGTCGATATCGCTGTCGGCAAACTGTTCCCATGCCACATAGAAATTGTTCTGCCCGTCCATGGACACGGTGCTGAGCCCGCCATTGCCGGACACCTGGAACTGGTTCCAAGGCAGCGAGGCCGGGCCCTGCTTCTGCTCGGGATTGAAGCTGTAGCCGCGAGCGTATACGGTACCGTCGGGAAATACGGAAATGAGCGACGGCAGCGTGACGGCTGTCGTATAGGAAACGACGATATTGTCGGTCGTCGGGTTCGCGGAATTCAAATTGCTCAGCCCGATCGCCACGCTGGGAGAGTAGTTGGTATCGTTATTGTAGTTGATCGCCGGGTTGACCGGGTCCTGGTCGACCACCAGCGACGTGCCCAACGGGTTGCCGGTGTTGTCGAAGCACTGCATCGTTATGTCGTTGAAGAAGCTTTCGTCCGGCCCCTGATTCGCCCACACTACCACGAAGTTGCCGTAGGGGTCCATCGCCACCGCGGGCTGGAACTGCGGGTTCGTGTAGTTGGCATTGACCTGGATGGTGTAAGGGTCGCCGATGCCGCCGGCCTGCACGTTGGCCGGCAAGCCACTGCCGCCGTTGGTCATCGTGACGCTGGCCGGCAGCCCGCCGGAGGCCGGGGCAACCGGCACGTAGACAATGGGCGGCACGTCATAACCCGAAAAATTCACTGTGAATATGAAGAACGTCGGATTAGTGGAAACCGCCGACTGAGCGGAGACCGCCACCCCGGCAAAGCCGGCTGCCCGCAGCGCGTTCTGCATGTTTAGTGCCGTGACGGTCGGGCTAGAATTGAAACTGATGGCCGCGGTGCTGAATGATCCGATTTGCAACTTAAAAGTGCCCAAGTTGCCCGTGGCAGTCGGAGTGCCGGCGGAAAAATTGAACGTCAGTCCTTGCGTCGGATTGGTCACCAGCGTCACGCCGGTAAACGATTGCAGGGGCGTCGCGCTATACGTCAAAGTCGAGGGCAGCGGCGTTGTGGGATCGGCCGCGTATTGGATGGGCGCCTCTGCTATGCCGCCTTCGTTGAAGGCCACCAGGAAATCGTAAGGATTGCCGCTGGATTGTGCCGAGACAGCCAGCGGGACATAACTCGGATTGACCGCCAACACGTCGGCGTACGCGGGGTTGGCCGACAGCGCCGTCTGGATGTTGTATGCGGTCGTGTTCGTATTCGTGTCCCAAGTGATCGGACCTGTCGTGAACGAGCCCAACTGTAATTCGAATGTTTGGCCAGTGATCGGCGTGCCCGACCCGGCCGGGAAGCTGAACCGCAAAACCTGTTGCTGGTAGAGATCGCTAGAGACCGCGTTCGGGACCGCCGCGCCCGCGGGCGTGACGCCCACCGGCGCGTACACGCGGGCGAAAACGTCCGTGAAATCCTTCGGCGCCAGATTCTGCGAGACTTCGCCCGCCCAAGTGACGACGAAGTCGCCCGAGCCGTCCATCGCCACGGCCGGCTGCGAGGCGTTTAACGGGGCCTGGTTGGCCGTGTAGACGCTGGCGGGCTGCGTCGGATTGACCTGGAACTCATTGCCCGACTGCTTGATAACCGTAACTGTCGAGCCCGCGGCGTTCGTGGGCAAAGTCACCGTGCCATCGAGCGTTGTGGTGCCGCCCGGCGTGACGACGCCGTTGGCTGTGGTGAAGCTAGTGACCACCAGTGGAGCGTCGACGATCGTGCCCGTCGCGCTGGTGAAGGTGATGGTGAATTGCGTGAAACTCGATGTGTCGCTGGTGCCTGAATTGACTTGCACCACCGGCGCGACGGTAACCGTCGGGTCCCAGCCGGTTACTGGCACGTCCGAATTCGCCGTGGAGGTACCGACGTTATTGTAAATCGGGGCCGTGTAGGGATTCTGGATCGCGACCGTGCCAGATACGTTGAAGTTCGTCTGCGGCGATAGACTTATGAAATTGATTGGCGCGACGCCGGTCGAAAAGGCATTAACCTGCGCCTGGAATGCGCCGACAATCGCTTCGGCCGTTAGCGTGGGGTTGGTCTGCGAGAAAGGTATATTGTTGATCGCGAACGGCTTGTCGAGGGTCGAAATCGTCACCGAGGGCAAAAAGCCCGTCAGCGAGCCAATGTCTGCTGTATTGCTGAATGTAAGCTGCGGCGCCAAGAAATTGGTCGCTGGCACGACGTACTGGACGGGCGGCTCATTCGTCGCAAAGGTCACCTCAAACGGATCGACAATGTTGACCTGGCCGGCCAGCGGACCGACTGCCGTCGGGAAGCCATCGATAACGGTGGCGCCCGTGAAGCCGGCGGTCTGTAGCGCGGTCTGCATCGCAAGCGCCGTGGCCGCCGGGTTATTCATATCAAACAAGAATGGCGCCGTCTGCACGGTCCCCACCTGCAGCGCGATGTTGGCCGGCGGAACTATGTTCGGCGTCGTTTGCGGCATTGCGGGCAGAACGGTACCCATGGGGCCCGTGTAGTACTGCGTCGTAAAGCCGGCAGTGGAAGTGAATGTCAGATCCTGTACCGCGGCCGACGCTTCCGTGCCGACGTATTGCAACAGCGACGATTGGTCGAGACCTTTCGTCGCCTGCCCGTAGTCGACAACGAACGTGTGCGCGTCGATGGAATTGACCGTCGCGTGCGTGGCGTCGCTGCCCGCGAAACCGCCGCTTGCCGCTTCCGGCGCGAAAGCATTCAGCCAATTCTGGATCTGCTCCGCGGCGATAGCCGGCCCGGCAATCTCTACCCCTTGGGCGTTGTAAAGGGCGGTTTCGTCGTAAGTGACCGTCAGAAGGTTTGACTGAGTCCCGCCATTGACCGTCGGATCCAACTGGCCTGGCGTGTCGTTGCCGGTCGCGTTGAAGTAGAGCACGAAGGTGCCTGAAATGTTCGTACCCACGGGGACCACGAACCCCGGGAATAGCGCCCCTGCTGGATCACCCAATGGGGCTTGTGCCTCGCCCGTTATGGAGATCTGCGAGATCGTCTGATCGTTGTACTTCAGCGAGAAGTACGACTGCTTCGCCCCCGTGGTGGTCATCAGGGACGTCGGCAAGTTGACCTGCTGGACCGCGTTCGTGTAATAGCGGGCGTAAACGTTCGTGGTCGGAAATGCCGTGCCGGAGGAACCGGTATATGTGCCGCTGCGGGTCCAACTAACGACAAAATCGCCGGAGTTGTCGACGGCCACGCTATGCGCCGTATTGGTGGCTTGAGCCGCGCCGAACGTCTGATTGACGATGATCGCCGAAAGGGTCGACGGCGTGACGCTGAGCAGGCAGCGCGACTCCAGCGGATCGATCGCCAGCCGGCGGCCGCGCTGCAAGTCGAAATTGCGCTTCTTGGACGCGCGCCCACGAGAACCGGCCCGGCGCGAATTCGCCATTGGGCGGGAAAAAAATCGGGTCAAGAAACCTTCACCGCTCGTCCCCTTGCGCAATGCGCCAGCGAAGCGAAACCAGGACATCAGAGCCTCCCTCTGTCAGCAAAACCTGTAGACGCGCAGCCTTGCCGTTTGCGCGCAATAATCCTCTGTAGCCCTACATTACCATTTCATCAAAATCGAATCTTATTGTCAATCGCCTTGAGCCGGGTCAATGTCCAACGTGTGAGCCGCATAAGCCGCTAAATTGACCCAGAATTCCTATCTGCTGCAAAACAAGCGTCAACAACCCATTATTCGATAGTGTTCGGCAATGCCCGAAAAGTCAAGGATGTTCCACGAAGCTAGGCGCTTTGTGATTGGCCCGGTAGTTCGTAGGGCAAGGCGTGAGTGGACAATCGCCTTTCGACGCCGCGCACGCCCTCTCTATCTAACCCTCGGCATATCGGTAAGTTTTGCCGGTTATGCAGAAGAAATGTCAAAAAATCGCCCAAAACGGTTCCGTGGATGATTCAAAAGAGGGGGTCATTCGCTGCCAAGTTCGTCGGCCCGGCCGCTTGTCCCCGACCTGTGAGAATGCCGGCGAGAAGGCGATCTGCACCATAGATCAGCTCGCTCAGCCGAGATTTACTCCTTCGCCGGGAAGGGGTCTGATTCGCAATGCACAATATTTACGAAGTCTCTCGACGGGGCGAGCGGTGTAAACTCGCTTTCGCCCCATGCCGAGATTATCGCCTGAAGTCTCGGCGCCATCGGGCGTATCCACGACAAGCGATGTTGATTCGAATGAGTTGCTCACGAAGTTTTGAACAACTGGTTTTCGGCGGATCGAACTGCACTCTGGGAGACCAGTAGATGGCGCGAAAATGCCACCCGCCACATGATTCAACAAACTTTCCTGATCGAAAGCGATCTGCGCAAAACCTGTGCCAGTCGTGCTCCAATTCGGGCAATGCGCAATGCGCACGTTACCGCAATGCGAATAGATCGGCCAATCGGCCGCAACGTGGGCAATAGGTTAAGTTTTCGCCATCGCTACAGCTTCCGGCAGATCGTTGATACGAAAACACCGTCGCCGCTGGCTCCGAGCTAACCGATCGTTTAGCCCGGCGCCAGCGGCGACGGTGTTTATGTTGATCTGTATAGATTATCGATGAGACCGAATGGCACAGGGGGCCGCTTTATCCTGCCAACGGAGTACGAGTTGATCCAGTTGCTGGTCCAACCACTCGCTAAAGTCTACGTAAGGCACCAAGCGAACGCGGATGGGAACATCCCAACATTCCTGGACGAATGGCCCCGCAGGAGTTTCAGATTGCGGCTGTGCGTTCATGGCGGTCTCTCCTTTCTCAGTTTGGTAAGACACGCGCCGTTCTGGAAGGTTCAACAGCATTTTTCGTACCAATCGGCACATCCCCGAGCCTGCCCAGCTTTCCGCGAGCTTGACCTTGTTCGGTTATCCCTATCGACCTATAATCCGCACTGCCAATCGCAGTCGGCAGAACGGGCTCAGGCCGCCAAATTGGCAGAACCTTGTGTAGTGGAATCTCGTATAGGTGTTTGTGTGGCGTGGCGTACAACCTTCGGTGGCGAAATGGAATCGCCCGTTGCCGCCTTGCAGCACACAAACGCGCGGTCCTGTTTTTCTCGTGCGCATAGGCGGCACGATTGGTGGCAGGGCACTTTTTCGGCAGGACTGGCGCGTTTGCGGTTTCCTTGAATCGCCCGGCGACATGCGGCCGATGACACAGGCAGTGAAGCAACCGCTCGCTGCGTCATGGCGGATAGTGCGTGCGGCTGATTGAGGATGAAGTAGAATATAGGAGACGCAGCGATGCAGATTTACGGACCCGCGCAAGTACACGGCCCCCAGGCGATCAGCGGCCCCCACACGGCCCGCGCCGCCAAGAGCTCATCACCGGTGGAGTCGTCCGCCATTTACGACGAAGTGAACATCTCCGACAGTGCCCACTCTGTCTTTGACAGTGCCCGCCTGGTCGAACAGGCCAAGCAGGCGCCGGACATCCGCCAGGACCGCGTGAACTCGATCCGCGCGCAGATTGCCTCCGGCACGTATGAGACGTCCGGCAAGCTGGACACGGCGGTGAGCCGGTTGCTGGATGAGATTGGGTGAGAGTGATGCTCTTCAAAAAAAGCCACCGCCCGAGGCAGCCGCTGGCGGTGAGCCGGCGCCATAGACTGACGGCGCAACGCTCCTGAGCAGCGTCGGCATTTTGGGCCGTTGCGGTAATCGCAGTTCATTGTTCTTTTTCGCGTCCGTGGCGCCGCATCGGCGCAAGGCGGCGAGGAAGAGAGCAATTTGTTCGTGCTCTTCCTGCGAAGCGCTTATCGCAAGGAGGCAGCGGTCCTTGAACTGATAGGTCGATATCGATCCGTTGCCGCCGTTGTCTTGCCATGTCTTTGCGGCGACGGAATTGGTGATCAGGTCTTGAATCGGCTGAAAGTCCGCTTCGATCTCACCGTTTGCGTTACGGACGAGAACGAGGTCCTTCACCGGGTACATAATCGTCGCCATGAAATCATCGCTTTCCGCCTTTTGCGGGGACGTGATCAGCAGAACATCGTTGTGGATGACGTACTTCAACTGCAATTCGTCGAGAAGCAGCCGCAGAGCGGCACGGAGGCTAATGCCTGACAGATGTTTGGTCACGGGCGCCTCCGGATCGACGCCTGCATCCTTCAGCCCGGCGGCATCAAGCTGAATTTCGATCTTGTGCCGATCCTTCAAGAACTCGATCACATCCTTCAGCGGTGTTTCTTTGAAGTCGATCTCGGTTGGCGAACCGAGCACTTTTTTGATCTTCGCCTCGCTGGACGATTCTTCGCTACCGGCGGCCTTTTGCGACTCCGCGGTCGCAGCCATTTCGGGCGTCAGGATGCGAACATTGTCGGGCGGCGAAAACGCCGATGTTTGCGGTCCCGCGGGACCGATCATCCGGGCCGCGCGCGTGGAGAACTTCGGCAAATGCAGTTCCGCTTCGTCCTTGCCTTCATCGGGGGCAAAATGCCGGAGCGACGCCAGGAGATCGTCAATCATCTCATGGACCTCCTGCGTCTGGCTAATTGCCAGCAGACAGCGGTCCCGGAATTGATAAGGGCAAACTACGCCATTGCCGCCGTTTTCCACCCATGATTTGGTCGAAACGGTGTTCACGATCAGGTCGATAAGCGGCCGAAAATCGGTTTGAATCTCGCTCCGTTCGTTGCGGACGAGAATGAGGTCCTTCACCGGATAGAATCTCGTCAGCATGAAATTGTCGGATTCGGCCGGAGCTGGCGCAGTAATCAGCAGGACCTCGTTGTGGACGACAAACTTCAACTGCAACTCGTCCAAAACAAGCCGCAGCGCCGAGCGGAGACTTGTGCCCGATAAGTGCTTAGTTATCGGAGATTCGGGGTCCACGCCTGCGTCCTTCAATCCCGTGGCATCGAGTTGAATCTCGATTTTGTGCCGCTTCTTCAGGTACTCAATTACGTCTTTGAGGGGCGTTTCACGGAAGTCGATATCCGTTTTCGTCGCCAGCGCGGCATTGATCTTCGCGACAGCCGCTCTCTCGGATTCGCTCAACGAGTCCACCGCCGTCAGCGGCGCTTTCGAAGCGGCCATTTCAGCCGTTAGGATTCGATCGACAGACGGCGGCTGGACCTGAGCCACCGCGCCGGCACCGCCTGCATGTTCAGTTTGACCAGAGGGGCGCTGCGGCGAGGATGGCGATTGCGCTCCTTTCGGCCACGGCCGAAGCTCGGGCAGCGCCCATTCGTCGGGTGGCTGCCCTGGCACGGGCGCTGCGCCCGGCTTTTCCGATTTCGCAGAATCGGGATCGCTAAATGGATTATTATCGTTCTTAGGAGCCGCGGCCGGCGGCGGATCGGCGGCCCATGATCGGACGACGACCGCCGTACCCATTGCCCCAATTAACACCAAGAAAATCGCGAACAGAGACAAGCGATGCATTGCCTTCCTCCTCGAAAAAGAGTTGCTGTTCCGATGCGACCGGTGCCTTACGCCGGCCGCCGTCCGCCTCGATAGCGGGGCGAACGCTTGCAGTCTAATTCAGCGGAAGTTGGCGTGTCAAGCAGCTCAATCGCGTTCAGCCCCGCAAGGGGCGGAAGAGAATAGCCAGGGACGTGAGTCCCTGGTATCGGTTCCCAAAACGCCCTTTAGCCTCGGAGAGGCGGCACTTTCGCCCCTCCGGGGCTCCGCAGCTGCTTTACCCTATACCAGGGACTCACGTCCCTGGCTATTCACTATCGCCACTCCGCGGCTGCATCACGCGCTGGAAGTCTACACGCGCAGTGCCGCCTCCGCCAATATCTTCTCTGCACACCTCACCCGGATCGGCGCGATGATCTCAGCAATAAACTCGTCCACCTGCTCCGGCGCACGGCCGACGAACTGTCGGGCGTCGAGGACGCTTCCAAGGTCGACCTTGGCAAACGCCGGATCGGCGGCGAGCCGGGCCATGAGATCGTTCTTGCCGCCTTCGTTCTTTACGACGGCTGCGGCAGCCAAACTGTGCTGACGGATACGTTCGTGCAGTTCCTGACGGTCGCCGCCCGACGCTACCGCTGCCATCAAAATGTTTTCGGTGGCCATGAAGGGCAATTCGGCCTCCAGGTTCGCCGCGATCACGCGCGGATAGACGACTAGCCCGGCGGTCACGTTCTGGCAGAGGATCAGCACGGCGTCGATGGCAAGGAACGACTGCGGCAGCACGAGCCGGCGGTTGGCGCTGTCGTCCAGCGTCCGCTCCAGCCATTGCACCGCGGCGGTGGCGGCCGCGCTTGTTTCCAGGCTCATCACGAATCGGGCGAGCGAGCAAATCCGCTCGCTTCGCATCGGGTTCCGCTTGTAGGCCATCGCCGAGGAGCCGATCTGCTCCTTCTCAAACGGCTCCTCGACCTCCTTGCGATGGGCCAAGAGCCGCAGGTCGGTCGCCATCTTGTGCGCACTTTGCGAAATACCCGAGAGCACTGCCAGGACTTGCGAATCGATCTTCCGCGGATAGGTCTGCCCGGTGACGGGATAGCTTTCAGCGAATCCGATTTTGCGGCAGATCAGTTCGTCCAACTGCGCGGACCTTCGCATGATCGCCTCCAAATAGTTCCAAGAAGCTGGCTTGCGTGCCGGTAGTGCCCTTACAGCCGTGGGCCTTGAGATGCGTCAGGCGGAACTCGATCTCCGCCAGATCGATCACGAAATCGTAGGCCCAGAGGCACGCCCGTTTGCCGACCGTTGTCGGCTGAGCGGGCTGGAAATGCGTGAAGGCCAGGCAAGGCAGGTCGCGATGCTCCTCGGCAAATCGGGCCAGGCCGTCGATCACCCCAACAAGCCGGTCGCGAACCATTTCCAAGGATTCGCGGAGCAGCATCAGATCGGTGTTGTCGGTCACGTAGCAACTCGTCGCGCCGAGGTGGATGATCGGCCGCGCCGTCGGGCAAAGATCGCCATACGTATGCACGTGGGCCATGACATCGTGCCGCAGCCGCCGCTCGTGCCGTTCGGCCGCGGCGAAGTCGATGTCGTCCACGTGCCGCTTAAGTTCCGCGATCTGATCGGCCGTGACGGCGAGGCCCAACTCGGCCTCCGCCTCCGCCAAGGCGATCCAGAGCCGCCGCCAGGTGCTGAACTTGCGCTGCGGGCCCCAAAGTTCGCTCATTTGCTTGGAGGCGTAGCGGGCGATGAGCGGGTTGTCGTAGTAAGTGTGGTCGGTCGGCATGGAGGCGCTATTGGGAATTAATGTTCAATGTTAAAGGTTCAATGTTCAATGTTGGAGGCTTCGAGCAGTAACCGCGCAACTTCTTCCAGGCCGGCGCGGTCTTCGTCGTCGAAACGGGAGAGCATTGCGCTATCGACGTCCAATACGCCGATCAATCGCTCGGCTTTCGTCAGCGGCACGACGATCTCGGACTTCGATCGGGCGTCACACGCGATATGTCCGGGAAACTTGTTGACGTTTTCGACCACGACGGTTTCCCGCTTCTGGGCCGCAGCGCCGCAGACGCCCTTGCCCCGTCCGATCCGCGTACAGGCCGGCTTGCCTTGGAACGGTCCGAGGACCAAATCTTGGCCCTTGAGCAGATAGAACCCGGCCCAATTCACGTCGGGCAGTTCCTCGTAGAGCACAGCAGCAACGTTGGCCATGTTCGCCAGGAAATCGCGCTCACCTTCTAGGAGCGCGGCGACTTGCGTTGCCAGCGAGCGATAGCTTTGATCCTTCTCGCTCATAACACCTCACATATTCGTCACATCATCCACGCCCGTTGGGCCGACGATCTGGTCCATCACGCGGGCGAACTCCGCTTTGTGGCGGCTATCTTGAGCGTAAATGCGAAATATGCGAAAACTCAATGCGATCCGCCGGAACAGTTCGCGTTCGTTGAGCCGATGGATCTTGCCCGTTGCCGGGTCGAGAAGGAAGTTCTGATCGGCCGTGGGAGCGAGCGCCTCGGGCCGATAAACATGCCGCGGAATGTCGACCCGGAAGGGAATGTCCTTCAAGTCGGAAGGAAGCAGTTTGCGAATCCGCCGTTCGAGCACTTCGTCGTCGCTGAAGACGCTCGCCTCTTCGCTCTGGCCCGGCGTGAAGAAGACGGTTCGCTCGCAAGCCATCTTCCAATGCAGTTTCCGCTCGTGAAACTCCCGCCACCGCTCGCCCAGCGCCCTGAGTCGTGGGTCGTTCATGCGCGGCCAATCGGCCACACGGACGAGCAGCGACCATTCGGTGAAATGCAGATAATCATCCAGATGGTCGAGCGGATTACCGGGAAAGAGATCGGCCTTGCTGTCGATGAACAGTTCTTGAAGCGTGAGATCGATCGCCCGCACCGTGCGGTGGTAATAGATGCTGCGGAAAAGATCGCCACGCACGGCGATGAACCGCTCCAGGGCGGAGAGTCCCCGTTCGTGGATCGTCAGCCCTCGCGCGGTGTAGAGCGAATAGCTCAGCAGGCGGTCGAGGTCGAACGCCCGCTGGCTGTAGCCCGACATGTAGGCGTCGCGGAGCACGAAGTCCATGTTATCGACCGTATACAGTCCGCAGAAGAGGCTGCGGAGGAAGCGGAGCCATTGCGGGCCTTCGCCGGCCGTTGCGGCGCTCGGCCGAGTGATGAGGAAGCAAAGCTGCTCGGGGTCGAGCCGCTCGCCTTCGAGCATCTGGCTATTCGGGTTGCGGCGCACACCGCGAATCAGGTCGGCCAGCCGCTCGGAAATGATATGGCTGCCGACGATCTCGTGATTGAGCTTGTATGTCGATAGAAAATGGGCATCGAAGAAGTGCCCGAAGGGGCCGTGTCCCACGTCGTGCAAGAGAGCCGCCATCCGCACCAGCGACTCGACGTAGCCGCGGCTGGGCACGTCGGGACAGACCTCGTGGAGGCTCTCGTACGTCGCCTCGATCATGCGGCTTGCCAAGTGCATCGCGCCGAGCACGTGCTGGAAGCGGGTGTGCTCGGCCGTCGGGTAGACCAGCCAAGCCGTTTGCAACTGGTGGATCTGGCGGAGCCGCTGGATCCACGCATTGTCGATGACCGCTTGCTCGGCGACCTCGCCCTCGGGCAAACCTTGCGGCGACGTGAAGGGAATGTAACCGTGTACGACATCGTGGCTGAGGCTGGCGTTGAGGAGCGGATTCATGGCGCCATTATAGACAATCAAAGCCTGTAGGGAACGCCCTCCGCGGCGTTCCGCTTACTGAACGCCGCGGAGGGCGTTCCCTACAGGGCCGGCGGCTTACTACGGCGCCACGTAAATCATCCACATCACGCCGAAGCGATCGGACAACATGCCGAACTTTAGGGAGAAGAACGTCTTCGTCAAGGGCATGACCACCTTCCCGCCCTTCACAAGACCGTTGAAAAGGCGTTCGGCCTCGGCTTCGCTTTTCGGCGTAAGCGTGATCGCGAAGCCCTCGAACTTCATTTCGCCCGTGCAATGGCCGTCGGACAACATGAACAGTGAATCGCCGATGCGGAGGCTCGCGTGCATCACTTTCTCGGCGTTTTCGGGCGGTGTGGGGTCGGGGCTCTCCTTGTAGCGCATGAGCGACGACACTTCGGCGCCGATCGCAGTGCGATAAAACTCGATGGCCTCGTCACAATGGCCGTCGTAGAACAGGTAAGGTGTGATATCCATGTTTCGTTTATTTCCAGGTTGAGTTTAATGATCTCCGTAGACTGCCGAGGCCGCCAGTTATGCAGTATTATTGCGCGTCGGTCAAGCGGTCAAGGAATAGGCATTATCGACGCCTGAAAAAGCCAGAGAAAGCCGCGATTCTCAGACGCAGAGAACTGAGTAATCTGCTCTTCGCAGCGATGCCAGGATAGCCTGCCGCCCGCTACTTCTTCTTGGCCAACCAGGGCAGCAACGCCTGCTTTACCTTCGACAGCGCGCCGTCAGCCGCAGGGCCCGCCTCATCCTCGAAGCTGGCCATTAGATAAGATCGCAAGCTGATCAGCACTTGCTGCGCCCGCGCCTGCGCGTCTGCGCGGCGGCGGTCGCGGGCGCGGCGCGGCGCGATGCTGACAAAGATCCGCGTTCGCAACACTCCGCCAACGCTGATCTCGCCGTTCTCGCTCTCTCGCTGGGCCCGCTGTTCCTCAAAGTGCAAATCGATCTGGAATACCAACGGGCGGTCGGCCGTGCGGCGCTGCCGCGCCTCGCCGCGCTCGATGAGCTCCAGTTGAATCTGATTGCCGTCGATCTTTCCGATCGTCGCCTCGTGGTCGGCCACGAAGCCGCGGAGCTTCTCGATCGCCATTTTCGTCGGGACCGGCGTGACGAGGGTCTGCTGAACGACGATGGAAGGCTCGCCTGCGCCCGAGGCGTCGGCGTCGTCGCCCCGATCGTCGGGCTTGCCATGCAATCCGCTGCCGAGCTGAACGACCTGGTTGCGGCCATTCTCCTTGGCCATCAGTAGCGCGCGGTCGGCGCGGCGTAGCATCGTTTCGGCCGTGTCGCCGGGCTGGATCTCGGTGGCGCCGAAGCTGACGGTGATCGTCCGGCCGTTCATCTTCGGCTGCGGGAGTTGCGATAGGGCGATGCGGACCTGTTCGGCGCGGCGGCAGGCGCAAGAGATGTCGCAGTCGGCCAGGAGCATGACGAACTCCTCGCCGCCGTAGCGGGCGACGAAATCGCCCGGATGGCAGGCGCCCTTGAGCAGCGCGGCGAGGCTCTTGATCGCCTCGTCGCCCGCCTGGTGGCCGTAGCTGTCGTTGACCGTCTTGAAGCGGTCGAGGTCGCACATCAACAAGGAGCAAGGCGCTTGCTGCTGCTGGTGCGCGGTGACGAACATGTCGTGCATGCGGTCGAATTCGGCGCGGTTGGCGACCTGCGTGAGTGGATCGCGGGTGGCCTTATCTGCGAGACTCTGGCAGCGCTGCTCCAGCGAAATCTCGGAGGATGCGTCGTGCAGGATGAGGATCGCGCCCTGCGTATTGCCGTCGCCGCCGATGACAGGAATTACGTGGCTATCGACGGCGACGCTCCGCCCGCTGCGTCCGCTCACGTTGAGCCTCCGTAGCGACTGCACTCCGGAATTGAGCGCGGCCAGCACGGGACATTCGGATTCCGCGATCTCCTGTCCCTTCTCATCTGCCAGCTTGAGGATATCTGGATGCCAATGCTGCTCGCGGACGCTTGCCCCGGCAATGCCGGTGAGCCGTTCCGAACCGTGATTCCAGGCGACGATGCGGCCCTTGGCGTTGACGAACACCACGGCGTCGTACATGTTGTCCAGCAGCTTGGCCTCAAAGAGAGAACTTTCGCTGGGCGGCAGACTGGCCGGGGCCGGTGCCGGGCTGGCGGTGAAATCCCAATAGGCATTTGCCGCCTGAGCGTCCAGCGCCATCAGCCAGCGCGTGCCGACCTGCTTGCGAAGCTGACCGCGGTCTCCTTCGAGCATCTCAACGAACTGCCGCACGAGGATCGGGTCAAATTGCGTTCCGGCGCAGCGGAAGAGCTCGGCCATCGCCCGTTCTTGCGACATGGCCGGCCGATAGACGCGGTCGGTCGTCATGGCGTCGAAGGCTTCGGCCACTGCGATCATGCGCGCCGATAGAGGAATCTCTTCGCCGCTCTTCTTCTCCGCGCCGCGGCTGCCGTCGAACCAGGCGGCCACGCTGCCGACAATGTCCAAGACCGCGTCGCAAGCGCAGCCGCGGCGAAGGATTTCCAGGCTCATGCCGCGGGCACGCGTCATGATGGCCATTTCCTCGGTGTCGAGCTTGGTTGGTTTCAAGAGCACGTGATCGGGCGCGCCGACGATGCCGACGTCATGCAACAGCGCGGCGATTTCCAGTTGCTCGCGCGACAGCTCATCAAAATGTGATTGGGCTGCCCAGGCCGAGCAGGTCAGCGCCACGCGCATCGAGTGGCCCGCGGTGGTCGCGTGTTTGCATTGCAAGGCGGCAAAGAGACTGCTGGCTATGCCCAGTCGCCGCTTGGCCAACTGGTCGTCGGTGCACTCTTCGGGCGTGGCGGTGAGCGAAACTCCGTCCGTCGAGCCGCCTTCGAGTTCCTTGAGCAGCGCGCCCAATTCAGTCATCCAACGATCGGGCGACGCGGCCGGTTCGGCCGTTGTGCTCGGATTGGTCATTGGGGAGCTCGGTGGTCTGGACATTGGCGATCTTTGCTCTAACGGCGTACGTGTCGTGCCCGTAAGGGCGGCTGTCAACGGTGCCGCCATCTAGCTTTTGCTGTGTCGTTTTTTGTCTCGTCCGCGGCAAAGCATATAAAAACAGTAGGTTATGCCCGAACAGTCGTCAAAAGATCAACTCCGGAGTGCGGCAATTTATTCCAGACCCCGTTACGCAGCGGTTAAGCCGACGCCGACGGCGATGAATTGACCCACTCCATTTCGCACAACTGTTATCATCGTCACAAGCTGCACCGGTGTACGTCAGGCTTTCCAGCCTGACCTAATGCGGCAGTCAGGCTGGAAAGCCTGACGTACAGGCCCACTTGCCCAGCGTCCGGCAATGCGTTAGAACACGTCCATGAAACTCATCAGTTATCAAAACGGTCGCGGCCCGCGGATTGCCGGGTTGCGTGGCCAAGAAGTCATCGATCTCAATGACGCCGACTCGGCGCTGCCAAGCTGCCCCAAATCGTTTTTGAAGGAACTGCCGGGCGTGCTTGCGCGGGCGGAGAAAGCCCTGGCCGCTGGAACGCCAATCGGGAAGCCGCTGACATGGTTGCCACCGGTGCCCAGCCCGGAGAAGATCGTCTGCATCGGTTTGAACTATGCCGACCATGCCCGCGAGACCAAGGCCGCGATTCCCTCGAGCCCGGTCGTCTTCTGCAAATTTGCCACCGCGCTCTTGCCGCATGAGGGAACGGTGCGATTGCCGCGAGCAAGCCAAATGGTCGATTACGAAGCTGAGTTGGTCGTCGTGATTGGCCGCAGCGGTCGGCACATCGCCGAAAGCGACGCTCGCAGCCACATCGCCGCCTACACTTGCGGCAATGACGTCTCCGCCCGCGACTGGCAGAAGGACAAGCCGGGCGGCCAATGGCTATCGGGCAAAAGTTTCGACACCTTCGCGCCCTGCGGCCCGTGGATGGTCACGGCCGACGAGGTTTCCGATCCGGGCAAGCTCGGCATCAAGCTGCGGCTGAACGGTCAAGTCATGCAGGACTCGAACACAGCCGAGTTGATCTTCTCGGTCGATCATCTCGTGAGCTACATCTCGCAGTTCTGCACATTGCACCCCGGCGATCTGATCTACACCGGCACGCCCAGCGGAGTCGGTGCGGGCCGGACGCCGCCAATCTATTTGAAGCCCGGCGATGTGACTGAAGTGGAGATCGAAGGAATGGGGGTGTTGAGGAATCGGTTTGAGGGCGAATGAACCGCGGTCACTTCAATCCCAACTCATTCTTCAATAAGTCGTGGCTAACCGTTTCGCCGTCTTGAACTTGGCGTCGAGCCTTGGCGAGCGATGCCAAGAACTCGGGGTCTCGTTCCCGTCCATACCATTGCAGATCGTCGTCATCAAACGGCATCAGGAGCGCGACTGCATGTCCGCCGCGCATCACCAGCACCTCTCCCTGCTCGGCTTGCCGCATCGCTTCTTCCCAGGCGGTATTATCGGTCCAAGTTACTGTCTTCATCTTCGGTCTTCTTCTCAGGCGGGATTTGGGGCATGGTTTCGGTCCCTTTTTCTAGCACTCGCAAAACATTGACGACGCGGCTCTCTTCGTCGACATCGTAGTAAACTCGAAACTCGTCAACGCGGAGGCGATACTCGCTCCAAAACGGCTGCTCCATTGCTTTGATTCGGCTCTTGCTTGACTGTCGGGGTTGATGAGTCAAGTGCGTCTCAATTCCGTCCAAAACCTTCCGCTGATGGAATGCCAGCAACCCTCGAATGTCGTCAGCCGCAAGTGCGGCATACCTAATTTCGAACGGCTCGCTCATCTAACTCATTGTAGCTAGCTAGGCGCCCGGCGTCGAGACGGAGAAATTGGGGTGTATGGTCGTCAGCCTGATCGTTATATTGATGCATCATTCAGTGGTTCAGCTTATTAGCAACGCTTTTTCTTGGCGGCATCTGCTTTGGAGACGAGTCCAATCCTTACAGCGGATCGACTGGCCTACCTCCTCCCGAAGCCCGATTGGAGCCTGATCCAGGAACATTAGCACCCGACAAAGAACCGACTTTCCGCGGAAGGACACTTTCGCAGTGGTTCGAGTATTCGCAGACGGGCGGACGGACAGGACTTGAGGAATCCGAACATGTTTCAAGTAACCTTAGTCCCTCTGCCATTCCAGCGCTCGTGAGACTTTTGCGAAGTGAAAAGAGTAGGGATGGCGTTTGGGCCATTTCGTCATTAGCCCATATTGGTCCTCCGGCGATTCCGGCAATGAACGAGCTGCTCAAGGATAAGGACGTCAAGGTCCGTTGCGAGGCGGCAAGTGTGTTATGCCGGATCGATTCGGAAGGTGCTTCCGCGAAGGACGCGGTGGCAGTTGTCATCGGACTTCTCAAAGACAGAGATCACCGTGCTCGCTACACTTGTCTTCAGGAATTTGAATTTTGGTTGCTCCGCTCCAATGCGAGCGCTGTGGTTCGGGTCCTGAAAGGACTGCGCTCGGATCCAGATGGTAGGATTCGCCTTGCCTCAGTGAAGGCGCTCGATGAAATCGACTCCAACGATGCGGAGTCCATCCGCTGCATTTTGGGCTTGCTCAAGGATAACGATGGGCAACTTCGGGCTTCGGCAGCGGATTTTTTCCAGGAGATTGTCAACGGGCCGGGTTCCAGGATTCCGATTCCAGGGGCACCGGACCGGGAGCTACCGCAGATTGTCGAAGTCAATTGCGTTAAGGCGGTTTCATCACTCACCGAACTGCTCAAGGATGAAACTGGCAGTGTCCGCATATCGGCCGCGAACTGCGCGTAGCTGCGTTTGGCAAAGTAGCGAAGGGGGCGGTTGGTCCACTGACGGCGGCACTTTGTGACAGCGACGCGCGGGTTCGTTCTGCCGCTGCTTCGGCGCTGGACAGAATGGGCCCGGCAGCCGACCCGGCAATCAAGGCCTTGCTCAAACTGAAGCGAGATCCCAGCGGGAGAGTTCGCGAGGCGGTCACGGACGCGCTGTATGGTATCGAAACACAGAACCGGGATTTTGCAACCGCGTTCGAAGCGAGCCAGAAACTAGCGATTCAGCGGTTCATCGTAATTCAGGACCTGGAGCAGCCCGGTCCCGATGCAATGAAAAAACAGATGCGCGAGATCGTAAAACTGCTGAGGAATGACGACTGGTTCGTGAAATTCTGCGCGGCGTCAAGTCTTGGGAGAATGGGCTCGGATGCCAAGAGTGCAATCAATGCGTTGGAAGAACTGCTCGGCAGCGATGACAGCGAAGTTCATTGCGCGGCAATCGAGGCACTTGGCGCAATCGGTCCCAATTCCAAATCCGCCGTCGCGGCGATTGCCCAATCGCTGCGCTCGAAAGACGGGCAGGTTCGTGCAGCCGCGGCCAAATCCCTTGGCGATATAGGTCCTGGCTCCAAAGCGGCGATTCTTGATCTTGATGGTTTACTTAACGACAAGGACGGCGATGTGCGCCGGGCGGCCGCAGAGGCCTTGAAGAAGATCGAACCGTCGGGCCAGTCAGCGAAGTTCTGAGTCGACCTATCGAGGCGGAATCGGCATGCCCGCGGGAATCATCGATCCCCCAAACCCCGCCTCCAACACCTCAACCGTCACATCATCCAGCCGCACTTCGCCCAAACCGGTCAGCACGAAGGTCAACGACATCGGGCCGGACTGCGGCGCGACGCGGAACATCGTGAACTCTCGCCAGCCGGCGGTCTTGTCGATCCGCAAGGCCATTTCCTCGCCGGTGAGCGATTCGACAACCATCAGGCCGTCCACGGAGCCGGTGATCGCCGTTGGTACGTTGACCCAGCCGTGAATCCGCACGATCTGGCCCGCCTCCATCGGCGTCGCGGGGCTGCTGATCCATAGCGGCGGCATCTCAATCATCGCGGGCGGATTCTCGGGCGTGTCAGCACGTGCGGTCAGGCGCAGGCCCATGCGACCGTTGTGACGGGCGTCGGGCACGAGGTCGGCCGCGCTCTTGAATGCCCTGCGCGACGTGCTGGAAGTGCCGCCAGCCGCTTTGCACCATGAGGGGAATGTTCTCGAAATCGCCGCCCGGCAAATGGTTCGCGCCCGGCCGCATGGCGCGCGTGCGATCGATCAAGGCCCAATACCACGGCAGGGCTTGAAACGACGACGTGCCGGGCAGCATTACGGACGACCCGCGGCTTTTCGTCGCCGCATCCCAGGCCGCGCGTTCCATTTTTCGCAGCGGCTTCATGGCGCGGCGCGCGTAGATTGAAGCCCACGTGTAGTCCTTGGAAGCCAATTTTGCGTCACATAGTTTGAGGTTTTGCCGCGAGGCCTCCAATTCGGCCGCCGGGTTGATCTGCGACCCGTAGGCTGCCGGCCCCCGGTTGGCAATCTGCCCGTAGACGCGGGTCACGGCGTCGAGCTTTTGCCCGGCCAGGTAGCGTTCCAGATGCGCGGTTTGCGGGCCGGCGGACGCGGCGCGGCGGTTTACGGCGTCGATGATCTGCGCGTCCTGGGCGAGAAACAGCAGCGACGACAACCCGAACTCTTCCAGAGTGACCTGCGTCCCGCCCGGCACGCGGAGATGCCGCAGCGGGTCCAAACGCCCTCCGGCCAGTTCGAAGATAATCTCCGATTCGGGCACACCGGGCAAAGTCAGAAGCAGCGGGTTGGCGGCGGCCTCGGGGGCTACGCATTGCGAGCCGGGCGCGAGCCACATCGGCATCACGATCCGCGCTCGGTCGTCGCGGAGGATCGCGCCGCTCACCAGCGGCTGATTCGACTTGGCCGTGTCAATGAAACTGCCGCCGGCCACGATCGGTTCGACAACTTCCAACTCCAGGTTGAGCAGTTGTAGTGCCGTGACCCGTTGTCGCGTCTGGTCGTCCTGGGCCTCCAGCGACGAATCGGAAAGGAAAAGCAGCCCTCGGCTGCCCGATGCGATGGCAGTGTAGACCAGAAGTTTGATCTGTTCGTAGCCCATTGCCGTCGGCGGCAGGGACGAAGAGAGAGCGGCTAGCTGCCGCCGCAGGCCCTCGCCCGCCTGCGTTTGTACCGTGGTCCAAATAGGCGTGCCGGGCAGTGCCAAGAGCGGCTGGCGGCGGACCCAAGTGCCGTAGTCGGGCATTTCCAGGCTCGTGCCCAGCGGCCGGCGGTCGATCAATAGCATACCGTTGTTGACCTGGCGGCTGTAGTTCCGCAGATTATTGCTCGGCGCGCAAATCAACGGCCGACTGAACCGCGAATCGGCCAGCCGTACTTGATCCGCGTGGCGGCGATTGGCCTCCAGATTCTCGCCGGTCAGGCCGTGGCCCAGATCCCATGCCAGCACGGGCTCGAACTCCGGACCGATGGCGCCTTCCACCTGGTCGGCCGACATTTCGGGCGGCGGCGAGACAAGCCACAAGCCAATTTGTCGAGCTTCCCAGAGAAACTCCCGCGTCGGGACCGTGCGAAGCCAAATTGTGTTGAAGCCTAATTGCTTGAGGAAAGTTAGTCGCTCACCACGGTATTCCACCGCGCGGGGAAAAATCGGGTATTCGTTGACTTTCAGCACCGAACCGGCGAGTTTGACCTCCCGCCGCAGCGGATCGGGAGGCGCGGCAGCGGGTCCCGTTCCGGAAGCATTTGTATTCGGCCCTGCGTCGGCTTGGACGGTCGGCGCGCCGTTGGGCGGCGCGGCGAGGGCCACCGTGCTGACGCCGCCAGCCGGGACATGCCCCACGACTTCCAAATCGTCGGTCCAGACGTTGGTCACCACGGGGCCGCCGTAGACGTTCAGCAGTACACGGCTCACGAACGCCTCGTGGCTGTCAACGTTCATTGACAACTGGCTGCGCAGTATGAAGACCTGGTGCTGCAGTGCGCGGGGAAAACTGGTGATCTCAAGCTGCTGCCAATGGCCGGGCGTGGTGTAGGTCGATCCGGAGACGTAGGTCGTCAATGCTTTGCCGGTTCGTGGGTCGCGCGTGCGGGGCAGCGTCACTTCGGCCAGGAATTGCATTCCCGGCCGATCGGAATTGACCCAGAGAGTCGGCCGCAGCTCTTCGATCACCGCCGGCCGGCCGACATCGTGGGAAAAGTAGACCGTGCTGCCACCCTGCGCGGCGATCTGGATCCATTCGCTTCCCTGTCCGCCATGCGCTCCGCCGCGGACGCGTTGATGGGCGACGAGCGTGTAGGCCGCATCGCCGCCCGACTCGCTCCAGGAGTTCGCCGAGCCCTCAAAATCTTGCCGCCACGCGACTTGGCCTGGCGCAGATGTCGCCTGCGCAGCGGCTCGGTTGAGCATCGCGGCAGTGAGCAGCAGAACCAGTGCAATCGGAAGGCGTGACACGGCTGTACTTCGGAGCGCGGTGATTTATCGCCGCTTTCTGACCGCTGTGCGGCCTTTCGTATTAGTGGATGCGGTAGCTGGGCAGCTTGCATCGAATATGCGGCGCATTCGCAAGGCTGGAAAGGCAAGTCTTCGCCCAACAAAGCATACCACTTGGACCCCGTCGCGCTGTCGCCAAAAGGCAACGCGGCGGGGAACTTCCGCATCGTCGTAAAGTGGCCTTGTATCAGTATTTGCGCCCGGCAGCCAGAGCAAATGTTGCGTTTTTTCCACAGCCCGAGTAATTCGTGGCGGGCAGTAGCTTTTCACAAGTCGGGAAATTACAATGACTTACGGTGCCAATCGACTGCGGGGCAGAATCCTGGCACGGGGCATGCATTAGACGGAAACGCATCCCTTTGACGCCTGAGACCAACCGGAGATACCACCATGAGCGATTCAATCCACGTCCTCAAGCCGGCCACCGAAGACGCCCCGCGCGAAATCGTCGATCTGGCCGAAGCGATCTCCACGCTTCCGCTGGAATGTCGCCTCCGCATCGAGCCGTTGGTCAACCGGGTGTTGGACAATGCCAAGCGCCGCCGCCGCATCCTATCGCTCGTCCAGGATGCTCTCGGCCAACTGCGGCTTGACATGAAGTACCTGACCTTCGATTTAGAAGCGACGCGCCGCGAGCGCGACGAATACCGGCAGAAGCTTGAGGGCTAATACAAGCGAGACGGCACGGCATGGTCGGCGCCCACCGTCGACTATCACGCGCCGCATGCGACTGACAACGCCATGGGGACCCCCAAGAACGCCGAGGAACTGCTCCAACTCGCGGTCGACGCCGAACTGCTGAACGACCGGCAATTCCAAGAGGTCTGGGCGGCCGTCGGCTCGCGCATGGCGCCTCTGGAAGAGGTGAAAGCGCACCTCGTCCGCGGTGAACTACTCACGAACTTCCAGATCGAGCGCCTCATGAAGGGCGAGCGGTCAGGCTACTACTACGGCCCATACAAGGTTCTCTACTATATCGGCGCCGGCACTTTCGCCCGCGTCTTTCGCGCTGTGCATCGCCAGTCGGGCGAAATCGTCGCGCTGAAGGTCCTTCGCAAACGCTTCTGCGATAACCCCAAGCAGGCCGCCCAATTCATGCGCGAAGGCAAGCTCGGCATCACGTTGCGGCATCCGAATATCGTGCCGACTTATGAGGTCGTGTCGCAGGGCAGTCTTTATTTCCTCGTCATGGAATTCGTCGAGGGCTACAATCTCCGTGATCTCGTCAAAATTCGCAAAAAGCTCGATCCGCTGCTGGCGACCAAGCTGATGATCGATATTGTCAAGGGACTGAACTATGCCCAAGAGAATGGACTCACGCATCGCGACATGAAGCTCAACAACGTGCTCGTGACATCGTCCTCGCAGGCCAAAGTCGTCGACTTCGGCTTGGCAACGATCCAAGAGGAAGACGCCGAAGAGGCCGAGGATATGCCCAAACGCGCGATCGACTATGCGGCACTGGAAAAAGCCACCGGCGTACGTAAGGACGACAAACGCAGCGACATCTACTTCGCTGGCTGCGTCTTTTATCAAATGCTTACGGGCGAGTCGCCGCTGGAAGAGACCCGCGACCGCAACCTACGCATGAACAAGCAGCGTTTCCTCGACGTAATCCCCATCCACCAGCGCGATCCGGATCTATCCCACTGGGTCTCCACGGTCGTTAACAAGGCGATGATGATGGACCCGGCGCGGCGCTACCAGTCGCCCGCCGCCATGCTCGCCGACCTGGCGATCGTCGAGCGGCAATTGATCGAGGGCGGCGACGCAGCCAGCGTCGAAGCGGACATGGCAGCGCTAGGCACCTACGTGGAAGTCAAGCAGCCGACCGTGCTTGTGATCGAATCCGATCCCAAGTGGCAAGACATCTTTCGCGGCGGATTCAAGCGGGTAAACTATAAGGTGTTGGTGACTGCCGACCCCCGGAGGGCCGTCGACCGGGTTCGGCAAGACACGGCGGCCGTGCAGTGCCTCGTCTTCTGTGCTCAAGGGCTGGGCGAGGCCGCGCTGACGAGCTTCAACGATTTGAGTTCCGACGAACGCACGGCCGCGCTGCCCGCGCTCTTGCTGTTGGATGAACCACAGAAGAATTGGAAAGAACAGGCCCGCGCTGCCGAGCACCGGATGGTCCTGACGATGCCCATCACCATGAAGGAACTGCGCAACGCCTTGGCCGCGCTGTTGAACTTCCCTCCGCTCAAGCCGGACGGGAACAAATAGGAGGATATCCGCCATGAGTCGCTTTTTCTCGGTCGTATTCCTGGTCTCCACGTTCTTTTGCTTGTCGCGGTTCGCCGCCGCGGAAAAACTGCCCGACGCCAAGTCGAAAATTACTCCGCCGACGCCCGAATACTGCGCCTCGGTCGAAAGCGCTGCGCCGGCCAAGCCGACGGTCGCTGCGCCGAAGCGGAAGCTGCTCGTCTTCTCGCTGCACACCGGATACAACCACGAAGTCATCCCGCACGTCGATCGCGTTTTCGAGATCCTCGGCAAGAAGTCAGGTGCCTTCGACGCGACGATCACGCTGAACCCTGCGGATCTTTGGCCGGACAAGCTCGCGGCGTATGACGTCCTGGTATTGAACAATAATTGTTCGGTCAGTCCGCGACGGAACTTGTTCCTGGACATCTTGGAGGAGACCGCCAAGCACCCCCCGAACGAAACCGGTCCTAGAATGAACGCTCAGCAGTTGCAGGCTCATGCCGACCGGTTTGAGCGTTCGATCCTCGACTTCGTCAAAAACGGCAAAGGACTGGTTTGCATCCACGGCGGATTGACGATGCTCAACAGTTCAAAAGAGTTCACGGACATGATCGGCGCGGCGTTTGATTACCACCCTGCCAACCAGAGAGTGACCGTCCGTCCTGTCGAGCCCGATCATCCGATGCTGGCGGCTTTTCGCGACAGTGGGCCACTCATCCATCGCGACGAAGCCTACGCCTTCAATGGTCCCTACGCGGAGCACAACTTCCGGCCGCTGTTGGCGCTCGATGCGGCCGCCGTGAAGGATCCCGCCAAACGAAAAAACCCTTATGCCAGCACCGTGCGCTACGTTGCCTGGATCAAGCCCTACGGCAAGGGCCGCGTCTTCTACTGCTCGCCCGGCCATTTCCCCGAGACGTATCAAAGCCCGACGGTGCTGCGGTTTGTGCTCGATGGCGTACAATACGCGGCCGGCGATCTGAAATGCGATGACGCGAAGCGGTAATGATCGAAGCCCGACGCGCGAGCGAGGAGGTGGGCGGCGTCTAGGCGAACGGGCCGTTCTCCCGCTAGCTTGCGCGTCGGGCTCCAATGTCACACCGTAACACCGGTGCCGTCAAAATCCCTCTTGCGGCAACGCTTAATTCCGGGTAGTCTCCCGCCCCGATAGCGGCGGTCGGGCGAACCGTCGAAACCCAATTGCCCGGCCGTTCCAAATTCCCCAGACTCCCGCAAGAGGAGCGGCCTTGGTCGGACTTGTATTCCCAAAGCTCCGCAGACGGATTCGGCCCGTTGACGCGGCGGCCGTCGTCGCAGCCGCATGGTTCCTTGTCCATGCGGCGGTCTATGCGGTTCGCGCGTGGGACACGACTCACTCGCTTACGAACTTCTTCGTTTGGCAATTGGGCTGTTTTGTCGCGCTGATGCTGGGCGCGGCAATTCTGCGACCGGCCATCGCGGGCGCTTTGATTGGCCTTCAGTTGCTCGTGTCGACCGTCGTTCTTTTGGCGATGGCCCAAGACGCAACATTTGTAATAAGGCTTTTCGCCGTCTTGTTTTGGGCCGCGTGCGCCGTATCCGGCACGAAGCGTTTGCTTGGGCAGTTCATCGGTCCGCGCTATGCCACCTGGGGCGTTTCCTCGGCCGCCACTTTTGCCGCGCTGGTTCCGCTCTGCTTTCTACTGGGAGTTCTGCATTGGATGAACCCTTGGATTGTGGCGCTCGTTGCGGTTGCGATCGCATTACCGGGCGCGATCATGATTGCGCGTACAATGTCGGTGTCGCCCGGCAAGCTCGTGCAAACCTTCCGCCAGTTCGAACGTCCTCGAGCTCTGCTGGCTGGAAGCAATCTGGCTCATTCTGGCGGTCGCGTTCGTTGGCGCCGGCGCGAGCGAAACACGATCCGACGCCGTGCGCGTACACTTGCCCTATATTCATCAACTCGTGCAGGATGAAGGATTCTCACACCAGTACGCCTGCTGGCACCGACTCCAGCCGATGGCGGCGCAAAGTTGCTATGCGGCGTTTGCTGTCGTCGGAACGGACGCCGCGGCGAAGTGGCTTTCGTGGCTCGCACTGGTGGCCTTGGTCGTGCTGATCTTTGATGAAGTGCATGCGCGGTCCGGCTCACGGCGTATGGCGCTCTTTGCCGGCGCAGCGGTTGTGAGCTGCCCGGTCCTCGTCGAATTGGCGACGACGCTTTACGTCGACCACCTGGTAACGCTCTTCTGCACCGCCGGTTTCATCGTCTTGTTTCGCGCCTTGAATCCGCCTGGCTGGCGCGGCATCCTCCTTTCCGCGGCGATCATGGCCTCAATGGACCAGGTGAAATATCCGGGCCTGATCTTTTCCGCGGTGTGGGGCATGATGTTGTGCGTCTCGCTGCTCGGCCGCTGTCCTCGGCCGCGAGCTCTTGGCTGGTCGCTGGCCGGCGGCGCGATGCTCATCGCCGCTACCGCCCCGTGGTACATCTACGTCTACGCAGGGACGGGCAATCCGTTTTTTCCCTATCTGCATAATTGGTTTCCAACGCCCTACTGGACCAATGACATTACACTGCACGACCTATACGAGGGCTTCTTCAAGCTCTCGCCCGGCCTGGGCGGCGCGCTTGCATTCCCGTGGGCTGCCACCTACCAGACTTCCCGATTCTACGAAGGTTTCGATGGCTATGTTGGCTTTTGGGTGCTGGCCTTGGCGCCGTGCTGGTTCGTTGCCAATGCCGCTTTTCGCTCCGCGAAAGAGACCGTACTTTCGCAGAGCGAAAGGCGACAATGGTGGGACCTGGTCATCGCCGGTATCGCCGGTATCGCCTGTGTCGTCAGCTACACGCCCTATGTCCGCTATTGGCTGCCGGCCTACCCGCTGCTCGTGGCCGGTTGTGCAGTCGCGGCGCTTCCGCTGCTGTCCGAATGGAAGGTGAATCGGCCCGCGATCCTTGCGGCAGTCGGCCTCGCGCTGCTCGGCCTTTTAATTTCGCCGCTTCCATTCAACTGCTACCAATCTCCTTGGGGTGAGTATGCCCACGTGGTCACGCACGAAGAGCAGCTTGCCCAACGCTTTCCAGGCTACCAGGCGGTGCGGCAACTCAATCAATCTCTCGGTCCCGATGATGGCGTGATCTGCACCGGCTATGAGGGAGTGTATCTCGTCGGCGGGCGGCCTTATGAGTACAACTTCTGGTGGAATCCCGTGCATCGCGTTCACGACGTGGCGTCGTTCGCCGACTACTGCCGACGCAACAATATCCGCTACTGGATCGTCGATCACGCCCGAACGATGGCCGTGGGAGTTGACGAAGGCGATATTCAGTCGCACTATTGGACCGATGCCCGCACGGTCGCCGCGCGCAGCACGTTGACCGTGTACGACGTCGCCTCGCCGCCCGCCGCAGCGCCGCTCACCGCCCGACAGCAGTTGCCAGCCGTTCTGGACAAATCGGCGGGCGACTGGAAGTGCTCCGACTGTCCGACGAATTGGGTCTCGTTGTACGGCAGCGCTTCGGCAGCAGCAGCGCGGGCGGCCGTCTCAGCCGCGCCCGATCGGCAGATCGGCCATCGCCTGCCGCCGCCGGCTGAAGGCCAGATGTGTACCGTCCAACTCGACCTGAATTCGCCCGACTCGACCTACCCGATGGCCGAAATCTACTGGTACGACGCCGCCGGCAAAGTGCTCGACCAGGTAATGGGCGCCAGTGTTGGAAAAGCGGACTACCATCTGTCGATTTATTCCCAAGTCCCGCCGGGCGCCAAGTCGGGCTGGGTCCGCTTGCGAACCTGGCAAGGCGCCCCGGTCGAGTTGACCCGCGGCTCGGTGTCCTACCGGCCGCTCGCGACTCCCGCCACGGTCGCCGCCCACAACACGCCGAGGTACGATCGATGATACCCGCTCCCGGCCTTGCGGAAAAACGTGTTGCCGTGGTGATTCCCGCTTTCCGCGCCGAGCGTCACATCGCAGCGGTGCTGGCGGGCATTCCGGAGTCGGTCGCGCTGATCGTCGTTGTTGATGATTGCAGCCCGGACGGCACCGGCGCGAAGGTCGCCGAGACGATGCGCCGCGATCCGCGTATCAAGCTCTTGCGACACGAAGTTAACCAAGGGGTTGGCGGCGCGGTATTGACCGGCTACCGTGAGGCCCATCGGCTGGGCGCGGACATCGTCGTGAAGATGGACAGCGACTGCCAGATGGACCCTCGCTACCTGCCGGCGCTGATCGCCCCGCTCGTCCGCGGCGAGGCCGACTACGCCAAGGGAAACCGCTACCTCCACGCCCGGCAGCTCCGCGCCATGCCCTTGCTGCGGCGGATCGGAAACGTTGGCCTTTCCTTTTTGACGAAGCTCGCATCGGGCTATTGGAGCCTGTTCGATCCCACCAACGGCTACACGGCCATCCAAGCCGCGCTCGTCCCCTTGTTGGACGAACAGAATATTGCCCGCCGATATTTCTTCGAAAGCAGCATGTTGCTGGAGTTGAGCCTGCTCCGGGCGGTGGTCCAGGACGTTTACATTCCGGCGCTCTATGGCGAGGAAACGAGCCACCTCTCCGAACTCGACACTCTGATACACTTCCCGGCGGCCTTACTGAAGGGCTTCCGCCGCCGGCTCTGGACGCAATACTTCGTCCGCGACTTCAGCATCGCCTCGCTCTACCTCGTGGCGGGGCTGCTGCTGCTGGCGACGGGCACTGCCTTCGGCGCAGTCCACTGGTATCATTCCGTCCGCTTCGGCGCTACCGCCTCGACGGGCACCGTGATGCTGGCCGCCTTGCCCGTCATCATGGGATTTCAGTTTTTATTACAGACCGTCGGCCTGGACATTCAGGAGCAGCCTGTCCGCTGCCGGCATCGCGAAATGATTGCTCAATCGGAGGCCGCCGACACGATCGCCCTGGAAAAAACCGAAGAACTGCCCACGTGGCAACAACACCGAGCCGCGTAAGCGTGGGGCAGGTTTCCAACCTGCCGTTTTCAGGCAAATTGGCAATCTGCCCCACAAATAAAACATTAAGGAGGAAACGCTCATGTACCAGGAAACTCTTCACTTCACCAAAACCGCCGAACTCTGTTCGGCCATCAGGACCGCCCATCGTGAAGCGGCGAAGCGGCTGGGCCGCGACATCACCGACGAAATGGCGGTGCCGTCCTACTTGAAGGGCAATCTTTTCTCCCGCTGGGTCTTCTGGGGCCGCCTGCGGCATGTCGTCCGGCAGGCCCGGCTTCGCCCTGGCGCTAAAGTCTTCGACTTCGGCTGCGGGACGGGCGTTTTGCTCTCGCGGTTGGCCGCCGAAGGCCGCACCGTCTACGGCACCGATCTGCACCTCGACATCGCCCGCCGTCTCGTCGCGGAGCTCAAGCTCCCACGCGTCGAGCTGCTAGCGGCAGACCGCTGGCAGCAAGGCGTTCCCGATGGCCAGATGGATACGATCATCGCCGCCGACGTCCTGGAGCACATCGAAGAGCGGCAGGAATTGCTCGCGAACCTCGGCCGCAAGCTCGCGCCGGGCGGACGCCTCGTCATCTGCGGTCCGACCGAGAATTGGATGTACAAGCTCGGCCGTCGCATCGTCGGCTTTTCCGGGCATTACCATGTCTCGGATATCGCGCAATGCCTAGCCGACGCCCGCGCGGTGGGCTTCGAGGAAGTCGAATCGAAAAGCTTCCCGTTTCCTGGCCCGGCGTGTCTCTTTAAGATCGCCGCGTTTACGCATTAGTCCCCTCTCTCATCGGGAGAGAGGGCTAGGGTGAGGGCGGCTTGCATCGCGAGAACGCTGGACAGAGTGGCATACCGGTAGGCTTTGCCCTACGCCGATTTCGACCGAAGTTCAGCGTTCGTTCGATCGCGGGCTACTTCCGGGACCGCATCGATTGGATGCCGGGCCGGTTCAGCACCGATGACTTCTCGGGCTCGATCCAAAGCGTCGTCGAGGCTGCCAAACATAGAGTCAGGACCCAAACGTTCGTCGAACCGAACCCGATGGAAAGCGACCAGCGGCTGGGCATGTACGCCCGACAGCAAGAGCGTCGTCCCCTGTCGATGGCATTTTTCGTAAAACTCTTCCAGCGCGTGCAGTCCGGATGCATCGATCGCCGGCACACGCCTCATTCGCAGCACGAAAACGCGCGGCGGCCGTTCGAGAGCCCGCAGCGTGTCCTTCAGGCGATCAGCAACTCCGAAGAAAAACGGTCCGTTGATCTCGTAGACCTCGACGCCCGGCGGGATTGTGCGGCTAGCGACGGAGTTGGGATCCTTGAGTTCTCCGAGTTCTTCGTCGGCGTCGCCAGACTCGCCGGTGATCGCGCTGATGTTCGACACCTCGGCCATGCGCTTCATGAATAGCATCGACGCCAACACCATGCCGACGCCTACCGCCACGGTCAAATCGGCGAACACGGTCAGCCCGAAGGTCGTGAGCAACACGGCAATATCGCTGCCAGGCGCGCGGAGTATGTAGCGAAAATGGTCGATCTCGGCCATGTTCCACGCAACGACCACGAGCACGGCCGCCAGCGCCGCCAGTGGAATGCGGCTGGCGAGCGGCGCGGCGGCCATCATGATCACCAGCAGGGTGACGGCGTGAACCATACCGGCAACGGGAGTCTTGCCGCCGCTCTTGATGTTGGCGGTCGTTCGCGCAATAGCTCCGGTGGCTGGGATGCCGCCGAATAGAATGGAGCCAATGTTGGCAACTCCCTGGGCGACCAGTTCGCAATCCGATTTGTGGCGGTTGCCCGTCATGCCGTCGGAAACCACAGCCGATAGCAGCGATTCGATGGCGGCCAGCATGGCGATCGTTAGCGCGGATGGAATCAATTCTCGCACGAGCCCCAAGCTGAATGGCGGCAGACGAGGAGTCGGCAGCGAGCGGGGAATACCGCCGAACTTGCTGCCGATGGTTGCCACCCCTTGCAAGTCCAACAGCCAGACGGCCAACGATGCCGCCACCACGGCCACGATCATGCCCGGCACCCTAGGAACGAAGCGCCGCAGCAGCACGATCAACGCCACACTGCCGATTCCGACGCAAGCTGTGGCCGGGGCAAGACTCGTCGCATGTGCAGCATACGCGCGCCATTTGTCGACAAACTCGGGCGGCACGTCGCCCATCTTCAATCCGAGTAGATCTTTGATTTGCGAGGAGAAAATGATCACGGCTATCCCGGAAGTAAAGCCGGTGGTCACGGGATAGGGAATGAACTTGATCAAAGTCCCCAAGCGCAGTACACCCATGACGATGATGATTGCGCCAGCCATGATGGTTGCGGTTGCCAGACCGGCGTAGCCATGACGGGCGGCGATGCTGCTCACGATGACGACGAAAGCTCCGGTCGGGCCGCCGATTTGTACGCGACTCCCCCCCAGGGCAGAGATCAGGAATCCGGCCACGACGGCGGTAAAAAGCCCCATCGCCGGCGGCGAAACCCCTTCCGTATGGACAACATTATCAGGTATCGAGCCGATCCCAAAAGCCATTGCCAACGGCAGAGCAATCACCCCGACCGTGACGCCAGCAACCACATCCGCAACGAGCGCACGTCGGGTATACCCTTCACGGAGGCAGACTATCGACTTCGGTAAGAATCGTGGCATAGGCAATCCACTTGATTTTTGGGCTACCGGCAACGGCCGCTCGATACGTTAACGTATTTTCTCGCAATTGACGTTCTGTTAGGAAATCGAGATTCCTTCGTTTGCAAGTGGTGCTGGCACAAAGCATATCAATTTCGCGGAAACTCCGCAACAATAAGGTCATGCAACACCTCCTGGAAAACCTCACCGACGCGCAGTGCGAAGCGGTCATGCACCATGACGGCCCGCTCTTGATTCTTGCCGGGCCCGGCAGCGGCAAGACGCGCGTCATCACTCACCGCATCGCCCGCATGTTGGCCGACGGCGTACCAGGCAATCAGATTCTCGCCCTCACTTTCACCAACAAGGCGGCCGAGGAGATGAAGCTCCGCGTTGAGCGGCTCGCGCCGGGCAGCGCAGTCTGGATCGGCACTTTCCACCGCTTCTGTGCCCGCATGTTGCGAAAGTACGCCTCGCTTGTCGGCCTGGAGGCGAACTACACGATCTACGATACGGGCGACAGCGCATCGGCCCTCCGCCGGGCGATGTCCCAACTGCAGGTCGACGCCGCCTTCACCTCGCCCGAATCAATCGCCCGCGCCATCTCCTGGGCCAAGAACAATCTGATCACTCCCGACCAATATCAGCCCAAGTCGGGCAATCCGCTGGGCAGCGTTGTCCAGCAGATCTATCCCGCCTATCAATCCAAGCTCCGCGACTCCAACGCCGTCGATTTTGACGACTTGCTGCTCCATGTCGCGACGATCCTGCGGGAGAGCGACGACGTGCGCGCTGCCCTCGACGAACGCTATCGCTTTGTCATGGTCGATGAGTACCAGGACACGAATCTCTCCCAATATGTGATCGCGCGGGCGATTTCAATCGACCATCCGAACCTGGCCGTGACGGGCGATCCGGACCAGTCGATCTACGGCTGGCGAGGCGCGAACCTAAACAACATTCTCGACTTCGAAAAGGATTTTCCGGCGGTCCGCGTCGTCCGATTGGAACGGAACTATCGCAGCACGAAACGGATCCTTCGCGTGGCCGACGACTTGATCTCGCACAATCTGCGGCGGAAGAAGAAGGCTCTATTCACCGAGAACGCGGCCGGCGAGCCGGTCCGCCTCACGACCTATCGCACACACAAGGAAGAAGCCGACGAGATCGCCGCCGAAATCGCCGCCGAAATCGCGGACGGGCGGCGGCGTGCACGTGATTACGCCATTTTCTATCGCACAAACGCCTTGAGCCGGTCGTTTGAGTTTGCCCTCCGCGACGCAGGCGTGCCGTATCAGATGATCAACGGCGTCGAATTCTTTCAGCGGCAGGAGATCAAGGACGTTCTGGCCTACATGCAGCTCGTCAACAATCCGCACGACGAAGTGGCGCTGCTCCGCGTCATCAACCGCCCGACTCGCGGCATCGGCAAGACGACGATCGAGCGGCTGGCCCACCACGCTCAGCGTCGCGGGATCTCGCTTTTAGAAGCTGCCCGTGAAGTCCGGCAGGTGGAAAGCGTCGCGGCGCGGTCGGCCAAACTCGTGGCCGCGTTTGTGGCGATGGTCGACCGCCTGATTTCGGCCGTCGGCCCGATCGAGGAACTCCTCGGCCTCGTTTTGAACGAATCGGGTTACGAAGCGATGCTCAAGGCATCAGGCGACGAAGAAGACGAAGAGCGGCTGGCGAACATTCAGGAACTGTTAACGGTCGCGCGGGAGTTCGACGAGCGGCATCCGGGGATCGGGCATCTCGAAGCATTTCTGGAGGAGACGGCGCTGGTGAACGATACCGACGAATGGGAAACGCAGCTCGACCGCGTGACGCTTATGACGCTGCACGCCAGCAAGGGCCTGGAGTTCCCCTGCGTCTATCTCGTGGCCGTCGAGGAGGGCCTCTTGCCGCACGAGCGGAGCCGCGGCGTGGCCGAGCAATTGGAAGAGGAGCGGCGGCTGATGTTCGTCGGCATCACCCGCGCCCAACAGCGTTTGCAAATCAGCCGAGCCGAGTACCGCGACTTCCGCGGCGAGCGCAAGCCGGCGATCCCGAGCTCGTTCCTCATGGAACTGCCTCGCGGCGAGATGGAAGTGCGCCAGCCCGAAGGGACGCGGGTCGTCGAGATCGACGACGTGCCGATAGACCATGAGCCAGTATTTCGGCACGACGAGCCAAGTGGCGCGGGCGTCCCGCCTGCGATGGCAAGTGGCGCGGGCATGCCGACTTCGGTTGCAGCCGGGACGGCCGCGCCACGTCCGCGAGTTTCCACGGCGAACCGCCCGCGGCTTCAGACGGCGGCCGAAATGTTGCAACAATCCGATTTGCGACCAGCCGTCGATCCTGATGCTTTTCGGCAAGGCATGGTAGTCCTGCATTCCGAATTCGGCCTCGGCAAAGTCGTCGCCCTCGGCGGCAGCGATGATGAGAGGACCGCCACGGTCGATTTTGCCGCCGGCGCCGGGCGAAAGAAGGTGCCGCTGGCCGGCGGAATGTTGAAGCCCGTAAAGTAGGATTCTTGACGACAGCCTTCTTTTCGAAAAAGCTGCCTCCGACAGAGCATCCTTACGCCACGCTATCCGCCGAATGCTGCAATTCGTCGCCGGCGGCGGATAGACGGTCTGCGTCGTCGCCGGCGGGCGCTCCCAGCGGCAGGCTGAGCGTGAAGGTGCTGCCGCGGCCGACGACGCTTTCCACTTGGACCGTGCCTTGGTGCGCGGCCATGATGTGCTTCACGATCGCCAGGCCGAGGCCGGTTCCGCCCAGTTCGCGGCTGCGGGCTTTGTCAACGCGGTAGAATCGCTCGAAGAGCCGCGGCAAGTGGTTGGCCGCGATGCCGCAGCCGTTGTCGATCACGCGGATCACTGCCTGCTCGGCCTCGCGCTGGACAGTCACCCGCACCGTCGAACCGGAGTCACTGTACTTGATCGCGTTGTCAATGAGGTTGATCACCGCCTGTTCCAGCAAGGGGCCGTTGATCTTGGCCACGAGGTCGTCGGGACATTCGGTCACTAGCTCGACCGCCTTGTCGAGTGCCTTCGTCTCGCATGTTTCCTGCGCAACCTGAACGACGTGGGCCAGCGGCTCCGCGCCCGTCTCGATGCGCTGATCTTCGCCGCTCCGTTCGACCCGCGAGAGCAGGAGCAAATCCGAAATGATTGCGTCGAGGCGGTTCACCTGGCGAAGCACGATTCCCAGAAAGCGTTTCGCGCTAGCCTCATCCGCGAAGCCGTCCTCCTGCAGCGTCTCGACAAAACCCTTGATCGACGTGATTGGCGTGCGCAGCTCGTGCGAGACGTTGGCCACAAAGTCGCGGCGGACGTTCTCCAGATGCCGCAGCCGAGTGACGTCGTGCATCACGATAAGTACGCCCATCTTTTGCCCGCGGGCGTCGTGCAGGGTGGTGCCGTGGGCGTGCAGCCAGCGTTCGCCCGGGCTGAAGAAGCGGAGGTCGCCGTCCAGCGACGTGGGACTGGACTGGAGGTTCTCGACGAACTTCAGCAGGTCCGGCTTGCGGAGCACTTCATAGATGCTTCGCCCGCAGATCATGGCCGGCTCGACGCCCAGCAGCCCGGCGCAAGGTCCGTTCACGCTCAGCACGGTGCCGGCGCGGTCAACCGCCATGACGCCCTCTTCCATGCTGGACAGCACGGCCTGGTGCTCGCTCTGCTGCCGCAAAATGCGCTGGATGCGATCGTCGAGCATGGCGGCCATCGCGTTGAGCGATTCGGCCAACGCGCCGACTTCTTCCACGGAATTGTCGGGCAGGCGATACTTCCAGTCGCCGCGGGCGAAGCGATCCGCGCCGCCGCGAACGCCTTGCAATGCGCGGACCAGCGGCCGCGCGGCCAAAACCGTGCCACCTGCCGACGCCAGCACGGCCAGCAGGCTGACTGCGGCAACGTCGGCATACACGGACCACTCGGCGGCCGTCAACGGCGCCGTGGGCAAAGAAGTCCGTACGATTGCCACGAGTTGGTCCTGCTGCTTCATCGGCAGAGCCAGGTACATGTACGGCTCGTGCAATGTTGCGCTGGGACGGACAGACCGGCCAATCACGCCGGCGGCCGCTTCGGCAACCTCGGGCCGCTCGCGATGATTGTCCAGCACCGCCGGGTCCTGCCGAGTGTCGGCCACGACCTTGCCGGAAGGCAAAATGACGGTCAAGCGAACTTCAAAGCGATCGCCGAGGTCGCGGCAGATCGCGGCCACGTCCGGACTAGCAACGCCCGGCAAGGCGGCGTATGGCCACGACTGGCCGAGGCGCATTTCGGCGGCGACCGCAGCTAGCTCAAGCTTGTTCCAGACCTGGTTTTCCCGCGCACGGCCCGCGCGATAGGCGGTATACGGGCCGAGCATCGCCGCAATGGCCGCTGCAATCGCGGCACTGGTCCAGAAGATTCTCCAGTAAAGACGCCGCCGTCGCATGGGCGTTTTCGCGATCGGTTGAGAGTGAGTAAGATTGCTGCTAGTGCGGCATCACGCACCGCATCAAGCAGGCTAGATTATAATCTTTCACTCCTTGAAGCGATAGCCGACGCCGCGGACGGTCTCAATGTATTTGCCGGCGTCGCCGAGCTTCTTCCGCAGGCCGACGATCTGCACGTCGACCGCGCGATCCGTGATCGCGTAATTGTCGCCGTGAACGCCGTCGAGGATCTGCTGGCGGCTGAAAACCCAACCCGGCCGTCCGGCAAGAAAATAGAGCACGCGAAACTCGGTTGAACTGAGCGGAACGGGCACGCCGCCGACGCGGACTTCGTGACGCCCCGGATGGACGACCAACTCGTGGATCGTAATCACTTCGTCGCACTCGTCGAAGTCGTCCTCCTCGGCCGTTGTCGCCGCGGCCTGTTGGCGGCGAAGTGCGGCCCGGACGCGGGCCAACAACACGCGCGGGCTAAAGGGCTTCGTGACGTAATCGGTGGCGCCCTCGTTCAGCCCGCGGACGATGTCGGCCTCTTCGCTCTTGGCGGTGAGCATCATCACCGACACGCCGGCCGTCCCGGCCGCCGCCCGCAACTGCCGGCAGACGGCGAAGCCGTCCATGCCCGGCAACATGACGTCCAAGAGGATCAAGTCGGGCACCTGCCGCTCGGCGATTTCCAGGGCTTCCTCGCCGCTTGCGACGCCGGCTACTTGATAACCCTCTTTAAGCAGGTGATAACTGACAAGCTCGCGAATGTCATCCTCATCCTCGACGATCAGGACGAATTTCTTCATCGTCGTGGTTCCAGAGTCTTGGTGTATCGGACGTGGGGCGAGCAGTGTTGCGGTCATGGTCCGAGTTTACAAAGCGATCGTTAGCGGAATGTTAGCACACGATGAGAGTTTTGCGAGGACTGGACTCCACCGCAAGGCGTAAAGACGGGCGGGACCATCAACGTCGCCTTTCCCTCCGCGAAAGTCACGTAGCTTTCGCGGAGCGAAAGGCGACTACTTTATAGTCCGCGCGCTACTTCTTCGCGGGGCCTTTTTCCTTGCTCTTCGCCTTTTTGCCGCCCGTGTCGGCGGGTTTTTCGCCCGATTTTTCCGCGGGCTTTTCGCTGGACGAAGTTTCCGCGGCCGCTTTGTCGCTCGACTTATCGCCTGTTTTATCGCCCGGCTTGTCGGCGGCGGCGCCCTTTTTGTAAGATTCGCTGCGGTAGTCAGTCGTATAGAAGCCGGACCCTTTGAAGACGATTGCCGCGCCGGGTCCAATCAGCCGCCGCAGTTTCTTTTTCTTGCACTGGGGACATTGCTTTATTGGGTCGGCCTTGATCGACTGCATCAACTCGAACTTGTGTTCGCAGGCTTCGCAAATGTAATCGTAGGTTGGCATGGGTCCGGTTCCTTTATGTTCCTTCCGCGTCCGGCAAGCGGGAGACGATCACCTGGCTCGGCCGCACGACGCGATCGTGCAGTTGAAAGCCCGGCTGAGCCACAATCACCACCGTGTTCGGCGGAAACTCGTCGGTCGGCTGTTGCGAGATTGCGTGGTGCAAGTGCGGGTCAAAAGGCAGGTGCAAGGCGCCGATCCGCTGGCAATGGTGCCGGGCAAGAACCTCCTCGAACTGCCGCGCCACCAGCTTGATGCCCTCCAACAACACGGCTACGTCGCGCGCCTTATCGGCCGCGTCGATGGCACGTTCGACGTTGTCCAGCACCGGCAGCAAATCTTGTATCAGCGGCAATTCGGCGTAGCGGCGGTTCTCGTCGATCTCGCGGGCTGCGCGCTTGCGATAGTTTTCCAGTTCCGCCTGGCTACGGAGCACGCGGTCCTTGGCCGCTTCAAGGTCGGTGCGCAATTGATCGAGGAGGCTATCTTCGGTCTGCTCGGCAGAGGCGGCGCCGGTCTCCACGTTCGTCGCCGCATTGGACTTGGGGTTTGTCATGTCGTCGCTCATGGGTTTTCTTCCGCGTGGAACAAGTCTTTGATCTTCTCGAAAAACGTCTTTCGCTTCGGCGAGACCTCGCTCTTTTCGATTTCCGCCAGCTCGCGCAGCAATTGCTCGTGCCGTTCGGAAAGCCGCTTGGGGACTTCGACGGTGATTTGCACGTGCAAGTCGCCGCGGCCGCGGTAGCGCACGTCGGGCATCCCTCTCCCGCGGAGCGAAAAGACCTCGCCCGGCTGCGTGCCGGCGGGAACGTCAACGTGCTCCGCGCCGTTGAGCGTGGGGACCTTGATCCGCGCCCCGAGCGTCGCCTGCGAATAGCTGATCGGCACGTGGCAAATCAGATCGCGGCCGTCGCGATGGAAAAGCGGATGCTCGTTGACCTGGATCAAGCAGTAGCAGTCGCCGGCGGGCCCGCCCGCCGGGCTCGGCTCGCCCTCGCCGGTAATGCGCAAACGCGTGCCATTGTCCACGCCGGGCGGGATCTCGATCTTGCGGCTCACGGGGCGAAGCACAAATCCCTGGCCGCGGCAGCCCGAACAATGTTCGCGAACCACGCGCCCGCTGCCGCGACACGCCGGACAGGCCGATTGCACCGAGAAAAACCCGCTCGCTTGCACGACCCGCCCGCTGCCGCCGCAGTAGGAGCATTTCTCCGGCCGCGTGCCGGGCTTCGCGCCCGAACCGCTGCACGTTTCGCACATGAAGTGCCGCTCGAACTCGATCGTTTTCGATACGCCGGCGGCCGCTTCGCTGAGTTCCAGCACGACCTGGCACTGCACGTCGGCGCCCTTGCGGATGCGCCGCCCGCGGCCGAACAAGTCGCCAAATATGCCATCGCCGAAGACGTCGCCAAAGGCCTCAAAGATGTCGCCCACATCGCGGAAGTGCGGCGCCTCGCCGCCTTGGAGCCCCGCGAAGCCGAAGCGGTCGTACTTGGCCCTCTTCTCCGGATGGTGGAGCACCTCGAAAGCCTCGGCCGCCTCCTTGAAGCGGACCACCGCGGCATCATCTCCCGGGTTGCGGTCGGGGTGATATTTCAGCGCCAGCTTGCGATAGTTCTCGGCAATTTGCTCCTTGCTCGCTGAACGTTCGACCCCGAGGACCTCGTAATAATCACGTTTATCAGCCATCGTTGCCATATTGTATCTTACGTCATGCGTACGAGGTACGGCAGTACGTCAGGCTTTCCAGCCTGACGAGATACGGAGGTCAGGCTGGAAAGCCTGACGTACATGGAGCGGGGCCACCCCGGCGTGAGGCGGCCCCGCTGAATATCGTTGGACGATTCGCGCGCGTTTGCTTAGCGAACGGCGCCTTCAATCATCTTTTTCTTATCGTCCTTTTCGAAGTCGGTCACCAGCGTTTCCGTGGTCAGCAGCAATCCGGCGATGCTGGCCGCGTTCTGCAAAGCAGTACGGACGACCTTCAGCGGATCGATAATGCCGGCCTTGAACATGTCGACGTACTTGCCGCTATAGGCGTCGTAGCCGGTGTTCGCCGACTTTTGAGCGACCTCGTCGGCCACCACGGCGCCGTCGATGCCGCTATTCTCGGCGATTTGCTTGATGGGAGCCGAAAGGGCGCGGAAAACAATGTCCACGCCGATCTTCTCGTCGCCCTTGGCGCCGCGGACCTTCTCCACCGACTCCTTGCTGCGAAGCAACGCCACGCCGCCGCCCGGCAACACGCCTTCCATGGCCGCGGCCTTGGTGGCGTGCAGCGCGTCTTCGACGCGAGCCTTGGTCTGCTTCATCTCGGCTTCGGTGCTGCCGCCGACCTTGATAACGGCGATGCCGCCGGAGAGCTTGGCCAGGCGCTCCTGGAGCTTCTCGCGGTCGTAGTCGCTATCGGAGGCCTCGATCTGCCGCTTGAGCTGCTCGACGCGGGCCTTGATATCGGCCGACTTGCCGCCGCCTTCGACGATCGTCGTGTTGTCCTTGTCGATCGTGATCTTTTTGGCGCGGCCGAGCTGTTCCAGCGTGAGGTTTTCGAGCTTCATGCCCAGGTCTTCGCTGATCAGCGTGCCCGCGGTGAGCACGCCGATATCGCCCAGCAGCGCCTTGCGGCGATCGCCGAAGCCGGGGGCCTTCACCGCGCAGATGTTCAACACGCCGCGGAGCTTGTTCACGACCAGGGTCGTCAAGGCCTCGCCTTCCACGTCCTCGGCGATGATCAAGAGCGGCTTGCCGGAATGGGCAACCTTCTCCAGCACCGGGATCAACTCGCGAATGTTGCTGATCTTCTTCTCATGGATGAGGATCAGGACGTCTTCCAACTCGACAGACATGGTCGCCGGGTCGTTGATAAAGTAGGGAGAGAGATAGCCCTTGTCGAACTGCATGCCTTCCACGACCTCGTAGGTCGTTTCGGCCGACTTGCCTTCCTCGACCGTGATCACGCCGTCCTTGCCGACCTTGTCCATCGCCTCGGCGATGAGCTTGCCGATCTCGGGATCGTTATTGGCGCTGATCGAGCCGACGTTGGCGATCTCTTCCGAGCTCGTGATCTGCTTGGCCATGCCCGTCAGGTGCTCGACGGCGGCTTCCACCGCCTTGTCGATGCCGCGGCGAACGGCCGTCGGATTAGCGCCGGCCGTGATGTTTCGAAGTCCCTCGCGGAAGATCTCGCGGGCCAGGACGGTGGCGGTCGTCGTGCCGTCGCCGGCGAGGTCGGACGTCTTGGACGCCACTTCGTTGACGAGCTTCGCGCCCATGTTCTCGAAGCGGTCTTCCAGATCGACTTCCTTGCTCACGGTCACGCCGTCCTTGGTGACGGTCGGGCCGCCGTAGGACTTGTCGATAATGACGTTGTGGCCGGTGGGGCCCAAGGTCACGGCGACCACGTCGGCCAGTTTGTCGACGCCGCGGAGCATTCGGCTTCGGGCCTGATCAGCATATAGCAGTTGTTTAGCCACGTTGGCGGTTCCTTCGTTTAGATCTTAGGTCTTAGGTTTTAGGTCTTGGATTTTGAGGTTATCGGCCGAGGTCCAAATCCTAAGACCTAAGCCCTAAGACCCAAGACCTCGGCACGGCAGATGTTACTTCACAACCTTTGCCAAAATGTCCGTCTCGCGGAGGATTTTGACCTCGCGGCCGCCGAGCTCGATTTCCGAGCCGGAATACTTGCCGTAGATCACTTCATCGCCCACGCTCACCGAGAGCGCGCCGCGCTCGCCGCTATCCAGCAGCTTGCCCGGGCCGATGGCCAGGACCGCGCCGCGCTGCGGCTTCTCCTTGGCGGTGTCGGGCAGGACGATGCCGCCGGCAGTGACCTCGTCAGCTTCCTTGGGCTCCACAACGACGCGGTCGTCCAGCGGACGCAATTTGATGCTGTCTTTTGACATGATAGTTCGTATCTCCTATGAATTTGTGTTGTTGATTTGAGTTGCTGTAGCACGGAACGCCCTCTGCGGCGTTCCGTGCGGTGTGTCGCTGCAAGGCATGAGGAATGCCACGGAGGGCGTTCCTTACAGGCCGCGCCTAAAATCCGCCCATGCCTCCCATGCCGCCCATCCCACCCATGCCGCCGCCCATTCCACCCATGCCGCCCATACCACCGCCCATGCCGTGATCGTGGTGGCCGCCCGGAGGGCCGGCCTTGCCGTCGTCCTTCTTGGGAATCTCGGTGATGAGGCATGACGTGGTGAGCAGCAGGCTGGCGACGCTCACGGCGTTCTGCAAAGCAGTGCGAACGACCTTCGCGGGGTCGATAATACCGGCTTCGAGCATGTCGCCGTAGGTATCTTTGTCGGCGTCGTAGCCTTCGTTCTTTTTCAGGCTGCGAACGCGGTGGACAACGACCGGGCCTTCCTGGCCGGCGTTGTTGGCAATCGCCTTGAGCGGAACTTCCAGTACGTTGCGGACGATCTTCGCGCCAGCGCCTCATCGCCCTCAAGCTGCAAGTTGTCGACGGCCTTTTCGCAGCGCAAGAGGGCCACGCCGCCGCCGGGCACGATGCCCTCTTCCAGCGCGGCCTGCGTGGCGGCGCGGGCGTCGTCCAAGAGAAACTTGCGCTCTTTCATTTCGGTCTCGGTCGTTGCGCCGACGCTGATCTGGGCCACGCCGCCGGCCAGCTTGGCCAACCGCTCTTGGAGCTTTTCCTTGTCGTAGTCGCTGGTGGTCGTCTCGATTTCCTTGCGGATCGACTCTGCCCGGCCGGCAATGGCCTTCTTGTCGCCTTTGCCGCCGACAATCGTCGTATCGTCGGCCGAAATGATGACGCGGTCAACCGTGCCGAGGTCCGAGAGCTTCACCGAATCAAGCTGCACACCCAAATCCTTGAAAATCGCGTTGCCGCCGGTCAATGTGGCGAGATCGCCGAGCATCGCCTTGCGGCGGTCGCCGTATCCCGGTGCCTTGACCGCACAGACATTCAGGATGCCGCGCATCTTATTGACAACGAGCGTGGCCAGGGCTTCGCCTTCCACGTCCTCGGCGATAATCAAGAGCGGCTTGTTGGCCTGGCTGACAGCCTCCAAGAGCGGCACGAGGCTCTTGGCGCTGGAGATCTTCTCTTCGTGAATCAAAACGAGCGCCTTTTCGAACTCAACCGTTTGCTCGTCTTGATTAGTGACAAAGTGCGGCGAGAGAAAGCCGCGGTCGAACTGCATTCCTTCGACGACATCGACCGTCGTCTCGGACTGCTTGCCTTCCTCGATCGTGATCACGCCGTCCTTGCCGACCTTCATGAAGGCCTCGGCCAGGTAGCTGCCGATCGTGGGATCGTTGTTGCCGGCGATCGTGGCGATCTGGGTGATTTCCCTCTTGTTCTTTTCGTTGATCGGCGTCGACATCTTGCCGATCGCGGCGACAACTGCCTCGGCGGCCTTCTGTGCGCCGCGGGAAAGCGACATCGGGTCGGCGCCGCCGGCGATCATCTTTAGGCCCTCGCGATAAATCGCGTCGGCCAGCACGGTGGCCGTGGTCGTGCCGTCGCCGGCGATCTTGTTCGTCTTCGAGGCCGCTTCTTTGACGAGCTGCGCCCCGAGGTTTTCCTGGGGATCGTCGAGATTGATCTCTTCGGCGACGGTGACGCCGTCTTTGGTGATCTTGGGGGCGCCCCAACCCTTGTCCAGAACCGCGTTGCGGCCGCGGGGCCCGAGGGTGGTCATTACGGCCCGGGCCAGCTTGCTCACACCAATGGCCAGCGGTTGCCGGGCTTGGTCATCGTACACCATCTGTTTCGCCACTGTAGATTCCTCCTCTTGCGGACTAGTCAACTAATCAATTGCCCAGCTCGAAACGACGGCCCACGTAGAGAGGGCAAGGCTCGCGTCAATTTCGGCCGTTGGCAGGGTAAACACTTAAGTGCGGTGGTCACGGACGGGCGGCAAATACCAAACTTGGCAGCCGAACCGCTCGGTTTGGGCCTTGTGATGCAAGCGGTGTGCCAAGCGCCGGCCAAGTGAACGTAAGATTCATGCTAGCAAGAAGTTACGGCGAGCGATTATGGTATGGTGGCCGACTAGTCCGCCGTAGCGACCGCCGTTTCATGCCAATTTGACAGCCTCGGGTTGCACACCACTTCCGTTTGCTCGCATTACTCGTCCGCCAAGACTTGCGAGACGCGAAAGCCTCGGTCATCGTATCGGTTTCCGGGCCCGTCGTATTGGCGGCTGGCCGAGCGGCAGTGGCCGGCCAGGATGCCCCATCTACCACCGCCACGGGCCACGCGGAACGAGCCCGCTGAAGGCCCCGTTGGATCGTCTGTCGCCGACTTGGCATAATAAATAATCCTTGTCGTACCAGTCCTGGCACCACTGCCAGACGTTGCCGTACACGTCATAGAGCCCCCAGGCGTTAGCGCGTTTCTGCCCGACAGGATGCGTCTGAGGGTCCGGGCTGCCGCCTGCACCCAACCAAGCGTACTCGCCCAACAGCTTCTCTTCCGCTGTCGCCGGTAAACGATTCGGCCCGATGCTGAAGCACCAACGGCCCGCGCTCCCGGCTCGGCACGCATACTCCCACTGTGCTTCCGTCGGTAATCCATACCGTCGCTTGGCCGCCTTTTCCCTAGGCAGTTCCGAAAGCCTCCGGCAGAAATCCATTGCCTCATCCCACGATACCATCTCCACCGGTTTTTTCGGATTCCCTTGAAACTTGCTCGGGTTGCCGCCCATCACTCGCTGATAGTCTTCTTGCGTGACGTCCGTCATGCCGATCAAATAGGGCTTGGTAATACGTACCAAGTGCTGCGGCCCCTCGCTCGGCAAACGGTCTCGGTACCAGCCATCGTCGGCGTGCCGCCGCATCTCCTCCTCGATCACCTCTTTGGGCGAACCCATCTGGAACTCACCCGGAGGAATGAGAACAAGGTTCATGCCGATGGAGTTGGTTTGCACCACCGGCACGCGGAGGTACTTCGCCCACCGCTTCTGGTGTTGCTTGGCCGTCAACTCGTTGAACGGCGCGACTGCGATCGGCGGGCGGCTGCGCGGCGCCGCCCTCCATCTCGATCGCTGGCGCCGCGGTCGCATTCGCCAGTCGTTTTTCGATCTTGTCTTTGATCAAGCCGGAGAGCCCGGGCAACGCCTTCTGATACCAAGAACAGGCCCGCAGCCGAATCGGCGATTTGGCTCCTCCATCCTGTTTCTCGGCCAGGTCCCACCAGGCATCGCCGAGCTTCACTTGTTCGTTCGCAGTGGCAGCGCCTTTCAGCTCCTTCGTTGCCAGGGACTTCAAGTCTTCGTCACGGCCCAGTGCCAACCTTGGGATTCCCTTATCCCAGTCGCCCTTCACGTAGCACTCGTATTTTCCGACGACAAGGTTGGCCTCGGGATCATCCGGAGTCTTATCGAGTGTCGCCAGCGCCGTTTTGGCCTCCTCGCGGACCTTAGCCCTTTGTTGCACGTCCGCCAATCGTGATTTTGCTTGCCGCAACAATTTCAGATTATGCGTTTTGCGCTTCCTCCAACGCTAGGTTGCCGAGTTGCATGGCCGTATCGAATTGGTCGCCGGCAAGTGATTGTTCCACCAGTCCCAAGGCCAATCCGGCGATCGCGTCATGCTCCGACGCCAAACGGGCTTTTTGCGTGAGACTTTTGAGCTCGCTGGTCCGTAACTGCCAAACGTCGACCTCGAAGGAATCGGCCATCGTGTCAATGGCTGCAAATGCTGTTTCGGCATCGAGAACCTGCGTGGCAATGGTCCTGCTAGCCTTCAGAAGAACGAATTTGCCAGCGGGATCGTCTTCAGTGCCCGCAGCCTTCCCCAGCAGTTTCTTTGCCAAGGCCTTCTTCTGATCCGCGGTTCTTGCAGCGGCCAATTCGCCGCCGTAAACTTCCCTAACAAGTTTCAACGATTCGGCTTGCGCGGCATCATTTGGAACTGGCGATTTTTTCTCCGCACCCCAAGCCGACCAGCAGGTCAGCATCAATGAGGCGACGACGGCAGGCGAAGAATATCGAAGCATGGATGGAATTCGCATAGTCCACATCTCCCCTGAACAGGGCCATTTGCAGCGTCTTTCGAACCAATATAGCCAATCCTATTGGGGCAGACTTCCTCTGCTATCCCGCCTCCCTCCGGCCCGCCGCCGCGCCTCATATGGTCATAGTGATCGAAAAACGCCTCGCTAGGTTGCCGTGCCGCTGGGCGAGGCGTTCCGCCAGGTCGCTGAGATCACCAGCGGGGTGAAACCGTCCTATCAAACGCCAACTAATTCCAGTTTCAGGCCAAGCGCCTCTGCGACCGCCTCAAGACTGGAAAGCTTCGTGTCGCGGCCATATTCCAGATCGCGCACGGTGCTCGGATTGGGAACTCCGGCGAGCTTGGCAACCGCATACCAGGATAATCCCTGCGCCTCGCGAGCCGCGCGAATCTGCGCACCGATTCCCGAACTGCTCGGCATAAGCCGCGGCGGATCGCGCGGCGGAAATTCCTGCCGGACCTTCTCTCGAATATCGCGGAGCCGCTGTCGTTCGGATTCGCTCAATGGACCGCTGCGTCGAACTCGTTGTATTGGCTTTTTTCCCACAGCTTGCCTCATGGTTCCGGCACCTCGTATGCGGTTACCGGATAAATCATGCCCTCACCCGCTAGTTCATACACGACGATAATATAATCGCCGTCGGGAGTGTATCCAAAGCAACACGGCCGGCCGCTACTATCGCTCGTGCCTTCCGAGCTCGGATTTTCCAAGACGTACTCTACGTCCTCGATCAACAAGCCATATTCCGCGATATGTTGTACAGTCCGATCTGGTTCTTCGTCCTCATCCCACAGAATCGACACGAACCACATGGCTTGGCCTCAATCAAGGTCGCCGATGCATTATAGCATTGCAATGCGATAATGCAATATAATCTCTTTCCGACCGCAGTTCCACAGCCACGCTAAGAACTCGCCCTCCGCCGCTCTTCATATATATCGTATAGATCGAAAAGCGCCTCGCGGAGGTTGCCGTGCCGTTGGGCGAGGTGTTCCACAAGATCGCCGAGCCGCACTAGCGGCGGGAAGCCGTCTTGCAAGCGCTCGACGACCTTCCAGGACCGCGGCACGTCGATCGCAGTTTGATAAATGACCGGCAACCGGGCCGAACGGTGAGAAGCCACCAACAGCCCCGCGCCTTGGGATTTGCAGAATCGAGTTAGCCGCAGCCGGCTCCAGGCGCTGAGTTGCTCGATGCCGTCAACCGCCGCTACGCCACGGCCGGCTGTAGTGCTGAGCGAAGCGAGGAAGTCGCGCGGCAAGGTTCGCTGCCCGGCCGACAGCGTGACGCACCTGACGAGCCGGCCGCGGGCCTCAATGGCAGGCGTTATGGCCGCCAGCAGTGTTGACTTGCCGGTTCCGTGCAGGCCGGTGATCGCACCATGCCAGTGATTCGCCTCCAAAAGATCGACGAGCTGCCCAAGCGTTCTTCCGTGCTCGAAAATGAAGTCTATCGTGCCCGGACGGATGCGGGCGGCGGAGAAGGGGTTGGTCGCGCGGGAGCTCATCGTATTGGCTTTGCAATCATTCGTTTAACCCAGAGCCAACGGCGGCAGAAAAATCGAAGTGCTTTCAGTACGCCGTCGCCGTTGGTTCCGGGTTAAACGACTGCATGCCCTCGACGGGCATCGCCCGCGCCGCCGGTACGAAACCCAGCCGGAACACTTTCTCCGCTACCAGATCCCGCCCGCGCTTAAAAATCACGCGCACTCGTACGCACCAGCGAATTTTCACGATCTGGCCGTCATAGCTCAGCGGGCTCTCGGGCAGCGTCGTGCTGAAGCGGTCGGGCCGCCGCGGATCGGCCGCTTCCGGGCCGTCGATATTCTTTCGCCAAAACTCGTGCACGGCCAGATCTTCGTCGCCCTTGCCTTCGCTGTGCCAAAGGACCGAGACCTCGATGGCCTCCAAGTTATCGTGCTCGACCCACTCGACGCGGTAGTCGCCCGAGAGCGTCATTCCCGGAGCAAACGCGCGGCCGTCGTCGTCCAAGCGAATGTAGATTTCCGGTTCGATCATGTCGACGTCCCCGCACGGCCATTTGCGCGACCATTTTCTTTGGAACTTGGCCGCACCACCACCGGAAACGAACGCTGAAAGGACTGCCAACCGTCGGCCTCGCTGCGGACGATCAGCTTCCATTGCACCTGGTTGTGGCCGGCGCGAAAGGAATGCATTGCCTCGGCGGGAACCGGCAAGTCACATTCGGCCTCGAGCGCCTCGCTGGGCCGAATCACCGCGTCGGCAACCGCAAAAACCTTCTTCCGGAAGACCTCGCGGTTCTCGGTGCGGGCGTTCGTGCCTTGGCTGAACACGGCCTCTTCCTCGCACGTCAGGCAGATATCGACCGACTTGAGCTTCAGGTTGCCCGTCTGCGAGAGAAAAACGCGATAATTGTGGCCTGGCACGAGCGGATGGTCGCTGATTTCCACCAGCGTCGGGCCGACGCCCGCGTTGTGCCGCAACTGTTTGACGAACAACACAACCAGCGCCGCGCCGATGCCTAGAAACGGCAGCGTGAATAGCGTCATCAGCCAGTCGGGCCGTCCGCGCACCATGCTGGCGGCGGCCATGATAACGAAAACCGAAACGGTTCCATTCCAGGCAACGGAGACGGCCAGCAGGCCGAAGAGCGTCCAGCCGGGCGACTTGGCCAGCGGCAACCGATACGCCAATCGCGTACCGGGGCTACTGGTGATCTCGCTGCAATCAGGCACGGACGGAAATTGCGGATCGGCCTTCGCCGGAAGGTCGAACAACTCGGCGGCGGGCAGCTTCCGCGCGGCGGCGCGGCGTTCCGCCGACTTGCCCCAGTTGAGCATCGCATAGATGAGTCCGCCAATGCCGATGGCAAGGAAAGAGACCGGAACGAGCATCGCCGGCCAGATCCACCATTGGTAGCCACGGATGAGCACCGCCGTTTCCGGATCGTCCGGATCGTACCAGCAAGTGCCGTTCGTGCTGTCGGCGAAGCGTTCGACCGCCGCCTGCGCCTCCTCTTCCTTTGCAAAAAGCGTATGATGAATGTCGAAGGCGTAGGGCGAGTAGTTGACGCCTTGCACGTCGTACTCGATTTTGACATCCGGGCGATAAAGCGTCCCCTTTTCGCCCTGAACCGGCTCGACACGGCGCTCGACGATTTTGCAAACGTGTTCGACAAAGCCGTGATTGACGCGCCATTCGGGCACGATCAGCCGGGCGACGCCGATGCCAATGCCGACCGCGCCGACGACGAGCATGATGGCGAAGAACGCCGCCTCGCCCGCGCTGGCGACGAATCGCGACCCCGTGCGCCGGTGACCGCGCTTCTTCCCAAAATAACGGAAATTACGAGCCAAAATCGGTTACCGCCATGGCTTGGTAAGTATCAACGACAGGCAAAAATTATATCATTTCCTGGTCGGTTTTGCGCCTCGGCACGAGAAACTCGGAACCTCGCCGGCGAACAATGCGCTTGCCGGTTTTCGTATTGCCGTTTTGTCAATCCGTCGCGATAATGTGCTAGAGCGCCCAAGAGTTGACGGTGCGCCGCCTGACCGAGGGACCGCCGGAAATCGCGGGTTAGCGATGCCATAAGTCGCTTCCCAACAATGATTTATCGCCGGCAAATCGACATACTGGATGGACCGATGGCATCGAAATTGCCCCTGCTGCCAACTCACCTTAAGGAGAAGAAATCAATGGCTGTTCGCACCTCGACCCCTTCGCTAGCTGGCTTGCTCGGCTGGGCTTGTTTGAGTGTTATCGGGCCAGTTATCAACATGGGCTTCGCACAAGACGCTCCGCCGCCGCCAGCGCCCGCCGATCCAAACAACATGGCTGCCGCCGGACCGGCCGGAGCCCCGGCCGAAGACCCGAATGTGCAGGTTTTGACACGCGGTCCGGTCCATGAGGCGTATGCCATGCCGGTCACCCAGGGGCAGGCGGCGGCGGGAATTGTCGTGCCGCGGCAGCCGCCGGCGCCCGTGGACGAGGTTCCGCCCGACATGAAGCCGGATAGCGACAAAGCCACCTGGATTCCCGGCTACTGGGGCTGGGACGACGAACGCAAAGACTTCATCTGGGTCAGCGGCGTGTGGCGCGTGCCGCCGCCCGGCTTCCGTTGGATGCCCGGTTATTGGCAGGACAATCAAGGCCAGGGCCACCAATGGATCTCCGGCTACTGGATGCAGGCGCATCTGCAAGAAGCGACATACTTGCCGCAGCCGCAGCCGAGCATCGACAACGGCCCGACCAGCGAACAGCCCGACGCGAACCACTTCTGGGTCGCAGGGCATTGGCAATGGCAGGTGAACGAGGGCCGATACGCGTGGTCGCCCGGTTATTGGGCTGTTTCTCAACCGGACTGGCTTTGGGTCCCTGCGACGTATTATTGGTGTCCGCGCGGCTGGGTTTACGTGCCCGGCTATTGGGACTATCCGCTGGCTCGCCGGGGACTGGTCTTTTCGCCGGTCTACTTCACAGGACCGGTGGCCGTCTATCGGCCGGCCGTCTGCCTGGACGTGGGCGTGTTGAGCTTCTCGCTCTTTTGCCGCCCAGCCTATTGCCACTACTACTTTGGCGACTACTACGACGACCGTTACGTGGGAATCGGCATCCGGCCGTGGTTCTACTATAACTCGTGGCAGCACGGCTACGACCCGCTATTCGGCTATTATCGCTGGTATCACGAGGATCACATGCATGAGCGCGAATGGGGCAATCACTTGGCCGGCTGGCACGAGTATTATCGCGTCCATCCCGACATGCGTCCGCCGCACACGCTGATGGAGCAACGAGCCTTGATCGCCAGCGGTGCAATGCGGACCCGGCCCGACGCTCATCAGCTTTACATGGCGCGGGACGTTCATCAGATCGATGCCCGAACTGCCGGCGCCATGCACCTCCAGGCAGTTTCCGCCGCGCAGCACGCACAGTTGGCGCAGGCCGCGCGGGAGACAACGCACTTCCAGCAGGAGCGGCAGCAGTTCGAGCGCAGCTCGGCGGCAGGCGCTCGTGGTCCATCGCAACCATCACGGGCGGCACTGACCAGCATGCCGACTTTCAAGTCGAATACTCTGCCCGGCGCGTCGGCCGCCAATGTTCAAGCTTCGATAAGTCGGCCCAGCGGCACGGCCGGCAACATGTCGGCGGGCGCGGCTGCGGCGGCAGGCTCCTCCGGCGGACGACAGATCTCGGCGGCCGGAGCGGGCTCCGCCGGCGCTGCGGCGGCAGGGCGTGCTGTTGGAACCAGCGGTCAGACTGCCGGCAGTTACCCCGGTACGGCCGCCGCCGGGCGCACCGTCGGTCCAAGTGGCGCGACGGCGACAGGCAACCCAGGCGCGGCGGCTGGACGAACGGTCGCTCCGAATGGGCAAGCAGCTCCCGCGCGGACGGGCGGCCAGCCGGCAACCGGAGCGGGAAGAACCTCCTCCGGCACCAGCCGAGGAGATAACCGCAAGCAGAACGACAAGGACAAATCGCGCAACTGATGAGGCCAGCCTTGCGCGATGTTCTTAGTTCTGGGGCTGCCGATCTAGCTATTACGGTGGAGCAGTGCTGAATTCCCACTGCGCCGATTTTTCGCACTATAGAAGTTGCGAAGAAGGGGCGGTATGTGCAGCATCCAGCCGCCGAGCGCTCGCGGAGTTCTAACACATTTCTAACAATTCCGGCTGAATGGTGACGAACCGCCGCTTTCCTGCAGTTTCCCGGCGTTTTCTGCCGAATTTTCGCCTCGGAGCATCCACCTTGGCATTTCCGCATGACTAGCACTGCCAGCATCGATAGATACAATGGAAACAATTCCCTAACAAATGCCGAGGCGATTTTGGCCTGGGCGCTAAGCCGGGAAGAGCCGACGGCATCGCGGGGCAGAAAATGGATATTCACACCGGGGATCAAGTGTTGGTAAATGTCGCGCCGTTCATCGGATCGTTGCGGCGCAACAAGCAATCGGTGGCGTGCGAAGTCTTGGCCGTTGAAGGCGACGAAGTGGATATTCGCACGCTCGCCCCGTACCGCGAAGTCAACCTGCGGGTCGAACGCTTCTGGATCGATCGCAAGCTCGAACCGCTCGGCGTCTGACGGATCGTTCTCGGGACCCCGTACTTGCAGGCCCCATTCTTGCCAATTCACCGCGCGAAACTGGTTCTCGCCAGCCGCTCGCCCCGGCGGCGCGAATTGTTAACTGAAGCCGGCTACGAATTTGATATCGTGGTGCCCGATGACAGGGCCGAGTGCGGTATTTGCAGTCGTGAAACGGCCGAACAACTTGTCGCGCGGCTGGCGCGGCAGAAGGCGGCCGACGTGGTTCCGCGGATCGCCGGCGGCTTGGTGCTAGGCTGCGATACCGTGGCCGATTGTGAGGGTCAAATTCTCGGCAAACCGGCCAACGAAGACCATGCCCGCAAGATGCTCCATGCGCTCAGCGGACGCGAACACCGCGTGATTTCGGGGCTTTGCCTATGGCACGTGCCCGGCGGAGAGCCGCGGGTTCGCGTGGCCGTCACGCGGCTTCGGAATGGATCGCTTGACGGATGCTCGCAATCGACGAATACGTCGCCAGCGGCCTCTGGGAAGGGAAGGCGGGCGGATTCGGATACCAGGACCGCTTGGGTTGGCTGCACATCCTCAACGGCAGCGAGTCAAACGTCGTGGGGCTGCCGCTGGAAATGCTGGCGAAGATGCTAGCAGAGGAAGTCAATGACGAATGTCGAAATTCAAATGTCGAATGACGAGTGCAAACCGGTTTCGTCATTCGTCCTTAGGATTATTACTTCGGCAATTCCACCATCTCCTTGAGGTTCTTCAAGGCCCGCACCTTGATCTTCACCGAGGCGGGCTTGGCCGCGTAGTCCCTGGTATGGCCGGGCTTGAACGGATCGGGCACTCCGATCTGGGCGTCCTTGGCGGGAACGTCCTTGCGTTCAATTTTCACCAATCCAGGAATGGCAAAAACGCCGGGGCCGGACGAGCCGAGATTCGATTTGATCACGTCCATCAAGGCGTCGATCACTTTGGCAACGTCCTTCTTGTTCAGGCCGGAAGTTTCAGCGATAGAGTTCAAAACCTCGGTCTTGCTCGGGGCTTTTGCGGTTTGTTTTGCCATTGGAATTACCCTCCTGAGTATAGGAGAAAACGAGATCGAATCGATTGCCGGGTAGGTTTTACGAATCTTTGCCTGAAATTGCAACCCCTTGTCCGGCCAATTTTTTCTCGATCTGGGCAGTGCCTAATCTCTGGTTTAGGTGGATTGACCGGCCATATACCCCGCCATAGACTGGCACTGAGTTGAGTTTTTTGCCCATATCTTTTACAATAGAAGCTTAGGTTAGGCAGGCAACTACAGGAACTTTGTCCGCCTGGCAGCTATCATAAAATGATGGCGGTGCAAGACACTGCATCGCTCCGAAAGCATCCTGCCCCACAGGACCCCAGCAAAATAATAGTAGGGGAAGTGGAGTTCGCATGAAGCGTTAAAAAAAACGGGAGCGGGAAGATGGATAAATTGCATTTGGCCTGCACACGGCGACTGCTCGGTTTAGCCGTGGTTTCTCTCGCTATTTTCGGTCTCGGCACGCCAGCCGGCCACGCTCAAAGAGTGAGAATCCGCGGCGGAATCATCAATGCGGCGGGTCTGGTTTCACCGGATTCCGCCGAGAATGATGATTCGGGACCGAGCCACTTTGCCCCGCCGGATCGCAAAATTCTCCAGTTGCTGGCGCGATCCAAAAAAGCGTTGGATGAGCGTCGCTACGGCGAGGCCCTCGAGGGTCTGACGGAAATTCTCCGCGGCGGCGAGGACTATCTCTATCAGCCGGATCGAAAGCTCTCGATCTACCGCAGCTTGAAAGCCGAGGCGCAGCAGCTCTTGGGACAGATGCCGCGCGAAGGGCGCGAATTGTATGAAGTGCGAAGCGGTTCCGAGGCTCGCGACCGGCTCAAGAAGGCCGTTGCGGCGGGAGATGCCAATGCGCTATCGGAGATTTCCGGCCAGTTCTTCCATACTCAGGCAGGCTATGAAGCCGCCTATCTGCGAGCGCTGAACTACATGGACCACGGGGCGCCGCTCGCGGCGGCCTTGACCTTGAAGCGCCTTCGCGAATCGTGCCCGGCGGCCGACGGATTCGAACCGGGGCTGTCGCTCACTCAAGCTGCATGCTATTACCAGGCCGGCATGATGCCGCAGTGCCAGCAGGTCCTTGTCGACCTGAAGCGGCGGACGGGCAAGTCGACCCTGCCGATCGACGGCCATGACGTGGCCTGGTTCGAGCAGGAAAACGAAGCGCCAGACTGGCTGGCCAAGCTGGCCAAACTTCAGCGGATAACGGCGGCGGTCGAAGCCGATCAGTGGACCATGTTTCGCGGCGATCCCTCGCGGAGCGCGTCGACGGTTGGCAGCGCCCCCTTGCTGAATCTTCGCTGGAGAGTCGAGCTAGTCGACGGAGATGAGGTCACGGCCGATGCGCTGCGGGACCAGGATACCTCGTACCGACAGCGCGGTTTGAATGTCCTTGCCGGATTGCATCCCCTGGCTGTCGGCGACAAATTAGTCATGCGAACCGCGACGAGACTCCTAGGCGTCGACTTCAAGACCGGCAAGAGAGAATGGGAGGCGTCGATTGCCAAATCCGATCAGGAGGACTTCTCGCAGAACCAAATCAACCGATTTGGCGGGTTCCGAAACAACAACATGACGCCGGCGGCCCTCTATGGTCAGCGGATTTGGGACGACGCGACCTACGGGACGATGAGCAGCGACGGGAAGACGGTCTTCGTCGTTGAGCAGTTGAGCCTCAGCGCGATGAGCCAATTCAATAACAACGTAGTGATTTTCGGCGGCGGACGCGCCGAACGTTCCAATCGCGGTGTATCCGATCGCCTGGCGGCGTACGATATTCAAAGCGGCAAGGTCATTTGGGATCGAGGTGGCCTGGACGATCAGGAACTTGCAGACACATTTTTCCTTGGACCGCCGTTGCCGCTGCGCGGCCAACTTTACGTGATCGCTGAAATCAAGGACGAGATTCGGCTCCTGGCCCTGGACCCTGAAAACAAGGGACACGTGCTTTGGCAGCAGCAGCTTGCCATGGTCGAGTCGAGCATTTCCCAGGATCCCATTCGCCGCTTGGCGGGCGTTTCTCCGTCGTACGCCGACGGCAGTTTTGATCTGTCCCACCGGTTCCGGATGCGTCGTGGCGGTCGATTTGGCAACCAGGTCACTGTTATGGGGCTACGTTTACGCGCGCGACGAAAATCAAGGCGGCGGACGCCGCTGGCGAGGAATGCCCCAGTTGGCCATGACCATTGCCAGCGGACAAGGGCCGGCGGCCCGTTGGCTCGACGGGACGGCGATGATCGCCGGCGGCCGAGTGCTGCTCACGCCTGCCGAGGCCGACTGCCTCTACTGCGTGAACTTGGGCGACGGCAAGCTGTGCTGGAAACAGCCCCGCGCGGAGAACATTACTACATCGCCTGCGTTCATGAAGGCAAGGTCGTGATCGTGGGCCGCAACAGCATTGATTCTTCAGTCTCGCAGACGGCAACGACAAGGCTTGGCTCGGCACTTCGATCATCTTTCCCGCCGGTGCCAGTGTTACCGGCCACGGCTTCTACTCGGGCAATCGCTACTACGTGCCGCTGAGCAGCGGGGAAGTAGTTGCCGTCGATCTCGACGCGAGGAAAGATCGTCGCCACCGCCAAGAGCCGCAAAGGCGTCGTGCCCGGCAACTTGGTTTGCTATCGCGGGCGGATCATCTCCCAAGGGCTCGATAGCGTGGAGGTGTATTATCAGCTCGACGCCGCCCGCAGCGACAGTGCCGAGTTGCTGGCGAAGAATGCCGACGACGTGGAAGGGCTGACGCTGCGCGGCGAGATCGCCCTGGACGAGGGCCGGTCGAGCGATGCCGTGGCCGATTTCCGCCGCGCCTATACGATCGATACCCAATCGGAAAGCCGAGTCCGCACGCGGGAACTTCTTCGCGACGCCCTGCTCGGCGGCCTTCGGGACAACTTCGCCGCGCATCGCTCGCTGGCCGGCGAACTCGAGAAGCTATTGGACGAGCCGGCACAGAAAGCCACCTATCTGCGCTACATGACAATGGGCCTGCAACGTGCAGGGGAATGGCAGCAGGCCGTCGACTTCTGCATGAAGCTGGTTGATATGGACGAGAAGGATTTGCAGCCCGATATTATCGAGCGCTCCTATCTGGCGCGCCGCGACCGTTGGGTGCAGGCCCGGCTCGTCTTGCTCCGCGGCGAAGGCGGTGCGGCGGCGGCCGCGGCGATCGAAAAGGCGCTCGCGCCGCGCCTGGAAGAGGCCAAGGCTACGGCTGGTTGCGATACGCTCAAGCGATTCATCGACTATTTCGACGGCCAACCGCAGGCCGCGGTTGCTCGCACGGAACTGATCGAGCGAATGATTCAAGCGAAGAATGTCATGGGAGCGGAGATGCTGCTGGCGTCGGCTGCTGACGCGTCCGATCGCAAGGCGCAGGCCGCATTGCTGGCCGACATGGCGATGCTCAACCTCCGCGCGGACCGCATCGGCGATGCGGCGGCTTGCTACCGTCAGCTCGCGAAAGGATACGGCAACGTTCCATGCCATGCCGGACTGACCCCGGCCGCCTGGTTGGCCTCGCTGCCCAACGGCGACCCGCTCCGTAAGGAAATCAACCTCCCGGCCGCCGATTGGCCGAAGGGCATCGTCGAAGTTAACAAGAGCGAGGGACCGGGGGTTAATCCGTATAACAGCCGGGCGATGCGATTCGACATGGCCTTCGGCGGTCCCACGGATCCGTTCTTCACCGACCATACGATAAGTTTCGAGAACAATCAGCAGGAGATCGGCTTCCGCGACGGCTGGGGCCGCGCGCAAAAGCCGCTTCCGGTCCGCCTTTCCGAGAATGGCCGTGTGGCCGGCGCCTTGGCTCCAATGCGCGAAGCTGCGGCCATTTGCTTCTCGTCACCGCTGGAACAAAAATCGTCGGGCTCGACCCCTGGCGGGCCTCGGGCAACGCCAGTGCCGTGCTCTGGAGCCAGGACTTGGCCGACGCTACCGGCGACAACGGCTTCAACAACGGCTTTATTGCCGCCCAGCTCGTGTTCAACAGCGGCAAAGGAGGCCCTCGCCCGAATCCGTTCGGGCCAGTCAACGCACGGATCGTTTGCTTCCAGCGGGTGCGGAACCTCGTGGCGGTCGATCCCATGAGCGGCGAGCGGCTGTGGGTGCGGCAAGACATTCCGCAGAACAGCGAGATCTTTGGTGATGACCAATTCGTGTTCGTAGTCTCGTCCGGCAAAGCCGAGGCAGCCGTTTATCGGGCCACCGATGGCGAGTATCTGGGCGATCGCAAGCTCCCGCACGTGCAGCGTGCGGAAAGCAATCCTTTTGGTTACAGGGATCCCTTTGAAGGCATTGAAACGAAAGGTTCGCTGGCTGCTGCCGGCATGTTGTATGTCGGCCGCAACGTGCTTACTTGGGGTCGCGGGCCGCAAGGCGAGGGCCACGCTCTGGCGCTTTTTGATCCGTGGCGGCAGCAGCCGGTCTGGCCGCAACGGACCTTCGCCGCCGGATCTCGCGTCGATGTGGTCGGTCAGGATGCGGCGGGCGTCCTGGAGCCGGACGGGCATTTCGTGCTCGTCGATCTGGCCAACGGACAGACGATTTCCGACGTGAAACTGAAAGTCCCGAGCTTTTCCATTACGGACGTTGCCGTCGTGCGGTTGGGCGATCAATACCTGGTGATTGCCCAAGACCGGACGGTGAACAATAATGGCAACAACGAGCAGATTCAGCCGCCGCGGGGAATGATTGGCTACGGCCTGCGGAAAGCGCGGCTCTATGCCATCGACCTGCAAGGAAAACTCGCCTGGCCGGAGCCGGTCGACGTGGATCATAATTGCTTCCTGCTGAGCCAGCCGGCGCGCCTGCCGGTGCTACTGTTCGGCGGCTTACGATACGAACAGGTCAATAATCAGGGTCCGCGAATGCGGTCCGCGCTATTGGCAGTCGATCGCCGCGACGGCCGCATCGTTTACGACAAGAGCGACGTGGCGTCGAACGGGCAAATGGGATTGATGGCCTTGGAAATCGATGGCGACCCGGGCGACAAAACGGTGCGGATCAGGGCAAACAGCGAAAATATCGTGCTGAACTTCACCGACAAACCGGTCAAGAGCGCCGTGCGGAAATCGTCCGGCGCAAGAAGGGCCCGAGCAATCTCGGCGATGCCCTGTTGGATGCCGTTCAGCGAGCGGCGGGCTTGCCGGAGTTGCCGTGATGTTAAAGGAATTGAACTTTAAGGAGATTCCATGAAAGCGATGAGAGACCGACGACTTACGGCGGCCGCGTTCGTGCTTTTCCTGGCGACCGCGTCCGCGGCCCGCGCGGCCGACAAGGTCGATCAAAAAGAAGTCGATCGCACCATTTCTCGCGGCCTGGATTGGCTCGCCTCGCGGCAGTCGGATCGGGATGGACATTGGATCGCGCCGGGCGGCCGCTATCCGACGGCCATGACGGCGCTGGCCGGCCATGGCGCTGTTGAGCGAAGGCTCGACGACCACGCAGGGCAAGTACGCCACGAACATCCGCCGGGCGGTCGATTATCTCGTCAGCCGCAGCCGATCGCAACGGCCTGATCGGCGACCCGCGCACGACGATCGCTACACCTACGGCCACGGCTACTCGATGCTGTTCCTCTCGCAAGTGCTGGGCGAGGAGGAAGACGACGACCGCCGCAAGGAGCTGATCGACGTGCTGACCAAGGCCGTCGAGTTCACCGGCCAGGCCCAGACCGACGCCGGCGGCTGGGGCTACGTCAGCGCCAAGGACGGCAGCGACTTCGACGAAGGCTCGACCACGATCACGCAGGTGCAAGGGCTTCGCGGCTGCCGCAACGCCGGCATCCCGGTGCCCAAGGAAATCATCGACAAGGCCATCAAATACATCCACAAATGCACGCTGGCCCGACGGCGGCGTGCAGTACAGTTCCAAGGGCGGCGGCGGCCGGCCGGCCATCACCGCCGCCGCCATCGCCTGCCTGTTCAACGCCGGCGACTACGACGACAAGTTCGTCCCCAAGCTGCTGACGTACTGCCGAACGCAATCTCGGCGAACATCTCCAACCAGGGCTTCGGCCACTGGCACTACGCCCACTACTACTATTCCCAGGTGATGTATCGCGAGGGCGGCGAGAAGTGGAAAGCCTACCGCGACAAGATCTACAGCCAGCCTGGTAACCGAAGCCAACGGCCGAAGGCTATCTGGAACCAAGGCTACATCGGCCCGGTCTACACCACCGCCATCAACCTGACGATCCTGCAGCTGGACAACGGCAGCTCTGCCGATTTATCAGCGTTAAACGCGAAGCTGAGTCAGCAGTTCGACGTCAGAATCCGAACTCCTGACTCGCAACTCCTAACTCCTGACTCCGAACTCCGAACTCCTAATCCTAGACTCCTAACTCGATGACTCCAACTCCGACTCCGAACCTACTCATGCCATCCGAGATCACGCCCAGGATTCCGCCGCCATCGAGAAACTCGAACGCCCGCCGCAAGATCATCGACCAGTTGGGCCAGGTGATCGTCGGCCAGAACCAGGTGATCGAAGAGCTGTTGATCTCGCTGTTCAGCCGCGGCCATTGCCTGCTGGAAGGCGTGCCGGGCCTGGCCAAGACGTTGATGATCAGCACGCTTGCGCCGCACGCTCAATCTGTCGTTCAGCCGCATCCAGTTCACGCCCGACCTGATGCCGGCCGACATCACCGGCACGGAAATCATCGAGGAGAACCGCACGACCGGCAGCCGCGAGTTCCGCTTTCTGGAAGGGCCGCTGTTCGCCAACGTGATTCTGGCCGACGAAATCAACCGCACGCCGCCGAAGACGCAGGCCGCGCTGCTTGGAAGCGATGCAGGAGCGGCAGGTGACGGTCGGCCGCGTGCGGCACCCGCTGTCCGATCCGTTCTTCGTGCTGGCCACGCAGAATCCGATCGAGCAGGAAGGCACCTATCCGCTGCCCGAGGCGCAGCAGGACCGCTTCATGTTCAAGGTGTTCGTCCACTATCCGAACTTTCGACGAGGAATTCGAGATCGCCCGGCGCACGACGACCACGATGAGTCGACCACATCGCGCCGGTGCTCACGGCCGAGGAAATTCTCGACCTGCAGCGCATGGTGCGCGAGGTGCCGGTCACCGACCACGTGATTCGCTACGCGCTGTCGCTGGTGCGGCAGACGCGCGTCGGCGAGCCGGGCGTGCCCGACTTCGTCACCGACCAGGTGAGCTGGGGCGCCGGGCCGCGGGCCGTGCAGTTCTTGATTCTCGGCGCCAAGGCCCGGGCCCTGCTGCACGGCCGCACGCACGTCTTCGACCGACGACATCCAGGCCCTGGCCAAGCCGGTGCTGCGGCATCGGCTGGTGGTGAACTTCGCCGCCGAGAGCGAAGGCATCACGCACCGACGACGTCGTCGACCGCACTGCTGGCCGATCACCCCCACCAAAGAAGACGAGCTGACCAGCGATGCCCGATTCCAAAAGATTTTTGCATCCTGAAGCGATCAAGCGGATCGCGCGGCTGGACCTGCGGGCGCGGCACATCGTCGAAGGTTTCCTCTCCGGCATGCACCGCAGCCCGTACTTCGGCCAGTCGGTCGAGTTCCTGCAGCACCGCGAATACACGCTCGGCGACGACCTGCGGCACATCGACTGGAAAGTCTGGGCCAAGCAGGACCGCTACTACGTCAAGCAGTTCGAGGAAGACACGAACCTGCGCTGCACGCTGCTGGTCGACGTCTCCGGCAGCATGCACTACGGCCGCGGGCCGCTGAACAAGTACGAGTACGGCTGCACGATCGCCGCCAGCCTGGCCTATCTGCTGCTTGCGGCAGCAAGACGCCGTGGGCTGCCTGTCGTTCGACGAAACGGTGCGGATGACGGTGCCGCATGCGCGACGCAAGCGGAACCATCTTGAACTCGATCATCCAGGCGCTGGCCGTCAGCGAGCCGCGCGACAAGACCGATCTGCTATCCAATCCTTCGCGACGTGGCCGAAACCTATCCGCGCCGCGGCATGATGATCCTGATCTCCGATCTGCTCGTCCGACCGCGCCGGGCTGTTCAAGGGACTGAAGCTGCTGCGGCAGCGCGGCCACGACGTGATGGTGTTCCACGTCATGGACGACGACGAGCTGGATTTCCCCTTCACCGGCCCGACGCGGTTCGAGGGGCTTGAAGTGCCCGACATTATCCGCTGCAATCCGCGCGCGCTGCGCGAAGGCTACCTGGAAGCGCTGGAAAGTTTCCTCGACGAAGTCCGCCGCGGCTGTACGCGAAACAACGTCGACTATGCCCTGCTTGCGCACGAGCCAGCCGCTGGACGCCGCGCTGGCCGCCTTCCTCAGCAACCGCCTCGGGATGCAACACCGGAACAAGTAGGACTCAGCACGTAATTCATGCTTCCACTCGTACATCCATTTCTGTGGGCACTGCCCCTGGTAGGCATCCCCGTGTTGATCCACCTGATCAACATGATCCGGCACCGCCGGTGCAATGGGCGGCGATGGAGTTCCTGCTGGCCAGCCAGAAGAAATATCGCACCTGGGTGATCCTCAAGCAACTGCTGCTGCTCTTGCTGCGGATGGCGGCGATTGCCCTGGTTGTAATGGCCCTCGCACAGCCGCTTCTGCCCGAGAAAATGGGCGGCTTCCTCGGCGGCCGGCCTACGCATCACATCGTGCTATTGGACGACAGCTATTCGATGTCCGATCGCCGCGGCGAAACGTCGGCCTTCGAGCAGGGCAAGGATGCGATTCTTCGCCTCGGCCAGTCGATGCTTCGCCCCCGCGAGCCGCAATCGTTCACGCTCCTGCGGCTCTCGCGCTCGGGACATTACGGCGGCGGACTGCGGCCCGATTTCCAGAAGGAGCGGGTCGATTCGGGCTTCGCCGAGCGCTCGGCGCGGAGCTCAAGTCGTTCGAACGTCTCGCAAACCGCCGCCGAGCCGCGGCCGGTCTTCGAGCCGGAAATCATCCAGCAGTTGCTCGGCCCCGATACGGGCGAGCGGCGCGTGATCTATCTCATTTCCGACTTCCGCACTCGCCAATGGGACAAGCCGGATGACCTGAAAAAGCGCCTCGTGCAGCTTGACTCGAACAACACGGAAATCCGCCTCGTCGATTGCGTGGAGGATTCCGGCCATCCCAATCTGGCCATTACTGCCTTGGAGCCAGAAGAAGGAATCCGCGCCGTCGGCCTTCGCTGGCGGATGAAAGTCACCGTGCAGAATTATGGTCCGGCGACCGTCCGCAAGGTCCCGTTCGTCTGGACCGCGGGCGGCAAGCCGTCCCAGGAAATCATCGACGAGATTCCGCCCGGCGGGTCGGCTAGCAAGCTCTTTTTCGTCAGCTTTAATACGGCCGGACCGCAGCAGATCGCCGTTCATCTGGAAGCCGATTGCGTCGCGGCGGACAACCACCGCTTTGCGGTCGTCGATGTGCCTGTTGAAGTCCCGGTATTGCTGGTTGACGGCTCGACGAAGTTTTCTAATTCGGGACGTTTGCAGGATATTATGATGCCGGGCGGCTCACAGGCCCTGGGTATCGACGCACGAAGGATCGAATCGCCGCGCTATTTGGCGCTGCCGAGCCGCCCGATCGACGATTTTGCCATGATTTGTCTTGCCGGCGTCGATCGAATAGACCATGCCGGCGTCGAAGCGTTGGAGAAATATGTCAGCGATGGCGGCGGGGTCTTCTTCGTGGCTGGCCTTACGACGAGCGCCGATTTCGTAACTCGCGCACTCTATCGCGGCGGCAAGGGATTTTTTCCCATGCCGATTGCGGCTGCGGCGGAACTTAACACCGACCCATTGGACAATACTCCGGACGTTCAATCGGTAGATCATCCGCTTTTTAACAACTTTTCGAACCGAGTTGGTTCTGTTTCAAAGATCTTCATTAGCAAGTATTTCGCGGCGCCGCACGATTGGGACGCCAAGTCCGATCCTGAGTTGCGGGTCATCATGCGCCTTCGCAATGGTGCGCCGCTGCTGGTTGAAAAAAACTTCGGCCGGGGGCGGGTTGTGGTGCTGCTAACTTCCTTGTCATCTAAATCTAAGTGGTCTAACTTAGGTGAGGCGAACGAAGCCGGATGGGCTCTTGGGACCCTTGTTCGCGATCTGGTTCCTTACCTTTCCCGCCGCCCGGTGGCCGACGCGGAACTGCAAGTCGGCGATCCCAAGTCGATCACTTTCGCATCGGCCGCGTATCAGCCGGCGGTCCGCGTCGATGGTCCCGGCGGCGATGCCTCGGCGGCCACAATTGATGGAGTGCCCGAAGGCAAGGACATGCTGAAGGCCACGTACACTCGGACTATGCAGAGCGGTTTCTATACGGCCAAGCTCACTACGAAGGCAAACAAGGTCGAAAATCGCGTCTTCGCCGTGAATGTCGATCCGGCCGAGGGAGACCTGAAAGCCCTCGCCGGCCCGGACCTGAACTCCCGGCTCGCGCCGGAATTGAAATACAAGTTCGACTACGCATCCAGCTTTGAAACGAAGCTGGACGAAGCCCAAGGACGCAACTTGGGCGACCTGCTCTTGATAGTGCTCGTGATCGTCCTGGCCTTGGAGCAGTTGCTCGCCTGGTCTTGCGGTTATCATGTTTCCGCGCCGGCCGCCGCGCCCGCACGAATGCCGACCTTTGGCCGCGCGAAAGGAGGCATGGCATGATGACGTCCCTGTTCCTCCTAGCCGATGCCCCCGTGACGCAGACGTTCGAGTTCGGCCGCATCCAGGCAGGCTACGAATGGTGGATCTATGGGGCCGTGTTGCTCTTGATACTCGCGCCGCTGATGTGGATTTACCGCCGCGACGCGCAAGAGTTGCACTGGAGCCTCCGCTTCGGCTTGCCGCTCTTGCGGACTGCCGTGCTCATTGGGCTGCTCTTCGTTTATCTTCAGCCGCGCTGGCGGAGCGAGCGCGAGGAACACTTCGATAGCCGCGTGCTGATGCTCGTCGATACGAGCTTGAGCATGGGCAAGACCGATCCCGACACGCCCGCCGGCCGCGCCGGCAAGACGCGCTTGCAGCAAGTGGCCGCCGCGCTCGACGAGACCGATTTCGTCGCCCGGCTGCGAAAGAAGCACCAGGTCACCGTCATTCCGTTCAATAGCACCGTGAACAAGCAGCAACAGGTGATGTTGCCGAAGGAGGCGCTGTAGGGAACGCCCTCCGTGGCGTTCCAGAAGACAGTACAGCGAATAGTCAATCTTCGACAGAAAGCGGAACGGCACGGAGTCCGTTCCCTACAGTCGTCGCGCCGTCCTGGAAAAAACAACTCGCTCTCGGCGGCAACGACACGCGCGGCGGCGAGGCCTTGGAACAGGTCGTCGGCGAGGGCCGCAATACGCCCGTCGCCGGCGTCGTGGTCATTAGCGATGGCGGCTTTAACGCCGGCGCGTCGCCCGACACGGCCGAGGAAATGGCCCGCGAGTCGCATATTCCAATTTACACGATCGGCGTCGGCTCCGAGAAGAAGCCGACCAGCGCCAGCGTCGTCGCGTTCAATGTGCCCGCACGGGTCTTTCCCGGCGAGCGATTTTCGGTGGAAGGCTCCGTCGAGGGTTTTGGCTTGAAGGGCCGCAATGTGACGGTCGAATTGCTCAGCCGCGAAGGGGCCGCGGCCGACGACCCGCTCCGCCGCGGTCAAGGCACGAAGCTCGATTCCACCGAGGTCACGCTCGGCGGCGACGGGGAGGCCGTGCCGGTGAAGTTCGATCTCCCGCCCTTGGAACTCGGGCGGCACGTCCTTTGCCTGCGACTCAAAGCCGCGAACTCTGCCGGCGGCGAGCGATTGTTCGAGGAAGGCGAGATTTCAGTCGATGCCCACAAGATGCGCGTGCTTCTCTTGGCAGGCGGTCCGATGCGCGACTATCAATACCTTCGCACGATGCTCTTCCGCGACAAGTCAATCGTGGTCGACGTGCTGCTGCAATCGGGCCAGCCGGGCATTTCCCAGGAAGCAACAAATCTGCTCACCGAGTTTCCCACGTCGCGGGCCGCGATGGCCGAATACGACGCCCTGGTGGCCTTCGATCCCGATTGGCAGGCGCTCAAGCCCGAGCAGGTCGATCTGCTCTACGATTGGGTCGATGAGGACCACGGCGGCCTGATCGTCGTTGCCGGCGCGGTCAATGCGGGCCGGCCCGACGGCTGGGTGCAGAACGCCGAGTTGGCCAAGATCCGCAAGCTCTACCCGGTCGAGTTCAATTCGGGCCTCTCTTCCAAGACGAACGTAATGTACGGCTCGGATGAAGCCTGGCGGCCGGAGTTCACGCGCGAAGGACTGCAAGCGCCGTATCTCTGGCTCGGCGATTCGGCCGTCGCCTCCCAGGTCACATGGTCGCAATTCGCCGGCATCTATGGGTACCTTCCGGTTCGCGACAAGAAGGCGGGAGCGACCGTGCTGGCCCGCTTCGGCGATCCGCGCACGGGCGTGGACGGCCAGCAGCCGATTTACATGGCCGTACACCGCTTCAGCGCCTCGCCCGTGGTCTATATCGGCAGCGCTGAAACGTGGCGACTGCGGCGGCTCAATCCGGCCTGGTTCGAGATGCTCTGGACCAAGCTCATTCGCTACGCCGCGCAGGAGCATCTGCGACGGCAATCGACCCGCGGCTCGCTGGTTGTCGATCACGACCGCTACCAGGTGGGCAGCACGGTCGAGATTCGTGCGGAGTTGAAAAACGCTGAACTGCGGCCGCTCATCGCGCCCGGCGTCACCTTGCAAGTCAGCCGCGACGGCAAGGGCGAGCAGTCGATGACCATGCCGGCCGATCCGACCAAGCCCGGCCGCTTCCTGATCGATCTGCCTGTATTGCAGCAAGGCGATTACAGCCTGAAAGTCCTCGTTCCGCAGAGCAACGAGACGTTGAGCCGCACCTTCCACGGCGTGGTGCCCAAGCTCGAAGACGAGAACCCTCAGCGAAACGTCGCCTTGCTGAAGGAGATCGCCAAGAAGACTGAAGGCAAGTACTACGAGGACATCACGGTCGCGCTCGGCAGTACGGCGACGCCGTCGCTGGTTGATCTGCTGAAGGATGTCGGCCACACGGACAAGATTCCGCTCGCGCCGAAGCCGGAAGACGACGAAAAGCTATTGAAATGGATGTTGATCGCCCTGTGTGCTGTACTGTGTGTAGAATGGCTGGTGCGTCGATTGGCGAAATTGGCGTAGAGATAGATTATGGCGACTGTGCAACACGAACCCCCACGATCCCTGCCGCCAGTCGGTCCGCGGCCGCATCGACGCGCTCCGCGCCGGCATCCGCCGCTATATCTGGACGGAAGGGCTGCTGGCCGTGGCCGTCTGGCTGGGCCTCTGGTTCTGGGCGAGCATCGCGATCGATTGGGCATTCGAGCCGCCGATAATCATCCGTGAAATCATTCTGGCGGCGGCCGGACTCGGCCTCGCCGCGGCGGTCTACTACTTCATTCTCCGCCGTGCGTTCGTTCGCCTCACCGATAGTCAGATGGCGATGGTGCTGGAACGCCGCTTTCCGGAGTTCAACGACAGCCTGCTGACGACGGTCGTCCTGGGCGATCGGCCGGAGGCGGAGACGGGATTCAATCGGGCGATGCTTGCCGACACGAGCCGCCGCGCCGAGCAGCACGTCGCAGCCGCCGAGGTCGGCGAAGTCTTCGACTCGATGCCGCTGGTCCGTAAATTCGTCATCGCCTTGGGGCTCGCGGCGGTTGTTGGTGTGCTCGCGTGGAATGCCCCGGAGGTGCTCGGCTTGTGGGCCCAGCGGAACCTGATGCTGGCCGATACAATGTGGCCGCGGAAAATCCGCCTGGAAGTCGTCGGCTTCAAGGATGGCGTGGCCAAGGTGGCCGCCGGCGCGAATTTCGATCTTCGCGTCCGCGCCTTCCGCGGCGATACGGAGATTCCGATCCTGCCGGAGCGCGTGGAAATCCGCTATCGCGACGAGGCGGGCGGCTCGTATCGCAAGTCCTTGAAGACCATTGGCGAGGCGGCTAGCCTTGCATCGCCCAAGGACCAGGTGTTGCAGGAATATGGCTATCAGTTCGTGGGCCTGCTTAACAGCGTGCATTTCGACATCGTCGGCGGCGATGCGAGGCTGCGTGACTTGCAGATTAACGTGGTTCCCAACCCGTCGCTGAAGCTCTCCTTGGTCTGCGAACTGCCGCCATACATGGAGCGTCCGCCCAAGACCATCGAAATAGGCACCGATGCCGTCGCGATTCCCGTCGGCTCGAAGCTGACTGTCAGCGGCACCGCGAGCAAGCCGCTGGAATTGCTGCGAATCGATTGCCCGGCGAGCGATAAGCAGGCGGTCACGCACGAAGAACTATCCGGCGATAAACTCCGCGATGACCGCAGAGTTTTCTCGTATAGTTTCGATCCCTTCCCCAACCCGCCCGTGGCCAAAGGCAAGCCGGCGAGCAGCCCGGAGAAGGCGCCGGCGGATGCTAAGCCGGCCGCGCAGGCGCCGCGCGATTACACATTGCAATTCACGCTCCGCGATGCCGACGGCATCAAGGGCCGCGATCCGGTGACTCTCAACCTGGTGGCCGTGCCCGATGATCCGCCGGATGTGAAGGTGCGGCTGGTAGGCACCCGCGAGCCGGTCGTCACCGCGAAAGGCCGCTTGCCCGCCACCGGCAAAATCTCCGATGACCACGGTCTCGCCCGCGCCTGGTGGGACTACATCGTCGACCAGCCGCCGCCGACTAAGCCGCCGGCTGCTCCCGGCGAAAAGCCCGTCGAAACGCCGAAGCCGGCCGCGCCGCGCGCGGCGAAGTCGCGATCGGCGACATGAAGGGCCATCCCGGCGAATACGTCGTCAAGGACCAGGACACGGCCGTCGAGGCATCGCAATTGAAGTTGGGGGAAGGACAAAAGCTGACGCTCACCATCCGCGCGGCCGACCTCTGCGATCTTGGCGAGGGGCCGAACGTCGGCAGCGGCGAAACCTGGCAATTGGATGTCGTCACCGAAGCTCAATTGCTCACGCGCTTGGAGGCGCGAGAGCTGCTCTTGCGGCAGCGATTCGAGGCCATCGTCGAGGAGATGACCGAGACGAGGAACCTCCTCCTGAATATGGCGTTTTCACCGCCGGGCAAGGGTGGCCAGCCAACCCCAAAGCCTAAGGATGCCGGTGCCGAGCCGGGCGAGGCGCCGACCCCCACTCAGGAACTATCCGCCGCCGATTTAACGTCCCGGCGATTGGAGCGGACCCTCCAGGCCCTACAAAATTGTCATAAAAACACACTTGAGACTGCGGAAGTTGCCGCTGGAGTGGATGAAATCCGTTTACAATTAACGAATAATCGGGTTGACTCAGAGGAAAGAAAGACGCGGCTCGACGCAAATGTCTCGCGGCCGCTGCATAATATAGTGGAGGAGATGTTCCCGGTATTTGAGAAGCGGCTGGAAGCCTTGCAGGCCTCGGTCGGAGATCTGGCGGCCGGCCCGGCCAGCCGCGACAAAGCCCGCGACCAGGCGAACGCGATCCTCGCGCAAATGGAGGAGGTGCTCAAGCACATGATGGTCATGGAAGACTTTAACGTCGCCGTGGTGGAGCGGCTGCGAAGGCTCATCGAACAGCAGAAGGCGTTGAGTGACGCTACGAAAAAGAAGGACGAGCGAAGCTTAGGCGATAAGGAGTCACCATAATGAAGCCAAATCGATGGATATTGGTCGTGGCGTGGATGGCGGCCGCCGCACTGGCTGCCGCGGGCAGCAGTTCAGCGGCGGATAACCCGAAGGATCAAGCGGCTGCCGCCACGAACAAGGATCTTACGGGTTCGCAGCAAAAACTGGCCACCGAATTCAGCGACCTCGAAGGCGTGCTGATGCGGATGCGGGACCTGATTCGTCCCACCGATCCCAACCGCGCCGCCTTGATTGAAAAGGCCCTCAAGGAAAGCGGCGATCGCCGCGTCTCGGCCGACTTCCAGGAAATCGTCGATCTGCTCCGCCAGGACCAGCTCGGCAACGCCGCCCGCAAGCAAGGCAAAGTCAACGAAGACCTCGAAGCGATCCTGCAACTGCTCTTGAGCGAAGACTCCGCCAAGCGGCTCAAGGACAGGCAGACCGAACTCCGCAAGTATCTCGAGCGCCTCAACAACATCATCCGCGACCAGGGCAACGTCCGCGGGCGAACCATCGGCGGTGAAAACCCCAAGCCGCTTTCCGTCGAGCAGGGCGGCCTCGCTCAGCGCACGGGCGGCCTGTCCAAAGATATCAACAAGAGCCAAGAAAAAGACCGCGGCGCCGCTAAGGACGACGACGAGAACAGCGACGGAAAGAACAGCGACGGTAAGAATAACGATGGCAAGACGCAACCCGGCGACGGCAAGACGCAGTCGGGCGACGGCAAGTCTTCGGACAAATCCGGTAAGGAGTCGAAGGCCGGCAAGGAAGGCAACAAGTCGGACAAGAATCCCAAGTCCGGCAAGAATGGCAAGACCGATCCCAAATCAGACAAGAACGACAAATCGGACGGCAAGCCAGGCGACAAGGACGACAAGTCGGGCGACAAAGACGACAAGAACAAATCAGACGCCGACGACAAGTCGCAACAGGGCAATGACGACAAGTCGCAGCAAGGCAGCGATAGCAAGTCGCAACAAGGCAAGAATCAGTCCGCCCAAGGCAAACAAAGCAAAGGCCAGCAAAGCAAGAGTCAGGGCCAACAAGGCCAGCAAGGGCAGGATCAGGACCAGGATCCCGATCAGCAGCAGGCTCAGAATCAGAACAACCAGCAGCAACAAGATCAGAACCCCGTTCGCAAGCGGCTCCAAGCGGCCCAGGAGCACATGGAGCAAGCGGAGAAGCGCCTGAAGAAGGCCCAGAAGGACGGCGCCGCGGACGAGCAGGAAAAGGCGCTCGACGAGCTTAAAACCGCCAAGGCTGAACTCGAAGACATCCTCCGTCAACTCCGCGAAGAGGAAATGAAGCAGCTTTTGGCCAGCCTGATCGCCCGCATGCAAAAGGTGCTGGTGGTCCAGCGCGAGGTTTACGACGGCACGATGCGCTTAGACAAGGTGCCCGTCGCCGAGCGTTCGCACGGCCACGAGATCGAATCGGGCCGCCTCAGCGCCCGCGAGCGGAGCATTGTACATGACGTGGAGGAAGCCCTGCGGCTGCTCCACGAAGAAGGCAGCGCGGTCGCCATGCCCGAGGCCCTGCAGCAGGTCCACGACGACATGCAGCAGATCGAACAGCGGCTTGGCCAGGGCAAGACCGAAGTCCTCACACAGGCCATCGAGACCGACGTCATAAAAGAGTTGGAGGAAATCGTCGACGCCTTCAAGAAGGCCAAGGAACGCGCGGAAAACAACAAGAAGAAGCCGCCGAGTCCTCCGCAAAATGGCGAGCCGCAAGACCCGCCGCTGATCGAAAAGATCGCCGAGTTGAAGATGATCAAGGCGCTGCAGATGCGCGTAAACCGCCGCACGGAGCGCTATGCGAAGCTCATCGAGCCCGGCCGCGAGCAGACGAACAAAGACGACGTCTTCGAGGCGCTGCGGCGGCTTGCCGACCAGCAGAAGCGGGTCTACCAGGTAACCCGCGATTTGGATTTGGGTAAGAATGAATGATGCGATTTGTGATTTCAGATTTGAGATCTGAAATCTAAAATGGAATCGGTTTGCAGCGACAAACAAGGAGAGTAATATGATCGGAACTGCCGTCCGCAATTTGCATTTTTCAATTTGCAATTTGCAATTTGCAATTGTCCTCGTTGTGGCAGCCGGCACTCCCGCCCTTGCCGCGCCGACGCTGGCCCCCTCCGACCCGATTGTCCGCAAGGCGCCGACGTGGCATCCGCCGCAAGTTGTCGATGTCAAGACCCAGGCGCTGGACTGGGTGCAAAAGAACGGCAAGGACCCCGCTGCGCTCGCGAAGGCCATGTCGATTATCGCCGGCATCGGCGAAAAGGCCGACGGCACCGAACTATTGGACCACCTGGGCGAGGCCTTTGCTTCCGTCGATCCGGACGCGGCCCAGCTCGTCGATCTCTGCTCGCGGCCGCGAGCCCGCGCCGTGCTGCCCAGCTTCCCCTGGCTGACCGATGCGAAGTCCGCGCCGATCCTGGCCGCCAACATGCGGCTTTACTTCGGCCGCTGGCTCGCGCAGGGCCAGTGGTTCGAGGAGGCGTTGGAGCAAATCGGCACACTCAAGCCGGCCGATGTGGTCGCTCCGGCCGAGTTGCTGTTCTACCAGGGTGTCGCCTACCATCGCCTGCTCAATAAAGACGAAGGGCTCAAGGTCATCAATCAATTGATCGACGGCGCCGAGTCGAGCCCGCGGCGCTACGTCGCCGTGGCCATGCTCATGCAGGCCGACCTCAGCAGCCTTGAGCCCGATACGCTCGACCACATCGCGCGGCGGATGGACGACAACGCCGGCCGATTGGACCACGGCCGCGCCGGCCCGAAGGTGAAGAAGGTCGAGGACGGCATCGTCGAATCGCTCGATAAGCTCATCAAGAAGATGGAAGACGAGCAAAACAAGCAAAACCAGAACCAGTCGAACTCCTTGAAGTCCACGCGCCCGCGCAAGACAGCAACCCCATGGGCGGCAGAGCGCCGGGCGAAGTCGACAAGAAGGACTTGGGTCACAAGGCCGGCTGGGGCGACTTGCCGCCCAAGCAGCGCGAAGAGGCCCTGCAGCAGATGGGCCGCGACTTCCCCCCGCACTACCGCGAAGCGATCGAGCAGTACTTCCGCAAGCTGGCCACCGAAGAGAGCGACGACGAGGACAAATAAGACAAGGATAAAGTAAGACAAGGACCAACAATTTGCACTCACTCCTGCCCCTCGTTCTGCTCTCTGCCCTATCCGCTCCGCCGCAATTCGACGTGCAATTGCTGGACGGCTCCAAGATCTCCGGCGGCCTTGCCGGTTGGAGCGAAAAGCAAATCGCTCTTGAAACGCCCAGCGGCCATCGCGAACTGGCTGTCGCCAAAGTGGCGTCCGTCGCGGCGCACGGCCCGGCCGCAAAGTCGGCATTGAAACCATCCGTGTGGGTCGATCTGGCCGATGGATCGCGCCTGGCTGCGTCGGAGTACACGACGGAAAAAGGTCGCGCGAAGATCGTGCTGCTGCCCGCCAACGAAGTCCTCGAAGTTCCCACGGCCGATGTCGAGGCAGTCCGCATGCAGCCGGAGTCCGAGGCCAGCGCCATCGGGTGGTCGCGGATCCGCGGCAAGAAGCTCCAGGGCGACCTGCTGGTGACCGGCAACCAATCGGGCATTGACTACCATCAAGGCGCGATCGAAGACGTTTCCGATGCCAAAGTACGATTCACGCTCGACGGCAATATCTTGGGCGTCAAACGGGCGAAGGTATATGGCTTGATCTATTACCATGCCGCGGGCACGCCGGCAGCCGACGCGCCCTACACGATTATCGATTCCGGCGGCTCGCGGTGGTTGGTCTCCGCGATGAAATTGGACGGCGACAAGCTCGATTTCACCACTGCCGGCGGCCGCAGCGTGCGCCGCGGCCTCGATCAGATCGCCCAGATCGACCTCTCCTGCGGCAAGATCGTCTTCCTCGGCGACCTCAAGCCCGACTCCGAAACCCTGACGACCAATCCCTTCACCGCCACGGAGAAGGAACTTCCCAGCCGCTCGCAGTTCTCGCGCGTCCGTCGCGACGAGAACCTGGAGGGCAAATCACTGCGGACGCATAACCAGGAGTTCCACAAGGGCATGGCCATGCGCAGCCGCTCCGAGCTGGTGTGGACTCTGCCCGGCAAATTCAGCCGGCTGGAGGCCATCGCGGGCGTCGATGACGACGTTCGGCCGTTGGGAAATGTCCGCTTGCAGATCCTTGGAGACGGCAAATCGCTCTTGGATGCCAACATCGGAGGTAGCGATAAGGAGCCGCGGCCGATTAGCCTCGATGTTTCCAGTGTGCGGCGACTGGTGCTCATCGTCGACACGCTGGGAAACTTTGGCGCGGGCGACCATCTCGACTTGGGCAATTTGAGGTTGATCAAATGAAGAAGCAATCAGGTCCCCTCTCCCTCCGGGTTAGGGTTAGGGTTAGGGTGAGGGCGAACGCCGTAGGGTGGGACCAGCGAGCTTGCGAGCGCAGGCCCACCAACCCGTGGCGCCGGTGGGCCTGCGGTCGCTGCGCTCCCTTGTCCCACCCTACGGTTGCCGCGCTGACTGTGCTTATCATAAGCTTGACGTCCATAGCCCGCGCCGCCAATACGCCGCCGCCGGAAGTGCTCGCCGCCGAGTCGCAGCGCATCGCACTGATGGCCAAAGCCGCTCCCTGCGTGCTGGCGATCTTCGATCCTTCCGGGCAAGGCGGCGGTTCCGGCGTCGTCATATCCGCCGATGGCTACGCCCTGACCAATTTCCACGTCGTGCAGCCCTGCGGAAACGCGATGAAATGCGGCATGTCCGACGGCAAGGTCTATGACGCCGTGATCGTGGGCCTCGATCCCACGGGCGACATCGCCATGATCAAGCTCCTGGGCCGCGACGACTTTCCTCACGCCGAACTTGGCGACAGCGACAAGCTCCGCCCCGGCGATTGGGTCTTCGCAATGGGCAACCCCTTTCTGCTCGCCACCGACTTCCAGCCGACCGTCACCAGCGGAATCATCTCCGGCACGCATCGCTACCAGTTCCCCGCCGGCACCTTGCTGGAGTACGCCGACTGCCTGCAGACCGACGCCTCGATCAATCCGGGCAATTCGGGCGGCCCGCTGTTCAACGCCGAGGGGCAGCTAGTGGGCATCAACGGCCGGTGCTCGTTCGACAAGCGCGGCCGCGTGAGCGTCGACGTGGGCTACTCGGTTTCCATCAATCAAATTAAGAACTTTTTGGGCGTGCTCCACAGCGGGCGGATCGTCGACCATGCCACGCTGGGCGCCCGCGTCGCCGACGACCAGGGCCGCGTGGTCGTTTCCGATATCCTCGAAAACTCCGACGCCTACCGCCGCGGGCTGCGGAGCGACGACGAGATCGTGAGCTTCGCCGGCCGCGCCATCTCCACGCCCAACGGGTTCAAGAACGCGCTGGGCATTTACCCCAAGGGCTGGCAGGTGCCGCTGACTTACCGCCGCGAGAACAAGACAATCGAGACTTTCGTCCGCCTCACCGGGGTGCATAGCCAAGGAGATTTGATCGAGAAGACGCTCGGCCGCCCCGAACAGCCGCAGCCCAGGCCGGACGAAAAGAACCCCAGGGGCCCGCAGCGACCGAGGGGGCCGCGCATGCCGCAGATGGAAGTCCCCAAGGCGCCGATGCCCGAGGCGGCGAAGAAGGTCTTCGAGGAGAAGCGCGGATACGCGAACTACTACTTCAACAAGCTGGAGCTCGACCGCGTGCTGAAGCCGTGGAAGGCCCCCGGCGATGCCAAGGGCTCGCGCGGCGCGTGGACTTTCGTCGGCCGGCTCGCCAGCGGCAAGGACGTCGAGTTCCGCGTATCCGACAAGGACGCCGCGATGAAGGCCCCTGCCAGCGAGCAGCAGTGGACGCTCGGGCCGAGGTTCGCTGATGCGTTTCCCAAGTCGGGCGATTCCGAAGGGGCGCCCCAGCCCGCCGGCGCGGGGCTGCTGCCCTCGTTGTTCCTCTATCGCTTGATGGCCGTCGAGGGCCCCAAGGGGTTCGACGACGCGAGCTACCTGGGCGCCTTTCCGCTGCCGGGCAGCGATGGATTGCTGGATGTCGTCTTGGCGACCTATCGAGGCATCGACTCCTGGTTCTATTTCGATTCGCACGGCCAGTTGGCTGCGATGGCAGTATATCCCGAGGAACACGCCGATCCGCTGGAGTTTCATTTCGCGAACTATCGCGCAGCCGACGGCCGCGACCTGCCCGGCCGACTGAAGATAGTCTCCGGCGACAGTGTTTTCGAGACGTTCGATCTTGACCGGTTCCGTTTTGACGCGGCGGGGAAGTGAGGTGGGAATGAGGAAACCTATGAACAGCCGGCGACTGATTTGCCACCAAGATAGGGAGAAGGGGAAAAAGGGAGAGAGGGAGAGCGCGCCTCGCTTTCATCCTCATTCTCCCCCTCTCCCCCTCTCCCTTTCTCCCTTTCTCACGATTTTCGCCTCAATATGCCTTTGCGCGGCAGCCTCCGCCGCCACGCCGCCCGCCGTTCGCGTGATCGACCAAGCCCAGAGCAAGCTCGTAAAGATCTACGGGGCCGGCGGGTTCCGCGGCATGGAAGGCTATCAGAGCGGCTTTCTCATCTCGCCCGAGGGACACATCCTCACTGCGCTCAGCTACGTGCTGGACACCGACCACGTCAGCGTGACGCTCGGCGACGGCCGCCGCTACGACGCCAAAATGCTCGGCGGCGACCCGCGGCTGGAGATCGCGGTGCTCAAAATCGAAGCCAAGCAACTACCGTATTTTGATTTGGCCAAGGCCGTATCGCTTTCGGCGGGCAATCGGGTCTTTGCCGTGAGCAACTTGTTCAACGTGGCGATGGGCGACGAGCCAGCGAGCGTGCAAAGCGGCGCGATCTCCGTGGTCACGAAGCTGGAAGGACGCCGCGGCGTCTATGAAACTCCGTATCACGGGCCGATCTATGTGCTCGACGTGGCGACGAACAATCCCGGCGCCGCCGGCGGCGCCCTGGTGAGCCACAGCGGCGAAATCGCCGGCATCCTCGGCAAGGAGCTCCGCAATTCGCTCAATAACACCTGGCTGAACTACGCCGTGCCCATCGACCAGGTGCGGCAATCGATCGAAGACATCAAGGCGGGCAAGTTCATACCGCTCAAGGAACTGCCCCCGGAAAAGAAACCCGCGCACCCGATGGACGCCGGCATCTTGGGCATCAACCTCGTGCCCGACGTGCTGGAGCGGACGCCGGCCTACGTCGACCAAGTCCGTCCCGGCACGGCGGCAGCCCGCGCCAACCTGCAATCGGACGACCTGATCCTGCTCGTTGGCAACCATCTCACGCAATCGTGCAAATCGCTGCAAAAGGAGCTGGAGATGATCGACCGCGCCGACGCGGTGAAGATGACGATCCTCCGCGGGCAAGAATTGATCGAGGTTACGCTGCAAGCCGGGCCGGATGACAAGTGATGTGCGACGAGTGATGAGTGTTGAGAGTTGAGGGATAAGAGATGAAGGATCTAGGATTAAAGCGATCAGTCTTTTCAAACTGGATCGATGTTCGCTTGCGGTTTCACGATGAAGCATCGCAAATGAAAACGTCCCGCCATGCACTGCGCACTTTGTACTGTGTACTGAGTACTCTGTGCTTGCTGCTCGCCACCTCCCCCGCCCGCGCCGCAGACCTCGACGCTCAAGAACAAAAAGCCCTCGCCGACGCCGTCGATCGCGTCGCGCCGACCGTCGTCCGCATCGAGACCGTCGGCGGCCTGGAGCGGGTCGATAAAGTGCTCTTCGGCGCCGGCCCGACCACCGGCCTGGTCGTCGATCCGTCGGGCTACATCCTCTCCAGCGCGTTCAACTTCGTCAACAAACCGGCCTCGATCCTCGTCCGCCTGCCCGACGGTTCGCGCAAGCCGGCCAAGCTGATCGCCCGCGACCACAACTGCCAGGTCGTGCTCTTGAAGATCGAGACCGACCATCCGCTGCCCGTTGCGGAGGCGGCGCCGCTTGCCCAGATGCGCGTAGGCCAATGGTGCGTGGCGGTGGGGCGCACGTTCGAGGAAACGCATCCCAATATGTCCGTCGGCATCTTGAGCGCTCTTGGCCGCGTCTGCGGCAAGGCCCTGCAGACCGACGCTCCGACTTCGCCAAATAATTACGGCGGCCCGTTGGTCGATATCCGCGGCCGCGTGATGGGCGTCGTCGTCCCGCTCTCGCCGCAGTCGGTCGAGGAGATCGCCGGCATCGAATGGTACGACTCGGGCATCGGTTTCGCCATCCCGCTGGAGTCGATCCAGGCCGTGCTGCCGAAGCTCAAGAAGGGCCAGGACCTCTATTCCGGCGTGGCGGGCGTCTTCATGCAGTCGAAGAACCAGTTCACCGGCGACTCGGTGATCGCCTCCTGCCGCCCCAACTCGCCCGCCTCCAAGGCCGGGTTCAAGGGCGGCGACCGCATCGTCGAGATCGGCGGACGCAAGATCACTCGCACGGGCGAGGTCAGAACGGAAATCAGCCGCCATTACGCCGGCGACAAAGTCCACTTCGTCGTCCAGCGCGGCGACAAGCGCGTCGAGGCCGATCTCGTGCTGGTCTCGAAGCTCGAAGCTTACCAGCACGGCTTCCTCGGCATCCTGCCGATGCGCGCCAGCGACGAGCTTGGCGCGGTCGTGCGTTACGTCTATCCCGGCAGCCCTGCCGCCGAAGCCAAGATCGAGCTGGGCGACGTGATCGAGTCGATCGCCGGCGAGTCGGTCGAGGACCGCGATGCCCTGCATGGTTCGATCTCGGGCTTTGAACCCGGTATGAGCGTCGAGCTAGAAGTCCGCCGTAAGGACAAAACCCGCAAAGTGACGGTCCGCCTGGCGGAGCTCCCCACAGATCTGCCGCCGGCCTCGCTGCCGGCGTCACGGCCTCATGCCGAAGCGGCCGCGGCGGCGAATGCGGCGAAGCCGAAGTTCAAAGTCGGCCGCATCGAGCTTTCGGTGCCGGAGTTCAAAAATCAGGCATGGGCTTACGTGCCCGAGCATTACGACCCGGCTGTGGCGCACGGCGTCGTCGTCTGGCTGCATGGCAACGACATTGCCGATCCCAAGGACCTGCTCGCCCTCTGGAAGCCGCTTTGCGACAGCAGTGACGTAATCCTCGTCGTGCCGCGCGCTGCGGGCACGAACTGGCAGGCGGACGAAGCCGGATTCGTGGAAAAGCTCGTCGGCCAATTGAAGACCGGTTACACGATCGATCCCACCCGCGTGGCCGTCTTCGGCCGCGACAGCGGCGCCTCGCTCGCGCTGCTCCTGGCCTATCGCAGCCGCGACGCCTTCCGCGCCGCGGCCGTCATCGACGCCGGCACAATCCTCCCGCCGCCGGAGATCGATCCGGACCATCGCCTGGCGGTTTACCTCGGCACGGCCAAGAATTCGCGGCAAACGCCGTTGATCCGAGCCACATTGGCCGGCCTCGCGGTGTCCAAGGTGCCGGTCACGCAGAAGGACCTCGGCAGCGACCCCCGCGACCTCACGCCCGCCGAAGTGGCGGAGCTGGCGCGGTGGATCGATATGCTGGATCGGATTCGAGTTCCCCTTCCCTGCCGGCAGACGGCGGGGTGAGGGCAACTTGCTCCCCTCTCCTTCCGGGAGAGGGGCCGGGGGTGAGGGCTTGCCAATCTCACCAAACGTCATTCAAATCCAGCGCGAATCCCGGCAGCGTCGGCTCGCAGGCGACGGTTGCCGGCTCGTTAAGGACCTTCGGCTTCTTACCTTGGCGATAGATGTGGACCTGCCGCTTGATGCGGTCCACGAGCAGGCCCATTTCCGCGCCGTTGTCGATGTATTCTTCCATCTTCGCCTTCAAGGGAGGAAGTCGATCGCTCTCGCTCCGCAGTTCAATGACGAAGTCGGGGCACAGAGGCGCAAACTCCTTGCGTTGCTTCGCAGTCAGCTTCTTCCAACGCGCGAGCCGGACCCACGCGGCGTCCGACGAACGAACAGCGCCATTGGGAAGGCGAAATCCGGTGCTGGGTCCAAACGCTTTGCCGGTCCCGTCACGTTTGGCCCAAACTTGCAATTGCGAGGCAATGTCCAGCTCTTTATTTCCCGTTTCGCTTCCCGTCGGCGCCATGATGATCAATTCTCCACGTCCACTACGTTCGATGCGAAGATCACTATTGGCCTGGCAGAACTCGAAGAACCGCTTATCGGACAGCGTCATGATCGGCTGCATATTGAGGACGATCTGATCCAGGCCGCCGCCCTCGATATCGCTTTCTACAATGGCTGTGCTCATAGTCGTTGTTTCCTTGCGCGTCGAGCATCAATGCCCTACAAGCGTAGAATAGCCAGCGAAGGCGTTGTGGTCAAGCCGCTACATGAGCCAGTGTGCATTCCCGTTTCTGCATGCGGCGGTTTCGCAGACCGCCGCGGGGCGGCGCAACTTAAATGGCCGGGGTGTGGAGCGCAGCGTAACCCCCGGTTGCCAGCGCAAGAGACGCATGCCGCGTAGCGGCTTAACAATCGTGCCTGGCGAGCCGTGGTTTTGCCGCTACGCGGCAACGGATATTTATTCCATTGCCGGGGGTTTCACCCCCGGCTATTCATGTCTAGCCGCTCCGCGGCACATGTCGGCGCGGCATGCAATAACGGAAATATCCCCGAGAGCTACGAGCTATTTAAGCGTTGGAGCGACGCGCGGCTCTCCGCCCGAAGTTGGAATCGGAAACACCCAAACGCCCTTCCACTCCTTGCAGACTCCCGACGACGCCTCGGCGGTCGACGTGTTGTCGCCGCGCTCGCCGGTGTTCTGTTCGTTGTCGGTTTCCGGCCCCTGGTGGTTGCCGTACCAGTTGTCGCTAGCGATAAACGGCTGGCCCGGCTCAAGTGCCTTGATCGCGCCGAATCCCGGATTTGAGACCACGCAGTAGGGAAGCCCCTTCCGCCCGTAGGTGAACGCACCGCCGGTATACGGATCGACGGGCAGTTTGTCGAGATATTTGCCCGCGAGGTCGTCCAGCGACTTGGGCAGGCCGCCATGCTCGAGTTTCCACGCCTCCAGGGCCAGGATCAGCCGCGTGGCGCGGCGATAGGTTTCGACCCTCAAGCAACCGCCCAGATATCCTTCGTCCACTTGCTGGCCATACTCTTGGAAGTAAAATTTGACTCTAACCATCGGCTCCACGAGTTCGTATGTGATGTCCTGCCTGGGGACCCGCACGGTCTTGGCATTTGCCAGACGGTCCAATGCCGGCTGGACGTTCGATAAGCCTTCGGAAGCCAACCCTTCTTCATTGATCTTGCTCATGGCAAGTTCCTCGGCCGTCCATTGGTTGAGCAGTCGCCAGACGCGGGCCCGCTCCCAGGGAAGCTGCCACATGAAGGCCCACACGCCATTCTTGCGAGACCAGTCGCTTTGTAGATATTCCACGTTCCGCATATATCCCTGCTTGACGGCATCGCTGTATAACGGCGGGACGTGCCAGTGCTTCTCCAGGGTTCGCAGGGCTTCGAGCACCCGCTGCGGCGTCTGGCCTTTTTTCGCCGCCCAACCTTCAACGTCCTCGCAAGCGCGGACTTCCAACTCGGCCGACTCCAAGAAGTACCAGCCTCTCCGGCGAACAATGATCGCAATATGCATGGCGGCAACGTAGCGATCCAGTGCGGCGTCGAGTTTTCCGTCGGCCTGTAGGCGTTCCGCGCTGGCGAGGACCAGTTTGGCCAAATCCATTTCCCAGTTTGGATAAGGCAAGATTTGAAAGTCCGAATAAGGACCCGGAATCGGCCGGCGGCTGGCCTGCAGGGCCAGCGCCACGGCTTGTTCCTCTTGCTCCTTGGCCTTGCGCTCCGCCGGCCCGTTCGTCGCGCGCGGAGGACTACCGCCCGGCGCACCGGCCGGGGATCGCGTAGCCACGGCGCCGTACATCAGCTTTACGGCTCGCTGATAGAGCGCCAGCGTCTCCTCATCCTCCGCGGTGACCGGCCGTGTCAATTCGGCAATGTCAAAGCCGGGTCCGACCAAGGGAATTTCATAGACCCGCACCAGGGGAACCGCCGCCAGGATCGCCAGCGCGGGAACCGCAATCACCAAGGCCGGGCGAAGAAGCGCGCGCCAGGCCTTGCGCTCCGCGAGCCAAGCGGGGGCGTGCAGCCACGTGCCGAACATGAACGCCAGCAGCAGCGGGGCCACGGACCACCACCAACTCAGACAGAGCCAATACATGATCGCAGCCCACGCGCAGACGATGCCTGTCAAGATTTCGCCGAACGCCGCGGCCAAGAGCCCGCTACGGATGCTCAGCGAGCAAAGCTGCCCGCAGGCGTAGGCCACGACGGCGAATCCCAGTAGGCTTTCGATCGCCAACACCATCTGCCGCATGGCCTCTTGCGACCGGCCGGTCCCTTCTTTGGCGAGAATTCCGATGACGAGCAAAAGCACCAGCAGCAGTCCCAAGAGCAAGACGGCAATACCGCGAATTTGCCGGCTTAGCCAGACCAGCCGCGGCGGCATGCCGTGCTCGGCCAGGAAGCGGAAGCGGCCACCCGACTGGTCCGCAAGGAACAACGACGAGCCCAATAGCGGGGCGCTGAACCAGGAGGCGATTATCACTGCCGGCAAAAAGGCGAAAAAAGGCCGATCGCTGAAATTGATCCGAAAGATCGCCTCTGCCGCTACGACGAGAATCATGGGGAGCAACAGGCCGATCAGCCCGACGGATAACATGGCCGACTGGCGGAACTCCTGCCATAAGAGCCGGCCAAGCATGGCGCCAGCCGAGGGCGGTGAATCGATCGCCGGGCCGGTTTCATCACTGGCCGCCGCGCCTCCCGAAAGCTTCGCTAAGAGCCGTCTCTCGCGGAACCAGCGCGTCGCCAGCCAAACATCGGCCGCCGCGACAATCGCCAAGATCAGCAATCGGAGAGAAACGCTGCGGATCGAATCCACGGCGATAACCTGCTGTACTTGCCCTCCAAGAATCCATCCCATACTGACGAACCAGAAAGTGACCGATGCCACTGTCGCCGCGGCAATGACCGCCTCCAGCGGCCGCTTAAGCAACAAGGAAAAGAGGATTCCCCAAGCCATGAACTCGATGCCGCCAAGCCCGCAAAGGGCCCACACTTCCCGATGGAAATACGGTTTGGGCAATTGACCGGCCGTCACCAGGGCGAGCATCCACGCAATGAAATACAATGCCGCGGCGCTGGCAAGCGCGAAGACCACTTTGCTAGCGAACACCGCCAGCGGCGTCACCGGCAAGCGGCGAAGAATGTCATAGGTCTCGGCATCGCGCTCGGCGGCGAAAAGGGTCCCGCCGGAAGCCAAGGCGTAGCAGGCGGACAATCCCAATGCCACGGCAAAAACCACGTCGATCCGCTCGCTTACTGCCGCCGGCGAGAAAAGGCGGTAGCCCATCACGACGAGCAGTTCGACCACCAGCGTGAGCACGACCAGGGAGATCCAAAACGAGCGCTGCGCGCGGTATTCTTTCCAGAAAATGCGTAAGAAGGCGGTACCGTTCATGAGTGTGCCTTCTCCTTCTGCGACTCATCGGAGTCGCGCGACTTTCGTCCATGCTCAATATACGCGACGAATATCTCTTCCAAACTGGGCACGCGAACTTCGATGTTCTCTACGCCGTGGGCCGCACTTAGCGCGGCGGCGCAGTCTTCGTCCGCTTGCCGCACCAGCACTTGCCACTGCCGCGCCCGCTGGCGGCTGAAGAGCAGTTCGCCGGGCAAAGACGGCGGTGAGGTGGCGCCGTTGGTCAACGTGAACGTCAATTCGCGGACGCTCGTTTTAAGTTCGTCCAAGCGCTGGACCAAAACGAGCCGGCCCTGGTGCATGATGCCAACTATGTCCGCCAAGCGCTCGACTTCGGCGATCTGGTGGCTGGAGAGGAAGACGGTCTTGCCCGTTGCCGCGCGATCGACCATGCTTTCCAGGAACTCGCGGCGGACGAGCGGATCGAGGCCCGAGGTCGGTTCGTCCAGGATCAAGAGTTCCGGATCGTGCGCCATCGCCAGCGAAAGCGCCACCTTCGCCCTCATGCCCTTGGAGAGCGACTTGATCGCCCGTCGCGGCGGAAGGTCGAACTCGGCCGCCAGCCGGCGGTATTCGGGCAGGAAACTTTCTCCGTAAAACCCGGCCGTGAACCAGCCGACTTCATCGACGGTCATCCACTCGTAGAATGTCAGCCGCTCCGGCACGTAGCCCACGCGGCGGCGGATTTCCTGCCCTTTGGCGTCGCTAGCCAGCCCCAGCACGCTGCTTTGGCCGCCGTCCGGTTCTGCCAGGCCGAGCATGATGCGGATGGCGGTCGTCTTGCCGGCCCCATTCTCGCCCAAGAGGGCAAAGACCGAGCCGCTGGGCACTTCCAGCGAAACGCGGTCCAAGGCGATCTCTTTGCCGTAGCGCTTGGAAACTTCGCGCAATTGAATGACCGGCGTCATGGTAACACCTCTTTTGCATCAATTCTTGGGTCAATGGCAATTCTTGGGTCAATGGCCGTCAACTCGCGTTCGACGAGTTCCCGCAACTGGGCGACATCGAGGCGGCTTTGTTTTGCTTCCAGAAGGACTTGCTGCACGCGGTTGCGGAGCAGTGCCAGCCGTTGTGCCTCGCAGCGACCGTTGGCGCCATCGGCCACGGCCAGCCCGGTGCCGCGAACGCTTTGCAAAACGCCATCGTCCTGCAATTGGCGATACGCCCGCGCCACCGTGTTGGGATTGATGGCCAGTTCACGGGCGAGCTCGCGGACCGACGGCACCATGTCGCCGCTCTTCAACGATCCGGCGGCGACGGCAAAGACGACCTGCCGAACAACCTGCTCGTAGATGGCCAAACCGTTGGATGGGTCGATGTTGAAGAACATAAATCGGCAAGTGTGCTAGCGAGATAATACAGTAGACACGATCTGCGCCAAAGTGTCAAGTGATCAACGGCAAGAAATTACCCTTATCAAAGGTGGTACTATCAGTTGCCATATCTATTACACCCGTTATGCGTGTTAAAACGCGAAAAAGTGTAGAGATGTGTAGAGAAGTGAGGAGTTCATGCGGTCCATAATGCCGGCATTGGAAAGGAGCAAAAGCAAGCTTCCCCAGAAGGCGGAGGCGGGCCTTTATCTTTCAAGGTTCGCTGAGGGGCCCTGCGAACGCGCTTTCGGCCTCCGCGGTCGCCGAGCCAAGGGTAACCGAATGCCCCATTTCCTCTAGAACCATCTCGATCGCGGCCAGGCAGCCGAGGATGTCGGCCTCGTCGATCTGGCCCATCTGGGCGAGGCGGAAGATCCGGCCCTTGAGCGGCCCTTGCCCGCCGGCCAGCTTGATGCCGAACCGCTCTTCCAGCCGCGCGAGGAACGCCTTGCCATCGATCGCTTCGGGCAGATAGACGGCCGAGACGCCTTCCGCCGGACGCTTGGCTACGGGACGCAAGCCCAAGGCGGCAATGCCGGCCAGCACCGCCCGCGATAGCCGTCGCGAGCGAGCCCAAACATTCTCGATGCCCTCCGCGCGGATCAGTCGCAGGCTCTCGGCCAGGGCTTCGATGAGCGGAATGGCGGGCGTGTAGGGCGTCTCATTCGCTTTGGCCGCCTCGCGATAAGCCAATAGATCGAAGTAGAAAGCCGGCCGGTCGATAGCCTCGATCCGCTGCCAGGCCTTGGGACTTACGGCCAAGAATGCCAAGCCCGGCGGAGTCATCAAAGCCTTCTGCGATCCGACGACAAGCACATCGATGCCCCAATCGTCCGTGCGGCACTCCATCGCCCCCGCGCCGCTGATGCCGTCTACGACGAAGAGCGTGGGCGTATCGCGGACGACGCGGCCGATGGCCTCGATATCGTGGCCGACGCCAGTGCTCGTCTCTTGCAATGTGGCGAAGACGGCGGCGGTATCCGGATGCTCGGCCAAGAGCCGGGCAACCTCGGCCGCGTCGAACGAATCGCCCCAGGGGACTTCGTATCGGACGACCTCAATGCCGAACCGCTCGGCGATCAGCCGCCAGCGCTCGGCGAATTTTCCAGACTCCAGCACGAGCGCCTTGCCGCCGCGCGGCACCGTATTGACAACGGCTGCTTCCATGCCGCCGGTGCCGGAGCAGCTCAGCACAAGTACATCGTTCGCCGTCTGAAAGACGTACTTCAGCCCGGCGAATACGTCGGCCATCGTGCGGCGGAACTCGGCCGTCCGATGGTGCCGGACCTGCCGGGCCATTGCCAGCAAGGCAGCTTCGGGGACTTCCACGGGACCTGGAGTGAAGAGGCGGGGCATGGAAAACCTACTCGTGCCTGAGCGCCTCTATCGGGTCCAACCGCGAGGCCTTCCAGGCGGGATAGAACCCGAAGACGATTCCCACGCCGGCGGCCACAAAGACGGAGATACAGATCGCCGGCCAGGAGACGGCCGTGGTCCAGTGTTCCCATTCGCGGATGAGAATCGAACCGCCGCGTCCGGCAAGGATGCCGATTGCCCCGCCGACAAGACAGAGCACGACGGCTTCGACGAGGAACTGTTGCAAGATGTGCCGACGCCGCGCGCCGACAGCCATCCGCAGGCCGATCTCGCGAGTCCGCTCGGTCACCGAGACGAGCATGATGTTCATGATGCCGACGCCGCCCACCACGAGCGAGATGGCGGCCACGGCCAGAAGCAGCATGCTCATGCGTTCGGAAATTCCGGCCGCCGCACGGGACATCTCCGTCACGTCCATGACTTTAAAATCGTCGTCATCGCCCGGCATGAGATGGTGCCGGTCGCGGAGCACCGAGGCTATTTGGTCCATGGCGTCGGCCATTTCGTCCGGGCCGGCCGCCTTGGCCATGATGAAATCGACGTTCGTCTGCCGCACCGGCTGCGGCGTATCAGCCTGCTGTACGATCGACGGCTGCGAGTAGAGCGGCGTCGGCGGCGGATAGGGGTTGCTGATGGAATTCACGGAAGTCGTGGAGGAAGAAGTTGACGCCGTTGTGGCGGCCGCGGCGTTTGCCGAGCCGGCGCCCTGGCTGTTCACGCGGAACTTGATCGTCGTCCACGGCGCGATGATGACGTCGTCCTGGTCCTGGCCCGACATGTTCGCCCCGCGAGGATCCAAAAGACCGACGACGCGGAATGGCACATTGCGAATGCGGATCATCTTGCCGATGGGCGATTCCTCATCAAACAGCTCGCGCCGCACCGTCGCGCCGATGAGACAAACGGCCGCGCCCTTGCGGAACGTCATCGTCGGTGAAACACTGGCCTTCGTCGAGGTCTTCCCAGTCGCGAATCGCCAAGTAGCGCGGCGCGGTGCCGGTGATCCCTTGCGGGAACCAGTTTTTCTTGCCGTAAACCACTTGGCCGTGTGCCCAAACCATCGGCACGACCTCGCTCACGGCCGGGCACTCGCGGAGGATTTCGTCGACATCGGCCGGCGTAAGCGTTTGCACTGTGCCCGCGCCTTGGCTCACGCCGCCGTTCCTGGCAGCCGAGGGAAATATGGGAATCTTGTAGGCGCCCATGCTGGCGATCGTCTTGTCGATGGCCGTCTTGGAGCCCTCGCCGATCTCGGTCATGGCGATCACCGCGCCGACGCCAATGATCACGCCCAAGGCGGTAAGCGCCGAGCGGAGCTTGTTCCGATGCAGATTGCCCAGCGCGGTACGGAGGACAGGCGGGAGCAAGTGGCCATGCCGCGTGCGGGGCGCCTGCTTCGCATCGGCTTGTGGAGCAACGTCATTTGCCGGATGCGCCTCCGAGCCCGTCTCGTTTATATTCGAGGTGGAATCAGGTTCTGGCACTACGTCGACCGCGGGCTCGCTGAGGACGGACTCGGAGGTCCATCCTACTTTTGCCACCCCGTTGCCGTATGGCCGGCGAGCCATTTTCGGAACGTGATGATGCAGAGACCGCACGGCACGGTCCGTCATGTCGGGATGCCGCCCTTCTCCGCCGCCGCGCCGTTCGCGGCTCGGCGGCTTGGATGGCTCCTCGATTAAACCGTCGGCAATGCGGATCGTGCGATGCGCATAGCCGGCCACTTTCGCATCGTGCGTGACCAAAATGATCGTGATTCCCTGAGCGTTCAGCCGCTGGAACATCCGCAGGATCTCGTCGCCGGTGCGGGAATCGAGGTTGCCCGTCGGCTCGTCGGCCAGCAAGAGCGCCGGCCGGTTGATCAGCGATCGGGCGATGGCCGCTCGTTGCTGCTGCCCGCCGGACATCTGCGAAGGCTCATGGTCCGCGCGATCGGCCAATCCGACTTGCTCCAGCAGCGACTCCGCCCGGCGGCGGCTCTCGTGGTGCGACGTACGCCGCAGGGCGTAGTCCAACGGCATGATGACGTTCTCCTTTGCCGTGGTCCGTGGCAAGAGGTTGAAACTTTGGAAAACGAAGCCCAGCTTCTCAGTCCGCACGACCGCCCGCTCGTCCGGCGTAAGCCCGCTCATTTCCTTGCCGTCGAGCCAAAACTGGCCGGAACTGGGCCGGTCGAGGCAGCCGAGAATGTTCATGAGCGTCGTCTTGCCGGAGCCCGACGAGCCCATTAGTGCCACCATCTCGCCGCGGGCGATGGTAAGCGAGACACCTTTGAGCACCGGCACGTTGATATCGCCCAAGTGATACGTCTTGGTGATGTTCTCCAGGCGTATCAAATCGAGATCGCTTGCCTCGTCCGCGGCAGGCGCGGGAGAGTGACGAGTGGCGGCACGCATCGTCCCTAGCAGATGCTGGCTCATCGAAGCGATCAAATTGGCAAAGGCGGGATAACCCAGGCGGGAAAACTCCATGATAATAGAGCAACGCGCGCATTACAAGTCTGGGAGTGTACAAGGATTGGGGAGAATTCGCCGACTTTTCCGCGGGTTTTCCGTTAAATTCTTTGTCTCGGTGCCCCTTGAATTAGTATGACCTTCGGCGTACAGTTCCAATGAGAGCTTAAACGAAAGTGATTTGTCGTCTTTCGCTCCGCGAAAGCAATGCTACGTTCGCGGAGCGAAAGGCGACGATCCAGACTGCCCGGCCCAATTGATTGTGGAGGAGCTGCCATGAATCGCCCATTTGCCTTCAGTTTTGTTCTGGTTACGTTAGCCGCATCGAATTTGTCGGCCCAGCAATGGGCGGAGAGGCTGTTCGCGGATAAGGTACACGATTTCGGCTCGGTTGCCCGCGGTGCCAAGGCGGAATACGTCTTCCCCATCACGAACAACCTGATCCCGGACGTGCATATAGCCTCGGTCCGCACAAGTTGCGGCTGCACGACGCCCACCGTCGCCCACGGCAAGGATATGCTGAAGACGTACGAACAGGGCGGCATCCTTGCCCATCTCAATAGCGACACGCACATCGGACAACGGGCGGCCACGCTGACGGTGACGTTCGACCGGCCAGCTTGGGCGGAAGTGCAACTGCAGATCCGCGCCTATGTCCATACGGACGTGCTGATGGAGCCTGCGGCCGTGCAGTTCGGCGCCGTCGAACAGGGCAAACCGGCCGAAACCAAAGTGCGTTTGTATCGCGCCGATTACCCCGGCTGGCAACTCAACAGCGTCCGATTCTCTGACCCGCATCTTCAGGCCCAAATCGTCCCCGTCGCTCGCCAAGGCAGCCAGACGTGGTATGACCTGAAAGTCCGACTCGATCCCTCGACGCCCGCGGGTTACGTGACCGACCATGCCATACTTACGACAAACGACCCGTTCATGGCGCAGATGCCGATTCAGGTCGAAGGCCAGGTTCGGCCGAGCGTGAGCGTCAGTCCCTCGAACCTGTTTCTCGGAGTGGTCAGCGCGGGCGACAAGGTTACTCGGCGGTTAGTGGTCCGCGCTGACAAGCCGTTCCGCATCAAGTCGATTACGGGCGACAAGGGCGCCTTCGAGATACCGGCGCCGCCGACCGACGCCAAGGACGTTCACGTCGTGCCGGTCACGTTTATCGCGAGCCCATCCGAGACCGGCAAAGTGGTGAAGTCGATCCACATTGAGACCGACCTTGGCGATGCCAAAGCGACCTCCTATGCCGTGGTGAACGAAGAGAAGTGACGCCGCTTGACTCATGGCCCCCGTGACCTACCCTAGCGATGGAGACATTTGCTAGAACACGGCATGGGGGCGATTATGAGTCTTCTTACGGACGAAGCGGAATTGATGGTCGAGACCGTCGATTCATGCAATCATTCGGTCGTGCTTGCAGATGGCAGCACTCATTCGCTGGCTGGCTTGTCGAAGCAGGAGTTGCTTGCGCTGCAATGGGAGCAGGAGCGCGACTTCGCCCGCCGCATTTTGGCGGCAAGGAAAGGGACGCACCAGCGTGCCGAAGCGGTTGGGCAGGCGTACGACACGGTCCCGCAAATCTTCGCCGCGGCGCACGGACTTGGCGGCGCTCCCGTGATGGGCGTCCACGCGCGCCATATCCGCCTTGTTTTGGACCTGCTCCGTCGCCAGCAACGGCGCGGGATCGAGCCGCGGCTTTTCGAGATCGGCTTCGGCGCGGCAAAGCTTTTGAAGGAAGTGCGTGATGCGGGTATTCCCTTCGCCGGCATCGAAATGTCGCGTTCGCTCCGGCAAAAGGCGGTCGAGTTGCTCGGGCACGAGCACGAAGAGAACCTGCATGTCGGCGATCTGCTTCAGGACGGCCCCTGGTGGCGCAATGCCCCTTGGAGCCTCATCTATTGGAATGACGTTTGGGAGCACATTCCGCCCGACGAGATCGACGACTGGCTGCGGCGGATTCGCTCCATGCTTCCGCCGGGAGGACAATTGGTGACCATTACTCCCAACTGGCACATGCGTCCATTCGATGCGACCGCGCTGGCTTATCCGCCCCGGACCGAAGCCCAGGGGCTGCATCTCAAAGAATACACGCTTCGCGAGGTTCGCGGGATGCTCTACGAGGCAGGTTTCGCGACGGTCGCGACGCCGCTGGCGGTGTTGCCCAAGCAGTTCGTTCTGTGCGGCGGCGGCTTGGCCGGTTTGAAGTGTTTGCTCGAACCGGCGCTGGAATGGTTGCCCTATTCGGCGGCGAGTCTGGCCGTTCGGGGGCTTGCACTGTCGTGTACGATCGCGACGAAGGGCTAGGTCATTCTGCTAGTCCGCGAGGCGCCGATATTCCGGCTCCCCTCGCCCCGGCCACCGGGGAGAAGGGAGCAAGATTTTATCTAAAATGGCCGCGCATCATCGCATCTTCTGGCTTCCAGGCATCTTACCGGATGGTGCCGTGCTGCATGTTTCCGGCCACTCGCACTTGAGCCAGCCGCGCCAGGAACACCACATTGCCGATCAGATACCGCCGCCATAGCCGCTGCGGTTCGCGCCAGAGGCGATAGCACCATTCCATGCCGAGCTTGCGGACCCAGCGCGGGGCACGGGGAATCCGGCCGGAGAAGAAATCCAGCAAGCCGCCGACGCCGATGACAACCTTCGCATCGAGCTTGCGGAGATTGCGGCGGACCCACAGTTCCTGCCTCGGAGCGCCAAAGGCGACGAGAACCAAGTCGGCACCGCTCGTGCGGATCTGTTCGACAACCTCGGCCTCTTTATCCGTGGTGAAATAGCCGTGGTGGAATCCGGCGATTTCCACGCCCGGAAAGTTGGCCGCCAGCCACTTCGCCACGCCCTCGGCGACGCCGGGCTGGCCGCCGAGCAAATAGATGCGCTTGCCGGTATACTCCAGGGCCTTCGCCAAAAGCGGAAATAAGTCCGTGCCGTTGACGTTGTCGCGCACCGGCTGCCCAAGCACGTCGCCCGCCACACGCACGCCGATGCCGTCGGCGAATACGAGGTCCGACTGCTGCAAGGCCTCCAGATACTTGCGGTTCCGGCAGGCGATGTTCACGCAATCGGCGTTCACGAAGCTGACTTGGGTGGCCGTATCGCCGTCGAGTCGCTCGACAATCGTTTCCACCGCCTGCTCCAGCGTGACGTTGTCGATGGCGATATCAAAGAGGCTGATTCGCGGCAGTGCTGTGGGGGCGGTTGTAACGTCGTTGCTCGGGGCTTGCAGAAGTTCGATGGCCATGGCTGCGTCTCGCGGGGTTGCTTCGTGTGCCGGGAAGAAAAGCAACGGTCATGCCGGGATCGCTGCGTCCAGCGAACGAGAATTGCGGCGAACTGCCGTAAACGCTTGCTACAAAAGGCTTTATAGCGCCGGAACGAGTGGCTGAAAACTCGCGCCGGCGGCACCGTTTGTTGACGCAAAGCAACATCCGCGACGTTGGAACGCGATGGACATGTTGACGGATTGCAACACGCTGCCGCAAAGCAACATCAAACGGGCGGGCGGGATACTTGCATTTGCCGCGAATCCGACGAAGAGTTGAGTTGAAACTATGCGCGACATGCCCCCCGAAACACACCCCATTGCCCTGGACGGCCCGGCGCCGATCGAGGCGGCCGCCGGCCTCCCGAGCGACACGTTGGCGCTGGGAGTTGTCCTGCTGCTGGCGTCGACCGTATTGCAACGCGCGGTCGGCTTCGCCCGCGAAATCTGCTTCTGCCGCTGGCTCAGTGCCGAACAGTTGGGCGAGTGGGACATGGCCTTCGGCTTTCTGATGATGGCCGGACCGCTCTTGGTGATGTCGCTGCCGGGCACCTTCGGCCGCTACCTCGAGCGCTACCGGCAAGCAGGGCAGCTTCGCAGTTTCCTCGGCCGCACAGCCGGGTTCTGCACGATGCTGTCGGCGCCGCTGCTCCTGGCGATTTTGATTTTCCGCGGCGCGGTCTCTTACCTCGTTTTCGGCAGTCGCGACCACGAAGGAATGGTCCTGCTCATGGCCGCCGCGCTGACCTTTGTCATCGCTTTCAACTACCTGGTCTGCGTCTTCACTTCGTTGCGGAACATGAAGGTCGTGTCGCTTATCGAACTTGGCAACAGCGTCTTTTTCGGCGTACTGGGCATCGGGCTGTTGTGCGGCGGTCAGACGACTGGCGGCGCGATGGTTGTCGCCTACGGGGTATCCTGCCTGCTCTGCGTGGCCGGATCGGCGGCCTGGCTCGCGCGAAGCTGGCGCGGATTCGCTCAAGAGCCGGCCCGGATGCCGCAAGGCGAGCTTTGGTCGCGTCTCTTGCCACTGGCTGCTTGGATTCTTTTGAACAACATGCTCTGGAACCTGTTCGACGTGGTCGATCGCTACATGATCGTGCATTTGCTGCCCGGCACGCCCGCGGAGGCACTGGCCGAGGTTGGCAACTACCGCAGCTCGCGGGTGCTGCCGCTTTTGCTCTCGTCGATCACCGTGATGATCTCCGGCGCGCTGCTGCCGCACTTGAGCCACGATTGGGAAGCCGGCCGGCGACAGCACGTTTGCAACCGGCTGAACATGTTCCTGAAAATCTGGTCGGTCCTGCTCACGGCCGGCGCCGCCGTCGTGTTATTCGCCGCCCCGACTCTGTTCCACGCCGGCTTTCAAGGCAAGTTCGCCGGCGGCCTGCACGTGCTGCCCTTGACGCTCACTTACTGCACGTGGTTCGGCCTGAGCATGTTATTGCAGACCTACCTGTGGTGCTCCGAACGGGCCTACGTGGCCAGCGTCGTCGCGGGGCTGGGCGTGCTGGTCAATGTCGGACTGAACCTTGTTCTGCTGCCGCGATTGGGCCTTCAAGGCGCGGTGCTGGCTACCGCAACGGCCAACGGCACGGCGCTATTGCTGATGAGCCTCCTCTGCCGCCACTACGGGTTCAAATTGCATCGCGGGACGATCGTCGGCCTGCTTCTGCCCATCAGCATCCCACTGGGGCCGTGGGTTGTTTTGCTTGTTTTGGCCGTCGTGACTGCCGACGCAATCATGACCGATCGTTTCCTTTCGCGCGAAGAGAAGCAGGGAATCATCGCCGGCGCGGAGAAGTATCTGGCCAAGTTCCGCCCGCGGCCGCGTGCGGCAGATTGCCAACCTGCCGCGACTTGGCAGGTTGGCAACCTGCCCCACGGAACGGATTCATAACATGCCGCAAGTAACCTTTCTCACGTCGCTCGACGAGCTTCGCGCGGCCGCCCCGGCATGGGACGACCTCTGGGAGCGAAGCGATTGCACCTCACCGCTCGCTCGGGCAGGGATGGTCGCTCATTGGATCGATCACTTCGCGCCGAACAATCGGCTTCGCGTCGCGGTCGTGGAAGAGGGCGGCCGCTGGCTGGCCGCTCTGCCGCTGATGGAAGGCAGGGCAGGCGGGATGCTCCGCGCCGGCGTGCTGCCATGCAACGAATGGCCCTCGGGCGCGACGCTGCTGTGGGATGTCTCCGCGATCTCGGAAGAAGTTAGCCGCCTTATGGCCGCGGCGCTCGATCAGTTGCCGTGGCAGCTCGTCTTCCTTCAAGCGGCTATGCCCGCGCGGGCCTCATGGCGGGCTCTACACTTGGCTTTGGCGACCGCGGGCATGTCCTGTGATCTGCGGACACGATGGCGCGTCGGCCGGTTGGCAATTCAGCACGACTGGCCTGCCGCTTTTGCCGGCTTGTCGCGGAAACATCGCCAGCGGATCGCATCGTCATTGCGGAAGTTGTCCGCGAAGGGCGACGCTAGCTTCGAATTCCACCCACGTATCGCGGCCGCCGAGGTTGACGCGCTCTTGCAGCGGGCACTCGCGCTTGAGGACCGTGGTTGGAAAGGCAAGGAAGGAACATCCGTCCGTTGCACGACGGGTGCCGCCAACTTTCTGCTCCGGCAAGCCCGCTGCTTGGCTGCCGAAGATCGGCTATGGTTGGCCTTCCTTCGCTGCGGCGAGCGCGATATCGCTTTTTGCTACGGCATTTTCGCCAAGGGCGTGCTGCACTCCTTCAAGATTGGTTACGACGACGGTTTCGCCGCGTACTCGCCGGGCCATTTACTGCAATTCCATTTGCTTCAGGCAATTCATGCTGACCCGGCCGTGGAAGCCGTTGATTACATCGGCGAAATGACCGAGTATCATGCAAGCTGGCGGCCGGAGAGCTACCCTTTCGCGCGACTTGCCTTCGCGCCCCGCGGCAAGTTGCTGGGACAAGCGGCCCTGTGGAGCTATCAATTCTGGCGCAAACTCAGAATCAACTCCACCTCCCCGACGGGGCTGCCGACTCGCCTGGCGATCTCTGAGGCGGCGAAACCGTAGTCGGCCAAATGATAGATTTCTTCGCGGCTGCGTGATCGGTCAGTGGCCGCCGGCAACTCTCGGGTGGAGTCCGCGCCAAGCTCATCCGCGGAAATCGGACGCAACGAGTCCGCCTGGCTTGTCGGCGGAATGGCGGTTTGGACGCGAGCAAGCGCCTCTTCGAGCCGTTCCGCCGCGCGATCCGCCTCGGCGGTCAGCGATTGAAGCAGGCTGAGCTTTGCATCGAGTTGCGCCGAAAGCTCCCGCGCGGTCTCGTGCATTTGCACTTCCCAACGGGCCAGGTCATTTTCCGCACCGGTGGCTTCACGATTTAACGGCGGCATTTCAAGATTTCGGCCAGAATCGGCGCGAGGAACGGGATTTTCGCCGGGCCGCTGCTGCTGCGCGGCAAGCCGCACACGCGACCGGAACATCAGGACTACGACGGCAACCGCAAGCAAGAATAAACAAAGCGTGCTCGGGTCGGTTAATCTCATACCCTAGCACGCTCTTGTTCTTCAAACTTGCGACTGGACCAAGATTACTTGGTCGCCGCCGCCGGCGGTGCAGCCGGAGCGGTTGGCGCCGGAGCCGGGGCTGGCGTCGAAGTTCCCGCAGCGGGAGTCGTCGCGGGAGCCGCAGCCACCGTGCGACCGGTTCGGCCAGCGCGGCGCGAGCGCCAGCGAGAGAACAATCCGGCGTCGGCAATCTGGGTCATTAGCGTGACGGCCACAATCGCCATCAGAAAATACTTCTTCATCTCGATCCTCCTGTAAAGTTATAAATCGACTTCATCGTGCGACTCTCGCGATTCCTCGCTGCTAGCCACGCAATGGCCGGAACACTCCTGGCTCCAACTAGAAGGATTGTACCATTTCATTAACTGTCGTCTAGCACTTGGAGCTATTTATGACATAAGTTATCGGCGAAAAGCGACAAAAATGGCCGGCTGAATCTTCGCTGATCTACCTCAACAACGCAGATTCTCATGATTTGTACGCCCGCTCAGCCGCGGCGTAGACTTCGCGGAAGGATAGGCGATATTCCTCAGCCACTCGGCGGCATGCCTCGTATTCGGGCGAGAAGTGAATTGCACCGTTCGGCTGGCGGCTGAGTTTGCCCTCGATAGGACCCCAAGCGGTTTGAACCTGAGTTGCCTCGCGCGCTAGAATATGCCGCGCGGCCGTCCAGCGGCGGATGCCGAGCGTACCGGTCTCGCCAAAGACGATTGCTTCCAGACTCGCGACAACTTGTGGGCTGCATAGAACCGAAAGCTTCACGCCCGGCCGATTCTTTTTCATCTGAATCGCGGTCGTATAAACATCCAGCGCCCGGCGCCCCAGAGCTTCCCGACGCAGTGCCCGATCACTTCGCCACTAACATCGTCAAGGTTTGTCTCCAGAACACAGATGCTGTCGCCAGCGCTGGCAGCTTCCGCCGCATCGCCAACGATCAGGCGGAGGATGTTGGCCTGCTGAGGCAGGTCGCGCTGGCCGGCGCCGTAGCCGATCTGCTGAATGCTCATTGCCGGCACTGGGCCGAACTCCGATGCCAGTGTGGCGACGATCGCTGCGCCGGTCGGCGTCGTCAACTCAGCTTCGACCGATGAAGCGGCCAGCGGGATGCCGCGGAGCAGTTCGGCCGTGGCCGGCGCAGGGACGTTGACTTCGCCGTGAGCAATCTTGATACGGCCCGTGCCGGTAGGGATGGGCGAAACGACAAGCCGGTCGGCGCCGAGCAAATCCCAGCCGACGGCCGCGCCCACAATATCCGCAATCGAATCTACCGCGCCAACCTCGTGGAAGTGGACTTTCTCGATCGTCGTGCCGTGGACCTTGGCCTCGGCCTCGGCCAATCGCCGGAAGATTGCCAAAGCGGTCACCTTCTGCTTCGGCGTAAGCTGGCTTTGGTCAATGATCGCTTCAATGTGATGCAAATGTCGGTGCTTATGTTCCGGTTCGTGCTCCACAGTTATTTGCGTCGCGCGGAAGCCCAGTTTTTTTACTTCCTGTACGACGAGTCTCACACCCGGCAGGCCCAAAGAGGCAACGGCGGCGTTGAGAGCATCCAGCGGCACGCCCGCATCGACCAGTGCGCCGAGGGTCATGTCGCCGCTGATTCCACTAGGGCAGTCGAGATAGGCTATTCGCATGGAAACGGACCGTGATTTGGAGGAAAGTTGTTATTTTTACATGCTTAATTCATGAAGGGAAGTGTATGTTTGCAAGCATTCTCCGCCAAAGTATAATGATTTGCGATGGGCACCTTGGGTAAACAGTTCGAAATACGAGCGGCGGCACGTTCCGTATCGCTGATGATCGGCCTTCTCGTCTCGGTCGCCGCTCCTCTTTGGTCCGCCGAGTCTGAACCGACCAACCTCGCTTTGCACAAGCCGGCGAGCAGTTCGTCGATCGAAAACGATGAGCACAACGCCGCGAAGGCCAACGATGGCGATCCCGATACGTCCTGGTGCGCCGACGATGAACCCGAGAACGGGGCGGAGTGGTGGCAAGTCGATCTAAAGAAGACCTTTGAACTCACGGACTGCCAGATCCGCTGGCCCTACGACGGCAAGAAGTACCAGTACAAAGTCGAAGGCTCAATCGATCAGAAAAAATGGTCGCTCTTGAGCGATCAAACCAAAGCAAGTTCCAAATCGCAAGTACACGACCTCAAGTTTCACAAGGCCAGCCCGGCCCGTTTTGTGCGCGTCACCGTGACCGCTTTCGACGACGGCTGCTGGGCGAGCGTCGCAGAGGTCAAGGTATTTGGCAATGAACACGAATCCAAATCCAATGCATCAGCGAGGACTCCTCGCTGAACAAAGTTAACCCTGGGAGCAATCAAATGAAAACCGCGTTTCCACTAGCGTTTCTTTTCCTTTGCGCCGCATGCGGCGCGGCCCCGGCCGCGGATGCAAAGAAGCCCAACATCATCTTTGTTCTGGCCGACGACCTGGGCATTGACGGCGTTAGTTGTTACGGCGCCGACACCCATAAGACGCCGCACATCGACGCCCTGGCTGCTTCGGGCTTACGGTTTCAAACCTGTTACGCGGCGCCCTTGTGCGGCCCCTCGCGTTGCCTCCTTATGACCGGGCGATACGCCTTTCGCACCGGCGGTATCACCAACGGCTCGTGGCGCGCTGGCGGACCGGGAGCGAAGTCGGCGGACGAGTATCCTATGGCCAAACTCATGAAGCAGGCCGGTTATGCCACCGGACAGGCAGGCAAATGGCGGCAAATCGGCGAGTTGCCCGGCGACTGGGGCTTCGACGAATTCCTCACCGACAACACGGCCGGCGGCTGGTACTGGCAGACGCGGTACAACAAGAATGGCAAGGAGATTAATCTGCCCGAGGGCACGTACGGCCCCGACGTCATTCAAGACTTCACGTTCGACTTCCTCCGCCGGCACAAAGACCATCCCTTCTTCTTCTACTACGCCCTGCACCTCGTGCATGGGCCGATACTCCGGACGCCAGACACCAAGCCCGGCACAACGGATAGCCCCAAGCTCTACGATGACAATATTCGTTACATGGACAAGCAGCTTGGCGGTCTGATGGATGAGCTTGAGCGGCTTGGGCTGCGTCAGAATACGCTGGTCATTTTCTCCGGCGACAATGGCACCGCCGCCGGCCGCCCATCTCCCGTCGGTGGCCGCATGATCAACGGCTGGAAGGGGAGCATGTTGGAAGGCGGTTCGCGCGTGCCGTTTATTGCGAATTGGCCCGGTGTGACGCCCAAGGGCAAGGTTTCTCAAGACATCGTCAGCTTTGCCGATCCTTACGCCACGTTTGCCGAAATCGCCGGCGTGCAGCCGCCGGCGGACTTCAAGACCGACGGCCATAGCATCGCCCCGCAGCTTCGCGGCGAAGAGGGCAAGCCGCGCGACTGGGCCTACGTGCAACTCGACGGCCACTGGTTCGTCCGCGAGCCGGGATTCAAGCTCAACGAGGCGGGCGGCCTCTTCGATATGAGCGACGCCCCCTTCGTCGAGAAACCGATCGCCCCCGAGAGCGACACGCCGCAGAGCAAGGCCGCGCGGAAGCGGTTGACGGCAGTGCTCGAGGATCTCAATCCGGCGGGCGGCAAGACGGACAAGGGCGGCCAAGGTCCACGCAGGCGGCAAGTCGCTCGCGGCTCGGCGGCTGCCACCGGCCCCTGGAAGTCGGGCGACAACTTGCCCGGCGGCCAGGCCCCGGCCATCGGCGGAAAAGCCCTGGAGATCACCGCCGATATCGATCCCGAAGGGGCGGAAGGCGTGATCGTCACTCAAGGCGGCGGCGCGCGGGGATATGCCATCTACCTGACGAAAGGGAAGCCGGCCTTCACGGTGCGCAAGAACAAGCAGCCGACGACAATCGTCGGCAAGGAGCCGCTGGGCTCCGGGCACTTCGCCATCAAGGCGACGCTTCACGCCGACGGCGCTATGGCCCTTTTCGTCGACGGCAAGGAAGTTGCAAACGGAAAGATAGATGGCCTGATCGCCTCGCAACCCGCCGCCGGATTATGGATCGGCGACACCGGCCAGGCCGCAGTCGGCGACTATACGGCGCCGAACCCGTTCAAGGGGAAAGTGGCCAACGTCCGCGTCAAGACGAGCGGGGGGTAATAACACGGGCGGCGAAAAGAAGTAGAATAACGTAGGCTTGTCATCTAGAGTTGAGACCCGAGCTATGCAGAAACTCGATTACCGGAATATCGAAAAAGACCCCGCCCGGAGCGGTGGGCAGCCCGTTGTCGGCGGCACTCGGATACGTGTGGCCACGATTCTGGCCTGCTATCGTCTCGGCATGGGCATCGAGGAAATCGTGCAGCAGTATCCGCATTTGAGGCCAGGCGATGTACACGATGCCTTGGCCTACGCCTATGAACATCTTGACGAAATCGACGCCGACTTGGCCGCCGATGATGAAACGACAGTCAAAGCAGCCATGGCGCGACGCGGATTGGCACGATGACACTGATCCGGCTTTTTACGGATGAAGACGTGTTCGGCGACGTTGCGCCCGCATTGCGCCGAGGAGGGGTAGATGCGGTTTCCACTCCAGAGGTCGATCGTCTTTCGCAATCGGATGAAGATCAACTCGAATGGGCGACAAGCGACGGCAGGGCGATCATTTCATTTAACGTTGGGCATTTCGCCGAATTGCACTATCAATGGCTTAGCGAGGGCCGGCACCACGCCGGAATCGTTGTCTCGCAGCAGCGATCGATTGGTGACACGATTCGACGATTGCTTCACTTTGCCAGTGCGCTCGATGCGGAGACAATGTGTGATCGGATCGAGTATCTTAGCGACTGGTAAAGCCCTTCAGCAAATCAATCTTCTTCCCACCGCCTGTCTCGACGACTGCCGACGTGAACTGCCATTGCCCCGCTTGCTTCTCGGCAATGACATACAACGTGCCTTTCTGCTTCGCTCCGGAAAGCGATATCGCTACGTGCGCGTCGCCGGCAGCCGGAGTGACCTTGATCGAACCGGTGGCAAGCCAGCCGGCTTCGATCGGTTTGCCTAGCTCGGCGGCGACTTCGGGATTCTGCCGCGCAGCGCCAAGCCTTCGTTGTAGGCCCAGGAATAGTGCAAGCTGTAAAACACGAAGCCGACCATGCCGCCGCAGCAGCCGAAGCTCAGCACAAACATGCCGAAGCAGCCCAGCGGCAGGAACAATTTCCAGTTTTGTGACCACCACGACGGCTGAGGATTCAAGCTGATAGGTTCCATCTGAGCCTTGACGCGTCCTAGGAGCGTCTGCAGTAATTCCGAACGGTAACGCAATTTGTGAAGATACCCGTTTCAATGAATCTAAGCTACCTGAGCTAAGTCAGCGACAGGGTGGCCGGCGTGCCAAAATTGTAAATCTCGTAGATCGATTCGGAGAATTTGGCGATTTTCTGGCCATTACCGAGCATTCAACTGCAAATTGCACAGGTTTGCGTGGCCAGATTGTGACCAGTCTATGTGTACGTAAGGGCGACTTGTGATAGAATGTGCCGGTTGTAAAAAACCTCGGAACAAATCGTGACCCACTCTTCAGACGATTCATCAACCGGCCCGTCTTCTGGACCCGAACAATCTTCCGCGGCAAGTGAGCCGCCTTCACCCGGTCGCGAATCTGACACTCACGTTGACGCCATTCTTGAAGAAGAAAAACGCGTCGGCGTGGTAGGCGAGGGCGAATCGCTGCCCGAGAACAAGGCCAGCGGCGTCTGGACCACCTGCAAAGGGCTTCTCATCGGCAAGCCGCGCGACCTGGGCGACCGATCGCTTTTCCACAGCGTTTCGCTGGTGGCCTTTCTGGCCTGGGTCGGTTTGGGTGCGGACGGGCTTTCGTCGTCATGCTACGGTCCGCCGGAGTCGTTCGCGCAACTCGGCGAACATGCCCCGTATCTGGCCATCTTCCTCGGCTTGGCGATGGCGGTCACGGTGTTCGTCATCGCCGCTTGTTACAGCCACATCATCGAAGAGTTTCCCAGCGGCGGCGGCGGATACCTGGTCGCTTCCAAGCTGCTGGGCAACCACGTCGGCGTGATCTCGGGCTGCGCGCTTTTGCTCGGACTACGTGCTGACGATCACGGTTTCCATCTGCCGCCGGCGGCGACGCGATCTTCAGCCTCTTTGGCGAACATTTTCAAGCTTGGAAACTGCCATGCGAATACCTTGCGATCATCGCCCTGATCGTGCTTAATCTCCGCGGCGTGAAGGAATCCGTGCAGGTGCTCATGCCGATTTTCGTCGTGTTTCTCATTACACACGCAATCTTAATCCTCGGTTCGGTCGATTTTGCACATTGGATCGACGGGCGAAGTGGCCCGGCAGGTTGTTACTGGTCTTCATACGAACGCCACGAAACCCGGTGTCGGCATCCTTGGCATCCTGGGAATCCTGCTATACGCCTATTCGATGGGCTCCGGCACGTACACGGGAATAGAAGCGGTGTCGAACAGCATGCCGGTCATGCGCGAGCCGCGCGTGGACACAGCAAAACGCACGATGCGGTATATGGCCTGGTCGCTGGCATTGACCGCGGGCGGACTGATCATCGCCTACCTGCTCTTGAAGATTCAAGCGCCGAAGGAAGGCGAAACGATGAACGGGATGCTGGCCAAGGACTTCGTCCACGCCATCCATCTGCCCGGCTGGGCGGGGGCCACCTTTGTGCTCATAACTTTGCTGAGCGAAGGCACTCTGCTGTTCGTCGCGGCGCAGGCCGGTTTCATCGACGGCCCGCGCGTGCTGGGCTACATGGCCCACGACTCGTGGATGCCGCGCTGGTTCGCCAACCTCTCGGAACGGCTGGCGACGCACAACGGCATCATGCTCATGGGCATCGCCGCCTTGGCGGCCTTGTGGTATACCGGCGGCAGCGTCGATTTGCTCGTGCTCTTCTACTCGATCAACGTGTTTATTACGTTCTCGCTCTCGATGATCGGCATGTGGCGGCACTGGCGGCAGCAGCGCGGCATAAACCCGCTCTGGCGGCGCCGGGCCGCGCTCTTCGCTTTCGGCACGCTCCTCTGCGTTGGAATCCTCATCAGCAACATCTGGATGAAGTTTACCAAGGGCGGCTGGCTCACTGTGGCCGTGACCTTCGCACTAGTCGTCGTTGCCTATTTGATCCATCATTACTACCGTGGAGTCGGCCTGCGGTTGAAGAAGCTCGACGACACCCTCACGAAGCTCGTCACGCTGCCCGAGCCGAATCAAGCCGAGCCCGATCCCGCCAAGCCCACTGCCGTGATCCTCGTCGGCGGATACAGCGGACTGGGCGTACACACCATGCTCAATGCCATCCGCTTCGTGCCCGGCTACTTCGCCAACTTCGTTTTCGTGTCCGTGGGCGTGGTCGATTCGGGCAATTTCAAGGGCGGCGACGCGGTCGATGCCCTGCGCGACCACACCCAGGCAAACTTGGACAAGTACGTAGCCCTCTCCCGCGGACTCGGCATGCCGGCCACATCGTATTGGGCCGTCGGTACCGACGCCGTGGACGAGTTGGAACGAGTCTGCCTGGAAGTCAGCCAGGAGTTTCCCAAGTCGACGGTCTTTGCAGGGCAGCTTGTCTTTCACAAGGAGACTTGGGTCGATCGGTTTTTGCACAATCAGACGGCGTTCTCCTTGCAACGGCGGCTACAGTGGGCCGGGTATCCGATGGTGATCCTGCCATGCCGGGTGCGCTGAGTCGATTTCGCGGCGGTACCCTTGACAATCGCAGGCCACCGCCCAAAAATTGAGGCAATTGACCGGTGCGAACCGGCCGCCTCTCTTCACCGGCAACGATCATTGGAGGATCAAGTCATGAAGACTCGCTCGCGGGCGCCCAAGGTCAAAAAGACCAAACATCTCACCCTGCGCGACCGGCTGTCGCGGCTCAATTATCTGCAAGCTTGCAAGCTTTTGGGACCGGAAGGCGACAAGCTGATTCAGCAGGGGTCGAAATTCGATATCGACATCCAGCGCGACGTCTACCTCCGCGGCGATCTCTACCGCGTGAAGTTCGCCGGCATTACGGGCGAAAGGGCTGTGGCCTCGATCACCAAGATGGCCGGGGCCACGAACCGCCTGAAGTTCAACTGCACGGCCTGCGAGACGATGTGTCACCATGTTGGTGCCGCCGTGTCGCTGGTGCTGGAATACAAGACCGGGCTGGGCCTGGCCGCGGTGCCCGACGAGAAACGCCCCATGGAGCTTCTCAGCGAACAAGAACTCGTCGAGTTCGCCCTCCGCGAGCGGCAGAAGCGGGCGAAGGAGGAGAAGTTCCGAGTCACTTCGGCCGATTCCGGCAAACCGTGGACCGATTACACTGTGGCCAGCGCGCTTTCCGGCAAGACCTATCGCGTGGCCCTGCGCGGCGAGGAGCGAGGCAAGTCGTACTGCTCTTGCCCGGATTTCAAGACGAACACGCTGGGCACCTGCAAGCATGTGCTGCATATGCTCGAACGCGTGCGGCGGCGCTTTCCGGCGACCGTACGCGCGAAGCCGTATCGCAATCGCGAGACGTTCGTCCATGTGCTCTATGGCGAAGAAATGACGCTGCATCTGCAATTGCCCGACAAGCCGGATGAGGAAACCGTCAAGCTGGCGGGCCGATTGACCGCCGGTCCGATCGAGGATGCGCGGAAGCTGGTCGAGTTCCTCGGCCAGATGGACCGGCTGGGCCACAGTGTGACTGTCTACCCGGACGCCGAGGAACTGATTCAGCGGCAGCTTTTCCAGGATCGAATGTCAAATCGCATGGAATCGATCCGCACGAAATCGGCCGATCATCCCCTGCGGACAAAGCTGCTCAAGATTCCGCTGCTGCCCTACCAGCTTGACGGCATCGCCTTTGCCGCCGGCAACGGCCGTGCGGTGCTGGCCGACGACATGGGGCTGGGCAAGACGATCCAGGGCGTCGGCGCGGCCGAAATGCTCGCCCGCGAGGCCGACATCAGCAAGGTGCTGGTCGTCTGCCCGGCGTCGCTCAAGTCGCAGTGGCGGAACGAAATCCATCGGTTCTGCGATCGCGACGTGCAGCTTGTCGTGGGCGGCGCTTCGCAACGGGCCGCGCAGTACGACAACGACTGCTTCTTCACGGTCTGCAACTACGAGCAGGTGCTCCGCGACATCCTGGCGATCGAACGCAGTCACGCTGGGACCTGATCATTCTCGACGAAGGACAGCGGATCAAGAACTGGGAGTCGAAGACCAGCGCGGTCATCAAGGCCTGCAGTCGCCGCTTCGCCCTGGTGCTCACCGGCACGCCGCTGGAGAATCGGCTCGACGAGCTTTACTCGCGTCGTGCAGTTCGTCGACGATCGCCGGCTGCCGCCCGGCTTTCGCTTCTTTCAACAGCCATCGCGTGGTGGACGAAAAGGGCAAGGTGCTGGGCTACAAGAACCTCGATCAGCTTGCGCGAGCGGCTTCGCGGCATCCTGCTCCGCCGCACGCGCGACAGCGTCCTGCAGCGAGCTTCCGCCGCGGACGACCGAGATCGTCCGCATCCCGCCCACGCGACGAGCAGTCACGCGCTGCACGCCGCGCACATGCAAATCGTGGCTCGATGATCACGCGGAAGGCCTATATCTCGCGAGATGGACCTGCTGCGGCTGCAAAAGGCGCTGCTTGATGTGCCGCATGACGGCCGACAGCACGTTCCTGGTCGATAAGCAGAAGCCCGGCTTCTCCAGCAAGCTGGACTATCTCGACGAACTGTTCGACGGGCTGTTCGCAGGAGGCGGACCGCAAGGTGGTGCTCTTCTCCGAGTGGACGACGATGCTCGATCTGATCGAGCCGCTCTTCAAGAGCCGCAAGCTCGACTTCGTGCGGCTCGACGGCAGGTGCCGCAGAAGGAGCGACAGGCCTTGGTCAATCGCTTCCCGACGGACCCCAAATGCCGGTTGTTCCTGACCACCAATGCCGGCTCGACCGGCTTGAACTTGCAGGCGGCCAATACGGTGATCAACGTCGATCTGCCCTGGAATCCGGCCGTGCTGGAACAGCGGATCGCCCGTGCACACCGCATGGGCCAGCAGCAGCCGGTGCAGGTTTACGTGCTGGTGACCGAGGAGACGATCGAGGAAAAGCTGTTGAATACGCTCTCGGCCAAGCACGAGCTGGCATTGGCCGCGCTCGACCCGGAGTCGGACGTAACGCAGGTCGATCTGGTGAGCGGCATGGACGAATTGCGAAGCCGGCTGGAGGTGCTCTTGGGCGCACATCCCGAAGCGCCAGTCGATGTAAGCCTGAAACGCGAAGTGGCGGCGGCTGAAACCGCTTCGAACGCCACGGCCCAGCCTTCGCCCGAACGCCGCGAGCGTGTGGCGGCCGCCGGCGGCGAATTACTTGGCGCAGTCTTCAATTTCCTTGGCGAACTTGTGGCGAAGGACGCCACGCCGCCGCCTGCCGATAGCTTAGTAAGCCAGGTACGCAGTCGGCTGGATGAGTGCATCGAGCAGGATGGCTCCGGCCGTCCGAAGTTGACGGTCACGCTGCCCGACCGCGGGGCGCTGGATTCGCTCGCTCAGACTCTGGCGCGGCTGTTGCTTGCGGGCGGCGAAGGCAAATAGAGCGATCGATGCCATAGTGCAGCCGGCGCACGAGAGTTATTCCCAGCGCGGTCATAACGAGCGCGGTCGTAGTCGGCTCGGGCACCGTCGCCGGCTCGGACTCCGCGACCGGCGGCATCATCGAGCCTGGCACGATGGCTTCATGGAATAACGCCGTATTCACACCAACGCTCAAGTTTGAGCCGTCCTGCAGTGCGCCGAGATTCGTTACGATCAGCTTGCCGCCCAGAACAGTCGTGCCGCCGTTGAAAGAATTGGCCGTGCCGCTCAGGATCAGCTTCCCGCTATCGCTCTTGATCAGTCCGCCCGGCCCGCCAAGCGAACCGCTGAGCGTCAATAGGGAGCCAGTGCCGCTAACGATCACGTCCGTATTGGAACTGAGCGTCATGTTCGCGGAGATCGAGTGGCTCCCGCTGAGCACTTGGATGACGGCGTCGCCCTGGGTCGTCGCCAGTGTCAGCAGCCCTGAACCGCTCAAAGTATAGGAATTGGCATTATCAAACGTCAGCGTGCCCGCGGTCGGCGACACATCGAGCGTTATGGTTCTCGGCGCGTTGATCGCGCCGTCGAATACGACCTGGATGCCGCTGCCGCTGGGCACGCCATAATTGATCCAGCTTCCCGATCCCGACCAATTGCCGCTGGCGTTCGCGGCCCAGGTCCACTTGTTCGTCGGAATGAGATGGAAGCCAAGCACATCCATGACAGCCAGGTCTACGGCGGTCATGTCATTCTTAACGCTGGGAATGCCATACGCGTTGAAAGCGTCGGAGACGGTCCCTGCCCAATCCTGCGGATCGCTTCCGTTGCCGCCGGGGTTGAAAGTACTCAGGTTCGTCGCGCCGTTGTCCAATGAGAAGTAGATGCCGCTGCCCTTGGTCATGCTCCTTGTGCCCGATGAAGAGAAGCGAAAGAGGTCATAAGGCAGGTAAATGCCATTGCCTATTTGTTCGCTAAGCCCGTAAATCCTTCCCATCGCTTCGGAGAGCTCATGTTCGGCTATGCCGATGAAGTCGTATTCTCCAGGCACGGCTCGATTGTTCGGATCGAACGTGTAGCCGTAGGCGGCGCCGAAAATCACGGTACCGTCGGTCGCGGGATTACCCGACGGTAGTCCCATCGCCTTGGCCTCCGCGGTAGGCAGAACATAAATGGCTTCCGGCAAGGGGCTGGTGGCGGGCAGCGAGGAGTAGGCCGCCGCATCGTTCGTTGTCGATTGATGACTTGTGAACGCGGTGACCAAGTTGCTGTAGGTGGTCCCGATGAGATTCGTACTGCTTTCTCCCAAGACGGCGGTGTTATTTGACGGTGCGGCCGACACGGCGATGCTGAGCGTTATATTGTCGCTAAAGTTGTTCTGAAATTGCTGCACGACGTACGTCATGGCGCTGGTCAAGCTGGCGGTATTCGCGCCGAAGTCCGCGGCAACGCTCGGATCATAGCTCAAGTTGATCGTCAGCGCGTGTGCCGTGGACGCCGCCGAGGCGAGGGCCGTCAAGACAAGAAGTCCACGGCGCAGTGACGACTTCACTTCCTTCCACATCCAATAGTTCTCTAAATCGCGAAATGACACGTAGCGATAGCAGTTGCCAATTGAAAAAGGAAGTGGGGTAATAGGGCAAGCGACTCGCCGGGACATTGGGATGTGATCCCTGCTATTGTAGCTAACGACGTCCATCGGACGCAAATCTCGGTACCGGAAGTACTTATGGTGGTGAGAATTCTATGTTTGTCCAAGCCAAGTTGGGAATTCGCCCCACACTCAAACCCCGGCCAGCCCTGATTCGCCTGTTTCTCGCCACAAACCGTCGCATTTAACCAGTTTTTTGCACAGTTTTTGCACCTGGCTTACAAGGCCTGTGGATAATCTGTTAGTAACCTCGATGCGAAAAGCTCTCAGGAAAGGATTCCGGCCATGCACGATGCAAATGTTTCCCGATGCGACCTTCACGTCCACAGCAAGTACTCCGACCGCCCCAGTGAATGGTTCCTCCGTCGGGTCGGAGCGCCGGAATCGTTCGTCGATCCGCGGGAAGTCTATCGCAACGCCCGGCAAAAGGGCATGGACTTCGTCACCATCTCTGACCACAACTGCATCAAGGGCGCGCTGGAGATCGCGCATCTGCCGGGCACCTTCATTTCCAACGAGGTGACGACCTACTTTCCCGAAAACGGGGCCAAGGTCCACGTCCTCGTCACCGGGATCGACGAAGAGCAGTTCCGCATGATTCAAGAGCTGCGCGAAAACATCTATCGCCTCCAGGAATACCTGATGGCTGAAGACATCATCTGCTCGGTGGCTCATGTGCTCTTCCGCGTCAACGGGCGGCTGACGATCGACCAGTTTGAGCGGCTGCTCCTGCTTTTTCCGCGATTCGAATTGATCAACGGTTCCCGCGATCGCCGCGCGGCCGATCTGCTGGGCGCGATCCTCGGCGGCCTCACGCCCGAAATGATCGCCGAAATGGCCGACCGGCAGGACGTCGAGCCTTTTGGCCCGTGCCCGTGGAAGAAGGTCGCTTACCGCGGGGAGCGACGACCACAGCGGCGCCTACACGGCCGGCGCGTTCACGAAGACACCATTGGCATCGAACGTCCACGAGTTTCTCGCCTTCCTCCGCCGCGGCGACCATGAGCCGGACGGCGCCTGCGGGGGCAGCGTTCTGATGGGCCATGCCTTCTACCACATTGCTTACAGTTATTATCAAGATCGCTTCGTCCGCGGCAACTCCAGCGGCAAGCCGACGCTCATGGGCCAGCTTTTCGAACGGCTTTTGAAGCCGGCGGTTGACGAAAGTCAGGGCAAGGGCATCAAAGGGCTGGCGATGCGATTCTTCGTTTCGCGTCAATTGAGCAAGCTTAGCGAGACCGAGCGGCAACTGGTGGCCGATTTCCGCCGGCTCTTTTCTGACAGCCAAGAGTTGGACACGGCCCAGCCGCTTTTGGACGACCGCCGCACGTTCCGCATCGCCTGCCACATCAGCCAGACGCTCGGGTATACGTTTTTGCAGCGGTTCGTCGAGTTCGCGCGGCAGGGCCGTTTGATGGAGAGCCTGCAAACCGTAGCCTCGCTGGCCCCGGTGGCGCTGAGCATGGCGCCATACCTGGCGGCCTTCAGCACGCAACACAAAGACGAACGCTTCCACAAGGCGGTCGCCGCACACTTTCCCGCCGCGGCCCACCTCCGCCGGACGAGCGAGAACAAAGCCTGGCTCACGGATACGTTCACGGAGGTCAACGGCGTAAGCCGGACGATCCAAGTCCTCGCCCAAACCGCGCGAAAGGCCGGCCGCTAGCTGGTCATATTGACCTGCGCCGAGAACCCGCCGGAAATCAAGATCGACCTGAAGAACTTTCTGCCCGTGGGAACCTTCCCGTTGCCCGAGTACGAGTCGCAGACGCTGGCTTTCCCGCCGTTCTTGGAGGTCGTCGAATACATCGAGCGGCACCGCTTCAACGAGTTGATCATTTCCACGCCCGGCCCGATGGGGCTGACCGGTCTGGCCGCGGCGCGGCTCTTGGGCTTGCGAACGACGGGCATCTATCACACCGATTTCGTCCAGTACGTGCGCCACTTGACGCAGGACGACGACATGGCCGACCTCACCTTGCAATACATGCGATGGTTCTACGACCAATGCACAACGATCCTCGCGCCGACCGACTGCTATCGTCGGCAGTTGTTGGACTGCGGGATTGAGCCTTCCAAGCTGGGCGTGATGGCACGCGGCGTCGATGCGGAGTTGTTCCATCCTTCCAAGGCCGAGCCGTCTTATTTCGACCGCTACACGGCGAAGGACACATTTCGCTTCCTTTACGTCGGACGCATCTCGAAAGAGAAAAACGTCGAGATGCTGCTGGACGCGCTCGACGAATTGCTTGGCCGCGGCCGCGCGGCAAGCCTGGTTTTTGTGGGCGACGGGCCGCTTCGCCCGCACTTGGAGGCTCGTTGCAAGGACCGACCCGTCGCATTCACCGGCATACTTGAGGGCGAGGAGCTCGCCCGCGCCTACGCCAGCGGCGACTGCATGGTCTTTCCGACAACGACGGACACCTTTGGCAATGTCGTGCTGGAGGCACACGCTTCGGGCCTGCCTGTCATCGTAAGCAATCGCGGCGGTCCGGCGGAGATCGTGCGGAGGCATGATTCGGGAATCGTCGTTGACGTGGCTCAGCCGCATGCTCTCGCGGAGGCAATGGAGCGAATGATGTTGGACGCGGAACTTCGCGCCGAGTTGCGGCAGCGCGGATTGTACAACGCCGGCGAGTGCCGTTGGGAAGACGTGCTCGAGGAATTTTGGACCCGCGACGGAAATGACTCGTACGAGTCGGATGTGGAAATCAATCGGGCCTTGGACGCCCGCAACGCGCCTGGCGTGATCGCGATGGAAGTGGCGTAATTCGTAGACTGGGGAACCAGATTAGTACATGTCATAAACAAGTTCCCCGTTGTGCGCCGGATTGCCAATCAGCGCATGCGCGGTCATGTCGATCACGAAGTCCATGTGTTCCAATGGCAATTGTCCGATGAGCACCGGTACTGAGTCGGGCACTTCAAGAACGTCGGTTGTGCAACTACGGTCCTGAATTGTCAATGTAACTGCATCGTAAAGGTCCGCTGCCGCCGGTCCTTTGCTTGTAGTGACTTGGCGTACGCCGACCTTTTTCAAGCCCAACTGCCGGATCATTCGCGTGGGAAGAGAGAGCAGTCTCGCTCCTGAATCGACGAGCGCATCGGAAATAATGATGCGCCGAGCCTCGTCAGCGCGAATAGCACCGCTTCGCACGGCCCATTGATCCTCAAGGTTCTCAACTATCGCTTCCGTCAGCACTCGACCCATCGTATCATTCTCCACGGCATGATCTCCTCAATAAACGCCAAAAAACACTGCCCTCTATCAATGCTATTCCTGCCATCGTTGAATTGCAACTTTCATCCCGGCTTCTTCCCAACGAACGTGTAGTAAGGTACGCGAACTAGCGGCATGTAAGGCACCTTCGCGCGATGTTCTTCCAGCCGCACGGTCTCAAAGCGCCGCTGCAAATAGGGCACGTGATCGGGCGAGAGGAAGACGTTGTCCGTGCCCATCCAAACTGGCCAAAATGTCCGCGTGAACCACGAGTGCCGCCCGCGACCCTCGGTCGGAAATTTCCGCGCGACGAAGAAGTCTGTGACGCCGACCGTTCCGCCCGGCCGCAACATGGCCAAGGCGTTATCGATCGCCGCGAACCAATCGGGTATCATCGTCAGCGAATAGGAAAACGTAACCACGTCGGCGCAGCCTTCTACCGGCCGGAAGAGCGTCGCGTCGGCATGAACGGTTTCTACGTTCTTCCAGCCGCGGGCGTCGCATCGCTTCCGCGCCACGGAGAGCAGCGAGTCGCACAGATCGACGAGATACACCTTGCCCGCGCGGTGCAGGTCTTCGCCGATCGGCTCCAGGTTCGCTCCCGTGCCGCCGCCCAGATCGACCCATACGCCGCCTTCTGGCACCGGTATCGAGCGGTACATCGCCTCGCGGCCTTGCAGCAGCCGGCGGCGGAAATCGTCGTATCCCGCCGCCTGCCCGGAATAAAACGACTCCAACCGCGCCGAGTGGTCATTGCCGCGAACCGGCTTGGCGACGATGTGATAGAGAATGCGGAGATCGGCGAGGAAGGACATTGCTTAGGATTTAGAAGCTAGGAGTTAGAAGTCAGAAGTCAGAAGTCAGCCTTTCGCGCCAGACCAAGATCTAAGCTCTAAGAACTAAGTCCTTTCCTTATGCCGCCAGATCGGCAATATGGAAGCTGCCATACGTATGCACGCGGCACTGCGGATGCAGTTGCTCGGCCAACGGGCGATCGTAGGTCAATAGCTCGCCGACTTCGCGCAAGCGTCCGCCGACTTCGACCATCGTCCGATCGACGAACTCCGTCCGCAATCCGGCGCTTCGCCATAGGATGCGCGCGCCGGGTGAGGCGCGGCGGACGATCCATTGCCATTCCTGGGCCAGTAGCGGCAGCCGCTGCGTCGAAAGCCAATCCATGTGGTCCAGGAGCACGAAGCGCGAGATCGGCCGCGAATCCTTCATCAAAAAGCCTTCGACCGAGTCGGTGTGTACGTCGACGCGGTCAGCCAGGCCGTCGCGAAGCTTCTGGAAATTGTGCGACTTGAGGTATTCCGGGCAGCAGTTCGGAGTGTATCGCCCCGTCATGTAGAGACGCCAGAAGTAATTGTCCGCCAGCGGCAGTCGGGCGAAGACCGCATCGAGGCAGTCGCGCACGAACTGGCTGAGTCCGCCGGAGTATTGCGTTTCGATCTGATGCCGCTGCGGCCGCGGAATGCCCAAGAGCGAGAGGACCGTGTCGCGGCGCATGGCGAATTGCATCGGCCGCGACCAAATGGGCTCGCGGAGATGCCGGTCGTAAACCTCTTGCTGCTGGTCGAGCGTCGTGCATTCCAGCAATTCGTTGATCCGCGGCCGCAGCTTGGCTACGCGGTTGAGATAGAAATTGACCAGCATGGCAAACGTGCCGCTCGTGCCGCGAAAGTAGAACGGGCGGCGATTGTTTGGATCGAAAAAATCGATCCAGCGGTCCCAGTACTTCTGCGGCCATTCGCCCAGCGCCGGTCGCAGCTTGTCTTCGTAAATCTTTCGCGCGCCGCTCAGTCGGCCGTTGCCGAACATGGCGAAGAAGTCTTCGTATTCCAAGTGGCGGATGCCGGCCAGCTTCAAATCGAGCAAGGCGTTCTGCCGCGGGTTCATATCGACGGCCACGACCTGCTTTGGCCCCGCCAGCGCGTAATCCAGCGCGTTGCAGCCGGCCGACGTGATCACCAGCACCGTATCGCGGGGCGTGAGCTTCATCGCCACGTGGTCGAGCCGAGGATCTTCCCAGCAGGTGTTATAGACCAGGTTGTTTCCATGCACGAACTTGAAAACCTTGCCACCGGCCCAATCTTTGACTGACATGGGATTCTCCTTATGCGGTAAAGTAGCAGGCACGCTCCAAGTGCCGTCCGCTGGCGGGATTCGTAAAGCGTTATTTGTACGGAATTTGCGGCAAAACGTCAATGGATTATCTCGGAGGCAAACTGGCCCTTCGCACGGCTCGTTTAGCACGAAGCCCGCCTGCCTCTGTAGATTAAGCGTGGAACGGAGCACGATATAACATGGCCGAAATACGCATTTAATCTTTGCCTAACAGTGCTGCGAGCGGGGGCGAAGCGAGTCGCTGGAGTTCCGGCTGTAGCCGGCGGATCGGTCGTCGCGTCGCATGGCACAGTTTGGCTCAAAATGGCACACTTTCGGAAGTTGGGCCGGCGGATGGTGGGATGCACGAGGAATTCTCGCGCAAAGGCGCAGAGCTCGCAAAGGTGATGACAGGAAAATGACTGATTTGGTACACATGGTAAAGTCAGGAATGAAGTTTTTTTTCTTCGTCTTTTGGAATTCGCGTTTTTCGCCTGTTTTGTTGGGGTTTTGCCAATCAGCACTCGATCAGAACGCGGTCAGGAATGGATCAGGACGCGATCAGGGCTCGGTCAGGATGCGATCAGGATCACTTCTTCTGGCTGTTTGTTTACTCGGCCGGGTTCTCCAAGTGTATTGTATTAACTGGAGATAACTCGTCATAACGGTCGGCTAACCAACAATGGCAGTCAGAGGGTGAGCCGACCGCAATGCAGCAAGTCCCGTGCCAATGTGACATCACATATAATCTATTGTAAACAATTGATCGATTGAGAAACCGCCGGCTTGTCCAGTGGAGGCTCACGATTGGAGCTGTGGCGAACCTGCAAATAAGTGGCTTTCCATCGCCGGACTGGCGGCGGCACTTGCTGGAGTTTAGGTTGGCTCGAATCCGCTTTTTTGCTGCTTGCCTAATAACGCCGGTCTTGGGTCTCGACTGATAGCATCCTCGCGGCGCCCAAAGCGCCCGGTCGATTCTAAAAGGTGTTCTGGAATCGCAAATGTCTCTCCAAACTCGTTTATATGAACCCCATAGTCCCTTTCCACAAGATCGCTTGAATCGCTCATGCCCAAAACAATACCCTCTTTTCCTCGCAGAGCTTCTTTTATTCGTGGAGGGTCTCCGATGACCCGCACGATTTCGTAAAATGCAAATCTTGGTTCCATGGTTTACCTTCCGTTATCTAACCGCTCCGTCAACGGACGCATTTAGGTGGAGCGAGCATTATCCTAAGTATCGAGCGATGTTGGATGACGGGCAAGGCGATACGGAGGCACGACCTGGACTGAACTCAGCTACGTAGCACCCTCACCCTAACCCTCTTCCGGAGGTGGAGGGGACCAGTTTACCGCGCACCCCTTGACATGCAACCAAATGGTTGCATAATATGACCGTGGACGCGGACATGGACATGGTGTTCAAGGCGCTGGCCGATCCGGGCCGGCGGCTGCTTTTGGACCGCTTGCGGGCGGACAACGGGCAGACGCTCTCCGAGCTTTGCGAACACCTCGACATGACCCGCCAGGCCGTGACCAAGCACCTCAAGCTGCTGGAAAAGGCGTCGCTGGTGGTCGCAATTTGGCGTGGCCGCGAGAAATTGCATTATCTCAACCCCGTGCCCATCCACGAGATCGCCGATCGGTGGATTGGCAAGTTCGAGCAGGGCCGCCTCCGCGCCCTGGCCGAGCTCAAAAAACAACTCGAAGGAGAAAGCGATGGCTAATTCGCAATTTGTTTACGTGACCTATATCCGCACCACGCCCGACAAGCTCTGGAAGGCCCTGCTCGAGCCCGAGTTCACCCGCCAGTACTGGGTCGATTGCTGGCAAGAGTGCGATTGGAAGACTGGTTCGACTTGGCGGTTAATGAAGCCTGATGGCGACGTCACCGATAGCGGCGAGGTCGTGGAAATCGAGCCGGAGCGGCGGCTGGTCTTGAAGTGGCGGCACGAATTCAATCCGGAGCTGAGCAAGGAAGGCGAATCGCGGCTGACCTACACGCTGGAAACGGTCGGCGAATCGGTCAAGCTGACGGTCCTGCACGAGATCGACGTGCCCGACTCGAAGCTCATCAAGGCCGTGTCGAACGGCTGGCCGCATATTTTGGCGAGCCTGAAGAGCCTGCTGGAGACGGGCGAGTCGTTGGCCGAGACCCGCTCGTGGCCGAGGGAGGGCTGCGAGGGAGGCGCGGAAAGGGTAATGGAAGAACAATGTGATGACAGAAAAATGGTGGCAGAAAAATGAATGGACAGGAGCAAGTCCGGCATGTTTCTGCCATCAATCTTTCTGTCTTTTCTCTTGAGTCAAGTTTTTGAGGCTTCGCGGCCGCGGCAAGGGGCAATCCGGCATTTCGCCATCCGCCCTGATTGACTGGCCGGCGAACGCGGCTAAACTGGTATCGTGTCGAGGAAGCCGTAAGTCTTGGTGATCGGCGACGGAGGACATTTATGTCCACAAAACTCTTCTCCACGTATTGCCGCGACCAGGCGCTGATCGTCGCCCCGACCGAGTCGATTGGCAGCCTGCATACCGTGGGCGTGCGGAAGGAGGCCGAGGCCCTGATGGCCGAGGTTCACGCCGCTTGCATCAACAAAGTGGTCTTCGACATGAGCCGCGCGGAATATTTCGGCAGCCAGGTGATCGAGCTGATGATCGTCGTCTGGCGGCGTCTCGCGGCCGTGCAGGGCACGCTCGTTTTTTGCCAGATGTCGCCGGCCGCGCGGGAAATGATGCACATCGTGAACCTGGACTCGATCTGGCGAATCTACGATACGCTCGACGAGGCGCTTGCCGAGCCGGCGCAGGCGATGGAAAAACAGGCCGATGGCGCGGCCACATAACAACCGCACGATACGATGATCCAAATACGCAAGGCGGCCGATCGCGGACATGCCCGTTACGACTGGCTCGATACCTGGCACACGTTCTCCTTTGACTCCTACTACGATCCGGCCCACACCGGTTTTCGCTCATTGCGGGTGATCAACGAGGATTTCGTGCAGGCCGGCCAGGGGTTCGGCATGCATCCCCATCGCGACATGGAAATCATCACCTACGTTCTCGACGGGGCTCTCGCGCACCGCGACAGCATGGGCAACGGCTCGGTCATCCACGCGGGCGAGTTGCAACGGATGTCGGCCGGCACGGGCATCGAACATAGCGAGTTCAATCCTTCGGCAACCGAGCCCGTTCATCTCTATCAGATCTGGCTGCGGCCGGCCAAGCGGGGCATTGAGCCGAGCTACGAAGAGCGGGCTTTCTCCGCAGCGGAGAAGCAAAGCAAGCTGCTCCTCGTGGCCGCGCCGGACGCTAGCGGCGCGATGCGGATCAACCAGGACGCGCGGGTTTATCTGTCGTCGCTCAGCGACGGCGAGCAAGTTGAGCACGCGATTCATCCCGGGCGTCACGCCTGGGTGCAGGCATTGCGGGGCGCCGTCGAGATTAACGGTATGCGGCTGGAGACGAGCGACGGCGCGGCGGTGAGCGATGAGGCGAGCATTGAGTTGCGCGCGGACGGCGCGGCGGAGATCATGCTTTTTGATATGGCGTAACAGGTGCGCGGAGAAATTCCTTCATGGATGTGCGAAACGAACGGCCGGTTGCGGAGCAGGCCCGGCAGCGCGATGATGCGCGTGAGCCGGACGAATCAGAATCCTCGCAGCCGGCGTGCCCTGTGTGCGGTGGTCGGCTTATGGACATCCGCCGCAAGCTGACTTGCACGCGGTGTCACTCGATTATCGAAACGTGCTGCGATTAGCTACCGAGGCAGCGAGCCCTGATGGATATAACCGGTCTTGGCGTCCCATTCGAGGATCGGTGCGCGGCGTTTGGCGACTTCCATCGAGGTCTCGTGCGGCGCGGCGGACGCTTGGCCGGCGCGGGAGAGTTGATTGACGAAGATCGGTGATGCGCTGTCCAGCGTGAAGACCTGGCTGGGGGACTTGGGATCGTTGCGATCGCGCACTATGCAGATCAATTCGGAGCCCTCGCGCAGCTTGCGGTGAATCTCGTCCAAGGTCGTTTTCTCGGCACTGCTCAGTGCGGTAGAACCTGCGTTGGCGAAGCCGGGTGCCGTAGCGGATACCGCCGTGTTCGGCTGCGCGCGATGCCGCCCGGCGGAAAACGGATCGGCTGTCGCGACCGACTGACGCGTGTCGTTGGCCGCGCGGATCAAGATGGGCGGCGCGATCGGCTGCTGGTAGAGCGAGGTCAGACGCTGCTGGTCGAGCGCGGCATGGATCGAGCCAAGTGCGGCGAAAATGGCCTCGAATTCGTCGCGACTGAGCGGCTCCGCGGCGTTGCAAATGCCGATCACCATTCCGTCGGGCGAAAAGAGTCCGCCGCCGCTCCGACCTTCTTCCGGCTTAAACGCCACTTCTACGTTCCACGGTGCGTGCGGCTCGGCGATCTTGTGTCCGATCCGCTGCTCAACTGGGTCTAAAAACTTGTCTAGCCGAACGATCTGACTGTGCTGCACCGTCGGATCGCCGCCGTGATCGCAGCCCACGCTCGTCACCGCCTCGCCGGGCTGGAGCGAATAGCCGCGCGGAGCGACACGGGCGACGGTCACCGCGCCCTGCGGGCGGAAGGCGACAAATGCCACGTCGCGTTCCAGGTCATACGATACGACTCGGCCGACTAAGTGCGCGGCCGGCGCGGGGCCGAAGACGTCGATCTCGATCCTGCCCTTTCCTTCGGAATCGCGGAAGATGTGCCCGCAGGTGACGACGAGCGCCTCGCCGCCCGGCAAGGCGTCGATGATCGTGCCGCTGCCGCAGGACCAGCCCTTGGGGTCTTCCACACGGAGCCGCACACTGGCGGCCAGCATGTCGGCGTCGCTGACCGGCGCACGCGCTGCCGGAGCGGCATAACCGACCGGCACCACCGGAATGCTCGCTCCCGCAGGCGGAGCAAATTGTGCGGGCGGAGCTGCCTGAGGTGCTGGCTGTTGAGCCGCCGAAGCCAACATCGTGTTAGGCGCCGGCGCGGGCCGACCGAGACTGCAAAGTTGTTCCAAGCGGCCGAGGCTGGTCGCGCCCACGACGCGGCCCGCTTCGCGGCCGTTGACGACCATTACGAAGCAAGGGATGCTCGTGACGCCGAACCGCCGGGCGAGGTCGGGATATTGCGTAACATTGACGCGCTGCACGGGATTGCCTTGGGCCGCGAGTTGGTCAACCGTCGGCATCATCTGGCGGCAGGGGCCGCAAGCGTCGGAATAGAAGTCCAGAAGAACGGTTTGGCCGGAACCGGCGCCGGTAATCGCCAAGGCGACGAGCGCCGCGGGCAGAGAGAGCATAGGATCCTTCCTTTTTGCCGGCGCATTCCTTGCGCGGCTCGCGATGACTAAGTTCTACTGATCCGACGCGCGAGCGCGAAACGCGGTCTCCGTTCGTCGCTTGCAGCTTTGCCCATTCGGTCAGTATTGGCCGCCGTTGCCAGTCAAAGTCCCACGCGAGATCATCCTTGATCCATCGGGACGAGAAAAGCGATTGCGGGCGGCGGCCCACGAATTCCATTTCGTAAACGTACGTCAGGCTTTCTAGCCTGACTTGCGATCATGTCAGGCTGGAAAGCCTGGCGCACTTGTTGCTCGCTTTGCGGACGCGAGGCACGGTGCGGATTCTCGCCGGGAACGGCAATTCACGCAAGACCGATTTAGACCGATTTTGTCAATTGATGCAACGCCGGATGTTCGTCCTGGCAGCAAGAATGCGAATCTTTGGCCTGACTGGCTGCCGGCAACGGCTTCAAAGTGCGGCGACGCGGCAGTCGCGATCCCAGCAGCACGGCCAGCAAAACGATCGCACAGAGTTTTGACCAGATGCCAAATTGCTCAACCGTATGAACGGCACACGCGCCGCCGGCAGTGGCGATCCGCGGCAGCCACTGGTCAAGCACGCGAAAGACCCCGTCGAGCGCGAAACCGCAAGCGAGCGAGCTCAGCGCCACCGTAGTTAAGTAGACCAGCAAAGTGCGGCGTCCCAGGAGCTTCCAGACGGTCGTGACCGCGGCGGGATTGGTCGCGGCACCGACGATCAAAAACGCGAGCGCCGCGCCCTGCGATGCTCCGAGATGGATCAGCCCCGCGGCGATCGGTATGGAAGCCGTCGCGCAAATATAAAGCGGAATGCCGGCCGCCATGAGCACGAGGATCGAGGCGGTCCCGGTGCCAAGGTGTTCGTGGATGAAATGTTCCGGAAGCGCGGTGGAAATCGCGGCGGCAATCGCCACGCCCGCCAAGAGCGGCCACACGAGGTCGCGCGGCAAGGTGACAAAGCCGTATTGCACTGCCCGCAGCCATGCCGGCCGTGCGCGATCGCCCGAGCAGCACGAATCGGTGCATTCCGGCGGCACATCGGGCTCGGCAGATTTGCTGTTGCCCGCCGCCAGCACGAGCGATCCGCCTAAGAGTCCGGTGACGATGGCGGCAATGGGGCGAAAGACGGCAAACACCGGGCCTAAGAGCGCGTACGTGACGGCGATGCTATCGACTCCGGTCTGCGGCGTGGAGAGCAAGAACGACGTCGCCGCCGCGCGGCTGGCACCATGCCGCCGCATCGATGCCACGACGGGAATCACGCTGCACGAACAAAGCGGCAGCGGCACGCCTAGGAGCGTCGCTTTGATTACCGGAACGATGCCGCGGCCGCCCAGGTGCCGCTCGGTCCAGGCGGGCGAGATCCAAATCGACATCAGCCCCGCCAACGCAAAGCCAAACAGCAGATAGGGGGCCATCTCCAGCATGACCAGCCAACACTGCGAACAAAAGGTAACGAACAGAGGGATCATATCGCTTGTTAGACTACTCCTGAAACTGAAAACGCCCTCACCCTAACCCTCTCCCAGAGGGAGAGGGGGACTACTGTTGCATCGCGTAGCGAAGCACGTTGATGCCGATCCGCGCTGCGTCCTCGCGCGTGTAGCCGCGGCAATCGAGCGCATCGTGCTTCTCCAAGGCGCAGCTCAAATCAAATTCGGAAAAAATCACGCCATAGCGGTCGCCAATGCGGACCGCCTTGAACTCCGGCGGCACGCGGCGGAGCGTCGACTTGAGCCCCTCGGCCCGAGCGCCCGGCTGCGGGTCGCGGCGGGTGACCAGCGAGAGGTCATAGCCGCCGTACTTGGTCGTCCAGATCGGATCGTTGGCCGGAATGCTCACCAAGGAATTCTTCGAGTTCTTCCAAAATATCTCGGCCATTTCGTTGCGGAACGATTCGGCAAACGGTTCGCTGCCGCAGATGGCGTCGGCAAACAACACACCGCCGCGCTCGACATACTCGCGGAGGGTTTGCCGCTCCGCGTTGGTGAGGCGAAACGCGTTGCGGCCGTGCATGAAGACGACCGCATATTCAAACATTCCCTGATTGATGCCGATCAGCTGGGGATGCGCCTCGACGCGGATGTGCAGGTCGTTGGCCGCCTGCTCCATGAGATTGGCCAGCGCCCTCGGCGCGGCGTCGCAGCCGCCTGGATGCACAAGCTTAGCGACGGCGAACTTGCCGCGCTCGTTATCCGAAATGACCTTTGGGACGGAGATGGCAAAATTCTCGTCTCGCTTCTTGAGCTCGCGATTCGTCGCGTACGTCAGCACGTTGCGGCCGATGCGCCAGGCCGCCGTTGATTTGGTCCTGCACGGACTTGCTGTACGATTCCCTCTGTCCGCTCCGCGACAGGTCCCAGAGGCAAGCTAGCGTCGGCCGTGAATGGTTCGGATCGGCCGGCGCATAGATAACGCTCGTGCGGCAGCCGTAGTCGATGCCCAGCAGGAGGCGGGCCTGATCGGGATTTATCGGCTCGTCGGCGCGCCAAACCGGATGTGAGGCGTCCAACGGTTTGAAGCGATATTCGGGCTTTTGGAAAACGAGATCCATCAGTTGGCGAAATCCCTTATCGAACTCGGCCGCGCCGGCCTCGTCCGCGCAGGCCTCGCCGCCGTCGGCAAAGATGAACCCGCCGCGGTCGATGTAATCGCGGAGGTTCTCCGCCAGCCGCTTGCGCAGCGCCTCGCTGTCGGGCAGCGGATTGCCGTTGCCGGAGAAAAAGAGCACCGGCACTTGCAGCAACTCCTCGACATTCGCCTTGCTGATGTCGATCTCTTGCCAGGTCATCTCGAAGCCCCAGTGCGCCTCGGTGTTGATCGTCAGGTTGTTGACGTCGCTGCGGTGCCAGTTCCATTGTTTGTCGGCATCGCGGATGCGCTCGCCCTCGGGCCTGCCGAATTGGACCTTGCCCATCAGCGCCGGCCAGCGTCCCTTGGAAAGGAAGAGCAGCGCCAGGCTCGTCGTTATGTCCGGATCCGTTTCGGCAAAGCCGCTGCCGCGCCAGTAGGATTCAGAGAGGGCGGCATTGACGGTATGCACGAGATGCGATGCTCCCTGGCGATACCAATCTTGCTCGCCGATCTTGCGCCGTGCCGAGAGCCGCCCGGCGCGTTCCAGGCCATATAGATAATAGTAGTGCCAGAGGCGGACGTTTCCGCCGGCCGAAGGCGGATTGGCGTCCACCGTGAAATGATCCCGCAACCAATTTATGCCCCGGTTTATACGTTCCCGGTCCTCGGAAGACTGCGCGAACGCAGCCGTCGATCGTGTCGCCCGTTACTTTCGCGTCCGGGTCGTGAAGCATGTCGCTGCAAATCACCAGCGACGAGATGCCCGCGCAGGTCATGCTGCCCGTTGGCTCCATCGTCTTATAGTAGCCCCAGCCGCCATTCTGGTTGGTAATCCAGTAATTGCGGGCGCGCTCCCAAGTCTCGCGGTCGATCTTGATGTGCAGATGGTGTTTTTCGGCGGCGCGGGCCGCTTCATAGAGCGCCAAGAGTGCGAACTGGCTATTCGACCCGTCTCCTTGAATCGAGCCTCTCGGTCCTGTCGTGTTTTCGCCGTATGACCAGCCGCCTTTGCGGTCGGCAACACCGGCCTTGATTTGCCATTCTTGGAGCAACTCCACGTTATGTGCGATGATATCCTGATCGCGTTCGAGTTGGTCCGCACGACACAGGACCATCGTTTGCAGCGCGACGACGTAGGTCGTCGTGGGATGCAGTTTGCGCACGCCTTCCAGCGCGTTTTTCAGGTAAACCTGCTCGTCGGGCGACTCACCGGCATTGAGCAGGGCCATTGTGCAAAGACACTTGATGCCGCCTTCCTGGCCGGCATATTCCGACCAGCCTTTCTCCGTTTGCCATCGGTCCTTAAGATAGGCGACGCCCTTGCTCATGGCCTTCTGGACATCTTCCGGCGATAGCTCCGCCGCCGCGACCGATACAACCGATGCGAGCAGCACGACCGGGGCCAGAGCGGCGAGAATGGGCACTTTCATTTTTCCCTCCATAGCAGTACGCCGGGCTTTCCAGCACGACAGGAACGATGCACGTCAACCGCCGAGCGTCAGGCTGGAAAGCCTAACGTACGTGCGCAGCGCCCTCACGAGTATCATACAATTCAGCAGTTGCGCGGGCAAATGCCGGTCGCCGCGCATGGGCAGTCCGGTTCCGGTCGGCTACAATTGAGCTTGTAGGTCCTTTCTGCCGGAAAGGACCCTTATAGCACAATTCGCCAAAAGGCTTCGATGCCTTTCGGGCAAGTTGCGCAAATTAGTCCCGCTCGGCAAGCGGGACCTACACATAAAGGAACACCGTTGGCAACATCCACACCTAGCCCCGCGGCGCCGTCGCCGCCGGCGGCAAAGCCCCGCAGTCTCGGCGACGTTCTCCAGGAGTTCAGCCAGCATCGCCGGCTGATGCAAGAAGAATTGCAAAAGGTGATCGTCGGCCAGAACGACGTCATCGAGCAGATCTTCGCCGCCATTTTCACGCGCGGACATTGCCTGCTGGTCGGCGTGCCGGGCCTGGCCAAGACCTTGATGGTCAGCACCTTGGCGCGGATTCTCGACATCCCCTTCAAACGCATCCAGTTTACGCCCGACCTGATGCCTTCGGACATTACGGGCACGAACGTGCTGGAAGAAGACGACAAAGGCCGGCGGGAGTTCCGTTTCGTCGAGGGCCCGATCTTTACGAGCATCCTCTTGGCCGACGAAATCAACCGCACGCCGCCCAAGACCCAGGCGGCCTTGCTCCAGGCGATGCAGGAACGCGAAGTGACCGTCGGCCAGACGACTTATTCACTGCCGGAGCCGTTCTTCACGATCGCGACGCAGAACCCGATCGAGCAGGAAGGGACCTACCCGCTGCCCGAGGCCCAGTTGGACCGCTTCATGTTCAACATCAAAGTCGATTACCCGACGGCCGAGGAGGAGGAACGGATTCTGACACAAACCACGCGGGGCACGACGGTCGAGGTCCACAAGATTCTCTCCGGCCGCGCGATCGTGAACCTGCAAGGGCTGGTGAACAAGGTGGCCGTAAGCGAATACATCGTGCAATATGTCGCCCGGCTCGTCCGCTCGACGCGGCCCAAGGACGACCGCGGCGCCGAAGTTCGTGCGGGAACTAGTCGATTGGGGCGCCGGCCCCCGCGCGGGGCAATTCCTGATCAACGGCGGCAAGGCCCTGGCCGCGATGGATGGGCGGTTCTCGGTCGCTATTGAAGATGTTCAGAAAGTGGCCGTGCCGGTGCTGCGGCATCGTATTTCCACGAACTTCCAGGCCCAGGCGGAGGGGATGAATACGGAAGACTTGATTGCGCGATTAATCCGCGAGACGCCGCCGCCGGTGATACCGAAATATGAGAAGTAGGTGATGATTGATCGACATTGGGAAGTAATCATGCTTCGACTGCCGAAAGAACGGAAGCTGGCATACGGTATTCTGGGTTTACTGGCGGGACTCGGTATCGGGCTGTACAACGTTGTCAGGAATCCCCAAGAATTGGACGGCGAAAAGACTGGCTTATTCGCTCAGTGCGTAATGGCAGCGGTCGTTGTCGTTCTTTGCGCGGTCGTGGGCGGTATTCTCGGGGTGATGATTGACATGTTACATCGCGAAACGAAAACGCATCGGAAAATCGTACCGAGAGAGGTCGAGAAATGAAAGTTGTCTCATACGAAGGAGTTGTCGAGAACGGAAGGATTCGCCTGCCGCCGGATGCCCTTTTACCGGAGAAGGCCAAGGTGTACGTAGTAGTTCCCGAACTCATTGTTAAGTCCGATAAGCCCCCAGATGTAGTTCGCGTTCCCAGCCCTCGACTGAAAGACCCGGTACTGTCCGATCTATTTGAACTTGAAGTCGTCAAGAAGGCTGATGACGCCACAAACTGACCGCAAGCTTCTGACCCCTGACATTTGATTTCTGGCCTCTGCGATGCCCAACGCCGAACAATACCTCAAGCCCGAAGTCATTCGCACGATCAGGCGGCTTGATCTCCGCGCACAGTTCATCGTCAAGGGCTATCTTGCAGGGCCTCCACTCCAGTCCGTTTCACGGCTTCTCCGTGGAGTTCAGCGAGCACCGCAAATATACGCCCGGCGACGACCCCAAAGACATCGACTGGCTGATCTACGCCAAGACCGACAAGTACTACGTGAAGAAGTTCGAGGCTGAGACCAACATCACGGGCTACATGATGATGGACCTCAGCCGCTCGATGGGCTACACCTACCGGCAGGAGCTGACGAAGTTCGAGTACTCGATTTGTTTGGCGGCCGCGCTCAGCTACTTGATGATCCACCAGCAGGATCCGGTGGGGCTGATCACCTTCGACGAAAAGATCCGCAACTGCCTTCGCCCGAAGGCCCGCCGCGGCCACTTGGGCGACGTGCTCTCGCTTTTGGCCAACTTGAAGCCCGACGGCGAAACCGACATCGCCCAGAGCATCGTGCAAGTGGCGGCCATGTTGAAGCACACGAGCCTGGTGATGATTTTCTCCGACCTTTTGAACGATCCCGCGCCGGTGCTGGAGGCGCTCTATCGCCTGCGACACGGAGGGCACGACGTGATCCTGTTTCACGTTCTGGACGAGGCCGAGGTCCGCTTTCCTTTCGCGGCATGGTTGAACTGGAAGACCCCGAAAGCCGCCGCCGCCTGGCGCTCGATGCCGACGCCTTTCGCGAGGACTATCTGAGCGAGGTCAATTCGTTTCGCGACATGTATCGCCGTGAGTGTTCCCAGGCACGGATCGACTACGTTCCGCTCGATACGAGCATGCCGTTCGATCGGGCGCTGACGGAGTATTTGGTCAATAGATCGGCGAGAGGATAGGAGCGGGAGGCTCGCATGTTTCTCAACATCGCATTCCTGGCCGGCATCGGGGCGATCGCTGTCCCGATCGTCCTGCACCTCATCATGCGCCAGAAGCCGAAGCAGCTGGAGTTCCCGGCGCTGCGGTTCATCCAGCGGCGGCACGATTTGAACCAGCGCCGGCTGCGGCTGCGGCACCTGCTTCTCTTGCTGCTCCGCGCGGGCGCGATCGCAGTGCTGGCTCTCGCTCTCGCCCGGCCGACCGTCAAGTTCTCGCACCGCTTCGGCAATCAGGAAGCGCCGGTGGCCGCGGCGATGATTTTTGACGCGGGCCCGCACATGCAATACCTCCGCGATAAGAAGACCCGCCTTGACGCGGCGAAGGAATTCGGCCAATGGCTTCTCGAGCAGTTGCCGCCGGAAAGCCAGATTGCCGTCTGCGATTCGGGCATGACGCCGCAGAGCTTCGACGCCGACCGCGGCTGGAGCAAACAGCGGATCGGCCAACTGGAAATCGTCGACAACCCTCGGCCGCTGACCCGCATCCTCGGTGAAGCGGTTCGCGTGTTGAAGAAGAGCGAGCTGCAGGCCAAGGAGATTTACGTCCTAACCGATCTTTCGCGGGCGTCGTGGCCGGCCGACGACACGGCCTACCTCCAGGACCGCTTGAAGGAGTTGACGGGCGTCGCCGTCTACCTGATCGACGTGGGCGTGACGGACCCGACTGACTTCGCGCTCGGCGATCTGAACCTTTCCCAGCAAGTTGTCGCTGCCGGCGCATCGATCGAAATTCAGACCGACATTTCCTGTCGCGGCCCAGGCGGCCAGCGGCAGATTGAAGTCGATATCCTCTCGCCAGAAGGAAAAATGGAGGAGGTCAGCCAGCAGATCAAGCAGCTTGGCACGGGTGAAACAGAGACGCTCGATTTCCGCATCCCCGCGTCCAAACTCAAGCCCGGCACGCGGCAAGGCGTCGTGCGAATCCTTGGGCAGGACTCCCTGGCGGCGGACGACGAGCGCTATTTCACTGTCGAGGTCCGGCCGTCCTGGCCGGTGCTTCTCGTCGCCCAGCCGCCCGTCGGCGAGTCGGCGTTCTACCTCGCGTCAGCGCTGGCCGCCACCGCCCGTTTCAAGTGCGATACGATCGACTACGGCGAGCTGGCCACGCGGACGGCGAAGTCGCTCGACGGCTATGCGGCCGTTTGTCTGCTCGATCCGCCGGGGCTGGAGCCGGGCGTCTGGCAGTGCTTGACTGACTACGCCGCCGCGGGGCACGGCGTGGGCGTGTTTCTTGGGCGGCATGCGCAACCGATCGAGGCATTTAACTCGCCGGCCGCGCAGCAATTGCTTCCCGCTCCGCTCATGGACCAGGTCCCGCGCGAAGACGGCGATACTCACCTCGCGCCGCAGGATTACCAGAAATTCGATCCTCAAACCGTTTGCGCCGTTCGCGACGCGTTCGCCTTGGAGTTGTTTTCCCGTCTACCGTTACTGGCGCGTGGGCGAACCAAACGCCGGCGGCAGTACGATCATCCAATATAACGACGGCCGGCCGATGCTCATCGAGCGAACGATCGGCACAGGGCAAGTCGCCGGGCGCGTGCTGATGACCACGACGCCGTTCTCCGATCGCGGCGCGCGCCGCGATGCCTGGAATGTGCTGCCCGTCGATACCGAAATCAAGGCGTGGCCCTTCGTGATCCTGGCCAACCAGATTGTCGCGGCGCTGGTGGGCAGCAGCGATCAGCAATTGAACTACTACGCCGGGGTCGCCGCGGTCTTGCTGCCGATCAGCGATCAGAACCCGCGGCAGGTTTACGCGCTCTACACGCCCAACCCCAAGAATAACAGGCCGCTACCACGGCCGGAGAAGGCCGAGCTTACGATCAGCGGAGTGGATCAGGTAGGGAACTATCAGGTTCAAAGCGCGGGCGAGCCGCGCGACGACCGCGGCTTCAGCGTCAATCTTCCCGCACGGCTAACGGACCTGACGCGGCTGACCGAAAAGGAAGTAAATGATCTTTTTGGCCCTATGCGCCGCAGATCGCGCGGAGCAACGAGCAAGTCGTGCGGAACCAAGGCGAAGCCCGCGTCGGCCGCGAGATTTATTCCTGGCTGATCGTCATGGTGGCCGGGCTGCTGGCAATGGAGTATATCGTAAGTAACTGGTTTTATAAGCCGGAGTAGAAAAAAGTGGGAAGTGGGAAGTGAATAGTGAGAAGTGAGCGGCGGAAGCTCACTCTCCACTCTCCACTACCCACTTCCCACTACCCACTTCCCACCCCTCATGCACCTCTATTACTACCCTATCGCCGATAGTTATTGGATCGTGGCCGCGATCTGTGCCGCGCTCTTGGCGATCGTGGTGCTGGTCGGGCCAGGCAGATCGCGCGCGTCGCTCGGGCGGCGGCTGACGTTGGCGTTCCTCCGCTGCGGAATCATCCTGCTGATCGTGCTCGCGATGCTGCGGCCGACGCTCGTTTCCGTCGAAACCCACAAGGAGAAGGCGACGCTCGTGCTTTTGATCGACCAGTCGCGGTCGATGCAGGTCCGCGATGCGCTGAACAACAAGTCGCGCTGGGACTCGTTGCGCGCGACACTGGAGGATTCGGTGCCCGCGCTCCGCCGGGTGGGCCGCGATTTTGAGATCAAGGCATATACTTTCGACGCCGAGACGCATCCCTTGGAGGTGAAAGACGGCCATATCGTGCTCCCCGACACTCCCACCGGCCAGCAGACGGCCATCGGCGCGGCGCTGGACGATGTTAACCGCCAGGAGAATGGCAAGCGGTTGCTGGGCATTGTTCTCCTCACCGACGGCCGTCAGCAGGCCCTTTCGCCCCGCGATCTGCCCGCACAGGAAGTCGCCGCCCAGTCGCGGCACCAAGGCTATCGCGTTTTTCCCGTTCCCTTTGGCGAGTCGCGAGGGCTGGGCGGCGTGCAAGACGTTGCCGTAGTCGATTTCCCGCCGCCGGCCGCCGTATTCAAGGACACCGAGATGGTCGTTCGCGGCCAGGTTAAGATCAGCGGATACGTCAACAAAGACATTCCCGTTCGCCTGCTCATGGGGCCGAACGACAAAAGCATGAAGGTCATCGGCGAGGCGAAGCTGAAGTCAAACGAGGACGGCCAAATTCTGCCCGTCGAGTTCAAACTCACGCCGGATACGGCCGGCGAGTTCAAGCTGACGCTCGAGGCCATTCCTCAGCCCGGCGAACTGGTGACGACGAACAACCGGCAAAGCTCGTTCGTGCAAGTGCTCAAAGGCGGGCTGCACGTGCTCTATATCGAGGGCGATCTCCGCGTCGAGCAGAAGTTCCTCCGCCGTTCGCTGGATGCCTCGCGCGACATCAAGGTCGATTCGATCCGTATCGATCGCGAGCACGTCGAGCAAACCAAGCCCGGCGACCTTGCTGAACTGCTCAAGGCGGGCAAGTACGACGTTTACATCATCGGAGACGTCGATTCGACCGTTTTCACGCCAGCGGAACTTGAAGAACTCGCGAAGTCGGTAGATCAAGGCAAGGGCCTGATCATGCTCGGCGGGTTTCATACCTACGGGCCGGGCGGATACTACAATACGGAACTGGCCAAAGTTCTGCCCGTCATCATGGACCGGCTGGAACGGCAAAACCCGGATGACAGAATTCGAGAGGACGTGCATCTGAAGGGACCACTGCGTATGGAGCCGGCGCCGCGCGAGCTGCGGCACTTCGTCCTGACGCTTGCCGCCGGGGCCGAGGCGAACAAAGCCGCCTGGGAAAAACTGCCGCCGCTGGAAGGGGCGAATCTCTTTAGCAATGCGCATCTCAAGCCCGGCGCCATTGTCCTGGCCGAGGCCGACGGCAAGGAGGAAAATCCCTTGCTCGTCGCGCAGACGTCCGGCAACGGCCGTGTGATCGCCTTCGCGGGCGATTCGACCTGGCGGTGGTGGATGCAAGGGTTCCAATCGGCGCACAAGCGCTTCTGGCGGCAGATCGTGCTCTGGCTGGCGCGCAAGGATCAGGAGAACCAGGGCAGCGTCTGGGTGCGGCTGGACAACACCCGCTTCTTCCCCGGCAATCGCGTCGAGTTCACCGCGGGCGCCCAGTCGCCACAGAGCGAGCCGATCACCGACGCCGAGTTCAAGGTCGAAATCGTCAAGCCCGGCGACAAGCGCGCCGCCGTCGTAATGGTCGGAAAAGACGACCATGTGACCGGCTCCTTCCGCGATACGCAGCAGCCGGGCGACTACACGATCGAGGTCAGCGCCACGCGCAAGGGCGAGCTCCTGGGCACGGCGCGGGCACAGTTTACCGTGGCTGAGCAGGACCTCGAATTGGACAACGCCTCGTCCGACACCGACGCGATGAAGGCTGTCGCCCAGGCCTCCGACGGCAAAGTAGTCCGGGCGGAAACGCTTCCCAATTGGCTCGACGAGCTGATGAAAAAGACCGACTACCTCGAAGTAAAGCAGGAAACAAAGAAAACGCTTTGGGACACCTGGAACTTCTTCTTCGCCGTGCTGACGATTCTGACCGTCGAATGGTATTTGCGGAAGCGCTGGGGGCTGGTGTAGACACGCTATGTGCGCCGCAGTTTTAAGTCATTGCTTGCGCTATACTTCTGAATTAGAATAAGGAAAGGAGGTAGAAAGGCATGAGCGAGGCGACTGTACGCGGTATTCTTCAGCAAATCGACCGGCTTTCCGATGAGGAGCGGCTAAATCTCTCCGCGCAACTTGCCGAGCGGACGGAAAGTGATTGGCAGGAGGAAGCCGGCACTGCAAGGCGCGTGGCACAAGACAAGGGAATTACGCAGTCAACGGTCGATCAGGCTATTGAGCAAATGCGTTACGGAAAGTGAAGATCTTTTTCGACACCAACGTCTACGTGGCTGAGGCGATTTTGGGCGGTGCTGCGGAACGGATGTTGGAGGCAACTCGGCGGCATCGTGGCGGACGTATTGTTGCCGGACAGTCCTTGATGAAGTGCGTCGCATCCTGATCGAAAGGCTGGGGTTCAGCCGTCGCCTCGGTATGCTTGCGCAAGCGAGGATACTTCGCTGGTCGGCGTTAGTTGAACCCGGCGCGTCGCGGCATTCCGTACCGCAAGACCCCAACGATAGCCCGATCCTGGTTGCCGCGATGGCAGCGGGCGCCGATTATCTCGTAACAAACGACTCACATTTGCTCGCGCTAGATCCGTTTGAAGGAATGAGGATAATTTCCATGGACGCGTACTATCGACTTCTCGTAAATGAGGGCTTGATTAACGATTGAACGAGTCCCACAAGTTTTTGGCGGGCGAATTCGCTGACTTCTGCGTCGTCGCGGCCTTTTGCACCGTTGCTACAGACGTTTTGAACTTTTTCGGCCGCGGCAGCGTCCTGACCTATAGCCAGGAGCACCTTCATGCTGTCGGATCGCCAGATTCTCGAATGCGAACTGCTCGTTGTCCAGTGCCAGCAGGGCGATGCGTCGGCGTTCGAGTCGATCGTGCAGATGTGGGAGCGGTCGCTGTTTTACTATTTGCGACGATTGGCTTCCTCAGAGGAGGACGCCTGGGATCTGCTTCAGGAAACGTGGCTCAAGACCTATCGTTCGATTCGCGCGCTGCGCGATCCGCGCTCGTTGCCTTCGTTCCTCTACACCACCGCTCGCAACGCGGCCGTCAGCCGGCTGCGAAACGGCAAGCTCGGCCGGCAATTGACTTGCCGGCTCGATGAGGAGACGCTCGAGGTGCCGGGCGACGAGGCTTCCATTTTCGACGATGCCGAGCACGTTCACCACGCGCTCGATCGGCTTCCGCTGCCGCAGCGCGAAATACTGACGCTCTATTTCCTCGAAGACTTGTCGCACGAAGAGATCGCGCGGCTGCTGGCGATTCCGCTGGGGACCGTCAAATCGCGACTGCACTATGCCAAGCTGGCAATTCACAAAATACTTCAAGAAGGAGACCGCCATGTCCAATGATCCCGCAAACTTCCGTGATCGGCTGTTCAAGTCACAAGAGGTCACGCCCGCCTTGCGGGCTGCGTACGACAAGGAACGGGACGCGATTCTCCACGAGGCGCCGAGCCGTAAGAATCGTTTCCTGGCGATCGTGCTTTTGCTGATCATGCTGGCCGTCGTTGCCGGCGAGGTCCGTGCATTGATCGTCTACCGAGGCGGTTTCACGTTTTACGTGGGCGCCGTGACGATGTTGATTGTATGCGCGGTGGTCTCGGCGTGGCTCATCCGCGACCTCCGCAAGTCGAAGGTCGCGAAGAAGTCCGCCCATCAGGTAAGCGAGCTCTTCTATGGCGCCGCGTCAATTCTTACCGTTGTGTCATTGATTCATGGACTGGGAGCGCCGGCCGATCCCCGTTCGACGTTTGACGCGTTTTTCGTTTTTGTGTTCCTGTTCGTCTGCTCGGTGTGGTCGCTTGCCAATCGAGTTACCGCATCCGAAATGGCGTTGAAGGAACAGATGCTCCGCTTGGAATGCCGTTTGGCGGATTTGGCGGAGAGGCTGAACCAAGGCTGACGCGAATCGAGACTCGATTTCGCCGATGACAAAGCATTCCGACCACGTTACAATAGAAATGACAATGATTGGAGGTGTGAGCCATGCATCGGATTCAATTAGACGACCAACTCTATCAGGACGTCCAACGTCGCGCTGCGTCCGCCGGTTTCGAAACGATTGACGAATTCGTAGCAGACGTATTGAAGCACGAACTCAACGAGGAAACAGAAGACCTAAATTACCTGTTCACGCCGGAGCGGCTTGCGCACATTGACGAAGGTCTTGCTCAAATTGATGCCGGGCTTGGTATTCCGATGGAGCAGGTCCGCGAGCACTTCCGCCAAAGGTACGAGAATGAGCGCGTAAGCGGGAGCCGGTATTGCCGGTTGCCATCGCGCCGTCCGCGGAACGAGACCTCGATGAAATATGGGATTGGAATAAGAAGACATATAGCATCGACCACGCGAGGCGATACGTCGACATGCTTCATCTCCAGATCGACGCAATCGGCGCGAACTACTCTCAGGGAAAACCCGTCGATTCTCGTCCTGACCTGCGCCATATCCGCCTTGGCAAACGCAGAATTGGGCACGGGCATTTCGCGGTTTACCGAGTTGACGCGGATGTCGTCCGTCAGCGTTGTGCATGTCTTTCACACCGCTCAGGACTGGCAAGCGAAGCTTGCCGAAGAGGCGCCGCCGAGCGACCTAGAGTAAATCTTATTCTGGCTCACTCGCCGCGCGACAGCCCGACGCCGAATCGTTCTTCCACGGTTCAATCCACACTGGATACTTGCCAATGCTGCATTGAGCGCAATTCGAGCGACGCCGGATGAATTTGTCGAACGTCTGTATCGGCGACAATCGCTCCTTCGCGGATCGGACTGCCATCATGTGGCGTGTCGGTATACTGGTCACGAGACCTTACAAAGTCACCGAGAACATGGTATCCCCACTCAATTGCCTCATTGCCTGACGGTGCGTCGATTATGCAGTCGAGACAAAAGTCCGTTCCCGGAGAGTCAGGAGTACCGCGGCCCAGCATGCCGAAGAGTTCACTGAAGGAATAGTGATATCGGGGCATACTCACGTACGTTCGCTTGAATGACGATGTGACCCTATAGCTCCACCCCAAACCCCTTCCACAGCTCCTTCTTCTTCTGCGGATCGAGCGATTCGAGCTTCTTAACGTCCTGGTCGGCGGCGGCCAGGGCGGCTTTCAGGCGCGATTCGAATGTCGCCCTCTCGTGCTGGACCTTGGAGCGATAGCGTTTGATTTCGGCGACCGCGGTTGACTTCGTCCGGTCCTCCGCGACGAGCGCGGCGAGGCTCTTCGCATCGACCAGCTTGACCACCGACTCTTCCAAGGCTTGCAGCGCCTTGCGGAGCTTTAAGAGGTCGCCGATCATGCCGGACTGCGCCTTTTCCTGCGCCTTCTGATAGGCATCGAGCTTCTTGGGCACCGTCGCGTCGGCCTTTTTGAACCAGGGCAGCGCGGAAACGCCGGGGCTCTTCTTCAACGCTTCCCAGGTCTTGGTAAACTTCTTTTCGAGAATGGCACGCATGGTGTGGAAGGAGTTAGGAGTTAGGAGTCAGAAGCTAGAATAAGCACATTTAATGATCGGCGGTCGAGCAAATTATTCATTCTAACTCCTAACTTCTGGCTTCTGACTTCTTTGTCTTACCACTTCAACCCGAATTTCTCGCCCGTCGTCTTGCCAAGGCCGCCCTTGAGCGGACCGGTAAACGTTGGCTGAGACTTCTTCGTCGCTTCGGGCAACTCGGCCTCCTGGGCCTCTTCCTTTTCCTTCTTGCTCGGCTCGGGCTGGTGCAGACCCTTAATCGAGAGACTCATCCGCTGGGCCTGGGGATCGACATTGAGCACCATCACCTCAATCTCGTCGCCTTCCTTGACCACGTCGGATGCTCGCCAGATCCGTTTGTGCGATAGCTCGGAAACGTGGACCAGTCCCTCGATGCCCGGCTCGACTTCGACGAACGCCCCGAAATCCATCAGCCGCGTCACCTTGCCGTGGACCTGGGTGCGCGGCAGATACTTGCCCGCCGCCGCGGTCCAGGGGTTCTCGAGCATGTCGCGATAGGAGAGCCCGATGCGGCCCGTCTCGGCATCGATCTTTTCGATGCGGACGCGGATTTGCTGGCCTTCCTGCACAACCTCGCTGGGATGCTTCACGCGGCCCCACGCCAATTGGCTGACGTGCAGTAGGCCATCGATGCCGTTGCCTAGCTCGACGAATGCGCCGAAATCCATCAGCTTCCGCACGGTGCCTTCGTGGACCTGGCCCGTCGCGAGCGAGGAGAAGAACTGCTCTTTCTTTTCTTCCTTCTCACGCTCCAGCACCGCCCGGCGGCTCAAGACGAGGTTCTTTCGGTCGCGGTTGGCGTCGGTAATCAAGCAGGTGAAACGCTGGCCAACGAATTGGGCAAGGTCCTCGACGCGGTAGAGCGAAATCTGACTTACGGGAATGAAGCCGCGGAGTTTATTCACCTCGCACTCCAGGCCGCCCGTGTTGTGCCCGGTGATTTGGGCGTCGACCAACATGCCTTCGTGGACTTCGTCCCAATTGCCCAGATCGACCGCGGCGCCCGGCAGGCTCAGGTCATAGAGGTTTTCCTCGGCGTTGTAGCGCTGCACGATGACTTCGATCTCGTCGCCCACCGAGGGCGGCGTCTCGAACGAACGGACCGGGATGCAGCCTTGCTCACGGCCGCCGAACTCGACGAAGATGTCGTCGCGTCGAATAGCGGCAACTCGGACACGGTGCCGCGATTCGGGCTCGAGCGTGCCTTCCTGCGCACCGCCAGCGCCGGCCGACATCAGATCGTCAAAGGAAACGCCGGCCATCGCGCGGTCGAGTTCCGCTTCCATTGCCGCTGTGAGTTTCTGCCGCTTGCCGGGAATCACCGGCGAATCGTCGTCGCTGGCCGGACGGATGATGACCTCGGGCAATGGTTCTTCCGGCGGCAATGTTACTTTCGCCCGAGCGACCGGAGGTGGTGCGCCGACTGGCGACGCTGTTACCGGCGGAGTGATTGCCGGCGCGGTGACAGGTGCGGTAACCGCCTGTTCCGCATTGGGCACTCTGTACTCCGTACTTTGTACTCTCTGCTCTCCACTCTCCGCTCCCTTACCCGCGCTCCCTGCTCCGTGCTCTCCGCCATGCCCGCGCCCTCGTCCGCCGCGGTGCCGGCGGCGATGTCCACCTTCGCTCGGTCCCTTGCCGCCTTTTTCGTCCTCGCCTTCGATGGGCGTCCAATCGCGCTTCGGCCGAGCGCGAAAGGCTGCCGGATCGCGCTGCGAACCGATGAGGAGCCGTCGCGAACCTGACGCGGGCGCCCCGGAAGCGTCGCTCTCCGCGGCGGAAGTCTCCTCTTCTTCGATCGGTTCGCCGGCTATCGACGTGTTGGCGGCCTGGTTCGCCGGCGAAGCTTGCGCCGGAGTTTCATCGGCCGAGCGGCCTTCTTCAGTTTCAGTCAAAGCGAGTCCCCTTACTCTTTTGCGAGCCACTTTGACGAATGCGACTCGGCCGGAAGAATACTTGGTCTAATTGTACCAAACGCTGAGCGGGTATTCCAAGGGGCGGAAAAGCGTGACGCGGAGAGGGGGCATACTAGACGAATTACGGTTTCTGTTGCCGTTTCTCCTCTTCTCCCGATCTCCTTGTCTCCCTCTCCCTGCCATTCCGCCTTCCCCAAGTCGCCCGTTCGCGATATGTTTAAGTTGTACCCCCACCTTCTTTCCGGGTCTGATACATGAGTACGGAAGTCAAAGAGGCCATCGAACCTGTTTCGCATGGCAGGCCGTTTTCGATCGAAGTGTCCGAACGAGTTCGCCGCCTACCCCCCTATCTGTTCGCCCAGCTGAATCGCCTGAAATACGAAAAACGCCGCGCGGGCGACGACGTGATCGACCTGGGGATGGGCAATCCGTCCGATCCGCCGCAGGATTTGGTGATCGAAAAGCTGGCCGAGGCGGCCCACGATCCGAAAAACCACGGTTATAGCGAAGCAGCGGGCATCCTCAGCCTCCGCCGCGAGGTGGCCGCCAAGTATGTCCGCCAGCACGGCGTGCGGCTCGACCCGCAGCGCGAGCTGATCGTCTGCCTCGGCTCGAAGGAAGGCTTCAGCCACCTTTGCCTGGCGCTCCTGGGGCCGGGCGATACGGCCATCGTGCCGGCCCCGTCTTATCCAGCCCATCTCTACGCGGTGGCCCTGGCCTCGGCCAACGCGATCTTGCTCGAAGTCACTGATCCGGAAAAGCTTTTGGCGAACGTTGATTACACCTGCCGCCACATGGTCCCGCGGCCGAAAGTCTGGATCGTTAACTACCCGCACAATCCCACCACGACAGTCGTCGAACCGGAGTTCTACGTCGAGGCGGTCCGCTTGGCCAAGCGCTATGGCGTGATGATCATCAGCGACCTGGCCTATGCCGACGTGGTTTTTGACGACTACAAGACGCCCAGCATCCTTGCAGCGCCCGGCGGCATCGACGTGGCCGTGGAACTGACCACCATGAGCAAGGGCTACAACATGGCCGGCTGGCGCGTCGGCTTTTGCGGCGGCAACGCCGAAATGGTGCGGGCACTTTCGACGATCAAAGGCTACTATGACTACGGCATGTTCCGCCCGATCCAGATCGCGGCGATCCTGGCCTTGCGAAACGCCGAGGCGGCGGTCGAATCGCAGGCGATGATCTATCAACATCGCCGCGACGTGCTCTGCGACGGCCTGGAGCGACTCGGCTGGCCGATCGAGCGGCCGCGGGCCTCGATGTTCGTCTGGGCGAAGATTCCCGAGCCCTGGTCGAGCGAAATGAACTCCTTCGATTTCTCCATGAAGCTCTTGAAGGAAGGCGACGTGGCCGCGAGCCCCGGCGGAGGCTTCGGCCCGGCCGGCGAAGGATACCTGCGATTGGCACTGGTCGAGAATGAGAACCGGCTAAAGCAGGCCGCGCGACAGATCGGGCGGTGTTTAGGGAAGTAGGCGAATATTTGTTAAACACCAAGGCGCGAAGGACGCGAAGTTGGCAGCTCTGAAATAGTCGCATGATTCGTTGACTCTCGGTGCGTTCTTCGTGCTCTTCGCGACTTCGTGTTTAGAATTTCCGGACGGTCGTCCGCTCCAATGCTGTTATCAATTGGATTCGTTTGCAATCGAAATGATATGCGCATATCCGGCATATTCTTCTCATTTTTCCAAGCTTATCCATTCGTTGCGCGAGCAGTGCCTAGCGGTTTTGCTTTCCAATCTCTGCGATTCATCGCAACTACTTGCCAAGCCTAGAGTTAGCACGATCTATCTCCTCTAAAACGCGAAACCGCAAGCGTTCCGGGCGATTTTGACCCGCGTATTGGCGCGGTCTTTGCATTTCCCTCTCTCCCATACGACACGCGTTAGAAAACCAAACGGCCTGCTAAGGAAGTCAGGCCACGCTTGTTGCAAAGCGACCCTCCATGAAAGGAACGGTGTGATTATGAACGCTCGCATGACTATGCTCGCGATGTTTGCTCTCGGCGGCCTTGCCGCCAGCGCCTTCGGCCAGGACTGGACCTCGGAGGCGACCTATACCAAGACGGTCACCACCACGACCGTTACCACGTACAGCCCGGCCAGCCAGCCGGTTTACAGTCCGGCGCCGCAGCCGCAAGCGGCGGAAGCCAACTACGTTGATCCCAACTACGGCGAGCCGATCAACTTGCAGTCGAACTACACAGCGCCGACTTATGCTGGGCCGGCGTACGCTCAGCCGACTTACCAACAGCCGGTGAGCGCCCAGCCGACTTACGCTCAAGCCACTTATACCCCAGCCAGCTACGTGCAGCCGACCTATGCGGCCTATAGCCAGCCGGCCTATGTGCCGGTGAGCTATGCCCGGCCCGCGTATGTGCAGCCGGTCGTCCGGCCGGTGGTTTACGCCCAGCCGGCGTATGTCGCCCGGCCCGTGAGTTACTACCCGGTTTATCGTCCCGTGGTCGCGGCTTACACGCCGACCTACGTCGCGAGCCCGGCGACCTGCGAAGTGCCGGTCGCGCAGCCGGTCGTGCCAGTGACACAGCCGGGTCCGAAGGTTTGGGTCCACAATAAGGTCTACGTGCAAGGCCAGCCGATTCGCAACTTTTTGACCGCAATCACGCCTTGAGAGCGGTTGGCTGAAACACGTAGTACCTAAGCGCCACCGTGGAGGACCTCCTCCACGGTGGCGTCGTTTTTATTGTGCCCCCGCCATCACCGGCAGCGTGAACCGCACCTGCTCTTCGCGGACGGCTTGCAGCTCGATCGATCCGCCAAACTTCCAGCGGAGCAAATCGACGCACTCCTGTACTACCGATTCCGGCGCGCTGGCCCCGGCGGTAATCAGCACCGTCTCGCCGCCGTGGAACCAGTTCAGTTCGATGTCGTCCGGTCCGTCGATGAGGTGCGACGGCACGTTCTGCGACGAACCCAATTCGGCGAGCCGCCGGCTGTTCGAACTGTTAGGGCTGCCGACTACGAGCATCACGTTGGCCTGGTGGCTCAATGTCCGCACGGCTTCCTGGCGGTTCTGTGTGGCGTAGCATATGTCTTCCTTCTTCGGTCCGACGATGTGCGGGAAACGCTCCTTGAGCTTGGCGATGATCTCGACGGTCTCCGTGACCGAGAGTGTCGTTTGCGTGAGATAGGCCAGCCGCTCGGGGTTCTGGACTTCGATCGTCGCCGCGTCGTCGATGTCTTGCACCAGGCGGAACGCATCCGGCGCCTCGCCCATCGTGCCGATCACTTCGTCGTGACCGGCATGCCCGATGAGGAGGATCGTGTAGCCGTCGGCGGCGAAGCGGATCGCCTCACGGTGAACCTTGGTCACCAGCGGGCAGGTCGCGTCGATTGTTCGCAGCTTGCGTCGTTTCGACTGCTCGCGGATCTGCGGCGAGATGCCGTGCGCCGAGAATAGGAGCCACGACCCTTCTGGCACTTCCTCTAGATCGTCGACGAAAACCACGCCTTCGTCCTTAAAGTGATCGACAACCCAGCGGTTGTGGACGATCTCGTGATAGACATACATCGGCTTGCCGTGGAGTCGGATGGCCTCCTCCAGGCACTCGATGGCCATATTCACTCCGGCGCAAAAGCCGCGTGGGGCGGCCAAGATAATTCGCATGGTTTCCCTGTTTTGAGTTCAAGCCTCGTTCCCACGCTCTGCGTGGGAACGCATTTGTCGGCCGCTCCGCGGCCCCGTAACCGACACATGGCCGCGGAGCGGGCGGACCGCAACGTGACGACGTGGAGCGTCGTCACGAGGCCGATTGTTCTATTATAATGATTCCCATGTTTTCGCGTGATCTGGCATTATACGGCCCGGAGGCCAAAATTCCCAAGCCCCTTCGCCCCGCGCAAGGGCGAAGATACTGCCGGCGGCTCGCCAGACGCCATTACGAGAACTTTACCGTCGCGAGCTGGCTGCTCCCCCGGCGGCTGCGGCAGCATTTTTATAATGTCTACGCCTACTGCCGTTGGGCCGACGATCTGGCTGACGAACCGGGCGATCCAGCCAAAAGCCTCGCGCTGCTGGACTGGTGGGAAAAGGAGCTGCGTGACTGCTTTGCCGGCAAAGTTCGCCATCCGGTCTTCGTGGCCTTGGCTGAGACAATCCGGCGATTTGAAATCCCTATTGACCCTTTCGTCGACCTTTTGGCCGCCTTTCGACAAGACCAGCGGGTGCGCTGCTACGACAACCTGGCCGAACTGGCAGAATACTGCCGCTACTCGGCCAATCCGGTCGGTCGGCTGATACTTTATCTTGGCAGGTGTTACTCGCCCGAACGGACACAATTGTCCGATTCTATCTGCACCGGTTTGCAGCTTGCCAATTTCTGGCAGGATGTCGCCCGCGATTACGAGATGGGCCGAGTCTATCTGCCGACCGCCGAACAGAACCGTTTTGGCTACACGGCCGAGATGCTCGCACAGCGCGAGGTGAACGACGCCTTCCGCCGCCTGATGACCGCCGAAGTCGATCTGGCGGAAGGCTATCTTCGCGCCGGGCTGCCGCTCGTGCGCTGGATGCCGCCGGAGTTGCAGCTCGACGTGGCGTTATTCATCCACGGCGGCCTGTCGATCTTGAAGTCGATCCGGCGGCAGAACTATGATGTCTGGACCTCGCGGCCCGAGGTCTCGCGAAAAACAAAATTGCGGCTGCTTCTGGTCTGCTGGTGGGAATTGAAACGCGGCCGCGTGCCGGAGGAGATCGCATAGGCAGCGGGGACAAGTGTTCAGAGAAGAGTTTTATACACTTTCGGTAGAAGATGCACTTCTGGCGCGTAGTATATTATAATGTCATCAAGGAGATGCGATCATGATCAAGACCGTTGACGCGCTGTTCGATGGGGTCGTATTCCACCCGTCGGAGCCGATCTCGCTAGAGCCGAATACCCATGTGCGCATAACTGTGGAGACCTCGTCCATCGCGGTTGAAGAACAGCAGTCCTTTCTGGACACAGCCCTCTCGCTGAAGCTCGAGGGGCCGAGGGATTGGTCGCGCAATCTGCATAAGTACCTCTACGGCGAGGGCGGCCGCGGTGAAGGGTGAAGTTTTTCTCGACTCAGCCTATGCCATTGCTCTCTCATCTCCCGGCGATGAGCACCACGAGCGCGCGAAGGCTCTGGCGAAAGAAATGCGCCAAGGTGGCGTTCGATTATTGGTAACGCGCGCGGTGCTAGTAGAGATCGGCAATGCGTTGTCGGCGAAGCATCTCCGTGCTGCCGGAGTCCGGCTGCTTCGATCGCTCGAAACCGATCCAAGCGTCGAGATACTTGCAATGTCGGACGAGCTTTATGCGAGAGCGTTGATTCTTTATGCGAGCAGAGCCGACAAGGAGTGGGGCATGACTGATTGCGCGTCCTTCGTAGTCATGCGCGACCGCAGGATCACTGAAGCATTGACGAGTGATGCGCATTTCCGCCAAGCAGGATTTGAAACTCTGCTACCCTAAGACGACACATTTGCAACGACGGTATTGCTGTGCCCGCACGCATCATGGCCATTTCCCGCCAAACAGAATCTGCGGGCCCCTCCGATCCGCTTGCCTCTACGGAAAGTAGTTCCCGTACGGCTTCGCAAGACTGCCTAAAGGCCCGTGCTGTGCTGCAGTGTCCGGGACGGAGACTGTGAGCAAACCGGCTTGTAGGGTACCATATAGCTCATGCCGACCGCTGTGGGAGAACTTGAAGCTAGCCATCTCGCTTGCCGCCGCCTGACGCGGGAATCCGGGTCGAATTTCTCTGCGGCTTTTTGCCTTCTACCGACGGCGAAGCGAGAGGCGATGCACGCGCTCTATGCGTTCATGCGGTACAGCGACGATTTAGCAGACGACCCGCCGGCCGGAGTCGATCCATGCGAAGCGCTGCGCGCGTGGCGATCGGCACTTACGCAGGTGGTTGAAGGACGGGTTGAAACCGATGCGGCCAGTGTCGATCCACGTGGACGTGCGATTCTGCCGGCCGTCGGCCAAACGGTTCGCGACTTTCGTATTCCGATCGAGAGCCTGTTGGCGGTGTTGGATGGCGTCGAAATGGACCTCGCACCGCGTATTTACGAGACGTTCGACGAACTGACTGTCTATTGCGAGCGGGTCGCTTCGGCCGTCGGGCTGGCCTGCATGCACATCTGGGGATTCGACGGGCCGGCGGCCTTGCCGGCGGGCCGCAGCGCGGGCATCGCCTTGCAAATGACGAATATTCTTCGCGATTTGAACGAAGACGCGCGGGGCGGACGGGTCTATCTGCCGCAAGAAGATATCCGCGCGTGCGGCTACTCCGTCGATGAGCTAAACCGGGGCATCGTTAACGATGCGTTCGTGCGGCTGATGAACTTGGAGATCGATCGCACTAAGTGTTTCTACCGCGAGGCGAACGACTTGTTCCTTCGATTGCACAAAGATGGGCGACGCGTCTACGGATTGATGATGGACCGCTATTATCTGTTGCTGCAAATGATTTCGCAGCGGCCGGGCGATGTTTTCTCCCGCCGCATCCGTCTTAGCCGGTGGCAGAAAATCTGTCTGGCAGCGAAATGGACCTTCTTGTCGTCCACCCCAAATCATTGACATCGCCCATGTCTTCCTCGCCCACACCTGCCGAGCAGCCGAAACCTTCCGTCGCCATCATCGGCGGCGGTGTGGCCGGTTTGGCTGCGGCGGTGGCAGCCGTCGAACGCGGATTTCACGTCGAGCTGTTCGAGCAAGCTCCGACGCCGGGCGGCCGGGCCGGTTCCTACAATGACACGAAGGCCGGACACCTCGTCGATCTCTCGCCGCACGTGGCGATGGGCTGCTGCACGAACTTGCTGGACCTCTGCCGCCGCACGGAAATCGCCGACGCCTTCGACCGCTACGCTACGCTGCACTTCATCGGCCCCGACGGCACGCGCTACGACTTCGTTCCCAGCCGCTGGCTGCCCGCGCCGCTGCATTTGATGCCCGCACTCGGTCGCCTGGGCTATTTTTCCGGCCGCCAACGCCGGGCAATCGGCCGCGCCATGCTCCGCTTGGCGCGCGCGAATGCTGCGGACGCGGCCGATTCGCCAAGTATGGGCGAGTGGCTTCAGCGCCAAAAGCAGCCGCAGGAATGTGTTCGCTATTTTTGGGCGCTGGTCCTGGAGAGCGCCCTGGGTGATTCGCTCGACCACGTCTCCCTGTCGGCCGCGCGGAAGGTCTTCGTCGACGGTTTCCTCGCCGCGCGCGAGTCATACGAAGTTCTGACCTCGCGAGTTCCACTAGGCGAACTTTGGCAGCGCGTCTGCACATGGCTTGCTCACCGAGGCGCAAAAATCCACATGCGGGCAAGGATCGAGCGATTGGAAGTGACGCCTAGGTCGAGCGCGGAGACGGCAGGCGGGATGCCCGCGCCACAAATCGGCATTGTCCTGCCCGAAGGACTTTGCCGCATGTTCGATCACGTGGTTGCCGCGGTCTCTTGGAAGCAACTCGGCAACTTGCTCGGGCCGGAATTGCATCGTCGAATCCCGCGGGCCGAGGCGGGCGCAACATTGCAATCGTCGCCGATCACGGCCCTGCATCTCTGGTTCGACCGTCCCTTGACGGATCTACCCCATGCCGCACTCGTCGGCCGGTTGAGCCAGTGGATATTCAACAATAATCTCCCCTCTCCCTTTGGGAGAGGGGCAGGGGGTGAGGGCGGCCTCGTTAGCGAAAAGTCCCCTCACCCCGGCCCTCTCCCGGAGGGAGAGGGGGAGCGGTATCACTACACCATTGTCATCAGCGCATCGCACGCCCTGGCCGGCCGCGATACGAAGGACGTGCTGGGCGAGGTGCTTGGTGAATTGCGAGCGATCTGGCCGGTTGTCGCCGAAGCGAAGTTAGTGCATCACCGCGTGCTCACGCAGCCCGGCGCGGTGTTTTCCATTCGGCCCGGCACGGACGCGATGCGGCCGGCGCAGAAGACGCCGATTGCCGGGCTGTATCTCGCCGGCGACTGGACCGATACCGATTGGCCCGCCACGATGGAAGGCGCGACGCGAAGCGGATATCTGGCCGTCGAGGCAATTCTCGCCGCGCTCGGCCGCCCCGAGACGGTGCTTGTGCCCGACTTGCAAAAAAGTTGGCTGACGCGGCAGATCGTGGGGACCAAGCAATGATCGATTTTCACCCCTTGCTCACCGCTTTCCAGACGGCCCGGCGTGATTTGCTGGCCCAGCGGGCGCCGGAGGGGCACTGGGTCGGAGAGATTTCCAGTTCTCCTTTCGCTACGGCCAGTGCGGCCGGCGCGCTTTGTATCGTCGCGGCGAATGTAACGGAGGACGCCCGGCGAGACGCCTATCGGCAGCTTGCCGTCCGCGCGGTCGAATGGCTTGCGGCCGCCGAAGCAAGCGACGGCGGCTGGGGCGATACGCGGTCGGGCGCGGCGAACATGGCGGCTACGACCGCCGCTCGTGCGGCCATTCACCTCGCGGGCCAGTCGGAACGCTTCGTCGATGCCCTTGCGCGGTCGCGGCGGTATCTCGACGAGCGCGGCGGGCTTGCCGAAATGCGGCGGCAATACCGCGGCGATCCGGCGCTGTTGGCGGCGGTGCTCGGCATGTCGGCGCTGGCTGGATTGACCGCTTGGCGCGACGTGCCGCAGTTGGCCTTCGAGCGTGCCTGGCTTCCGCGCGGCTGGCAATCATCGATTCGAGGCACAAGCGCATACGTGGAACCTCTCCGCGCGGGCATCGGTCAGACCCGCTTCTTTCACCGCTGGCCGCGAAATCCGTTTATCCTGTTGCTACGCCGTCTCAGTGTCGGCCGCAGCCTGGCCGCGCTCAGTCCATTGCAACCATCCAGCGGCGGCTTCTTAGAGTCGGCCGCGTGGAGCGGGTTCTTTGTGATGGGACTTGCGGCCACCGGCCGCGCCGAGCATCCGCTTGTCCGCCGCGCGCTCAATTTCCTGCTCGATTCCGTTCGCGGCGACGCAACGTGGCCCAACGTCACCAGCCTCAGCGTCGGCAATACGGCATTGGCGGTCAACGCACTGGCGTCGGCCAGCGGCAACGTCGGCGCGCTGGGCTGTCTCGATTGGCTGCTGAACTGCCAGCGGAGCGAGGCGAACGCAATTCCGGATTCTGTGCCGGGCGGTTGGCCATGCACCGACGGCGGCGGCACACTGCCTGACGTAGATTGCACATCCGCCGCCCTTTTGGCGCTTTCCGTGCTATTGAAATCGGGCACCGATGCCGTTCGCCCGCGAATCGAGGCCGCGGCCACCTCGGGCGTTAATTGGCTGCTCGCGATGCAGAACGACGACGGCGGCTGGCCGACGTACGTTCGCGGGGCCAATGACAACTCGCCGGACGGCGGCGGTCCCGCACTGACGGCCCACGCCTTGCGAGCCTTACGGACATGGCAATACTGGACGACGGGCCACGCGATCGACGAAGCGATCCGCCGCGGCATGTATTACCTCGCCGCCCGGCAGCAGTCCGACGGAAGCTGGCGGCCGCGCTGGTTCACAAGTTCGCAATCGCCGGATTCCGAGAACCTGATTTACGGCACCTCGCAAGTCGTTCTTGCATACCGCGACCTCGATCAGATGGAGAATCGCCTCGTCAAGCGGGCGCTGGAATGGCTCGCCTCCAGGGCGCACACCGACGGCGGCTGGGGCAGCGCGACCGGCGAGTCTCGGGGTGCGCCAACGGTCGAAGAAACCGCGAATGCCGTCGAAGCGCTGCTGGCCGCCCCGCATGATCCCCGCTGGCAATCCGCGTTGGATAACGGCCTCGAATGGCTCGTCCGCGCCGTCGCCGAGAATCGTTATCAGCAACCCGCGCCGATCGGGCTGCTTCCCGCCAACCTCCGATATTCGGAAAAAGTCTATCCGCTCGCATTCACCGTCGCCGCGCTCGGACAGGCCGTGAAACTGCTGTCGCGGCCGGCGAGCGACGCCATTTGACTAGTGATGTCCCCATTGTTTGCTTCCGCCCATACCGCCCCGCCGTCGTGGGGGGTGACAATCGGCTTGCAGTCCGGCTACTTTGTATTTTGCACCAAATCCAAGGGATTCTTCAATAAAACCGCCAGCGGGACGGGTCTTCTCTTATAGGATGCGGCAATCAGCGCGAGCGGCGGCATGGCGACACTTCAGGCAAGACTGGCCCAAGGCGACCAGGCCGCTTTTGCCGAGTTGTACGATGCCTATGCGGATCGGGTCGGTCACTACCTGCTCGTTCGCGTCGGTTCGCGACATGATGCCGACGACGTTTTGCAGGAGACTTTCGCCCGCTTGGCGCGCCTGCGGCATAAGTTGGCGAAAGTCGACGACCTTGCGGCATACGTCATTGCCGTTGCACGCAACGAGGCGGCGCGGATGATGGCCCGCAACGCACGACGGCAAAGCAAGCAGAAGCCGCTGGACGGGGCGGAGTTGTTCTGCACTCCGCCGGAATGCGCCGATGTCCGCGACGCGGCGGAAACGGTGGCCGCCGCGCTGGGCCGCTTGAGCGACGAGTTGCGCGAGATCGTGGAATTGAAAGCCTACGCGGGAATGACGTTCCAGCAGATCGCCGTGGTGACCGGCCTGCCGCAGGGGACTGTTGCCACGCGCTATCGCTCGGCTTTGGCAAAAATGCAGAGTTGGATTTCGAGACAGCTATGAACCGCGACATCGAACAATTGCTCAGCGGGCTAAAGCCTCGCGGCGTCAGCCCCGAGTTGCGGCCTTGTGTGCTGGCAGCCGTCGAGCGGCGCCTGGTCGCGGAACCCGCCTCGCCCTGGCTGCGGCGAGCGGCGCTGGCCGTCGCCGCCGCGCTGCTGGCGGGAATCGCCATGAACGTCGGCGCGAGCGTCATGGCCGAGCGGCGTATGGCGCAAATCGTCGGCCCGGTGCCCGTTCCCAAGCAGGTGATGGAATTGGCCAAAGACGTGGAGCAGATCGCCGACGCCCAGACCGCGCGATGGGTATGCCGGCAATTCGCTGCTGCCCATCCGCGCGGCGACGGATTAGCGGCATACGCAGCCTACAACGATGTGCTAAGACGAATAATCAATATGAAGGACCCGTTCGATGAAACGCCTCAAAAAGATCCTCAAATGGATCGGGGTCGCCCTGGGCCTGCTGGTGGCGATCGCTCTGATTGCCAACGCTATTTTTGTCTGGATCACCGATTCACGGTTTGAGCGCCAGTTGGCCCAGATTCACGCGGCGGGCGACCCCGTGACGCTGGCCGATTTGGCCCGCCCGCCGATCCCGCCGGAGAAGAACGCCGCCACCTATCTCCGCCGGGCCGAGGCGGACTTGACCGCGATTGAAAAAGAGACCATGAACGTGCGTCCCACTTCGGAGTGCCCGGGGTTTGTGATGCTTCCCGCAGACCAGAAGACCGTCAGGGCAGCCTTTGCCGCTTACCCAAACGTGATCCCGCTCTTGGAACAAGCAGCAGCCTGCCCCGACTACGACGCCGAGTTGGACTACACGCTTCCGTCACGGGAATTCCAAGAGAAGTTATTATCTTTCGTAAACACGTTGCGATCGCCCGGCCGGGCATTGGCCTATCGGGCATCACTCCTGATCGCCGATGGGAAACGCGACGAAGCCGTGCGCACGTCCCTTTTGATCTTCCGCTTGGCGCGTCATCTCGATCACAATCCCACGATTGTTTGCTACTTGGTGTCGCTTGCGGTACGGGGTTCTGCGATCCAGTCCGCGAATAAGGCCCTGCAAACCGGCCCAGTCTCAAAGGAAGTCCGCGACGCCTTGGATGCCGAGCTTGCCGTCCAGGAGCGCATGGAGGGATTCGCCTCGGCATTCAAGAGCGAACGACCATATAACGTGAGCGCCTTTAACGACATTCCGGGCAGCAACTTCTGGCTCTTCGGCCGCGGCTTCTGGAATACGGAAAGGTCGGCGTGCCTAGAGCTATACTCGTCTTGCATCGCACTGGCCGGCGACCCGCGCCCGTACCGTCAGATTGATCAAACGCTTGACGATAAGGGCAAGAAAGGTATCATGGCCTCATTATTGTTTCCCGCCCTCAAAGCGGCCTACGAGGGCGTCGCGCGAATAAAGGCCTACATTCGCTGCTTGCGCGTGCTCAATGCCCTGCAAACGCACGTGGCGGCAGGGAGCGACGCAGCGCCAAAGCTCACGGACCTTGGCCTGCCCGCCGAGACAATTACCGATCCTTTCAACGGCGAGCCTTTGCACGTCAAGAAAACGCCGCAAGGCTGGCTCGTCTATTCCGTTGGCCGAAACCTCCGCGACGACGGCGGAAAGCTGGAGGACCCCGACGGCGATGTCGGCGTCGGTCCGCCGCCGACGGCTGCCGAAATCGCTCGGCGCGAGCAGGAAAAGAAGGTGGAGAAATGAAATAAGCCGGACAAACAAACGACGGAGTTGCGATATGTCATAAATGACCCCGAAAATTCCTTAAGTCCTTGTCCGGCAAGGACTTGGAAACAATCCGAAAAGAATTCTTCTATAATCGCATAGCGCATCTAGCAATATATATATAGGAAAGTATACAAGAGTTTATAGTTGAGTGCTGAGAGTGGAGTGGGGAGTGGGGAGAAAGGATGAAGGCGGAAGGATGAAGGATGAGGGATGAAACGGAAATGTTCAGGTTCAAGGCTCAATGTTCACAATCCCCAACCCCAAATCCCGCCAACCCCTTCCAGACTGTGCCCAACCACTGCCAAGCGTTCCCAAGCAATTCCCAATTGATTCCCAATTCCTTCCCAGTCCATTGTTTAATCGTTTTCGCGTTAAACACATGGCTGTTTTCCGACCCCATTGCACCGCGCTTGCCCAGCCTGCACGAGGTCGAGATGCGTGCGGCGGCTTTTAACATGTTATCACATACTAACGTATGTACACGCGCGCCATGCACCGCCGCGCAATCGCGAGGCGGTGCATTTGCGCCATGAGCACGCACCAAAGTCGAGGGGGTCCTGAGTCCGTCCTGTCTCGTTCCTGTCTTTCTCGCATACTACAATCCAATGAAAACACCGCGTTTTGTGAGGGTTCGGCCCGGCAAAAAATGCCCATCGTCAAAGCGAGATTTCACTCGGTCCGCGGAAGGAACGACGGGACATTTTACGCCCCATACGATGCGGCTCATTTCGGCCTGCCGGACACAACCACACGCTACGCATGATCGTCACCCCCCCACGCCGGCAGGGTTGTGGCAGCAATGCACCCGCCCTAGAATGAATTGCATGAGCGAAGTACACGACGAATGTGGCGTGGCGGCGATCTACCATTTGCCCGGCAGGGGCGTCAGTCCGCTTTGCACCGATTGCGGGCCGGACGCGGTGAGCCGGCTCATGCCGCGGATGCTCTTGGACATCCAGAACCGCGGCCAGTTGGCGGCCGGCATGTCGACCTATCATCCGCATCGCAAGCAGCTTATCGGCACCTATAAGGATGTGGGCACGGTCGCTGAAGTTTTTCGCATGAACCATCGTACGCAGTACGAAGGGATTATGAAGGATGTCGACGGCCGCGCGGCGATCGGTCACGTCCGCTACGCCACCTGCGGCGGCGACGACAGGAACTACGCCCAGCCATTCGAGCGTCCGCACATCAAGAAGCACAAGTGGTTCAGTTTCGCCTTCAATGGACAGTTGGCGAACTATTCAAAACTTCGCTGCGAGCTTTTGGACGACGACAACAACCATCTGGCCCGCGAGACCGATACCGAGGTCTTCATGCACCAGATTTGCACGTCGTTGACCCCCGACCGTCAGCCGCCGCTGATCGACATGATGCGGGAGATCGGGACCAAGTTCGACGGCGCCTACAGCATGGTCTTTCTCGACGCGCTGGGCGATATGATCATCGCCCGCGACCCGCTGGGCATCAAGCCGCTGGTCTACGCGGTGGAAGGGCCGCTCGTGGCCGCGGCGAGCGAGAGCGTGGCTCTGATGAACCTCGGCTTCGCTCCGGAAAGCATCAAGCCGGTGCAGCCGGGCCAGGCGATCATCATCAGCAATGGCCGGCTGGAGATTCAGTCGTTTCATTCCAGCCCGCGCCGCGCTCATTGCTATTTCGAGTGGGTTTACTTCGCCAATGTGGCCAGCACGTTGGACAACCGCAGCGTTTATCTCACGCGCAAGGCGCTGGGCGAAGAGTTGGCCCGGCTGGAGACGGTGCCCATCGACGACGAGACGGTCGTCGTGCCGGTGCCCGACACGAGCAAGGCGGCGGCCGACGCGATGGCCTATGCCCTGAAGATTCCCAGCGTGGAAGGACTCATCCGCAATCGCTACGCGGGGCGGACTTTCATCGAAGGCAGCGGCGATCGCAAGCGAAAAGCGGAGACCAAGTACACGCCGCTCCGCGAGGTGTTGGAAGGCAAGCGGGTGATCCTCGTCGAGGACTCGATCGTTCGCGCGACGACGCTCAAAGTGCTCCTGCAACGCATCCGCCAGACGGGCCTGCCGCGGGAGATTCACGTGCGCGTGGCTTGCCCGCCGATCATCGCGCCGTGTTTCTACGGCATCGACATGTCAACGTTCGGCGAGTTGTTCGCGCCGCAGTTTTTGCAGAACGGACAATTGACGCCGGATGCCGAGGCCCGCATGGCAGCGCGGCTGGGGGCCGATTCGCTCCGCTACTTGCCGCTGGAAGCCGTAGCCCGCGCCATCGGCTTCGCGGAGAGCGAACTGTGCCAGGCCTGCATAACGGGCCGATATCCGACGCCCAGCGGTCAGGAACTCGCCAAGATCGCCTTGGACAATGACCGCCAGAACATCGCCGGCCGGACCTACGAGACGGTGGGCGGCGACCGGCAGCTCTTCCTGCGAAAGGGACATTAGGCCGCTTGTGCGCCGCCATATATTGGGACTGATTGCCCTGGCCTTGCTCGGCCTTGCGACGATCGTCTGCCTACTTCCGCCGTTGGCCGATTATCAAGTGCTAGCATTGGGCGGACTGAGAGTCGGCATCGTGCTAGGCGTGCTTTGGCTGGCGTGGCCCGATTTGAACCGCCTGCCGCGCTGGGCCTGGTTTGCTTTGCCGATCGGTCTGATCGCCGTCATCTACGCGCGGAGCGTATTGATCTTTGCCGCGCCGCTAGTAGGTGCGGCGATCGTCGTATACCTGTTGTATAGGCGCTGCGCCGGCCGACGTAGTACGCTCTTGCGGATTTAAGGCAAGCGGCGTATGATCCCGTAGGTCCCTCTTGCCCTGAGGGACCAATACGCGGCAACCGGCTGGAGAGCCACCTTGTCTTCAAGAAAGTCCTGCCACAATAGTCCCTTCCGGCAGAAGGGACCTACTGGACAGCAATCATGAAAGTACCCAACATACTTGGCGGTGCGAGCGACTTGGCATCTCGAGTCAAGCAGACGGGAAGCGATGCGGCCACAGCGACAGCCGCTACCGCCGCGTCGGCCGCCGCCCTACCGTCGGCCTCGTCCGCCATGCGGGACATCGTCTCGCGCTACGACATGACCGACATTACTCCCAACGACTTCTCGACGATGATCCAGCAGCTTTACGCCAAGGGCGCGGTCTCGCCCAAGGACATGCAGGACCTGTCGTCGATCCGGGCCGACCTGGAAGCCGCCGGCATCGGCGCTGACCAATCGATAAACTTGCAGGAGTTTTATCAGCAGCGGCTTGCGACGGCCAAGACAGAGGCCGCCCAATCGCCCGATCCGGCCGCCGCGGCGACAAACATCCAGACGCTCGCCGCGCGGATGACCTGGGTGCAGAAGTTCGCCGCGGTTCGCCAGTCGGGCGATTCCGCGGGGGTGAACGCGGTGGCGTGAATGGCGATTGGCTGGACATCCATGTCTTTTCGAGCGACACGCCGGGCGGCTTGCGAAGCGGCTTTCGGCTTGTTATAAGCTAGAAGTGTCGACAATCTGCTGCCGCAGGACGTGGCAGGGCGTTTGGCACAGTTCGTGCATTGCCGCGTACTTTTTCCGGTCACCAATTCATCCATCGACCGATCAATAAACGATCAAAACAACTTGGGAGAACCTTGCGATGCGAACCCTGCTTATTGCCGCAACCGTACTTTTCACCGCCGCCACCGCGGGAGCCGAAGACAAAACGGTTTCGATTCCGTCGGGCAAGAAAGCCGTCTTGAATCTCACCGTTCCCAAAGCGGCCAAAGTCACGACCGACGCAGGCAAGACCACGATCGACACGCCCAAGGGCAACGTCTATCTCTGGCTGGCGCCTAAGGCGAAGACGATCGATCAGGCCGTGAAGGGCATCGGCAAGATCGTCGAAAGCGAGGTCAAGGAAATCAAGGTTGATGAGACCAAAGCCATTAAGGTGGCCGACGCCGACGCCAAGCAGATCACCGCCAAGACCAAAGAGGCCGACGACGGTGACGCGGGCACGTCGGCTTTCGTCGTCTTCAAGTTCGGCGGCAAGGTGGTCGTTGGGTGCGTCCACGGCGAAGGCGATGCCGCCGCGCGGCAGCTTCCCTGGTTGCTGGAGGTTCTTGGAACGGCCAAGGCGCCGTGAATTGAAATCATAATCAAAGTGGTATGCGAATCACTGGCTCGATTCGCCCAGTGGGCTTCGTGGAAGGCTTTGATCGCGCAGCATGGTGCGAAAATGAACCATGCTTTGGGCAAACTTGACCGCCCGTCGATACACAGTGCCCTGACAGGCGGGTGTGGCAAGTTTGCGATAAAAGATTTTTTCGGAATCGAGCCACAAAACCCTTGCAAAAAACGAAAAACCTGCTATGAGTAAAGGTGGCGTGGTGGCGGGGCCTGCTAACTTGGCAGACTCCTCTGTCGCCCAGCGGGCTGGAATCGGTTTTGCAGGCATTCACGCAGAACAAAGTATTCAGCAGGCAGCGCAGTACGGCGAGTCGCCGTCCGCAACAGGGCAACTCCGGCGGGAGTTTGTTTCCGCTGTTGCGTCCGTAGTCGGCTCGGAACGGTGACGCTCAAGCGAGCATTGCACTGCGCACCCTTCTTGGCTTGGTCTGATCTCCCTTGAGTGTCGCCGTGGCGGATTTATGCACTTTCCGCGTGCATCGGGCCGGCCACACGGTGTGCGCCGGCGATAATACCACTTTTCTTTGAAGGGAGCGAGTCATGTTAGCGCAAGTTAAGATTGGTTTTCTCTTGTCGGCAATATTGGCCGTGGCATTGGGTTTCTGGATCGCGGCGCCCGTTCAGGCGCAGACATCACCACAGTCCGATTTGGTTTTTTTGCAGGGCGCCCTGGTCATCAGCGCCACCGAGGGTGCGTCGGGCACGACACCGGAATATTTTCCGGCCTTTGCTCCGGCGCCCGGCGGCACTACCGTCTCCGGAATCAACCTCTACGAATTAGCTGTCACCAGCGGGACCATCAGCGACCAACTTTGGATCCAACCCAACCCGGCAGCCGGCGGACAGCTCTTTTGGTACTTTTCCTCGGACCCTTTCGTGCCGGGGCAGACGGACATGCCGTCCAACGTTCCGGTAGTCGCGAGCTTGGTGGAAGATGGGACAGTGCAGGATATGTCGCCCTATTTTGCATTGCCACCTGGGTTTATTCAAGTTCAGAGCGATGTGGAGCAGACGCCGGAACCGGGCACACTCGCCCTGCTCGGCGCCGGTGCCACTGGACTGCTGGGCTACGCTTGGCGAAGGCGGAACGTGCGCCGATTGCAGCGGTTGTAAGCCGTTGATCTGCGAGTGCAGGGACGGCAGCGACTTCGCCAGAGCATTCTACGGGCAATTGACGAGTCATTTTTTCGCCAATATTCCTGGCCGTTCGTTGAGCACCTTGAGAATCAACTCTCCAAACGCCGTGTTCGCCCATGCGAACCACGAGCGCGTGAACTTGCGGGCGTCGTCCTTATTGAAGGCCTCATGCATGAAGCCCGTGCCTGCGTGCGTTTTCCGCAATGTTTCCAGGCAGAGCCGGATTTCTGCGTCGTCGCTGCTCGTCACGCCGCGAATGATCACACCCAGCGGCCAGATCATGTCGAGCCCAGCATGCGGTCCGCCGGGCCCCTCGCCCGCGCGGCCTTTGCAGTAGTATGCGTTCGCATCGGAAAGCAGCATCCGCCGCGTGTTTTGATAGATCGGATCGTTCGCCGCCACTCCGCCGTAGTAGGGCAGCGAAAGCAAGCCCGGCACGTTGCTGTCGTCCGCGCAATACGAGTTGCCGAATCCGTCGACCTCGTAGGCATAAATCTTGCCGAACGGCGGCCGATCGACGATCGCATATTGCTTTAGCGCCGCCTCCACTTCATCGGCCAGCGCGCGGCATTCGGCGGCCATCTGCAGATCCTTGCGAATATCCGCCAGCATTTCCGCCGCCTGCCGCAAACTGGCCACGGCGAAGAAATTGGCCGGCACCAGGAACGCAAAGACGGTCGAATCATCGCTCGGCCGGAACATCGAGCAGATCAGCCCCACCGGCTTGATCGGCCGGCCGTAACCGCCGTCCGACAGGCTGTCCGTAGGATTCGCCGCGCGGCGTTGGAAGTGATACGGCCCGCGATCCGTCTTCCGCTGCTGCTGGCGGAAGGTTTTCAGCGTCAACGCGATTGCCTTCTGCCATGAGGCATCGAAGGGAGCCGCGTCGCCGCTCGCCATCCAGTAGCCGTGGGCCAGGCGGATGGGGAAGCAGAGCGAGTCGATCTCCCATTTCCGCTCGTGGACGCCGCGCTTCATCTCGGTCAGGTCGTCCTTCCATTCGCTGAGCTTATTCTCGTCCTTGTAGAAGGCGTTGGCGTAGGGGTCCTTGAGGATGCAGCGCGTCTGCCGGTTGATGACGCCCGCGGTCAACTGCCGCAGTTTGTCGTCAGCTTTCATCAGCGGCAAATAGGGCCAGACCTGGCATGTGCTGTCGCGGAGCCACATAGCGTCGATATCGCCCGTGATGACGTACGTATCAGGCCGACCGTTTTCCACGGTGAAATCGACCGTCGTATCGAGCGTGTTCGGAAAACAGTTCTCGAATATCCAAGCGATTTCAGGATTGCCGACCGAGGCCTTTACGCGGCGGATTTCAGCCTCGACCGCCGCGCTGGTGAAGCGGCGCTTGCCGGCCGGCCGGCGAACAACGGGGAAAGAACCTTCAGCGGCCTGCGTAGTCGTGCCGGCAATAAGTCCCGTCGTGAGTAATGATGTCGCACCAATGAATTGTCTGCGATTCATGGCAGTTTTTTTCGTAATACGGGGTTTAAAAATAATTTCTCGGCAAGAGAAGTAGCCCAGAGGTTTACCTATTCTACCAAACGTGCTCTCTAATGTGATCCCAGCCCGCGCGCTCGCGAAAGTAGATTGTCGAAAATCGCGGTTCACGTTATAATGCTGCCTTTACAATCTAAAGTACGAACCTACCTTAAACGGGGCAAGACGATTCAAAGGACGGGCGGTCTTGCCTCGCATGCGCCGGATAGGCGACCCAATTAGCGGGAAGCCGACCGTTCGGCGCAATCGGCAGCACTCCACATGCGTCATGTACGTTCATGGGTGCCGGCCTTAGCCCGCGGCCAAGCGACAACGGAGGATTTCATTGGCGAACGGACGAACGAATCTCTCTGGTTATCACCTGCTCACCGGTGCGACGGGCCTGTTGGGCTCCTATCTCCTTCGCGACTTCCTCCTTGCCGGACGCCGCGTGGCAGTGTTCGTCCGTCCGGGGAAACGCGAGTCGGCCCGGCAACGTGTCGAGAATCTGCTCCGCCATTGGGAAGTCATGTTGGAAGAGCCTTTGCCGCGGCCGGTCGTGCTCGAGGGCGATTTGAATGACGCCGATCTAGGTCTCGATAATCGCACGCTCGGCTGGATCGAGCGCAATTGCGAGTCGGTGGTCCACAACGCCGCCAGCCTCGTCTTCCGCGGCGACGATCCGGCCGGCGAACCATATCTTTCCAATGTCGAAGGCACGCGGCGGATGCTCGAACTCTGCCGCTGCACGGGCGTCCGCCAATTCCACCACGTCTCCACGGCCTACGTCTGCGGGCTCCGCGAAGGCCGCGTCCTGGAGAACGATACCGATGTCGGGCAGACGCCCGGCAATGTCTATGAAAAGACCAAGCTCGAAGCCGAGTTGATGGTCCGCGCCGGGGCCGAGGGAAATGGAAGCTGGCTCGACCGCCCGACGATCTACCGCCCGTCGATCATCGTCGGCGATTCTGAGACCGGCTACACCACAACCTACCACGGCTTCTACGCCCCGCTGAAGCTCGCGCACACGATGGCCAGCAAGGTATCGGTCGGCACAACCGGCGGCAACATGCTCGTCTCGGCCTTGGGCATCAAGGAACGTGACCGCAAGAACTTCGTGCCGGTCGATTGGGTATCGGCCGTGATCTCGCACATTCATGGCGGGCCGGAGTTTCACGGCGAAACGTACCACGTCACTTCGCCGCAGCCGCCCTTGGTGCTGGAAATGGCGGCGGTGCTGCAGGAGGTCGTCGAGGAGCTTTCACCGATGGCCGATCCCGATTCGGATTGGAACATGGACGCCGAATGGTTCGCGAAAACGTTCCGCGACCAGTTGGACATCTACGGCGCGTATTGGCGCGACGATCCCGTGTTCGACATGACGAATACGCTCCGCGCGGCGCCGCACTTGCCCTGCCCGCAGCTCGACCGCGAAATGATGTCGCAGCTTGCCCGCTTCGCGATCGACGCCAACTTCGGCAAGGGCCGGCGGACGAAGCACAAGCCGGAATTCGACGTGCACCACCACATGCGGCATTTGCACAAGGAACACAAGCCCGACTCACGAGCGAACGAATACAAGCCCGACGCGCAAGCGAGCGGTTACAAGCCTGAAGCGCAAGCGAAGGAACGCAATATCCAAGCCGAGCCGGCCGATCACGACCACCGCATCGCCCGCCTCGGGATTCAAGTCGACGGCCCCGGCGGCGGCCAATGGGAGCTGTTCGTCCGCGACGGGCGGCTCGTGGCGATTGACGACGGCGTAAGCCGCCGCAGCACGGCAGTGTTCCACGTCCACTCGGCCACGTTCCGCTCGCTCGTAGACGGCGAACTAAGCGCGTCGGATGCCGTCGAAAACGGCCGCGTCCGCATCGAAGGCAACGGCATGGACCGCCGCCGCCTGGAAGCGATCTTGCAAGCCGCGGCGACCGGTCCGGCACTGGAAGTGGTATCAAAGTAGCAGGCACCCTCCGCGTGCCGTCCGCCAAGTTCCCCTCTCCCTCCGGGAGAGGGCAGGGTGAGGGCGTGCAACTCATCCCGCTCCGCCGCGATGCGGCTCGCCAAACCGCCTCGACAGAGCCAATTGAAGTTACGTCGGCCGGCGAAACGGTTGAAGAGGACGATTCTAAGCGAAAACCAACGCGCAAACACAGCGCGAATCGATAGTACGTTGCACCGCAGCAGAGAACTGCTTTTGTCACTGCGGCTTCCGCCCGGATTTCCTGCAATTGGCACGATATGTGCTATCTTCTGTGTTCTGTTGTTTACATACCAGAAATGGCAGACAGGCAGGAAAGGATGAAGGCGGAAGGATGAAGGATGAAAGGAGGTCGGAAGTGCTGATCCTGGGCGCACTGCAACAATCTAAGTGTTGGCCGGATAACTCGCTCGCTTCCGCGTCAGGCTTTTATCGATGCTTGCAAGAATTTGGCGTCCCTCTGCATGATGTTGTTAATGTAGCCAAAAGAGTGGATAGGGCCGCGAAAAGTGTAGGCTTTTGTAGGATTCTGTAGGGTTCGTGTGGCCGCGCGAGGGGGAAACGGCGGGCGAAAGGCGGCCTTAGGGAGCCCATCGCCGCGGAGCGGCAAGCCACGCGCCGTTACGACGCAGAGCGTCGTAACGAGTGTGCTTCCAAAATGCTTCTCCCTTCTCCCCGTTCACGCCGCTTCCGCCGCGTCCTCAATTGCTTGCACGGGCGATACGCCGTTAAAGCGGTCGGGAACCCCGCGCGAGCGATGATAGCGATTGAACAGGGCGCTTACGGTAGATGGAAAATGCACGGCTTGCGCCAAGGGAACGACGAGTGCCATGCGCAGCTAGCCCCAAAAGCCGAAGCCAGGAAGTTGCGGCGCAAAATGAGAAATGGCGAAGCTTGCTGATGCACGTGGCAAGCTTTTTCCGGAGAGGACGAGCGGTGCGGCGAAAGAAACCCGCAAGAAAAAAACTGGGGCCTCTGACGTGCCACGTACCGTAGTGGCAAATTGAACGGTAAGGGCAAGGTAACCGTCCAAAATTACAACGTCAGAGGCCCCACGGGCCAGTCTTACTTTTGACGACCGTTGGGATCGTCTGGCTTCGTTATACAGCAAGCCCGATGCCAAACGTGAATGACCTCCACGAATTCTCGCTGAGCGGTCGGTGAAAAACACTTAAACTATTGTGGCATAAGAAGTTAGCGTTCATATCCCCCGTTGAATTATCTACTGCGCTTCAAATGCTCCATTTTGCCACAGTGTAGCGTTTTGAAACAGCATTGTATTAGCCTAATACAAATCACTTCAATCCAGCCGCATAGCCGATGCTCAAAACCAGATGCGATATACTAACGGTCATATAGGAGTAGAGGATTGAACTTCTCGGGTCCGTTTGTATCCGCCGGCACTCGGCATGTCGTCATTGCAGTTAACCCGAAAGCGGGGGCAGCCGCTGCTGACGGTCGCGTTGCGCGGCTTGTCAAACTTCTGGAGGGAGCCGGGCTGGAAACGAACGTTCTAACCGACCTAAATGAAGTGGCCACCAGGAGCAACGATCTCTTCAAGGAAGGCCTCCTTCGGGCTCTGGTCGGTGTCGGAGGCGACGGCACGGTTGCGGAGCTTGTTAATCGGACAATGCCGGGCCTCCCCCTGACTATCTTTCCCGCCGGGAATGAGAACCTGATCGCACGTCATTTTGGGCTCGGATCGTCTCCCGAAGAGTGTGCGAAAACCGTCGTCGAAGGGACGGAGCTGCAATGCGATGCGGGCAGTGCCAATGATCGCATCTTTCTGGTGATGTGCAGTTGCGGCTTCGACGCGGACGTGGTCCGCACCATGCACCTCCATCGCACCGGGCACGTCAACAGTGCAAGTTATTTCAATCCCATCATGGACACGATCCGGCACTACGACTATCCGGAACTTCATATATACTGGGTAGAAGGTGGTGAGGGCTCACCTGCTGGCCCGGCGGAGACGGCATTGAATAACGGCGTTCGCTGGTTGTTCGCGTTTAATATGCCATGCTACGGCGGCGGATTGCAAATTGCCCCGCAGGCCGACGCGTCGGATGGTTTGTTGGACGTTTGCACCTTTCGCCAAGGCGGCCTCTGGCATGGGCTGTACTACGTGGCCGCAATAATGACGGGCCAGCACCAACGACTGGCCGATTTCGCCGCGCGGCGAAGCGGCGGCCTTCGCGTGACCGCGGACGCCAAAGTGCCGTTCCAGTTGGACGGCGATCCCGGCGGATTCCTGCCGGTGAATATCGCGGTTGTGCCAAAGCGATTGACGCTCGTGGTTCCCCAGAAGATGAAAGCGTAGCCTTGAACCCAATCACGATCGGACCTTACTCTTGCGGAAGCGGGCACCCGTTGCTGGTGATCGCCGGTCCGTGCGTGATTGAGACGAGTGCGCTGACGCTTTCCATCGCGGAGACGTTGCGGCAGATTGCCGCGGAGCTTTCCTTACCGCTGATCTTCAAGGCGTCATTCGACAAGGCGAATCGGACGAGCGTCGATTCCTTTCGCGGACTCGGTTTAAGCGAAGGGCTGGCCGTGCTGGCCGAAGTGAAAAAAACGACCGGCCTGCCGGTGACCACCGATATCCATCTGCCGGAGCAGGCCGCGCCGGTGGCGGAAGTCTGCGACTTGCTGCAAATCCCGGCTTTCCTTGCCCGGCAGACTGACTTGCTCGTGGCCGCCGCGCGGACGGGTCGGCCGGTTCATGTAAAGAAGGGTCAGTACCTCGCCCCGTGGGACATGAAGCACGTCGTCGGCAAGCTGCAATCCAGCGGCTGCCGGAACATCCTGCTGGGCGAGCGCGGCACGTTCTTCGGTTACGGCCGACTGGTGAACGACATGCGCAGCATCCCGCAGATGCAAGCGCTAGGCGTGCCGGTGATTTTCGACGCCACGCATAGCGTCCAGGAGCCGGGCGGCCTAGGCAATGCGACCGGCGGCAATCGCGAAATGGTCGAACCGCTCGCCCGCGCCGCCGTGGCCATCGGCGCGAACGGCCTTTTCTTTGAAACGCATCCCGATCCGGACCGCTCGCCGAGCGACGGGCCGAACATGATACCCTTGGACCAATTTGCCGCCGTCTTGCGGCGGCTGCTGCGCCTCAGACGCGCCGTGGAGGAAATTCAATGAACGTGACCGCACCCACACGCTATATGCCGAAGGTAACTCATTCCGCAATGTTCCTGCTTTCCTTGCTGCTTGCCGCGTCCGGTTGCGGCAAGACGCACGGCGCGGCGAAGTCAGGCGCCGCCGGCAATTCTTCTGCACAGTGGACGGACGAACTCTTCTCTTTCGCCGTCGCCAACCTCAACCACCTGGAGGATAACGATTGCCTCGAGATGTTGAAATCGACCGGCGAGCGGCTGACGTCGCTACAAGATCCGGAACATGCCCTGACCGCCGTGCCGTCCAACGCCTTGCTGGCAAGCTGGCCCGAGCCCGACATGCTCCGTCAGGTCGTCAGTCGCTTGAACCAGTGGGTCGATACGCTCGGCAAGCCGGACGAATGGAAGCCCGATGCAATGCTCGCGTCGTTGCCGCCGGATCTCGCCAAGGTTCCCATGGTTTCGGCGGCGGAACTGGGGCAGCCCCACTTCACATCCTACGATGGCTACGCGCTGATGGAGGCCGACTGGACCCGCGACGTGGCGCGCTGGGCCAAGGGCGACACGAGCGATGATCTGACGGCCGCGCGAAACTTGTTCGATTGGACAGTTCGCAACATCCAGCTTGACGACGACCGGCCGGACCGCGCGCCGCAAGTGCCCTGGGAGACGCTTTTCCTCGGACACGGCACAGCGCTGGAGCGGGCGTGGACCTATATTCTCCTGCTGCGGCAATGCAATATCGACGCAGCAATTCTGCGCTGCCCGAGGCAAGTTCCAACAAGAGTAAGCCTGAGTTGCGGCCCTGGTGCGTCGCGGTGCTCATTGGCGATAAGGACAAGAAGCTCTATCTCTTCGAGCCCGCCTTGGGTTTGCCGATCCCGGCGGCCAAAGGGGTCACTGCCGGCAAGGCCGGGCAATTGGAAGTCATGCCCGCCACGCTCGACCAGGTCATCGCCGATTCAAAGCTGTTGAACCAAATGGCCGTGGGGCCAGAGTCACCCTATTGGGCATCCAAGGCGGACATAAAACACGCCGTTGCCTTGATTGAGGCCTCGCCATTGTACCTCGAGCCCCGCGCCAAACGAATGGAGGCTTCCTTGGCGGGCGAGCGGAAGATGGTGCTGAGCACTGACCCCACTCGGCAGGCGGCGAGCTTTAAGGCCGCCGGGGCAACCGACGCGCGGCTCTGGGAATTGCCGTACATCACACTCGAGCGCCGTATGGCAATGACCCCGCGCGAAGTTTCCATGCGGTTGCAGACTTTCCTTCGCTTCATCGGTATGAGCGGAGCGGCGCCGCTCTACAAGGGGCGCATCCTGCATCTTAAGGGCCGCTTCTATGAAGAAAAGGGGGCCATCGACTACTACCAACGGGCTCGGCCGCGGACCCGCGATGTGCTCGCCCAGGAAAGCCAGCGCGTTTCGGAGTATTTCAACTACCAGTTAGCCTATGTCAAAGAGAAAGGAGTCGAGATGACTCCGCAACTTAAAGATGCGCTCAATCGAGACGCCAATTTGATGTTCAAGATGAACGTAGCGGCCGTGCTCCAAGGCCGGATCGACGCCGCCTACTGGCTCGGGCTGATCGAATACGAGCAAGGTGAATACGACTCGGCCTTCGATTATTTCCACACGCGCACTTTGCAGGCCGCCGGGTCGACGGTCTTCTGGGAAACGGGTGCCCGCTACAACATGACCCGCTGCCACGAGATGACTCGCCCTTGGAAGGACGTGGCCCAGGAGTACGAATTGAATTCCAGCGTGCAGCACGACGACGCCAGCCTGCTCCGAGCGCGATGGCTGCGCGAAGCCCACGGCGGGAAGCCGGCTACGGAAGAAAAGAAGCCTGGAGAGAAGAAGGTGGAGGAAAAGAAGCCTCAGGAGAAGAAGCCCGACGAAAAGAAGTCGGACCAGAAGAAGTCTGACGAGAAGCAGGCCCCGACCCAAAAAAAGACGTGAAGATGCGGCCACGGCGAGGCGGCACTGAGTACTCAGTACTAAGTACTCAGTCAGTGGTTCAAATCAGCGGCCGAGGCATGTTCTTCTTTCCTCGGGCCGCCTTGTCCAGATGCCAATACCCTGCTAAAATTAGGGATTCGCCACTCTTACCGTGCTAATGACGATCATGAAAGACAGCATCCATCCCAAATACGTCGAGACCAAGGTTACCTGCGGCTGCGGCAATACGTTCATGACCCGCAGCACCCAGGCCGAACTGAAGGTCGATATTTGTTCCGCCTGCCATCCGTTCTATACCGGCAAGCTCAAATACGTCGACACCGCGGGCCGCATCGAGAAGTTTCAGAAGAAGTTCGCGAGCGGCAACTACGCCAGCCTGCAGCGCGGCAAGAAGAAAGACGCCGACGCTCCTGCCGCGGAACCGGCCTAGCTTGTCCGACGTTCTGATACGATTGAAGCCCGACGCGCTAGCGAAGAGGGGCAATGCACCCGCTCGCTTGCGCGTCGGGCTTCAAGTTCGTTTGCCCGTGATATAATGGCCGAGGTTTGGAACGTCGTCGCACTTAAGCGGTGAATCTATGCGTGAAATACTGGAACAGCAACTTGCCCGCTTCGAGGAATTGGAGCGGCTGATGGTCGATCCGGAGGTGCTGGCCCGATCGAACTATCTGGCTCAGCTCGCGCGCGAGCATGGCTCGATGGCCAAGCAGGCTACTAAGTACCGCCGCTTCAAGCAGCTTAACGGTCAGATAGCCGAAGCCAATGCGATGGCCGTCGGCGATGACCAGGAATTGCGACAGCTTGCCCAGGCGGAGATCGTTGAATTGAAAAAAGAACGCGAGGCGCTTTGGTCGGAAATCCTCGATACGGTGGCCGGCGGCGAAGACGCCCAGCGCGTCCGCTGCATGGTGGAAATCCGCGCCGGCACGGGCGGCGACGAAGCGGCGCTATTCGCCCGCGATCTTTACGAGATGTACCGCCGCTACTGCGAGTCCAAAGGCTGGAAGGTCGAGGTCATGGACATGAGCGCGACCGAGCTTGGCGGGTTCAAGGAAGTGATTCTGGGCCTACAAGGCGACGGCGTGTATCGAGGAATGCAGTACGAGAGCGGCGGCCATCGCGTGCAGCGCGTGCCGGAAACCGAGACCAAGGGCCGCGTACATACTTCGGCCGCCACGGTGGCCGTAATGGCCGAGCCGGAAGACGTGGAAATCGACCTGAAGCCGGCCGATTACAACGTCGAACGCTACGCCCGTTCCAGCGGCCCCGGCGGCCAGAACGTGAACAAGACGGCCAGCGCGATCCGCCTGACGCACACGGCGACCGGCCTGGAGGTTTGCTGCCAGGACGAGTCGAGCCAGCACAAGAATCTGTCGAAGGCCCTCCGCGTGCTCAAAAGCCGGCTCTACGAATTAAAGCGCGAGGAAGAACAGAAGAAGCGCTCCACCGAGCGCCGCGAAAAAATCGGTTCCGGCGATCGCAACGAACGCATTCGCACCTACAACTTTCCGCAGAACCGGCTCACCGACCACCGCATCAACCAGAATTTTAATTTAGAAAACGTGATCGCCGGCAATCTCGCCCCCGTGGTCGATGCCCTGACCGAGTGCGATCGCCAGGCACAGCGGGATGCGTTTGGGAATATTGATTGAGGCGTCTTAAAATCTCAAATTTCAAATCTTAAATCTCAAAATACATGTCCACCGCCGCTCCCTGGACCGTTGGCCGGCTGTTGCAGTGGACGGCCGACTTTCTCAAGCAGCGCGGGGCCGACTCGCCGCGGTTGGACGCCGAAATCCTCCTGGCCGAATCGCTTGGCTGCCAGCGAATCCAGCTTTACACAAGCTTCGACGAAGAACCGAGCGAGGAGAAGCGGACGAGGTTTCGCGAGCTCGTCAAGCAGCGGTCCGAAGGTACACCGGTGGCCTATCTCGTCGGCCGGCGGGAGTTTTATTCACTGAACTTCAAGGTTCGGCCCGGCGTACTAATACCGAGGCCCGAGACGGAACTGATCGTCATCACCGTGCTTGATCTCGTGAAGCAGGCGGGCTTAGCCGAACCACGGATTGCCGATGTTGGCACCGGCAGCGGTATCCTTGCCGTCACGCTGGCGAAGCATCTGCCCGCGGCCTGCGTTGTGGCGACCGATATGAGCAAGACGGCGTTGAAGGTCGCTGCGGAGAACGCTCGGCAGCATGGTGTGACCGAACGGATCGAGTTCATGCAGTGCGATTTGCTCTCCGGCATTGACGCGGCGGCGACGTTTGACTTTATCGTCAGCAATCCGCCTTATGTTAGCACGGCGGAATACGAAACGCTGCCGCGCGACGTGAAAAACTACGAACCCCGCGAGGCGTTGCTGGCTGGTCCCAAGGGCACGGAGGTGATCGAGCGGCTGCTCCCGCAGGCCCTTGAGCGATTGCGGCCCGGAGGAAATTTGTTGATTGAGATCAGTCCGATGATTCACGCGGCGGTGCAGGAATTTTTGTCGGCCACACCCGGCTTGCAGCCCGAGCCGACGGTCAAAGACCTTGCCCGGCTGCCGAGGATTGTGCAGGCGAAGCGGATCTAATAGTGAGGTGAATTGAGAAACAGTGTTGGAGCGTTGCAATGTGGCTTCAGACGATATCTAAACCCGTGTGGCTATTCATAGCTTTCCTTGGACTGGCTGTAGTGATTGAATGCTCATCGCATAAGAATGCCGGTGGGCTATTCGCCGGAATCTTGATGGTGGCGTTAGGATGCGTCGGGTATCTCAGACTTCTTCGGCGACCGTAGAAATACTCGTATTGGAAGGACGGAGTTCTTTCGTTTGATTAATGTCGCTAGGGAAAACCGGCAGCAAGCCGTTGCACTCCAAATGACCGAACTCATCATCACCGGCGGAGTGCCCTTACGCGGCACGGTTCAAGTCAGCGGGGCGAAGAACGCTGCGCTGCCGATGATGGCCGCCGCCATTTTGGCCGATGGTGCGGTCGAATTGCATAATGTTCCACGGCTGACTGATGTGCGGACCATGGCCCATTTGTTGCGGCACTTGGGGCTGGACATCGCCCATCATGGTGACCGACTGGCGCTAGCGACCATCGACCGCGGCGTTGTCCAAGCCCGCTATGATATGGTCCGCCGCATGCGGGCAAGTTTCTGCGTCCTCGGGCCGCTCTTAGCGCGGCGTGGCAAGGCGATCGTGCCACTGCCAGGCGGATGCAACATTGGCGATCGGCCAGTCGATCTGCATCTTCGCGGCCTGGCGGCGCTCGGCGCGGAGTTGCGGTTGGAAAACGGCTGTATCGTCGCCACTGCCCGGCGGCTTCACGGCGCGGAGGTCGATCTTTTGGGGCCGCACGGCCCGACGATGACCGGGACGGCCAACGTGATGCGCGCGGCGGTGCTTGCTCGCGGCCGAACGATCATCAAGAGCGCCGCCCGAGAGCCGGAAATCGTCGATCTTGGCAATATGCTCCGCGCGATGGGCGCACGTATTTCCGGCCTTGGAACGTCGATTCTGGAAATCGACGGAGTCGAGCAACTCGGCGGTTGCCGCTGGCGGTTGATCCCCGACCGCATCGAAGCGGCCACGTTCCTGCTGGCAGCGGCCATAACCGGCGGCGACGTGACCGCGGCCGGAGTCGTGCCCGATCATCTCGCGGGCATTCTAGCGGCATTGCAGGCAAGCGGCGCCGGCGTCGAACTCAATGCTGATCAAGTTACTGTGCGAGCCGCACGGCGCGTGCAGCCCGTAAGTATCGAGGCGGAGCCTTATCCGGGTCTGCCCACTGATCTGCAGGCACATTGGACTGCCTATATGGCAACCGCGCGCGGTCCCAGCCGTGTCGCCGACCGCGTCTTTCCCCTGCGCTGGGGCCACGTTGCCGAACTTCGCCGTCTGGGCGCGGAAATTGACTGCCGGCCGGGCGAAGTGAGGATTGCCGGCCATGCTCGCTTTCACGGCGCGGAAGTCGTGGCATCCGATCTGCGAGCCAGCGCCGCCTTGATCCTCGCCGCCTTGGCCGCCCACGGAACGTCGATCATCCACGCCGCGCACCATCTCGAACGCGGCTACGAGCGGCTCGATCGGAAGCTTGCCGGACTCGGCGCTCGGATCGAGGCGCACCGGTCCTACACCGATTTACAAATCCCGGCAAAATCCGCTTCGCTGGCCCGATAGCCGGGAAACACCGTACTCAACTGCTCCGCCTTCGTACCGAAATGCCGCGTACAGACTTCGGCAAAGACGGCGCGGAAGTCGGTGGTCACCGCGAGATCCCGCTCCTCAAAAAGCTTCTCCGGCGCGAGGCCCGGCCACTTGCCGAGTACGCGGCCACCATTCACGCCGCCGCCGAGCACGAAGAAACAAGTGCCGTGACCGTGGTCCGTGCCGCGGCCGCCATTTTGCCGGGCGGCGCGGCCGAATTCGCTCATCGTCAAGAGCAAGACGTCGCTCATGCGATCGCCCAGGTCGGTGTGCAAGGCGGCGATGGCGCGGGAGAGGTCGTGGAGCCGGCCGGCAAGCTGGCCGTAGGCGCCGCCTTGGTTGTTGTGGGTGTCCCAGCCGTCGAGTTCCACGAAGGCTACCTCCAGCCCCACGTCGGCCTTGATGAGCTGCGCGACCTGAAGCATTGCCCGGCCGAACGATCCGTTTGGATAAGCAGCCTTGTTCGCCGGCGAGTATTGCGACGGATTGGCCTTCTTCAGCATGGCGATGGCGTCGAACGATTCCTTGCCCGCGCCGTGCAAGACGCCATCCACTGCCCCGTCGTACATGCCTTCAAAGCCGGCGGCGACATTGCCCGACGCACCCGAGGAGCCGACGCCAAAAGTTTCCAGGTCGCGGATGGCGAGGGCGTCGACGTCGCCTTGCAGCGTCCGTGGGACGAGCGGCGTCATAGAGACGGCCCGGAACGCGGTCGCGTCGGCCTCGCGCTTGAGTTGCAACATGCGGTTCAGCCAGCCAGTGTGCACGCTCTTGTCGTCCGGCGAGCCCGACTCCATGAAGTCCTGCATATCGAAGTGCGATCGCGAAGCGTTGGGAGAACCGCAGGCATGGACGACCGCTAGATGCCCGGCCTTGTAGAGCGGCAGCAAGGCGTCCATTGCCGGATGCAAAGAGAAGAAGCCGTCAAGATCGAGCGAAGCCCCCGCCACGCTCGCCCGCGTGGGGCGAGCCAGCGCGATTTCCTGGCGGTGCTTGTAATAAAATGGATCGCCGTGCGGCACAACCATCGAGAGGCCGTCGGCCGCCCCGCGCTGGAATACGCAGATCAGCACCTTCCGCGAGTTCGCCCGGCGGGCCGAATCGGCGGCCAGTGCCACGCGTCCGAGGAACCGCGGTGTGAAGAGCGACGACGCGCCGATCGCGGCCAAGGCGACACCGCCGTTTTTGAAGAATAGACGACGAGAAGTGCTCATGCTGGCTCCTAATGTTGGTCACGCAGGCGAAGTAGGGTGGGCCGAGCGCAGCGAGTCCCACCAGCGAACATCGGTGGGACTCGCTGCGCTCGGCCCACCCTACGTTCATCATCTTCGCTGGAACTCGGGCGAACCCAAAATCAGCGCGGTCAGCCGTGCGACGTCGACCGTGCCGCCAGCTTTCGGCAGCGCTTTGGCTTGCAGCGTGCGCCGTGTTGACTCATTCATGCCGCCCGGCAGCAGCACGTCGGCTAGGCGCTCTAGCACATCCTTGGGGCGATCGCTATCGACGCCCTTGATTAGCGCGGAAACGTCAAAGCGTACATCACTGACGTTCTGCTCCGTGAGCGCGACGGCGAAATTGAGCCGGTCGATCAAGGCACCGGTGCTGACCCACTTCGACGACGCTTCCGGGTAGCCGGTCGGAGCCGCACAGGCAAAGAGCGGCTCGCCCATCTCGTAGATCGACCAGTTGAGCGTCTTTTTCTTGAGCTTGCCGAGGTTTTCGTTGCCGTAACCGAGTGTCGCCGCGCCTTCGATCGTGCCACGGGCCTTCTTCATCGGCCCTTCGATGGGGATAAAGCGAGCCGAAGTCGCGCGGACGGCGGATACCGCGTATTCCAGCGGCGATTTGATCTTCGCCCTGAACGCGGCCGGCGAGAAAAACTCCTCGCTGGTGACAATCGTCTCCACGACCTGGCGGATGTCGCCGTCGCTGTCGGTAAAGACCTTAGCCGCCCGCCCGACGAGCGCGGCGGGCGGATCGTCGGCGACGAATCGCTGGCAGAGCTTCCGCGAAATGAATCGCGCGGTCGAAGGATGCCGTGCGAGGACATCGAGCACCCTCTCGCCATCCTTGATGCCGCCGCCGGCTGGAATCTTTACGCCCAACACGGTCTTTGCGTCCTTGTCGTGGCGGTCGAGCTTGAACTCAAAGTTGCCGTAGCTGCCGGAAACGCCCCAACCGGTGAAACACCGGGCGACTTCCTGGACGTCCTTCTGCGTGTATCCGCCATCGACGCCGAGCGTGTGTAGCTCCAGAATCTCGCGTCCGTAGTTCTCGTTGGGCCCTTCCTTGTCCGGGATCAGGCCGGTGCCGGAAATGCCGAACTTGTAACTGACGTAGATTCCGATAACCGCCTTCTCGATGCCGGACCGTTCCCTCGGCACGGAGTTTTCCGCGTTGTCGAGGTACTTGAGCATGGCCGGGCTCTTGGCGCTGCGCCAAGAGGTCGCGGAACTTGCCCAGCACGTGCGGGCGGATGACGTCGCGGTCTTCGGTGATCTTGAGCGCGCGGCAGTCGTTCTTGCGGATATCGACGTTGAAGTGATTGCTCCAGAAGTCGACCATCACCTCATTCAGTTGCCGCTCGCTGAGGGCGGCGCGGAGGATTTTGGCATGTTGGAGTTCGCCGATACAGCGGAGGGCGTCGCGCTTGCCGAGCTCCTCCAGGCTGAATTGCGGCGGCTTCGGCGGGGTCTTCGTCGTGCGGTTCTTGGGAACATCCACGCCAAACCTCAACTTCAACTCGGCCGCATCGCCGGCAGTTCGCTGCTGCTCGAGATAGCGTCGGATGTCGGCATAATACTCGTCCATGAGATACGGCGAGTCCATTTTGAGCGTATCGAGTTGGGCGACCGCCTTATCCGCGGCCGCGTCGTCGATCTTTTCCGGGGCAAGCTGTTGGCGGATGTACGCCTGGACGCCCATTTTCTCGACCCGCTCCACGTCGCCCGGCCGCGGTCCGAAGCCGAGCCGGTTGAGCACATGGACCGCCGTTTGCCGCGCGGTCAGTTCGCCGGCGGCCGGCGGATCGGCCGTGAGGATCGGCGGCGACATGGCGAGAATGGCCGTCGCGACCCAAAGCTTACTAAACCCCACGGAAGTCACTCGACGCATGATCGGACTCCTTCGCTGACAGGCGGTTATTGAATGTAATTCGCGTTTCGCCCGTGAGTATTGGAAAACACGGCAGTCGAAATCTGGGATTTGATATTCCGCGCCGCGCCAATGATTCTACCGCGCTTGCGGCAAAAGGGAACTCGGCACAGACATGCGAGAGAGCTTACGGGCGATTTCCGCTATTCAGCTTGTTTTTGCCATTGCCCTGACCGACTTGCGGTAAGGACTCAGTCCACTTGATGGCGAACGCCCATAGCGTCGTCGATTTGCCGCACGGTGCGAAATGCATCGCGGTAAGAAATCGGAACAAAGCGCGTTGCGTCGCCGCCCAGGCGAGTGCTCAGGCCGGCCTTGCCCCAATCTAACTTTATGAAGGCGGATGTGATCTTGGCAACCAGCTCGGGTTTGAGATTATGGACACAACCGATCGCTGCGGGCGGAAACGATGGCGACTTGTAGATGACACGCACGTCCGACTCTTTGATGTCGCCGCGCTGGACGGCGCGTAGCTAGGCGGTCGCTGGCCACGGCGGCGGCGGCGCCCTCCTCATGAGCGGTCATGCGAATGGCTGTTTCGTGCTCGTACGTGAAGAACCAGTCGTAGTCCCGCGTTGGCCGCAGACCGAATTCGTTGAGCAAGGTCACAATCGGCGCTTTATAACCGGAATTGGAGTTTACGTCCTTCAGAGCGATCTTTTTCCCCCGAAGATCTATCGGCTCCTTGATCGGGCTATTGGCCGGTACGATTAGCAGCATCGAGTAGCCAAAGCTGCCGTCGTCGCGCCCCAGCGTGCATAACGGCACGAAACCGCATTGATCGACTGCCGCGGGCACGGCACCGGTGTTTAGTCCGGCAATATGCAAGCTGCCTGCCTTGATCGCCTTTAACTGGTCCTCGGCTTTCGTGAAGGGCACATACTTCACCTCTTTTCCAGTCGCCTTCGACAACTCGTCGCAACAAGGCTTCCAAATCTTGGCGTCGTCCTCCGCACTGTCGCCGGGAATGTAGGAAAACGTGAGGATGTCCGGGTCCAAGAGGTTTTTCGGACTCTTGGGTGGATCGGCTACCAGGTCGCCGTTGGCGTCGTCATAGCGGTCGGCGAGGCGGTTCTGAATGGGCGAGGCAATGCCGATTTTGCGTTCGACGCTGTCGAGACTCGATTGGCGCTCGGCGGACGATTCGGCCCAGTATTTGCCCAGCAACACACCGGCGGCAAGCACCGCCAGAGGAACCGCGAGTAATCCTATCCGCTTGATTGAGAACCGCGGTCCCGCGGCCAAGCTTGTGCCTGAACCGCTCACTGCGTCGCCTGAGGGACTGGCTGTCGGATTGTCGGAACGTGCTGTGTCTGAGTCCATGATGCCATGCCAAGTAGTTACGAAGAAAGAAGAGCGGCAATGTCTCCAGGGCTTAAAGTGAGACAGATTGTCGCCGCGCGACAATTTTGCTTCACTCTCAAGCATCAGAGCGACACGCGAAGTCTGCTCGCCATCGAGAGTGCCCGCATTCAAACGGTTCTGAGTATACTAGGGATAGTAGCCCTGCGCGCTCTTCGATACTATCGATTTCCACGGCAGCCCCATTCGACTGGCACACTTCAGCACAAGCTATAAATATACCGATGGGTCTCCTGCCGTCAAGCTTTTAACAAAGCCCTAACAAAATGCGGCCTCGACATCATCGCTGGACCGTGCTGGCCTTCGGTGCTGCGACGCTGCTGGGCGCGTTTCTGCTGTTTCAGGTCCAGCCGCTGATCGGCAAGTTTATTCTGCCCTGGTTTGGCGGTGCGCCGGCCGTGTGGACGACCTGCATGTTTTTCTTCCAGATCACACTTTTCGGCGGATATGCGTACAGTCATTTGCTCGCGGAACGGTTGTCGCTGCGCGGCCAAGCATTCGCGCAGTGTGCGCTGCTCCTGGCCGCGCTCATCATGCTGCCGATCATGCCGGGCGAATCGTGGAAGCCGGCCGGCGACGAAGCGCCGACGCTGCGAATCCTCTTGCTACTAGCGGCTACCGTCGGGCTGCCGTACTTCGTGCTGGCTACGACGAGCCCGCTCGTTCAATCGTGGTTTAGCCGCGTCTATCCCGGCCGCGGGCCGTACCGCCTTTACGCACTATCGAACATTGGTTCGTTGGCGGCGCTTCTGAGCTATCCATTCGTTTTCGAGCCGGCATTCACTTTGAACGTTCAAGCAAGGATTTGGTCGTGCGGGTTTGCAGCGTTCGCGGTGCTCATGATAACGTGTGCTGTGCTCGTGACACGACTTTGTCCGCTGCCGATACATCAACCTCCCTTACCGCCGGCCCCTCTCCCGGAAGGAGAGGGGAGCACGAAGCCCAGTTGGCGGCTTCGCGCCTTGTGGCTGCTGCTAGCGGCGTGCGCCTCAGTAATACTTCTGGCCACGACGAACCACGTCTGCCAAGACGTCGCCCCGCGGCCATTCTTGTGGGTCATGCCGCTCGCACTCTACCTGTTGTCGTTCATTATCTGCTTCGATCATCCGCGGTGGTATGTCCGGTCCCTCTGGGCCGTTCCCGCGATTATCGGCATCGCGGTCGTGCTGCGAAGCGATGCATCGCTGGGCGGCATCCGTGAACCGTACCAGCACGAAGGCGTTACGCTCGCGTTCCCTTACATTTTGCTGCTGCACTTCGGCACGATGTTCTGCATTTGCATGGTCTGCCACGGCGAGCTCGCGCGGCTCAAGCCCGTCTCGCGGCACTTGACCGAGTTCTATCTCTGGCTGGCCGGCGGCGGGGCGCTGGGCGGCGTGCTCGTGGGCCTCGTTGCGCCCCGCTTCTTCGACACGTTCCGTGAATGGAACCTGGGCATGATCGCTGCTTACATCATCGCTACCACTGCGCTTCTCCTGGCCGTGCCGAAACAAGGTCCTGGGCGTGTTCCCGCGCTGGTTACCGCGGGATTAGGAGTCGGCGGGTTACTCGCCGTGCTTCTTTCGCAAGCCAATTTGAGCGTGTCCGAGCCAAACGATCCGCAACTTGTCGATCGCCGGCGGAACTTTTACGGCGTCGTCTCCGTGTGGGAGGTCGATCGCAACGACCCGCTGAAGGATTGCCTCCAAATGCAGCACGGCGCGATCCTGCACGGCCAGCAATTTCTTGCGGCTGAAAAGCGCGGCAAGACGTTCAACTATTACACGCCTGACAGCGGCATCAGCCTTGCCATCCGAGCACTACAAGAGCGGCGGCCGTCCCTGCGCGTAGGTGTAGTCGGACTGGGGATCGGCACACTAGCCGGCTTCGCCCGGGCCGGCGACCATTTTACTTTCTACGAAATCAACCCGGCGGTGCGGGATATGGCCGAAAAGTACTTTTTTTATCTCCGCGATGCGCGGGACCGCGGCGCGGCGATCGATATCGTGCTGGGCGATGCGCGGCTGGCGCTTGATCGACAGCCGCAGCAAAATTTCGACCTGTTGGTGCTGGACGCTTTCAGCGGCGATTCGGTGCCCGTACATTTGCTGACGCGCGAGGCGATGGAGATTTACCGGCGGCATGTCGCCGCGGGCGGCAGTATCGCGATCCACGCCACGAATTCTTATCTCTATCTCTTTCCGCTGGCACGGGCCTTGGCCGACGCGGCCGGCCTCGACTGGCGGCGGGTCTATCTGCCGGCGGACGAAAGCAAGTTCCGCTTGCGGAGCAATTGGGTCATTCTAAGCAGCGATCAGACGCTATTGAGCGCTATACCTAATGTTCCGCCGCCGCCGGAGTTCAAGGATGATTTCATGGTGCCCGTGTGGACCGATCAGAAGAATGATCTGTTTCGAGTTTTAATAAAATAAAGCCGCCCTATGCGTCACGCCACTTCATTGGTGCGGATTTGCTCTTCGATTTCGGCAGCGTGCGATCGAACGTATGCCCACGCGTTGGCAATATCTTCGGCTCGAAGCGTCGGATACGCACGGAGCAATGCGACTTCCGAAGTACCCAAACGACGAGCTTCTTCTAAAACCCACACGGGGATACGTGTCGCGCGATGCATGGATCACCCCCGCAAACACCGGGCGTACTCTCTATGCCGAGAACCGTTTCCCCGGCGGCGCTCATCCGAACGTCCGCCCGGTCAATTGCTCGTACGACTCCACATACTTCGCCCTAGTGTTCTCCACGACATCGTCCGGCAGCGCGGGCGGCGGGCTGTTCTTGTCCCAGCCGCTCTCCGTCAGCCAGTCGCGGACGAATTGCTTGTCGAACGACGGCTGGCCGCGGCCCGGTGAGTATTGATCTGCCGGCCAGAAACGGGAACTATCGGGCGTCAACACTTCGTCGATCAAAAGAATCTGCCCATCGATCTGGCCGAACTCGAACTTCGTATCGGCGATGATGATGCCGCGCTCCAGGGCATAGGCCGCGCCGCGCTGGAAGAGGTCGATGCTCCGCCGCCGCAATTCTTCGCTCAACTCGCGGCCGACGGCGTCCACCATTTGCTCAAAGGTGATGTTCTCATCGTGGCCCGTCTCAGCCTTCGTGGCGGGCGTGAAGATCGGTTCCGGCAACTTCGAGCTTTCCTGGAGACCGGCGGGAAGCTTGATGCCGCAGACGGTCCCGCTCTTGCGGTATTCGGCCCAACCGGAACCGGAGAGATAGCCCCGGACGACGCACTCGATCGGCACGACTTTCGTCTTGCGGCAGAGCGTCGTGCGGCCCTCCAATGTCTGCCGATCGATGCCGCTGGGCAATGGCATCTTGTCGATGTCGATTGTGATAGAATGGTTCGCTCCACCCAAGTGCTGAAACCAGAACGCCGAAGTCTGGGTCAACACGCGGCCTTTGTCGGGAATGCCGGTCGGCAGGACCCAATCGAATGCACTGAGCCGGTCCGTGCTTACCAAAAGCAGTTGTTGGCCCAAATCGTATACGTCGCGGACCTTGCCGCGGCGAACGGGCAGGCCAGGGAGCGAGGTCTGAAGGACAACGGGCGAAGGCGATTGTTCAAGCGTAGGCATGATAGATCCGAAAGTGTTTGAGCCTGGAGTTTCCAAGAATATAACCGCCGAAGCGCCAATTGACTAGGCTTCGATTTGGGCAGAGCGCGGACAGCCCGCCACTTGCAATTTCTGTCTGGCGGCCGTAAACTTGCATCCCAATGTCAACCTTGACACTCAATATTCTCGATGCCCCGCAGGCCCGTTGCGGCAAGCTCAGCCGTGAGGACCTCAAGCCGGGCGATTGCCTTTGCAACCACTGCACCGCCAAGTGTTGCCGTTACTTCGCCTTGGCGATGGACAAGCCGACCACGTGGCGCGATTTCGACCACATGCGTTGGTTTCTGCTGCACGACAAGGCAAGCGTGTTCGTCGAGGACGGCGATTGGTATCTGCTCGTCCACACGCAATGCCGGCACCTTCAGCCGGACAACCGCTGTGGAATCTATGAGACCCGCCCGAATATCTGCCGCACCTATACGACCGACAACTGCGAGTATGACGACCACTGGGTCTACGATCATTATTGGGAAACTGCCGAGCAAGTGATGGAATACGCCGAGGCGGTGTTGGGTCCGCGACGAGGGGAGAGTTTTCGCAGCCCCAAACCGCGTTGAGGCGAGCCGCCGAATGTATACCGCACACGCCGTAGACGGAAAAAACGGCGTACGGAGGGTGCCGGATACATTGAAACGAGCGGCGGTCGTCCCTGTCAAAATGGCAGCGATGCTGAGTTTTGCAGCCTGAAATGGCGAATTCTGGGCAAGTTTTTCTGGCTTGCGGCTGCTCGGTGAATCAGCGTAAGATATTATTGGGATGAGATTTAGCGTCGCTGGCGGCCTCCCGTTCAGAATCGTGCGTCGTGTGGTACTCAAATTGCACTATCTGCGGATCACGGGAGTTCATAATTTCACCCGATAATTATATGCCAATCACCGATCCAGCCCTGCTGATTAGCGACGACGACCTGAGCTATCGGGAGACGTTGGAGAGCGTCTTCGCGCCGCGAGGCTTCCGGATTCTGCTGGCGGGCGACGGAGAAGAGGCCCTGCACGTTATCCGCACTCAGGAAGTCCATTTGGCTTTGCTGGATATGCACATGCCCAAGCTTACCGGGTTGGAGACCCTGCGGCAGGTAAAGCAGTTCAAGGCCATGTTGCCCTGCATCCTTATGTCGGCCCAATGGGACGACCGGCTCATGGAACAAGCCCGGCTGGCACACGCGTTTCTCGTACTTCCCAAATCGATTCCGCTTCGGCAAATCACGGGGGCCGTCTGGCAGGCCCTCGAACGCACCTACAGTTGGCACGTTCAGTAGCCTCAAGGTGCATCTACATTGTGCCGTGTGTAGCGATCGTAACGTCCGCGAGCGTGGAAGCGCCGTCGCATGTTCCCAAAACGCATCATGTTGCCGTTTTGCATGGTACGTTTTCTATGGTGGAATCTCACGATGCGTCAACTAACTTCCAAACTTCCGCACGGCATGTTGGCAAGCGCACTCGCGGCGCTGGTCTTAGGCGGCTGCGCGAAATACCGCATGCCGAGGATCGATCCCTCCGGCGAACATCTTTTAATCTGCGATTCCGGGCCGGTGGCATCGCCTCCGCCCGCAAGTTGTCCGCCGGTCACGGCCCCTGTCGTGTCGATTCCGGCCGCGCCATTGGCGACCGCGACCACGATTCCCGCGCCTCCGCCGACCGGACTTCAGCCGATCCCCATGCAGCAGCCGATTGCCGCGCAGCCGGTGGCGGTGGCCGTTTCGCCCTATAAGGATGCGGCGGTGACGCTCGTGCCGTGCAGCCGCGTCGCGCCGGTCGGCGCCGAGGTCATACTTGTCGCCGGAGTCCGCGGTGGAGACAACTATCTCCGCACCAACCGCCGACTCGATTGGTTTATCGCGCCGGGCAGTGTGGGGCAGTTTACCGACATCGGCGGCAGGCACTTTGAGGACTATTTGGTCGGCGATTTCGCTCGGCCGCGAATAATCTCCGGCAATTCGGCCATCGGCACGACGACGCGGATCTCCGAACGAGTCGGACAAGGCGACAACATCTATGTGGCTCGCGGCGAGAGCTGGATCGCCCTCCGCTCGCCGGTCGAGGGCGTAACGCGGGTAACCGTGGCCGCCCCCGAAGTCGTCGTTCCGGCAGAAAGGGCGAAAACGGCGACGATCTATTGGTATGACGCACAGTATCAATTCCCTGAGCCCGTAGTCACGCCGCCCGGCACGAAGGGCACGCTTACCACCACCGTCTGGAAGCTGACCAGCCGCTGCCCTCGCGCGGGATGGATCGTGCGGTATGAACTGACCGGCGGCCCGCAGGCCATATTTGTTCCGTCCGGCTCGACGGCCGTAGAGGTGCCGACTGACGCTGCTGGCCGCGCGAGCGTGGAGATCGTGCAAAAGGACCCCTCGCCGGGCACGAGCCAAATCCGTGTGCAAATTTTCCGGCCGGCCGACCAGATCAGCCCACAGTTCATGGTCCGCGACGGCTTCACGGCGGTCAGTTGGACGGATCAGACCGGCGCAACGCAGGCCCCTACTCCCGCCGCGCCTGCGCTTCCTGGTCCGGCGTCGGCGTCACCACCTGCGGTGATTGCGCCGCCCACCGTCACACCGGCGCCAGAAGCGCGTCCGGCCCCCGCAGCGGTTTCCATGCTAGATCTGAAGGTCGCGCCGCGGACCGCCACGGTGGCAGTCGGGGCAAACGTGACGTTTGATATTGAAGTGACGAACCGCGGCGCTACGCTTGCGTCTGGAGTGACAATCCACGACACATTCGACGCGGGCCTACAACATGCAAGCCCCAGCCCGATCGAGTTTTTGCTGGGCGATCTTGCGCCCGGCGAGACGCGTCGCCACGCCGTCACCTTCCGCACGATTAGGCCCGGACAACTTTGTCATCGGATGGAAGCAAAGGCGGCCGACGGCGGACGAGCGACGCAAGATTCGTGCGTCACGGCCATTGCTCCTGCGTTAACAAATCCGACGCCGCCCGCAGCGACATACCCTGGGACAAACACACCTCCGCCGACGGTTGCACCTACGAATCCGCCGCTGGAAATCCGCGTTACTTCGCAAGCGGCCACGGCCACAGTCGGCCAGTCGGTCGTATTCACGGCCAATGTTCGCAACCTTTCGCAGCAAGCTCTGCCGAACGTCCGCATCAGCCAACAGTCTGACGCCGCGCTGGTCGTGAAGGCATATACCGAAGGCGGCAACCTGCGCGGCAATGCTTGCGTCTGGACCCTGCCGTCGCTTCCGCCGGGCCGCGATGTGCGCGTCCAAGTGCAATGCGAATGCCGTCAAGTCACTTCCAAGGCTTGCTGCCAGTTTACCGCGGCATTGGCCGACGACAAGCCGATCGGCGAGCAGACATGCCTCGAAATCACCGCTGGCAATCTCCTGCCCAGCGCCACGGCGCCGCTCCACTGCCCTCCATTCCCAGCCGGCTGGCCGTTTCGGTCGGCAATCGAAACACGGTCACCGCCGGGAATAACCAGCAGTTTCTCGTATCGGTCACGAACGACGGCGAGGCGGTCGAGAATGACATTGTTGTCACCGTGCAACTTCCGCCCGGGTCATTGCTCGTTCAATCGGATACCGCTGGCCCCGACTCGACAGTCACCTTTCAGCAGCAACCGGGCGTAGTTCGCTTCAGCCCCTTGACCGAATTACTGCCCGACGCGACCCATGCGCACCCCAGGACGTTTCGGATCACCGTGACCACGTCGAAGGCTGGACCTATCAGCCTCGAAGCCGAGGTGACGAGCCGCCGGCAGACGCAGCCAGTTCACGGCAGCGCGACCGTCGAAGTGCTGCCGTAGCCGTCCATTTTGAATTCTTCAAAAGCTCGCTTCACAAGAATTTTTTCTCGTGTACAATGGACTCCATGATCGTGGAGGGCTAAGTCGAGCTACCTGTCGTGCATCCAGGGCGTGAAGTTTGTTAACGCGTCCGCTTATCTTTCGGTCGTTTTCTGTACCTTACAACCGTGCATCCGGTCCCGCTTCGGACCAGGATTTACGTGGCGATTGCGCGCGAATTCGAACGCGCGCACAGGTACCGTAGCGTTGGCTCCTGCGCCACAAGGGGCCAGGGCCGGCTCCGGCGATTTCGCCGTGCGACCGTCCCTGGCCCCAGTTTTTTTAGGCTCATGTCCGACTTTGTCCAACTCCGCCACCAGCCGACTACCGCGTTGGATCGCCCGCGGGAATTGCTCTTGGCCTGCCCGCCGATGCGAAGCAACGTGAACCTCTCGCGGATCGTCAGGGCGGCGTCGTGCTCGGGCATCACGCGGATGATTTGCTGCGGCAACGCGCGAATCCTGCCGGAAATCTCCCGCGAGACGGGTGATTCAATCCAGGTCGAGCTTCATCGCACCCTGCCGCCGGTGCTGCGGCGATTGAAACAAGACGGCTATCCGCTCGTCGGGCTGGAGCAGGCAAGCAATTCGCAATCGATCTTCGAATACAGTTTCCCGCGCAAGGTCGTGCTCGTGATCGGCAACGAGCGGCTGGGCATTGAGGACGAAGTTTTGCGGCTCTTGGATGGCACGATCGAGATTCCGGTCTACGGTCTCCCCTACGCTCATAACGCCGCGACGGCAACCGCGATGGCGCTCTATGAATACTGCCGCCAGTATCCGTCCGGATAGGGCCGTTCTCGGACAATCGGCTGAAAATCTGGGGATTTCACTTAACATTGCAGTCCCCCGCCACATCGCCATTCTGTTTTGCTACAATACGCTTTCCATTTGCCGCTTTCCGCGGCCGGAACTGCATTGATGAAGCGACTTGCAAACGTGGCGATCGTCGGCGTGGGTTTGATCGGGGGGTCGATCGGGCTAGCGCTGCGCCAGCGGAACTTGGCCGACAACGTAATCGGCATCGGTCGCCGCCAAGTGAGCCTGCGAATCGCCCGCCGCGTCGGAGCCATCACGCATACCACGATTGATCTCGCCAAGGGAGTTGCCCAGGCCGACCTGGTCATTATTTGCACCCCCGTCGGACAGATCGCCGAACAGGCCCTTGAGGCCGCCCGACACTGCCCGGAGGGAACGCTGATCACCGATGCCGGCAGCACGAAGGAGCGGATCGTCGCGGGGTTGGACAATCAATTGCCACGGGGATGCCGCTTTTTGGGCGGGCATCCGATCGCCGGCGGCGAAAAGACGGGGGCCAATTATGCCAAGGCCGAGCTTTTCGACGGCCGCGTCACCGTGCTCACTCCTACGAAGAACACCCGCGCCGAGGACTATGATCTGTTGGAGAGTTTCTGGCAAGGGATGGGCTCGGTGGTCGTGCAGATGCCGGCCGAGGAGCACGACCGGGCGTTGGCCGTGACAAGCCACTTGCCGCACATGGCCGCGGCCGCCTTGGCGAACACGGTGCCGGAGAACTACTTTCGCTTTGCCGGCTCGGGATTGTTGGATTCCGCCCGGCTGGCGGCGGGCGATCCGGAGCTTTGGCGGCAAATACTTCTACAAAACCGCGAGAACGTGTTGAAGGCACTGGAGCAATTCGGCGGACAGCTTCAGGCGCTCCATGCGGCGATCCGCGGCGGGAACGAAGATGAAATCTATCGATTCTTGACCAGGGCGAAAAAAAACCGAGATGCTTTGGGAAACTAATGTATCCGGCACACTCCGTGTGCCGCCCGCTTTCTACGGCACACGGAGTGTGCCTAATACATTGAAAAACCGAGATGCTTTGGGAAATTGACGTCTATCCTGCGCCGGGGCAGCCCGATCTGCTGGGCAGACCCGTTGCCAGCACGGCCGCGGAGCTTGGGCTGGCCGCCGATCTTGAGGTGTACGCCGCGCGCGGGTATTTGATCCAAGCCGACTGGGACCACTGCCAGGCCGAGCGGATCGCGCGCGAATTGCTTGCCGATAGCGTCGTTGAGCGAACAGTCGTCGCCCAGGTCGGAGATGAGGTGCTGGGCAAGCGATCGCACCTGCTCCCTTCTCCCCGCTCCCCGCTCCCTGCCCTCCCCATCCACGTCCTCCCGAAGCCGGGCGTCATGGACCCCGTCGCGCAGAGCGTGATGTCGGCTATCGCCGATTTCGGACTGAAGGCAGAGGTCGTACGGACGCTGAAGAAGTACTGGATTGACGGCCTGCCGAGCGACCGTGTCGGCACGCTCAGTGGCAAGGTGCTTGCAAACGACGCCATCGAACAAGTGATCGTCGGCCCGCTGACATTCCGCGACCTCGATCTTGGCTCGCCCTATAAGTTCTGCCTCACCACCGTGCCGATCCGTACGATGGATGATTCGGCACTGCAAGTCCTCAGCAAGCAAGGCCAGCTTTACCTGTCTCTCGTGGAAATGCAGACGATCCAGGCACATTTCCGTCAGCTTGACCGCGACCCGACCGACGCCGAGCTGGAAACGATCGCCCAAACCTGGAGCGAGCATTGCAGCCACAAGACGCTCACGGGCCGCATCCGCTATCGGGAGCTTGGTGGGGCAGGTTGCCAACCTGCCAATGACGCGGCTGCACAGGCAGATTGGAAATCTGCCCCACGGTCCGGCGAGCACCTGTACGAGAACATGCTGAAGGAAACGATCTTCGCCGCCACGCAAAAGATTCGCGAGCAGCTTGGCCCGGACGATTGGTGCGTGAGCGTTTTCCGTGACAACGCCGGCATAATCCGCTTCGACGACGAGTACAACGTCGTCTTCAAGGTCGAGACGCACAATCACCCTTCGGCCCTGGAGCCTTACGGCGGAGCGAATACGGGCATCGGCGGCGTAATTCGCGATCCGATGGGCACTGGCATGGGTGCGAAGCCGATCTGCAATACGGACGTTTTTTGCTTTGCCCCGCCCGACACGCCGGCCGAGGAGATTCCCGCGGGCGTGCTCCATCCGCGGCGGGTAATGAAAGGCGTCGTCTCCGGCGTCCGCGACTACGGCAATCGCATGGGCATCCCCACAGTGAACGGCGCCGTTTACTTCGACAAGCGTTATCTGGGCAATCCGCTCGTCTACTGCGGCAACGTGGGCCTGATCCCGCGCGAAAAATCGTTCAAGGAGACGCTGCCCGGCGACATGGTTGTGGCCATCGGCGGGCGGACCGGCCGCGACGGCATCCACGGGGCGACGTTCAGCTCCGCCGAACTGCACCACGAGAGCGAAACGCTCTCCGGCGGCGCGGTACAGATTGGCAATGCAATCACCGAGAAGATGGTGCTCGATGTGCTGCTCGCCGCGCGCGACCGCGAGTTGTACACAGCCGTTACCGACTGCGGGGCCGGCGGTTTTTCCAGCGCCGTCGGCGAAATGGGCGAGAAGATTGGTGCCGAAGTCTGGCTCGACCGCGCGCCGGTGAAGTACGAAGGGCTTTCTTACACGGAGATTTGGATTTCCGAAGCGCAGGAACGGATGGTCGTCAGCGCGTCGCCGGAGAAGGTCGATGAGTTGATCGCGCTTTGCGCCTCCGAAGGCGTCGAGGCGACCGTCATCGGCCAATTCGTGCCGACCGGGCGGCTTGTGCTCAAGTATCACGGGCAACAGGTGGCCGATCTTTCGATGGAGTTTTTGCACGGCGGCCGCCCGGCGGTAGTGAGAGAGGCCGTATGGAATGGCGCGGGGAGCGATGCCGTAGGGTGGGCCGAGCGTAGCGAGTCCCACCGTTTCCGCTCGGGTAAAGCCAGTGCGGAAGCCGCCGATCGCTTGCTTGGTGACGTTACCGATACCAAGATTGAGTTCAAAGTTCCGCCGTCCCAAGACCCAAGACCTAAGACCCAAGACCTCACTGCCGACCTTCTGCACATCCTCAGTTCCCTCAACGTCTGCAGCAAAGAATGGATCATCCGCCAGTACGATCACGAAGTGCAAGCCGGAAGCGTGATCAAGCCGCTGGTGGGCGTGGTGAACGATGGCCCGAGCGACGCGGCCGTGTTGCGGCCGGTGTTGAGGAGCCGCCGCGGCATCGTCATTGCCTGCGGAATGAATCCGTATTACGGCGACATCGATCCTTTCTGGATGGCCGCGTCGGCAATCGACGAGGCCGTGCGGAACTGCGTCGCCGTCGGCGCCGATCCGAGCCGCATCGCGATCTTGGACAATTTCTGCTGGGGCAATTGCGACCGCCCAGAGACACTCGGCTCGCTTGTCCGCGCAGCGCAAGCCTGTTACGACATGGCCACCGTGCTCGGCACGCCATTCATCAGCGGCAAGGACAGCCTCAATAATGAGTTCCGTCCAGCCGGCGCGACCGAGCCAATCGCCATTCCGCCATCGCTGCTCATTAGCGCGATCGGCCAAGTGGACGACGTGTCCCACTGCGTGACGATGGATCTGAAGGAGCCGGGAAATCTGCTCTACATCGTCGGCGTGACGCGTGATGAGTTGGGCTGTTCGCATTATGAGCAGGTCGGAGGTCAGAGGTCGGAGGTCGGAGGTCAAGTTCCAAGGGTTGATCCGCAAGTTGCTAGGCAAACCTTTGCCGCGATCCATCGCGCGATTCACGCCGGGTTCGTCCGCGCGTGCCACGACCTGAGCGAAGGTGGGCTGGCCGTCGCAGCGGCGGAAATGGCCTTTTCTGGCGGGCTTGGCGCGATAATCGAGTTGCAGCTTGTGCCATGCGATGGCGACTTGGACGACGCCGCGCGGTTGTTCAGCGAATCGAACACTCGCTTCCTATGTGAAGTTAAAAAGGAACATTTCGAGGCGTTTAACGCGATGTTCGTCGGTATGGCTTATTACGTGATTGGAAGTGTCAGGGAAACCGCTCGACTCTCGTTTATGCATGGCGGCACACCGGTATTGGACAGCGACTTGGCCACTTTGAAAGAAGCCTGGCAAAAGCCGCTGCGATGGTGATGTTTGGTATTCGTTTCGATCATTTGACATTCGTGCTTTGAATTTGTTTCGACATTCGACATTCGGATTTTTTGATGCCCACGCCTCGCGTCCTCATCCTCCGAGCCCCCGGCACCAACTGCGACCACGAAACGGCCTTCGCCTTTGAGACGGCCGGGGCGACGGCCGAAGCGCTGCACGTCAACCGCGTGCTCGAATCGCCCGCGGTGCTCGATCGCTTCCAAATCCTCTGCATTCCCGGCGGATTCAGTTTTGGCGACGACGTGGCCGCCGGGCAAATCCTCGCCGTGCAGATGCGGCATCACTTGGCCGGGCGGCTCGCCGATTTCAAAGCGGCGGGCAAGCTGATCCTTGGCATCTGCAACGGCTTTCAAGTCATCATCAAGTCGGGCGTTCTTTTGGACGATGAGCCGCCGCACGGCCCGCCCGCCACGCTTACCAATAACGATTCGGGCAAGTACGAAGACCGTTGGGTCCGCCTGTGTGTTTCCGGCGACAAGTGCGTTTTCTTCCGCGGCATGGAGCAGATGTATCTGCCGGTCGCGCACGGCGAAGGCAAGTTCATCGCCCGCGATGCCGCAGCGTTGAATAAACTTGAAGCCGCCGGCCAATTGCCGCTTCGATACGCTCCACTCTCCACTCTCAACCCTCCACTTCCCACTTCCCACTCCCCACTCCCCTTCCCCGACAACCCCAACGGCTCGATGGCCGACGTGGCGGGCGTCTGCGACACGACCGGCCGAGTGCTCGGCCTGATGCCGCATCCCGAGCGGCACCTCGATCCCACGCACCATCCCCGCTGGACTCGCGGAGTGGCCGGACCGGTCGGCGATGGGCTGCAATTGTTCGTCAACGCCGTTGAATATTTCGAGTGAACGCGCCGTCACTTCGATTCTCCTGCTGTCATTTCGACTGCAAATGCGTGTGACAACGTCGCGCTGACTATTTCTCGCACCATGCCGCAAATTCTTGCCCGGCAATAATTTACGGCGACACTCTTCGCCGCTGGCATCGCGGTTGCTTCTTTGACTCGTCGTTGACGCCAACGCACTCATATTCCATTCACCCCACTCACCGCGAGGCACATCATGCATCGACTTGGCACCTTTTTGACGGCTTTCGGCATCCTTTCCACAACGGCAATTCCCGCCTGGGCACACCACTACCATTCGCATCATTACTATCACACCTACTCCGGCTGCGGATACTACACGTCGTGCTACGGCACGAGCTATTGCTCGGCGTGCGTCTATTACATCAACCAGGGCGACGCCTGGGACAATCAGGGCAACCACGACGCGGCCATCGCCGACTACACGCAGGCCATCGCCAACGATCCCAACTGCGCGCTCGCCTACAACCAGCGCGGCGCGGCCTATTTCGAGATCGGGCAGTACGATCGGGCGATCGCCGATTACACGCAGGCCATCGCCATCAACCGCAACTTCGCCGCGGCCTACAACAACCGCGGCGCCGCCTTGGACGCCGAGAACGATTTCGACAAGGCCCTGGCCGACACGAACATCGCCCTGGCGCTGGAGCCGAGCTACGTCGAGGCCTACGTCAGCCGCGGCGCGATCCTCTACAACCAGGGCAAGTACGACGACGGCATCGCCGCCGACAATCAAGCCCTGGCGATCGATCCGAGCTCCGCCCAGGCGTATGCCGATCGGGCTGCCAACTGGAACATGAAAGGCGAATACGAAAAGGCCAAGGCCGACTACTTCCAGTCGATCGCCATCGACCCGAACAACGCCGCATACTACAACCAGCTCGCCTTCTTCCAGGCGACCTGCCTCAACCCCAAGTTCCGTGACGGCAAGCAGGCTTTCGCCAACGCATCGAAGGCCTATCAGCTTTCGGGCGGCAACAACGCCGACGGCAATTTCTCGGTGCTGGCTTCGACCTATGCCGAGAACGGCGACTTCGCGGCGGCGCTGCAGTGGCAGGCCAAGGCCCTCGACCTGACGAAGAGCCAGGAGATGAAGCAGCGCTACCTCGCCCGAATTGAGTTGTTCAAGCAGAACAAGCCGTTCCGGCTCGATCCGAAGACAGCGATGCAGGTGCCGGTGGTGGGAGCAACGATTTGACACGACGAAGAGGCCGGAAGGGGCCCACTGGCGATCGGCGCGAATTGACGCAAGCGTCGGTCGCCAGTCCCTTGCGCAACGTCTAGCTATGTGCATTTCCTCAGACCTCTTAACTTGATCGGCATTCTCGCGCAAGGCGCAATGCTCGCAAAGTGAAGACAGAAAAGCGACTGGCTGAGGCAGATTTTCCTGTCACCCACTTTCCGTCTACAAGTCCTTTTTGCGTGTTTGCGGCTTAGCGTCTTTGCGTTGGAAATTCTCTTGTTTCGGACGGGCATTTTTCTTCGCGCCTTGGAATTCGCGTTTTTCGGCTGTTTTCGTGGAGTTTTGCAGTGCAGGATGGGAGTAGGAATCGAGCAGAATGTGGTCACTTGCCCGCCAGGTCCAAACGGATGTTCCTTTCTTACGTTGGCAATAATGCACCAACTTCCATCCGATTCGGTGCGGTCCGTTTCGTCCGTCATAATCCGTCCAGTTGGAGTTTCGAAATTGAGGGATTCCGCGTTCTTCGTCGTCTTGAACAATCCCATCGGCGTCGGTGATCCGAACTCTTCGTGTTCGATGCCCTTGGTCCACGCTACATTATTTGGCCCGCTACGAAAGGAGGCCGGTTCGTGCCGAAGCTATTAAAGCCCGACGCGCAAGCGAGGCTTGAAAACGGGACCGGCCTCGCTTGCGCGTCGGGCTTCTATGATGGCGACCTACGGATTCGGCTCGGGATAGACCAGTTTCGGCCGCGATGGCGAAGTAGATGGCCGAGGCGCGGCGGCCGGGCGCGCGGGCGGCGCGTCAATTGGCTCTAGTGCGCTGGTCGGCTGGACATTGGAAGTCGTATCTTCGCCAGGCGGATTCGCCGGCGGCGCGGCGGGAGCGGAGACGGGCGGCGTGCGCGGCTTGGGCGGCGTCGGTTTGGCGGCTGGGATCGCCCGGCGAATACTGCCTGCCTGCTGCTCCTGCTTCCACCGCTGGAGCGGCTGCTGCCGCTTGGCCGCCGGATACTCGGGACGGTAGTAGAGACCCTTGCCCGTTATCTCCAGCAGGTTGTAAAACGCCAGCACACGATAAGCCAGGACTTCGGAATCGAGACACTTCACCAGTTTGGCGTCCTCACCGCCCTCCAAATCCAGATCGGTATATCCCCACAGCATTCGGTACAACGTGGGCGCGTCGTTCGTAAATTTCTTTTCCAACGACTGGCGAATGGCGGCCGCCGTTTCCGGGCCGCGGGCGATCGCTTCCTTAAGCTCGGCGTAGTAGTCGGGCCAGGCGACGTGATAGTCCGGGTCATCGAGGGCCAGCACGAGCGGGTCGAATTGACCCAGGTAGCCGAGGCACCGCGCGGCCAGATAGCGGACGTCCTTGCGGCGGTCTTCGGCCATTTCATTCAAGGCCAAAGTGGCCGAGCGGTCAGCGGGCAATGCCTGGGAAACGGCCAGCGCCGTGCGCTGGTCGGATTCGTTGACCGTATTCGCGGTAACCCACTTGGGCACGTCGGTCGTGGGCACACTCGCGCCGCCATCCAGCGCGACGCCGGCTGGCCCATTGAGCCGCACCGCAGGCCTGCCGTTTTCTTCCCACGACGCGCTGCCCTTGGCCACGAAGAACCGCGTCATGGCACGGGAGAGTTCTTTTTCCGGATCGGTGCCCGGCACGTGGGAGCGCGTCACTTCAAAGGCCGCGACCGATTCCACGTTGGCCAAGGTGAGGATGCCGGTATGCGCGCCGGCCACGACGCGGAGCCGCGCGCCGGCTTGGGCGAGCGGTTTGACGATCAGGCGTCCATAACTGATATCAACGCCCAGCGCAACATTGCTCGCGGGGGCCTCGGGGCTGGCGCGGAGGATTTCTATCCGGGTGCCGTTGAACAGTTCGACCGTCGCGCCGACGTCAAAGATGTCGATTCGCGAGTGATAAGAGGGCAGCGTCAATAGGGGCTGATTCGCCGCGAGGAACTCTTCCGGCAGCACGCGCCGCCAGATCGAGTTGGGCGCATCGTACTTCAGGAGCACGTCTTGACCGTCGGAAGTAAAGCGAGCGACCTTTGCCTTATTGACCGCGCCGCGCGGACCTTTCACATCGGCGCGCGCGATTTCGTTTGTGCCGGCGGACGTTTGCGGCGACAAGCCGGGACCAGCCGTGTCGGGCATCGTAGGACCATCCGGCGGCACGGACTCGATATCCGCCTTGGGCGGCCTGGCCGCGACGATGGGCAGATTCGTACCTGGCGCGGGTTGCGGAGCCGGAGCCGCCGCGCTCGACAGTGGCGCGGCTGGCAGCGGCGCGGCCTTTGCAGGCGCGGCGGCTGAAGATGCAGGTGCAGAGGGTATTGGCGGCGGGCCCGCGTCCGGCTTTTCGCCAATCGGCTCGATCGGCGGCACCGGCTGTTCTGTCCGGGTCGCCGCGCTCGGCGCGGCGACTGAGGCCGAGTCAGCCGATGGGGCCGAGCCGCTCGGCTTGACGCCTGCGCCGCTGGAACTGGACGTGGTTTGATCGCCTGACGACTTGGAATTCTCATTGCCGAGCGGTTGCTTGCCCGGTTGGTCGTTTTCCTTGGCTATTGGTTTGTTGCTGAGTTTCGCTTCCGTCCAGTCGAGGAAATTGCCGATCGGTGTGCCCGGCTTGGTCTGCCCGAGCGCCACGAGGACAATTGCGATCGCGGCACAGGCAAGCAGCGTCATCGCCGCCGCCGGCAGCAGCCGGCTCTTTTTGGGCGGATCGCGAAGATAGTCGGGCACGATCGGCCGAGGCCGGGCCTTGACCAGCGGCGCGGCCGGCGCGTGGGCAGCGCCGTCGCTCGAGAGGGCAGTCGCCGCCTCGGCCGCGGCGAGACGCTCTTCGTCCACGCGGCTGGCGACTTCCGGCAATTGATACATTCGCTGGCGGCTCTCCGGCTCGACCTCGGCCGGCTCGACCTGCGCGATCGCCAGAATCTGATGGCAGGAAGCCACCTCCGCCAGGTGCATTTCGGACTTCAGGCAGACCTCCTCGAATTCGGGCACACGGTCGTCGGGCAGTTCGTTGTCGAGGTATTCGGCCACCGTGTTGCAATCGAGGTTCGCGCCTTTTTCGCTGATCGACGGGGCGGCCAATCGCAGCCGACGCATGACGTCGCGAATCTTGTGGTATAAGTCAGTGGCGAACTTGCTGTCTTCAATCTTCTTGCCGATTTCCTTGGCTTCCTTGGGATAGAGCCGCTCCAACTCGCCATCCATGTAGGCCAAGAGGGTTCGCAAAGTCAGTCGCATGATTTCACCTTCGGGTAAGTTTCGTCTCGCGCTGGAGTTCCGGCTTTAGCCGGCTATTCCGCACAATCGCCGGCCAAAGCCGGCACTCCAACGGGAGCCTCTACCCATATTAGTGGCGCGATCACGGCGAATCCGTTCAAGAATTCGGAGATTATTCCGATATTGACGCAACCCGACGTTCGTTAGAGAGTGCCAGCATTGCTGACATGGTGAGCAGGACTTCGAGCGATCCGACTAGTGCGGGGTGGAGCGCAGGGCGACGGTACTCGATCGGGGGCCCGAGGAAATCTTCGCTGCGCTGCCAGCCTTGACGGGTCTGCCTCCAGGTATCAATTCGCGCTTCGCCGGCCGTCGATGGGCTTGCCGCCGCAACAAGCCAGGCGAGCAAAAAAAAGCCAACGGCCAGAAAACGCAACCGCGACATCGTCGAGCCTCAGATGAATCCGGCGAATGGAGTGTGCCGAATACGTTAAGCAATCTCGAGGCCAAGCGAGCCAGACGAGCCGAGCGTGATCGCAAGTCGTTGTCGTGCAATGTGTTTCAGCGAAACTAGGCCCAGCGACCTCTGCCGGCACGTTGCAAAACGTCAACACGCTCCAGCCGCCGATGATGCGATGAAACAACACGATGCGAGATGGCGGCATTTCGATTTCTCGGGTAGCCAGTGCCGCGGAAAAACTTGCGTCCTCTGGCCGCGTGTCGTAGGTTTTCTTGGGGCCACTTGACCGGTCTCAACAATGCCCGCGCTCGCGGCCGCATCTCGCGACCGCGGCGCGCGGCATCCCCAGGAAATCAAGCGACTATGGTAGCCGTGAACTCAGCGTCTCAACCGGATCTCAAACAAACCCTAGCAAAGATGCAGCTCGCCGCCCTGCCGCAGAGCGCGATTCGCCTTCTGGAACTGTCGCGCGATCCGAGTTGCGGCCCTGCCGAATACGCGGCGCCGATCGAAGCCGATCCGGGGCTTGCCGGGCAAGTGCTGAAGTTCGTCAACTCGTCCTACTTTGGCTTCGCGCGGAAGATTCCCAGCGTCAAGGTGGGCATTTCGCTCGTCGGCATGAGAACGATCAGAAACTTTGCCTTGTGGAATGCGGTCTTTAGCCTGGCGCCAAATCCGCGTTGTGGGCCGTTCGATCTGAAGAGCATCTGGCAGGACTCGCTCCGCCGGGCGCTATTTGCCCGTGCAGTGGCCAAGGCGCATCGCCTGCCGACCGCGGAAGAGATTTTCACGGCCGCGCTCTTGCAGGATATGGCCATTCCATTGCTGGCGAAGGAGTTTCCGAGCGTCTACGAGAACCTTCTCACGGCGCGAGACCACGGTCGCCGGCGGCTCTCGTCGCTGGAGCATTCCTCCTTCGGATGGACGCATTGCCAGGCGGCTGCCCAATTGGTGCGGCAATGGAACATGCCGGAAGATTTCGCCGGGCTGATCGAGGGCCACGCCGATTTTACCGGCGAAACCCCGACCCCGAGCGAATTGGGCCGGAACATCGTCGCGCTTTCGGCGTTGCTACCTGCTACTGCTGACCCGCTGTGGGTGGAGTGTGCCGCCTGGGAGGAGCGGTTCACGCGCATTTGTCCGAACATGGACTCGCCGGCCGAGTTGCTCGAGCAAGTCGACCGCGAGTTTGCCGAGTTTGCCCCGATGCTGAAACTTGGTACTCCGCGCAAATTGCTGGTGGATAGCCATCAAGAGGCGCTTGCAGCGTGCTGAGGCGGCGGCCTCGTGGCGAACATCGCGAAGCGTGTGGCACGTTCTGATTGCGCAGTCTTCATCCGCATATCCGGCGCAAAGCGCGCGGATTTGTCGCGGAATGCCTTCATTCGCGCATGAATCTACTGTAGAGCCGCCGCAAAAACACGTCGGGTCGCGGAATGCTATTTGGGTTTCACGACACGCCTGAATATAATGGATCATCGGCGTAGCGAACGCCCGTATCACGACTTGTCGCACAGCGGAAATCGACCTTTTCTTCTGGCGACGCCACGGGGTAAAATGGAGTGTACGGACGGTGCTCCGCCATGAGCGAAGGCGGCGACGGACGAAGAGGCAGCTTGCGAACGCGACTTCCTTGCTTGTTCGCGGTCCGTACGGTAGCATGACCGGTCTTCGTACGGCAAAGGGTCGCCCTGCGAACGATTGCATAAGTAAGAAACAACGTGACCAAGTCCAAAGAAGACCGCATTCGCCGCATGAAGTTCCAGCACCAGGCGGAAGGCTACCTGGAGTTGGGGCTTCCTCAACAGGCGTTGGATGTTCTCGCCCGGCTGGGAGCGGGCAGTGCCGATGCTCGGACCTTATATCTTCAAGGCGAGGCGCTGCGGTCGCTGGAGCGCTATGCAGACGCCATCTCGCCGCTCCGCAAAGTGGCGGAACTGGAGCCGGAGAATACGCAAGTCCTGCTTGCCTTGGGCTGGTGCCACAAGCGGTGCGGACGGATCGACTTGGCGATTGAGGTCCTCGAAGCGGCATTGGCGGCCGACGGCGACGAACCGCTGATCCGCTACAACCTGGCCTGCTATCATAGCGTGGCGGGCAACAGGCGCGGCGCCTTGACGTTTCTCGAACAGGCCCTCTCGCTCGATCCCAATTTCCGGTCGCTAATTGATCACGAGCGGGACTTCGACTCGCTCCGCACGGACCCCGAGTTCCAGGCAATCTGCGACGGTGCGCGGACGGGCGGGTGAGTATCCTACCGACTTTCCCGCGGCCTTGCCCGGATCGCCTTCAACCGCTCGATTAATTCTTTTTCGAAACCGCGATCAACCGGTCGATAGTACTCGCGCTCCACGCCCAGGTAATCCTGCGCCGCGATGCCGCCTTCGGCGTCGTGCGCGTATTGGTAATCCTGCCCTTGACCCAATCGCTTCGCGCCGGCGTAGTGCGAATCGCGGAGATGAATCGGCACCGGCAGAAGACGGCCTTCGCGGACGTCCGCGCGGGCTTCGCCGATGCCGACCGTGGCCGCATTCGATTTCGCCGCGCAAGCCAGATAGGTCACGGCCTGGGCCAAGGTGAGTTGACACTCCGGCAGCCCGACAATCTCGCAGGCGTGGGCGGCGGCCACCGCCAGCGGCAGGGCGGTTGGGTCGGCGTTGCCCACGTCCTCGCTGGCCAGGATCACCAGCCGCCGGGCGAGGAAGCGGATGTCCTCGCCCCCTTCCAACATCCGCGCTAGCCAATAGAGCGAAGCATCGGGATCGCTTCCGCGAATACTTTTAATGAGCGCGGAGATCGAATCGTAGTGCGAGTCGCCGTCGCGATCGTACTGCACGGCCTTGCGCTGCAGGGACTCCTCCGCCAGCGCGCGGGTGAACTCGACCGGCCGCTGGGGACTGGAGAGTACGCCGACTTCCAGCGCCGAAAGGGCGCGGCGGGCGTCGCCGTCGCTCGTTTCGGCGAGGAATTGTAGGGCGTCGTCGTGCAGATGGACTTGATATTGACCCAGGCCACGATTCGAATCGGCAACCGCACGGACGAGAAGCGATTTGATGTCGTCGTTGCTGAGCGGCTGGAACTGGAAGATGCGGCTGCGACTTACCAGCGCACTGTTGACGGTGAAGAACGGGTTCTCGGTCGTCGCTCCGACGAGAATCACTTCGCCTTCCTCGACGCCCGGCAGAAGCACGTCTTGCTGGGCCTTGTTAAAGCGATGGATTTCGTCGACGAACAAGAGCGTCCGTTCACCGCCGGCCAGCAGCCGGTCGTGCGCGGCGGAGAGCACTTCGCGAAGTTCCTTCACGCCCGACGCAACCGCGCTGATTTGCTGGAAGTGGCTGCGGCTTTCCTTGGCCAAGAGCCGGGCGAGCGTCGTCTTGCCCGTGCCGGGCGGGCCGTAGAAAATCACCGAGCCCAGCCGATCAGCGGCCAGCAATCGCCGCAGCAATTTGCCCGGGCCAAGAAAGTGCTGCTGGCCGACGAACTCGTCAAGGCTCGTCGGCCGCATCCGCGCCGCGAGCGGCTGTGCCGCGCGGCGGTTATTATCTTCGGCGGCAGAGAAAAGATTAGTCATTTTCAGTCGTCATTTGGACTTCGATTCCCATCGGTCCTCCTTTCGGCAACATAGGCCGCAGCGGACAGGTCTCGCAGAGCGCTTTGCTCTTCTTGCAATAGAGCTTGCCCAGGTTGACCAGCAAGGCGTGATACTCGTTATACATCGGCGCATCGGCCGGGAGGTTGTCGTGGAAATACTCCTGAATCTGATGGTAGTCGGACCCCAAGTCGATCCAGCCGTGGCGGCTGAAGATGCGATAGGTGTAGGCATCGACGACGAACGTCGGCATCGCTCCGGCATAGAGCAGGATCGAATCGGCCGTTTCCGGCCCCACGCCGTGAACGCCTAGCAGCTCTTCGCGGAGTTCCATCAGCGGGCGGCGGAACATCACGTCGAGCGAGCCGCCGTAGCGCTCGACGACAAATCTAAGCAACGCTTTCAGCCGCCCGGCCTTGACGCGGTAGTAGCCCGCCGGCCGGATCAGCTCTTCAAGCTCTTCTTCGGGCAATTCATATAATGCCTTCGGTTCCAGCAGATCGGCTTCGCGGAGATTGCGGATGGCGCGTTCCACGTTCTGCCAACTCGTGTTCTGCACCAGGATCGCGCCGACCAGGACTTCGAACTGCGTATCGCCGGGCCACCATTTTTGCGGGCCGAAGGCGTCGAGCAAGCGCCGGTAGACTTCTTGGAGGACAGATTTCATGGTACAATCTCGCGGAACGCCGTTATTGTAGCACCCGCGGGAAGCTAGCGTGAATCACACGGAGGAGCGAGGAGCGTCGACCGCAGCGCCGATACGCAACGACTATTGGTCGCAATCGCGGCGGCCCCTGGCCAGCTTGATCTTCGCGGGGCCGCTATTGCTGATTTACGAGACCGGCGTGATTTGTTTGGGGCCCAGCGCGCAGCGCAACGGGGCCGACGTTTGGCTCCGCGACCAATTGAAAATCCTCGGCTTTCGCCAGCAACTTGACTATTTTCTTTTGCCCGTGCTGACGGTAGGTATTCTACTGAGTTGGCACTATGTGTCGCGGCAGCCGTGGCGGGTCTCTCGCAAGGTCTTGGCGGGCATGGGTGCCGAATGTTCGGTGCTGGCGGTCGCCCTATGGTTCTCTTGGGGACTTTACCAGTTTTTCATGCATGTGATCGCCCAAGCGGTCGGGCTCAACATAAATCAGCGCGATGCGGCGAGTTGGCTGGGCACGGTAAATTCCTACTTCGGCGCGGGAATCTACGAAGAACTGCTCTTTCGCATGATGCTGCTAAATCTGTGTGTGGCCCTCCTGGCGTGGCTCCGCGCGAAGCGGCGAGCGAGCCTGATTGGCGGCATCATCATTTCGAGCCTGCTTTTTTCGGCCGCGCATTACATCGGTCGGTACGGCGATCCGTTCAAATGGGATACTTTTTGCTTCCGCTTTCTTGCTGGCGCGTTTTTTGCTGTGCTCTATATTTATCGCGGATTTGGCATCGCAGCGGGCACACACGCGCTCTATGACGTGCTGGTCCACCTCTCCAGCGTCCACTAACGAGATGCGCGATGTGCGCGGAACGGAGAAACACAGCCCGCGCACTTTGCGCGAGTGCGCAATGTCAAGGGGGTCAATTCCTTTTTTGTCATACGCTCCGCGGCGCATGTTTAAGACGATGCGGCTTCGAATGGCGGCAGTTGCAACGCGAATTGAATTCCGTGCGCCGCGCGATTCCGCGCAGCGTTACTTCGCGCACCGCAATGTTTTATGCGCCGAGCGCACCGTGCTAGCAGCGCGCCGGATGTCGGTAACATCGCCGCGCGAGACTGTCAAGTGCAAATGGAAAATGGTCGTCGCGACTTCGCTCGAAATTCCGGAAAACTCTCTTGGAATAATGTTAGGCAACCGCTATAATGCGAGTGTGGTGCGAATGACTTCTCGTGCGAGAGGAAAAGGGGGCAAGACCCCGACAGTACGCAAGACCCCGACAGTGCAAAGCACCCTTTGAGCAGCGCCGCCAGAAACGGACTGCTCCCTTTTTCCGACAAGAGTCTTCTCGACAACAAGGAGTAATAGAAGTGCTGACAGTGCGACCCAAGATCGCGGAGTTGGTATTTCAGCTTTACGGACGGCCCTTGCATCCGGAGCTATTTCAAGTCTACGAATCCCGCAGCATCATGCGGGAAAACTACCAGGCGAAAATAGACATCACCAGCGCCGGCCACGTCGTTACCTGGCGCTCGGGCGGGATGACGCTCACCGAGGTCGCGGCCGCGTCCCAGCATCCGCTGCCGGAGAAGCGGCGGCTAATGTCTTATGCCCTGAAAGGGCAGCGATCGGACCAAATGCAATGCCGCGGCGGCGTGCGTTACCAGATGAGCTTTCAACTCGAGTCGGTCGAACCCGAGGTCTTTTGGATCTTTCAGCAGGAACTGGCTGCCGACGGCAAGCGCAAGGGCCTGTTGCACAAGTTCGACGCCAGCGGACGCATCTCCCTGGGCGCGTTGAGCTACATCAACGTCGAAGTCCGCACCCGCAAGCTGCTCGTGCAGGCCTTTCACACCTTCCCGGACGATTACGCGATCGTCAAGAGCCAGTCGATGATCGAGTTGCCATAATCTCGTTACGACGCTAATCTCGTTACGATGCTCTGCGTCGTAACGCGCGTGGCGGACGCTCTGCGTCCATTCCACGTTTACGGAACGGCAATTCATGAGGTTTCGTCGCCGCACAGCGGCGGTCAGTGCGTTCCCACGCGGAGCGTGGGAACGAGGTTGTCCAAAAAGTCGCTCATCGCCAGCGTCACCGCCTCCGGCGCTTCCAAAGGCGTGACGTGCCCGGCATCCTCAATTATCACAACCCGCGAACCGGGAATCGCTTGCGCGATGGCCGTCATTTCAGCCACGGGTGAAATTGCGTCATGCCGGCCGACAAGCACCAGCGTCGGGCAGTCGATTGCCGCCAGCAGCGGCGTGAAGTTGGGCCGTTCGGCAAGCCCTCGAAGCGTGGCTGCATAACTGAACTGGTCGCCGGCGAGCATGGTACGCCTTAGGCGTTCGACGACGTCAGTATTGGCATCCAACGTCGCCGGGGCAAGCAATCGCGGCAACATCGACTCGGGCAGAAACCAAGTGCCGTCGCGCTCTAGTCGTGCGGCCGTTTCCAGCCGGCCGGCGGCGGCCTGCTGCGTATCGGCCGCCGCCCGTGTGTCGCAAAGGATCAGTCCGGCCAGCCGCGCGCGGTGAGCCTTGAAGAACTGGAAGGCGATGTAACCGCCCATCGAAAGTCCGCCGAGCGCTATCGGCTCGTCGATCTTCAGCGTGTCGAGCATGGCGGCCAGGCCATCGGCCCATTTTTCTACTGTAATCTTACCAGGATTGGTCGCGCTGTAACCCAAGCCGCGCATGTCGGGCGTAATCATGCGATAGCGCGAGCTCAGCGACTCGACCTGCTGGTCCCAAATCGAACGGTCCATCGGGAATCCATGGAGCAGGACCACTGGGCGGCCATTGCCGCGCTCATTGACAATCAGTGAGGGGCCGCGAAGCATAAAGCGGATCAAAATCGTAAACCTACGGCCTTTTCGAATTCTGTTTCTTCTCGGCTACTTTCGCGCGATAGACCTCGACCTGCTTCAGAATAGTCCGGTTGTGAGGCAGCGAAGCGGCTGCCTCCGTCTGCTGTTTGAGGGCTTCGTCGAAGTCGCCCTTGGCATAGTAGACCCGCGCGAGCGTGTCGCGGTAAGACCCGTTGTTTTCGCCGGTCAATTCCAGCGAGCGCTGCGAATAACGAAGCGCCTCGTCGAGATCGCCTTCGGTGTTGGCCACGAGCCAGGCGAATTCGTTGCACGGCTGGGCCGCGTTGTTGTCGCCAATCTGCTCGCGAAGCTGGTTGAGCTTCTTCACGATCAGCTTGTGCGTGTTGGCGCGGTATTCGGCCGATGCGTCGGGCAGGCGGAAACATTCGATGAGCACCTCAATGTCATAGCCTTGGGTGGCCAAGGCCGCGTCCAGCGCGGCGCGCTGCTTGGCGCGGTCGCCTTTGTCGCGCCAATGGCAGGCCTCGAAAAAGTGCCGCCGCGCCCGCATTTCGCCCAGCGAGAGCGAATCTTCGCTGCCCAACGGCCTGTATTGATCGGTCCGCGAAGCAAATGCCTTTTCCAGCCGAGCCAGGGTGGCGGCGGCTTGATCGTCGCGCTCGAGGTCGTGATATAGTTCGCCGAGATAATGGGCGGCGATAGTGCCGATCGTCGAACCGCCCGGCGCACGTCGGGCGACGTAATCCCATTCGTGAATCGCCCAGTCCCAGCGGCCGCGGTCTTCGAGGATTCGGCCGGCCTGGAGGTGCGCCGGATCGCGCCCGATCGTCGATTTCCGGATTGAGTTTCAGTGCCTGCTCGGCCGATCGATCGGCGGCAGCCGCGTCGCCGCGGAGCGACTGGGCCTCGGCCATCAGGTAAAGCAAATCGGGCGATGCGGCGATCGTGGCCCGGAATTGCTCTTCCACCTGCCGCGTCGCCGGCCAATCCTTCTGGTCCATCAACCACTGCAACAGCCTGGCCAGGGCGGCGGGGTCGCCGTGGTGCAGGCTCATCAGCCGCGCCACGCTGGCGGCCGCTTCCGCTCCGCGATGTGCGCGTGCAGCGCCCCGATCTGAAGCTGCAGCAAGCCTTCAACGATCGCCGGCGACGATTCCCGCGGCCGATGCCGAAACAAGTCATCCTCGGCGGCGACGATCTTTGACGTTGTCGCCGCAAGCGCCTTGGGATCAGTCCCGGCCGCCAACCAATCAAGCGCCCATTGCGCGGCAAGTCGATGGGAGAGGGCCAGTTGCACGCGAATGTCCGCCCCCGACTTGGGATTCAACTCCTTGCCTACCAGCGACTCCATCAACCGCAGGGCGGCCGTCTTGGCAATCAAGTTCGAGCGGTCGTAGCAGATGATGCGGCAGACGGCCGGCACACCCTGTTGATCGGCAATCGCGATCAACACGGCGATCCGGCCCTCGCGGCTGGCGTCGTCTTGTGTTTCGTAGTCACTCAGCGCCTGGACGACGAGCGGCGGATCGCCGGGCCGCGTCCAATTGCCCCTGATCGAGCGCAACAACCGATCGGCTCGGGCGACGATCTCCATGTCGTCGCTATCGGCGGCCTCGGCGAGCGCGTCGACCGCGCCGAAGCCGATCTTCGCCAGTTCCTGCTCGGCCTTCTGGCGGACGAAAAAGTCCTTGTCGCCGAGCTGCACGATCAGGCGATGAATTTGCTGATCGGTCGGCCGTGGCGCGGAGGGAGGGTTCGCGGCGTGCGATGCGGACGCGTAAAGCATCAGAGCCACAAGTAGCGGGTAGGGTGCGTGAAGCGAAGCCCAGAAAGGACCAGACCTGCTCGAATCGTCGCGATTTTCCATTGCGCCTCCCGACTGAATCATTTATTCATACCGTATGCCGCAACCTTGCTGCCGCGTCGTCGTCGTTTCCGGCCGCTTGCCTGCGAGGATCGCATCGAGCGCGGCGCGGACATACTGCTTCTTGACCGAGTCGGCATCCATATTGTCATCGATCGCGCCCGTGTAAGCGAGCTTGCGGTCTTTATTCAACACAAAAACGTGCGGCGTGCAGGTCGCTCCGTATTCCATGCCCGACTTCTGCGTTGGATCGTAGAGGTAGGGGAAGTTGAAGCCGGCCGATTCGGCCCGTTTCTTCATCGCTTCCAAATCGTCAGCCGCGCCCTTGCTGACACAGATGGCGATCACTTGCACTCCTCTCTCATGATAGTCCTTCTCTAGCGCGATGAGGCGATCTTGATAGGCCTGAGCGACGGGACAGTGATTGCAAGTGAAGACGATGACGAGGGCCTTGGCCTTTTTATAATCACTCAAGCTATGGGGTTTGCTGTCAGTACCCTCCAGCGCGGTCCACGCCGGCCCGGCATCGCCGATCTTCAACTTATTCGCCGCCGAGGCGCTGTCGACGATCGTCAAGGCCGAAATGAGAACCAGACTTCCGAATGCGTAACGCAACATGGCGTTGTTCCTCCTAAAGTCACGTTGTGGATGTGCGCCTTGCCCGCGGGCACTTCAATCGTATCGCGGCGGTCGCGGCGAGGAAACTGTCCGAACGCAATCTACGGCATCGAATTCGGCTGGTTCGGCGGCGCGCATGGGTAACTTTGACCATATTGTCACTACTTTTAGTATACGACACGGCCAGCGGGATCATGAAATGGGTTTCCAGAACCGCTTAGCTATTCCATTCCAGTGCCGCCTTCGCCACGTCAAACGCCGCTCGCGGCCGGCCGAGACGCCGCGCGGCCGCTTTCATTTGCTGCAAACGTGCAGGCTCGTCCAAAAGCCGCCCAAGTTTGTGCGAGAGCGTCGGCAAGTTGTTGACCTTCACGCCCGCGCCGTTTTCCAAAATGTAATCGCTGTTCCGCGTCTCCTGGCCCGGCACGGGATTGGCAACGATCATCGCGGCGCCGCGGGCGAGGATTTCCGAGGTCGTCAGACCGCCCGGCTTGGAGATCACGATATCGGCCGCCGCCATCAGCTCGTCGATCTCGCGGGTGAAGCCCAGCACATGGGCGCGGTGCCGCCGGGGCACTTCGGCCTTCTCCAAACGGGCCTTGAGCGGCTCGTTGCGGCCGGCCACGACCACGATCTCCAGCGGCCGCTCGACCGCCAAGAGGCCGGCGTAAATCTTCTCCACTGGCCCCATGCCGAAGCCTCCGCCCATTTGCACGATCACCGGGCGCTCGTCACCCAGGCCGAGGCGGCGGCGACATTCGCAGGCGTCTTTCTCTTCGCTGAAGACGGGATGAATAGGAATGCCCGTCACCGAGATTTTTTCCGGCGACACGCCCCAGTGGGCCAAATACGCGGCGCCTTCGTCGGTGGCGGTGAAGTAGTGATCGCACGGCTCGTTGACCCACAGGCGATGCGTCTCGAAATCGGTCGTGGCTGTGAGCTGCGGCGAGGCGATCTCGCCCTTGGCCTTGAGCGCGGCAATGATCTCGGCCGGCAGGAAGTGCGTGTTGACGATCACGTCCCATGTTTCGTTCTTCAGGAGCTTGAGGAACTTGCCGAGGTTCAGTCGTTCAATCGCGAGGCGGAGGCGATCTGACTTTCGTTGTGCTGACGGTGGCCGGTCCAACATTTCGTAGACCAGGCCCAGCAGGTGCGGGGCCGAGTTCACCAGGTCGATGTAGAGCTTGCCATAGAGGCGGCGGAAGGCGGCGTTCGTCAAATCCAGGAGGTCGATGTTTTTGACTTCGGCCTCAGGGTCGAGCTGCCGCAGGGCGAGCTCGACCGCTTCGGCCGCGCGAAGATGGCCCGCGCCGACGGAAGCGGAAAGGACGAGGATGCGTTTGGGCATGGTGAGAAGTACCTAATGTTCAATGTACAAGGTTCAATGTCCAATGAGCAGTCAGTAGTATCGAGCCGGATGGAAGGGATTTCAAGCACCCACGCCTAGAAGGCCAGTCGGAACCATTGGATATATACTTCGCGCGGGACGAATCGAATCGAAGCCCGACGCGCAAGCGAGTGGGAAAAACGGCCCCTCTCGCTTGCGCTTCGGGCTTCGATTGTCCGCTGCGGAAACGAATCACTTCAACCGTAGAACAGTATAACGGCAATTCAGTACAAACTACGCAGTACTCAGTACCATGTGTTCCACAGTCGTTGTTCCAAACACTGCCTGTTGTGATTGGCATGGTGAACTCCACGCTCGGTACTTTGCACTGAGTACTCGGTACTGCCTTGCTCCCAATTGACCGCCGCCGCGGATTCCCGATAATACTTCGGATACTATTGGCGCCACCACGCATCATCTCCAGCCGCAGGAGCGACCCATGACCCCCGATCCGGCCCGACCCCTTGGACTTGGCACTCTCGCACTGCACGCCGGGCAACAGCCGGCCCCGGAGACCGGCTCCCGCGCGATGCCGATCCACCAGACCACGAGCTACGTCTTCAAGAGCACCGAGCATGCCGCGAACCTCTTCGCCTTGAAGGAAATGGGCTTTATCTACACGCGGCTGATGAACCCCACGACCGACGTTTTCGAGCAGCGGATGGCCGCTCTGGAAGGTGGCATCGGGGCATTGGCCGTCGCCAGCGGGCAGCAAGCGATCTGCGTCGCCCTCCTGAACCTCTGCCATAGCGGCGGGCATATTATCTCCGCGGCTGCGCTCTACGGCGGCACGATCACGCTCTTCGCTCAAACTTTCAAGCGGCTGGGCATCGAGGTTACCTTCGTCGACGCCACCGATCCGCAAAGCATTGCCCGCACGGTCAAGCCGAACACGCGAGCGGTCTACATCGAATCGGTGGCCAATCCGAAGAACGACGTGCTCGACTTCCAGGCCATCGCCGACGTATCACACAAGCACGGTCTGCCGGTCGTCTGCGACAACACGGTCCTGACGCCGATCCTCTTGCGGCCGTTCGATTATGGCATCGACATCACGATCTACAGCGCCACGAAATTCATCGGCGGCCACGGCACGAGCATCGGCGGCGTGATCGTCGATAGCGGCAAGTTCGACTGGACCCGCGAGGCGGACAAGTGGCCGCAGTTCACGAAGCCCGACGCTTCCTATCACGGCATGGTGTTTCACGAAGCGGTCGGGCCGTTGTGCTACATCATCACTTGCCGCACGCACTGGCTCCGCGACCTGGGCGGCTGTTTGAGCCCGTTCAACAGCTTCCTCTTCCTGCAAGGCCTCGAAACGCTGCACCTGCGGATGCCGCGGCACTGCGAGAACGCGCTGTCAGTCGCCAAGCACCTGGAGTCGCATCCGCTTGTTACTTGGGTAAACTATCCGGGGCTGCCGTCGCATCCGGGCTACAAGCTAGGCCAGAAGTACTTGCCCAAGGGCGCGGGCTCGATACTCGGTTTCGGTATCAAAGGCGGCCGCGCGGCAGGACAGAAGTTTATCGAAGCGGCGAAGCTCGCCTCGCACCTGGCCAACATTGGCGACGCCAAGACGCTCGTCATCCACCCCGCCTCCACCACGCACAGCCAGCAGACGCCCGAAGAGCTTGCGGCCGCCGGCGTGACGGAGGACTACGTCCGCGTCAGCGCCGGGCTAGAGGACATCGACGACATCAAGGCCGATTTCGACCAGGCACTGGCGGCGTCGCAGGCGTAAAAACTACCTTCTGGATATTGATTTCTCTAGCCGTTTGACGGCAGCGGTCGATCGGAGACCGCCCACCCTCGTTCGTGGCAAGGGGTCGGGAATTGAAAGACACTGGTTCTCGGCGCCGCTCAACGTCCGCACCAAGGCCCCTTGCATAAGTCTTCAATCTCGTGCGCACCTCATGCGCATCGCGTGTAGGCGCTCGTTTTCCTTAGCTCATACTTGCGGGTGATGCTCGCGCCGGCTTGGGAAAAGCGGGATTTCGATTCACGCATTCTTTCCAACAAGAATTGTTCCGCTGGGGCGGGGCATCTGAGCGAGCATTCGATACGTGGCCAAAAAACTGGCCACCTTGTTGACAAAAACGTGGAAGGGCATCATGCGAGTTCTCCGGTTTGTCGCGGCCTTGGGGATTGTTTTACTGGCGGCTCGCGCGGCTCTGCCGCTTGGGTTGCCCAAGGACCTGCCGGCAGCATCAACGGCCAAGTCGAGGGGATGGCGGCACAGAGCAATCCCGTTGTAGGCGCAGTTGACGCGGTCCTCGCCGATCCGTCCAACGCAAACATCCTTTACGCCGGCGCGGTCAATGGCGGCGTCTGGAAAACCACCAACGCTTCGTCTGCCAGCCCCACATGGACGCCGCTGACTGATAACTTTGCTTCCTTGTCGATCGGCGCGATGGCGTTCGATCCCTCCGATGCCACGAACCAAGATATTATCGCGGGCATTGGCCGCTTCAGTTCCCTTTCGGGACTCGGCGGTCCGCGAACCGGGCTGCTGCAAACGACCAACGGCGGAGCCAGTTGGACGCAAATCAACGGCGGGCTGGCGGGCAAGAATATTACGGGCGTCGCCGAAGTTGGCAGCACGATTGTCGCCGCCGTAAACCTTGCCGATTCCTTCACTTACAATAACATCGGCATCTACCGCAGCACGAATGGCGGGACGTCGTTCACTCAGATTTCCGACGGGCCCGACAACGGCACTTTAGTTGGTCCCAATGGCCTGCCCGGCGGGCGGTGCTATGACTTGGCGCAAGATCCCAACAACAGCAACGTCCTCTACGCGGCGATTCGCGACGCGTCAACCCTCAATGGCATTTACAAGTCCACCAATACCGGCGGCACCTGGGCGCGGGTCAGCAATGCCACGATGAACGGGCTGAATAACGACTCAGGCATCAACAGCACCGCTAATATCGAAATGTCCGTAGGAAACAGCGGTCAAGTCTACGCGGGATTCATCGGATCGAACGGGCAACTTTCGGGACTCTTCCGCTCCAACAGCGGCGCGTCGAGTTGGACGCAACTCGATACGCCTGGTGTTATCCAGAACGGGTTTTTCGTCGGTTTACAGCCCGACGACGACCCGGCATATATTCCCGACGTTGGTCAGCCGGTCGAGTATCCCGGCGGCCAGGGATCGATCCATTTCTCTATGCAGGCCGATCCCAATAACGCAAACCTGCTCTACATCGCCGGCGACCGACAATCGTCGCAATTGAACGGTTCGGGCCAGGAAACAGGCGTTTTTCCGAATGCCGTCGGGGCCAACAATTATTCCGGCCGCGTCTTTCGCGTTGATGCGTCGTTGCCTTCCGGCAGCCAATCACTGGCGTTGACGAATACCGTCAGCACCACAAACAACAGCTCGCCCCATGCCGATTCGCGGGGCATGACCATGGACGCCGCGGGCAACCTCATCGAAGTGGATGACGGCGGCGTCTACAAGCGCAGCGTTCCCACCGGCACCGGCGTCTGGACCGCCGAAACTGGCAACATGCAAGTGAGCGAACTGCACAGCATCGCCTACGACCACGTAACGCACAGCCTCTTCGGCGGCACGCAGGATACGGGCAACATCGCTCAGCCCGCCGGTGGCGGCACGGTTTGGAACACGACGCTCCAAGGCGACGGCTCCAAGGTGGCAGTCTTTCCTCTCAGCGCCACGAAATCAGTCCGATGGTGGAGCTACGTATTCTTGGGTGACTTCGCGCAGCAGGTTGTCAACTCGAATGGCAGTACTGCCAGCGAGACGTTTATGAACTTGAATATTACTTCCGGCGCTGGCGCGGGCCAGGGAGTTACGACCTTCGATACAAAGATCCAGTTCTACAACCCAATTGCCGCCAACCACATCAATGGAAATCTTGTGCTCGGCGGCACTAACATTTTCGAGTCGAATAATACCAGCGGCGGCACCGTCGCCGGCGGCACCATCAACTTCACCAATCTCACGTCGACCGGCACCCGCCAGATCAACGCGATTGACGCCGGCGGAATGCTCGGCGGCGTGCCGCATCCGGAGATTCTCTTCGTCGGGGCCGGCAGCGCCGTCTTCAGCCGCACTGCTAACGCCGGTCCGGTCACGCTCGATGCGAACTATACCGGCGGCAGCGTGACCGATCTGGGCATGGACCCGCTGGACTGGCAGGACCTGATCGTCACCGAAACCAGCAAAGTCTGGCTCTCCATCAATGGCGGCGCGAGTTTTAGCAACATCACTGGCGCGTTGAGCGGATCGAATCTGCACACGGTTGCCGTTGTTGACCTCGCCGGATCGCAAACGCTCGATGGCATTCTTTCGACGGCAGGGCAGAACTTGATTCTCGTGGGCGCAGACAATGGAGTCTACTATACCCCCGAGTCCAGCCCAGGAACGTGGACGCAACTGGATGCCTTGTCGCTGCCCGACGCCCCGGTTGAGGATCTTGAGTTCGACGCGATCGACGGAATTGTCGCCGCCTCCACGTTGGGACGTGGGGCGTTCGAGTTGAATGTAACGCCCGTCCCCGACCCTTCCACCGTCGCTTTACTTGCCGTCGGTTGCCTCGCCTTGATCTTGAATAAAAGGCGGCGGCACAGAATTCAATAGCCCTGTCGACCGTGCGAATTTCGCTCCACGCGTGGGATTCTTTGTTGCCCGCTGTTGCGACGGGAATGGGTTCGTGGCTCCCTAGCGGGGGTTTCAACAGGCATCGTAGAACCGCCGACGGGTTTTCGCACAAGTTTGCAAAATGCTTGACTGGTTTGCGAAATCTCGCTATTTTGAACTGCGATAGCCTTGGGAGGCAGTACCTCCATGTTATACACCACGCGCTGGCGAGACATAAACACTTCGATGACCAACCACGCTGCCATCGACGAGTCCCGCTCGCCGCCAGCGATGACCCCGCGCCGTGCATGGGCGTTGGCGTTGCTGGCCGACGCTCGGGCGGCGGCCCAAGAAACGGCAAGCGATCCCTGGGAGTTCGCCGTCGAGCTATCAAGTCTCCTCGCCGCCGGCCTAACGGTCAACGATGTGCGATGGCTTTCCGCGATGGGCTATCTGCGGCAAGCGGTAGAAACTACGCAGGCAAAGGAAACAGTGCGAACATTTGTTCGTAGCCAGAATCTGAGCTTTCCCGAGCGCACCTGTTTTCTCGCGACCGAGGCGGGGCTGCGCAGCCATGCCTTGCGACGAGTTGTCGCTGGCGATCTGCGAGCCGATCCGACGCTTTCCAGTTTTTAAAAGTGACTTTGAAAGCGACGATCTCGTCCCTTGCTGGGACCGCAATCGGCGTACTCTCCGTCTCGGCGACAAGATCGTGAAGCGATTCCGTGTCCCATCGCCGAGTCAGGAAGCGATTCTCGTCGCATTTGAAGAGGAGGGATGGCCGGCAGCGATCTACGATCCGTTGCCTCCCCATCCGCTGCAAAACTCGAAGCGCCGCTTGAGGGCAACGCTCCAAAGCCTCAATGGCGGGCAAACGCACCGACTCGTCCGTTTTCGCGGCGACGGCAGCGGCGAACGGATCGTCTGGGAACTGACGGCGGTCGCCGTGGAAATACATGTCCCCGAGCAAATCCCGCTCAGGCGCGCCGCGTGAGCCTCGTCGATCGCGGTGCGATTCTTCTACCGCGCGGCGCAATCGCGAGGCGCCGTGCGTCAACCTTCTTTGCCGATTTCTTCCCAAGCCGCCGCCACGTGCCGCCGCTCGGTGTTTGTCTGCCCGACGCAGAAGCGAAGCGTCAAGCGATCGTTCAGCCGCGTGTGGCTGATGAAGAGCTTGCCGGAGGCGTTCACGCGATCGAGGACGCGCTGGGTCGCGTCGTCGCCCGCGCGATGGCGGAAGCAGACGAGGTTAAGTGTCACCGGCGCGGCAAGCTCAAAGCAGCTATCGGTGCCGATCCAACCGGCCAGTTCATGGGCGAGGGCGACGTGGTGACGGATGCGGTCTTGGATACCTTCGATGCCGAAAGAGCGCAGCACGAACCAGAGTTTTAGCGCGCGGAACCGGCGGCCGAGCGGAATCTGCCAATCGCGATAGTCGATCACCTGGCCCGATTGCGTCGCCTGGTTCCGTAGATATTCCGGCAGGATGCCCAGCGCGGCAATGAGTGGCCCGCGATCGGCAATGTAGAAGCAACTGCAATCAAAGTTCGTGAACATCCATTTGTGCGGATTGAAGCAGTAGCTGTCGGCGAGCTCCAGGCCTTCGTGCATGGCGCGGAACTCGTGGCAAATTGCGGCCGTTCCGGCCATCGCGGCATCGACGTGCAGCCAAATGGCGTGCCGCCGGCAGATTTCGCCGATCGCGCGCAACGGGTCGAAGGCCAGCGAGGAAGTTGTGCCGGTCGTGGCGCAGACGAAGAATGGCTTTCGGCCTGCGGCGATGTCGTCCTCGATCGCGTTGGCCAGCCTGTCGAGCCGCATCGCACAATTGCCATCGACCTCGATGCGGCGGAAGCTTTCGTTGATCAATCCAGCAATGCGAAGGCCCTTTTCGATCGAGGAATGAGCTTGCGTGGAAGCGTATGCAACTAGTACGTCAGGCTTTCCAGCCCGACCTCCGGCCGCATTGTCAGCCTGGAAAGGCTGCCGTACGTCGGCCCGTTCCCGCGCCGCCAGAATCGCACAGAGTGTCGCAGACGAAGCCGTGTCCTGGATCACGCCGCCACCCGACCCGGTCGAGCGAAATGTCTCCGGAAGCCCCAGCGCCTCGACCAGCCAATCAAGTACGAGCGTTTCCAGCTCCGTGCATGCCGGGCTCGTCGCCCAAAGCATTCCTTGCACGCCGAGGCCCGCGGAAAGCAGTTCGCCGAGGATCGACGGCCCGGAGTTATTGCAAGGGAAGTAGCCGAAGAAGTTGGGCGACTGCCAGTGCGTGACGCCCGGCAAGATGATGTCGTGCACGTCCTTGAGAATCGCCTCAAACGGCTCGCCTAGTTGCGGCGGATGTTCGGGCAGGCGCGCGCGGATCTCGCCCGGCTTAACCTGCGCAAGCACGGGCAACTTCTCGACGCGCTCCATGTAGTCGGCGATCCAATCGATTACCTCGCGGCCGTGACGGCGGAATTCGTTGGGGGACATGAATTGCGAGTCGGTTCGAGTTTAATTTGCGGATGGCAATGCTTGAAGCCCGACTGCGCAAGCGAGGCATACGACGGCCGGCCTCGCTTGCGCTTCGGGCTTTGATGGCCTCACGCCGGCGCGGCAAGACGAACGATCAGCCGTTCCAAAACCAGCCGCGGCGGCATCTGGCTGCCGCCTTTGAGGTCGAGATCGGTTTCCAGGAGCCAGCGATAGAGCTGGCTGCCGCGCTGGCGGCCGAGGCGTCGAAGCTGCCGCTCGGCTCTTTGCATGACGAACGGCTTGACTCCCGCTTTTTGCAAGGCGGGCCCGACGGCGACCTTGCGGCCAGCAGCCTCGGCTTGCAAGATCAATCGCGTGGCCGCGGCCAGCTTGCGGAGCGAGGCCGAAATCATTCCCAGCAGACCGATGGGAACCTCGCCCGACGACAGCAGGCGATCGACCTGCCGCAAGGCATCGGGCACGTTTCCGTCCATCGCCAGGTCGAGCATCTCCCAGGCCGTCTTGCGCGCCAGCCGCCCACGTGCTTTTGAATAAGCTCGGGCGTAATCTTCTTGTCATCGCCTGTCATCAGAGCGAGCTTGGCCAGTTCCTGGTCGAGCAGGCCAAGCTCCGGCTCGACGTGTTCCACAAGAACTTCGGCCGCATTGAGCGAAAGCTGGACCTTGTGCGTCTGCTTGGCCCAGTCGCTGAGCCAGCGTGTGAGCTTCGCGGCGACCGGCGAGCTGCAATCGACCGCCAGTCCTTGGGCGTCAATCGCCTTGTAGAGCCGGGTCGTCGCGGGCCAGGATTTGACATCCAAGAGCAGTACGCCGCTGCGGCCCGGCTTGGCCACATAGCCTTCCAGCGCCTCGCGATAGCGAGTCACGAACGGGTCGGCCTCATCGACGACAACCAGCCGCCGCGGGCCGAACATGGCCACCGTATCGAGTTCCTCGACGACGTCGCGAAACTCGGCCGACGAGCCTTCGAACATCGTGAGCGACATGTCGCCCTCGTCGTCGCCCAGCACCACATGACGGAGCCGCAAGAGCACCTGCCGGCGAAGGAACAGGTCGTCGCCATAGGCCACGCACACCGGCTGCGGCGGATGCTTGTCGGATGCGGCGAGATAGTCGATCGCGTGGAGCTTGGCCATGTGGGCAGTATATCCGGGCAGTCGCGTATGGGGAAGAAGCGAACGGCACTTGAATCGACCTTGTTGCCGTCGGCGGCTTCGGATAAAGTCCCATCAAGCCGATGGATGCCGGGAGTTGTTTCATGGATGAACTTGTCGCGTGCAACCCGATACCGCCGTATGCCAGCGGATTCAACAAGAAAGTCGTATTGCCATGCGGCCTTACGAGTGCGCATATTCGAAAGGCAATGAGTGACTTCCTGGACTTCGTAGGATTCGTGAACCAACAATTGCATACGCGTCGGCTGCCTCGTCTTGAGTCATTCCTTATGCCGGCGAATTTCAGCAGTATCGTCGGGGAGTTTATGTCCGCAACGATTCCGAAATACTGCAAGGCCTTGGCAAAAAACACCTACCATAATGGACGCCCGGATTTAGTGCCTAATCGCATGTTTGAACGTAACGCTTGTCAACATGGCACCGAGGGGATTGAGGTCAAAGCCTCGCGGCACAAGAGCGGATGGCAAGGCCACAATGCCGAGGACGCGTGGTTGATGGTATTTGTTTTCGACGCGAACAGCGCTCGCGACGCAAACCTGGAGATACCGCCCAAGCCGTTCCGGTTCGCTAAAGTCGTTGGAGCACAACTGACCAAGAGCGACTGGGCCTTTTCCGGCCGCTCGGAAACGAGTCGGCGGACGATCACCACAAGCGTTACTCGAACCGGCCACGAGAAAATGGAAGCAAACTGGATTTACCGCTCAGAATAAAGTCGCAGCCGCGCCAACCAGTTCATCGATTTTTGTTTCGATCGCTTTGAGACGAGGAATCGCTTTCTTTGCCATTTCAAAATATTCGTGCTGCCGCTCTATACCGATGCCATGCACGCCGACCGCTTCGCACGCGGCAATAGTTGATCCAGACCCCATGAATGGATCAACAATAATTCCATCGCCTAGAGGCAGCGCGGCGTGAACTAGCCGTCGCAGAAACGACTGTGGCTTGATGCTGGGATGGTCGGCAATATCGCGTTCCCGCCGGGGCGTGCGCTCGCTCGGAATTACGTCCTCGAAAGGCCGGTCAGGGTATCGGCGCAGACCGCCGGTTTCATAGCGTCGAAGACAATCGGAGACGGTCAAATCTCCCATCGGCTTACGAAACAGTCCCCAGGGTTCGTAGCAGCCTTTCGGCATTGACGAGACGTTCGGGAAAATCGCATTCGGCGTTTTTCGGCCTGTCTCCGCCGCGGAGAGTGCGAACCAGCCGGATAATCTCACCGCGAAACTCCAAGCCGCCGTCTACTAAGGCATCGTAGAGCAGTTGGCAGATAAAAGCGTTGGTGGCGATAAAAACGTGACCGCCTGGACGTAGAGCATTCAAGGTGAGGCGACTCCATTCGATAAAAAACTCGCGGAGTCGCGCACGCTCTTTTCCGTTCAAAGCGGTGAAACGGGGCAGCGGCGAACGGACGTGCCCATCGAAGGATGGCGGAATGCGCCAAACGCCGCCTTTGCCATTAGCCCTCTTCTTCAATTGTTCCGAATCATATTCCTTCACGCCGTAGGGAGGGTCCGTTACTACGGCATGAAGCGTGTTCGGAGATTGCGCTGCAAGCCATGCTAAGCAGTCCGCATGGACGATTGTGGACCCACCGATTCTATATGTCGCGCATTCGGAAAGTTGGTTCATAATCACCAATCTATCGACCGGCTGCTTGATTTCAAGTAATACTGTATTATTGTACAGAAATCGGTTTTTATGTCAATAGAGTTCAGACAAGTATCGAGCATTCGTCCGACGCTCAACGGGCCATGCACGGAACGTCGGTCGGAGCGCCTCTACCGCAGAAACGTCTGCTCACCGCTTCGTGCGTCGTTCCAACTCAGCGGACGCACTTCGTGCAATGGCACGGCCGGCGCGGAGAGGTCCAGAGCAACCGGGTCGGGCATCTCGAACAACGCCGAATTGCCCGCCGCGTCGCGAATCTCCAGCCGCAGATAGACATGCTGCGGCAGCTTATTGCTCAGTTGCCAAGTGTACTGTCCGGAATTCGGCAGCTCGCTGGCAATCAAAATCCACGGGCCGCCGGCGCGCTCACTGTAGTAAAGCGTAATGGGCTTTTCGGCCAAGGCGCGGTTGTCGGCAGCCTCCCAATTGAGGAAGAGTCTGTCGCTCTCGCGGCCGATGCCCTGCCGAGCCTGCGTCATGCGGCCGATGGGCTTGGTCAAATCGATGCCGATCCAGGTTCGCGGCGTCTCGCCCGGTAGCGGCGGCCGACCTGCCGTATTGGTGTTCTGCACCACCATTTGAAAGCCGTAAATGCCTTCGTCGGGCACGGTCACCAACATAGGGCTTTGCCCATTGGCATCTGTGCCGTAGCTCTGCCAATTCTTGCCGCCGTCGCGCGTGCCCCAGAGTTGGACGGGCACGTTGCCGGCGCCGCCCTGAGATTTTGTGTCGTAGGTCAATTGGAAGACGCGCGAGTTGATCCAGCGGAGCTTGCCGCCGGGCGGCGGAATTGCGGTATCCGCAGCAGCATCATTTGTCGGGCCAGCCGGGTTCGGTGACGACATGTTCGCCGGCGGCGCCGTGACAGGGGCCGATGGCTCGCGGATCGACACCAGTCGGTTGGCGGGCTGATTGATTCGGATATCGACAGAACTGCCGGGCGCCGCGGCGCTCGGGGCGTTATCACCGCTGTTTGCGGGCGCCATTGCCGGCCCAGCGGCGAGCGATGCGTTCTCCGCCGGCCACGGAATTCGGCCGGCCGCGTTTTGCGGCAGGGATCCCTCTGAATTGGGCGGCCATCGCGCGGTATCGACACCGGACGGAACGCTCATCGACGGCGCTTGCGGTGCCACGTTTCCTGCAACGGCAGGGTTAGGGTCACCAATCGCCGCAGCATTCGTTGACAGATTGAACTGCGCGTGACCCTCGCCGGCGTTACCGGCCAGGTCGCTCACTCGCAGGCGAATTTCGATCGACCCGGCCCCGCCAGGCGGAAACCAAGCGACCTCACCCATACGGACCGAACCGCTGCCGCGTATGTCGCTCGGCGCGATTGCCGCCGCCTGCCAAGGCACGGTCGAGGCCGCGCGATACTCGATTGCCAGGCTGTCCGACTTCAAATACGGTTCCTCGATGCGGAAGCTCGCGATAACTCGGCCGTCATTGCCGCGCCGTGCGGCAAGCTGCACCTTGGGCGGGACCGTGTCGATCACAACGACGAGCTTCGGACTATGCGGTCCTTGCGGCCGAACTTGCCCCGAGCGATCGACGGTGCGGACATCGAACCAATACTCGCCGTCCACTCCCGCGCGAAAGAGGAAGTAGCCCTTGTTCGGCGGTGCTTGCCGCCAATTGTCCCAGCGGACTCCGCGATCGGGCGAGACGAACAATTGCACCTGTGCCGGCTGTTGCGCTGCCGATTCCGTGCGCGGGACCTGGAAGGGGATCGAAAATAGCGTCTGTCGCCAGAAGATCGGCGCGGGCGGCGCAGGCGCAACCAAAGACGGAGCCGTGTCGGCCGCGCCTAAAGCAAGCACAGGCAGTAAAAACGCCCACGTCATCGAACAGTGTCCCCCTTCGCAGAGCGGTTTCCGTTCCGCGACAGCGGAAAGTAACCTTCTCTTCGATCCGCGCAGGCGGGATAACTAGAGCCTCGCGCATGGTCGGAATCGGTTGTATTAGTTCTCCGTCTTGAAGCGAAATTCGCGGTCATGCTGGTTTTGCCACTTTTATGGCCTATTACGCGGAATACCCCGCCAATAGGCGGTGCATGGAACGGGCCTGAGATTCCAGGCTGACTCCTGTACGACGTATATTTCGATCCTGCCGAAACTATTTGCTGGACACCGCCTAACCATCCGTACATAATGGTGGTAACGAGGCGGTTGTGATTGTGACGCTGGCAAGGAGTGTCCAATCAAGGGAGAAGCATTTCTGCTGAGGCGGAATTGCCCACGCAGGGTGGTGTCTTTATTGCTTTACGACGAAAAGTAGAGTGTTGCCGTTGCGGGTTGTAACGGATTGCTTTATTACCGGCCGTAGCGCTTAGAGACGGGTCGATTCGCGGGCGGATTCGATGGTAGCATCAGGCGGCATGGGATTGCCCACTCGCGGATCTTCGCTTTTCGCGGCGATTGATTGGACTATACACAACTGGGGCAATGTCCAGCAACTAATAATATCCGCGGCCATTCTGGCTAGCCTTGTGGCAGTTGGAACTTACGTGTTCGGCAAAGTCCGCACGGGCGCGGTACAAAAGGAACCGCCGGCCAGCGAACTGCTGACAAAATTCCGGGAATTGCATTCGCGGGGTGTCCTTAGCGACGAAGAATTCCGAACAATAAAAACAACGTTGACGGAACGACTGCAAGACGAGTTAAAAGACAAAGACAACGCGGGCTAAGGGATTCGTTGGGAACACTTCCGGCCTGTGTACCGTAGTACAGTTACGACGGGCAACAACTAGTAGGAAAGCAACGTGGCGAAAGGAACTGACGACATGCAGTCGGGACGAGAATTTGGCGCCGGCCGGCGGGGAAGCGGCTCAACCAAGAAAAACGCTTTTTGCTCTTTCTGCCGCAAAAGCTACCGCGACGTCGGGCCATTGGTGGAAGGTCCGGGCGACGTTTACATCTGCGGCGAATGTATCGACCTCTGCCAGTCGATCCTCGAGCAGGAACGCCGCCGCCGCGGCACGAACAAGCCGCTGTTCAGCAAAATTCCCTCGCCGCGAGCCCTGGTCGAGCACCTCGATCAGTACGTCATCGGCCAGGACCGCGCCAAGAAGGTCCTCGCCGTGGCCGTCCACAACCACTACAAGCGGTTGATGCACAGCAGCGAGGCGGGCGAAATCGAGATCGACAAATCGAATATCCTCATGATCGGACCAACCGGTTCGGGCAAGACCCTGCTCGCTCAAACCCTTGCCCGGATTCTCGACGTGCCTTTCGCCATCGGCGATGCCACCACGCTCACCGAGGCAGGCTACGTTGGGGAGGACGTGGAGAACCTGCTCTTGAAGCTGCTGCACGCGGCCGACTTCGATGTCGAAGCGGCGCAGCGCGGCATCCTCTACATCGACGAAATCGACAAGATCGGCAAAACCAGCCAGAACGTCTCCATCACCCGCGACGTTTCCGGCGAGGGCGTGCAACAGGCCCTCTTGAAAATGCTCGAAGGCACTGTGGCCAACGTGCCGCCCCAAGGCGGACGCAAGCATCCTGAGCAGCAGTACATCCAGATGGACACTTCGAATATCTTGTTCATCTGCGGTGGCACGTTCGTCGGCCTGGACGACATCATCGGCAAGCGGCTCGGCAAGCGCTCCATCGGATTTGGCCAGGAGCCCGGCGCGCATACCGAGTTGGAGACCGGCGATCTGCTGGCACGCGTCACCAGCGATGACATTTTGCAGTTCGGCATGATCCCTGAACTGATCGGCCGCCTGCCGGTGGTCACTCCCTTGCGTCCGCTGGACGAGGGCGCGCTGATTCGCATCTTGACCGAACCGAAGAACGCCCTGGTGAAGCAGTTCAAGGCACTCTTCTCGATGGAGAACGCCGATGTGAACTTTACGGATGGGGCGATCAAGCTCATCGCCCACAAGGCCCACGAAAAGGACGTTGGCGCCCGCGGCCTGCGGGCGATCATCGAGGAAGTGATGCTGGACATTCTATACGAGTTGCCCGAGCAGCCCGCGTCGAGCCAGTACATCGTGACCGAAGACGTCGTGGCCGGTCGGCAATCGCTGTTCAACAACACGGTGAAGAAGAGCGCGTGACGTCGCGGGCGTTACGCGCATCCTTCATCTCTATTCCCTCGTCGTTGGACCTTGCGTTCGACGCGAGGAAAGTACGTCAAACTTTCCAGGGCTGAATCCGCGGTGAGGTCAGGCTGGAAAGCTTGACGTGCTTCGCGAGGTCGGAGGAGCCCCCGACAATCGCGCGGCCACTCTGGCAGGCACGTGCCATAATCGGCTATCCTGTAATAGCCGTTCGGCGTCATCTCATCTACCGGAGAAGCAGATCATGCCAGAGCCGTATTCGAACCGCCCGGCGGATGCGAAGCCGCAAGCGCAAGGGGCGCCAAGCATGCCGCCGCCGCCCGCCACAAGCGCCTCGCCCACGGAGACGGTCCTGCCTGAAGACTTACGCGCCGCCTTTGAAGGCGCGGCGGACTTTGAAGGAAAACTGACCGCCCTTCGCCAGCACTTTGAACTGAAGGCAATCGGCGATGCGGAGGAACTTCACGCCGGCGCACTTTACGCTTTGCGCAAGGACGCCGAGCTGTATCTCATAGAGATCGGGCTGCCCAACGACGAGCAGGGCGCCGTCGAACAGCGCGTCGTCGATCTCCGACTGCACTTCTCCGCGAGGCACGCTAAGCCGGCACCGCTTGCGGCGCTTGTCGAACTTGGCCGAAAAGGCTTTCTGCATCGCTTGGAGCCGAAACCGCCCAAGGCTGAAAGCGAGTCCATCAACTGGAGCGCGGAGACGATTGATCTTACTTCCTTTACGCGGCTTATCAGCCTGGCGCAAAGCTGCGGGATGGTGTCTAACGTTGACAATATCGCCACCATCCGAGACGCCGAGTTTCGGGCAGGACACTACCTGACGGCGTTCTATAATATCGAGCGCATGTACACAGCCCTGAACACAGCCGCGCAGCAGCGCCAGCAGCAGCTTAGGCGCGAAGACACCGCATATCGTTCGGGAAGGCTCCGCATGACGCCTAAGGAGTGGAACCAAAAAACGGCCCGAGAGACGGCGAAGTCGCAGAGCATCGATCGCGCGCTTCGCCAGTTTCGTAAAGTCATGGCCGGGCTTCGCTCGGCGCACTTGTCGCGCAGCAAATCGCCGGCCAAGCGGAATTGGGGGAGCGAGCGACATGAGGCGAGTAATCCGCCGCGGTGAATCGCGGTGCCAATCGCTCGTTTTTCGATGATTCGTGGATTGCTAGCGAGGTATTATCAAGGTACAATTCCCAGCAAAGCCAATGAACTTCCTCCGCCAAATCCTCGACATCATTACGGCGCCGATTCGCCTGATTCTCATGGCGCCGCGCAAGCTGCTGGATAGCTCGCGGCGGTTGTCGGGGCTCTCGCTGCCGGCCCGCGTGGCGATACTCACCGCGATCCTGCTAGTGCTGGTGGTGGTTTTCGCCGTTTTGGGCTTTATCTACTTCACTCCGAATCGGGCGAATGTCTGGGCGCGGATCACGCCCGGATTCTGCATTGCGACCGCGATCCTTGTGCTGGTCATTCCTCCCGTTTTATATAAGGCCCTGCAACTCTGGCTGGAAGGCGATGTCTCGCCGTATCCGGACATCGACCGGGCATGGAAAGCCGGCATCGAGGAACTCGAGCGCCAGCAGATCGACTTGAAGGAAGTCCCGCTGTTTCTGGTATTGGGCACTTCAAGCTTGCGGCAGGAGAAGGCGCTGTTGGATGCCGCTAAGCTCGACCTGGGCATCCGCGAGGTGCCAGCCGGGTCCGCTCCAATCCACTGGCACGCCGGGCCCAACGCCGTCTACCTCGTTTGCAGCGCGCTGGGCTGCCAAAGCCGCATCGCGGCCTTGGGCGGCGAGGCGATGTCCGCCGATCGCTCCCGCCCGGCCCCGCGGCAGGGCGGCGGATCGATCCGCGGCACCGTGGTCGTGGGCCAAGGCATAACCGGCACTTCGATCGCGCCTTCGCCCAGGCAGTCGTCCCCCGCCCCGTCGTCAGGAAAGGCAGCCATCCAGGGCACGATGATTATCGGCTCGCAATCGTCGATGGGCGATGATGGCGATTCGGCCGCGCCGGTGGACGACAAGCGGGTCATCAAACTCGAACAGACCGACGTTCTCAACGAGGAGCGCCGGCTGGCCTACCTGGCCCGGCTGATTCGCCGTGCGCGGCAGCCGCTTTGTCCAATCAACGGCATTCTCAACCTCGTGCCGTTCAACATGATCCAGCGCAGCAGCCCGGACGCGGCGGCCGTCGAACGCGCGACTCGTAGCGATCTGAACACGTTGCAGAAAGTGCTAATGGTCCGCTGCCCCGTAACGGCCCTGGTGACCGGCATCGAGGAGGAGAGCGGTTTTCGCGAATTGGTGCGGCGGGTAGGCAAGGATCGCGCCGCTAACCAGCGCTTTGGCAAAGGATTTTCGGTGAACAGCGTGCCGCTGGGCGAGCGACTTGAAGCTTTGGGGATTCACGCCTGCGGCGCTTTTGAAGACTGGATTTATAACCTCTTCCGCGAGCCCGACTCGCTCAGCAAGCCGGGCAATACGAAGCTCTATTCGCTGCTATGCAAGGTGCGGCACAAGGTCCAGGAGCGGCTGGTAAAGATTTTGGTCGGCGGCTACGCAAGCGACCCGAACGACTCGCCCGATGAGGACGCGTTGCGATTTGGCGGCTGCTACTTCGCCGGCTCCGGTGAGAGCGACGAGCGGCAAGCGTTTGTGCTGGCGGTTGTCAGCAAGTTGCAGGAGCAGGAAGAGGAATTGCAGTGGACGGAAACCGCGCTCAGGCAAGACGATCGCTATCACCTGGCTTCGCAGTTCGTGCTGGTATTGGACTTGCTTCTGTTGGCTGCGCTGGCCGCGGAAATCTACTACGTCTGGAGCGGGAAAATCGGACTATGACTTCTCCACTTCCTGAACGTGGAAATCCTTCGGTATCCGAACGGCAACCGTCGGACGAAAAAGGCCTGATCGAGGAGGTCCTCCAGCAGACTTCGCACGCCTTGATCTCGCGGCAGCCGCTTGCGGAAGCCGACAAACGGGCTCTAGAGGAGGTCGCTCTACGCATGCGCGGAAAACCGCTGGAAACTGTGGTCGCGGAGTTAATACTGGCCATCTTCAAGCGGCACATTTCCGGGCTGCCCGGCTTCGACGACTTGGCGCCGGCGCTATCGCAGCGGGTGGCTAGAACATTGATCGACGATCCATCGGCCAAGCCGCGGCTGGAATCGCTCTGGAATCGCTTGCAAGGAGGACCGGCGTGACGGCGTCCGCGGCGAGCATCCAGCAGTCGGTCGAGGAATGTCAGGGCCTGGTCCGGTCACTGGCCCTGAAAATCCATCGCGGTCTGCCTCGCCGCATCGACTTGGACGACCTTATCGGCTACGGCCAGGTCGGGCTGGTCGAGGCGGCAAACGAGTACGATGCATCGCGTGGGACGCGCTTCGCCACCTTCGCGTATTACCGCATCCGTGGCGCAATCTACGACGGCCTTGCCAAGATGACCGGTATGAGCCGCGGGCATTACCAGCACGTCCGCTATGAACGCGGGGCGACCGAGGTCCTCAGTGAAGCGAGCCAAGGCGGCGAATCGAGCCAAAGCGGCGGCAACGCGGACAGCGATCTCGCCTGGCTCCGCGACATCGGCCAAACGCTGGCCGTGATCCATTTAGTGAGCCATCTCGACTTGCCCGGCTCCGCGCTGGAAACCTCGCTCGTTGATTCGGTGCGGTTTGGGCCGATCGCGCTGGCCATGCAGAACGAACAGGCACAGAAGGTCGTCGACATGATCGGAAAGCTCGCCGCCGACGAGGCTGCGATGATCCGCGCCGTCTACTTCGAGGGCGTGGCAATGCAAGAAGCGGGCCAGCGCTTGGGAATCAGCAAGTCCTGGGCCTCGCGATTGCACGCGAAGGCGCTTGAGCGGATGACGGGGATGCTGAAGTAGCGTGGGACATGCTTGCTTCAAGCAAGCGCCGGCCCACCAAGACCGATAGCTCTCGGACCTCCGTCTCGCCTCATAGTGAACACGAGTGAACATAAGTGAACACATTTTGAGGTTTCAGCGTTAACACATGCCCGCGACAGGTGGTTCCTGGTCCGTAATTCGGACTACTTAGCCCGCGCCAGCCGCTTGCGGTGAAGTCCCGACAGCACCACCTGATCGCCCAGCTTCTCCTTTTGATTGCGGTGCTCCATTTCCAAGGCTATTTCTGGTGGGATTGAATTGTTGGAGTAGAGCGGCTGTTACAAACTGTTTTGAAGTGGCCGCCCCGTCGACAACGCGCAGCCGCAAATTGCCGCGCCCATGAACCGGCGGGCACCGGGATCTACCGATCCTGTTCCCGCTCGCGCTCGAGTAGATCGAGGAGCCGCGCCTTCTCTTCCTTGCTAAGACCGGCCAGGCGCTGCTCCGGCGACAGCCCTCGGAGCTTCATCTCAACAGGCGCTTCGGCAATCTCCTTTTCGTGAAGTTCCTCGTAAAATCGCTTGAGTGTCTCGCTAACGGCTTGCCGCATTGCTATACCCTCCTCTTCCTTAAACTGTTCAACTTGCTGGACCATGTAACGGCAGCCAGCAAGGGCCGTTTCGCCCTCGCGGGCCAGCCCCTCAATTATACGCTCGCGGTTGTTAAGGAAAATACGACTCACCAACGAAAGAATCGGCTGAACGTGTTCGGCCATTACGTCGGTTTCCACGATCCAAGCCGCGAACGGTAGTCCAGTAATCTGATGAATGCCCGGTTCGTGCGGCCTTATCTCGAATCCCAAGAGGCGCAACTCCTCGCGAAACGCCGCGTTGACGCTCGGCGCGACGACAATCAACGAAACTTCTTCATGGGAAGGCCGTTCGCCTTGCTGGCTGTGCCAAAGGTACGCGCACCCGACGAGTTGTGCGAAATCGCCCGGCTCGATCGAGTCGGTCGGGCCTTTGAATTCCATCAGCGTGAAGCGGTTCAAGAGCGGCAGCAACTCGGCCAAGTTGCGGGCGTTGGCTTCGGAAAGCACTCCTCCTTCGCGGCGAATCAGCAAAATGTCCACGCGAAGCGGCATCTTGCCGACCGAGACCTCCTGTTCCACCTTGTAGGCGGAATCGAGCGTATAGGCAAGCAGCCGCACGAATAGCGGATGCCACATGGTGCGTAGCTTGCCGGGCGGGGCTGTCCGCTCGTCAGTTTCGGAATGTTGGGGATCGCTCATCGGCGCGCCCTTACTGCCCCAACCGATCCGGATAGATCACCAGCTCCACTCGCCGGTTGCGCTGCTTGCCTTCCAGCGTGCCATTGGAGACGACCGGGTGATTCGGCCCGTGGCCGACGACGAAGAGCTGTTCGGCGCGGTAGCGCTGGCTGCTGACCAGCACTTCGTAGACGGCCAGCGCCCGAGCGGTCGAGAGGGCGTGGTTCGTGCGATATTGGCCGCCGGTTACCGGATCGGTATCGGTGTGGCCTTCAATGCCCAAGAGTTGGTCGGGATAAGTGCGGCGGATTTCCGCGGCCACGTCGGCGATCATGTTGTATGCAGCCGGCTTCACCTGGGCGCTGCCCGAATCGAAAAGCTGGTTGCCGGGCAGTTCCACGCGGATCACGTCGCCGTCGCGGCGGACGTGGACGTCGGCATAGCGGATCGACGGCAGCGTTTGCAGGAAGCTGCTGTTGGGCGTGATCGAAACGCCGGTCTGCCGATGCATGGAGGCCGTCAAGGCCTTGGTCTTGCTGTCGAGATCCTGCTTATCGTTGCTGACTCGGGCGAGCTGGTCCGTCGTGCTGCGTAGCTGCTCGGTCACGGCCGTGAGGCGGTCTTCCAGCAACTTGCTCTGCTGCTGCGACTGTGCCAGAAGGGCCTGGTTGCGTTGGTTGTCGCGGTCCAAGTCGTTGATCCGCTTCTGGTACTGCGAAATCTGGTTCTGCATGTCGGTCTGCTGTTGCTGATAGTCGGCTAACTTCCGGTTGACCATCGGATTGTCAGCGCAGCCGGCTAGAAGCATCAAGCCGACAAGCATCGCAGCGGCCGTCCACGTTGCGCGTGGCATGGCAAAGACCTCCGTACATATTTTCCCTCTCCACCGAGAGAGGGGACTTTCGGCCGGATGGTATCAAGCCCGTGGCTAGCGAACAAGGGCAATTTGTGTAAATTGAAGCTATGACGCTGCTCTACCGCGACGACCGATTCCTGAACCACGAGACCGGCGACCACCCGGAACGGCCGATCCGGCTGCGGGCGATCGAAAGCCACCTGGAGCGACACTGGCTGACGTCTCAATGCGGGCAGCCGTCGTTTGAGCCGTGCGACCGCGCTACCTTGGCTCTCGTCCATGAGCCGGCCTATATTGAGGAAGTCTCGGCATTTGCCCGCGCGGGCGGAGGGTACCTGGATGCCGACACGGTTTGCAGCCCGGCGAGCTTTGAGGTGGCGTCGCTGGCGGCCGGAGCCGTCGTGGATGCCGTGGGCCGTGTTATGGCGGGTGAGGACAGAACGGCATTCTGCCTGGTGCGTCCGCCGGGGCATCACGCCCTGGCTGATCGAGCAATGGGTTTCTGCCTCTTCAATAACGTTGCCCTTGGCGCGATGGCGGCCGTCAAGCGGCACGAACTGGATCGCGTATTGATCGTCGATTTCGACGTCCATCACGGCAACGGCACGCAGGCGATCTTTTGGGAAGACCCGCGCGTCGGGTTCTTATCCATGCACCGCTATCCTTTCTATCCCGGCACTGGCGCCGCGGACGAGCGGGGGGAAGGCGGCGGCTTTGGCACCACGGTCAACTTGCCGATCGAGTTTGGCACGCCGCGAAACAGAATCCTGGAAATCTTCGCCGCGCGATTGCAAGCGTTTGCCGATCAAATCCGGCCGCAGCTCGTGCTCGTCAGCGCGGGTTTCGATGCCCATCGCACCGATCCGATCGGCAACCTCGGATTGGAGGCTGAGGACTTCGCCGCCTTCACCGACCGCATTCTGGAAGTTGCCGCGGCGCACGCCGGCGGGCGCGTGGTGAGCGTCTTGGAAGGCGGTTACAATCCGCCGGCGCTCGCGGAGTGCGTGGACCAGCACCTCACGCGGCTGCTTAACGCAACGCTGTAGGGAACGCCCTCAGCGGCGTTCCACACGCGGCGGAACGGTACGGAGACCGTTCCCTACAGATCTACTTCGTCACGAGCACCCCTTTGACGAACCAGCCGTCTTTCTCGGCGGTCATCGAGGCGGTGGCCGGGCCGAGCGCGGGTGCGACCACCTTGGTGAAGTCCGGCAGTTTGGCGCCGTTGATCCGCTGCTGCCGCGGCGCGCCTTTCTTGCCGGCGGCCGAGAGGCTGTTGAGCGTCCGGCCCAGGAGCGACTCGCTCTGCGGCATCTTGCCCTGCTTGATCAATTCGTAGGTCGGCTGCACCGCGCGGTCGCTCCAGGAAAAGCTCCGCGCCGTTTGTTGCTTCACACCCAACTGGTTGAACGTCAGGTCCCAGACCTTGAGGAACTCCTTTTGCGTAGCCAACTGGTCGGCGGGCGCGATCGGCTTGAGCGTCTTGACGAGGAAGTCGATGTGCGAAGCGATGAACAACTGCCCGTTGGCCACGGCGAACGCGCCGTGCGGCAGGAAGTGGCCTTCTTTGTCCTTATCCTGATCGTCGTCCGTGCCGGTCTTTGGCTTGGCATCTTTCTTGGGCCCCCCGAGCGACGGCGCCTCGATGACCGGCGGCGCGATTGTGTTGTCCTCCTCCTCGACGATCTCCCAGATGACCTGGCCGTTGATCTCGCGCTTCTTGAAACTGGGGTCGCCATTGACGCACTTCTCGATTGCCTTGGCAACCTTGCCCGCGTCCTTGACCTCGATCGCCCAGATCAACCGTTCGCTAGTCGTGGTGATGGGCAAATGATAATCCGCTACCATCGTCACCCGCTGGCCGAGTTGCTCGATCAATTCCTTCCGGATATCGATCTGCGGACCGTCCTTGTCAGTTTTCATTTGCTCGATTGTTTGCTGCCAGACTTTGGCATCGAGGATTTCGTCGTAGAGCGGGCCGAAATTGTCGAAAATCGTGAGCGGATCGACGTAAGCCGTGAAGTAGGTTGCAATGTCGCGCCCCACCCAGGGCTGCGGCGTAAAGTTAGCCCCGACAGGAAAAACAAACATATTAATCGACTTGTCCTTTTCCCACGGCTTTGGGGCATAGACGGCCGTGCGGTGTAGTATCTGGTAGCCGTCGGCGGAAACATCGATGAAACCGCCAGCGCCTTGGAAGGCGTTATAGCCCTGGTTGCGCATGATCTCGATGATCGTCTTGCCTCGCCGCCGCTTGTCGGCCGGAGTCGCCGCACGCGTCGCCTCGGCGTAGCCCAGCGGATACATGAACCATTTGATGTTGGGGTCGTGGGTCGGCGGGTCTGCCGCGCAGCGCTTCATGACTTTCTGGTAACCGGCGACCTGCGAAAGGCTGCCCGCGGCGCCGCCGCCAACGAGCCGGCCGATAATGTCTTTGGACACATTGAGGTCATCGCAGGCGCAGAACACGCTGTCGGTAAGGAAATAGACCGTCAGGCTGGTCGCTGCCGGCGCTGCTGCCGCGCCGCCGCGCGCGGCCGCCGCCTGCTGCGCCGCCGGAAGCGGCACGTCGAAGGCGTGAACCTGTATGCCCTGTACGTTCAAAATCGTTTCTGCCGCCTTACGGGCAGTCAGGCCAGCGCAAGCTTTCTTCAGAAGCGCCTGGGCATTGCTGGCATTGCCGGTAACATCCATCAACAAGGTCGTAGCCGCGCCGGGTTCCGGGCCAGTTGGGGCTTTGACCGTCGTCCGGATCAAAGCCAGCGCGGCCTCGGCGGTTGGCACGCCGCGGAGGTCATCGAGCTGAATGCCCAGCCGATCGGACACGGCGGCCCAATTCGCTTGCATTTGCTCGTGCAAGTCTTCCTCGAAGGGCTTCATTTCGGCCTTTTTCATCAGGTTGCCGAGCTGCGTCTTATTCCACTGCTCGGTCAAACGCGGAAAATTCAGCGCTGAGATGAATCCGACTGTGGTCTTTGGCAGAAGTACATCCATCGACGGCGCTTTGGCCGACAACTGGGAACTCGGGACGACAAGGCCGCTTATTACCAAGAACCAGGACACGATCCGCAGACTTCGCACGTAGGAGCTCCTTACAATTTGGTATCGACTTTTGACAATTCGGCACGGGCGACCGTTCCCGTCCGGACTATCCCGCGGCATTTTCTGGCATACCCTAGCGTACAGACAGGATTCCAAACGCCCGATATGTGGAAGTTTATCGGTCCAGGACGACTTATGCTAGATCGAATCCGTAGATTGGAGAAAGCAAATGAACCTTGCCACTTCTCGAAAATCGGCAATATGGGCAATATGCTGTCGCTTAGGAGGCTTGCGTCGAATGAGACAAACTAGTTCAGCTTCACCGAAGCCACGACTGGCTGGCGGCTGTCTCCAGCGTCGCGATCGCCCCGTATCGCACGGCAGCCGCTTCAGCCTAGTCTACCGATGCGATGCCAATGACCGAGCGGAGTTCTATGAATTTGCGCGCAGAGGTGCGAAAACGGCGACACTACGAACAAAGTAGAGTTCAAGGAGTGGGCTATGCTCAATGGGCTCCTCATCTCCCGGTCGTTTGTCGCGGCAGGAACTTGATTCGATCAACCAGCGGGACCATCGACCGGCCGTCGGCGGAAGGATAGCCGGAAATCGCGGCGATTATCTGCTGAGTATCTTCAAATCTCAGATTGCCGTCGCAGTCCAGTTGCGCCTCGACGGTGCCATCGGCGATCTGGCCGACGAACGCCTTGATTTGGCCGCGAAGATCAGCTGCATCGCGGATTGGGCGGCCGTTGAGAGAGATTGCCGCGAGCCGGCCGACGGCGTTGGCGCGAAGACCAACGCGAACCGCCGGCAATTGGCGGAAATCGGCCGGGCCGCTCGCCGGCGGCGCGGCGGAGGCCGTCGAATTCTCCGTCATTGGCTCAAATCGCCATGTGGCAAAGATCAACGCGGCAATCAGAGCGCCGAGTCCCAAAAACGGCAGCAAGCGGACTTCCAGCGACGCATTGCGGCGCTCTGCTGCGCGAACCCACCATCGGCGATTACCTGCGAACTTCATGGCCTTTGTTTTCCGCGTCTCGCAGCACGCAACGTTGGAATCCGGCTTGCTGTGCTTGTTCGATCAAATGCTGAACGACGTCCGTCGTAACTTCCGGTTCGGCTCTTAAGACGATCGTGGCCTGCGACGGCTCGAATCCAATCAGTCGTACCGCCACCCGTTCGCGCTGCCATGCGGCGAGAAGGGCATCTGCCGCAACCGCCTGCCCGGCGATCGTCACGGCGCCGTTTCGTCGAAGCCACACTGAAATGATGGGCGTCTCACGTAATGCCGGCGGCCGTGCGAGGCCGGTCGGGAGCCGAGCCAGTTCCTCCTCGCGGTTCATCGATGTGCATACTAAGGCCAACACGAGCACTACCGGAACCAGCGCGGCGCCTAGCAGCGGCAGGACAACTGGTGGTCGGAAGGCAACTTTTGCAGGAGCAAATCGCATCTGCCGTCACCCTTCGTTCTTCTTCGCCGCGGCGAACTGCTCCGCAATTCGCTCGGCAAGAATGCCGGCCTCGGCCACGAGCCGATCCATGCGGGCGAGCGCGATCTGATGGAATGCGACGGCCACAATGGCGATCCAGAGACCGACGGCGGTAGCGACCAGCGCTGTGCCGATGCCGCCGGCTAGGTCGATTGGCCGCGGCGTGGCGCCTTTGCGGACGATCGCCTCGAAGGCCGCGATCAGGCCGTCGATCGTGCCCAGCAGCCCGAAGAGCGGGGCCAATTGGGCGATCAGCCAGACATAACCCAGCCGGGTGTGCAGCTTGATGCTCTCCAACGAACCGAACTCTTCCATCGCGACAGTAGCCTTCTGCAACGCGGCTTTCGCATCGCCCGCGGACAACTGCGGCAGCCCGGCGGCCAGCACGCGGGCCAGGAATGAGCGGTCGCCGCGTGCAAGCTCGCAAGCTTCAGTGAAGCGGTCGTCGCCCAGCCGCAGTTCCAACGCCTGAATCAAGCCCGGCGGCGCGATGCTGCCGCGACGAATTGCCAGGACGTTCACCACCATTAGCGCGATCAGCACCGAAGTAAGCGCGAGAAAAATCAGCGTGAAACGCGTGCCGAGTGAGTGATGGAGCCAGCCCAATAGGCTCTCGGGCGGGTCCGTGGAGGAATCGACGGTGGGCTTATCCGACGGCGCATCGACCTTTGCTAGGGTTGCTGGGGAGTCCGGCGCGGCGTCGGCAGCCACAGCATTCGATGTAACCGCCGACGCAATAGTAATGAGGAGCAGTGCGGCAAAGTAGCGGATTCCATTTATCTGAATCCCTTCTCGCCTTTGCGCCTTTGCGCCTTTGCGCGAGACTACTTCATCGTTTCGGCAAGCATCCATTGCCATGTTTTCAATTCCAATAGCCTATTTCGCCCCGCCTTTTGCCCAGTGGCTGTTTTGAAATTGCTTATCAAGGATGGTCCGCATTTCCTGCGCGTGTTTCGGCTTGTGCGTTTCCGTGAAGAGCTTTTCGAGATTGGCGACCGCTTCGGCGTGTGCGTCCGGCTGAAGATTATACATCAAATGTACGCGCAGGAAGGCAAGGACCGCTTTGTCGGGCTTGCCCGCCTTGCGATACGCGGTGCCCTGAGCGTTATAAGCCATCGCGGCGATTTCAGGATTGCGGTCGTCCAGCTTGTCGATGACGTCGCCGAGGCTTCGTAGAGCGCCCTCGGGGTTGTCGTTTAGGACCATGCAGCGGGCCTTGCCAATTTGGGCCGCGGTCCGCTGGGTATCTGCCAGCCCGCCCGGAGCGCCATTTCCGAGGGCCTCGTCGAACGACTTGTCGGCCGCCGCGGCGTTGTTCTGAGCAAGGTATGCCCTGCCGAGCGCAACTTGAGCGCGGATCTGGAAATCGGGCCATGGCGCCTGGTTCAGCTTGCCGTAGAACTGCTGGGCCGCATCGAGCTTCCCGGCACTCACGCAGAGGTCGCCCATCGCCTCGCACGCCGTATAGTAATGAAAGCTGTTGGGATAGTCTTTGAGGAACGCCGCCAATTGTTTGCCCGCCTCGGATGTCTCGACGTTGCCCGAGAGTGTCAACATGGCGGCGAAGTAGGCCTTGCAGAAGGCGATTTCCTGGGCGACCTCCGGTCGCTTGCCCTCCGCGATCTCGTTCGCCAAAGCGTCCGCTCCCTTTTCGTAATCGCCGTCCAGCAAGGCTTTCTGGGCATTCAAGAGGCTTTCTGGCGAGTTCTCAAATGTGACGCGCTTGATCTCATTTACCGGAATTTCGCGGGAGGCACCTGCGGCCGAAACCGTTATCGCCGTCGGCGACATATTCTCGATCTTGCCGCGGACCCAATCGCTGCTGATCCTTTGGATCTGGTCGATTGGCCAGGCAGTGCCGGCGGTCATGAACCACAACAATGCAGCAGGGAATATCGCACGTTTCATAGTTTTTACTTCGCAAATAGACCGATTAAGGCTTCGGCAGTCCGACAGCGGGCTGGTCGGCCAGGCGTTGAATCCGCTGAAGCAATTCATTGTATCTATCATACCAGACGGGACCTCCCATGTCTGGAGACGTTTGCCGCGTGGTCACGATATCGTCCTCCGCGGCCGCGATCATGCGCGACCGTTCCGACCGCTCCGACGCGGCCTGCGCCTGTCGGAAGCGGCAAAAGGCCAGGTTGTAGCGGGCTATGAAAAAGACCTCGCGGAAGCGGGCCTCGGCCTGCACGCGGCGGGCCAATTCGCCCCAGCCCCACACTTCTTGATAGCGATTACCGCCGTGGATTGCCATTTCCAGGTATTCCTGCCGCTCTTCGCCCCACGACTGATACGTATACGCCGCTTCAACCTGGGCGTCGACCATCTGCGGATGGTCCTTGAGCACGGCCAAAAGTTGGCTCATGGCCTGCGGGTAGTCCGCCATCCGCCGCAAACATCGGGCAAGATCGATGCGCAGCGCCACGACCACCTCCGGCGCCGGTGCAAAGGCCCGATCCGCGGCAGCGCGATGCAGTATGTCCTGGAAGGCGGCAATCGCAAGTCGATAGCGCTGCTTGGCGTCCGGCACGACTGCCACTCCGCCATCGTTTGCGCCAGGACTGTCCAACCCAGCCGCCAGCCCAGCATAACCCTCCGCACGAAATACCAGTGCGAAAAAACTCTCGGCCGCTGGCCCGTCGGCGGGCGCGGCCAAGAACTTATCGAGATGCTCCACAGTTAGTTTCAAAACGTCGTCCAATCGCCGGTCACGGCAACGTGCCAAGTGCTGCTTCACCAAGCGCTGAAAACGGACGCAGGCCAACACCGTCTGCGGGCCACACTCGGCATTGCCTTGCGGTGGCAGCGATGCCTGCTGCGTCTGCAAGCAGGTCCTCGCCTTATCCAGATCACCGGCGGCGATATAAGCCAGCAGCGCCAGGCTAAAGGAATCGGCCGTTAGAGTGCCCCCGCGATCTTCCAATAGTACGATTGCTTCCGCCGCACGACCATGAAGCATTTCAATTTCGGCCAGGGCCAGGACTGCGAAAGTAAACGAAGGCGGCGCTGCCGCGCCGGGCTCAGCCGCCTTGCGACATCGCGAAATTCCATCGCCAAGCAACTCGGCCGCGCGGGCGATCAACTTCTCGGCCTCGGCGGCGTGGTCGTGCTCCAGGGTCGATACCTTGAAAAGATGCTGTGCGCGGTTCCACATCGCCCGGCCAACGTCCAGCTCCGCCTCGCCGAGGCGCGGTGAACTTTCGGAGATCTGCCGCAGATAGTCGTCGGCTTTGTCGAATTGCTTTGCGGCGACGGCAAGCTCGCTCAAAACGGCCCGCGCATCATCCGCCTCGGGATAGGAACCAAATCGCTGAACGATCTTTTCGGCCAGCGATTGCAATCGCGAGAGGGCCGCGGCGCGAGCCTCGCCCTGGGCGGCATGGAACAGGCTTTCCCGCGCCGCCAGCCCGATCCGCGCCGTCTGCCGGGCAGCCGCCGATTCGGACTGCGTTTGGACCATCGCTTCGCCCTCAGCCCCAACCTCTTCCAGTTGGCCGGCGTCGTAGTGGAGGAAAGCCTGATAGTAGCGCACCGTGTCGAGCGGCTCCCCAGACTCGTCCGCCTTAGCGTTCTCGATCGCCCGACGGCAGTAGTTTAGGGCCTCGTTTCGGGCGGCGGCGATTTGCTGCTGCCGCTGTCGCCGCGAGTCGGCATCGTTGCCGATGCCGGATCGCTCGGCTGCTTTTTGCTCGGCCTCGGCCGCCAACATGCGGTCGAGCGCTGCTTTGGCGCGATTGTGGGCGTCCGACGATGTGTTGGACTCGACCCCGGCAGTGCCGCCGAGCACCGGATCGAGCAAGCGCACCTTCGACCGCGCCTGGTACGGCCCTGCCGCGGCGGCGACGGCCGTGTATTGTTGGCGGATCCAGTTGCGCTGCCGGTCGCGGATTCCGGCTTGTTCCGGCGATGGCGGCGGCAGCGACTTCATATAGGCCAGCGCCGAGCTCGGCACCCAAAAAGCGGACGGTCAGATCACTTTCCGTCGGCGCCGCGCCGCCCTCTTTGGCAATCCAGCGCTCGGCGATGTCCAGCCCCTGCTTGTACTTCTTCACATCCGGCCGCTGCGCGATCTGAAGGGCCTGTACCGCCGCCCGGCCGCGAAGCGCATGAAAATCGGCCGGATCGTCGGGCAACTGGACGAGCATTTCTTCAAACAGGGCAAACGCCTTGCCGGTGTCGCCCAGTTCCTCGTAGCAGAGGCCGTGACCCAAGCGGGCGTAGAAGCCGGCCAGCCGCTCGTTTTGCTGCTGGTCGATCACTTCAAATCGCCCGGCGGCATCGTTCAAGGCAGCCGTTCGTTCGCGGCTCATCGGCTCATAAGTCAGCGCTCGTTCGTATTGCACCCATGCGCGAGCCAGCCGAGCCTGGATCTGCCGGCGGTGGAAGTCGTCACGGGCCTCGTGGCGCTTGATGTCGTCGCCGCGCTTGAAAACCATGCTTTTCAGCTCGGTTTCAGCGGCGCTATCGGCCCCAGTCCAGACTGCATCCGACTGGGCGAGGTAATCGCGGGCCGCATCCATTAGCTTCGTTCGTTCCGCACCCACTCGCTGCTCCCCTCGGCTGCGCTCGAACCGGCCGCGCTCCAGGAGCATGTTGCCCAATAGCGATTGCGCGGCTGGGGCCAGAGAATGTTTCGGATGATCGGCCAGGAACGACTTCAGCGCCCCTGGGCGAGCCGGTAATGCGCGTCGCGATCACCTTGGACTGCCCGGCGTGCCGCCTCGATGTGGACTGCCGCCAATTCGTAGTCGATCGTCTCCGCGAAACTGCTCGGCAAGCCGGGATTGGTTCGCACTTTTTGCAGATAGTCGGCAGCGGCGGCGTAATCCCCTTTCGCCTTCAGGCCGTCTAGGATTTCCTTTTGCGGATCGGCTGCACGAACGGGCCCGACGGTAAGACCCATGAGAAGCCCAAGAAGAGCAAAGCCACGGATGAAACACGGATGAAACACGGATTTTGAACAGTCTTGAAATCGTCGCTTACAAATGATCACAACATTCATCCGTGTTTGTTCCGTGTTCCATCCGTGGCTACAATTGCTTTTCCCGCCGCGGCGGATGGGCCTTCATCTCCTGGCGAATCATTTCGACAAGTTCCTGGTAGGATGGATTCTGGGCGACTCGGCTGTCCACATTTGCCGCAAGCTCGTAGGCATGTTGCAATGCCTTCGGCAGCTTCACATCCGGATGACGCAAGAAAATGAACGGCGAACGCCGCAGCACTTCAGCCGTGTAGGCTGCTACGGCCGCCTGCTGCAGCCAGGGCGCGGTACTCGCCATCTCCACCGCGAACTGTTGGCGACGGACCACAGTAACGCTCTTTTGCATCGAATTGCCTGCCAGAGTCCGCTCGCCTTCAGGTACATACCAAGTCAGCTCGACTTTCGCCACATCGGGCGGGCCATTGGGCGCGCAGCGCAACTCGAAAAGGCCGGTCGCTGCCTGGCCTTCTTGGAAGTCGGCCTCTACCGTGCCGGGCAACATGCCGGCCCAATCGCCCGACTCGTGTCCGATAATACGATATTCCAGCACCGCCTTGGGATTGAATGTTATATGCAACCGAGCGGCACGAGCGACGAGCTGCGGCCGGCCCGTGACGATTTCGCGCAAAGCCGAGCGAACCTGGTCGACGCTGGTCGCGCGGTGGACGCGTCCCTGCCCGGCCTTTGACATGGCGGCCAATTGCAGATCGGCATCCTGCTGTTGCTGTCCCAAGTCGATTACGTCGAGCCGGATTTTCTCATGCGAGGCTTCGCTAAACTGCTTTTGGACCTTGTCGGCAGTCGCCGGATCGAGATCCAGCAACCCGTCGGTTAGCAGCGCCATGCGTACGGCCGGTCGGCTTGATCCCAGAGACTCGCGGGCGACACTGAATGCCTCGATGAGTCCGCCGGTGAAGTTGGTGGCGCCTTCGGCGGCAAGCGAATCGGCAGCCGCGCGGAACTGCGACATCGCCTCTCTTCCAAGATCCTCGACAAGGACGTGGGCCCCCTGGTTAAACGTCACCAGTGAGATCCGATCGTCCGGCCCCAGAAGTTCCGGCAGACCAGCCAGCGCACGGCGGACGATTTCTATGCGGCTGCCCCAGCGCATGCTCGTCGAAGTGTCGACAAGCAGCACCAAATGCAATGGAGCGTGTTTTTTAACATCGCCCTGCCAGGCCTGGACGCCGACTTGCAGCAAGGAGTAGGTTTCGTCGCTAATGGGCGATGGACCGCCGGCCACCGTCAGACCCAAGCCACGGCTAGGAGGCTTCGGATAGCCGTAATCCATCGCGGCCAAAAAGTCCTCGCTCCGCACTCGATCGGCGGGCGGCAACTCGTTCCGCTCCAAGTAGCGGAGAGTTAACTCGTAGCTCGAAGGATCTACGGCTAACGGCACTGCACAGGTCTGCAAGACACTGCCGGCCTGCGGCACTACAAATGGATGGAAGCCCTTCTCGATGAGCAGCTTACGGTTGGAACCGGGCGCCAACGGCCAATCAAGGCCGTGCGGCGCCAATCCGGTCGGCCGCCACGGCAGTTCGGGCAAGTTGTCCCAGTCCGCATGAATGCCCAGCTCGTGTTCTGCCGTCGCCAGCGCCAAAGGATCGGCCCCGGCCGGCATTGTGCCGAAAACCAATTCTGCCCGCGCTGCACGATCGGCCGCCGATTCGAGCGGCGCGAGTTCGATCTCTCGCCGAGCGTTCGTAATCCCGTCGTTAGTCAGCGCCTCTTTCTTATTTGTGTCCAAGCCGGCGCTTCCAGCATCATCGTCCGCGATCGACCCAAGCGACGTTTCCAGCGGCGCTCCCATTTGCGGCGCCGGATCTTGCTTCTTTGCAACGGTTGTTCCCGATCTGTTTGTGCCCGCTTGATTGAGAAGCCACGACATCAAAAACGCGCTGCCCATACTGAGCGTCACGGCAATGATCAGCGACATCGCCAAGGCAATGCGGCTGATTCGCAGCGCCCGATCCATGGGCCGACTCTTGCCGCGCCCGCCGGCGCGGCGCCCATGCCGCCGGAAGGATGTTTCCAATTCGAAAGGCACCGGCACATCGCGGAGGGCCTCGTCCAACCCATCGTCGTCAACTAACGGAATATCGGCCAGACGCTGCAACAACCCTTCCGGCAACGCCACCGCGAGGGCCGCCTCGTCCAGCCCAGCATCGTCGGCATAGGGCAGCGCCAGCAGTCGATCCAGCAAACCGCAGGGCACCGTGACGGCCTTCAACTGGGCATCGAGTTTGAGATCGCCGGATGACATGGGGGAAGTGCTTAGATCTTAAGTCTTAGGTCTTTGGAAAGCGTGTGGTGCTCAACCGTTTGCGTACTGGGCACTAAGTACTGAGTACTTGGTTCCAAGAACTAAGACCTCTTTTTCATCACGTCCTGGTTTTCCGTTTTTCCTTCGGTCAAAAACTCCCGCAGCCGGCACCGCGCCCGGCTCACGCGCGAGAGCACGGTGCCCAGCGGCACGCCAAGCATCTCGCACGCCTCCTGGTGGGTCAACTCGGCCACAACAACCAAAATCAGCGTCTCCCGCAATTCGACCGGGAGGCGGGACAGTGCACGCTGCATTTCATCGGTCAACTCATCGCGATACGGATCGTCGGGCGGAGTCTCGACCTCCAGCCGGGAATCATCGCCCATCACCGCCGGCGGGCGGTGCCGACGCCAATGGTCGGCCACGCGGCGGCGGAGGATCGATGCCAGCCACGCCCTGCCACCGCCATCCGGGCGATAGAGCTTGCGGCTCTTCCAGGCGGAACGAAAGGTCTCCTGGACCAAATCTTCCGCCTCATGACGGTCCCCAACCAATCGGTACGCCAAGCGGTACATCGCCGAGCCATGCTCAGCGACCATGCCGTTGAAGTCCGCGATGGTTAGCGCCACGGTCAATCTCCTAGGCAGTCGTATGCGGGCGAGCGCGGACCTCGGGCGTGAGGGTTATTCGCCAGAACCGGTGCCAAGTATTCCCGCCGGGGCGTAAGTGTTTAGCCGGCAATGGTTTGCGTATCAATCGCGAGTGCCCCATTTTGCTGCTTTGCAGCTCTTTTTGACGGGCGCGGCCATATGCGATTCTCAACTTGCCATTATAACCGAGATTTGGACCGCGATTTCGCCACTGCTGTCGGACGAGAAACCTTGCTCGGATTAAGGTGCCGCGGTCCGTCGTCGCGACAGGAAGGAAGAGCCGTTCACCGATCCAACATCTCTGCATTATGTCTGATGAAATCGGTGAGTTCGTATAATTCAGATCGTAGTTCATCGAGTCGCGCGTTCACTGCGGAACAGTCGTCAACTGAAAAAACATGTCCGTTCTCGGGCATGATGATTAGATCGTTGAAGCTGCCCATGCCGCCGAACGCCCCGCGAAGATGCTCGATGCCCGAAAAGTCACTGTTCTCAATGCGGCGAAGCGAATCGTCGAGCCATTCGCTCCAATGATTTTCGCCAACCCGCCGAAGCAGTTCGGATACCTCCCGCAGTCGGTCGCAGAGGATGCGTGTCTTTGGGCCCATGAAACGCCTCCCAGTCGATCAGTCGCACCTACGCCAATTCAAGTTCGCGGACGCCCCCAAGCCCAGCCCTGGCCCTGGCGATTCAATTCGCCGGCGTAGGTTCCACCGCGCCCGCAGCAATCGTAATCGCAATCAGACCGATCGCGTTAAGCGAATCGGCCAACTGCGTTGCGGACTTGGAGTCCGGTAGTCGCACACTAACCTGTTCGTTCTGTAGAACCCGGTTCACCAAGGCATGCGCCTCATTTAGTGGGATCGCGGCCCTTTCTCGCAACTCTTTGATCGCGGAAACTGTATTGCAGCCCCTCATCCAGCCAGTAATTGCAACTTGTGACATTGCTACTCCAAATTGATCGTGATCGGGTCTGGGCGCACACCCGATCCAGCGGTGGCGCCTGTCGTCCGCAGTGCCGGTCTTATTACAAGTTTAGTCGCTCCTTCTCCGTGCTGCCTCAGAAAATCTCTCCCAAATCCCAAAAGTTGTTTGGAACCAAGTCTTCCCCCGGTGTTCTTCGTAAAGTGAACGCCGTCCAAGGTAATTGTATCCTTCTCGCGGCTCATGGCGGCGATGACTTCAATTTCTATGTTTCCGGCCCTCCCCACGGCGTTTATAGCTACGCCTTCCGCAACAGGAATTTCCCAGTACATGGTTTTCGTCGCCCAATTCAACGCGCAGGCCGCGCTCCGTTCCCGCTGTGCCCGTTCGCACCGTCCTCTCTCCGCAGCCGCTCGACCAGCGCATGGATCTGGCTCTCCAAGTGTGGCAGCGCTTCGTGCGATTGGGCGCAATCAAGATCATCGACGTGCCAGTATTCGATCCGGTCCATCCAGAGCGGAAACTGCTTAGCCATCAGCGCGCGGTGCTCGGCTTCCTTGACGGCCACCACCAGATCGGCCTCGGCAAGGTCGGTGAGCGTCAGAGGCTTGGGGTCGCGGTTTTCTTTCAGCGGAATCCCGCGCCGCTCCAGGGCTTCGGCCGTGTGGCTGGAAATCGGGCCAATGTTGCCCCAGTTGCCGACCATCAGCCCGCGCGAGTCGGCCTCCCAGCCGAGTTTTTCCTGGTCGGCAAGCCAATTGAAATAATGCTCCGCGTAGCGGCTGCGGTAGTAGTTGGCGGAACAGACGAAAATCACTTTTTTTGGCATAGCTTGATTATACTTTCCCGCTTGACGGCTGCCCAGTGCATAACTATCGTTTACCGCATGGACCTCACCCATTTCATGCTTGACTTCACAACCGCCCTCGGGCTGGGCTTGCTTGTCGGGCTGGAACGGCAATTAGGGCAGCATCCGGCCGGCATGAGAACTCGCGCCCTGGTTTGCGGCGGCGCGGCGCTCTATGTGCTCATGGCCCGATCGCTCAACAACGGCACTGAAACGGCGCGGGTTGCGGCCCAGGTGGTGAGCGGGATGGGCTTTTTGGGCGGCGGCGTGATTCTTCGCGAGGGACTTACCGTGCGCGGATTGACTTCCGCGGCAACCGTCTGGTGCATGGCGGCCGTGGGCACTCTGTGCGCGGTGCACATGCTTCACGAGGCTGTGCTGGCAAGCATCGCTATTTTGATCACCAACCGCGCGCTCAATCCGCTCAGCCGGCGCGTCGATCAATACGCGGCCAAACTGGCCTATAACGACGCGACTTGCCGTGTTCGCCTTTGCAGCCATAGGCCACACCACGCTCGTAATAGCCATCGGGGTATTTTGAGTCAAGCTGTATGGCTTCAGTGCAATCGGCAATTGCCCTGTCGTGCTCCCCTCTGTCGCAATAGACGACGCCTCGGTTACAGTACGCCTCGGCATTCCTCGGATTCAGCCGGATGGCCTCTGAGAACGCAATGATGGCAGCATCGTAATCCTTCTTCTCGTAGCAAGCCTTGCCTTTGTTGAACGCTTCCTTCGCCGGATCAGCACTTGCCGCAACATTCGGCAGCAGCAACACTCCGATCAACGCGACCATTCCGAACTGGTATCTCGTAAGCTACACCGTCGAATAGGCACCAACATGGGTGAAGTAAAGACCTTTTTCCGCCACGCTCTCGCCAGTCATTGATCGCCATGCATCGGCGTAGGTTTCCACCTGACCTCGGTAGTGTTCGACTAATGAGGGGACGTGGCTCATAGGGCGTGCATCGGTCTTGTAGTCAACGATGACCCAGCCTTTCGGTTCGTGGAACGCCAAGTCTATTACACCCCGCAATAGTGTCGGCAGGGCATTGACATCTGCCGAATCCGTGGGCATCAGCAGTTGGAATGGCACTTCAATCAGCCGATGATCGCTCGCCTGGGCACGCTTCCAGATTTCGGAATTCATCACCGACTGAACGACCGCAATCACTTCGTCGGCCAGAGCGGGATCAAGTCCTTCATGCTGTAGGGATGCGTAGGCAAGGTCGTGGAAGTTGGCATGGGAGTCCCGCATCGCTGCCTCCAGAATTGCATGAATGACCGTTCCCCACTCGGTTCCATGTTCGCCGGTAGTCGGCCCTTTTACAGAGCCGCTCACAGAGATCGCTTTTGCGGCAGCCAACATGTGGCAGTCGATCATTCCCATGCTGACTCGGCTCGACTTGGACCTCGATTCCGACCTGATCAGGCTGCCATTGCCTGCCCTCTGCATCCGGTTTCCGAAGGATACGGACAGGAATCCATTGAAGTTCGATTGGAAAGGGGAGGAAATCGCCGTCCGCTGCGTCATGATGGGCGAAATCAATGAAGGAACCGGCCTCGCCCTACTGAAACCAAATACGGAAAGGATTTGACCACTATGGCGATGAAAAAGAAACGGCAAGATACCAAGTTGGAATCGGAAGGTGCAGAGTTTTTAGTATTGGGGCATTTACTCGTTGAAGGGATTGCCTGTTACAAAGCGTATGTAAATTATCCTGGGTTTGATTTAACCGCAATCGACCACACGACAAACAAATCCGCACGCATCCAAGTGAAGAGTCGCTGGGCCATTGATTCCTGGGGAATGTTTATGATAAAACACTTTGATTGCGACTTTGTTGTATATGTCGCATTAAATCGCGGCATGAGATATAACAAGGCAAAACAATCTACATCGAAAACCATCAAAGAAGTTGAGTTTTACATTTTTCCAGTTGCCGTTGTTAAAGCTGCACAAAGGGATGCAGATAAGAAAATGCCATTCGTTAGAATCAAGAGTATTCCAAACTATGAGGATTACAAAAGCAACTGGCGTTTGGTTTCAAAGTTCCTGGGAGTTACCCGCCAGAGGTTGCGTATGAGGTTGGAGGATGAAGAATGAAAACCGCCCTTATTCCATTCCTATTGCCGCCCTATCCAGTCGTGGTCATCGTGCCAATGAAGCGGCAGAAATGATGCGTGATGTAACTCAAGTAATTCAGCAGTACCGAGAACGTGAAGCAAAATTGAGAAGGCCGAGGCAAAAGACTTGGATGAGTGCTCTCTTCCCGGCGATGCAGAAGAGCGTCGGTGCTTTTGGGGGCCATGTCTCGATTCAACGCAGTCCTCCCTGCTGGGTCGAATCCGCATTCGTTGAGAAGTCGGTGAAGTATCTGAAAGGACTCAACTGACAGTCACGAAGGAAATAGCGTTTAACTTTTTTCCGTTCAAGGAGATATATCATGGCAAGCCGCAAACCAACACCATCCCTAAAGGACCACGGCAAGCAAGGCCAACTGCCGATCCACACCAATCGGCTCTACCTTAGTGAGAATAGTCTGAACATCTACTTGACCTACGATCAGGCTGTTCAAGTCGCCACAAACATCTTGAAAAAGGCCGAATTGGTCAAGGGGCAAGAGAGCCTCGCTGTGCAAGTGTGGGCGAAGAAAGGTTCGGACAAACTGAATTTCGGAATCAACGATGTTGTCCATAAGGGTACTCAGGAGGCTTGGGACTAGGAGAAACCACAATGTCAGGAAAAGAACGACAGACGGCCCGCAAACCGGCGACGAAGTTTGCTCACCTGCGGAAGAAGATGGAAAAGAACCGGATCGTAGCGAAGATCAGCAAGAAGAAGAAATGAAATTGCCGCCTGAAACTTCCCTGGTCCCAGAGGACGACGACAAATCCGCAATGGCGATCAAGGAACTCATTCGAGTCTTGGAGGCAGCGGCTTGGGCCGGGGTGGATTCTGTCGGGTTGGAGTGGCAAGGCGATGACTTGCTGGTGTTCCATGCAGGTGAGGGACACGCAGCGACGAAGATCCCAAAGCGATTACAGTTGGAAGTTATTGCGGAAATCGTTAGTCGGGCACAAATCGGACGCAAGCACAAAGGGACCATGCGGCTTTCCCTCCACGGACAAGAATACAGTGTGGCAGTTGAGGAATACGACCGTTTCGGTGAACCCGCCTACACGCTGATGCTAAAGAAGAAGGTAATGAAGAGTGTGGAGTAATAGCGGTTGGCGGTCAGGCGGCAGGATACGGCCCGGAGATATACGGCGTTGAGGAAGAGGTTGCGAGAGCCATGATTGAATTCGTTTCCGTTGCTCAGGAAGAGCCGCAAAAACGCCCTGTCCTGCCGGTTCTTCAAACAAACGAACTCGTCAATGCAGTCACTCACGGGATCGGCTTAGTACTGAGCATTGTGGGAGCAATCGTCTTGATCGCCCGCTCGCATTATAAAGGAGACGCATATCTTGTTGTAGGCTGCACGATCTTCTCGCTGACCCTGATTGCGGTTTACGCCGCCTCCTCCTTGTCGCACGTGCCGTTTAGGCCACGATTGACGGATTTGTTTAGACGCCTGGATCAAGGATGCATTTATCTGCTGATCGTAGGAACCTGTATGCCACTTGCCCTCGTCTACCTTCGTACCGGATGGTGGTTCCTATTCTTTGGCTTCATGTGGATCGTGGCCTTGTGCGGTTTTTTCTCTAAAATACTGTTTTCGCACAGACTGTATGGTGTGGCGATTTGGCTCTATGTTCTGCTGGGATGGATGCCAGTTGTCACGGCCCCGTCGCTGATCGGAGTGGTTCCCGCAGCCGCATTGTGGTGGATGTTGGTCGGTGGGCTGTGCTATACATGCGGGACACTGTTCCTAGCCTACGACCATAGGCATTCCCTTTTCCACGGAGTTTGGCACATGTTCGTCATTGCAGGCAGCACTTGTCACTTCCTTACCAATCTTTTCCTTATGAGTAGTTTGCAGTGAAAAGCCCGATTCAACAGGACAACTGGCGAAAACTTCTCTGCCCCAAGTGCAAACAACTCAAGACTACCTGCACTTGTTCGAGCGAGCCATCGACACCGAGCAAGACCAGCGTGGTTCGGGTGGGACGGGAAACGAAGGGACGGCGGGGAAAGGGAGTGACGATCATCTCCGATCTGCCATTGGACGAAAACGGTATCACGGAGATTGCCACCAATCTGAAATCACGGCTTGGCACGGGTGGAACGGTCAAGGATGGAAAGATCGAAATCCAAGGCGATCATCGGGATCGGATCATTGAGGAAATTGAGGGCATGGGGTATCGAGTGAAGCGGGTTGGGGGTTGAGCAGACCATGTACGAGCACAAAAGCAAACCGCTACTTCCACGCCGAATGTTCTATCGCCGGATGCTGCGGAATGCCTGCATCGTAGCTGCTATCGTAGTATTTTCTCTGTGCATGGGCAGTGCCGGATATCATTATCTTGCCGGGCTTCCCTGGATCGATGCCTTGCTCAATGCCTCAATGATTCTGGCCGGGATGGGGCCGGTCGATCCTGTAAAATCGACAGCGGCGAAGCTCTTTGCGACCTTCTATGCTCTCTACAGCGGCATTGCATTCCTCTCGATGATGGCGATCCTGATGGCTCCCCTGCTGCACCGATTTCTTCACCAGTTCCACTTGGAAGAACAGGATGAAGGCAAAGCTCGGAAATGAATCACGGCCATGAAACGCAAAAAGAAACGACGACGACCGAACGAGGAGGCCAGCTACGTCTGCGATGCTTGCGGCGAAGAGATTGTGATTCCGGTGGACCTGTCGGCGGGTGAGAACCAAGAGTACGTCGAGGATTGCCCGGTCTGCTGCCGCCCAAATGTTGTCCATGTGGAGATTGAAGAGGGCGGCGAAGTGCGAGTGTGGGCGGAGGCGGAATAAAATGAATCGCTACGAAAGGACTCTGGTACTTCTTCTGCGAACCGATGGGCTTATCATGCTTGCAGCCCTGTTGCCTTCGATGATGCCGCTTGCCTGGATGAAGGAAATCCATCGGGGCCTGGGAATGGGCGAACTTCCCGATGGCCCGATCATCGGCTATTTGACCCGTTCGTTGGCGATCATGTATGCCATGCACGGAGCATTGTTGTTTTTCGTTTCCTGGGATGTTCGCCGCTATTTGCCGGTCGTGAAGTTCGTGGCTGCCCTGACGATCCTGTTTGGCCTCTGGTTGACCGCTCTTGATGTTGTTATCGGAATGCCTACGCTCTGGACTATCTACGAAGGACTAATCTTGTTTCTCCTATATGGCGTCGTGCTTTGGCTAACAGGACACGTTCGGGGCATTGCCGTTGAGGAGAAATAAAGCATGTACGAGGGCAATTCGATACGGACACAGAAAGCTTTGGGCATGGCGGTCAAGCGGCAAAATACGAACCGGAATTATGCGGCGTTGAGGGGAGGTTGCAAGTAAAACCATGAGGCTCGCTTGGGAATATGAATTGCCAGTTTGTGAATCGCCCACGGACGATGATTACGAAGGGCCGATTCACATTGCTGCCGATTCGGTGTACTTTGCCACGAAGGCGTTTGAGCAACCTACGGAAATCAGAGCGAAAGATCGTGAGCGGTGTGGATCGGTTGAGGTGCTTGGCTTTTCGTGGACAGTCCAACTCCTTATTTTCATGGGAAGAAGGAGACTGCCGCAATGCGTCGCTCCAAGTCGAATAGCAAGCGTAAACCCCGCCACTCTTACTCCGAGGAATTCCGGCAGGAGGCCGTGCAAATGCTCCTGGACGGCCATTCTGCCGTGTCCGTGGCCTCTCGCTTGGGGCTCTCGGGTCCCAACCTCCTTTATCGTTGGAAGAAAGAAGCCCTCCATCAAGCTGGGCCGGCGGCGCGGACCCTCGGTGATCGCGTCCACCAGCTCGAAGAAGAACTACGCCGCGTTGAACGCGAACGGGACATCTTAAAAAAAGCGTTGAGTATCTTAAGCCGCAACGTGTATCCGCGCCAGGCAGCCTGCACCGGGCTTGATCCATCACACGGACCGCGGCGGCCAGTATGCCGGCAGCCGCTATCGCGCCATCTTGCGCCGCGCGGACGCTCGCCAGAGCATGAGCCGGCCCGACAACTGCTACGACAACGCCTTCATGGAATCCTGCTTCGGGACCATCAAGACCGAACTGGAAATGACCGAATACGATAACAGCTTCCAGGCCCGCTCCGAGATTGCCAGCTATATCGCCTACTACAACAACGAACGCCGACACTCAGCACTCAACTACCTCAGCCCAGCCCAATTCGAAACCCAATACACCCTTCCCATCTAAGAGGATGACCTGTCCGAAAACTGCCAAGCATCTCAGGTGGTCACGCTCCACGCTCTGGACCGCCAATCTGGCAAAGCGGACAGAACCGAGTTCAACGTGGCTTCCTGCCGGATTCCCTCCCACTGGGCATTTGCGGAGCACGATACGAAGCTCCTACTGCATTGCGGTCCTTTGCTTTCCGTCCGACCTAATTCGGGCATCATCGACCTACCGTTCACTGAACCTCAGCCACTCAAAGTTGCAGCACGACCGAAGTTCCTGTTCCTCAACGACACAATGATGTTTGCTGATGGCAAGGGGTCTCGGCTTCTGGCTTTTGACTTGCTTACATTCGGACTTCGCTGGGAACTGGACTTGACGAGTACTAAGCCATATTCAGTTGGACCGCCATCGCTCTTCGGAACGGAAGTTGCCTGTTACGGACGTGATGTGTTGAACTTCATTGATCCAGCAACGGGGATTATCACGACTTCCCACCGCCTTCCTCGCATCGACAAGCTATTTTCACCGATTCCTCTGGGAGATGATTTGCTCGCAGGGTATACCAACTGGACAGTGGGTGGCGTAGTTCGTTACCGTCCGACAAATGGGAAGATCGTTTGGCAGTATCGAAAGAGTAATCGCTCAAACTACTCATGCATCTATCTGCTCGAAGACTTGGTGATTTCGGTGCGAGGCGAAACTGGAATTGCCGGTATCGACGCCAACAACGGCATGGAAAGATGGTCCTGCCGGGCTGATCCTTGGCTGTACACCGAACTTCACCTGATTCAAGGGAACTTGCTTTTTGGCACAGCGGGCCGTGATGGATATATCAAAATGGTCGATGCGGCAACCGGACGAGAAAAGTGGTCAAAGTTTCTGAAGAACGGATGTGCCCACTTTGACTACTATGATGATTCCGTCATTGTAGGTGACTTCAATCGCTGCCTCTACCGACTGCGACTGTCGGACGGAAAAGAGATTGACCGGATCGACGTGGGCGGTCAAGTCGTTGGCGACATAAGGGTTTATAAAGCCTCTGTCTATAGTGTGGTGTGGTTCTCACAGGACGGGAAGCCTCCACGATTGATTCGAGTGGACTTAGCCCAATGACATTTCTCCTCGCCATCTCGCCCGACTTGCAAGCCAAGATTCCGAATGTCGTTGTCGGCTGGATCACTGCCAACGTCCGCAATTCCCAGCACGACGAAGCCCTTTGGCAGGAGATCGAAGCCGTCGCAGCCCAGTTTCGGGGAATGACAATGGAAGATGCCAGAAAGTTCCCACCCATCAAGGCCCTGCGGGATGCCTACCGGACCTTGGGAAACGATCCGACTCGTTACCGAGGATCGAATGAGGCTTTGGTGCGGCGGATCACGCAAGGCAAGGATTTATACCGTGTCAATACGGTCGTGGACATCAACAACCTAATCTCTCTGGAAACGCTCCATTCGGCTGGCACGTTCGACCTAGATCGGTTGCAGCCGCCGACCATTTTCCGAGTGGGGCAGCCAGGCGAAAGCTACCTGGGTATTGGCCGGGGCGAAATCAAGATCGAGGGGCTGCCGGTGTTTGCCGATCAGGCTGGCCCATTCGGCAGCACGACGAGCGATTCTGAGAGAACGATGGTTCGGCTGGAGACGACCAGCATAATGATGGTCGTGATTTCTTTTCTTGGGGCCGAAGTGATGGACTTAACTTTGGAGCGGGCGGTAGGAGTATTGGATCGGTATGCGGCGGCCAGCGAGGTCGAGACGGGGGTGGTGGAAGGATAGCCGAAAGCGAAAGTGGGATCGGCCTACTTCCACTTCAGCACCAGCACCGGACCTTGGACGGCGACCGGCTTCTCCTGGGGCGTAGATTTCGGGCTGGCGGCGATTTCCTGCAATCTCTGCTGAAGGGCGGAAAGATTGGCTGGACGCTGTTCCTGTGCAGTCTGAAAATTGTTGGTCATTGCTGTAGCCTCGGTGTCAGAAAACATATCGGCAGGGCTCGCGGATGGTTTTTGGCATGGGTCTTATACCGGCAAAGTCTTCCTCGTTTTCCAGGGCTTGGCGGCAAATTCGTCAAGATCGCTCAAGGGGTCGGTCTACTTCGATTTCGTTAACCACCTTGGGTGCTCCGCTGCCTGACCTATTTATAAAGTGCAAGACTTCGGAATCGACGGAAACCTTTATCTATAGAGATGGGACGATGGAGTCTTCGCCGCCAGGGAAATGCGGTCGAGGCTACAGAAGCTTTAGGGATGACGAATGGGCAGCGAAATCACATCAAGGCCGAAGCTCGAACGTCGAACGAGGACCAGCAACGACAGGAGAACTGCGGCTGGGAAAGCATATCGTGCCAAGATCGAATCTTTGCTTGCTGAGTCGCGAGATGAGCCGTTGGCCGACGTGTGGCAACGAGTGTGTCCTTTCCCTATTGCTTTGGCGTGCGAAGTGCCAGACCGCCGAGGTATTATTGAAGATTTGGCCGACTTTGCCGAAGTGCTAAAGCCGAACCTGAAAGGCATGAAGGCCCATCGATTGTGCTGGCTGATCGGGAAATATGCCGTCTCTGAGTCTCGTCAATCGGACCCGTCATTTTCCCCGCCCGCTTGCCCAAAGGGACGCTGAAGCACGGAGCCGCAAGAGAACATTGCAGCTAACTGGTTGCCACGCTACTCAGTTAGCCGAGGTCGGCATACCGCCACTTCGCACGAACATTTGCCAGAAGAAGCCTGCCTTTGGGCGGGCGTTTTCGTTTCTTGACATCTGCGGGGACGGAGATCACCACTTGGGAGCCGATTCCGAGAAACTCTTGCGGTCGGAAAACGTCACCTGTTTAGCCGTCCTCTTACCGCCCTGGATAGAATTCTCTTTTGCCGTCCCCCAGAACGCCATTTTCTGGATCGGCCCCTGACGGAACTCCGCGTTCTTGAATGTTTTCGACTCGCCATTTAGCCACTTCGACCAGAACAAAACTACGGTCGTCTCTGCTCCCGATTTGTAATGAAAAGAGACAGCACTATGCACGCCCGAAAGAAAGCAGTCCTTCTTCGTATAGGTGACAGATATTTCATCCGCATCACGGCCTTCCGCCTTGCTGATCGTGAAGTTGTTGGCGTAGGGAGGTAAAATCGCTTTTTCCCGTTCCTCCGCTGAACTTCCAGTGGAGTGCGTGCCAAAAGCAATTAGGCAGGCGACATAGGCAGTCCCGGCCCAGACAAGCCTTTGTCTGAAATGTCTTCGGCTTGCTGGCACATTTCGTTCATTGCTCTGCCTGTTCAGTGCAACCTTGGGTTTCAGGGCTTCGCTCGACATGGGACACCGCCTTTCGGACATATACCGTCCAAACATGACCTAGAAAGCGAAGAAGCCCGCACAAAGGAGGCGGGCTTCTTCAACTTGGGTGTCTTGGCATTCGGAGAAGTGAGGGCCGGTACGTCAACCTCGAAGAGGCCGACTCTCGGCAAACAACCAAACCCGGCGTATCAACCCTCCTTATCCACCTGCCGCCTGCCTCGTACCCAAGCCGCCGAAGAAGTGCGTCGTTAGATCATACATCCTTCGGCTAGGACAAGACTCGGTAGGCAGAGAGATCTCGCCCGCCAAATCTGGCCCTTCAACGGGAGGCTGGAACCACAAGCCCCTGCCTCCCTATCCAGACGCATTTTTCTTCCCTCTTGGGTCAACTACAATTGTTGGCCTTCTGGTGAGGAAGTAAAGCCCGACGATAGCAGCGTCGAAAACCGCAGAAATGTCGGGGAACTGAGCGAGAAATCATTTGTGGCAATCGGTGGACACTTGGGAAAACAAGACACGATTTCAGTCATTCATGGCCGCTAACCCATTTGACTACACAGCACTGCGTCCAACGGTTTATTGCTCAAATTTTGGAAACAGCGATAATTGCTGTAAAGGCTGATCTCGGCTCCTTGCCGCAACGAAAGGAGGTGAGCAATCAGAACAGTCGAATATGCTCGCTCTGTGCGTGTTCTTTCTTTCAGAGCGAGTCTCTTGAGACAATTTGAGATCAAACGCTACCCGCTTGGCCGAGGTCAAGCGGGCTTATCATGTCGAAGGGCATGAGTCAGTTCCGCCCAGAACGTAGAGGTTTTGTTCTGGGCGGTTTTTGTTCTGGGGGCAAGGTGATTTGCCGAACTCAAAGAATTGAGTGTCCACCGCAAGCAGACAATGATTCTGGTTCATTTCGCTAGCCACCCGCCAAGAAGACGGAAGCGGGGGAGAGTTTTCAAATGAAATCGTTTGTTAATGCTGTCGCAACAAATCTACTGACTCCTTGCCCATCTTTTCACTTGAGACTTGACTGCAAACTGATCTTGATCCGTTCCTTAGATTTTGGTAACCCATGAGTTGCAACTCACAATCTACAGGAGTTGCTGCCGGAAGACTCGCTCCCGACAACAACCGGAGAGAACGCTGCTACAAGGAGGTTTGACCATGTTGGTTCTAAGCCGCAAGCGTGGAGAGTCGATCACCTTTGCGTTCTGGATCGCCGCCTCGATCTTCAGTCGATTGCGAATAATGCCGGGATTCAACAGCAAGCTATGCCGTTTCCGTTGGCCGTACTTGGCGACGATGGCCGGGTCGAAATGATCGAAGGCTTCCCGGTAGTTCTCTCGCTTCTTGAGAATCATCTCCCAACTCAGCCCCGCTTGTGCTCCTTCGAGGACCAGGAACTCGAAGAGCGTGCGGTCGTCATGGACCGGGACACCCCATTCCTTGTCGTGGTACTCGATGTACTGCTCGGTCTTCGCCCAGGGGCAGCGGCGTCGTTCGAGTATCGTTCGTGATCTCTTCGTAGCCATAGTTTCTACTTTCTGGCCCCGAAAGCGGCGAAGCAACTGTTCTTGTGAAGAACCTCGACCTGGGAAAAACCGACTTCCCGCAACAAGTCCAACTGAAACATCAAGGACTGTGGCGTGTCTTCCTTCTCGACGTAGGCAAACACATGGTCACGGTAGGCTTCATCCTTCAACTGGGTCAGGTATTCGCCACAGCGACGACGCATTGTGGATTGGACTTCGGGAATCGAACTGTCGATCAGATCGAATATCCACATTGATCCTCCCCGTCGCAACGCCTCGTAGAACTTCGCAAATACGGATCGCCACTGCAAATCGTCCCGCAAATGGTGAAGTACCGAAGCGGCGAGAATGATGTCGTGCTGCTGAAAGCCAATATCGACCTCCCGAATATCGCCCTGGATAGTTTCGATCCTGCCGCTGGTAATGGGACCAATTCTCTCTGCCGCCCGATCCAGCATCGGTTTGCTCAGGTCGATTAGCGTTACGTTTAGATTCGGCAAGTGTTCCAGCAGTTTGAGCGTGTAGTTGCCCGCCCCGCACCCAACATCGAGAATGCTCGTTGCCATTGGGGTTACGGCTGCGGCGACTTCTGCGATGAGCGTCATTGCCAGCGGTGCGTCAACCGTGGCGGACTGTCCCGTTTCCAGGTTAGAGAAACGCTCAACGTCGGCGTCAAATCGCTGGCGGATTTCTTCAACTGCGGACTTTTGGCTGAGTTCTTTTTCGTTCATTTGGATCAACGGCGTAGCAGAGATTCGGGGTATCTTCGTTTGTCGCCATCCTTCTGCCCAACGTAAAGCTCCCAGCCCTTCATGGACGTTTTGGAGCCGGTGGACGTGACCGAAACACCGGCCAGTTCATTTTTGCTAACCACCTTCCACACCGTTTCCTGAATGATCCCCGCCAGCTTCGCATCTTCGACCTTGTAAGGAGTCGAGGGCAATCCCTTCGGATTCTCCCGGTAAAGCGTGGCGAAATAAGTGCAGCCAACAATGTAGGAGCCGACATTGTTCAGGTGGATGCCATCGGCGTAGACCTCTTTGATGTGCCTGTAGCCCGGAACCTCCCCGGTCTTCATTCGCTGATTCAGTTCGTACATGACATGGCCTACCGGCACCATCAAGGTCGGCTTCTTCAGCTTCGGATACGCCTTCCTCAACTCCAACGTCAACCGCTCGAAATAATCTTTGGTTTCGTTGGTGCCGTCCCAGCCTCCCGTGTATTTCTTTAGCCAGGAAGTGTCGAAGTCGTCCTTGCCCTGCCGAGGCCAGCGGGCGTAGACGTAGACCTGGAGATTGGGACTCTTGGGCAAGGCCAAGTCGATGAGATTCTTCGCCATCGCCAAATCGCCGTCTTTGCCGTCCAAATGACGATCAAACGGTTGCAAACTGAGTGCGTCCCACTGGTATTCGGCTAGAGCCTTGGGATAAAGCCCGAAGGGTTGCTCTTGAAAGCCGTCCTTTGGATGCTGCCAAATCCATTGCAGCGGGGCACCTGGGATCATGTGCCTGCCCCAGACTTGACTGTGGCCCCGGCTCTTCGCCAATTCCGCCAATGCTGGGTACTTGATCGTATCGGTGACGCTGTTGCCGACGAAATAGACCCGCAAGGGAGGCTGGGTCTTTGTTCCTTGGCCCAAAGCCGGGGCAACCTCGATGGCTCCGAGACCAAGGCCAATCGTCACGACCGCCAGTACAGCAAATTGCTTCAACATCTCATGAATCCTTTATGAATGGCGTCCCGCACCGTGAGCTTACTCTAGCCGGTGAAGGTTGCTCATTTGCTCCACCCGCTCGTATCAATTCCCCAATCTCCCACCACGAAATCCGGCACAACCTCGAAACAAGCCCGACCATCTGCCCAGCGGATTATTTCCCTCGACTTGGCGATGGGCGTACAGAGTTTTTGCGGAGCGGGCAAAATTCCCACTCGGCCCAAGTCAAGTCGGTCGGCATCCCAACAAGTCTGAATCGTGATGTCGGCCTCGGTTTTTCCATCCGTATGACCGGCACAGGCTTCGTAGAGAAGATCGAATTCGTCGTCTGCTAGATCGAACCACTCGCCACGCAAAGCCAAGGCTAAGTCGCCGCCTCGCTCGCCATGCCCGTCGTCATAGCCCTCGCTGACACGACAAGAATCATGGAAGATAGCGAATAACTGGACGACTTCGATGTTGGCCCCGGTGTCCTTGGCAAGCCGAAGGCCGTTTTCCAAGACCCTGGCCCAATGACCGACGCCGTGAGTGCCGTCCCAACGCAAAGCGTAGTCTTCAAGAATTCGGCGGAGGATAGGCTTGAGGATGAGCATGGAAGCCTGCGTTTGCGTGAGCTATTCCAGTTGACCAATGACAACGAAGTAATTTCCGCCGTTCATGGCGGCGAACTCTTCCAAAGACATCTCGCGGGTTGCATTGAACTCGCGGTCGCCCTCGACGTAGAGAATGTACTTCAGGCCAGACGACAACTTGCCGGGAAACACCCGTTTCGCGAGTGTAGTGAAGTTATGGACCGGCCCGTCATCCCCACCGCCTCGACCGCCGCCTCGCGTGTGCCCGGCAGCCCCCAGCAGAACACGACGGCCAGTGGGCTTCTGCTCCTCTCCAAGGGCCAGCGTAATCTCCATGCTAATCCAAATAGGTTCTCCAATTCGGTTCGGGCTCCTGCCTACGGTGAAGGCGTTCTCCTCTTCTACTGCACCCGCCTTCACCACGTAGAGCCAAGCCGACAGCCAGGTACTCTTCGAGAACGTGCCTTCGACAACGGCGATGTTCCGAATTGCGGTATTATCCTTGGCCCAAATCCCGAAGTATCGTTGCGAGTCCTGCTTCTTGTCAGCTTCACCTGTGGCTCGGACAGTCACGGAACGACAAGAAATCAGCAGGCCCTCAGAAAACAAGTAAGGTACAACGAGAACTGCGATAACAGCGATGGCGACCGCCCCACATGGCTTCCACCTAGAACGCCTGGGTGTGCTGGCTTGTGTAGCCGCCACATCCCGTTTGTCGTCGAGAGGAGGAGTGGGAAGCATAGTCATCCGTCACTTCTTCTCTTCGGCCTTCACATAGATTTCAGGCGGTGCGGCATCGAAATACCGGAACAAGGCCGGGCATAGCCAACCTTCCATCGGCGGATCTTCAGTGGCATAAATGTTGCCGCCCATTTCTTCTCGACGCCAGGCCAGCTTCTTTTGATAGCCGGGAAAGGGTGCTGCCGAGAAAGTCAGCCGAAAGCCGTTCCTGGCGTTGGGAATGTCCCGCACCAGCCAGTCGATCATCTCAGGAACGCCGCTGACGAACGGCTCTTGACGCAATCCGACTATGGCATCGTCAAAGACCCAGGCACCCAGGTCATCGACCCAGTACGGTGCGATTATCATGATTTGGTTTGGCATGACGATCTTACGCAGTTACTTCTTGACGAGCAGGATGACGACTAAGGGGATTGCAATAGCGACCAAAAACATGATGCCCAGGATGACGGCTACTATGACTCCCGATGAAGTTCCGACTTGAGAACGGTAAGGATCGAAGCCCAGTCCCGCATCGCCTGCCCTTGCACTGACAGGACGCTTGAATCGCAGGCGTTGATTATCGAACTTCTCAACAAGAGTCCAGCCCGCCCTAGCCTCCTCGGCACAGACCTGTTGCAGCACTTCCGGGTTTCTGAAACCGGCCAAATTGGAACGCACGATCTTGAACTCCCAATCGCCTTGCAAATCGGCATCGGTGTATTTCGTCATTTCTTCCTCCTCCTGTCGCTGCCGTTCAGCTTCAGCGGCAGCGGCGGCGGCAGCCCCGGCACTCATGGAGAACTCCTCCCGTAAGTTGATTCACTAGGATTGGATTCTACCGACCCTATCTCGCCGGGAACAGCTTGAACCAGCCGGTTATTGAGTCGCCCTCAACCGCTTCCACGACTGCTGCCGGTGCGACTGTGCGGTACTTGCTATACTCGACCACTGACCTGTTTCTGCCCGCCCCACACTCGCACGATTCCCCAAGTGATGATGCCCACTCCAATGACCATATAAAGCCAAGGCGAAACGCTCTGTGACAACTGCAAAATCGATGCAATGGGGGCGATCACGGAACTTAAATCCTCCGGGTACATGACGAAATAGACGAATACTAGGGCACCGGGGACGAACAGAATACGAGGAGTGATTCTATTCATGGATCGGCTCCTTCGGCGTTGGGGTGTCTGTGACGGGTGGGCCACCGAGGCAAGACAATACATAGCACGCTACACCACCGAGGACGAGGATGACGGCTATCTTCATCAGTCCGGTCGTCAGAGGAATTGCCGTAGGGGAGTTGACGAAGAGTCCGTATGCGATGGACACAACTGCGACTAGGATTCCAAGTAAAACCAGTTTAGAGGCAGAAGTACGGCCCCAATGAAGGACGCCTCCGCAGAGTGCCAAGAATACAATGGTCGAGAAGGCGAAGCCAACGACGTTCTCTGGCCTCAGTTCAAATGGAGACGGCATGGCGGTCTTTCTCCGAGAAAGGGAAGAGTGTTTTCAGACACGCTCAGGCATTTTATACTGTGTCCACACGCATTACAAGAATGTATCCAGGGATGCCTATGGTCGCCGGGCGTGAGTGGACTCCGTTCGGCCAACGCAACCTAGTTGGCAGCCGGGAAGTCCTTGGGAACAGGGTACGTTACTTTCGCTGTAGCCGCCCACTCGCAACCTCGGATCAGCAAGGTTTGGAACCCCACACACCGCATAGCCGTGTCGGGGCCATCCTTCCATAAGTGCCCAAGCATAGTCGTGTAAACCCGGCCTTTTCCATACAGAATCACCCAGTCCATCGGCTCGTTTTCCTTGGTGTCCCTGGACCACGCATAGGTCAGCACCGTCATGTTCTTGGCCGGGCCATGTTGCCCATAAGTCAATTGTTCGTGCGGGTGCATCCATTTCTTCGGCAGACCACTGGTGATGGGATGTTCGGCGTTCAGAACCGTGATCTGAAAATCGTGTTCCGGCCCATGACCTGGGTTCCGACCTTCGCCCCTGGGTATTTCGATAACCTTATCATCGGGGCTGGCAATCACACTCGGCCCAAATGTCTTGTCTCGCCAGCCCAGGCCGATCATATCGTTGTAGGCTGGCCACTTCGGGAACGAGTTATTTGCAGCATGGTATATGACAAGCCCACCCCCGTTGCCAACGTAATCTTCAAGGGCCTTCTCGCCTTCCCGTGGCCAATGAATGCCGTTGGCCAGATGCCCGCCGTTGAAATTACTCAGCACTACGCTGTATTTCTTGAATTCAGGTCGCCATCGGTTCCAACTTTCCCTTGGTTCATCGCTGGCCGGGGTGGTGGATACTTCAACGGTAAACCGCCCACTGCTTTCGAGAATTTCCTTGAGGATGCGAGTCGCCCTTTGCCAGTCGTGGTTATTCTGGCCATCGACGATGAGAAGACGGATGCGATTGCCTTCAGGTTCTTGCGATGGAGTTGTGGCCTGGATGGCGGCCAGGGCGATGGTAAAGACGGCGGCTTGGAACATGACGGCGACTCTGGGGTAGATTGCCCATATTATAGATGTTCATCGCCCCGCCAGAAGCTCCAAGCGGTTCATTTCGCTGACCTGACCGTTGAGCGTCCAAAGGTCGTAGAGCAACCCAAGGCCGATTAGCCCGCCAGTGAGAAGATAGATAATGCCAGTAATCCATTTGCCCATATAGAAACGGTGGATGCCGAAGATTCCCAGGAAGGTCAGAAAGACCCAGGCGAGGGTATAGTCGATGGGACCGGCCTGATAACGGAAATCAGCCCGCCGAGCCATGCCGGGAATCAGGAACAGATCAACGATCCAGCCGATTAGCAGTAGGCCGCCCGTAAAGAACCAGATCGTGCCGGTAATCGGCTTGCCAAAGTAGAATCTATGCGAACCCAGGAACCCGAAAATCCAGAGGATATAGCCGACGACGACGGAATGGGTTTCGTTGGTTGTGTTCATGCCGTCATTATAACGTCGTCCCTCACTACTTCGACTCGCCTGCCTTCTTAGCTGTCCGTTTTTGTTGCAGCAGCCACTCGTAAAGTTCCGCCGTGTTGTAGGCTTGCGTCCAAGAATCGTGCCCGGCTTCTAAATAGACCGTGAATTTCGGGTTGCCGCCATTCTTCTTCAGGGCTTCTACCATCTTTTGCGAGTTTTCGAGTGGCACAGCCGGGTCTTTGCCGCCGTGAAACACCCAAGCCGGAATGTCTGCAATCCGCTTCGCCCGTGATGGATCGCCGCCGCCACAGATCGGCACGATGGCGGCGAACCGATTTGGTGCGTGGCTTGCCAGTGCCCAGGTGCCGAAGCCGCCCATGCTGAGGCCGGTGACGTAGATGCGGTCCTGATCGACTTTGTACTTCTCGGCAATTTCATCAAGCAAGGCGATCAACTTGAACGGCTCCCACGACTGCCCCTTGGGACACTGTGGCGATACGACGATGAAGGGGAACGGTTTGCCTGCCTCAATCAGCTTCGGCGGGCCATGCTTCTTAACGAGGTCCAGATTATCGCCACGCTCCCCGGACCCATGCAGAAAGAGCAGCACCGGCCACGATGCCTTCTGGTCGTAATCCTTCGGCACGTAAACCAAGTATTTCATCGAGACCTTAATCGTTCGGTCCAGTTCCGCCGCCTTCTGCTGACCCGTATTGACAGAATCGGCGGCCAAGATTGTACCGAGATTGAGCAAGAGAATGCCCGCAGCGACGAGGCTCAAAGTTTTCATGGCTAGTTTCTTTCTGGGTGGAGGGGAATGAGGCAGTTGCGACCATTTTACTGGCTCAGGGCTGAATTGAAAACAAAACCCGGCTCGTTGAGGGTCAATGGGGCGGGGTGGGACTGCAAGCCAGCAGGAAAATGAACCGGGTTAATCCGACACCGCATTGGCACTGTTAAACTCTCGCATCCGAGCAAGCACTACCGGAAGGTCACTCCTTGGAAACCGAACGGACAGAGAGAACATAAACTGACTCGGTACATTGCAAGACTCGCGTATGTAACCATCCTCTTCCCATTTGACTACCGCTAAATCAAACGGCAGAGCGTCATATTCCCATTTATCTGGGATTTCTCCGTCAATATGGCACCATACTCCTCGAATACGATTGTAAAATGTCTCTATTCCTTCTTCGTAGCGGCCAAAAATGCTCATGAAATCCTCGGCCCCCGATGTGTGGAGGAACTGAATCCACACCCATCCTGGCCGGTTCTCTTCACAGGAATTCCCTGTATAGATGCCAGCCTTCCATATCTCTAGGATGAGCGGGGCGATCCCTATGTCGATCATTCCGGATTGACCGTTCCATTCAACTGGAACCATCGCGTGCTTTCCTCCATCTACAATGTTTAACTTCTCGTCATCAAGGGGCGTCGTCAGTGCTTCAGTCACCCTTGCACTCTTCTTGCATCTCTTTCTTTTATTCCTAATCATGATTTCCCTTCGTGATGGTGGCGACTCAGCCAACAAAACAAACCCCTGATCGCACTCGGCAACCGGGGGTCAAGCATGGGAAATCGAGGCTGAAATACTACGCCGTATGGTTCCTGGGGTTCGCCTTACTTGTTGCCGCTGATTCGTTGCCCACCATCGTTAAGTTGTCAGATCACATTATAACATATATATGAAGACGAGTCAACAGGAGTTACCTAACATAGAAAGCGATTGGATGTCAATTCATCCGGCCTTCTTCTCGGCAAGGATAGAATACGTCCAGAACCATAGCGAGGAACCACAATGCAAAAGCGAAGCACTCCGCAGGCCAGGAAGAAACCGACGATCACGACCACGCATAAGTTCGATGTCGGGCGATACGGCTGTTCAATGATCGGCCTTGGGGGGCTGGATGCCACAGCATACACCCTATTCCAAATCGTGGTCGATGTAAGTGCTTCGACAACGGCATACCAGGGTCAATTGGAATCGCTCTTGAAGGAACTCATCAAATCCTGGTCGTGCATCGAACGCAAGCACAACGTCCTGTTGCGAGTCGTTGAGATGCTTGGCAGTTTTCGGACAGGTCATCCTCTTAGATGGGAAGGGTGTATTGGGTTTCGAATTGGGCTGGGCTGAGGTAGTTGAGTGCTGAGTGTCGGCGTTCGTTGTTGTAGTAGGCGATATAGCTGGCAATCTCGGAGCGGGCCTGGAAGCTGTTATCGTATTCGGTCATTTCCAGTTCGGTCTTGATGGTCCCGAAGCAGGATTCCATGAAGGCGTTGTCGTAGCAGTTGTCGGGCCGGCTCATGCTCTGGCGAGCGTCCGCGCAGCGCAAGATGGCGCGATAGCGGCTGCCGGCATACTGGCCGCCGCGGTCCGTGTGATGGATCAAGCCCGGTGCAGGCTGCCTGGCGCGGATAGCCTGATGCAAGGCATCGAGGACGAGCGGCTCGGTCATCTGCGTGTTGAGTTGCCAGCCGAGGATGCGGCGTGAGAAGATATCCATGAGCAAGGCCAGGTAGGCGAAGGTGCTTCCGCGAAGTGGGATGTAGGTGATGTCGCCGACCCAGACGCGATTGACGCGGTCGGGCGGCGGCGCATCGGCCAAGAGGTTCGGGCTATAGCCGAGCTTATGCCGGCTGTTGGTTGTTTTAGGAACGAAGGACTTGGGCTGAATGGCGATTAAACCCTGCATTTTCAGCAGTTTTGCGACTCGATCGACGCCGCAAGGTTGTCCTTGGGCTTGCAACTCAACGGCGATTCGGCGAGCGCCATAACGCCGCCGATGGCGCCAGAAGATGTCGCGCACCAGCGGCAACAGTTCACGTTCTCTGCGCTCACGCGCCGACTCAACATCGCTCCGCCAGGCGTAGAAGCCGGCACGGCTGACGAGCAAGGTATCGCAGATTGCGGACACGGAGAAAGATCCTGGGATAGTGAGTTGTTCGATGACGGCGTACAGGTCGGCTACACGTTGCGGCTTAAGATACTCAACGCTTTTTTTAAGATGTCCCGTTCGCGTTCAACGCGGCGTAGTTCTTCTTCGAGCTGGTGGACGCGATCACCGAGGGTCCGCGCCGCCGGCCCAGCTTGATGGAGGGCTTCTTTCTTCCAACGATAAAGGAGGTTGGGACCCGAGAGCCCCAAGCGAGAGGCCACGGACACGGCAGAATGGCCGTCCAGGAGCATTTGCACGGCCTCCTGCCGGAATTCCTCGGAGTAAGAGTGGCGGGGTTTACGCTTGCTATTCGACTTGGAGCGACGCATTGCGGCAGTCTCCTTCTTCCCATGAAAATAAGGAGTTGGACTGTCCACGAAAAGCCAAGCACCTCACACTTATGCAATTTCCGTTGGGCTGCTGCCGGAACCGGAATTGCGGTTTTCCAACAAACGAGTTTTCCAGCCCAAAGAAGTTCAGGTCATCCTGGCCTATTTCAAGAGGAAACAAGGAGGCGATCATGTATGACGCATTCGAGTTTCTCACCCAAACTCAATTGGGCGAAATATTTGACGAAACACGGAACGCCATCGGCTTGGCCCTGGAAGAGATCGGCTGGCGAGTGCGGGAAGGAAAAAAGTTGTATCCGAGCATCCAGGCCATTGAGCGTGGCTATTGCCGGGCCACAGAGAACGAACATGGAATTCGGTACTTCATTTGGCACCGCTTGGAGACAATCAAGGCCCTGGAAGCGGCGGGCTACAAGCAGGTAAGTAGGCGGTCCGCACCAACAAAACTCGATGGGCCATTTTCTGTCGAGGCCAGTGGCGAAGCGGGCTACAAGATCAACTGCGGCGACGGAACTACGGCCATCTGGGTGTTGGGGGATGAAAATGCCCGGATCGTGGTCGCCGCACTGAACAAGGAATTCGGATTCGGCAGTGGGGCATGAAGCCTGCTTTGGAATCGGGCCGAGAAGGAAGCTCGCCCAGCCCCATGCCATCATCTCGGTGGTGGCATGGGGCCGGTCGAGACTGCCGCCGACCGCTTGTTGAGGTCGGCGACAACAGCCGGACAAGATAAACGACTTACTGAGGAAAAAGAAACATGAAAAAGAACGTGAGGAAGAGGACGAAAGCCGTGCAGTGCGTAGCGGACGGAGTGACACCATCGTGGATTCTCAAGAACATCGACAAGCCCGGCAAGTGTGCGAATTGGATGGTCCAGGCCGAGACTGACGTGCGGTATTTTACCAAAGAGCAGATTGAAGAGGCATACAATCGAGGACAAAAGGCTGGTCTCAGAACGATTGCACGCGGCCATATCGAACGACTGCCAAGAGACACCTGCTTCCCGATTGACTTTACCTTGCCTCCCCCGCGAGATGGTTGGGTCCGCTGCGTTGTCTGTGCAGGAATCTATGCCCCCGGAGAAAGGGATACGTTAATTTGTGTGGATGTGCCGCAACAGATGCATGACAACTTGCCGACGGTGCGAGGCAGCTTTGGACTGGAGCGTTGTGTGCTGCCGGAAGAAAGCGGTACATAGAGGTTCCCTTAATCCAAGGACAACTTCGGCGGCGGGCAATCGAGCGTGGAGTGTACTCGGAGTAGCCGCCAAGCCCTGGAGGAAACGGAATTCCTCTTCGGCCCTATCCCTTTGACAATTACCAGAGGGATCGGGCCGGTGAGGATACGCCGACTGCTTGTTGCGGTCGGGGCGATCAACCGAGCAAAGTAAGAACTGAATTGTGAAGGAGAAAAAATGGGTTTATCTGATGAGGCATACGATATCGCCCCACCTTTCGCCCAAGCGGAACTTGTTTGGCGGATTGCGATCCGTTGGCAAATCCCCGGTGCCAAGAGACTGAACTACGGAAATCAGCAAGTCGGTGATCGCCCCGGCCAATTGCCTGAAACCGAAATCGCTCAAATCACCCACTTCAAGATACCGAGTCAAGCCAGCTTTATCTACGAATTGCGTCAGGGTCATGTTGCCAAGTAGCCACGCCACAGCATAATCGCCGTACGTTGGAGATTGCGGCCCACGGACCTTCATCCATCGCACCGCCTCCACGCTACGCAGTATGTCCTGACGAATCGTTCGCTCTACAAAGCTGGGGCTGTATTCCGAGCAGAAGGTCACCAAATCACGAAACTTTTGGCCCCGGAGCCACTCCTTGAGCCAAAGGCTTCGTGGCACGACATGCGGTCGAGCTACCGCACTCCATGCCACTTCGTAGAACTCCATCAAGCATTGAGCATGTGCTTTGGCAATGCTGTGCTTGTCGAGAAAGCTGTCCCAATCATCATGTGACAGCTTCCAATAAGCCATTTGCAACGCTTGGCCTTCGGAATACCGTAGACGCAGCATCTCCGGGCCGTTCTGTCGGGCCAGCTTCTCGCAGGCGTTGGCGTACTCACCGAGTTGATCCTCAGTCCAGTGATACTGCGGTTCCGGCAGGGCGTCTGCATTGGCGTTGGCTTGGACCTCAGCAGTTCTTTCCATATTCTCTACACTATTCATTTTTCATTCCTCTCAACTGATTGTTTATCTTGCATTTGTGTCTTCGTGATCCAATACCCGCTACACACGGCGGTCGGATCAGGAAGCCGGGCATCGGCATTACCATCACGACAGGTAGCTGCCTCAGCCCGCCAATCTCACTGAAACAGCTAATGAAATGGGCGGGGCAAGGAATGCAAACGTGGTGCTTCCCAGTCGAACGGATCGCCCGTCAATCAGGAACAATAGCCAGAAAGGCCGGAACGAGTTGTGGCTTCATGCCGCTCGTTAGTTGAGAAAGTTATTGTCGTTATTGTTGTCGTTGTGGTCAGTATAGCAACTCTGAGATCTGAAGTCAAACTTTTGTTCTGATCGCCTTCGCCGCAACCAACAATGACATTCCGTGAATCCGAAAAACCAATAAAAGCTCTTTAGAGGCGGTCTTATTTGTTGATTCGGCAATGGAGCCGGTGTAGTCAACGCTTTTTTCTGAGGGTCGTCATCGGCAACCCGGAATAAAAAGTTATTGATTCACAAAAAACCAATAAATCATTTTGAACGAGTTGGTTTTATTTATTCTTTCGGCGGTTCAATTTATATTCTAATTGCATCACCGCTCATTCTTCCACCTCGTCGTTCTGCACTTTGCCGCCGCTTTTGCCCCAGCGTCGTGCTTCTATTTCCTGGCGATCCGGTCGGCATCGCCACCTGAAGGTTGCCGAGCAGGGTGGCGACGTAGGTAGACCACGCTGCCCGTTGTCGCATTTGGGCAATCGCGTGGGCCTCGGAATCAAAGCCTTTCTCCCGCAAGAAGATTTTTAGATTGTTTTGCCACCGCCATAATCGCATTGCATACGAAACCCGTTATCGCTATCAATCAATACGCTGGAAATTATCTGATGCGACATGTCTTCGGAGTGGTAGTAGAGAACGAAAGGCACTGAACCCATAACATATTCCAGGAGTGCATCTACCGGACCTAAATGTGCTTTCCAGTCTTTTCCGATACCCGAATAGGTGCGAAACTTTTCCAAAATCTCACGGGTCTTGAAGATTGGCAAAAAGTAGCCGGGCTTCTCCGGTGGCTTCTCTTTTTTGCCTATTTTCGCAAACGCTTCATCGGTGACATTTACGGCATTCCAGTATTGTTTTGTGGTTTCTGGGAATTCTGGCTGATTGCCGAGACAAATATAGACTTCACCTTTTTTGTAATTGGTGAAAGCCCATATTTCATCCGGCAACTTGAAGTGTTTTCGCATGGCGGTAATTACGGGGCGATTATTGGGCATGATTTTCCTTCCTCCTAGTTATTGCTACCCCGGAAATGGGTCGGGGCAGTTACCCGTCGTCGGTTGCTCCACCGACCACGACTGATTATACGCCTAGCTTTACAGTTGTAAACGAAAGCAATTTATATTGTCGTCTGCCATTTGCAAAGCATTTTCAACGCGGCTGGTTTGCCGACGTTTTGTGGACCGTTCATCGGTGCAAGGCAGATTTCTTGCATGACGTTACGCCCCGTTTTTTTATAGGCTTATTCACCGCCGCAGTTTTCAGCCGCCTCGATTGTCTCTCCTACGTCACGATTCTGGGGCACAGTAACTAACAGCATTTCTACCTACCTTTCAATTCAGGAGTTCGATTGACGACTTCCCGCTTGCTTCCGCTTTTCGGCGGCAGCTTCGTACTGTTCAAGGGCTTTTTCCAATTCGTCCATCGCCAGGGCCTCTTGATAAAGCGTCCGTTGCCGATGAAGCCAACGCCGCAGCCGGTTATCTTTCATTGCGGCTTCAAGTCCTATCGCCTTGACTTCATGGAATGTATCCAGCCACCGCTGTTCCCTCTTCGTCAATATCTTTGGAATGACCGCCGCAATCTGTTTGCAAAACTCTTTCATTTCTGTATCCTTATGGTTTTTCTCTGGTCCTTGGTACGCATGAAACGCCGTAAGGAACGGATATGGACCATTAACCCGCCCTACGGCCACCTAACTGCCGCTAGGTGTGACTGAGATTCGTTTGTGGTGTTGTACTGGCATTGAACTGTCGCGTGGATTGTCTCTATCCTTGCTCGCCGCAGTCCTCTTGATATGCCTCATCGAGCAACCGATTGACCAGAAACTCGTCAAGGGCCTCAGCCTGCCCGCCCTGGTCTATAAATTCCGTGATGACCGCCACGGCACTGTTCCCGCAGAACTCTTCCAGCAAGGCCAAGGTCTTGACATGCCCCCAGCCTTGCTTGGCACCGGCCAAGGTATCCCCACGGCTGCGAGAAAACGCGACCGGCGGTTCGGGAATGGTGCCAATTCGGTGTTATTCGTATTCACTATCAGTTCCAATGCTTTCAACGATCAATCTATTCAAATCATCAACTGTTGTAGGTTTTAGTTTTGCCTTTCTTCGCAATCGTGGAAGTCTTACGCCTTGCATACGCAGCTTCGAACCCTTTTGAGAAGCTGCATAGAGAGTGTATCCCGATGCTTTTGCAACCTCTTCAAGCGTTGTACTTCTAAGCCAGATTTCAACAAACTCCCTATTTGTCAGTTCTTTCATTCTCTATTCCTTTCTATCATTCATCATGTGAAATGGTTTCTTCAATAAGGCTATTCAATTCTTCTATATTCATCGTAGATTCGCAAAACCCTCTCTTAAACCTTTGTAATCGCACACCCTTTGATCGCAGCTTGTAAGCCTTGCCAGAACATTGCAATTTGTTCAAGCCAATCTTTTCCGCCACCTCATCCAAACTTCGGCTACCCTGCCAAATTTTTATGAATTCGACATCGGTTAGTTTCCATATAAATTCTCGCTTCATTCTATTCCTTTCATTAAGCCCCATTGAAAATGGTCGGGGCATTACCTTTTATTTGGTTTCATAATCAATTCCATGCCGCCGATTCGCCCAACAATTCAATACGCAACTTCTTGATTGCCAACTTAACCGCGTTCATAACCTCTGGCGGTTGATCTGCAACTGCTTCAAGCGTCTTCAATACAAAACGCTTCTTGTGCTTCTATAAAATCTCTGGCGTTCCACCTTTCTGGAACTCGCCACTAACATTGACTTCAATTACAACCAACGTGCCATCCTCTCTCCATACTTCAAGAGGATAGGTAAAGCTAAACTGTTTTGTCTTCATTTCGTTCCTTTCCATTCCATGCAACGCCTAGTTCCACAATCTTTACATGGAACTTCTTTTCATAATCCCCGATCAACTCGGAAATTATTTTGTGGGTTAGCCCGTTCCGCATTGCTGGCAAACCGCTATTAAGGTACTTCATCACCTTCAACCGTTGCTTATCTGTTCCGTTCGTAATGAACCAATTCAGCAAATCAATATTATCAATACCAATCTCTTTCACTTTCATGTCGTTCCTTTCAATGGGTTTCGTTTCTCGCCACCCCTATTACTACACTGGATTCGCAAGAAGTAAACTAGGTTTTCTTTACCTTCAAATTGTTTTGCTCGCACCACTCCCGCCCGATCTACTTCAAACACGGGCTTTTGATTTTGCTTACAATTCCAAAATTATTTTCAGGGCCGGAAACCGTGGTGTTTGAATCCTTCCCTAAACCATTCGTAAGGCTTTGCCGCAAATCATCCCGCTATATTCAAGAACACGGAATGTTCAGATTGTGAAGGGGTAAAGTTCCAATTTTCTTTCAACTTGGCTAGGAAGAGGGGAAGATTCTAAACTTGGTGAAATTATGTTTGGTTGGGTGAAATTATGATTGCTTTGATCCACCCATAGGAGTTAAGTGTGAACAAATCATTTTGAAAATGTTTTAGATCGGCCCGAACAAATCCGTTGACATTCTTTTGAAGAATTGTAAGATTGAACAAGTTGAAACTAATTCGGTTTCAATACAACCTTGAAGAAAAGGCAAGTTGGATCATGGCAAGGAAAGCAACCACGGAGACCACGGTAGAAACATTCAAGGAAGGCGGCAGGGGGCGTAAGCAATGCCCTAGCTGCCAAAAGTTCATCGGGGCAAGGAATTCCGTTTGTGCTTGTGGCCATAAGTTTGAAGTGAAGGCCAGTAGCAACGGCAAGAGGAAGGCCAGCAAAGCCCCAACCGATCCGATGGAGGTTATCAGGAAGGTTCGGGAATTCGGGGGGGTGGCGGCAGTTGAAAAGAAGTTGAAGGAACTTGCCGCCATGCAAGCCAAGGTTGATGAGGCGGCAAAGGGCCTAGCCCCGTTCAACGATGGTTTCTTCGGGCCAGTGGAAGGGGCGGAGGCTGCCTTGAAGCTAATGGAGGAAGTCGAGGGGGCGTTGAAAGGCAAGTGAAGGCCAATACCCTTTTGAAAGTATTAGAACAACATGGCAAAGAAGAAAGTTAAGAAGGCCAGCAAGAGCAAGCCCGTAAAGGCAAAGGCCAGCAAGCCCGAACCCAAGGCCAAACCCGTTCCGCCACCAAACTTGGCAACAAAATCCTCGACCAGTTTCTTCTGTGCGAATCGACTGGCACCAGTTTTAGGTTGAAAGCGATAGCCACAGATCGGACATATTCTTTTCTTACTGGCGAGGATCGTGGTCGAGCCGCCCTTATTGAAGCATTCAGGACAGAACCTTTGGCCCGGCTTCACCTTGACGGGCGGTGGCGTCTTCTTCGGGAACGTGAACTTACACTCTGGATTTTGGCAAACTTTCGCCCTGGACCCCATGATGGCCGAACACTGCGGGAACTTCCTTTGGCCCGGCCTGACCTTGACCGCAGGTTCGTACACAGTTCGGGTTCCTGATAAGCACGTTCCAACCTTCGCATCTCTGGGAATATCATAATTTCTGGCCGGGAGAACTGCAAATCTGGCCTGGGGGGATCGAACCGTGCCTTTTCGCTTTCTCCTCTAGCGTGACCCCTTACGACTCCCTACGCTCCGCCCGGCGTCAGACCATTCCTAGCCCGATCCAGTCTGGGCAACTTGCACTTTTTGTCGTTCCGTCCCGATTGCTGCGGTGACGGCGAATCGGGGCGGGGCGAGATGAATCCGTGCCAACGCGAGATGAGTAGGGGCGGCTGTCGGTGGCTCGGAATGAGAAAGTCAGGTCGCCAATCGAAAATTGGAGCGAGCTTGGTCGCTTTGGAATAGCTACAAATCGACTTTACGGATGCCGCCGATTCGGGGCAAGAAAATAGCCGGGGTGCCGGGTGCCGGTTCGGGAATTTCTTACTGGACACTTAATCCTGCGATGGTGCCCGCCACTTTTCTCAACAGGTCGTTTTATAACCGTTTTATACCCGTACAAACTTCCTTCTCGTTTTATACCTATCAAGAAACGAGAAAACCCAGTCGTAACTCATTGCTACAACTGGGTTTCCGAGATGGGCGTTGCAGGAGTCGAACCTGCGACCTCTACGGTGTGAGCATAGCGCTCTAACCAACTGAGCTAAACGCCCGATTCTTTTGCATCGGTTCCCGCGGAGGGCTTCAATCGGCCCCCTTCAATTGACCTCGGCGGGCACTGCGCCGGAAGAAGTTTCATTCGCGGATTCGGCCGGAGGCGGTTCGAACTTCGGAGCTGTTGCCTCCTCGTGAGCCGTGTCGGCGGTCCGCTCCAAACCTTGGGTAACGCCGTACTTGGTGTCCGTCGCCACCGACTCGATCTCGCTGCGAACCGCTTGCGCCGCTTTCTTCAACTGCATCAACTGCCCGCCGAATTTGGCCGCCACTTCCGGCAACCGCTCACCATACAAAAGGACTCCTAGTATTGCAAGCGGGATGATCCACTGAAGGCCCAAAAAATCGAAAAACCCCAACGGTAAAATCATAGCGCGCGCCCTGTCGTACCAGAGATCCTCGTGTTCGGCGAATCAAGATGTCTACATTCAAGCTGGCCGGTCGTCCAACTTCTTTGGCTCGCTCTTTGTTGCGTCGTCCTCGTGAGATCCATCGAGCCCTTTCTTGAATTCCGATACGCCTTGTCCCAGAGAACGCATCGTACTTGGCAAGCGGTGGCCAAAAAGCAGCAGAGCGACAACGGCAACGACGAGCAGCGTCCATTGGTCGATAAATGCGAATAGCGACATGGCAGAATCCGTAAACAATTGAGACATGATCGTGCCCCTAACCCCTAAGTTGGGCGGAAGGGACGAACTATTTCTATTTTACTCGGCTTGGCCGCACTGTCAAAGGGCCGGTTGAGCGGCAATTCTCTCCTTCAAACAGCGGTTCGCCGCTTCCAGGGGCACAAAAAGCGTCGTAACGTCGGCCGAAAAGGTCCGTATTAGCATTGGTGAGATTTGCAAAAACGGCATCCGCTTCCCCATTGCCCAATCCTCGTATTCACCTCGAAAAAGGTCTGTCGCCATGTCCGCCGCCCGTATTGCCGCATCGTTTGTCCTTGCCGCCGCGCTGCTTTTGCCGGCCACAAAGTCGGAAGCGGCCGCGGCGAACGGCACGGCGGCGCCGCAGATCGCCGACGGCCGCGTGGCGCAGGTCAACGCGCTGGCCGACACGCTCATTAAGCTCGATGACGATGCCCGCAACGAGTTCGATCGCCTGCACCCAGGCGTCCTACCCGATCTCAAGTTGCAATTGCCGCCGGCGGGTGCGGCGGAGTTCGATTGGTGCAATCTGAACAAGGTCAGCGAGGCGCGGCGGCAGCTCAGCGGCGACTGCTGGGCGAACGCCACGACCGAGGCCCTGGAGTGCAACTATCTGATCCGCAACAACCGCCGCGTGTCGCTCTCCTCGCAGCCGCTCTTGGACTATTTGAAGCTCGGCGCCTTCGCCGACAAGGAAATGGCCGACAAGTCTGCGCGTGCGAGCGATTTCTTCCTCAAGATCGGCACCGCGACGCTCGCCTCGTATCCGTACACGGGCGAACCGGCCAATCCCCGCAACGTCGCGTTGCCCTACCGCGCGGTTGCTTGGGGATACGTGCAGCGCGACGACAAACATCCGACCGACGCCCAACTCAAAAGCGCCTTGCTGCGACACGGCCCGTTGGTCGTCGATGTTCGTACCACGCCTAAGTTCAAGGCGTATAAAGGCGGGCTCTACGAGGAGACGATCACCGCCGACATGAAGGACAAGACAGGCTGGCATGCCGTGCTGCTGGTCGGCTGGGACGACACTCGCGGCAACAAGGGCGCATGGAAGATCAAGAACACTTGGGGCACGACTTGGGGCGTGCAAGGTTTCATGTGGATCGGCCGAGGCTGCAATGAACTCGGCCGCAATGCCGTCTGGCTCCGCGCGGCGAGCACCTATTACAGTCCCGGCAACGCGTTCACAAGTCTTGCAACGGACGCCCGGCCGCTACCGTCGGTCCACGGCGCGCTGCCGACCAACGCCCCGCCGCGAGGAGCGATGTATGCCGGAACAGCCAACAACTTCGCGACCTCCACGCCGTCGCCCAACTCGCTGACGACTTCCTCCGGCACGATGTCGGCCGAGAAGCTTAAATTCGCCGTGCCGCAGGGCGGTCCCGATGAACTGCTGCGTTTCATTCGCAAGCTTGGTGCCGAGACCTCGGCCTCGAAAGTGCAAGCCGAGAACAACACCTTCGACAAGCGAAAGGGCCGCGCGATCTTGGAAGCCTCCGATCGCATCCTCGCCGCCAACACCAGTGCGGCCAACGTTCGCACGGCATTCATGTCCAAGATCGCCTCGATAAAACTGCTTTACCGGCGGCACGACCTGCTGGTCGATGACCGCCTCGATAGCCTGCCCGGCGAATTGGAAAGGGTAGGGCAGGGCGAGCTGATGCGGTACCTCCGTTGCGTGCTAATAGGTCAAAAACTCCGCCGCGCCGGCCGCGTCAACCTGAATACCGCCCGCGAGTACCTGGCGGACGTCCGCGGCACGATCAAGGACAACGGCCTGGACGTGACGGCGGCCTTCGTAGCGAACGAAGCCGCCCGTGCCGTACTCAATGCCGGCGACAAAGACAGCGCCATCGCGACCTTCGACGACCTCGCCGAGCAATGCGCCGCGAGCAAGAATAAGGACGTCGCCAAGGAGGCAAAGTACTTCCACAACGCGGCGGATAAGCTTCGCCAGGGCAACGAGTTGAAGAAAGAAACGCAAGTCGCGGAGTATAAATGAGCGATCAAAGCCCGACGCGCAAGCGAGTGGGAAATTCCCTCTCGCTTGCGCGTCGGGCTTTAATTCGTTGATATTTGGGTAAACTACGCAGCATTTGCGGCCGAAGAGATAGTATCGTGCGCTCATAATCAATCTTCTCGGTATATCCACGATTTCAATCACATGGCCGCACCGCCTCGCTGCATTGCCGTTGCCTGCCTTGCCATTTTTGCCATCATGGCCGCAGGCTGCATGATTTCGCGGCCTTGCAACTGGGACCAATGGCGATATCAAAGCAATGACGGGCGGTATCGCGGGCACGACGACTGGGACAGTTCGCCACCGCTCGTACTTGACCAGCAAGCGCGAGCACGCCCGCACGCGGACCGTTCCGATTTCGGGCAGCGCGCGCCGCGTTATCGCAGGGAAAGTGAGACTCTGTCCGTGAAAGCAGCGCCGAAGTTGGGTGATGCTGCGGCGGCACGAGTGGCGGTGTACAGCGAGAAACCGCAGGAGAAGCTGAACGTGGCCCAAAAACCCGCCCCGCCGGCCGTCGCGACGGTTCAGTGGCAGGAGCCGGAAGACATGCCGCCGCTCAAGCGAAGCGAGCCCAAACGGCCAGCGAAAAACACCAACTCGCGTTCAGCCGGGCCCGCCGCCTGTGCCACTACCCAAGTCGATCGCACCCCGTTCCATTGGGGATTCTTCGGCGCGGAGACGAGATGGTGAAACCTAGTTTTCACCGGGAAGCTGTAACTGGCTTCGCGCCCGTCAACTCGCGAATAAGATCGACCTCGCTTTGCCGATACGGCCTGCCATCCGCATAAAAGATGTCATGAAACCAGACCGCCGGCGGCTGCTTCACATAGGGCTTCTGCCAGGAATCCCAGGGAAGGTTCGTCTGCGACTTGCCGATGACGAATCCCCAATTGATCGCCGCCACCTTATACTTTTTGGCGATCGGCAAAATCTTGTCGAACGTGCTCCCAACCGGCCGGGCCATGTACTCGGTGCAAATGAGCGGCCGATGGTACTTTTCAAGCGTCTGGACGCGCCGCAGAAAATCGTCGGGCGGACCGTAGTTGTGAAATGAGGTTATATCCGACTGCTCTAGCTGCACGCACGCGATGGCATCGATCTTCTCAAGCGATCCCCATTCTCCTTCCCAGACACCGCTGGTGAGCGGCTGCGAGGGATGCACCGACCGCGCCCAGTCGAACACTTTTGGCAGCAACACGAGAACTTGTTTTTGCTTGTCGGCAGGTTCCAGTTTTCCGTAAGAACTGCCGTTGGTGTTCGACGGCTCGTTCCAAACGTCCCACGCAAGAACGCGCGGGTCCTTCGCGAACGCGCCGACCACTCCTTCGACGTACGCCCGCAATCTCGGTTCTTGCGCCGGATCGCTGAGGCCCTTGGCCCCAGGACTCTGCACCCACCGCGAGTTGTGAACGCCTGGCACCGGCGCGCGCTGCGGTCCGAGTTTCGGGTTCGGGTCCCAGCAAGAATCGAAGAGCACGAGGATCGGGCGAATATGGTGTTTTGTAGCGATGGCCAGGAAAGTGTCGAGCCGCTTCTGGAATCCGGCTGCATCTTGCCAAAGCAGGTCATGCAGGAAAACCCGCATCGTATTCATGCCCAGGCTTTCGGCCCAGCCGAGTTCCTTGTCGATCTCCTTTGGATCGAACGATTCCGCCTGCCACATTTCGAGCTGGTTCGCGGCGCTCGCCGGAAGGTAGTTGCTACCGACCAGCCAAGGTTGGTTGGCGAACCAGTCGTTGGCCTGGGTTTCGGTCCAACGAGGTTGTGCATGAGAGGTTGCGGCGAAAGACAGGAAAACGACGAACGATAGAATGCAAGGACGTGTGTGCACGAAAATGACCCCGGATTGATAAACAGTAGATAAAATACGGGAAATCAGACTCGTTCGCCAGCCCTTGCGCGTGAACCGATAGCAGATTTCAAGAAATAGTTCAACCAGCCAACGTGACGGACTGAATAGCACCTCCAGGATCAACTCTTACTTCGATAACGTGGTCCGTAAACAATTCGCCCGCGTTGAGGCAGCAGCATATCCATCGGCCGCTGCCGCAGCTTACGCTTTGGATACTCATCTCCGCCCGGAACTCTTCCTGACTTGATTGGCTTCCAACGTTCCAATGGGAATTGTGCGTCTCCAGAAGCTCATCACAGACCGCCGTACAAATTCGCTTGAAGTTGGCTTCGAGGCCGGCCAGGAACTGTTTGATCGTCTGAACTTGGATCGAGACGTCATCGTCACGTGTGCCCGCGGGGAGGGAAAGTTCAAAGGTTAGAACCGGTTGTTGCTCTTCGTCAAAGAAGTGGATAACCAGACAATACATCGGGGCCGTCCCATAACATGCGGTGTAGAAGTCGATCCTCAACTCCACCCACATCGCGCTTATGCCGAAAGACGGGTATGAGAAGAAACAATCGTAAATCGCCGCACTGATCGCACTGGAATCGATATCCTCCGAGTGCTTGATCGCGAGATCCAATTCACATTTGGCGTCATTGAACCTCCACACATCGATCTCTATCGGCAAGTCGCACAGTTGATTTCGGATTGCCTGCTCGTGCGCGCGAGATCGAGCCGGATCAAGCTGCTCAATACTCATTCCTAGCCAGGCGCGAGTCTTCGTATGTCTCCATCGAGTTCTTGACGAACGACAGTCCAAGATAAGCCAGATTCCGCATGGCGGCAAGGACCTACTCGAAATCGCGAGAAGAGAAGATCGTATTGAGGTTTTCCGTGGCTAATAGCGGCATGCCTCCGGCATTCGAGGCGAGGCGGCGGCTGACACGATTTCGTTGCGATTGGCACGATAGTTGCTGTCTTGTGTCTATTGCTGTTTACATACCAAAGACGGCAGTCGGACCGACGGATGCCGAAGTGATGCAGCGAGCACGAAGTTATGGAAGGGAATATGAGCGGAAAGGAAGATGGAGCGATGGCGGTCGCAGAACGCCGTTCCATTCTTCATTTTCCTTTCGTCAATCTTACTTTCCTCCAATTCATGTCTTCCCGGATCGTCCAAACGCTTTGCGCACCACTTTTACCCAATTTAACAACTTGCGCACCACCTGCACCATAAATGTAACATGTTATCTGACAATAACTTACGTAAACACAAACCGGCTGCGCACCAACTTCGCGCACCACGCGAGGCGGTGCGCAAACAGTCCGCCGGGTGCTACCGGCAAGCGACCCGAAGCTTGTTGCTACGTTCCCCCATGCGCACCGTTTGCACAAAGTTCATGCACCACCCCTTCCATCAAGGGGTCGCCGGTGCGGCGGAGATGTCAAGCCGTAAAGCCTTACATGGAAACGCCTTACGTCAAAAGTGCGCGCTGTGCACCACGATCAAAAGCGCTAAGGGGCGGTGCACGAACCGCGGAAAGCAGCGCGCAGTATGCAGTTCTCGGTGCCCACGACCCAGTACCATGTGTCGACGACCAAAGACTTAAGACCTATCCACCAAATCCCTGCACAGTGTTTCTAGTCAATCAGATCGCATTTTACCTATTTTGCCTCATCGCGATTAACGAAAAACTTGGCTCAAGCCGTATTACCAGCACGACGAAGAATGACTAAGGAAGCCTCCTGTCGCGTCTATATACCACCATGTCAACAAACTATCCCACCGCCCACGAAACGCGCCGTCATGGCGGTTTGATCCAGGCCGTCGCCGACTGGGTCGCCGACCTGGGGGGCGTCGTCATCGACTGGATGATCGGCCTGGGCAGCTTGGCGACCTTTGTCTTCCGCACGCTCGTCTGGCTCTTCACGCGGATGGTGCGGCGGGAAACGCTAATCCCCGCCTTTTACCAGATCGGAGTCCTCAGCCTGCCGGTGGTCGCGCTCACGGGCACGTTCATCGGCATCATTCTCGCCGTGCAAGCCTACGGGCAGTTCCGCATGTTGCACATGGAATCGCGGCTGGGCGCGGTGATCAACCTCTCGCTGGTCCGCGAGTTGGGGCCAGTGCTGGCCGCGACGATGCTCGCCGGCCGCGTGGGCGGCGCGATGGCCGCCGAGCTAGGCACGATGCGCGTCACCGAGCAGATCGACGCCCTGGCGAGCATGGGCGCGAACCCGATACAGTACCTCGTCGTGCCTCGGTTCCTCGGCTGCCTGCTTTTGATCCCATGCCTGACGGTCTGGGCCGACATGATGGGTATCCTGGGCGGATCGGCGTACAGCGTCTACCTGCTGCACATCGACTGGCACCATTACTTGATCCACTCCCAGCATTACGTCCGCGGCTTCGACGTCTTCGCCGGCGTCTTCAAGAGCCTATTCTTCGGCGCGGCGATCTCGCTTATCAGTTGTTATCATGGCTTTCACTGCGATCCGGGCGCCGAAGGGGTGGGCCGCGCGGCGACGACCGCCTTCGTCTACTCGTTCGTGGTGATCCTCATGCTCGACGTCATCCTGGCCATCGGCCTGGACGGCGTATATTACATGCTTTGGCCGCAAGGGCCGCAGTTGGTATGAAACACGTCCGTCAGGCTTTCCAGCCTGACACGAGAGGCAAGTCAGGCTGGAAAGCCTGACGTACAAAAAATGGTCGCACACGCTGAAAACGCCGCTTCGTCCGAACCGCTGATCCGCGTTGAGGGGATGAGCGTCGAGTTCGGCCGCCACGAGGTGCTCCGCGACATCGACCTCTCGATCCGTCGCGGCGAAACGCTGGCGATCATCGGCGAGAGCGGCTGCGGCAAGACAGTGCTCTTGAAAACGCTCATCGGCCTTTTGCAGCCAACGCGCGGCTCGGTGCACTTCGACGGCCAGGAGCTGTCTCGGCTGGGCGATCGGGCGCTCACTCGGCAGCGGACGCGCTTCGGTTTCGTGTTCCAGCAGGCGGCGCTATTCGACAGCATGACGATCGCGCAAAACATCGCTTTCCCGCTGCGGCAGCACACCCGCAAGAGCGCGGCCGAGATCGGCGAGATTGTCTCCGCGCGGCTGGGCGAAGTGGGCCTGCCCGACAACGTGCGATTCAAGAAGCCGGCGGAGCTTTCCGGCGGCATGAGGAAGCGCGTCGGCCTGGCGCGGGCGCTGGCGCTGGGGCCGGAAGTGGTGCTCTACGATGAGCCGACGACGGGGCTGGACCCGATCATGAGCGACGTGATCAACGAGTTGATTCTCGGCACCCGCCGCCGCCATCCGGTCACCAGCGTGGTCGTGACGCACGATATGCAGTCGGCGCGGAAGGTGGCCGATCGCATCGTGATGCTCTATCCGCTTGCACGGCTGGCGGAGGGCGAGGGACAGATCCTCTACGACGGCCGCCCGGCTGATTTGGATCGCAGCCGCGACCGCCGCGTGACCCAGTTCATCCGCGGCGAGGCGGGCGAGCGGCTCAAGGAAATGCAGAACGGAGACTGATTTATCATGAATGAACGCGTCATGCAATTCCGCGTCGGGATCGTGATCCTGACCACGTTCTTGATCACGGCGATTCTTGTCGTCTCGTTCGTCGGCACGACGCCGCTATTCAAAGGCAAGTACACAATCTATATCAAGTTCAGCGAGGCGCCGGGCGTGACGTCCGATACGCCGATCCGCAAGGCAGGCATCCGCATCGGCCAGGTGCGAAACGTGCAGTTCGGCGAAAATGACGAGGGCGTGATCGTCACCGCCGAAATCGACCGCGACCGCCACATCTATAAAGACGAAGAATGCCGGGCGATGAGCTCTCTGCTCTTGGGCGACAGCTCGCTGGAGTTCGTCCACCTGCGCGGCACGCCTCGCGATCGCACGGAGATCAAAAACGGCGAGATTATCCAGGGCGAGATCGGGCCCGAGTTGACGTCCTCGATCGCCGGCTTGCAGGACAAGGTGGCGAAGACGCTCGATACGATGGACAAGGCCGGCCAAGACATGCGCAGCGTGCTGGGCCGCGTCGACCGCCTCTTGGGCACCAACGAAGACAAAATCAATCACCTGATCGACGAGACCGGCAACACAATGAAGCTGCTGCAAAACGCACTGGCTGCCAGCAACGACCTCCTCGGCGACCCCAAGGTCCGCGCCCAGATCAAGCAGACGATCGCCGACATGCCCGAGATTCTCAAAGAGACGAAGACCACGGTCGAGAAGATGAGCGGCACGTTCGCCTCGCTGGAGCAGAACATGCGGAACGTCGAAGGCCTGACGAAGCCGCTGGGCGACCGCGGCGAGGCGCTCGTCGGCGACGCCGCCGAAAGCATGCACAAGCTCAACCTGTTGACCGATAACTTGTTGCGGTTCAGCCAGCAGGTGAACGACCAGGACGGCTCGCTCGGCGCACTACTGCACGACAAGGAGCTCTACATGCACGTGAGCCACCTGGCCAAGAACCTCGACGAGTTGACGCGCGACCTGAAGCCGATCGTCAACAACGTGGAGATATTCAGCGACAAGATCGCCCGGCATCCCAGCGACCTGATCAAGGGCGCTTGGAAGAAAGACAGCGGGCTGAAGGAAGTGCCGGCCGACAACGGCGAGCAGCCGCAAGCCCGCCGTTGGCCGCTAGGCGGCGGCGGCACGTGGAGCTTGGGGCAGGGGCGATAAGGCTTAGAGTAGTCGCCGTTGGATCTTGCCCGACTCGGTCCGGGCGATGCGGTCCACCCGCAGCCAGACGCGTGGGACTTTGTATTCCTCCAAGCGGGTGCGAAGCCAATCGATGAGTTGCTCGTCGGTCGCCTCAGTTCGCAAGACGATGAACGCCTTAAGGACCTCGCCCACGATCCCCTGCGGGTCGGGCACGCCGCTGCATGCCGACTCGACGACGGCTGGATGAGCGTTGAGGGCCTCCTCGACCTCCTCGGCATTGACCTTTCGCCCGCCGACGTTCACGATATCGGCATGGCGGCCGGCGAGATGATAGTAGCCGGCGTCGTCGCGCCAGCCACAGTCGCCGGTCGAGAACCAACCATCATGCAATACACTGCTCGTCAACTCCGGCTGCTTCCAATACCGCCGCGTGACCATCCGGCCGCGGACGACGATTTCGCCTTGCTGACCGTCCAGCAGATCGCGGCCGGCGTCGTCGCGGATGGCCATTTCGACATTGGGACTCGGCCGGCCGATCGAATCAAAGTGGTCGCCGTCGGCGTGGTACTCCAGAAACGCAGAACGGGACGCTTCGGTCAAGCCGTAGTGATGGCAGAGCCGCGTTTGTGGAAGCAATTCCATGAGCGTCTCGCGCGTGGCCGACGGCATTCGTGCGCTGCCGATCTCCACGTAACGCAAGTGCCGGCGGGCGTCGCCGAGGCGACTGCGGGTCATGCGGAGAATGAGGTCGAAACCGGCCGGCACGAGGGCCAGCCCGGTGGCCTTGGAATCCAGCATGAGTTTGAGGACGGCCGCCGGATTGCGCATGCCGGGCATGAGGAGCAGGCAGTGCCCGGCAAGAGCCATCACGCGCAGACGGCCGAGACCGAAGGAATGGCTAAGCGGCAGCGGCATGACTTCGCGGTCGTCGGCCGTCGTGCCGATGAAGGCGTTGATATTGACGGCTGCCTGGGCGATGTTCTCGTGAGAGAGCAGCACGCCCTTGCGGCGGCCCGTCGTGCCGGTCGTGTAGATCAGATCGGCGTCATCGTCGAGCGCAACACGGGGCGAGAACAGCGCGGGAGTTTCATCCGCATGAGTGAAGGCGGCGAGGTCGTCGACAGGGCAGGGGAGCAGGTTGCCAATCTGCTTGGCGCCTTGGTATCCTGCCCCACACAGTACAAGCCGCGCCTCGGCGTCTTCGACGACCCAGCGGAGGCTTTCCGAGGGCGTTGCGGCGTCCAAGAGCACGGCCACTCCGCCTGCCGCGTGCGTAGCGAAGTAGGCGGCCGCCAGTTGCGGAGAGTTCGGTCCGCAGAGGACAACGCGCTCGCCGGGGCGGCCGATGGCGCGGCTGATTCGCGCCGCGGCGGCGGCGATCATGCGAGCGAAAGCGCCGTACGAGACTTCGCCTTCGCCGCCGCTGAAAGCTGTTCGTTCCGGCGAGGCGTCGGAATGCGCGAGCAATGCCTCGACGAGCGGCCGCACGGCGTTAGACTGCTTTCTTTCGGGCAACGACTGCACGCACCGCTCCTACGCTGTCCAGCCCGACGATTTCGTCCATATCCAATGTCATGCCGAAGTGCGATTCCAATTGGGTTACGAGGTTCATGTGGCCGACGGAATCCCAGCCCGGTATGTCCTCAAACGACATCCGGTCCTCAATGGCAAAACGGTCATCCAGCCGCATCGCGGTGCGGAAGACGGCGGCAATGTCGTCATTCATGGTTCAGGTTCTCCGTTCCTAAGTTGATGGGACCGTCGCCATCGCCGCGGTTCACGTGGATGTCGTCCGGCTTGATCAGTTTTTCGTCCATGCGGCGACCGAGGGTTTTGGAGGCCGCGAAGATAAAGTTCGAGGGGCCAGACATGAACCCGCTGGCCCGCATCGCCTCGCACCAGGTACGGTGCGACTGATTGCTAACCACCAGATCGACTCCCTGCCGCACGAGGGCCATGCGGCTTTGTCGGATGATGGCGGCGGCGTAGCGGGGTTCTGCGAGGCAATCGACGATCGAGCCCAGCCGCATGTGGCCAAAATAGCTGTGGCCGCGAAGCTGTGAATTGAGGACGAGCGCCCAGCCGACCGGCTTGCGATCGTGCAGGAACTTGATGCGCTCAAAGCCGGCCGCTTCGCGGGGATACATCTGGCGTAGCGTCTCCGCGTCGCGCACGGTGCACATGCCGTAGTGCGACCGGGCGGCTTCCCAAACTTCGTCGCTCCAATCGCCGAAGTCCTCGACGGTATCCGCCTGCAATGGCGAGCCGCCCGCCGGCCGTATGTGCGTGAGGTCCCAGCAGCGAGCGGCGGTCCAGCCGGTACCGCTATAGGCCGCCCCATCGAGCGCAAGGCGATGGAAGAACGACCTCTTCCGCAGGTGGACGATGTTTCGCAGGAATCGGTAGGGATGCACCACGTTGAAAAAGAAAGGCACGGAAAACATCCGCCAGCCGGCCGCTTGCAGGAAGCGGGCGACGGCCGAGTTGCCGCCGCCCATGCCGAGACCGTAGAGATCGGGCTGCCGCTGCAAGGCGTCCAAGAGCAACCTCATCGCCACGGGGGCATACGCCGGGCGGACGATCCCTTCGGAAACCGGGAGCATGAAATCGGCCACGGGGACTATGTCGCCGCCCAGCCAGAATTCCTGGAACTTCAAGGCATAGGATCCTCGCACTGCGGGCGATCCGGGGCGGCTCTCGTCCAGCGCCAAGTAGCGGGTCTGCTTCAAGCCTTGGTGAAAGGCGGGCGGCGAGGCGTTAAGGTCCGGCGGCACCGGCACGATGACGTTGCTGCCGCCGGCCGCCAGTCGGGCATTGAGCGCGGCGAGCGCGTTGCGCCATTGCTTGGAATGTTCCACGATGCGGATCTTCATTGGCAAGTGGCCGTCCGTCCGCGACTTATTAACGTCCTTGAAGTCCGATTGCACATGGCGGCCGAGCATGCGCTGCTTGAGCTTGAAGAGGCGATAGGCCAGGCTGCGTCCGGGAGCCATCCAGCGATATTTTGAGCGGCAGAAGACAAGCCGCTGCACTTCCTCGCCGCCGTACTTGCGCTTGTAGTCGCCGCCGCCGCAGAGGTCGTAAATCTCCATGCCGCGCTGCTTCCAGTAGCGGATGGCGTGCCAGTGCATGACCTCGTTGGGGCAAAAATGCTGGTACTGCCGCCAACTGGCGTTTCCCCAGAAGTAGGCGATCTTCTTGAAACCGGTGAAGATCGCGGTCCCGATGCAGGTCCCATCTGGCGCTTTCGCCCGCAAGAGCAGCAGACGCCCGGTCGGCAAGAGATGTTTCATCAGCAGTCGCAGCCGGTCGGGACCGTAGGTGGGCACGAGGTTTTGCTTGGCAAAGACGTCCTTCAACTGGGCATAGTAATCGTCGGCGAAGGCGTCGTCGCACGCTTCTTCGATGACCACGCCCTCCTTCGCCGCCTTGCGGATGCGGTAGCGGCATGACGTGCTGCTGAAGCGCTGATAGATGGCGTCTTCGCTGGGCTTCAAATCGACGAGGTAGCTGATCGACGAATGCGTGCGGTAGCTCATGCCGGCGATGTCTTCCGCGCCAAGTTGGCGGTCGGCGAATTCGAGGTGCATGCAGTGCAGCTTGTCAAAGGCATATCGGTCCAGCGCCTCGACCGCCTCGTGCTTGGAGACGCCCTCCTTGAGACGAATGCCCATGAAGTCGGTCGTCCAGCCGACGAACGGCGAGCCCACGATCTTGATGCCGAATTTGCGCACGGTCATGCCGGCGAAGTAGCCGACCACATCGCCGCCGTCGCGCAAAGCGGCCAGGACCGGCTCCGCGCGATGAGATTCAGCCAGGTAGCGCATCCAGGCGGCGGTCTGAAAGACTTCCGCATCGGGAAACGCGACGAGGGTTCTTTCCCAGTCGTCCAACGTTCCTTCGTAGGGCTGAAACTCAAGCATTGTTGCTCATCGGTAGCTGGTCGCCAAAGCGCCGCTGGAAAAAATACTCCTGTTCGGTCTCGCCGACGAGCGTGAAATCGAGTTTCTCGTAAAACCGCCGCGCCCGCTCGTTGGTCTTCAGGACGGTCAATTCGTAGCCGCGGCACTGCTGCCGCATTTCGTCGTCAAATGCCTTGACCAGCGCAGCAGCCGCGCCATTGCCTTCGGCGCCGGTTGCCGCCGCGATCGAGAGCAATCGCATGTCTCTCAGCCGGCCGGGAGCGGGCGGCGCCGCGGTGCGCGGTTGCGCGGCATCAGCATCCGCCAGGCATCGCCGAGGGCGAGTTTCCAGAGCCGAGGCCGCAGAAGCGACTCCCAGGCGAGTTGCAAGCGCAAGCACGGGCGAAGTCGCGCTTCCGCTCCCGTAACATTCCCGCTTCGCCGCCGAGGACGAAGGCGTCGACTTCGCCCTGCACATTCGCATGGACGAGGAACACCGTACCGCTCAGGTAGCGCCGATAGAAAGCAGCGATCAAGGACACCGAATACTGCCCCAACAGATACACGTCGTCGTCGAAGCGGTCCTTGTGGATCCGCGCGACCGCCTTCAAGTCTTCTCGCGCGGCGGAGCGCACACACACGGCAGTTTCCTTGATGTCACTCATTTTCGCGACGCTTCCAAGTACGTCTTGGGGACTCGCGCGCGATAGAGGGGGCCGACCAAACTCTTGATCAATTGTTTTCCCCATCGCACGACTCGCCGCCTGCCAAAACCCTTGAAACGCAGCAATTGCTCGATCTCGTCCAACGGTCCGTCGTGCATGAGACAGACCCGGCCGAAACATTCGATCCCCTCGCATTGCCACGACAGCGGCACAGGCTCCGATGTGAACAGGCGCGTGATGCCGGCCTTGGCGGCCATAGCGACCGTCCGCCGATTCATGTCGCCGCCGGGCACGGAAGCCGTGGTCGCCGGCGCGGCGAGGATGTCCGCAAGCAACTCGCAACTGGTGCGCCATTCGGCAAGCATCTCTTCATCGCTGAGATTATAGCAGATATTAGGATGGGTATGCGAGTGCGAGCCGACGACGTGGCCGCGGCGATTCAGATCGCGAACATTTCGTCGCGTCACGAAGCCGGCCGTATCGAGGAAACCGGTGGTAACAAAAAAATGTCCTTTCCAGCCGCGGGCGTCCAGCAAGTCGGCGACGCGCATCGCCGATTCGCCGCCGTCGTCGAAAGTCAACAGCAGCGAATCACCTTCGGGGGGCAGATCGAATACCGTCCGCGGCCGCAATGGACTTTTCTGGATTGTCTCCAGATGAGCGATGAACTGTGGAAGGGAAAGTTGGTAGGGTTGGGCGCTAGCGACGCGGAATCCGGACGCATCGTCTGGCCCGGCGACGTCATGGTACATGAGCGTTATGACGCGACGTTGGGTCATTGACGTGAAAAACTAAGCTGTCTCGCGTCCATCGCGGCCGCGATTGGTATAAACGGCGAACTCACCGAAGACGAATTCTCCCAAGGGGCTAAAGACGCCCCTCTCCTCAATGCAAGCCCTCCACAGCGGATTGCAGTAGATCAGCGTCGCGCGGCGAGGCCGACGCTCGAGCGATTTCACGATGTTTGCCAACGTTTCCCGCATGACGGGCTCGCCGAAAGGATTGAAGAAATAAAAGTAATCGGCGTCGTCGGGCACCACGTAGGCGGCGGCATCCGATTGGACGACACGGAATAGGGTCGTCGTCCGCCGCCTCGACTGAAAAGCGGCGATGTTTCGCTCGGCGATCGAGCACAATTCCGCGGCAAACTCGACTCCTTCGACCCGCTTAAAACCCAGTTGGGCAGCGGCAAGGAGGACGCGGCCCTTGCCGCAACCAAAATCGACGAAAACACTTTCATGGGTTGGCTCTAGCCGCGCCATGACTTGTCGGAAGGATCGCAACCGCGTCGCCTGGTAAATCTCGAACTTCGATACTTTCCCCTTAGCGGCGGCCAATTCGCCGGCGGCGACCGCGCCGACGGTGTCGGTCCCGTAACGCCAATCGAAAATGCGTTCCTCCAACATACTGAGCAAACGATCGGCCGTGCCCAGCAGACCGCGTCGGTGGATTCCCGCGATGACTCGTCGCACGAATTCCATCAGGCGATTTCTGAAGCGGGTTGTCCGGTTTTGCGGTCGCGGATAACGGCTTCTTCGGCGGCGAACTCGTCGCAGATCGTGTGCACCATTTCCGCGACGTGTTCCATTTCCTGGCGGCGCATGGCGGGAAAGAGCGGCAAGCTGATGACACGCAGCCACTGAGCCGAGGCGACGGCAAGATGTTCTGGCCGCCAATGAAAGACCTCTTGGTAATACGGATGCATGTGCAAGGGCCGCCAATGCACGGAACAGCCAACGCCGCGTCCGCGAAGTTCGTCGATGAAGCGATTGCGATCAATCCGCAGCCGGTCCAAGCGCAAGCGGATAGGAAACAGGTGCCAGGAATGTACGCGATCCTCGGGAGTGGGCGGCAATTCGAGCGCCGCTACGTCCTCCAACGCGGCACAATAAAAGCCGGCGATCGCCTCGCGCTCGCGCCGCATCTCCTCGGCGCGGCCCAGTTGGCCGTTGCCCAAGGCGGCGGCGACGTCGGTCATGTTGTACTTGAAGCCGGCGGCGACGATGCGATAGTCCCACGCGGTGTTTCCGCTGTAGCGCTTCCAAGCGTCGTGCGAGAGACCGTGGAGCGACATCTGCCGCATCCGTGAGGCCAGTTCTTCGTCGGCCGTGACGGCCATGCCACCTTCGCCTGTGGTCATTGTCTTGTTTGCGTAAAACGAGAAACAAGTGACGGCGGCCGTGTCTTCGCCGCAGCGCCGCCATTCGCGTTGCGAATCGGCGCGATAGGCGGCCGGAAAAGCGTGCGCGGCGTCTTCGATCAACCAGAGGCCGTGCTCGGCGGCGAACGTCTTGACGGCATCCATGTCCAGCATCAAGCCGCCGACATGAACAGGGATGACGCCTACTACTTGGAGCGCCGGGTCCAACGGAGTGCGACCGGCGCGGAGTTCGTCGATTTTGCGGCGCGCGTCATCCAGGTCCATGTTGAGCGTCACCGGGTCGCAGTCGACCAGCAGCGGGACGGCGCCCTGGTAGCGAACGACTTCGGCAGTGGCCGCAAAAGTCATCGTGGGAACCAGCACCGCCTGCCCGGCCCGCAAGCCGAGAGCTTCGATGGCCAAGTGCAGCGCGGCCGTGCATGAGTTCAAGGCCAAAGCGTGGTTGGCGCCGACAGCGGCGGCGAAGGCGGTTTCGAACTGCTTGGTCCGCGGCCCGGTCGTCAGCCAGCCGGAGCGGAGGCAGGCGGCGACGTCCTCGACTTCAGCTTCGCTGATGGAAGGACGAAAGAACGGAACTTGCATTGTATTGCTTTGCGCGGCGTCGTGCATGGGTGCGGGGGATTTCAAGCGGGGGCTGAAGTCGATGCAGCCGGATTCTTCGCGACCTTCAGGGCAACGGTCTCCAGGAGCGAGTTTGCGCCCAGGCGGACGGTCGTCATGCCGAACGAGCGGCTGAAGTCCTCAAATGCTCGAAACTCGTGCTGTGCCATGCGGATCGATCCGAATTCGTCGAAGATAATGATATCGCCGGGGCAAATATGAGGCGAGAGCAACGCCAGGACGTAGAGCGTTGAGCTGTACAGGTCCGCGTCCATGTGGATGATCTTCCGCCGCCGCAGGGGCCTTTCGCGCAGGAAGGGGAGCAGGGTATCCTGGAACAGACCCACGACGAAGTTTACGCGAGGGTCGTCGATATCGGGCACTTGCCGTCCAGTGTCAAAGTGGCCTTTTTGGGCTGCGCCCCAGTTTTCCGGGAGCCCTTCAAAGCAGTCGAAGCCGTAGAACCGTGCCTCCGGGCAAACCAGATTCTTGCTCCACCAGCGCAACGAGGCACCTTGGTAAACGCCGAATTCCAGGTAATCGATGGGGGCATCCAGCCCTTCGCTTCTGAGCACCCGCGAGTAAAGATCGGCTCGTTCGCCCGAGCAGTCCATCGCTTCCGCGGCAAACCACGACGACATACGCGCGAGCGCGGCCACGTTCGTCATGCGGCCGGCGATCCAGCGCGGAACGAGCCATCGCGCACCGCGGACGATGGCCGGACGAAACCATTTCTCGAGGCGCTGGCGGATCCGGTTTGTGAGACCCTGCTTCATTCGGCTGCTCCCGCGCGAGGCGTCGAAGTCTTTGGACGGCCGACGACGTGTATCGTTCTAAGGATAGTGACAAAGTCGAGCCAGAGGGACGAATCTCGAGCGTATTCCCTGCCCATGCGAATCTTTTCGGGCAAAATGCTCTGCACGTATTCCTTTTCCGGATCGGCGGCGCGGCCCAGGATTTCGGCCTCGTTGCGATACTTGATCGAGGCCGGATCGGTGATGCCCGGCCGCACGCGGAGGACCTCTGCGTAGTCGTCGCGAAACATTTCCACGTACTTCCGCACCTCGGGGCGCGGCCCCACCAGGCTCATGTCGCCGACGAGCACGTTCAACAACTGCGGCAGTTCATCAAGCTTGGTCGCCCGCAGGAAATGGCCGACCGTCGTGATACGCGGGTCAGCGCCAAAGGTAACTAGGCTGCCTTGCTTGGGAGCGTCCTGGACCATCGAGCGAAACTTACAAATGTGGAAGGGCCGGAAATCGCGGCCGATTCGCTCCTGGCGGAAGAAGACCGGCCCGCGCGACGTGGCGCGCACCAGCAGCGCCACGATGAGCAAAAGCGGCGACAGGACCACCAAGGCCACTGCGGCAATCACGATGTCAAAAACTCGCTTGATCATTGTATGCGGCACACTCCGCGTGCCGTCTTCCAGCGGCACACAGAGTGTGCCGGATACATTCTAACGCGAAATGGGAACGGCCTCGGCATTGCCTTGGCGACGGCGGCGGAGGACGAGGAACTCCAGCGCACCGTGGAGGTAGCCGCAGCCGTAGCTCAAATGCAGCGTGGGAAAGACGGCGAACAATGCGGCGGCCGCGGCCAGGCCCAGCCGACCGACGGAGGCTATCGCCACCGCGGCGATGGCCAGCAGATAACTGCCCGCTATCGCCGCAAAGGCCAGTAGTCCGACCCGGCTCCAGGGTGCCGCCACACCCGTGATGACCAGACTCAGTACGAAAAGCGGCGGCAGCAATTGACGCGTGGTCATTACCCCGCCCAACTTTCGCACGACCAGCGGCTTGAAGTAGCCATATTGATAGTACATCCGCCAGAGTTTCGGCAGCGAATCGCGGGCGTAGTATTTGCAGACGATCTGCGGCGCGAGCAGGATTCGCCCGCCATGCTTGATCAGCCGCAGGTTCAATTCGTCGTCCTGGTTGCGGACCAGTTCCTCGTCAAAGGTTCCGATACGGTCGAAAACTTCGCGCCGATAGCAGCCAAAGGGAACGGTATCTACCCAGCGGTTGTCCAATGCACCGATGCGAAAGTGCGAATTGCCGACGCCCAGCGGATGCGACATTCCCAAGGCAACCGCGCGGGCGATCGGCGAGTCGTTGACTGGCAAAGTGCGGCAGACGCCGCCGACGTTGTCGGCCCCGCTTTCCTCCAAGAGCGTGACCAGCGCCGAGATGTAGTCGCGGGGGTATTCGACGTGGGCGTCCATGCGCACGATCACGCTGCCTTGGGCCGCGGCGATTCCTAAATTAAGCGCCGTGGGAGTGATTCTCCGGTCGTTCGAGACCAGCCGCAATCGGGGGAACTGCGCGGCGAACGACTCGACCACTTTTCGAGTGCCGTCGTCGCTCATGCCATCAACAACCAAGATTTCCAAGCAATCGTGCGGGTAATCGTTGTCGAGGACCGATTGCAGGCAAGGGCCAATCCAACGTTCCTCGTTGCGGCAAGGAACGATGACGGAAACAAGCGGCCTTACATGCGGTCCAGCGGATACGAGTTCTGCCGTCATGCCTTGGCACCCCCGCCGAGCAGTTCCTCATACACGGAAATGATTCTTGCCGCGATCGTTTCCATGGAAAAATCACTTGCATAGAGCGGTCCATTCGATCGCGCCGGTTCGCGGAGGATCTCCGCCAATGCTTCGCCAAGTTCCTCCGGCGTGTCGCCGGCGATTCTCGATGGCTGCACATGAGCCAGCCGCTGACGTACGTCGCCAACGTCGCGAGTCACCACCGGCAGCCCACATGCTATCGCCTCCTTGACGACATTCGGCGAGCCTTCATAATCGCTGGTCAAAATTAGACATTCCGCGGCATTCATCATGACTGGCACGAGTTCCGGCGCATGGTTGCCGTCCAATTCGACGAGCCGCACCGGGCCGCACTTGCGCCCGGCGCATTGCACGGCCCCGCGGGCGAGATCCGGCCGCTTCGAAGGCCGCGACGACCCGTTGAACAATACAACCCGCTCCTGCGGGTCCCAGCCGAGCGATGCCCGCGCGGAATCGCGGCAGACCGGGCGAAACAACTTTGTATCGATCCCGGACGGTACAACACTCGCCTTATTCTTCCCCCACCACAGCCGTCCGACCAATTGCTCGCTGACGCATAGTATGCGCTGCGCGCGAAGGGCGGCGAGCTGCGAAAGCAGGCGGCTGACAAAGCAGTGAACGCGTCCCTTGCCCTCGTTCGGATTGAGATCGCTGCCGCGATAGGTAACGACCATCGGGCGCCAGGCAGCGAACATGGCAATAAACGCGGTGGCGGTGCCGTACTGCGCATGGACGATCCGCGGCTGAAAGGCACGAACCTCGCCACGCAGGCGGCGCAGTTCGGCGAACATGGCGATGGGCGAAGTGCGCGTCCTTAAATGAAATCTGCGACCGGAAACTCCCGCCGCGATGAGCGAATCCATCTGCCGTTCGATGAAAATCATCGACGCCTCGTTTGCCGGCTGCGGAGATACCCAAAGCACGCGGAGGAGCGGGCGGATGGAGTCCTTGTGGTCGGACGCGTCGGAGCACAAAGTAGCTTCCCCTGCAAGTTTGCTCACGTCGACGGGTTCCACTTCTGCAGCCAGCGTTCCAACGACCAGAGCATGTAGACGTTTTGGCTGACCACGAAGCGGCTCCATCTTTGCTCGGCTCGCTGCCCGCTGACGAATGCGCGCGACACCGTTTGCGTGTATTCTGGGTCAACCAGCGCCCGGATGCGGGCGTCGTGGGCGGTAAGCATCGCCTCGATCGCTTGCCGCTTCTCCAAATTCAGGCTCGAATCCAGCGGAATACTGAAACCAAGCTTGCGGCGCCGCGTGATCTCATCGGGCAGGTATTGCTGCAGCATCGTGCGCAGCAGCATCTTGCCGCGGTTCCGCGCGGGATGCTTCAGACGATGAGGGATCTTCTCGGCCAGCTCCAGCACGCGCTTGCCCAGGAAAGGGACGCGGACCTCCAGGCCGTGGGCCATGCTCATCACATCGACCTTGCGGAGATAATCGCCAGGCAAGCTGACGGCGATCGTGGCATCGATCATGTCGCGGCCATCCGACGGCAGGCCGTCCCGATCGGCGGGAAACAAGCGGGGAGAATACCCGTCGATTCGGCTGAAGGCGTTCTTCGTGAGCACGCCCGACAGCTTGCTCGGATCGTTGTAGAGCAAGTCGAAAATCCGCTGCTGCCCGCGATGCTGGGCCGCGCGGACGATCTTGCCGATTTGCCGTGCCACGCCCGGTGCAAAATAGCCGATCGGCCCGCAGAGCGCTTTGGCCGCGGCCAGAAGCGGCGCGGGGCAGCGGCCGAGGCGGCAAGCGACGTCGGCTTGGTAAATCCGCGGGTAACCGCCGAACGTTTCGTCGCCGCCATCGCCGCCGATCGCCACCTTGACGTGCTGCCGTAGCTCGCGGCAGAGCAGGTACGTCGGTATCGCCGAGCTGTCGAAAAAGGGCTGGTCGAATTGATCGAGCACTTCGTGGATCTCGTCGAGATCGGCGATCGAGTTGGAGGGCACTGAAATGTTGCGGTGTGCCAGGCCTAGATGCTCGGCCACTATTCGCGCGTACGGCGATTCGTCGTAACCGCTGTCACCAAAACTGACGGTGAAGGTCTCGACTCGGACGTTCAGCTCCTTGGCCAGCAAGGACACCAGCAGCGACGAATCGATGCCGCCGCTGAGCATCGCGCCCACCGGCACATCGGCGATCATGTGCTCCTGCAACGTCTGCAGCAGCGTCTCCTTGGTCTTGGCCAGCGCGTCGGCTTCGCTCCAGTCTTGCTCGTCGCGACGCCAGGACCAATAACATTCCTCTCGCATCTTCGGGCCGCAAATCTTAATCCAATGTCCCGGCGGCAACTCGCGGACATCGGCAAAGAAGGTGGCCGGCGCGATCGGGTAGCCAAGGGTCAGATAATCGGCCAGTGCCCGATAATCCAACCGCCGCGGCAACCCCGGCACCTTTCCGAGCGACTTGATTTCGGACGCGAAGGCGAATTTTCCGTCGGACCAATGGTAGTAAAGCGGCTTGATGCCGACGCGATCGCGGGCAAGCACGAGCGAGCCTTCCACGGCGTCGAAAATCGCGAAGGCGAACATGCCGCCGAGACGCTGCAAGGCGTCCAGGCCCCATTCGATGTAGGCCGCCAGCAGGACTTCGGTGTCGCTGTGCGTCCGAAAGACCCGGCCGCGCTCCTGGAGCTCTTTGCGCAGCGATTGGAAGTTGTAAATCTCGCCGTTAAAAATGATGCTGTACCGGCCATCGGGCGAGTGCATCGGCTGCGCGCCGCCTTCGAGATCGATGATGGAAAGCCGCGCATGGCCCAACGAGCACCGGCCTTGGCCGTCGAGCCAAACATCCTGCGCGTCGGGTCCGCGGTGGGCCAGCGCAGCGGTCATCGCACGGATCGTTTCCGACCCGGATGCCGTTAGACCGTAGCCCGTCAGACCGCAGATTCCACACATAATTCGATTGCCTCGGCCGTCTTCATTAGATCGCTGGGTCCCACTTTTGCATCCAACGCTCTAAGGACCAGAGCATGTAGACGCTTTGATAGATTGTGTAGCGGCTCCATTTCAAGGCCGGCCACCGACCGGTAACAAACGCTCGGGTCATCGATTGCACGTGCTGTGAATCGATCAACGGGCGGATGCGGGCTTCTCGAGCGAGTAAGCATCGTCTCGATCGCTTGACGTTCCTGCAAACCAAGACTTGAGTCCAGCGGGATGCGAAAACCGGTTTTTCCGCGAGTCGTGATCGTCTCATCCGCGGGCAAATACTGCTTCAACATCTTTCGCAAAAGTAGTTTGCCGCGATTTCGGCCGCGATACTTCAAGCGATGCGGGATTCGCGCCGCCAGATCGAGCATCCTCTTGCCGAGGAACGGAACGCGGACCTCAAGTCCGTGGGCCATGCTGGTTACGTCGATTTTCCGCAAGTAGTCGCCGGGCAAGGTCACATTGAACGTGGCGTCAATCATGTCGCGGCCATCGACCGAGGCTTGGTCAAATTCCTTGGCTAACAGTCGAGGCGCGTAGCCGTCGAGGCGTGCGGACGCGTCGTTTGTAAGAATCTCGCGGCAGGCTGTTTGGATCGTTATAGGCCAGCAGGTCAAATATCCGCTGCTGCCCGCGATGCCGCGCGGCGCGGAAGATTTTGCCGATTTGCCGGGCCGCACTCGGGGCGACGCGGCCGAGCAGGGCGCGGAGCGATTCAGCCGCGGTGAGCATCGCCGCGGGACAACGCCCGGCGCGATCGGCCAGATCGGCATAGCGAAATCGCGGATACCCCCCGAAGGTTTCGTCGCCGCCGTCACCGCCGATGGCCACTTTGACATGCTCATGCAATTTGCGGCAAAGCAAGTTCGTTGGTATGGCCGAGCTGTCAGCGAACGGCTGGTCGAACTGGTCGAGCACGCCGTGGATCTCGTCAAGATCAGAGATCGAATCCGAAGGCACGGTCACCCTGCGATGCTTGAGGCCGAGGTGCCTGGCAATGACGCTCGCGTAGGAAAGCTCGTCGAATTCGCGGTCGCCGAAGCTGACAGTGAAGGTTTCAACTCGAACGCCCAATTCCTTGGCTAACAGCGCCACCAACAGCGAAGAATCAATTCCGCCGCTGAGCGTGGCGCCGACCGGCACATCAGCAATCATGTGTTCTTCCAGCGTCAGCGAGCAGCGCTTCTTTCGTTTTGGCCAGTGCTTCGGTGTCGCTCCAATCCTCCTCGTCGCGGCGCCACGACCAAAAGCGGTCCAGTTGCAATTCGCCGCCGTTTATCTTGAGCCAATGACCTGGCGGCAGTTCGCGGATGTCGGCGAAAAACGTGGCTGGCGCAATCGGGTAGCCCAGCGCCAGATAGTCGGCGACGGCCCGGTAATCGAGCCGCCGCGGCATGTCCGGCAACTTGAGCAGCGCCTTGATCTCCGAAGCAAAGGCAAACTTACCGCCGCCGAAGTGGTAATACAACGGTTTGATGCCGACGCGATCACGGGCGACGACGAGCGTGTTTTCCAATGTGTCGTAGATTGCGAACGCGAACATGCCGTCGAAACGCTCCAGGGCACCGACGTTCCATTGGATCATTGCCTGTAAAAGTACTTCTGTATCACTCCGCGTACGAAAGACATGACCGAGCTTTTCAAGCGTCTTGTCGCAACTCCTGGAAGTTATAGATTTCGCCATTGAAGACAATTCCGTAGCGACCGTCGGCGGAAAACATCGGCTGTCCTCCACGTTCCAAGTCGATGATCGAAAGCCGTGCGTGTCCTAATGCGCAGCGAGACCGAGCGTCCACCCAGACTTCCTGCGCATCGGGACCGCGATGCTGCAATGAGCAGGTCATGTCATGGATCGTCGCATGCCCCGTCACTGCCGAGCCGAAGCCCGCCATGCCGCAAATCCCGCACATAGGCACTCCATACCGAGCGTGATTAATTAACTCACTCTTCAAGAAGTGTTACATCCACACGTTTGGCGTAGCGATATGGTAGCATGAATGTCCGCGCACGTCAAACTGAGGCAATATACTCGAAAGGGCTGAGGTTCGACTAAAATGTTACGGGGGATGGCTGATTTCACTCGGCGCGGACAAGGCGATGGTTTACCAGACCTTGTTTTCTTCGTAGTGAATGACCTGTGTGCCGACGCTGTCGAAAGAAAACTTCATTTCGCGAAGCTCGCCCAGACTAGCGCGGAGCTTATCTTGTTTTTGCTTCTCGCAGTAGAAAAGCAGGAAACCGCCGCCACCGGCGCCCAACAATTTTCCTCCCGTGGCGCCGTTTTGCTTCGCGGTTTCGTAGCAGGAGTCGATCCAATGGTCCGAAATCTGGCCCGAAAGCTGTTTTTTGAGCTGCCAATTTTCATCCAGGATTGGACCCATGTCGCCGATTTCGCCATTTACAAGGCTAATCCGGAGCTGCCGGGCTAGTTCCGCCATGCGGATGACAAGGTCTGACTTTCGCTTGTCGCGGTGGATGTTATCCTGTTGCTCGGCCAGAATGTTGCCGGCGGCACGCGCCCCGCCCAGGTAAAATAGGCACAGGTTCTCCTGTAGCGCGGTCTTTCGGCCGGGCGGCATGACGACCGGTTCGACTTGCACGGTCTCGTCGGGGTAAAAGGTAATCAGGTTCAGCCCTCCGTACGCTGCCGCGTAAATGTCCTGCTTGCCGATCGGATCCTTGAGGACGTCGATTTCGATGTGGCAGGCATTCTTGGCCAGTTGGTCCTTGGAGGCGTACTTGCCCGTGTAAGTGTAAAGCGCGTGCAACAGGCCAACCGTGAACGAGCAGGACGATCCAAGTCCCGTGCCGGCGGGAATGTCGGCGATTGAGTTGATATCGACGCCCTCAAGCCCGAACTGCTCCAAGGCCACGCGAACGATGGGGTGTTGAATGTGCGCGACGCTGTTGACCAGTTCAGTTCGTGAGTACTTGACCTGTATTCGTTGGTCGAAGAACGGATGGACCATGATGTACATGTACTTGTTGATGCTGGTGCTCAGCACGCAACCCGGCTGCCGGCAGTAAAAGCTGCGCAGGTCGCTTCCACCGCCGGCAAAACTGACGCGAAATGGGGTACGCGTTCCAATCATGTGTCTTTCCTTTCGAGCACAAGCGCAACAGCCTCGGCCAGGTCATTGCAGATGAAATCGGGCTTGGCCGGATAACGCCGGTCAGCTTCCGCAGTTCCCGTGCGGACGAGCACCGTCTTGCAACCAGCATCAGTCCCCGCCTGAATGTCCACGGTGCGATCGCCGATCATGACAGACCGTGCGAGGTCGATGTTCAACTCCGCGGCTGCGGCCAGCAACATGCCGGGCAACGGTTTGCGACAGGTACAATCGATTTTCAACTCCGGCCGCTCGCCGGCAAAGCCTTTTTCCGGATGGTGGGGGCAGTGATAGATGCGATCGACAAAGGCGTGTTCTGCCCCTAGAAGTGTTTCCAACCGCGCGTGCGCGGCGGCCAGATCGGCTTCGGACAGGAATCCCTTGGCGATCGCCGGCTGATTGGTTACAACCACCGCCAGATGTTCGGAGCGATTGATCCGCCGAACGGCCTCGGCCACGCCGGGGAGTAACTGCATCTTATCGGCGGTAACGGCGCGCTCGTCGTCGAGGTTCAGAACGCCGTCTCGGTCGAGGAACACTGCCGGTCGCGGATTGCGCGCGATTGAGCCGCGCGACCTTTCCGGAGAGCACGTCGGCCTCGACCGACCGCAGCCGCTCGGGCGTGCCCATGTCGGTGATGTACTCGGTAGTGTTGTAGGCCATGATCTTCTCGCCGCTACGGAACGCGGCCGGCAAGACGAATCGGTCCAAATCGGACTTCATTGCGGCCGGGGCGTATTTCAGCACGCGTCGCGATAGGACATAAAGGCCCGCGTTGGCCAGATTGCGGTGAATCTCGGCCGGGTCGCGCGGCTTAGGGTATAGCGCGATGACACGGCCCGCCGCATCGATGTCCAACAAATCGCTGTCGTAAGGATGGTGATTCGGATGTACGACGAGCGTGGCCGCAGCCTGGTTTTCCACGTGAAAGGCGGAGAGCCGCTGAAGGTCGATGTCCATGATCGTGTCGCCGTAGAACGCGAGGAAGTCGTCGTGAAGGTGTTCCTCGATCGTCTTCAGTGCGCCGGCGGTGCCCAGCGGGCCTTGTTCGCGATAATAGCGGAGCTTCATGCCGCGGTATCCGCCGTGACCGAAGTGGGCTTCGATGCATTCTCCGAGATGCCCGGTGAGCAGTATGATCTCCTCAAATCCATAGCGATGAGCCAGGTCGAGTTGATGCTCCAGGAGCGGTTTTCCGGCAAGCGGTACGAGAGCCTTGGGGATGCTTTCACCGAGACTGCCCATGCGCGTGCCCCTGCCGCCGCAGAGGACAACCACTTGCTTTGGAATTCGCTTCACTTGCTATTCTTTGCCCAGGATGCGGCGCACGGCCACGCGGACCGCCGCGGTGGAATCGTAGCGGTGGGCGAAGCCGAGCGTTTTGATCTTGCTGCTGTCGTAGTTGAAATAGGGCACGTCGCCCGCCCAGCCGATCTTGCCGCCGCCATACACGATTGGAGTCTTGCCGAGTTCCATTTCCTCAAGGATGATTTCCGCGATCTGTTTCACTGAGGTTAATCCTTCGCCGGCGACGTGGTAGACAGCCAGTTGCTCGGGAGCGGTATCGCAGACGGTGAGGATCGCCCGCACAAGGTCTTTCACATAAAGGTAGGGCTTGATCTGGGAACCATCGCCGAGCACATCCAAGCGGCTGGAGTCTTTTCGCAATCGCTGAATGAAATCGTGGACTGCGCCGTGCGTCGAGCGCTCGCCGACGACATTGGGGAAACGCAGAATCCATGTGCGATAGGCGAAACTTTGCGCATAGACCGAAAGGTAAGCCTCCGCGGATAGTTTTGAGGCTCCATAGAACGAAACGGGCCGCAGCGGGCCGGTCTCTTCTTTGAGCAGCTCTGGTGTGTCGCCAAAAACGGCGGAAGTGCTGGCGAAAAAGATCCGCGACACTTTATGCCGCTGCATCGCCTCGAGGACCTCGACCGTTGTTTGGAATGTGAGCCGCAAATCGAGGGTCCGGTCCGCGTTGCCGAGCGAAATATCCGAGTTAGCTGCCAGGTGGAACACCATCTCCGGACGCGATTCGGAGAACACACCGTCCAGTTTGGCGCGATCGAGGATGTCCGCCTTGCAAAAGTGGAATTTATCATTGCCCAGCAAATGGCAAATGTTCGCTTCCCGGCCGAGATAGAGGTTATCGAGGCACCAGACTTCATCGCCGCGCGCCATCAGCTCGTCGCAGAGATGGCTGCCAATGAAACCCGCGCCGCCCGTTACCAGCACACGCATGTTTGTTTGTCCTTTTCTCAAGCTTCAAGACTCGCGGCGATCGCCTTGGATCTCTGCATCGAGCGTTCGATAACGGCGTCCATATTGATGTAGACGAACTCGCCAAATCGGCCGTGCAGCAGGATGCCCAGTTCGTCCTCGCAATGCTTTCGCAGCGTCTCCACGTTGGGACGGTGGTTCAGGTCGTAGATGACATAGGCGTGGCGCTGCCGCAGCACCTCACGGGCGAGTACATCGTCGGGGCCGTCGATGAACTTAATTTTGGTAAGGTCGGCAACGATGCGGTCCAGCAGTTCGTCGTCGCTCAACCGCGACGTCGGACTGCCGGCACGGTACGTGACTTCCGCCATGATTCGCGTTGATCCATCGGCATCCTCCGCCGGCAAGAGGAAATCGAGCTTCGAGAGGCGATGGAAGATGATGTCGCGATCGGGCACCATGACGGCGAAATTGTCGCCCATGTGGTCGCGACGGACATGCACCATGCAGATGGCGATCGAATTGAACTTCAAGTCGCGTGCGGCGTCGGCAACGGGCTTTGGTACAGCCGGCTGCAGGCGGCAGATCAGCTCGGGTATTGGGATCGTCGAAATCAGCCGGTCGTATTCGCGGGTCTCGCCGTCGGCCGTGGCGACGCGCCATACTGCTCTGTCCTGAACCACGCGATCAATGCCCGCGCCGACGCGGACAGTCACTTTCTCCCGCAAGCGGCTGATGAATGAATCGAGCAAGGTCTGCACACCGCCGCGTTTGGGATAATGGAAGTAAAGTTGGTGCAAGTAGCCTTCGCTGGCCTCGCCTTTGGCGCTCTTGATGATGTCTTCCGGCGGCGGTTTGGGAATGCGATCGACCATTTGCGTGTCCATGAAGGCCGGATCGAACTTCCAGATTTTTTCGTTGTACGGCCGCAGGTAGAGGTTGGTGATGCCCTCGCCAAATGTCGCGAGGAAGAATTCCAGCATCGTTCTCGGGGCGTACTGGGCGTACGGGTTTTCGAGAAACGCCTCGAGGCACCAATCGCGGTCATGCGGCGCAAGCGCGGAAAGCTCATTCTCAAAGGGATACTTCACAAAGCGGCCATCGTGGTAGATCTTGTTGGACCGACGCAGTTTATGGACGTTGTCACCAAGCAGGCCGACCATCAGGTCGAGAACTTCCTTGTTCTTGGAGAACATGATGTGCGGGCCGACGTCGTAGTGCAGTCCGGCAAAAGAGTACGATCTGGCGAGCCCGCCCGGCGAATCTTCCTTTTCCAATATGTCGATCGAATTTATCCGCGGGTGTTCCTGCAGGAAGTAAGCCAGCGACAAAGCGCTCAGGCCGCCGCCGAGAATTCCATATCTTATGTTCTTTTCCAAGGCTAAATTCCTTTTCTGCGTTTCGTAGTCATTTCAAGCAATCTCATGGAGGCGCTAACAATCGATAGAGTTCATTCGGACGCTCCACCCGTGTTCCCATCGCGGGACGAATCCTTTACGCAAAGCACCAAGTATTGGCCGCCTAGCGGGAGCCGCGTCAAGACCCTCTCCAACGGACGAAACCATCCAAGGCTGCGAGGAAAGTAGAAGAGCGAATCGACGGAGAGCGAGCGAAAGCCGGCGGACTGCAAGAGTTTCTTTGCCTCGCGGGGCGAAATCGTAATTGCATCGCGGTCGATCGGCGTGCGGCTCATAATCCACCGCGTTCCGGGGTTCCAAGGATTGTTTTCCCAAAAAGCGAAGTAGCCGCCAGGGCGCAGCGATGCAAAAACCATTCGCAAGGCGTCTGGGCGATCCTTTGGTGGAATGTGGTGAAACACGCCATTGCAAAATGCGACGTCAAGATCGCCTCGCGGCTCGAACTTGCTAAGTTCGAGAAAGCTGGCGGAAAGTCCCGCAAATCGCGCCGACGCCTCGTTAAGCGATTCGGTCGAGACGTCAATCCCCAGCACGGATTGCGCCGAGACCGCGGAGCAAATACGGAGTCGCCGTACCGGTTCCACAGCCAAAATCCAAGACGTTGGCCGCTTTTGCTCCAAAGCTTTTGAGGCGCTGTGCAAGGTGCAGAACCCGCTGCTCGGCATAGTATTCCAGGCTTTCCCCGGTCACCGCCAATGCGCGATTAAGCTCGGCGGAGTAGTCCTTGGCGAACGCGTCGAATTCAGGCTTCGTCATTTCTTGCCGAGGGTCGAGTTCACTTTCGGCTCAAGCCGAGCATACTCAGGAAAAAACTGGACAGGACAATTTGAAATCCAAGCGAAGTAGCCGTGACCGCTGGTATTACCCAGCGCAGCGTATGTTGGGGATCCAATGGGCCAAAATTGTGAAGTTTCCAGATGAAGACCGCGGCGAGAAGCCCAGCAACTCCGCCAACGATTAGCAAGCCACCACAAAGGAGCCCGATCTCCAGCGTAATCCATTCAAAAATGCTGCGAAGTTTCGGCGTCCACGGCGTAAGTCCGCTCGTCATGGCGAACACCTTTCCCAGCACGGCAAAGGAAACAGACTGAAAGCCGATCAAAACCATCGCCGCGCCGCAAAGCATAGTGTGCACATCAAGGACGGCAAACCCCGCGTTCCTCGGACCCGGCAGCAGCCACACGATGAGGCAACTTCCCACGAGCATCAGGAACAGTCCGGGGTAGAGGAACAGCCAGCGCGGACTGTACAAAAGCAGGAATCGCAAGTGCCGCCAGCCGTCGCGCCAACTGCGAAGGTGCGGCGGCCGGCTCCGCCCGTCGGGCGAAAGCGTAGTGGGCACTTCGCCGATTCGCAACCCGTGCAGCGTTGCTTTCACCACCATCTCGCTGGCAAACTCCATTCCCGTCGTGCGCAAATCAAGCCTATCAATGGCCGCCTTGGAAAAGCCGCGCAGCCCGCAGTGAAAGTCCCCGCAAGGACTCCGGAAGAACAGTTTTCCAATGCCCGACAGCACGGGATTGCCGAGATAGCGATGCAGCGCGGGCATGGCGCCCGGCCGAATTCCACCCAGAAAGCGGTTTCCAATAACCAGGTCGCAGCCGCCGCGCAGCTTGTCGAGAAAGCGTGGGACGTGGCTGAAGTCATAGCTGTCGTCGGCGTCTCCCATGACCACGTATTTTCCGCGCGCCGCGGCAATTCCTCCCATGAGGGCGTTGCCGTATCCCTTTTTCTCAATAGGCACGACGCGGGCGCCCGCACGAGAGGCAAGTTCTTGGGAGCCGTCCGAGCTGCCATTGTCGGCAATGACAACTTCACCTTGGATGCCGTTCTCGCGCATCCCTCGAAGAGCCTTTTCGACGCACTGCGCCACGGTTTCCGCTTCGTTCAAGCACGGCATCACTATCGACACTTCGATATCAAAAGATGTTGCGTTGCCACTTGCTGCGGCATATTCGGCTTCGTTCTGCGTCATGCCCGGTCTCATTGATTGGGTTGTCGACATTCGCCGATCCACTAGGCTAAGGCGACGTCAAGCTTTTTGCGAAACTTGTGGTGATTGACCTGATGCCGATGGCAGAGATCCCAACTGCTTGCGGTGCGGCACTTTCATCGCCCAGAAAGTTTCAGCGCCGCAGACGGTAAGGACGATCATGGCCGGCTCAAGGAGCATTCGATATCGGTACGATGGGCAGCCGAAAAGGACCGTAACGGCGGAAAAATAGCCAAGCCAAAGCCCGAAAAACAATGCCAGCCCGCGCGTTTGCGGCGTCCGCACCAGGACAATGATCGAAGCCGCACAGGCGAGAACCGCCACTGCATATATCGCGGGATGCGGATGCCAAAGGATGTTAAGCCGTCCTTGCTGAAAGTACCAATTGCCGCGCCACGTCACTTGTCCCTCAACCCCGCCGTTCTCGGCGCCCTTGGACACATCCGTGCCGAACTCCAATTTCGGCCGATCGACGCCAAAGCTGAAGTCGCCGGTGTTTGGCCGATATGTCTCGTTCGGCGTGAGCCAGAACCAGACGTAGCGCCGGCAGCGGCTGACGAAGTATTTCCACGGATTCTCGCGGATGGCCTCCTTCGCCGCTCGGAGCATCAGTTCGTCGGCGGCGCTTTCGGAGCAGCCAAGGCGGACAAGTTCCTTGAAGGTGCCCCACGTGTCGTGCGGGTTGACCGTTTTGACCGCCTGACGAACCGTGCGCGTCGCCGGGCCGTCGGCAAAGGGAATCGGGGGATCAAACTTGTCCGCGGGATTGCCCTTGAAGCACGACCACCACAGCGCGCGCCCTGCTAATCGCGTCAGGAACGGTTCTCCGAAGCGGGCTTGGTTTCGCACGAGCCACGGCGCGACCAGTGCCAGCGCCGTGACAATGACCAGGCAACCGTGCCCGACGCGCTTCCGCCAGGAATACTCACCGCCGACGCGCTGCGCGGGTGCGCCGCCGAGCAGCATCCAACCGCAAAGGATCAACCCAGCGAACTGCGCCGCCGGCTTGGTTAGGACCGCGGTGCCCAGGGCAAGGCCGAGGGCCAGGGCCAGCCACGGCGACGGCCGCCGCCGCCAAGCGGCCGCAAGCGCGACGCCAAGCATGAGCACGAAAGTCAGCAACGTATCGCTAAGCAATTGCACACCCACGCCGAAACAGGAGAAGCAGCCGAGCGTCAGGACCAGGCAAAGCAGGATTGAACTCCTTTTTTCCGTCAGCAGCCAGCAAGTCCACGCCGCTAGGGCAACGTTTGCCAGCAGCATGACATGTTGCATTATGATCGCCGCCGCGAGCGCATGCCTGCCGCACGTCGCCTGAAAGAATGCCACGTAATACGGATACGCAGGCGTTCGCGTGACCTCGGGCGGATTGTCAAGCAGCAGCCAATCGCCGGCGACGATGCGTTCGCCCAACGACCAATAAACCGCCGTGTCGCCTTGCAACGGGCCCTGTCCAGCGGCAATAAATGCGGCAACTTTGACAATGTGCAGGCCGACAAGCAGCGCGATTAAGGCGAGCACCGTGCGATGGTGCGCATCGACGCCGAGATTGGTGTCAACCAAAGCCATTTCCTGTTTTTTTGCGTCAGTCATCAGGACCTTCGCAGGCCGGGATGAAGCGGTCCGATAACCGGCGGCGCGACGCCGCGCACAGCGCGGGCCTGGCGCGGCGCTTGTTGAGCGGGCCTAATGCGGCTTCCTGCACCACAACCATCGCGTATAGGAACCATGTGAATTTGTCGCCTTGCGACCCGCACGTAATGCAGTTCAAGACCGAGATTGATAAGACTCCCAGCCAAAACAAGCGTTCCCGGTGAGGAAGCCGCCACGCTGCGCGAAACAGCAGAGCAAGGAACAGCAGGTACAGCGCCAGGCCGACGACGCCCAACTCGACCAGTACAGAGATGAAAGTGCTGTGCGGGGCTCGGGCGACGCCCTTTTCGTCGGCAGCAACGGTATAGAACCCCGCGCAGCCGACGCCCATGATGGGATGTTTCCAGAAGCCCTCCATGCCGCGATTCCATATTCTGACTCGAGGGTCATCTTCAATCGAAGTGCCGCCGGCGCCGCCCAGTGTGAAGCGGTTGAACAACTCTTGCGGAACGAACGTCCTTCCAAGGAACCAACCTACCGCGAGGATGAGAACGAGTCTAATGGCAATTCGCATGATCTTTCGCGCCAGTGCTTTGCCAACTTTCATTCCACTCAATAACGCCACGAATACGGAAGTTATCAGCAAGCTTAACAATCCGCCCCGCGACCCGGTAAGCATGGTTTGAAGCACGCACCAGGCGGCTAGGCCCCAATAACCCCAGCGCAGTGCCCGATCCAGCGGACGCTGATTGCGCGCCATGTATACCGAAATCAAGACGGCAACACAGAGCATGTAGGCCAAGTAGTTCAAGTCTTGGCCGCCACCCGTAAAGCGTTCTCCCGACTCGATCTCCACGCGCGAAGCAGACTGAAATGCTCGCAACGCCATAAATGCGGGCACGATCATTCCCGCCAGCAACGAGCGAAAAACCCACAACTGGTCGTCGTAGCTAACGGCAAACTCCCATATCAGTAAGAAGAATATGAGCAACTGAGCGAGACGCTTCAAATACGAAATCGTTTCGTCTTGATTGACCGACCATGCATACGATATTGCGCAGAGTACGACGATCAAGATGCGCAGCAGCACCGCGAGATTCGGCATGCGGAGGGGATGTCCGGCCAAGAATGCCACCAACGCCGACCCGACCAGCGCCACGCCGATGAACTTTGAGACGGAGGGAATATCCTCCGCATTGAACCAGAGCATAGCCTCGAAGGGAAGCATGAAGACGAAAGCGCACAATAGTATCAGCGTCAGCTTACTCACGCGTGGCCACCTCCTCGATAATCCGGCAATACTCGTCCAGCGCGTAATCCATGGTGTAAGGCCGCACCGCCTCCGCAGGCGCTGCGCACCGCGGCGCGTCCAGGGCATCTAAAATGGCGCGGGCCAGGGCCGCGGTATCGCCCACTGGCACCAGCGCGCCGAAGCGGCCGTTCTGCAAAACCTCCCGCGGCCCGCTGGGGCAGTCCGTCGCCACGATCGGCACACCCACCGCCAGGGCCTCGATCAAGCCGGTCGGCAGTGCCTCGGACATGGACGATAGCACGAAGACCGCAGCCTTCTGCATATAAGTATACGGGTTCGCGGCGAAGCCTGGCAAAGCGACACAATCATTCAGCCCCAACTCCGCGACAAGCCTTTCCAATTTCGGCCGTTCCTCGCCGTCGCCGAGAATTACCAGCCGCATTTCGCGTTGGGAGCGAGCGGAGGCAAATGCGCGGACCAGCGCCGGATAGTCCTTCGCCGCCGTGAGACGCCCCACCGCCAGCACAACCGGCGGCGCGCCTGGACAAAACCAGGGATGGTCCAGCGGTTCGCGGGCCATATCGATCATTCGCGGGCTGACAACTGGATTGTAGACCACGCGTATTCGCTCGCGAGCGGCGCCGACGCTTGTCACAAGATCCTCGGCGACCCCGCGCGACACGCAAAGAATCGCTTCGGCGCGGCGATAGCACCAGCGGCCGAACCAGCGGACCACGCGGGCACGGAACCCGCGGCGGTATTTCGCGGCCATCGACTGCGTGGCATGGATCGTCACGACAACCGGCACCTTCGTGCCCGACAACTGCCGCGCTACGATCACACCTATGTTCACGTGATCGAGCGCCGAAATCACGACTGCCGGCCTCGTGTTCCGCAGATACTTAGCCAACGGCGGAATCGCCCTAACCATGCGGCTAGCCTTGAGATCGACAACGCGCACTGACGGCTTGAGGTCGGCGAGAAACTCGCCGCGGGCCTCGAATAAGACCATGTCGACGCGGTAACCGCGTTCGGCCAGACCATTGGCCAAGTGAACGTTCACCTTTTCGGCCCCGCCTGGAAGCAGGTTGGGTAGACAAAAGCTGACCGCACGTTTCGCGGTTTCGGTTCGCAAGTCAGTTTGGGCCGCTTTCATTCCCAATTGTAGCATCGCCATCCAGCAACGTCGGACGCCGAACTTCGGCCGCCGATTCTAACGCCCCCTCTGCGGGGTGATTATGAACGAACGGCCAGTGTTCCGAGGTTTGTGTATTACGCATCCCGCAATCAGCGAGCTTTTCTCATTTTTTTCATTCGGGCGCCGCAGAGCGGCCCCGTTGCAATTTCGATGCTGCTGGGTATTTTGTACGCGGCCAAACGGGCCGCACAATACTTCCGCACCCGGCGACGGAGCGTCTGCAACTCTTCGGGTTTTTCCAACTCAATTCGGGCGGCGACCATTTCGCCGGTGAACGGGCTTTTCTTGCCGCAAACCGCCACATCACAAACGTTTTCCATCTCCATGAGCACGCCTTCAATCTCGGCGGGAAATACCTTTTGTCCGCCGACGTTGATGATATCCGACTCCCGGCCCAGGATCCTGTAGTATTCGCCATCGACCTCGACGCGATCTCCGGTGACGAACCATCCGTCGCTGGTGAACGGACTTGGAGCGTTCAAGTATCCGAGCATCGCCGACTCCGCCTTGATCTGCAACATGCCGTCCACGACGCGAGTCTCAAAACCCTCGCCGCCGATCTTGACCCATACTGAATTGGATGCGCGCGACTGCGATCGCATCGTTCCAATTTCGGTAGCGCCAAACTTCTGGAGGAGCCTGACCAGCGGCAGGGCGTCACTCAAGCGCGAGAGCGTGCTCTCCGGCATGACCTCCGCTCCGTAGGTGATTACTCGCAGGCTGCTAAAATCGTATTTTTCATGCCCGCCGCTCAACAGAAGCAGGTTGATGAACGACGGCGAAACGGGGAGTACTTCGACGCCGTGGGCCTGGATTGCAGCACAGACGTCATTCGGTGTTTGACTGGCAGGCGTGACCAGGCAACTGCCGTTTGCCAAACTGTAAAACAGCGTATCCAATCCGCCAATGTGATCGAACAGCAGAAACGCCAGTGTCCGGTAGCAATGTCGTGGCCGCAGGTACTTCCGCAGCAACAAGTCCAGGTCGTGTACGACCCCTTTGCTGCGGCCCGTGGAGCCGGACGTGAAAAGGACCAGGCCAGGATGCCCAACGGACCGCAAACGGGCGAACAGTTCGTGGGTCGCTGGCCGTTCCGCGACCCGTAGCGTCGGGCGGTCATCACCGCTCACCTGGATGGCCCACTGCACTTCCGCCGTTTCAAAGAACTCGGCCTTCTTGCTTTTCGCGCTCGCTGTCAAGGGCACCGCAATCCGCCGCGACGCGACGGTGGCAAGCAACGCCGCAACGGAGCTGGGTGAATAGTCGCCTTCTATCGCCACGACCGCACCCTCGGGTACCGACGCTTCGGCGAGCAGCGTCGTATGTTCCGCGATCAGGCGGATCAGGTCGTCAAACGTGTAGCTTCCCTCGCGCCAGATCAGCGCTTCGCGCTGCCGGAAGGACTCGAGCCGTTGAAAAAACTCGTCGACGGCTGTCATATTCCGCCCAGGTAGAGATTCTGTCCCGTAATGAAATCGCTCTGGGCCCGCAGGAAAAAGTCGGTGACATTGGCAACGTCCGCAAAGGTGCCCATTCGCGGAATGGCCTGCCGGGCGATCAGGCGGTCCATACGGTCCTTTGGCACGGAACGGATCAGGTCGGTTTCGATCGGCGTGGGGCCGACGGAGTTGACGGTAATGCCCAGGGGAGCGAATTCGCGAGCGAGAACTTCAGTCAACGAATAAACGGCTGCCTTCGAGGCCGCGTAAATAGCCTCGCCTTCCAGTTTCAACGGGGTGGCCACGGTGGTGAAATTTACGATCCGTCCCCAGCGTCGCCCTTGCATCAATTTGGCTGCTTCCCGGCAGAAAAGGAATGTGCCCACGACGTTTGTTGAGAATATCGAGCTCACCGTGCTGACCGGCATGAGCATACTATGATTCATCGAGGCAATGCCGGCGTTGTTTATGAGGTGGTCCAGCTGCCCGTAGTTCTTGCGGATGTCGAGAAACATCTCGCGGACCAGCCGCTCGTTCGCTACGTCGAGTTCGAAATGGCGGTAGTTTTCCAGTGTCCAGTCGGGCATCCCTCGGCTGCAGCCGACAACCTCGTGGCCCTGCCTTACGTAATGCTCGACGAGGAACCGCCCGATTCCCTTCCGCGTGCCGGTAACCAGCGTGACTCTTCTATCCACGAGCTTCAGCCGCCTTGTTGTACGTCCGCTGCTTTGAGTAATTCCTCGGTATACGCGGCGAGGGAGCCGACGGAGAGAAATGGGCTCCGCCTCTGCGACATCGCGCGCTCGTCGGCAATCGTGATTGCCGTTCCCGTGGCTTGGCTCACTTCTTGCTCGACGGCTACTACCACGGACACAAGGCCCATGGAATCGAACAGGCCGTTGTCGCCAAACAAGGGAGTCGATTCGTCGATTACCATTCCCTTGTCGGCGATGGTAGGGTCGAGATAATCGCGGACTGTGTCTGCAATCAGTCCGACGATGCGAGCATGATCCATGATGTGTTCCTAGCCATTTTGATATTGCGAGTGAATTGCCAGCGCTTGATCAGTCGGATCGGTTCAATTCCAAATTGTAGCATCGCCGTCCAACAACGTCAGGTCCCAAACTTCCGGAGTGTGAAGATCAAGCCCCTCGACGGTGCGGGTGGCTTTGTACCAGAATGGGCTGCGATCGGTAGATCGAACGTATGGCCGCATGGATTCCACGATTCGTCGCTTTTCCGTGCACAATCCGACGACGTCGACCATCGCAAAGCCCTCGCTCCGTGCGGTACGAAGCGCTTCAGCCATCAAAGCCTGCACGTGGTCAGCCCGCGCTTCGAGCACTTGGAGATCGACCACCAAGTAATGGTCGAGCAGCTGGCTGTCCCGGCGAAGGTCGCGGAGCAGCAACAAGTATCCGATCATTTCTCCGTGCTGTTCCAGGACCAGGATTCGCACGTGTCCTTTTTGCAAAGCGAATTCAAAATGCCACTGCAACGAGGCCCGATCGCGGACGGCGAGCATATGATCCGAACTCTGGGCCAATAGCGTCCAGAACCGATCAAACCGCCCATCGAAGTTTTCGAGTTGGTGCACGCCCGACGCGCGGCGTCCGAAGCGATTTCGGCCGGCGAGGGAATCCAGTGTCCACGCCGCGACGGCCGCCGGCAAAGCGACCACCGCCGGCGCGGGAACGCGCTTCTTTTGCAAGGCGGCGGAAACTACTTTCCGATAGTTGACAACCCAGGAAAGATGATCGGCCAGATGGGCGACTGGAATCGGGCTGGCCTTGTTGTACTGGTAAAAAAGCGCGGCCCCGCGGTTCGCTGAAGTAGTCATGACGAAGTCGACTTTTTCCAATCGAAAGAAGGGTGCTACGAGCCCAAAGGTGGAAAGGCGATAAGCGCGATCAACGGCCATAGTATGTCCAATGCCGGCAAGCAAAGGCCGGCCTCGATACTGATAGCGGACGGGATAGGCACAGTGAATCCCCACAATCCGGCCGTCGTCAATTTCCAATACCCAGCCCATCGGGAGTTGACAGCCGGCCGAGCGATGCGGGTTATTCTCCAAGTGCGTCCAAAACTCGCGCGAAAGACGGCCAAGCCCGTTGTCCGATCGCACCCTCTGCACGGCCTCGTAGTCGTCGAATAGCATTTCGCGCACTCGCATACATGCTGCCGGTCGAAACTCAAACCGCGGCCCGGCCTAGCCACCTCCAGCGACGACCATCGATGACTGTGAGATCGCCGGCGGAATTCCAGGTGTGCGTTCCGATCAAGCCCCGCGACCATGTCGGCTCGATCGTCCATGCCACCCGCTCCTGGTACTCGTCAGGCGCCAGCCGCTCAATCTCGTGCATGACAATGCGGCGCCCGTATTCTCCGGTGCAATCTTGACTGGGACGGAGCCATTTTCCGCCGTGCAAAAACGGCCGGCCAGCCGGACGTGCGCGGCGAGCGTCGGAAACCACCGGATTTCGCCGGTGCGGACACCAGGGACCCAACGGCGTCGGGGCATGGAAGAGGAAAAGTTCGTCGCATGCGGCGGCTCCTTCTGTGGCGATGCAGGAAAACATCCACCACCGTCCGTCGCGCTCGAAAATCGTCGAATCGGCTGCTTGAATACCTTCCATCAAGTTCCGCTCGAAACGCCAGCGATGCGGAAATTCATCGCAGCACCACAATTCGATCGCGCGGCTCCCCAGCGATTCGGGCACCATGTACCATTTGTTCTGCCAGGAAAAGACGAACGGGTAGGAAAGATGATACGGCCGTTCCAGGACCACGCGGGGCTCGCTCCAATGTCCGTCACGCCATTCACGCACGGCGATCCGGCCCCGCCCTGTAGAGTAGAGAAACTCTTCGAAGAACAGTGCGTATCCGCCGTTCCATTGCACCGGAAAGGGGTCGGCCCAGTAGCGGTCGGGCGGTGACGCCAGCGGCACAAATCCCGTAAAATCGTCTGGCCCCGCTTCGCCCTCGGTTGCCATGCGATAGGCGATGAACCACTGCGACCGGGCGAGCCGGCCCTTGATGCGATTGTGTAGAGTTCGCATTGCGACGCGGCCCACGCCAAGGAGCGCCGTGACACTACCGTCGCGGGACTGCAAAGGGCGTTTCGCGGTCGCTGCGGAGCATGCATGCGGGGGCGGCAAATCGGCGGGCAATTGAAGCAACTGCGCCAACCGCCGCGGGACGAACTGGGCCGTCTTCCAGCAGCAATTGTTCCGGTTGCGCGCTATTGAGGACCGATGGGTCGCGGCGGCCGATTGGAAGAGCACTTCGGCATCGCCGTCGCTACGGTAGCGGACGAGAGCACTGAACGTCAGCGGTTCGCCGCTCAAGACTTCCCAAGCCCCTATCGACGGACCGCCGCGCACCGCGGAATTGCCGAAGCGAACGCTCCACGCTCCATACCGCGGCAAATCCAAGATAGGGCCCCGCAGCGGCTCCGCACTTAGGTCCAGCAACACGTCGGGCGCGAGACGCCGGATTGCGGCGAAGTCCGCCTCTTCGATTGAGTCGCCGGATCGCTTGAATACCAATCTTTCGGCGTCCGCCAGCAGCGCCGCGCAGTCGGTCGAATCGAGCGCGTCGCGAGACATCCTTACCAGTCGCCGGTCCAGACGGCTCCAGATCCTGCAAAGGAAGTTGTCCCTTTTTCGGAGTTCCCTCGCTTGCTCGGGCATGAGCGTCAATACGATGCGCACGCCGCGCAACCGACGCACCGCGGCGAGCATTTCATAGACCCATGCAGGTTGGCGCAGGTCGTCCAAGATAACGGCCACGCGCAGCGCGGTGTCCGCGTCGCTCGGTGCTGCGTTTTCAGACGCCATGTTTCTCCAAGGAGACCACCGCTTGCTCCGCTGCGCTCGCGGGAGGTCCATCCACCCATTTACGGAACTCGGCAGCCACACGGCTCGCCTGAAACTGTTGCGCGGTAGTGAGCGCGTTTCTGACGAGGCGGCTTCTGAGCGCGGAATCGCACCGCAATCGCTCGATCGCTTCACACAAGGCGTCGACATCGGGCCGGTCGACGACTAGCGCGCATTCGTTTTCCTTCAAAAACTTTGTCAAAAAGGCGTCCGCCGGGCTGTGGGCAAGTATCGGCCGACCGCTAATGAGATACTCGATCGTCTTCGTGGGAAAAATCGTACGAAACTCGTCGCCGGCCGCCTCGGGGTATTCAAAACTGTGCGGCAGCAAAACCACGTCCGCCTGCCGCAGCAGTTCGAGGATCTCATCGCGCGGAACAGTTCGGTGCTCCGTGCCCGGCCGCAGCATTCCCATTCGCCGCAGACTGGCCGGCGCATCGCCGCTATAAATCGAAAGCGAGGCGTTCGGCGCGCGAGCGACAGCTTCGGACAGCCTCGCGGCCGCGTCCTTGCACGACACGAGGTTGCCGCAAAATGCAAACCGCATTGGTGAGCCCGGGCACCCGCTGGCGGGTCGCGGCGGCTCGCGGAACGCCTCCAGCTTCTCGTTGAACGAATGCAGCAAAGGAGTTTGGGCAACGTGTGGGAAGAGTTGCCGATAGAGTTCCGACATCCCTTGGCTCATTACGAAAACGTGGGAAGCACGGCGGAAGACCAGCCAGTGAACGCAGGCCGCAACCAGCCGAGCGCCCCCCGTTCGATATTCATAGGTGTTGTGCAAGTAGGCAAATAGCCTGCAGCCCGTCAGACATGACAGCAGGTATCCGGCAAATAGAAAACCGACTCTGGGATAGACAACCACGATACGATCGACTTTTCGCCGCCAAATAATCCACAGGCACTTCGCCAAAAGCGCGGGGAACTGCAGCCGACGCCACCATCGCTGGCCTCGCCGCGCGAAAGGCCAGACCGATTGCACATAATGCAACTCCGGCCATTCGGGCTTCCATTGCACCGCCGGCTTGCCATAGGGCTTTTCGCCCGCCACGACCATCTCGTCGCGCGTGAACTGCTGCAGCAGATTCAGCGCAATGATCGCCGAGCCCGATGTGTCGGGCGGGACCGACCAACTGAGATAGAGTATTTTACCCTTCACTTGCGTTCTTTCCACGCCCGAACGGTTTCCTCGAAAATATCGTCGAGGCTCCGAGTGATCGTCCAGCCCGGATTATGGGCCTTGAGCTTATCGAGATTCGAGATGTAGCAGATGTGATCACCCTCGCGGTTCTTGTCGACATACTCGTAGCTCATCTTCTTGCCGGTAATCGCCTCGACGCGCTGGAATGCCTCGAGGATCGAGCAGGAATTGCCGCGACCGCCACCCAGGTTATAGACCTCGCCCGAGCGCGGCGCGGCGATGAAGCGTTCGATGAACGAGGCCACGTCGTGCGAGTGGATGTTGTCGCGGACTTGCTTGCCCTTGTAGCCGAAGACCTTGTAGTGTCCGCCGCAGACGTTGACCTTGACCAGATAGCTAAGGAATCCATGCAGTTCCACGCCCGAGTGGCTCGGCCCAGTGAGACAGCCGCCGCGCAGGCAACATGTCTTCATGCCGAAGTAGCGTCCATATTCCTGCACCATCACATCCGCCGCGACCTTCGAAGCGCCGAAGATCGAATGTTTAGAGCGGTCGATGCGAAAGTCTTCGCGGATGCCGGGATAATCATCGCCGTGGGCGTAGTCCCAGCGAGTTTCAAGTTCCACTAGCGGCAACTCGTTCGGCGCGTCGCCATAGACCTTGTTCGTCGACATGTAGACGAACGGCGATTCCAGGGCGAACCGCCGCACGCCTTCCAGCAGATTGAGCGTGCCGACCGCGTTGACGTCGAAGTCGTCAAACGGCCGCGACGCCGCCAGATCGTGGCTCGGTTGTGCGGCCGCGTGGACGACGGCGTCGGGCTGCAACTCTTCGATCATTTGGAGCACGGCGGCGCGGTCGCGGATATCCAACTCGTGGTGCGTGAATCGCTTGCAAAGGCTTTCTAGGCGATGCTGGTTCCAGCGCGTGTCGCCTTGGGGACCGAAGAAATCGGCCCGCATGTTGTTGTCCACGCCGTGAATGTCCCAGCCCAGCGTGTCGAAGTGCTGCGTCACTTCCGAGCCGATCAGGCCGCTTGATCCGGTAACGAGGATTTTCACCGTTGCCTCCGCTTAAGGTTGAGTCGCCGTTTGTGCGGTCACGGAACCCACGACGCGGGCCGGATTGCCGGCGACGATGTCTCCAGCGGCGACATCTCTGCTTACCACCGCGCCGGCTGCGATCACAGCCCCGTCGCCGATGTTCACACCCTTGAGGATGATCGCTCGGGCGCCAATGAAAACTTCCTTTCCGATCTGCACCGCGGCCGACTTCGCGCCGGCCGTCTCGTGGATCCGACGCTGTGCGGAATCCAGGGGGTGAAAGTCGCTGTCGAGGATCATTGCCTCAGCGCCGATCAAAGTCCGCGAGCCGACGCCAATTCGCGTCATGGCGACAAGCGTCGCACCCGAAATTCCCACTCCGTCGCCGATTTCAACGACCGCCCCGTCGCTAAGCGCAGCAAGCGTGCAACGGCGGGCGATCAACACGTTGTCGGCCGTCCGCGAACGCAGGCTCACCCGTTCGCCGAGCACAATCGCGGCCCCGCCGGGCGCACAATGAACGGCACGCCGCACAAAAGTACCCCTCGTCCACATCGCACGCCCCGCGCCGAAAGTACGAGTAGGCCGAATATATTGTCTTCGCACCACCACCACAACCGTCGCGGTAGGGAAACAATTCTCAAGACGAAAAGCGAGAAAAGCCTGGACATTCAGACTGCCGACTCCTGCTTCGCCGCAACGGGTTCCATGACCGTGCGCACGATCTGACGGGCCGAATCGCGTCCGAAATAGGCGCAGAACCGATCGACAAAGCGGTCGGCGCGGGCGTGTTGCCGGCACCGCGCTGCGTCGTCCAGCAACAACGTGCGGACGGTAGCGAGCAAATCAGCGGCGGACTGCACGCATGGGCAACCGGCTTGTTCAACAAGGTCTCTGCCGTGTCCCAGCGGCGACGGAGCCAGATCCGCGACGATCGCCAGGCGGCCCTTGACGACGGCGTCGCCGCCAATACCGCTATTATGCACTACAACTACGTCGGCCGCCGCCAATGATTCATCGATTGTGGCCGCACGGTTTTCGAAAAAACGGATTGCCGGATGCGCTGCCGCCAGCTTGCCGTAGTCATCCAGTTTCTCCGAAGGATGCAATCGCACGATTCCGGTCGTATCGAGCAAGCGTTCAATGCATCCGGCAAAAATCTCGACAAGCCGCGTGCGATCCAACTCGGCATAAGGCGCGGTCGCCAGCATGACGACCGGTTTCGTCGCGTCCAGACCAAGTTTCGCGCGGGCTTGGGAAGTTGTGACCGTAAGTTGCCGATCCAATCTCGGACATCCGCCCAGCACGATCCGCTCGGGCGAAACGCCGCAGCGGAGCAGCACGTCACGGGCCGATTCGCCCCAGCAGAATATCTTGTCGGCGACCAACGGCACGTAGCCAATACCGTCGTCGCCAAGTACGCCATGCTGAAGCGTAAACGTGGGAATGTCCAAGGAGCGCGCCGCCAGCAGCAGGCACGACCAACGGGAACTGCGGTCATATTCCGTCACGATCGCGGCGGGGCGAAGGCTCGCGAGAAGTTGCCGAAAGCCGACGAAGAACTGGCTGCCATGGACTAGTTCGATCGCCAGTCGCTCATATACGGCCGCCGACAAACCGTAGCGCCGGCAAACCTTCTTTAGAGCTGCCTTCCAAGCCGGCCAGCAGCGGTGAAACTCGGCCATCCAGACTTCCGGTTCATGAGGCAGGACCGCGAACAGTTGCAACAGCGACGCTTCGTGCGGAACATTGGCGACGACCGATTGTTTCTCGTAAAGCACGGTGCATCGCTGCGGCCCCAACTCCTCGATAACGGGTATCAGTAGTTCGTCGACGCGGGGACTCGACGCCCGCCAGGTAACGAGAATCGCATCGCTGGCGGCGGCCGGCAGCGGCGCGGGCCGAACCGCCTTGCGGCGGCTGATCAGCCAACGCCCGACGAGCCAGCGGAACCGCCTGGCGGAACTCCATCGGCCCTGGCCGTTGATCAAGTCAATAATGACCACGTCGTTCAAGAGCGCTCCAAGGGCCATGCCGAACATCGGTTGTTGGCCAATTGCGTCTTCCAAGTCGCGGAGCACTTCGTTCGGTATGGTTGTAGCTGCGGCTATCACGTTTTGTTGCGCGCTTAAACTTGTTCAGGTTGACGGCTGCGTCTTTTCCAGCTTCGGTAGAGCGGATAAAGGAAGACGTAGCCTGCCAACACAAACACGATTCGCCCGACAAGGAGGGCCTGAGGGAACGCCGCGAGGTACGCGCCATGGCGGCACAGCAAATACAGAGCTCCGGCATAGGAGGCGATACTCAGCACAATCACAACGGCGTAAAGGTCCTGCCGGCGGCAGACGTTGTAAACATTATGGACGCAACAGAAGCTCAGCGCAAGCGGCAGCAGCAAGCTCCATTGCAACGCCGGCACCATTTCCGTCTTGCCGGGCAGAACGAGTTTGACCAGCGGACCGGCCAGCAGCCAGCCAATCGCGACGAGCGGCGCCATGGCCGCGACCAGATAGATCGTCGGTTTGATAGTCATCGTCATCGTGCCCGCCAAATCGTGCGCGCGGCCATAGTACTGGGTCATCCGCGGATACATGACCGCTCCTACGGCCAGCGGCAGTATCAACGCTGCATCTCGCGCCTGACGACAATGCTATAGAGTCCGAGGCCGCCCACGTTGAGTGAAGAGCCTACCAATGTGGTGTCTACCAACATCCAAAGGCGGCTGCCCAACTCGCCGACGAAGAAGATCGGGAAGCCGATGACTAGCAAGTGCCGGAAGTCGGCTGGGTTCCATTGGCATCGGATGCGGATCGGCCGCCACCAGTGCAGCAGGGCCATGCCGACCAACATCGAGACGACCGCCCGCAGGCAAAGACCATCGAATCCGAACCAGTAGACGGTTGCCACCATCGCCAATCCGAGCAAGTTCTGCAAGGTCGTGGCAAGCGATAGTCGGGCGAAGTCGTGCGCCGTGCGATAGGTCGACTGGAGATAGAGCACGCTGTAAAAATAAACGACCGCTACCGCTGCGAAGGCGGCGCATCCCACCATCAACTGCGTTTGACCGCGAATTGCGAACCATCCGGCCGCCGCCAGGAACCCACATTCGATGAGCACGCCAATCGAGATCAGCCAGGTCTGCGCCGTCGCCGCCAGATCGTTGACCCTTTGTCGGTCGCCTCGCCCAAAATAGTACGGCAACTCCCGGCCGAGGCCGTTGTTGACACCGAGTTGAAGATAGATCATCCATCCGAGCGCCAAGTCGATGGCGGCAAATGTGCCAAGCGTGACTTTGTCGACATATCGTGCCTGAAGTACTCCGCCGACCGCGCCCAGCACGGTCGCGATCAAGTTGCCGCCAGCGAAGGCCGCCACCAAATAGGTCAGTGAAGAACGATTGGGAGTATTGGCGGGTATGGGCGGAGCGGCTGCGCTTTCTGCCGGCAGAGGCGAATTCGGCACGGCTATCAAAACTTCAGACTGGGTCTCTTGGGACGACACTTTGCCAACTTCCGACACTCAGGCTATCATGTCCCATGCTAGCGGCGAGCCGGCCGCGAGGTCGCGACTCGCCTTCCGACCAAGCACCTGCCCGAGGTATTTCGGCGGCAGGCCGTCCGCGGGCCTTATCGAGCGGACGTTTTCGTCGGTGAAGTTCTCGCCCTGGCGAATACTCTTCACGACGAACAGCGAGCGGCGGTATGGTCGGGCGATCGCCTCGCGCTCGGTTAGCTCGTAGCGTACGCCGCCAAGGGCCTCTTCCGCGACTCGGATTTCAGCGACCATCGCGCGGAACTCGTGCGGCTCCAGTGAAAAGGCGCTGTCCGGGCCGCCCTCGCTTCGGGCAATCGTCAAATGCTTCTCGACGATGCACGCCCCCAAGGCCACGGCCGCCACCGGCACGGCAATGCCCGTCGAATGGTCCGACAGCCCGGCCGGCACGCCGAACATTTCCGCGAGGTGCGGGATGGTCCGCAGGTTCATTTCAGCGGGCTTCGCCGGATAGTCCAAAGTGCATTTTAATAGGGCAATCTCGGTCGCACCGCCGTGCCGCGCCGCCTGCACGGCGTCGTCGATTTCTCCGACTGTAGCGGTGCCCGTGGACATGATGATCGGCTTGCCGGTCCGCGCCATTTTTTCTATCAGCGGCAGATCGACGAGTTCCAGCGACGCCACTTTATATGCCGGAACGTCCATCGTTTCCAGAAAATCGACCGCCGTGGGATCAAACGGCGACGAGAAGCAGTGCATTCCCAACTCGCCGGCGACCTGCTTGAGCTTTGGCTGCCATTCCCAGGGTGTGTAGGCTTCCTGGTAGAGTTTGTAAAGCGTCTGGCCCGACCAGAGCGTGCCTTCGGCGACGCGGAAGCAGGGCAGGTCGCTATCGAGCGTGATCGTGTCGGCCGTGTACGTCTGGAGCTTGATGGCGTCCGCGCCCGCATCCTTCGCGGCCCGAACGATCTTTACCGCATGATCGAAGCTCTGATTGTGATTGCCCGACATCTCCGCGATGACGTAGGTCGGCTGCCCAGGACCGATTTTTCTTCCAGCGATGGTAATAGTCGGAATCGACATTAGACAGCTTCCTCGCTCGCTTGGGGTTCGCTCGGTTCCACTGCCATCGTACGCGATTCAGCCGCGGCTACCATTTCGTCCCACGTCAGCCACGTTGTGGAATGCGACTCAATAAGTTCGCACGCCGTCGCCGGCCCAACGTTAAAGAGCATATCCAATACGGAGAGGTACGGCACAAACTTCTCTCTCGCGGCAGTTTGCGGGTAAGCCGGCGGATGAAAGTCCTGGAACAGCACCTCGACCCCCTCGATCGGGAATACGCCGTCGTTGTGCATATAGTTGAATGAACCGCGGGCGCAGAGATATACGGTAGCCTCGCACCAACGCAGCAGATCGACCACTCGCTCTGACCGCGGCAAGTTCGTGCTTCGCTGGGAACTGAGCCGGAACTCGCGATTCAGACCCATCAGCTCACTCGCTAGGCGGATAAAATTGATGTTCTGTTCGGCCAATGATGCTGCGGATGTCAGCAGCCAGCGCTCCACTGGCGGCGCGACCTGGGCGAAAAACGGCGTTTTGCGGTAGGCATTGCTGATCCGCTTCCACATCTTTTCCCGCCAGGGTGGTTCCTCGGCGATCTGAGCCTTGTTCAAGGGCAAGCCCTTCGACATTTCTTTCTGCATGGGCACGGTCATCCACGCCTTGTCGTCTAGATTACAGAATAGTGAATTGCGCTGATGGAAACTGCCGGCTGAAAACTGAAAATCGTCGCCGAACACGAAGCGCTCGCACGTGCTGATCAGGCCGAAGAATCCGGCCCAGGGCAGGAACGCCGGCTGCATCATGGCGACCCTCACCGGCACGCGGCTCCTACGGTCTGCATTGCGGCGAGAACTCGCTGCGCCCCGAGGCCATCGACCATCGCGGCGAGGTTCGCGGCGAGCGCCGCACGGCGCTCCCGATCAGTGCATAGCGCGACGATTACTTCAGCCATTGCTTTGGCGGCAAGACTCTTGCCGCTGCCTAGCGAGAGACATGCCCCGCGCTCAACTAATCTGTCAATTGCGGGCGTTTGATCGCCAGCCACCGCGACCACGATGCAGGGCACGCGGCAATAGGCGAGTTCCCAAAGGGTGCTCCCAGCGGAAATCACCGCCAGGTCGGACCCGGCCATCCAGCCGGGAATGTCGGACGGGTCGCGCAGCAAATGGCTATCTGCTCGGCCTTTCGCGGCGGCCTCGAGCTGCTCCCAGCGGGGATTGCCCGGCCCAACGAAAATGATCGTTTCTAGCCCGTCAACGTTCACCGACTCAATCGCTTCCAGGGCCAATTCCGTGAAGCAGCCGGGGTCCGATCCGCCGAAGGTGAGGAGCAGTCGGCGGGGCAGGGCAGGGGCCCTCAATTGCGGCCGCGGCAACCGGCGGAACTCGCGCCGCAGGAATGTGAATTCGGTCCCCAACAGCAATCGGGTGTAGGCTTTTCGGCAACGGTAAAGTTCCTCGTCGGCAATCGGATCTTGATTCACGACAATGTCCGCTACGTAGCGATCCAGCTTGCCGAAGTCGTCCATTGCAAGCAAGCTCAGGCCGAAGTCTTTAATCGCCGCGTGATATGCGGTATCAAAGTGGTAACCATCGAGCACGACCCAGTTGCTGCCGCACGACCGAGCGGCCTCCGCCGTGGCATGGGCGTCGTGCAGGGTGCCCGCGTCGCAGTCGAGATGGACGATGGCAATGTTCTCATCCCGCAATCGCTCTGACACGCCAGCGGAGCAGTCTGCCATCGCGTATGCGACGCGCTGCCCTTCATCTTGCGCCGCCTGGGCCAATGCCAAGCAGCGCATGACGTGTCCGGTGCCCATGCTCGCGCTGCAATCGGCGCGAATCAGCATTGGTTCGCCGGCGATCATTGGCCCGACAGACGCCCCCAGATGATTACGTCCGAATTGGACACGATGACGTCGTTTTGGACATTCTGGTAGTCCACGTGCAGGATTTTCATTTGTGCCGCTTCGGCGCCCAGATGATCGCGCAACATTTCGACGAGTTCGTATTCGTCGTAAAATACATTGAGCACGCCCCCCTCGCCGGTGACCTCGGTCGTCAAGCGAAAGCCGTTGATTTCGGCCGGCTCGCCGCGCCCAAAGCGGTAATCGCGGAGGGTCCTCATACGGAGATAGAATGCCGCTCCCGGCCGCACGAGCTTTCGAGCGTCGCGAAGGACCTGGATCGCCGACGCGCGGGGAATGTAGTACAGCGAGGAAGGAAAGAGAACGCAGTCGAACGGTCCGTCGAGATTCCGCGGCAAACCATCGGACAAATCATGCTCGATGAAGCGGCAGGCGCTCTTCGTTCCCGTCATGCCGGCGAAATTCGCTGCGCCGTCGGCGAGCGCATCGCGGCTGATGTCGATGCCCACGGTTTCCCAATCGTATTCGCGAAAGAGCCGCAAGTTGCAGCCGTTGGCGCAGCCCGCTTCCAGCACTTTTCCCGGAGCATTGTGCAGCCCGTGCTTGAAGAAGAAGCGGATAAGGTATTCTTCCGGATATTTGAGACCGCGGATGTCTTTAATGCGCTGCACGATGGACCTGTTAGACCGGCTTCTGCGTCACGTGGCGGTTGATCGCCGCGACTTGAGGATTCCGGCCGAGGAACTCGATGACCTCGGCCAGTTTGAAATCGATGCGCGGGGCGAAGTGCTCGCAAATCCGCCGGATGACCTCATAATCGTCCGCCTCGTCGACGCAAAGCCGATAGTCGAGCTTGCGGATTTCCGCCGGAGCCTCGACTATGTACGGACGAAACTCGTCCGGGTGCTTCCAATGGTAGGTGACGACGTGTTCGCGGTAGTAGGTTTCATCCGGTCGAGTTACGTGCCACGCTTTTTCGATGGCGGCGAACGGCACCAACTCGGCGTCGCCGGTCCCTCGCGGGAAGCCGTCGGTATAAATGAACTCGGCTTCCGTCCGCTCGAAACTTTCGATTACTGTATCGATGACCGCCGGCTCGATGAGCGGGCAATCGCTCGTGATGCGGATGATCGGGTCGGCGCCGCAGCCGTGCGCGGCATTCAGGTAGCGATCCAATACGTCCTCGCGGCTGCCGCGAAAAATGCTGATGCTCAACGACTTTGCCGCTTGGCAAAGGCAATCGTCCGCCGGCTCGTCGGTCGTCGCCAGGACCACGCCGGCCAATCGGCGGCTGAGTTGGCAGCGGCGGATCACGTAGGCGAGGATCGTCTGCCCCGCCAGTTCTTTCAATACCTTGCCGGGCAGCCGCGTGGAAGTCATGCGGGCCTGTATGATTGCGACCGGTTTCATTCTCGCGAGGCTGCGTTCATCTTCCGCCGCGGCGCGGCAGCGGGCTGCCGTCCGCCCCGACTGGATAGCAGTAGGCCTCAAAGGCATCGACGCAGAAATTGGCGTCCGGTCCGTTGCAAGTCAACTTGATGCACTTGACCGGACGCGCGGCGAAAGGCAAATTCTGCCAACCAGCCATGCGCTGGTTGCTGGAATCTTGGAGCAATTCAAATTTGCTGCCGTCGCGTGAAACGAAGACTCGATAAGCCGCCATGGTTCTGTCTTGCAGTTTAAAGCGGATTTGCTGAAGCTGATAGACCTTGTCCAGCGCGACGGTAAACTCGCAGGGCGTAGGGCCAAAGGAGGTAGGGTTGGTGTCTGCCGGATTGATCATCTTCTCAGCGAAGACCTTTACGCCCGAGACCGACGCACCATTGGTGATCAAGGCCACGTTGCCCTTTTGCATCGCGCCCCGCGGTCCGAAAGTTTTCGCGGCCGGATTGGGCTGGCGCGGCTCGCCGCCGGAGGTTTGGGCCAGAGATTCGATCCGTTTGTCGACTTGGACTTTCGCAAGACCCGTAAGCCCCGGCGAAGCCTGCTGGTACCAAAAAAGCGCCCGAGCGCGAAGACTGGACTTGGTCTCGGTGCGATCCTTTTCGGCCAACTCCCACCAGGCGTCGCCTACGACGGCCTGCTCCGCCGCGGCGGCGGGCTTGGCAAGTTCCTGTCTGGCCAATTGGGCCAGGTCTTCACGACTTCCCTTGGCGAGGTGCGGCAAGCCCTTTTCCCACTCGCTCTTGACGAAGCAGTGCCATTGACCGACAGTCAAGTTCGCCGCCGCGTTGTCCGGCTCTCCTTTCAACGTCTCCGTCGCATTCGTCACCGCGGCATAGCGGGTCTTGAGACGCTCGATCTCGCGGTCGTGCGCGACGACTTCGCGGCTAAACTGCGGATCTTTCACGCGGCGCAAGGCGCCGATCGCCTGCTTGGCATATCGCGAGGCCGCATCGTAATCTTCAATCTCGACTGCCGCTACGGCAAGTTTCATAGCCGCGTCGCAGAAGCTGCGGGCTCCTTCGGGCGTGCTTGTGGCGCGGGCCGCGCCTCCGACAAGAAGCTCATACTTGATCGCCTCGCTATCGCCTTCAAACTGGGCAGCGATCTTGTCGACAATATCAATGGCTGTGGAGACATCTCCCGCCTCGGCGTCCTTCTCAGCGGCCATTCGCCACAGCGCGAAGCGCTCGGCCGGCTCGCCTTTCGACGAATCAGCTTCGCCATCAAGTTTCTCAGCCAGCGCGAGCTTGCCCTGCGGAGTTTTGGCATCCGCGAATTCTTTCTGATAGATCTTAAGAATCTTGGTCTTCATCGCTTGGAATCGCGTCTGATCGGGCATTGGCGACTTCTTCGCAGGCAGCTCCTCCTTTGCCGGCGCAGGATCCGGGATCGGTTTCTCGTCGGCTTTTTCGGGATTCGTTTTCGGAGTCGTTTCTTCCGGCCAGTGCGACTCCGGCCCGGTCGCGACATCCGGTTTTGGCTTGGGTTCGTTCTCAGTTTCGGTCGCCGCCGGCGCGGCGCTCGGCTTGGCGGATGCCGCGTGACCGCTATCGTTTGGCTTGGCAGAGGGGCTGCTCGATGATTTTGAAGCGTTTTCTCCTAACGCGCTAGTCTTGGCCGCCGAAATGCCACTACCGCTGGACTGCGCTGTGTGATGGTCGTCGCCTTCCAGTGCCGCTTGCTGATCGTTCGGCTTTTTCGTGCCGCTACCGGCAATCAAGTAGATGCCTACGCCGCTACCCGCCAGCACGACGACGACGCCGACCAGCGCCGGAATAATCCAGCCCGACTTTTTCGCCCTTGTGCCGGTATTGGCGGCTGGCCGTGTTGACGCCGTTGTATAGTCGTCAAGGAACGAAAGTCCGCTGTCGTTCTGCGCCGGGGCGGCGACCGCCCGAACTATGGGCGGCGTTTGTGCTTGAGCAACTTGGAGCGGGGCCTTGTCTTTTACAGCGAGCTTTTGTTGCAGGAGGGCACGCAGCCGTCGATCGTACTCCGCCTTCTTTTCGGGCTTGAGCAGACAGACCTTGGCGGATGCAATCTCATTGAGCAGCTTTTGTGAAACCGCGCCGAACTTCCCGGATTGATAACTCTTAATCTGCGCCATGCGGCCGTCGGCCGCGTTGGAGATTACGTCGCCGTCGGACTCAAACAGCTCGATTCCTAAAAGCCGATACGCGTGCGGCGGCTGATCGGCCTTTGGAATTCCCAGCCATTTGAAATAGGGGTCGAATGCGTCAGACATCGGAGACGCCCTTACCGCGGGGGTGCGATCGCGTTATGCTCGGCTTTTCCGCGCCCATTTGGCCGCGGACCAGCCGAATTACGATAACCGCATTATCGCTCATCTTAGGCAACAATCAAGCTGTAAGAACGTCGCCGAGGGCATTCCGCTTCATACTATAGTGCGAAAATACCTTGTCAATCGCCTCGACGACTTGCGCCACGTCGTTGTCGCTCATCGCTGGGAACATCGGCAAGGATAGCAGTCGCTCATAAGCCGCTTCGGCCACCGGACATTGCCCCGGTCGCGTGCCGAAGCGGTTTTGATAGTAGGGATGAAGATGGACCGGCAAATAGTGGACATTCACGCCGATGCCTTCAGCGCGAAGGGCGCGGAAGACGGCCGCGCGATCGGCCGACAAGGCTTCCAATTCAAGGCGGATCACGTAGAGGTGATAGGCGTGAGAGACTTCGCTTGCGACCGCGAGCGGCCGAACGACCGCCATGCGTCGGAACGAATCATCATACTGTTTAGCGATTACCTGCCGCCGCGCGACCGAGGATTCCAGTTTTGCAAGTTGGGTAATGCCCAATGCACATTGAATGTCGGACAACCGATAGTTGTAGCCCAGGTCGACCATTTCGTAGGCAAATGCGCCCTGGGCGGCCCGCTCGCGAAAATCGGTCGAGATGCCATGGTTGCGAAACAGTCTCATGCGGCGGGCCAACTCGGCATCGTCGGTCGTGACTGCGCCGCCCTCGCCGGTAGCCACGTGCTTGACCGGATGAAAGCTGAACGCGCTGAGCGTGGCCAACGAACCGACGGGCCGGCCGCAATAGCGCCTCCGATGGAATGGCAGGCGTCATCCACCAGAGCCAGACCGTGGTACTTTGCGATGGCTTGCAAAGCGTCGTAATCGCAGGGTTGGCCCGCGTAATCGACCGCCACGACGGCCTTCGTTCGCGGCGTGACGCGGGCCTCGACCTGCCGCGGATCGATGAGCAAGTCGTCCGGATTGACATCGACGAAAATCGGTGTGGCGCCGAGGAACACGGCCGCGTTGGCGCTGGCGGCGAAGGTCATCGTAGAGACGATCACTTCGTCGCCCGGCCCGACTCCCAGCGCATACAAGGCGGCGTGCAATGCCGCCGTGCCGGTGCTCACGGCTATCGCTTCGGAGGTGCCCGCCACAACGGCCAGAGCCTGCTCGAATTCGGCCACCTTGGGGCCGGTGGTCAGCCAGTCGGAGCGCAAGGTCTCCGTCACCGCGGCCACGTCGCAGTCGTCGATAGTCTGCCGCCCGTAGGGCAACAGCCGGTCGCGCACCGGCTCGCCGCCGTCTATGGCAAGTTTTGTTTTCGACATGGTCGCATTGTCGCCTTTCGCTCCGCGAAAGTTGCGCTGCTTTCGCGGAGCGAAAGGCGACATTAGCAATGTTCGCCCACGATTCGCCGCAGTTCGTCGATCGTCATCCACTCGGTGTTGTTGTCGCTGGTATACTCGAAGCCGTCCGGCAGTTGTTTGCCGTCGGCCCAGTTCGACGTGCCCCACCAGGGATGCTCCGGCAGGATGACGAAGCGGTCGCCGGTTTCCAGCGTGTGTCGGGCCTCGTCGCGCGAGATCATCATTTCGTGGAGTTTTTCGCCGGGCCGAATGCCGGTGATATCTACCTGGCATTCCGGCGCGATGGCCCCGGCCAGGTCCAGAATCCTCATGCTGGGGATTTTTGGAATAAAGACTTCGCCACCGCACATTCGCTCGATGCAATCCAGCACGAAGCGAACGCCTTGATCCAACGTCAGCCAGAATCGCGTCATGCGGCTGTCGGTCACGGTTATCCGGCCGCTGGACCGTTGGGCGCGAAAAACCGGGATGACGCTTCCTCGGCTGCCCAGCACGTTGCCGTAGCGGGTGCAACTGAACCGCGTGCCCGACGGTGCGGAATAGGCATTGCCCTGCACGAGTAGTTTTTCAGCGCACAGCTTGGTGGCGCCGTAAAGGTTTACCGGATTGACCGCCTTATCCGTGCTCAGGCCGAGCACTTTTTTTACGCCGGCGTCGATCGCCGCCTCGATGATATTGTGCGCCCCGTCGACGTTGGTCTTGACTGCTTCGCTGGGATTGTACTCGCACGCCGGCACCTGCTTCAAAGCGGCCGCATGGATCACGACGTTCGATCCCGCGCATCGCCCTTCTCATGCGGTCGACATCGCGAATATCGCCCAGGAAGTAGCGCAGGCTGGGATGGCCGAAGCTGCCGGTAAACATCTCGTGCTGCTTCAGCTCGTCGCGGCTGAAGACGACGATCTTGCGTGGACGGTATTCGCCGAGAAGGATCTCGATGCACTTCTTGCCGAAGGAGCCGGTGCCGCCGGTGATCAGAACCGAACTTTCTTGCCAAAACTGTGGATTCATCGGACCCTTCGCGGTTCGAGGGGGTTGTTCGTCATTTTCTTTTGGGACGTGGTCGCACCGTCGGTGTGCATCTCCGTTCTCTTGGCTTGCGCTAAGCCGCATGATTTCTTTCACTTTCATCTCTATCGGAAATCCGCGCCGCCACAAGCGTTCAGGGCACGCGGTCCGTCGCACGGCGATTCCCGGCGAGGTTTTTTCTACGTCGGACCTTGCCGGTCAGAAGTAGAGGCCATAACGGCTATGCCGTTGAGGCGGTCTTTTCCGACCATCGCCTCGCGATCCAAACGCGCACCGTCCAAAAGTAGCTTATTATCCATGTGCGAATATACTATCGTCATTTTCGCCGACTGCGCTGGCCACCTCGCGGGCAGGGTGGTCCGGCGGTTGACAAGATGCCGCCACTTTAAGGAACGCCTCGAATGGGGAGCGAATCGCTGCGGTGCTCGCCGGCACCGCCATTGCTGCTGGGCGCCGTCTTCTCGGGCGTCACGGGTCGGATTGCCGTCGACGAACCGTCCTTGGTGCTGCCGGCGTTGCCGACTTGCCAGGCATATTCCTCGACGACCTCGCACAGCTTTCGGCGAATTTCGTTTTCCGGGCCGTGAATCAGCGCCTCCAGCGCAGCGACAGTCTGCCGCACGTCCGCCAGAGCATAGGGACGATGATACGCGGCCCGCAGCTTGGGGTGCGCTGTGGGAAGCGTCTCCTCGTCGTCGAAGTACAGTTCTTCATATAGCTTCTCGCCGGGCCGGACGCCGGTAAAAGTGATCTCGATCGAGTTTTCTGGCAATCCCGAAAGGCGGACCAGGTCGCGTGCCAGGTCGACTATTTTTACGGCCTCTCCCATTTCCAGGACAAAGATCTCGCCGCCCTTGCCCATTGCCGCCGCCTGGAGCACGAGTTGCGAGGCTTCGGGAATCGTCATGAAAAAGCGGGTCATGCGCGGATCGGTGACGGTGATCGGCCCGCCGCGGCGGATCTGGTCCTGGAAGATCGGCACGACGCTGCCGTCGGAACCGAGCACATTGCCGAAGCGCACCACGGTAAAGCACGTCGACGAGGCTTGCGACATGGCGTGGACGAGACGTTCGGCGATCTGCTTCGACACGCCCATGATGCTCGTCGGATGGACCGCCTTGTCGGTGGAAATGAAGACGAAGTTCTTCACGCCATACTCGTGGGACAATTCGGCCATGAGTTTCGTCCCCATGACGTTGTTGCGTATGGCTTCTCCGACGTTCAATTCCATCAACGGGACGTGCTTATGCGCGGCTGCGTGGAACACGACTTCGGGATGGAATTCTTTGAAGATTTGCCGCATCCGCGCTTCGTTGGTGACGTCGGCGATGCACGATTTCAAGGCGGCCGCCGGGTGGCTGCCATGCAGCTTGCGCTCGACCTTGAAGATGCGGTTCTCGCCGCGGCCCACGAGTACCAGCAAACCGGGATTGAAGCGGAGCATCTGGCGGCAGATTTCCGAGCCGATGCTGCCGCCCGCGCCCGTGACCATCACTGCGCGGCCCTCGACGAGCCGGCCGATGATGTTCATATCCAATTGCACCGGCGCGCGGCGGAGCAAGTCGCTGATTTCGATGTCGCGGATGGGGATGCGATGGTCGCCGCCCAGGCGGTCCTGAATCGGGCGAATGATTTTCAGCTCCAGTCCCGCTTCCTTGCAGGAAATCATAAGATTGCGCAGCCGCGCGCCGGTCAGCGTGCCGGCAGTAGCCAGCACGGTGCTGGCGGAGCACGCCGTAGCGACCTCGCGGACGTCCTCCAGCCTTCCCAGGACCGGGATCTGGCCCAGCCGCGAGCCGACCATGCCCTCTTCCATCGCCAACAGGCCGCAGACGCGGTAGGGCAGTTCTCGATAGCTCTGTATCTGGCTGGCAAGCACGCCGGTGGCGTGATCGTTGCCCACCAAGAGCGCCCAGCGGAAATTGCCCGGATTGAGGATCGGCCAGAATTGCTCTCGGTAGAGCCGCCATGTGCCGCGCAGCGCGCCGAGGACGGCGATCGAGCCGAGGCAATCCATCGCGATCACTGTGCGCGGTATGTAGCCGGTATGGGTAAATGCGGCGAAGTACTGGAACGCGGCAACGAAAAACGTAGCCGCCACCGTGTACCGCACAAGCGCAATCAGATCGCCGAAGGTGACGTAACCCCACCAACCTTCATACTGGCCCGCGATCATGAACACCAGGAACTTGATCGCCAAAACCCAGGGCAGAGTATTCCAAAAGACTTTCATATCGTCCGCCGGCACAGGCAGCTCGAAGCGGAGCACGAACGCCACCCAGTAGACCGCGGTAAACACCACAAGATGCCCGGCTGCCAGCAGCCAGACACGCGGGCGGAGCAGATTCGAAGCCCTCCGCCGCAATGGCTGCCGGTACGGTTTCGCAAGCGCCGCTCCTGCTTTCTCTCGAACCGCAAGCGGGTCTCCGACGAGCGGGCGATTGCCGAGAATCTCGGCCGGCGCCGACGTGACGCCATCGTCCGGTGGATTCGTTCGGTCGCCAGAATTGGTAGCAGTCATTCGCACGTCCCCATATAAGCCCGACTGCGCAAGCGAGAGGATCCTCCGCTTCCGCTCGCTTGCGCGGCGGGCTTCAATCATTCGAGTCCGCCCGCGATCTAGTCTATGTGAGGCTCGACGGTCCCCAGCCATTCCCGCACCGCTTTCGCCATTTCCAAAACGTCTACCGTTGCCTGGTCGGTCGGGCCGGATGCGTGAAGGAGAACCTTGAACGTGACGGGCCACTTTGATTTGCCGCGCATGGCCCATTGCGTAGACAACAGATCGCCCCGCTCATACATCGTGTGGTCTCCCACCTCATACCAATAGGCTATCACGCACCTTTGGCCATCCTTGTCCCAAGTCGACACGCTGATATCGGTATCGGGTCGATTTGCGGCTTGCAAGGGCTTGCGGATCTGGCTCTTCAGGACGTAGCCGTTCGCGTCGTAACAGTTGAATGGGTTGTGATATAGGCCGATCGCCGGACTGTTGTAAATTCCCAGCAGCAGCGACATGGAGCGTCCGGCGCCGTTCGTATAGATCCGCGAGATGTCGGTCTCAAGCTGAGCGTAGTTGAACTGCAGTTCGTCGAGCTTCTGATCCTTTCCCACCCAATCGCCGGCGTTCTCGGTGTGGACCGTCGCGGGGAACGATTCCAACGGCTTGAGTGGCGGAACGACCGTGGGATTATCTCGGAGGTGGGTTGTTTGCCAAAGCACCGCCTTTACACCCAGCAAGACACAAATTACCACGCCCATTCGCACGAGGATATTGCCCATGGTTCGATTCTCCTATTTGTACTTCAAGCTTTCCAGCCTGATCGCCGCTGTGTCAGGCTGTAAAGCCTGACGTACGTGTTGTGTCAGGCTGTAAAGCCTGACGTAGATTTTGTCGGGCACCCTTAGTCGTTGACTCCCGCGTCACTTTCCCGCGGCATATCGTCAGCGACACCAGCCGGTTTCTCGTCGCCCAGGTGGTCTTGTTGATCATTGACCAGCCCCGCATGAAGGAGCAGGTTCTTGGCGTGCCCGTGATGCTCGCCGCTGGTGACCACCGCGTGGACCTGGCTGACGCCAAAGGCGTCGAGCATTTCCTGCGCGGCCTGGACCTTGGAGGCTTCGCTCACGTCGCGGAGAACTGAGAGCAACACCGCGTCCACCCGCTTGCAAATCAGCCGCGAGTCGACGACCGGCAGCAGCGGGCTGCTGTCAATGATCACGAAATCGAAGTTTTCGCGAAGCCGCTCAAGGAGCGGGCAGACGCTGCCGTTGGCCAAGGCCGGCAAAATCTGCCGGTCCCAATTGCCGGCGGTGACCACCGAGAGATACTCCGTATCGGTCGGCTGCACCATCTGGGCAATGTCGCCCTGGCCGCGCAGCGCTTCGCACACGCCGGGCCCCAAAGGCAGTCCCAGCGCCCCGTTCAAGGCGGGCTGCCGCAGGTCAAAATCGACCAGTACCGTGGACTTCTGAGCGCGGGCCAGACCCATCGCCAATTGCGTAGCCAACCAGGTCTTGCCTTCGCCGCTCATGGCGCTGGTGACCATGACCACGTGCGCCTCTTCGCCTTCCGAACTGTGCAAGAGCCGCGCCACGACGCCATCCACGGCCTCGGTATAGCGCATCCTCCAGAGCCGGCTCCGTTGCGTGTTGCCGCCCAACCGCCGCATCACCATGGGCGGAATATACGGCAGCGTGCCCATCACGGGAATTCGCAACTTCTTCGCCACGTCGCCCGTCGAATTGACGCGGCGCTTGCGCAGGTCCCAGACGACGATGCCCACGCCCGGCAGGCACATGCCGAATAGCGAAGCCGCGGCGATCAAAAAGTAGCGGCCGACGGCGCCGCTTTCCTGCTCGGGAACGGCGGCCGGCGCGTTGAAGTCGCCATAGACTGACACGCGAGCCGGTGAATTCAGTTCAACCTTAAGCTTTTCCTTTTCTTCGACCACTCCGTTTAGGATGCGCTCGTTGTTGTCGAGGTTCTTCCTCTGCATCTGCGCCGATACGGAACTCTTCCCTACCAAATCGGCATCTCGGGACTTACTTTCGACATCTTTCTCGAAGGCGACGGTCTGCTCGGTGGCGACGTTGATTTCGGACGCAAGCCGAAATCTCTCCCGGTTCAACCTGACCATCTCGGCCTCGCGTATCTGCTTGTCGGCATCGGACCGCAGATTGTTAACCGTTTCGGTGGCGTTGTCTAGCTCAGCTTTCGCGCGAGCATACGTGGGCGACTTTTTTGCGCCTGGCACCAACTGCTTCTCCTGCGCCCCGACAATGCTCTGTAGCATCTGCAGACGCGGCAACAAATCCTTGTATACCGGGTTGTTGGCCAGCACTGCGGCGATGTCGGTTTCTGGAATTGGATACGAACTGTGGTCGGGGTTCTCCAAGAGCGTCTTCATCTTGTTGGCGCCTTCCAGCTTGCCCTGAAGCGCGTTGCGGTCGAACTTCAGCTTCTGCAATTCGCGCTGGTACTCGGCGAAAATCGACACTGCCATCTGCCCACGTAGCGAGGCCGTCTGGTCGTCGCCCGCACCGATGGCTTCCAGTTCGTGTTTCAACTGCTCGCGCAGACGCCGGACCTCCTCTTCCTTTTCGGTCGATACGCGCTGCAGGCTGTCGTAGCGGTCGCGGCGCTTATGGTGATCGACGTTCACCACTTGATCCATATAGGCTTCGACCACCGCGTTGACGATTGTCGCGGCTTCGGTCGCATCGGGCAAAGTCGCCGAGACGTACATGACACCGGAGTTCTTCTCAAAATTGACCTGGATCAAGGAGGTCAACCACTGGATCGCGTTGTGCCGCGAGTCCTCGCGGACGATGCTGGGCAGGTTCTTCAACTTGTTATTGCGGAGCGCCGTCTGTATGACCAATCGCTGCTTTAGCATCGCCGCCTGGTTATTGCGAAAGATATTGAATTCGTCGGCGACGTTTGAGGTCTCATCCGACATTCCGCTTTGAATGTATTGGTTCTTGGCGCGACCAACAACATGGCCTGCGCCTCGTATTTCGGCTTGATGGTGAAAAACGCCAGTGTTCCAACAACCGCGGCCACGGCGACGCCCGTAGCGGCGATTACCAGCCAGTGCCGGCGAATGGCGTGCAAGAGCACGTCCAAACCGATGCCCGCGCCTTGCTGTTGGTCGCCTTCGCCGGCGGTTGTCCAATCGGTTGCCGCCGGGTAGGCGGCGACGGCCGAAGGCTGGATCGTGATCGCCTGTTCGGGCGAGAGATCGGAATCTGGAATCGAGTTCTCTTGAGTGGACATGGTTCTTGCCAATGAAAGGGAATGCTTGCGAAAAGAACGAGATGCGCGTCAGTTCAATTAGTTTTGGCGGGTGCGGCTCGGCGCCGTCCCGCGCGGTCCCACGCCGCCGCTGGGCGTCATGCCATCCGAGCCCAACGGCGATGTCCTTCGCCGTGAAATACCCACCCCCTCGGCAAAAACGAGGGGGCCTTCCGTAGTTGGTTCAATAAATAGCGCCGAAAGCAGGGACATAAGCCCCCATATCATCAGTAGCGCCGGAATCACCTCCAGATACCCAAACCAATCGTGGAAAATGCTGCCCGCCCGCGGACTTATCCATTCGTGCAACATTCCGGTCACCGTAATCCGTGCCACATTGCAAATGACCGCAATCGGCGCCGCCATGGCAAGTAGAACGATCTTTTTCCAAAGCGGGCCGCGGAGAACGAAACACGCGCCAACGCATACCGCGAAAAACAGCGTCAACATTTTCAACCCGGCGCAGGCCCGCTCAACTTCCAATGGCGGGGGCAACGAGAGTTGGATCACGTTCGAGCCCGGACCTTGGACGATGGCGGGAACTCCGAGAGTTTGCAGCGCGTAGACGGTAATAAGCGTGGCCCCGTGCTGCAACACGCCGCCCATCGCTTTCGCGACGCGATCCGGCAGAGGCACCATGAAAAATAAAAACAGAATCGAAGGCCACGCCCAACGCAGCGCTTTCCACCCACCCAGCGCCAACGTCATGCCGATCAAGAACGGGAATAGCGAATCGATGTCCCGCTCGTAGTTCAAATAAAGGTTCAGCCAGCGGAAAACGGCGAAAACTGCGAAGAACGGGAGGCACCACCACGTGCCCACTCGAGGCCACGGATTGACCATCTCCTGGCGAAACCACAGGAGAAACAGAGCGAAAGGGATTACGAAGAATCCGTGCTCCATCTCGGGCGTGGTGGCCCAGACGTGGACCGTGTGCGACATTACGGCCCAATAGTTCCACACGAAGACCAGGAGAAGAACTCCCCACGCGACCAGTACGGGCGGTGCGGGGACCCAACGTTTCCATTGACTCAGCGGTGGAATGGTAGCCGTGCTCATTGCGTCGCTTTACTTCCCGAAAACGAGTTACCAGAAAACTTGTTGCCGCCGGATGCTAAAATCCTGCCGAATGGCTTTTTGCAAAGCATGTGCCAGGATAGAAGGCCGGCCCAGCTCCTTATGCGCAAACTATTATGTAGAATAGACTTAGGTATGATTGTCGGCGCTTCTATGTGGCCCAGGATGGCGGCATTCGCCGCGCAGAGGCTTCGATTCCTCAACGCCAACGTTGCCAAAAATCAACGTTGGAGGGCGTTCTCATCGCTACCCCTTCCCACCTTCTGACTGCCTAGCTGGCTTCTATTGTCCGCGAGTGAGTCGGCAAAAGCAAGTAGCGCGACAGTCGCATTGGAGATTCGGCTGGAAAACACTATAATCGCGCCCAACCAAGGAGGGTGTCATAATGCGTGCGATTGCAGTAATGAATCAGAAGGGCGGTGTGGGCAAAACCACCACTGCGGTCAATATCAGTGCGGCGCTAGCCGAAACCGGCTTGCGTATCTGCCTTATCGACCTCGACCCGCAGGCCCACGCCACACTGCATTTGGGCCTTGAACCGGCCGCCGACGGGGCCTCGATTTACGATGTTCTAACAGGCAAAACGCGGCTCTCCGAGGTCCGCCGCCAAGTGGCCGAGAACCTTTGGCTGGTCGGTTCTACACTCGATCTGGCGGCCGCGGACCTGGAATTGGCGGGCGTGGTCGGCCGCGAAATGATCCTCCGCGACAAGCTCGCCGCCGAGGAACAGCCGTTCGATTACATCCTCATCGACTGCCCTCCTTCGCTGGGAGTGCTCACGCTGAATGCCCTGGTAGCGGTGGATGAAGTGTTCATTCCGCTACAACCCCACTTTCTGGCGCTTCATGGGCTGAGCAAGCTGCTGGAAACAATTAACCTGGTCTCCGCCCGACTCAACTCACGGTTGAAAATCAGCGGCGTGGTGCTTTGCATGTACGACGTCAATACCCGCCTGGCAACTGAGGTGAGTGAAAACGTGGAGCAGTTCTTCCGCAGCGCCCGCGACAAGGCAACGCCCTGGTCCGGCGCGCATACCTTTCACACGAGGATTCGCCGAAATGTGCGGTTGGCTGAAGCCCCGAGCTTCGGGCAATCGATCTTTCAGTACTCCCCTGAATCACATGGCGCGGAGGACTACCGCCGGCTTGCGGAAGAGGTGAAGAGCCGGCCTGCACTCGGTTTTCCGACTGGCTCCTAGCCCTTACACGCGGAGTGCCGCCTTCGATCGGCACACAAGCTGCAATCAGAGGGTCCGCGCCGCACATCCCTGCTCCTACTACCGCCAAAGCCGCGCGATCCGTCATAGCCGGCACGACGAGGCCCGGAAGTCCTCGGCGCGGTGGTGTTTTGCTAGATATACGGCCTGCGCCGTGCGCCTTCTAACGATTGTGGCGAAATGCCGCAACGCTCTATGCAAACCGCCTGTGTGCATCGCGCCGGGCGCTCCGATTGATGCGCCTGCACATTAAGAATTCCCGCGCGGAAGCGTGAATTGAGCGAATCCGCGCGAATCCGCGCGACGATCCGATCTGTGTGCTGAAGGATTGACCCAAGCATTCGAAAGGAAAGGAAATATGAATACATTGCGCATTGCAGTCAGTTGCGCGTTGGTCGGCTGGATGGCAGCCGATGCACGCGCCCAATTGGGAACTTACGGAGCTCCAGATCCTATCTCGTGGAGCCAGGACACCATGCCGGCCGGAAACGTGCCTATGGTGGCGACCCGCACGGCTTACGTCTCCACGGCGGACGGCTCCGTGTCTGCCCAGAACGTTCCCACACAAGACAACTCCGGCCTCGGATCGATGCTCGCCCAGTCCCAACCGACCGTCGCGCCGGCTACGGGCGGCCAGGCGGCCGTCATGCCGCAAGGCGGTTACGTGAAGGACGCGGGCAACTGCGACAGTAACTGCGACGGCTGCTGGGGCAACTGCTGCGGCTGCTGCTGCCCGTGGTACGCCTCGTTCGAGTTCCTTTACATGGGCCGCAATCAGCCCAACAAGGTTTACACGTCGGCTCAACAAGCGGCCGTCGTCAATCAAGGCTACTTCGACACCTTCAATTGGACGCCCGGCGGTGAGGTTACTGTCGGCTGCCGATTTGGCTGCTGCTGCGATTGGGCGCTGGAGGCCACCTACTGGGGCCTGGGCGAATCGGACACCGACGGCGCGCCGAACATCGCCGGTCCCTACGTCACGCCGTTCACGATGGGCTTGACTGACATCCTGGGCACTACCGGCGGCGGCGGCACCAATGGCGACCAGACGGCCAACAACTACTTCGACAACTCGCCGGAGCACCATATTTGGCGCGAATGGCAAGTCCAGAACGTCGAAGTGAACCTGGTGAAGAACGTCTGTGGCGGGCCATGCTCGTGCTGCTCGCTCGATTTCCTCATCGGCGTCCGTTGGTTTCAGTTCCGCGACGGCTTGGTCTTCGGCGCCGAGCGGGCCAACGACGGCACGGCCTACGCGAACGACTGGATCTTCCTCAATGACCACATTTCCAACGACATGGTGGGGCTCCAGTTCGGGTTCGACGCGAGCTACCGCTTCCTGGATTGCTGGAAGGCGTTCATTCGTCCCGAGTTCGGCATCTACGACAATCACATGTCCCTGGACTACAATATGTACGCGGTGAGCTCCACCACGGGGCAGCAGTACCAGGCATCGTCGCAGACTTACGCCAACCCGAACTACCCGGTGCATTCGTCGACCGACGGCTTCGCCTTCCTCACGCAAGTCGACGTAGGGCTCGATTGGCAGATCACGCGGCACCTCTCCATCAATGGCGGTTACCGCGTCGTCGCAGTCACGGGAGTTGGGCTGTCCGACAACCAGATTCCGGCCTTCGGCAACGACACGCAGGCCATCGCCGACATCGACCGCAACGGCAGTCTGATCGTCCACGGTGCCTTCACAGGCTTCACAGTCTGCTGGTAACAAGGTTTAGAGGCTCTAACAAAACTGATCCTGGGGCAGCGTCAGTCGTGCCATTTGATCGGTGATGATAGAGCCACTTAGAGGCTCTTAGAGTGTCTGCGCAATGAAGGGGGGCAGTCGCACGCGAGTGTGGCTGCCCCTTTGCGCGTTACTGCCTCGTGACGACGCTTCCCCTCGTGACGACGTTCCGCGTCGTCACGTGCGGTGCGGCCGCTCCGCGGCCAGTTTCGGTTCGCCGGTTGTCGCCGCTGTCCTTACGCAACGCATGCCGCAGAGCGGCAATTCAATTCGTTCCCACGCGGAGCGTGGGAACGAGACTTCCGGCAGAAGGGACCTATTCGCGTCGGACCCTTTTCCAGCAGCTTTCCGTCGGCGCGGTTCGCCAACTGCTGAAAAATGCCCATGTCCATCTCCACGTTGAGAAACTTCACGGCGCGATCGCCGAAAAGGAAGCCGGCGCCAGAGGGATGATGCGAGCCGAAACCGCCGACGTAAACGGGACCTACAGCACCGGCCCCAGAAGCCGCAACGAGTTTTCCAAAAAGCGCTCCACGCGCGTTCGCTTCGACCATTCCTGCAGGTCTAGCAAACGGCAGTCTTTGATGTACGATTGCTGCAAGGCATGAAGCTGCTCGGCGAAGACATGGCCGTAGACGAACAAGGCCACCTCGTAATTCAGCCAGAGACTCCGCATGTCGAGATTCACCGTGCCGAACATCGAGATGCGGCGGTCGGCCGTGATCGATTTCGTGTGCAGCAAGCCCTTTTGATAAAGTTGGATGTTTACGCCCACTTCGAGCAGTTCGTCGTAATACGAGCGGCTGGCGTAGCGCGTAAGCAGCGAATCGACACGCTCGGGCAAGATCATGTCCACGCGCACGCCACGCGCCGCCGCGCCCCGCAACGCCCGCAACATGGAATCGTCCGGCACGAAGTAGGGCGTCGTGAGCACCAGTTCTTCCTGGGCCGAATTGATTACCGCCAAGAGCATTTGCAACAGGCCGTCGCCCGACTCGCCCGGCCCCGATGGGACCACCTGAACGTCTTCATCGCCGTGCGGCCGGATCATCTCCAGACCGGTAGTGGCCATGAGTTGATCGAGCGACTCGACCGTTTCCAGCATCCAATCGCCGAGCATGGTCACGGCCAGCGGCGACACGGCGGCGCCCTCCAGGCGGACCATCGCATCGACCCACTGCCCGACGTTTGCATTCTGCTTGAAGTAGCGGGGATCGACCAGATTCATGCTGCCCGTCCAAGCCGTCTGGCCATCGACCACGACGATCTTGCGGTGCAGGCGGAGGTCGTTCCGCGACACAATGGCGGTAAGCACCGAGACCTTCAGCGCGGGCAACACTTCGACGCCCGCGTGCCGCAGCCGCTGTGGCTGCTTGCCGCGCCACCAGGGCCGCGCCCCGACGGCATCCACGAGCAGCCGGCAGCAGACGCCCCGGCCGGCGGCGCGAATCAATGCTTCCAATACCTCGTCCGCCCCTCCTCCTTCATTCCAGATGTAAAACTCCATCAAGACGCTCTTTTGCGCGGCGTCCACGTCCGCGGCGAGCGCGCGGAGGATTTCCTCGGAGTCGGAAAAGAACCGGGCCGTGCTGCCGGCCACCGTGGGAATCCCTATCATGCACGTACCAAGCCGGTCCATGCCGCGGGCCTCTGGGCGGTGCTTTTCCCAAGCAACGCGAGTCAGGCCTTCTCCGATGACCCGCGAGGCAAGCTTGCCGTAATCGTTGCGAATCGCCGCGATCCGCCGTGCGCGCCGCTGGCCGACCCGCCGCTCGCCGATCAGCAAATAGAACAGCACGCCCACCAGCGGCAGGACGACGACGAGCACCATCCAGGCCAGGGCCACGCCGGTGGGCGGCCGCCGCATGATCACCCGCAGCCAGACCCAGATGATCGCCACCAGGTACAGGGCCAGGATCCAAAAATGAAATGACATCGGTTCGCTCGTCTCCGGGCCGCGTTGTGCCGTTGGAGTTCCAGCTTGAGCCGGTTTTTTCCCAGGATTCGTTTAACCCGGAGCCATTGGCGACGGCGGGGTAATATTCCACCGTCGCCAATGGCTCCGGGTTAAACGACGCGCTCCACCGGCGTGCCAGTATAAACCCAGCGGCAGGCAAATTGCAGCCATGTTTGCGGCGCCGGCGCCTGTTCGCTAAACTATAGCGTAATATCTCGATTCGCGATGCGGGGATTCGATATTGGCGTCTGAAAGTAATGCAAACGACGGACGCTATCCGTGGCTGAGTTGGGCCGCGACGGGCGTTTTGACGCTCGCGGGCGTACTTATTTTCGGCCTGATCCTCAGCGCGCGACGGCCGCGCGAACACTCTACTTCGTCCGCGATGCCTTCAACGACAGCCGCCACTCTCGCGAAGCCTGTTTCCGAAGTCCCGCAAGCGGTTGCGACACCAACGCCCGCGCCATCGCCGCTTACACAACGTTCTTCGCCGCCGCCGCCCTCAAAACCTACCGCGTATCGGCCGCATGTATCCAAAGAAACCGCGTCGCAGCCTGCGGCGACGCCGGCCGCGGCTTCACCGCCCGATGCCGCGAAGCGTGCCACCTATACTAAGGCCGTAGCCGATGTCCGCCGCTTGATGGCCGCGCGAGACATCGCCGCCTCGAAGAAGCTTCTGAAGGCGGCCGCGGACAATGCGCAGACTGATGCCGAGAAATCGGAAGTCCAGCGGCTCGATATGATCCAGGACCACTTGGAGCAGTATTGGAACAGCATCCGCAACGCAATTGCCGCGATGCAGCCGGCCGAAGAAATCGTGCTCTCGGAATCCGATCGCGTGGCTGTCATCGAGAGCAGCCGCACGGAGCTTGCGGTGCAAACGTATGGCCGGCCCGAGCGCTACCGAATCGAGGCCCTGCCGATCGACTTGCTTTCCGCAATCGCCAAACAGTCATTCAAATTAACGTCCGGCACGAAGCTGGTCGTCGGTTCGTTTCTCGCGGTCGATGCCCACGGCAATCGCGCCGCGGCCCGCAAATTGTGGCAAGAAGCAATCGCTGCCGGTGAGAAGGACGGAGAGCTTCTCCTACCGGAGTTGGATGTGCCGCAGCTAAAAGCGAAATGAATGGATAACCAACAATGTCCCGAACCGTCATCGTCCTCGTGATAGGTGCCCCATTTCTATCGGCTCTCCTGTCGATCTGCGAGTCCGGCAGCGCGGCCGACGATGCGGCCGGCAAAAGAATCGACGCAATTCTCGCGCCCCTGGCCGATGCGGAGTCGCCCGGCGTGGCCGTGCTGGTTCGCAAGGATGGCCAAGTCGTATTTGAGCGCGGCTACGGTGTCCGCGATCTTCGTTCGATGGCGAAGATCGACGCCAATACCAATTTCCGTCTCGCTTCGTGCAGCAAGCAATTCACTGCTATGTCGATCATGCTGCTTGTCCACGACGGCAAGCTGCACTACGACAACAAGCTTACGGACATCTTGCCGGAGTTTCCCGCTTACGGCCGAACGATCACCGTACGCAATCTGCTGAACCATGTTTCCGGCTTGCCGGACTACGAAGATCTGATGGACAATCTCTACCCAGGCCGTTGGACCGCCGAGAACCAAATCCAGGACCGCGAGGTGCTTGCACTGTTGGAGGCCGAGAAAAAGACGAAGTTTCCGCCCGGCACAAAATGGGCGTACAGCAATTCCGGCTATGTCGTCCTCGGCTTGATCGTGGCCAAGGCATCGGGCAAGTCGTTTCCTGAATTTCTTCACGATCGCATCTTCGTGCCGCTAAAGATGGACCACACGCTGGCGCATGTAAAAGGCAAGGATGAAGTTTTTAACCGCGCTTTCGGCCATACGAAGGAAGCCGGAATTGTCGCTTTTCGCTCCGCGAAAGTTGCGGGCTGGAAAGAGACGGACCAAAGTTCAACCTCAGCGACGCTGGGCGACGGCGGCGTCTACTCGTCGCTCGCGGACCTGGCGAAATGGGACGAAGCGCTCGCAAGGCACGCGCTACTAAGCGAAAAGGAAATGCTCCCCGCGCTCACCCCCGTTAAACTCACCGACGGCGCGAGGCCGGTCTGGCCGGCAAACTCGGATCGGCCCGAGGGTACGCCGGTTTCCTATGGCTTCGGCTGGTTCCTCGACCCATATCACGGGCATGGCCGGATGTGGCACTATGGCGATTCGATGGGCTTTCATACGTATATCGAGCGATTCGATTCCGGCAAGCTTTCAATCATCGTGCTCTGCAACCGCACCGACCTTGATCCGGAGGCTCTCGGCGAGGAAGTGGCGGAGGTCTACTTGGGCACGGCCAAGAATTGAGTCGGGTAAGAGGCACTTGGGATGAGGAATCGACCACTCGCGGCACATACGCGAGGCGGTGCGCAAATACCAATTGAGCGGGTAGGACCTTGGCTGTAGGAGCGACGCTCGGCCTAGGTTCCGCGACCTCGGCTTACTACGTAAGCCCGCTCCTTTGTCCCTGCTGAGAGGGGGTTTGACATACACCTCCCTTCCGCCGATGATTAAAAGCGCGGGAACTTCTTGCCCTCCACACGTCTCTAATAGTCAGACAACTGTGAACGACGATGCCCAACTGATTAGCCAGGCCTTGGCGGGACAGACGGCAGCCTTCGGGCACCTGGTCGAAAAGTACCAGGATAGGCTGTACAACACGTTGGTCCACGTGGCCGGCAATGCCGAGGATGCCAAGGACGTAGTCCAAGAGGCTTTCGTCCAGGCGTTCGTCAAGTTGGAGTCGTTCCAGGGCGCCAGCGCTTTTTACACATGGCTGTATCGCATCGCCTTCAATGTGGCGGCTACCCATCGCCGCCGCCGCGGGGCAATGCGCGCGGCCGAACAGTCGGCTATAAACGACGGCCAGTTGCGCGGCTCGGAGGGGTCGTCGCAAACGGCCGACGCACCGAGCGATCGGCTGGAACGCGAAGAACGCTGCCGCCAGGTGCGGTACGCGATCTCGCAACTGCCCGAAGAGTATCGCGTCGTGCTCGTGTTGCGCGAAATGGAAGGGTACTGCTACGAATCCATCGCTGAGGTCTTGGACCTCCCGGTGGGCACGGTCCGCAGCCGCCTGCACCGGGCAAGGCTGCAACTCCGCGAGCAGTTGAAGGAAGTTTTGGCGGTGGAGGAATAACTCGTGGCCACGCTCCGCGTGGGCACGGACTGTGGGCCGCGCCGCGGCCACGTAAGTGCATGGCCGCCGAGCGGCCGCAAGTAACGTTCCCACGCAGAGCGTGGGAACGAGGTGGACTATGAACGACGTTTCCGAAAGTGAACTGATCAGCGCGTATCTCGACGGCGAATTGACCGCCGAAGAGCAGGTCCGCGCCGAGCAAATCCTGGCTGCCAGTGCGGAGGCCCGCCAATTGCTTGAGGAATTGCGCGCCTTGGGCGGCACGCTGCAAAGTCTTCCCCAGGAAAAGCTCGACGAAGACCTCGGCCCGCGCGTGCTACAAGTGGCCGAACGAAGAATGCTGTCGCCTGAAGAGCCAAAAAAAAACACGGAGGCCAATGAGCCGTCCGCGGGCCGCGCCGCGGCCGCGTTGACCTCACGCGAAGATGATTCGCTGCCGTCCGAGGGCTTCCCATGGCGCGAGCTCTCCTGGCGCGGCATGTTGAGCCCGCGGGCGCTCATCTGGTCCGCCATCGTCGTCGCCGTGGCGATCTTCATTCATTTCAACGCGCCGCCGCAAAATGTGGCGAAACTTGACAAAGACAAACCAGCCGCCGCGGCGGGAGATAAAACTGCCGAGAAGCGCAAGAAGTCGAAATTTGGAAGAGCGTTGGGAGGGCCCGGCGGACGCGCCGAAGAAACCCGCGCCAGTCGCGCTCGCCGAGCGAGACTCTAAGAAAGATGAACAGAGCGACGATCGCCGCGAGTCGGTTGCCAAATCAGAAATCACTCCTGCGGCCGATAAGGCTGCCGAAGGCGTGCGCGACCACGGCCTAATGGAAGCTCCTAAGGGCGAACGTCTCGAGTTGAGCATGAAGGCCATAACGCCGGCGCGTGGCAAGGAACAAGCGCTGCCAGAGGGAATAGCCAAGGAAGCGCCTCTCGATGAATCCAAGCCCGGCGCTGCAGCATCCGCGGCGCCGCGGCCGGCAGAGAAGCCGGCCGGCGAACCGGCTTTGGCATCCGGCGAAAAGTTGCCCGCCGGCAATATGGCGGCTCAAGCCGGCGAAGCGGAATCGCAAAATCGGCTCATGCAGCGCGAAGCCGTGCAATCCAATGCGGCCGGCGGGCAGAAATCCGCCGACGGCGTGGCGGGCAAAGACGCCGCTGAGCTCGGTCGCGGCGAAGGAGGCGGTTTCGGCGGCGGCCGCCTCGCGCTCGAAAAGAAGCTGGATCAAGCCAAGGCGATCGTCGCCAATGACCAGCCTTCGCCCGGTCCGGCGGCCCCCAGCCCCGTCGCCGCGCCGATGGCGGCGCCGGCCTTGATTGTGCCGCCTTTGTCGGGCCAGAAGGCTGGCTCGCCCGATGTCGTCGCTGACAAGATAGGCGGCGAAAAGCTGAGCGGAGACAAGATTGGAAGTGGGCAAGCGGTTACGGTCATCAATCTCAATTGCTCGGAGGCGGCGGCCCGCACCGGCGCGTTCGAGAAACTGCTTTCCGAGAACGGCATCGCCACGACGACGACGCTTAGTAACTACGGCCGGCAATTGAACTCGCAGTATCAGAACTTCGGTGCGAACAACGACAGCCTTTCGTCTGGCGGCGTACAGATGCCGCTCGGGGGTACGGCGTCGCAGGGCAGTACTGGTCAGCGGCAGCAGGTCTTCCAGCAACCGTCGCTCAACTACAACCAGGCGCAACGCGGTGTTGCGGAGAACTCGGCTTCCCGTGGCGCATCGCAGGCACTCAATACGCAGCCGGCGATGGCCGCCCAGTCACGCGGCGCGGCCACGACCGACAGCAGCCGTAACAACATAAGCGGATCGAACTCCTACGGCGCAAACTCTTACGGCTCCGGCGCCAATGGCCCTGCCGTGCTCAACGGCGGCACACAATCGGCAATGGCCGACAATTCGGCAAATGGCTACAACACGACCCAGCAAGCGGCCGGGGCAAACCAGAACGGTTACTATGTGCAAGGCCCGGCGAAATCGGCCAATGTCTCGAACCTTAATATGGCATTGGGCACTGCGTCGTCGAGGATCACCTACACCTACCAGGTCGACGCCAGTCATGAACAGTTGGCGAGTCTAATCAAGCAGATTCGCCAGGACCGCGAAGACTTTGCTTTGCCCGAGGTGCCGCCTGCGCTTGATCCGGCGTTGCGGAAAGCCGGCCAGCGTTTAGACGATGGACAAGGCTTAGGCGGTTTAGGCGGCTATAATTATCAACTCAAAGGCCAGGCTGCCGGGGGCGGGGGCCAAGCGCATTCCGCTCCAGCGGGACGCGCTACGTTGCAAAGTGCCCGCGGCAAGCAAGGACAGGCGGACGGGGAGGCCGACTCAAACTACAAACTCCGTGATCAGAAATTGGGATCGCAAGTCGGCGCCGCGCCGGGACAATCCCAGCCTGCACCAGCGACTGCTCCTCAACAGCCTGCCGCCGCGGCCAAGACTCGCATCCTTTTTGTGCTCAACGTTGTCAATCCGATCGCGTCTCCGGCCGCCGCGTCGCAACCTGCCGCAGCGCAGCCTGCTCCCGCCGCCCCGCCCGCGCCGGCAAACCAGAAGTAAGTGCGCACGACAGCAAACGCGCGGAGGGTCCCATCAAGGCTGGCATTGGATCGTCACGATCTTCCCGGCATTGTCCGTTCGTGTTTTGGCCGAAGCACTTGCCACGGGCAACTGAACGTGGGTCAAATCAAGCTTGTTGTTCTCGATCGTCAGCCCTCGCGTGGAGGTGACCAGAATACCGGGACGCGGACAGTTGCGGATGCCGTTGCCGGCAATGGCGATATTCTGATGCGCGCCGGAAGGCGCAATTGCGCCATTGCCCGCGCGGGCCTCGACGCAGACGGCGATGCCGCCGCAATCGACGATCGTGTTGTCGCGAATCGTCACGTCGTTGCTGCTGCCGGCCTCCAGCCACCAGTATTCCGGCGTGACCAGCACGGCGGACATACGGCAGCCTTCCAGTCGATTGCCAATCACCTGCCCCTTGCTGGCTTTGATCAGGATGCCGCGCGAACGATTGAACCCGAAATCGCAGTCGCGGACCAGAAAGCCATTGCCCACGCGGTTGGCCGCGCAAATAACGCCGCCCATCGCGATCTTCGTTTCGCGATCCAACGTAATCGTGTACGCCTTGCCCAGCGCGCCCCCGCGGGCAAGATGCAGGCCCTCGTCCATTCGCTGACGTGCCAGAAAGGTTCTCTCCTCGGGAGTGATCGTGCCTGCCGGTTCCACGGCGACGGCCCTGCCGTCGGGCAGACGCAAGCCGTCGTACTGCGCAAGCTCCACGGCATCGCCCGGACGGATGTTCATCGCCTGCTTTGCCAGAACTCGCAGTTTCGGACCTTCAGACGACATGACCATGTGGTAGTCGCCGCAGATATTGATGCAATCGTCGCCCATGAAGCGGGCTATACACTGAATGTAGGCCGGCCCGTGAATGGCATACTTGCTGTGGAAGGCATCGGCATTGAGCGATCGCAGGCGCGGGTCGCCCCGCCGCACCGGATCGTCCGCGGCCGGGCGGCGGTCAATCTTGCAGCGCTCGTAGGTGCTGCCATCGCAGTTAAGTTCAATAAAGCCAAAGCAATTCGAGGCGTACAGCGTAATGTTTTCCAGGCGCACGTTGACATTGTCCCGGCACTCCACCGCATGGGCCGCGGTGCCGCGCGGTGCATACTCCGCGCCGATCACGATCAGGTCGCCTACACGCTCCGGGTTGCTTGCCTTTCCGCCAGGAAGCGTGATTCGCAAATGCCGGCCGTCAATCGCTTCGACCGTGGCCGGATATCGGTCGTCGCAGCGCAAGGTCCGCGAATCCGGCCGAAAGATTTCGTACTTCTGCGGCCGCGCGGAAGCGGCGCCAGGGTAGCCTTGGAACAGTTCGATCTCGTGAACGCGCTTGTCCGCTGAGAGCCGCGTGATCCTGCCCTGGGTGAAGGGCAGCGGATCGTAATCGATCGTCAAGCCGCGCAGACTGACGTTGCGGCAGTGGACGATCGAGAGAGCGCGAGTCGTCTCCGTGCATATCATCTCCACTCCGTCGGCCACGATTTGCACGTCGTGCAAGTCGCGCAGGACCAAATGCTGGCGCTCGCGAGGCGTCACGCGATAGCGGCCAGGCGGTACGACCACATAGCTCTTGCCGGCATGAAGTTCGCCATCGATAAAGCCTTGCAAATCGAAAGCCACACCGGCAGAGTAGGCGAAACTCCGTCCTTGCGAGAGAAGCAAGACGCCGAGGCCGAAGGTTCGAAGCAGCGTGGGAATAGTCGATCGGAAACAATTCAAGATCCGGCGTCTACTTTCATCGAACGGATAAAACCCTTGATCTCGTCGGCATGAGCGGCGATGGTTTTTGCCGGGCCCCGGTATGATGGTAACGGCGGCGGACTGACCGTTCCGTGCGGATTGTCCGATTGTTCCCCGGCCGCGTCGTTGTCAGCCACGTCGGCCGGCTTCGAGCCCGACGTGCCGGCGGACGATTTCGGCTTGCCGTTTTCCCACGACTGTGTCGAGTTATCGCCGCAGCCCGCGCATAGAGCGAGTCCCAAGCTAAGAAACAAATTGCAATACAGGGTTTTCATGGGATAGGTTCCTCCGTTTTTAACCACTCGAAATGCAAGCGAACGTCGCGTCAAAGCGGGCGTTCATGAAAATCTTAACAGAATCGGCCGTAGTGTCCAGTTCGTGGGACCCGAGTCATGCCGTCCGCCTTTGCTACTTCTCCGCACGGATGATCAGGTCGATTCTCGTCCCGCGTTGCGATTTTGCAACGTAGAGTTCACGTGTTCGATCCATGTGTCGCCCGTGGAGAGGTCGCCGTCGCAGGCATAGTCCGCGCATTCGCCACAACCGCTACGAGACGCCCGGAAATCATGACAAAATTCGACGGCCAAGGCAAGAGAGCGAACGCGGCATCACTCGCTGACGCTGGACGGTGGCTACCCACTCGCTCGCGCTTCGGGCTTCTATTGTTCGTTTTGCTCTCGTGCGCGGCGCGGCGCGGTGCCGCGCGGCGGAACTCCCCGCTCCAAGTGCGTTCCAAAATGCCATCCTTTCGCCGCCGCTCAGCGAGCTCGAGCAGCGTCTGTTCGCCGCAATCCGCGGCGGCCGCTTCGACCACTTCTCTCTCCTGGAGGCAGGACTGATCGCAGGCGGAGTCGAGCACGAGGAGGAACTACATCGCTGTTGCCGTCGTTTCGATGCCCTGGTGGAGTCGTTGCGAAATTCGGGCAACGTCCGCGGCACGCCTCATGCCCAGGCTCGGGTCATCTTCGAGTACTTGCACCGCAAGCTACTCCAAGGCGGATATTGTCTACAGGCGAGCGATCCGCGGCAGGCATTTGACCGCGCGGTTCAATTGTGTCACGGCCACCTTGCTTATGAACTGTATGGCCCGAAGATTCGATCTTAACGCCATTGCGATTCAACTTCCCGGGCATGCGATGAGCCGCCTCGTGCTGCCGGACGAGACGCTCGATATTGAAACGACCTGCCCTAAATGGTTTGACGTTGTGCAGGACGACAATCCGGAGTCACACGCGTCGCCACGGCAGATCACCGACGTTCAGCTTATCGCAACGATCTACTACAACCGTGGCGTCGATCTCCTGGCCGAGCGGCGCTTTGCTGACGCGGCCGCGGCAAACGCCAAGGCGGTACGCCTCGATCCAAACAACGCAACCGCCCAAGGCAACTATCTGGCCACAATCAACAATTGGGGCATAGAGTTGGCCGGAACGGGAGACTATGCGAAGGCAGCCGAGCTGTTTCGCTTGGGGCTGGCGACGGATTCTGCTTATGAGGCATTCCATGCCAACCTTGTTCGGCTTTACCGCGAATGGACCGCGCAGCTCTGCCGCGACGGCCGCGAAGAAGTGGCGATTGCGCTCTTGGACAAGGCTGCCCGGGACCAGCCGGGCGAACCCTATTTCCGCGAGGCCGCCATCGAGATCATGCGGCGGCTGCACGACCATTTCGAGCAGTAGGACCCGCCGACCTTCCCGCCCTCCGCTCGACGTATTAGAATGTAATCCATGGCGCTAATCATTCTGCGGTGCGTATTCGTTCTCGCGGCTGCCGGGGTCGGGGTGTCGATCATCAATTCGGCCAACTTTCCCCGCCAGCCCGACTGGTTGGCCTGGGTAGTCATGGGCCTGCTGATCTGGCTGGCAGGTACCGTCATTGCGATCGATCTGGGCATCCGTCGCAAACGGCTGGACGTGATCTCGTCCGTCTATTTCGGACTGATCGTTGGCATGTTCATGGCGTATCTCGCCCAGTTCGTGATCAAACCTTTCGTGCCTGAACCGATCTGGAAGGCAAACGAGGGCTCGATTGTCTTGATCTTGGGTATCGTGTTCTGCTACATCTGTATCAGCCTGCTGATCCAGACCAAGGATGATTTCCGATTTGTGATCCCTTACGTTGAGTTCGCCCGCGAAATCAAAGGAACCCGGCCTTCGATCCTCGATACGAGCGTGATCATCGACGGCCGCATCGCCGATGTCGTCGATACCCGCGTATTCGATGGCCAACTCATTATCCCCAAGTTCGTGATCAACGAATTGCAAGGCATCGCCGACAGCTCCGATCGCATGCGCCGCAGCCGCGGGCGGCGCGGGTTGGACATCCTCAACCGCCTCCGTGAAACGAAGGTGTTGGACGTGCAAATGTTCGACCGCGACCTGCCCGAGTTCGCCAATCAGCCGGTCGATTTGAAGCTCGTCGCCTTGGCCAAGCACCTCCACGGGCGGTTGGTCACGAACGACTACAACCTCAATAAGGTGGCGCAACTCCAGGATGTCGAAGTGATCAACCTCAACGACCTGGCCAACGCCATGAAGCCTTCTTTCCTGCCCGGCGAACAGATCTGCGTTCGCATCGTCAAGGCTGGCGAGGAGCACGGGCAAGGCATCGCCTATCTGGATGACGGCACGATGGTGGTCGTCGAAGGCGGCCGCGAGCACATCGGCCAGCAGGCGAACATTGCCGTTACCAGCGTGATCCAGAAGAGCGCTGGGCGAATGGTTTTCGGCCGCTACGAGAATGGCAGCAAGCAAACCTAGCGTATCTCCACGACCGTCCGCCCTTGTATCCGCCCGGCCAGAATATCGCTAACGAAGGTGCCGATATCGGCCAACGTCGCGGTGCGGGCCATCGATTCAAGCTTCGGCAGCTTCCATTCGCCGGACATCCGCCGCCAAGCCTCAATCCGCGCATCGCGTGAACACCAGGCGGCGTCGATCCCCGTCAACGTAATCGCGCGGAGGATGAAGGGGTAAACGGTGATCGGCAGTTCGTTGCTTGCCGCCAGACCGCAAGCCGCCACGCAGCCGCCGTGCTCGATCGAGCGGAGCAGCGTGCCAAGGATGTTTCCGCCCACGGTATCTATGCCGCCCGCAAAGCGCGCCGAGAGCAATGGCCGCTGGCCAGTGTCGTCAACTTCCTCGCGGCCGAGGATCTTCGTCGCGCCGAGGCCCTTCAAGTAATCGTGGCTGGTCGCCTTGCCTGTCACGGCGGCCACCTCGTAGCCCAGCTTTGCCAGGAGCGCAACGGCCACGCTGCCGACCCCGCCGGACGCGCCCGTGACGAGCACCGTTCCCTTCTCCGGGCGAACATCATGCTTCAGCAAAGCGTCGACGCACATGGCGGCGGTCAGCCCTGCGGTGCCAAGAATCATCGCCTCGCGGAGCGAAAGTCCTTCGGGTCGCGGCACGATCCAGTCGTGCGGCACGCGGAGATATTCGGCCCAGCCGCCCCACCGCGTTGAGCCGTTGTCGAAGCCGGTGACGATGACCTCGTCGCCCACCTTGTATTCGGGCGATTCGCTCTTGACCACGGTGCCCGCCGCATCGACGCCCGGCACATGCGGGAACCGCTTCACAATGCCTCGATGCCCAGTTGCGGCCAGGGCGTCCTTGTAATTTAGCGACGAGTAGGCGACCCGCACGAGCACATCGCCTTCGGGCAGTTCGTCAACGCGGCGCCCCGTCACTCCGGCAGTGACCGGGCCATCCGCCGGTTTGTCAACGAGATAGCACCGGAAGGTTCCTGGGATCGCAGCTTGCACTTGTTGCTCCTTCTACTTCCCTGCCTCACTCAACAGCCCCTCCAGCCGCCGCGTTAGCTCCGGCGTCAGCCCCTGCAGCATCTCGCGGCCTATCAGCCCGACTTCGATCATGTCGGTTAGATGCACGCGGTCTCGGTCGCGGTTGGAAAGCAGCTTCATCCTCAGCAGCCCGGCGAGCGAGACGACCGGCAACCCAGGCGACAACTCCTGCCGCTCGTCGACCGGCGGCGAGGGAAGTTCGTACTCCGGCCGCACCTTCTCGCCGGCCCAAACCAAGTGCACCGCGTGCCGCGGGTTCGGGTCGTCTCGGTCCAAGAACATGCCCACACCCAGAAGCTCAAAATAGTCCATGTTGGCAGAAAGTGCTGCAGCGCGGGCAGTCGGCAAATCGCGCCGATCCAAAAGTATATCGACGTCCTTGGTTGTACGGACGGCGGCCGGATCTCGTGTCGATACCCAGAGCACGACCGCCTGGCCGCCCACCAAGGCGAACGGCACCGAGTGTTCCGCAAGCGACTCACAGATCCGCTTCATTCGCGCCGTGACATCGTCCATCGCCATCGTATATGCTTTCCAAAGGTCGGTCGTTGCGCTCATGTACATTGCCTCTGACGCGGCTGTTCGGTCAGTCACTATGCCGCTATACTGCTCTATTCTAACCAACCAGTAAATAGATCGCTATTGGAACAATACGATGGACGCAATCTCCCTAATCCGACGACTCCACCAACACCGCAATTGGGCAAATAAAAACCTCCTCGATGCCGCGGCGCAACTTGATGCCGAGAAACTGCACGCCAAGTTTGAGATTGGTCAAGGCTCCGTCTGGAAGTCGCTCCTGCACATGCAAGCGGCCGAATATGTCTGGTTGGAAACGCTGCTCGGCAACGAGACGGCCCTCTTTCCCGGCGACCTGCCGGGCATTATCCCGGGCAACCAGCAGGGCGAAGGCACGATCAAGGACTTGGCCGAACTGCGAGAGAAATGGGCGGCGCTCGACAAGCGCTGGGCAGATTATCTCGCTGCACTCGCGCCCTCGACGTTGGAGGAGAACATCTACCGCTCGCGGCGCGTCGGCGATCAGGTGCAGCGCTTCGGTTGCCGCCGCAGCGACGCCTTGCTGCACGTATGTACGCACGCCCATTACACGACGACGCAAGTCATCAACATGCTGCGGCACTGCGGCATTGCCAAATTGCCTGAGGTTATGCTGATGGCGATGGCAAGGACGGAGGCGGCTTGAGCGACGCGCTGGAGTTCCGCCTTTAGGCGGCCGCATACGTCGCACGCCTGAACCACAACATTAGCGCGGGGCTTTTTCCGTTGACCCGCTCGAGTAGCCTTTCGGTTCGACTGGAGGCGCTTTCGGTTCGGCAACGTGGTCGGCCCAGGTGTTGTAGCCTAGTGGCGCGCCCTCCATTGCCGGAGCGGGTAAGCCGGGCACTGCTAAGTGGTTTGCTTCGCTCGAATGGTTCCGCGGCGCTGTCGAAGGCGCTGCGCCGCCCCCGTCCACGTCGTACTCGGTGAGGCCGCTGCTCCGTCCTTCGACTTCGCCGAGCCTAACGCGGCCGCGAGTTCGCAATCCGTCGGCTCGTTCGACTTTGTAACTCACGTAAGAACCTTCGTTCTCCCACGGTTGGCTCGTGACGCCATTGCTCGCCGAACCGTGATACTCCGGCAGCGCAGGGAGCATGGTCACCTTGACGATGCCTGTTTCTCCTGCCCGCAGCGCGCCGGCATGGACCGCCGCGGTGGCCAGCGCGGAATCGTTGGTATAAACGTCGGTGCCCCAAATGCTGCCCTCACTACTGCCGGTGATACGGAAATAGAAGGACTGGCCGAGCGATTGCGCGTAGTCTGTGAGCGTGCCCGGATCGGGCAATACTTGCTGCGATGCCGACGCCTTGGGTCCGCCTGAGCTGTTCGGCCAAACCTCCGATGGAATGACACCGCGCAAGTTCACGCGGCTGAGACGAATCGCCACGTAGCCGCCGCCGGAGTTCCAGGTCTGGCTGGTGACGCCGTGTTGCGTCGAACCTAAGTAATTGTTCAGAGCCGGTTCGACGTCGACTTTTATGATGCCCGCCTCGCCCGGTTGAAGGATTCCGGCATGGACGGCGGCCGCAGCCAGCGAGGAGTCGTCGGTGTACGGGTTGCTGCCCCATAAGGTTCCGTCCGCCGAGCCCCAGGCGGCACCTTTTGGCGCGCCGGTGACCTCAAAATAGAGCGAGTGCCCGACCGATCCGCGGAATAAATCCGACGAGGCGTCGCTCGCTGGCGCACCTGAATTACGGCTCGCGGCAAGTAATCGAGCACTGCCGACCGGCCCTCGGCTTCCTGCGCGACCGCGCTTGGCGATTGGAACGTCAGTGTCACATAGCTGTTGCCATCGTTCTTCCAATCGCTGCTCGTCACGCCGTTGCGGGTCGAACCGCGATAGAACGGAATGCCGGGTTTGACGTCCATGAAAACGTAGCCGGTCTGGCCCGCTTCCAGTGCGCCCGCATGTACGGCCGCTGCGCCGAGCGACGAATCGTGGGTATACCGATCGGTTCCCCAAATGATGGAGTTCACAAGCCCGGTGGTTTGGAAGATAAACGTGTAGCCGACAAAATTGGCAAGGGTGGTAGCGTTGTTTTCAACATTGTAAACAGTGGCACCTGGCGGGATTTGTTCCTCGGTGGCCGCGCCAGCGTCTTGGTGGCATGCCTGGTACGCGCCGGCCGGAGCGGCCTCGATCTGCAGGCTTGCGTAGAAGCCATTGGTGTTGTCCCATCCCAAACTGGTGACACCTTGGTGCGAGAACCCACCCATATACCTTTTCTTGCCCGGCCGGATGGTTACTTTGATCATGCCGCTCTCGCCCGCCTTCAAGACGCCGAACTGCACGGCGGCAGCGGCCAGCGACGAGTCGTCGGTGCAAACTTCGCTGTCGCCCCATATCGTGCCCGACGTGGAGCCGGTAACTTCAACCAACAACACCTTGCCGATCGACTTGCGGAAAGGACTCATCGACAAGGGGTCGCCATTCGAGGCGGGAAATCGCTGGATCCCGTTCGTCAGGGACGGCGGCACGTATTGCGGCGGTAATCCGGGAACGCCCATGCCGCCCGGATAGACGCCAGGCATTCCTCGCGGCACGCGAATTGTCGGCGAACGACGCGGCATACCCATGCCCATCGCCGCCGGCGGAAGGATCGGTAGGCCGGTGACAGCCATCTTCGGCGACTTGATAAGCTGAAGTTGATCGCGAATTGCTACGGCCTCGTCGAGTCGCGCTTGCTTCGTATACTCATCTTGCAATGCCTGCAACGACTTGATGAGGGCATCACGCTCGGTCGCAACCTTCTGATCGACTTCAGCCTGCAATTGGGCCGATTTCTGTTCGTATCCAGCAAGCAATGCCTGGGCGTCGCTCGGCAAACCTCCCACTTGCGGCACGGGTTCGATGGCCACGGCCGCGCGGCCCGCCCAAAGAGCGGCCGCCGCCGTCAGTACCAGAACTGCCCATCGCGCGGCCGGCCGGACTTGGCAGCGCGTCCATGCTTTTCGAGCTTTGCACACTGGCCAGCCGCGCGCCGAGTTGCGAAGATCGCAACACGGCCAGTCCGAGCGAAAGTCCGCGCCGGCCAGTCAGCCGCGTGGCCATTTCCAAAAGCGTTGCCACGTAGACGTTGCGGCGGCCGAGATGGTAAACGGCAAAGCCGTCGCAAATCCGCTCGCGGACGAGGCCGATCCGCCGGCCGGCGTACCAGGCGAGCGGATGGAACCACAATACGGCGCCGACGACGCGCTCCAGCAATTGCCAGCCCAAATCGCCGCGGACGATGTGCGCAAGCTCATGGGCAAGAATCGCGTCGCGCTTTGCGCGATTGGCCGACTCGATTAGATCAGTCGGCAAAATGATTGCCGGGCGTCGGAAGCCGATCACGATCGGCACTGTGACGTTGCCGCCGTGCCGCAGCTCCACGGCCTTCCGCAAGCCGCAGCGCGTCCGCCAAGTGTCAAGTTGGCCCAGCCAGTCGCTGTCCGTAACGGCATGCGTACGCCGCCGCAAACGCGAAACCGCGATCAGCGAGGCTAACAATCGCAATGCAAACAGGGCCACTCCCGCGAGATATGCCGCCATCAGCCCCGGCACGAGCCAAGGTCTTAGCGCGGCCGTCCATGCGAGCATCGCTGACAAGGGCGATGCCGGCACGGCGACAGTCGCGGCAGCAGGAACTGATGCGGCGGCTTCAACTTTCATCGGCGGCTTCGTGGAAATCTGCGTCTCGGCCTGCTCTTCGGCAACGTCGTCGAAGGCGAGTTCGATCACCTCGTCGGGCTGCGGTCGTAGAAGCGGCGTCTCGCCGCTTTGTCCAAGCGGCAGGACGCCGCTTCCACAGTTTTCGGACAGACTCTTCGAGGGTGTCGCGACCGGCGGCAGTTCCGTGGAAGCAGCGATGCTCGTCGCAACATAAGCGGTTGACGCAATGCGTTTCGCCGGCAGTGCCAGGCAGGCGATCGGCAAAAGCGCCAGCAGCATGAGCGCCCCGTTCCACGAAGCCGAACAGGCCAGCAGGAACCGCCGATGCAGAATCCAATCCAACACCAACACCGCGGCGAGAACGATGGTCGCCTTCAGCAGTAATTCACCACCCGCGCCGGCGGCAGTTGCGAAACCAATATCGTACAAGCGTTTGAGGAATGTCATGATCAGTCTCCCTGGGAGGGTTGCGAGAGATACTTTTTCTTCAACTGTTCGATCTCGGTGAGCGAGAGCCGCTCGTCTTCCAAAAGTCGCAAAACGAGTTCATTGGCGGAACCGCCAAAGAATCGGTCAATCAGCCGCCCGGCGGCCGTGTGCTGCGCGGCCTCCCTGGCGACAATGGGAACATAGACGGCCGGCTGCCGGCCGCGGATGCGGACATAGCGTTTGGCCTTCAGCACGCGGAGCAGCGTCCGCACGGTGGAGTCGTGCGGCTCATCTTTCAACCGCTCGCGGACTTGCTCGGCGGTGGCTTCGCGGAGCTCCCAGAGGATCTCCATGATCTGGGCTTCGCGGTCGGTCAACATTTCAGACGCACGACGGGGCACGGAAGTTCTCCTTAATTCCATTGACGGGGCATATCCGTTAATTGATTAACGGTCAGAATACCACTTTGTTACAAAGCCGTCAAGCGGAATTCGTTAATTGTTTAACGCATAGGCGGAATTCTGGTTTGCGGGCATTTTTCGGCGAACTTCCCAAGAACGTGCAAGGCAGATCGGGCGTCGGCAACTATGCTTTGTAACACAAAGTACTTTTCGGTGGCGTCTCAATCGAACTTCGAGCGAGTATGCCCGTCGGAAAACCCACACCCATAACCCGCAAGAGGCCTACGATGGACCGCAAAAATGCCGAATTACAGCAAGTTTGGAGCTCTCGCCAATGGTTCGCCTATTTTAAGAGGAATGCCTCGCGGCAGCGCGCCATCCCTTGGGAACTGGGCGCGGGCGTGACGGCCGCAGAATTTGCGGAGATTGCCGCCTCACTTCGCGGCTGGCAGTTAGGCGAGACTTCCGACGGCGCCCACTTGCTCGCCGCCGCCCGCAACTATGCGGTCAAGGTCGGCGATCCGGATTTCGTGGAAGCCGTTCGGCTCTTTATCCACGAAGAACAGCGCCACGGCGGCAACCTCGGCCGATTCCTCGACCTGGCAGGCGTTGAGCGAGCCCGATCGGACTGGGGGGACACGCTCTTCCGCCTCGTCCGCTATTCGATTCCGAGCATGGAGGTTTGGGCGACACCGGTGGTCATGGTCGAAACGCATGCCATGATCTACTACGGTGCGATCCGCCGCGCCACGCTCTCGCCCGTGCTACGGCGGATATGCGAACAGATTCTGGCCGACGAGGTTGCCCATATTCGCTTCCAATGCGAGCGCCTCGCCATCCTTCACCGGCGGCATCCGCGCTGGCTGCGCGCTGATCGTGGCCTTGCACCGGCCGATGTTTGCCGCCGTCACGCTCGCCATCTGGGCAGGCCATCGCCGCGCGCTGCGCGCCGGCGGTTTTAACCTCACTCGATTCTGGCGCGGTGTGGACCCGGATGCGGTACGCATGGCGGATGATGGCGCCGGAATCGTATTCTTGGGAAAAGCAGCCGTCGCCAAAGCAGGCACTATGGCCCGGTGCGCCGCGTGAGGCGCAAGCGACCGCCTAGCATATCGCCGAACCCTCAACCGCCCGGCCGCATGTTCTGCCGCACCCAGTCGCGGAAAGAGCTAACGAGCGCCGTTTCATGCTCCTTCCCCAACTGCCGCACGAGTTCTTCGGCCTTGCCGATTGGGAAACCGGGAAAGCATACGCTCGTTTCGCGAGCGACGTACTGGTCATCCTTGGAAAGCTCGAGGACGGCGAGTTTGCCTCCGCTCCAGTGCCACAATTCAGGGACGCGGAAAGCAGCGTAAATGCCCAGCTTGTCGGAAAGCTTGCGGCTCACGTCCACTTCGATCGCCAAGTCGGGCGGGGGATCGACCTTGAAATTGATCTTGGACTTGTTCCATATCTTGGGCTCATGTTGCACGTAATAACAATTGTCCGGCTCGAAACCCCGCTTGAGCGCCGCGCGGCGAATCGTCATCGTCCGGCAACTGCGAACCGGAATTCCGAGTTCGAGGGTCCAGACGTTGATCAGTCTGCCAATGAGGGCGGCAATGTTCTCGTGAAGCATCGACGGCGACATAATTTCGAGTTCTCCCCGGTCGTAGGTCATTCGGATATTGTAGTTGCCCGGCATTTTGCGAAGCCTTCGATACAACTTCCACGACACATCGCCAAGGACGACGCAATCGCCGGCGGCGGGAGCGTCGCCGGATTCGACTTGGTCAATTGACAGCGCCGGCGGAACTTCCAAATCAGTGGCCATAGTGCCTGCCGCAAATAAACTCAGGTTTTTGAACTCAGTAAAGTTTAGCGTTGGAACCGCAAAACGTCCATTTGGGATGGAATCGGAGGAAGAACTCAAACCTTCTTCACGGCGCAGTGCACAATGGTCCCGCTCGGCAAGCGGCACCTACTGCTCGGCTGCCGGGCCGTGGACGTAACGCAAGTAGGCGCTCGAGATGTCGAAGCGGTTGACCATGCCGAGGAGACGCCGCTCGGCGAGATCGGTGACAACGGGCACCGCGAGCAGATCGTTCTCGACGAACAGTTCCAATGCCCGATCGAGCGTGTCGTTTGGTGTGAGCGGCTGCACGTCGCTGCGCATCAAGTCCGCGGTCACGACCAGCGGTTGGAGCGACGCAGATTGCGAGACGAGGTAAATCTCGTCCAGAGTGACGATGCCCAGCAATCGGTTCGCTTCGTCGACGACGGGCATTACCGAGTACGATGCGTCGCCCAGCCTCTCCATGATCGTGGCGAGCGTGTCCTGCGGCAGCAGCGCATGGGCGAGCGGCGCCTTGGGCAGAAACTGGTCCACGCGGACCTGGGCCAGGACTTGCCGCACGAAGCTTCCCTGATGGGCAGGCGAGAGCGAGCGGCTCTCGACCTGCGACGAATAGATCGACTGTTTGTCGGAAAGGAGGTAGGAGATTGCACAGACCCATAGCGACGGCAGCAGCAGGCTATAGCCGCCGGTCATCTCGCTGACCATGATCAGCGTGGAGAAGGGCGTCTTGGCGGCGGCCGAGAAGAAGCCGGCCATGCCCACGATCACGAAGCTGGCCGGATGCGGCACGAGCCAAGGCCAGAAAAGGTGGAAGACGACTCCCAGGGCCCCGCCGCCGCAGCCGCCGATGACCATCGAAGGCCCGAAGACGCCGCCCGACCCGCCGCTGCCGATCGTCAGCCAGGTCGTTACGATCTTGCCGAGGGCGATTACCAGCAGGATGCCGGCGGTCGCCATCACGCCGCCCTGGCCGCCGTCGCCGGTCATGGCGTTCTGAATGGCCGAATAGCCGAAGGCCAGCACGGCGAGCACATGCTGATTACGGCCGAGCGCGCAGTAGAGGGCCAGGGCCACCGCGCCGGTGAGGAAGGCCCCGATCGCCGGCCGCAGTTTGCGGGAGATCGGCAATCGGTCAAACAGGCGTTTACAGCCATAAAAACTATGCGTGTAGACCGCCGCCAGCAAGGCCATGAAGAGGGCCAGAACCAGGTAGGGGAGCAGGCGCAGCGGATTGTCGAACGCGAGTTTGGCGGGCATCGTGAACAGCGGCTGCCATCCGGAGAAGATGCCGAAGATGCTGTAGGAAACGACCGTCGCCAGCGCTGCGGGGAGGATCACTTCCGGCTCGAACTCGGTCGACGAGTAGAGCACCTCGGCGGCGAAGATCGTGCCGGCCAGCGGGGCGCGGAAGATCGCGCCGATGCCCGCGCCCATGCCGGCCGCCATAAGGACGCGCCGTTCAGCCGCGCGGAGCCGTAGCAGATTGCCCAAGACCGAGCCGAATCCGGCGCCGATCTGGGCAATCGGCCCTTCGCGTCCCCCAGAACCGCCCGTGCCGAGCGTGATGGAACTGGCGATAATCTTTACGAGCGGCACACGCGGACGAATTTTTCCTTGCTTGTTGTGGTAAGCGTCAATCACCGAGTCGGTGCCGTGCCCTTCGGCCTCGGGGCGAAGGTGAAGACGATCCACCCGCTTACCAGGCCGCCGATGGTCGGCACGAGAAGCAGCAGCCACGGATTGGGAATCGTATTCGCCGGTTCCGGCAGCCAGCCCAGTGGCGATTCGCCGCCCGGCCGCGGCTCGGGGTAGTAGCCTGCCACGACGCCCAACGCGTAATGTTCGGCGATGCGCGTTGCTAGGTAGAAACCGATCGCGCCGATTCCCGCCACAACGCCCACCAAGGCCGCCAGTGCGAAGAGGCGGACTTGTGCGCGATAGCGGTTCTGGCTGAGCTTCACGATCTGCGGAAGCCAGCCGAAGGCGCGGGTCAGCGAGAGTAGGTGGTGCGAGAACGATTTCATTTGAACGATGATCAGGATATTGGCTGCCAATCGCTGCCGAGGAACGCGAGGTCGTTTGGCTTTGTATCGCCTCGCTAACGGCAGGGCAACCCCACAAAAGGCCACGGCCAAAAATTTGCGCAAGACCTGCCTAATAGTCCCCCATTTGGCACATAATGTGCACGTCTACCTCAAGCTGGAACCACATTTACGCCTACCGAAGTTCAAACAACTCTATGGCTGAATCAAGAAGCGATACAGCGATGGACATTACTCGCCGCAACGTCGAATTGATCGCCGAGATGGAAAAGTCCGCAAACGAAAGCCGGACTGCGGGCGAGCGGGTGGCCGATTTCTTCGCCGCGTGGGTCGGGAGTTGGCCGTTTCTTGATCGTGCAAAGCGTCATTCTGGCGATTTGGATGACTGTGAACGTGATGGCGTGGCAGTATCGCTGGGACCCCTATCCCTTCATCCTTTTGAACCTCGTGCTTTCCTTTCAGGCGGCGTATGCCACGCCGATCATCTTGATGAGCCAGAACCGTCAAGGGAAGCTTGCCGATCGCCGCAACAAGCTCGACCTGCAGATCAATCTCCTGGCCGAGCAGGAGAACACCGAACAGCTTCGCCTCCTGCGGCTGCTTTGCGAGAAGGCGGGCATCGCCATCGACAAAGTGCTCGAAAAGGCGCTCGAAGAAGTCACGGAACCCAGCAGGATCGTGCGGCAGATCGACGAGGCGGGCCAGGCCAAGGACAATGGTCGTTCCTGCGAAGCCCGATAGTTGGCCACCAAAGAAACAAACGGGACAGAAAAATAGAAGAAGGATCGCTTCCTCGTTTTTCTGTCCTGGGTTTTTCTGCCGGAACTACAGTAAACTGGCGTCGTCATGCCGTCGGCGCGGCGGCGACCGCGGCCGTTGCCGGCTGCTCCGGTGCGTTCTGCACGGAGCCGGCGAACTTCAACTGCTTCTTGCCGGCCGCTTCCGCGATGTCGACCGTGATCGTATCCATGCCGTTGAACTCGCCTTTCAGCAGCTCCTCGGCGAGCGGGTCTTCGACGAAGTTCTCGATCGCGCGGCGGAGCGGACGTGCGCCGAAGTCGGTGTTCGATCCCTTCTTCACGATAAAGGACTTCGCCTCGTCGGTGAGCACCAGCGTCAGCCCGCGCTCCTGTAGCCGCACGCGGACCTTTGCCAACTCCATTTCGATCACGTTCTTCAGGTCGTTGTCCGTCAGGTGGCGGAAGACGATGATGTCGTCCACGCGGTTGAGGAACTCGGGCCGGAAGACCTTTTCGATCTGCTCCTGTACGCGGGTCTTCATGCTGTCGTACGATGAGTCGTCGTCGCCCTTCTGGAATCCGAACGTCGATTCGTTCTCGATCGCTTCGGCGCCGGCGTTGGTGGTCATGATGAGGATCGTATTGCGGAAGTCAACGTTGCGACCGAAACTGTCCGTCAAACGGCCCTCTTCCATGACCTGCAAGAGCATGTTGAAGACGTCCGGATGGGCCTTTTCGATCTCATCGAGCAGCACGACCGCATACGGCCGGCGGCGGATCTTCTCCGTCAACTGCCCGCCTTCCTCAAAGCCGACGTAGCCCGGAGGCGCGCCGATGAGGCGGCTGATGTTGTGCTTCTCCATGTACTCGCTCATGTCGATCTGGATCAGCGCGTCCTCGTCGCCGAACATGAACTCGGCCAAGGCCTTGGCGAGCAAGGTCTTGCCCACGCCCGTCGGGCCGGCGAAAATGAAGCAGCCGGTGGGACGCTTGGGGTCCTTCAGGCCGCTGCGGCTGCGTCGAACGGCCTTGGAGATCGACTTGATCGCCTCGTCCTGGCTGACGACCCGCTCGTGCAGCTCGCCTTCCATCGCCATCAGCCGCATCGAGTCCTCGGTCGACATCCGCACCAGCGGAATGCCGGTGATCTTGGAAACGACCTCGGCGATGACGTCCTCGTCGACCACGCCGTCGGTAGCGCGGGACTTCTCCCGCCACTCGTGCGTGATCATCTGCTTCTTCTTCTTGAGCTTGTCGGCCTGATCGCGCAACGCGGCGGCCTTCTCGAAATCCTGGTTGGCGACAGCTTCCTCTTTCTCGCGATTGAGGTTCTCGACCTCGTCGTCGATCTCCTTCAAGTCGGGCGGACGGGTCATCGACTTGAGGTGGACGCGGGCGCCCGCCTCGTCGATCACGTCGATCGCCTTGTCCGGCAGGCAGCGGCCGGTGATATAGCGGCTGGAAAGCTCGACGGCGGCCTCGACCGCGTCGTCGGTGATCTGTACGTGGTGGTGCGTCTCGTAGCGGTCACGGAGGCCCTTAAGAATCTCAACCGTTTCCGGCTTGCTCGAAGGCTCGACCATCACGACCTGGAAACGGCGGTCCAGGGCGCTGTCCTTCTCGATATACTTGCGGTACTCATCGAGCGTCGTTGCGCCGATGCACTGGATCTCGCCGCGGGAAAGCGCCGGCTTCAAGACGTTACTGGCATCGATCGCGCCTTCCGCTCCGCCCGCGCCGACCAGCGTGTGCAACTCGTCGATGAAGAGGATCGTGTTCTTCGCGCGGCGGACTTCGTTCATCACCGCCTTGATGCGTTCCTCGAACTGGCCGCGGTACTTCGTGCCGGCGACCATCATTGCCAGGTCGAGCACCACGATGCGGCGGTCGGCCAGCAGTTCGGGCACGTCGCCATTGACGACCCGTTGGGCAAAGCCTTCGACGATGGCCGTCTTGCCGACGCCCGCCTCACCGAGCAGCACAGGGTTGTTCTTCGTGCGGCGGCTGAGGACCTGCATTGTCCGTTCGATTTCCTTCTCGCGGCCGATCACCGGATCGAGCTTGCCTTGCCGGGCAAGTTCAGTCAGGTCGCGGCCAAAACTATCCAAGGCGGGCGTCTTCGACTTGCCGGAACGCGGCGATTCGCCGCCGCTTTGCTGTCCACCGCCGCCGCCCGCGCCGCGCCGACACCGGCCCGCTCCGAGCCTTCGCCGCCTTCCATGCCGTGGCCCAGCAGGCTGAGCACTTCCTCGCGGACCTCTTCCAGCTTCAGACCAAGGTTCATCAGCACTTGCGCGGCGACGCCTTCCTGCTCGCGGAGCAAGCCCAGCAGGATGTGCTCGGTGCCGACGTAATTGTGGCCGAGGTTGCGGGCCTCCTCCATCGAGTACTCGATGACCTTTTTGGCACGAGGCGTCTGCGGCAGCTTGCCCATCGTGACCATGTCCGGGCCGCTTTGCACGAGCTTTTCGACTTCCAGGCGGATCTTGCGGAGATCGACCTCCAGGTTCTTGAGCACGTTGGCGGCGACGCCGCTGCCTTCCTTGATGAGGCCGAGGAGGATGTGCTCGGTGCCGATATATTCGTGATTGAACCGCTGTGCCTCTTGGTTCGCCAGTTGCATGACCTTGCGGGCGCGGTCGGTGAATCGCTCGTACATTCAGTTGTCTCCTTATACTCGAACCGGCAAAAACTGGAACAAACGCTTGCAACAGGGGGGCGTTTGCGCCATTTTCCGGCGCGGGTATTAAAATTCTTCTCTGTTCTCTTGCTCCGAACTCTCAGAATCAATGTTATGCGTCCGGGCTTCCATGAGCAACTCGCCTTCGCGATGGATTTCCAACGCCCAGCGATACGCCCCGTCGAGCCCGACGAGGATGTTCAGTTGGTAGGTTGCTTCGTCGAACCGTTTGGTGTGTCGCAGGAGCGTGGCCATGAGGAGCCTTGCCTCGATGTCATGCTCGTCGCGAGCCAACAAGTCGTTCAAACTTCGTTCGGCTTCGAACCAGTTTCCTTTCAGGTAATCGGCAAGGGCGTTCTCGAAAGTCTTGCCGTCGCCGGCTTTCACCGCGGCCGCTCGCTGGCGGTCGTTCCAGGTCCAAAAACCGATCGATGCGGTCCAGGCTACTCCGACGAAGGCCCAACAAATTATACGTGGCGCCGGGGCCACAAACTCGGTCCAGACGCAAGTTCCCAAAACGACCGCATTCAACAGCACCGCCGCCGCGACGGCTACGGCCAACGCGGCCCAGTTTCCGTCCCGGGCCAACTGCGGTAATCCCGGCCACAAATAGGCCGGCCAAGGCATCCTGCGCATCGGCATCCTCGCCGCGGGTCCACATCCTTGCCAATGGCGCCTCCAAGGCGCCAAGTGCCTCAGAATTGTAGCTTTGGAAACTAATTGCATCAACACGATAACGATGGAGCGATGCCGGCGCGGCTGAATTGCACAAAACTTCTCAAAATTGCACACTTTCAGGGCCGTGAACTACCTTTATGGGTGGATAATATATAGCCATAAGTTCTATTTGTCTCCCTTCAGCATCAAGCGTCTGTGGAGTCCCGACAAGGCGAGCTGGGTCTCGCGCTGCTCCTGGCTGCTCGTCTTGCTCAACCTGCAAGAGCACTTCGTCCTCGCTGCCGATTTTCGGCGGGGCTAGGAAGTTCAATGATTAGAGGATTTGCATGGCGGCATGCACATTGCCCTCGCGAACGGCACGGGCGACACATTCGGCGGCGTCGGCGGCGATTTGTTCGACGCGCGAGGAAACGGCTTGTCGCATCTCGCGCCGGCCGCGGTTCAGAGCGGCCTGGAAGCGACAATTGTCGCGGAGCCAGTAATAAAGCATGCGGCGGCTGATGCCCGCCGCGGCCGCCGCGTCGGTGACGGACTTGCCCGACAAAAGGGCGTCCAACGCGGCGATTTGCGGTGCCGGAAGCTCCGGCGTTTCGTCGACAGGAACAGGTAGGGAGGGTGGTGTTGGCATGAACGAGATCGGTAGACATGCTGGTCCTCGCGTGGGTTTGTCGCCTTTCGCTCCGCGAAAGTTGCGCTGCTTTCGCGGAGCGAAAGGCGACTATGGGTTTAGGAGTGCGAAATATCCGCCGGCTGCTCACGCCTGGCTGCCCGCACGGCAGGCGGGCAACGGCTTGAACGGCCGGCCGGTACGGTTCAATGCCAATAGTATACATATAGTCAGTATTGATGTCAACAGGCGTGAACATGAAATCGGAGGCTTTTTTCTGCGGCACCATTTCTGAAAGCGTTTTGAAGCGGCAATAGGACAATCTAGCGACAGTACTGGGCAAAATGGCGGACGCAGCATATTTCACCGCGGATAACACGGATATCGCGGATGGTGGATTCCATACCGTGGGCTAAAGCCACACGGTTACCGTCATAGCGTCACTGCGCGATGGATGGAAGGCACCCGTCGCGTAGCGACATTCCGACGGTAACCGTGGGATTTATCCCACGGAATCGCGCCGCCAGACCCTTCGAACGCGTCGCGTAGTGACGCCCGAATGTCCGTGTTGCCCGACCGGCTAAAGACAGCAGACAGCGCCGCCTCGGTTGACCGAATTTCGCTTTCGCCGCGAGAAGCTCGTCCCGAAGGACGCGGGCGACGAAGGACCTCAAGGGCACTTCAAGCACCCCTGCCGATTTTTGGCGGAAAGGCGGTTTTTCGTAGCGTGGCCAATGAGGCTATAATGGTCGGCTGCGGATTGCCGGCGACCGCCCTTACCGTACTCCTCACGCTCCGCCGTGAGGGATTGGAGCGTCACGGCGGAGCGTGACGAGTACGTAGAAGCAAGTTGGAATGGGAGCGGGAAATTGAACGAAGTGCAGCCCAGCGAGGAAGGCTTCCGCGACGTTTACGAGCGGATCAAGGCGATCCTAGCCGAGGCGCGCAGCACTGCGCACCGCGCGATCAACACCGCGATGGTGGCGGCTTATTGGGAGATCGGCCGTACGATCGTGGACGAAGAGCAGCAGGGCCAACATCGCGCGGAGTATGGCCGCGCCTTGCTGATGCAACTTTCCGAGCAACTAACTGCTGAATTTGGAAGAGGTTACGACCGCACGAACCTTCAACAAATGCGGGCGTTCTATCTGGCGTATCCAATATGTGACGCACTGCGTCGCGAATTGTCCTGGACCCATTACCGACTCCTCCTTCGGGTGGAAAAGCCGGAGGCGCGGGCGTTCTACGAGGTCGAGGCCGTCAATTCAAGATGGTCCACTCGCGAATTGGAACGTCAGATACATTCCCTCCTTTATGAGCGGTTGGCTCTGAGCCGGGACAAGGACGGCGTGTTGGCATTGGCTCAAAAAGGGCATGAAATCCAGACGCCCAGTGACCTTATCAAGGATCCCTTCGTCCTGGAATTCACCGGGCTGCCGCAAAGCGAGCGACACCTGGAATCGGACTTGGAGCAAGCCTTGATCGACAAACTCCGCGAATTCCTTTTGGAACTCGGCAAGGGCTTTGCGTTCATGGCTCGGCAGCAGCGCATCACCTTGGACGGCACGCACTTCTGGATCGACCTGGTTTTCTACAACCGCCTCACACGTTCGTTTGTCTTGATCGATTTGAAGGTCGGGACGCTCACTCACCAAGACATCGGGCAGATGCAGATGTACGTCAACTACTATCAGCGCGAGATAACCGCCGCCGACGAGAATCCGCCTATCGGCATTATCCTTTGTACGGAAAAGAGCGAGGCGGTCGTCCGCTACACGCTGCCGGAGGGCAACCAGCAGATTTTCGCCTCTCGCTACAAGCTCTATCTTCCAACCGAAACGGAGCTGGCCGCCGAGGTCCAGCGCGAACGGCAACTCATCGAAATGGAGCGTGGACTGCGACAAGACGATTCTAAAGTGTAGGGCGTCCGACCGAAAGACCGTCGTAGCAATCCTCGCTACTGCGGCCAAAAACCGCTGGGTGCGTTGGCAGGCGGCGGATTGCGCTTTCAGCCGCTTCCATCAGCAGGTTTCTCTAGAGGAGCAAGGCCACGGTCACAATTTCGAGGGTTTTGTGGAATTGCGCCCTCATTATTCCAACCTGCGATTGGTCGAGAATCGGGCCACGTGCCGCCGTCTCGGTCGAAGGCCTCGGCGGTGCGGGACAACGTATCGGGCGTGTTGGCATGCCACTTGCGCAGCCGCAGCTTGCCGTCCTTTTTCTCTGCCCAAATCATCCGCTGCGTTTGGATAACGCGGAAGAAGCCCGCTTTGCCGCGGCGCTCTACCTCCCGTATTGCCTCGGTGAGCGACAGGCCGCCATCGACGTGACATACTGCCACCCACCGCTTCCCGCGCCACTGTTCAATAGTGTAAAACCCGTGTGCCATGCCGTGCCTACTCTTCCGCCGGTTTCGGCTTCGCCTTCGCCTGTCGAGTGCGGATGTTGATCTTACGGATCGAGTCCTGGGCGGCGGTGCGGACACTCGAATTGTTGCTCTTTATTCCCTGTTGCAGCGTCTTAAAGCTCTTTGTCGTGCCGATGTCGCCCAGCAAGGTGACCGCGGCGATGCAGATCCTGGGGTTCCACGACTGGGCAACTTCCAAGACGGCGTCCTCGGCGCCGCTGCCCATGTCGTGCAAGGCATCGACGGCTAATTGGCCATCTTGCAAGTTGCCCAAGCGCGAGGCAAAGACTTTCGCCGCGCGAGGATCCTTGAAATCGGCAAGACCCTTGAGAATCTCTTTCTCACCGAACAAACCGCCCCGCGAGTCGAGCATTTTCACCAGAATGGGCACGCTATAGGCGCCGGCCCATCGGATCAACCCCTGAGCCGCCTTGCCGCGGTCAAAAACATTCTCGCCCTCGGCCAGGGTTTTGAAGCCGCGGGCGACTTTCTTCCGCGCATCGGCCGACGCTTGCGAAGGATCAGCGGCCAGCAAGGCGGCAATGGCGTTGTCGCGGTAAATTTGGTTGGTCGACGACATGCGCTCGACCAGTTTATCGTAGTACTGCGGATCGCTGGAGTCGGGGCCGCGCTCTTCCTTCTCCCGGGCGAGTCTCCGTTCTTCTTCTTGCTTACGATCTTGCATTAGCTTGGCATCAAAGGCGTCCTGATCCTTCTTGCTTTCCGCTACCTGCCGATCGAACTGTTCCTTCGCCTTTAAGCGGAATTCGTCCTGATCGGAATCAGTGCGCGCGCCCAGCTTGCGGCGATCGACCTCGATCCGGACGGTCCGCCGCGGCTCGTCCTCGAAGACGATCTTGCCCATGTCGAGTTTGGAAACCATCGCCTTGAAATCGGGCACCGGCCCCATCCATGCCGCTTCCGCGTCGTCCTCGGGGCCGTGATAGAGTGTTGCGCCGGGCGCCGCTTTCTTCAAGCGATCGTATGCGACTTGCGCGAAGTCGGACGGCAAGTTGACGAATTCGACCTTGAATATCTTCTCAAAGCCGCAGCTTTCGACGAGATTGTGAGTATCGTGAATCCAATTGGCCGCATCTTTCGGCGCCGAGCCGTTCATCGCCTGGGCGAATTCGACTCCTGCGTCGCCAATCTCAAAGCTCCGCACGGTGACAATCTTCCAGAACTGCATCGGCAGGCCGCGCGTGTTCGTCAATCGTTTCTGCTCGGCCTTCACCCGTTCCTTGGCGCTATTCATGTCGCGGCGCGACTCGTCGATGGTAGATTGCGATACCTTGAGATCCTTGTACTGACGCATCAATTCCGGCATGCCCTTGAACGTCGCGCAGAGAGCGGCATACTTCTGGTCCAGCGCGTCGAGCGATGCTTCGGCCGACGGGCGGTCTCGAATGCCTTGCAAGGTCTCACCCAAGGCGTTCATTTCGTCGATCAATTCGCGCATCGCTTGGACGGGTTTCTGAGCAGAGTCGCCGCACCCGGTCAGAAGGAGGAGAAGAAGTCCGTGAATCGCGATACGATGGTTCATCACAGCGCTCCGGCAATCAATAGGTCCGATTTTGTTTTTCGGCCTCCATACTATAACACGGTGAACGCGCTTGTGACAACTTGCTGAGTGTCGGAGGGTCGGGTCGCTGCCACGAACATGCCGATCGCGAAGATAAGGTAGTAGCGCGGACCGGAGATATGGCTATAGCATAACCCGGTCAAGACGCCCATGATCCCCGTCAAGAGAACCGCGGCGCCCGGCGAGATGCTTTGCCCGCAAAAGCCCCAGCCGGGCGTCATCATCGGGGCGAAGACGCAGACCGCCAGGAGGAGCAAGACGGCGGTCAAGATTTCAAGTATTCTGTGGAATTGCGTCCTCATTGCGATCGAAAATTAATTGGCAGATGCCGCGTTGTTTCGCCTCCGCCACCCGCAGCCCAGCGAGCACAGCCCACCGGCCAGCACGAGCATGACGCTGCCGGGCTCGGGGACCGCTACGCTGCTGGCGACACGGAAACCGGTGCCGCTGCCCTGCGCCGTGGGGTCGGAGTAACTGCCGACATTCGAGGCAATGAAAGTTGAGTTGTGACTATAATCCCCGCCATAAATGCCGCGGTTGGTAGTGAATAAGATCGACTCCTCCTATTCGAACAGATCGCCGGCCTGGTCATATGTCCCATACGCGCTGGGCGAGCCGGCGAAGTAGCCGACCGGCGTCAGATGGTTCGTCGGATCAGTGTAGGCGCCATTGAAGAAGTTCGCATTGTTCGTACCTGTTGCCGAGAGCACGTTGGTAAGCAGGTGAGCAGTGTCGCTTTGAGTTGCAAAGTGCCAGTATCCGGCGTTTGTTCCGCCGGTCTTGTAAAAGGCGGCCTTGTACCACTCGTCGACCGCGGGGATATAAAACTGGGCTCCGCTGTTCCTCGTGACCGCCATTAACGCGGCATTGGAAGTCGCGCCATTGAGCGTGTAGGCTCCGGTCTCGGTGGTGCCATTGCCCTCAGGGCCTGTCGGCTGGCCTTTCTGAAGCCAGTTGCAAAACCGTGCCGCGTCCCCCCAAGTCTCGCAGTAGAGAGGCATGTTCGCCGAATTGGGGTTCGCGCCGGTGACCGAATAGGTGAAATTGCCCGGACTTCCGCTTTGTCTGATGCCGAACGGAAAAAGGCCCGCGGCGCCGGACATGTTCGCGTTGAATAGGCCATACGTGTCAGTTTTGGCCACGGCATCGAGGAATTGCACGTACTGACCGAGTGTTACCTCGTATTTGCCCATGTAGTAAGTGTGTTGCTCGAATGGCACTAGCTTAGGGTCTGGGCGGTCCGTTGGCCGATGACGGCAGGTGAGCATTGGCCGTAGCGATGGCTCCATCGTATTACGATCCGACTCGTGCGGCGTGCCTGAGCATGTTGTTTGAAAGCAAGCGCGACCGGTGACCATGCCATTGGGCATTGCGACACCGATGCATCGACGGAAACAGATGACTCATTATGTGCTGGTGAGGACTGTTCAAAGTGCACTAGAACCATTTCGATCGGTTGTTCGGCAGTTTGGCGATGTGTCGAGGTTGCATGAGCCTCGTGAATTTCTTCGGGCGTCGTTTGTGCGCTCGCGGTTCCCAGCGTCCGGGGCGGTCGCCGACTCGATGGTAAACAAGGGTCGACAGCAGCGCATCAATCAACCGCCCGCGATCCTCAGGCCGGGCAGCTTCAAGCTTTGGTGCAAATGCAATCACGGCTTGCTTGGCTCCTTTGAAGCTCACCTGGCGCGGTTCGATGTTGTTCTCGCTCGCGGCCACGGCCATGACCGTGCGGAGCAAGTTGTACGCCAGCAGGTGAGTCCAGATCTCTTTGTGAACCATGTCGGGTGTCTTGCAACGCAGGATGTCCATCTGCAGCGTGCACTTGATCGAGCGGATATTGACTTCTCCTTCCCAGCGGTGCTCATACAAGGCGCCGATCTGCTGGCCATCGATCGACGGCGTGATAATCGTGGTGACGACTTTGAACTGTTGCACGAGATTGTTTTTGTCGCGAGCATCCACCGTTACCTCACGCATCGGAAGTTGCTCGGGATAGCCTCGGTATTGTTCTCCCGTCATTCTGAGTGGCTTCTGGGGGCGCTGCCAAACGAGTACATCGCCATCCAATCTGCTTTCCGCTACCCGACTTCCTGTTCGATCGAAGTGCGCATGGATAACCAGATCGATGCCGCGATTGTGCAAATCGCAGGCGATGAAATAATCATCGAACAAGGCATCGGCAAGCACCACATCACCGGGTTTGAGCGTATCATACATGCGCCGGAAGAGAGTCTTTTCGCCGGTGCCCTTGCCGGCGTATGGCGCGATGGCCAAGTCGTGACAAGCGCCGGTTGAAAGGGAGAGCAGCACCGTGATCCGCGCCAGGGGAAAGCCGAGCCCCGGTTTTTTTTGATTGGGCGGCTGCGGATACATCGCTTGATTCTCAGGTGTATCCGGCATCGAAACACTCGATCCGTCGAGAATGAACACCGAGCGGCCGTTCCATTTCCACCGATCATCCACGCTGGCGTGCAGATCTTCCGCGGATCGCTTTGCCAAAGTGGAGAGAACAAGGGTGGGAATGCGACTTCGCGCGGTACAGTAGCTGGCCGTATTGGGCGAGCACACCGCCATGCCATTGGCGGCGCGATGGGCAATGATTCGCGACACGGTGTCGCGGCAACTGTGGTCCTCGCTGAGGACTTGACTCAGAAAGCCCCAGATCGTTGTCACGGGGCTGAATACGCGGTCCCGAAACGTCACGCCATGCTCGTTGAGCACCTCTTGGATGCTGGACTCCGTCAGGGTATCCGCGAAAGGAAGCCCTTCATTACGCGCAAAGCGGGTACGTACCGCATCCAAGCTCTCCATGGAACCACTCGTCGGTTGACGGCGATTCCAGCCGTATGATTAGGGCGCGATGCAGACAGGACTTATTCCCAGGCAGCGATGCCCGGGCCCACTTCCATGCCCTCGGTCAAAGTGGCCGCCTCGCCGGAATGTGCTCTGCTGGCCTCCGTGACCAGTCCTCAACACTTATACGTATGTATAGATACGTTAGGTTCGGTCACTTCGACAAAATCGGCTGCCACCTGAGAACATCGCCAAAGCTAGTGCCATTCGTGTGTTGCTCCGCGCCGAGGCCGTCCGCGTCGGCAGCATTTCCCGGATCGCCTACGGTGACGAATTGCAGGCTCGTCTGTCCGGCGGGCAGATTGAAGACGTTAGCGCGGGCAAGGCTTGTTGGCAAAAGTACGATTGCGGCGATAATTGCGATAACGTGACGGCGCCGGCGCCGGCGATGAATCACCAACAGCATGCCGCCCGCGCCATCCCGCACTTCTCCCAACGAGGAGGAATCTACACAACTCATAGAATAACTCAAGCTCTTGACAAGGTCATCAGTCATTTCAAGTGCCTTTCCAGTACTGCAGTGAGTGTCGCGCTGGTGCCGGTGAATGCGGCAAAACTCTCCGACCTCGGCCCCAGCGCCGCAAGGCAAGCTCCGTCGAGAGAGGATGGGGCATGGCTTTCGGAGCCTACAGGCATCAATGCGAGAGAAGGTATCCGGCAGTCCGCTTCAGAAGCGGACCGGTCGAGGCGACTAATGCGGGATACTTTGGCGCTGCCTGCTAGGTATCTTGTGACGGCGGCTTGGCACGGACGATTGGCCGAGGCGCCTTTTGGAATCCCCTTATCATGCCTCCACGGAACGGGCACGTCAAGCTTCGTAGCCGTTTTCTCGGGAAAACTTTGCACTTGGTCGCCAACCACACAAGCCTGAAGCGCAAGCGCAGCGTGGCCAAAAATTCCCTTCGCTGGCGCATCAGGCTTGTGTGCAAATCGGCCGTTCACGGCAACTTTTCAGCTTTTGAGGCTATAATGGTCCGCTGCGGATTGCCGACAATAAGGGCCCAAGAGTTTACATGAATCCTCAGCACACGCCCGACCGAACGGCTCTCTTCCGAATCCTCGACGCGGCTGCCAACCGCACGCGCGAGGGGCTGCGGGTGCTGGAGGATTGGGCCCGCTTTGCGCTGGATGATGCCCATCTTACGACCTGCCTGAAGCAACTTCGGCACGATTTGGCTGTTGCATTGGCGCCGGTGCCGTGGGAACAACGCCTTGCCGCCCGTGATACCGAGGCCGACGTGGGCACTGCGATCCATACTTCGGCGGAATTCGCCCGCGATAGCGCGGCTGAGGTTCTAATCGCAAACTTCCTTCGCGTTCAGGAGGGCCTGCGCAGCCTGGAGGAATTTGGCAAAGTGTTTGACCCGGCCATCGGGCAGGCGATTGGGCAGCTTCGTTATCGGGCGTACACACTGCATCGGGCGATTGACGCGACACAAGTTGGTTGCGAACGGCTTGCCGCTTCGCGTCTCTATGTATTGCTGGATGGCCGGAAATCGATCGAGGAGTTCGAGCGGCTGGCGAGGCAGCTCATCGACGCCGGCGTCGATGTCTTGCAACTGCGCGACAAGCGGCTGACTGATCGCGAGTTGATCGACCGTGCCCGGCGGCTGCGAAAGTTGACAATTGACAATTCAACTTTGTTCGTAATCAATGATCGGCCGGACTTGGCTGCTTTGGTCCGCGCGGATGGTGTGCATGTCGGGCAAGATGAACTTTCGGTAAAAGACGCGCGGACGATTGCCGGCCCGGATATGCTCATCGGCGTTTCGACGCATTCGATCGAGCAGGCCCGGCAAGCGGTGCTGGACGGGGCGAATTACATCGGCGCGGGGCCGACATTCCCCAGCGGCACGAAGCGGTTCGAGCATTTTCCCGGCATCGAGCTATTGCGGGCGGTCGCCGCGGAGATCCGCCTGCCGGCCTTTGCCATCGGAGGAATCACGTTGGAGAATATCGGGCAGGTTTTGACGGCAGGGTTCAGGCGTGTCGCGGTGAGCGGGGCGATTGTGGAAGCAGCCGATCCTCCCAAGGCAGTAACGACATTCCAGACCGAACTTTATAGGTGAAAACTGATGTCATATGAAGTTGAGCTTAAATTCCGGAGTCAAGACCTGGGCGCTTTTATGCGCCGGCTTGCCGACTTGGGTGTCAGTCCGGGTTTCTCTGAGGAAGAAGTCGATCTTTACTTCGCCCATCCCGCGCGCAATTTGCGCAAACGGACGAAGCGCTGCGTTTGCGGCGGAAAGGCGATGCGAACTATATCACGTACAAAGGCCCGAAGATCGACGCGACGACCAAGACCCGCCGCGAAATCGAACTGCCGCTTGGGCCGGGCGACGGGTCGTTCCAATCGTGGCAGGCTCTTCTCGATGCGGTCGGCTTCCGCGCGGTAGCCGAAGTCCACAAATCCCGCCGCAAGGCCGCGATACCCTGGCAGGGCCGAACGGTGGAGGCTTCGCTGGACGAAGTCCAAGGCGTGGGCACGTTCGTCGAGTTTGAACTGGTCGTGGAAGAACAAGAGGTCGACGCTGCCCGGTCATGCATCGTCTCGCTAGCCCAGTCGCTTGGACTGACCGAAGGCGAGCGGCGGAGCTATCTGGAAATGCTGCTTGAGAAGGATGAAGGATGAAGGAGATGTTCCTCGGCATCGAAATCGGCGGCACGAAACTGCAACTTGCGGTCGGGCGGGGCGACGGCTCGCCGCTGGTCGAGCTTTGTCGCGCAGATATTCATCCAGACGACGGCGCCGGCGGCATCCTGCGGCAGATCGAGACGATCGGCCGCGAACTGGTTGAGCGTCATCGCCCGGCGGCGATCGGCATTGGCTTCGGCGGCCCGGTTGATGTCGATGAAGGACGCACAATTACGAGTCACCAAGTGGAAGGCTGGACCGATTTCGCCCTGGCCGCCTGGTGCCGCGAGACGTTCGGCTTGCCCGCCGCCATTTCCAACGACGCCGACGCTGCCGGGCTGGCCGAGGCACTCTTCGGCGCGGGCTGCGGGCACCGCATCGTTTTCTACATCACCGTAGGCAGCGGCATCGGGGGCGCCTTGGTGATGGACGGCCGCGTGTATGGCGGCGGTAGCGGCATTGCCGCGGAGATTGGCCACCTGCGGCCGAGCCTTGATGCCAATACACCGTATACGACGGTTGAATCGGCTGCCAGCGGGTTTGGCATGGCGACGGCCGGACAGGTGTGGCTCCGCGCGGCGGCGACGCACGATCCAACAGCCGTCGATCTTTTGTCTCGTTGCGGCGGCAAGATTAATCAATTAGGCGGGCGCATGATCGTAGACGCCGCAGTGGACGGCAACTCGGCCGCGCAAGGCATCTTCGCCCATGCGCTGGAAACTCTCGGCTGGGCCATCGCGCAGATGATCACGCTTGTCGCTCCGCAAGTCGTCATCATCGGCGGCGGCGTGCCGCTGGCGGGCGAGGCGATGTTTTTCGCGCCGCTTCGCGGTGCAGTCGCGCGTTATGTCTTCCCCCCGCTGGCGAAATCCTACGCCATTGTGCCAGCCTGCCTCGGCGACGAGGTTGTCGTGCATGGGGCGCTGGCGGTGGCGGCACGGGCGTTGACATGATGCCATGCACTGTCTATGGTAGAAGCAGGAGTGCGAGACAAATGGTGACGAAGCTAAGCGAGGACTTGCTCCCAATTTACCGTTTGGAACTCGAGAAAGGTAACTTCGTTGAACGCGTTGACGAACCGGCGGGCAGCAATTGCCCGTACGCAATTATCTTTGGGAGGCCCTTGCACAAGAAAGAGATTGAGACCCGACTCGGGCTCTCGCCTGAGGTCGAATATCGGGAGTGCCATGATTGTCACTATCCCCTCGAAGCCGGCTATTACTCCAAGGCGTCGAGGCACGCCATTGCAGGCCCAATTGATCCAGTGGAGGCCCGATTGTACGATCAGTTCCGAGGAATTGAAACGAGCGGGTTTTAGCTGCGATCGCCTCACTTGGTGTTTGCGCGCGGCGGCCGCGCGCGGAAACTAATTCGTATTGGGCATAGCAGTCGCGGTTGCTGAGATGTTTGCCGCTTTGCGCTCCGGCATCTTACCGCAGTTCGGCGCGTAGCTGTTCCAGCAACGATCGCGAACCGTGTTGGTCGCACCAGCCTTCAATGTACGGCCAATCAAGTTTTTCTCCCTTGAAAGCGATCATGGCGCTAACGTCCACCAAATCCTTCCGTCGCCCTGCCAAATGGCCCCAGCGGAGCTTCATGACAATCGCGTCTTCCGCCGTTGCGATCCAGGTAGTTCGGCCCTCCCATTCGACCACCAGTCGCCGGCGAAACCGTTCCTGGTCGTGAAGGTCATCGCTTAGCCCAAAGAGCTCCACGTCGAAATCTTCCGCCTCAGCTCGCAGAACGAGCTTCTTCGTGCCCATTACGCTTTCAAATCCGAATTGAGGATTGAGACAAAGTTCCGGGCATTGGGCTGCTACAAGCCGCGCGGCTTTCGTGACTTCCGTTTGGATAACAATGTCCGCGTCATCCGTTGCGCGCGGAACAGAGTGAAAGTTTGTGCATAGCGAGCCGACAAGCATATAGGAAACGGGTCCGCCATTCAGCACGTCAATGACACGCAAGGCAATCTGCTCGGAGGTCATTTTATCGCTTCCCAACGACGAAGCCGGTCGCGCCTCTCGCGGCTGATTCGCCGTGCCTCGTCATCGCTTATTCCCGGAAATTCCGCTCTTATGCCAGCCAGAATACGGCGTCTTACCGCATCGTAGAGCTGCAAGCCCGCACTTATCTTCTTGCCGCCGGGCACGTTTTTGTACCGCTTGATCTCTTCCCAAAAGCTATCATCCATATCTCTTGCTCCACGAACCATTATAACCCCAGCACGTCCTTCATCCCAAATAGCCCTGCCGGCTTGCCAGCCAAAAACTTCGCGGCGGCCAGCGCGCCTTGGGCGTAGCAGTCGCGATTACTGGCCCGGACCGTCAGTTCCAGCGTCTCGCCGAGCATGGCGAAGAGGATCGTGTGCTCGCCCGGATTGTCGCCGACGCGGATGGCGTGGTAGCCGATCTCGCCATGGGGGCGTTTGCCGGGCCGCCCGGCGCGGCCGTGGACATGCTCGGTGTGGCCCATCTGTGCGGCGATGATTTCGCCGAACTTCAATGCCGTGCCGCTGGGCGAGTCTTCCTTGAAGCGGTGATGCCGTTCGAGAATCTCCACGTCGGCGTCCTTGTCGGCCAGCGCCTTGCCAGCCAGTTCGCAGAGTTTCATCGCCAGATTCACCGAGAGACTCATGCTGGGCGACCAGAGCAGGGGAATCTCTTTCGCCGCAGCGCGGATTTGCTCGACTTGATGTGGCTCGAATCCGGTTGTTGCCACGACCAGCGGCAGCTTCTTTTTCCGGCACGTTTCGATGATCGCCTCGGCCGCCTTCGGGACGGAGAAGTCGATCACGACATCGACTGGAACGAGCAGTTCGGCGGCCATTGTGACGCCCAAGGCGCTCGAACCAGCAACTAGCCCAGCGTCGCGGCCCACGTCAGCGTTCGCCGGCGATTCCAAGGCCGCGACGATGGTCAATTGCGGGTCGGCCGCGCCGAAAGCAATGAGGCGGCGACCCATGCGGCCGGCCGCGCCGTTAATTGCAATACGTATTTTGGTCATCGGGTATTAGATTGAAGATTTGAGATCTCAGGAGAATGGTGGGGCTCGTTTCACTCGGCCCACCCTACGATTTTTCCTCAATCACTTTCACGATTGCGTCAAGGTCATTCTCTATCTGCACGGCCCGATTGGCAAACCGCGCTTGATGGACTCCGCGACTCCGCAGCACTTCGTCAAAATACTTGGCGTCATGCGTGTGATAGGCCACGGTAGCCGTCGGGTCCTTTAGCTCATGCCCGGTGAGGATGCAGACGACGCGCTCGTCCGGCGAGATGACGCCTTCCTTGACCAAGAGCCGCGCGCCGGCGACGCTCGCCGCGCTGGCCGGCTCGCAACCGAAACCGCCCGCGCCGACCTGCGCCTTGGCATCCAGAATCTCCTCGTCGCTTACGATCCGCACGACGCCGCCGCACCACTTGATCGCCCGCAGGCATTTCATCAGGTTCACCGGACGGTTGATTTCGATTGCGCTGGCGATTGTCGACGCCCGGCGGCCGGCGGCGCCCATCTCACTGATGTACGCGTCCAAACGGGCAACGTCGGGTCGGCCGTCGTTCCAGACGATGCCGCAGCCTTCCACGAGGTCATAAAGCGTTCGTGCTCCAGCGGCATTGATAATGGCCAGCCGTGGAATTCGGTCGATCAACCCAAGCTCGCACAACTCGTGAAACGCCTTGCCGAATGCGCTGGAGTTGCCCAGGTTTCCGCCCGGCACAACGATCCAGTCGGGTACTTCCCACCGCAAGGCTTCGAGCACGCGGTACATGATCGTCTTCTGGCCTTCCAAGCGAAACGGATTGACACTGTTGACCAGATAGATTCCCAGGTCGCGGCTGACTTCCTGCACGCGAGCCATCGCGTCGTCGAAGTCTCCTTCAATTTGAATCGTAAGCGCGCCGTAGTCCAACGCCTGCGAAAGCTTGCCGTAGGAAATCTTGCCCGAGCCGATGAAGATCACTGCCTGCATGATCTGCGTTACGGAAGAATACAGGGCGAGCGACGCGCTCGTATTGCCGGTCGAGGCGCAAGCGGCCTTTTTCGCGCCGACAAACCGCGCGTGGCTGAAGGCGGCCGACATGCCGTTATCCTTGAAACTACCCGACGGATTCATGCCCTCATATTGCAAGTAAAGGCGATCGCCCTTCACGCCCACGTAACGGCCGACCGTGGGCGAGGCGTGCAGCAATGTCTGGCCTTCGCCGACAGTGACGCACTGCTCAACCGGCATGAACGGCAGCAGCTCGTGAAACCGCCAGACGCCGCTGAAGCAATGCGGATCGTTGCGTCGTGTCCACTTGTCTTCAAAAAACTTCCACGAGCGCGGCGGGGCCGTTCGCGACCAATCATAGGACACGTCCAGCAGGCTGCCGCAGTGCGGGCAAGCCGTCCGGACTTCGCTAATATCAAAGGTCGCGGCGCAGTTTGGCGAGATACAGCGTTGAAATGAGTTTGTCGAGGGAATGATCGAGGGCCTTTCGCTTGCGGTACTGGAATTAAGGATAGCGGGGGCCAAAGTCTTGTTAAAGGGGTCGCTAAAAGAAGCCCCCGCAATATGGTGGTGCCGGCCAGCATTGCTTGTTCCCCGACACAAACTTTTGACCCGCACTATCGCGCCAGTTTGACAACTTTTTCCCACCGATTTACAATAGCAAGTCTCGGATCGTGTGCATCCTATGTACCTAGTTATCGTAGCTTTTCGACCGACATGAGGAATCGATGAATCGAACTGAATTGAAAGAATACAAGGATCGGCTGTTGGCATTACGGGCAAGGATGGCCGGAGACGTGAATCAACTTCGGGAAAACTCGCTGCGGAAAAGCCGCTCCGAGGCCAACGGCGACCTTTCCAGTATGCCGATTCACATGGCCGACATCGGCAGCGACAACTACGAGCAAGAGTTCTCGTTGAGCCTCATGGAGAATGAAGGCGTCGCGCTGGCCAAGATTCAGATCCTCGCTCGAAAGGATCGAAGACGGCACCTACGGCGCTTGCGAGGAATGCGGCGCCAAGATTCCCAAGACGCGGCTGAACGCGATCCCTTACGCGAACTTGTGCATCAAGTGCGCTTCGCAGCTTGAGCAGAGTTGATCTTCGGCATGGCTTTGTGAAGGAAAAAATTGTAGGATGGACCTCCGGGTCCGTCGAGCTTTTTTCCGGACGGACTTGGAGGTCCATCTTACAATTCATCGACCTACTTTTTCACAAGCCGAAAGGAACGCCATGAGGGCAGTTCCCATCAATAGATATTTGGTCTTCATTCTCATCGCCGGCGGCGGAGTGGCTGCCGATCTGGCGACGAAGCGCTACATGTTCGACTGGCTCGGGATGCCGGGCGGACGAACCTTTTGGATTTGGGACAAAGTCTTCGGTTTCCAAACCAGCTTGAACGAAGGCGCGCTATTTGGTCTGGGGCAGGGGATGGTCTGGCTCTTCTCCTTGCTTTCGGTCGCGGCGGCGCTGGCAATCGTCTGGTATCTCTTCGCGGCCGGCGCGGCGAAGCAGTGGATACTGACCGTCGCCCTTGCCGGAATCATGGCCGGGATACTTGGCAACCTTTACGACCGCAGCGGACGTCCGCGGCTCGTTTGGAACTATACCAGCGATTTTCACAAGGTAGGTGATCCCGTCTTCGCCGTTCGCGACTGGATTCTCGTGCTCTTCGGGACCCACCGCTGGCCAAACTTCAATATCGCGGATAGCTTATTGGTTTGCGGTGCGCTGCTTTTGGTATGCCACGCGTTCTTTGTGAAGGGCAATAGCGATGAGCAGTGAGCCGTAGCGATTGATTATTCACTGGCGTAATGGTAGAATGGGTTCCCTGGTGACGAACTCAGATTGTCATTACATTTAAGCAGTAATCCAGTGGACTTCTCCGATGGCTACTGATGCAATCGGCACTGATGTGTCTCCGACGCTCCCGGCGGTGCTTCCGCCCGCGGTCGATCATCTGGTTACGGAGGACGATACCCCCGTGGACAGTTTCTATTCCGAGAAGCAATTGCGGCTGCTGAGCGAACCTCTCTACACATCGCGGTCCGACTGGGCCGGCCAACGGCCGTTTATCGCCGCGGCCAACGTGGGTCTGTTTTTCGTCGCCCGCAACCCAGCACTAGTGCCCGACGTGCTCTTGAGCATGGATGTCGAGTTGCCCGATGATTTGTTCCCCAAGAGAAATCGCTCCTATTTTCTCTGGGATTACGGCAAACCGCCGGATGTAGTTATCGAGGTCGTTTCCAACCGCGAGGGCGGCGAGGACAAGCAGAAGCTGGCCGCCTACGCCCGTGGCCGCGTTCCCTATTACGTAATCTTCGATCTGGATCGGCAAATCAGCGCCGAAGTGCTGCGCGGTTACCGCCTCGATGCGACCGAGTACCGCCCGATGGATGAGCCGATTGACTTTCCGAACATCGGTTTGGGGCTGCGGCTTTGGCAGGGCCGTTTCGAAGGGCACGACGTCACCTGGCTTCGCTGGGTCGATGCCCGCGGCGCACTGATTCCCACGGGACAAGAGCGGGCGGAGGCCGAACGGGAGCGAGCCGATCGTTTGGCCGAGCAACTGCGGCAGCATGGTATCGAGCCGCTAGGACCGTAAATGCCCATCCATGAACCACGAAGCCAATGAGTTGACCGCGCGATTGGTATTGGCCCTGCAGATCGCCCGCGAGGCCGGCAAGATCACGCTGGAATACTTCCGCCGCGAAGATCTGGAAGTCGAACGCAAAGGTGACGACTCGCCCGTCACCATCGCCGACCGCCGCGCGGAAGAACACTTGCGAAACCGCATCGCCGAGGCCTTCGCCCACGATGCGGTCGTCGGCGAGGAGCTAACCGATACGCCCGGCAATAGCGCTTTCCGCTGGATCGTCGATCCGATCGACGGCACGAAGTCGTTCATCCACGGCGTACCGCTCTATGGCACGCTGATCGGCATCGAAATGGAAGGCGAGGCGGTGGCTGGCGTGATTCAGATTCCGGCGCTCGACGAATGCGTCTATGCTTGCAAAGGGCAGGGGGCCTGGTATGTGCAAGGACAGAAGGTAAAGCGGCCAGCGAAAGTCTCCAAGACCGCGCCGCTGGCACAGGGCCTCTTCCTCACGACCGCGGTGCCGACCTTCGACGAAATCGACCGCGCCGACGTCTATAAACGCTTGGAGTCGACCGCGCGGCTGACGAGAACGTGGGGCGATTGTTACGGTTACTTGTTGGTCGCCACGGGCCGCGCGGAGCTGATGGTCGATCCGATCGCCGCGGTATGGGACTTGGCGCCGCTCTTGCCAATTATGGAAGAGGCAGGGGGCGCGTTTACAGACTGGCAGGGCCGCCGCACGATTCACTCCGGCCAGGCGCTGGCCACCAATGGGCTGTTGCTGGATGAAGTGCTGGCACTTGTGCAAGGATAAACGACATGAAACGCAACTTGATTTTGGGACTACTTATGGCTTCTGCGCTATCCGCATCGGCCTGCGCCGCAACGGACGAGGACGCCAAGCTGGCGGCCTTTTATCGCCAGTATCTCGACGTCACATTCATGCAGCGGCCCTCCGAAGCCACGATGCTGGGCGATCACCGCTTCGACGACAAGCTCGACGATCTTTCCGCCGCCGCTCGGGCGAAGTGGATGGATCGCATCCACATTGCATTGGCCGAACTGCCCCGCGAGGTTGATTACGCGAAGCTGTCGCGGCCGGGGCAGGTCGACTTCGAGATCTTTCGCCACGAACTGGAGAAGTCGATCTGGCTGCACGAAAACACCAAGCCATTCGAGCACGATCCGCGGATCTACTCGGAGTACATCAACGGTAGTGTCTACCTATTGCTGGCCCAATCGACGCAGCCGATGGAGACCAACATCACCAACGCCATTGCGCGGATGCGGCAGATTCCGCGGGTCGTCGCGGCCGCCCGCGAAAACTTGACCCGCCCGCCGTGCTCGGTCCTGGAAACGGCCATCGGGCAGAATCGCGGCTCGATCGACTTCTACCAGCACGATATCTTCGTACTGGCCGGCGACACGCCGCAAAAGGGCGCGTTGAAGAAGGCGGCCGACAACGTGGTCGCGTGCCTCAAGGAGTATCAAGAGTTTCTGGAAAAGACGGTTCTTCCGCGGCGGACGGCCAGTGGCAGTTGGGCAAGGAGAAGTTTGTCAAGAAGCTCGATCTGGAACTCGACGCGGGGCTGACCGCCGACGAGATCCTGGCCGCCGCCAATGCCGATATGGTCCGCGTTCAGCGCGAGCTCTTTATCATCGCACGGCAACTCTGGGGAAATTATTACCCGCTGCGGCCGCTCCCGCCTGACAATGACGCGGGGCACCGCGCAACGGTCAAGGCCGTGATTGAGGCGGTGCAGCAAGAGCATGGGCGGCCGGAGGATCTGGCCACCGACGCCCGCGCGACGGTCAATCGCATCCGCCACTTCATCCGCGACCGCAAGATACTGCGGCTGCCCGATCCCGATCGCTGCGAGGTGATCGAGATGCCGGAGTTCAAGCGGGGCAACTCGACGGCGTACATGGACGCCGCGCCGCCGCTGGATTCCGCGGCGCGGAGCTTTTATGCCGTCAGCCCGCCGCCCAAGGATTGGGACGCCGCGCGGGTCAAGACGCTCTTGGAGGAGTACAACAGCCACATGCTCCAGGTGCTGACGATCCACGAGGCCTATCCGGGCCACTATGTGCAGTTGGATTACGCGAACCGCAATCCGTCGCTCATCCGCCGCGTGCTCGGTTCGGGCGTCTATATCGAGGGCTGGGCCGTCTACTGCGAACAGATGATGCTCGATCAGGGCTACGCCGATGGCGACCCGCGCGTGCGATTGATGCAATTGAAATTCCAGCTTCGCCCGCTCATTAACGCCATTCTCGACCACAAGATGCACTGTGGCGAGATGAGCGACGAGGAGGCGCTCAGGCTAATGGTGGACGAAGGCTACCAGTCCGAGGGCGAGGCGCGGCTGAAGATCATCCGCGCGAAGCAGTCGTCGTGCCAGCTCTCGACCTATTTTGTCGGCCGCACGGCGATGTGCCGCGTCCGCGCGAGCGTCGAGAGCGAGATGGGCGACAATTTCGATCTGGCCCGATACCATGAGGCCGTGCTGGACCTCGGCGCGGTGCCGGTGAAGTACTTGCCGGAGCTGGTGCGGGCGAGGCTGAAGGCGGGGCGATGACGGCGCTATGGCGACAATCCGGCGAAAGGAAAGATTTTTGTGGCCAAGTGGAGTCCATTGAACGACTGGCTCAAAAGAAAGCTGGTGCCGAATTATGATCTTGGCACCAATGGGCCGTCTCCAGCTAAACTACTGGCGGACCGCCTTGCTTCCTTGTTGGACTACATGGAGGCCAGTGGCGTCGCGAGTTCGAAGGATAGGTTTGGATGTTCGAAAGATGAGGTTGCGATTCTTGAGGCGAAGTATGGTGTGTCGTTGCCCTTGAGCTACCGTTGGTACCTTGAGACGATGGGGCATAAATCGGGCCGCCTATTCACTCACGACCACATGGCAGTTTTCTATCGCAATTTGATCTCGTTAACGGTGGAGTATCGCGAAACCGCGGCAGAATTTCCTAATGCATCAGTACAATTGCCAAAAGACGCGATTATCATCGCCAGCCGTCTATTCGAACAGTTTCAGTTCATTCGCTGCAACGACGCGTTGGACTCCGGCGTCTGGTACTTTAATGAATGGGACAAGAAGATCGTCGCGACGCAGAAATCTGTTGTTGACTGGTTGTATACCTTCTGCGACGAAGCCAAATTGGCGATTTCGCGGGGATATTACGATGAGTTTCCTAACGGAACGACGCCGTAAGAGCGGATGCCAGAACGTTCGTTGGTTGCGAACCATTCACGATGATATAATATGTTAAAGCCGCGCGAGTTCCTGCAAGTTGATCCTGCAGTATTGCACTTGCCGGGCTCTCGCCGCGAGGGCGCTGACCCAATGAAATTGCAACGACAAGTCGCCGATTACGGGCTCTCCACCGAAGGGATGCTGCCGCCCGAAGTTTTGCGCGGCAGCGACGGCGAACTCGTGTTATTCGACGGTGTCACCAGGGCAACACGGGTCGCCAAGTTTCTGCCGAGGATAACAATTACCGTCGAGGTAACCGGTGAGCTGCCCTACCGTGTCGGCAATTTGCCTACTGTGGGAGACAAGCTATGAAATCGTCCGAAACATTCAGTAATGAACTAATCGCGGCTCTTTCGCAACTTAGGCAGATTCGGCCCGAATGGCGAATGGGCCAGACAATTGCCAATCTGGCCATGACTGCCGGGCGACTGGACGTGGGCGGCGTATGGGATTTGGAAGATGACGAGGCGTTGGCTGCCGCGAAGAAGCTGATAGCGCAGTTTTCCGGAAATGAGCCCGGAGCGGTCGCGCCGCCGGTCGCCCAGGTTCACGAGCAGTCCACAGCGGCTATTCTGGGTTCATAGCAACGAGTTCGTTTGCCAATCCGCCTCGTTTGGACCAAATTGGAAATGAGCTTTTCTCGCAGCGCAAATGTGACCAGTAGTGGACTGCTGCTATTCATAGTTGTCGTTTCGCTGCAAGCGACGTTTGCGGTAGGTGCTCCTGCGGCGGCCGAGAAAGAAGCCGCCGTACAGTCGGCATTACAACGCGGCGAATCAACCTGGCGGCAAGTCGCGAAGGACGATTTGCGGCCCACGCTCACTAGCCGCTGGCTGGTGGGCTATGTCCTGACCCTCTGCGAAGCCCGCGAGCACCCGGAGCGAATTGAAGGCTTGCTTGCGATTGCGCAGCGGATGCAGGAGCAAGACCCCAAGAATCTGCATTGGGGCAACTTCCGCTGGTACTGGCGCGACGCGGCGATGACCGATGCCAACGCCGTCGAGTTCGTGATGCACGACGCGCTCTTGCTCGATATCCGCCATCGCGCCTGGCTGCCGGAGAAGGCACGCGGCCAGTTGGCCGAACTCTTGCGGCTGGGCGTGGAAGGCTGCCGGCGGCATCGAGTGCCGACGGATTACACGAACATCGCTATCTTGAATGCGGGCAATCTTATCGTGCTCGGCGAACGCTTGCACCGCGCCGAGGCAGCCGAAGAAGGCTATCGCCGCTTGGATGCCATTTGCGCGCGGACGGCGGTGCTCGGCGTCTCGGAGTTTTGCAGCCCGACGTATTATGGCACCGATATTAACGGACTGATGATGATCCAGAGCTATGCCCAAAACGAGCGGCAGCGGAAACAGGCCGACGCGGTGCTGCGGCTCTTCTGGACCGATATCGCCGCAAACTGGTTTTCGCCCGCCGAGCGGCTGGGCGGTTGCCAAAGCCGAAGCTACGACTATCTCCGCGGGATGGGCGCGCTGGATTGGAATCTTTGGATCAACGGCTGGCTGAAGTCGGCCTCGCCCGGCAGTGCGGAGCGGTGCGAGCCGTGGAGCGATCAGTGGACACCGCCGCCGCAACTGGCCGAGATGGCCCGGCAAAAGCTGCCGCGGCGGGTGCGGCAGCACTGGGGAATGTCGCCGGCCGAGAGCCGTACCCAGATGATTTATCCGGATGTTGCCTTATCGTGCTGCGGTGCCGCCTATGGCAACCAGGATTCGACCCTGGCGGTCGATCTGCCGGGCGGCCGCGACTTGCCGCGGTGCTACTTCATCGCCGACGGCCGCGAAGATCCGTATGGAAAGTTGAAAGTTGGAACCGGCGCCGCACAGCACCCCAAGTCGCTGCATTTGCAGCCGTTTTGGGCCGGTGCACAGCGCGGCTGCGACGCTTTGGGGGTAGTTATCTATCGCCAGAAAGATATCGCCGGCGCGGAAGTGTCACACGTGCAAAGCCACTTCGTCTTTCCGCGCCCCGATGAAATATGGCTGGATGGCGAAACGCCGACCTGGCACAAGGGAACGGCGGCCAAGCCCGCAGAAACGCCGATGCCTGGCTTGCGTCTTATGGTTCGCTACGGCAGCGCGGCGGTGGGCGTGTTCCTGCCTTGGACCAAGGAGAGAGGGCCAAATTCGCCAGTGGAAAAACTCGTGGACGACGGAAATGCGTGGAATTGCCTCCGCGTGACGGTCGACTATGGCCGGCGTCCCAGTTTGCAATCGGTACGGACGGGCGAGGCATTCGCGAGCGATGTGATTTGGGTTCGCGTTGGCAGCGGCCTGAAGAGCGACGCCGATTTCGCCAAATGGCGCGAGCAATTCGAAATTGCAAAGGTAACCATCAGCGGAAAATACGGCAAGCGATTCGAAGTCGAAGTGCAGGGCAAAGACGGGCCGCTGTCCGTCGCCGCCGATGCGCCATGGGACGCGTCCTCAAAAGTGCGTCTCGTTCCGCCACCCTATCAAGGCGTGCTGGAGGTCAACGGCAAGGAAGTCGGCCGACCGCTCTTGACGGCGGCGGAACCGCTTTCGTCCTTGCCGCACGACAGAGGCCCATTGGAATGCATCAAGGTCGCGCCGGGCAAAGCCGCATACTGGGACGCAGCGGATGGGCTGGTGCTTCCCGGCATGACGGTGCATGAAGATGTCGCGATGGCTGGGCGGCGCTATGTCGTTCAAGAGCCCTCAACATTCGGTGAACCGAGCGGGATCGCCCTTTGGTCGCTTCAAGTCGAAAAGCCGGGCCGCTATTGGCTTTGGGCGCATGTCCGATCTTCCGATGCCAAGCAGGGAAAGTTCGAAATCCGCGTGATTGGCGAGGAAGGGGCCACGATGCGGCCGGCCGACTGGCTCCTACGCTCATCGGGCGATTGGCAATGGAAGCCGCTGGAGATTGGCGGAAATACTTCCCCGTTGCCGCTGGACTTGCCCAAGGGCCTTGTCCGCATCGCGCTGCAAACCCGGCAGTCCGGCACGTGCATCGATCGGCTGATGCTGACAGATGATTCGCGGCAGCGGCCGAAGTAGCGGGCATCCCGGTGCGCCGGGACGCCGAACGAGATAGCAGGGCGGACGGCACGCGGAGTGTGCCTGCTACATTGACCATCTTGCCTCATTTGCCGCGACCAGCACGCCTCGTTACATTCCGAAAACTCCGCCTAAACCGGTGTGCCGACGCCGGCCGATTCTGCTTGTGAGAGCGTGTCTACTCGTAACAGGAGTGCAGGAATGAAACGGCTCATCACGGCGGCGTGCATCAGTTCGTGGAGTCTGGCAGGAGTTGCCCTGGCGCAGCCGCTTCCCGGGACGACCGGCGGGGACGACGCGCCGCCGCCAATCAAGTCGGTCGCCGCGCCGGCGTGGACCAGGCCCGAGCTGCGCCGCCGCCGTTGCCAGTCGCGCCCTCTTCGGCTCCCGCCACGGGTTCGCCGGGCGAAAGTCCGATGACACAAGAAACGCGGCTTCACGAGTTGCATCTTTTGCAGTCGCAGGCCGCGGAGGAATCGGTCCACCGGGCGGCTATCGCCCGCGCCGACCAGCGTACGCGGCGCTTGGAATCGCAGCGCTGGTTCGGCATTTCCAACAAGCGCCCGGCCGCGAGCGTCGATCCTTTCGACGGCGATTACGCCGCCTATTGGGCCTCGAATTACCCTTACTATCCGCTCCGCTGGGTCGGCAGCGGCGAACCGTGGGGATTTGTGGAAACGCAGCCGTAGGGGTTCGAAGGCGAATAAACTGTAGGATGGACCTCCGAGTCCGTCCTGCTTTTTTTCGGACGGACTCGGAGGTCCATCCTACAAAGTAAGTTCACTTCCTCGGCATCACCGGCTTGGGCTCGCCGATGAAGTCGGCCAGCTTGCCGGCGAGACCATAGAGCTTGAAAGTCCATTCGCGGTCGCGGGCGGGACCTTGCAGCTTCGGATCGAAGCTCAAGACCGGCGTCAACAGATCGAGCCCTTTCTTGGCAAGCGACTTGTCCTTGGTTTTGTCGGCCATCTTGTAGAAGCAGTTACACTCGTTGTAGATGGCCTCGTAGTATTCCTGCATCTTCTCCTCAACCATCTTGCCGTCGGCTCCGACCTTCTTGACTTTCACGCGTTCCAGCTTGGCGGCCAAGTTATGCCATGCGGAAATGGCCTCGCCGTACTTCGCCGGGTCCTTCTCCGCCCAATTCGTCAGAATCTCCGCGCGAGACACCTGCGGCGCGAGCGCCTTGGGGAACTGCTCGATCAGTGCCTTGATCTCATCGGCCGCCTTTGCGTAGTTCCCTTGCTTGGCGAGGATCTTGGCGGCAAGCGTATGCAGCCCCGGCTCAGCCTTCTCGATCTGCTTGTGCACGTTGTTGTCGTTCAGCGCCAGGTCGAGGAGCCTGCGGGCCAATTGCGCGGCGGCCGTGTCGGCGTCGTCGCTTCCCAGCTTGCTGAGGACTTGCACGATCCAGACCTGGGTCGGCGGGGCGAGGCGCTCGCGCTTGGCCAGATTGATCATGATTTTGGTCTCCAGTTCGATGAGGGCCTGCTGCCCGGCCGGCGGATTGCCCGCGGAGTCCAGTTCGATCGCGGCCTGCTTGCGGGCAATTTCCAGGCGTTTGGCGAAGTTGATGATGGCCAGGTTGACGGGCACTTCGTCGGCGCCCAGGTCGAGGAGCTTCGTGGCCACGGCCGAGGCGCTGGGCATGTCGTTCAGTTGCAAGTAGGCCTGCACGGCCCCGTTGAAGACCCGCAGCGTGCTGTCGTCCAGCGACTTCGTGGCCGGATCGGCCAAAATGTCGTCGATAAGTTCCTTATAGACGCCTACAGCCAATTTCGCGTCGCCGTCGGAGTAAATCTCTGCCAGCAATGTTTTGGTGTCGCGGAGTTCCTTTGACATCGGAGAGCCGACCGCGTGCTCGCGGCCCAAGATGTCTGCCGCGTTCTTCGTGTAATCCAAGGCTTGCTTGTGGTCGTCGTCCCATTGGTCCTGCGTTGCCTTGTCTGGCGGGGACTTATCATTCTGGTTCTCCCACGCGCGCTTGGCAACGCGATACTTTTGCCAATGCTTCCAACCTAGGATCGTCAAGGCTTCGGGATATTTGTGGGAATCCTGACTGATGCCCTTGAAAACATTGTCGGCTTCGGCAAGCTCGATCTTGGCTTGACCCTCGGCGGCGGCGGCAGCCTGCGCGGCGCTCTTGGCATCGGCGGCGGCGGTTTTCGCCTCGGGCGAGCCGCTCTTCGCCTTGGCGGCGGCATCCTTGGCTGCCGCGGCCTTCTGGTTGGCGGCACGCCACTCGGTTTCGGCAGCGTCGCACTTCATGATGGCTATGCGAAGCAGGATGATCCGGGCGGAATCAGCTTCTTCCTTGGCCGTCCAGTCGGGAATCGCGATCAGTGTCTTGGCAAAGCCGACTACCTTGGCTCGGATTGCGTCCGTGGCGTTGCTGCCGCCCTCGGATTGGCCCGCCAGTTCCAAGAGTTGGTAGTACTGGATGTTCAAGGCGAAGAGCGCGGCGGCCGGCGCCGCGGCGGTCGCGCGGAACCCGGGAACCTTCAGCATATTCGTGATTAGCTCGACCGCCTCGCCGGTCTTCTTATTGTTGTAAAGGTTCATCGCCTCATTGTGGATGCAGCCCACGTAGGCATTGCGTGCGTCGGCCACACGGTCCTTGGGCGTTTTCGGCGTGGCGGCCGCCAGGGCCTTTCCGTAAAGTTCGGCGGCGGTCGCCCAGTCCTTTTTCCTGACGGCGTTATCGGCATCGATAAGCAGAAAATCAAAGCTGTCGGCGGTAGCGCCTTTGGGATTGAGTTGCCGGAGCACTTCGGCGGCGTCGCGCTGGTAGGGGCTTGGGATCTTTGTCATATCCGTAAGCAGCCGTAGGGCCAAGAGTTTGTCTTTGCTTTTCTTCTTCTCGTCCTTGGCCGACGTGCTGGCCTCGATCAGGTTTCTTGCGTAGTCGAGCGTCAGGCCCTGGAACTCGGGGCATTTCTCCCGCGCGGCGGTGTGCGTCGTCCGCCAGTCGAGGACTTCCTTGTAGTATTCGGTCCTAGCGACGGAATACAAAACCTTGAGGAATTGCCGCTCGACGTCGGAGAAAAAGTAGTCCTCCAACTCCGGGTCTCTATTGCTCGGCGTACGGCGCACGGCAGCCCTTTTGTCACCCGCCGCCGCGTCGGGCACGTCGGTCGCGTCGTGGGCCTGCACCTCCTCGTAGTAATCGCGGGCGTCCTGGTTGCGGCCCTGCTCCTGCAAGATTCGGGCGTTCCAATAGTGGGCCTCCCAGCCGATGAAGAAGTCGCCATACTCCTGGTAAATGCTCTCGAACTCCTTGGCCACTATGGAGAATTTCGCGTCTCGATCGGCGGTGCTTTCTTCGGTCAGGCCAAGGTAGAACTCGACCATGGCCAACCTCAGGCGGCTTTCGCCCGCTTGGATGAAGGCAGCTTCCTTGGCGTTCGGCGAAACGCGGGGCGCGTTGGCGACCTTCGCGCGATACTGGGCCGCGGCGTCGCGGGCCTTCACGAAGTTCGGCAGGATTCTCTGGAAGGTCGCGCGTGCGGCGGCGAGGGCCTTGGCCTTTTCCGCTTTGTCGGTCATGGCCTGGGCGCGGAGGACATCGTACTGGGCCTGAATCGCCTCTTGAGCCGAGTATTCGGCGGCCGCCTTCGTCGCCTCGGGAAGATTGGGATTGTTCTTGAGGAACTTGTCCATCAAGGCCTTGGACTGTTCCCTCAACTGCTTGGCCTCGTCCGCATTGTAGGCGGATTTGGCCTTCTCGCGCAAGCTCTGGGACATTTCGAGGTCCCAGAGCTGCATGATCTCCGGCGGCGCATTGGGATCGTTCTTGAGATCGTTGAGATAATCGACGGCGATGTCGGCAAAGCCATTCTTCTGCATCCGATGGAGGAATTCCAGCGGATCGTCCTTGGCCGCGGCGGGAGCAGCGGCGAGGAGGGCGATGATGACGGAAGAAATGAATAAATAGATTGTCGATTTCATGGTAAATCTTCTCGTTCCCACGCTCCGCGTGGGAACGACATTCTGGCCGCTCTGCGGCCCTCCGCTGCCACGATGCGCGGGACATTCGCCGCAGAGCGGCGGAAAAGCATGTTCCCACGCAGAGCGTGGGAACAAGTAGCTACTTGCCTTCAACCGCCTTCTTCGCTTGCTTGCCCGCGCCGGCGCCGTCGCCTCCTCCGCCTTCCGCGGCGTCGGCCTTGAATAGCGGCAGATAGCGATAGTAGATCTCCAGCGTCAGGCACGAGAGGGACGTTTGCATCAGCCGGCCGCCGTGCCGGCCCCAAGCGTCGTCAGTCGGGTTCCAGCTTCCCTTGGAGCAGTTCTCTTCGCGACTTTGGGTGTCGACCAGCATTTTGCGCATCTTGCGATTCCAGGTGTCCCACTCGTAGTTGTTCATGTTACGCAGGACTTGCGTGGCGTAATACCAGTAATAGACATTCTTTTGGTTCTCGTCCGGCAAGTTCTTCATGAGGTAGTCGACCCCGCCCACCAGCATCGGGCTGCTGCGCTTCGCGCCGAGATACTGGCGGCAGAGCAGGCCGACGGCGGTCATCGGGGGCAACGCCTGCACGCCGGGCTGGTAGCTGTATTCCGTGCCGTCGTGTACGGCTACCGAATCGAGCCACTTGCTCGTCTGGTTGAACACGCCCGGACTGAATGACAGGCCCGCCATGTGGGCGCTTTTCAGGGCCATCAATTGCCAGCCGACGACGGACGTGTCGCCGGCGTCGCCCGGATTGTATCGCCAGCCGCCATCTGTCTTGTTTTGGGCGGCGAGAATGAAATCGACGGCCCGCTGCGCGGCCTGCCCGACCTGCTTGTCTCCGCTGAGCCCGTAGGCCTCCGAGAGCGCGATCGTGGCGAGGCCGTGCGAATACATCATCTGATGCGCCAAAGGCCAGATTGCCGTCGGGCTTCTGGTTGCGCTCGAGCCAGCCAATGGCTTTGGCAATGTGCTCTTTATAGGGGCCTTTCGACTTGTGCGTTTGGCCGGCGGCCAGGAAGGGAAGCAAGCCCATCGCCGTAGCGCCGGCATCGCAGCCGGGGACGTCGCCTGGACCAGTGCAACTCTTGTCGCCCGCAATGCATTGGGCGGTGTAGTTTTGCATGCTCCAGTTTCCCTCGCTATGGTTCTGGTGGTTGGCCAGCCAGATCAAGGCCGCGGTCACAGCGCGTTCGGTCTGCTTGGTGCCGCCGCCGCTGGCGAGCTGCTTCTTGCGGCTGCCTTGACCGCGTCCGCCGAATCCGGTGCCCCCGTCACCGAGGCGCGTGCCGAGGCCTGAAACGCCGTTCATCTTGGGCCCACTGCCGAACGCCAGCACGCTCGCGCCGCCGCTGGTGGCGTCGGCACTGCCGTTTTTGTTGCCGCTGCCACGATGCTCAAAAACCTTGTTGTCGTCGTAAACCTCTTCCTCTTGCGCCTCGACTTTCGGTTTTTCCAGCGTGGGATCGACATTCAATTCCGGCGGCGGCGTCTCCTCGATCGTGCCCATGTCGAACTTGTCGAATTTATCGGGCTCTTTCTTTTCGGCCTCAGGCGCTTTGGACTCGAACACTGGGGCGTCGCCCAGATTCTCACGGGCCGAGAAGCCAAACAGAAGCAGCATGGAAAGCAACAGCAGATGGACCGTGAAGCTGCCGGCGTACCAGACGAGCTCCGTGCGGACCCAGTCCGAGAAGCGTTCGGAGAGTGTTTCCTCGATGAACTGCTCGTCGCCTTGAACTGGGGCCGGGCCTTCAACCGGCGCCGGAGTGGGGGTCGCGTCTGCCATGAGCGTCAGCCTTTGTCAGTTGTTTGGATTGTCGTTTTCGCGAACTTCGGGCTTGTGACCAGTCGAGCCGTTTTTGTAGTGGTTTGCCTCGTCGGAGCTATGCCCGTTTACGGCACGGTCTGTAATCTTAGATTCGCCATCGTCGCCGAAAATATTCCCCGCAAAGCGGTCGCCAAAGCCTCGGTCCCGGCCGGATCCTTCGGAATAAGCGTCTGCCGCGGGGACCGCATCCAGGTCGAAGCGGCCCGTTTGCGCTTGGTCAAGCCAGGTGTCGACATCCGGCGCGTCCGGATCCTTGCGCGTCGAACTGGCAATCCTCGGCGTGACCGGCCGCCTACGGCGAGTGCTCCAGTTCACCCAGCCCACTATTACGATGATAGCAACCGCGCCGACAGATGCAAGCACCCATAAGGGGGTGTTGTCGGCGGCGGTTTCTACAGGCCGCGCGAATGGGACCAGCCGGCCGACGATCAGCGGCGCTTTGAGCGGCACGATTTTCCTGGTACGCGACGCCTCGAAATCTAACTGCTGCGTTTTCGTTATGTAGCCCTGCACCTTGAAAAAATAGCCAACCAGCCGGGCGCTGAAATCGTTAATCAGCGGCCCAATCGGCGTGCCGGGCGGGATGTCGGTTACCATGCCGAAATAGAGATTCGAGCCGCTTTCGTCGCTGATGCCGCGGACTTCGTAAATCTTGCTGCCCTCGTTGGTGAGCAAGGGTTGCGGCCGGCCGACTTTGTCGGGCAAGCCCATGACCTCGACGATCTGCAACACCGTCAGCTTTACTTCCACGATTTCGAGCCGCATCGATTCGGGCGTGTGGATGAGATTGTCGTACAGGAAGTCCCGCTTCGCCCGTCTCCGCAGCGTCTCGATCGATTGATGATCGACCCAATCGAGGATGCGGAAGTAGGCCGGCTGTTCGGCGGGCTTTGTCTCGAGGCTTCCATCATTGACGACGCTCAGCGAAGGCCCGATTTCTTCCATCTCGTCCGGGTCCAGATCGGTGGGCCCGTTCGCGGCGGCGGCTGTTCCGCCGGTAGGTGGCGCCGTTGGAGTTCCGCCTTTAGGCGGCAGCGCGGTCGGCTCGTGATTTTCCCCAGTCGTGCGGGCACTTACCGGTTGCGAGGCGACCTGGTTGTCGTCATCGCTCCCGCCAAACATCCGCCAGTTATTCGGGTTGCGGAGTTGCATGAAGACAAGGCCCAGAATCGCGAGCATGAGACACATGGTCGTGAGCCGCGGCGTACGCGGACCGCGATGGAGACGTTCTCGGCGATCGCGAAATGATTGACGCATACCTATATTCTACAACGTGTGGCCTCTCCGGTTCGCGAGAATCGAAGCCCAACGCGCAAGCGAGGTTTGTGCCGTTGTCCGACCTCGCTTGCGCGTCGGGCTTTAATCGCGCAAGTCCCGCTCATTATTCCTCTGCCTTTTCGCCCAGGCAGTCGAAGCTTACTTCGGGCAGCTTGCCTTCCTTCGTGGGAATCTTGGCGCACATATCGACGACCTTCATAACTTCGTCCCACCGCAGCGTGGGCGTGAATTGCACGACCAACTGTTCGAAACCTTGTTTCTCGATCCAGTCGTGCAGGTCGGTTTCCAGCTCGTGGTAGGGAATCTGCTTCAAGGGTTCGCTGGATATTCCAATGCGAACGTCCGCGACCGAACCGCCGCCGCCGCGATCTTCCAGGTGAACGAGCAACGACTTGACGGGCTTGATATCCTTAGGGTCCCTGCTGATGTCCTGGCCGGCGTCTTGCTTGCCGTTCATCAAGATATTCTGCGCCGGCGGCAGCTTGAGGAAAATCTGCGCCTCGATCGGCGGTGGCTTGAAAGTAAGGACGAAGAAGGCGAGCAACTGGAACGCCATGTCAAGCATGGCGGTCACGTTGAGCGTTACTTCTTCATCGTTCTTTGGTTTTTTTCTCATGCATCAAATCCCGCCATTGCTCCGCCTACTCTTTTTTCCGCGGAGGTTCCACGTTGCCTGTCTTCAGTGCGAATTTCCGATATCCTTGCTTTTGACATTCGCTAACGACGTAAAAAACGGCGCCGCTGGGACAGCTCGCGTCCGCGCGAATGGCGACAATGTCCGGAAGTTCCTTGCCGTCCTTGAGGATTTCATCGACCGTTAACGGCGGCTTGGCGGCCATGCGGCTTAACTCGCGCTCTTGCTCCAAGTATTCCTTAATGCTCGGATGCTCGTTGTCCTGCCGCTGTTTGGTAAACAGATGCCCCTGGAGGCTCAGCGCCGTCTTGCCGCCCGAAATCGAGTCTTGCGAGTAAGGCGTCTCGTGGCCGCGCTCGCACCGCAAAACATAGCCGGTTACCCTGGGCGGCACCGTCGAGTCGTCCGTCAGCCGCGCGAGGGTTGCCAGGGCGTCGCACTTAGGACACTTCGTGGCCGTCTGCACGTTGAGCACCAGAATCTTGATGCCCGGCCCATCGGGCAGCGGCCGGGCCGATCCGAGCACGGGCAACTTCAGCGATAGGTCGAGCTCGGCCGCCTTGAAGTTGATCACCAGCATGAAAAAGGTGATCAACTGGAACACCATGTCCAGGATCGGCGTCAAATTGGGATCGAGCTTGTCACCGCCCGCAACCGAACCAGACATTGTCGCGAGTCCTCAACTAACAGTACGTCAGGCTTTCTAGCCTGACTATTGCATGGTTTATGCTTCTTCTGTCAGGCTGGAAAGCCTGACGTACAACTAGACCTTTGCCCGCGCGGCGGCAGCGGGCGCGCCGGGCTTGGCCCGCGCGGCCTGGGCGAAGTGCCGCAGGAACTCGTCGGAGCGGGTCATCGTCGTCACGACAATGTTCAAAATGCGGTTACGGAAGAATGTGAACGCAAAAATCGCGGGCAGCGAAAGGCCCACGCCCTCGAACGTCAGCAAGAGCGATTCGGAAATGTGCCCGGCAACTTCGTTGGACTTGATCTGCTGCCCGCCGCTGGAGCGAGCGATATCGCTGAACGCTTTCATCATGCCCAAGAGCGTGCCGAGTAGCCCGATCATTGGACCGACGGTTCCCAGCACGGCCATGATGCTGATCTTGCGTTCCATATCGGTCTGGATCAGTTCGCCGACGCGCTCCATCGCCTCGCGGGCTTCGCTCAGGCCATTGGGCAGTTCGGTGATGCCGGTGACCAGCACCCGGCTGAAGAACGAGTCATCTTCTTTGACCACGTTAAAAATGCCCTTGAAGTCGCGCTGCTCAAGCAGGGCCTCGCATTGGGCGATGACTTCCGGCGGAATGGCCGTGTCGACGCGCAGCTCGACGAACATCCGCGCCACGGTGGCGATGAAGTAGATCGACAGTAGGAGGATGAACAAGCCGATCCAGCCCGACGTGAGGACGACCCAGATAAAAAGGTTCTGCGGCGGGGCGGCCTTCTCGGGTTCGGCGGGCGCTGCGCCATCGCCATCGAGGCCCAACTGGCCACGAGGACGACCATCAGCAGAATAGTCAGAAACCTTCCCAAGCGACCACGCGCCAGCGCCCCACGAAATGCATTACGACTCTCCCTTACGATAGTTTTGCGAGTAGTAGCCGGCGCGAGGGCGGTCCGGCCAGAATAGGCCCGTTGTTGTGATGAGCGGGCGACCCAGTGCTGGCGCGCTGCTCGCAGTCTGAGACAGGATTGCGGCTGGCAGGTTGCTCCTGCACGACGGAATTAGAACTCAAGCCCAATCTACTCATCATCCTTCACACTGGTGGGAATGTCAAGCGGTTGATCGTGGAGAGCCAACTACATTAAAACTGTAAGCAATCGAAGCCCGACGCGCAAGCGAGGCCGGCGACGTATGCTAGCCTCGCTTGCCCGTCGGGCTTCGATGTCGCGAACTGGCCTCACCGTTTTACTGTAGACGGTCGCATACTACGTCTCGGCCCGCCCCGTATTGCTTCGCGGCCGACCATGTGGATTATTCCCCTACCACGTTTTTCGCCAAGAAATCCCCCAGGTAGAGGAAGCTATTTGGCCGCCACGGCTTGTCGGCCTGGGACCGATCGCAAATAGGGCCGAATGCTTTCTAAGGTGCGAACGCCGATGCCGCGGACGCGCCGCAGATCGTCGTTATCTCGGAACGGACCATCCGTTTCGCGCGACTCGACGATCCGCTCGGCAAGCTTGCGGCCCACGCCCGGCAAGGTGGCAAGTTCGGGCCACTGGGCGTTGTTGATATCGACCTGGAATTGTGCGGTCTGCGGCTGGGGCCTTTCGATCTCGACGGTTCTGCCGGATGCGCCGCCGCGGTAGACCCAGTAGCCGATCATGGAAACAAGCCCGGCCGCTACCAGGATCGCGACGGTTGATTGCTCTGCGCGGCGAAGCAGCCAATGCGGAAACGTGCGCGGCGATGCGGGCGGACGTGGCATTGCGGAACACTTGTTCGAGGCCGCAGGATAGTTGGCGCGGGGTCTTTTCGGCGTCGCGCGGCCCTATTATACTGCCAACGGACGACGGTTTCCAAGTTACTCTCATTCTCAATGTATTGCCCGCATTGAAAGGTCGCAAGGCATGGCGGTCTGGTACTTTGCCTACGGTTCCAACCTCGATTACGTGCAATTGCGGTCGCGTTGCCCTTCGGCACAATATGTCTGCCGTGCGGCGCTGCACGACCACGTGCTCGCGTTCACGCGGCCCTCAATCGCGCGGAATTGCGGCGTGGCCGACGTGGTGCAAAGGAAAGGGAGCGTCGTTTGGGGCGTGATCTACCTGCTGGAAGACCGCGACCTTTCGGCGCTTGACGCGGCCGAAGGCTATCAGCCCGACCGCGAGGAGGCTCGCAATGCGTACATCCGCCACAACAGCTACCGCGTGGCGGCCGAGAACGATTCGAAGCAGACGATGAAGGTTGCCATTTACATTGCCGTGAAGGTCCCCGGGCCGCCGCGGCCGAGCGAGGCTTATATGCGGCAGATTATCGACGGGGCCAAGTTCTGGAAGCTGCCGCTAACGTACGTCGAAGAATTGCAGCGGATACCGACGCTAGAGGAGGACCGTTGAACGCTTACGGGGGAGTAGAGTAGAATGAATGGCGGACTCAGCTTGCGGGAGAATCACAATGGTAGAGACTGAATTACAGTATGTATCCGATGCCGATGGAAACGCGGTCGCGGTGATTGTGCCGATTGACGTTTGGCGTGAAATCGAGTCGGAAAAGGAAACCGCCTACTTGCTGAAAAGTGACGCGATGAGGCGGCGATTGACCGAAGCACTGCAGCGCCAAGAGGATTATTCATTGGAGGAAGTCCGTGCGCGAACTGGTCTTTGAGTTGGTCGCTCTTGAGGATTTGCACTGGTGGGTCCAGCAGGAGCGCCGAAAGGCAGTTCGCATTCTCGAATTGGTGCAAGACATTCAGCGCGATCCATTCACTGGCAAAGGCAAACCCGAACCGCTAAAACACGACCTGACAGGCTGCCGGTCGCGGCGGATTGATCAAGAGCATCGCCTCGTTTACCAGGTTCTGGAAACGAAAATCAGAATTCTTGCATGCAAATACCACTACTGATCCAATTCCGAGCATGAGGGACTTCCATCAAGCAGTCTGGAACGACGCCCTCTTGCAAGACTGGCTTCGCCTTCTCGATCTGGCCATCCGTGAAGACCTTGGCACCACGGGCGATTGTACGACGAACGCTCTGGTGCCGGCAGAAGCGCTCGGCTGCGCGGCGATTGTTGCCCGATCCACCGGCGTCCTTGCAGGTGAACCGGCCATTGCGGTTACGATTGCTCGCTTCAATCCGGATTTGAAATGGTTGGCGGCCGCACACGACGGCGAGACGGTTGCAGTAGGACAGTCGATTGGGACTCTTAAAGGTCCGGCCGCTGCGATGCTTGCTGCGGAACGCCCATTGCTGAATCTGCTCGGCCGCCTTTCGGGCATCGCGTCGCTTACTCGCCGCTACGTCGATCTGATCGCCGGAACACGGGCGAACATCTACGACACGCGAAAAACAACGCCCGGCTGGCGGTCGCTGGAAAAGTACGCCGTTCGCTGCGGCGGCGGCCGGAACCATCGCGCCGGGCTGTTCGAAGCGGTGCTGATCAAGGACAACCATTTGGCTTTTGGAGCAACCAGCGGTTGCTCGCCGGCCGAGGCGGTGCGCAAGGCGCGGAAATACTCGCGGAGCGCTTCGGCGATGCGGGGCGGGAAATGATCGTGGAAGTCGAAGTCGATTCGCTCCAGCAGCTTGATGATGTGCTTCCGGTTGGCCCCGACATTGTGATGTTGGACAATATGAGTCTAGAAATGCTCCGCGAAGCAGTCGCCCGCCGCAATGCGCATGCTCCGGAAGTCGAACTGGAAGCCTCCGGCGGCATCGATCTGAGGACAGTCCGCAGTGTCGCGGAAACGGGCGTCGAGCGGATCAGCGTCGGCGCGCTGACCCATTCCGCGATCGCGCTGGATTTTGGGCTGGACTGGCGGTGACGGCGCTCTATCTGAGGTTTCAGATTTGAGATTCCGAATGTGTGCTTGATTATTCTCGCGATTCCAGATTTTCCATCGGAATCTGTTTACGAATTGAAACGTGCGTCGTCCATTTGCAACCTCTTTCGTACCGCGGCCTTTCCTTATTTGACAGCTTTCGGGCTGAACCTATAGTTGCCTGACAACGGCGTCTTGGGGAGAGACGCCGACGTTTGGACGCAGCGGGGAAGCTGGGAGCTCGAGGGGACCCCGCTGCGTCCTTTTTTCTTGCCTTACAGCCGCGGCGGATCGTTGTATCCCCCAGACTGGTTTTCCTGGACGGCATAATCGGTAGTTCTTATCGCTGCCGAGCGTGAGTTGAAGGGGGCGCGTTAGTTTTCTCAACGCCCTGGATTTGCCCGGCCGATTGTCGTGCAAGGTCTCGAACGCTTTTTGCGAGCCTGTTTCCTTGCCCGACGTGAGCAAGACCGGCATCAACAGATCGACATCAAAATGGAAAATAACACGGCGGAACTGACGCAATTGATGGAGCTCGATGAGCGGCACGACGAATTGCTGCGGCAAATCGATGAGTTGGATAAGCAAGTTGCGGCGGTACTAGCCCAATGGACGGCGGAGCGCGCGGCACAACAAAAGGCCGCCTGAACATCGCCCCTAATGCCGCGATCCGAGGCACCCGGATGACGACCGCAAATCTTGCCGACGAAGTGTGCCCGGCCGAAATCCGCGCGTGGCTCGCGACGGCCGTGGAGGCGGGGGCTTCCGATCTTCACATCGTGCCGGGCTACCCGCCGACCCTGCGGGTCCATGGCCGCTTGCGGCAATTGGATTCGAGCGCGAGTACTCCCGACGCCATTCGTGGATTGCTCTCGCCGCTCTGTCCGGCCTATGCAATGGGGCGATTTCGTGCCGCACGTAATGTCGATTTCTCGCTTGAACTAACCGTCGGCGGCCGGCCGGAGCGATTTCGCGTCAACTATTTTCTCAGCAACGAGCAAATGGGCGCCTGCTTTCGCGTCATCCCATCTGCCATCCCGGACTTCCATTGGGCGAGCTTCCCCGAGGACCTTGCACAGCGGCTGGCTCACTTCCGCAACGGGCTGGTGTTGATCTGCGGCGTCGTCGGGTCGGGAAAATCGACGACCTTGGCGATGCTAATGAATCTCTTGAATCAGGAAGGCGGTTACCGCATTGTCACGGTCGAAGAGCCGGTCGAGTATCTGCTCCCCAAAACGCCCGTATCGGTGGTCACGCAGCGCGAAGTCGGCCGCGACGTTCACACGTTTGCCGACGGCCTGAAATATGCCTTGCGGCAAGATCCCGACGTGATTCTGGCCGGCGAGATTCGCGACCGCGAGACGGCCCAGATGGCCCTTAGCGCGGCGGAGACGGGTCATCTCGTCGTCTCGACCCTGCACACGCGCGACGCCAAGGGGGCCATTTCGCGGTACGCCGACCTCTTCCCGCAAGCGGTGCAGCAGGAAGTCCGTTCGCAGTTGGCGATGAGCTTGCGCACCGTGGTCAGTCAACATCTGCTGCCGAGCGCGCGGGAGGACGAGAAGCGGGTTTTGGGGCTGGAAATCATGTTCAACAATTCGGCGATCTCGGCGGCGATTCGTTTCAACAAGATCGAGTCGATCGACACGGTCATTCTGACCAGCCGCGCCGACGGCATGCGCACGCTCGACGAGTCGATCAAGCAGTTGCTGAGAGAAGGCCGCATTTCGCGGAAGACGGCCGAGCGGTTTGTAAGCCCAGGCACCACGCTTGCCTAGCGTAAACCCCCGCGAGCTTGCTTGCGAGTGTATCATTTTTGGCCGCCAGCAAGGGTGCCCCTTGTTGCCTGCCGCCGTCGCCATATAATGTATTTTGACGGTCGAAAATGCCACCCCGGACGGGTGGAATTGCTGCCCGTTTTAACGGGTTTGCAAGAGATTTAGCGACCCTTTGACAAGTCTTGGCCGATGGATATAATCCAAGACTTTCCGCTTTTAGGCAAAGACCCCTTGACGGCTATGCTTGAAGCGATAAGATGAAAGGCTCGTCACAAATCGCCCCTGGGCCGCTTGACGCTTTTTGAAGAGTTGCTAAGATACGAGACTCTTCACTTTTGCGTCCGGTGAAACGGGCAAGCGTGAGTGACGAAGGGTAGGGCGGTTGCCCTCACCCTGGCCCTCTCCCAGAGGGCGAGGGGAATGGTGGCCGCGAGCCCAGTTTGTTCTTTGACAATTCAGTATGAAGGTAATGAAGTGGCATCTCACACCACGTGAGTTGTGCTCTGCAAAGGGCGCAATAAACGGTGGTGTACAATACAAGAGAGCGCAAGAGATTATTTTTCTTGCTTGCGGCTTGAAGCAGAACAAGAGTTGCGTTGCAGCAATTGTTTTGGTTGGAGTCGCGGCAAGGTCATTTGGATCTTTGCCGGGAATTTGTTTATATCGAAACAAGTCCGGTAATGGCATGTGAGTCGTTTGCTTCGCAAGGAGCCTTCGATTCATGTGGCCAAGTTAACAAGGGCGCATGGGGGATGTCTTGGCGTTAGGAGGCTTTGAAGGGCGTGGAAGACTGCGATATGCCCGGGGTAGTTGTCAAACGAACTTTGATCCCGGGATTCCCGAACTGGCGTGCACTGAATCCATAGGTGTACGTGGCGAACGCGGTCAACTGAAACATCTCAGTAGCCGCAGGAAAAGAAAGAAAACTCGATTTCCTTAGTAGCGGCGAGCGAACAGGAATCAGCCCAAACCGCGGGGATTTTCCCTGCGGGGTTGTAGGGCCTTTCACATGGGAGTTACCAAGTCGACGATTAGCGGAACCATTTGGAAAGATGGACCATAGCGGGTGACAGTCCCGTACGCGACAATTGTTCGGCCTCCCGAGAGGTACCTGAGTAGGTTGGGTCACGTGGAACCCCGACTGAATCTACGGAGACCATTCCGTAAGGCTAAATACTACCTAACGACCGATAGTGGAATAGTACAGCGATGGAAAGATGAGAAGAACCCCTGCTAGGGGAGGAACGTGAACCTGAAACCATGCGCCTACAAGCGGTCGGAGCACTATGGTCCGCAAGGACAATGTGTGACGGCGTGCCTTTTGCATAATGATCCGGCGAGTTACCGTCTGCGGCTGTGGGTTAAGACCTTAAGGGTTGGAGCCATAGGGAAACCAAGTCTGAATAGGGCGATTGTCGTTGGCGGTAGGCGCGAAACTGCGTGAACTACCCATGAGCAGGTTGAATCGCGGGTTATACCGCGTGGAGGACCGAACCCACTTGGGTTGAAAACCGAGGGGATGACTTGTGGGGAGGAGTGAAAGTCTAATCAAACGCAGAGATAGCTCGTTCTCCTCGAAATAACTTTAGGGTTAGCCTCGCGCCACTACGCACCGGGGGTAGAGATACTGAATCGGCCTGGGGGTCTTCCAAGACTACCCTGCTGAACCAAACTCCGAATACCGGTGCGACTATCGCGGGAGTTAGTCCCTGGGGGATAAGCTCCAGGGTCGAGAGGGAAACAACCCAGACCATCCGCTAAGGTCCCGAATTCGGGCTTAGTCACTAAGGAAGTTGAATTACTGTGACAGCCAGGATGTTGGCTTAGAAGCAGCCATCATTTAAAAAGTGCGTAACAGCTTACTGGCCGAGTAGTTCTGCGCCGATAACGAACGGGAGTAAGCCCGAAACCGAAGCGGTGGATTGTACGCAAGTACAGTGGTAGAGGAGCGCTGAAGATCAGATACAAGCCGTACCGGAAGGAACGGTGTCGGGGTCTTCAGGTGCTTATGCCGGAATGAGTAACGATAAGGCAGGTGAGAATCCTGCCCGCCGAAAGCCTAAGGTTTCCTGGGGAAGGTAATTCCGCCCAGGGTTAGCCGGTGCCTTAGTCGAGGCCGAAAGGCGTAGACGATGGACAGCAGGTCAACATTCCTGCGCCAGCTAAGTGGACTGATGGAGGGACGGCGCTTGGAAGGTGAGCGGACGATTAGAAATGTCCGTGGACCACGGTAAGGTGGGGGAGAGGCAAATCCGCCCCCGCAAGCCAAGCCGTGGGACCGACAGCAATTACGTTCTAGTAGTCATCTGAAGGGCGTCCAAGAAAAGCTCCTAAAGGTTGAAGCTTAGTTGACCGTACTAAAACTGACACAGGTAGGCGAGACGAGTAGTCTAAGGCGCTCGGGAGAATGGTGGTTAAGGAACTCTGCAAAATGATCCCGTAAGTTCGCGATAAGGGATACCCTCGGGGGTTAACGCTCCTGGGGGTCACAGTAAATCGAGAGCTGCGACTGTTTATCAAAAACACAGGACTCTGCCAACTCGCAAGAGGATGTATAGAGTCTGACGCCTGCCCGGTGCCGGTAGGTTAAGGAAGAGGGTTAGCGAAAGCGAAGCTCGCGACCGAAGCCCCGGTAAACGGCGGCCGTAACTATGACGGTCCTAAGGTAGCGAAGTTCCTTGTCGGGTAAGTTCCGACCTGCATGAATGGCGTAACGACAGCTCTACTGTCTCAACCACCAACCCGGTGAAATTGTAGCCGTGGTGAAGATGCCACGTTCCCGCAGATAGACGGAAAGACCCCGTGAACCTTCACTGTAGGCTGATATTGGGCTGTGGTACGTCCTGTGTAGGATAGGTGGGAGGCATTGAGGCCGGCACGCCAGCGTCGGCGGAGCCAACGTTGAAATACCACCCTGGGCTTGCTTTAGTTCTAACTCTGACCCGTGAATCCGGGCAGAGGACAGTTTCAGTTGGGCAGTTTGACTGGGGCGGTCTCCTCCAAAATTGTAACGGAGGAGTCCAAAGGTACCCTCAGCCTGGTTGGCAATCAGGCGTCGAGCGTAAAGGTAGAAGGGTGCTTAACTGCGAGACTCATAAGTCGAGCAGATGCGAAAGCAGGGCTTAGTGATCCGGTAATCCCGTATGGAAGGGTTATCGCTCATCAGACAAAAGGTACTCCGGGGATAACAGGCTTATCGCTCCCGAGCGTCCATAGCGGCGGAGCGGTTTGGCACCTCGATGTCGGCTCATCACATCCTGGGGGTGGAGAAGCTCCCAAGGGTTTGGCTGTTCGCCAATGAAAGTGGTACGTGAGCTGGGTTCAGACCGTCGTGAGACAGGTCGGTCCCTATCTTCTGTGGGCGTTCGAAACTTGCGGAGGTTCTTCTTTAGTACGAGAGGATTTAGAAGGACGTACCTCTGGTGTTCCAGTTGTCGCGCTAGCGGCACGGCTGGGTAGCTATGTACGGAAAGGATAAACGCTGAAAGCATATAAGCGTGAAGCCCTCTCCAAGATCAGGTTTCGTAAGCACAATTGTGCGAGAGTCCCCTGGAAGACTACCAGGTTGATAGGTCGGATGTGTAAGCGCAGCAATGCGTTCAGCTAACCGATACTAACGGACGAAAGCTTGGCCACATGAATCCAATGCTCCTGCGAGCTCTTTTGGATGGCCGCTCATAAGCATCGAGCGGCCGATGCCACTGATTTACCTTACACTGAATTCTAGCCGTCGCGCCTTGACCGGCGCGGCGGCTCCTTTCCGGTGACTATATTTGGAAGGCCACACCCGTTCCCATCCCGAACACGGTAGTTAAGCTTCCGAAGCCGATGGTAGTACCAAAAGTGCGAGAGTAGGTGTTGCCGGGTCTTATTTACGAAAGCCCCCGCGGTCGAAAGATCGCGGGGGCTTTCTGCGTTGCTTCGGTGACCGTCGCCCGTCGTCGTGCTATAATTCTGTCTAGTCGCCGATTCCCAACATGGAGCAAAATCGATGTTCCGGCCAGATGACATTCAGATGCGCCTTCGGCAGTCGCCGTTCGTGCCGGTTCGCATCATCATAAGCTCCGGACAGACGTTCGACGTGCATCATCCCGACCTCGTTCTCGTTGGAACGCGGGACATGATTATCGGCATGGCCAGCGGCAGAAACCCGGCGCTATACGATCAGACGACACGCGTTCCGATCATGCACGTCACCGCCTTAGAGGACCTTCCAGCGCCATCTGGTGCGGCCGGTCAATGAGGGTATCTTACTTCGCCACCGGGGCCGATTGATCAGAGATTGCGCTCCAACGATTTACCACTCGCTATGCAATTGTACCGAACGGCCTCGTTCGGCGGAAAGGGCTCGTTGTAAACGCGCTCGTCTTGCAACGCCGCATAGCAGGGCGCAGCCGACGGCTGCCAGTGCCAGCGTACACGGCTCCGGCACCGCATTCACATCGGCCGAGGCGCCTGCGGCTGGATTCCCAGAAAAAACGTTCAACGCGGAAAGTCCGCTCGATGGATCAGTGCCCGCGGTGTCGCTCGAAATCACGGGCAAGCCGCTTAAATCGCTCCCCAACGTCGAAGTCGTGTCGCTCAGCACGAGCGTCGGAGCGCTTAAGCCAAACGCGGCCAAGTTGCTACCCACGTTCAGATTTCCACCTGGAATGGACGAAGGGCTAGATACCTTGAGCGTGCCGCCGTTCACTGTGGTGCTGCCCGTATATGTGTTCGATCCGGTGAGGACCACAGTTCCGGGGCCGCCAACGACAAGGCTCCGCGCACCTGTCAGATTCGGTGTGAAAGTCAGCTTGCCACCACCGCCGCCGAGATAGTAGGTGGTACCCGAGGGCGTTAAGACGCCGCTGTAGGTCGTGCCCGGCAATGCCGCTCCGAGCGAAAGTTTCGAATAGATGCCCATATTTATGCTTTCGCTGCTCGTGCCGATGAGCGACAGGGCCAGCGCCCCGCTGGAAGCCGTGTTGATCTTGGCGCTATTCAGCCAGCCCATCACCGTGGAATAGGCCCCCGAAACGTTCACCGCGCCGGGCGCGTTGATCGTTATCGTTCCAATGCCGGGAATGGAACTGCCGGAACTGAAGGCGGCATTCCCCGCGTTTATGCGAGTGCCGCCGCTGTAGCTGTTCGTCCCCGTAACGACCAAAGTTCCCGTGCCGGACTGTACCAGGACGCCGCTCCCGCTGACGGAATTGCCAAGTGTAAACGAATCGGGGCGATTCAATTGCAGAACGGAGTTGTCGGCGACCGAATTGGAGCCGAGCGAGCCGCCGGGGCCGATTTGCAGCGTGCCGGCGCTAATGGTCGTTATCCCGTTATAGGAGTCATTGCCCATCAGCACGAGCGTGCCGGCGCCCGTCTCCGTAAAGGCGCCGGTGCCGCTGATATTGCCGGAGATCGCGATCGTCGCGCCGGAAGTTGGAGTAACAACCAGGTTGCTAGCCAGTATGACGGGCGCTGAAATCACTTGGCTGCCGCTTAAGACGTTCAATTGGGCACTGCTGCCGCCGTTGTTGAAAGTGAGGGTCCCGCCGGAACCGGCGGCTATCGTGTAACCGGTGCTCGCGCTGGCGGAATTTCCAAGCGTGAGCAGGCCGACGATTTGGGCGGCGTCCAACGTGACATTGATGCCTGACATTGTCGGCGCGAAGAGCGCCGCCTCGCGGCCTACGCCGCCGGCGACGAGCCCATTGTTCCAGTTCGACGCGATGTTCCAACTGCTGTTGCCGTCGATCCAATACGGTACAGCTTGCATCTGCCACGCCAGGGCGAAGTTCCAAGCCCCGGCAATCGTGTCGGTCCGCTTGACCTGCAAAGCGTATTCCCCGGCAGGCAAGCCGCGGTCAAATACATATTGCACGTTGTCGATAGACGAGCTGCTGCTGTCGATCAGCGATCCGAGCGTATTATTGTTCGCTTGGTAGAGACTGAGATTGAGAGTTCCCAGCGACGACGTGTAAGTGATTGGATTGCCGGCTTGAGCTGATATATTTCTCTGCCAGGTAAGCAGCGCCGACATATCGAACGGCTGGCCGCTCGGTACTTGGAAGTAATAAGTCTGCGTGTTACCCGCCGAAGTGCTCGGATTGACCGAACTGTAGCTCCAGCCGGTTGAGGCCGCGAGGCTGGCGGTTCCGGCGGGTTGCGGTCCGGCGGCCATAATCTGATAGGCCCAGTTGAAATTGATCTGCCCGGCGCCGTACTGCGGGTCCAGCGGTGCGGTGGTCGTGTGGCTCCAACTGCTTAGGGGATTCTTGTCGGTGCCCGCCATGATGATTGCCTTGATCGTGGCCGCATTGGTGCCCGCGGAGAATGAGTAAAAGCGTGCCACCTGCTCGAGCGTGGCTGCTTCCGAGGCGACGGCCGGCGTGGCATAGCTGACCGCGTTCGTTGCAAACAGGTCCGGGGCTGCAACGTCTGGCTTTGAGCGGCCCGGTCCATCGACGCCGTAGGTCGTGGGCACCGGGCCGGTGCTGCTCGCTCCATTGTTGAGCCCGACGGCGATCGAATTGTAGCCGCTGGCCATGAGCGGAAGGATGGGCGCCGCCCCGCCGTTAGCTACGCCGACGACGGCCACAAGGTTCGTTTGATTGATTAGCCAGTCGAAGCGTCGCAGAGACGTCATTGTTGAATGCGGAATTGTTCGGACTACTCTGGTCGGTTGTCCAACTGAAATTCGCAACAACCGGATTGTTTGCAGGGAGCCCGCTTGGCGGAGAGTTGGTCTGCACGTTCAACGTGTTAGCCCCTGTGCCGATCCAAGAATTGGCGTTAAAAAGATCGATCGTCGAGATCCCGTACGCACTGGGGATGCCGTTTGCCTTGGTTCCGTAAAAGACTTGCGCGACAGTATCCGCGTGGGGGCTCTCGGTAGTGCCCGAGCTGCTCTGATTGATGATGGTGATGCCGTGATTCAGATACGGTTGCGAACTATTGGGGGCGTACTCCGTCGCGACTCCTTGAAAGGGCGCCTCGTTCTGCTCGACGACGACGCCTACACCCGGAGTGCCGCCGCTGATTCCCGCCGCGCTCAACGACACCAACATGGCGTTGTAGCCCACCGGGTCGCTTTGCGCGCCCGCAGCTTGCGCACCGAGCACGACGGCAAACGCGCCAATCGCCAATGCCCCGCGCAGCATGGTCGTGCCAGACTTGGATGTGTACACCAATCCCTCACCGACTTCAGAAAAGCTGCCCCGGCGATTTCACTAAGATATTATGACAGAACGGGCGGGAAAAAACAAGAAGCTGCCCCCGCTTGCGAAGGGGCGCTATCTCGGACGACGAACTCGCCGCAACGCGTGCCACAAAAATCCGCAGGCGCCGGTAGCGAAGAATATCAATAGTGTTCCCGGTTCCGGCACCGCGGTCGCGACGGAACCAAGTGACGCCTCGCCGACGCGTTGGAGTTGGAACAAGTCGGGATTGCCTACGGTTAGATTTCCGCCGTCAATCAGCGACCAAGGATGAAGAATTCCCAAAGCGCCGTTGGTAACGGTTGTACCGCCAGCGTAGGTGTTCGAACCGCTGAGGAGCACCATTCCCGGCCCGGAGTTGCCGACGGCCACACTGAACGCGCCCGCCAGATTCGACGCGACGGTCAAGACGCCGCCTCCACCTCCAAATGCGAGCGTGTTGCCCGTGGGTGTCAATACACCCCCATACAAAGCGCCTGGGACTGCCGCACCTAACTTCAGCCCGCCATAGCCAGCCAAGTTAATGTTCTCGTTGCTCGTCCCGGTAAGTGCCAGCACGCCGACCGAGGTGGGATCGATCGAGCCGCTATTGAGCCATCCGGTTACCGTCGAGTAGGCTCCCGCAACATTGAGCGCTCCGGACGAACCAAGCAGAATCAAGCCGCTGGCAGGAAGTGCGATTGACGTGCTAAAGACGACATTGCCGCCGTAGATCTGCGTGCCGCTGCGGTAACTACTTGACATGGCAAGTATCAACGTTCCGGCGCCGATTTGAGAAACGGCGCCGACGCCGCTGATCGCATTTGCTAGCGCGTACGTATCCGTACGATTCAGTTGCAGGACGGAATTGTCGACAACCATCCCGCTGCCGAGTGTTCCGCTGGCGGCCAGTTGCAGCGTGCCGGCGCTGATCGTGGTTGTGCCTGTGCAAGCATTGCTGCCGGCAAGTACGAGTGTGCCAGCGCCTGTCTTTGTAAGTGCGCCGAGGCCGCTGATCGGCCCGCTAATCGTCATCCAGTCCGCCGAGTTGGTTACATTCACAAGGTTGCCCGGCGCGGCAAGCACTCAGCGGCGCGGAAATCGTATGCGTACCGCTCATGACGTTGATCATCGACTGGCTCATCGGCCCGCTGCTTGCCGTCAAGGTGAGCGCCTGCCCCGCCGCAGCGGACAGCGTGTAATTGCCGCCCGCGCCGCCGAAATCGAGCTCCTCGACGCCTGGCGAACCATTCATCGTCACCGTCCCGCCGTTCGGGCTGCTGAAACGCGCGACCCCATCGCCATTTTGCGGCGGCGTGCCGCCAGTCCAATTGGCCGCGTTGCCCCATAGCGAGTTTACGCCGCTGCTGCTCCACGTATTGGCCGTACCGCTTTCCACATGCACCGAAAAGGCCCCGCCGGCTACTTGACTTCCATCGCTGAAGACGGCGATCGGCACGATATTGTTATCGCCGGGCGCAAGAAAGTCGGGCTGAGGCTGAGCGCATCCGGCGAACCGCCGGCTTGAGCCACGATGCGGCCCAGGCAAATCAATTCCACTTGCGAAATCGTGCCGTCGCCCGCGACTGTCGCCAGATTGAACGTTGCGGCAGACGAACTAAGTGTCGTGTTGCCGCCATTGAAGCTGATCGCGCGGCCGTGATTGTTCACAACCATCGGCTCGGCCCGGTAGCCTTCCGATGCTGCTTGCGCGTTATTGATCGCCACGACGCGGACTTCGTGTACGCCATCGGAGAGGCCTGTCGTGTTGAGGCTGAAGGTTCCGCTGCCGCCGGCCAGAGTGCCGGATGAACTAACAAAGCCGTCGACGAGCAATTCCATATTGCTAATTCCCGTTGCGATGCGAGCCCCGCTCAATCCCGCGGATCCGCCGATGGAAATTGTGCCGCGGGCGGTGCCGTAGTTGCCCGGACCGGAACTGATAACGACCTTGGGCACATCGGCCATTGACTGGGCAAGCATGTCGCCCAACGGCAATTGCACGTCGGGAGTCGCCACCGATTTCGCTAACGCCTCGCCCAGCGTGGCGCCGTCGGCAATGAAAGTGTCGATCGAGGAGTTCGTAAACCGCTGCGTGAAGGAATAAGGTTCGATAACCGCCCCGGTCGTTCCGGCAGCTCCCGCCGTAATGAACACCGTGGCCTTGGTCTGGGACGTGTTCGGAAAGTAACAGCCAAAGCTTGTCAAGTTATCGGCCCACGAGCCTGGTAAGTACGTCGAGCCGTTGGGCAAAGTCAATGTGGCGGCGCCCGTCGTCGCGCCGAAAACGTCGCTGCGATTCAGCGGAGTGGTGCTTGACTCTTCAACCCACGAAATCCCGCGCGGATAGCTGCGATTCCGTATTGGACCACTCCGGCCGGCGGGACCCCGATCGGTACATATCGCCGCTGTTTTCGAAGTAGTCCGTCCCGCCCGGATGCGTGCCGTCGGATGCCGCCGCGCTGCGCAAACCTGAAATGACTTGTGCAGCCGTATTGCCGTTCGTGCCGGTATAGCCGATCGCGCCCGACATGTAGTACTGTGTGCCATAAACCGTTCCCGGCGAGCTGGCGTCGGAATAATAGGTGACGCTGTAAGAGGCCGAATGTTGGACGACCGAATCCGCGGCGCCATTGATCGGAATCGACAAGGGATTCTGATACAGACCAGAAGTCGCCGCGACGAAAGTGCTCTGCGGCACATTGTAGTGACTCACCGCGCCCTGCAACGTCAAGCCCGATCCGTTGGTAAGCGGAGTGAGAAGACTCAACGCGTAACTGAGTGAATTAGCCGTCGTATAGGGCAGGCTGGAGTCCGCGTTGATCGAGTAGCTCACTGCCTGGCCGATCGTGCCGATGTAGTTGATCTGACCGCCGAGTACGCGGCTGCTGATCGCGTTGCTGATCGGCGTCAGATAGTAGGGAGCGACTTCCGACTGCGCGATCGGATTTCCGTCGTTGTTGTAGTCCGGCGGCGGCGCCAAGAAGAGGATATTGCTGGCGGGAATGTCTCGCAACGCCGCATAAGCATTGGCGATTTGCAATGAGGCTGAATCGTTCGGATTGACGACTAGCAGCATGTTTTCACCGCCGCCGCCGCCAAAGGCCGGGCCGCACAGGGAGATGAAAACTGCGACGATTCCCAACGCTCGCACTGTCATCATGACGCCAGCCCTGAAAGAAAAGCCGCCAAACGTGGGACGATTAACCTGATGAGGGCGTTTTAGTGGCCGAGGAGTATTTAGAACTCCATAGGGGAAAGCCTGTATCTGAACCAAGCTCAACGACGCGACAACCTAGTGAAAAGCGCTATTATGCATGTTTTCAATTGAAAAAGCAAGTGAAAACCAGCACTTGTGGCGGGTTATGTCTAATGAATATAGGTGGTACACTACTTTGGTTTGCATGTTTGGCATAACCTAAGCGGCTCGCAAGAAAATAAACAGTCCGGTTTGCCCTGATGGGCAATTACCGGACTGTTCCCCCCCTCGGAATTTCGTCAGCCATATCTGGCTGGTAATTTGTTACTTCGGTTGCATCCGACGATCGACTTGTGCAAAGTTTGACAGTTATTAGGACACGACTTGCTACTTCCTATGGCTTGTGTCGCATCTTTCTGTTAAACATCGCGCGCGATTTTGTCGATTGTGTGGAGTGATTTGCCATCTGTGCGGCAATTCCTTCGCAAATTACCCAAACCTTCAATTCGCCTCATACATCAAGGAAGTTTGCCGTGCATGCCGTCAACGGTTTTCTCCGCGTCATTATGCGGTCACCGATTGTCTGGGGCCTTTTGGCTTCCGCCGCCTTTTATGGTTTGATCTTCGGTGGTCCGCTCGATCTTCCGGTGATGCATCGTTATTTTACTCATCACCCGGTTGAATACGGCGAGACCCTGCTATTTTCCGTCGGCATGGCCGCGTTACTACTGCGTTTTGCGGACATCACCGTTCAGCGCGCGAATGTGTCGCGGTCGCCGTGGAAAAACATCGCGGCGGAGGAAGTTCCGCCCGACGCGCTTTGCGATACGCTTCAGGCTGAATTGGATGGCCAGTCCTCGATTCGGAAGGACGAGTACTATCTTGGCCGGCTCCGCGCGTGCGCTTCGATTTATCCGACACCACGGATCGTCCGATGGTCTGACGGACGAGTTGAAGTATATGGCCGATGCGGACGCCACGCGATCGCATGCTCGCTTCGGACTGTTTCGCGTGATTGTGTGGGCGATTCCCATCCTCGGTTTTTTGGGCACGGTGATCGGCATCACGCTTGCGCTAAACGGCATCGACCCCAAGAATCCTGACGAGTCGATGCTCAAAGTGATTACCGGCTTGGGCCTGAAATTCGATACCACGGCGGTCGCGCTTTCGCTATCCATGGTGCTGATGTTTGTACATTTCTTTGTCGACCGGGCGGAAACATCGCTGCTTTCGGCCGTCGATAGGAAAGTTGAGGAAGAGGTGGCGGAATACCTGCCGTCGTCGCCCGTCGGAGCGGACGGCCAGGTCGCCGCGACGCGGCGCATGGCGGAGGTACTTGTGGCGGCGACGGAACGGCTAATTGAACGGCAGTCCGAGTTGTGGCAGGCATCGATCGAGGCCGCTGCCGCGCGGTGGACTGGAATGGCCGACGCTTCCGCGGAAACGCTATCGCGGGCCTTGGAGGGAAGTCTCCAGTTACATGCCCAGCGCATCGCCGCCAATGAGGAATCGATCGCCGAGCAAGGCCGCCGGCAATGGGAGAAGATCGCGCATGGGCAGCTCCAGCACGTGCAAAGCCTGGCCGCAGTTCAGGCGTCAATCGCCGAGCAGACCGAATCGATGGAGCGGATCGTTCAGGCGACGCACGAAGTTGAGAAGCTCGAAGACGCATTGAATCGCAACCTGGCGGCATTGGCCGGGGCGAAGAATTTCGAGCAGACCGTGCTCGGGCTTGCGGCCGCGATCCATTTGCTCAACGGCCGCTTGGCCGATTCGGCAACCTCGCCGCTGGCCATTCAGCTTGACTCGAAGCGCCGCACCGCAAAAGCAGCATGACGGGGTTGGACGGTCTCTTCCTCCACTTGAATCGCTGAAATGAAGGCACTTTGGCTGACCAGGAATCGCCGTGGAAGGCGAGCGGCCCCGCGCCTCTCGCTCTTTCCCTTTCTCGCCGTGCTCATCTGCACGATGGGGGCGCTGGTCCTCTTGCTGCTCTCAGTCACCCGCCAGGCTCGGCTGCAAGCCGCCCGCGTGGCCGCTGCCAAGGACGCCGAAAAACAATCCGGCATCGCCGCCGAGACGGAAATGGTCCAGTGGCGAGTCGACCAACTCAAGGCATCACGAAAGGAAACCGCCGCCCAACTGGCGGAGGCCCGGCTCCTGTTGGGCCATCTCGAGGACCACGGCCGCCGCCTCCGCGCCCAATTCGCCGACCTCTCCTCCCAAGCCAAGAAGGCGGATGCGGAAGGTCTCAAGCCGGGCCATTTTGTCGCGCCGGGCGAAGATGAGTTGCGGCAGCTTGAGAGTCAAATCGCCGAGGCAGAGAAGCAACTCACCCAACTGCAGAAATCGGCCGCCGATCGGCCCAAAACGTATGCCATCGTTCCCTACGACGGGCCAAACTCTACACGTCGCCGTCCAATATACATCGAGTGCCGTAGCGACGCAGTAGTCCTTCAGCCGGAAAACATCGCTTTCGACGAATCCGACTTCGACGAGCCGCTCGGGCCTGGCAATCCGCTGGCCGCCGCAGTTCGCGCCGCCCGTGAACAGATGCTCATGGAGCATAGCCTCGACCCGCGGAACGACGGCGAGCCCTATCCGCTCTTGCTCGTGCGGCCCGACGGCATCTCGGCCTATGAATGCGCATTGGCCGCGATGAAATCGTGGGGCCAGGATTATGGGTATGAGCTGATCAATGCCGACTGGCAGTTGAAGTATCCGCCGGTCGACCCGAACGTGGTCCGCGCCGTCGCCCAGGCCGTAGAACTGGCCCGGCAGGAGCACGCGCGATTAATCGCCGCAGCGCCTAGCAAGTACGGCAAACGTCCGCTCGCCGGCGCCTATCGTTCCTCGCTCGCCGGCCAAGGCGGCGCAGGGGGACGAGCAGGGCAGGGGGGGCGGCAGTCCCGGCTTCTATTCATCAAAGCCGTCAGATCACTACGGCCAGCGCTATGCCGGCGGCGGTTCTGGATCCGCAAGCGGTTCCGGCGGTTCGGCCGGGCCCGGCTCCGGCGGTTCGCCATCGCGTGGCGGCAAAGGCGGCTTCGGCCTCGGTGACGGAAACGGCAGCTCGGGCATCGGCTCGGACGACGGCGGCCACGAGGGCGGCAACAATGCCAGCGACGCCGAGTATGCCGCCAGCAACCCTTATCAATCATTGCCCCTTCCCGGCGGCGCGGGTCCCGCTGGCGGAGGCGTCGCGAGTGGAACAGGACTAGGATCAGCCGCCGGACCTCCCGGAATGCGCGGTCCCGGAGGCGGCGCATATCGCGATGGCGGCGGCAGCCCGGGAGCGAACGGCTCGTCCTACGGCGGTAGCCCCGGCGGCAGCGCGGATTCAGGAGGCATGGCCAGCGGTGGCTCCGGTGGAGGCGCCTCTGGGTCGCCCAGCGCGGCGGCTGGCGGGATGCCGAGCCTTTACTCGCCTACATTCGGACAGCAAGGCTCGCAAGGCGCGGGTCAAATCGGCGGCGGTCAAGTTGGGATGCAAGGCGCCGCTCAAAACGGAACGCAGGCTAACGCACAAGCGGCTTATCAGGCCAGCGGCCAGTCAGGCGGTACGGCCAGCGCAGCCGCCATCGCGCGGCCCGAGGGCTACATCACCGGCCAACCGACCGACGCCAACCTCAATACTCCGCCGCAACGTCCGAATCCATCGTCCAATGTGGCGATGATCCCGGAAACGCCGCTGCGGCCGGGCGAATGGCGGCCGAGCCAAGACCCGCCGAAGCCCGATCCCGAGGAAGAGAAGAAGAAAAAGAAAAAGCATCCGTATGACAATATTGAGCCCGACCACAATCAGGCGGATTGGGCCTTGAGGAACGCCCGCAGCCATGCGGCGGCCATCAGCCGTCCCGTGCACGTCGATTGCTATGCCGACCGCATTGTGATCGCGCCGGAGCAGCCCGGCGGCGAGCCGCACGTTGTCGTCTGCGGCAGCGACGGCCAGCGGAACGCCGACAAGCTGGTCGCCGCCGTTTGGGAGCTAATGGATTCGTGGGGCATGGCGGGCAAGGAAATGTATTGGCGGCCGGTACTCAATTTCTACGTAGTCCCCGGCGCCGAGTCGCGCATGTTCGAGCTTAACCGCGCCTTAGACGGCAGCGGATTGGTTATCGAGAGAAAGCAATAAAGGTCAAGGTCTTAGAACCTAGGACTTAGATCTCAGGAACGAATACAGAGTTAGCGATAGTGAAAGATTGATGCTAAGCACTAAGTACTGAGTACTAAGTACCGACCACAACCGTCAGCAAGTTACCCATGGCCCATCGCACCGCCGACCACGAAGAAGCCGTCAACGCCGACTCGTTCCTCGATATCGTGGCGAGCGTCGTCAGCGTCATGATCATCATGGTCATGATGACCGGGCTGAAGATCAAGAACACGCCGCCGGAAGCCGCTCTGACCGGCGAGGTCGCCCGTGCGGCCGGCGACCTGGCCCAAAAGGAGACCGATGAGCGCTCCCTTCACGGCGAGATTAAAGCGCTGGAAAACGAAATGAATGAGGTGAAAGCCCAAACGGCCCTTCGCCAACGCGAGCGCGATATTCTCTCCCTGGCCGTGACGGGCCTCGACCAGCAACTCCGCGGAGCGCGGCGGCCCGCCGCAAATAATCCGACCGGCGATTTTTCCGCCAAAGTGGCCGACGCCCGCAATCGCCTGGAAATCCTCAATCGGCAACGCGAGGCAATCGAGAAATCGCCCACCGCCGCAGTGCAGATCGAAAGCTACAACACGCCGCTGGGCCACACGGTCGTCGGCCGCGAGGCGCATTTCCAGGTGAAGAACGGCCGCATCGCCTACGTGCCGCTTAGTGAGTTGGTCGACCGGGCGGTCGACGACATCAAACACAAGGCCTATAAGCTTTCCGGGCACTCCGAGCTGTCCGACACCGTCGGCCCGATCGAAGGCTTCCGCATGACCTACATGATCCGCCTTCGTCCGCCGACGACCGAAGAAATTCAAGAGTCCAACAGCCAGCGGCCGCGAATCGAAGACCGCTTCGTCATGCGGCCCGTCGGCGACGACATCGGCGAAACGATTGACGAAGCCTTGCAGCCTAACTCGCAGTTTCACCAGGTCATCACCGGCCGCCAGGCGAAAGACGCCACGATCACGCTCTGGACCTATCCCGGCAGCTTCGACGACTTCCGCCGGTTGAAGAAAGATCTCTACCGCGGCGGCTTCCCGGTCGCCGCCCGCCCTTTGCCCGACGGCGTGCCGATTAGCGGCTCATCGCACGGCAGCAAGTCGACGGCGGAGTGAGTTCGTCTCCCCTCTCCCGCCGGGAAAGGGCCAGGGTATGGACGCGGCAGTGCACGCCGCGATCGCCGGCAAAGTCGCATCAAACGTGGCAGCCCGAAAAGTCTCATGCGTTTGCATCCGCAATTGTGGGCCTATACAATAACAGCACTACCTCGGCGCGACGAATTCTCCGTAGGACGGCAGTTCGAGTCCGTCCCAATGGAAAATCAGAGTACCGCCCAAAGGTACCGCTCTGACGACGCGGCAATACTGCCGTTGCGATAGGCACACGAACTTACCGACTGTCCCGACTGAAGGCGCTCGATTCTCGGCATGAATCCCCAGGCGACCCTCTTGCAACGTATGGCGGCCGGCGATCCATTGGCCGTCGATGGATGCTTGACGAAGTATCGCGGGCTGGTCTGGTCGATCGCCCGGCGTTTTTCCGGCAATCATGCCGATGCGGAAGACGCCGTTCAGGAGGTTTTCATCGAGCTGTGGCGGCATGCGGCGAGGTTCGATCCGGCACTTGCCTCGGAAATCACGTTTGTCGGCACCATCGCCCGGCGGCGGCTGATCGATCGCAAGCGGCGACAATCGAGCCGGCCGCAGGTGGCGCAGGTGAATGCCGAACTAGTTGCCGCGTCGCGATCGGTAACAGACGACCTGGAGAGTATCGAGGAAGGGCGCCGCGCCCGCGGCCTAATGGAAACACTCCGCCCTGAGCAGCGGCGCGTGCTGGAACTCTCCATCGACCAAGATCTTACCCAGCAGGAAATCGCCAAGGCCACCAGTCTGCCGCTGGGAACGGTAAAGACCCACGCCCGCCGCGGTTTAATGCGGCTAAGGGAATTGTTGGAGACCGCTCCGACCCGATCCTTTGGCAACGATTCCGTCCAAGAAAAACAGGGAGCCCCGCAGTGACGCAATCCGCACAAGCACTTGCCAACATTCTCAAAAACGGCGCTCGCGCCTTCGCCGGTTTTGCCGCCGCGGAAGCGGAGACAATTGGTGCACCGGTAGCTGCGGATGCTTCGGCCCGACACTTCGACGGCTGGCAAGACCTGCTCGCCGCGCGACTGGAGGACCTTTCCGCGGCCGTCGCGACCGCGCGGCCGGAGCTATTCGGCCAACAGGTTCTTTGGACGGCAACGGCCCTGAAGGCCCGAGGCGTGCATCCCGAGTCGCTTCGCGCTAGGCTAGAGGCATTACAGCGCATTCTCACCGAGCAAATTCCCGGAGACTTGGCGCCGCTGGCGACGATGCCTATCGACCGTTCGCTGGCGGCGCTGGATGGCGAACCGGTCGGGCTGACGCCGCGCTTGTCGGCGGATACGCCCGAAGAGCAACTTGCGTCGCGATATTTGGTGGCAATCCTTGAAGGAAACCGCCGCGAGGCGAGCCGCCTCATCCTTGAAGCGGCCGGCGTCGGACAAAGCGTCGAACAACTTTACCTGCGAGTTCTCCAACCCGCTCAAGAGGAATTGGGCCGTATGTGGGTGCTCGGCGAAATCAATGTGGCAGAGGAACATTTTGCCACTGCCACCACGCGGTTTGTCATGGCGCAACTTCATGCTCGCCAACTTTGCCGCTCGGCCAACGGTAAGACGCTCCTTGCCGCGGCGGTGGCCGGCAATCAACACGACTTGGGAATCCAAATGGTGGCCGACCTGCTTGAGAGCAATGGCTGGCGAGCGATACTATTGGCGGCCAACGTGCCAAATGAAGACCTTGCGGAAGCGGTCGAATTCTACGACGCCGATCTCGTCGCGCTGGCATTCTCGATGCCCGGCCAACTGCCCGCGCTGAAAGACGCCATTGCCGCCATCCGCGGCAGCCAGCTCGGATCGCGTGTCAAGATCATCGTCGGAGGCTGCCGTCTGCCGGATGCTGCACAGATCGTCAAATCCTTCGGGGCGGACGGCTTCGCTACCGATGCTTTGCAAGCAGTCGCGCTGGCCAATGAGCTTGTCCGGGTGCAGGCAGAGGAATAGGTTGCCGCGCTTGATACAAAGCCCCTGCATTGCCCGCAGACCAATGTGGTCCACGGGCAATGCGGGGAATTGCCTCATCTGTCCAGCAAGCGGATTTTTAGCGACTCGCGTGGGCGATCGCCATCCGACTGTGGCTCCGTTCGGTGGTCGCGGCCAACGCCGCCAGCGCGACTCCCGCTACGCCGACTAGCGAGTAAACAAGCCGGCTCAACGCGGAGGCGGGCCCAAACAGGGCCGCCACAAGATCGAATTGAAACAAACCGATAAGGCCCCAATTCAGAGCGCCAATCACAACCAATGCCAATGCAATCCAATAAGCGGATTTCATAATCGAGTCTCCAATGCTTTCGTGAGGAAGGGTTAAAACAAGCGTCCGTTCAGTACACTCATCCATGCGAACTCATTTGCCTCAAGGCGAATGCGCACGATTCTATCGGCCCTCGCGGACCGATCTCAAGGGAATCTGCACTTCAAAAAAATTCTTTTCCGCGGGCACAAAGGGACTGTTGTAGCCCATCACCCGCATAGGGCCGGCAATCGCGAAGTTGGTCTTGTTCTCTTCGAGAAACCGCAGCAGTTCCTTCTGGGCCGTTGCGACCGCAGCCGCCGTCCGCTGGCCGCGGCAGCCAATACTGACAACCTGCATCGCCAGCACGTCGTTGACGGTAACGTCGCCCTGGTTTCCCGTCTTGCCGAGTTCGGGCGATCCATAAAGGAACGACATCGACCGCTCGCCGGGCTTTTTGGCTTGGGCATCGCCGTAGTCCATTTCCACCGGGGCAGTCATCGCGATGCTGTTTTGCTGAATGTGACCGAAGAGCTTCCAAAACTCGCTCAAGCCGGAGGCCGTCGCCCTTCGGTAGGCCGGGTACTCTTTGATTTCAACTTGCCCGACCGGCGTGTATTTGGGAAACCCGCGCGGCATTTCGGCTTCTTTGATCGGCTGAAACTCTTCCGCCCGCACAACATCGCTGCATAATGCACCACGAAGGAAGATGGTCACGCCGGCAAAGGTCGAAAAGGTCAGGACGTAGAGCGTTCGCGGGGTAATTTTCATAGTCTGCCTCTGTTCAAGGGGATCGAGGTATGCTTCCACTAGTGTTCGCTTGCGGGCCGCATGCGGATTCAGCGATGAAAAAAGAAAGGGGGCAAGTTGCCCCCTTTTTAATCGGCCGTTATTTGGGCAGGATTACGGCGTCAATAACATGGATTATGCCGTTGGAGCATTCGATATCGGTCTTCACCACATTGGCACCGTCCACTTTGACCTTGCCGCCGTTGACCTGAATCTTAACCGACGATCCCTGGACAGTCTTCGCCTCCGAGAGCTTGACAACGTCTTTGGCCATGACCTTGCCGGGCACGACGTGATAGGTGAGAATCGCCGTCAGCTTCGCCTTATTCTCCGGCTGAAGAAGCGATTCAAGCGTGCCCGCAGGCAGCTTGGCAAAGGCTTTGTCCGTCGGGGCGAAGACGGTAAACGGTCCCTCGCCTTTCAGGGTCTCCACCAGTCCGGCGGCCTTCAATGCGGCAGCCAAAGTCTTGAAGTTGCCGGCGGCGACGGCGGTTTCAACGATGTCCTTTGGCTGAGCTTGATCGGCAAACGTCGGCATCAATTTGCAGCTTCCTGCCGCCCAGAGCGAACGGGTCCCTGTGAAAATAACGGTACCCAACACAACCATTTTGAAAAAGGCTTTCATCACACATCTCCTTGCGAGTGTTCACTGGTGGCGGACCACTCGGCCCGGCTTTCATGTCACCGTCGAACTGCCACATTGTTCGCGGCGGTCGGGTGAGTGGATTCAGCCGAAGGCAAAAAAGATCGACGCGCGTGTAGCTACTTTTCACAACTTGCCCCCTGAAGATGTGAAAGCGATAGCACGGCCCTACTTTTGACCGTGGTCCTACAGCTTTACGGTTGAACTGCTGCCATAGTGCTCGCCCACCGCGCGGCCGCTGAGATCGGCCAGCCGCACGGCCAGTACCAGGGCCGTCACCGCCGGCTGCCGCGGCCTCACGAAAACGCCGAGTCCGGGTCGGAGTTCGGCTTGGCGAGTTTCAAGGCCGCCTTGACGGCATCCTCGTCGCTGTAATCGCTCATCGCCACCAGCGCGTCGCGGCATTTCTTCCATCGCGGCGGGATATGAAGATTCGACGACCCGGCGTAGGCGTTTAGCGCGCTATCGACGCTCCCCAAGGCCTCATAGTATCGGGCCAATACCCGCGACGTGATCTGCACGCCCTTGCGATCGGAAGTCAGAATATCGGCCGGAGTCCAATTGCAGTCCGACGGGTAGTTATCTCTCGCCCAGATATTGGCCAGCGTCACCGTGCTCGGCTCAACCTGCCCGAACCCGACCGCCCCCTGCTTCCAGCCGATTTGCCGGGCGTTGGCGAAGTTGGACTCTTCCCAAAAAATGGCCAGGATCAACTCGTCGGGAAAGTTCTGCCAGTAATCCAAGTGATACTTATCGACGAGATCCGCCATCGTGTAGAAGTTCAATCCCATAGCCCGCCTCCCCAGACGTTGAAGTTCATAAAATGCTCAAGTACTATCTACAATAATACCTTACGCATGCTCGAACGCGGTGTGAACACCAGCAACTCCGCGCAATCGTCCAGTGCTTCATCGCGAAATCGCGAAAAGGCGAAAACACGAGCGGCGTGTTCTCATGGCGGCATTGCTGGCCTGTTCACGCTCCTGCTTCCAACGGCGATATGCTCGTCCAGTAGCCGAAAGGCACTTCTGTAATTTCCCGCAATTGCTTATCCAACGCTGCCACTACCTCGTCGGCAAGCAAAGGACAAGGTTGCATCGCACGAAAGTGGGAGTATAGGCGAGCCATTTCTCGGCAAGGAAACTGCCACACCGAGCCGACTCCGAGACCGAGCGAGGGATCATACAATAGTAACAGCGTCAACGTTCCTCCAAGGTCATGCGGTCGCGTAAGCTCCCAGCCCGAGTTTCCTCGCGGGCACTTTTCAATGAGGCACGATTCCGCCCGCGCGAACTGTTCCACCGCATCGGCAATTCGAGCAAACACTCGCTCGATATCTTCAATCATTCCCATAACAATCAGCTACCAGCGTGCTTGGTGACAGCGTCAATCTCATAAAGGTGAACGGCACTGGCCTCAAAATCATCCTTGAACCGCCCGGCCTGCATGAAGATCGTGCGGTTCTCGCCAATCACGTGAACTGTTGCCGAGCCCGGCGCGCCCGCTAGTCGAAAGTTGGCCTTGGCTGGGCTGTTCTCCATCCGCACGGCGAAGAGATAGGTCAATCCGCCCCGACTTCTAGCCGCAATGGCGATGCCGTGCGGCCCTAGAAGCCGAGCCATATCCGGGGAAACATCCGCCGGACTGACCGTCACCGCGGCGGCATCGAGCAGCGCTGGACTGTTGATCACGGGGGCTAATTCTCGGACTTGACGATTGATTGTCTCGACCGCCTTCGCCATCTCTTTGTCCGCCAGCAGGCCCGCCTCGATAAACCGCGGCTTGAACTGGTGGGCGAAATAAATGATCCCCTGTGAACCGTGGATGATCGACATCCAGACCTCGGCTTTCACTTGCTCCGGTGTGGGCTTGGTCTTCGTGTTGTCGATCCTTGTACATTCGATGCAGTTCCAAACGAGCCGGTCGCGACCGGCCCAACCGCGCAACCGCTCGACACCGTGCGCCACGTACCAGAGCTTTCCAGCAATGGCCGGCTTATCGTGGACTGCCGGGTAGATGTCGAAGGAGACGATGTCGCCGCCGCGTACGTACTGCGCATAATCTTCGGGATGATTACTCCTCGCGCCGCGCCCATACCAGCCGTCCCACGCCACGCCTTGGCCGAGGTTGAGCATGACCGGCCGCGACGGATCGTTCGCCTTGATTTTTCGGTACGCTTCGACGATCTTTTCCGGCGCGACCGGCGGACCGTAGCCCTTTCCGCCGGGAAGCTCCTGCGCGTTGTCCGGCTCGTCGCCGTGCATCCAGCCGACAATCGACTTCTCGTCGAGATGCTTCAGCGCGTAGTCGTTTTGCTCGCAAATGACCGGCATAGCGTGCCGTTTCAACTCCGCGATCTGCTCGGCAGTTGGACCTTGCCACAAGGCTACATAGAGATTGATGCCGATGGCCTGGTACTTGGCAGCATTGCGGGGATCGGGAAGACACTCGCGTCCCTTGCCGGGCCATTTTGCCAACGAGTGTAGGCGGTCGGGTCCGATTTCTTTTCTTGTGCGAGGCAACAGATCGGCCAGGCGAAGGCAACCATGAAAGCGGCGACCAGCCGATGCAGGCATTTGGTCTGGTTTGGCTTGATGGCGGCTTGCATTGTAGCGTTTGCGATGACCGGGGCGGCCGACATCAACCGACGATTTCTACTATTACGCCGTCTACGGCAACACGGCAGACTATCGAAGCCCGACGCGCAAGCGAGGCTCGCATACGGCGCCGGCCTCGCTTGCGCGTCGGGCTTCGATAGCCCACAGGACGGTTACCGCCCGGCGCCGACTGGGCGCTTCTCGGCAACGGTCGCCAGCAGCTTCTTTTGCGGCTCGGCGAACTTGGAAATGCCCTCTTCCATGAGCACTTTTTCAAGCTTGGCGATGTCGACTTTGTCGTCGATTTCCTTAACGACCTCGGAGGGGGGCAGGCGATCGATTTGCCGAGTGAACGTCTGTCCGCTCTTGGCCGCGGCTTCATTCGTGGCGGGCGGATTGGTCTGGATGTCGTCGCCGGCCAGTGCTTGGACGTATTTCCAAGGCGCGTCCTCCTTGCGCTTCGTGCCCATGCTGGCGAAGACGATCTCCTGCTCCAACCGTGTGGGATGCTGCTTCCAAAAGGCCTGGTTGTCGGCCCACATCCGCTTCGCGATTAGACATCCCACCTCGCCCTGTGCGGCTGGGCTGAGCGAGGAGACTTGCTTCAGCGTGTAGGCGTCGATGCGCGACACGAAGATGCTATAGACCGATTTGAAGTTGTCCAAGCTGCTCCGTTTTTGCGCGCCGCGCCAGATGGCGTCGCGGGCGGCCACGTATTGACGGTTCGTGAAGATCAGCGTGACGTTCAGGTTTATGCCCGCAGCCACAAGCGGTTCCATGGCGCGGATTCCACCCGGCGTGGCGGGGATTTTGATAAAGCGGTTGCTCTGGGCTTCGTACCAGCGTTTGCCCAACTCGATATACTGTGCGGCGCGATCGGCATCGGAGATATTCGCCTCAGGATCCTCCAGCAGGGGATCGAGTTCGAAGCTGACATAGCCGTCATTACCCTTAGTCTGCTCCCATACGGGCAGAAAGAGCCGCTGCGCACGGCGCACCAGCGTATCGGTCAAATCCCAGGCAATGTCGTGATCGGACTGCCCGCCACCGCTCGCCTGCTCAAGCTCGCGATCGAGCACGCCGGCGACAATCAGGTCGGACACAATGATGGGGTTCGAAGTCGCACCTGAGATGCCAAGCGCCCGATCGCGCTGCATCAACTGCGGATCGACCGAGTCAATCCAGATTTTCGAGCCGGCCGCGATAAGAGATTCGATGGGGTTCATAACCAATCCTCCGTATTTGAACTGGATATTGTTCGTCCTCGGGGTGCAGTCGTGAACCCCCATATCGGGTGCACGAAGAATCCGGGAAGAGGTAATGTTAGTCTGGATAAGTTGGAATAAGTTTTACTGTCGCGTTGATTTTGCCGATAACATAATTCACAGCCTTTTGGGTGAATTTAACGATTATAAGTGTTGTACGGGCAGATTCTGGCCGAATTAGGCAGTTGGAGGATGGTCTAGTGAGAAGCGCCATGCGACACATTCTAATAAGCCTGCTTTGGGTCGGACTGCTGACGGGCGGTTTTGCCTCGGCCGCCGACTGGGCGCGACCTGACCGCAGCGTCCAAACTTCGGCCGAATCTGTCCCCGCGCCTGCCGGCAGGGCCACCGGCGCGACCAGCGATGGCCGCACGGCGGCAGCATCCGATTATCGGGCCGGCGACGAGGGCGGTGACGACGTGATCGGTGCAACCGAAGAGCCGGCACAAGGAATGTTTGGCGATGGCTCGCCGGCAGCCTGCGAATTCTGCGGCGGCGGAAACTGCATCCCACCGACGTGGTCGCTGGAGTCGTCGGTTGCGGTCATCGGTACAAGCAAGGCGAACAGCCGCACCTTGGGTATCAACTCGCTGCCCGACGGGCCGTTCCAGGTCACCTCCGGCTCGATTGCCAGTCAGCCATTGCAATACGGCTTCTTCAACAATGTTTCCAATACGTTGGCCTTGAACACGCATACGCCGAACCTCAGCGACAGTGCAGGAGTCGACACAGTTATCAGCCGCTATCTCGGTCGAGACGGCGAGAAGCGCGACTACTTTATCCAATTCGAGTTTTCCGGACTGGAACGCTTCTACGGCGAAAGCAATGTCGAGGGGACCGTCGCGCCGGTTTACTCGACGACGGCGACGGTTTCCGCCCAACAGTTGCCGCCTACGATCCTTTTCTTTACCGGCAGCCTTATCAGCCCCTTTGTATTTCCAAACAGCCCCGCGTCATCGCCGTTCCAGCCGAACCCGTCGACGCAGCAAAACTTTGACCCCACGAACGCCTACGCCTTCAACGGCGCGACGCACATGGAGGTCAGCACTTGGACGACATTCAACAATTGGGAAATGAACTTGAAGGTCGCCGGCAACAACCAGCCGGACCAGATGGTGCTGAATCCGAACGGCCATTGGTATCGTCAATGCAAAACAGGCTACTACTATTCTTATCTCTTCGGGCTCCGGGCGATGGTGATCGACGAAAAGTACGAGTTCAACGCCAGCGGAACAACTTTTGACCCAAACATGAATCCTTTGCTATCGAGCCAGGGACGTTATGTCGCTCGCACCACGAATGCGATGCTCGGTCTGCAAACGGGCGGAACGCTCGAATACCGCTTCTGCCGCTGGGAGTTGGAAGCTCACAGCAAGGTAGGCATGTTCGTCAATGTCGCCAACCAAAATAGCCTGATTCAAACCTCGCTGCACGGCACCGAGTACTTTACGCCCGGCCAGCCCGCCATCGACGCCGACACCAGCACGGCCTACAACGCCGGCAGCACGGGCGTGGCATTTGCGGGCGGTTTTGGCGTCGGCGGCAGCTACAAGCTGCGGCCGGATCTCGTGGCCCACGTGTCGTACGACATGTTCTGGGTTGGCGACCTCGCCCGCGCGTCGGATCAGTTCGACTTCGTGCCGGTCATTACGCCGTTAATCAATACGCACGGCAACCAGTTCTACGACGGCGTGAAGTTCGGGCTGGAATACGATTGGTAAGGGTGGGCCATCTTCGCTCGGCCGCGGCATTACGGGACTGCCGGCTCGTCCGACTGCGGAAAGAAGGTCCTCATAGGCTCTCCGTCTGTTGCGGCCGCGCGGTTTTCTCGTCGCAAAAAAGTATCCGCGCCGCGATCGCGATTTGTCTTGGAAAATGGCCCTGTGATTAACGGGAATCATCTTTGAAACTGCTTTGATTTCGCTTTGAAACTGCTTTGAGTCGGCTTGGAACCGGCAGGTCACGGATAGTCGCGACGAGTGGCCGCAATTGTTTTATTTGAAGGCCTGATGCTCGCAATTCCCGCGGAAAGCGGCGTGCGTTTAATGCCAAACCGCCCGAAATCTATATAGAAACTGCATAGAAACGTCATAGGAATCGCATAGAAACCGCATAGGAAGTGCATCAGAGCGCATAGAACTCGCGCCGTATTTGGTGTTAATTACTGATAATTAGCGTTCCCTGATGCCCGGCTGCGGGTTGCTGCGAAGACCACCACTCCGCGCCCCTGCTTCCCGTGCCTTGCTCATTGAACATTGAACCTTGAACATTCGCCTTTCACCCTTCATCCTTCCGCCTTCATCCTTTCTCCCCTCTCAACTCTCAACTCTCAACTCTTGTACACAGTCATATATATATATTGCTAGATGCGCTATGCGATTATACAAGAATTCTTTTCGGATTGTTCCCAAGTCGTTGTCCGGTAACGGTTTAAAGAATTTTCGGGGTCATTTATGACATATCGCAACTCTGTCGTTTTTTTCCGGCGTACAGGGTGTATGGTCGAGTCCGACTAAGAGCTGCCATGAATTGGCGGGCCATCGGTCCATTGGACGCCAGGCGGACGCAACCCCCGTTGGGGCTGAACCTTTTCATTGGGTGACGTCCCAAGGTAGTCCGTCGTACCGCCGGCCAACCTTGGGCTGTTGGACGGAATCCCGTTGGGATTCTTCAGTCCAACCGGCTACGTGCGAATGGCGCATTCGAGCCTGCGCATTCGGGCAGAATCCTGTAAGGGTCCAGTGCCACATGCTCGTGATCGTCATCGGGGATATGTCCTCTAGCCAAGAGGAACAAGCACTTACCCTGGAAACTGCCGGCCTCGCCTCCGCGCCGGGCTTCGATAGCCAACCCCTCTAAATAGCGGTTAGCTTCTCGCTGCATCCGAAGAATTGCATTCGGGAAACATGGTAAATCGTGCGCAAAATGCTTGCAATACCGGCGACTTTTACTATGATGAGGACTATGCAACTTTGTTTTTGGCAAAGTTTGCCGGTAATTCCATTGTTTTACCCCACTCGGCGAGGCAGCGTTTTTAGTCGGAGTCGTTCCCGAAGTGCTTACGGGTGCCACTGCGCGCGCTGCTGAACTAAACAACCGTCAACTGAGGCAGCGTCCGCTGGCAAGCACGATAAGGGGTTACGGCTATGTTGCGCAACCATTTTGGCTGGGCAGGGCGGTTGTCTTGCGCCATCGCGATTTGTGTGCTTTGTGCGTCCTCCACCGTTCGCGGAGCGCTTCTTACGGGAATCACCACTTCGTCGGCGAGCTTCCAATCGCCCGCGGACTATTCCATCTCTGGATATGTCTACGTCGATGCGTCGCAGCATGGAACCATGTTGCCTGGCGAATGGGGGCTGACAGGCGTAACTATTAATCTGACGGAGTATTCGCCGAGCGACCCGTCCACGGTTATCAATACCTTTACGACGACGACCGGTTCCGGCGGCCACTACGATTTCACGGGCTTGCCTACCGGCAATCTCTTTACGATCTCGGAAGTTCAACCGAGCAACTATCGCAGCACGTCGAACAGCGTGGGGCAATTCCTGAGCGCGACAGGCTCGACATTGACGGCCCCGACCGGTGTCGGCGGCAATCCTGCCACTGGTATACAGGACCCCGGCAACCCGTTCGCGATTTCGTCCATTCTGCTGCCTCCGCCCACCGGACTATTCGCTCCCGGCGGCAACGGAGTCGTCTATTCGGCCGTGGGCTACAACTTCGGCCAGTTTCCGTTGACGTTGATCAGCGGCGGTACGGGCACGAGCAAACTGTCGATCGCCCCCAGCGTGCCAGATACGTCGGGAGCTGTGGCACCGGTTGGAGCTTTGTCAACCGCGCTGGCAGTCTTAGGCGGCAACAATCGGTTTCTCGCTGGCGCAGGCGGCGGAACCCTTAGCCTGATTGCGACGGTGCAGAATTCGGCTGCGCCGGGCTCTAGTTCCGTCGATTGGCAAGTTGCTTCGCTCTCCGCGGGGCTCGGCGTATCGTCCACGTCCGGCATCGGGCTCGCACCGCTCGGCACGACCACTTTCGGAGCGAGCGTGGATGGGTCCGCGCTCAATCCGGGCACGCAAAACGCGACCTTCGCTATTTCGGGCCAGGTATCGAGCGGAGGCGTGCTCGTCGGCGGCAGCACGAGTTCGGTGGTCATCGATCCGGTTTCGAGCCGCGGCATCGACACGGTAACGCCAGTCAGCTTTGGCCGCGTCATGCAGGGCGGCATCGGCAGTTCGACCTTTACCGTTTCGTCCACCGGTTCCCATGATACTTTGACCGACCTCACGATGAACGCGGGAAGCGTGACCGGTACGGGCGCCGCGGGGAGTTTTACCGCGACGAACAGCGGTCCGGTGCTCTTTAACGGCACGACGACCACGAGCCCCGCGTTGACCGTCAGCACGACCTTCTCCAACACAATCACCGGACCAGTCAGCGACAGCGCGACATTGCCCGGCAACACCGGATTGTTCACCGGCGAGACGCTGGCGGCCGGTACTCCGACGCTGCCATCGCTTGCCGTTCCCTACACGGCAACGGTCATCGAGCCTCGCGTGCTGCAAGCGGTCACGGGAAGCAGTGCGGCTAATGCCGTTAGCGTTCCCACGACCGGCGGCGGGCTGCTTTTCGGCGCGGTCGTCGCCCTGCCGAACTCGTATATGGTGACGAGCGCCAACGCCAATCCCGATTCCGACCACACCAGCATGGTCAACGTGTCGAGCCAGACCGTGAACTCGGTATCAACGTCCGACGGCACGACGCAAGTTGGAAAAGTGACCGCGAGCCAAACGACATTTAACAGCGGCGGAGCGCAAGCCGTGGCCCTTTTGATCGAGGCGGACCACTATGGCCCGACAAGCGGGGTTGCCAGCCTGAATGTGGGGACCGCGGAAGCGAGTTCCGTGCATGACAATACGGCCTACGCGCCGATTTCGGTGTTCTATAGCATTGCCAACGTCGGTTACGCGGCCGTCGGCGGCGCGATTCCTGCGAACCCCGAGAACCAACAATTTGGGGCGCCGCTTTCAGGAACCTTCGCCGCTGGGTCGCACCTCAGTTCACGGGTTGTCGCCACGGGGAGCGCCGGAACGAATTCAGTAGCCACAGGCTACGACGGCAGCACGCTTTCGCAAGCGTCGCTCGTGAACGAATCGAACGCGACGGGCACGGTCGGCAGCGAATGTGACATTATCGGCGGCCCGTCGATGGGCGGCAGTTCCCTGATCACGATGGCTTGGCGCGGCGCAATGCCGACGAGAACGGATCGGCCTTCGTCAACGGAAACACGGCGAGCACGAATTGGGCGAATGTGCTTCCGGCAGGCGTGCCGGCGCTCGCCAGCGACATTGCCGAGATCGGCGGTATGCCAAGCGCGAAGGTCTTCGCCATTCAGGTTTCATACGACGACCGCATTAATACGTTCCTCAATGGGTCGAGCGGATCGGCCACCGCCGACGACGGGTATCTTGTCAAACTCGTCGACAGCAAGTGGGTCAAGGCAGTCAGCGACAACACGGCGATCGGCGGATTTGCACAGACCGCGGTGGCGCTGCCGTTGGAAAACGTCTACGATTCCAGCGGCAACCTCCTCACCGAGGGCTTCTTGGAGCAACAGCTCGCGCTGGGCCACGCGATGGACGACCTGGTGGGAAGCTGGGGACTTGACGCGACGAACCACGAGTCGTGGGCAATCGTCAACAACGGCGGCGGCGACTTCGCCGTCGTGCCGGAACCCTCAACGTTCGCGCTCCTGGGTGCGGCGGCTGCCGGGCTTATGGCGTTTCGAGCACGCCGCCGGGGTCGCGACTAGTGCGGACTTGTACGGTCAACCGCTTCCATCGAATTCTTGAGTTCCGTCGAGTCCGCTCGCGCGTGGGATGCGGGGAAATTGAATGCTAGGTTAAGTATTGGCAGGATTTCACCGTTCATCACGAGACTGGCTTCGCTCGCTAATCCAAAACGTAGTGTCATCGCCGCCATATTCCAACATCCGCAATAACGGCAGACCAACCAGGCCCGAGAAGTCGGCTGAGTCGGCTTGAACCGCTTTCAGTACTTGATCGCTGCCAAAACTGCGCACACGCCTCGTCAGCCCCAACTCAGGCATGGCCAATCGGACCCATCCTCCCGCCAATACACCAAAGTTGCTGCCGATGCTGGATGATGTCCCGCGCCTCATCAATTGAAGGTCCGCGCTTCCAAAAATAACCGCACAGGGGCTGCCGGTGTCGGCCAGAAATTCACGTTCGTGCAGTGAGCCATCCGATGCAAGAAAGCGGAGACGAACCCAACAGCGAGGGCTCGCGCCCTTATACGGATTTCGTTGCACGATGGATGGCGGGGGCATTTAGCAGGAAATCGAAACAAAGAAAATCGTCACGTAATCGTACCGATCGCCACCTGCTTCCACCACGAGGATGTCGCGAGGCTCTTTGCCAAGCGCTCGTAGCATGCCCTCCAACTCGTCGAAATCGGCGGATGCCGCGAGAATCTCACCGTTGTCAACAGCTACGAACCATCCATGAGGATACGCTGCATCAATTCTCGCCTCAAGTTGACGAACTGCGGTTTTCTCATGCTCATTTTCCTGAAAACTGTTGTCCATTTTCATCGCTCCATAACGATCCATCTGACCAAGCATCCTTCTTTATTCTACCGGCTCACACTTGTCATTCTAGCGGCATTAGGGGTCGCGGCCAATGCGCCGCTACGCCACCGCTCCCTTCGTCACGAGCATGAATACGTCTTCAAGCGTCGGCTCTTTTTCGGCGAAGGAACTCATTCGCACACCTGCGGCGACGAGCTTTTCCAAAAGGCCGGCCACTTGCTCGTCCTCGGCGGCCATCTCCACGGTGACGCGGTCAGCCTCGATCTGCACGTCGCGTGTTTCCGGCATGGAGCGGACCACGGCAAGCCCGGCCTCCATGTTGGCCAGAACGCGAATCGTCACGATGCGGTTGCGGCGGATGCGGCGGTAGACGTCGTCAATGGGCCCCGACATCAAGAGCTTGCCACGCTCGATAATGCCGATGGAACTGCAACAGTCGGCCAACTCCGACAAGATGTGGCTGGAAATGAGAATCGTCTTGCCCCGGCGGAGGAGCTCCTTGAAGAGCGCTTTGACTTCGATTCTCGCCCGTGGATCGAGGCCGCTGGTCGGCTCGTCGAGGATTAGCACCGGCGGGTCGTGGACGAGCGTCTTCGCCAGGCAGAGCCGCTGCTTCATGCCACGCGAAAGACCGTTGACGAAGGCGTCGCGCTTGACGGTCAGGTCCAACAGTTCCATCACGTCGCCCAGCACTTGCCGGCGGCGGGCGGGGGGAAGCTGATAGGCGGCCGCGAAAAAATCCAAAAACTCCCAGACCTTCATGCCGTCGTAGACGCCGAACCCGTCGGGCATGTAACCCACGCTGCGGCGGACGGCCAGCGGGTCCTTGCTCACGCGATGGCCGTTGACGATCCCCTCGCCGCCGGTGGCCTTCAGGAGCGTGGCGAGGAAGCGGATGGACGTGCTCTTGCCCGCGCCATTTGGACCGATGAAGCCGAACATCTCGCCCGCCTCGATCTTGAGGTTCAATTGATCGACCGCCAGCAGGCCGTTGTAGCGTTTGGTGAAGTTGATGAGCTCAATCATGACGTGGCTGGCTCGCCGTCACCCCGACTCGGCCGCCGTCTCCGCAACGGTAAGGCTCGTTACCATCATCGGGTCAATGATTTCGTAGCCGCCGTGAAGCTCCGCCACGACAAGGCTCCGTTCGCTCCGACTGATGAGCAGGAAGTCAACGTGTTCAATGGGAAACTCGCGTCCATCGGCCAAATGAATTATGAAGGAGCGAAACGGCTGCTTCCGCAACGCTTCGCGGATCTCGTTGATTCTCATAGTGCTCCCGTTTCAATAATAACTTCAAAAAATCGTTGTCTTGCGGGGCCCAGACTGCTCTCCGGCCTCGATTACGGAGATCATCTCTTCATTCGTTGAACTCAAAAAGCTTCGCAAACCGGCGAAAAAAAACGCACTCCAAATCACTTCCTCTCCGCCAACTCAATCGCCTTCAGCAGCCCCCGCGCCTTGTTCATCGTCTCGTGCCATTCGCTTGCCGGGTCGCTGTCGGCCACGATGCCGGCGCCGGCTTGCACGTAACCGGTTTCGCCTTGCACGACGAGCGTCCGCAGCGCGATGCAGGTGTCCATGTTGCCGTTGAAATCAACGTAGCCCACGGCGCCGGCATAGGGGCCGCGGCGGTGCGGCTCTAACTCGTCGATGATTTCCATCGCCCGGACCTTCGGCGCGCCGGAGACTGTCCCGGCAGGCAGGCAGGCTTGCAACGCCTCGAATGCTCCCTTGCCCGGCTCGAGCTGCCCGCAGACGTTCGACGTGATGTGCATTACGTGGCTGTAGCGCTCGATGGTCATCACGTCGCTGACTTCCACGCTGCGGTAGCGGCAGACACGGCCGACATCGTTGCGGCCCAGATCGACGAGCATCACGTGCTCCGCCCGTTCCTTGGGATCGGCGAGCAATTCCTCGGCCAACCCGCGGTCTTCCTCGTCCGTCTGGCCGCGGCGGCGGGTGCCGGCCAAGGGCCGCACCGTCACTTTCCCATCCACCACGCGGACCATCACCTCGGGCGAGCTGCCGACGAGCGTCACGCTGGGCGTGCGGAGATAGAACATGAAGGGGCTCGGGTTCACCACCCGCAGCGTGCGGTAGATCTCGAACGGATGCGCCGTGAGCGGCACTTCCAGCCGCTGGCTGATCACGACCTGAAAAATGTCGCCCGCGCGAATGTACTCGACGCACTTCTCGACCGCCTTTTCGTATTGCGACTTCGTGAAGGTTCGATCGGAACTCCAGATTGACCTCGCCGCCGGGCCGAATATCGACTAGGTCCAAGTCGCTCGACCGCACGGCCAGTTGCTCGACCAAGGCATCAACCCGCCGCTGGGCGTCCTCGTAGGCCGATTCCATGGTCGCGCCGGGCCGATCGAGCCGGGCCATCGCCACCACGACGATCGTCTTGTCCACGCTGTCGAAGACCACCATCCGGTCGTAAAACGCGAAGGCCAGGTCGGGCACTTGCCGGTCGTCGGGCGGCGCGTTGGGGAGCCGCTCGAAGTACCGCACGGTGTCGTAGCCGGCGTAGCCTACCGCACCCGCGCAGAACGGCGGCAATTCCGGCAGGTGGACGGCGCGGAGGGCCTCGACGTGGCGGCGGAGCTCGTCCATCGGGTTGGCCGCCTCATAGGATTTCGACGAGGGCAGCGGGGCGCCGGATGCTGAAACGCCCGTGTAAGACGTCGTCGTCACGCGATGGCCATAGGCCTCGATTTCAAAGAACGGATCGGAAGCCAGAAAGCTGTATCGCCCGACTTTCTCGCCGCCAACCACGCTTTCGAACAAGCAAGCACAGCGGCCGGAGTCGATTTTGTGGAACGCGCTGACCGGCGTCAGCGAGTCGCAGACCAGCCGGCGATAGACCGGCACCAGCATGGCATCCTTCGCCAGCTTGCGGAAGGCCTCAAAATCGGGGAAATGGACCGCGGCGGGCGGCTTGGCGGCGTCCTTCGTTTGCGGACGCGATATCGTTGACGGCATGTACTCAATTCTCCGTGATAATACGCGGCGTGGCGTAAGTTTAGCTTAGCAGCGGCAGAGGATTGAGGCAACGCCGGCATTCGCGTCCGTTGACTCGCATTTCCACGAGCGTTAGAATCAGTTGGTTGGGAGTCAATGCCATGAAATGCCAGCAGTGCGAGCGCCCCGCTACGTTCCATATCACCGAACTTACCGGCGGCAAGCCGCAGGAGTTGCACCTCTGCGAAGAGCACGCCAGGACCTACCTCACCGCTACCCCGCAGGCCGAGTCGTCCGGCGGCAGTGGGAGCATGGCGGCCGAATTGGCGAAACAAGTCCACCAGATGGCCATAGGGCAGACGGCCGAGGAGCTTGCCCAGCTCGATCAGCAGGCCTGCCCGGTGTGCGGCATTACCTTTTACGAGTTCCGCAGCCAAGGCCGCTTGGGTTGCCCGCACGACTACGTCGCCTTCGAGAAGCAGCTTGAGCCGCTGATCGTCAACGTGCATGGCGAGTCGGAGCATGTCGGCAAGCGGCCGCAGCGGGCCGCGGGCAGCAGCGAGATGCGGACCCAGTTGATCCGTCTCCGCCGCGAGATGAAGGAGGCGGTGGAAGCCGAGAATTACGAGCGAGCCTCGCAGCTTCGGGACGAAATCCGCCGCGCGGAAACGGAGCAAACGGCGTAAAATGGACTGTATCCGACACACTCCGTGTGCCGTTTGGAAAGCGGCACGCGGAGTGTGCCGGATACGTTGGATTGAAAGCTTATTGTGGAACTCAAAGAACTAACGCAGAACAGTGGCGAATGGCTTCGCGGCAACGGCCCCGAGGCCGACATTGTGATCAGCAGCCGCGTCCGACTGGCGCGGAACCTGGCCGAGTTTCCCTTCATCAGCCGGGCAACCCCGCAAGACCGCGTGCAAATCGAGCGCGTGCTCCACGATAGCGTAATCGGCTCAAAGATTTCGGAGGACCTGCTTTACATCGCGGTCGACGAGTTGGAAGGCGTCGACCGTCAACTGCTCGTCGAGCGGCATCTTATCAGCCGCGAGCTGGCCGAAGGGCAAGGCCGCCGCGCCGCGGCTTTCGATAAGAATGAACGCTTCAGCCTCATGATCAACGAGGAGGACCATCTGCGGATCCAGGTCATGCAGAGCGGCTTCAACCTGAGCAGCGTCTGGGAGCAAATCAACGGCATCGACGACGCCATCGAGCAGAAAGTCACCTACGCTTTCCATCAACGGCTGGGCTATCTGACGGCTTGCCCCACGAACGTCGGCACGGGCATGAGGGTCAGCGTGATGCTGCACCTGCCGGCGCTAGTGATCACGCGGCAGATCGAAAAGGTCTTCCGCAGCCTGCAAAAGATCAGCCTCGCCGTCCGCGGCCTTTTCGGCGAAGGCTCGCAGGCGATGGGCGATTTTTATCAGATCAGCAACCAGATCACGCTCGGCCGCAAGGAGGCCGATCTTGTCCAGCAAGTCACCGACATCGTGCCCGTGATTATCGACTACGAGCGGCAGGCCCGGCAATTCTTGCTCAAGGAGAGCCAGGAAGATCTGCACGACCGCGTAAGCCGGGCCTACGGCATCCTCCGCACGGCGCAGCGGATCAGCAGCGAAGAAACGATGCACCTGCTTTCCAGCGTGCGCATGGGCGTGAACCTGGGCCTCATCCCCGATCTGCAGATTGCCGACATCAACGAGCTTTTCATCCACACCCAGCCCGCTCACTTGCAAAAGCGCACCGGCGGCGAGCTAGGCAGCGCCGACCGCAACGTCGAGCGTGCCCGGTACTTGCGGCAGTATCTGAATAAGGAAAACGGGGCGAGTAAGAATTGAATTCGCTTGCGAACGTGGCTTTTGAGTTAAGGCCCTGCCATTTTCGCTCGCACCGCACGGAGGACTCCACCTGGCAGGAACCGCGCGAGTTCCTCCTCAGTCGCGACGGCCGCAATCTGCTTGATTAGCGAGCTGGAAACGTGGGCCAGTTCGCCATCGGCGATCATGAAGAGAGTCTCGATGTCGGGGGCCAGGCGGCGATTGGCCATCATCATCGTTAATTCGCCTGCAATGTCGGTGATCGGTCGAACGCCGCGGACCATTACCCTCGCGCCGACCTCGCGTGCGAAATCGACAGCCAGCCCCCGAAACGTGCGAATTTCGATGTTCGCAAGGTGCGACGTCACCGCGCCGACCTGCTCCAAGCGCTCTTCGGCGGTGAACATCACCTGTTTTTCGATGTTGACGCCGATTGCAATAATCAGCCGGTCGAAGAGCTGGCTCGCGCGTTCGACCACGTTCATGTGGCCCAACGTGATTGGGTCGAAGGAACCCGGATAGACGGCGATGCGCGGGGAGAGCGGCTGATGATTCATGGTCGATTCGGAATCAAGCAAATGGCGACTAGCGGAAACTCGATTGTAGCCGCAAAGTCATTTGGAGGCCAGTCTGGCGGTTTCGCCGCCCATGCTCTACAATCATCGGCATGGCGCGTTGCCATGCCCGGATCGGCCTGGGAACTGGCTGGCCGACAAACCCTAAAGAAAGGTGTAGAAGAAGTACCGATGGCGAACAAAGATCAAAAGAAGAAATCAGCGAACAACAAGCCCAAACTTACGGTGAAGGAAAAGAAAGAACGCAAGGATCGCAAGCTTGCCGCTAAGGCGAGCAGATAGCAGGAGCGGCAAAAGGACTCCTGCCCGCGAAGCTAGCCGGAAACGGAGCCTTACTCCAGGGCTTCCACCAGCCGCTCGATGTCCGATTTGTCGTTGTAACCGTGCGCGCTCAGCCGCAGCCGCCCGGCGCGGCAGCTTACGATTACGCCGCGCTCATAAAGCTGCTTCCGCAAGGCGTCCGGATCGCGGCCGGGCAAGCGAAACGAGACGATGCCGCTCGAATGGCCCGGTTCGCGGACGCTTTCGATGACAGCGCCTGCGGACGAAAGCCGCTGGCAGGCCACGTCGGTGATCTCCAGCACGCGATCGCTGATCGCCTTTTGGCCGTGGTGGAGCAGCAATTCCAGGCTGGCGTTCAGCCCGATGAAGCCGGCCATGTTCATCGTGCCGCCTTCGTAGCGTTCGGCCGTGTTCTTGTAGTTCAGTTCGATGCGGGTGAAATCGCGATCGTGGGCGACGCTGTTCCAGCCGACACCGATCGGCCGGAGCCGATCGAGGTGCTCGCGGCGGAGATAGAAGATCCCTGCCCCCTCGGGACCAAGCAGCCACTTGTGCCCATCCGCGGCCAGGAAGTCGACCGGTGTGCGGCGAATGTCCAGCGGAAAAACGCCCAGCCCCTGGATTGCGTCCAAAAACAGCAAAGCCCCGCGTTTATGCACCGCTTCGACTAGCCGATCGACATCGATCCGCCAGCCGCTGGCGTAGCCGACCCAACTCACGCTGACGATCCGCGTACGGGAGTCGCAGGCGTCCAGCAAAGCCTCCAATGTGAGCCGACCGCCTTCGGTCTTCACGCGGCGGATTTCCACTCCGCGGGAGATCAGGTTCAGCCAGGGATACTGGTTCGATGGAAACTCGTTGTCCGGCAGGACGGCATTATCCCCCTCCTTCCAGGGAAATCCTTCCGCCACCAGGCCGATGCCGGCGGTCGTATTGGGCACGAGCGCGACCTCTTCGGGCTGGGCGTTGATCAGTTCGGCCGCCCGTTGCCGGCACTCCTTGAGCTGCCGCGTCCAGCCGGGATAGTAGGCATCGCCATTGGCAGCAGCGTCTTCGTTCCACTTCGCGACCGCCCGATGGGCAGGGCCGCTGAGCGGGGCCACGGCCGCATGGTCGAAGTAGGCCCACTGCCGGGCGACCGGCATTTGCTCGCGAAAATCGGCCAAATCGGCCTTTTCGGCGGGCTCGGCTTCGGCTGGGATCATCAACTCGCTCCAATCTTAATCAACATAGTGGTGAACGTGAATTGCTCTGATTATACTAGAAAGCCAAGGGAGCGGGTCTACCGCCGTCCGTGGTGCATTCCACGGCAAGTCCCTAGGAACTATAGCCACAGGCACCGGCCGCCGGTCAGGTCGTTCGGCCCCTTTTGCGGCCGGCGGTGCGGTCGAGGGACCGTGCCACAAAATGGAATCGATTCAAGCGTTCGCATTACCAAAAGTCGCTTTCATGCCCAAAGCATTTTGCATCGCCGGTGCCGTTGTCGCCATTCTCTTGTTGGTGATTTTTGCGGCCGATCTCATTCCCGGAGTCGGCTTTCCCTTCGGCGGGCAAAGCATGACGATCGACATCGGCATGATCGTCTGCTCGATAATGCTGGGCTACATCAGTTGGTCCACATATCGCACGCTCAAATGATTGTGCTTTGCCGACTGAGTGGTAAAATATGATGGATCGAGTTCGCCGCGCGGTTTCCGGCAATTTAAGTCATGTCGCAAGTATTGAACAGTTCCAAGTCGAATATGCGATTTCCTGACGAAAAGCAACGCAAGCGCTTGCAAAAGCTCTTTGAGGCGGCTTCCAAGCAGGACTCGCTGGAAAAGTACGACTACGCCGCCGACCTCTATGCGCAGTGCGTCCACGGCGATCCGGGCAATTATGAGTACTTGCGCAGCTTCATGTCGCTGCTGCACAAGAAGTATGTCAGCGCCAAGAAACTTGGTCCCATGGCGGGTTTCAAAGCCCGCGCCGAGAAGGCTGCGCTGAAAAAGGCGATCGCCCAGTGCAATTGGGACGAGGCGTTGCAGCAAGGCATCGACGCCTTGGCCGCCAATCCGTGGGACGCGCCGACGCTGACGCAAATGGCGACGGCGTGCGGCGCCATCTTCAAAGAGGAAGGGCTTGCCGACAAGGGGAATTTCGGGACCTACGGCGACTGCGAACTCTACTACTTGAAGTGTGCACACGATACTTTCCCCCGCGGCAAGCCCGATATCGACGTTCTGCATCCAACTGGCCGAGGCTCTGAAAAATCGCGGGCGCTACCTCGAAGCAATCAGCTTTTGGCACATGGTGGAGGTGGTCCGCCCGGATGACGATCTTCCCAAACGGGAAATCGCCACGCTGACCGTTTTGCTGCACCAGTCGCGGGACACGAAGTTCGACGACGGCACTAAGAAAACGATGTCCAGCAATACCAGCGGCAAAACCGAGGAAGTCAGCCATGAAGATCGGCTCGCGCAGCGAATCAAGCGGAACCCGAACGACATCGCCGCTTATGACGAGTTGTCCGGCCTCTATATGAACGCCGACAACTTTGCCAAGGCCCTGGAGGTGCTCAACCAGAAGCTGGCGGTCACCAACAACGACGTGCAGGTGGAGGAAGCGATCGAGGACGTCCACCTCAAGGCGCTCCGCTCGAGATACATCGCCGCCGACGGAAAGGCAAAGAAATCGGGCAAGGAGGCCGATGCCAAGGCGGTTCAGGCGATCCGGGCGGAGCTCGTCGAAAAGGAACTGCAAACCTATCGCAACCGCTGTGCCCGATACCCGAACAACCTCGCCTTCCGCTTCGAGCTGGGCCGCCGCTACCAGCTCAACGGCAACATCCCGGATGCAATCAGGGAGCTTCAGATCGCCAAGGCCGATCCGCGGAAGCGGGGCGTCTGCATGTTGTATCTGGGCGATTGCTTCTACGCCATCAAGCAATATGCCCTGGCGATGAGCCACTACGAAGCAGCGATCCAGGATATCTCCGACCGCGACCAGGACAACAAGAAGAAGGCGTATTTCAAGGCGGGCAAGCTCGCGTTGGGCCTTAAAGACCTCGTCAGGGCCGACAAATACCTGACGACCTTGGCCAGCATGGACTACACTTACCCGCGGATTTCCGAAATGCTGGAACATCTCAAGCGGATGAAAGACGAGGCGGACGGCAAGAAGCCGCCGGAGGACAAGAAACGGGAGGAGGCAAAGAAGAAATCGGACGATGGGGATAATGGAGACGAGGAAGAGTAGTGTTTCGCTAGGGAGGCAATTATGTCGACCGCAGATAGCCCCGCTGAATTCTGTAGCGCAGACATCCTGCAAAGAGTCGAGGTCCTTGAGCGGCAAATCCAGCGACGATCGGTGATCGTGCCGATTCAGGATTTGGCGCCGGCAAACGTCCAGGTTATTAAGCCAATCCTTGCGGTCGTCCAAGAGGACGATGAGGCGTTTGTCGTCTCGTTTGTCGACGCGAACTTGAACGCCAGCGGCGAAACGCAGCTTGAGGCAATCGAAATGTTGAAGGACGTGATTGCGTCGAGCTTCCAGATTCTCGTTGGCAAGGAAGCGATTCTGGGCGACGAGCCAAAAAGGCAATTAGCGGTTTTGCGGCATTTTGTGCGGATGTAATAGATGCCCGGAACGCCGTTAACAAAACAGGTCGCGGAGAAGGCCCTTGAGAAGTTGGAGGCTCGCGATGAGACGCCCAAAGGCGCAGCGCATCCGATTTACGCGATCTACTACGAGGGAATGCTGATTGCCACGACCGGCCTTCGGCACTCTTCAAATCAAGACATTCCAGTTCCACATATCAAGAGAGATTTGCGCGTTACCACACAGTTCGTACTCGGGCTGGCGCGCTGTCCGAAATCGAAGCGGCAATGGTTGCAGGAATTGTGACGTATCGCGCCCGACGAGCACGAAAATGGCGGTGACCACCCCTCTGGACAAGTTCCACCAGATCCGCCACAATAATCGATTCGCCGCTTGAGGGCAGGCCCCTCTTGCGAATGACCCAGCGACTCGAATTACTCTCGAAATACGGTAATCATGCCCCATTCCGCAAATGCCAAGAAGCGCCATCGTCAAAGCCTTGAGCGGCGCGAAAAAAATCGTTCCATCAAGCGCGAGTTGAAGACCCGAGTTCGCACCGTTGTCGAGTCGGTCGAGGCCGGCAAGGCGGAGGATGCCGAAAAGGCTTTCCGTGTCGCCGTCCAAAAGCTCGACCGCGCCGCCGCCCACAACACCATCCATCGCAACAAGGCCGCGCGGACCAAGTCGCGATTGGCTAAGCGCCTCAAGAAGGTCAAGCCGGCCGCGGCTGCAAAGTAGCAGACCCACCAGCTTCGGTTTGATGCTCGTGCGTCTCAAAACTCGACGTTCGCCGCATTGAAGACCGGGCCTTCGACGCATATCCGCCGATAGTCCCATTCCTGCCCGTCGCGGATTTTTGTCACGCAACTGAAGCAGATGCCGATTCCGCAGGCCATCGGGCTTTCCAGCGAGACCTGGCAGCTGAGGCCCAGGCGCTCGGCCATCTTCACGGTAGCGTGCAGCATCTTTTCCGGTCCGCAGGCGACGATGCGGCAGGGCAGGTCCGACGCCTCAACGAGCGGCGGGATCAGTTCGACCACGGTGCCGCGATGGCCGGCCGAGCCGTCGTCGGTGCTGATGCACACATTCACACCCGCGCGGTGGAAGTCCTCAACGCCCGCGATGTAGGCTGCCGTGCGGAGGCCATAGCAGAGCGTGACCTTTTTGGCTCGCGAAACCGCAAGCGGAGGTTGTCCGTATTCAGCGTGGCCCAGGTAGTGGCGCGCCAATGCCATGAACGGAGTCTGTCCGATGCCGCCGGCGACCATGATTAAGTGGCTCGTTTCCGTCGGCGGGAAGCCGTTGCCGAGCGGTCCCCAAATCTCCAGGCGGTCGCCCGGTTTCATTGTGGCAAACCGCCGCGTCATGCGGCCGATCGCCAGATAGACGATATCGATGCCGGCGGGCCTGCCCGCGCCGTCGCAGTAAGTATCGTAGAGAGCCAGTGGTCGCCCCAAGAGCGGATCGTTCGTGCCCGGCAGGCGGAACATCATGAACTGGCCCGGCAAAATCGCGGCGGCGACTTCAGGGCAGGGCAGCCGCAGGCGATAGGTGTCGCGAGCCAGCGGGACATGCTCCTTGATGGCGACGATCTCTTGTCGCATGAAGGGCGGGTCGGCAGTGAGCGAATGGGATGGCATTGCGGAGTGATAAGTGGGAAGTGGTTAGTGGTTAGTGGGAAGTTGCTTTTGACAAGTGAAGAGTGGCTGCTCATGCGCGTCCGTCCTGCGCACTATCCACTACTCACTTCCCACTTGCCACTACCTTCTTAAGCTCGTTGACTTCTTCGGCGGCCAGCAGCCGCGCCGTGCCCGGCGGCAGCTTGCCGAGTTTGATCGGGCCGACCTGCACGCGGACCAGCCGCAAAACCTTGTGGCCCACTCGCGCAAGCAGCCGGCGGACCTCGCGGTTCATGCCCTCGCTCAAGGTGATCTCGAGCCACGCGCTGTCCTTCTGCTGCGACTCGATGCGGATTTCATCGACCCGCGCGAAGCCCTCGGCCAGATGCACTCCGCGGCGGAGCTTGTCCAGCACTTCCGTCGTCGGCCGACCGGCGACCTGGGCCAGGTATACCTTCGCCACGCCATCGCGCGGATGTGTCAGCCGATTGGCCAACTCGCCGTCGTTGGTGACGAGGATCAATCCCTCGCTGTACATATCAAGCCGGCCGATGGCGAACAGCCGCGCACCGCGGTCGGGCACAAGATCGACGACCCTCGGCCGTCCGGCCTGGTCGCGATTGGTCGTGACCACGCCCCTGGGTTTGTTCACGGCATAGTAGACGCGCCGGCCCACAGAAAGCGTCTCTCCATCGACACGAATTTCCTGAGCGTCGGGCTGAACGCGCGTGCCGAGTTCGGTCACAACCTTGCGATCGACCTCGACGCGGCCGGCAGTGACCAGCTCCTCGCATTGCCGACGGCTGCCCAGCCCAGCGGCGGCGAGGATCTTTTGCAAGCGCTCGCCGGAGGGATGCTCGCCGACGGGCTGCGCGACCGGCCGTGGACGACGTCGTTTCGCGCCGGGGCGGGGCTTGCGCCGCCGTACGTCAGGCTTTCCAGCCTGACTGCCAATCCTGTTGGGCTTTCCAGCCTTACGGGCAATTCGGTCAGGCTGGAATGCCTGACGTACACGCGGTTTGGCCGCGGCCGGCGCCGTCGCATCGCCGCTGTCCATGCCGATCACGCGGCCGGCCTGCTGCCGGCCGTCGGGCCGGTCAGGCCGTTTCGCGGAGTGCGGCGCTTTCTTGGCGGAGAATGGTTTTCGTTTGGGGCCGGGCATAGTTAAATAAGGGCTAGAGTTTGAAGCCTCCATCATAATCGGCCGGCTGGTAATCGGACAGGGCAGGGGCGCGGGGAGCACGAAGCAGGGACTTTAAGCGATGAGGTTACGGTCTGGGGACCAAAGCGTTGCCTGGTTCTTTCACCCGTGACGTGACTCACTGAGTACGATCGCGCCGGAGATAGTTTCTCCAAGGCGTCCAGTAATGTTCCTCCCAACCGTGACTCACGCCCGCGAAGTCTTCCTCGGCCACATTGACCTGCGTCAGCTCGATCCGGCCGCCATCGCCTTGCGGCGAAAAAGTCAAGATCAGGACGGAATCGATCGCCGCGGGCGGAAAGTTCAGCGAACGCCAGGTCTGCACGATGAGCCGCTTGGGTTCGACGTGCAGGATCGTTCCCCAAATGGCCCCTTCAAAAGCGCGAAAGGTCGCGCCGGGCTCGGCGGCGATCGTGACCGGCAGCCCGGTAAACGCGGCGTGTTCGCGGGGGTCCAGGTACATATCGAAAAGCAGTTCCGGCGGAGCGGGCAAGGAGGCGGCGGTGATGAGATTCTTGGTCATGTAAGTGGGCTTTCGTTAAGCGGGCTAGACGCGGCGCTTGACTTTGCGCCAGCCGGTTGAGTCCACGATCATCCAGCCATGAAAGTAAATTCTACCTCGCGTACGAACGCGCGCGTGAATCCATGGATAACCATATTCATCGATCTCCACGATGCGGGATGGCCAAGTGCGTCGAACCATCGTCTTCATGAAGGAGATGCTTTCGCGATGTTGGTGTACGCCTGGCCGCGACCATTCATCGGGCAGCGCTGTAAATCGGACCAAGTCGCCTACCTTGAGCGATTTTGGGTCGGGCATAGAAAGGCCTTTAACAGCGTTGCGATGACCTCCGTTGTACCGTGTCCCGCGCCACGATGCAACTTGAGTCGTCGCTGAATGCGATAGCAAGTCGAAACGATTGCTGCCCGGTGCTGCGGGCCGGTGCAGTCTCGATTGCGGCGGCGGGAGATGTGTGCCGAATGGCCGAAATGAAACTTCAACGCGAAAACGCGAAAACGCAAGAATATCTGGACGTTCCGTTACTCATTTTCGTGGTTTCGCGATTTCTTTCTCTGTTCGGGACGCTGGAACCGATGTGGATCGATCCGTTGCAGATGTTATAATTGGGAAAGTGCGATTGCGTTGAACAGGTCTCCTCATCAAGGAAACATGCCGATGTCTGTCATCTCAGCGCCCTTGGATTGGGTTAAGTCGGTGAGCGACCTGAAACTCCCGCCAAAGGCCGACCGCCGCATGCAGGTCCTTATGGACCGAAACACCGAAGGTCATCTTTCATCTGAAGAGCTCGCAGACCTCGAGGCGTTGGTCGAATTGAGCGAAACACTGTCGTTCGTCCGCGCCGAAGCCCTGCAACTGCTTGGACGCAGTCCCAAGTGACGCTTTCGCAGTCCGAAATCCAGCGACTAGTTTCCGCTCGCGCCGCAGCGCGGTGCGAGTATTGTCGCATGCACGACGCGCTGCAGGGCGCCACTTACCATGTCGAACACGTAATACCGCGATCATTGGGCGGCGAAACGAGTCTGGAAAACCTCGCGTGGGCGTGCCCACGATGCAATCTCTGTAAATCGGATCGGGTCGAAGTACGCGATCCTGAGACCGGCAAGGTTGTACGTCTATTCCATCCACGAAATGACCGCTGGCGCGATCATTTTCGCTGGAGCCAATACACTATCGTTCCGCTCACGCCCGTTGGGCGGGCAACAGCCAAAGCGCTGGATTTCAACCACCCGCGACGAATTCGTATTCGGCAGGTTGAAGAAAAGTTCGATTTGTTTCCGCCCGACGACGCATAGAGATGTTCGTTGTTTGCTCGACTGAATAACGTAATAGTAGCCATGCCCAGCACACGCATCCACCGCATCCTCGAAAAAACCGGCTCGCTGGCATTTGTCGGCGTGTTCGACACGCTTTCCGCCAAACTGGCCCAGCAGGTCGGGTTCCCGATGGCGTTCGTTTCCGGCTACTCCGTCGCCGCCACGGACATCGGCGAGCCCGATATGGGCCTGCTCACGCAGACCGAAATCACCGATCGGGCGAGGCGGATCTGCGCGAGGGTCGAGATTCCGATCATCGTCGATGCCGACACGGGCTATGGCAATCCGCTCAATGTTCATCGCACCGTGCGGGAACTGATCGCGGCGGGCGCAGCCGGTTGCTTCCTGGAAGACCAGCTTTGGCCGAAGAAGTGCGGGCACATGCGCGGCAAGCGGGTCATCGAGCGCGAGGAGTACGTCGACAAAATCCGCGCCGCGGTGGACGCCCGCGGCGAGCGGGATTTCTTCATCGTCGCCCGCACTGATGCCTTGGCTGTCGAAGGCATGGATGAGGCGGTGGAGCGGATCGCGGCGGCACGGTCGGCCGGCGCGGACGCCAGCTTCATCGAAGCGCCGGGCACGGTCGAGCAGCTTGCCGAGATCGGCCGTCGCGTGCCGCGGCCGATGGTGGCCAATATGATCGAAGGCGGCAAGACGCCCGTACTGCCACGGGAGCGCCTGGCGGAACTTGGGTTTCAGTTGATCCTCTATCCGCTAGCCGGGATATTCGCGGCGGCGAAGGCGATGCGCACGGTCTTCGAACAAGTGCTTCGCGACGGCACGGCGGCGGCGGACGCGCAGATGAGCTTTGGCGAATTCAACGAGCTGATCGGCGTGGACGAGAAGTATGCGCTCGCGGAGCGGTTCGGTGCGAAGTGACACGCAACGCAGCACCGTTGAACGAGCCCGCCGCACAGGGCTTTCGGATTGATCCACGACTTAGTTCTGCGGCCTGGGATTGGTCTGTCCGTTCGCGGAGTTCATCCAGGATTGGGCTTTGCTGGGATCGAACATCGGCTGCTGCATGAGGCGCTGCAACTGTTCGCTTTCCGGCGTGCTGAATTGTCGTCGAATCTCTTCGGCGCGCTCGGCAGAGGTCGCTTCTTTGATCACCTGCTCTTGCACGTCCTGCAAGTCGTTCTCCGAGCCGCCCATCCAGAGCATGAGGTTGATGGGATTGAAGAGCCGCGTGATGCTCTTCTGCGGCTTCTGCCCCGCTTGCGATTGACCGGCATTGCTCCAGCAATAGCAGCCGACAGCGAGGAACATAGTGCCAATCATTAACGCGCCCGCCCGGCAGAGGTCGCGCATCGTCAATGCAGGCGATGAATTGGAACCGATTGCCGGCGTTTCGGCAGGCGAGATCGGCGGTTTGGGCTGTTGGAATTGCGATGGAAACAGGTCTATCGGCGATGACGACATGCAGATTCTCCCTCCAAAAAATCAGTCGGCGAAGAAAGGTCGGATCGACAGATCGCACTAGACAACTCTAGCTTATGAAACGGATTGCGGCGCGGGCGAGAGCTGACGGCGGTTCTTGCGGAATTTCGCGTTTGGGCATGGGCCGAAGGCCTGCCTTTTGGCGACAAACTGTCACGACGACTGGCTAAAGCTGGAATTTAAGCTAGCGAACCTCTTCCAACCCATACCGCCTTATCTTCCGGTCCAGCGTCGAGCGTTCGATGCCCAGAATGTTCGCCGTTCGGCTCTTGTTCCAACTTGTATGGCTCAAGGTTGCCAGGATGTAGCGGCGCTCGATGTCTTCCAGCGAAGCCGGCAAGAATTCTTCGGCCGCCGCTTCGATCTCAGCCGTGTCGCCGGCAGTGGCCAGCTTGGTGACGAGCAAATCGCCTTCGTCGATCTGCTGGCCGCGGCAGAGAACCACCGCCCGCTCGATCACGTTCTTCAACTCGCGGATGTTGCCGGGCCAGAGATAGGTGACGAGCTTCTCTTTGGCCGAATCGGTGAAGCCGGTGATCTTGCGGCCGGTTTCCGCGTTGAACTTCCGCAGGAAGAAATCGGCCAACAGCGGAATGTCTTCGGGCCGCTTGCGCAGGGGGGGCACGACGATCTCCAGCACCCGCAGGCGGAAATAGAGATCGCGGCGGAAGATGCCTTCGACAACCGCCTTTTCCAGGTCGCGGTTGGTGGCGGCGATCACGCGGACGTCGACACTGATGGGCTTGCTCCCGCCCACGCGCTCGAAGGGGTGCCCTTCCAACACGCGAAGAAACTTGGCTTGCAAGCCGGGGCTCATCTCGCCGATTTCGTCGAGCATGATCGTACCCTTATGGGCAGCCTCGAACTTGCCGATCTTCCGTTCGGTGGCCCCGGTGAAGGCCCCGCGCTCGTGACCGAACAGTTCGCTCGCAAGCAACTCGGCGGAGAGCGCCGCGCAGTTCAGCGCGACGAAAACGTGGTCGCGCCGCGGGCTGGAATTGTGGACGCCGCGGGCGACGAGTTCCTTGCCCACGCCGCTTTCGCCGCGAATCAGCACCGTGGCGTTGCTCGCCGCCGCTCGGGCGATCTCGTCGGCAACTTGGCGCACGACGGGGCTCTTGCCAATCATTTGGCTCTGCACGCCCAGCCGCTCGCGAAGCTGCACATTTTCCGTGCGGACCTGCGTCAGGTTCTCCGCTAGCTGTTCGCGGCGTTTGAGGTTTTCCAGGGCCACCGCCACGGTGTCGGCCACGGCCAGCGTGAACTCCAGATCGTCCGGATCGGGCACGCGATCGGGATCGATTGAATAGAGGTGGATCAGCCCGAGAATGCTGCCGCCGCCGCGGATCGGCGCGCAGATGACGCTCGTGGTCCGGATCTCGCCCTGGCTGTCGCGGCTGCCGATGTTGCTGTCGCCGAGGATATTGCGCGCAAGACCGCCTCGCCTTCTCGGATCACGGTTTCGGCCAATGTATGGGGGAGGCGATGGTAACGGTGTGCGGACGAACTTCGTGAGGCAATGATTTCCAACGCATCGGTCTTGGGCGGACCCTCGTATTCGTTGGGCAGGAGCATTACGGCGCCGGCGTCGGTCTGCGTGCCTTGCGCCAGGCCATCCAATGCCAATTGCGCTACGCTGGCAACATCGGGCGACTTGGCCAGTTCGAAGGCCAGACGGCATAACTTGGCCGCCGCGCGGCCGATCTTGGAAACGCCCGGCTCTTCGACTTGACCCGGCTCAAGGAAGCGGGTCTGGCCCTTGCGGTGCGTGATCTTGGCCGGCCCGATGTCATCAATTACGCTGTCGGTTTCGTCAATCACCGTGCCGAGGCCGTCGGGTACCGCGCCGCCGTTGCGGACGATGGCGCTGGTGTCGGAAAAGGCATCAGCCAGCGTATGCACGAAGATCAATTGCGAGCGGCCGATGCGGATGATGTCGCCCGCATGGAGTATGTGATCGCCGATGATCCGCTGGCTGCCGACCATCGTGCCGTTGCGGCTATCGAGGTCGCGGAGCACCCATCCGCCGCTGCTGAAGAAGACCTCGACGTGGTTGCGGCTGCAACGATCGTCCTGGAGCACGATCTGGCTGGTGGGAGCGCGGCCGATGGTCGCCGCCTGCCCCGGCACGAGCCGGAAGACATCGCTCCATTTTCCGCCTTCACGAATCACAAGGTAGGCGAGTTCGGACACGTACAATAAGTGCGGGGGGTTTCTCCAGCGAGGCCACCAGAAGGGGTGATGCCTTCCGGTGAAAACGATTGGCAGTCCATTTACTGGGTGGGTTCAGGACAAGTCTTCCTATCCTATATCTTTATATTCCAGGCCGGTTTCTGCAAGATGTCGGGGTTGAATTTGCTTGCTTTCAACCCAATTCTCGATTACGCTAATGCTAGGAACTTCCGGAACTTTCCTACTGTTTTAATTCGTCAAGAGGTGTCTCGTGAAATTGGGCTGCCAAACCATGTCTCGTCATTGGGTCATAACTTTCGCCTTGTTCGGCACATTGGCAACCTTGTCGGTGCCGGCACCCGTGGCTGCACAGGTCGGCTTCGGGTTTAACCGTGCCGTCGGCGGCATCTCGATTAACTCTGACGGCCTGATCATTAACGCGACAACTGATACGCTCGGCAAACTCCGCGCCGAGCGGGATCGCCTTATGCAAAAGGTGCCAACCGACCTTCACGGTGCGGCGACTCTCCGGAAGGTTTCGCTTCGAGGTCTCGATGAGGCCATAGAAGAATCGATCCGCGCGGGCAAGCCACTTTCTGATGAGGTTGTGCTGCTGGCCGGCTTGCAAGACATCCGCTACGTATTCGTTTACCCCGAGCAGAAGGACATTGTGTTAGTCGGCTACGGCGAAGGCTGGCAACTTGACCGCAGCGGCAACTTCGTGGGAGTCACGACTGGCAAGCCCGTTCTATTGCTGGACGATCTGCTGGTGGCTTTGCGAACGGCCGCCACGACGGCGCAAGGCGGAATCAGTTGCTCGATAGACCCGACGGCGGAAGGAGTTGATCGGCTGCGGACTCACGTCGCTCGGCTATCGACCATCGGCAATCGCGGCTCGACTGCAACGGGCATCGAGAAGGCCCTGGGGCGGCAGACGGTTACGTTTACCGGCGTGCCGGCGACGAGCCACTTCGCCTCGGTGTTGGTCGCGGCCGACTACCGCATGAAGCGGATGGCAATGAAATTCGAGCGGGCCCCGGTCAGCGGGATGCCGAGCTTCCTGGATATGTTCAAATCGACCGAGCTCGGTATGAGCAACATCATGCAGCGCTGGTGGCTGGAGCCGAAGTATGAATCGATCCTTCGCTCGTCTGACGGACTCGCCTGGGAGTTCAACGGCGGCAGCGTGAAGTGCATGACGGAAGAGGATTTCAACGCTGCCAACGGGCAGCGCGAGCACAGCGGTCACGCGAATGAGGTGGCACAGCGCTGGGCCGACAACATGACCTCTCACTACGATGAACTTGCGGTCGCGGCGCCCGTATTTGGCGATCTGCGCAACTGCATGCAGTTGGCCTTGGTCGGCGCGCTGGTGGCCCACGAGCGGCTGATCGACAAGGCCGGCTGCAATTTGCGGGCTCTGACGCAGGCCGAAACTCTCAAGACGTTGACGCTGGCCGCGCCGACGCAGGTCGATAGCAAAGTGAGCATGGTGAAACAGGGTACCAATTGGGTGATCAGCGCTTCGGGCGGCGTGATGATTCACCCGGCCGATCAAGTCGCCAAGGCCCGCGAGAGCGCCGCCCCGGCTGCGGCCCGCGCCAAGGCTGTCAATACCGGCAAGAGCGGCTGGTATTGGAACTGAGGCGGCTGTGCAAGAGGTAGGGTGGGACAAGCTCGCTTCAAGAGATGCCGGCCCACCGATGCCGTTGGCACATTCAAATCCGCTATAATTGAGGTCGAGGAGGACCGTTCTTATGTGCGCAGTTCTGTTGGACGTTGAGATCGATTTCTGTGAGCAGCGTCGCCGCTTAGGAATCGACCGTTGGGACGAAATGTGGGATGGAGAGCTACACATGCCGCCGGCGCCAAACGTTGAACACCAGGGATTTGAGTTGAAGCTGGCCATCTGGCTTGACGCACATTGGGCCATCTCACGCGGCCGACGAGTTTATGCTGGCATCAACGTCGCTCCGCGCGGCGGTTGGCCGAAGAACTATCGCATACCCGACATTGTGCTCCTTGACGCGGATTGCCCGGCAAAAGATCGCGGCAAGTATTTGGAAGGCCCGCCGACCGTGGCGATCGAGATCCACAGCCCCGGCGACGAAGCCTACGAAAAACTGCATTTCTACGCCAAGCTTGGCATACCGGAAGTTTGGATCATCCATCGCGACAGCCGGGCGGTGGAAATTCATGCCCTCGACGGCGCTGAGTACGAGTGCCTCAGGCCGGCCGCTGACGGCTGGCACCATAGCGCCGCCGCGGGCGTCCAAATGCGAACACGCCGCGGGCGGAAGTTGGCGATCCAAATGGTCGGCGATTCGAACACGCGACGGCTGCTGCCGGACAGGTGAGGGCAAAGTGTGCCGATGCGGCCTAGTCGCAACGCCATCTTGATTGGCTATTTCCCCAAACGGATCGTGCCGCGTCCCGATTGGCTGAATGCGCCCGCCGTGGCAGACGTTTGCAGCGTCAGTGAATGCATGTCGCCAGGGCCAGAGGATTGGATATCGTACTGGCGTCACAATGAGATCTGGGTCTATGACACTGCGGAGACCGCTTCATCGCTGATTACGGATCGCGCTGACCGCGCGTTGTTCGCGCTGCTTGCGTACCGCATATTGCCGCTGAAGTTCGACGTAGGAAACGTCAAGCCGCTCGCCGTCCCTCGGCTCGACGTGCAGGAGTTGCCGGCCGACTTTACGTTTCTCGGCTTCGACATTGTTTCCCGTTCCCAGGAAGCAGGTTTTGAATGTTCGCCGTTGTCATGCAATGGTATCGCAGAAACGGTATCGGTGAACGATCATTGCCTCGTGGACGACGAATCGACCGCCATCCAGCTAGCGCGCGATTTCTCGCAACAAGTGAGCCGCTGCGAGCCGGGCCCGTATTACGTGATTGAAGTATGGCGTCGGCAGTAGCAGCCTTGGACGTTACAATACAACGACTGGCGATAATGCCCCGAACCGGTCCCCGAAGTGGGAGAAGGACGCGCATGATCGAGTCTACTTCTTTTCCACCTTTTCCACAAACCGCAACGAATGCACCAGCGCCTCGTCGGCGTGTGCGAAGGTCTCAAGGTTTCTTTCTTCGATGCGAAAAGTGAGCGTCGCTTGCCGGCCTTCCGGGTCGGAGACGTGATAGTAGATCCACCGCGCGGGGATGTCCGCATCCTTGCCTTTCACGCTTACGCGCACGATCCGCAGATGGGCGCCGGTCTGCGTTTCGGATGCGTCGGTGATCTCTCCGAAGCTTGGTCCTAGCACCTTCTGCACGATTTCCTGGAATTGCCCGGCGGTGGGCAGCTTCGCCACGCTAAGTTGCGGCTGCTGCGAAACCTTGCACATGCCGATGTCCTGTCCGTGGTCGAGTCGATGGAACTCGTCCTGGTCGCTGTAGTGTCCGGTAAGAAACCAGGCGCGGTCGTGCGTCAACCGGATCTCGCCATCCGCCAAGTCATATTGCACTCGCAGTAATTCGTTGTCCGCCTTCAAGGGCAGATCGGCAAGCGCCGTCTCGCTCAATTCTACCGATGTTTGGGCCGGCGTTATCTTCACGCGAACCTGAAACGTCCAATCCAAGCCCGATTCAACCATGCCGACATCGCGGCTTTGCTGCAAACCCATGGCAAACCAGTCGATCCGCTGCGTACGGCGGTCGAAGCGGCATTTGGCCTTCAGCGAAATTTGGTTCATCGCGCCGTAGAGTTTCCCCGCCACCCGGCCTTCCAATTCAAATCGAGCAAAATCCGGCGCGACTTCCTTGAGCGTCGTCCGCACCGAGTTCGCGGTGACGTCTTCAAGTGCAAGGAGCACCGCCGCTGTTTCGTCCGACACAGGCCAGGAATCGCCAATCTTTACCGGCTTCGTGGGCAACAATTGGTCGAGGTTAAGCGTCTCACCGACGGCCGAAAGCAACTCCAACTCATCGACATTCAGCGGCCCGCGAAGGGAAAAAGGCATTACCTTAGATCCCTTTATTTCCACGCCTACGAGACGACGCTCCGGCCGCAAGGCGGGGTTAAGCGCTACCGAACCCTTTTTTAGCTTGGCGGAAGCTTCGTGATAGTAGCGAACGGAGCTATACGTTTTGTCGGTCGCCGTGGGCAGTTGTAGCGTCTTTTCATCGTAGTCGCGGCGGCAGGAAAGGCCGACATCCTGCCGCTCGGGCTTTGCCGCGCCGGCACCGGTGCTCGACTTCACCAGCAGATCGCCCTTCGCGTCCAAAAGGACGCTGGAGTGATCAACCTGGTCAATCTGTCGCCGGCTGTGGAACTCAAACTCCGTCGCCTCGTCGGTGCCCATCGCAAGAGAGGGCGCCAATGTGAAAGCGGATAAAACAAACAAGATATGACGGCAATGTATACTCATCGTTTTTGGCATGGAGTATGCGGTAAATCTAGACCCCCATTAGGAAAGCGTCGGCTCGTTTAACATAATCGACCAAGGAGTCATTCAGACACGCGAATAAACCGGCGGGTTCCGCCGGAGATTGATTTGTGAAGAACAAATCCGAACTATAGCAACGGCAGTGCGGTAGCGGCAATCCGGCCACGATTAAGTGTGAAAATCAGGGCCCGAGAGTTGCTTTTTGGTGTGAAAAGGTGTACGCTCAGGCTTAGGTGCGCTTTCATTTTGGCTAGGGGGAGGGAAAAGTGCCAGAAAGCCGCTCGGTTCGCGCGACTAAGTTTTGACGGTCGAACCTTGGGGAGTTTACAACGTATATAGTACGCCGGACCCCGTTGGACAAATCGCCGCCGACGAAAGGACCGTAAGATGCATACCGAGTATCATGTTCCGGCCCTACGAGAGTTAAGGGACCAGCAAGCCCGTATTGCATCGCGCGAAAAGAAGATCGAGCAGGTTTTCGCGGCTGAGAAGCTCTTGGCGGAGATCGTGCCCGATCGGGTTTATACCCACGAATACGTCTGCTACCGGATTACTCGCGTTCGCTGGGAAGCTTACCAGAGTGTAAAGTTCAACGGGGTCGACGCCAAACACGACCTCTTGCTTTATATTGAGGACTTGTCGGATGCCGCCGACGTTGCAGCCGATTCAGCCGGCGAGCCGGTGATGACGATCGATGAGCTTGCCCGGCGGTTTAATGTTTCCACGAAGACGATCTCCCGCTGGCGGCATCTCGGTTTGATCAGCCGTCGCTTTGTGGTTGACGGCCGCAAGCGGGTGGGCTTTCTAGAGAGTTCTATCAATCGGTTCGTCGAGTTGAATGGCGACAAGGTGCGCCGGGGCGGGCGCTTCAGCCAGATCTCCGAGGCTGAGCGCGAGGCGATTATTGTTCGTGCGCGGCGACTGGCTCAACACGGCGGATCACCCACTGAGATCGTATGCCGCATCGCGCGAAAATCGGGCCGCAGCCCAGAAACGATCCGCTACATTCTGAAGCAGTTCGACCTCGAAAATACAGAGTTTTCGCTATTCCCTGGGAACCAGCGACCGCTGGACTCGGAAGCGAAGCGGGCGATTTACTGTCAATTTCACGAAGGCGAGTCGGCCAACGGGCTTGCCAGGCGCTTCGGGCGTACGCGGGCTAGCATATATCGGGTGATCGGTGAAATGCGAGCCCTGCAATTGAACGAATTGCCACTGGACTATGTTCCAAATGCGGAGTTCGCGCGGACTTTACATTCGTCAAAGCGGCAGCAGCAGATACTTATGCCGATGCCTCCCAGCGAAGAAGCAGTGAAAAAGGCCCGTATTCCCGCCGGATTGCCGCCGTACCTCGCGAGCTTGTACGAAGTGCCTTTGCTCAGCCGCACCCAAGAGGCCCACCTTTTCCGCAAGATGAACTTCCTCAAGTATAAGGCCAGCACGCTGCGCGAGGAGCTCAACCCCAGTCAGCCGAAATCGAGCGTTATGGACGAGATCGAGGCTTTATATGAGGAATCGGTTGCTACCAAGAACCAGATTGTCCGCGCCAACTTGCGGCTTGTCGTTTCGATAGCCAAGCGGCATGTGGGGCCGGTGGAGAATTTCTTCGAGTTGGTCAGTGACGGCAATGTTTCGATGATGCGGGCGGTGGAAAAATTCGATTTCGCGCGAGGATACAAGTTCAGTACCTACGCAAGCTGGGCCATCATGAAAAACTTCGCGCGCACCATTCCCGACGAGCACCGTCACCGCGACCGCTTCCGCACGAGCTTTGGGGAGATTTTTGCCGGCGCCGAGGACGAGCATGGCGATCAGATGGAGCAGGAATCATCGCAACTTCAACGGCAGTGGCAAGTGGAGAAAATTCTCGGCCAACTGAATGAAAGAGAGCAGCGGATTATCGCAAGGCGCTTTCGGCCTGCTGCAGGAGCAAGAGCAAACTCTCCGGGAGATCGGCGCTGAAGAGGGAGTCACGAAGGAGCGGGTTCGGCAACTTGAAGCCCGTGCCTTGAGCAAGCTTCGCAAAGCGGCCGAAGATGAGAAAATCGACTTCCCTGGATAGTTCAGTCGCTGCGCGGGGTACTGCGAAACCCTTCCTATTGGTGGTGCGCCTGCTGCTTTTCAGATCTTTCAACTTGCTGGGCATGGCTGGAAATCACATGGTCAACACCCCTCGTTGGAGCTAGCGATTCGCGATTCTATCGGTGCGGTTTCGTTCGCGATTTTTTGGCATGAGACCGCCTTGTCGCTGCGCAAGCGATTGTTATACTAATGGATTCGCGTGTCGAGTCGAGGAGGCTAGCGTAGCTCAACTGGCAGAGCAGCTGATTTGTAATCAGCAGGTTGTGGGTTCAAGTCCCTCCGCTAGCTCGTAGCGGAAGTGCGCCTTTGAAGGACCGAAACGAAGTATGGTGAATGACGAGTGTCGAATGAGGGTAGCCTATTCGTCATTAGCATTTCGTCATTCGTCATTTAGTGCCGGAGGGTTTCCCGAGTGGCCAAAGGGGTCAGACTGTAAATCTGATGGCATAGCCTTCGAAGGTTCGAATCCTTCACCCTCCATTGAGATGAAAGGACGAATGACGAAAATCAAATGACGAAGAGTGAATCGGCGAGCGTGCTCAGCATTCGACATTCGTCATTCGGATTTTTGACATTTGTTCACTGCGGGTGTAGCTCAATGGTAGAGCTGTAGCCTTCCAAGCTACTTACGTGGGTTCGATTCCCATCACCCGCTTGGCTCCGCGCGGATGAAGAAACAGTAAGACAAAAAGGAAATTCAACGGCGACAACAGGCTGCTGTAGCTCAGTTGGTAGAGCGCGTCCTTGGTAAGGACGAGGTCAAGGGTTCAAGTCCCCTCAGCAGCTCTCGGTTGGCCGGATTTGTGAGCGAAATGGCCTGAAGTGAAGCAAGTTTCCACCACGCGTGGACGGCGGGCTCACGACAAACCTTTGGCAAGGAAACGTTCGGTTAAACAGTTTTAGTTCCAACAAGCCTGTGATTGCAGGGAGATAGTATGGCGAAGGAAGTATTCCAACGTAAGAAACCACACGTCAATGTCGGCACCATCGGCCACATTGATCACGGCAAGACGACGCTGACCGCCGCGATCGTGGCGACCCAGGCGGCCAAGGGGTTGGCCAAGTCCAAGGCGTACTCGGATATCGCCAAGGGCGGCACCGTCCGCGACGCGACCAAAACCGTGACCATCGCGGTCGCTCACGTCGAGTACGAGACCGATAAGCGGCACTATGCCCACATCGACTGCCCTGGCCACGCCGACTTCATCAAGAACATGATCACCGGCGCCGCTCAGATGGACGGGGCAATCCTCGTCGTCTCCGCGGCCGATGGACCCATGCCGCAGACCCGCGAGCACGTGCTCCTGGCCCGGCAGGTGAACGTCCCCGCGCTCGTTTGCTTCCTCAACAAGATCGACCTCGTGGACGATCCCGAGTTGTTGGAACTGGTCGAGCTTGAAATTCGCGAGTTGCTCTCCAAATACGGTTTTCCGGGCGACGAAGTGCCGATTACCCGCGGAAGTTCGTTGCCGGCCTACAATAACCCGTCCGATCCGGTGGCCACGAAGTGTATTTCCGACCTGTTGGACACGGTGGATGCCTCTATCCCGGAGCCGGTTCGCGAGGTAGACAAGCCCTTCCTCATGGCCGTGGAAGACGTCTTCTCGATCGAAGGCCGTGGCACCGTGGCCACCGGCCGAATCGAGCGCGGCGTAATCAAGGTGGGTGAGCCGGTCGAGATCGTCGGCTTCGTTCCCGAGTCCCGTAAGACGGTCGTGACGGGCGTCGAGATGTTTAACAAGCAACTCGACCAGGGCATGGCGGGCGACAACGTGGGTTGCCTGCTCCGCGGCGTCGATCGCAAGGATATCGAGCGAGGACAGGTCTTGGCCAAGGCCGGCTCCATCACGCCTCACACGCAATTCGAGGCCGAAGTCTACGTCCTGTCCAAAGAAGAAGGTGGGCGGCACACGCCCTTCTTTAGCGGCTATCGCCCCCAGTTCTACTTCCGCACGACGGACGTGACTGGCACGGCGACCTTGTTGGGTGACGCGGACATGTGCATGCCCGGCGATAACGTTAAGCTTTCGGTCGAGTTGATTGCGCCGATCGCCATGGAGGTCAACGTGCGATTTGCCATCCGCGAAGGCGGCCGCACGGTCGGCTCGGGAGTCGTGACGAAGGTACTTAAATAGGAAATGACGAATGACGAATGTCGAAAGAATGACGAATGACAAAGCACAAAGCTACCGCTCCTTCGGCATTTGAGTTTCGACATTCGACATTTGCCTTAGGGGCGTAGCTCAATTGGTAGAGCACCGGTCTCCAAAACCGGGGGTTGCGAGTTCGATTCCCGCCGCCCCTGCAGTTTTAGTTCACGCGGCTAAATGTGAGACGAGTTTCCGCGACATGAGGGCGCGTGACGGGTTCAGTTGCGCAAGCGTAAAAAATGAGTTCCATTGCTGAAGAATTTTTCAGGTTCGGCGTCTACAAGCGGAGCCAGGGGCGAATCGTTCGCCAGGTGACGTTTGCGGCAATCGCCATCGCGATCTTGATCGGATTGTGGCAATTGTACTACTGGCTGCTGGGCCATGAGGGTTGGCCGCAAGCGGTCGTAATCGGCGTGCCGGTCGTGCTTGCAATCGCGGGATTGTGGGCCACCTATCGCATCGTCAACTTGCCGGCCTTCGCGGACTTTTTGATTGCTGTCGAAGCCGAGATGAACAAGGTGTCGTGGCCGTCGTGGAGCGAATTGGTGCGTTGGTCGATGGTAGTCATCATCATGATCTTCTCCATCGGTTTCCTGTTGTTCGGCTTTGACGCATTTTGGGTGAAGATATTCCAATTGATCCACGTATTGCCCACGCCCAAGACGCCGTCGTAGAACAAAATAAGACGTAGAACAAATAAGACGTTGAATAAATAAACCGCAGCAAACCGGCCGCGAGAGGTTTGAGCCGTCGTGACAGAACAAAACGGACAGAATCCCGATGTCGTGCAGGAGTTGCCCCCGGCAAGCACCGGCGGCGAACCGCAGCCTGAGCATGCGCCACCGGCGTCGGGGCATGACATGCCTCCGGTCGAGGTCGGCGAGGAAGCGGCGGTGCTCGAAGAAGCGGCGTCCGATTACACCGACGATGGCGCCGAGTCAATCGTGGCTGTGCCGGTCAAAACCAAGGCAGCGAAGTCCGAGTCGGCAAAACCACGCAAGGCGACGGCGGAAGTGCCCGTTGCCACCGATGCGCCCAAGTCGGAGAGCATGAATTGGTACATCCTCAAGGTGCAGAGCAACCGCGAGGAGTCGATACGCGAAGGTTTGTTGCGGCGAGTTGCCATCCAAGGGCTCGACCGCTTCTTCGGCGAGGTCATCGTGCCGACGGAGAAGGTCACCGAGTTCAAAGGCGGCAAGAAGCGGGTCATCAAGCGAAAGCTTTATCCCGGCTATCTCGTCGTCAATATGGAAATCAACGAAGACACATGGTTCCTGGTCCGCGAGACGCCGGGCATCGGCGACTTCACCGGAGCGTCGGGCATCCCAACGCCGATGCTGCCGCACGAAGTCGAGCGGATCGTGATGAAGCAGGAAGAGAAGAGCGAAAAGGCCCCCGACTTGAAGATCCCCTTCATGAAGGGCGACCGCGTAAAGGTGATCGAAGGCAATTTCGAGAACTTCGAGGGCGAGGTGGAAAACATCGACAAGACCAACGGACGGGTGACGGTGATGATCACGATCTTCAACCGCACCACCCCGGTGGAATTCGAGTATTGGCAGGTAGAATCCCTGTAAATGTATCCGGCACACGGAGTGTGCCGGATACAATTGGAATTGAATCATGGCAAAACAATTAGTAGGCGAAGTGAAGTTCCAGGTGCCAGGCGGCCAAGCGACGCCGGCCCCGCCGGTCGGTACGGCGCTGGGTAAATTCGGCATCAACTTGGGGCAGTTCGTATCGCAATTCAACGATCGCACGCGCGAGGCCGGCGGCATGCCGATCCCGGTGGTGGTCAAGGTCTATAACGACCGCACATTCGAGTTCGTCACCAAGAGCCCGCCTGCGGCTGCGCTATTGAAGAAAGCCGCGGGAATCGCCAAGGGCTCGGGCGTGCCAAACAAGGATAAGGTCGGCAAGGTTACCTGGAGCCAGGTTGACGAGATCGTCAAGCAGAAACAAAACGACATCAGTTCCGCCAGCCCGGAAGCGGCGCGGCGGCTGATCGCGGGCACCGCCCGCAGCATGGGTTTGGAAGTGATTGATTAGCGACGTATCCGGCACACTCCGTGTGCCGCCGGTTTTCGGCACACGGAGTGTGCCGCATACATTAACTGTAGGAGGCGACACGTTCGCCGTTGGACTACGGGAGAAAGATAAATGCCCAGAGTAGCGAAACGAATGAAGGCCATGCGGGCCAAGGCGCCGGAGCAAACCGCGCCATTGCCGCTGGCCGACGCGGTCACGTTGTTGAAGACATTCAACACGACGAAGTTCGACCAGACGGTCGAAATCATCATGCGGCTGGGCATCGATCCGAAGCAGGCCGACCAATTGGTCCGCGGCTCGATCGTTCTGCCGCACGGCATCGGCAAAACGCTCCGCGTCGTGGTCTTCGCCAAAGGCGACAAGATCGACGAAGCCAAAGCGGCTGGCGCCGATGAAGTCGGCGGAGCGGAAATGGCGGAGAAGATTAAAGGCGGTTGGACAGAGTTCGACGTTTGCATCGCCGCGCCGGACATGATGGGCGTCGTTGGTCCGCTGGGCAAGGTCCTCGGCCCGCGCGGCTTAATGCCGTCTCCCCGTGCGGGTACGGTCACGCCCGACGTGGCCAAGGTCATTAAGGAATACAAGGCGGGCAAGGTCGAGTTCCGCTGCGATGCGGGCGGAAACGTCCATGCCGTCGTGGGAAAGATGAGCTTTGACGCGGCGAAGCTGATGGACAACATCAATGCGTTCATCAATTTCGTGCTGCATCTCAAGCCGGCTGCCGTCAAAGGGCAATACGTCAAGGGAACGGTAATCAAAGGAACCATGACTCCCGCGTTGCGGATCCCAGCATAACTGAGTACTCAGTACTGAGTACGGAGTACAAGAACATGAGCAAGAAAGTCAAAGAACTCGTTTCCAACGATATCAAGAATCGCCTGCAGAACGTCAACGACGCGCTGCTGGTCAACATGATCGGTATGAACTCCTCGTCGACCTACACGTTGCGGAAGGAGTTGCGGTCCAAGAAGATCAAAATCCTGGTCGTCAAGAACAGCATGGCCGCCCGGGCGGCCGCCGGCACACCCCTGGCGAAGATATTCGACGGGGTCAGCGGCGCTGCGGCGATATGCTGGGGGGGCGAAGACATTGTCTCGCTGGCCAAGGCGGTCAGCGAGATCATCAAGAGCGATAAGTTCCCTGCGTTCCAGCCGCGCGGGGGCGTCATGGACGGCGAGCAACTCTCGCCAGACCAGATCGCCGACGTGGCGAAGTGGCCCAGCCGGACGGAGCAATTGAGCCTGCTTTTGGGCCAGATTTGCTCGGTTGGCGGCCGCCTGAATAGCCAGTTGCTGGCGGCCGGCGGCGCGTTGGCCAGCCAGATTGCCCAGAAGGCCGAAGGTGGCGAGGAAGAGCCAGCGGCGGTTGCGGACGCTTCAGCGCCAGCGGAAGAGGCTGGCGCATCGGCGGAGCAAACGACACCGCCAGCAGAGGAAGCCGCCGCCTCGTGACCGCTATCAGGTAGGCTTCCTGGCTTATTATGAAGAGCATTGCTTGCCATTCAGGTGGTTATGGTTATTTGTTGTGAAATCTTTGAGCAAAAATCGAACCAATCATTCCCATTTTCAGACTAATCGTATAGAATTGCACCTGCGGCCGATCAGTCGGTGCCGCGGTGCCCAGTGAGAAAGGAACTTTTTAGCGATGTCGACTGCTGAAGCTACCAAAGAATTTTCCGCCGCCACCAAAGAGTTGGGCGACAAGATTGTTGCTCTGACCCTCAAGGAGGCCAAGGCGTTGAGCGATTACCTCGAAGAAGTCCACGGCATCAAGCCGGCCGCTGGCGGCGCGGTGATGATGGCCCCTGCTGCCGGCGATGGCAGCGGCGCGGCAGCCGCGCCCAAGGAAGAGAAGACTGAGTTCGACGTGATCATCGAGAGCTACGAAGCAAGCAAGAAGATCGGGATCATCAAGGTCGTTCGAGCGGCCACCAGCCTGGGGCTGAAGGAAGCCAAGGACCTTGTCGAAGCGACTCCCGCCAAAGTCAAGGAGGGCCTCTCGAAGGAGGACGCCGAGAAGCTCAAGAAGGAGTTGGAGGAAGCCGGCGCGAAGATCGTCGTCAAATAGCGCCGGTTTAAGGCGTTGCGCGGCGGAAGAGACTTCGCGCGTCCAACTCGGCCGCGTTGATAGTTTTCCGTTCCGGCCGCGCAATGCGGGCACCGCATCGCCAAGCAGCCACTTGGCCATGGACCCTCCTGGAGGCAGGGGGGCAATGTATTGCGTGGACAGAGTATGATCTCGCTTGTTTCCCATTCCCCCCGGGGCCAAGGCCGCGGCGCGGCAAGTTCGCGCCGCGCCGCCGTGCTTCCCGCCGGCCTGCCGGGATTCCCTTGCCATTCCTAGAGGTGATTGTCTATGGCGACATCCGCACAACGACGCATTCAGATCAAGGAAGTCCGCCGTTTCGGTTCGCAGCGCGCGCCCTACCCGATCCCCGATCTGACGCAAATCCAGACCCGCGGCTACGACGCCTTTCTGCAACACGAGATGGATGCCGAAAAAGCGCAAAGACCAGGGCATCGAGGGTGTGCTGCGCGAGATTTTCCCGGTGGAGAGCTATGACAAGACGCTCCGCCTGGAATACATCCGCTATGAACTGGGCAAACCCCGCTACGAGCCGGACGAATGCCGCCAGCTTCGCTTGACATACGGCCGGCCGTTCAAGGTCTGGCTGCGGCTCACCAAGGAGCAGCCAATCGAGGAGGAAGTATACCTCGGCGATATTCCCATCATGCTCGGCGGCGGCGAGTTCATCATCAACGGCGCCGAGCGCGTCGTGGTGAACCAGCTCCACCGCAGTCCCGGCGTCGACTTCGTCATGGAAGTCGAAGGCGTGGGCGATCGCCGCCTGCACAGTTGCCGCATCATTCCCGAACGCGGAAGTTGGATTGAGTTGAACGTCACTCGCAAGGAAAGCCTTGCTGTCCGCATCGATCAGAGCGGCAAGTTCTCGATCATGACGTTGATTCGCGCGATGGACCCCAAGTACGGCACGGACGAAGCCCTGCTGCGGGTGTTCTACGAGACGGAAAAGGTGAAAGTAGTCGATGGCCGCAGCGTCGCCAAGCTTGAGAACAAGCTGGCCGTAAACGACATCATCTATCCGACATCCAGCCAGCGGGCCGGCGAGATTATCGTCGAATCGGGGCAAAAGATCACCAAGACCCTTGCCGAAGTGATTTGCACGTCGGGCCTGACCGAAACCGAGGTCATGGCCGACCCAAAGAATCCGCTGCTGTTGAACTCGCTGTCCGAGGATGCCACCGCGAGCCACGAAGAGGCGTTGTTGCGGATTTATCAGCGTCTGCGGCCCGGCAATCCGCCGAATCTGGAAAAGGCCAAGGCCTTGTTCGTCGAGAAGTTCTACGACACCAACCGCTATCGCCTTGGTCGCGTGGGGCGGTTTCGCATCAATCGCAAGCTCGGCTTGGACATTCCCGAGAGCGAAATGACGCTGCGGCCGGAAGACCTCATTGCCGCGATTCAGTACTTGAACCGGATGCGGAATAACGATCCCGGCGCCGAGATCGACGACATCGACCACCTTGGCAACCGCCGCTTGCGCACGATTGACGAGTTGGCCAGCGATGAGCTTCGCAAGGGCTTTCTCAAGCTCCGCCGCACGGTCCAAGAGCGGATGAGCCTCAAGGACATCGAGGACATGACGCCCCGCAGCCTCGTCAACCCCAAGAGCATCTCGGCGGCGATCGAATATTTCTTCGGCCGCGGCGAGCTTTCGCAGGTCGTCGACCAGACCAACCCGCTCTCGATGCTCACGCACGAGCGGCGGCTCTCGGCCCTCGGTCCCGGCGGCTTGAACCGCAAGCGGGCCGGCTTTGAAGTCCGCGACGTCCACATTTCGCACTACGGGCGGATCTGCCCCATCGAAACGCCTGAAGGCACGAACATCGGCCTGATTTCCAGTTTGGGCATCTATGCCGCGGTGGACGAATACGGATTCCTGGTGACGCCTTATCATAAAGTGAAGAACGGCAAGCTGGAATTCGACAAGGAGGGCAAGGCGAACATCGAGTGGCTTCGCGCGGACCAGGAACACGAGGCCCGCCTCGCCCCGGCCGACGTGGTGATCGACCACGGCAAGCTCGCGGAGGACACGGTCATCGCCCGGCATCACGGCGACTTTATGATTCTCCCCAGCGATCAGGTGCAATACATCGACGTGGCGCCGAGCCAGATGGTGGGTGTTTCCGCCGGGCTGATCCCCTTCCTGGAGCACGACGACGCCAACCGCGCGTTGATGGGTTCCAACATGCAGCGGCAGGCCGTGCCGTTATTGGTCACGGACCCGCCCCTTGTGGCCACGGGGTTGGAGGTTGAGGCCGCGCGGAACTCCAGCATGATCGTCCGCGCCCGCAAGAGCGGTACGGTTACCTACTGCGACGCTCGGCGAATCGAAATTGGCGGTGACAAATACGAGTTGCGCAAGTTCGTAGGGCTCAACGAGCGAACTTGCCAGAATCAGAAGCCGATCATCAATGTCGGCGACAAGGTCGAGAAAGGCCAGGTCCTTGCCGACGGCGCGGCGACGTGCCAGGGCGAACTGGCCCTGGGCCGCAACGTGCTGGTGGCCTTCATGGCCTGGGACGGTTTCAACTTCGAGGACGCCATCATCATCAGCGAAGAGCTGGTGAAGGACGACACATATACCTCGATCCACATCGAGGAGTTCGACATCGAAATCCGCGAGACCAAGCTGGGTCGCGAGGAATTCACCCGTGACATCCCCAACGTCAGCGAAAAGCAGCTTCGCAACCTCGACGAAAACGGCATCGTCCGCGTGGGCACCTACGTCCGCCCGGGCGACGTTCTGGTGGGCAAGGTCTCGCCCAAGTCTAAGACCGAGCTCACGCCGGAGGAAAAGCTGCTCCACGCCATTTTCGGCCGCGCGGGCGAGGACGTGAAAAACGATTCGCTGGAAGTGCCTTCGGGCGTTGAAGGCATCGTGATCGATTCGCAGAAATTCTCCCGCCGCATGAGTCTCAATGAAGAGGAGCGAAAGGCCTTTGAAGCGGCGCTCAAAGAGGCCGAGTCCGAAGGCAACGAGCGGATCGCCACGGCATTCGGCGGATTGGTCGCCAAGATCGAGGAGTTGCTGAAAAAGAAACTCACGGACGAAGACGGCCAGCCATTGGTCGAGGGCCGCGAGCATCGCAGCGTGGCCGAGTTGGCAGGCAACTTCAGCATCGAAACGATGGATGTTCGCAGTCCCGAGCGCAAGGCGGCTCTGGAGAAGCTTCACAAGCAGGAGTGGCCGAACGTCGAGGCGGCCATCGACGCCCGTGATCGAAAGCTCAACTCGATGAAGCGCGGCGACGAGCTTCGCAGCGGCGTGCTGCAAATGGTCAAGGTATATATTGCCGCTAAGCGGGTGATTTCCGTCGGCGACAAGATGGCCGGCCGCCACGGCAACAAGGGCGTGATATCCAAGATTCTTCCCCGCGAAGACATGCCTTTCCTTGCCGACGGCACGCCGATCCAGATCATGCTCAATCCGCTGGGCGTGCCCAGCCGCATGAACGTGGGCCAGATCCTGGAGACGCACCTTGGCTGGGCCGGCGCGAAGCTTGGCTTCCAGGCGATTACGCCCGTCTTCGACGGCGCTACCGAAAGCGACATCCACAGGCTCTTGTCCGAGGCCGGCCTGACCGACCACGACAGGAAGCAAGCAGGCAAGAGCCAGTTATACGACGGCCGCACCGGCGAGCCTTTCGAACAGATGTCCACGGTGGGCTACATCTACATGCTCAAGCTCCACCACCTGGTGGACGACAAGGTGCATGCCCGCTCGACCGGTCCCTACTCGCTCATCACGCAGCAGCCCTTGGGCGGCAAGGCCCGTTTCGGCGGCCAGCGCTTCGGGGAAATGGAAGTCTGGGCGCTGGAGGCGTACGGCGCGGCCTACATCCTCCAGGAATTGCTCACCGTCAAGAGCGACGACGTGGAAGGCCGCACCAAGATTTACGAATCGATGGTCAAGGGCGAGAACACGCTGGAGGCCGGCACTCCGGCCAGCTTCGACGTCTTGACCAACGAAATCCGCGGCCTCGGATTGAACATGCAATTGGAGAAGGCGCACGCATAAGTAAAATGACGAATGTCGAAAGCCAAATGACGAACGGAATGACGAAAGTCAAACTTCGAATTGGTCATTCGGAATTCGACATTGTTTCGACATTTGAATTTCGACATTCGACATTCAGTTTCCAGAACCCTTCACTTCGGTAACGAGGAGTTCACATGAGTATCGGCGAAGCGACATACGATCGGATCAACGACTACACGGCGGTCAAAATCAGCTTGGCCCGCCCGCACGACATCCGCAGTTGGTCGTTCGGCGAGGTGAAGAAGCCGGAGACGATCAACTACCGCACCTACCGCCCTGAAAAGGACGGCCTGTTCTGCGAGCGGATCTTCGGTCCCGAGAAGGACTGGGAGTGCTCCTGCGGCAAGTACCGCGGCATGAAGTACAAGGGCATGATCTGCGACCGTTGCGGCGTGAAGATCACCCACAGCCGCGTCCGCCGCAAGCGGATGGGCCATATCGAGCTCGCCGCGCCGGTCGTGCACATCTGGTTCTTCAAGGCCATGCCCAGCCGCTTGGGCACGCTCTTGGCCATGAAGACCACGAGCCTGGAAAAGATCATCTACTTCCAGGACTACGTCGTCACGCGCACCGGGCGACACGCCTCTGAAGCCGCATCAACTTCTCACGGAGGACGAATATCGCGAAGCCCGCAAGCAGTACGGTGAAGGCACCTTCGACGCCGAAATGGGCGCCGAGGCGGTTCGCAAGCTGCTCACCGAATTGGATTTGGTCACGCTCTCGACGCAACTCCGCGTCGACTTGTCCGAAACCTCGTCCAAGCAGAAGAAGAAAGACCTCATCAACCGCCTGAAGATCGTTGAGGCGATCCGCGACAGCGACAACCGCCCCGAGTGGATGGTGTTGGACGTGATCCCGGTCATTCCGCCCGACCTGCGGCCGCTGGTCCTCTTGGACTCGGGCAATTTCGCCACGAGCGACCTGAACGACCTCTACCGCCGCATCATCAACCGCAACAACCGCTTGAAGAAGCTCGTCGATCTCAACGCCCCGGAAGTCATCATCCGCAATGAGAAGCGAATGTTGCAGCAGTCGGTCGATGCCCTCTTCGACAACAATCGCTGCAAGCGGCCCGTGCTTGGTTCGAGTAACCGGCCGCTGAAGTCGCTCACCGATATGATCAAGGGCAAGCAGGGCCGTTTCCGCGAGAATCTGCTCGGCAAGCGCGTCGATTACTCGGCCCGCAGCGTGATCGTCGTCGGTCCGGCGCTGCGGCTGCACCAGTGCGGCCTGCCCAAGAAGATCGCCCTGGAGCTCTACCAGCCGTTCATCATTCGCCGGCTCAAGGAACTTGAGCACGCCGACACGATCAAGTCGGCCAAGAAAATGCTTGAGCGGAAGGACGAGGAAGTTTGGGACATTCTCGAAGAGGTGATTCAGAACCATCCCGTGCTCCTGAATCGCGCTCCCACGCTGCACCGCATGGGCATTCAGGCCTTCGAGCCGACGCTCGTTGAGGGCAACGCCATCAAGCTGCACCCGCTGGTCTGCAAGGGTTTCAACGCCGACTTCGACGGCGACCAGATGGCCGTCCACCTGCCGCTCTCCATCGAGGCCCAGGTCGAAGCCCACACGTTGATGATGTCCACGAACAACATCTTCAGCCCGGCCAACGGCGCGCCGATTATCAGTCCGTCGCAGGACGTGGTGATGGGATGCTACTACATGACCGCTCCGTTGCCTACGGCAAGGGGCGACGGCATGAAGTTCTTCTCCTTCGATGAAGTGCTGCTGTGCTACCAGTTGGGCAAGATCGCTACGCACGCCGCGATCGAGGTTCGCATGCCGCATGGCCGTTACATGAAAGCCGACCCGTCGATCAAGCCCGGCATGCTCTTCAAGACCACCGTCGGTCGCGTGCTGTTCAATTCCTCGCTGCCCAAGGGCATGCCGTACTACAACCACCCACTGCGGTCGAAGGACCTCGCCGAAGTCATTTCCGACTGCTACGAGCACCTTGGCCGGCGGGAGACGATCGACCTTTTGGACACGATGAACCGCATCGGCTTCCGGCAAAGCACGCTAAGCGGGCTGAGCTTCGCTACAGACGACCTGATCACCCCGCCCGCGAAGCAAAAGATCATCGCCAACGCTGAGAAGGAAGTAATGCGGGTCCATAAGCTCTACCAGCGCGGCATCATCACCGAGGGCGAGCGGTACAACCAGGTCTTGGACCGCTGGACGCACGCCCGCGAAGAAATCACGGCGCAAATGATGACGGAGATGGAAAACGACCACCGCACGCCGGCCTACGTGAACCCTGTGTTCCTCATGGCGCATAGCGGTGCTCGCGGCGGCGTCGAGCAGATTCGCCAGTTGGCCGGCATGCGCGGCCTGATGGCCAAGCCATCCGGCAAGATCATCGAAACGCCCATCAAGGCCAATTTCCGCGAGGGCCTGAGCGTGTTGGAATACTTCAGCTCCACGCACGGCGCGCGCAAGGGTCTGGCAGACACCGCCTTGAAGACGGCCGACTCCGGTTACCTCACGCGAAAGCTGGCAGACGTGGCGCAAAATGTCGTTGTGACTTGCCACGACTGCGGCACGACGCAAGGCATCACGAAGGCCGTTATTTACCGCGGTGAAAAGGTCGAAGTGGGCCTCAAGGACTCGATTCGCGGCCGCGTCAGCCGCGCGAACATCGTCAATCCCATAACCGACGAAGTCGTCGTCAAGGAAAACGACCTTATCACCGTCGATATCGCCCGCCGCATCGAACAGATGGGTCTGGAAAAAATCCAGGTCCGCAGCCCTATGACCTGCGACGCCTCGCTGGGCATCTGTGCCTTGTGCTACGGCATGGACCTCTCCACCGGGGCCATGGTGGAGGAAGGCATGGCCGTGGGCATCATCGCCGCGCAGAGCATCGGCGAACCGGGCACGCAGTTGACGATGCGCACCTTCCACATCGGCGGCACCGCCTCCCGGCACATCGAAGATAACGAGATCAAGGCCAAGAAGCAGGGCGTAGTGAAGTTTACCCGTTTGAAGGTCGTCCGTAACGACGAAGGCCAGCAGGTCGTGCTCAACCGCGACGGCGAAATCTTATTGCTCGATCCCAAGGGACGCGAATTGGAAAAATACGAGGTGCCTGCCGGCGCGAACTTGGCCGTCACCGAAAACCAGGAGGTCGACATCGGCACGGTACTGTGTCAATGGGACCCGCACGCCATCCCGCACCTGGCTGAAGTCGGCGGAAAGGTGCGTTTCGAGGACATCATCGAAGGCGATACGATGCGGATGGAAAAGGACCCTAGCGGTCACGAACGCCGGCTGATCGTCGAGCACAAGGGCGAGTTGCACCCGCAAATCGTCTTGGAAGATGAAAACGGCAGACCGCTGGACATTTATTATCTGCCGGAAAAGGCCCACATCGAAGTCATCGAGGGCAAGACGGTCTCCGCCGGCACGCTGCTGGCCAAGACGCCCCGCGAAGTGGCCGGCACCCAGGACATCACCGGCGGTTTGCCGCGAGTTACGGAAATCTTCGAGGCTCGAAAGCCGAAGGATCCCGCCGTGATCGCCGAAATCGACGGCAAAGTGGAAATCCTTGGCGAGAAGCGCCGCGGCAAGCGGACGATCGTCGTCCGCAGCGAGAGCGGGATTGAACGCGAGCACCTCGTGTCCCACGGCAAACACTTCCGTGTTCACGGCGGAACCTTCGTCAAGGCGGGCGATGCCCTCGTCGATGGTCCGCTCGTGCCCCACGACATCCTCCGTGTCTCGGGCGAAGAGGAAGTGCAAAAGTACCTCACCCGCGAAATCCAGAACGTCTACCGCAGCCAGCGCGTGGAAATCAACGACAAGCATATCGAGATCATCGTCTCGCAGATGCTCCGCAAGGTTCGCGTGGAGACCACAGGCGACACGTCGCTACTGCCTGGCTCGATTATGGACAAGTTCGAGTTCCGCAAGGAGAACACCGAGCTTTCCAAGTGCCTGAAGATCGCGCACAAAGGCGACAGCGACTTTGCCGAAGGCGCGATCGTTCCGATCGAGACACTCGAGCAGACCAACGCGCAGATCGCCGCGCTCGGCGGCGATCCGGCCAAGGGCGTCAAGCCGAAGCCGGCTACCGCAAGCACGCAGTTGCTCGGCATCACCAAGGCGGCGGTGCAAAGCTCCAGCTTCATTTCGGCCGCCAGCTTCCAGGAGACGACGAAGGTCCTCACCGAAGCGGCCCTGGCCGGCAAGGTCGATCGCCTCGTCGGGTTGAAGGAAAACGTGATTCTGGGACACCTCATTCCCGCGGGCACGGGCTTCCGCACCTATCAAGACTCCGAGGTCCGCATTCGCCCGGCGGCGCTCGAGGGCTTGGGACCGGAGAAGGAAGACGTTCTCGCCCGGCACTTCCCGCTGTTGGAAGGCGCCGGCAAGGTGCAGCCCGCCAAGGAAGGCGACGGCCGCGCGTCGGCTGGCCCGAGTCCCTTGGACGCCCTGTTCCAGCACGCCGCGGCGGTGGATGATGACGATGAAATAGTGAAAGAAGAGTACATCGCTGAAGCGGGAGACGATGCCGGCGACGATGAGTAATAGGCGAATTCGCCTTTTTCCCTCTGGGAGAGGGGCCGGTAGCGAGGGCGGCCAGACCAGGACTGCCGCACTGCCCCCCATTGACAGGCCAATCAAAACCAACAAAATAAAGGGTTCTCGCAAACGGTCGCCGAGTGCTCACGCGAGGACCGCATATAATCCCTGCCGATCGGTGGTCGGCGGAAACATGACTGAGTAGCTATGCCGACAATCAATCAACTGGTCCGAAAGAAGCGCGTTTATCAGCGGCGGTACAGCAAGTCGCCGGTGCTGGATCAATGCCCGCAAAAGCGCGGCGTCTGCCTCCAGGTCAAGACGATGACGCCGAAGAAGCCGAACTCCGCCTTGCGGAAGATCACCCGCGTGCGGCTGTCCAACGGCAAGGAAGTCACCGTCTACATTCCGGGCGAAGGCCACAGCTTGCAGGAGCACTCGATCGTGTTGATCCGCGGCGGCCGTATCCGCGACCTGCCCGGCGTGCGTTACCAGGTCGTCCGCGGCGCTTCGATACGCTCGGCGTCGAAGGCCGCAAGCAGTCGCGAAGCCGGTACGGCGCGAAGAAGGGCGGCAAATAAGGAAATATCATGGGTCGAATTACAGCAAGTCGCAAAACGCTCACCGGAGATCCGGTTCACGGGTCGCTCTTGGCCAGCAAGTTCATTAACTGCATGATGTGGAGCGGCAAGAAGAGCAACGCCCGGCGCGTGTTCTACGGCGCCTTGGACATCATCCAGGAGAAGCAGAAGGACTCCCCGTCCGATCGAGGTCTTCACGCAGGCCGTGGAGAACGTGAAGCCGAACATCGAGGTCCGCTCGAAGCGCGTCGGCGGAGCATCGTATCAGGTGCCGATGCAAGTCAACCGCATCCGCCAGCAGTCGCTGGCCATCCGCTGGATCCTGGGCGCCTGCCGCGAGAAGAAGGGCCGCCCCATGCACGAGAAGCTCGCCGCGGAGCTGCTCCAGGCCTACAACCGCGAGGGCGCCGCGTACACCAAGCGCGAGAACGTCCACCGCATGGCCGACGCCAACAAGGCGTTTGCCCACTTCGCCTGGTAGCGGCGAAAGAAGCGAGAAGTTAGGAGTTAGAAGTTCGAATTTGGCGTCCGCGACTCCTCGCTTCTGTTTCCTAACTTCTAGATTCTAACTCCTAACTCCTATCTTCCAATCGTGAACGCAAATACTCTCCGCATCGCCGTGGTGGGCGGCGATGGTACCGGGCCCGAAGTCACCGCCGAGGCCATTAAGGTTTTCAAGGCCGTCGCGGCATTGGAAGGCATCAAGTACGAATTCCAGGACTTCGACCTCGGCGGCGAGCGCTATCTTCGCACCGGCGAGATCCTGCCCGACAGCGTCGTCAATGAGCTGGCCGGGTTCAAGGCCATTCTCCTGGGAGCGATCGGCCATCCCGACGTTGCGCCCGGCATCCTGGAGAAGGGTCTGCTGCTAGCCCTGCGGTTCCGCTTCGACCAGTACATCAACCTGCGGCCGGTAAAACTCTTCCCCGGCGTCGAGACGCCGCTGAAGGACAAGCGGCCGGAGGACATCGACTTCGTCGTCGTCCGCGAGAACACCGAAGACATGTACGCCGGCGTCGGCGGCTGGCTCAAGAAGGGCACGGCCGACGAAGTTGCCACGCAGACCGCCATCTACACGCGCAAGGGCTGCGAGCGCTGCATCCGCTGGGCGTTCGAGTTCACCCGCAAGCGGAACAAGAAGAAGCAGCTCACGCTCGTTGCCAAGACCAACGTCTTAACCTATGGCCACGATCTCTGGTGGCGGACCTTCAACGATGTCGCCAAGGAATACCCGGACGTCAAGACCGACTACAACCACGTCGACGCCTGCTGCATGTGGATGGTGAAGAACCCCGAGTTCTACGACGTGATCGTGACTACGAACATGTTCGGCGACATCATCACCGACCTGGCCGCGATCCTGCAAGGCGGCATGGGCGTGGCCGCCGGCGGCAACATCAACCCCGACCCCGGCGGCCTCAGCATGTTCGAGCCGATGGGCGGCAGCGCCCCGAAGTACACCGGCAAGAACGTGATCAATCCCATCGCCGCCATCAGCGCCGCCGGCATGTTGCTGGAACAAAGCGGTTATCCCAAGGCCGGCCAGCGCGTGATGAAGGCCGTCGAGACCGTGACCGGCACGAAGATGCAAAGCCAGGCCGCCGGCAAGATGGGCCACGGCACGAGCCAGATCGGCGATCTTGTATGCGAAGCGCTGTGAATGGTACCGCAGCCCCTTTGCACGCGCTCGCGCAAAACGCTACGATCATACGGTAACTCTTCGCACCGGAGATGCCCCTCATGAATCTCAAACAGCTTGAACGTCTGGTTCGTCACCGGCAGCCAGCACCTTTATGGCGAGGCGGCCCTGAAACAGGTCGCCGAGAACAGCCGGCAAGTGGTCGAAGGGCTGAATGCGGCAGGGCGGCTGCCGATGTGCGTCGTCGCGAAGCCGATCGTCACTACGCCGCAGGCCATTCTCAACGTCTGCCGCGAGGCCAACGCCGCGCCCAATTGCGCCGGGCTGGTGCTCTGGATGCACACCTTCTCGCCCGCCAAGATGTGGATCGCCGGGCTGACCGCCTTGCAGAAGCCATTCCTGCATCTGCACACGCAGTTCAATCGCGATCTGCCCTGGGCGACGATCGACATGGACTTCATGAACTTGAACCAGGCCGCCCACGGCGACCGCGAGTTCGGCTTCATTTGCACGCGGATGAAAAAGCCGCGGAAAATCGTTGTCGGGCACTGGCAAGATGGCGAAGTCCAGGACCGCATCGCCGCCTGGATCGCGCGGCCGCCGGCGCGGCGGAGATCCGCAGTCTCAAGGTCGCGCGCCTCGGCGACAACATGCGGCAGGTGGCCGTCACCGAGGGCGACAAGGTCGAAGCCCAGATGAGGCTGGGCGTTGAGGTCAATGGCTACGGCATCAGCGAGCTGGCCAAGCGCGTGGCGGAGGTCTCCGATGCCGAAGTCGATCGCCTCGTGGGGCAGTACGAACATGAGTATACGTTGGCCGCCAGTCTCAAGAGCGGCGGCGATCATCGCGCCTCGCTGAATTATGCCGCCCGACTCGAGCTGGGCCTGCGGCATCTTCTCGACGGCGGCGGTTTCAAGGCGTTCACCGACACTTTTGAGGACCTGCATGGCCTGATGCAGCTTCCGGGTCTTGCCGTGCAGCGGCTGATGGCCGACGGCTACGGTTTCGGCGCGGAAGGCGACTGGAAAACGGCCGCCCTGGGCCGGGCGATGAAAGTCATGGCCCAAGGACTGCCCGGCGGAACGTCATTCATGGAAGACTACACCTATCATCTCGATCCGGCCGGCCCTTTGGTGCTGGGCGCTCACATGCTGGAGATCTGCTGCTCGCTCGCCGGCGGCAAGCCGTCGTGCGAGATTCATCCCTTGGGCATTGGCGGCAAGGCCGATCCAGTGCGGCTGGTCTTCACCGCACCGCCCGGCCCGGCGGTGAACGCGGCGATCATCGACCTGGGCAACCGCTTCCGTCTCTTGATGAACGAGGTTGATATCGTTGCGCCGCCGCAGCCCTTGCCGAAGCTGCCGGTCGCCCGGGCAGTCTGGAAGCCGCGGCCCGACCTGAAGACGGCGGCAGCCGCCTGGATCTATGCCGGCGGTCCGCACCACACGGTCTTGAGCCAGGCCGTGACCGCCGAGCAGATCGAAGACTTTGCCGAAATCTTGGATGTCGAGCTGGTGACGATTGACGATCAGAGCCGCTTACGCGATATTAAGAACGAGCTGCGCTGGAACGCGGCTGCGTATTGACGTCCCAGCATCGCTGAACCTACTCTAGCTCAACAGCAACTCCAAATCCTCCGCCGTCAGCCGGCTGATGAGGTTGCCGTCGGCCGAGATGATCGCTTCGGCCAGGTCGCGCTTTGTTTGTTGCAACTCGATGATCTTTTCCTCGACGGTGTCGCGGCGATGAGGCGATAGGCAAAGACGTGGCGGTTTTGCCCGATGCGGTGCGCACGGTCAATTGCCTGGGCCTCGACCGCTGGGTTCCACCAGGGATCGAGGATGAATACATAGTCGGCCGCCGTCAGGTTCAATCCATGCCCGCCCGCCTTGAGGCTGATGAGAAACAGCGGGCACTCGGGGTCCTTCTGAAAGCGCTCGACCCGCTCCTGCCGATCCCGTGTGCGGCCGTCGAGATACTCGTAGACCCACTTCTCGCGATCGATCCGATTGCGGACGATCGCCAGGAACGACGTGAACTGCGAGAAGACGAGCGCCTTGTGTCCTTCGTCGATAATTTCGCGGAGCTGCTCCATGAGCACGTCGAGCTTGGCACTGGATTCATCGACCGAATCTCGGTCAATTAGGCCCGGGTGAATTGCCGCTTGCCGCAGTCGGAGCAGGGCCTCCAGGACGTGGATTTTCGACTGTTTCATGCCCTTTTTGGCGATCCGATCGGCAAGAGCGGCGCGGTAGTAGGTCCTCAGCTCGTCGTAGCGCTTCCGCTGCTTGCCCTCCAGATCGCAGTGCAGCGTCTGCTCGATCTTGGACGGAAGCTCTGTGAGCACCTGCTGTTTGGTGCGGCGGAGGATGAATGGCCCCAGCGCCGGCGCAGAAGAGCCAGCCCCTCCCCATCCTCCGACACCGATCGAGAAATGTTCTGAAATACCTTGGCGGTGCCCAACATGCCCGGATTGAGGAATTCCAAGAGCGACCAGAGTTCGCCCAAGTGGTTTTCCACCGGCGTGCCGGTCATGGCCAGCCGATGATCGGCCTTCAGGAGCCGGCTGGCCTTCGCCCGTTGCGATTGGGCGTTCTTAATGGCCTGCGACTCGTCGAGAATGGCGTAGTCGAAGCGGATGTCCTTTAGCTGGACGATGTCGCGCTGCATCGTGCCGTAGGTCGTGATGACCAGGTCGTATTGATCAAAGGTTTCCATCAGCGCGCGGCGCTGGATGCCGGTGTAATCCAGCACGCGAAGATCGGGCGTGAAGCGCTTGGCCTCTTCGACCCAGTTAAAGACGAGGCTGCGTGGAACTACGGCCAGCGAGGGTGGGTGGCGGCCATCGGCGTCCGCCGGCCGGTGGCGGCGCTCTTGCAACATGGCCAGCACCTGCACGGTCTTGCCCAGGCCCATGTCGTCAGCCAGGCATCCGCCTAGCCGGAACTCTTGCAGGAAGCCGAGCCAGCCGAGGCCGGCCTTCTGATAGTCCCGCAGTTGACCGCAGAAGCCGCGCGGTTCGTTGGCCGGACCGATGCCGTTGAAGCTGCGGAGGTTTTCCCGCAGTCGGGCGAACGGAGCGTCAACCGTAACTTGTTCCTGAGCGGCCAACAAGGCATCCAACAGCAATGCCTGCGAAGAGCGGAAGCGAACGGCGCCATCGGTGGCCTCGCCCAGGTCAGCCATCGAAGCGAATCGCGCCAGCCACTCCTGCGGCAGCAGCCCGCGCGAGCCGTCGCTGAGCCGCACATAATTCTGACCGTGGCGGAGTGCTTCAAGGATTTCTGGAAGCTGCACCTCCAGTCCGTCGAAGTTGATGGTGCCGGCCAGGTCGAACCAATCGACGCCCGACGTCACGTTCATCTTCCACGTGCCCGCGCGGCGGATGTGATAGCCTTGGGCTTCGACGACCCATCCCTCGTTGATCAGAGCCTCCAGCGCCGCGGCGGCATGTGCGCTGCTGATCCAAATGTTGTATTTCTCCGTTTGCCAGCCGTCCATGGCGCGCACGTTTCGCGCCGCCAGCGAGCCCGCCAGTTCGCGCTCCCGCTCGCGATCGCGAAGCACTACCCGCTGGTTCTCCTCATCGACAATCGCGCGGGCGTTGTCCTGAGCGGACACCGCTTTGTCGCCGTAGAGGAAATCGACGCGGCCCGGCAAACGGTATGGGTCGTACCGCTCCGGCTTGTCGATCATCAATCGCCCTTGAGGCTGCATCTCGACTTGCTCCGCGCGAAGCTCATCTGGCAAGCTCATGTCCGGCGCGGTGGGCAATTGCCAGAGCCGCCTCAGCAACTCCCAACGGTCCCGATACGGAACTTCAACTCGGGGTGTCTTGCGCAGCGCGTCGACCATTCCGGAAGTCCCCGCCGTCTCCAGCAGCGCCACGCGGTCCCCGAAGACAATGACACCTTGCTTGAAGATGGTAGTCGCCGCGGTGAGCGGCAAGGTCTCGCCGCCCTCGCGGTATAGTTGCCCGCTGAGCACCCATTGCTGCTTATCGTCGTCGCTGGCAATATCCAAGCGAAACCGCCAGATCGGACCTTCGTCCCATGCGAGCGGGCGAAGGTCTTCCGCTTCGGGATGCGTCACGTCGGGAGAGGCAACCCGCGCTAGCCGGCCGGTGGCAGCCAACTTCTCCAAGAGAAACTGCTGCGCACCCTTGGGCAGAACGACTTCGGACACGCGCGGCGAATAGCCATAGCCGTAACCCTCGTCGTCAACGCTTTGATATCCCAACAGAAGTCTTAGGAGTTCGGCATCGTCGCCCGACACGAGCCGATCGATATCGTACGGGCTCAAGGAAAACGGTTTCAGCTTTCCGAGTTTGCCCGTCGATCGGAATTCGCGGTGGAACAGCAAGAGCAAAGGCTTGGTGACGCTTTCACCGGACAGGGCGTCCAGCACATACCAGACCTCGCGCGTCCGTCGCGATGACGGCGCGAGGACGGCAGGCGCGTCGTCCATTTCCGTGTCGGTGGTGTTCCAATTAAGCTGCTGCTGCCATTTAGGCTTGGACGGCGATTTGCTCCGTTTCGACTTTGTTTTGGCCAGGGCTTGCGACGGGCGCCGTGGGGGCTCGTAGTCATCGTCAACTTGCGACTTTTCGTTCGGCCACTCGTAATCCTCCGGGTCAAGCTCCAGGAGTTCGAGCTTGGCTCGCCCCTTAGGTCCTTTATTCAGCCTGTCCGCGGAAAGGATCGTCGCCCAGATGTGCTTGCAGGGGCCCTTGTCTTCGTAGTACGGGCAGGTGCAACAAACGCCCAGCCCATCCTGGCCCAATCCCCAGTCAAGAACGACGTGATACTCGATGCCGCCCGCAACCATTGCATCGAACTCGCGCGGCGGAGATTCGAAAGGTATGACATGTCCGTTGAGGAAGTACTCTTGTCCTCGCTTGCGAATCGCGCTATCAAATTCGTGGAGGCAGCGCTCGGCCAATGGCATGGGCAAACATCCCTGCGAGTTAACGAAATTCCAAACCTGGAATTATAAACTGCGGGGACGAAAAAGCCCACTGATAAAAGGCTTGGTATGCCGAAAGTCTTGCCGGCAACCGCTGCGTGCTATCGCTCTACCGCCGTAAATCGGGCGGATTGGGCGCCGCTTGATCCGAGTCGGGCACGATTACCGGCGGTAGCCGGCGGAGATTACCGCCATCGTCGGGCGGCAGGACGCGAACGCCCGGATCGCGAGCCGCGGTCATTGGCGCGGCTTGGTATTGCGGCTGCGCGGGCGGGTACTGAGCCTGGGCAGGCGCGGAACCTGACATGCGATACTGCGGCGGGACAATGTATTGCGGTGGCTGCGGCGCGGCCGGCGCGTAGTCCCGCGGATAGGACGGTCTTGGCGTAACCATCACCGCGGCCGGCCGCTGCGGCACGACGTTCATCGCCGTCGCTTCATGCTCGGCCCGCTCCTTGGAAAGCTTCTCGACCCAGTGCCGCGCAAGACCCATGCCGGGGCTCATTTGCAGGGCGATCGTGAACTCCTGCAACGCGGCGGGCTTCAGCCCGCGTTTGTTCAACAGGAAACCAAGGTTGTAATGCGCCACCGGCTCGTCGTAGACCGCTCGAAGTTGACGGAACGCCTCTTGAGGTTGTCCGGCCTCGACCAGCAAGGCGGCCAGATTGTTGCGATAGCGCGGCTCGTGAGGCCGAATATCGACGGCGTGCCGCGAAGCCTCAATCGCTTCGCGCACCATGTCGTAGCGGATGAAATGCACCGCCAGGTTGTTGTAGACCGACGGCTCCTTGGGATGTTTTTGTTCGGCCTGCTGATAGAGCTTTATCGCTTCATCGGGTTGGTTCATCTGGTCCTTGAGCATCGCGTAACCCAACAGGACGCGGATGTCGTCGGGAGCTATCTTCGCCGCCTGGCGGTACTGTTCTTCCGCGTCGGCGAACTTGCCGGTTTCCGTGTAGAGGTGCGCGACCGCGACGTACAGCTCGACGCCTGGCTTCTTTTGGTTTTTCAACAAGATCGGGTCGTCGGGATTCTGAACGGTGTCGCTGGCAGGCCGCGCGGGTGTCGAGGACCCGCCAAATAGCCCACCAAAGAACCCGCCGGATGAACTTCCGGATTGCGCGACCGCGTCACCGGCCGTCAGGCCGACGACCGCGCAAACTGCAGCTAAGCTCAGCAGCGTTTTTCGCATTGGCGTAGCCATTTCCAAAGCGCTCCTCCGTAACGGGATACCAAACTCTTCAACTCCATCGGACCGAAATCGTGCGAATCTCTATCCGAATTGGAGAATTGGGAAGGATTTGCCGATTTTAATGTCCGGCGCCGCCCGAGCTAGCGCCGCCGCCGCCGCCCAACAGCGTCGGAGGCACGGCCGAACCCGCCGCACGGACAGCCAAGGCGTTGATGCGCTCGGCCGGCCAGCCGTCGTCTGAGCGGGTCGATTCCAGCACGGGTACGCCGGCGCCATACGGCGATTGGGCGACAAAACGTTGCACGGTCTGCATCCGCACGGCTGTTTCTTGCGGTGAATTGGCACGGCGAACGTATATCATGCGGTGCGGCTCCGATGCTTCGTTCATGATCCATTGCGCCCGAATTCTGCCAGCCTCAGTCAATTGCTGACCGTCCGGCGTAAAATGGAACTCCGAGAGCAGGTTTTGCCGCTCCCAGCCTGCGCTGACCTGGATTGTCATGGCCTGTCGCGCCAATTGCCGGTCTGTATAGATAAACGGCTCCGGCCAACAGTTTCGCCGCTTGGTATCTCGAGCGACCGAGGAGAGAAACTCCCCCAGTTCGCCCGCATAAAGCGGCGCGGCACATTCGAGGACAGCCGCCGCAATCAACAGTCGAACGATCAGCCGACAACCCATAACGACCTCCAACTCGGATTCTTCCGTTCTACGAGTACTATCGGCAGGAACATCTCGTCAATCGCTACGAGATATCGCTCGTCAACCAAAGTTTGCCAACCATCCCATTTTGACTTATTTCACACTCGGGAGTACGTTACGGCCAATGCTCGCTGATGAATCTGGCGACGGACCGCCCGGCCAGCGAGGACCACCGGAGCTACGCGGTCCGATGGGACGCTGGCGGTTCGGCCGAGGGCGATCGCCTCGAAACGGCTGATCGGCGCGCATCAAGTACGCCATATACAAGTGGCCGAGTTCCCGATCGAATTCATCACCCGGCAGACTCATCAAGCGGTCGCGCTCTTGGGTGGTGAGCACCTTCTCGAAATAGTCGACTAGCCCCGCGTCACGTTCCAGCGAAGCGGTCTGACGGAGCCAGCCGGCGATAATCCGGGTTTGCTCGTCGGGCTTCTTTTTTTCCAGTCGTTCGCGGCTGTCCGTGGAAAGACTTGCCCGTAGAGTTGCCAGTTCGGCGTCCGTAGGATGCACGAGCGGATTCCCCGTCTGCCAGCCGCGGAGCACCATCTCCCAGAGCACGCTATGCTTTTTGTTGGCAGGCAATTCAGCGAATCTGCCCGTCGGTGAATCGCCTTCGCGGAAAATAGCGCCTCGCTGACTGCCTGGTCCCCGTCCGCCGCGCAACCACTCCTTCAATACGTCGTTGACGAAACGCGAGTCGTGTTCGTGATCTGTCACGTAACTATCCATCCAGCGTGCGACGGCTCGACGATTCTTTGGATCGAGCTTGCCGCCGGATTTCTCTTTCTCCCGCTGCTGCTTGACTTCCGCGACACGTTCGTTCGTGGATTTCTGTTGCAAGTCCCACCTCCACGGCGGCGGCTGCTCCTCAAACCACTTGCAGTAGCGGTTCATTGTCGCCATTAGCTTGTCGTGATCCGGATCGCCTTGGATGTCCGCATGCAATTTGCGGATCCGCTGCTGCTCATCGGTCTTGTTGGGGTCGCGATACGCCTGCTCGTTGCGAAACAGATTCTCTTGCTGGTCCGCGTTCATGGCCTGGACTTCCTGCCGCCGCTCTACGAGCGTCTTTTCGGATGCGGAACCAGTTGCAGCCGTGCCGCCGCTTGTTTCCTTGGCAAAGAGCTTCTCTTTGTACAGGGCGCGAAGGAACTCGATGCTGCCGACCTCACGATACTGGTCGTAATCCTCCAAGAGCGGCAAGTCCTGAAGAAGCTGGGCGTTGGGGTCCGGCGCCAGGCGCCATACGAGCAGAAAGCCGGCCGCCGCCGCGCCTGCCAAACCGGCAAGCGTCCACAGCAGCGTCCGCCGGCGGCGGCGCGGAGCGTCTGCCTTGGCCTGGGCCACGTCGTCAGCCGCCGCGAAGGCGACCATCTCCAATGTGGTTCGGGTGAAGTCTTCGCTCGCCCGGGGCGGTTCCAATTCATCCAGCATGCCCCACGTGCGATCGAAATCCTGGAGCATCCGCTGCGCGCGAGGCTCTACGCGCAAACGCTGTTCGATCCGCTGGCCCTGCTCGACACTGAGTTCGTGGTCGAGATAGGCCACCAGTTCCTCGCGAAGCGCGGCGTCGTCATCGATCGATTCTTGCGACATAGGTTCCATCAAGTATCACTCGCGGGGGTAAAACCATTGCTTCCTGCCGCACCGTTGCTTTCAGCAGCTCCGTTGCTCTCTACGCTTGGATCGCTACTACCCGGCACGGCGCCGCCCAGCGGTTGCTTGTTCGCTTGCCGGAGGCTTCCGTCCTCGACGTACGGCTCCAGCTTTTGCCGCAGGCTCTCCCTCGCCCGCGAAAGGAGCGACTTCACTGCCTGCGGCGACATCTCCATGGCGCGGGCGATGTCGGCATAGCTCATATCCTCGAACTTGCTCAAGAGCACGGCCATCCGCTGCCGCTCGCTGAGGTTGTCTAGCGCCATGCGGACCATTTCGCGCAGTTCCTCCTTGGCGAGTTGCCGCGTGGGCATCGCGCCGCTGGCGGCGAGCACCAACTGCTCCATCGGGTGCGCTCCCAGCGGCCCAAAAGGTCCGCTCGCGCTGGCCTTGAGCGTGGTCTCCGGGTGCCGGGAGCGGTCGCGCAGGGCGTTGCACGCCACGTTGTTGGCAATCGTATAGAGCCAGGTGACGAACCTCGCGCCGGGCACATAGTCCTGGCGAGATCGATAGACGCGGAGGAACACCTCTTGCGTCAAGTCTTCCGCCCATTCGCGGCGGCCGACCATGTTTTGCAGCAGGCGGAGCAGGCGGCCCTGGTAGCGGACGACCAACTCTTCAAAAGCCGTGGCGCTGCCGTCGCGGACCTCAAGCATGAGCCGCACGTCGGGATCCAGGGAGTAGCGTTTGGCAGACGATTCGCTGACGGCCACAGTCTTACCTTTTTCTGGCCTACCTACTTCTGGTGGTGGCACGACTATTCACGTCGGGCATATATACCTACTTTTAGTCTAAACAAAGGCTCGAAGTCCGGCTAGCGTCGGGCATGTGTAAATTGTTCCGGTCGGTAAGGGATCCTAATCAATCAACCCTAACGAGGTGAAAAAGTTCCTATTGTCGAGAAAACTATAAAACCGCGACTTTCCCGGCGCGAACACCATGTGTTAATCGGAAACCATCTTTGAAACTGCTTTAATTTCGCTTTGAAACTGCTTTGACTCGGCTTGGCGGCGGCAAGTCCCGGATGGCCTCGACGAGTTACCGCGAATTTTTTATTTGGAGGCCTGGTGCTCGCAATTCTCGCGGAAGGCGGCGTGCGTTTAATGCCAAACCGCCTGAAATCTATATAGAAAGCGCATAGAAACGTCATAGGAATCGCATAGGAAGGGCATAGGATCACGTGTTGCCTTGTGTCATCAACGACTAAGGTTTGGGGATTTAGGGATTTAGGGATTGTGAACATTGAGCATTTGCCTTTCATCCTTCATCCTTCCGCCTTCATCCTTTCTGCCCCCTCCACTCTCAACTCTCAACTATTGTACACATCTCCATATATATATTGCTAGATGCGCTATGCGAAAATGGAAGAATTCTTTTCGGATTGTTCCCAACCCCTTGCCGCACAAGGACTTAAAAAATTCTCGGGGTCATTTATGACATATCGCAACTCCGCCGTTGTTTTCGGCCCTTAAAGTGTTGTCGAGTGCCACGAGGACCCGCTCCCGCGGTAACGGAGCGCGTCCTGAACTCTCGGGCCGACTGCGGCAGGGACGCCTGCTTTTCCCAGATAAATCGGGCCTTCGGCCCTAAGTCGTCGCGGGGGATTGTACCCAGGCCGTCGGCCTCGTTGTTCCACATATCTTATGACCCCATCCGGCTTGCCGGATGGTGAACAAGGTTGAATGGCTAAAGTGGAAAAACAACGGTATGCACGACCCCATCCACCTTGGTGGATGGTGAAGAAGTTTATCCGGCTGTGTCGCGAAGCCGGGATAGCTGGGCAACCTGATTCACCATCCGGCAAGCCGGATGGGGTCTTAATTTGCTGACTTTCGCGAGTTAGCTGTCCAACCTCCTTCACCATCCAGCAAGCTGGATGGGGTCGCTCAGCGACTTATGTGTAACAACGAGGGCAATGCCCCAGGTCCGTATCATCACGTACAGCGCAAGGGCCGAAGGCCCGATTTGTTTTTGCCGAGATACCGGGACCGGTGCCGTGCGCGCGCCTTCCCTACTGCCCGAACTTGGTGCGGTCCGCGACGATGGCCGGGAGGATGAAGGTCTTGCCGTCGCGGTAGATTTCCAGCGAGACCTTTTTGCCGGCCTCGGTCAGGCCGACTAGGTTCACCAGGTGCGCGTCGTCGTCGATGGGCGTGCCGTCGAGCTTCAGGATCACGTCGCCCGGCCGGATGCCGGCGGCCGCGCCTGGACCTCCGGCGGCGACCGAGGTGACGCGCGTGCCGGCAACGCGGGGCATGCCCAACTCGGTGGCCATGGCGGGGCCGAACTTGCTGTCCAGTGTCACGCCTAGAAAGGCCCTTGTCACGCGGCCCGTATCGATCAACTGCCGGGCGACACCCATGAACAGGTTGATGGGGATCGAGAAGCCAATGCCCTCGTAGCCGCCGGAGTTGCTGGCGATGGCCGTGTTGATGCCGACGACTTGGCCGCGGAGGTCGCACAAGGGACCGCCGCTATTACCGGGGTTGATGGCGGCGTCTGTCTGCAAAAAGTCCTGGAAGCGGACGGTGGTGTCGCTGAATTCCAAATCGTGCCGGCCGCGGGCGCTGATAATGCCGAAAGTTACCGAATGACTCAGGCCGAAGGGGCTACCAGCGGCGAGGACGAAATCGCCGATTTCCATGCGGTCGCTATCGCCCAGTGGGGCGGCGATGAGGTCGGCCGCTTCGATCGGCAGCACGCCGACATCGGTTTCCTCGTCCTGGAGCACGCGCAGCGGGTGGAGCATGCGGCGGTCGGCCAGACCGATGCGGATGCCCTCCGGCGGGGCGTTGCGGAAGACGTGCCAATTGGTAAGCACGTAGTAGTGGCCGTTTCGCTGTACTATGACCCCGGAGCCGGACTCCTCAGTCTGATGGTCTTTGCCATTGATCAGACCCCGCCGCGGCACGTCCGCCTCGATGTGTACGACGGTTGGAGCCAGCAGTTTGGCGACGGCCTTGACCACGGCCGCCTGGGCTTCAAGAACCGGGGCGTTCTGTTCCAAAATGCGCTGGAGCGCGGCGCGCTCTTCGGGCGAAGTGACCGGATGTTGCGTGCCGACCGGTTTGGCAGCGAAGACGGGCGCGGAGAGGAGCAGAAAGGCAACGGCGAAAGTATATGAGCATCTTCCCATGCGCGGCGACACAACGGCAAGAATAAGACTTTTCACGCTTCAATCGCCCTCACCCCAGCCCTCTCCCGGGGGGGGGAGGGGACCGGATCGCCGGCGCATCCTTTGTGGCTCGTGTACCCGGCGCCGGGTGGCTCGCAAGCGGGCCGCCTGCGCCGGATACTTGTGATCGATATTCCAGGATGCGCGGCTGCGCTCAGGAAACGTCCAACTCGATATCGTTGATCGAGAGGTCGGCGTCGCCGCCGGACGAATCGAGCAAGCGGCTCCAGTCAACGTCGGCCGAACTGCCGCCTGCGCTACCCTGACGCTCGGCTTCGCGCTGGCACTGAATGCAAGAAGTTGCATAGGGCAGAGCGTTCAGTCGGGCCATGGGAATGGGCGTGTTGCAGCCTTCGCAGACTCCAAACTGCCCGGAGCGCATCCGCTCCAGGGCATATTCGATGCGAATGAGTTCGCGGCTTTCGACCTCGGCCAACTGCGAGCTGATTTCGTCCTGGACCGAATCCAGAGCGGCGTCAACCATGTCGCCGGATGCCTGGGCCTTCATTTCCTTCAGCAGGCTCAAGTCTCCTGCCAGCGCTTTTCGAAGCGCGTCGCGCCTTTTAACGAGCACTTGGCGCATGCTCAGAATCGCGTCTTTGCGGCTCATAGTTTCACCTTGGCATTCGCTCGGGCCGCTGGAGGTAATTTGCCCCACTCCAAGTATGGCCTTTCGCGAACGTCCTCTTCAAAACGTGTGTGTTGTTCCGGGCGGCTCGGCGGCAAGGTTTTTTCTTGCTTATGCTGAACAATGAATTGAGCGTCGCTTGCTGGCGGCGGCTCAATTCACTCTCAGCGGCAGGCGAAGAAAACTGGCCCGCTTGCTGTCGAGCAACCAAACTATACTACGCTGTCGTCGGCCAAATAGGTCAAAAAAAGCTGAAAAATTTACAAAGCTGGGTAGTCGGCCGGCACCTCGATCACAAACGCTTTAGACCCAAGCGGTTGTGGCAAGGTTCACGGTCTCGCGGTCGCAAAGCAGGACGGTACCTGGAAAGCGCGAAGTAAGGATACTTTTCATCCGCCTTCGCACCCGCCATTTGAGGAGGGTACATGTCCCTCTTCCTATTCCGTCCGGCGTGGCTAACGGATAATCGGCAAAACCGGCACAAATCCTCAGCACATTTTCCAGCCGGGGCCGATTCGCGAGGGAATCCTAGCGGCACAGTTTTGACGCGGCGGAGGTAAAAAGCTAGCGTTCAGCGGTCCCTATCCAGGAATTCCTATTGCTTGCGATTGGGGTGAAACGAACCGTTGCCGTTGGCTACAGTCCGCTTTGCGCCCGGCCGCAGCGAGTAAAGTGCCATGCCTCGAACGATCGCCAAACCAACTTCATTTCCTTCCTCGCCCGGCTTTCTCGTGCTCCGCGTCAAAGGCACGGAGCGCGACGGCCAACTCGTGCGGCTGCAATCGCCCAAATGCACGATCGGGTCGGGGCCCAATTGCACGCTTCGCCTGCGGGCGGACAGCGTGGAGGCGGCCCACTGCCTGGTGCTCCGCGGACCGGAGCGGACGATCGTCCGCCGCTGGTCCGCCGATACGCGGCTCAACGGCAGGGCGTTCAGCGAATCGGCGCTTCAGGCCGGCGACCGGCTGAGTATTGGCCGCCTGGAACTGGATGTCGTGGAAACCGGGCAACCGGAGACGCCCGCCGAAGCCCGCCTGGCACAGCAAAGATCGCTCGATGCACAGCTTGTTGAGATCGAGGCCCGGCTGCGCTCGCTCGCCGAGCAGCAGGCCGAGTGTGTGGCACGCAAAGCCGAGTGTGAAACGCAGGAAGCCGATCTGGCGTCACTCCGGTCGGAATGGGACGCCGAACAGGCCGACGAGCGCCGGCAAATCGAAGCCCGCGAGGCCGGGCTCGAATCGATGCGAGCGGAGCTTGAGGCTGCGCGAAGCGAACTTGAAGCCGCGAGAACTGATTTACGCGAAGAGCGGCAGCAGTGGGAGGCAAATCACAAGGAGTGGACGGCGCATCGTGCGGCCGAAACGGAACAGTCGGCCGCACGGAGCGCCGAGCTCGATGCAGCGCGTCATTCGCTGGATGAGCATCGGATCGCATGGCAAGCAGAGCTCGAGGCCGCGCAGCGGGCGATCGACGAGCAATCGGCCGCGTGGCAGGCCGAAACCACCGAGTTGGAACAGCGAGAAGCCGACGCGCGCGCCGAGTTGGATCGTATGCGGGTGGAAGTGGAAACGGCGCAGTCGGCCTTGGCCGAAGAGCGGCAGCAATGGGAAGCAAAGCGGACGGACGCGAGCGACGTACAGTCGACAGCCGCCGAGCTGATCGCCGCTCGGCAAGCCGAACTTGACGCCGCGCAGCGATTGATCGACGAACAATCGGCCACCTTGCGGGCCGAGACCGCGGAGCACGTGCGGCGAAATGCCGAGATCCGCGCCGACCTGGAACGTGCCCAGGCCGATGTCGCGGCGATGCAAGCGGCGTTGGCCGACGAGCGGCAGCAATGGGAATCACACCGTGCGGACGCTCACACCATGCAATCGGCGACCGCCGAGCAACTCGCGGCACGCCAAGCCGAGCTTGATGCGGCGCGGCAGGAATTCGACGAGCAAAAGGCTGCATGGACGGCCGAATGCGCGGATCGCGAACGGCAGGACTCGGCCGCAAAGGCGGAGATCGAACGCCTGCGCGCGGAAGTGGAATCGTCGCAAGCCGCGCTCGCGGAACAGCGGCGAAAATGGGAAGGCGAGCAAACGGAATCCGCCCAAATGCAATCGGCGGCCAGCGCGGAGATTGCCGCGCGCCAGGCCGAGATTGAGGCCGCGCGCGAGGCATTCAACTCTCAAAAGGCCGCATGGATGACTGAACGGGCGGAGCACGTCCAGCAGGATGCCGCGGCGCGCGCCGTATTCGAGCAACTGCGCAGAGCTCGAATCGAAGCAGACGGCGTGGGACGACGAGCAGCGGCGATGGGATTCGCAACGAGCTGATGCAATCGCCTCGCAATCGGAATTCGCCAAGGAGCTAGCCGCCCGACAGGCCGACTTGGACGCCGTGCGCCAATCGTTCGATGAGCAAAAAGCCGCCTGGTCGGCAGAGCGAGTGGAGCACGAACAGCAGACCGCGGCCGCGCGGGCGGAAGTTGAGCGCCTGCAAGCGGAGGTCGAGTCATCGCAAGCGGCTTTTGCCGAGTCGCGCCGGCAATGGGAGTCTCAGCGCACGGACGATTGCAAATCGCGGTCGGAGTTCGCCGAGGAACTTGCCGCGCGGCAGGGCCAGTTGGACGCCGCACGCAGCGCGCTGGACGAACAGCGGGCTGCCCAGGATGCTGAAGCGGCCGAAAGGGAGCAGCAAATCACCGCCGCACGCGCGGAGTTGGAGGCCGCGCGGGCCGAAATGGAATCCGCACAGGCGGCACTTGCCGAGGAACGCCGCCGGTGGGAATTCGAGCAGAATGAATCAGAGGCGTCGCAATCCGCGGCTGCCATCCAGGCCGGCGCACGCCAAGCTGAACTTGACGCGGCGCGACAAGCGTTCGACGAGCAAAAGGCCGCCTGGGAAACGCAGAAAGCCTCCGCGCAATTGGGCCTGGAAGAACGTCTGGCAGGGCTCGACGCCTTGCGGGTCGATCTCGATACCGAGCGCACGGAACTGGAGCGTCAACTTAAGCAATGCGAATCCCGCGGCAGCGAAATGGCCGCCGACCAGGCGGAGGCGGACCGTCGCATGGAGGCCCGGCAGGCCGAGATCGACGCCCAGCTACACACGTTGGCGGAATGCCAAAAGGAGTGGGACGACCAGCAGAGCGAAGCGCAGCGGACGTTCGACGACCGCACGGCGGAGCTCGATCGGCGGCAAGCGGAGCTCGATGCGCTAAGTCGGGTACTGGAGGAATCCAAACGCAAACAAGCAGAATCATGCGGTGCCGACGCGACGGAAAGAGAGATGACTGCCGTCCAGCCTGCCGTTGCCGAAACTTCGACCGAATCGCAGGCGGCATTGGAAACGTCAGAGTCCGCGTCTGCCATCGCGTCCGACGAACCAGTTGCCGCGCCGGACAATTCCACTCCAGCCAAGAGCGGCGCGGTCGATCTGGCCGAGACTCTTCGCCGCACGGGCTACAACGTCGACATGGACGACCACGCTGCCAGTTCGGACGAGCGACCAGAGGAGAAGTCGGCCGGCCCGCGCAGTGATCGCCGTTCGGCGAGCATCACATCGCCCGCGCGGCGGTCTCAGCAACCAGCGCAAGCGCCGGCGCATGAGGACGACTCGATCGACGATTACATGTCGCGGTTGCTGGCGCGGAATCGAGGCGATTCAACGGTTCCGCGTCCCGCGGCGTCGCAGGCCTGCGCGCCGGTTAAGGAACCGGTGAAAGCCGTTAAGGAACCGACATCAAAGGCAATTGTCGCCACGCCCGCGGCAAAGCCGGACCAGCCAATCGGCTTCGGCCCCCGCGCCACGGCGGCGGAGAAGAATATCGACCTGACGGCCATGCGGCAGTTGGCGAACCTATCGGCGAAAACGGCCATCAACACGCACGACAGCAAACGCCTCAGCGTCGTATCGCGCATCAAGCTGGCTGTTTCGCTCTCGGCGGGCGTCGCCGGCTTCGTCCTCTTGGTGCTTTCCTTTACACACGGGGTACATCTCTTGCCGATGTTCTTGGCGTTCGCGGCCTTCGCCGTCACTGCCTACTGGGGCGGCAACTATATCGTGCTCACCAGGCAGTTGATTGGCAAGCGCATGTCGCACATGCACGTCAAGGCGGGCGAGGAGACGCCGGCCGACGCGGCAACGGACGCGCCGCAGCAAGGTCAAGACACCGCGGCGGCGGAACAAGACGCGAAAGCCGCGGAAGTCGAGGCAATCGCGTAACGCAAATCTTCATCGCGGGCACGGCCTCGGCCGGAGCCTCGCGACTGCGTCGCTGAGGGGTTGCAACGTGACAGACCTCCTAGTTTCCTTCAGCGGCGCATTCGCGGGGCTTCGGGCATTCGGGAGAACCCAGTGCTGGGGGCGCGACGCCTGCCAACCTCGTGACCGGCCCTCGACCGCACTACGTTTTCGGCTATGATAAATAGCAAGGATCCCGTCAAGCGTCGCTTGGATTATAAACCTGCTTGATCGGCACTCCGGGAGGATCGCCTATGCCATCGCCGTTTCCGGGAATGGAGCCGTTCTTGGAAACCCCGGATATCTTTCCGGATTTCCACGATAGTTTCATCACGCACCTTAGGGACCGGATTCAGGAGCACCTTCCGCCGCCCTATATTGCCGCTCTGGGCCACCGGGCGTGGATTGAGGTTTCCGAGCGATTCATCGGCCCCGACGTACTGGTGGCGCGGCCAAGAAACGCGACTGTAGAAAGCGCAGGCGCGGTGGCCGTTGCAGATCGGCACCGCACCGAGCCGCTGGTCGTTCACGTGACCCACGACGAGGTTCGCGAGCCCTTGGTGGAAATCTATATGGGACGCGGATCGGAACGGCGGCTTGTGACCTCCATCGAGTTGCTCAGCCTGAGCAACAAAACGCCGGGCGAACACGGTCGGGATCTGTATCTACGCAAGCAGCGCGAGATTCTCTATGGCAAGGTTCATCTCGTGGAGATTGACCTGCTTCGCGGTGGAGATCACACGACCGCGGTGCCGTGGCATCGCCTCTCGAAGGAGGCCGGCGAATTCGAGTACCATGTCTCGATCCACCGTTTCGACAATTTGGAGGATTTCTTCGTCTATCCGATCCGGCTCAACCAGCCCCTGCCGGAGATCGGCATCCCGCTGCTGCCCGGCGACGAGCCGCTGCCGCTCGATCTCCAGGCCGTTTTTCAGCACACCTACAATGCCGGCCCGTATTACCGCGAGATCGACTACCGGCAAGCCCCGCCCCCGCCGCCGCTGACTCCGATCTGGCAAGAATGGATGCGGAAAGTGTTGGCGTAAGAAGTGAGTGGCTTGTTGCCGTCGCGGAATGTTAAACTCTGGGGGACGGTTCGTTAGCCAGTCTTTCCAAATCGCGGGCGATACGCTCTAGGGCGTTGGCCCCCCGGACGATTGCGCCGGCTGCCATGAACCAGTAGACCAGCGCGGCGATACCGAGCACTCCTGTGATCACGTAGAGCAAGAGCCCAGGGACAGAAGCAAGAAGTTGCATGATTATTCTTTCAAATCCATGTTTGCCTGCGACGGCCGCGTCAAAACTCGTCTTCGTCCGCTTCGGCCTCGATGGTCTGCGCAACAAGCCTCTCCCACGCGGCGATGATCGCCGGCTCCGCGGCGGCGGCTTCCAGGCGCTGGCGGACCGGCCCGGACTCGTTTTCCAAATCGGGAAACGCCAGGAGCAAGACGGCCAAGTCGCGCCAATCGGTGCCGGATTTCGGCGTCCCGTGCCTCAATCGTTCGCATCTCACAGGTGTTCAATCTGCAATCGCCCCCACCGCTTTTACCGCGGTGGAGCGCAAGATTGATGGCTAAAACGTGACGATACGCCCCGTTCGCAGAGTTCGCGGTCGCCGCCCGGCCCGCCGGGCCGGGCGGCGACCGCGAACTCTGCGAAATGCGCCGGTGCCGTGCCCTTTAGCCATCAATCTTTCGCTCCATCGACACAAGGTCGATGGGGGGCGTTGAGTAATCAAAACCCCCGCGCCGCCTTGACATCGCCAAAGTCGCGGAGACGATACTCGATTCCGACGTATTCCAGCACACGGCAGAGCCCGCGGAGGGCGACGCCCATGCCGTCGGGGCCGCTGAAGCCGCCGAACTGGCCGCCGCCTTTCAAGTGCGGCTCAAGATCGAGAAACACGCCGGGAATGCCGCGGCGGCGGAGCTTGGCTTCTAGGCCCGGGAGGATTTGGCGGAAGTCGCGGAGGATCACTTCGTGGCCCGAGTCGCCCAGGTCGGCGGGCACGAAGTTGGCCAGCGTATCTTCGTCGACGTGGCCGCCTTTGGTCGCGCCAGGGCTGTGGTGATAATCCTTGATGTGCATCCAGCCGAGGCCAGGCTTCATCGCCTGGTACTGTTCATAAACCTCGGCCGTGGAAAAGCCTTGGGACAGAATGTTCGCGCCGTCGAAGATGAGCACCATCGCCGGATGGTTGACTTGCCGGTGAATCTCGGCCAGCAACATGCCCGTGCTGCCGATCAGGTTGGCCTCGACCTCCAGCCCAAACGTCAAGTCGCTGCGGTGGCATGTTTCGGCGATATGACCCAGGTGATCGACCGCCTGGGCGAGATGGTCGCGCGGGTTGCTGCCCTTGGGATGGTAAAAGGAAAAGCCGCGAATCAGTTTCGTCTCGAACGTGTGCGCCAGCTCGCAGGCCTTTTGCACGTCGCCGGCCAGGTATTTGTCGAATGGGACGAAGGCGTTTTTCGTGCCATCTTCGACGTCAACCACTTTGACCTTGCCGATGGGCGAACCGATCGACGAGACGTTCAGGCCATATTCGTTTTGGAGCTGGCGAATCTTCTGGATCTCGCCCACGCTCAGCTTCATCACGTTCTTGACGCCTTGCCCGGCGTCAATGAAGCGGAGGGTGTAGTATTGCAAGCCCAGCGCGGCGAAGGCGACGAACTGTTCGAGGGCCGTCTTGCCGTTGGCCGATTCGTCGGCGAAGCCCGAAAGGATGACGCGAGGGGATTCGTTCATGAGGATTTATGTGCTTTTTATGTGAACGGCAGTAACCGTGGTAGTAATTCCGCCCCGCGCGGTGAAAGCAGCAACGAGTTCCATTCGCCGCGGCGCAGCGCGGCAACAAGGTCGTCAAGGATGCGGTTCGTCACGTGTTCGTAAAAAATGCCCTCGTTGCGGAACTCCTGGAGATACAATTTGAGGCTTTTTAGTTCCACGCACTTCCGATCGGGCACGTAGCGGAAGGTCAGCGTGCCAAAATCGGGCTGGCCGGTCTTCGGGCAGACCGACGTGAACTCCGGGCAGACGATTTCGATGGTGTAATCCCGCCCAGGAAATTGATTATCGAACGTCTCGAGACAATCGCGGAAACTCGCGCTCACTTGCACCATCCTCTCTTGCTGCGAATAATTGTGGCATGACGCTAGGTTTTAGGAAAGGGGATCGACGTGATTAGCCCCAATGCACCGAAGCCCGAAGTACCGGGCGTAATCCTCCTATCCGGGGGGCTCGATTCGGCCACGACGGCCGCGATCGCGCGGAACGACGGCTACAAGCTCTATGCGCTTTCGGTCGATTACGGCCAGCGGCACCACTTTGAGCTGGAGGCCGCCCGGCAGGTCGCTCGCGCGATGGATGTGGTGCGGCACGTGATCCTGGATGTCGATCTGGCTCAGCTTGGCGGGAGCGCCCTGACCGACGTGCTGGAAGTGCCCAAGGACCGCCCGGCGGATGCAATGTGCGAAGGCATTCCCGTGACGTACGTGCCTGCGCGGAATACGGTATTGCTTTCGCTGGCGTTGGCGTATGCGGAAACGGTCGGGGCGGCCGACATCTTCGTGGGCGTGAACGCGGTCGATTACAGCGGTTATCCCGATTGCCGCCCTGAGTATATCGAGGCCTTCCAGCGGCTAGCCAACCTGGGGACGAAGGCCGGCGTCGAGGGGCATTTGAAATTCGAGGTTCACGCGCCCTTGATTCGCCTGACGAAGTCCCAGATAATCCGCCGCGGCGTAGAATTAGGAGTTGACTACTCGCTGACGCACTCCTGCTACGATCCCGACGAGAACGGCATCAGTTGCGGCCATTGCGACGCTTGCCAACTTCGGCGCAAGGGTTTTGCCGAGGCTGGGCTGAAAGACCCGCTCAAGTATCAGGCGTAAGCTGAGTTGTACGTCAGGCTTTCCAGCCTGACATTCCGATGAGGTCAGGCTGGAAAGCCTGACGTACTTAATGCGCATCGCGGAAATATATCACTCCCTGCAAGGTGAAGGCCGATTGACGGGCACTCCGAGCGTCTTCGTCCGCACCAGCGGCTGCAACCTGCGGTGTCGATTTTGCGATACGCCGTATGCTTCCTGGACGCCGGAGGGAGATTATCTTTCCGTCGAGCAAGTAGTAGCCGAAGTGGAAAGAGAATCCGGCACACTCCGTGTGCCGTTGGAAGGCGGCACACGGAGTGTGCCGGATACAATTCAGCACGTTGTCATCACCGGCGGCGAGCCGATGTTGTTCCCGGAATTGGTTCCACTATGTGCCGAGCTGCGCCGCCGCGGGATGCACGTCACGATCGAGACGGCCGGCACGCGGTTTCTGCCCGTCGAATGCGATCTGATGGCGGTGAGCCCGAAAATGTCGAATTCAACGCCGCTTGCCTCCGAAGCGCCGGAGTGGATCGAAACTCACGAGCGAAACCGTGCGGCGACGGACATCTTGCGGCGGTTGAACGCGGAGTACGACTGCCAGTTCAAGTTCGTTGTCGGCAGCATGGAGGACTGCGATGAGGTTCGGACGTTTCTATCCGGCTTGCACGAATTCGATCGGGGTCGAGTATTGCTCATGCCGCAAGGCACCGAGTGCGCCGAGTTGGCGGCCATTGGCGAATGGCTGGAACCTTACTGCCGCGAGAACGGGCTAACCTTCTGCCCGCGGCGACATATCGAGTGGTTTGGATGTTGCCGAGGGACGTGATTGCACGAGATGAACGTTCAAATCATCATCCCCGCCCGACTTGCGTCCACCCGCCTGCCGCGAAAGCTGCTCTTGGCCGAGACCGGCAAGCCGCTCATCCAGCATACCTACGAATCGGCCAGCCGGGCGAAGCTTCCCGGCGGCATCTGCGTGGCTGCGGACCACGAGGAAATTCTCCGCGCGGTGCAGGCATTCGGCGGCTGGGCGGAAATGACCGACCCCAGCGCGGCCAGCGGCACCGATCGCGTGGCCGAAGTCGCGCGGCGGACGCCCGATATGGAGATCATTGTCAACGTGCAAGGCGACGAGCCGGAGATCGCGGGCAGTTCGATCGACTTGGCCGTGGAAATGCTCCAGTCGCATCCGGAGGCCGTGATGTCGACGCTCGCCACGCCTATTCGCAGCCGCCGGCAACTTGAAGACCCGGCCTGCGTGAAGGTCGTGTTCGACGAGCAGGGCAGGGCACTCTATTTCAGCCGCAGCCCGATCCCCATGGTCGCGAATGGGACGATGCGCTGCTCACTGCCGATCCGCCGCATTTCTATCAGCACGTCGGGCTCTACGCCTACCGCCGCGAGTTTCTTCTCAAGCTGGCCACCATGCCGCCTTCGAGCCTGGAGCAAGTCGAAAAACTTGAACAGCTTCGCGTGCTACAAGCGGGCTATGAGATACTGGTTGGCGTGATCGACGAGGCGACCTTCGGCATCGACACACCGGCGGATTATGCGGCGTTTGTACGAAAATGGCGGCCGGGTTAGTCCGGCCGCCATATGATCGCAGAACGATTACTACTTACTTCCGTCCGCGGCCGGCGCCCTGGGCGCGTCCTTTGCTGAAACCTCTTTGATGCTCATGTCGGCGTAAAGCACCTGGTAGTTGGCGATCTTTGAGGGCCGATACCAGAAGATGGGCCGGTCCGGCGTGCCGAGTTTCACATCCTTGCCGGTGTAGTGCGAGTCGTTGTCGGGCTGCGTGCTGAAGATAACGCCGAATGCGCCGCCCAGCTTCGAAGCGATCTCCATCGTCAGTTTCATTTTCATTGCCGCGGCCGGCTGTTGCTTCGCCGCGGTCGTCACGCCGCGCTGGATGATGCCGTCGATGCCATTCTTGCCCCGCAATTCCGGTGGAAAGACGCCGTTGTTATACTCCGCGGACATCTTCAAGGCGTCGGCCACGTATTGAATCGGCTTCTTCGACAGGTCAAGCTGCGCGGTCTGCTGGAGCGTGTAGCCGGCGGGAAGCTCGACGCTGAACTGCGAGCGGTCCAAGCTCACGCCGGTTTGGAAATCGGTCATCACGATGCGAACTTCCGGGCTGGCGGCGGTTTCCTCGATGCGGACCGGCAGCAGCGTTTTAGGATCCGCCCAGAGCTTGACCTCAATCGCCCCCATCTGGATATGGAAGCCCTCGACCGCGCGGCCGTCCAGGGTCTTTTCGGCCAGACGCTCCACTTTTCCGACCTTGCCGCTTTGCGCCGGCCACCATTTCCCGCAGGCCCTGGAACGTCCTGCCAAGAGGACTTTCTCCGGAAGGGCTCTTGAGCTTGACGAGCACGGCGGTTTTCGCCTGCGGATCGAGCGTGATCAACTTGTCCTTCTCGCCGTCAATGATGGACACGTTCTTCTTGCCGTTGACGGTGATCTCGGTCCGTTGGTGCGACGGCGCGAGGAACATCTCGGTCGCGTTCCACGTGACGGTCTTGTTTTCCGGCCCTTTGACGACGGTTTCGGTCTTCCACGTCGCGCTCTCGACGGCGTTCAGTGCCTCGGCGACGGCGGCAAATGCGGCCGAGGTCCCGCCATTCGGCGCGAGCCAGGACATCAGTCCGGCAAAGGCGATCAAAGCGGCGGCGGCCACAGCGATTCGTGTTATCGGTTTCATGCTTTTGATCCTTTCGATAAATGTGACGGGGTTTGGTTGTTCGGCGGCATGACGGACTCGCGCGAGCAGCTCCGCGAGCCTCTCCGGCGATGGCTCGCCGTGCGCGGGCTCGCGAAGCACGGCTTCCACCGCGCGGTCGAGCAGGTCATCGCGATCGAAGTTCTCGCGTTCGTTCATCGAAGTCCTCAATGATCGTCCTTTGCTGCGCCGCAAAAGCGGTCTAAGAGCCGTTGCAAGTGCCGCCGGGCACGACTCAGGAGCATTCGCGCCGCGGTGGGGCGGATGCCCAATTCGCAGGCGGCCTGCTCGCAAGTCATCTGTTCAAAACAACTGAGGCTGAAAACCTGGGCCTGCCGCGGAGGCAAGTTGGCCAACGCGGCCCGTAAGCCGTCTGCAAGCTCCCGCGACTCGGCGCATGCCAATGGTCCCACATCGCTCCCGGCCAGTTCGGCCGGGTCCGATTCGGCATCGAGCCGTTGACGCTGCCGTGATCGTGCCCTCAGCAAATCGAGCGCCGCGCGGTAGCCACGCGGCGGAGCAAGGCCGGCCAGTCGCAGACGGCCTCGCGGCGTTCGATTTTGACCGCTTCCAGAAAGGTCTCCTGGACGCAGTCCCAGGCGTCCGCATGATTTCCCACGAGGCGGCAGACCGTGCTTTGCACGGCGGCAACGTTGTCGCGTACTACCGCTTCCCAGTCAGTCATGCTCAGTTTCTCATCGCGAGCCTCGGTACAATAAGATAGTCGATGAGAAGGAGCTGAGTGTAACGCGGATTCTTACTTTTTGATTTCTCCGCTCCCTCGATCAGGCACCGTAAACGTGACCTCGCGATTCCTCGAACTGATCGAGTTCGACTTCGCCGCTTGCTCGGGCAGTGCGGGTGGGCTGCTGTCTACCGTCACGCCGCCCTCGGTTAGCGTCAACTTCATCGGCTTGCCGTCAAACGGATTGGGCGGCAGCGCCGCGATGTAATCGGGGGCCAAATCGTCCAACTTCGCAGGAAAGCGGCCATTTTTGCGCGGTAAGCATACAGCGCGAGCCCTATGCGGGCAACGTCGCGGCGCGCGTCGCCAAGAGTGGCGGCTTCCATTACACTGCCCACCGCGGGAAAGAGCCACGCCGTCAAGGCCCCGCCCGGATTGTTCGACACGTCCTTCTCGAGGTGCTGCAATCGGTCTCTTCCTTGCCAATAAGGGAGCCGCGCCGCGCGGTCCATCTCGGCCGTGAAATTGCGGTGGACAGCGAGATCGTCGCCAAGCATGAATATGCGGTAGGAGGACGAACGCAGCGGATCGGTGAACCACATTGGAGGGCTGGGTTCGTTTGCGATGTCTGAAAACCGCATCCGTCCCGACCCAACGTCGTCAAACGTGGCCAGCCGCAAAGCTTCCTCGGCGCAGTCCCCGTTGAAACATGACGCGAAAGGAGGCGGTGTCGGGAATCCTCACACGCGCCAACTCCGCCGCCGGAATATGAAAGTGGGCGATGACGATCTGAAGCGAGTCAATTGCCAGGCCGTCCACAGCAATGGCGAGCAGCTCGGAAACCAGCAGCGGATCGCCGCCAATATGCTCGGCCATGAGAAACATGGCGTTTATGTCGTCCGCTGATCGGCGATAGTCTCCCGCGGCCGCGCTCGAAATCGAATCCAGGACCAATAGCTGAGCGCCACGGCGCAAGGGCGCAGTTCGGGAAGCAGCATGGAGATGCTGGGCCGGCCGTAGTCGCGCTCAAAACAGCAGGCGGGCAAGGCGGCCGCCTGCCGCAAGAGCTTTAGCGCGGCGCCTGCCGCGCCAGGAACTGCCGCATTGCCGGATTATGCGTATCGAAATCGACTTTTGTTTGCCAGTCCGTCCATGCCTCCTCCCATGCCTTTCGCGAGGCTTCGTCCCACTGCCATCCGCCGGGAATCGCGTCGTCGTTCTGGTCCGCACTTCCCATCGCCTCGAATGCCCGCTGGTAGACCAAGGCGGCGTTGTCGCGATCCGGCACCCGTGGCGGCGCGACGGACAGAGCGACCTTGCCAGCCTCGTCGCGGAGCGCCGCCAATTGCTGCCGCGCGGCTAAGTCGAGGTTCCAGAAGGTCATGCTGTACAGAGTCGCCGCTGCGGCCAGGGCGATTGCCAGCTTGCCGCGCGGCCAATTGGCGGCCGCGCAGGGCGTTCCGTGGACATCCACACGACGGAGGCCGCGAAACATAAGCCAAATCGTTCCCGCGAGCACCGCGATCGTCAGACCCAGCATCGGGTAGAACCAACTGCCGACTCGATATGCAAACTGGATTGCTGCGACCTCGGCCGTCAGAGCGATGTGGAGCGCCAGCAAGACGAGCGGCACAGGAAGCGCAAGCGTCAGCCGCAACCAGCGCCGCCGCAGGCGTCCGGCGCAGGCCAAAACGAGCGCCACGAGCAGCAGCGACCAGGCAAGACTTTCGACAATTAAAAGGGCATATCCCATGACTTTTCCTATAGATCAGACTTTGCTAATTTCAGATTTTTGCCGAGTACGACACGTCCGGCAGGCACGTTCGGACAAGGAACGATTGTAGCGCCCGAGTGCATCAGCACGGCCTGCCGCGCGGCCTCCCCCGGAGGAATGTCCGGCAGCAGCCGGCGTATTTCCGCCGCGGTCTTTGCTACGGACTGTTGCCGCCCGTCAAGCCGCAAGCCGAAATCGGTGGCTTGGCCGGCGCTGATCGCGAGATTCAGCCCGACGAGCGCGGTCGCGGCCACGGCGACGGCGAATGCCCAGCGGCTGCCGGCCCGTTGCAGCCGCAATTCGGCTTGCAGGCCGTCGAGGCATCGCGCTCGCAATTGCTCGGAAGGCCGGCCGCGCGGCCGCGCGGCCAGTTCCTTCTCGATCCGCTCGAGCTCCGGCGGCAGGGAAAAATCATCCATCATTCTGGCGCCTCCAAGTCTTTCCGCAGCTTTTCCAGCGCATAGCGATAGCGGCTGGCTGCCGTATTCATGCTCGCGCCGATTACCTCAGCAATCTGGGCGAAGGTCAGTTCACCGTCGATCTTCAGCAAAACCACTTCTCTCTGTTCCGGCGGCAGCGCAAGCAACGCTGGTTGCAACCGCTCGCCACACGGCCCGCTTCCGTCGCGCGGATTTTCCGCCGCAGCGACCACTTCGACCTCAGCCACGAACTGTATCGGCGTGCGTGACCGCCGTTCAGCGGATCGGCCAGCCGCCCGGCGCAACGCAGTGAATAGATAGGCGGTCAAGTCGCGGACATCCCTGAGCTTCTGCCGCGATTTCAATACGCTCAAAAAGACTTCCTGAACCACGTCCTCCGCGTCTTGACTTGAGCGGACGATTCCCAGCGCCGTCCGGTACAGGCGCGCGCTGAACCGGTCGTACAAGGCGGCGTACGCCCGCTCGTCACCGGCAATCAGGCCTGCAATCAGGGGGTCGGCGTCTGGGCGATCCATTCACTGCTCCGCATACCATAGAAGAGCGGCCGCGAAGGCGGTTTTGTCTACAGTAAATGCATTTTCTCAGTCGGGCGATCGCGCCACAAGCAATTCCCGCCGCAAGGAGTGCCCACGTGCTCGGTTCGGGCACGGCGGCCGCCGGCGCCCGGCAGAGCCAAGCAGTGGCACGCCCGAGGATTACGCAGCGTTTGTGGCGAAATACCGTCACCATTAATGCGTTGAGGGTGATGCCTTCCCGACACAGGCTTTCACCGTGTTGCAGCCGCGAAAGGGCAATCTACTCGAACTTCGGGCAATCGATGATGGCACCCTATCGCCGGAGCTTCCGCAGATTGACAACACATTCTCCCTAGACTCTCCACAGCTAAAGCGTTGCGGGATTTGTAGGGGCGCGTCATGCTGCGGATTGAAGGATGGCTGCCTGCCTTTTGCATGTGGTATCCACGAACACTAGACCCAAAGGAGCTTCCCCATGTCCGCCCACGCAACCAGCTATCGCCTCGTAGTCGTTAACGCCGCAGCTGCCGCTTTTTTTCTTTTGCAGTCGGCGTCAATCGTCCGGGCCGCATCAATCACCTACGATCTTGTCGACTACCCTGCCTTGCAGAACGGTTATGATCTTTCGGGAACGATAACCACCGATGGCAACACCGGAGTCCTGTCTACAAGCGATCTCACGAGTTGGGTGTTTAACATTACCCAGGGGCCGACGCTGATCGAGACCATGAGCAGTTCGAATCCCAACGAGGTCTTCCAGAATTTCTTCAACGTCCACGCCGACTCGAATTCGATATGGATAAACGTCGGTACGGGGGCCGGATCAAGCGTCGTGAACATTGCCGACTTCGGCAATGGGGCTGATCCCTACGGGGTGCAGTTCGATGGCTTTGGCAACTTCACGAATTATGCGGAGGCCGATTTGACGCCGCCCAGCAACCAGTACTTGTGGCATTACACCTCAAGCGTGACTACACCCGGCACATTCGTCATCGCAACGGTGCCCGAACCGGCTACGCTCACTGTCCTCGCCGCAGCACTCGCGGGACTCGGCGGCGTAGTTCTGGTGCGGCGGCGCAGAGCCCATGATTGAAGTCAGGAGTACCGCCTTACGCGCTTCGGACTCACGTCCACCGGGCTTGGCGTAGCAGTATGTACTTTCGCAGCCGGATTCCCGCAACACAGGAAATGACAGCCGCCAGAAGTATCCATGTTTCTTGGTTCGGGCACGGCTGCGGCCGACGAAATGCCCACCGGCGGGGCCGGCACGACGGGTGCGAAGATCGACCCGGCCGCTCCGACGTAAAGATTCGTTCCATCCTGCAAGGCTTGCGGCGAGGTTACCAGCAATGTTCCGCCAAGCACGTTCGTGCCGCCGGTATAACTATTGGTTCCGCCTAAAGTCAACGTGCCGCCTCCGGACTTGAAAAGGCCGCCAGTGCCGCTCATCGGCGATTGCCGTCCGATTGTTCCCGTGTGGCCGTTATCGATGACGATGGCGCCGGAGCCGCTGAGATTGATGGGCAGTGTAACGCTTAGGTTGCCAGATGGCGCATTTTCTAACGTACCTCCGGAGAAGTTGAAGGCGGCTCCCGGCGCGCGGAACTGCCGGCGGCCAGGGTCGCCGTTCGCAACAAGCCGCCGGGTTGAAGGTTCAACGTTCCGCCACTGCCGCCATTAATGCCGACGATCACGCTCGCGGCGGCCGCCACGCCGGAACCGGAGATCGACATCGTGCCGCTGCCACTCTCGCCGACATAAATCGAATTGACCGCATTGACTGTGCCTCCGCTGACATTGACTTGTCCTTGATTGCCGGCAAACGCGGCGATCGTCAGGTTGTTGGTCGCGACGTTGAGCGATCCGCCGCTGACGTTGAGCGTTCCGGCATTGCCGCCGCGACCGACCGCGAGCCAACTGCCGATATTCGTCGTGCCGCCGCTTACGTTCATCGTGCCCGGCGCGCCGATGGCGGTTGACAACCAAAGCTCATTGGTCGTGCTAAGCGCCGCGCCGGGCAGAACATCCAGCACGGCCGATTGTCCGGCGATGCCGCCAACCGTGACGAGGCCGAGCCCCGCATCGGTTCCGGTCAGATTCAGCGTACCGGCGGTGACGGTTGTCGTGCCGGTGTAGGTATTGCTCGCAGCCAGGACCAAGAGGCCGCTACCGGCCTTGGTGAGGCTGCCATTGCCGCTGAGCGAAGCCGCCGCGGAGAACGTCGCCGTCTGGCCGCTATCGACGGCAACCGTGCCTAAGCCGGTGAGATTGACCGGCATGGAAACTGCAAGATTGCTTGCCGGCGTATTCTGTAGCGTGCCGCCGGACCAATTGAAGACCGCGGTCCCGCTGCCCGCCGCGATGCTTGGCGTCTTTAGCAGGCCGCCCGGCTGAAGGTTCAACGTGCCGAAGCTGCCGCTGTTTTTGCCGACGATCAGACTTGTGGCCGTGACGACGCCGGCGGAGAGCGTCATCGCGCCGCTGCCGCTCTCGCCGATATAGATGGAGTTAACGGCGCTCAGCGTGCCGCCGGTGACGTTGACCTGTCCGTGGTTGCCGGCAAACGAGGCGATCGTCAGGTTGTTGGTGGCCACGGTGAGCGAACCGCCGCTGATGTTGAGCGTGCCGCTGTCGCCGCCGCGGCCGATGGCCAGCCAACTGCCGATCTTCGCCGTTCCACCGCTCATATTCATCGTGCCAATCGCGCCGTTGGCGGACGATAACCACAGCTCACCCGTGGTTGTGATCGAGCTGCCGGGAACGACGTTCAGTACGGCGGTTTCGCCTTGGTCCGCGCCAAGGGTGATCAAGCCGAGCCCCGTGCTGCTTCCCGCCATGGTCAGCGAGCCGGAGTAGATCGTCGTCGTGCCGGTATAACTGCTGGAATTGCTGAGAGTGAGACTGGCGGGGCCATACTTGACCAGATTCAACGTATTCGACCCGTTGCGAAGGATGCCGGAGTAAGTCGAATTGCTCTGCTGGTTAATTTGCAGCGTGGCATTTGCGGCCGAAGATAGGACGGTGCCGCTGCCCGAGAGACTGGTGAATTGAGCGGTGCCGGCGACTTGCAGCACGCCGCTATCGGTCAAGGGTCCGCAGAGGGCATTGGTGAGCGCGAGCGTGCCTCCGCCGGTCAGAGTGAACGCGCCGGTGCCGGTAAGAGTGCCGACTGTCAAGACGCCCGCGCTGACGGCGAGCGAGCGCGACGAGCCGGCGAGCGTGGCGGTGCCGCCGCTGTAGCTCAGACTCTTGGGGCCGGCGAAGGTGAAATCTCCATTCCAGGCTGACTGCACTGCGACCGAGGTGGTAACCGAGCCAGCGGCGCTGTTTCCAAGAGTGCCGCCGGTGATGGTGATGCCGCCGCCGGCCAGCGCCGCGGAGCTGTTCACGTTGAGCCGGCCGGCGTTGAGCGTAGTGCCGCCGCTGAAGCTGTTCGATCCGCTGAGCGAGAGCGCGGCGCTGCCTTGTTTGATCAGGTTTAAAGGGTCCGCGCCGTCCAGCAGTTTACCGGAGAAAGTCGCGTCGTTCGCTTGATTGACCACGAACACCCCGCCTTGGCTCGCGGACGCGAGCGTGCCTCCGCCGCTCAATCCGCCGAGTGTGGAAGTACCACCGAGCACGGCAAGGCCGTTGACGTTCAGCGGCCCGCCGACGTTGTCGCCGATCATCGAGAGCGTGCCTCCGCTATTGACCGTGATGCCGGCGCTCCCTGACGGTCAAGTTGAAGCCGTCGGGATTGAGCACGACGGGATTGCTGGTGTCCGCGATCGTCAGGCTGCGGACGCTCATGTCCGCGCCCAGCGCCACGCCGTTGGGCGAAGCCGCGTAGCCGACGCCGTTGAAAACGACGTCCGTGTTCGCGGCGGGCACGAGGACTTGAACCGACCCGCTCGACGTGGCGGACCAGTTGCTGTTGGCGGAGCCGTCCGAAGCGGCCCAAACCTGGGCGCGCCGGACAGTCCGCCGATCCAATAGGCGGTAGACAGCGGCACGGCGAGCGTGACAGCAACGGTCAGGTCCGTCGCGGTCGCCGAGGGCGAGCCGACGGTGAAACTGCTGTTGTTATAAACAAGGTTGAGCGAGTAGCTCACCGCGTCCAGGCTGCTGCCGTTGGCCGCGTGAAGGAGCGTATACGTTCCCGACGCTACGGGCGCGAATCCGTTTACTCCATATACGTTGACCAGCACCGGCGCGGCGGCGGCCGAAGCGATGCCCGTCACCTTGATCTCGGCGCTTGTGGTCGAAGCGCCGATTGAGCTGCCAAGGACCGTGCTCGTGCCGCCGGTGATCGCGAGGCGCCGCCGATGGCCAGCGGGGCGTTGGTCGCTGCGGAGTAGTTCAGGCCGGCATTGGCGACCAGTGCCACATTGCCGCTGCCGAGCGCCGCGGCGTTGCGGGCGACCAGCGCGCCGCCGGAAATCGTCGTTCCGCCGGAATAATTATTGGATGCGGAAAGGATCAATGAACCTGGGCCGTTCGCGGCCACCGCGAGCGAACCCGAATTGCCATTTACGAGCGCGCCGTTGACGGCCGTATTCCCGGCGCCGAGGAAAGTGACAGTTCTCGTTCCGGTTACGCCCGTGCCGACGGCGATGGCCGTGCCGGCCGACAAGGTCAAGAGATTGGCGTCGGACTGGATGGCGTAGGTTGACCCGCCGGCTTGCAAGACGATCTGGCCGCCGAGCGTGTTGTTGCCGCTCGTGTTGTCGATGGCGCTGGTCGCATTCGATCGGGCGGTCAGATTGATCGTGTTATCCAACTCGCTGCCGCCGGCCAGCGCCAGGAGCGCCGTGTAGTTGTTGCCGCCCGTATTGAATTGGATCGCGCCGCTGCCGAGCGCGCCGTCGGACGCGGCCGTCAACGTACCGCCGTTTAGCGTCGTGCCGCCGCTATAGGTGGAACTGCTCGCCAGCGTGACGGCGCCGGCGGCGATCGTCAGGCCGCTCGTGCCGATAATCGTTCCGTTGACAATGAGCGGCTTGCCCGAGGACTGCATCGTCACATTGTTGTACAGCTCGAGCCGCGAATTGAGATAATTCGCGCCGCTGCCCGAAGCGCCGGTGGCGTCGATGAGCACCGTGGTTGATCCGGTGCTGGTGAGACTGGCCAGCATGAGGCTGCCGGCTGCGCTGCCGATCGTGTAGCTCGTGGAGGAGTTGAAAGTCAATCCGCCGACGGTCTGCGAATTGTTCCAAGAGACGGTCTGGTTATTGACAGAGTTCGCGCCGAAGACGGCCGTCTGACTGCTCAACTGCGGCACGGCGCCGCCGGCCCACGATGTGCCGCTGGTCCAGCTTCCGCTGCCGTTGGCGGCCGTATTGCTCCAACTGATCGAGCCCGCACTCCCGCTCGTGCCTTTCCAAACGCGTATCCAATCGACCTGAAGGTCGAACGTCGCGCCGCTGGCCCACTGGGAGTCGCTGGGCACGCCCGGCCAGCTTCCGCCGCCGCTGTTGTCCATCATGATGTACATCGGGCCGCTAGCCAGCAGGTTGGCGATTTCAGTCGTGTTGGTCGTCGACCACTGCTGGGTGCCGTCGATGTAAAAGCCGAGCGAGGTCGGCGTCCATTGCATGCCGTAAATGTGGTAAGCCGCCGTCAAGTCGCCTTTGCCCGCGTAGTGGACGCCGTCGCCGTCCGATGCATTGCCGCTGGAACCCGTGTAGTGGATGTTCTCGCTGTAGTTGTAGGCGCTCCAAGTGCCATTTACAAAGACGGGATACTCGTTGATGTCCAATTCGGGCGGCCAGCCGTTCTCCAGCATCCAGAATGCGGGCCACGAGCCGGGCAGCGACGGCATTTTCATGCTGGCCTCGACGTAGCCATAGGTCATGTCGAATAGGTCCGACCCCGACGGCGGCCGCGTTGCCACGCCGACGCCGCTGAACTGGCCGCCGGCGTAGGGCTCGCGCACGGAGTTCAAATTGAGGATTCCGCCGCTTTGGGAAATGTTGCCGGCCTTCGACGACGCGGTGTCCCAAGGGTGCCCGTTGCTCCACTTCATGCTGTCAAGCTTGGAGCCGGTGAACTCATCGGCAAAGGTCAAGGACCAGTTGGTACCGGCGGGCAACTGGGCATTCGCCGATTGGCTGCCGGCCAGCGCGGCGCACGCGACCAGTGCTGCCAGGCATAGCGATCGCGTTCGCCAGTGCGACGTTGCCGACATTTCATGTTTCTTCCTATGGGCTCTCAATTCGTCCTCAACCATTTATTGTAAACTGCGTGCGCATCACTGCATCCACGGCACTCGCCCGACGGTCGCGCTGGCCTTCGGAAGATTGCCGCGCGGCGAAATCGGCAATCGCCCACCATGCCCACGGGACGCGCAGATCAGCCGACAGGCGCTTGCCACTTGCGGGGTAACTGACCAGAGCGCGCCCGGCCGCGGCGGCACTTGCGCCCGCGGGCTGTGCTTTCGGGGACTGCGAAACCGTTGCGGCTGCGATCGCGACTGGCGAGCCTGATGTCCACGAGCCGACGGTCAGGTTGCCGCCGTCGGGCAGGCCGCTCGCCTTCGTTACCACAAGCGTGCCCGCGGATATCGCGGTGCCGCCCTGGTAGCCGTTTACTCCCGATAAGACGAGCGTGCCGCCGTTGGTCTTCGTCAAGCTGCCCGCGCCCGAAATCGCGCCGCTGACGGTCAGCGTGTCGCCCGCCGCGGTGTCGAAGGTCGTGCCGCCCGACAAAGTCAGCGGGGCGCTGATGGCGTGATTTCCGGCCTGTACGGCAACGCTTGCGCCGCTCTGGAGTGTCAGGTTTCCGCTATTGCCTTGTGCAATCGTGTAACTCGTCGTCGCGTTATTGAACGTGAATCCCGCAAGCGTGGGATTCGCGCCGCTGAGACTGACCGTTGATCCGAGGACCGAGGCGAAAAGCACCGTGTCGCCCAAGATGCCGCGCGTGCCCGGGGCGGCAATCGTGCTGCCGGAAATCGAATCCTTCCAAGCGCCGTTGTTCCATGTGCTGGAGATAGCCGAACCCCACTGCGCCTGACCGGTGACAGTTACCGTTGCCGGGCTGATAGCGAAGTTCGAGTATGAAGCTTGAACCGAAGCCGAAACGGCGGAATAAGGCGGCGTGTATAACCCATTGCTGCCGCCGAGACTGCCGGGCCCAGACAACTGCCAACTCACTGGATCGGTGATCGTGTAGGCCTGCCCGAACTGGTCCTGGCCGACAAGTGTGAACTGCTGCGTGCCGCCGGCGGTGATGTTGGCTGCGGCAGGGCTGATTGCCGCGCTTTGCGGGGTATGCTGCACCGTCACACTTACGCTGCTTGTGGTAGAGTTCCCTGGCCGATCGCTGATCGTCACGAGGAAGTTGTACGTGCCGGCCTTCGTGAACGTGGCGATGGTGGACTTGGCGGCACTGTTGCCATTTACCGAAAAGTTGACGGCAGCCGGCGGCGTACCGGTCGTGGTCCACGTGTAAGTCAAGGCGGCTTCGCCGAGCGACTGGTCCGTGCCGAGCACGGAAAGCGCTGTCGAGGTCGTCGTGACCGGCGAAGGGCTCGCCGCCGGGGCGGTGACTACGGTCGGCTTGGCTAAGGCAAGGATTTCCGACGCGCTCAATGCCCGGCTGTAAATGCGGAAGTCGTCGATCGTGCCCAGGAAGGCCGGGTCGCTGAATTGCGATTTGCCGAGGTAATTGTGTGTCGTGCTTCCGAGGCTTGATGGGTGGAGGGTCATGCTCGTATTCGTGGCTACCGCGGCGCCATTGACGTAGAGCGTGCCCGTGTTGCCGGAGAGAACGACCGCGATGTGGTACCACGTGCCCGCGGTCAGCACGGGGCCGTTGAGCTGCTGCTCGCCGTTGCCGCCGCTGGTTGTGATGGCGAACCGCAAGGCGTTCGTGGTGCCCGCGTCGGGCGTCAGCATCATATAGGCGGTGGTGCCGGTGCCGAAGTCAAGGATCCGCATCCAGTTGGTGAGACTGTCGGCCTTAATCCAGGCGGCGATCGTGAAATTGCTTACGCTGCTGACGATGCCGGTCGGCAGTGACGCGTAGCCGCCGGTGAGCTGCACGGCATTGCCGGATAGCCCGTTGACGAAGTTGTAGCTGGTGGCGAGCGTGGCCGTATGCGCGCCGGACGTGGCGTCGGCGAGCACCGAGCCGCTCGCTTCGTCCGCCTTGTACCACGCCAAGGGGTCGCTGACAGCCAAGTAGCCCTTGAATGTGCCGCTCGCCGTTTGGGCGGTAATCGTGACCGAGGTCACGGGCGACGACGGCGCGGTGTAGACGCCGCCGGCCGTGATCGATCCGCTGCTGGCGGTCCACGTGACCGGCGGATTCGTGGCCAACGGCGCGCCGTTTTGATCGGCCAAATAGATCTGCTGCGAAGTGCCGACGGCCATCGTCGGGCTCGTCGCGACCACGCCATGAGGCGTCGCGTCCGCAAGGACGTTGATCGTCGTCATGCCTGCGCCCGTGATGCTACCGCTGACCGTTGAAGTCGATGATGACGAACTGCTGTAGCCCGGAATCCTGGTCGTCGTCGCTGTGGCGGTGATGGTGTCGCTGCCGGAGTTCGCGGAGGCGTGATAAACGCCATTCGGATCGATCGTGCCGTTGGCGGCGGACCAATCAATGTTGGCCGTGATTACATTTCCCGAGGAGTCCTTGGCAACGGCGAGGAATGTCCCGGTCCCGTTGACGCCGACTGAGCCGCCGGCCGGCACGATGGTGACGCTATCGATCGCCGGCGGCGTGGCGGAACTGGTGGGCACTAGATCAATCGCGTCGTAGATCTGATATCCCGAGTAGATGGTGCCGGTCGATCCGCTGGTGCAGTAGATATCGACCGTGTTGGTTCCGGCCACCAGCGCGCTGCTGGGGATGTTGAACATGTAAAGGCAGTTGTTCCCGCGCCAGTTGCCCGTGGTCAAGCCGCGCGAGCTTGGCTCCGAGTAAATGGACGGAACGGCCGAATTCCATGCGCCGCCGTTGGCGCTGACTGTCGGCCTGCCAGAGTCCAGCCGCGTCAGCCCGATCCGCAGCGTTTCCCCCGTCGCCGCCTGAGCAGCGGTCAGATTGAACGTGATGCGGTTCTTGACATCCTCGTACGTCGTGACGCCATTCTGCGTCGTGCCGGTCTCTGCGTGCCACTCGGCCATGGGCCAGGAACTGTCGGAATCGGTGCCGACGGTGAAGTTCGTCATGCCGGTGGAATCCGCCGCCCACGGCGACATCCGCACGTCGGTCGGATGCATGGTCGTGATCTTGTCGGCGTTGAGGAAGCCCAACGGCGTGCCGTCCCATGTGCCGATGCGGAAGACCGCGCTGGACGGGGTGTAGAAAGTGTCGACGATGTTAGCGCTGGTGGTCTGTCCGGCCGCGATGGTGACCGTCTTCGTGCCCACCGCCAGCTCGCCTTGATAGAGCGTCTCGGTGTAGGTTCCGGGCAAGATTCCGGTGATGGCGTAGGCGCCGGTCGAAGCATTGGGCAGCGCCCAGTATTGATCGGCGGCGTTGCTCAGCGCGACGGTGGCTTGCAACGTGCCGGGCACGCCGCTGGCCGTGCCGGTAAGCGCCCCGCGGCCGGAAGCGCCGACGTAACCGCTTATTTGGCTGGCGATGCCCGAACTGTCGATCCAGGAGTAGTCCGGCGCCGGCGACGTGGCAGTGCTGGTGGTGAATATTAGCGCGTAGGGGCCTTTGAGGCCAGGGCGGAAGGCCTCGGTCTGGGAGTGGCCGGAAAAGGTGTACGTGTAAAGCTCGTTGCTTTGAAAGTCGATGTCCTTGTAGAACGGCCCGCCGCTGCTGGTCTCACGGTTGCCGATGTTCATGAAGACGCCGATTCCGCTTCCGGTGTCGCCGTAGGTCTGGGTGGCGATCGCTTCGTACTCGCCGTAATACTTGCTGCTGGTGTCTCCATTGGAAAAGCCGAAGACGTCCGAGCTTTCGATCGCGCCATTGTTGCCGTTGTTGTTCGACGGCGCCGGAATGTTGGTTAAGACCGTGGGGTTCGTATACATGATGAATCGCATCTCGCCGGGCGAGGGAGAGTTGGGCCCCGGCGCGTAGGTCGCCATATAGATGTTGTTGAATCCCTTGCGAGCGAAGTAGTACTGAATGACGCCATAGCCGCTAGCGTCATTGCACGCGATTAAAATCCAGTTGCCGCTTGGGTCGGTGGCGGCAGTGACGACGGTGCTGCTGCTGAGTCCGCTTTCGTAGTGCGAGTAGCGGCTTTCGTAGCTGTACGGTGCTTCGCACTGCGTGCCGTTGAGCGCGGCCGAGGTCAGGTCGCCGACGCTGGCGGAACCGGCGGTGGTTCGGGCGATAGAGAAAACCAGGCCCGCGCCCGTATCGACTGTATAGAGGTTGGTGCTCGTGGTTAGCCCGAATGCGAGCATTCGGCGGTTTTCGAGCGACTCGAAAGCGACGCGGCGGAGGCGTGCCGTTGCAACACGGCGAGACGGGGAGAAGGGGAGAAGGGGAGAAAGGGAGAAGAGGAGATTGCGTTCCTCTCCCCTTCTCCTCTGCTCCCCTTCTCCCTTTCTTTGGCTTCGTCGCAACAGGGCGAAGGCGGCCACAATCGTCCCCATCGCCAGAATCGGGGCCGTCGCCGGTTCGGGCACGGCGGTCGCAGACTCTGCCGGGGGGACTGCTGCATCGGCTGAGAAGAACGACGAACTACCGACGGTCAAGTTCGAATTGGCGGCCAATCCGGCTGGGCTAGTGACCACAAGCGTGCCATTGCTTACAAACGTGCCGCCGCTGTAAGTATCGGTGCCGCTAAGAACTAACTTTGCGTTGCCATTGAGCACGAGTCGGCCGCCCGTGCCGGAACTGGCTCCTCCGCTGTCGCTGATGTTGCCGGCGAAGGTTGCGCTGCCGCTGCCCGCCACCGTCAGTGTGCCGCCGCCGAGATAAATGCCGCTGCCGCCAACGCCGCTCAGCGAAGCGACCGACTGCGATGCGCCGTTGAGGTCGAGCGCCGCCCCGGAACTCGTGACGCTCAAGGCCGTCGTCACGGGCAAGCTGCCGTATACGCCAGAAGGGCCGTAGTTCATGAGCGCCTGGATTTGCGGTTGCGTCAAAGCGGCGCCATAGACATAGCTGCCGCTGACCGAGCCGCTGAACATCAGCGCCCCGTCGTGGGCCGCGCCGCTGTTATAGCCCAGCGCGATGAGTTGCGTACCCTGTTCGGGATTGGACATGCCGTTGGTTGTCGTTCCGTCGTTGATGCCGTTGACGTAGACGGTTGAGGCGCTGCCGCCGCGCACGATGGAGATGAACTTCCAGGTCCCGGTGTTGACGGCCGTGTTTCCGCCCACCCAGCCGCCGCCCCACTGCACTCCGCCGACGTGTGTGCCGGTGCCGCCGTTGTTGCTGTTGGGAGTGCCGCTCGTCAGGTAGAAATTCTCGTCGCCACTGCTCCAGGCTCCCGTGGTACCCTTGTAAAGCACGCTGCCGCCGGTCTGCGTGGTGTCAATCCACATGCCGATCGTGTAGTTGGCGCTGCCGCTCAAGTCGGGCAGGCTTGCGGCGGTGATCGCCAAGTAGTTCGAGCCGTTCAGCCGCATCACCCCAAGCCCGTTGGGACCGCCGGTAGCACTGATGACGGGCGAACCGACGGGCGTTGTGGTCACCGTGCTCGAATTGCTGCCCGAGTTGACGGCCGCGCCCGAAGTGAATGAGTAGACCAATTGCGGCAGGATGCTGCCCAACTCGAGTACGCCGCCGCTAATGACGGTCGGGCCGGCGTAGCTATTGTTGGACTGGACGATCATCGTTCCGCCGCTGACTTTGGTGAGTCCGCCCGTGCCGCTCAACGACGCCAGAGAGGAAAACGTCGCCGTCTGGCCGCTATCGACCGCCACGGTGCCCTGGCCGCCGAGATTGACGGGCATGGTGACGTTGAGATTGCCCGAAGGCGGGTTCTGCAAAGTGCCGCCGGAGAAATTGAAGACCCCCGAGCCCGCGCCTTTGGCGATATTCGCGGTCTTCAGCAATCCGCCGGACCGCAAGTTCAACGTGCCGCCGCTGCCGCTATTCAAACCGACATTCACGCTCGCGGCGGTTGCCACGCCGGAACCTGATACCGTCATCGTGCCACTGCCGCTCTCACCGACATAGATGGAATTCACCGCGTTGACGGTGCCGCCGCTGACGTTGACCTGGCCCTGGTTGCCGGCAAACGAGGCGATCGTGAGATTGGCGGCCGCGACGTTGAGCGAACCGCCGCTGACGTTCAGTGTGCCGGAATTTCCGCCGCGGCCTACGGCAAGCCAACTGCCGATATTGGCCACGCCGCCGGTCACGTTCATCGTGCCTCGAGCGCCGTTGGTGGTAGAAAGCCATAGCTCAGTCGTCGTGTTGAGCGTACCGCCGGTAGGGACGTTCAGAATGGCCGAATCGCCCGAGGCCGCTCCCACGATGACCATTCCCGTCGTGGCGGTGTTGGCCGCGATCGTCAGGGATCCACTATTCGTCACGGTGAGCGGGCCCATTCCGCTGTTGTTTCCGGCGAGTGCCAACGTGCCGTTGCCGAGCTGGTACAACGAACCCGCGCCGCTAATGGCGTTGCTTACGGTGTAATTATCGCTGCGTGCGAACTCCAAGACCGACGTATTGACGACGCTGCCGTGCCCAGAGTTCCGGTGTTGCCTCCGGCGCCGACTTCGAGCGTGCCGCCGCTGATCGTCGTTCCGCCCGTATAGGTATTGCTGCCGGTGAGCCGCATCAAGCCCGGGCCGGTTTTGGTGATCGCATTGACGCTAGGACTGAAGCGGCCGTTTTCTATGGCACCGCTATCCACGAGGTCTACGCCGCCCGGCGTGCCTCCGGCGGCTACGTTGAACGTCAAGTTGTCGGCATCGCGGATGTCGATGGGAGCCGTGATTACGGAAGTCGTATTACTGGCATTGGTAGTAATGCCGTAGCCGGTGGTGAAGTCGTACTGCCCGCCGCCGCTGGACGTAATGCTGCCGCCCGTGAGAACGTAGTTGGTTGCGTACGAGCTATGTGCACTGACGCCGTTGTTGAGCGTTGCGCCGCTGATGGAAACCGTGGTTACGCACGCACCGCTGTTATAGCCAATCGCGTCGCCGGCCGTCAGATTGACCATCGCGCCGGAATTGATCGCGAGCGGTCCGCGGATTGTGCCGGAACCGCCGCCGTTGTTGAGCGAAAGCGTGCCGCCGCTGACGGTTGTTCCGCCCGTGTAGGTGTTGATCGCGTTAAGCTGCATTACGCCCGCGCCCGTCTTGACGAGCGCGGCTGTTCCCGGATCGTGGAGGGGACGATCGGCCAGCGCCGCGGAGACGGCGAGGTCGGGGGCCGCGCCGCCGGTCGCGGCGACGTTGAACGTCGTCGTGCCGGCGAGATTGATACCGTTGTAGCTTCCGCCGCCGGCGGCGATCACCGAGCGTGAAGTGCCGCCGACTTGCACGCTGCCACCGCTGATGTAAAACGACTGCGTGCCGCCCGCATCGCCGGCGTAGCCGGTATTCGTGGTCAGCGTGCCGCCGTTGAGCGAAAGGTTTCCGATGGTGTTCATGTCGCCGTTGTAGCCGACCATCGACCCGCCTTGGTTGATGACAAAGGAAAGGATCGGCTGCTCTCCGGTTTGCGGGCCGCCCAACTGGTTGCCCGCGCCCCAGGCGAGCACGCCGCCGTTGTTAATCGTTACAGTGCGGCCGGCGATCGACGGATCGCCCAGGCCACTGCCGGTGGCGGCGACGTTGTATTGGCTCGCCGAGCCGACCGTGAGCGTGCCGCCGCTGACCGTCACATTGCCAGCAATAGAATTCAGGGCGTTGAGCGTCAGATTACCCGCGCCGAACTTTGCGATTCCGCCGCCGCCGCTAATCGCCGCGGAACTGAAGCCGGTCCCTTGAGAGACGTTGTTACTGCGGCTGAAGGCCAGCGTGCCGTTGTCGATGATGGAACTGGCGGTCGCCAACGATCCGCCGGCCCCGCCGTTGCCGAGTTGCAGCGTGCCGCCGCTGATCGACGTGCCGCCGGTGTAGCCGTTGACGCCGCTTAAGGTCAAGAGGCCGGAGCCAACTTTGGTCAAAGCGCTCGCACCGCTGGAGTTGTCGGAAATGTTGTTGTTGATGATGATGCCGCCGGTCATCGTCGCCACAACGAGATCCTGATCCGAGCCGATAGTCACGTCGATGCGCGGCGAACCGCCGATCGTCAGCGGTCCCGTGCCGGTATTCATGATGCCGTTGACGGTCAAGGAGGTATTGTTTGCCGCCGGCTGCGTGGCCCCGCCGCCGCTGTAGTTGATCGTGTTGACGCTCAACGAGGAACTCATGGCCGCGAACGTGCCGGGGGACGTGACGTTGTAGTTGACTGTGCTCGTGTCGCCCGCCGGGATGCCCCCGAAGACATCGCTGCCGCTTTCGACCACCGCTCCGTTATAACCGGTGACGGTACCGCTGTTGCTATAGGCATAGAGTGTGCTCGCGCCGCTGCCGACGAGTGCCCAGGGGCCAAGGATGTCGCTGCTGTTGGAGGCGGTCGTGGTGATGACTCCGCCGCTTGCCGGGAAATCGACGATGCCGCCGGCGTTTCGCGTGATCGGCCCCAGTGCCAGCGTGCCGGCGCTGGTATTGGAGATCGTCGCATACCCGGCATAGATCGTCAGGCCGTTGATCGTTTGCGTCGCCGCCGGGGCATGCGCGTAGACAAATCCCGGCGCGCCGGGACCGCCGATCCCCAGGCGGCCGCTAGGATTCAACGAACCCGTTAAGAGGAGTGTGCCGGCAAGGACCTGCGTGCCGCCCGTGTAACTGTTGGTGCCGGCAAGATTGAGCGTGCCGGAACCGAGTTGCGCGACCGCGCCGCTGCCGCTGATCGTCGCGCCAAAACCGGCGCTTTGCGTGATCGTATTGCTGCGTTTGAAAGCCAGCGTCGCGTTGTCGACGATCGCGCCGGTGGCGGGCAGCGAACCGGTCGCGCCGCCCGCGCCGACTTGCAGCGTGCCGGCGCTGACGGTCGTGCTGCCAGTGTAGCTGCTCGATCCGGTCATTGCCATCGAGCCCGCGCCGAGTTTGGACAGGCCGCCGTCGCCCGCGCCGCCGCTCAAGATCTGCGACACGACGACATTGTAGCCGCCCGTGTCAATCACCGCGCCGCCCGTGCCGACTACCGCGTGGGTCAGGCCGCTCAAGAAGTTGGCGCTCGCCGCCGACGCCTGGAGCGTGCCGCCGTTGAAATTGAAAGCAGACTGGCCGGCGCCTTGAACGGCCGCCGTTCTCAGGACGCCGCCCGAAAGCTTGTAGGTGCCGATGCTGGCGGCATTCACGCTGCCGAGCGAGACGAATCCGCTTGCTGCAATCGCGCCGCCGGTTTGGTTTACCGTGCCCGTCCCGCCCGCGCCGGTGCTGCCGATTGACCCCTTGCCGACGTAGAGTTGGCCGACGTTGACGGCGGCCGAGTCTTGAACGTTCAAGACGCCAGTTCCGCCAAGGTCGCCCAAATTGAAATCCTGGCCGGGTCCGTTGAACACCCCACTGCCCTTCACGGTGAGGATTGCACTTTCATTGGAGTAGAGAGCGACGAACGTGTAGAACCCGCTATTGAAGTTCCCGCCGGAATCGATGACGGTTGTGCCGGCCCGGGCGTGGAAAGCGACGCCGCTTAGCAGTGTCGTCGTGCCGGTGAGCGTCAGCGTGGCATTGCCATTCTTGATGAGCTGGAAGACGGCGCCGTGCTGGGAGCTGGTGCCTCCCGTCATGTTAGCGCTGATCGCGGCGTTGACGTTGGTTGTGATGATGCTGCCCGCGCCCAAGGCGATAACGTTGGCCCCGGAACTCGCAATGGTGTACGTCCCGCTGCCCGCCGCGTTGAAGATGATCTGATCGACGGGCACCGTCGCCCCCAGCGTTACGGTCCCGGCCGTGCCGCTGCCGGCTCCAAAAGTTGCCTGCTCGGTCCGTTCCGGGCCGTTAAATGCGTAGTTGGTTCCGTCCGTGAAATTGGCCGTCGTAAGGTTCCATGTGCCCGAACCATCAACGGCGGTCGCACCCGCGCCGGAGTTGGCGTTCCAGGTCAATACGGCATGGGGATAGGCTGTGCTCCAGAGGCCGGCGGAATACGATTGCAGGAATCCATACCCGCCGCTGGAGTAGAAGGTCGCATTGCCGCCGGTCTGGGTGACGCCGGTGAGCGACCAGTCCCACAAATTGAGGTCCTGGTCGCTGGGGCCATTATCTTCCCACATTCCGCTGCCGCTATCGCCGCCTTGATCGAGGCCGAGCACATAGCCGTCGTTGATCAGCCGAGAGTTCGGATTCGTGTTGATGTAGAGGAACGGGGCACTAAGGGAAGGCGTAGTGAATGCGCGGTGGAAGGAAACGCTGCTGTTCATCGTGCTATTCAGCGGTCCCCATAATCCGAAGCCGCCGATCTGCGCCAGCCCGTTGCCGGGACCGGCAACTTGCCGTTTTTCGAACGCCGGTCAGCGTGGTCAGGGTGCCCGATGTGTAGCCGGCGACGTGGACCATTGCCACGTCCGCCGAGCCCCAGGTGTAATACTGGTCGGCCGTGTAGTTCGTTCCATAAACGTTGATCAAAATGTCGTTCGTCGGCGCCAAAACGCCGTAGGTGCTCGTGGAGACGACATGCAGCGCGGTGAGGAACCAGCCGTTGTTCAGATAGGTGCAAGTTCCGCGGGCGGAGATGTTATTGTTCTGGATGTACGATTCGTTGGTGAACTGGCCGTAGTTATCGGTAAGACCGCCGGTCGAGACGGCGCTGAAGGTGGGGTCTGTGGCGTTCCAAGCAATGGCAGAGGATCGTTGTGGCGCCGCTAACAGGGCGAGCACCGTTGTCACGATGCATGTCGCAAGCGCGGTGACGCATCTGATCGTCGTTTTACACATCGAGATTGTCTCTACCTATAATACGTGCGGGCGATAGAGATTCGCACCGTGGTTCCGCATGGTCCCAGCCTATCCGCCGCAGCCGTCTTTCCAGTCTAATCGTTTGAGCGTACGCGGGAAGCGAATAATGCGCAGAAATATGTTGAAATTGCGCAATTTGGGAATTCTGTTAGACTATTAGACTAACAGTCAAGCTCCGCCGGCCGTCCGCAAAAATCTCGCGGGAGGGCGCTGCCTGGTCGAAAAGGGCAGGGCGGAGGCGACTTGCTTCGGGACAGCTATTCCTTCGGTCGGATTTGACTAGCTCTGGCGATCAAACGATCGTATTCTCCTTGCATCGCCCCCGTGATACCGAACTCGGAAAGATCCTGGCGGCTGTACTTGATCAAGACGTTGATGATATCAACCTTGTCTTGGTCCGCCCCCACCAGGTCCGAGTTCGCGCGGGCGAGTTTTGTCGCTATCAAGCCTGCGGGCGTGACCATCGGCATGTCCTCGCCGCAGACGCGCTCGATGGTCGCCGTCGCTACCGCGTGATTTGCTACTTGCTTTGGCGTCCTCCATGTTCCGGACTCGGTATCGAGCAAATTGATTTCGCCGCCCGCGCCGTGCTTGAGCTTGCTGCCCTGCACCAGCAAAAACTCGTTGCTCCCCAAGAGGCGAGAAAGTGCCGCACTCCGGTCCGCGGCCAAGATGTCGACATCGACGGCAATTCGCCGGCCAAGCATCTTGCTGACCGCGGCGCCGCCGCAAAGAGCCCATTGCGTGCCCGATAATGCTTTCGCCGCGGATACGGCAGCCAGGGTAAGCGGCGGCCGGTCAAAGGATTCAATCGTGGAATCGAAAAGGTAGAAAGCCTCCTCCAGCGTGAGGTCGCGGTCATCTTGCTGCCAGGCGTTGAAGTGTAACTCGGCCATCCGCGATTCGCTCGCCAATCCGGACTCGCTCCACAACTTGTCTAGTTGCATGGAGGCTAACCCTTCCGCGCATACTCGGCCAAGACCGCGTCGATAGCCGCAATGTAAGGATCCTTATTGTTCCGCTGGTCACCGGAGCCAATCGTCGTTGAGGAAATCATGCTCTCGCCGATAAAAGCGAACGGCCGTCGTGTCGCGGCTTCGCTTACACGTCGGGTTATGATCGGATCGGGCGATACGACTACTGAAGGAACGCTTGCTGAAGCCGCTGCCACGGTCGCGGACGGAACCATCGGCGCGGCGGGAAACGAGCCTACCGTGAGGCTGCAACCGTCGGCCAAGTTGCTTGCACTGGTGACCATGAGCGGCGTAGTCACGACCAGATTGGAAGCTTGTGAAACTGCCAGGCTGCCATTTATATAGGCGATGTTGTAGTTGCCCAGCCCCGTGCCGGTCGCGGCGCTGGCCGCGATCGAATAGCTGCCTACTGCCGCCGCCGACGCGCAGCCCGTGCAGCTCTCGGTCACGCCTGAAATGCTGTCGCCGTTGGCCGTTACTAGCCCGGTTTGCGCGAATGCCGTGCCGCCGAGCGTTGCTTGCGCGCCGAACGACTTGCCCGCGTTGTTCGCCGTGATGGTAAGTGTAGCCTTGCTGAGTGTCACGCCGACCGTATTGCTCGTGCTGCCGGTGAACTTGCCGTCGCCCGAATAAATTGCCACGATGGAATGACTTCCCGCGCTCAGAGCGGAACGTCGTGTAGGCCGCCGTATTGCCGCCCAGGGCTACCGGCGAGCCGGCGTTCGTGCCGTCGATCTGAAACTGCATGGTTCCGGTCTCGCCGCTGCCACTGGCCGGCGTAACGGTGGCGGTGAATGTGAGGGCGTGGCCGTAGGTTGGCGTGCCGCCGGCAGCGAGGGCCGCGGTGGTGACGATCTTCACGCCGGTGCCCGAGGCGCTCATGGTGCCGGTCCCGGCGGTGTCGTTCGAGTTGACCGTCACCGTGCCGCCGTAGCCGGTTCCTGCGGTTGGCGAGAAGGTCACCGTAACGGTCTGCGTGCCGGCGGAAGGAATCGTGCCCGACCAGTTGCCGCTGAACCCGCTCGGCAAGCTGATGCTCGTGACGTTCAGCGAAGTGTTGCCGCCGTTGTAGATCGTCAAGGTCGTCTGTGCCGACGATCCGGCGGTCACGTTGCCGAAGGCCAGGTTGCCGCTCAGCGCGATGTAGCGCGTCGCCGGGGAATTGATGTGGGTTGGGTATGAAGTGAGGTTCGGGCTGGAGCTATTGTAGAACGTGTCGGGAACGTCCAGGTGGGAATTGGCATGGGAAGCGATTTGCCCATTGCCCAGGTAGATCGTGACGTGATCGATTGAGCCATCGCTCGTCCAGTCCCAGCCGATGACGTCGCCCGGTTGAAGGCTGCTGTAGGACGATACGGCGGTGGCGTGCCCGCCGCCAATCAGCGTCGTCTGGACGAGGTGCTGCGCACCGGGCTCGCCATACGATGGCGCAACGCGGGTGGCAATCGTGAGCCCTCCGCCCAGCCCGCTCGCCGGCGTGCCGATGCACGACGATACGAAATGAGCGCAATCATCGCCGACGAGGTTCGTCGGCACCGGCTGGCCCGCGCCGTAATAGGTAATGTCGCTCACGTTCGGACCGTCCCAGAAGTATCCGTCGGTGACGACGAATCCCGCATTATTATTGGCATACGACACGGCCCGTGCGCGGTCGTACGAGCCGGCCGGCCCGGCTTGCGAGACGACAATCTGCACCGTCACTTGTTGTCCGAAGAAAACGCTCGATGCGCTGTTCATCTGGAATGTGTCGGTGTAAGTGCCGGGCGTTTCCGGGGCGATGCAGCTCATGGTGAACGTCGCCGTGCCATTCGGCGCCACCGATCCGCCTCCGTTGATCACGGTGATGACGTGGTAATGCCCGGAGGCCGTGTCCGGCGTCGCTGACGTGATGCCCAGCACATCGGTGCCGAGGAGATTGAGCGTGTAGCCCGAAGTTCCGGGCGACCACGTTGACGTGCCCGTATTCTTGATCGTCCACGTCTGCGAGAAGAACGCGCCGGGCAGTTCGACCGCACTGTTCGCAACGGTCTGTGAAACCAGCGTTGCGCCATCGGTCGACAAGAGCCGCCTTGATTCCAGCGGCTCGCAAAGCAGCCGGCGGTTATGAGCGCGAAGACGGCGGCGCGGCCTGTTTGAAGCTTTGCCGAGACGGCGCTTGCCGCCATGACCCTTCACGCGCTCGATAAAACCAGAAACCCAGCCCACGAGAACGCCCTTTCACGCTGCTTTCCCGCCGAGACACCCTTACCAAGCACTAGCAGCGGCAGTCCGCAGCCAAGGGGATGAAAGCCGGGGATCCCGCCCACGGCCACTACTGTGCATCATAGCGTTAAGATAGCGAGTTCATGCCAGGATGTCAACTGCCGACGGCAGGAATTGCTATAATTGACATCGTATTGGGGGCGAAGACTTTTTAGGGTTAATCGCGTCATGAGCACAAGCGAACTGTGGCACGAGATTGAAACATTGCCAAAACAGGAGCTGCTCGCGCTGCTTGAAAAACTAAGCGCAATGGCGGAGGCGGACATACCCGCGTCGCTGCTTCAGAGCATAGCAGAGGCGGATCGTGGCGAACTGATCGACTTGGACGACGCCCTTCAAGAGCTGGATCGCGCGTGAGCTATCGCTATAAAACGACGCCCGCCTTTTGCAAGGTGCTTGCAAATCTTTCTCGTGCTCAAAAGGACTCTGTACGGCCGGGGTCGGGCCGGTACTTTCAACCGTCATTGCCACAAACGCCAATCTGAAGCGTTCCGCGCGACTGGCATGAAATATGCTGACTACTGTATTCTGATGTTAACATACAAGAATTGGCAGGCGGCCGACGCCGTCGCCACGTGCGCGATCCGGCCGACTGCCAAAATGGCAGCCGGAGCAGCAAGCGGCGAGAGATAATCGGCCAAGGCCACCCTTACAATGGCCGAACGAGCGAATCGACAAATCCCCACAAGTCGTGCTCGAGCTCGAATAAGGTTCCAGTTTTGTCCAATCCGGAAAAACGCTTAGCCAACATGAGTATTCATATAAAAGCATCCGATAACTATAAGGCGGAGGAAACGAGCGCGATCGGCAAAAAATGCTTTTCTGCTGACAAATTGCGACAAATTACGACACGACCGCGTTTTTCCGCGGAAAACAGCCCTGCGAAAAAGCCCGCACGGCGGCACTTTTCGAACAATAGCGAGTGAAAACCGGGAAAACGCGGGAGAATCGTCGAAAACGGCGTTTTTTTCGGCGTTTTTCCGACGGTCTCTCGGGGCATAACCAAAAAAGTGTAGGGAAGTGTAGGGTTTTGTCGGGTTCCTTTGGCCGACGTGCGAAAGTCGCGCGGGAAGCGATTCACGCAAAGGCGCAAAGCTCGCAAAGAGAGCCAGGAATAACAGGAATATGGGCGACAGAAAAGTGTCTGCGAAGTGCCGATGCTGCTCCTATTTTCCGGTCCATCATTTTCCTGTCAGCTCCTTTGCGAGCTTAGCGCCTTTGCGGGAGACCATTATTCGCGGTAGACCTACGTCGAAGCAGTCCTACTTTTCGTCTGCCCCGCGACATTTTAGAATATGACTTTACCCGCACGACGCTCCCCCCACCAGGATGGATGTCTGATGAGCAAGCATATCTTCGTAACCGGCGGCGTTGTCAGCTCGCTGGGTAAGGGATTGACCAGCGCCTCGATCGGCATGTTGCTCGAACAGCGCGGGCTCCGCGTCCGCATGCAGAAGCTCGACCCCTATATCAACGTCGATCCGGGCACGATGAGCCCGTACCAGCACGGCGAAGTCTATGTGCTGGACGACGGCAGCGAGACCGACCTCGACCTAGGCCATTACGAACGCTTCACCAATTCGCCGCTGAACCGCCACTCCAACTACACCACCGGGCAGATCTACCTCTCGGTCATCAACAAGGAGCGCCGCGGCGAGTTCCTCGGCCAGACCGTACAGGTCATTCCGCATATTACGAATGAGATCAAGACTGCCCTTGCCGAGCCCGCCGGGCCGGATGTCGATGTCGTCATCACCGAGATCGGCGGAACAGTCGGCGACATCGAGAGCCAGCCGTTTTTGGAGGCCATTCGGCAATTTGCCCTCGACGTGGGCAAGGAGAACTGCCTTTACATCCACCTCACGCTCGTGCCTTATCTCAAGGCGGCCGACGAGCAGAAGACCAAGCCGACGCAACATTCCGTCGGCCTCTTGCGGCAGATCGGTATCCAGCCCGACATTTTGATCTGTCGCACGTCGCGGACCTTGGCCCACGACGACCGCAAAAAGATCGCTCTGTTCTGCAACGTGCCAATCGAAGCGGTGATCGAAGAGAAGGACAAGGATTTTTCCATCTATGAAGTGCCGCTGAGTTTGGTAGACCACGGTTTGGACTCGCTGATCGTGCGGAAGTTCGGCCTCACCGCCGGCACGCTGAATCTCGACAAGTGGCACGACCTCCTGGACCGGCTACGGAACCCGCAGCATGAAGTGACGATCGCCGTGGTGGGCAAGTACGCGGAGCATCGCGACGCCTACAAGTCGATCTACGAGGCCCTCGATCATGCCGGCGTCGGCCATCGCGCCCAAATCCGTATTCAGCGGCTGCACAGCGAGCTAATCGAGCGCGAAGGCGCCGAGCGGCTGCTGGCCGGCGTCGATGGCGTGCTCGTGCCGGGCGGATTCGGCGAGCGCGGCATTGAGGGTAAGGTCGATGCGATCCGCTTCGTCCGCGAGCGGAAGATCCCCTTCTTCGGCATCTGCCTCGGGATGCAATGCGCGGTAGTGGAGTTCGCCCGAAATGTGCTCGGGCTGGAACACGCCCATTCGACCGAGTTCGACAAGAACAATCCTCATCCGGTGATTTGCCTGCTGGAAGAGCAGAAGGGAGTCACGGAAAAGGGCGGTACGATGCGGCTCGGCGCCCAGCCGGCATGCCTGCGGCCCGATAGCACGGCAGCCAAGTGCTACGGCGCGAGGCAGATTACCGAGCGGCATCGCCATCGATATGAGTTCAACAACGACTATCGCGAGCGGTTCGACGCCGGCGGCATGTGCCCTGTGGGCCTGAGTCCCGACGGTTCGCTCGTGGAAGTCGTCGAGATCCCGGCGCATCCGTGGTTCGTGGCCGTGCAGTATCATCCTGAGTTCAAATCGCAGCCGACGCGTCCGCATCCGCTCTTTGCCGGCTTTGTCGGCGCGGCGGTGAAGCATCGGCAAGCGGTGCAGTAACCTCGTTCCCACGCTCCGCGTGGGAACGCAATGCTGGACGCTCCGCGTCCCCGTAGCGCAAACATGGCCGCGGAGCGGCCGCAAGCCCGTTCCCACGCAGAGCGTGGGAACGAGGAGTATGTCATGCCTCAAGAGCCTGAAAAGAAAATCATCGTTGACGAAGACTGGAAGACCCAGGTCGAGCGCGAGCGCGCGGAGGCCGAGGAAGCGGGCACTGCGAAGCCGACGAGCGGCGATAAGCAATCGCCCGGCGTTCCCTTGCCGCCCGCCGATTTGACTTACCTGATCATGACGCTCTCCTTGGAGGCGTTTGCCTGCCTGGGGTTCATGCCCGGCAAAAATGAGAAGGCGGAAAAGAACCTGCCGCTGGCGAAGCACTGCATCGACCTCTTGGAGGTCCTTCAGCAAAAGACTGAAGGCAACCGCACGGAAGACGAAACCCGAGCGCTGGACGATACGCTGTATCAGTTGCGGATGGCGTTCGTGCAGATAGCCGGGTAGTACCGGCGCCAACGGCCACGTCCGGCCCGACGAGGTTTTATGGGTGGCGCTTCGTATCGCCAAAAACCCATCCCTGGAGACTTGCAATCCCTACCGAGTGACGCGCGGTATGAAGGGAGACCTCCGCCGGACCGGACATGGTTACGTTGTTACAGCCATACTCCGTTTCGCCTCGATGTTGCCTGGGAATCCCTCCCGGCAGCGACTGTTTCGTGGGGCAGATTGCCAATCTGCCGAAATGCAAGGCAGGTTGGAAACCTGCCCCACGTATTATCTCGAAAGCCGATGAAACAACTTGCGAAATCGCGGCATCCGCTGCTCCAGATAGGCCAGCCATGCGGCCGGTTTCCAGATTTCCACGCAGACTGCCGCGCCGACCACCAGCACCTGATTGTCGGGCGGGTCGCGTTCCACGCCGAGAAACTTGCGAAAGCCCTCGGGAATCAGCAGGCGTGCCCGGCCGCGAAGCTCGACCGCCTGATGGCGTGTGGAGAGCAGCCGGCCCAATAACTGTACTTGGGCGATGCGGTCGTCGCCGAAACTGTCGGCCTGGAGTTTTTGCTCCACAAGCCGAATTCGGGCGTTGAGTTTTTCCTCCCAGGCCTCGGCGCTCCACAAGCTCAAGCAGCCTTGCCGCTCCTTGGCCAACATGCAGCGGGGATTGCTCGACGATGTGAGCAAGTCGGCCAGATTCTGCGGAATCGTAAGCCGGAACCGCTCGTCGAGCGTACACTCGTGCTCGCCAAGGATGAGTTGCTGGGCGTTTGGCATTTCGGGCCGGGATGCACCGGGAGGTTCGTCGATCGCAGGCCATTGCGGGTTTCACAGATCCCTCAGAATATCAATTGGGCATAGTTTCCACAATCAATGTAATAAACAATGCTTATTGGGCTCAACTCCCACAAAGAAGAGTTTAGCGATTTCGAAAACCTTGGCAAGCCCCCACGACAGACGGGTCAGAAGACTTTTGAAAAGGGGCAAAGCGGCAAATTGCGGCGTTTTGCCCCCAATGTACTGCTGCCAAATTCGCGGCTACACTGGCAAGATTGAATTGTTCGAGCCGCGCGAAGCGGACTTTTTTCCTGCGGTCCGCGATTTCTTGCCTGAGGATGGAACGATGAGCATTTCCTGGGATGTCTACGTTTCCCTAAGCTTGATGATGTTTTTTGAGTACGCGGTGTGGGGTGCGTGGGCGCCCGTGCTGGCCGCGCGGCTGCTGGGTCCGCTCAAGATGAGCGGCAAGCAGACGGGCTGGATTTACACGACGCTTCCGATTGCTTGCATCGTTTCGCCGCTACTGTCTGGGCTGGTTGCAGACAAGTATCCCGACACAACCAAATGGATTCTTGCCGGAGCCCATCTGATCGCCGCCGCGCTCATGTTCGTAGCGGTGCGGCAGAAATCGTTCGCAGGGCTGTTCGCAACGATGCTTGGGTGGTCGTTCTGCTACGGCGCGACGATGCCGCTGATCAATACCGTCCTGTTTAGTCATGCGCATGACGTGCCCACCCAAGTGAAGGTTTTCATCTGGGCACCGATCGCGTGGGCGACGGTCGGCTATAGTCTCAGCGGCTGGCGGATACTTCGACGAGTGGCGGGCGACGGCAGCGATGCGCTAATTCTCTCCGCGTTGCTGGGACTTGTCATGGTTGGCTGCTGTCTGATGCTCCCCAAGACATCGGTCAGCCAGCGGTCTTTGTTCGATGCCTTAGAATTCCTAAAGAGCGGCAACTTCTTGTTGTTCATCGTTACGTCGCTTTGTTTGGCGGGGACGATGCAGTTCTATTTCGTGGGCTCCGGGCAATACATGATCGATCGCGGGATTTCCGGTAAGGTCGTGCCCGGTGCGATGGCGATGGCCCAGGCGGCACAGACGCTGGCCACGCTCTTCGCCGTGGGGCCAGCGCTGGAACATCTGGGGTTCAAATGGACGCTCGTGGTTGGCGCGGGCTGTTGGGTACTGCTTTACCTCTGCTACGTGTTGAGCTTGCCGCGAGGCGTCGTCGTTGTTATCCAAGTTCTGCATGGCATTGCGTACGTTCTTTTTATCATCGTCTCTCAGATCTACGCGGAAAGCATTGCGGGCGATGCGTTCCGCAGTTCCATGCAGGGGCTCGTGTTTTCCGCGAACTTCGGCATTGGCCTCTTCCTCGGCACTCAGTTGGCCGGCACGGTAATGGACGGAAACTCTATTGACGGCAAGTTCCAGTGGCCGCGGATTTGGGCTGTGCCGCTAGGCATCACCTTGGTAGGCGCAATCGTTCTTGCTGCGCTGTTTCACGCCAAATAAACGGGCTAAGGCGCAGCACCCGCTACGACTTGCGTTCCAATACCTCGAACATGCCTTTGCAGAACTCCGGCAAATCATCCGGCCGGCGGCTGCTGACGTGGTGGCGATCGACGACCACGGCCGCGTCTTCCCACAGGCCGCCCGCGTTGATGAGATCGTCCTTGATGCCGGGCGAGCCGGTGACGCGGACGCCGCGATAGACGCCGGCGGAGACCGGAATCCAGCCGCCGTGGCAGATGGCGGCGATTAGTTTGCCCGCGGCATCGAAGTCTCGGACGAGCTTCAGCACGTGCGGATCGCGGCGGAGTTTATCCGGGGCCCAGCCGCCGGGAATGACGATGCCGTGAAAGTCGGCGGCGTCCATTTCGGGGATCATCGCGTCGCAGACCGCCGGATAGCCGTGCTTGCCGCGGACTTTTAGCCCGTCACGCGGCCCGGCCGTGACGACCTTCGCCCCGGCTTCCAACAGACGGAGCTTTGGATACCAGTATTCCAGGTCCTCGTAATCCTGGTCCAGCAAGATCAAGAAACGCTGCTGGCTCAAGTCCGGTTGTGTCGGCATGGTTGGTTCTCCCGAACTGGATTTCTGCTGTATAATTGCCCGCGTCGAGTGTGATTATACCGTGGGGCAGCTTGCCAAGCTGCCTGCAACTGGCAGATTGGCAATCTGCCCCACAGCTTATGAAAACCGTCGGCGTGATTTCCGATACGCATGGACTTCTGCGGCCGGAGGCTCTGGCGGCGCTCGCGGGCGTCGATCTGATCGTTCATGCCGGCGATATTGGCGATCCCGAGATCATCGACGCCTTGCGGCAGATCGCGCCGGTCCACGCCATTCGCGGCAACGTCGACCGCGGCTATTGGGCCGACGAGTACTCGCCGACGGAAATCGTGGAAGTCGAAGGGCAATCGCTCTATGTCCTGCACGACCTCAACGAATTGGACCTCGATCCGGTCGCGGCCGGATTTCGTGTAGTGATCTCTGGGCATACGCATGACCCAGTCGTGAAGGAAGTGCGCGGAGTTGTCTATCTCAATCCCGGCAGCGCGGGACCGCGAAGATTCAAGTTGCCGATTTCGCTCGCGTGGATGGCTGTTGGAGCGTCCGACGGGACAGTGCATGGGGGCAGCCCGGCGAAGAGTACGCAGTCGTTCGTCTTCGGCGCCGGGCCGGAGCGGATCGCGGTAGAGTGGATCGCGCTGGAGTCACGGCTTTAGCCGGTTGCGTTGAAAGGCCGCTTAAAGGCGGAGCCCCAGGCGCCGGGACCGTTGGCCGATCCGTCAGGACGCACGCGGCACGCTCGTCGTGTAAAGCAGCTTACCCTTATCGTCGATCATCCGCAGGTCCAGCGCGTCGGCCGAGAGCGACGCGGCGATGAAGCCGGAGCAGCCGAGGCCGAATTTCGTGTGCGCGGTCTTCTTGATCGCCAGCCGCGGGCGAGAGCCGCCGCCGGTGCAAAAGAAGTTCACTTTGCCGGATTGCAAATGCTGCAAGTCGTGGTCGTGGCCGTTGAAGAAAGCCTGCACGCCATGTTCTTCCAAGAGCGGCAAGACGTGCTTCACCATGTACGGCGTGTCGCCGTGCTGCCCGCCGGTATAGATAGGATGATGGCCGATGACGATTTTCCACGGCGCGGTCGAAGCCTTCAGCGCCGACTCGAACCACTCCATCTGCCGGGGAACGCTTTGTGCTTTCAGCTCGCCGTCGCGCATCGTCTCCCCAGCGTCGAACCCGGCCATCGGCGTCGTGTCGAGGTAGAAGAAATCGACGGAGTTTTTCGCGTCGATCTTTTCGGCCCGCTGATAATATCGAGCGGGCATGTTCCAGCGCTGGCTGCCTTTAGAGTAAGCGATTTGGGCGTCGCAGTTGCCGTGGTAATCGTGGTTGCCGAGGATCGCCCACCAAGGCACCTGAAGCGACTGGGCGGTGTAGACTTGCTCGAACGATTTTTGCCAGTGCGCGTCTTTGACGGAGGTGACGCCGTTTTCGTAAAAATTATCTCCGACGGCGACGACGAACTTTGGCGCAGACCTTTTCGCCGCAGAGGCCCATCTGCTTGGCCACGGCGGCCTGGTCCGGCTCGCCCTTACGGCCCCAGTCGCCCAATAGGAAGAATTCGAGCGAATCGGTTTTCGGCTCGTCGGCGAACAAGTCGATGGCAGGCGCCAAAGCGGCGGCCTGAGTGGCAATGAACAACGTGCGGACGAACTGGCGGCGGGTTTGTTGCATGGTTGGCGGAGAGGTTTGATGTACGGATTCGGCTACTAGATCCCCTAATCTAAAGCGCCGTTTGTCGGTCTGTCAAGCGCAGGCGGGCGACAGCGCTTGACAGGCCGCCGCAAATCGGCGAAAACACTTTTGGTTTTGAAAGAAAGAGGACGTTCATGTTAAATCTACCTAATATCGCCGCTGACTCGCCCGACTCCCTGCCCGAACAAGCCGCCGCAAACGTGTCGCCGCCGCGGGTCTGGCCTGCGGTCGCACTTGTGGCAGTCTACTGGATTATTCACGCGTTCGTGCGAGGGACCGAACTGGGAAGTTCTCTTGGTTTCGCCGGCTTTCTAATCCTGGTGGCGGCGACGGGCATCATGTTGCTCGGTTTCTTGACTTGGTGGTTGACGTGGAGCCGCGTGCGGCGGAGGGAGCGTTTTTATGTGCTGGGCGCGTTAGTTCTCATTAGCGTCGCGACGGTTCTACTTGCGCACAAAACCGCTGGCGGCTTGCTGATCTTTTACGGCCTGCCGTTCGCGCTGACGGCCTGGACACTAGGTGTGCTGGCGCTGCAAAAGGTTTCGGGCGAGCGCCATACGGCCGCCCTGTGCGTCCTGCTCGCTCTGACCGGCTGCGGCTTCTTGTTGGTCCGCAACGAAGGGGTAGACGGAGCGTTTCAATTTGCGGTGCGCACTCGTTGGAGCCCAACGCCCGAGGGACGTCTACCTGGCCGAACTCGCCCGCAACCAGAAGCCGGCGGAGGTCGCCTCGTCTTCGACGGCCGCGAACTTAGCCATACAGCCGGGCGACTGGCCGGGATTCCGCGGCGCGAATCGCGATGGCGTCGTGCATGATGTTCACATTGCCGCGAATTGGAACGAAAAGCCGCCGCGACAGCTTTGGAAACGGCGGATCGGGCCGGCATGGTCGTCGGTCGCCGTGGTGGGCGACCGGCTCTTCACGCAAGAGCAAGTCGGCGATAAGGAAGCTGTCGTCTGCCTCGACGCGGCGACTGGCAACACAATCTGGTCGCACGAGGACGCGGTGCGGCACGAAGACGACCAGAGCGGGCCCGGACCGCGGGCAACGCCGACCTTCGCGGTCGGGCGAATCTTCGCGTCGGCGCCACCGGCATCCTTAACTGCCTCGATGCCCAGACAGGCAAGCGGCAGTGGTCCCGCGACATCGCCGCTGACGCGGAGACGCAACCGCCGATGTGGGGCTTCTCCAGTTCGCCCCTGGTGACGGGCGATCTGGTCGTCGTTCTTGCCGGCGGCGACTATAAAGTCGGCGACTCGTTCAAGGCCCTGCGGGCATACCAAGCCGATTCGGGAGCGCCGGCTTGGTCCACCGCGGCGGGCAAGATAACCTACAGCTCGCCGCAACTGGCGGAGATTGGCGACAGTAAAGCAATTCTGGCCGTCAGCGACAGCGGACTACTCGCGGTCGATCCGTCTTCGGGCAACTTGCTATGGAACCATGCGACGCCGCCCGGCGGTGCGGGGCTTCCGCGCTCGGAGCAACCGAATGTTGTGGCCTCCAAGCGGGTTCTCTTTGACGCTGGAGTAGGCGCGGGCACGGCCCTGATTGATGTCGCCCGCAATGGCGGATCGTGGACCGAAGAGCAACGTTGGGTTTCACGATCTCTAAAATCTTCCTTCAACGATTTCGTCGTCTACGGCGGTGCTGCATACGGATTCGACAGCCGGGTATTGACCTGCATCGACTTGGAAACCGGCCAACAGCGATGGAAGGGCGGCCGCTATGGAAGCGGGCAATTGTTGCTCTTGGCGGACCAGGGGGTGCTTCTTGTGGTATCCGAAAAGGGCGAAGCGATCCTCGTTGCCGCCGACCCGAGCGCGCATCATGAGCTGTGCCGTTTTCAGGCCGTTGAAGGAAAGACTTGGAACCATCCCGTAGTGGCGCATGGCCGGCTCTACGTTCGCAATTCCGAGCAGTTCGCCTGCTACGAGCTTGGTCAATGATTGGCCAGTGCAAGCTTATCTCCGAATGAACTACTTCTCCCATGCCTTGCCGTTTCTCAATGACCCCTACTACGTAGCTGGCACCGCCGTGCCGGACTGGCTGGGCGTAGCCGACCGCGGCGCGCGGGTGCGAGCGAAGAACGTCGAACCGCTGGTCGACGATTCAGACCCGGTCGCGGCCTCAGTCGCCCGCGGGCTGCGGCAGCATTTTCGCGACGATGCCGTCTTCCACCGCACGCGAGCATTTGCCGAATCGACGCTGGAATTGTCGGCAGGGCTTCGCTGCCTGATACCCGCAGACGCGAGCTTTCGGCCCAGTTTTCTCGCTCATTTGCTTGTCGAAGTCCTTTTGGATTGGACGCTGGCCGAGGAGCATCCGGGTACGTTGGACGGCTATTATCGGGCCTTGGAGGCGGTCGATGCCGAGGCCGTCCAGGAAGTCGTAAACCGCGTGGCAATCCGCCCAACGGACCGTTTGGCGCCCATGATTTTGCTCTTTTGCCGGGAACGCATCTTGTGGGATTACTCTTCGGATGACAAACTATTAGTAAGGATGAATCAGGTCATGCGGCGCGTCGGCTTTGCCCCGCTACCGCCGGCGGTGCAGGAGTTGTTTCCCGCCGCCCGGCAGTTGGTCCGCAGCCGCCGGAATTATCTGTTGGAAGGAATACCAGCGTAGGGTGGTGTCAAGCGCAGCCGAGACCCACCGACGACGAATGAATGACGGTTGGTCTCGGCTGCGCTTGACCGACCCTACAATATGTGAACCATGTCTATTGACGACAAATACGGTATCGGCGCGGGCCTGACGGCCTTGGGGCTTGCCGCCGGGTTTATTCTCTTGGTGCAGCTCACCTACGACAAGGATAAAGAGGAGGCCATGTCTAAGGCAGCCGCCGCGGCGACGATGGCCTCCGACTCCAGCAAGGGCGTCGCGAAGGCCGATGCCGCGGCGCCCGAACCGCCCCCGCTGCTCTACCGGATCATGCCGCACCGAGAACTGAACAAGCCCGAAGCTTGGTTCGACGGAATTGTGTGTGTGTTGGCGCTGCCCACGGGCATTTTCTTCTTCATTGCGGCGATCATGTCGGGAGCGACGCAGCAAGAACCCGACCGAATTGAGAAATAGGCAAGAGGAAAGAAACCCATGCGCTTCGGGATGAACTTGCTGCTCTGGTGCGACACGCTGGAAGAATCGACGCTGCCTGTGCTGGAGGAGCTCAAGGCGATCGGCTATGACGCCGTGGAAATCCCCATCTTTGAGCTCGACGTGGCAAAATATGCCGCGTGGGGCAAGCGGTTCGACGCGCTGGGGCTGGCGCGGACGGGCGTAACGATCCGTTTGCCGGGCAATAACCCCCTCAGCCCCGACGCGGCCGAACGCAAAGCAGGCGTCCAAGCGACCAAGACCGCGCTGGATTGCGCCGCGGCTGCCGGGTGCGAAGCGCTGGTCGGGCCATTCCATTCCGCCTTAGGATACTTCACCGGTACAGGGCCGGACGAAGATGAATGGTGCTGGGGCGTCGAGAGTATGAGGCAGGTCGCCGAACATGCGGGCACGGTGAACGTTACGCTGGGCGTCGAGTACCTCAATCGCTTCGAGTGCTACTTGTTGAACACGGCGGCCGACGGCGCCCGCTTCTGCCGCGACGTGGGGCATCCTCGCTGCAAGATGATGTACGACACGTTCCATGCGAATATCGAAGAGAAGAACACCGCGGCTGCCATCCGCGAGTTGAAGGATTGCCTCGCCCACGTCCATATTTCCGAAAACGACCGCAGCACGCCAGGCCAGGGCAACATCCGCTGGGCGGAAAACTTCGACACGCTCCACGAAATCGGCTACAACAACCTGATGGTGATTGAGGCCTTCGGGCTGGCCTTGGACAAGATCGCGGCCGCCACGAAAATCTGGCGGCGAATGTACCAGAGCGAGACACAACTTGCCACGGATGGACTGAAGTTCATGAAGCAGGAAGTGGCGAAAAGGTGGAAATAGCAATTCCTCGTGACTACGCTCCGCGTTGTCACGCACTTGTCGGACGCTCCGCGTCAACGTAGTGCTTGCGGGGCCGCAGAGCGGCCGTCAAGGACGTTCCCACGCGGAGCGTGGGAACCAGAGGCGAAGATGGAAGTAGACTCTGATCCGATCTCCCTCGACGAATTGGCAAAGGCGTTCGCCCAGGCGATGGGAAAGCCGCCCAAGCAGGACGAGCCGGAAGGCTCATCGGCGGAGGCGATTGAAACTGCCACGGCGGACGGGACCCAATCAAACGCGCCGGACGACACCGCGCTGGACCTGGCAGAAGCGGCCAACGACGCAGGCCCCGTCACGCCGCTGGGCATCCTTGAAGCCATGCTCTTCGTGGGCGACCGCGGCAACAGCCCGTTGACGGCCGCACGGGCCGCCGAATTGATGCGAGGTGTCGAGCGGGGAGAAATCGCCGGGCTGGTCCGGGAGTTGAACCACCGCTATATGCGGAACGAGTGCCCTTACTTCGTTTCGGAAGACGCCGACGGCTATCGGCTCGCGCTCCGCAAGCCGTTTTATGCCATGCGAGACCGCTTTCTTGGCCGCATCCGTCAGGCCAGGCTCTCGCAGACGGCGATCGACATATTGGCGATTGTCGCCTACCAGCAGCCGCTCACGGCCGAAACGATAAACACGGTTCGCGGAAAGTCCAGCAGCCACATCCTTTCGCAATTGGTGCATCGCGGCCTGCTGCGGCTCGAACGGCCGGACACCCGCGAAGCGGGTCGCAAGCGGCCGACGGCACAGTATTACACCACGGAGCGTTTTCTTCGGCTGTTCGGACTGGAAACGCTGGCCGACTTGCCGCAGAGCGAGGAGCTTGATCGGCAGTAGCAGTCGTAGCGCGCGAGCTTTGTAGGGTGGGCCGAGCGCAGCGAGTCCCACCATGTATCTTCGCACCGGTGGGACTCGCTGCGCTCGGCCCACCCTACGGAGAAGTCGCTACCGCTGATGGCCAAGCGATCGAGGTCAAATTGGAAGCCGGTAGCCTCGCGGAGGGCGGAAACTGCGCCGCGCCGCGCTCCTTGGCATATTTCCGACAGGCAGCTTGATGGGTTTATCATTGCCGGACTCTTGTTGTTGACAGCCTTGGTCTACGCGCAAGTCGTCGGCTTCGAGTTCACCAATTACGACGACACGGCCTACGTGCCTGACAATGCGCACGTCCGCGACGGCTTCTCGTTTCATGGCGTAGGCTGGGCATTCACGACGTATGAAACGGCAAACTGGTATCCGCTCACGTGGCTCTCGCTGATGCTGGATTGCCAGCTTTTCGGTCCGCGCGCCGGCGCGATTCACGCCGTGAATGCCCTTTTGAACGCGGCCGACGCGGTGCTCTTGTTTTTAGTGCTGCGGCGAATGACCGGCCGGCGTTGGCCGAGCGCGGCCGTGGCGGCGCTGTTCGCCGTGCATCCATTGCATGTCGAGTCGGTCGCCTGGGTCGCGGAGCGCAAGGACGTACTCTCGACACTTTTCTTTCTAACTACGCTGTTTGCCTACGAAGGATATGTCATGAAGCCCGGCATTGGCCGCTGGAGCCTGGTATTCATAAGCATGGCCGCGGGCCTTCTTTGCAAACCGATGCTCGTTACACTGCCGTTCGTGCTCTTGCTCTTGGATTATTGGCCGCTACGTTCGACGAGTCGTCCGCTTCGCCTGCTGATCGTCGAGAAGCTTCCGCTCGTCGTGCTCTCGCTCGCGGCTTCCGTCGTCACAATGATCGCTCAGGCGAAGATGGGCGCGACAAAGATGATCGGCGACAAAGTGCATTTGTCGCTGCAATTGGCCAGCGCCGCCATCGCCTATGTCAAGTACCTAGCCATGACCTTCTGGCCGGTGGACCTCGCGGTATTCTATCCGTATGACTTTCATCCACGGTCGTCGTTGGTCGTCGCTTCCGTTGCGCTACTGGCTGCTGTCACTCTCGTTGCGATCTTGCTCATTCGCCGGGCGCCCTATCTGGCAGTCGGCTGGTTTTGGTACTTGGGCACGCTCGTGCCGACCATCGGGATCATCCAAGTCGGGCGCAGTCCCTTGCGGACCGTTACTTTTATATTCCGTCCATCGGCATCTTTATCTCAATCGTCTGGGTTGTGGTGGACTTACGACGTGGGGCAGATTTCCAATCTGCCGGCGACATGGCAGATTGGAAATCTGCCCCACGCGGCCGTTTCGTCATTGCGACAATGTCGTGCGCGGCCATTACGGCTCTGCTGCTTATGGCGCACCATCAAACATCGTATTGGGCCAATAGCGAGTCGCTCTTTCGCCACGCGCTGGCCGTTACCGGCGACAATCCCGAGTCATGCGAAAACCTGGGAGATACGCTTCTACGCCACGACCGATTTGCCGAAGCCGAGACACAATTGCGGAAGGTGTTGGAAATGGATCCGGCAAAGCAGTTCCGAGATACGCCCGGCGAACTAGCCAAAGCGATCGCGGGACAAAACCGAATCGCGGAGGCCGTGGCTTTCATCCGTGAGTCAATCCCCGACAAGGTGGAACGTGCCAAAGCCCTGACTATGGTGGGGTCGCTGTTGGCCATGCGCTTTCAATTGAAGGAAGGGATTCCGCTTTTGGAGGAAGCGGCCAAAACCGCTCCCGACCTGTCGGAGCCATACCGATGCTTGGCCTATATCTATGCCACATGCCCCAAGCCGGAGTACCGAGACGGCCCCAAGGCGGCCGATCTTGCCCATAGGGCCTGCGAGCTAAGCGATTGGTCCAACAGCAGTTGCCTTATGACCTTGGCGGACGCTTACCACCTGACGGGCGACCGCCAGAACGAGATCGAAACGCTCCGTGCGGCCCAAAAAATCAGCCCGAAAGACCCTGGAATTGCCAAAAAACTAAATGAAGCCCTTAAGGCTCATCAGTGAAATGCCGCTAAAGCCGATCGCTGCAAGTGTTTAATTCACAATAGGTTGCGTGTACACCCCACTACGCGCAGACGAACTCCGCCCGGCTTGGTAGAATTAAATGTTGCCTAAGATTATGAAGATCCCGGAATACAAGTCGTATGGCGGCTGAGGAAATCATTGCCAAGCTGCGCTCGGCTGCGCCGGTGATCAATCCGTCGCTGTTGGCTTCCGACTTTGGCTGCCTTGAGCAGGAAGTCCGCCGCCTGGAAGACGCCGGCGCCCATGTCCTGCACTTGGACATCATGGACGGACACTTCGTGCCCAATATCAGCTTCGGCTTTCCGGTAGTGGAGGCGGTGCGGCGGGCGACGCAATTGCCGCTGGACGTGCATTTGATGATCTCCGAACCGGGCAAGTACTTGAAACGCTTTCGCGAGGCGGGGGCCGATCTGATGACCGTGCATGTGGAAGTCGAAGAAGATGCGCGCGATCTGCTTCGTGAGATTCGCAGTCTTGGCGCGGTGGCCGGGCTGACGCTCAATCCGCCGACGCCTGCCGAGCACGCCGAGCCTTATTTAGACGATTGCGACTTGCTGCTGGTGATGAGCGTGATGCCTGGCTTTGGCGGCCAGGAGTTCGAGCCACTGGCGATCGATCGGCTGCGGCATTTCAGGAGCGCTCGGCGGAAACGATTTGCTGCTTTCGGTCGACGGGGGCGTCAACGAACATACGATCGGCGACTGCGCCGAGGCCGGCTCCGACCTTTTCGTCACCGGCTCGGCCTTGTTCGCGCATCACGATTATTCCCAGGCAATGGAAGAGTTCCGCGGCCTGGCCGCCGCCCAAAAGAAAACCCAGGTTTGAACATGTTGCGCATTGTGCTTATCCGTCCGGGGGCGACGGATTACGATGGCGAAGAACGGATTCAAGGCGCGTTGGACATTCCATTAAGTCGCGACGGCCTGATGGAGGTGGCGCGGGCAGTGGACCAGTTGCGAGATCTTAAGCTCGAAGCGATTTATTCGTCGCCCGGCGAGTCTGCCATGCAGACCGCGGAAGTTCTCTCGAAGGACCTCGATGCCCGCTTGAAGAAACTCGATCGCATGCAGAATATCAACTTGGGCCTCTGGCAAGGCCTGCTCCTTGGCGACGTGCGGCATAAGCAGCCCAAGGTCTACCGCCAGTGGCAGGAGCAGCCGGATAACGTCTGCCCGCCGGAAGGCGAGATGATCGAGCAGGCCGATCAGCGGATTGCCGCCACGATGCATAAGCTCTTGCGAAAGCATAAGGATGGCGTAATCGGACTTGTGATTCCCGAGCCTTTAGCCAGCCTCGTGCATCGACACTTCAAACAAGACGATTTGGGCGATCTTTGGAAGGCGTTGTCCGGCCACGGTCGCTGGGAAATCCTCGACATCGAACCTGCCGCCGCACAGGTGACGAGCAATAATGCCTGATCAAAAATCGGAAGCGAAGAACGAGAAGAACGGCATGAAGCGACCTAAGCGAGGCGTGCCCGAGGGACTGTGGATGCGCTGCCCCGGTTGCGAGGCCACGATCTTCCGCAAGGAAGCCGAGAAGCGTTTGAGCGTCTGCCCGGAGTGCGAATACCATTGGTCCGTCTCGGCGCGGCAGCGGATCACGCAGCTCTTTGACGAAGGCACGTTTGAGGAGTGGGACGCCGATCTCGAACCGACCGATCCGTTGGAGTTCGTCGATAAGGCCCCTTATCGCCAAAAGCTCGTCGAGGAGCAGAAGCGCACGGGTTTGAAGGACGCTGCCATCAGCGGCACCGGCATGATCCGCGCCCGCCGCGTCGCCTTCAGCGTGACCGATTCGGCTTTCATCATGGGCAGCATGGGCAGCGTGGTCGGCGAGCGGCTCACGCGCTGCGTTGAGCGGGCGACTCGCGAGCAACTTCCGCTGATCATCGTTTCCGGGTCCGGCGGCGGCGCTCGCATGCACGAAGGCATGCTTTCGCTTATGCAGATGGCGAAAGTTTCGGCAGCGCTGGCTCGCCACGACACGGCCGGCGGCCTTTTCATCTCCGTGCTCACCAATCCAACAATGGGCGGCGTGGCCGCCAGCTTCGCCTCGCTCGGCGACGTGGTCTTTGCCGAGCCAAAGGCTCTCATCGGCTTCGCTGGACCGCGGACGATCAAGGCCACGATCCGCATCGAACTGCCCAAAGGTTTTCAGACCAGCGAGTTCCTCTTGGAGCACGGCTTCATCGACCGCATCGTCGCCCGCCGCGATCTGCAAAGCGAGCTTGCCGCGGCCATCGACTACTGTGGAAAGTAAGAGAAAGTACGTCAGGCTTTCCAGCCTGACTGAAAGGCGGTCAGGCTGGAAAGCCTGACGTACATAGACGGAAAAGCAGCATGGGCTTACTGGATTTCCTCAAAACCAAAGTCAGCAACAGCCGCGTCGATATCCACAAGCGCTACGCCTTCCACCAGGAGGCGTCGTCCGGTACGATGTCGAAGTTCTACAAGGCCAAGGACCTGCGCACGAACCGCATCGTCGGGCTGAAGATCCTCGACCGCGCCCGCACCGCGGCCTTTGAGGACCGTTTCCGCGGCCTGAACAAGCCCTCCGAGGGCGAGTTGGGCTTGACGCTCAAGCATCCACTTCTCGTTGAGACGCTGGAATACGGTACGACGCTCGACGGCACGCCGTATATCGCCTTGGAGTACATTGACGGCCCCGACTTTAACTCGCTGATCATTGCCCGAGACCCAGTCTTTGAAGGCGGCCGCGCTCACTTCATCCGGCAAGCCGCGGAGGCGTTGGCGGCCCTGCACGCTGCGGGCTATGTGCATCGCGACGTGGCCCCGCGAAATTACCTGCTGCTCGATCGTGCGAAGAAGCGATTGAAGCTGATCGACTTCGGCCTGACGCTGCCCGACAAGCCGCAATTCCAGCAGCCAGGCGTGCGCACGGGCAATCCGAATTACATGGCCCCGGAGATTGTCCGCCGCAAGCCGACCGACCGGCGAGTTGATATATTCGCCTTCGGGGCCACGGCCTATGAATTCTGCACCTTTGAGCTGCCCTGGATGCGGGGCACGACCGGCATGGCCGCGATGTCGCACGACAAGCCGCCCGTTGACATCCTCACGTACCGCCCGAAGCTCGACCCGGCGCTCGCCAAGGCGATCCACTGGTGCCTGGAAGCCGACCTTAGCCAGCGTTGCCCTACGATGGACAGATTCTTGCAAGAGATCCGCGGCGTCAGCCGGGATGAAGTATAAATGTATCCGGCACACTCCGTGTGCCGCGGCCAACGGCACACGGAGTGTGCCGGATACAAACATTCTACCAGCAGACTTCCAACTCGTTGGCGATAGCCCTCACGACACGATACGCAAGCGTTATGATGCGTTCTACACTCGGTTGATGTTAGCGGCGTTATTAGCAGAAGCACTCCGACCCCTCTGTGGTATAGTGTCTCGTTGTTTAAGCTTTGGGTCCCATCACCTACCCGCAGGCCCGACCCTCATGTGCGGGGTCCCTTCTTGCTCCGGCGTCTTCCGACTTTAAGCGGCTCGTATCTCGTGCAAACATAGGGTATGAGCACTTACACACCTACTTTCGACCGTTGGTTGCGACACGTTTCATTTGCAGTGGACGATGACGATGGAAGCTACGATGTCGGACTTGTCGGGCGGTCTCAATCAGCGCGGCGTGCACGTTGGCGAAGCGTTGGCCAAGTCGGAAAACTACCGGGCTGGTAGCACCTTCTTGGGCTACGATAACAAGTACTGCCTCAACACCATCGACAACTCGACGCCCTCGTGCAACACCTTCTTGGATGGTACGCACGGCGGTTGGACTTCGGCAGCGCCATTCAATTACGTGAACTTGTTCCAAGGCAGTCAACTCACGGATGTTGACAGCCTGAACAACGCGTACATTAAGATGCTGCAATTGACCGACCCGGCTCGCGGTTGGCGCATGAACTTGGGTAAGGAGTTCATCCTTCTGGTTTCGCCCAATATCGCAATGCGAGCGGCGGAAATCGTGAAGCTCGTTCGCAGCTATCGTGCTACGACGTTGCCCAACTGCTGGGACTTATGTGATGACGTGGATTGGCGTTGGTGCGCCACCCTGTGGTGCGACGTTCAACATCACATTCTCATTTCCATGAGCTACAGCAATCGTCAAGGCCATCACCCGATTATCTGGCACGCGCCCGGCTTGGTTCCTCACAAATCCGGCGATTGGGTGAGTGGCCTAGAGCGCGGAGCACAAGACAAGCGGAATACGATGTGGCCTGAACTTGTCCGCTACTGCGATAAGATGGAATCCCCACCCGACATGCTCACTGATTGGTTAGTAGTCAACAACCGTGAGCAATCCCTAGTTGAGCGGCAACTAATTAAGAACGGCCAACCGCATCACGTCTTGGGTAAAGAGTACGCTAGTGTCAAGCGATGGTCACACATCACCAAGCTGGAATTACTCCTCAAAGGATGTCAGGAATCATCCTTGCCTTACGTGGCGACGATGGACGCCTTCGACGTGACCTACGGAGGGCCTCTCGCTTCGCTCCGGTTGGCATTAGATGACAAGCCGCTGTTGATAAGCGCCGACATCATGACGTGGCCACGGAATGCACCGTCACGCGAGAAGATAAACGCAGGAGTCTGGATCGGGCGGCGAGACTACATGGTTCAGTGGCTGCAAAAAGCTGTTGCCGCAAGTAAGACCAGGGCCGACGTGAAGAATGACCAGTACTGGTATCTCGCACTTCACGATAAGGAATGGATTATCGACTATGAGCGGAAGTACATCCAAACCGAGTTGCGCCCAAAGTTCGTGCAGAATGACTGGGTTAAAGCGGCCAGACTCATCAACCTCAGATGGCGAGCAGACCGGTTGCAAGCTTCTGTTAAGCAGTACGAGCACTGGCCATTCGTCCTACCAGAGCGCTTTGAAGCCATTGACGGTAAGGGCCACGGCACGAAGGGTTGCCGATTATCGCACATGGGCGTTATACAGCAAACTCAGGAGTTAGGCTTACCTCACGTTTTTATTCTTGAGGATGATTTCGTGTTGGCACCGAGATTTACCGAGCGTATCAGCCTGTTCTTGGAAGCAGTTCCCGATGATTGGGACATCCTGTGGATTGGTGGCCATCACAACCGACGCCCAACAGTCATCAATGAACAAGTGTCCAAAGTAGTAAAGTGCGTCAACTGCCATGCGTATGTTGTTAGAGCCAACATGTATCAAGTGTTGCTGGATTATTGGGGCGACCCTGTGAGGGAGCATCGCCATATTGATAACGAGTTCCAAAGCCAGCAATCAAAATACAACATCTACTGCCCGACGAACTTTCTTGTGGGCCAAGCTGGTGGAACAAAAAGCAACATCAGTTGGAAGACGCGGCAAAGGACCGACTTTTGGAGCGCGATCGACAACGAAATCGAAAGGCCCAAAGACCGGGTGGACAGGGCACGGGAAGAAAGACTAGGGACGCGAGTGGTGGGACAGCGCGTCCAAGCCGAGAAAACTAAGCCACTGCCCACCCAAAAGAAGTGCTGCGGCGGCTAAAAAAGCTACTCATCTTACCCAAGTTTCGCGACAGCGAGCTATCAACAACGGTTAAGACGCGCGAAAGCAGTTATATCTGTGGGTAATTCCGCCCGCAGGAGAAAAACTGATGTATCGAGAAGAAATCACGCACATCGAGCGAGCGATTGTCGAGTGGCTTAGAGACGCCGATGCAATATCAGTGGACACAGACGGTTTGCGTGTCTGGGTCAACGGAGATTGGCAGCGGGAGGTATCGTTCAGCGATTACGGTGACCGCATCCATGTCTTCACCACCGTTCAGACGAGCCAATGGCTGAACCCCGCCGACCCGCGACTCAAAGAGCAAGTGCTCACGGCAGCGGGCCTCGCAGCAAAGATACCGCAGTAAATAAGGACGATGAGGACAAACGGCCGTTGGCGCGGCAGTTCTCACGGCACGATAATCGGAAACTTCCAATACATCGTCTACTCGGTGTCGTGCCGATTCCTGAGCCTGCCGCGCCAACGGCAGGCTCAATCTTTATCAGGAGTGATGGCAAAATACAAATGCGACAAAGTTGAAAACTGATATTGGAGAAAGGTCGCTGGGTCCGTTTGAATGTCGCGGTTGTCGAGACTGTGACATTCGCACGGAGGCCCAGCGATGGCTGATCATCTTACATCGGCAGAGCGGAAAATCCTATATGGCTTGCACAAGAAGGGAAAATCGAAGGCGGAGATCGCGGAGTTGATGGGACGCCACCGCAGCACGATTTATCGCGAGCTGCGCCGCAACACGGGCCAACGAGGCTATCGGCCGAAGCAGGCCCAGCGGTTGGCGGATCAACGTCGCGTGGCTTGCCGCCGTTCGCGAAAGATGGAGGACACACACCTGCACCAATACGTGGAAGAAGGGCTGAAGAAATATTGGTCGCCGGATCAGATTGCCGGACGAAGTCGGCGGAAGTTCGCCCGGCAGCCGCGGCGGCGCCTGTCGCGACAAACCATTTACAACTGGATTGACGATCGCGAGCCGGCCTGGCGAGCTTGGCTGCGGCGTGGCGGCCGGCCGCCGGAAAAACGCGGCAAACTGGCCGATTGCGTCCGCATCGACGGGCGGCCCGATGTCATCAACCGCCGCCGCCGCTACGGCGACTGGGAAGCAGACACGATGGTCGGCAAGTCCCGCCACAGCGCACTGGTTACGGTGGTCGAGCGGAAAAGCGGTTTCGCCCGCATCGGGCGAGCCGACAACATGAAGGCCGACACGACACGGAAGGTGTTGACGAAGCGACTGAAGGACCTGCCCGCGGCGTTGCGTCGCAGCGTCACGTTTGACAACGGCAAGGAGTTTGCGGAACATCGACAGCTTGCTCGGAAATTGAACCTGGAGACGTATTTCGCGACGCCCTACCGGTCGTGGCAGCGCGGCACCAATGAAAACACCAACGGACTGCTGCGGCAGTTCTTTCCCAAACGCACAGACTTCTCGCGGATCAGTCACCAGGAGGTGGCCCGCGCGGAGACCTTACTCAACGAACGTCCGCGAAGACGCCTCGACTATCGAACCCCCGCCGAAGTCCTTTCCAAACGATTGTGTCGCAATTGAACCTTGACATCACTCAGGAGAAACAATCATGAGTCGTTACGATATGGACGCCATCCGTAAAGCGGTCAAAAGCAAATGCCTCTATGAAAAGCGAGGGCGCGAATTCCGCATCACCATCGCTGAAATGAATGATGCCGACCTGGGCCAACTAGCTTGCAAAATCGCCCGGTTGGAAACGCTCGAATCCGCGATGCAAGCTATGTACGACAGCTTCGGTGAGGTGGATCAATGAATACCTTCATCATAAACGCTTATTCACAGGAACTAGGCGAACAACACCGCCGTTGGCTGACCCCACCCGAGTGCTCGATACTGGGCACGAAGTTCACCAGTGGCGGGGATGCGGCGGAAGGCGTCATATCTCTATACGACATGCTCAGTGTAAAGTGGGAAAACGACGCACATTTCCTCATGCACAACGCTGGCATTCGTGTCTTGAAAGGCGACGAGGAGCGGCAAGAAATGAAGTTCGATTTCTGCTGCCTCGACCTCGATTATGCAGAGCACGGCAGTCCACCCGACGACAGTTGGGAACGGCTATTCCGCCTAGCGTACCTCATGGATTTTGTCCCGAATATCGTCTACTCAACGCGGCACGGCTGCCGCTGGTTGTACGTCCTTGAGCCGAGCATCCACGACGCCAATCAATTCGAGCGGCACTTTCAAGCCCTCATCCGCGAAGTCAAAAAGCCAATGGACAACGTGCAAGATTGTGGCTTCATCGTCGATGCCAACGCTAAAGATTGGTCAAGATGCTTCAGATGCCCGGCCGTCATCCGCGACGGCAAGGAGGACTACGGCAACTTCGTCCGCGTGATGCATGAGGAACCGGTCAACATATTGGCGCTGCGGGGCCCGAAGCCGAAGGTGAGACCGACGCCGAGCGGCAACTGGCCCGCCTGGAGCGTCGAACAGGATTGGCAACTAAAGCACCTTGTGAAACAGATTGAGCCTGGGCAACGAAACCAGTACCTCTATGCCTCCTCCTGCCATGTCGCAGAGCACTACCTCGATACCGAGCAGGACACAGTATACGAATGGCTAACCGCCCAAGCCGAACAAGCCGGGCTCACCGCCCGCGAAATCGAAACAACTATCAACAGCGCCAAAAGGAGACTATCGAAATGAAGTTCAACAGCATACCAATCGAAATTGAAGACAACATCATAAAAATGATCGAGCAAGCCCGGAACCCCGACACAGCCGCCGAGTTACTGTTGGGCTTTCTCAAAAACAACCATCCAAACAACGACCTCGCCTTCCAGGCCATCGAGCCTAGCAAAGGAAGGTGGAAATGGTGGAACGAGCGATTCTGGCAACCCGTCTGCGACGTAGCTTTTTGCCGTGATATAGCCACAGCGTTCGGAGGTAGTGCGGACCGCACGAAGAAGATCATCTCTCGATTGCAACTACTCACAGGCATACACATCGACCGCTGGGACAGGCGACACCAAACAGTGTTCCTTGACCGCGTTCTTGAAATCGACCATGGCGTCGTCCGCCCGCGCAAATTCCTCAAAGACGACCTCGGCACAATCTCAATGGACTGCCGCATCAAAAACACACCCACTCCAAAATGGCAAGCATACCTCGACCAAATGCTACCCGACAAAGACGATCAGGATTGCCTAGGGGAAATGTTCGGCGCGGTCCACTTTCCATACGTAAACCTCAGCGTCATCTTCATCTTGCAGGGCCCCAGTGGCACGGGCAAATCAACCACTATGCGGATGCTGCGCAAATTCGTCGGCGACAGCCGCGTACACGGTGCCTCCCTAGCGTCGTTGAAGGACAAACACACCACCGCAGGGCTCGTAGGAAAATGGCTCAACATTAGCGGGGAATGCCGCCAGATCAGTCAGGATGCCGAGACCAAGCTGTTAGCACTCACAGGTGGCGACACCGTTCTCATAGACGAGAAGTTCCTGCCCACCTACAGCACGCACCTACCCGTCAGAATGGCCCTCATGACAAACGAAACACCGCGATTCTGGGATTCAGGCAACGCACTATGGAGCCGCCTAGTTATGCTGCCATTCCTCCACGTAATTGCCGACAATGAGCAAATACTTCCCGACGTTTTGCTGGGCACATTCGACGATGAGCGAAACGGCATTGCAGCATGGGCACTGAAAGGGCTCTTGCGCAGTCCTGAAAAAAGGGACGAGGGCCAGCAGCTTCACGCAATCCGAGACCGCCAAGAAACTACTGGCACAACACCGCCGCGAAAGTAACCCAGTTGCAATGTTCCTAGAAGAATGCACGCAACGCTTTGAAGGCGAAGACACCCCCAAAGTAGAAATGTACGACACATACCGCTCGTGGTGCCTCAGGAACGGCCACAATCCCCTAGCACACGTCCGCTTTGCCACCGTCCTAGCCCAACTCAGCTACATCAGCAAGCGTGGTCGGGACGCCAACCGGGTCCGGGTCTACGCATGGGAGAACGTCCGCCTGATGCCAGAAGGTTTCGCAGGTCCGGATTCAGGTCTAGATCAGGTCCAAGTCCAGTCCCGTATCGAAAAGGCCACCTGACACGTAAACAGTTCGCCCGGTCTGGATGGTCCGGGTTTTTTTTTAATAAAAAGAGATATGAAAAAAGGAAAAGGAAAAGAGAGAATACAGGACCCGGACCGGGCATTCCTGTGGTCACTATTGGTTGATTGCAAAAGAGAGTTGCAGTTGATCCACGGCAGCAACTTGGCCATTTGCCACTTTGCAGCACCTCTGGTCACTGGGCGGCTCAGGCAACTTGGCCATCGCGCCCGAGTCAGCAAGGGCTACTTCATCACTTGGGACGGCAAAGAATCACTTCGGCATCACTGGACTTCACTGGACAATTGGCGGATCGACCTGACCCTAGACCAACTGGCTGACGCTGGCTACGACTACCCCGTGCCTTACGTGAGCCAAGGCGACCCCAGCTACTTGACGCGGCGGCAGTGGCAAGACCACCAAGGCGGGGAGTGAGAATAGGTCAAGTGATGTCAGCCCCGTTATCAGCAAGACGGTACTTTTCTAGGCGTGGAGCGGCGTGTGAGACTATCGGGCAGAGGCATCGAGCGGTGCCCTAAGATTAACCGCGCCGCCGCGTCAGAGGCGTGTTATGGCGTGTTTCGTGCTATAATCAGACCGCCAGATCACCAGCAGACTTCCAACTCGTTGGCGATCTCTTGAATGCCCGCCACGCGGCGGAGCGATTCCTGGGCCATCTGCTTCTGAAAGAAGCTTCCGACGGTGCCGCGGAGCGTCACGCGGCCTTCGCTGGTCTCAAAACGCAGCGTGCGGTGAGAGATGTAGGGGTTTCCTTCCAGGCGCAGTGTACGCGGGCTTCCAAGGGATTGGAGTCGATCATGGGCCGAATCAGGGTGCGGAGGTGGGGCGAATTAGGCGGGGAGCACTCCATGACGACGCGCGGCGCGAAGTGCCCATGTTGAATGATCGGACACGTTTTGCGCACACCGCAACGGAAGCGATTGAGAAAGATAGAAAAAGTCGCGCGACAGGCCAAGACGTAAGGAATGGAGCGGATTTGCAGGCGCAGTGCTTAGAACTCAGTTCTTAGAGCTTAGTCCAAGCTCTAAGTTCTAAGCGCTAACTGCTAACCTCCCAGCCAGCTCGGCATTTCGCCCGCCGGCGGCAGCTTGACCGTCCAGGCGCGGGCGATCTGCGGCAATGCCAGGACTTCCGCTAGAGCCTCGGCCGGAGGAGCCGAGTCCAGTGCCAGAACGCCCACCGCGTCGCCGCCGGGCTGCGTCGTTTTTCGCCCCACCGCCATTTGGGCAATGTTGATCTTGTGCCGGCCAAAAATCGTACCGACGCCGCCGATTACGCCAGGCAGGTCGCGATGCATGAAGAGCATCATCGTACCATCGAGAAAACTCTCCAGCCGGCAGCCGTTCTTCATCACCAGCCGCGGCATGGCGTTGCCGAAGAGCGTGCCGGCGGCCGAAGCGGTCTTTTCTTCGCTCACGACCTCAGCCGTGATCAGCGAGCCGAAGTCGCCAATGTCGGTCGAACGCTGTTCGACAACTTCAATACCGCGCTCGCGCAGCAGGACTTCGGCGTTGACGATATTCACGCCCTGCACGGCATGCGCGAGGAAGCCGGCGGCAAAGGCCTGCGACAAGAGCCGCGTGTCTTTCTTCGCCACCTCGCCCTTATAGCTCATGCGGCAGGACTTCGGCGAGTTCAAGCCCTCTTGGGCCAGGAGTAGACCCAAACGATAAGCCACGTTCAGGTATCCGCGGAGGCTCTCCAGCGTCTTGGGGTCCAAAGGCGACATATTCACCGATTGCTTGATCGCCCCGCTCGTGAAGAAGTCGATCAGCAACTCGGCGGCTTCGACCGCCACATTTGTCTGGGCTTCCTCGGTGCTCGCGCCCAGGTGCGGCGTGCAAAGCACGTTCGGCATCTTGAAAAGCGGACTCGTCGTGCAGGGCTCTTCGCCGTAAACGTCCAAGGCTACGCCGCCAAGCTGCCCACTCTTTAGTCCATCGACCAGCGCCGCTTCGTCGTAGATGCCGCCGCGGGCACAGTTAATGAGCCGCGCGCCCTTTTTCATCGATTGGATCTCTTTCGCCCCGACAAGGCCCTTGGTCTGCTCATTCAGCGGCGTATGGACGGTGAGGATATCGATCAGCGGGAACATCTCTTGCGGCGTATCTACCAACTGCACACCCAGCTCCTTCGCCCGCGCGGCGGAGATGAATGGATCGTAGCCGAGCACCTTCATTTCCATAGCCACCGCCCGCGTGGCGACCGCTTGTCCGATTCGACCGAGGCCAACGATGCCGAGCGTCTTGCCGGCGAGTTGCGTGCCCATGAACTTCTTGCGGTCCCAGCGGCCCTCGAAGAGGCTCTGATGGGCCGGCGCAATGTTTCGCACGAGGCCGTACATCAGCGCCAGCGTTTGCTCGGCGGTGGAAATCGTGTTGCCTGCCGGAGTGTTCATCACCACGATCCCTTGGCGCGTGGCGGCGTCGGTATCGATGTTGTCGACGCCGACGCCTGCTCGGGCGATCGCCTTGAGGCGATGGTTTCCCTGGATCGATTCGGCCGTAATCTTCACGCCGCTGCGGCAAATCGCGCCGTCGGATTCGGCTAGGGCCGACTTGAGGGCATCGCCCTTCAGCCCCGTTCGGACCTCGACTTCGATATCCGCGGCCGACCGCAGCAGGTTCAACCCGTCGTCAGAAAGTTCATCCAGAACAATAATCTTTGCCATTGGTATCCCACCAGGTTGGTCCCACTTGCCGAGCGGGACTAATGCGTCTCGATATTGCGTCGCTCGCAAACCCCTCCGGCAGAAGGGAATCTACTGAATCGCGTATTTTAGCCGAAAGGTCCGAAAGCGGTGAGGAGGGGCGATGCACCTCATGATGTTAATTCAACTTCGGACGATCATTGCAATCAACATTCCTCTCGATACGCAAGAGTTCCTACGCGAACTGCTTGAAAAATGTGTCAACTACTTCTCTTGGGGAGGATTCTTCTCTTTCGAACCCACTTTGCGATACTCCGCGCGGTAAACCGGTTCGTTGCTTAGCCTCATCCGTCGCTCAAAATGCGTGCGGTAGGCCAGGTCATGTTCGGCGGCGGCTTCAGGCACCGCGATCGGCCCAGTGAGCCGCCTGCTGGCGGCCAGCAGTTCGAGTGTGACCTGAAAATACTCTTCCACGTCGGTCCAGAAATGGAGCGCACCGTCCGGTACCAGTGCGCGCTCGATGTGCCCGACGAACGACTCGTTCATCACGCGCCGCTTGCGATGCCGCTTCTTCCACCAGGGATCGGGGAAGTAGACATGCACGGCCGCTAGCGATGCGTCGGGCACCAGTTCGGCGAAGATCCGCATGCGCGTCGCCCGAGACAACGCGGGCGTTCGTCAGTCCGGCCTTCGCCAATCCCGCGGCAGCAAAACGGGCGTACTTATGAACGATTTCGATGCCAAGGAAGTCAGATTCCGCATGAACGACCGCCGCGTTGCGAAGGAACAGGCCCTTGCCAGTGCCGACTTCGATTTCGAGCGGCGCGAGTGCGCGCCGAATAGGGCCGCAGGGTCCCAAGGCCGGGGAAGATGTTCGAATTCGATCAGGTGCCGCGAGATGTCTAGCGTCGGATCGATCTTGCGGAGCGCGCGGCGGCCCATGCCGCCTACTCCTCCGCTCCGCCGGCCGACTGCAGCTCGCCGACGGGCAGGGGGATGCCTTTGATCAACCCTTCGCAGACCAGGTTCTGGTCGACGAAGCATTGAAACTCGCAGGTGATGATCACCCGCCGCGCCTTGAGCAAATGGCAGACGATCACGAAGCGATCGCCGGGCCGCACAAGGCCGCGGAAGCGGATATCTTCCATGCCGCCAAAGCCGATCATGCCTTCCATCAGCTTGTTCTTCACCGTGTAGTAGCTCGACAATTGCGCCGCCGCCTCGCACATGATCACGCCCGGCATGAGCGGCATGCCCGGCATGTGGCCGCGAGTCCAGAACTCGTCGTGCTTCAAGTCCTTGTAGCCGACGCAGATCGAGCGCGACGGGTCCTCGAAGACGATGGCCGTCAATTGCTCCATCTCGAAGCGCTGCGGATTGTAGCGGCGAATTTCTTCGATGTCGCTGACCACGTGGTTGAGGTCATACTCGGAGAAATCGAGGATCAAGGGCTTTTTCACGTCGTTGGGCTCCCTGGCACAATAAGGAATCGGCTGCTCAGGTCTTCACCTGATGCCGCTTCGCCTTGCGGGCCTTGCTGTTCGAGGGACGTTTGCCGTGGTTGGCCTTTTTCGCGATGCGATGTGGTTTTGCCATAATTGTTTGCCTGTCCTTTTGTTGTAGTTCCGACGATTTCGCGCCGGATGGTAAACCTCCTAGTCTACCAAGTCAGTCGGACTCTGAAAAGCCCGGCGGATGCCGGCTTACTGGCGGCCATCGAAGCCCGAAGCGCAAGCGAGAGGGACCGACTCCCCTCTCGCTTGCGCTTCGGGCTTGTATGCTACTTCCGATACACCGGCAAAAACCGGTAATAAACCTCCAGGCACATTGCCCCGAGGGCCGTGCTGTAGACCCGGCCGCCGTAGCCGCCCCAGACCGCGTCTGGGTCCCACGAACCGGCCTGAGGGCCTTCATTATTCTGCAAACTGACAAGCTGCGTGGCGACGGCCGTATTCCACCGTTGCCAGCCGTCGCCTTGCAGTTGATACATTACTAAAGTTCCGTAGTACCAATAGTAAAAGTTTGCCTGGCCGACGCCGGGCGGAGCGACGAGCAAATAACCGGCGGCCTCATTACAGGCGGGGTGCTCGCGGGGCAGGCCAAGGAACTGCCAGCAGAGCATCGCTTCGGCCGTCATCGTGCGGCTGGGGGCTTCCATTGATCGATACGATGCCAGCCCGCCATTCGGTCGCGACGCCACCGATTGCAAATAACGAATGATGCCCTGCCGCGTCGCTTCGGGTGTGCGAATGCCGGCCAGATCGGCGCTTTTCAAGGCCATAAACTGCCAGCCGAGTTGGCTAGTGTCGCCCCCTTGGTCGCGCGGCTGGTAACGCCAGCCGCCGCCGTAGGGATCCTGCGCGGCGATCGTATAACCGATCGCGCGGCGGAGCGGTTGTTCCAGGCGGCGCTCGCCGGTCATGCCGAAGGCTTCGCCAAGCGCGAAGGTAGCGATGGCGTGGCAGTACATGGCCGCGTAGCGATCTGCCGTGCCGGAGAGGCAGCCGTTGGCATCCTGCGATTGCATGAGGAAATTCAGCCCCAGGCGGACGTTCTCGCGATATTGTCCGCGCTGATGCGTGTTGCCGGAGCCGAGCATCGCCAGCAAGGCTAGGCCCGTCATGCCGGTATCGGCGTCGGCGCCGGCGTTGGGACGGCTGCGTCCGTCGGGCGTCGTCTCGCGGCCGGCCTCGTTGCGCCGGGCTTCCCAGCGGCCGTCTTCATTTTGATGCTCAGCGAGCCATTTCAAGGCGGCTTGCACGGCGGCCTCAGTTTCCCTGCTGCCGCCGCCGGCGAGGGCCAGGCCTATATGGTCGGTGGCCAGACGAAGCTTGTAGGTCTCCGGCACAGGATAGGCATTCGGCGGTCCCGCGCCTGTCGTGGCGGAGGCAGTTACCGCAGCCGGGGTCACGGGAACTGACGATGAACTCGTTGGCTTCCGTGGTGCCGCGGTCGCCAATGCCACGGGCGTCATCGCAACGATGGGAACCGACGCTGGCGGTGCTGCTTTCGCCTCCGTGCCATGCGGCTTGCTGAAATCCTTGAGATACTTCTCCGCGGTTTCAGTCAATTGCCAACTGGAGACGCGGAAACCCTATCGGCAAGCTGCCGCATCGCGGCCTGCGCCGCGGCGGAAGAGATTTGAGGCGGCGCTTGCGGTTTCGGGGTTGCCGCTGGAGTTGGGATTGATTTGGCGTCGGCGATTGGTATCGACTTTGTTTTCACTTCTTTGCGGTCCGCCGCGCCCGGTATCGCCTCCGGCTTCCGAGGTTTCGGCGCGGGAAGGCTCGCGGCGGGATCGGTGCCGGCGATCTGGCCATGATCCGCGCCGGTGGGACCGTCAACCAGAGCAACGCGGACGAATTGCTCTTTCGCAACAGGTTGGTACATGACGAACCGGACGGTAGCCGCATAGCCGGTCAACAAGAGATGGGCCAGTATCGAGAAGAGCACGCATTTTTCCAGCGAGCGGCTGTGGCCCCAGCGAGTTCGGATTAAAACGATCAGCGCAATCGTGAAGGCAATCGCGCCGGCCAAGAGCAGCAGCGACGTGCGATCCAGGCCGCAAAGGCGAGTCCAGAGTTGGTTGAAACTAAGCGTGGTCATGTATGTATCCGGCACACTCCGTGTGCCGATTGCCAACGGCACACGGAGTGTGCCGGATACGTTACTTCAGCCGCACGGACACCGCCAGATCGCTCACCCCGGCTTGCTTGCAAGCGGTCAACACGTCGGCCACCTGCTGCAACTCACCGTGACCGTCTCCACGGACCAGCACGCCCAGGTTCTTCGTCTTCTGTCGAGCGGCGGCAAGCCGTGCGGTGAGATCTCGTAGCGTAACCGTCGCGCCGTCAAGCCGGATCGAGCCGTCTTTATAAACGTTGATCGTTTTCTGTTGGTCGGCCGCGGCCAGCTTGTTCTGCCCGTTGACCTGCGGCACCTGCAAGTTGATCTGCCGTTCGTCATCCAGGAATTTTGTATTTAAGACGAAGAAGATCAGCAGCAGGAACATGATGTCCAGCATGGCCGTCAAGTTCAGCGCGGGCTGTTCGTCGTGGTGAATCTTCAGCGGCATGGGGAATAAAGGATGAGGGATGAAGGCTGAAGGATGAAGGGCAGGTTCTCACGCCGCCTCTCTGGTCGGTCGCTTTGTCTTTCGCGCCGCGCGTTGCTGCAATTCCTCGGCGGAAATCAGGTTCACGATCTCCTGCGAGAGCGAATCGATGTCCATTACCAGCCGGTCGATGCGGCTGAGGAAGACGACGTAGAAAATCGAAGCGGGAATTGCTACTGCCAGGCCGCCGGCGGTGTTCAAGAGCGCCTTGGCGATGCCGCCGGCCAGCATCTCGGCGCGGCCGAGGGCGTCGTGTGCGGCGATGGCGTTAAAGGTCTCGATCATGCCGAGCACCGTGCCCATTAGTCCCAGCAGCGGCCCGACATTGGCCACGCCGAAGAAAACTCGCAGATAGCGGCGCAGTTTGTTGGCCGCTCGTTCGCCGGCGTCAATTGCCGCCTGCTCGACTTCCACGCTCGGCCGGCCCCATTTGCGACACGCGCCGGCAAAGACCTCGGCGATCGGGCTGCCGTTCTGTTCGCAGAGTTCCAGGGCCTGACCGCGGTCGATTTCGCCGTCGGCGATTTGTTCCAACATCCGCGTGACGAACGGCTTTGGTATGATCCGGCTGCGGCGGAGGCTGATCGCCCGTTCCAGCACGAAGGTAATCACCAAAAGCGAGCAGAAGCCCAAGGCGATCATCAACGGGCCGCCGTCGACCATCGCGCGGGCGAGGTTGTGCGTGGAAATCGCCTGGGGCGGCGCCGGCTGACTTGGACCGTTGGCGGCAGCGGCCGCGTCGGGAGCGTTTTGACCATTTGCTGGGCTGTCGTCATTTTCGCCGGCGGAGGCGATGCGCCCCCCCATTACGGCGACAATCGAGCGCCGCGAACATCCCTGTTCGTAGTCCCGCATCCCTACAGATCATCTGAATTGCCGATCTTAACTGAGCGCGCGTCGATCCCTCGTTATCATTTTCGTATCCTGGCGGGGTGCGGGATGAGGGATTCGGCTAAGTCTAGCCTTTCGGCGGTTCGATGCCGAAATCGCGGATCGTTAGCAGGCTTTCCAGGGGATAGCCGCGCTGGGCGAACGCCTCGCGGCCGCCTTCCATGCGGTCGATGATGGCAATCACGCGGATGACCTTAAGTCCGAACTCCTCGCAGCGCTTGATCGCCTCCAGCGAAGAGCCGCCGGTCGTCACCACGTCCTCGACGATCACGACATCGCTGCCGGGCTGGACGGGACCTTCGATATAGCGGTTCGTGCCGTGGCCCTTCGACTCCTTGCGCACCATGAAGCCGGTGATCGGCGTGCCGCGGACGGCCGACATCGTGACTACGGCCGCGGTGATCGGGTCGGCGCCGATCGACATCCCGCCGACCGCCGCCGGCATTGGCCCAGCAGCGGCGAGCAAATCGAGAATGCCTTCCGCCACGAGCCGCGCACCTTCGGCGTCCAAGGTCACCTGCTTGCCGTCGAGGTAATAGGATGCCTGCTTGCCGGAAGCGAGCGTGAATTGGCCGAACTTGAGGGCCTTTTGGCCGAAGAGGGAGATGAGGGAGTCTTTAGAATACATGGTCAGTTGGGCAATGGGGTGAGATTGCAAATTGTAAATTGAAAATTGCAAAATGAAAAGTTGCATTTTTCAATTTTCAATTTGCATTTTTCAATCTCCCTGACAATTCCGCACACTTCTACAGATAAGTTTGAATCACATCCGTCCATCGCCCTTGGGCCTTGAGGATCATCTCGATCAACTCGCGGACGGCGCCGTGGCCGCCGCATTGATGGGTCGTATGGTGCGCCGCGTCGCGGACTTCCGATGCCGCGTCGGCTACGGCCACGCCCAGGCCGACCGCGCGAATTACGGGCAGATCGGGCAGGTCATCGCCGATGTAGCACACCCGCTGGCGGTCGAGCTTCAGTTCGGCCAGAATTTGCTTGAACGAAGTCAGTTTGTCCGGCACGCCTTGGCGGATGATCTCGATGCCCAGCTCGGCCGCGCGAACTTTCAAGCTCTGCGTACTGCGGAGGGTCAACATGCCGAACTGGTAGCCGGCCTTTTGCCAGAGCTTGATGCCGAGGCCGTCGCGGATGTGAAACGCCTTCGATTCGATGCCCTGGTTGTCCAAGACGACGAGACCGTCGGTGAGTACGCCATCGACGTCGGACAGCAGCAGCGAAATCGGCCGGCAGCGTTCTTCGAGTGTCATGGGATTCAAGGTCATATTTGGACTAATAGTATATCGAGCGTCGAAGGATTGCGGGAGGGGGCGCTGGACTTAGCGACGTCGCCACTCGCTAAATGCCGCCGGGATGATACAATTCCCAGATACCTTTATCATTCCGCTGCATGAGGACTCGCACGTGATCCTGGCCGAGCCGCCGCCGTCGCAAGGAGATATCCATTTTTCGCTACTCGGCTTCCCCGTGCGCATTCATCCGTTTTTCTGGCTGATGACGCTCATGCTCGGCTTGAGCGGCCGCAGTACCGATCCGATCTTTTTCCTGTCGTGGGTCGTGGCGGTGACGCTTTGCATCTTGCTCCACGAATTGGGCCACGCGGTAGTGATGCGGGAGTTCGGCTACGACGCCTCGATCGTGCTCTATTCCTTTGGCGGGCTGGCGATTCCGCGCGGCCGCCGCATGGGGACGCGGGAGCCCGGGGCGTGGGCACAAATCCTCATTTTGTTGGCTGGGCCGGGATCGGGATTCATATTGGCGTTACTGCTCGTCGTGGCATTGCATTACTTGGGAGGATACCACATCCAATTTATGGAGGAGTCGTGGCGCGACATAGTGCCGAGAGTTTTCCTTCCCAACCAACTCGCCGACAACTTTGTTTTTCAGGTTTTTTACATCTCAGTCTGGTGGGGCCTGATCAATCTGCTGCCGGTGTATCCATTGGACGGCGGGCAGATTATGTATAACATATTCACGTTGTTCAATCCCCAGGATGCACTGCGGCAGTCGCTGATTCTCTCGGTGATTGTCGCTGGTTTGATGTGCTTTGTCGCCTTCGTGGAGTGGCAACAGATGTACACAGGCATCCTTTTCCTTTGGCTGGGCTATTCGAGCTTCACCGCCCTGCAATCGTCTCGGATGTGGTAGGCCGCGGCATGTTTCACTGGGAAAACGGCCTGAAGCTGACGAACGCCGATCTGGCAATCGACTTTCGCCGGCGGCAGCCGCGGGCGTTTGTATCGCACGCCCATAGCGACCACATGGCGCGGCATGAGTTGGCGCTCTGCACGCCGGAGACCGCGGCCTTATATCAACTACGCTTGGGGCCGCGGCGGACGCATGCCATGCCGTATCGCCAACCGATCGATTGGGCCGGCGTGCGGTTGACGACGTTTCCGGCCGGCCACTGCCTCGGCTCGGCGATGCTGCTGGCCGAAGACGGTAATCGGTCGCTGCTCTACACCGGAGATTTCAAGCTGCGGCCGTCGCTTACCGCCGCGGCGGCCGAATTGCCCCACGCCGACACGCTGGTGATCGAGAGCACGTTTGGCGATCCGGCCTACCGCCTGCCGCCGCGCGAGGAAACGATCGCGGAGTTTATCGCCCTGGTCCGCCGCGTACTGGCCGAGGAGAAAACGCCGGTCATCCAAGGCTACGTGCTGGGCAAGAGTCAGGAGGTCACACGGCTTTTGACCGACCACGGCATTCCGGTCTTACAGCACGGCACGATTTTCGAGGTCAGCCAGAAGTACGAGGAGCTTGGCTGCCCGCTGGGCCGCTTTGAGTTGTTTCGCGGCCTGGTGAAGCCCGGCTGGGCAGTAATCGTTCCGGTTGGTACATATCCGGGCGAAATACCGAATGCCGTTCGTTTCGCCGTAACCGGCTGGGCGATGGACCGCGGCGCGAAGTACCGGCTGGGCGTCGATCATGCCATTCCGATCTCCGACCATGCCGACTACGACGAGCTTATCGAGGCGATCGATCGAGTTGCCCCGCGGGAAATCTACTGTACGCACGGCCCGGAAAGCTTTGTCGACCGGCTGCTCGATCTTGGTTACAACGCCTATGTGTTGGGCAAGGCGAGGCAGGGGAGGTTGTTTTGATTGCCGGCTCAGTCCTTTTCAAAGCTGAGATCCGTGTACCAACCGTGAAGGCTCAATACACTCCGGCCTTTCGGCGGCGTAACGATAATGAATCTCTCGTAGATTTCCACTCGGCTTCCCGGCTCGATTTTGCTCCCTTCTCTCGATGAGGCTTCGGCGGGACCGTTCCAAATCGTCCCGCCGACAGCCTTTCCTGAAACAATCGGAGTCGGCCGGGATGGCTGCTGGCTACACCCGGCGTGAAGACATTGGACGAGGCAAATGAGCCACACAGCGTTTATCTCAGTTCGCGTTCGCATCAGAACATCTCGCAATCGGCCGACGATTTTTCAACCGCAAATTATTTGAACCATTCGCGGCTCCGCCGAATAACCTCCTCGTGCGACACGACCTCGCCGCGCGCGATGGCGTCTTCGGCCCGCTCAATCTTGGCCTTCAAATAGAGTTCGTGCATGAGTTGCTCAGGATCGACTGGATCCGGAAGACGCTCCAGAAGCGAAATGACTTCTTGTTTCTGCATGTTGTTCACCGCCAATCCGTGTGCTATTCGTTCCGCCTGTTGTCCAGTATAGGGGAACGTGTGCCTGTGCAGTAATCGCACCAGGGGCCGCCCAAGAGTTTGGACATAAGGCATTACCAATCATTTTACCACCGATGCGGGGTCGTAGGAATGCCCGAATCGCGCTTGTTCGAAACGTCCCTTTGGCGAACCAAACCCTGGCGGCGTGCGTAAAGATAGTGCATAATTGGGCAAAATGTACGTCAGGCTTTCTGCCTGACCGACCGCCAAGCAGGCTCGAAAGCCTGGCGTACATAGATCATGCTCCTCCTCCGCGACGTAAAAAAGTCCTTTGTCGAACCCGACGGCTCGCCGCTGCCGATCCTCGAGATCGAGGAGTTCCACGTCGCGCCGGGCGAGCAGATGGTGCTGGTCGGCAAGAGCGGCTGTGGAAAAACGACGCTCCTGCACGTCATCGCCGGCATCACCCGCCCGGAGGAGGGCAAAGTGCGGGTCAACGACTGGGACATCACGCTGATGCCCGAGGCGGAGTGCGACCGCTTTCGGGCGGAGCATATCGGCTATGTCTTCCAGACCTTCAACCTCCTGCGTGGGTTTTCGGCCCTGGAAAACGTCATGCTGGCGATGCGGTTCGGTCTGCCGGCTCAAATGCCGGGCACGTTGCTGGAACTATTCTTCGGGATCTCGCCGCACGTGGACCGGGCCCGCGCGGTGCAATTGTTGGAGCGCGTCGGACTGGGTCATCGAATGACGCACAAGCCGACGCAGCTTTCCGTGGGCGAGCAGCAGCGGGTGGCGGTCGCACGGGCGCTGGCCAATCGCCCAAAACTGCTCTTGGCCGACGAGCCGACGGCGAACGTCGATGCGGGCCATCAGCAGCAGATTCTCGATCTGCTGCGGGAGACGTGCCGCGAAGAGAAGGTTTCGCTGGTGCTAGTGACGCATTCGCCCCTGGTGGCCGAGCAATTCGATCGTGTCGAGCGGCTGGAAGAGTTTAACAAAGTTAGTAAAAGGATGAAGGAAGAGAGAGGCTAGGTCTTTGGTCTTAGGTCTTTGGTCTCAGGAGATTGTGCGCCGCTCCAAGACCCAAGACCAAAGACCAAAGACCTTCCGAGCCCACAACATTCCCACGATTCCCGTTTCACCATGTCCCTCTGGAAAATCGCCTGGCGCAGCATCCAACAACGATCGTTGGCATCGTTGTTGACGACCATTTCGATGGCCTTGGGCGTGATGCTCGTGGTCGCAGTGCTGGTGGTTTATAACGTGGTGGACCAGGCGTTTCACCGCGGCGGGGCGGGCTATGACTTGATTGTCGGTCCGCCAAAAGGGAGCAACTTGGAACTGGTCCTTTCCAGCGTGTTCTACATCGGCCAGCCGCAGACCACGCTGCCGTACAAGGTCTACCTCGATCTTTACGAGAACCGCATCGGCGGCAACATGGTGTCGGACGCCGTGCCGATCTGTCTGGGCGATGTCTACCAAGACAAGCGCGTGATCGGCACGACATCGGGCATGTTCGACCTGAAAGACGCGGAAAAGCACAGCCTTTTCGAGTTCAAGGAGGGCGACAAATTCTCCGACAGCGAGGCGGATTGGTTCACCGCCGTTATCGGAGCAACGGCCGCCCGGCAAACGGGGCTGAAGCTGGGCGACACTTTCCGGCCCAGCCACGACGCCGGCGGCAAGACGAAACACCAACACGGGGCGTTCAAAGTAGTTGGCATCCTCAAAGCCACCGGCGCGCCGACCGATAACGCCATCTTCGTGAACATTGAAGGTTTCTACCGAGTTGGCGGTCATGCCGGAAGGGTAGGGCGGACACTGACGGAAGAGAAGTCGGAGGAAAAGGAGAAGCCCGGTGCTCGAAGCACTGCGACCGGTTCGAAGCCCGAGGCGAAACAAACGGAGAAGCCGCCTGAAGGCGGAACTCCAGCGCCCGCGGCCGCCGCCGATCACGATGAGGATGAGCACATGCACGATGCGATTCCCGATAGCGCCAAGCAAGTCAGTGCCGTGCTCGTCTGCACCCGCGAAGCGTCCGATACGCTTCCCTTAGCGGCGGAGATCAATAAAGGCAAAGAGGCCCAAGCTGCCATTCCGACGAAGGAAATATCCAATTTCTTTGAGGCCGTCGTCGGCAAGATCGAGTTGGTGCTTTTGGTCTTCGCTGTGATGGTCGTGCTCGTGGCGGGCATCGGCATCCTGGTAAGCATCTACAACTCGATGAACGACCGCCGCCACGACATCGCCATCATGCGCGCCCTCGGTGCGCGGCGGGGCACGGTGATGATCGTGATCCTCTTGGAATCGGTCTTGCTCTCGCTGGGCGGCTGCATGCTCGGCCTGGCGATGGGCCACTTCCTGCTGGTAGTCGCCGGGCCCTGGATCGCCGAGCAGGCCAACTTGCCGCTGAGCATGTTGAACTTCCAACTTGTGGAGTTGTGGCTGGTGCCGGTGTTGGTCGTGCTGGCCACGATCGTCGGCTTTTTGCCCGCCTTGGCGGCGTATCGCACCGACGTGGGCAAGTCGCTGGTCGCCAATCCGTAGCGAAAACTCCGCTTATGCGCGTTTTGCCGCCTTGTAGGATTCGGCGGCCGGATCGAGTATGCTAAGCTTATTGATTGGCACAATCGCAGATCAGAGTTTCGGGGCGTCATGGCGTTAGTCACCTTGCGGGTAATTGATGGGGCCGATCGCGGAGAGTCGTTCGACGACATCATCACGCCATTCACCGTAGGCCGCGAGGAAGGCAATCCCGTCCAGCTCAACGACGAGCGGATCAGCCGCTTCCATCTCAAGATACAGGAAGACGACGGCAAGATCGTGCTAACCGATTTGGAGAGCACAAACGGCACGAAAGTCAACGGCGAAGCGGTGCATCTGACGATCGTCCGCGCCGGCGACCTGATCGCCGTGGGGCGCACGGTGATCGTCGTCGGCTCGCGCGAGGAGATCGCCGAGCGCCTGGCCGTGCTCCGCGGGTCCGATATGAGCGGCGCGGTCAAGCTCGACAGCGAAGAGTTGGCCGAGCATCAGAGCGCCATGGCAATTGAGCTGGAATTGGCCGCCGATGAGGACGAGGAAATCCGCGCGCTGCTGCATTCGCTGATACCGCCCGGCTTGCCCTCCGCGCTCGATCCGGGCCAGGCGGCCGAACTGGGCGAACTGCTCAATTATCTGCACGTCCGCTTGCGAGGGCTGATCCAGACGGTCAAGAAGGAGCGCGGCGAGCGGGTGACACTGGAGCAGCGGCAGTGGCAGAACCTCCTGGATATGCAGGCCCGCCTGGCCGGATACCTGCGGTTGATCGGTGAGCCGCAGGAGTGAACCGATGCAGAATGTTCTCGTGTCCGATTTTGACGGCACGATGACCGCCCGCGATTTCTTCAAACTAGCGATCCAGCAATTGCTGCCGCCAGACGTGTCCAACTTCTGGCACGAGTATCGCGCGGGGCAAATCACCCATTTTCAGGCGCTACAGAAATACTTTGCTGAAATCCGCAAGAGTGAGGCGGAAGTTCTCCAGGTGGTCGATCAGATGGAGCTCGATCCCGCGCTGCCACAGGCCGTCGCCGATCTCCGCAGGGCCGGCTGGCAAGTGATCGTCACGTCGGCCGGCTGCGAGTGGTATATTCGCCGCTTGCTCGGCCGCGCGGGTGTGGAACTGGAAGTCCACGCGAATCCGGGCAGGTTTGAGGAGGGCAGGGGGCTGCTCATGGAATTGCCGCTCGGATCAAAATTCCTCTTCGCCCACGCTGGGCGTCGACAAAGCCCGCGTGGTGCGGCATCATGCGGAAAGCGGTCGAAAAGTGGCCTTCGCCGGCGACGGCTTTCCCGATGAAGAGGCCGCGCGGCTGGTGCCCGGCCATCTGCGTTTCGCCCGCGGCGATCTGGCTGAAGTGCTTTCGAAGCACGGCGAGCCGTTTCAGCCGTTCTCGGTCTGGTCAGCGATTGCGCGTCAGTTGATTATTGGCGTGTAACACTCCCGCCCTTTCTCCGTATGAGCATGAAATGCGACATGCCCCATTCCACAGCGCAAAACACGCGTCACAGCCGCAAGGGAGAAAATCATGGCTCGAAACACCAAATCGCTCGATCTGATCATTGTTGGTGCCGGTCCGATCGGGCTGACCCTGGCCGCAAGCTGCCTGCGACTGGGTTTGCGGCTGCGGATTATCGACAAGCAGTCCGGCCCGTCCCAGTATTCCAAGGCTATTGGGCTGCAATACCGCGTTTCGGAAGTCCTGGCGATGCTCGGCGTGGTGGACCGCTTCCAGCGTCGCGGACAATCAATCCACGGGGTCAAAATGTACGCCGGTGAGCGTGAATTGCTGGAGATTCGCGCAGCGCGACTTGGCCAGCCGTCGCCCGAGGCGTTCGAGCCGCAGCCCATTATGCTGCCGCAAAACGATACGGAAGAGCTGCTGGGCGACCTGGTCCGCGAAAGCGGCGGCACGATCGAGTGGAACACGGAGTTTCTCGACTTCACGCAGGACGATCGGCAAGTCACCGCCCGGCTGCGGCAGGCGGACGGCAGCGTGGAAGAGGTCTCCGCTTCGTGGCTGGTAAGCTGCGAAGGCGCCCACAGCCTCATTCGCAAGCAAGCCGGCATCGGCTTTGCCGGCAAGTGCTATCCCCTGGCCTTTTGCATGGCCGACGTGGCCATCGACGGGCCGATCGACCACCGACGGGGGAACGCGTGGTTTCATCCCGATGGGCAGATCGCGGCCCTGCCGCTGCCCGGCGAAAGGCGATTTCGGATTTTTGCCGCAATTGACACTCGGAGCGAGGAGAACCACGAGGTGACACTCGACCAGGTGCGGGAGATGTGGCGCCGCCGGGTGCCGCTGGAAGGAATCACGCTCAGCGATCCGCGCTGGCTTTCCGAGTTCCGCATCCATTGCCGCATGGCGGATCGCTTCCGCGCGGGCCGCGTTTTCCTGGCCGGCGACGCCGCCCACATCCACAGCCCGAGCGGAGGGCAGGGGATCACGACCGGCGTGCAGGACGCGCTGAACCTCGCCTGGAAGTTGGCCCGCGTCGCCGGCGGTGCGCCGGAGTCGCTATTGGACACGTACGAAGAGGAGCGGATACCGCAGGCCCGATCCGTCCTGAAAGCGACCGACAAAGCGACGTCGCTCTTCTTCGGCACGACGCTCGCGTGGCGGCTGCTCCGCGATCTGGTCGTCCTGCCGCTCTTGCGGCGGGGGTGGATGCGTCGGAAAATGGCGACCAAGATGTCTCAATTGAAGGTCAACTATCGCACGAGCCGGCTCTCGCGGCAGGAAGGCGGCCGCAGCCGATTCGCCGGGCCAAAGCTCAAGGCGGGCGATCGCGCTCCGGACGTGGCATTTCACGAGGGAGGCAGCGGCGAGAAAGTAACGCTATTTGGGTTGCTCGGCGCCCTGCGGCCGGTGGTCCTCCTAAGTGAAGGCAGTCTCTCGGTCGAGTTGCTCAGAGAACTGCGGGGCGCGACGTTCGAAATTCGTATCATCGCAGCGCCGGTAAGCGGCTCACTGGGCGTCAATCCGAACTGCCTTGTAGATGTTCACGGCAGCTTCCGCGCGATCTACGGCATGAAAGGCGACTTCCTCTGCCTGATCCGGCCCGACGGACACATCGGGCTGTTTCAGCAGGAGATTGATCTGGCGTCGTTGCGGGACTATCTGGACATGCTTGGCCCGAAGCGGCAGGAAGCGGAAGCAGTCGAGCCAATTGGCGAAATATCGAACGACGAGATCGATGCATCGGAATTCATTGAGGTTGACGATCCGGAACTATCCGCTGTCCGATAAGCGGCGTCGGCTTGGCGGCATTGCAATCGTTTTCCGGGAAGAAGTCTCGCACAAAGCCGCCAAGGCGCAAAGACGCGAATGAACTATAATTGATGGAATAGCCAAAGTTCATTGTTTCGCCCGAACCGGAGTGCGCGTCTTGTTGGAACCGACTGTAAAACGAGCGGATGCGACGCGGACCGCCGCGAAGGACGGGTCTAAATTTGCGTCGCTGGCCGCGAGTGCCGACGTTATTCCTGGTAAGTCGTCGGCTGTGATCGCGAAATCGTTTCGCGTGCGCGAACTTCCGCCGCCGCCGGTGGTTACACCGCCAGTCGCGGATGCTCCGCAGGCGAGCGAGCTAATCGACGAAGCCACGCTCGTCGGCGGCGTCGGCGCGGGCTTCGAAAAGGAGCCGGAGCCGCCGATCGAACTCGATGTGTTGAACATCCGCGCGAACGGCGCATGGAGCAGTCTTCGCCGCCGCGTCCGCATGCCGCCGCGCTGGGAGGCGTGGTTGACCGATCCGGATCGGCGCACGAGTGTCGGCACGACGGCCGGTTTGGCAATAACCGTCGCATTTGTCCTGTTATCGGCGTTTGTCTTCAGAGCGCCTCCGCGCATTTCCGCTCCGCCGCAGCTTCCCGCCCGGACGTTTGCGGCAACATTGGAAGCAGTGCCTAATCAAACGGCACGAGTCGAGCGCTTGCCGGAGCCGGTGGTGCGGCAGATCGCGCCAGGCGAGTTAGAGACAGTAGCCATCGAGCCGCCTGACGACGCCGATAATCCGGAGTTCAAATCTGACATCTCAAATCTGAAATCTCAAATCTCAGATATCAGAGCAAATGAAACAGGTGTAAGTCAGTCCCCGCCCGCTGCCCCCGCGCCCGAAGCCCCGCTCGGCCTTGGCAACGGCGCGGCGAAAGGGCCCGATCTGATGCAAGCCGCCGATGCTTCCATGCAAGGCAAGCTCACTCGCCGCAATCAGGACGGCCGAAGCGATGGCGTCCGCTACGGCGGCGGATCGCCGCAGAGCGAAGAGGCCGTCGAAAGGGCGATTCGCTGGCTCGCCGCCCATCAGCGGCCCGACGGCAGTTGGAGCTTCAACCATGTCGGCGAAGCCTGCCAGCACTACTGCACCCATCCCGGCAGCGAGCCGAGCACCACCGCCGCGACCGGCATGGCCCTGCTGCCGTTCCTCGGCGCGGGCTACACGCACAAGAAAGGCGAATACCAGAACGTAGTACAGTGCGGGCTCGACTACTTGAAGAAGCGAGGAATCCTGATTTCCTATGGCAACGACCTCCGCGACGGCTCCTCGATGTACGGCCAGGCTTTGGCGACGATCGCGCTCTGCGAAGCCTATGGCTTGACCCGCGACGAGGAGCTGCAAGTGCCGGCCCAGCGGGCGCTGGACTATATCGCCTACGCCCAGGATCTGAAATCGGGCGGCTGGCGCTACAACCCAGGCGAGCCGGGCGACACGACCGTGACCGGCTGGATGCTGATGGCCCTGAAGAGCGGGCAGGTGGCGAAGCTGAGCGTCCAGTCGCCGGCGATTTTCGGCGCCCAGCGTTTTTTGGACAGCGTGCAGAACAAAGACGGCTCGCAGTACGGCTATCTTGACCGCAAGCCCGGCCGGGCAACGTCGGCCGTCGGCCTTTTGTGCCGCATGTACACGGGCTGGCCGCGGACGAACGCGGGGTTGGTCAAAGGCGCGGCACAACTCGGCAAGTGGGGACCGTCAAAAGACAACATCTATTACGACTACTACGCCACGCAAGTGCTCTTTCACTATGCCGGCCCGGAATGGGACGGCTGGAACCGCAAGATGCGCGAGCAATTGATCAAAAGCCAAGACATCGCCGGCCACGCGGCCGGAAGCTGGTATTTCGAGAGCCCGCCGCATACCGCGGCTGGAGGACGATTGTATAATACGGCGATGGCGGCGATGATTCTGGAGGTTTACTATCGGTTTATGCCGCTGTACGGTGAAGAGGCCATTAAAGAGTAACCATAGACTTGGCAGGCAAGGTTGATGACCAAGATCGCAAAGACGCTAGATAAGGTTTTGCGCGGCACTTCCGACGCTAGTGTCTCATTTGAAGACTTGCGACGTTTGCTCCGCCATCTTGAGTTTACCGAGCGGATTCGTGGTGATCATCACATTTTTTCGCGTGAGGGTGTTACGGAGATTCTCAACCTTCAGCCTCGTGGCGGAAAGGCCAAACCATACCAGGTAAAGCAAGTTAGAGGCGTTATTGCCGCATATCGTTTGGGCGAAGAGCCTCAACAGGAAAATGTCGAGCCAAAGGAAGCGACGGATGGTTCCGACAATTCACAAAATTAGGAGTTGAGCAATGGAAAGTGAGCACAAGTACGAGATGGTCCTTTATTGGAGCAAGGACGACAGCGCATTTATCGCGGAGGTTCCCGAATTGCCCGGCTGTGCCGCGGACGGTGCGACCTACCAGGAGGCTGTCACAAACGCGGAAACGGTCATTCGAGAATGGATTGATACTGCGCGGAAGTTGGGACGCCCTATTCCGACGCCTCGCGGGAGGCTAATGTTCGCCTAAAAAGTCTCGGTGAACTTCAAGTTGCCCAAATTGTCTTTAATCGGCAACTGTGTCTACCGAAGTCGACGCCGACTACATCTTCTCCTCCACGCCGATCCCCAGCAACTCCAGCCCCTTCTGAATCGTCCGCGCGGTCAAGTCGCAGAGCAGGAGGCGGCTATTGCGAAGTTCGGGCGTCTCGGCCCGCAGGACGTGGCACTTCTCGAAGAAGGTCGAGAAGCAATTGGCCAGATCGAAGAGATAGGCCGTCAACTGGTTGGGCCGATAGTCGGTCATCGCAATCGATAGGGCATCGCCGAATCGGAGCAATTCCAAGGCCAACGCCCGTTCCTCGGGCGAACCAAGCGTAATCGCCGCGCCCGAACTGCGAAGCTGTTGGATATCGACGTTTCCCTTGGCGTAGATGCCATGCACCCGCGCATACGCGTATTGCGCGTAGGTGGCCGTATCGCCATTCATGGCGAGCATCTTATCATAATCGAACTCGTAGTCGCTGGTGCGGTTATGCGAGAGATCGGCATATTTGAGCGCGCCGATGCCGACCGTTTCGGCTACGCAGGCCCGCTGTTCGGGCGATAGCTCGGGGCCATCGGGCTTGGTGTCGTCGTTCTCGGCGACAATCCGGGCCGCGCGAAAGACCGCCTCGTCCAAAAGACTCTCCAGCCCGACGGTATCGCCCGCGCGGGTCTTGAAGGGCCGGCCGTCCTTACCCAGCACCGTGCCGAAACTGATATGCTGAAGCTCAAGTCCCTCGTATCCAAGCAGCCGCACCGCGCCGAAAAGCTGCTGGAAATGCGTGCCTTGGCGAAAATCGACGACGTAAAGAATAGCGTCGGGCCGCCATTGCTCCATGCGGTAGCGGATCGTCGCCAGGTCGGTCGTGGCATAGAGATATGCTCCGTCCTGTTTCTGCACGATCATCGGCGCCGGTTGGCCCTCGATGAAAACGCAGATCGCACCCTGACTCTCCTCGGCGATGCCGCGACGGCGGAGATCTTCAACCACGCCCGACAGCATTGCGTGGTAAAAACTTTCGCCCAGTGTGTGGTCGAACTGCACGCCGAGCCGGCGATAAATGCGATTGATGTCTTCGAGGCAATAAGGCATGAACTCCCGCCAAAGGGCAAGGCTCTCGGCGTCGTTTGCGTGCAATTTGGCCGTCTCGGCCTGGGTCCGCCGGCCGATGTCCGGATGCATGGCCGCAAGTTGCGAAAGCATGGGATCGCCGTCTACCGCCGCGATCTTCATCTCCGCGCTTTGAACCTCCTCGGCCGATTCCTGGACCGATTTTTCCAGCTTTTGTACCGCCTCGCGGAGTTTCTTGTCGGCCTTTTGGCCTGGCGCGGGAACGGCGGCAGCACGCTGAGTAGCGAGGGCGTGCTCCTTTTCGCTCAATCGCCGCAGAAGCTCCGGCAAGCTCTCCTTAGCCGCGAAATAATCGACCAACTGCCGCACTAGCCGGTAAAGCCGGGCAAGCTCTTGCACGGGCCGATTGCGATAAGCGTCGGCATCCAGAAAGTGCTTGTAACCGAAGATGATCATGCCGAACTGCGCCCCCCAGTCGCCGAGGTGATTGTCGCTGATCACCGAGTGGCCGAGGAAACGGAGCGTGCGGCAGAGCGTGTCGCCAATCACCGTCGAGCGGATATGGCCGACATGCAGCGGCTTGGCGATGTTGGGCGAGGAGAAGTCGATCACGTAAGTCCGCGGCCGCGCGACCGGCGCTACGCCCAGCCGCGGGTCGTCGATCGCGGCCGTGAGCTGGCGGATGAGCCACTCGTCTTTCAATCGCAAATTGATGAAGCCCGGACCGGCTACTTGCGGCGGCTCGCAAAAATCAGCCACATCCACCCGCGCTGCGATCTCGGCCGCCAACTCTTGCGGCTTCTTATTGAGCTGCTTCCCAAGCGCCATGGCGAAATTGGCCTGGTAGTCGCCAAACCGGGCGTCCTGCGCGCGGCGAATCATTTCCAGCCAAGGTTCGGGCGGATCGGTCAATGCGGCCAGCACCGGGCGAAAGCAGGATTGAAGATGCGAAAGGAGACTCATTCGAGTAAAGACCTCGGCCTACGCAACTTCTTCCACCGGCACGCGCTTGGCCTGGGACCAGAGTTCCTCAATCGCGTAGTAAGACCGCGTATCCGGCTCGAACATGTGGACCACGACGTCGCCGTAGTCCAAGAGGATCCAGCGGCTTTCCTCGTAGCCCTCGATGCCCAGCCGGCGGTCGCCGAGCTCCTTTTCCAGGACGCGGTCGATCTCCTCGCTGATGGCATGCAACTGCCGCCGGCTGGCGCCGCTCACCAGGACGAAGAAATCAAAGATGCAAGTCAGTTCGCGAAGGTCGAGGATCACAACGTCGCGGCCGCGGTTCTCGGCGGCAACCCGCGCGGCAATTTGGGCGCGGCGAAGCCCGGAGTGATTGTCCGCTGACGCAATCGCTGAAGAAGGTGAAACGGCCTCGGCCACGATAGGGATGTCTCGCTAGCTTGTGGGAAAACTCGACTAAGCCATTGTACTCTGTTGGGACAGGGGAGGGGAGGGCCCGCCACAGGGCAAGGGAGGGGTTTTATCTGCGTAATTGCGGCGGAGGGACCGCAGGTTACGCAGGCCGGCGGACACAACGCCCGCAGCACGTCGCTTGCGCACGGCTTCGCCAATCATCCAGACGCCTGGGGGAAACAGAAGGTTCGCTACTTCGCCCACAAGGTGAACGGGTGGGCGGTCAAAACGACATAATGGGGTCATGACCTGATTCATTCATAGTCCGAATCCAATCGCGGCGATTCGTTTTTTGCTTTTGGTCCTGCGTCACCTCAAGTGCAGGCTGATCCCAACCGCCATCAAGACCTTCCTTCAAGACAGCGGAAATCTGCGAGTCGTTAAGCTTCAATTCGCCGCCCAGATGCCGCCAAACATCGCGGCAAATCTTTGTTGGGCCATTCACGTCAACGGCGTGGAACATGTCGCTGAAGAGTTGCTTTCGTTGCGTTTCGGTGAGATTAAAGCGAATGTTCTCATCTTTTTTTGCGCCGCCGCCATTGCCGCCACCCGAGGCGTTCATGACGACCGCAACCACGACGATTAATGCGACGACAGCCGCCGTGACCCCGCCGGCGATATAGATCGTCTTCATCTGGTCGGCTTGCTTCTTCATGCGTCCGGCGGTGCGGACGGCCGCGGCGCTGGAAATGCCTGGCCGGGTGTTAGTCGGACGCCGGGCGGAGTACGCAGGCGCGGTTGTTTGACCGTTTCCTTTTGCCGAGCCAACGGAGGCAGGCCCCAAGCTGTGCAGAAAATCCACGCCGCCACCCGTCGCCGGCGAAACCTCCGCGACGTTAAGCAACTCGTTCTGTGGCCCGTCATCCGCCGGCACGGAGAATTTGCCCTTACATTGCGGGCAAACCAATGCGCGGCCCTTGAGCTCATCCTTGACGGCCAGCTTCTTATCACATTTGGGGCAGGAAACAACGACGGGCACGCTAGCACCTGCGGATGAGAGCGAGAAACCGATATGCAAATAGAATAAGCGATTCGCCCCGATTTGTGAAGTGCTTTCGATCTACAGTCGTAGGGTGGGACAAGCGAGCTTGCGAGCGCAGGCCCACCGACCCTCGGCAACGGTGGGCCAGCGCTCGCTACGCGATCTGGTCCCACCCTACAATCTATTGCGCATCTTCAGCAGCAGGTAGCGGTTCAGCAACTGCGGCGTCAACTGCCTGGGATCAACGTCCAGCACGTCAACCCCCGACTGCCTCATGCGGGCCAAAGCATCGGCCCGGCGGGCGAGAATCCGTAGGGCCACCGCCTTGCTGTAACATTCGGCCACGCTTGCCGGTTCGGCGGCGGCCATCCCTTCTACCTGCAGATTTCGCATGGTCACGCATAGCGGCAGGTGATAACGGGCGAAACGCGCCGTGTACGCCAACAGCATCGACGAGGCGTCCTTGTCGATGACATCGGTCAAGATCACGATCAGCGACCGTTTGCGATGTCGCAAGGCAAGGAACTTGCAAACGCGGTCGTAATCGGGCTCGCGGGGTACCGCCTCCAGGCGATAGAGGGCCTCATTCATCCGTGCCAGCACCGCACGGCCCTTGATGGGCGGCACGTAGGACTCAACCTTATCGGTAAACGCCACCAACCCGATGTAATCGCCCTGCTTCATGGCCACGTAGCTCAGCAGTACCGAGGCGTTGATGGCGTGGTCCAGCCGCGAAAGCTGATCGACCTGCGGCAGCATGAGCCGGCCGCAATCCAAGACGATGAGAATGTTCTGGCTTCGCTCGGTCTCGAAGTTCCGCGTCATCAACCGGCCATGCTGAGCCGTGGCCTTCCAGGCGGCGTCCGCCGGATCGTCTCCGGGCACATAGTCACGCAGGCTCTCGAAAACGCGTCCCCGGCCGCGGCGCTTGACCGGCGCCAGACCGACCTCCGCCGTGCGGTGCCGCATGGCGGCCAGCTCATAGCGCGCCAAGTTTGCCACATTGGGATAGACTTTGACTTCATCGCGGGACTTGATGCGCATCTGCCGCACGAGCAGCCCAAGTTGCAGCCGCCAGCGGACGTGGATGTCGCCGAACTCATACCGGCCGCGGCGGAGCGGCGTCACGCCGTAACGCAGTTCGGCCGTGGCGCGGGGCAAGATCGTCGCTGATATCCGCTCCGCGTCTCGTTGGATTGTATCGGGCAAGTCCTCCGTCGCCTCGAAGCGGACGAGCATGGACGAAGCGTTGCGAACTTCCCATGCCACCCGATTCACAGCCCCCAAGGAGAGATGCTGCGGCAGCCTTCGCGCAAAGGTCAAATCCCGCGGCCGGGCCGAGAACAGCACCGTCAGCCCGGCGACCAAGAGCAGCGCGACATCATAGGCGGCGACCAACACCACCCCGCCGCCGCCTGGAAACACTGCCAGCACGATCAGCGGCAGGGCCAGCAGGAGAAGCAGCTTGGGGGTGGGGAGTAGCATGAGGGTTAAATCCTCGGCACTTCAACTCTCTCCAGCACGCGGGCGACGCATTGGTCGGCGGTCATGCCTTCGATTTCCGCCTCCGGATTGAGGACGATGCGATGCCGAAGCGTAGGCGCGGCCAGATCGCGAACGTCATCGGGCGTGACATAGTTCCGCCCTCGCAGCACGGCAATCGCTCGGCTCGCCAGCAAGAGCATGACGGCGGCCCGGGGGCTCGCGCCGAAGCGTCAGCGAAGGCAACTCCCGCGTGCCGCGGATGATCGCCACGATGTACTCCAGCAGTTGCGACGCCACGGCCACCTGCCGCACGGCCGTGCGCATTTCGGCCAGTTCCGCCACGCTAGTGCAGGGCTCGACGCCGTAGGTCGCCGTCCGCGCGGCGTCAAAGCCCGACTGACAGCGGCTCAAAACTTCGACCTCCTGATGCTTCTCCGGATATCCGGCCACGATCTTGAAAAGGAAGCGGTCGAGTTGAGCTTCGGGCAGCGGGTACGTGCCTTCGTATTCGATCGGGTTCTGCGTGGCGAAGGTGAGAAAGACGGGGCTCAGCGGGTGGACTTGGCGATCGACGCTGACTTGGCCTTCCTGCATGGCTTCCAAGAGGGCAGACTGGGTCTTTGCCGGGGCGCGGTTGATTTCGTCTGCCAGCAGGAGGTCGCAAAACACCGGCCCGGCCGCGAATTGGAAGACGAGCGACTGCGGATTAAAAATGTTCACGCCCACGATGTCGGCGGGCATCAGGTCGGGCGTGAATTGGATGCGGTGGAACTGGCCGCGAATGGCCATCGACAAGGCGCGGACGAGCAGCGTCTTGGCCGTGCCCGGCGGACCTTCGAGGAGGATGTGTCCGCCGGCCAGGATCGCGACGACGGTCTGGTCGAGCACGGCCTCCATGCCGACGATGACCTTTTGTAGTTCGCGCCGAACGGCTGCGGCTTTTTCAGCCACCGCTTCAAGTTCCATGTTCAATCGCCTCCGCCGCGCGGTGAAGTTCGTAAGTCAGTTCCAAAAGTTTTTGCCGGCCGATCGGGCCTTGCATGGTATGAAGAGCATTTCGCAGCGCTGCGGCCGCCGCGGGGCCGGCGCGGCGCTCAAGCGCGTCGCAAAGCTGCCCGTCTTCGACCTGGTTATCGAGCAAGAGCCGCTTGCAAAGCCGATCGCGATAATAGCGGTAGAGCGTTTCGGCGGCAAGGGGCGCGGCGCCGGCTTCCTCGAAGAGCCGTCCTGCAGCTTCGGCGAACTCGCGATGTTGGCGGCGTAGCTTGCGGACTACGTCCTTCGGTTTCCCGAAACGCACGGCCTGGGCGAACAGCGCCAACACTCCGACTAGCGCCGCCTGAAGAACCGCCCAGCGCCAGGGGCCAGCGAGCATTAGTTTCGCGATCGCCACCTCAGAAACGTCCCGCTCCGCCATGCCGAGATGATATTCGTCGAAGGCGATGTCGCCCGGATATTTGGCCGAGAGCTGTCGCGCGATATTCGCCAGCAGCAGTCCGTTGTCGGCCTCGCTGACGCCGACATTGGTGAAGGGATATTCGTCGGCCAATGCGATGATCGTACCGTCGCCCGAATGGGCCTCGATGCCGATCGCGCCGCCTTCGTCCTTCCAAAACACCTTTCCCGCCGGTTTGTCGTCCGCGTAGCCTAGAAAGGACTTCTTGTCGGCGAACCGCCGGTCGCGGGGCGTGGTAAGTTGATCAAGGCCTTCCGCCAGTTGGCTGCCTGCTTCCGGCCGGCTCGCGCGCTGGCGCGTTCGACCGGCGGAAACGGGCCAGGCTGCGGGATGTCGGCCGCGCGCTTGTTCCACTTGAACCAATCGTCCAGATATTCGTCGTCGCCGGCCAGCGCGGCCTTACTGAACGCGGGTGCCTCGCCCGGAACCACGACCAAGGCGTGGCCGTCATCGATCCACTCTTTCAACGCGGCGACCTCTTCTTTCGCCAGTCCGATTTCTGGGCGAAGCACGAACAGGACGCCGACGCCCTCAAGCGCTTCGCGCGAGATTCGCCGCCGCAGCCGCTTGGCCGGAAAGTCCAACCGCTGGAGCACGTCGTAACCGGCCTTTGCCCCGCTCGGCACGTTGAAAAAGGTCGACGGAATCCGTTTGATCGCGCCCGTCTTTTCCGGCATGAAAAGCCACTTGCACAGCGCCGCCAAGAGCGCCACGAGCAGCACGATGGCAAGCAATACGCGATCAGCGCGGGCGATCGACGGCAGGCTCATGGAGCAGGCTTTCGACTGTGGTGGAGATGTCGTCCATGTTGGAGTTCGTCGGCTGGCGGCCGCCGTAGACAATCGGCTCGAACAGCTCGGTCAGGCGGCGGAACGGTTGTAAACACCGGCTCCCTTCTCCCTCGGTACTCCGGGGGAGAAGGGCTGGGGATGAGGGGGTAGGGGAGCGTGTGATGCTCGGCCCCTCACCCCCAGCCCCTCTCCCCGGAGTACCGGGACGAGGGGAGCCCGAGCATCGGCTGCCATGCGCCAGTTCCGCGATGTAATCACAGTTCGTCTTCGATCGCTTGAAGACGATCGCGCCCTGGCGGTCCAGCCAGAGGATCGCGGCCACATAGAAATATCGCGTGGCGGCCGCCAATTCGCCCGCCGACAAAAGCCGCCGAGCCTCGGCGTAGACCTTGTCGAAATCGAGGTCTTGGATGCCCAGCAGTTCGCCGGCGATTTTGCCGCTGCCCTGCGCCGCGGAATCGTTCCGTTTGGTTTCGCTGACAAGAGTGACCAACGTATACATCATATGGGCGAGAATGGCAACGAGCGTCAGGACCATCCATGTAATAAGTGTCCAATAGAGCCACGGAACGGAGTCATGTAAACCGCCTAGTGCGTTGCCAAGGCCCTGAAAAAGGCTTCCGATCCATTCGGAGATTCGCCGCCAAATAGCATTCGGATCGGAGTGGAGATCGGCAAACTCGCGTTTAGCGAGAACATCGCGAACCGCCGAGCGTACTCGATCCCGGTAAGCGCCGCCGGACTCGTTTGAAACCAAGGCAACGGCAGCGCGCGGAACATGCAACTTCGGCTCGCCGGCGGCAGCCCAAGTCGTAAGTGCCAGAATTACGCAGCAAGTTGCTGTCATGCCATCGTCGTCGGCTGCAAAGTGGCAGCCAGCATCTGCAAGTCAAAAGCCTCTTTGCGAATCCGCAGGTCGTAATAAAGCAGTATGCCAGGCGCGGCTTCGATGGGAAGCATGAATGCATTCAAGATGCTCGCCGAAAAGATTACCAAGAAACGGGGGCCCGGCACGAAATTAATGATAATCTGTATTATCGCGAAGAAGACAAGATACATCAGCAAAAGCACGAGGCCGACAAGGAATACCTTCACGAGATTTCCTCGGACAAGATCTCGCGAACGCGACATGGCCGTCGTGAAGTTATTGCCTTCCAGTATAACGACCGGGGCCGTGACATAGAACCAGCAAGCAAATATCACGCCGGGAACGACAAACATCGCGCAGCCGGCCAGAAAGACAAATACGACTAGCACTTGGGTGACAATGAGCCAGCCCAGGCGAGGAAACGCTCGGCGGTAGCTATCTACCGCCGACAGATTTTCACCTAGATATGCAGCCGAGATATTGTGGGTCATCGCCGCGATACACAACTGCAAGAACACCATGGCGTAGGCACTCATTCCCATGAGCCCTAGTGCCATGTCCGCCGAGATTTGCAATTCGCCGCGAGCATCAACTTCAATTCGCCCCGTCGGCAGCACAAATGCAACCAAAAGCGAATAAGGCACATGGGCGATCAATGCGATGATGAGAAACGTCGCGAAGCGGTCCCGGTAGAGCTGGAACGTGGCGTCGAACAAGCTCGGCACGCTCATCGGGCGGAAATCATGCATCGTGTTTAATATCACCGATTCGGTGCAAAGATCGAATGAGACGACGTTGAGCCTAATGGATGGCAGGCCGAAGTTCAATAGCTTTGTGTTCCCCGAAACGCGACTCGTTTCGCTTGCTTTGCACCGCAAGCAGCGTTAATCTGACATGCAACCATGTCCGACGCCGACCACTACACACTGGAAACGCCCGAGAATATCGAGCTCCGTTTTGACATCGCCGGGCTCGGCACCCGCTTCTGCGCGATCGTCATAGACCATGTGCCCATTGTGATATTGACGATAGCGCTCACGGTCCTGGCCTATTTCGTTTTCTCCGCGTGGCTTCAAGGGCCCGCCGGCGCGATGAGGCTCGGCATGGTATCGCTGAGCATCCTCGTGACGCTCATGTTCGGCTACTTTCTCGTCTTCGAGTGGCTAATGCGCGGGCAGACGCCGGGCAAAAAAATCATCAAGATTCGCGTCATTCGCGACGACGGCACGCCGGTCACGATATATGAAGTCTTTGTGCGGAACGTACTGCGGCTCGTCGATTTCTTGCCCGGCTTTTATACCGTGGGAGTGCTTTTCATGTTTCCCAGCCGCCTCTGCAGGCGGCTGGGCGACATCGCCGCGGGCACGATTGTTATCAAGGAGGAACAATTAAACTATAGCGCTTGGACCGACCAAAGCCGGTTTGTCCACATGGAGCCGCTGAAGCGGATCAATGCGGAGTTGACGTCAGACGAACGGCGGCTGATAGGCGGCTTCCTCCAGCGCCGCGGCGAACTGATGCCCGTGGCCCGCGATGCGCTTGCCCAGCGGCTGGCATTTCCGCTTTACGAAAAATATCGCGGCGAGTTCGTGAACGCCGAGGATTACCTCGTCCGCCTTGCCGAAGGGAAGCACCATGAACCTTGAGACCTGGCTCGGTCAGCGGCGGCCGGTGTGGAAGCGGCTGGAGGCGATCGTCGACAAGATCGTCCGCAGCGGCCCGCACCGCACGGGCGGGCAGAACATCGCCGAGCTGATCGAGGTCTACCAGTCCGCCTGCGCCGACTGGCGCGGTTGCGGGCGATCGGCGCGGAGCCGGCGCTGGTCGAGCCGCTCAATCGCCTCGTGATCCGTGCCCACGGCCAAATTTATCGCGGCGCGGCGGCCAGCCCATGGCACTTGGGCCGGTTCTTCCTCCGCGATTATCCTCGGCTCTTCCGCCGCACGTGGAAATTCACCTTCGCCAGCCTGATCGTTTCGCTGGCCACCGCGTTTGCCGGGTACTGGACTGTGCAGGACAACCCGCAGATCGTGGCCGACATCATGGGCGGCCAGGCCGACCGCGAGTTCTACGGCGACAAGACGACCGCTGACATTCGCGAACGCTTCGGCCACCAGAGCGACCCGCTATTTTCCAGCAGAATCATTAACAACAACGTCCGGGTGGCCTTGCTAGCCTTCGCCTTGGGCATCACCTTCGGTCTCGGCACGATCGGCGTGCTGGCGCTCAACGGTGCGATGGTCGGCGGGCTGACGGGCGCGTTCGCCAAGAGTGGCTTGGCCTGGAAGATGTGGATGGTGATCCTGCCGCACGGAGCGCTCGAACTGAGCGCGATCGTAATTGCCGGCGGCGCGGGGTTGATGGTCGGTTACGGCCTTTGGGCGCCCGGACAACGGACCCGCCGCCGCGCCCTCCGCGAGGACGTGGTAGTTGCCATGCAGTTGGCCGCCGGGCTGATTCCGGCATTCATCTTCGCCGGGCTGATCGAAGGGCTTGTCACTCCCAGCGATGCGATTCCGGAGGCGGTGAAAGTCAGCCTCGGCATCACGGCCGCGGTCGTTTATTGGCTCTATCTGCTGTTGGCGGGAAAGGGCGAGAGTAGCGCAGTACTAAGTACATAGTACTCAGAACAAAAACGTACTCGGCGGGTCATGCGCAGTCCTATATCATCGCTAATGGCGCTGCCCATCACGAACTGAATGCTGAGTACTGCGTACTTTGTACTCAAACCGCCGCCTTACCTCGCTGCCATCGCCGGCGCTTCTTCCAACCCCAGTCGCTTCATCTTCTTGTAGAGCGTGGTGCGGTTGATGCCCAGCGCCTCGGCTGTGGCTTGCCGATTCCACTGGTTCGCCTCCAACATGCTGAGGATAATTTGCCGCTCGGGCGTCGCCATCGCCTGTTTCAGGCCCTGGACGCCGCCCGATTCGACTACGATCGGGCTGTCGGCCAAAACGTGCGCCGGCAAGTCCTCCAGGCCGATCACGGGGTTTTTGCCCAAAAGCACCGCCCGCTCGATCACGTTTTGCAGCTCGCGGACATTGCCGGGCCAGCGGAAGCGCTGTAGGACGGTCATCGCGTCGTCGCTGAAGCTGCGGACCGTCTTGCCCGATTCGGTGCATACCTGGCGGAGGAAATGCTCGGCCAGCAGCGGGATATCCGTGATGCGGTCGCGGAGGCAGGGCAGCTCGATGTTGATCACGTTGACGCGATAGAAGAGATCCTGGCGGAAGCGGCCTTCGGCCACGGCGCGGCCGAGGTCCTCATTCGTGGCCAGAATCACTCGGGTATCGATCTTGAATGTCTTCGTGCCGCCGACCTGTTCGAACTCCATCTCCTGAAGCACGCGGAGCAGCTTGACCTGCATGCCGGGGCTGGCGGTGGCGATCTCATCGAGGAAAATCGTTCCGTTGTCGGCCTGCTTGAACTTGCCCAGCTTGTCTCCCGTCGCGCCGGTGAAGGACCCGGCGACGTGCCCGAAAAGCTCGCTTTCCAAGAGCGTCTCCGGCAGCGCCCCACAGGCCACTTCCACGAACGCCTTGTCCCGCCGGCCGCTGCGGCGATGGATCGCACGGGCGATCATCGACTTGCCCGTGCCGCTCTCGCCGGTGATGAGCACCGTGGCGCGGGTATCGGCGACACTGTCGATCATGTCGTAAATCTTCGTCATGCGGCGATCGTGGCCGATGATGTTCTCCATGCCGAAGCGGAGGTCGAGCTGAGCCTTCAAGTTTTTGTTTTCTTCGATGACCTCGCGCTGGTTCAAGGCCCGCTGGATGGCCATCTCCAGCTCTTCGTCGATGAGCGGCTTGGTGAGGAAGTCGAACGCCCCTTGGCGGATCGCCTCAACGGCCGTCTCGACCGAGCCGTAGCCAGTAAGCATGATGACCGATGTTTCAGACCGCTTCTGCCGCACGTGAGTCAGCAGATCGAAGCCGTCGTGCTCGCCCAGGCGGATATCGACCAGAGCCAGGTCGTAGGTCTTGCGATCGACGGCCGTGATGCCTTCCGCCAGGGTCGCGGCCGTATCGACCTTGTAGCCCTGCTCGCGAAGCCATTGGGCCATCGAGCCGAGCACATGTCGATCGTCATCTACCAAAAGGAGCGTGGCTTGGGTTTTCATCAGGTTTTTCTCATTGGGATTCGATGGCCGCGCGCTCATTTTGCCCGGTTGCGGGTTAAATTAAGGCATAATGCCTCGCAACATCCGTCGCCAAATATCTACGTTATGGGTGAACGAAGTCAACGCGCGACGCGTCGAATGGCAGGGAACAGAACCCCTCCGAATAGGGGTTATCCGGCCATTGCGAGCCGTCTTTTGACATCGGCCGGAGTTCATGTAAAATAGACGTATGACGGATTCCCCCCAATCGAGAAAAACCCCACTAGTTGGCATAAAAAGCGATAAAAAACCCGCTGGAACGGGGGGGATTTTTTCGTTCTTTGGGGGATTCCATCCTGTCCTCTAGTGGATTACGATAGTTGGATAGAGTTTGCCGCGAACCTACGCGGAGGCAACGGAATTCTGGAGGTACCATGAGTATAAAAGTGCTGGTTTGCGATGATCACCATGTCATTCGCACGGGGTTGGCGAGCCTGTTTCAGGGGAGCGAAGTTGAGATCGTCGGGGAGGCGGAAAATGGCAAGGAATCGCTCAAGCAGGCGCAGAAACTCAAGCCTGATGTCGTCCTGCTGGACATCCGTATGCCGGACGGCGATGGACTATCGACGCTGGAGAAACTTCGGCAGAAGGTGCCCGAGTCGAAGGTGGTGATGCTTTCGACGTACGACAATCCGACGTATATCGCTCGTGCGGTGGCGTTGGGTGCGACCGACTATGTGCTCAAGGGCTCGTCGCGCGACGACATCATTGCCACGATCGTGGCCGCCGCGACGGGCGAATCGCCCAGCCGCACGGGCTCGTTGAAGAAGATCGCCGCCATGATGAAGGTCCGCCAAGTTGTGGATGACGACGACGTGCCGCTTACCCAGCGCGAGACCCAGGTTCTGCGGCATGTGGCGTTGGGCCTCAGTAATCGCGAGATCGGCCACTCGCTGGAGATCAGCGTGGAGACGGTGAAGGAGCACGTGCAGAACATCCTTCGTAAGATTGCCGTCAGCGACCGAACGCAAGCCGCAGTTTGGGCGGTGCGGAAGGGTCTGGTATAGAAGCGGGGAGCTTGGAGCAGGGGCTCGGAGCAAAGCGCATAGGACGCTACTTTTTCCAGCGCACGAAGACAGCCATCGCTGCCAAGGCGGCAATCCAGGCGACTTGCAAGAGGATGGCTGCGGCCAACAACCAGCGAGCGCGCCTGCTTGGCGGCACCGCAGGGGCGGCATCTTCAGGCAAGCGCCATGGCGGCCGCGGAGAAGCTTTTTCTGCTTCCTGTTCAGCGTTTGTGCGGGATTTTTTATTCATTCCGACAGCACAATGCGGAACTGCCGGCAGAAGGCCTGCTCGAAATCGTAGACGTCGTCAAAATCCTCGCGCCGGTCCTGCGGCGTCTTCCGCATCCGGCCGATGCGGATCAGATTGAAGACGATTTCGCCGAAGTCACGCGTTGAGTGCATGCCCCAATTGCCCAGCACGAGCTTGGCCATGTAACCGTATTGCTCCTGGGCAAACTGCCGGATCGCCTCGCAAAGCTCCTGGCCGGTGACGTGCCGCTGCGGGCCGGGATGCTCTTCGTCTTCCTGCTGCGGGCTGCCGCCAGGCTCGCTGGCGCTTTCGCAGCCCAAGCGGAGCACGTCTTGCGCATAGTGCAAAGCCTCAAAAACAAAGATGTAGGCCTCCAGCGGATAGCGGCGGTCCTCTTTCAAGAGTTTTGCTATCGCGGGATCAAGCGTGCAGCTTCCACTCATGGCTCGCAGTCGTCGGCTTTCTGGGAAACGGCCGCGGGGGCAAGTTGCGTCATCGCACCCCAGCGACGGCAATTCCCTTTGTTCACAGAGATCATATTCTATGCCAGCGAAGTGGCCAAGAGAATGGCAATGTTGGTTTTTCACAGAATTAAGGATAATCGGCTTTAATTAGATAATAGGGCTGCTGGGCCTGGTCGGGCTCGACCGAGAAGTAGCCGCCGATGCCGATCTCCCCAGACGTGTATTTCATCGTGCGATCGCCGGTCAACTCAATGTGGATCTGGTCTTCCGGCCGGGAGCCGTTCATCATGGCGAACTTGCACATGTCGCTATTCCGGCAAATCGAGAACTTGGTCAGGCCGGTCCATTGTCCGCGCGGCGGCGGAAGCATATAGCCGCGGACATAGACCTTCGTCTTGTTGTTGCTGAGCTCTTGCGCGGCGTTCGGCACGCGGCTCTTGGAGTTTACATCGGGTTCCAAGATGAAATAGTCGAGTTGCTGGTAGCCGTGCGGGACTTCGCTCCGGAAGAATAACGACCATCCGAGCAAAGGGATGCCTATGATTGCGGCCGCCCACATGCCAACCTTGGCTAATGAGGTTCCAGTGTATTCCTCTGGTATACGCTTAATCTGGTCGAGGGCCTTGTAACCGAAATAGAGCGACGCCAAGGCGAAGAAAGCAAACCATGGGCTAAAAAACGTTGCCAGCGTGGCAATCGCGCTGACGATGCTCAACACGGCCCACAGGCTGACCGCGCGGTAGTGCGGCGGAGCGGCGGCGGGCGGAGATTGGAGATCCGTCGACATAGCGGCAAGACTTTAGTTCTTAGAACTTAGTGCTTAGTTCACAAGCCTTCGTCCACTAAGGTCTAAGCTCTAAGTTCTAAGCCCTATTTCATTTTACCACTTTCCGCTGCCTGCGGTAAAGGTTTTTCCAACAGCGCAAGCTCCGCCCAGGCCAGCGGATGGTCCGAGGCGCCGTTGTCGCGCAGGCCGGCGTCCAGCACGCGCAGCCCGCGGACGAAAACCCAGTCGATCCGCGGCGGCGCTGCCGCGCCGAGCTTTTGGCCAACCGCGTCAATCACGTCCGACGCGGCCAATAGCCGGCAGATTTCCGGCTCCTTGGCCTCGCTGTTCAAGTCACCCATTAGCACGGCCGGCGGCGGCAGGGCAAGGTATTGGTCGATCACCTCTTGCAATTGGGAACGCCGCGTCCGCTCGTCGCTCGCGCGATATGCGTGAGAAGCACGTGAATGATCTCTTCGCGATACCGCAATCGAACGAGCACCGCGTTGCGAAAACCTCGGCCGTTATCGGCGGCGAGCGGAATCCGCTGCCACGACTCGACCGACATCGCGGTCAGCAGGCCGTTGCCGAAGTCGATCAAATGCAAGTCTCGCGTGGCGGGAGCAAAGAGCCACTGCACGCCGAGTTCCCGACCGAGCAGCGCAGCCTGATCGTCGCGCTCCCAGGGCCGCGGGCCGTGGACCTCGTTGAGAGCCGCGAAATCGAGGTCCCGCAAGTTTTCTGCCACGCGAGCGATGTCTCGCCGACCGTCGGCGCCCGTGCAACCGTGGATGTTGAACGTGCCTAAGCGAAAGGAATCGCGCGGCGGCAGTTGCCGCGTGACATGACCGTCAATTGCGGTCCCTTGCGCCGGGCCGGACTGCTGCGGGCGCGAAGCGAACCATGCGCCGGCGGCCAGGAGAGCGACGATCGCAAGGATAGCGATATTTCGGCGACGGAAGCTCAATGTATCCGGCACACTCCGTGTGCCGCCTCCATCGGCACACGGAGTGTGCCGGATACGTTACCGCAGCGCGTCCAGCGGCTTCAGGCGGACCGCGGCGATCGCCGGGAACAGGCCCCCGATCGCGCCCATGAGTACCGCGAGGAACATTCCGGCCGCCCATATGTTGGCGTCGATGATCAACGAAATAACCACCGTCTTGCCTCCGCCGTTGCCCGTGCCGACCATGCTGTTGGCAGTCACTCCGTTGGTGAGCGAACCGAGCGCGCAGCCGAGCAGTCCGCCGATCAGCGCAATCACTAGCGACTCCAGCAGGAACGAAACGAGCACCTGTCGTCGCGTGTAGCCCAGGATGCGAAGCACGCCGATATCCTTGATGCGATGGCTAATCGCGGCGAACATGGTGTTCATTACGCCAAATACTCCGCCCACCGCCATCACAGCAGTGATGAAGATAATGGCGTAAAGAAACTGGTTGCTCGTCTCGGAGAGTCCGGAGTAATAATCCTTCTCCAATCGGGCCACTACGGATTGCTTCTTGAAGTTGTTTTTGATGTCGTCGCGGAGTTTTACAGCCGCCGCGGCATCGGCCGCGCGGAGCACAACCGTCGTATAACCCGTTTTGCCGAAGAGCGGTGCGATGACGTCTTGCTTGCACCAAATCTCCGAATTGTAGGTCGAACCGGAAGATTTCATCACGCCCGTGACGATGCATTGCCGCCAGCCGAGGCCGAACGTGTCGCCCACTTCGAGCCGATCTTTGTTTCGGGCGGCGGCGATTGCTTCGGGCGTGCGGTCCCTGCCGAGCGCTTGGGCGATCCCTTCGCCGAGCACGACCTGGATCAGGTTCTGCCCCTTGGAATCGGGGTTTGCCTGTGTGCCGGCCTGTGAGAACCACGCGCCTCCCTCGTGTACCTCTACGTCATGCACGCGCCGGGCGAGACCCACGTCGACCACGCCGCGAGCTTGCAGGAACCGGCCGCGCGGCTTGCCCGGCTGCGGGTTGGTGACCGGTTGATTGACGATCAGGTAGCTCTCACGGCTGGCGAGCTTTGTCTTATCGTCAACAGAAGCGACAAGCGGCAGGCCTTCCAAGTCGGCGGCGGCTTCCGCGGTGATCGTGCTTACGACCTCGTCATCCGAACCCTCGGAAAGCACCAACACGTTGGTTGGCTCGCCAGTGCCTTCGGTCATCCGCTTCATGCCCGTAGTGAATGCCAGCATGACGACCATCAGCCCGATGACGATTACGAACGCAATCAACGTCATCGCGGAGGTTATCCAACGAACGGTGAGGTTGCGCAGCGTGTAATTTAGCGGCACGCGGTTGATGAGCAACAGCACGAGCACGAAGGCGATGGATACGGTGAAGAGCGAAAAGAGCACTTGGCTCGCGCTCATGTGCGGAACTAAGGATAAGAATCGTTCGAATAGCGTAAGGGGCTTGTTAGGAGCTGGCATGCGACTTAATCTCTTTCCCTATCCCACTTTGGCGAACACTTCGGCCGGTTTTACGCGGCAGGCGAACCACGCTGGTATGACGCTGCCAACGAGCGCCGCGCCGCGCCGACCGCCGCGCCCCACCAAAGAGCTTTTGGCGGAATCAAGAACACATTGAAAAAGGCAATGGGGAACTTCAGGCCGCCTAGGCCATAATTGATAATCGTATACGTCGCTCCGGCGCTCACCAGTCCCGCCACCAAGCCCAGCAACACCGACTCGCCGAGAACTAACAGCACAATCTGTTCCGGGCGAAATCCGAGCACTTTCATTACGGCCAACTCAGTCCGCCGCTCGCGAACGCTGATGCTGATGGCATTGGCCAGCACCAATGACAGAACCACTATGCAGGCTGGCGCGAGGAACCAGCGCATGCCGTCCAGAAGCGTTTTGTAGGCCTCCATGAACGTGCCGATCGCGGATGAGGCCATCTCGACCTTCACCTCCGGATTCCACTTCGTGGCGGCGATCTGGTCGACGATTTTCTGGTAGCTCGCCTCGTCGGGCACCTTGATCCAAAACAAGCTCAAACTGACGTCATCCAGCGGGTGCTTCTGATTATTGTGCGCGACCTTGTAGCCGTCGAAGGCCGCCTGAAAGTATTCGCGGTCGAAGGCGGTGAAGTTGTCCCATCTCCCGGGCGGGAAAAGGCCGACGACCTCAAACTCCAAGTCGAGGCCGCTCCAACTGGCGATGCCGCTCAGCTTGATTTTATCGCCCACCTTTATGTTGCCGATCATCGACTCGATATCCTTAAGTCGGTCGCGCCCTGAATATGATGCCGCCGCGCGTCTTCGTCAATTTGTCGACGCTCGCCTGCATCTCCGCCAACTGCGAGGCGGGCAAGTCTTCCATGCCGTCCATCATCGTCAGCAGTTTATCGGGATCGCAAGCCAAGCCGAAAAGCGTATTGCGAAACGTCTGATGCTCCTTGTCGAGCGTGCCGACGAAAAACTGCCAGGTCATCGTGTCGGTAGGGCGGATGTCCTCGGGGTGGTCCGGCCGCGCGGCGCCGTCTTTGAGCTTGTCGGCGTAGTAAAACGGCATCCGGCTCGGGGCGGTCCAACGCTCGGTGACGATCGCCTTGAAATTCTTGCTCTTTTTCTCCGTGGCCTTGTCGATAAAAGCCAGCACCGACCAGACGAGCGTAACCACGAGCACGAGCACCATCGTGCCCATCGCCATCAAGAGCGAGCGGAGCAGATTCCGGCCGACGTTTTTGTAGATCAGAAGAAGGTATTTCATTGTCGGTTTCAGAAAGCGTATCGTGGAGCAGGTTTCCAACCTGCTAAAAACCGCAGATTGGAAATCTGCCCCACATCGTCCCTAAGCCATCACCGCCTGTTCGACGAGTTGGCCTTTCTCCAGATGCAGCACCCGATCGGCCCGCCGCGCGGCGCGGGGATCGTGCGTCACCATGAGGATCGTTTTCTTTACTTCCTTGCTAAGCTCGACCATTAAATTGAGAATCTCCTCCGCGCTGTGGGCGTCGAGGTCGCCCGTTGGCTCATCGGCCACGATCAAAACCGGATCGCTGACCAGCGCCCGCGCGATGCCGACGCGCTGCTGCTGCCCGCCGGAAAGCTGGCCTGGCCGATGGCGATCGCGGTCCTTGAGCCCCACCAATTCCAATGCCGTCATCACTTGTTGCCGTCGTTGCGACCCGGAAAGGCCGAGTAGCAGCAGCGGCAATTCGACATTTTCATACGCCGAAAGCACCGGCAGAAGATGATAGAACTGGAAAATAAAGCCGACGTGTTTGGTCCGCCACTGGGCGAGCCGGCCTTCGGACATGGCGGAGATCTTCTCGCCCTGCACCCAAACGTCGCCCTCGCTGGGCGTATCAATGCCGGCGATAAGGTTTAGAAGCGTTGTCTTGCCCGATCCGCTAGGGCCCATCAGCCCCAAATACTGCCCTTCGGGCACTTCTAGCGTGAGGTCTTGCAGCACGTCGACGCGCTCGCTGCCGCGGCGAAAGTATTTATGGACATGTTCGACGTGAACAATGGACGAATTGGAATAGGACATTTGGCAAGTCGTGATTTCGGCGGTTTTCGCTCATTGTAAGCGGTTAGCCGATGCCGGACAAGCCAGAATGCTCGACGGTGGAATGCTAAATCATTTCGTGCGGTGAGAAATCAGCTTTTCGTCCCCGTCAGTTGGCAGTTCGCGTACGATGCCAATTCCTTTCGAGTAGTACTTGTACTCCTCCTTGCCGTCCGCAAGCGTCTCCTTGACCTTAACGCAATCCTTGAAAGTGCCGGCCGGCACGGTCACGGTTTCGCGTAGGGCTACGATTTCATCCCGCTCGCCGATAGCCCTGGAAACGTCCTCCGACCGCCACTTTACGCCCACCTTCGGCGCGGCGGGGAATTGCACGCCCGGCACCGGCGTGTCTTTGCCGGCCAGCCAGCTTCCTTCATGGTTTGCGATTTTGCCGTCCTTGTATTCGTCCACATCCTCGCCAAGATAGTAAACCGCGCCGCTATCGTCCTGGGCGAAGTAATCGACGGCGACTTCCTCAATCTGGCCGTCCATGAAAACACGATCTTCAACGGCCAGCGCCTCGACGTTCATGCCGCCGACTTTGAATGTCTTGTGGATGTCGGGCTTCGCCGTCCGCTCGACGCGGACTTTCTTGCCGTCTTCCGTTCCTTCCAGAATATCCTGCTTGAGATCGGCCAAAGGCAAGTAGGGATTGTTGATCGCCGTCGGGTGGCTGAACTTGACTCCGCGCAAGAGCAGTTTGGCGCGTTCCTCTCGATCGGCGGCTTCATCCGCCGCGTCGTCGGTCTTGGTCTCGATGAGTTTGCCATCGGCGGTGATCACCAGGTCCTTGACGACGCCATTCTTGTCCGCGACCTGGGCTTCGTAGATGGCCTTGCCATCCTTTTCGCCCGATTCCAAATCAATCGGGCCCGCCTGACCTCCGTTGGCCAACACCGTATCGCGGACTGGCTTGGGAACGCGGTCCCAAGGGGTTGGCTTGCCGGCGAGTGACGGACTCACCAGCAGGCAAACGATCGCTAGGAAGGCAAAAATCGTGCTTCTCATGGTTCGGCTCCTTGGATCGTGTTGGGTGCTGTTTTTGACTAGCGGTTTCCGTGGGTTTTCCTGCGGGCTGCGAAACCAACGATAGGGCTATTATGCGCGGCGTAGATTATCGAAGTATGACGACGGCAGTAGATTTCCCACTGTTTCAAAGCAGGCATCCGGGCTGTGTGTCTCCGGGAAGTACGCCGGAAGAGGCCCGTGCCAACTCGCTGATGCAATTTTGGGCTCTCTTGCCAGTCTCGAAAGGCACGGCGAGGCGATCCCGCCGCGCATTATGCGAGAGTTCATTGGGATTGAGTTGTGAGCATTCTGCCGGTCGTTTCAAGCCGTGAGGCTGTGGTCGCGTTTGGGAAAATCGGCGCTATTGTGGAACCGCTTGGGCAACGCTCGGAAAGTCGGAGCAGACTCGGAGCTTCGAGCGTCTAACGGCTTGGCTGCGGAACGGAAGACGGCTTTTCGACGCGCTTCGGCGGGAACGATACGACCTTTCGTCCACTTTGCTCCTGGCGAATCCTGGCATCCTCAAAAATTGCGCGGAGATCGTAGTTAAACTTCTTGGCGATTTGCTCCCTCGCAGTTCGCACCTCGGCAACGACGCTGTCTTCAATCATATTAACTCCTTCATCAATTCTTCCGGCGTACAGATCACGGGCGGCCCGAATCCATGGTCGCGGCAAACATTTTCAATACCGGCACGAAACTCTGCGTTGGCGATATGCGTACAATTCCAAGTCAGCAGGTGATCCATGCCGTTGACCGCGGCAACCGCAATATGCAGGGAATCAGTCGCCGCCTTGCCCGGCAAAGGTACGCCCGCCATAATCGCGTTGGCAACTTGGTACACGTCTTCACTTGGATTCAGCAAGGGCAAATCCGCCAGAACTTCCAGCCGCCGCTTGGCCGCACCCGGATCGCCCAGAGCAGCCTCGTCGATCACAAATTGTGATATGAAGAGGTCGAATTCGCCTAGTCTGGATTCCCACCATTCCCTCGCAGTCTGCTGATGGGCCGCCATCACGACATCACGGCTTGGTCATGCGGTCAAGTAGCTCGGGATCGTCGTTTCTAGGTACAACCGCGATTTCATTCAAACGCCGAAACCATCTATTATTGTACCTAGAGTTTCAGGGGAACGCTTACGAAGTATTTGAAATCTCAACCGTTCACGGCATTCCGAACTGGCGGCCGTCACTCCTTCGCCACGGCAACTCCCGCCTGTTGGGCTCGCCCGTAGCCGATCACCAGCCAGCCATTCCGCGATATAATCTCTCGCGGCACGAATTGCCCGGCGGCGGCCAACTTGCCTTGCTTGAAGTTGAAGCCGTTGAACTTGATCTCTGGCTCGAACACTTTACCGAACTTCGCTTGCAAAGCAGTGTAGATCGCCTGCTGCTTCACAGATCGCCGCGTGCCGGGCTTTTGGCCAAAGCCGTAGATTTGCAGATCGCCCTGCCGCACGGCCTTGTAACCCTCCGGAGTCTTCGCGAACTTGTAATTCGCCGTAATGTACATTCCCGGCTGCTGGCGATCGCCAGTGTAGAACTCCACGCCGCGGAGCGTGACCGAAAAACCATTGTCGGCAAACGTCACCGTGACCGGGTCGATTCGCGGAATCCGCTCCGGAGGAAAGACGATCATGAACGGCTCCTGGTTGGCCTCCGGCTTCAGTTTTTCGGGCACGCTGCCGGTGAGGTCCATGGCGATCCGCTGCACCATCTCGTCGCTCAACCGCACGCCGGCCAGGACGTTCTCCGCCAGGTTGTTGATCATCGACTCGTGAATGCACACCGACATGTCGGCCCCTTGCGTCAGTGCCGGCGGCGCGGCCGCCGGCGCGGCCAACTGATTTTCGAGGCCAACCGTGGCCTTGATCTCCAATCCGGCGGGTTGCGTGGCGAAATGGAGCGCCCGCGGAAAGGCCCGACGGTCTTCCAACGGCTTGACCACTTTGGCCTGATATCGCTCGTTCGCATTTTGTACGGGCGGATCGGCTTGAGCATTCACGCGCGCTCCCACTCGTGCGGCCGCATGTTGGCTGGCGATCGCCTCGGCCTCACCCTTCTGCTTGCCCGCGCGCTTCCAGGCGATATTCTCGACCAACTTACGGCCTTTGATGGAGACGATATTATTGATGTTCGTGCATGTCTGGGCAGTGGCGGCGGCCGGATAGACATGAACGCCGGCGGCGTCGATCCAAAACCGCTTGCAGGCAGCCAGGCAGGTTTCGCCCGTGGTATAGATGCAGACGGGCCCATTGCGGCCGACGCTATTGCTGTGGTTTACGGCCTGCAGCACGGCGTCGAAGGTGGCGAAGTTGGCTGCCGTGTTTGGATCGACGTTCAACTCCGCGCGGGTCTGGCCCACGGTGCGGCCAGTGCCGTGAACGGTGGTGCCGAGGATGACGTCATCGATCGGCGCAGTCTCGTCGACTGGGCCGCCGACGCCCAAGTCGATCAACTCCTTGCCAATGTGAACTTGGAGGTTCGGGGCGTCGAAGCCATTTTTGGCCTCCGCCACGGCCGCTTCGCCTTGCCGGGCCATTTGCAGCCAGAGAATATTGTCGGCGATGGCGCGAGTCTTTTCCGTCGTCGGGTTTGCGCCCAAGGTTTGCAGGCCTTGAGCGAGTTCGTTCATGTGGCTCTTTACCGCAGCTTCAAGATCGGGGCTGCCCGCCGCGCCTGCGACGAAGAGGTAATTTCCTAGCGCGGCCCGCAGGTCGGCAAAGCACTTCAATTCCAAACCTTCGTTGCCGGCGGCCAGACTTTTATACAGCTCCCCGAGCACTGCCTGATCGGGCGTGGGCTTCTGCAACTCGGCCTCGAAGGCGGGCCAGGAAAGATACTCTCTCCATCCATTCGCGGACGGGCCGGCAGCAGCGAAGCGCCGATCGAGCGCGGCCGCGGCAGCTTTGACTTGTACCAGATTGTCCTGCACATCGGCCGCAGTGAGCGAGTGAAACTGCGGTGCTACGGCTGGTGCCGCTGCCGCCGCTTGACCGAAAACGACCGTGCGGTTGCCCAGAATGAACAACAAGACAATCGCGGCCAACGAATTTGACTTCACACGCAACATTTTATCGCTCCTTCAGTTGAACTGTAGACTTCCGTTCAATGGCCAGAATACCCAGCTAGCCCGAATCGCCTCTGTGCCGCCTTCTTTTTTGCCGAGGAAAACCGCAAAGCCGATTGCTTTTCTCCAATCTAACAAATCGGGCCTATATTCACAACACAAATTTTCGTGCCAAAGCCATTGCTGTGAAGTCCCAGCTGGTCGTTTCAATGTTCACCACCCATGACGATTGGGGAACAGTTGTCGGTTTACGGACCTGTCGAGATTTTTTCCTGTCCGATCCTTCGGGGAGTTTTATAATGTCCTCATCCCCAAGTAGATTGTCTCAAATGGGTTCCAGGCCCACTTGACACTCCATGTTGGCGCCGATATGCTTAAAGGTTTACTCAAGCTCGCTAAGTCATTTTGTGACAAGGTTTTGGAGCATCTCGGCCGGAAACCAAGGTCGAGAGGAGGGAAACCTATTGCCTGCGAATGACTCACTTTAAGGTATAGGCCTGGGATAACGCAAATCGATGGATCCAAGCGAATTGCTTCGCATCGTGGATGCAATCCACCGCGACAAGAATATCGATAAGGAAATCGTCTTCGAGGGCATCGAAGCGGCGATCGTTACCGCGGCGAAGAAACATTACGGCGAGGAAGAGGACATCCAGGTCAAGATCGACCCTCGCACAGGATTGATATCGGGCACGCACAACGGCGTCGAGATGGCGCCCGACCGAACTCTACGAAAGGATCGGCGCGCAGGCGGCCAAGCAGGTGATGATCCAGAAGATCCGCGAGGCCGAGCGCGATCATCTCTATAACGAATACGACGAACTGCGCGGACAACTCGTCACCGGCACGATCCAGCGTTATGAAGGCGGCGCGGCGACCGTCACCCTGCCAAATGTCGAGGCCATTCTTCCCCGCGGCGAGCAGATACCAGGTGAAACACATCACGTCAACGAGCGCGTGCGGGCGACGGTTTACGAGGTCCGCAAGGCGGGCAGCCGCGTGAAAGTGATCCTCAGCCGCACCAAGCCGCATCTCGTGCAGCGCCTGTTCGAGCAGGAGATCCCCGAGATTTCCGAGGGCGTAATCGAAATGCGCTCGACCGCACGCGAGCCGGGCTACCGCACCAAAGTCGCCGTGAGCAGCATGGACCAGCGGGTCGATTGCGTGGGCGCGTGCGTGGGCGTGCGCGGAAATCGGATCAAGAACATCGTCGACGAACTGGCCGGCGAGCGGATCGACATCGTCCGCTGGAGCGACGACATGCAGGTGCTCATTCCCAACGCCTTGCAGCCCGCCGAAGTGGAAGAAGTGATCCTCTGCCAGATGCTCGGCCGCGCGATCGTCCTGGTTCGCGAGGACCAGCTTTCGCTGGCGATCGGCAAGCGAGGGCAGAACGTCCGCCTCGCCAGCAAGCTCTGCGGCTGGGACATCGAGATCATGACCCGCGACGAACTCGACGACCAGATTGAGCGGGCTGTAGCGGGCTTCTCATCGCTGGAAGGAATTGAGTCTGAACTGGCCGAAAAGCTAGTAGGCGAAGGCTTCCTTTCCTACGACGACCTTTCGGTCATTGAGCCTGACGCCCTGATGGAAATGGGCGGGCTCAGCGAAGAGCAGGTCCAAGTGATCGTGGCGCAGGCGGAAGGCAAGGCGGAAGAGGCCGAGAAAGCCGCCGCCGAGCAGCGCCGCCAGCGGCGCGAACAGCAAGATCGCGCCGCGAAGGCTGAAAAGAGTGTCGTGCCAATCGAAGAAGAGTCGCTCAGCAATGGGCAGGACGGCGAAACCGCTGTGGATATGGAGATCGAAGCCGTCCTTGAAACGGACGCGGGTTCGGAGAGTGACGTAGCCTTGAAGGCCGATGACGAACCAGCGGGCCTTGATGCCAATGGATTGGTCGAGAATGGAAGCATGTCGGGGCCCGAGTCCCCAGATGTCACCGCCACTGAGCACTCCGGCGACGGACACCATCGTGAACACACTTAATCGAATCCCTGACCCAAGAGGCCCGGTTTGGCCATCCGAATTTACGCTCTCGCGAAAGAGCTCGAGATCGATAATAAAAAGCTGGTTGATATCTGCGCACGCGCAGGCATCACGGGGAAGGGTTCTGCGCTTGCCAGTCTGACAGATGAAGAAGAAGTCCGCGTGAGATCGCTCATCGCCTCTGGCAAAGGGGGCAGGGCAGAAGGTCCCGTTGCCGCAAAGCCTGGTGCGGGCGCGCCGCGAAGCATTCGTCGCGAGGATTACATCGCACCGGCAGGCGCCGCGTCTGGAAACAAGATTCCGGTTCTGCCTGCTGCCAAGCCAGAAAAGCCGCAGCTTTTGCGCAAGAGGGCTGAAGAAGCGCCCGCGGAACAGCCCGAGGTTGTTTCCGTCGCTCCTTCAATCTCTATTCCGAGTGCAGCTCCGGAGCCAATTATTCCCGCGTCCCCGGCGGTCGATCTGCCGGCCATCGCAGCGAAATCAGACAGTGCGAAGGTTGCTCCGGCGCCCGCTCACGAAAAGCCGGCTTCGCCTGCCGTAAAGTCTCGCCTAGCCGCCGGACCGCAGCCCCCGCTAGCACCGCAGCGCCCGGTGCCATCGATGCCGCGCCCGTTGGATCGCCTGTTAGGAAAGCGCGGCAACGAAGGCAAGCAAGGCGAGAAGAAGCCGAGCGACAGAAAGCCCGCGGAAAAAACCGGCCCGGCGATCCATCTGGCGCCGATGCCGGCGCAGTCAAAGACCGCGCCTCGCTCCAAGCCGCGGGAGCCGGCGCCACAGAAGCCGGACATCCGCCTTCCGCCTGATGCCATCCGCGCCAGCAAGGCCGGCACGAAGCCGCTTTCCGAGCACATTCGCAAGCACGAGGAGAAGAAAAAACGCGACGACTTGGCGGCCAAAAAAGGGCCGTCGCGTCCCGGCTCGCCGGCGGCCGGCCCAGGCGTGTTGGGACCACTGGAACTGCCCAGCGGCAAGGACCGCCCGCGGCGCGGCGCGGGCGGCCGAACGGCAGCCGGCGATCAAGAAGATCGCCCTGGCCTAGGAACGCTGGGCGGTCGCGAGCAACGGCAGTTGAAGCGCAAACGGTCATCGACCGGCAAACGCGGCGGCGATGACGACGATTCGGGCGGCTCTTCGCTACGGAAGACCCGCATGCAGCGGAAGGGTACGAACACCGCTGCTCCGCGCAAGGGAAGGATCATTGTGGAAACCCCGATCACCATCCGCGCGCTGGCCGAGGCGACCGGAATCTCTCCCGGGAAAATTCAAGGCAAGCTCATGACTAGCTTGCAGATCACAAGCCCCATCACCGCCAGCCTCGACGCCGAGACGGTCCAACTTCTGGCGCCTGAATTGGGAGTCGATGTCGAAGTGCGTGAGCAGATGACGCTGGAACAAAGCGTGCTGGAATCGGCCGAGCAGGCCGACGCGCCCGAGTCGCTCCTGCCGCGTCCGCCGATCGTCACCGTGTTGGGCCATGTCGACCACGGCAAGACTTCGCTCTTGGACCGCATCATCGGCCTGGACGTGGCGGCGCACGAGAAGGGCGGCATCACGCAGCACATCCGCGCCTACAAGGTGCAGCAGGACAGCGGCGCGGTGACGTTCGTTGATACGCCCGGCCACGAGGCCTTTACCGAGATGCGCGCCCGCGGGGCGAACGTCACGGATATCGCCGTGCTCGTCGTCGCGGCCGACGACGGCGTCATGCCGCAGACCGAAGAAGCCATCAGCCACGCCCGCGCCGCCGGTGTGCCGATTGTCGTCGCGTTGAACAAGATCGACCTGCCGGGCTTGAACATCGACCGCATCTTCAATCAGCTCGCCGAAAACCAGTTGCTGCCCAGCGAATGGGGCGGCGACACGGAAGTCGTCAGGACCAGCGCCACCAAGGGCACCGGCATCGAGGAGTTGCTGAGCACGCTGCTCACCGTGGCGGAGCTGCACGATTACAAGGCTAATCCCAATCGGCCGGCCCACGGCACTTGCCTGGAGGCCGAAATGCACGAGGACCGCGGCGTGATCGCCAAGGTGCTGGTGCAGAACGGCACGCTCCGCCCCGGCGACATCATCGTCTGCGGCGGTGCCTACGGCCGCGTCAAGGCGATGTATGACACGCTCAAACCGCACGTGAAATACGACGAGGCCGGTCCGTCAACGCCCGTCAACATCACGGGCCTCAATGTTGCTCCCGGCGCCGGTGATACGTTCTACGTCATGAGCGATATTTCTCAGGCGCGGGCCCTGGCCGAGCAGCGGCTGGCGGAGGCTCGCCAGCGCGACCTCACCGGCGGCCGGCAGCACGTGACGCTGGAAACGCTCTTCGAGCGGCTCGGCCAGATCGACGAGCAGCAGACATTGAACATCATCCTGCGGGCCGACGTGCGCGGCTCCATCGAGGCCATTCGCAAGGAATTCGGCAAGCTCGCGCATCCCGAGGTGCAAATCCGCATCCTCCAGGCGACCGTGGGCGGCGTCACCGAGGCCGACGTCCACCTGGCCGACGCCTCCGACGCGGTGATCATCGGCTTCAACGTGGTGCCCGATGAGAAGGCCCGCGCGCTGGCCGACGACCGCGGCGTTCAGATCCGCCGCTACGATATCATCTACCAGGTGGCCGACGACCTGCGTGCCGCTTTGGAAGGCATGTTGCGGCCGGAGAAGCAGGAGAAGGAACTGGGCCGCGTGCTGGTGCAGCAAGTGTTCAAGATCAGCCGCATGGGCAACATAGCCGGTTGTCGAGTGCTGGCCGGAACGGTCAGCCGCGACGCCCGCGTCCGCGTGATCCGTGAGAACCGCATCGTGGGCGAATATCCCATTGAAACGCTTCGCCGCGAAAAGGACGACACCCGCGAGGTCCGCGAGGGGCTGGAGTGCGGCATCAAGCTGGCCGGTTTCAACGACATCAAGGAGGGCGACGTCTTCGAGGCCTACAAGATCGAGGAAGTCAAGCGGACCTTTGCCGAGACGGCTTCCGCCGCCACGTAACGTATCCGGCACACTCCGTGTGCCGTCGGCAGGCGGCACACGGAGTGTGCCGGATACATTGGAGCACTGACCATGTCCACGCGCCGCGTGCAAAAAGTTGCCGAAGCAATTCGGGAGGTCGTCAGCATGTCGATCCTCACCGAACTGCAGGACCCGCGCGTCCGCGATGTTACCGTGACGGGCGTTGAGGCGTCGGGCGATCTCCGCTTCGCCAAGGTCATGGTCTCGGTGATGGGCGACGAGACCCGCCAGAACCTAACGCTCCGCGGATTGCAAAGCGCGGCCGGGTTCCTACAGTCGAAAATCGCCGACCGCATCGACCTACGCTATACGCCGCGGCTCACCTTCGTGCTGGATCAGGGCGTGAAGCGGTCGATCGCCGTCGCGCAGATCCTTCGCGAGGTTCTGCCGCACGAGGACGCCGCGGATGAGGCTAATGGAGAAACCGGCGAAGCGGCAGTGCCGGCCGATCCCGCCGCGCCTCCCGAGGAAAAGAGTTAAGAGGTCTTCGGTCTTGGGGCTTGGATGCGCAAAAGCATGTTGACCCAAGGCCAAAGACCAAAGGCCAGAGACCCAGAATCCAAGACGACCAAAGATCCAAGTCCGAGATAACCAGCATGACATCGGCCAGCCGCTCAGCAGTTTTCGCCAAGATCCACAAGGTATTGAAGAAGCATTACAAGCCCTTCGCGCCGCCCGCGGAGCGGACGGTGCTGGAGCACTTGCTTTTTGCTTGCGTGCTGGAGGACGCGCGCTACGAGCCGGCCGACGAGGCCTTCGCCGCGCTCAAGCATACGTTCTTCGATTGGAACGAGGTCCGCGTGACCTCGATCTCGGAGCTTTCTGAGGTCATGGCCGCCTTGCCCGACCCGCGCGCCGCCGCCAACCGCGTCAAGCGCGTGCTGCACGCCATCTTCGAAGAACTCTATTGCTTCGACCTTGAAGACCGCCGCAAGAAGACGCTCGGCCCCACGGTCAAATGGCTGGAAAAAATGGACGGCACGAGCCGCTTCGTCGTGGCCTACGTGGTCCAGGCGGCGCTGGACGGCCATAGCATTCCCGTCGATGCCGGCACGATGGGCGTGTTCCGCGTCCTCGATCTGGCGACGGAAAAGGAAGCGGCGGCCGGCGACGTGCCGGGCCTCGACCGGGCTATTGCCAAGAGCAAGGGACCCGAGTTCGCGTCGCTAATCCACCAACTTGGCGCCGACATTTCGGCCAATCCCTTCTCGCCGCAGGCCCGCGAGATCATCCTGGCGATCGATCCGGGGGCCGCTGAGCGGTTCCCGCAGCGCCGCCAGCCGCGCCCGGCGCAGCCGGTCGTCGAACAGGCCTCCGCTCCGGTAGACGCGGCCACGTCGGGGCGAAAGAAAAAGGGCGAGCCCGCCATGCCGCCTAAGCCGCCGGCCACCGCGGGCAAGGCTGGCGAAGCCACGGTACATGACGCTGCCCGGAGCGAAACGAGGCCCGTCAACGGCAAGGCGGCCGACGTCAAGAAAACAGTGCTTCCGACCGGAAAGAAACCGGCCGAACCGACGCGACAAGGTTCCGCGCGAGAGAAGCATCAGGAAAAGCGAATTGAAAAGCCGCAGAAAGTTGAGAAGGCCGAGAAGCCGTCCAAAGCGGACAAGTCCAAGAAAGCGGAAAAGTCCGAGAAACGTCCGGCCGAGTCCGCCAAGTCCGACGCGCTCAGCAAGCGCAAGCCTCGGTAGGACGGTCATTTCAGCCGCTATGCTCTCTGATCTATAATTCTATAATGAAGGTGGCCGCGCTTCGCTATTGGTGAACGAAGCGCTGTCCAATTCATCCAATGGTACCCGCCGTGGCTCGCATCGCTCCTGTTTTCCTGGTCTTGGCACTCGCATTGTCGGAGGGCGCATCGACGGCGGCCGCGTCGCCGCGCAGCTTGCAGCTCGACGATTTGGCCGCGCCCTTGGCGATCGGCAAAGACCGGACGGAAATCGACCAGGATCGCCTTTCGGCGCTTTCGCATTTTGCGGCGGGCCGGACGCTCGAGCAGCGAGGTGTATATGCTCTCGCGTGCCGGCATTTCGCCCGTGCTGACCGTCTCGATCCCACGTCTCGGGCGGCCCGTAGCGCCCTGGTTGCCTGTGCAATCGAACACAAACAATATGCCCTTGCGGCGCGCTACGCGGCCAAGGGTATCGATCCCGAAGAGGCCGGCGAAGAGGCCCTGGAGGTGCTTTCGGACTATTGGATGAAGACGGACAACATCCCGGGAGCCATCGAATGTTCTGAACAACTGCTGCGCTTGCTCGCGGCGGAGAAGGACCGCGCGGCCGAGAACTCCGATTCTGAATCGGTCGTTAAGGCCCAAGTCGCCGAATTGAACGTGCGTTACGCCCTGCGCGAACTGTATGGCATGGCAGGCAAGCACGCACAAGCCGCCGACCAAGCGGCCCACGTGATGGAAATTCTCGATCACCCCGATCGCCTGCATATCAAGCCCGATGCCGTAGCGACGCTCTTGGAAGTCGAGCCGCGCGTGGCGTACCGAGCGTTGGGCGAGGCCTTTCTTCAGGCGGGCCGTTTCGTCCAAGCCGAAGCTGCTTTTCGCCAGTCCAACGCCCTGAAGCCGGATGAGACCATCTTGGACTTTCAACTGGCTCGGATTGCAGTACGCCGCGGCAAGGCGCAGGAAGCCCTGGCCAAACTACAACCTTATTTCGAACGGCGCTTGTCGTCCGAGGGCGCCGTTCCTTACGAAGTGCTGGCCGAGGCACTTAAGAAACTCGGCAAGAAAAGCGAATTACTCGACCGGCTGCAAAAGCTCTACGAAGCCGACTTGACCAACGTGCCATTGAACTACTTCCTGGCCGCCGAGTATCTCAAAGGGGGCAAACTCGATTTGGCCGAACCGATGTACCGTGCGCTGTCGGCTCGCAATCCGGCGCCGCCCACCTTCCAGGCGCTGGCGGAAATCTGTCGCAAACGACATCAGCCGGAGCTCCTGCTTGACCTGCTGGGAAAAGTCAATGCGGCGATGGGCACGCTCGATTCGCTCGGCCCGGAGGCAAAATTGCTAACGACGGATGCCGCGCTCTTCAATAGTCTCCTCGAAGCGGGCCGCAAGAAGGCCGCCGCGGCTGCTAAATCCGACTATGCCGCATTCGTTTTGTTGGGCATTCTGGCCCAGGAACATAAGCAGTATGACGTGGCCCGCGAGTGCTTCGAGTTGGCGATAAAAGCCGATGTATCGAAGTTGTCTGAAGTTCTCTTGACTTGGGGTGTTGGCTCGTTGCTCGATGATCGCGCGGCCGAGGCGGCCGAGATCTTTCGCCGCGGCATTGCAGGCAAGTCCGCGCCGGGCGGCAACGCCGTGTTTCATTTCTACTTGGCCGGCGCGCTGGCGGCCGCAGAAAAACCGGATGCCCTGAATTTGGATGCCGCGTTGGCTTCCGCCCGGACTGCGGCAAAACTGAATCCCGATTCGGCCCGCTTCGCGGCGCGCGTCCCCTGGATCTTGTTTCGCGCCCGGCGTTACGAAGAGGCCCGCGAGGCCTACGAAAAGCTGCTGGAGAAATTTGGGGGCGATGCGGATGCGGAATCCTTCGAGATCTCACTCGCGCTTCGCTCGGCGCGGCTCGAATTGTCGGGCGTTTGCGTGGCGTTGGGACGCTTAGATGAGGCTGATGAGCGGCTCGAACAGGTACTCGACGATTTTCCTGACGACGTCGAGGCAGACAACGATCTGGGCTTCCTCTGGGCCGATCGCAATATCCACCTCGCGCGCGCCCTTGCGATGATTCGCATGGCCATTGCCGCCGAGCCGGAAAACAAGGCCTACCGCGACAGCCTGGGGTGGGTCTACTATCGCCTCGGCCGCTTTCCCGATGCAGTCGCGGAATTGGAAAAGGCCGTCGATGAAAAACAGCCCGACGGCACGGTGCTGGACCATCTCGGCGATGCTTACCAGAAGATTGGCAATACCGCCAAGGCGCTGGCAACGTGGCGTCGATCCATCGAGGCTCTCAAGAAAGACAAGGAAGGGGATAAGGCCCGAAAAGTAGCGGAAAAACTAATGCAGCACGGATAATTGACGGAAGAAAAAGACCTTTTCCTTCGGCCTAAATATGACGGGGATTTGACGGCTAAGGAGTTCCGAATGTGAATACAGCCTCCCACACCGAATCATCTTCGCCGCCAAAGCGCCGGCTGTTGCAGCACCGCTTGGGAGCCCTGTTCTTCTTCGTCGGCTGCCTTGCATTACTGTTGACGGTCCTCGGACTCTATTTTCGTAAGCGTACGGAGCGGCGAGTTGTTGCGGAACTCAGAGCTCTAAACTGTCTAGTAATGTATGACTATGAGTGGGACCCCGCGACAAACCAAAGTACGGCAGGCACCGCGCCCGTCGGACCCGCTTGGGTCCGCCGGCTCTGCGGCGATGACGTTTTTGCACACCCGACGCGCCTTTTCTTCGGTCCCGGACCAGGCAAGCCTGACAAGGCTCTTGAGAAAGCCGGCCAACTTTCGAGTCTGGCGTCGGTTCAAGTTTTCAACCTTTCGGCAGCCAGTGAGCCTTTCAAGGCGCTAAGTACCTTGTCGCGTCTTAAGCGGCTTGCGCTTGACGGCCCGATCGACTTTCACGATCTTGAGAGTATTTCACCAAGGCTGTCCGTGGCGAAGCTTGAGTTAAGCCGCCAGAGCCTTTGCCTGAGAGATTCGGTATGCACACTGATTGTCGAGAAATTCCCCGGGCTTACGGAGCTTGACATTCAAGGAGGGGTTATTCCGAGTCGCGGTCTGCCGGAACTTTCGGACAAAGGTTTGTCTGAATTCCGCCGGCTGCCTCACCTCGCCAAGCTTTCGGTCAAAGGCTTCCCGATTGTATCGACCGGAGGGATTACCGATCTGTCTGGCTTTCCTAGCTTGAAGGAGCTTCGAGTCGAAATACGATTGGACCTTTCTTCAACGGCCCACGCGGTGGAGCGCGTGCGAATAGACGATTGCCCCGCGCTGGAACGTATTCAGATTACCCCGTTCGATTCGTTCGACTGGGACGGTGCTCACTGGCTGGGAGTTTCCCTCAAGCGGGTGCCAAAGCTCGAGGAATTAAGTGTAGAGAAAGCTCGCGAACTGGCAATCGACGATTCTGGCCACCTTGAGAAACTCGTGCTGGGCAATGACTGCGACATTGGCGCGGGCGACTTTTCGACAATTGTCGCCCATGCACCTCTTCGCGAAGTCGACTTCGATTTTTTTGACGGCGACCTTGCATCTGCATTGGAGAACTTGAAAAACGCCTCTTCCTTGCGTAAGCTCGTCGCATGGTCGTCGGGGTTGACTTGGAACGGCAATCCCGCTGGTATTGGATGGCCCGGCATCGCGACACAAGTCGGTCAATTGAAGCAAGTCGAGGAGTTAGAGTTGGAGAGTACGGGCCCGGAGCGATTTGACGATCGTTGCTTGCGGAAGTTGGAACAATTGCAAAATCTGCGCTCGTTGACATTATACGGCACGGGCGTGAGCGACGAAGGAATCAAGCGAATAAGAAAGGCGATACCAGGGCTCAGTTGCAACGTTGGGAGGCCTGCTGGGTCAAGGGGAAACGATCCAAACTAGTGTTGGCGGTGCAACCGGGTCAGGTGCGTCGGTCTTGTAAGGGGGGCTTACCGAGCGTATGATAGTGGTATGGAATCTGTTGTCCGGGACGTAAATTGCATCGAATCGGACGAGCGCCGGGTCTACGAGTCGGTACTCGGGCATACGCTGCGCGAGAATCAGCGGATCATTATCCGCGTGATTGATGTCAATCGGGAGCCCGACGAGGTAAGCCGCCGGGCGGCGCTGGGCCGCGCGGCAGAAATTGCCCGGCAAGGTCGCGCCGCCGTTGAGGCGCAGGGCATCACGGCCGAGGAGGCTGACGCGGCGATTGACGAAGCGATTCGAGAAGTCCGCCGCACGGCGCACTGATGCGGGTTGTGCTGGACACAAACATTTTGACTCGCGCCGCGGGCTCTCGGAGCGGGCCGGCCGGGGAAGCGTTCGAGCGCGTTGCCGCCCATCACGTCTTGGTGGTGTCGCTGGAATTGCTTACGGAACTGGCGCGTGTGATGAGCTATCCGCGCGTGCGGCAGATGCACCGGCTCGATGACGCGGAAATCGAGACGTTCCTCGAAGGCATCGAAACCGGTGGCAGTTTGGTTCCGCTGCCAAAGCCCATTCCCCGCATCGTGCCGCACGACGCGGATGACGACGCCGTTGTCGCGACCGCCGTTGCCGGCCAGGCCGAAATCCTGTGCACGCGCAATCGTCATCTTTTTCACAGGGACGTTCTGGATTATTGTCGCCAGCACGGCGTCGAAGTCATGGATGATATCGAGCTTCTGCGGCGATTGCGGCAGGTCGAAGCGGAATCGGCGAATGAGTAGCACGGACGTTTTAGTCTGCCCCCTCTCCGCAACTCTTGGATAACCGCGTATAATTGCCTCAAACAAAACCCGTCGTTCTCCGAGGTCGTCATGTCAGGTCATTCCCACTGGGCAACCATCAAACACAAGAAGTCGGCCGTCGATGCCAAGCGTGGCAAGCTCTGGAGCAAGCTCGCCAAGGCGATCATCGTCGCCGCCAAGCACGGCGGCGGCGATCCCGATCAGAACCTGCGCCTCCGCTATGCCATCGACGATGCCAAAGCCAACAGTGTGCCAAAGGACAACATCCAGCGAGCCATCAAGACCGGCACTGGCGAGTTGGCGGGCGACAATCTGGAAGAGATCGTATACGAAGGCTACGGCGCCGCCGGCGTGGCCGTGATTTGCGAAATCCTCACCAATAACCGCAACCGCACCGCCCCGGAAGTCCGCAAAATCTTCGAGATTTCCGGCGGCAATCTCGGCAGCACGGGCTGTGTCTTGTGGATGTTCGACAACAAGGGCCTCTTTCTCGTCCCTTCCGAATCGACCAGCGAGGACCAGCTTTTGGAGATTGCTCTCGAGGCCGGCGCGGATGACGTTCAGCACGTCGACGACAAGTTCGAGGTGACCTGCGACCCGACGAAATATCGCGAAGTGGCCGAAGCGCTCGCCAAGGCCGGCGTAACGATTGAGAACAGCAAAATAACGCGGATCGCGAAAAACATGATTGATGTCACCGACGAGGATGAAGCCCGCAAGATTCTCAAGCTCATGGAAGCGCTGGAAGATCACGACGACGTGCAGAGCGTTTCGTCAAACTTCAACATCGCAGACGAGTTGATGGAGAAGGTGGCGGAGGAGTAGGGGACGCAGCCCATGAACGCCGAACCAACTCAGCCCCCGACGCGGCGCGGTCTCTTGCTAACGCCCAATCTCTTGTTCTCTTCAATGGTGACCGGCACCGCTACGGCGATTGGCCAGGAAGTGGCCGTTGCCGGAGATCTTGCTGAGGCAGTTGGACTCTGTGGCGACCGGCAAATAGCTTACGTCATCATCGACCTGAGCGTGACCGAGCCCGATATAGCGACAATCGTGGCCCGGCTTCGCGACGCGGCCGGCGCGGTGCCCACGATCGCCTTTGGTTCGCACGTGGATAAAGCTCGCCTCGACGAAGCTCGCGCCGCGGGCTGCGACGAAGTCATGCCCAGAAGCAGATTCAGTTCCGAGTTGCCGGACTTGCTGCGCCGTTACAGTGACGGCATTCGCGAGGTGTGACCTGTCGCGCCGGAGTGTATAATGTCCGCTATGGACGCAGCATCGTTGGACGTTATCGCCGTCGGGGCACATCCCGACGACGTGGAAATCGCTTGCGGCGGCACGTTGGCTCTGCTTTGTCGGCAAGGCTATCGCGTGGGAATCGTCGATCTTACGGACGGCGAGCCGACGCCCGGCTCGCCCGGCCCGGAGTTCCGCATGGCGGAGGCGCGGGCCGCGGCGGAGGCGCTGGGCGTCAAGATGCGCGTGACGCTCGATCTGCCCAACCGCCGCTTGTTCGACACTTTTGAGGCCCGCGTGGCGCTGGCCAAGATCTTTCGCAAGCACCGTCCCCGGCTGGTAATCGGCCTGGGCGACCGCACGCCGCTGGCCTCGCCCGACCATTGGCAGGCCCGGCAAATCACCGAGGCGGGCGTTTTCTACTCCCGGCTGACGAAGTGGGACGAGCATTTTGAAGCCCTGCCGGTGCATACCGTGCCCGCGCTCTTATATTGCTATTTATCGTTCCGCAGCTTGCAACCGACGCATGAGGCGAGTACATTCGTAGTAGATATTGGCGACGTGCTCGATGCGAAGATGGCCGCCATTGCCTGCTACAAGACGCAGTTCCCGCCGGCCAAGGCAGAACACGTGCTTCGTTTTCGTGCCTACGCCGAGCAGCAAGGCATGGCTGCCGGCTTTCGCGCGGGCGAAGTGCTCGCCAGTCCTGCCGCGCTGGGCGTCCGCGACTTGATGGGATTCATGTTTGGGAGCGAGCCGGCGCAATAACACCCACCGTTTGATTCCTCACCTCTACCTTTCCTGCCTGGGAGAAAATCCATGAGAATGTTCTGCTTAATCTCAACCGTCGCGGCTCTGCTTGCTGCTACTTCGTCCGCCGCGCGGGCGCCGTGGGACAAGGCAAAGTCTCCGCTGCCGAATTGAAGAAGATCGAGGCCGCGCTTCCATCCGAAGCGCCGGCTAAGCCCAGCAAGCCGCGAAAGATCCTCATTTTCAAGCGCACCGAAGGATTCAAGCACGATTCGATTCCTTGCGGCGTAGCAGCGATTCAACTGATGGGTGAGAAAACTGGCGCCTACTCGGCCGACGTCTCCGATGAAATGAGCGTCTTCACGCCGGAGAGCCTGGCGCAGTACGACGCGGTGCTCTTCGAAAGCACGACGCAACTCAAGTTCGACGACCCCAAGCAGCGTGAGGCCCTTTTGAACTTCATCAAGGGCGGCAAAGGCTTCATCGGCATTCACGCGGCGAGCGACAATTTTCCCACCTGGCCTGAAGCGAGGGAAATGATTGGCGGGCAGTTCGGCGGGCACCCTTGGACCGGCGGCGGCACCTGGGCCGTCAAAGTCGACGATCCGGGCCACATTCTCAACAAATCGTTTGACGGCAAAGGATTCCTCATCAAAGACGAAATCTACCAGATCAAAGGCCCCTATTCTCGCGATACGCACCGCGTACTTTTGAGCCTCGACATGTCCAACGAGCGAAATCTCGGCCCGCTGAAGGGCAAGAAGAGGGGCCAGGACTGGGGCGGCCGCGAGGACGGCGATCATGCGATCGCATGGATCAAGCGCTGCGGCGATGGCCGCGTCTTCTATTGCTCGCTGGGCCACAACAAGGACATTTATTGGAACAAGCCCGTGTTGGCGCATTACCTGGCCGGCATCCAGTGGGCGCTGGGCGATCTACAGGTCGATGAGACGCCTAGCGCCAAGTTGGCCACGCAGCCGAAAGCGGCATTGGCGCCGAAGTAGTGCGGCTCGAAACTCGTTCCCACGCTCGGCGTGGGAACGCATTGATCGACGCTCTGCGTCGTGCGTAACGAGCAGCGCCGCAGAGCGGCGGGCGGAACGTGCCCACGCAGAGCGTGGGCACGAGTCGCGGCAAGTAGGAATTACTTCAACTCCCGCAACTTGATATTCCGCACTGCGCCGACGGTGTCGTAAGTGGCAATTCCTAGCGGGCAACTAGGATCGCATTCGATCCGCACGCCGAAAGTATGCTCCTTGCGGGCCTGATCGACGACCTGCTTGTCGTTGATCCAGACCTCGATCTTGTCTTCCGTCACGCGAATGCGGAACTTGTACCACTTGTCGTTCTTGAAGTCGTACGTGGACGACGTCGCATTCTCCGAGGCGTCCATGTGGTCGACGTTCGAGAGGCCGATCGTTGAGCCGCCCCAGCCGCCGGTGACGAACGAGCAGCACTTGTCGCCCACCGGAAACGTCGTCGTGCAAAAGAAATCGCTGCCCTCGATCCGCTTGCCTTCGAGCGTCAGTTCGTAGTTGCCCTTGGGCGGCTTGCCGGTCCAGGTGATGCCGGTCATGTCATTTCCGCGGGCTATGACGATCGCCTTGTCCTTGACTTCCACCTTGCCCTGGCCGCCGAAATCCGTGACCTTCCAACCCTCCAGAGACTTACCGTCAAAGAGTTCCTTGGCGGCAGGCGGGGCTTTTTCCGCGGCGAGTGCGGAGGCGGCCAATGTGCTGAAGAGGAGAAACGCGACTGTCTCGATGCGACTGGCGAACATGGTGGACTCTCCATTTCTAGCGCGGGTGGACCGCATTAGTCCCTTCCGGCAGAAGGGACCTACTTGCCGTTCCGGGCGGACCGAATATCGGATCAACGGATTTATCTTCAGTGGCGCCGCTTGCCGATTTTGGCTTGTCAGCATTGCCGTTGCCGGGGGCGGTCAAGTCGATGCTCACCTCAGCCTCGACCGGCTCCGTCGACGCCGTGGTATGGATGCGCAGCCGTGTACTCAGCTTGCCCGGCGCGTCCGCGCCGAGGAAGTTGACCGGCAGCCGCTGGATCGCGGCCGCCTCCTTGGGCACGTCGCAGCGGAAATGGGGATCGCTCGACTCCACGCTGGTGATCGTGAATGGCGACAGGCCACGGACCAATAGCGGCCGCATAACGGGCGACTCCAGCTTGCCGGCTTCGATCGTGCCCATGATCAGCGGCGAAGGATGGGCGGTCACGGGCGCGAGAACAATGGCCTCGACCGGCACCGGCACGCGCTGGGCGCGAGGATTCGGATCGTTGGTGATCAGGTTCAATTCGTCGCGTGTGTAGCCCGGCTTGGCATCGCGAGCGAGGCTGACGGTCAAGTCATAAGTGACCGAGCCGCCCGCGCGGGAAACCTCCGTCACCTTGCCGCTTAGGCTGGGATTTGCAGATTCGACGCTCTGGATTTGCCAGTCGGGCCGGCCGGCATAGCGCACTACAACCCGCTGCTGGGCCGTGCCGCCTTGCGATGCGCGGAGGTTCACCGCGCCGGGGTCGAGAACCACGTCGGAGCGAATGTAACAGTGGATCGAAAGCTGGACTTCGCCTTCGAATGGCTTGTCGAACTTGACGTTGACCGTTACATCCTTTTGCCCTTGGAAGTTGACCGTGTCAATACGCACGACGATAGCCGACTTGCCCCAGGTTTTGATGACTTCAGTCGGAACTTGAGGCGAGGTGCAACCGCAGCTTGCGAATGCAGTCGAAACATGCGCGTCTTCGAGGTACGGATTCTCAAAAGTGAAGCGGTGCTCGACCTTCGCGCCGCGGGCAACCGTGCCGAAATCGTGGCTCGTATGGTCGAACATTTTACGCGCCCAATCCTGGCGCGGCACGGCGCTGCCGAGAGCAAGGCCACGGCGACAATCATCAATTTGTAGCTGCATGGGAGTCGTTTCATAGCAAAGTTAGTATGCCAAACTGGGTAGCGCGTGTCAATTGCGTAGCCACGCCTTCTGTTTCGCCATTCCACCCAGACGACGCATATTTTCGTCGATCTCTGTCTCAGGCGACTAACCCCCAAACCAAAAAGCCAGTTCCGGCGCAACCTAGGGATATTGCCACATACCAAAATGCCCGGAGCTTTGTCAAAACAGAAATTGCCCCAATGGCGATCGCGACTTGAAACATGGTCAAGCCCAAGGAAAGTGGGAGATGCTTATGAGCATGGGCATCGGATTCGTTCTCCTTTTCCTTGGCCTCGTCGCGGTGCTTGTCCTTGTTCATCGCGAATTTTGCGAGCTTGCTCTTGTTGTCGGCGCTAAGTTCCTTCTTCTGACTTTCGAGCACTATCGCTTGCGTCTCCAGTTCTTTCTCCTTCACGCTCTCGGCCTGCGATTCGTTCCAAAGGTCCTTGGCTCGGATCAGCTCCCGCATCGACTCTTCGGCATGGTGCTCAACGCACAGGGCGGTGATTGCGGCCATCGCCGCGAGCACCGCCGCTGTCAAGGCGACGCCCATCGTCCAAGGTTCGGCCGAATGATGCGGCGTGATGTTCGATGGTTTCGTTGGCGTTTTCCAGCGGTACTTCCGGCGTTCCCATGAGCGGTCTCCCAGTGTTAAGATCGTTTGTGTAGATTATATCGCACAGGCAAGTCAACATTCCACAAGGGCGCCGTATCGTGCCACGAAGCAACAGCAAAATCGCGTTTTCCAGGGCCTTGCAGGTCATACCGGGCGGGGTCAACAGCCCGGCGAGGGCATTCGGCGGGGTAGGGGGCGAGCCGATCTTCATCGAGCGCGCCGAAGGACCGTGGCTCTTTGACGTCGACGGCAATCGCTATTTGGACTACATCGGCTCCTGGGGCCCGATGATCCTCGGGCACGGGCATCCGTCGGTCGTGGCGGCGCTGGAAGCAGCCATCCGTCGCGGCACGAGCTACGGTGCGCCGACTTTGCAGGAGACCGAACTGGCCGAGTTAATCATCGAGGCCGTGCCCTCGGTCGAAAAGGTGCGGCTTGTGAGTTCGGGCACCGAGGCGACGATGAGCGCTATTCGGCTCGCACGCGGATACACGGGCCGCGAGGTAGTCGTCAAGTTCGCCGGCAACTACCACGGCCACGTCGATAGCCTGCTCGTGGCCGCCGGCAGTTCCGCCGCGACGCTCGGCGTGCCCAACTCGCCGGGCGTGACGGCCGGCACGGCCAAGGACACGCTCGTGCTGCCATATAACGATCCGGCCGCGCTGGACGAGGCATTCGCTCGCGACGGCGACCGGATCGCGGCAGTGATCTTTGAACCGGTGGCGGGCAATATGGGATGTGTCTTGCCGACTGAGGAATTTCGCCTGGCCTTAACAACGATGACCAAGCGTTACGGGGCGCTGCTAATCTGCGATGAAGTAATGACTGGCTTCCGTGTGGCTTATGGCGGGGCGCAATCGCTATTCGGTTTGACGCCCGACTTGACGACGCTGGGCAAGGTGATCGGCGGCGGCCTCCCGGTCGGGGCTTACGGCGGCGCGGCGAAGATCATGAACCACATCCTTCCCGCAGGCAAGGTTTTTCAAGCCGGGACGCTGAGTGGCAATCCGTTGGCCACCGCGACGGGCATCGCCACGCTCAAAGTGCTTCGCGATAGCGATGCATATTCCGTGCTGGAAAACCTGTCGCAGCAGCTGGCCGACGGCCTATCGGCGGCCGCGCAAGCGGCTGGCGTTCAGCACACGCTCACCCGCGTCGGCTCAATGATGACGTTGTTCTTCAATCCCGACCCAGTCACCGACTGGGAATCGGCCGCGCGGAGCGACACCAAACGCTACGCCAAGTTTTTCTGGGGCATGATGGAGCGCAGCGTGTACTTGCCGTGCAGCCAATTCGAGGCGATGTTTGTTTCGACTGCGCACACCGGCGAACAGATTGAGGAAACGATCGCGGCGGCGGACGAGGCGTTGCGACAACTGTAGGAACGTCACACTCATATCCCTGCGAGCAATCGAACGAGAGGAAAATCGCCGCTCACCGTGTTGAAAAGAGGTCCATCCGAAGTGACGGCCTCGGCTGACAGCCATTCGCTTAAGGCCACGAACAGCGCATCGTAGACAGCACGGTCGTATCGAACTGCGATCTCGAGGGCGCGGCGCAGATGCGGCAGCGCCGGTTCAATATGGACGGGGCTGCACAACAAATCCTCTAATAGCTTTTCAGCCTCTTGCGATGTGACCAATCCGGCGCGCCGCTTCTTCCAAATTACGTTGCCAACCTCAGGGAACGCGAGGTCGAGTACGACAAGTCGATCGCCTTGTGCAAGCGAATTCGCCAGTAGAGCAAGGGCCTTGGGGGAATCCGGCTCTGTCAGCACAACTTTCGCCAGGACGCAGCTATCAATAACTACATCGCTCATCGCAAACGATCCGCGGCGATATCAGGCGTACTGTCGGGCAGAACCCTGTTCTCCGCGATCATTTGCTCGTGTCGCCGCTGAACGCGAGCCAACCAGGCCGCAGCATCACTCGGCTCAATTCGCTCAACCGTGAGGCGAACCCGCTGGTTCTCTGAAAGATTGGTCGGCGCAAGCGGTTGAAATGCGCCATTGCGAAAAACTGCTTCGACCTGCACCATAAAGCCCTTCTCCTCCCAGGCGTCAATCCAACACGCGCGACCCCGCGATCAACTCGATAAACTGCTTGTTCGACTTGAACTTCGCGAGGCGGCTGGTCAGTTGCTCCATCGCTTCGACGGGGTGCATCGTGGCCAGGGTGCGGCGGAGCATGGTGACCGCGTGAAGTATGTCCGGCGGCAGGAGCTTCTCCTCGCGGCGCGTGCCGGATTGGCTGATGTCGATCGCCGGCCAGACGCGGCGGTCGGCCAGGTGGCGGTCCAACACCAGTTCCAGGTTGCCGGTGCCTTTGAACTCCTGGAAAATCAGCTCGTCCATGCGGCTGCCGGTATCGACCAAGCAGGTGCCGATGACGGTCAATGAGCCGCCTTCCTCGAAGAGCCGGGCGGTGGCGAAAAGCTTCTTGGGGATGTCCATCGCCTTGATGTCCACGCCGCCGCTCATCGTGCGGCCCGTGTTGCCGACCCACTTGTTGAAAGCCCGCGCGAGGCGCGTGATCGAGTCCAAGAGCAGCACGACGTCCTGGCCCATCTCGGCCAGGCGGCGGCCGCGTTCCACGGCCAACTGCGAGAGACGGACGTGGCTCTCGATCTCGCGATCGAGGCTGCTGGCCAGCACCTCGCCCTTGACGGCGCGGCGCATGTCGGTGACTTCCTCGGGCCGCTCGTCGATCAAGAGCACGATCAGCTTGACTTCCGGATAGTTCGTGGTAATGCCGTGGCTGATGTGCTGGAGCATGACCGTTTTGCCGCTCCGCGGCGGCGCCACGATCAGCGGCACGCTGGCCCTTGCCCAGCGGCGTCAAGAGGTCCATGACGCGAGTCGTCATCGGCTCGGGGCCGGTTTCCAGGCGGAGCCACGTCTCGGGATTGATCGGCGTGAGCTGATCGAAGGTCTTGACCTCCGGATATTTTTCCGGCGGCATGCCGTCCACGTCGTGGATCTCGCGGAGCCGCGGACCCTGGTTGCGGCGGCCCGGCTGGACCAAGCCAGTAATGTGAAGTCCCTCGCGGAGACCGAACTTGTCGATCATGCTTCCAGGCACAAAGGGATCGGTCAATTCGCGGGTGTAGTTGTTCTTGGGATCGCGGAGGAAGCCGTAGCCGTTGGGGTGCATTTCCAGCACGCCGCCGCCCGCTTCGAGAGGGCCGACCTCACCATTCTCTTGCGGGATGTCGGCCGGTTCCTGCGAGTCTGTATTGTTATAATTCGAGGGACGAGCCGGCCGATTGCCGCCACGATAGCCATAGTTATTGCGCGTTCTCGGGCCTTGCATCCCACGGCCGCGCAGCCCGCCTCGTTTCTTCTTTGCCATATAGCCCACCTAAGAGAACTCCTTCCTGATCCGGTGACGAAAAGCACCGACTATTCAACGCGCCGAATCGCGGCGCGCATGATATTGAGGATTGCCCCGCCGGCAAGGCGGAGCGTAAAACCTCGAATTGGTTTAAAGGCTCTATCAATACCAATCAGATGGCACGACTTACGCTGCCTCCGAATCGGTTTTGTTAGAGACTCTTAAATGGAAACGAATCGCTACTACAAGCGAACGATTGCTTCACAATCAAACGAAAGCAATTACACTGCCCGCGGCGGTTCGTTTCGCTTTGACCGCGAGCAATTAAAACTCGTCTTACGGCGCCGATCGCCGTTCCATTGGCAGGCCGTGCTGGCTGCCTGTCGCAACGCTAAGTGAATTGTTTGGCCCTTTTGGAGGCGAAGGTCTATGTCCCAAACCTTCCAGAATGTCTTACCGCGCGGTTAGAAGCGAATGAACTGTTCCTATTTTTTTTCTGCGACGCCAGGCTCATTTCAAGCACTGCAAAACTATCCAAGCTCTTAGGCTAAGACGCGTCTGCCACTCCCCTTGGAAAGAATTATCCCTTATACGGGGGGGCGGCTCTTAGATGCCAGACGCAGGAAAACACTCACCCGCCTGCCCGGCAGAACTCAATTTCTACTGTTATCTTAACGCCTGACGAAACTATGTCAAGCGACATTTCCGATTCTTGTCCGATCCGCTTGATCATTTTTCGACATTTCCTCGCGAATCATCGATCTTTTGCCTCCTTTTTTGGCTAGTTGTACCATCCGCGGGTCCGATAACAGTGAATGTTACAAGCTGTCTATCCAGCCGCGAGGGCGCATACATGCGTTTGGCACGACAACTCCTGCCGGTGCTGCTGCTTATTTTCGTACAACGGGCCGCTTTCGGCGAGCAGGCGATCAATTGGGAAGGCACCATTGAAGGCGCCAAGGCGACCGCCGCCCGATCTAATCGTTTCGTCCTGCTGTTCTTCACGGCGAACTGGTGTCCCAACTGCCACCGCCTTGAGAACGACCTCCGCAATCAGCCCGGCGCGGCCACGGCGCTCGAGACCAATTTTGTGCCTGTGAAGTTGAACTACGACTACTTCAAAAACACGGCGCAACAATATGGCGTGACACGGCTGCCAACGACGATCGTCATCGCGCCAACGGCGGCGGGCGAAGTGCTGGTCGTTATTCCCGAAGCGATGCCGGTCGATCAGTACCTCCTGAAGCTCAATGGCGTTGTTGCCGATGCCCGTCGCCGAGCCGCGGGCGCGTACGCGCAGATTCCAGCCAATCCGGCGGTCGGTTCCGCCGCGATAACGAATCCATTGCGGCAGAGCGAAGCGCCCATGTCGCCGAATTATGGCGCCGCGCAGCCAGTCGCTCCAGCACGGCCGGCCGCGCCGCCAATGCAGGCTTCGGCCGCGATTCCGACGAATATGCAGGCTCCTGTCGCCGCGCCGCCTTCCCCCGCGCCAACAATGCCGGCCGGCCCAGCATTTCCCAGCGGCCGCCCGATACCGCCCCAGGTAGCTCCGGCGACAGGGAAACCGACCGTGGCAATGGATGGCTATTGCCCGGTGCGGCTCGTCGAGACTGGGCGATGGCAGAAGGGCGACAAGGCATGGGGCATTATCCACCGCGGCCGGATCTACTTGTTCACCGGTCCCGAAGAACTCCGCCGCTTCCAGGCCAATCCCGACCGCTACGCGCCAATCAATTCGGGCAATGACGTGGTGATTTCCATTGAGGCGGGCCGCGCGGTGCCCGGCTTCCGCGAGCACGGGGCGCAATACGACGGTCATATCTATCTTTTCGCCTCCGAAGAGACGCTGAAGAAGTTCGAGTCGAACCCGCTGTTCTACGCCGATCGTGCCTTGCAGTCGATTCGCCCCGCTGCACAGACCGCAGCCTTGCGGTAAGTACGTCAGGCTTTCTAGCCTGACAGCGCAGGGATGGCTCGATAAAATAACTGTTGCTACAATCGAGCCAGACTCGACTTCGTTACTGCGTGGACCGGTCAGGCTGGAAAGCCTGACGTACTCATGACCATTCGTTGGGGCATTCTCGGTTGCGGCAATGTTGCCGAAGTGAAGAGCGGGCCCGGCTTTCAAAAGGCCGACGGGAGCGAGTTGGTTTTCGTCATGCGCCGTGATGCCGCCTTGGCGGAGGACTACGCCCGGCGGCACGGCGTCTCCCGCTGGACCGCCGACGCCGACGAACTGATTCGCGATCCGCAAGTTGATGCAATCTATATCGCCACGCCGCCCGGCACGCACTGCGAATATGCCTTGCGCGTGGCGGCGGCGGGCAAGCCGGCTTACGTGGAAAAGCCGATGGCTCGCAACCACGCCGAATGCCGGCGGATGATCGCGGCCTTCGCCGATGCCCGGCTGCCGCTCTTCGTAGCCTATTATCGCCGCGGTCTGCCGCGATTTCTCGCGGTGAAGGAACTGATCGATTCGGGCCGCATCGGACAGGTCACAATGCTGCACTACAGCTACGCGAGCAACAAGATGTGCCGCATCGAGCCGGGCAATTTGGAGTGGCGGCTTTTGGCCGAGCAGTCGGGCGGCGGCCATTTCCTCGATCTCGGCTCGCACGCTCTGGACATTTTTGATTTTCTGCTGGGGCCGATCGAGCAAGTTCAGGGCGCGGCGGCCAATCTGGCGTCGGCGTGCGACGTGGAGGACGCTGTCACAATGCACTGCCGCTTCGGTTGCGGCGCGATGGGCATGGCCGGATGGAACTTTGCCGCCGGGGACGCGAAAGACGCCATCGCCATCACCGGCACGCTCGGCAAGATCACGCTCTCGGTCTTCGGCAACGACCCGGTCGTCTTGACGACCACCGCCGGCGTCGAGACATTTGAGCGGCCCAATCCGCCGCACATCCAGCAGCCGCTGATTCAAAGCATCGTCGATCAGTTGCAGGGTCGCGGCGAGTGCCCCAGCACGGGCGAATCGGCCGCGCGGACGACCTGGGTCATGGATCAGGTTCTGAGCGACTACTACGGCGGCCGCGAGGACGATTTCTGGACGCGGCCGGAAAGCTGGCCGGGGCGACGGTAGCGCGCCAACTTCGGCGGGGGAGGGAGCCGCGAAAGAGCACAAAGTACGCAAAAGAATCATTCTTTGCGCTCTCTGCGCTCTTTCGCGGCAATTCGGTCTATCGCTCATCCTTCATCTCTCGGCACGCTAAGCTCACCGTTCGTATGCACCACGCCGTTATTGCACCGCCCCTCGGTTTTTAGGGGGTTGGTGCAGTCCGTTGACTGCTGTTGTAAGTCGTTTACATGTAAGGGGTTACGATCGGCATCCGCGGTCAACGCGGCAGCCCCCTGGAAGCTGGGGTGGTGCAATTGCGCCGGGTGGAACCGGCGAAGCGGTTCATTGGACTTCCTTTCGCGCTGGTCCATTTGGTCTGCGTGAGGCTTGCCGTTGGCCGGTTTCGACTCTGCGGTCGGCTCGAGGTCGGGAAGATGGTGCCCCTTGTTGGAAGGCGCCGCTGCGGCCAACGGCTGGTCTGCTTCGTCGGGTGATTCGTCCTTGTGGTCGATCCGGCTGGACTTGGCCTCGACCTCCTCGAGCGCCTCGTCGAACAATTCCTGGAACCGCTCGACCTTTTCCGACGTCAGCAACGGCAGGCTTTCGGAATAGAGCCGCGCCAAAAGGGACATGACCTGGTCGGCGGTGAAGGAATTGGGGTCGCGGCGGGCGTATTCTTCGGGGCTGCGCCGTTCGAGCACCCAGGCGGCCGCGCGCCAGTATTTGGGGTCTGCCATCGCACCGCGGATGGCGGAAACCGCCTTCACGTGGGACGTGGCTTCCGCCAGGGCGAGTTTGGCGGCGAAGTCGGGGTCGCGCGCGGCGGTGCGGCCGATGGTGGTATGGGCGCACCGCACGTAGCCGGCCGCCTCACGGCGGCTCAGCCCGCTGGCGATGAGCAGGATAGCGTGGGCTTTCTTCTCGTCGCCGAGGACGCCTTTCCGCGGCGTGGGTTGCATGGCGAGGAGCGTTTGCTTAGTTTGCTTGAACTCGGACTTTTTCATGGCTGGGGCCTTTCGTTGGGGGTGGCAATAGGGCAGGGAGCGGGGAGCATGGAGCCGGGAGGAATGACGCAGGCCGCCTGCGCCAAGCTCCCGGCTTCATGCCTTGAACGAACATCAATTATAATGTGTTTACAATAGTTTGCAATAGATGGAAGAATTTGGCGGTACATTTTGGCCGTAACCCTTTGTGCGGCAAGGGTTTAGGCGGCCCGGCAGATGTTTGCGCCGGCGGCCGCGGAATTGATGTGGCAACGGGAATCCGCGCCGCAAGTCCTTGTGAGCAAAGGAGTTGGGGAAACTGGCCAACGAAGGGGCTCGTTTGCGGTCAACCACATGGTGCTGAAATAATCAGCGCCGGGAGTTGAACTACGCCTCAACACGTCCCCGAAGGTCCTCGACAGACTCTCTCCATTCCGTTCCGTCCGCCTCCTCCCAAAGCTCCAGCAATTCTGACGGTGCGGTTAGAATACGGTCGATCACCGCGACCGCTTGGCGAACCATTTCCTCGGTAGGCGACTGATGGTGCGCCGACACCCACGTATCGACACTCTCGGTGTATGAATTTCGCGGGCCCCAGTTGCCTTTCAGCCGAGCGACGACTTCGCAAGCGGCCAAACCATTGCATGCTTCGTCAGAATCAAGATAGTCCTCGCCTACGGCGAGAACAGCGCCGAGCGTCTCCAAAACAAGGCTCAGATCGTCCGCCTGTTCAAGATCGTACTTCCAGTCACAGGCAGTATCGTTGTCAAATGTACCAATACCCCAAGCACCCATTTGTACATCTCCTTCAACCAAGTCACCGCGAAACGCGGCCAGATCGGCGATGCTCAAATTGGGAAGTTCTGACCGGTTTTCTGCTCTGCTGCCGGTCGTAGGCGTGGGTTGCCTACTAGTCACATAATCTCAATGGGACCGGATGCTCGAACCAACGGTCCGATGTGCTCGGCAGTGGGCGGCCCTATTGCGGTAAACGGAATTCCTTCGGCCGTCAGATGCGGCAGCGCGGCTTCGGGGACCATCATCTTACCGTTCGACCAACCTTTGAAGGAAAAGCGACCCGCGAGGTAGCCCAAGGCTTTCAAATCCGCTTCTTTGTCAGGAAAGCCGATGATGATCACTTTACTTCCCTTCCACCAACCTCGCCAGCCGATCCGCTTGGGCGCGGACGCCTTCGAGGTCGGGGTGCAGCCGCAAGGCGCGGCGGAAACACTCTAGCGCCGCCAGCACGTTGCCAAGCTCCAGATAGGCCCGGCCCATGCCTACGGCCGCGATGAAGTGATAGGGGTTGCGCTCCAACGCCTCGTGGCAATCGCGGAGCGACTGGTCGTATTGGCCCAGCGCGTGATGGGCGTACGCCCGCTGGCTCCAGGCCTCGGCGTAGTCGGGCACGCGCGCGATGAGATCGCCCGACATGCGGAGCACTTTTTGGAACTGCCGGGCCGCGTTGAGCCGGATGATCGTTTCCAGCAAGACGCGGTCCTTATCGCCGGCAGCGCGGACCCAGACCTGGCGGATGCCGTTTTCGGCGAGTATCCGCACCGTGCGGTCTTCGTCCAACAAGGCGGCGCCAAGCGTGGGATTGGTTTCGAAGTCGCCCACGCATCCCAAGGCAAGCACTGCGGCACGGCGCATTTCGCGGTGCGGATGGTCGGCCAATCGCTGTAACGTGCCGACGGTATAGAAATCGCTCACGCGGCTGGCAAAGGCGCGGCAGTCCGGCCGATCGAGATAGTCCCGGTAAAATCCTAGAATTCGCGGTTGCCGAAAAGTCTCGCCCACCCGTTCGCTCCCGAAAAGCAAGTTCTCATGCGATAGGCTCCATTTTAATCTAAAAGGGCCATTTTTGCCAAATTGATTTTATTGGAAATGGCCAGTTTTCGCGGCTTTTCGCCGCCCTTACACTTTTGGCAGGCGACCGACTTTCGCGAATAGAATGCCCAAACGCACCGCTAACACGAAACGGGGGTGCCTCGAACTGACTGAGAGGCTATTCGAACGCTGTAGAAGCGGTATCGTGCCGCTTGCAAAAAGCGGCGGGACGCCGCTTCTACGACTAGAGCGCCGGCTTGCCGTCCGGCAGGGGTGCGCCGCAGCGCGGGCAGTGCTTGAACGCCGCCGATGTGATGTGCTCGCACCGCGCGCAGATCTTTACCTTCCGCGAGGCCGACGAACTTTGCAAGCTGACGGTGTCGCACGTGGAACGGCTGGTGCCACAAGCCGCGTCGAGCACCGAATCAGACTGCTCAGCGACTTCCTCCGCCGCGCGGGCGGAAATGCCCGGTTTTCCGAGCAGGCCCATGATCTCGTCGTCGGAGATTCGCGCCTTCTCAAGCGAGTGGACCGGCATGGGTACGAAGACCCGTCCGCGGCAGTGAGGGCAAAGGCCCGACTTGCCGGCGAACTCGTCCTTCACGCGAAGGACGTGCCCGTTCGCGCATTTGGTCGTGATCCCCATGATGCTTGCCCTGCATAAGGTCCCACGACGGCCGCGCCCAGCCATGAAAATCGCGGAAACTCGGCATCCTGCCAACCAATGTGCCCTTCGCAATGGTTAACAATGCACTACCCCATTATAGGTCGCATTAGTTGAGTCGGGCAAAATAGATAGGATTATTCCGCCCTTGTTGGAGTTGCGGCCTTAGGACTGCCGAAAAACCTGTAGGATGGACCTCCGAGTCCGTCCTAATTTTCACGGAAGGACTCGGAGGTCCATCCTACATATTCCTCAACTTGCTCTTTTACAAGCCCTTAGCCGGTTTCCTCGACGGATGGCCGGCCGCCTAAAGACGGGACTCCAGCGCGGCATAGCCCGGCAAAACGGCCCAGAAGGCAGCGGCTGAACGAGCTCATGGCGGAAAAACCGGCAGCGGCGGCCGATCGGATGGCCGCCGCATCGACTCCAGCGGATGCGCCGTCGGCAGCCTTGGCCTCATGCTCCCGCAGCCAGAGTTCCATCAGTTCCGGGACCATTTCCACATGGAATTGAAGTCCGTAGGCAGTTTCTCCGAAGCGAAAGGCCTGCTGGCGGCAAGCCGGGCTTGCCGCGAGTTGGACGGCGCCGGCCGGCAGATGGAACGTGTCGTTGTGCCAGTGGAAGACGGTCTCCTTTGCCGCACGGCCGCAAAACAGGCGATCGCCGGCCGTGGCGGGCAGAAGTTCGACTTCGTACCAGCCGATTTCGGGCAGCGAATTGCGATAAACCTCCGCTCCCAGGGCCTTGGCCAGAAGCTGTGCCCCCAAGCAGATGCCGAGCGTGGGCAAGTTCCGCTGCACGGCCTCGCGGAGCCAGTCGAGTTCCGCGGCGAGGAAAGAAAAATCTTCGCGGTCGTTCGCGCTCATCGCGCCGCCCAGCACAATGAGGCCGGCCGCTTTGTCCCACGGCAGATCGCGGGGCACGTCTTCAAAAAGATCGATCTGATGCGGCGCGAGGCCGTTCTCCGCGAGCACGGCGGCGATCGAGCCCATCGAGACGTTCGGTTCGTGGCGGAGAACTAAGACTGGTTTCATTTCTGCGCATATTCTGCGGTGTGGGCGCCAGGTAGTCAATTGCAGCGAGACGGCAGGGACTAAACGCGGTAGAATTGCATCATGCCCAGCGAAACTGTCCTAATCACCGGCGCGTCGGCGGGGATCGGCGCGGAACTGGCGAGGCTCTTCGCCGCCGATAAGAGCAATTTGGTCCTCGTCGCGCGGCGAAAAGAAAAGCTCGATGAACTGGCCGCCGAACTGCGCGGTAAGGAAGGCATTGACGTGCGAGTCATTGCGGCCGATCTTGGCCGGACCGAAGCGCTGCAGGCGATTGCCGACACGCTCGCCCGCGATGGCATTGCGATCGACGTGCTGGTCAACAACGCCGGGTTCGGGGCGGTGGGGCCGTTCGATCAACTCGATGTCGCGCGGCAGGCGGAGATGGTGCAGGTGAACGTGGCCGCCTTGACACACCTGACGCGGCTCACGCTGCCGGGCATGGTCGAGCGCGGCGCGGGGGCGTGCTCAACGTCGCCTCGACCGCCGGATTTCAAGCGGGGCCGTATATGGCCGTCTACTACGCCACGAAAGCTTATGTGATCTCGCTCAGCGAGGCCCTGCACGACGAACTGGCCGGCAGCGGAGTGACGGTGACGTGCCTCTGCCCAGGGCTGACCGCGACCGAGTTCGTGGCCGTGGCCAAGATGGAAAAAATCCGCATGTTGAAGCTGCCGCCGATGACCGCTGCGGAAGTGGCGCGGATCGGCCATCGCGCCTTCCGCCGCGGCAAGCTGCTCGCGGTGACCGGCTGGATGAACTATCTCGGCACGCTCGGCGCTCAGTTCTCGCCGCGGTTCATTTCGCGAGGCGTCGCAAAGTGGTTGAACACGTAGGTCCCGCTTGCCGAGCGGGACCATAGCGGCTGGATCTCGCAGAAGCAGTCAATCTCGCGAAATGGCCGGCCGCATTCGTCCTTTCCGGCAGAAAGGACCTACTTGGACGCGGAGCGTCCGGCAAGTGCGTTCCCACGCGGAGCGTGGGAACGAGTAGGGGAGCGTGGGAACGAGAAGTTATTTGCCCACTTCCGGCACTTTGTCCAACGCTCCCGTCGGACCTGTGGGCAGATCCGGGCCGTGATCGTGGGCGTCCTTATCCTTGTCCTTGGGCGGCTCCTTCTTCTTGACGATCGATTTGCGGTCGAGATGGATCTTCTCGTAGACGTCGCCGGGGATGACGTAGTACCACTGGGCGAAGCGCTTGTTGAGCTCGTCGACGTGCTTCTTGCCGGCGGCGATTTTGTCCTTGTATTCGTCCTGGCGGCGCTGGTTCTCCTTGTCGATCCGCTCCTGTTCGGCCTTCCGCAGCTTGAGCTTTTCGGCGGCCTCGGCCGCGTCGTCTTTCTTGGGTTCGTCCTTCTTGGGATCAGCCTTGGTCTCGGTCGTCTTTGCGGCGTCTGCCTTAGGGACATCCGCCTTCTTGGGCTCGTCTTTCTTCGCGTCGTCTTTCTTGGCTCCCGCGTCCTTGTTGTCCTTGCTGTCTTTCGCGTCAGCCTTCTTCGGCTCGTCCTTCTTTTCCGGCGCCTTGGCCGCGGGCTTCTCTTCCGGCGGCAATTGCTCCACGGCCGGCTTGGGGATCGCGTCCGGGTTGAAGTCGGCCATCACGAAGAGATAACGGTCCATGCCGCCTTCCTTCGTTTCGGCTTTCTTATCCTTGACGTTGCCCGTCGAGGAAGCCCCGGTGGTGTTGCCGAAGCGGAGCACATAGCGGGCGCCGTCGTTCATTTGCAGGGCGATTTCCCCAAATTTGGAGACAATCTGCAGCGCATCGGGGTTCTTTGGATCGAGGGCGAACGCCCGGAAACCGCGTGCCTTCAATGTCTGCGCAATGTCCTCGTCGATCTTGTGGACGCGAAGATCGGCGGGCACCTGCGCCGGCTTGCGCTTCACGTCGACAATCTTGAGATCCGATATCGCCGACTTCATGTCTTCCAGGGCGGTGGTGTTCAATTCCTCGTCGGCCGCAAGTTTTTTCTCGACAATCTTCTCGGCCTTCGGGTCGATTTCCAAATCTTGGACGAGTTTCCAGGGCTGCTCGCCCGAGGGAAGGTCGAGCCGGAATTCGCCGTTGGGGATCTTTGCGATAGCCGGATGTCCTGTGCGGTCGATTCCTTCCTCAATCTCGTAGTTGTTAATGTGAATTTGCTTCAGATCCATCGTATTGAGATTGAGCAGATTTGGCTCAATCCAGTCGGCGAACTTCACCGAGACCTTGTTCGGATCGAGGTCGACAATGTAGACCAGGTCCTTGCCCTTGCCCGCTTCGCGGAGATAGCACTGGTTGCCTTGCTCGGACTCGATCGGCTTGCCGATAATCGCCGCGGCCAACTCTTGCCCGGCAGCGTCTTTCATGGTGACGCGGGTGCCGACGCCGGTGTCGGTCGATTTGACGTTCGGACTCGGGATCGATGACGCCGTACTTGTTAAAGGCCGCGCGCTTGGCTTCTTCGCTCAAGGCCGGCGAGGCGGGATCGAAGCCCGGCGCCAGGCCGAGGATCTTGATTCCGATCAGCGCGTTGGCCGCCGCGGCGAGATGCTCCTTGGCGTCGGCCGGATAGCTGTCGTGCGTGGTGAGGACCCACAAGTTCTTATCCTTGGCTATCTCCAAGGGGTGCGAGTGGCCGTCCTTCTGGTCGTACTGCAAGACGGTCAGGCTGGCGACGGCAGTCGGTTCGGCGAACTTGGGGAAAAGCTTTTTGCCGACGAGTTGAGTGTCTGTGGTGGACGCCTGCCGGGGGACGGTGAACCAGGCCGCGGCGGTGAGAACCACGGCGGCCACGATGAAGAAAATGGTTTTGGAGTTTTCGTTTTGCATTTGTCAGGGTTCCTATTTACCTCAGCCTTTGGCTGGAAACGCCTTCACGCTCCTTGGAGCGGCGGTGGAAGAAGACGGCGGCCGCCACGACGAGCAGCGGAATCGGCGGCAAGAGCACGGCCCAGAACCGGTACGTGCTCTGCATGTTGAGGATTTTCGCCTCGCGATTGTTATCGATCTGTTCGAGCGTGCGCTCGTAATTCAGGTCGCTCTCGGCGCGGGTTTCTTCCAATTTGCGCTTCACGTTGTTGAGTTCCTGTTCGAACAACTGCCTGGCCTCAGTTTCACCGAGGTGCTGAGCTTGGACCTTTTTCGCCACTCGATTCTTAGCCTTATCAACCTCCTTGGTGGCCTGGCGGATCACGTTGTCGTGTTCTTCGCGCTGCTTCTCGCTCGCCGCGATGCTCTCGGCGCGGGCGTCGCCGGCGTGTTCCTCGAAGCGTGCCAACGTGCGGTGCTCGGGGCGGCGCTTGCGGATATCCAGAAAGCGCGTATCGTTCGCCAAGGTGTCCAGGGCGTTGAGCACGAAGGTGACGTTGTCAAAATCGTATTCGATGTCCTGTCCGGGGAATCTGCCTTTCTCGCGCATCTCGAAGAGCTCGTCGTTCACCGAGTCAACGTCTGCCACAAGCACCACATTGAGGGGCGAACCGCCCTCGCGGTCGCGCGGCTTGCCCGTGATGTGCGCCGCCAGCACATAGGGCTCTCCCTGGCTGGGCTGATAGGAGAGCGAGCGGAACTCGTTGAGCCGGCTGCGAGGGTTGAAAATGTCCGGCGCGGCGATCATTTTGCCGACGGGCACCGTTCCGCCGCTCGGCCCGGTCTCGACCAGCGGCGTGAACTGGCGGTCCTTCAATTGCAGTTCCACGGCCTTCGTGGCGTAAGCGATTACGTCGCCTACCGTCTTCATGTTGGCAAGCATTTCCTTGAAATTGGCGGCCAGAGCCTTTTTCTCCGCCGTGTCGTCGTCGAAGAACATGGTCGATTCGGACCGCTGGGCGGTTTTCGAGAGCAGTTCCGCGGCCTGGTCCTTCAAATGCGCGGCGGAATCGAGCCAATTGATGCGAAGCTTCAAGAGCGCATCGTCCGACGACGTCGTTTCGATCATCGCCACGCCCTCGCGGGTCATGCTGGCGGCGGCCAGTTTGAGCTTGGCCGCTTCGCCCTTCAGTTGAGCAGCGCGGATGAGCCGGGGGCCGCCCGCGGCGCGCTGCCGCAGGCCCTGGGCGTCCGATTCGAGATGCTGGGCGTCGGCCGTCAATTTGTCGGCCGCTTCCTTGGTCAAGAGCACGGCGCGGCCCTCGTAGCCGTCGTCATCGGCGGCGGGCAGCGGAAAGCGGTTCCGCAGATCGGGTACGAGGTCGCCGATCGCGCGGCTGTGGCCCTTGCCCAGCAGTTGCGTGGCCAGATCTTCCAGCTTGGTGTCTTCCTTGATCGCGCTCGGCTGGATGGTCTTCTTGCCGTCGCCGCCGGCGGAGACCTGGCTGTACTCCTCTTGAACTTCGGCCCCTTTTTCGTTCAGGTCGTTGAACTTCTCCTCGTCCGAATCCTTCTCCGCCTTATCGATCTGGGCGACGAGGTCTTCCAAATCCTTGTTGAGCTTTCGGGTGTATTGCTTGTTGTACCATTTGGCGACGAGCCGTTTGACCGCCGCGGGCGTGTCCTCGATGAAGCCGGGGCCGAAAAAGAGAAGGTGTTGCAGCTTCGAGCTGATCGGGTCGGTCTCGTTGAAGGGTATCTTGGCGCCGCAGCTCTTGTCGATGAAGATGAATTCCGGATTGATCGTATTGCCGAGTTTCGGATAGGGATTGTAGCGCTGCCAGACGATCTTTTCGCTGCCGCTCGTGGGCGGGCTGATGCCGGAGGGATTGAATTCTTCGCCCTCGCCGCCGTCGCTGAAGTCGATGCCTAAGAGCCGCCACAGCGCGCGGATGTCGCCCTTCTTCTCTTGGTTCTCCGGCATCTGCATCATCATCGGGTTTTGCTGCTGCGGCCGCCGCGGCTGATAGGTGCCGGGCACGCCGCCCATCGTGAAGAGGAATGGGTCCTCGAAAATCACCGTCGGCTGGCCCGAGCGGACCGCGGCGACGAAGCCATTCATTTCCTGCACACCCATCGCCGAAGGCTGCACCGCCAGGAGCACGTCCCAGCGCTTCTCCGGCTCGCCCGGCTTGGGCGGGGCCATTAACTCGGCCGGGCTGACCTGCACGACTTCGTATTGCTTCCGCAGCTCCTGGACGAGCAGCCAGTCGGGCGTCGGGCCGGACATGCTGAAACTGCCCATCACATGGGCGTCGGTCTCCAGCACGCCGATCTTTTTCCGCTTCTGCTTGGTGACGGTGCAGAGCGAGCGGACCAGCTCATATTCGGGCGAGAGCCCGCGGTCGATGAACGGCACCACGACCTTTTCCAGGCCGCTGGTGAAGGCCACGCCGAGGAAGATTTTTTCGCGGTGGAAAGCGCCGTTGCGGGTTTGGAATACATCGTGCGGCACGATTCCGTAGCGCGTCTTGGCGACCTCGGCAATCTTGTCGAAGCGGTCGATCTCGTTGACGTTGACTTCGATCATGCCGTTCTCCTTGCCCAGCCGCTTGAATTCGTCGAGCACGTTCAAGAGATTGATCTTCGTCTGGAGATACGACGCGGGCACTTCGGGGCTGACGTAGGCGTCGATCCGCACGGGTCCTTGAATCTTGAGGCTCTCCAAGGCGGCTTTGAGCTTGTCGAGCTTTGCCTGCTCTGGGAAGGGCGCCAGCGGCTTGGGGTCGGGCTTCGTATCGTCTGGTTTCTTTTCTTCGCTCTTCGCCGCCGTGGCGGACGATTTTGGATCGCCGGGACTGGCGACGGGCTTCGTGGCACTCGATTTCGCGGCCTCGGCTTTTTCCTTGGCCAGCCTTTCATCCTCGGCCTTTTTCTCGGCGTCGAGGAACTTCTTCTCCGCGGTTTCCAACGGCAAGACTTGGCTCTGCAGATCGCGGGTCTTGCCGTAATCTACTTGGAGGTCCTTTACGAGCTTGATCGTATCGGGTGAGAGGGCCGTAAGCTGTTCGCTCGTGGCGTCTCGGCGGAGGTCGTAGTTCTGTAAGATGAAAACGGCAGCCACGGCCATCACCACGAGCGATATGCAGCGAGCGGCGAAGTGCAAGCCCAGCGTGCCGGCATCGTCGCCCCGCGCCCAGTGCCGACGCCCCAGCAGTATCACGCAGAGATAGAGCATGATCGCGGCCACGAGCACGAAATAGGCGCAGCCGGAAAGACTGAGGACGCCGCGGCCAAACTCGTCGGCCTGGCCGCCGAAGCTCCAGAGACGGATCGCATTGGCCGTACGGTGGCTGACGCCGGGCACGATATCCATCTGCGACATGGCTGCCAGCGGCAAATTGAAGAGAAAGCCGAAGATATAGGCCACCGTCAGATTCCGCGTGAGGAACGAGGCCACCATTCCCACCGCCAGCATCGCCAGCCCCATGAGCCAGTAGCCGACGTGCGTACAGACATAAAGCCCAACGTCGGGTTTGCCGAGCAGGCTGAGCACGGTCAGGTTGCACACGCCCGCGAGAATTAGCGCGATGGTGTAGATCGAGACCGCGGCGAGGTATTTGCCGATGACGATGTCAAAATCGGTGGCCGGCATCGTCAGCAGCAATTCGTCGGTCCCTTGCCGCACTTCGTCGGCCCAGATGCTCATCGTGATCGCGGGCACGAAGAGCAGCATGATGAAGGCGAAGTGCTTATTGAGCTGGTCGAGGTTCGCCAGGTTGTCGTTGAAAAACGCGTCCGGAAAGAACGCGGCGGCCGCGGTGAGCCACACGAACAGCCCGATGAACAGATAGCCCAAGGGGCTGGAAAAATAACTGACGAGATTTCGTTTGAAAACCGCCGTCAACACGCTGGTGTTCATGGTTGGGATCAGTTGGAAAGGTTCAGGGGTTCAGGTACGTCAGGCTTTCCAGCCTGACCTGCATTGTCAGTCAGGCTGGAAAGCCTGACAAATAAACTAGTCAGGCTGGAAAGCCTGACGTACAGCCGCTCATGTCGCGCTCGTCAGCTTGCGGAACTGGTCGTCGAGCGACTTGCCGTCCTTCGTCAACTCGGCCACGGGTCCGTCGAAGACCAGCCGGCCTTCGTCGATGAACAGCACGCGGCTGGCCATGGCGTGGACTTCCTGCAAAATGTGCGTGGAGAGCAGGATCGTCTTGCTCTTGCCCAGCTTGCGGATCGTCTCGCGGACCTCGTGGATCTGGTTGGGATCGAGACCGGCGGTCGGTTCGTCCATGATCAACACATCCGGCTCGTGCAAAAGGACGTGCGCCATGCCGACGCGCTGGCGATAGCCGCGAGAGAGCTTACCGATCGGTTTGCCGATCACGGCGCTCAAGGCGCAAAGTTCGATGACCGCCTCGATTCGCTCCCGCTTTCGTCCGCCGCTGAGGCCGCGGGCGTCGGCGAAGAAGCTCAAGAGCGCCCGCGGCGACATGTCGGGATAGAGCGGGCCGTTTTCGGGCAAGTAGCCCAGCCGGGCCGAGCCGGCCAGCCGGTCGGTCGTCATGTTGTGGCCGGCGATGAAGGCCTGCCCGGAGGATGGCGCCAGATAGCCGGTAAGGAGCTTCATCGTCGTGCTCTTGCCGGCTCCGTTGGGGCCGAGAAAGGCGACGACTTCGCCCTGGTTCACGCGGAAGCTGACGTCCCGGATAGCCGCGAAGCTGCCGTAGTATTTCGACAGCCCTTGGGCCTCAATCATCGCGGGGGTCGATCGGTCGATCGGTTTAGATGGGGTGATCATAATCGTTTTAATCTAGTGAACGGCGTCTCTAGGGCGCGGTCGCGCGGCATCGTTTTCAACGCCGCGAAAGGCATCTTCTAAACATCCTGAGTGCAATCGCGACGGAGCCAGAAATGTCGTGATTTGCGGTCGGGAACATCCAGGTATCCCGCGGCGCGAGTTCGGTCGCTCGCCATCGGGCAGGGGCCGGAATATCCGGCCGCGACATGATTCCCCCAGTATACCACGGTCAATTTCGACAGCCAATACTACCTAAAGACAAGAATTAAGACGGTTCAAGGACAGACGCAGAAGTGGGGAAAGAAAAAGTTTCGGGAAATCGTCGGTAGGTCCCGCTTGCCAAGCGGGGCCGTTACGTACTGACATTAGGAAGATCGTCAGCCGCTAGAAAAACTTCGCGCATTGGTCCTTTCCGGCAGAAGGGACCTACTTCTCGTGATATGGCTGGTGTTTCTTGTAGAGCTCAAGCCGCGATTGCATGTCGCTGATCGCGCCAGCCGGAAGCGATTCCTCGCGGGCCTTGCCGATTGCCTGCCAAACGGTCTCGATGGCTTGCGGAAACTGTCCCGCCTCGGCATAAGCCGCGGCAAGCGTGTCGAGGAGGTTCGAGTCGCTATTCGGTTCCCGTGCGGCGGCCAAGAGCAATGCAATCGCTTCGGGGCCGTCGCGAAGCCGCCCGTCGGCAGATGTAGCGAGAATCCACGCGGCATTGTTGCGTGCCCGCAGTTCGTCGGGCCGGCGGTTCACGACCTCCAAATAGGCTTGCAGCGCTTCGGCGGTCTTGCCTTCCGTCTGCAGAACCTGGGCCAGCGTGCCAAGGTAGAGGATGCTCTCGGGCTCCGCTGCGAGAGCCTTTCGCAGAGAGATTTCCGCATCGGCGTGTTTTCCCTGGATTTCGAAGATGCTCGCCATCAGGTTCAGGCACTTCGGGTTTCCTGGGCAGAGGCGGTCGATCATCCGATAGGCGTTCAACGCGTCGTCATTCTTGTTCTGCTTGCGGTACAAGTTGGCAAGGTTGCCCCAGGCGTCGATTTCCGTGCGATCGAGCCGCAAGGCTTCACCGAGATAGCGCTCAGCGTCCGCGTATCGGTATTCATTGATGGCGACCAGTCCCAGGTTGGTCAACGCAACCGGGTTGTTTTCGGTCACTGCCACCGTATGCTCGAATAAGGTCTTTGTCGAGGCCCAAAAGCGCACTTGGGCGTCGCACAAGCAGCAGCATGTTGCAACGGCGACGGCCGCCAGCGCGGCCAGTGGCGGTTCGAGCCATCGCCATCGCCGGGCCGCATCGGCCGCGGACCATGCCAAGAGAATGAAGATTCCGACGGCTGGAAAGTAAGTATAACGGTCGGCCATCGACTGTTGCCCGACTTGAACCACACCGATCACCGGCACGAGCGTCCCCAGATACCAGAGCCAGCCGACGGCCAAATACTTCCGCGGCCGCGAGGCCCACAATAACAATAGCGTGGCAGCCACAAGCAGGATCGCGCCGGCGATGCCGGCCCTATAGTTAGGCGTGTGCAACAGGGGATAGATCGGCGCCAGGCCGGATGGAAAGAACAACTTCGCCAGGTAACCGCAGTAGGCGTTTGCGATCGTGGCCAATCGGTCGAAGATTGAAAGGCGGCCCAGCGGCACGACGGCGTGTCCCTTCGATTGCGCATAAAGCGTCGCAGCGCAACTGGCGGCTGCCATGAACGCAAGGGGCAGTTTTTCCAGGAACACAAGAAGGGGAGAGGGGGAGAGGGGGAGAAGGGGAGATTCACTATTCTCCCTTTCTCCCCCTCTCCCTTTCTCCCTTTCTTCGATCCGCCCGAGCGGCCACCAGTCCAAGAGCAAGAGCAAAAACGGCAGCGTGACGAGCATCGGTTTCGACATCAGGCTGGCCGCATACCAGGCGACGACAGCCAGATAGCGGAAAACGCTGGGCTGGGCGACATAGCCTAGCCACGCCCAAAGCGCAGCCAGCCCAAACAGCGTGCTCAGCACGTCCTTTCGCTCCGCCACCCAGGCCACCGACTCGACGTGCAAGGGATGAACGGCGAAAAGGGCCGCGACTACCGCACTCGGCCACGAGGCGTCCGTCATCCGCAACAAAACGAGAAAAAGCAACACGCTGTTGGCCGCATGGATGGCTACGCTCATCAGGTGATGGCCAGCCGGCCGCAGCTTGAACAACTGGCAATCGACCATGTGAGAGATCCACGTGAGCGGATGCCAATTGGCGGCGTGCGGCTGGGCGAACGCCACATAGAAGTTGTGCAGCGTAAGGCCGTCGCGGACGTACTCGTTGTCGACGACGTAGTCGCTATCGTCGTAGTTGATGAACTCGTTGCGGGCGGCCGAGCAGTACGCGAGCGCGACGAGCAAAACCAGGCCGCCGCAAATCATCGCGTTGCGCGGCCAGTGTCGCTTGACCGCCGCCGACGGAAGCGACGGCGCGAAGGTCGCCGGCGAAGGCGATTGAGCGATGCGATTCTTTCGCCGCGATTTCGGCATGTTGAAGTTATCCGCGTGCAGTGTTCGCCGCGTCGCTCGCGACGCGTTTCATGCGCGACTCGCACGTTCTCCGGCGACAAATCTCATTCCTGCCGGAAACAAATATGCCGGTTCCAATGCGCCTCGTCCAGGTCGGGGAAATCGATGCGGACGTGCGTGCCGCGGCTTTCCTCGCGGGCGAGCGCCGCGTCGATCATCAAGCGGGCCACGCAGAGCATGTTTTGCAATTCCCAGCCGCCGGGATCGGCGAAGCTGCCGGGCGAGGGCGTAGCGGCACCATTGGCCGACGGTTTCCCGCGCTTCGGCCAGCCCTTCGGCATCGCGGCGGACGCCGACGTTACGCCACATCAGGCTCTGCAAGGCGTTGCGGATGTCGTCCAGGTTCAACGGCTCGCCGGCCGAATCGATCCGCGGATTGTCGATCGGCAGGGCGGAGAAATCGTCCTTCCGCCCTTGGGCCGTCCGCGAGCGCCTTCGGCCGCGTGCGCGCCGTAGACCAGGGCTTCCAGCAGGCTGTTGCTGGCCAGGCGATTCGCGCCGTGCAGGCCGGTCGAGGCGACTTCGCCGGCGGCCCACAGGCCGGGCAGCGTCGTGCGACCGTCGACGTCGACGGTGACGCCGCCCATCATGTAGTGCGCGCCGGGCCGCACGGGAATGCGATCGCGGGTGATGTCGAGATTGAACTCGGCGCAAATCGCGGCGATGCCCGGAAAACGCGACGAGCACGCGCTCGCGGTCGAGGTGCGTCATGTCGAGATAGACGTTCGGATAGCGCGTCTTTTCCATCTGGCTGACGATGGCCAGGCTGACCACGTCGCGGGGCGCGAGCTCGGCGCGGGGATCGTAGTCGGGCATGAAGCGGTGGCCGTGGCGATCGACGAGATGGGCCCCTTCGCCGCGCGTGGCCTCGCTGATCAGGCTGCGGCTGGCGCCGGCGATGTACAGCACCGTGGGATGGAACTGCACGAACTCCATGTCGCGCAGCTCGGCCCCGGCGCGATAGGCCAGGGCCAGGCCGTCGCCGGTGGCCACGGGCGGATTGGTCGTTTCGCGGTAAAGCTGCCCGGCGCCGCCGGTGGCGAGGATCGTCTGCTTGGCCCAGACGAGCGTCTTGCCGTGCTCCTGGTTCCAGACGATCGCCCCGCGGCACGCGCCGTCGAGCGTGAGCAGGTCGATCGTGAACGTCTGCTCCCAGATTTCAATGCCGTCGAGCCGCCGAAGTCGATCGGTCACCGCGCGCATGACTTCCTTGCCGGTGGCGTCGCCCAGGGCGTGGACGATGCGGTCGTGTCCGTGGCCGCCCTCGCGGCCTAGGGCAAGCCGGCTGCCGGCCGTGTCGAAGCGGGTTCCCCAGGCGATCAGTTCGTCGATCCGCCGCGGGGCCTCGCAGATCACCCGCCGGACGACCTCGGGATCGCAGAGCGAGCCGCCGGCCAGAAGCGTATCGGCGACGTGGTCCTCGAAACGGTCGCTGGGGGCAATCACGCCGGCGATGCCGCCTTGTGCCCAAGCGCTATTGGAGACTTGGAGCGTGTCCTTCGTGATCATCAGCGCCGAGAGGCCGGCGTCCGTGCCGAGCGCCGCGCGGACGCCCGCCAGACCGCCGCCGATAATCAGCACGTCGGTGAAATAATGCGGGACGCGCTTGGGATGGAAAGGGACGAGGTAGCGGGGCGTTTGCATCGAAGCACGAAGTCCGAATGACGAAATAAATCCGAAATGACAAATCCCAATGACTCAATGCATGGTTTCCATCATTGTAGCTTCGGTCATTCCGATTTGTTTCGCATTTCGTGCTTGTGATTTCGAATTTTCATTCCGCTACTTCTGCCCGGCGGCGGTTCGCTGCGAATAGCCCCGCACAATATCTTCCCATTCGGCCGGCGCGTCCATTTGCGGGGCATCGCGGACGCCGCGGAAGTTGTCGGCCCGGGTCTTGCCGCCCTCGATCCGCGTGCCGTGCGGGCGCAGGCCGAGGTCTTTCAGGAACTCGTTGTAGTTCTTCTCTCCTTCGCCGCCCGGCTGCTTGGCCGAGTCGCGGAGCTTCTCGATGTTCTCGGCGAACTTCTTCGGCTTCTTCGGGCGTCCAGCCGAGACGGTCCAAGAGGTCCGATTTCGGCTTGGATGTTTCATCCTTAAGATGCCGCAGGGCCATATCGACCTGCTTCTTGGCGAACTCGGGATCAGCCTCGTCGGCCTTGGCTTCGGCCGGAATCTTGGACGGCGGGGCAGGGGGCTGATTGCCGGCTCGGCTGCCGCCCGCGGGTTGTCCGGCGCCTTGCTGGCCGGGCTGCTGCGATGACTGCGCGCCGGGTTGGCCGCCGGCGTTCTGCGGTGTTTGGCCGGAGTTCTGCGCGGTGTTGTCCGGCTTGGCGTTCTCGGACTTGTTTTGCGATTCGTTGGAAGCCTGCTTGTCCGGCAATGCTTTCTCGCCGCCGCCCTCGCCGGGTTCCTTGCGCGGAGAAGCGGTGTTGTCGGTGGCGCGAGACTCCTGGCCGGCCCTTTTGCCGGTCGCATCTCCACCTTTTTCTTTGGATGCCGAGCCACCGTTTGGCGCATCCATTGACGAGCCGGCGGCACCCTTGCCGGCCTTATCGTCGTGCTGCCCACCACCCGCGCCACCGCCGCCCTTGTTCGCGCCGCGGGTTTGACTTTCCGATTTCGAATCGTGAGGACTGTTGCCAGGCGATTGGGCGTTATCCGATTTCGGGCTTATCCCCTCGTGTGCGTCGCCGGACTTCTCTCCGCTTCGTTGAGGATCGACCTGGGAATCGGGAGCGCCTTGACTGCTTTGCTGCGTTTGGCCGCTCGTGCTGGGGTCTTGCTGTCGCGGCTCGCCGTTCGCCATTTCGCCCTGGTTTCCATTTGGCGTACCGCTGGGCGACGGTTTGCCGCCGCCCGGTTTGGGTTGCTCGCCGCCGGGCTTCGGTTGTTTCTGCCCGCCTTGGCCACCGCCGCTGCTTTGCTCCTTGTTGTCTTTCTTCGGCTGCGACTGCGAATTCTCTCCGCCGCTCCCGGCGCTCTTGCTCTGGGGCTTGGGCGCTTTATCCGGCTTCGAGCCGCCGGGCGTATTCCGGCTTTCGGAACTGCCGCCCTGCGACGGGTTCTTCTTCGCGGAATCTCCGCTCTTCATCGCGAGCTCGTTTCTGTCGCCTCCGCCAGCGCCGCCCGATGGCTTCTTCTGAGCGCTGTTCTGATTGCCGGCCGACTGGCTTCCACCTTGCTGGCCGCCGGTCCCCTTTTTCTCATCCGATTTTGAGCCGCCGGCGGCCGATTGCTCTTTGCCCGTGCCGCCGCTGGGCGGCTTGGTTTCTTGCTTATTCTCCGCGCCAGAACTGCCGCCTTCTTTTTCGAGCCGGCCGACGATTTCGATTGTTCTTTGCCTTGGCTGCCGGCGTTTTGAGGCGACGATTGACCTGCGCCCGGTTGCTTCTCCGGCTTGGGGCTGCCTTGCTGCGTTCCGCCGCTTGGCTGCTGAGTGTTGTCTCCCGATGGAGGAGACGTCCCTTCTTTCGACTGAGTGCCGCCGCTTTCGTCGCCGAGTTTCGTTTCCTGGGTCTGCGAATTCTTGCCCGACGGGTCACCTTGATTATTGTCATTTGGCTGCGGATTGGCGGACTCGCCGCCGGGCTTGCTCTTTTCGGCGGACGAGCCTTGCGACTGCTTGGTGCCTTGGCCCCCCTGCGGAGATTTACTGTTTTGCCCGGATTGGTTCGGGTTGTTTGATTGATCGGCGCTCTGCGGGCTGCCACCCTGGGGATTGCCGTCCTGGTTGCCGCCCTGTTGCGTTTGATCTTGCTTCTGATTTGGCTGCGAATTCTCGCTGCCGGGTTGGTTCTTTTGCTTCTCCTTCTTTTCCATGTCCTTCGCGATCTCTCTCATCGCATCGGCTTTTTGCGTTTCGGAGTCAGTGTGCTTGCTAGCCTGATTGCCCGGTTCCGAATTGCCGGAGTCGCCGTTCTTCGGATCGGAAGGCGATTCGCCCTTAGTAGGATCGTTGCCCTTCTCTGGCTTGCTCGTATCGCTCTTGCCGCTCTTGTCGGGGTCCTTCGATTTGCTCGTATCGCCATCGCGGCCGCCTTTGCTCTGCGGAGAAGTTTCTCCGTTGGGCGCGCCCTCGTGCGACGAATCGTCCGACTTGCCGACGCCTTTGTCGCTTCCGCTCTTGCCGGGCTCCTGCCGGCCTTCGCCACGCTCGTCTTTATTCGCGTCCTGCTTGTCCTGATTCGCCTGGCCGCGCTTTGCGTCTTGCTCATCGACAATGCGGATCGTCCGCCGCGCGGTCTCGGCGTGGTTGTGCGTCGGTTCCTTGTTGTCATCGGCCTCGAGCCAATACTTGACTTCGTCGCCTTTCATCAAATGAAGATCGGCGGCGACAAAATCGAGTTCGCCGTCATAGGGCTTGGCCAACGCCTTATCCGGCGGCAAGCGGTCCAAGACTGCCGGCAAGACAAGCGGCAATCCGTTTCGTTCCGCCTTGATCGCAATGTGTCGCAGGCCGAAATCGTCGGACGCGCGGTAACGGATCGGCAGATGGCCGCCGGCCGCCAGGTCCACCGTATCCTGCTTCGGCTCCACGATCGAGACTTCGGGCGGATAGTCGCGATCGACGTCGATGCGATATTGGATCGGATGCTGTTTCTTCAGCGGATGGTCTTCGGTTTCGAACAAGATGATCTGGTAGCGATCGTAGAGCGGCTTCCACGCCGCGTTCGGCTCCTTATCGCCCGCCAGCGTGAACTCGCCCGTCGCCTGCTTGCCGTTGACGGTCATCGATACCATCCGCAACCCGGCGCAGCCCAGATCGATCTTGGCGTATTGTAGTTCCACGTTCGCCGTCACATGGATCGCGACGCGAGTTCCCTCCAGGCCTTTGATGTCGCCTTGGCCCTTGATGCTGCGGTCTTTTATGCCCGTGTATGCCGGGAAGCGATAATCGACTCGATCGACGTTGACCGTGGGCGCGATCTCGACTTCCAACTTGAAAGGCCGCGTTGTGGCATCGCCAGCGTTGATGCGATAGGACGTGGTTTGCAGCAATCCGCCACTGCCGGGCGGCAGTGAGCAGGCATAGCGATCGTCCTCGCCGACGCGATTCATGGTCACGCGATCGTCCGTGACCTGCCCATCGGCGGTGCTCATCAGCAGCGACACTTGCTCGCCGTCGCGGAGGCCCGACACATGCGCGGAGACCTCCACGCGGTCACCTTGGTAAACGATTTTGTCGCCCGGCTGGACATCTTCGATGTGGACCCGCGTCGGCGCCGCAATCGACGAGAAGGGGAACATCACCCGCGCCGCCGAAACGAGCGGGTTCTTCGGCGACAAGGCCAGGTACAAGGCGAATACCACCACGGCGGCCGCCAGTGCATAGCAGAGGTGAATAAAGCGGCGGTGATCGACTGCCTGGTCGATCGGCACTCGCGAGAGATCGGCTGCCGCGCGGTGCTCCATCGCCTGATAGACCACCGGTGCCACGTTCTCCGGGTGCGAACGGAGCAGGAGGAAATTGATGAGGCTATTTTTCAGCGTCGGCCGGCCATGTTCGATGGCCTGCGCGGCAAAGACCGGATTGATGCGATGAATTATGGATGGCGCGACCGCCCGCCACGTGAACCAGCCCGCCGTCGTCAGCCAACCTCCGAACAGCACCAGCCGGGCGAAGAAGTTCAGCCCATGCGCGAAGAGCCAATGATCCGCCAACGCCACCAGGAGGAAGAAGAACAACGATGCCGCGAGCAACAAGACAATGCCCGAGCCGAAATCGACTAGCCGCACCTGGCGGCGCGTCTGTTCCAGGCGCTCTTGAATAAAATCCTCGTAGCGGCCCTTAATCGACGCGCTTTCCTTCGGCGGCGGACTGGAAAGTGTGCCAGTTGCCATGATGGTTCTCCGCTCCTGCCCTTCTCTGTTCCTACATCCTATTATAGACGGATCGGCGGGGCGGTAGGTTTCCAAATCGACGGTAAATAGTTTGGAATTGAGGAATCGGGTGGAAGTTGACACCCAGCCCCCTCGCGGTGGTGGTTCTGTTGGACATGGCATATTCTGATGTAACATTCGTTCTATAATTGACGCAGTGGTTGTGCAAACGAGGAGATAGACGAATGTCGATAGTTCTGGGCGCCGTTTCTGTACCCCTGGAAGTGACTGACGACGGTCCTATTCGAGTGTCTGGCACACGGGTCACGCTCGACACCATTGTGGCCGCGTTCGAGCAAGGAGAAACGCCGGAGTCAATTGTCGACCAGTACCCGGGGCTCGCACTCGACGACGTTTACGCGGTTGTTGCATACTACCTTCGCAATCGCGCGGAGATCGCGGCCTATCTCCAGGAGCGCGGGCACAAGGCTGAGGAGGTTCGCCGGCAGGTGGAATCGCGTCATTCTCAGAATGGGCTGCGCGAGCGGCTGTTGGCGCACGCGCATGCAAACATCCAGTAGCAATGCTCCGGTTCTTGCCGATCAGAATTTCGACAACCGCATTGTTCGCGGCTTGCGGCGACGCGCATCTGGGCTGTTGGATATGCTTCGCGTACAAGATGTCGGGTTATCGAGCGCCGATGACCCCACCGTGTTGGCGTGGGCGGCGGAGGCCGAGAGGCTGGTGTTGACTCATGATGTCAGTACCATGGCCGACTGTGCGTACCAACGAGTGGCCGCGGGGCAGCGCATGCCGGGCGTGTTCGAAGTCCAGCGGTCCATGGCAATCGGGCAAGCCATTGAGGAACTCATGCTCGTCGTCGAGTGCAGCGCCCAAAGTGAGTGGGAAGGGCGCATGATCTATTTGCCGATGTGAACTGCCGCAGGACTCCAGGATAAGAGACTTGAATTCTGTATGCCCATCCGGCACAATGCAACGCATGATCAAGTTGTCAAATCCCAGCAATCGTCGCGGCGTCGCATTTTTCATGCTCGTCGCTCTTTCTTATCCAGTCACGAGTTTCGCCACGCCGCCCAAGCTTCCGCACGCCAAACCGGCGAACGTCGGCATGGACGCCGCCACGTTGGCCAAGATCGACGGCCTCGTTGAAAGCTCACTGGCGGCCGGCAACATGCCGGGCTGCGTCGTGGAAATCGGGCGGCACGGCCAGATCGTTTTCCTCAAGGCATACGGCAAGCGGCAGCTCGAGCCGGCGCCATTGCCCATGACCACCGACACGGTATTTGACCTCGCGTCGGTCACGAAACCGAGCGCTACGGCGACGAGCATCGCCTGGCTCGTCGAGCACGGCCGCTTGAGCTACGACGACCCGGTTGCAAAATATCTGCCGGACTTCGCCGCCAAGGGCAAGGAAAAGGTCACGATCCGGCAACTTCTGCTGCACCAAGGCGGTCTTGTTCCGGACAATCCCGAAAGCGATTTTTTCGACGGGCCTGAGAAGGCATGGAAACGCATCTTTAATCTGTCGCTGCAATATGAGCCGGGCACGAAGTTCTCCTACAGCGACATGGGCTTTATCGTGCTCGGCAAAATAGTCGAAACCGTGAGCGGGCAAGACCTTAACCACTTTACGCGCGAACATTTTTACGAGCCGCTCGGGATGACCGAAACCGGATACCTGCCCAGCGAGGAACTTCGCCGCCGCGCCGCGCCGACGGAGAAGCGCAAGGATCATTGGATGCAAGGCGAGGTCCACGACCCGAGGGCGTTTCGTCTCGGCGGCGTGGCGGGCCATGCGGGCAACTTTTCCACCGCGAGCGATCTGGCGGTCTTCGCGCAAATGTTGTTGGGCCGCGGCGAATATGGGGGCGTTCGCGTGCTCGCTCCCTCGACCGTCCGCACGATGACGGAAGGGTGGGAAGGGCCCGGCGGATGGCGAAGCCTCGGCTGGGACGTCCACAGCAGCTACAGCGGCAATCGCGGGAAGACGTTTTCGACGCGAGCCTTCGGGCATGGCGGCTTCACTGGAACCGGATTCTGGGTCGATCCCGAACTCGACATGTTCGTGATATTCCTCAGCAATCGCGTCCATCCCAACGGCCACGGCAACGTCAACTCGCTCATCGGCCGCGTGGGAACGATCGCCGGAGAAGCGATTACGGAAAAGCCGGTCCGCCAAGTCCTCACGGGCATCGACGTTCTTCAATCCGAGGGCTTCGCGCCGCTCCGCGGCCGGCGCATCGGGTTGATAACCAACCAGACCGGCGTCAATCGCCAAGGGGAGAGGACGATTGATCTTCTCCACCGCGCCGAAGGCGTTCACCTTGTCGCCATATTCAGCCCGGAGCACGGAGCGCGTGGCGAACTCGATCGACCGGGCATCGCCGACGACCGCGATGGCCCGACCGGGCTGCCGGTTTACAGCCTCTACGGCAAAACGTTGCGGCCGACCGACGCCATGCTCCGTGACATCGACACGCTGGTGATCGACATCCAGGACGTCGGCGTCCGCTTTTATACATATACGACGACAATGGGCTACGCGATGGAGGCGGCCGCCCGACATGGAATCCGCTTTGTGGTTCTCGACCGGCCCAATCCGATCGGCGGCGAGTCGGTGCAAGGGCCGACGCTGGACGCAGGGCGGGAATCGTTCGTCGCCTACGATCGCCGGCCGGTGCGGCACGGCATGACGCTGGGCGAGTTGGCCGAACTTTATCGCGACGAGCGGAAGATGAATATCGATCTCGCCATCGTTCGCATGGAGGGCTGGCGACGAAGCGATTTGTTCGACACGACGGGCCTGAAGTGGACGAATCCCTCGCCGAACCTCCGCAGCCTGAATGAAGAACTGCTCTATCCGGGCATCGGGCTGTTGGAATCGACGAACATCTCGGTAGGCCGCGGCACGGCGACGCCTTTCGAAGTCTTCGGCGCACCGTGGATCGACGCGGCCGGATTGCAGAAGGCCCTGGCTGCTGCGAAATTGCCGGGCGTCAAGTTCGAGGTCGCAAGTTTCACACCCACGACAAGCAAATTCGCCGGGAAAGAGTGCCACGGCCTGCGGCTCACGATCACCGATCGCGCGGCGTTGCAGCCGATCCGCATCGGGCTGCAAATCGCCCGGCAGCTTGAACCACTGTACCCGAAGGATTGGAACGCGGCCGCTTACAAAGGCCTATTGGGCAACCAAAATGTCCTCGATGCCGTCCAATCAGGCAAGACCGTCCAGGAAATCGAGGCCATCTACCGCCCCGACTTGGACAAGTTCATCAAGCAGCGGACGAAATTCCTGCTCTACCCGTAACCGATCCGACCTAGAACTGGTAGATCGCGTCCACGCCGAACAAGAACTGCTTCGCATCAACGTTGTCGTCATACGGCTGATTCGGCGGGGCGCCGGGCAAGGCGGGCGAGGTAAAGCCGCCCTGACCGGAATACCAGTCATAGCGGACTTCGCTGCGGATCGTCAGGTTTCCGCTGCGTTTGTAATCCAGCCCCAGCGACGCCTCGTAGAAATTGCCCGGAAAACGGTATCGGGCATCGGTATTGCCCGACCGCAATCCGGTGACCAGGTAGCCTTCGGGATCGTCGAACCATTCGAACCGTGCGCCGAGCGTCCAGCAGCAATTGATCTTGTAGTACAAGCACTGATTGACGCCGTACCACTCGGCCTGCTTGGTGTCCAGAGCGTTGAAGCCCAGCGTGTTCTGCTGCACGCCTAGGTCGTGCTGCAAGACGTAGGTCCAGCGGCTATTCAAGTTGCGGGTCCAAACGAGGCTGTACATCGTGCGGTTGGATGTCGGTCCGATGCCGGGAACGTTGAAGTTGCTCTCGTTGCCCGACACGATGGAAAACGCCAGGCTGCCGTAGTCCTTGTCAGTATAGGTGATGCCGCCGAGGAACTGCCCGCCTTCCTGGAGCGTGAAGTCGTTCCAGCCGGCCACAAGTCCGGCGCTCCAGCTCCAATGATCGTTGATGTTGCGGCTGGCCAACATGCCGGTGTGCGTGAACGGCTCGCCGTACTGCATCATGTAGGAGTGCGTGATGAAGAAGTTGGCAATCGCGGGCACCGTTTCGTAGCCAATTATCGTGTAGAAGTGGCCCCACTTGATCCGCAAGTCGTCGTAGTCAGTTTCCAGATACATCTGCGGCATGGAGAAGCCGTAGCGATCGAGGGGATCGGTGTTCCAAATCGGCGTGTTGCCGTGGACGCTGCCGTCTAGTCCGGCCGCCGTCGTGAAGAAGGAATCGCTGCCCCAGAAGAAATCGAACGTCGCCGCCGACGTACCAGCCGCAATTCTTGCTGAGGTCGGCCGGAGTGCGTTGCAGCACGCCGTAAATCTGGTTCACCTGGCCGTTGTCCATATCGGTGAACGTCACCGGGCCGTTGAAGTGCGTGGCCGGGTTAAAGCTATTGGCCATGATGCCGCCGTCGATCCAGCCGGTGAGCGTCGTGTCGTGTTCCTTGAGCAGGCAACAGTTGTCGAACAAATGCTTGGTCGTCACGTCATCGCACGTCAGCGGGCAGCTATCGGGCCAGCAGATCAGCGGTTGTAACTTGAAATCGCAGTTCAGCAGATGTGGAATCTTCCAGCCGCAGCAGCCGTCGCTATCGCAGCACGAGTCGCAGCCACATCCGCAGGCGCAGCCGGAATTGCAACTGCCGCTCCCTGACGCGGCGGGTGCAGTCGCCGCCGGCGCGGGCGTTGCGGCCGCGGGCACTTCGGCCGTACCACTCGTTGCCAAGGCAACTGGATCGCTGTAGGCCAGCGAATCGGTAGTTACCTTCGCGTTGGCCAGAGCGGCAAAAAAGCCGCTGGCCGCGACGGCGAAGATTGCAAGGAGAAAACGATTCATGGAGCAAATCCCAATCCGGTGGAGGATGCCTGCGATGACGCTATCATCGCTCAATCGACCCCGCAGATTCCGCATATCCATCGCAAAACGGGCAATCGCCGCGCGCTGGCCGCCGGCAGCAAGCCAAAAAGGCAGACTTTGCCGGTCGTTCCGGTTGTACGATTGTTTTTCGGTCTGCCAACCTGGGACACGGCGGCTAGTTGTTACACACATCTTATGGCTCTATCCGGCTTGCGGTTTGTCGATTTAGTCCGCCCCCGCTGGGCTTGCCCCAGCGGAGCGCGGGATTGACAACTAGAAGCGCGCCTACACGCTCCCCCTTCGCGGTTTTCTCGTCCTTTCCGCGGCCCGCGGGCCGCGGAAAGGACGAAAAAACCGCGAGCAGCATCTGAAGACCCGCGCGTAGTGGCCAATCCTTCGCTCTGCCGGGGCAAGCCCGGCAGGGGCGGGAAGGTGTTGTGCGACTGAATCGACAATCTGCGCATCTTTGACCGCGCCAATTGCCGCGATGCGCCCCACCCCCGCGATAACAGGCCACTGGGGCGGATCGCCGGCCGTCGCCGCAAGCCGTTTGTATACAACACTTTACAGCGGATGAACGCGAGGCCATCGGCGGACCCTCCGCAGAAAGGGATTGGGGCGCATCTCGCGGCGCGGCCTGGCCGGCCGCCTGCCATTTCTTGTATGTCAACATCAGAATACAATAGATAGAACATATCGTGCCAGTCGCGCGGAATCCGTCCGGACCGGCACTCGCGACTTTGAATGTCGAAAACGCCGGCCTGACCCTGGCCGCTCAGCCTTTTCGGCGCTGCAGCCACCAAGCGATAACCGGAATGCAGAGGGAAACGACTCCGAGTGGAATCACTAACTCGGACAGGTAAAAAAGTGAAAGCCAATTATACTGTAAAACCAATTTCCATGATTCTCCGAACAGGTATATCAGGGTGCGGCAGATGTGGCTTTCGGGCCGATATTCCTGATGGCCTCCGTTGCAAGCTCGATTAAATCTTGATTCACGTTTCTATTTGCGTGAGTCGCAGCGATCAGTTCCGGCAACGCGGGTAAAGCGGCTGGCCCGAGCTTTGATAGCGCGCGAACAGCATCCTTCCTAGCCGATGTACCATATTCCGTTTGTGCCGAATTGTCTGCGAGCCAGCGTTGCCACTCTTCGCCACCCTTGGCCTGCGCCGTTTTGCCCCGAGTTTGGGGATCTTCCGCAACGCACCGGCGGAGTTCGTTCATTGCGGCGGAGTCAGCGGGATCAGCCTGGAGGATCGCCCGCGCCGCCGCAACCCGCACGAACGCGTTGGTGTTGGTCAAGGCATCGCGCAACGGACCGGCGATGACTGGCCGGACGGCCGCCGCGTGGGTCGGGAGGGCCGCTTTGCAAATCAGTCCCAGGCTGTCCGCCGCCTGCGAACGCACTAGCTGTGCCTTGTCCCCCAGCAATGGGACCAATGCGGGTATAGCTGATTGTGCCTCGGCTGAGGCCAGCCAACTCAGGGCCTCGGCTGCCCCGGCGCGGACAGACCAGCGGTCATCGGAAAGGGCCTTGATCAGCCTCGGCAATGCGTCCGCTCCCGCGGCGCGCACCGCCGCCTTCGCATCCGGCCTAATTGCGTCCGGGGAGGCTTGAATCCCCGCTGGGACGTAGGAGGCTCCCAGATATCCGATCACCGTTTCCAGCGATGGCGGGCTGGCGGGGCGCAGTCGATCGCAAGCGCTGGAAACGAGCACGAGCGAAACCATGGCTGAGATAATGATCTTTTTCATGACGAGGTTGATCCCAGGGAAGAACATTTGATTTGCTCTCTAAGGACTGACTCTACCGTAGGACATGTGGACATTCAAGCAGCCAGCCAATGGAGGTCAGGTATGTCCGACCTCTCTCGGCTGCGTAATAAGTCAGCTTCGCGAGCCGTTCCTCTGGCATTTGATGAGGATTCCGCCGCCCGCAATGGTGCCGCGCGATCCGGCCGCACGGGGGCTGGGCAGACGCGAGCGCGCAGACCGTCTTCACGCCGACATGCGCCGGCGGTCTTCAGAAGCTGGCGAGAGAAGGGGCGCATTCCCACGGAAGCCGAGACCCTACCGAGCTCGCCTCGGTCGGTGCGAGATTACGCCAGAAGTCAATGTGCGGTAGGGTTTCCAGCACTGTGCGGCATCTACTTCCCGGGACGTCGCGCGGGAACCCCGTGAAGCATCCCCTCGACGCTTAGATCCTCGTCCACGTCGGGCCAATGGACCCCTTCACCATCGCCGATGATCTCGAAATTGCTCCGTTGGGCTGGTGCCGCGTCGCTCAATCGCCACGACCATGCGAGCGGAACACTCACGACACGGCCGTCCGTAAGGCGGAAGGTTATCAGTTCGTCCGACACCGATACCTCGTTGACCCTCGCATCGGGGCTAACCGCAATGCTCACGCCAGGCCTCTCTCATCTTTTGCAAGTTGTCCTGAATTACCGTTCGAATCCGCTTAAGCTCTGCCGCCGAAAAGCCGTGATTCTGAGCCAACGCAACTGGCACTAGCCAAAACTTACATGCCATGCGCTCTAGGCGTGCATGCACCTGCGCTGGTTCGTTGCAATCGAAGCTGCAAAAGTACGGTTACGGCTTGGCAAACCTCGATAGGAAACTTGATTTGCTCGCTCAGGATTGATTGTATCGTAAGGCACGTGAGGGCTAAAGCAGCCGCGCTGAGCGGGTTGTCGCGCTAGACGCCGTTTTCATAAATATCGAGAAAGGCCGTCGTCATAGTTTGTTCATTTTTGGGCTTCCCTCGTCGGCCGCTGACGGCTCGGGACTGCCAGGATTCGACGCAGGCCGTGCAAACAACTTCCGCAGTTTAATTGACCAGTCAGGATACTGCGGTGCGGTGAAATCGCGTCTGCTTGCCGCTAAAATGGCCCGCGGATAATCGCTGCCAACCGAATGGCGCGACGACTCGAAACTAGTCGGCGCAAAATTTGCTCCCCTCCCCGGAGGTGGAGTGCGCGATTGACGCCCTACGTTTGCTCGGTAACTGGCAAGCTAGTCTATTTCTCTATATCATCATAGGAAGTCATTCTCAAAATCTACGAAGGTTGATGGTATGCCAAAGGAACGAGAGCGGTCATTGGGTGTGTTGGCGGAGCGGACGCCGGAGGCCTATGCGGCCCGGCAACAGCGCTTGCGGCGGTATATTAACTTGCAATTGATCGCCAGCGGTCTCGCGCCCGTGCCGCTGGAGAATGCCTCGCCCACCGCGGCCGACGCCGAGGAGATGCTGGGGGCGTTTCGCGCGCGGCTGATGCTGTTGGACGATCCCCGCTGCCCGGCCGACCGGCGGATCGAGCGATTCTTGCACGAACATTTTGCGGATTTGCCGGGCGAGCCGGCGCTGCGGCTGCCGGAGCGGACGTTGACGCTCGATCGCCACGGCGTCGCCCGAGAGCTTTCCTTGCCGGTCGATGGCAATTCGTTCCGCAATGAGTTGATCTTTTCCTATCGCGTTCAGAACGGCGTGCTGCACAATCCGCTGAACGATCGCCGCACTACCGTCGGCACGTTCCATGTTTGCGAAGGAGGGCTGCCGATTCCGGCTGACAAGAAGGCGACGCCGAAGGAGGCATGCGCCCGGCTGTTCCGCCGGGCGTTCGAGTCGCCGCACGACATGCTCGCCCTGCCGTACACGTCCAATCGGCCGGAGGCGGTCGAGTCATTCGTTTCGCTTTTGCTGCGGCCGCTGGTCTGCCCGGCGGTCGCCGGCGTCGCGCCGGAAAAACGAATGGAGATACGATTCTTTGCGCCTGGCGGCCTGGTCAGCAATCTCGACTTCGTGGAGTCGATATTCGGCAATGGCGGCGACCCGTTCTTGCCGGAGAACGACGCTGGCTTGGACGTCGAGCATTGGACCGGCCACACGGGCGCCGTGATCCTCGCGCCGCACCTCACGCGTGTGACCAAGCGCGAGCTCGGCCTCCCGCACGTCAGCGAGGCGACCGACCGCCAACGCCGCGATCGCATGTGCTGGGAAGACGAGACCGAGTGCTACAACGACGGCCAGGCGTTCAAGCTCACCTGCCGCACCGACGCGGGAGTAATCGTAACGCTTATCGCCGACAATTACTTCGGCTATTGCAAAAAAGAGGTCAAAACGCAAATCAGCTACGCGGCCAATCTGTACGGCAATGCGGAGGAGGAACATGCCGGCGGCGCCATCGTCTTCCCGACCTACAACCTGGGCGAGGAATTTCACGCCGATTCCCGCTTTGGCAACGGCCGCACTTTGGAAGACGTGGTCCGCGATTACCCTCAGTTCGTCGATGCTAAGCCGGAAGGCTACGCCGTCGATCGCCACTGTCCCGACCTTATCTACATCGCCGGCAATGCCAGCGCCGACATTCACGATCAAAAAATCTATTGGGAAAAAGACGGCGTCAAGCATGAATTGCCGCTGCTGCCGAACAAGGTCTACATGACGCCGTCGGGCTACAAGGTGCGGATGGAGCAGCATCCGGGCAGCCCGTCGTGGCGGCTTATCGGGATGGCCGCCGAGGGAGCGTTTTGCCATAAGCCGTGTACCGTAAGCGGAGGCGGCAAGAGCGAAATCAGCAAATCGCTCGTCGACTATATGCACTTCGGGCCGATTTTCGTCGCTGACCCGGAGAAAGACTTCAAAATGTTGGATGAGATCTTCGAAAAGGACTATTCCATTCGTTACCGGCCCGATGCGACTGAGAAGCCCCAATACAAGGGACGTCCTAGCCGCAAGATTCTCGACCGCGATCGAACGCTGGGCAGCGTAATCAAGCTGCTCACGCCCTCGCCGCAGTACACCGACGAATTCAACGCCTGGCTGCAATCGATTCCCAGCTACATCTACGCGATGGTCTTCATCATCAAGCGCTTTCAAGCGCCGGAATGGAAAGGCCGCTGGCGCGAACATTTCAGCCTCGACATCGTGAACGGATCGCCGGGCAATGAGTTGAAGTATCACGACCGCAAGCTGGTGGGAACTTATCTTCGCGTTGGCCTGGCGGCGGGCGGCGCGTGGCGGACATTCAAGGTGCGGCAGGACTTCGCCGCGGCGGAAAAAATCCAAACCGAGGACGATATCTCCACTTCCGTGGTGGTCACCGCCGACGCCTTGCGCCGCGGCGCCGGCGGGCAAGAAGTGCTGTCGCACTACCAGAACTCGCCCCGCTACAAATTCATCGAGAACTGCGAATTCCGCCTCTTCCAGCGCCCCGACGAGGCGATCCATCGCGGCATGGACAAGCAGACCGAGATCGACCTCGCGCGGCCCGACAATTTCATCTCCAACTTTGAGCCGCTGACCTGCGAGCAGGCTCGCGAGCGCGTGATGCGAGTAGTCGATTTCGAGAAGTTCACCAGGCCGATAAAGCGGCTGCTGAGGGCCGCCGCCAAGCAAGAGGGAAGCTACGTCGTCTGCTCCGACGCCCCGCGGATCGTCGACGGCAAACCGTCGTTGAACCCTCGTTATTTGCAGGACCGGCCCGACCTGGTCGACCCGACGAAAAAATATGTCGCCGCGATGGGCGCTCGGCTGTCGAGGGCAATCCCCGCGAACTTCGGCGTACCGACACCGGTCGATTGCGTGCTGCTGGGCCGCCGCAACAATCCGCCCGACGCCAAGCGCGGCATCCGCAGCCTGGCCGTCTACAATCCGATCCATTATCAGGAACTGCCCGAGTTGTTCATGGACTTCATTTGCTCGCTGACGGGCAAGAGTCCCTCGACGACCGGGGCCGGCAGCGAAGGGGCCTTGACGAAAGGACCCTTCAACGCGCTATTGCCAATCACCGATTTGAACAATGCGCTGGTGAGTTACATTCTCACGGGTCTGCCCGGTTTTTCCACCGCGGCCGGCCATATCGGGCCCAATGTGCGAGTCGATCACGATCTTAGCCTGCTGGCGCCGGAGATCTTCTGCCGGCTGACGCCGGAGGAACGCGACCCCGCGTGGCTGATCCGCGAGGGGTTACTGGAGCCGTTGAAGGATTTCACGCACAAGGGCGAATTGATTATGGCGAGCCGGCTGGGCTATCGGATCACGAGCCGGTTCGTCGGCATGTTCTTCGGCCGCGTCTTCGATAACCCGTCGAAAGTTTTCGATAATGCGATCCTGCGGCCGGAGACGCAGGACCCGGAGTCGTTCGCCGACGGCATCAAGTACATCATCGAAGCCCAGCAGCGCGTCGCGGCACAGTACTACGAGGACGGCTCCTACGAGCAGGCCTGCCCACCGCTCGCGGCGCTGCTGGATGTCATGGCGTCCAACCGGCCGCTCTCCCGCGATTCCGATTCGCAGGACGTGCGGCGGATGTTTACGGCCGATTACTTGTTGGAGAGCGACTGGTATCTCGAGCGGCTCCAGACCAAGCAGCGCCGCGATATTGCCTTGTGGCGGCGGCATCTGGCCTACCTCGATCGCTTCATCGTCCAGCACAGCCGGCAGCGGACATTCGGCGCGGTGGATGTTTCGGCGCGCCGCCAGCTCGCCGAAGCCGAGTTGGCCCGCGTGCGATCGCCCCAGTATCTGGGCGAGTTGTTCGGCACGCTCGGCGCCGATCCGATGGCGCCGCGTACCGCGCCGGAGCAGCGGATGGCAAATGCGGCGACGGCCGGCGCCATGTGATCGTGCCGGCGTAGTCGGGAGTCGCCATCATGCCGCAAGCACTTGCTCGCATCCCCGACGGGGCCATCAAAATCCCCATCCCTAACGTGCAGCAAATGGAGGACTACACCTGCGGCGCGGCCGCGTTCCAGGCCGTCTGCTGCTACTTCGGCGTGGGACCAAGCGATGCCGACGACTACGTTGAGCTTTTGAAGTCCGACCCGAAGAGCGGGACCAAGCCCGAGGAGATCGTCAATTGGGCGCGGAAGTTCGGCTTGACGGCCGCCTGCGTTGAAAACATGAGCGACGCGGAGCTGAAGGAGCACCTGGATGCCGGCCGGCCGGTCATCTGTTCCGTGCAAGCCTATGGCAAGGCGCCCTGGCGGATCGAGCAGTACACGGCCAAGGAAGACGGGCACTACCTGGACCTGGACGGGCACTATATTGTGGCCATTGGCTACGATGACGAAAACTACTTTTTTGAGGACCCGTCGCTGGCCGGGCGGCGCGGGTTCATTCCGATCGCGGAATTTGGCAATCGATGGCACGAGGACGATTCAGGGCATAAGATGCGCCTGGGCATTGTCATCGCCGGCCCGGCGGACGGCGAGCCGGCCTGTCTGCGCGAGGCCGTGTATATTCCCTGAATCGCTTCTTGACTATTCATGATTTCTGGCCTATTATTGCTTTGAAAGCGCATTATAATGCGCATTTATATCGATGGTAATGCCTAAAAACATAAGATGGGAAAAAAAGCGCAATCCAATGCGCACTAATCGCGATGGTGGCTATGCAAATCGGACAGCAGCTGCGCGAACGACGAAAATTGCTTCGTCTTCGACAACGCGACCTGGCAGAGTTGGCCGACATCACTTTGCGCGGACTTACCGATATCGAAAATGGCCGGGGAAACCCAACCCTTAAACAGCTTGCCAAGATCGCGAGCGTTCTCGGACTAGAAGTAACGTTGAATCAGAAGCGTCCTCATGCGTCGGGCTAACGTCTATTGTCGCGGTGTTCCCGCCGGAGTCCTGTCCCAGGACGCTGATCGATACACGTTCGAGTATCTATCAGATTACTTGCGCGATATCTCGTTGCCGGCGATCAGTTTAAGCTTTCCAAAGCACAGGGAAAGTTATGCGTCTAAGGAGTTGTTCCCGTTCTTCTTCGGCTTGCTGGCAGAAGGAGAAGACAAAGTCTTGCAATGCCGCCTACTTCGCATTGACGAGAAAGATCACTTCACGCGATTGTTGAAGACATGCGCCGCCGAAACCATCGGCGGCGTAACGATTGAGGAATCCGCATGACGAATTGTCCCGGCTGCCTTCGAACAGGACATGCCACATTCTGCCAGCCCTGCCGTAAGCGTCTGTTTGGCGGCAAAAAGGTATCGCACGTACTTCCTTTTTCTCGGCCCGCCTACAATCAGGCCCGCCTGGCAGCTGCGGGTAAGCGGCTTTCGATCTCTGGTATCCAGACTAAGATGCCGCTCGTCCTGCGCGACGGGCGGTTGGAACTCACCGAGACCGGCGGCCGCTACATTCTCAAGCCGATCCCTCATGGCGAGTTCCAGCATCTTGCCGAAGTCCCGGCCAACGAGAACTTGACGATGCAGATCGCTCGACAACTGTTCGCCATTTCCGTCGCCGAGAACGGCCTGGTTGAATTCCAGGGCGGCGAACCGGCTTATCTGGTGCGCCGGTTCGACGTGCTCGACGACGGCACGCGGTTGCTCCAAGAGGACTTCGCGCAGATCGCCGGGCGGTCCGAAGAGACGCACGGCAATACCTACAAGTACGGCTCGTCCTACGAGGAAATCGGCCGCCTGATCGAACTCTACGTTGCCGCGTATCCTGTAGAGATGGAAAAGCTCGTCCGCCTCGTAGTGTTCAACTACCTTGTCCACAACGGCGATGCGCACCTAAAGAACTTTTCGCTCATCCGCAATGAGGAGGGCGGCGACTACCTTTTGACGCCGGGGTACGACCTATTGAACACGCGCCTCCATGTGCCCGATGAAACGAGGACGGCACTCGACCTGTTCGCGGATGACTTCGAGACGGAAAGCTATCGCATAAACGCCTACTATGCTTACGACGACTTTCACGAACTTGCGCGCCGCCTGGGCTTGCACCTGGACCGTTTTAGGCGATTCGTGGGGACGATCATCTCAAAGCAGGGCGAAGTCGATGCGCTCATCGACCGCTCGCTGCTTTCGGAAGAATGCCGGCGGATTTACAAGGAGTGCATACACGACTCGATCCGCGCACTTTCCTACTCGTACGCGAGATTACTGTAAACTTGCCGTCTCTACTTCCCGCCCCCGCGCCCCGGGCAACTGCACTTCAAACACGGTGCCAGAGCCTTTTTCGTTGTCGCGGACGCGGACGCGGGCCTTCAATCGCCGGGCGATATTCTGGACGATATAAAGGCCGAGGCCCGTGCCGGGCCGTTCGCGCTCAAGTTCCAGCCCAAGGCGCTCGAAGCGCTTGAAGATGTGGCGGCGGAAGCGGCCGGGTATGCCTCGGCCGTTGTCGCTGATGCGTACGATCGCCTGGCCGTCGGCCGTCCGCCGCAACTCGACGCCGACCCGCGGCTCGCTGCCGGCGTATTTCACGGCGTTGTCGATCAGGTTGCGGAAGAGCACGTCCAGATCGACCCGCCACGCCCGGATCGTACAGGGTTGCAGCTCGATCTGAAAGATTTCCGCCGGCAAGCGGTAGTGCAGGCTGACCGTGCTTGCGCAATCTCGGAGCAGCAAATCGAGCGCGACGTCCTCGCGGTCGGCGTCGATCCGCCCATCTTCCAAACGGCCGGCGTCCAGCAACTGGTTAATGAGGCGATCGAGGCGGTCGAGATCGTCGACCATGCAGCCGTAGAAGCGTTCGCGCTCCTCCTCGCTCACTTGCCGTCGGCCGAGCGTCTGCAAGTAGAGCTTCATCGAGGCGATGGGCGTCTTGAGCTCGTGGGTCACACTGTCGATGAAGTTCGACTGCCGGCGGTTGAGATTGATAGCTTTGATCGTGAGCACGAGGTAGATGATCGTGCCGGCCAGCAGCACGCCGATGAACGTCGCGCCGAGCGGAAGCAGCGCGTAGTAGACGCCCGTTATATGGTAGCCCCAAACGCCCAGCAAGTTGATCAGCACCCAGCCGACCGTCAGCACGACCAGGATCGAGATCATCACGATCGCGAGCGTGATCGGCAATTTCAAGGAGCGTCGTGAAGCCATCGCGGCACATGCACAAGTCGGGAAAGGGTAAAGGAAACGTTTGCGTACAGCCCGCAGAATAGCAGAATGTATCGAGTAACGTCAAGCAGGCGGCCAACCCTACGGCCTCTTTCTCGTTACGATGCTCTGCGTCGTAACGAGCGCGATGGACGCTCCGCGTCCTCATGCGCCGCGGAGCGGCGGTCCAGGCCGTGCCCACGCGGAGCGTGGGCACGAGGCCGCACGTCACGCACCGGCGTCGATGGCGATGCAGCCGAGCAAGCGGCCGCCGGCGTTGTCGATGACCCGCACCGACTCGCGCACGCTGCGGCGGCTGCCTTCGCTCAACCGCACGATGAGACAAGTGCCATCGCAAGTCGCGGCGAGCTGGGCAGTGCCCTCGTGCGCCAGTGAAGTCGCGTCGATGAGCACCAGGTCGTAATGTCCTGCCAGCTCGCGGAGCAGTCCCGCCGCCGTTCGCACGTCAAGCCGCCGCAAGGCTCCCGTGCCGCCGGGCAGCAAGCTCACTCGCGGCAGCGAAGTCGCCCGGATGGCGTTCATCCAATGGGTCGCCCCCGACAAAACGTCGGTCAGCCGCCACGTCACCGGCACGTCCAGCCGCCGCGCCATGTCCGGATTGCGGGTGTTGGCGTCTACAACGAGCACGCTGCCGGCGAAGGTTCGCGCCACGTGCGGCAGCAGGCGGGCGAGCGTCACCGTCTTGCCGTGGCCATCGCTGGGGCTCGTGAACTGCAGCACCTGCGAGCGGCCTTGGGGAAGCTGCCGCAGTATTTGCCACGCGGCCGCCGCATAGGGATCTGAACCGAGCGGCTCGATGACCGGCGCCTCGGCAAATACTTCCGCTGGCGCATGATTGGCATTGCTAAACTGTGAATCAATCGCTTCATCCGGACTAACTTCGGCGTTCGCTTCAAAGTCTGATTTTAAGTGCGGCCGCGGCAACTCGGCCGTCTCCTCGCTTGCCGGTTTCGCGGCTTCAAGGAATAGCTCCGGATTCAAATTGAAGCCGGTGCTGCAAGCGTCTTCTGATTCACTTGGCTGAGTAGCTGCTTCGGAAATCGGTTCGCTTGGAATACCTTCATTCGATGGCGTTTCCCAACTCTGGCCGAAGTCTTGGCTTCCGCTCTCGATCGCTTCCTCCGGCAATGCGGACGCGACCGGCGGATCCACTTCGGCAGGTTTATCCAGCAGCCGGGCTTCCTTGAGCAAGTCGGCTAGTTCGCTCATGGCCTCATCCATCCAAACGGCCGGCAGCGCGGTGTATCCCAGTGGATTGTCGTTTGATGGTGTGTCTTCCGGCGCGAGGTTCGCAATTTCGTCGCGGGTCAGGTCCGGAGGCGACTCAATCGACGCCTCGAAAGGGACCGATTCGTTGTCTTCAACGCTGAAGCCGGGCAAATCGCTTTCGACCGGCGAAGGCCAGAAATCTAAATCCGCAGTTGCGAAAGTCGGCACGGTCTCCTTGGTGGTTTCGACCGCGGCCGCGACAAGCGACGGCTTGCCCGTGTCGCCGGTGCAGGACCCGGCAGCGCGGGCAGACGCCTGCTTGGCTTCAATGCGTTTCAGGGCGTTAAGCATCAGGCTCATGGCGTCGCTCCCGCTCGCGGCAAGATTGCCGCTTCTATAAACCCTTCCGCATCCTGGCGAATAGGCGTCCGAATTCCGCTCGCGGCGGCGGAACGGCCGAACGCGCCGGCGCGTGCCGTTCATCGGCCAGCAATGGTACGTCCTTGGCGGCAATTTCGGCCGGCGTGTCGGCAAAAGTGCGATTGCGGCCCTGTTGAAGCGGAGCCGCGTCGCGCCACGGCTCGTCGCGCATCAGGCGATCCATCGGCTCGGAAAACGGCGCCGCGGCGGCGACGGCGGCCGGCTGGGTCGCGGGGGGCAGCGGCGCGACCGTCGCAAACCGATCGGCAATGACTTCCTCCTCTTCGAACGGTTCCGCGAAGGGATGCGGCGCGTCGAAAATCAGTTCGACTTCCGGACCGCCCGCCGGAAGCGGTTGGAACTCCGCCTCCACGTCAGCCAGCAACTGCCTGATGTGACTAAACTGCCGGGATGTCTCGTCTTCCTCCGCGGTCATTTCGCCGACGGCGACGGGCGATTCTCCCACGGCGACGGCCGCCGCGACCTCGCGATCGGCTGCAGGGCAACCGAGCCGTTTTCACCGAATCGGTAATCCGAGTACTCGCCGGAAATCTTGCCGGCGATGGGCGACATATCGGCCTGCTCGTCGTCGAGGCCGCCAAACTCGATTACCCCGCTGCTGGTTGCCGCGGCCGACGGTGCGCTCCAGGGCGTGGGAAGCTGCTGCAAATCGGCCCAGGCCTCCTCGACATGTGCCGGCTCGATCCGGCGGACGCTGGCCGCATAGGCCAGCAACAGCACGTGGTCGCAGACCTGGTTGATCAATCGCGGCACGCCGCCGGTGGCCTTGTGGACCATGCGGCATGACTCGGCCGGAAAGATTTCCGCGCCACGTCCCCCGCAGACCAGAATCCGCGCCCAAATATAGGCCTGCGTCTCTTCGCGCTGGAATGCTTCCAGGTAACATCGAGCGGAGATCCGCTGGCTGAACGATTCCAGCTTGGGACTGGCGAACCGCTCTTCCAAAACGTGGTTGCCCGCCAGCACCAGCCGCACCGCCGGCTGCATGGCGCGCGTGAGGTTCGTCAGCGCGCGGATTTCATCCATCAGCCGCAGCGGCAGATGATGAGCTTCGTCGACGATCAAAAGCGAGCCGCCCGAGCAATCTTCGTCCAGCGTGATGTAGTCCACCAGCGAGAGGCGGAGTTCGCCCTCGTCCATGCCGCGGTAGGGGCGGTTCAGCTCGTACAACATCGCTTGCAGAAGCGAGCGGCGCGTATCGAGATGCGTACTCGCCAAGAGCGCCACCTGAAACGTCTGCTGGAAGTGGTCCGCCAACACCTGGCACAAAAGCGACTTGCCGCTGCCCGATGGCCCGATGATCAGGCCCACGCCTTCGCCGCGGTCGATGCAGCGGGTGAGCGTGTTCCGGGCGGCGTCGATTACACCGGCCGGGTAGTAATGGTCAGCGCGCGGCACCGAAGCAAACGGCCGCTCGTTAAGGTTGAAGTAGGTCTCGTACATATCCCACTCTTCCGTGTTTCTTTGGAACTGGGAATCCTGGCAAACTGCGGGCAGTTTGCCGCGCGTATTACGGTTCCGGGATATAGTGGTCCGTACCTTGATTTCGGCACCTTGGGCTTTCGGGATTAGAAATTGGGAATGCGTCGCTGGCGCCCTTGGTTTTCCGCAGCGGTATGATCGCAGGGAGCGCGGACTGACAACAGATCGCGAGGCCATCCGGTTGCGGTCGTTAATCTGGGGCAGCTATGCCGACCTTCCCGAAACATGCTAAAATGGCGACATGGTACTTAGCGTAACGATTTCTTCGGAGGCGGAGTCAAAGCTACGAGCAAAGGCTGCCGCCGCAGGCGTCGACGTGGCGACGTATGCAGCGCGGCAACTGGAACTCCTCGCGAAGCGGCCGAAGTCGCTCAGCGAAATCAGCGGCCCCGTCGCCGACGGTTCTCTCAAAGCGGCATGAGCGAGGAGGATCTGACCGATTTTCTCGAAGACGAGAAGCACGCCACGCGGGCCGAGCGCCGGCGGAAAGCAGCGGAATGACCACCGCGATGCGAGTCGTGTACGACTGCAACACCTTGCTCCAAGCGCTCGCCTCGCCGGATGGCCCGTCCGGCCGCCGATTGCGCCCGCAGAAACCACTTGGTGAATTAAGTATCGCGTCTTCGGAAATCCCGCAAATCTGCGTCCCGACAAGTAATTCTCGCGTTATATCGCTGCCGCAGCCACGCCAGGAGGAGATAAGGCGTTACTGTCAATGTGCTTTAACCTTTCGATTGGAGAATTGTTATGAAATGGCGAGGACTATTGGTCGTGGTGAGCGCAATTCTGGCGGCTGCTGGAATTGTTAAGGCGGCCGACGACGACAAACACGAGGCGGCGAAACTCGAAGGAACCTGGGCCGCTGTCTCCTACGTTGACGACGGACAGGGCGAGGGAGAAACGGCTTCTGTCAGCGAGTCACCGGTCCGATGGGTCTTCAAGGGAAACAACGTCTCGTTCCTTGCGGATGTGGCGAAGGCCTCCGCCAAGGGATCGTTAAAGCTTGATCCAGCAGCGAAACCGAAGACGATCGACATCACTTTTCCCCCCGCGGCGGATTCTAAGAAGAGCCAAACGATGCTGGGAATCTACGAAGTCGAACGCGACGTGCTGAAGATATGCTATGGGCGGGATGGCGCGAAGCGGCCTGCGGAGTTCAAGTCCAAGCCGAAGTCCTCCCACATCATGGTCGTTTTCAAGAGAGTGAAGAAATAGGAATTGCTAAGGACGGAAATTGCAATATGCCTGGCGCATTACCGACAGTCGTTCGGATACCGGGCGCGGTCCCCCTAAACCTATCGAATTCGATCAGGATCACGGATATGAGACACCTTGCCCTTACCCTTGCGATATTCCTCTCGACGACAGGCGTCGCATCCGCCGAGCGTCTGGCGGAAGAAGTGTTTCCCAAGGATACGCCTGTGGTCTGCCTGATTCGTAAATTCCCCACGCTGCTGAAGAAATGCGAATCGCACCCTTTGGCCGCGATTCTCGGCGAGAGGCAATTTGAAGCATTTCTCTGCTCCCGCGCTGAAAAAGTGGATCGAAGCGGGGGGTATTGGCCTAATCCAAAAGGAAACCGGCTCCAGCCTTAAGGAATGGCTCGAGCCGTTCCAGGGCGAAATCGCCATTGGATTCGACCCTGACTACTTCGGTGACCATGCGCAGCGGTCGTACTGGGTGCTCCTGGCCGATATTGGCGACAACGCCGCGGCGGTTCGGCGACTGATGAAAAGTAAGCCCGCCTCGCCGTCCAATGCAGCAAGTTCTCCGGCCATTTCCCCGGCCCGCGAAGCGACTCGATTCTACGAAGGCGTCGAATTGACGCTTCAGTACATGCAGGTAAAAGGAGAACGGTATCCGCTTGGGGGCTGGGCCATCGTTGGGACGAAACTCGTCATGGCGGCGACCGATGCCGACCTCGAACGCACGGTCCACGCGCTGGCTGTTCCCCCGTCGAAAGGCCAGCGCCTGGCCGATTCGACGGCGTATCGATCGTTCGTTGGCCTACACCCTGCCGCGGATGCCTTGGTGTATGTCAACTGCCCGGAATTTCTCAAACAGACCAACGACTACATGGCCAAGGAGTTGCCGGCGAAGGGGTCCGCGCTATTATACGTGGACTTCCCCTATGCATTCTTTTCACTAACACCCTCGGGCATTTCTCATGTACTTGGAACGGACCTGATCGAGTCCTTGGGCGGATTTCTGACGATGGATGATGCGTCTACCAGCCTCGATATCGAACTTTCCTACCGTAATCGCGCTGGATTACTACGGCTCTTGGCGTTCCGTCCTGAATCGCCGAGCCCCGATCTTGTGCCCGAATCGGCGGCCGGCGAGTTGACCTGCCATTTCGATTTCGCTCAGGCATGGATGGCAGCAACCGAATTAGCCGGATACTTCCATATCTCCCAAGCTGCGATGCGATCGACTCTGACGGATACCAGGAATCAATTGCGTGTCGATTTGGAGCACGACGTGGTTGCTGCCTTGGGCTCGCAAGTCAGCTTTGCCCGCATCCCCCTGGAGCCCGCAGCGAAGGACATGCTCTCTAGCCCCGCCGCTTCGATCGTGGTGGTCGAGCTGAATGATGCGGATCGATTGAAGACCGCGCTTGCCAAACTGACCAACAAGAAACAGCAGAAAGGGAATATCCTCGAAGTAGATCGGTCGGACGACACGCCGATTTACCGCTTCAGCGAGCAGGTGGTCATGGACGACGCGATCGACGGTCTGCGGTTTGCCGTGGTCGGACACTCGCTGCTGCTGACGTGGGAAAAGGAAAGAGACTTGGCGTCGATGGCACGCAAACTGTCGCAGCCCGATCGAAAGCCGTTCTGGAAACGTCCCATATCTTCAGAGATCATTGACCGCGTGCCGAACGATGCGGTCGGACTCGGCTCTTGTGACGGCGCTGCCGCAATGTGGATGGCCCTGGCGGGCATTGCGCATTGTGGAATTGCGGTGGATGAATTCGCCAGCCTGGAACATTTCCCGGAAAGCCCGGTGATCAATAAGTACTTGCCGCGAGTCCTTGCGGTCGTTTCGAGCAACGATCGTCATACTGCATTGCGAGTCCAGATGTTCCACCCAGTACGCAAGAGCAAAGGAACATAGCATATGACCGCAAACGACGCCAATCGGAATTCCCCCGCGTCTTTCGCTCGCGCAAGCATCGTCGAGATCTCAATTGGGCGCGCTCGCGGGGACGTTGACGGGGGTGGTGTCGCGCTGACGGGGACGATCCCGTGGGAGACGATCTTTGATTTCCGCGGCATTTTGATCGGCGCTGTAGTCGGGCTGGTGGTTGGCAGGATGGTCTGCGGATTTGTCGGCGGCATCATCGGCGTTCTCAGTGGCATGGCCGGCGGACTGGCCGGCGGCGGAATCGGCAGCTACATTGCCATAGTCATGCGCGAGCAATATGCTGGCATCGAATGGGCCATTCGGGGCGGAGAATTCGGATCGGGAATGGGCTTGATTGCCAGTGGTCGGAGACGTTTGGCCGCTACGTCGCCTCGCTCCTCCCTACTTTCCGCTTCGCCCTTACTCCCCCTCATCCTTCTCGATCAAGCCAAGCTGAAGCATCCGCCGATAGAGCCGCGGGCGGTTCAGGCCGAGAAGGCGGGCGGCCTTGGCTTTGTTGCCCTTGCTGCGGGCCAGGGCGCGGTGGATCAGCTCGCGCTCGATGCGGGCGATAAACTCGTCAAGCTGAATCGGTTCGTCGCGGCGGCGCGGGCGCGCGGCGGTTTCGGCCGCCGCGTGAAGGCGCTCGGGCAGGTCCGCGCGGACGACCAGCGCGCCGCCAGCGCGGGCGTGAGCGGCGGCCACTACTTCCGCCAACTCGGCCACGTTGCCCGGCCACGGGTAGGCGCAAAGGCGATCGAGCGCGTCCGGCGCGAAGCCGCCCAACTGCTTGGCGCCGCGGGCGTTTTGCTCTTCCAAGAGCGCCTGTGACAGCAAGGGCACGTCGCCGCGGCGCTCGGCAAGCGACGGCAGCTCGATGACAATCGTACTCAGCACGGCGGCAAGGTCTTCGCGGAACGCGCCGCGCGGCGAGATCGCAGTAAGCGGCGCGGCGGACGTGGCCATCACGCGCCACGGAAAGCTGGGCGACGACAAGGCGGAAAGTAGCGCCGTCTGGGCCTCGGCGGGAAGGCGGTCGACGTCGCAGAGCAGGAGCGTGCCTCCTTCGCTCGCCGCGGCCGGTGCGCGGCGAAGCGTCGCGTGGATCAGTTCGGCATCCAGAAGGCCGCATTCCAGCGGCAGTAGCGGGCCGGCCGGCAGAGCGGCCAGCGGCGCAGGGCCGCTGTAGTGGATTGCTTCCGCCAGATGGCGGCGGCCGCTGCCCGGCGGGCCGACGATGAGGACGCTTGCGGGGGTAGCGGCGGCGATTGCCGCTTGGGCGGCCGCGCGGCGGATCGCCGGGCTTGCGCCGATAACACTCCGCGCGCGATAGAGAAGCCGCCTCTCGCCGCGCAACTGCTGCAACAAAACATGCAATTCTTTCGGTTCGTCGTTCTCCGGCGCGGCGGCTTCGGCGAGCGGCTGGGCGGAATCTCGGTCGGAGACAACGGCAAAAATGCATATTACAAGTCCATCGGTCGAGCTCAGGGGCGTAAAGCGGGCGCGTCGAAAACGCGTCTGGTCTGCGTCAACATAAGACACCTCGGCCGAGACCTCGCGGCCCTCAAGCACCGCGGGCGGCGGACACAGGCCGGCCGCGGCCGCGAGCGCCGCCGCGAAAGGGGCCGACGGGTCCTCGCCGCTTTGATAGGTGCAGGACTGCCCGATCAGGTCGTCGGCGACGGGGCCCAGCCAAGCGCGGCAGGCCTCGTTCAAATAGACGATCGTGAGCGCGTCGTCCAGCATGTAGAGCGGCTGGAAGGCGGATTCCAGCAGCTTGACGAGCTCCGCGGCGTGGGCGCGACGACGAGACATAGGGGGAGGAAAATCCGAATGCCGAAATCCGAATGTCGAAACAATTCAGACGCAGAAAAGCTTATTGAACCACGAAATACGCGAAAAACACGAAATGCTTTTCCTTTTCGTGTGTTTCGAGCATTTCGTGGCTTCCTGCATTCAACATCCTGAATTGCTTCGATTCTCGATTTTCATTTTTCGGATTTTGCGACTGAGTCCGCCACGTCAGCGACGGTGTTCGCCGCTAGTGGAGCCTTGCCTGCCTTGAGGCACTCGCTGATCAGCGGGGCCGGATAGAAGCCTATGAGGAGCACGGCCAGCGCACAAACGATCGCCGCGAGGCCCGCGCCGGCGCCGCCTTCGCCGCGATGGACCGTCAGCGGTTCGCGAAAGTACATCAGGCCCACGATCTTCAAATAGTAGTAGGCGGCCACCGCCGCGTTCAACATGCCGATCACGGCCAGGGCGATGAACCAGGGCCAGAGCTCATTCTGCACATTCAGCGCACTGCCGAAGACCAGGATTTTGCCAAACAACCCGGCGGCGGGCGGCACGCCGGCGAGGCTGAACATGCAGACGGCGAGCGCCGCGGCCATCACCGGCCGGGTGCGGCCGAGGCCGGCCAATTCGTCGACGGTTTCAAGCTGCTGCCGCTCGCGGCCGAGATAGGCGAATACGGCGAACGCCCCCAGCGTCGCCGCCGCGTAGACGCAGAGATAGAAGAACGTCGCGCCGATGCCATTCCAATCCGCGACACCGCCTAGGCTGGGCATCACCGGCTTCGGCGCGAGGCCTACGGCGATGCCGATGAGCATGTAGCCGGCGTTGGCGATTGACGAATAAGCCAAGAGCCGCCGCGCGTTGTCCTGCCACAAGGCCAACACGTTGCCCACGGTCATCGTCAGTATGGAAATCGCCAGCACGATCTTCCAACCATAGATTTCCAAGTCTGGCATGGCGAGCACAATCACCCGCACGATTGCCAGCAATCCGGCCGCCTTGGGCAGAACGGAGAGCAATGCCGCGTTGGCGTGGATCGTGCCCTGGTAAACGTCGGGGGCGTAGAAGTGAAACGGCACGGCGGTCACGCGGAAGCAGAGTCCGGCAAGGACCAGCACCATGCCCAGCTTGGCGAACGATTCGACTCCGTCGGGCAGGTGCGAAGCAATCGCCAGCTTGGCGCCGATCGACGGCAACAGCATGGTCCCGGTCGCCCCATAGACGAAAGACAGTCCGTAGAGCAGCACGGCCGAGGAGAGGATGCTGAGATAGAAGTACTTCGCGGCCGATTCCTGGGCGGCCGGATCGCGGCGGCCGAGCGAGAGCAAGATGTACGTAGGGATGGAAATCAGCTCCAGGCCGACGAAGATCATCACCAGGTTCGAGGCCACGGCAACGAGCATCAGCCCGGCGACGACCAAAAGCAGCGAGCCGATATACTCGGGCGTCGCGCCGGTGGCCAGCGGACGCCAGGCCATGAGCACCATCACCGCGCCGACGGCCAGGGCGAACCAGCGGCCGAAGGCGGACAAGGGGTCGGCGATGACGGGACTATTGAGCGCGGACGTGCCAATTTGGTGGAGGATCTGCTCGGACCCACTGCACCAGTAAAGCGATGCGGCGGCGAAAAGAATCGCGATGAAGGCGATCGGCGCCCAGGCCTTCTGCAACGTCGAGAACGCGCCGCCCATGTAGATCACGAGCGCCGCCGCGACGAGCACGATTTCGGCAGATAGGAATGCGACGACTTCAAGGGACACGAGCTATCTCCAGTTTCTTCTCTTGCGTCTTTGCTTTTACCGGCTTGGCAGGTGCTCCGCGGCTTTGTGAGACTATGTCCGACGGCTGGTCTTCCTCGGGTTCGGCGGGCGGCTGTGCGGATTCGACTGCGGTCATTGCCGGGGCGGTCAATTGATCGATGGTGGGCGACATGCGATCCAAAAAGTACTTCGGCTGCACGCCGATCCAAACGATCACCACGCACAACGGCGCCAGAGCGGCGATTTCGCGGAGCTTCAAATCGTGGATCGGGTGGCCGTCCTTGCGTTCGCGCAAAGGACCGAAGAAGACCCGCATCACGAGCCACAACATGTACCAGGCGCCCAGCACGACGCCGCTGACGGCAAGCACCGAGATGACGCGGTAGTGCGCGGCCCATTCGCCGGCCGCCGGTCCCCATGCCCGCTGGAACATGCCAATGAGCAGGAGGAACTCGCCCGCGAAACCGTTCAGGCCCGGCAGGCCGATGCTGGCCAGAGTCATGAAGACGAAGAAGAACGCCAGGATCGGCGTTTCCGCGGCGATGCCGCCGAAATCGGCGATCCGCCGCGTGTGGTAGCGCTCGTACATCATGCCCACCAGGGCGAAGAGGCCGCCGGTGGAGAGGCCGTGATTGATCATTTGCAGCGTGCCGCCTTGCACGGCGACGCGGTTCAAGGCGAAGATGCCCAACATGCAAAAGCCAAGGTGGCTGACGCTGGAATAGGCGATGAGCTTCTTCATGTCGCTTTGGGCCAGGGCCACGAGTGCGCCGTAGACGATGCCCGCCACCGAGAGCCAGAGCAGCCAAGGCATGCAAACGGCCGTGCCGGCGGGGAGCATCGGCAAGTTGAAGCGGAGGAAGCCGTAGGTGCCGATTTTCAAGAGCACGCCGGCGAGCAGGATGCTGCCGGCCGCGGGGGCTTCGGTGTGCGCCAGCGGCAGCCAAGTGTGCAACGGGAAGAGCGGCACCTTGATGGCAAAACCGGCAAACAGCGCGAGAAAGAGCCACGTCTGCAGCGCGGTGCTCATGCCGGCGCCATTGGCCGTGGCGCGCTGCAGATCGCTCGCCAACTCGGGAATCGAGAACGTCATCTTCATTCCGTGTTGGACATTCCAATAGTCCCACAGCACGATGGTCAGCAGACCGAGCAGTGTCAACACGCTGCCGGCCAGCGTGAAGAGGAAGAATTTGATCGCCGCGTAGCGCCGCTGGTCGCTTCCCCAAATGCCGATGAGGAAGAAGAGCGGTATGAGCGTGAACTCGAAAAAGATATAAAAGAGTATGATGTCGCGGGCGACGAAGACGCCCAACATGCCTGTGCCCAGCAGAAGCAGAAAGCGGTAGTAGAGCCGCTCCTGGTCCTGGATGGCTTCCCAACTTACCAGCACGGCGACGACCAGGAGCAAGGCCGTGAGGACGAAGAGCCACAGGCCCAGGCCATCGAGCCCGACGGAGAACTGGATGTTGAGCGACTTGCCAAGCGCCTGGAACCAAGGCCATTCGGTTCTTGTGTTGACAAACTCTGCCGCGCCAAGCGGAAACTTGGCCGCCAGCACGATCGAGCAGGTGAGCGTCGCCAGCGCGCCGGCCAGTGCCCAGCAGCGAGACTTCGTGCCGCCGAGGCCGGCCACCACGGCCGTGGCCGCGGGCAGGAATATGGTGATGAGCAGGAGTACTTGGAGATTATGCATATTCTTGGCTATTGCGCTATCAGCGCTCCGGCCAGCGCCAGCACGCCCAGCGCCATCACCAGGGCATAAAACGGAACGAGCCCGCCTTGCAGCGGACGGAATACATAACCGACCCACCGCGGCAGCAGGCCGAACAGGTTGACCGTGCCATCGATCAGGTACGTGTCAATTACGGAGCAGAGCCAGGCAAGCCCTTCTAGCGGACGGACGATCATCAGGGAGTAAACCTCATCAATGAAAAACTTGCCGTAGGACAAGGCATAGAGCCCAGTCGATTTGGCGGCATTCATCGCCGCTTCGGCGAGGCTGGGCTGCGCCAGGTAGAACTGCCAGGCCAGCGCGATGCCGGCCAGCGCAATGATCGTGCTGGTGATGGCCACGGCCCAGTGGAAGTGCTCGGGTTTTTCGCCGCCTTCCAACAGCGGACTGAGCGTCGGCGACTGCATGAGGAAACCACCGGTGCTTAGGAATTCGCCGCCCATCCAGAAATAGAGCCCGACGAGCGCCGCGCCCACCGCCAGGATCACGAGCGGCCCGGTCATGGCGGGCGGCGACTCGTGGGCGTGATGCCCGGCTTCCTTGGGAATGCGCTCTTCGCCGTGGAATGTGAGGAAGTAGGCACGGAACGTATAAAACGCGGTGAGGAACGCAGTGAGCACCGCGCTATAATAAAGCCACGTGTAAACTCCGCCCGACTCGTTCGCCTTATCGCTCACCGCGGCCAGGATTTCGTCCTTGCTCCAGAATCCGGCGAAGGGCACGACGCCGGCCAGGGCGAGGCAGCCGATGAGAAATGTCCAACGCGTCCACGGCATCAAGCGCTTCAGCCCGCCGAACTCGCGCATGTCGATCACGCCGCCCATGGCGTGCATCACGCTGCCCGCGCCGAGGAATAAGAGGGCTTTGAAGAACGCGTGGGTAAACAGGTGGAACATACCGGAGGTCACGCCGAGCTGGCTGCCCGTGCCGAGGGAGAGGAACATGTAGCCAAGCTGGCTGACCGTGGAATAGGCCAAGACGCGCTTCAGGTCAAACCGCGTCAAGGCGATGAGCGCGGCCAGTAGCGCGGTGAAGCCGCCGATCAAAGCCACCCATTGCTGCGCGTCGGGCGAGGCGTGATAAAGCGGCGTACAGCGGGCGACCAGGTATACGCCGGCGGTGACCATCGTTGCCGCGTGGATCAGCGCGCTCACGGGCGTGGGGCCTTCCATCGCGTCGGGCAGCCAAACATGTAGCGGGAACTGCGCGCTCTTGCCGCAAGCCCCGATCAACAGCAGCAGGCAGATGGCGGTGATCGTGCCGCTGGCAGCATAGGGATGCTTGAGCCGCCATTGCCCGAAGATGCCGTGTTCGACCGTGCCGCCGATGCTATCGTTCGCGACATCCGCCGGATCGACGTAGACCGAAGTTCTTTCCACAGGGCCGCCGAGCGGGCCGGCCGTTACGGTCCTGGAGTCGTGGAAGTCCAACGTGCCGAAGGTCGTCCAGATCAAGAACACGCCGAGCGCGAAGCCGAAATCGCCGATGCGGTTGACGAGGAACGCCTTCATGCCTGCCGCGGCCGCCGAGGGCTTCTCGAACCAGAAGCCGATGAGGAGATAGCTGCAAAGGCCGACCGCCTCCCAAAAGACATAGAGCAGCACGAAGTTGCTCACGGAGACGAGCATCGTCATCGAAAAGACGAAGAGGGCCACGTAGGCGAAGAACCGCCAGTAGCCCGGATCGCCGTGCATGTAGCCGCTTGCATAGATTACCACCAGCGTGCTAATGAACGTGACCATGCCCAGCATGATCGCCGTGAGCGAGTCGGCGCGGAGGACGATATCAACATGGAAGGCGGGAACACCGAAGCCCGAGTCTATCGTCGCCCAACTCCAGAGCCGCACGAGGTGTTCGCTATGTTCCTTGCCGCCTTGCTGCACGGCGAATATCAGCGCGAGGCTGGCCACGCACGATCCGATGAAAGCCACGACGACCGGCACATGGCTATGCTCGCGGAGGAGCCGCTTGCCCAGCACGGCGACGATCACCGCGGCCGCCAGCGGCAGCGCGGGGATCATGACCAGGAGTTTCGGAATGTAATCTTCCATGTTTTGGCTCAAACCCTCGCCAGTAGCCTCGTGACGACGCTCCGCGTCGTCACGCGATTAACGGACGCTCTGCGTCCATTCTGCGTGACGGGGCCGCGGAGCGGCCGTCCAGTGCGTTCCCACGCAGAGCGTGGGAACGAGTTGTTGTGTTTAACTTTCTATACTCTCGTGCGGTACGAATCCTTTTCCGAAACGGCCTCCGGCAGCACGCCGGCGGGGGTCAAATGCGGCCAGTGCGACGGATGCTCCTCGGGCAGCGGCGGCAACGGCTCTTCTTCGAAGGGCGGCTGGTTCGACTCGCGGAGCTCGTCCCACATGGCGATGTCCAAATGGCCCTTGCGCTCGAAGAGCATGAGGACGACCGCCAGGGCGATGGCCGCTTCGCAGGCCGCCACGGCGATGATGAAGATCACCAGCATTTGACCGCCGAAGTCGTTATGGTAGCGGCTCCAGGCGACGAGGCTGAGCGATACGCCTTGCAACATCATTTCGGCGCAGAGGAACATGACGATCATATTCCGCCGGCTCATGAAACCGATCAGGCCAGTGCCGAAAAGGGCCGCGCCGACGAACAAGTAGCATTGCAGGGATTCAGGAGGCATCATTCGTACCTCCCGCGCGGGAAAGCGCGCCGCGCCGCTTCATTGCCGCGCGGCCTTGGTTCACGATCACCGCCGCGCCGACGAGGGCCGCGAAGAGCAGCACGCCCGCCGCCTCGACGGCCAACAGATAGCGGGTGAATAGCTCCGCGCCCAGCCGCGAGAACGTCGTAACCCGCTGCGACTTGCTGCCCGTGGCCAACGTCCTTCACGGAGGCGGCGATCGTCGCCGTGAGGATGCCCACGAGCACGGCGCCGATGAAGGCCGAAATGGGCGCTTCCCAACTGCGGCGGTCGTAGGTCGTATGTCCTTCGGGCTGGGAGAGCATGAGCACGAAGAGGAAAGTTACCAGGATCGCACCGGCATAAACGACGATCGTGGCCACGGCCAGGAACGCGGCGCCGGCCAGCAGAAACAGCCCAGCCGTGCCGACGAGCGTCATGCCGAACCAGATGGCGCAATAGACGGGACTGCGGCAACTGATCGTGGCCACGCCCGCCACGACGGTGACGATGCTGATCGCCGCCAAAAGTCCCTTAGCGAGCCATTCGCCCACCAGAGGAACTTGCGAGGCGAACATTCCGAAGCCGATCGCGGCGAGCAGCGCGCCCAGAACGCGTTGCGCATGCGGACGGCCGGGCAGCAGCCACCAGATGCCGACGGCCGTCACGAGGCTGGCAATGCCGAGAAGCATGCGGGGTGAAATCATGGATACCCTCCCTTCGGAAGACCGCCCAGGGAACCGGCTGAAGCCGGAACTCCAACGGCAGCGCGCTTCGAGGGCATTGGCTCGCGATCTTTGGTCTTATCGAAGACGCTGAGCAGCTTTTCCTTGTCGAAGATCATTTCCTCGCGGCTCGATCCGGTCAGGTCGTAAAAGCTGGTCAGCTCGATCGCCTCGACCGGGCAGGCCTGCTCGCACATGCCGCAATAGATGCAGCGGAGCTCGTCGATATTGAAAACCTTAGGATACTTTTCGCGATCGGGCCAGGGGCTCGGCTCGGCGATAATGTCGATGCAGTGGGCAGGGCATGCGGTGGCGCAAAGGAAGCAGGCGACGCACTTCACGCGGCCTTGCTCGTCCTTATTAAGCCGATGAACTCCGCGGTAGCCGACCGGGTCGACGATCTTGTGCCGCTCGTCTGGCGATTGCAGCGTGATCTTCTTGACAAAGAAAAGGTGCCGCAGCGCCGTCGTCAGACCCTTAATGAAGAGCATCAAGTAGCTCTGGCCCAAGATATTCAGCTTGGGCGGCTCGATCCAACGGATGACCTTTTTGCCAGTCGAAGCCTTCGCGGTGGAATGGTTCGTGCTCATTTAGCCAATGCCTCCTCGGTATCCAACATGCTCGGGACATTCGCTTCGACGGCGTTTTTGCGGGGGCGGTTGTCGCTCATGCCGCGGGTCATCCGCGTGCCGATCAGCCACGTCGCCAGCAAGACGGTCCAGCCGCAGATGGCCATCGCTAGATTCTCATGTCGCAAACCCGAATTGCGGCCGTATTCCTCCCACACTGCGACCCACGCCAGGTTGATCATGCCCAGCGGCAGCATCACGAGCCACGCCAGTGACATCAGTTGATCGTAGCGGAAGCGGGCCCAAGCCCAGCGGGCGACCATGAAGAACAGGATGATGCCCAGCACCTTGCCGTTGAGCACCAAAATCCGCAGGATGGCTTCGATCCACGTCACCTGATTGCCGGAGCCGGTAAGACCCCAGAAATGCCAGCCGCCGAAGAAAAGGATCGTGATCAAAAATGCGGCGGCAACCATGTGCAGATACTCGCCGACGAGGTACATCATGAGCTTGATGCCGAAATACTCGGTGTGATAGCCGCCGATGAGCTCTTGCTCGGCCTCGGGAAGGTCGAAAGGCAACCGCGTGGCCTCGGCGAAGGCCGCGACGCAGAAGACGATCATGCCGAGCGGCTGCGTGAATGCGTTCCAGGCTCCCGATTGAGCCTGACTCTGGATGATCTTGTCCAATTGCAAGGAACCGGCGGTGAGGACAACGCCGAGGATGCCGAGGCCCAGCGGAAGTTCGTAGGCGATCAACTGGGCGCTGCTCCGCAGGCCGCCGAGGAAACTGTATTTGTTGTTGCTCGCCCAGCCGCCGAGAACGACGCCATAGACGGCGATCCCGCCCAGGGCGAAGATGAAGATCATGCCCACGTCAACGCCCGGAGCGATCACGAGTTCAATGGGCTGATTCACACCCCAGCTTGCGGGCAAGAAATTACGGCAGGACGCTGCCGAAGGGAATCACGGCGAAAACCGCCAGCGCGCTGATGAAGATCGTCAGCGGCGCGAGGAAGTAGAGCCCTTTATCGACATGTGCCGGCGTGTATTCGGCCTTGAAGAAGAACTTGATGCCATCGGCCAGCGGCTGCCCGAGCCCGAAGACGCGAATCTTGGTCAATGGGATGCCGGCCCGGTTCGGCCCCTTGCGATCCTGGACCCAAGCGGCGATCCAGCGCTCAAGCAGCACCAAATAGGCGGCGGCCGTCATGATCGCAAACACGACCAGGGCGATCTTGACGAGAGCGGTGATGATCACGGGGAGCAAGTCGTTCACGCGGTTCTCGCCTTCAATGCGCCGTTATCGGCCAGCCGGTTAATTCTCATGTCCAATCCCGTTTCCGCAATCGGGCCCGCGGCGGGAGCAAAGTAAAGCACTTCGCGGCTCAAATCATCCAATACGGAGCGAGAATTGTAAAGCCCCTTGCGGCCGAGCATCTGCCAAAAGAGCGGCCCTTCAGCCCGCACGCCCCACGGCGGACGCACGGCCATGTTGGCAGTCTGCAAACGATCGTTGCGGTTGACGTAGGATCCTTCGCGCTCGGCGAACGCCGCGGCGGGCAAGGCATATGCAGCCTTTTCCATCAACGGCGAATTGAACAGGTCCTGCACGACTAAGAGCGGAACATCATCGAACTTCCGTGCAGTCGGCGCCTCGATCCACGCTTGCTTGTATCCGCCGGAGATCCACACGCCGCCGAAATCGGTCCGCTCGATTTCCGTAAGGAAATCGTCAAAGGAAAGGACTTTGTGCATGAAGTGGGAAAGTACCTCTTCCACACCGCGGCGATTGGGGGCCTTTTCGGCGGAGATCGTGAAGCCGCCGGGAAACGTTTTGTCTTCGCCCGCAGCCGGCACCGGCCCCAGCGCGAGCACCGCCTGCGGATCGAGCGAGCGCAGCAGCTTGGCCAGCAAATAGGCTTCTTCGACGCTCAGAAACGGCGAGAGCACACCGCCGAGCCGGCCCGCCGCGGCGAGTTTGGTTTTCAATTCTTCCGGCAGGCCGTTCCAATTTCGATCGACAACTTTTCCGTCGGGGCCTTTTCCATCAGGGCGATGCCGGGGAACGGAGAGTCGCTCCGGATCGTGAACGTGATGGTATCCGTAGCGGCCTTCGTTGCAGATCCACCACTTGTTGACTTGCGGATTCTCGCGGGGCTTGAGCCGATAGACCTGGTCCTGATTCTCCTCGACCCAGATCGAGCAGCCGGTCGCGCAGCCCGTGCAGACGCTCTTGTGCCGCCGCATGAACCACACACGCTGCTGGTAGAGGAAATCCTTGTCGGCCAACGCTCCGACCGGGCAAAGATCGGCCACGTTACCGGAAAGCTCGTTGTGCAGCGGGTAGCCGGGCACGACGTCGATTTCCTCATGGGCGCCGCGGTTGGTGACCATCAGCTCGGCCGTGCCGCTGATATCCGCGCAAAACCGCACGCAACGGGAGCACATCACGCAACGGTCAATAAATAACGTGATGTCGCCCAGATCGCGTTTGCGGCTCGTGAACGGCATGACGTCGGTCCGCCGCGAGGCCTGCCCATATTTGAAATGATAGTCCTGCAACGTACACTCGCCTGCTTTGTCGCAGATCGGGCAATCGATCGGATGCCGCAGGAGCAGGCCTTCCTCGACGTTTGCTCGCGCTTGTTTTACCTTCTCGCTGGTGGTGGAAATGATCAAGCCGTCGGTGGCGGGCACGGTGCAGCCGGGCACCAGCTTGGGCTGCATTTTGACTTCGCCCGACTTCGCGTCGCGATTGCCGGTTTCGATCAAGCACATGCGGCAACTGCCGACAACCGCCAGCCCGGCGTGGTAGCAGTAGTGCGGAATCTCGACGCCAGCCCATTTGGCGGCTTCGATGGCGTTGACCTTCACGCCGTTGGGCAGTTCGATTTCGTTTCCGTCGATGGTGATCTTGGGCATGTACTTTAGAATTGAAAAATGAAAAATGAAAATTGCAAAATGCAAAGTTCGGAAGGAGATCCTACCCTCCAGGCAAGCGATTAGCGTAATTCAGAACGTGAAGTCTCCAGCCGGCTTCAGCTTCGTTCAATTTGCATTTTGCATTTTGCATTTTTCAATTTGCAATCGATCAGTGTGGTTTACCGTTTATACTTACTAGCGCCGGTGCAGCCTCGGTGCTGGCATATCCGCCCGGGTTCGTCCGCTTGATGTAATCTTCCAGCTCCGGCCGGAACTTCTTGATGGCCGTCTTGATCGGCCAGGCGGCGCCGTCGGCCAGGCCGCAGATCGTCGTGCCGGGGATGATGCCGATCGTGTCGCCGATCTCTGCCAGGTAATCGAGGTCGATCAGGCGTCCGCGGCCGGCCTTGATCCGCTCCATCATCATCAGCGACCAGTGCGTCCCTTCGCGGCAGGGCGTGCATTGGCCGCAGCTTTCGTGAGCGAAGAAGCGGCAACTATTGTAAAGGAAATCGACCATCGAATAGGTCTCGTCCATCACGATCAGGCAGGCCGTGCCCAGGCCGAGGCAGCCGATCTTATTCAGGCTGCTGAAGTCCAGGGGCGTGTCGAGCTCGGCTTCGGTCATCAGGCCGGTGCTCAGCCCGCCGGGCACCACTGCCTTGGCCTTGCGGCCCTTCCAGACGCCGCCCGCGAACTCATCGATCGCCTGACGCGTGGTAATGCCGAGCGGTCCTTCGTAGCAGCCGGGGCGGTTCACGTGGCCGCTGATGCCGTAAAGCTTTGGCCCCAGGCTGCCGACATCGCGAGGATCGTTCGGATTCGGCGGCACGCCGATTGAGCGGAACCAAGCCACACCGCGGTCGAGGATATGGACTACGCAGGCCATCGTCTCGACATTGTTGACGACGGTCGGCTTGCGGAAGAGGCCTTCCACGGCAGGGAAGGGCGGTTTGATCCGCGGCCAGGCGCGTTTGCCTTCGAGGCTTTCAATCAAGCCGGTCTCCTCGCCACAGACGTAAGCCCCTGCGCCACGATGGATGTAAAGATCGAGCGAGAACGGCGAGCCTTGGATGTTCTTGCCGAGAAGTCCCGCCGCGTAGGCCTCGTCGATCGCGCCTTGCATCCGCTTCGTGGCGAACGGGTATTCGTAGCGAATGTAGAGATAAGCCGTCGTGACTTTCGCCGCATAGGCGCTGAGGACGATGCCCTCGACGATCTGGTGCGGATCGTATTCCATCTGCACGCGATTGACGATCGTGCCCGGCTCGCTCTCGTCGGCATTCACGCAAAGGTAGATAGGGCCGGGGTGCTCCTTGGGCAGGAACGACCACTTGAGCGCCGTGGGGAAGCCGGCCCCGCCGCGTCCGCGGAGGCCCGCAGCGCGGACCGCGCCTTGCACGTCATCCGGGCTCATTTCCTTGAGCGCCTTCTTGAGCGCGCGGTATCCGCCGCCAGCCTCATACACTTTGAGCGTGTGGCTGTCGGGCTTGTTTATGTTCGCTAGGAGGACGGGTTCGTACGTTGGCACGATTTCAGTAGTTCCAAGTCGATCCGGGTAAAGAGCTTAGTTCTTAGAGCTTAGTACTTAGAGTGAAGACACTAAGCTCTAAGCTCTAAGCTCTAAGAACTAAGGTCTAAGTCCCGCGACAAATTCATCAATCTTCTCTTTCGTCATCGTCTTATACAAGGTGTCATTGACCAGCATCGCCGGGGCGAACTCGCAAACGCCGAGGCACTCGGCCGGCAGGAGGCTGACTTGGCCGTCGGCGGTCGTCTCGCCGGGGCGGATTCCGAGCTTCTCGGCCAAGTAATCCATGAGCACTTCACCTTCGCAGCAAGAGCAGCTTATCGAGCGGCAGAACCATACCCTGTGCTTTCCGACCGGTTTGTCTTGCGGGAAGAAGTGATAAAAGCTGAGCGTGTCTTGCACTGCGCCGGGGCCAACCCGAGCATTTCGGCGATCTCGATCACGGCCGGCAGCGGGACGTAGCCAAGCGTCTCGTTGACGACGTGCAGCGCAGGCAATACAACGGCCCTCCGCGAGGGGTAGCGCGGGTAAAAGGCCTCGATCGCCTTGCGCATCTCGGCGGTCAAGACGGGCTTCGTCGCGACTGAGGTTGGTGGTGTTTGTGTGGCTTGCATTGGACTGCTAAGTCTCTTGGCAGCCGCGGAGCGGCGAAAGTCAATAGCCAGGGGCGAAAGCCCCTGGACCTTGAAAACTTCTAGCGCCATGAGCCCCGGAGGGGCGGCACTTTCGCCCCGCCGGGGCTTTACGACATGCGCGCGATCGAAAACAGGGGCTCGCGCCCCTGGCTATTATCTTTCGCCCCTCCGGGGCTAATTCGCGCTTCAAAATGTTACGCAAGTTCATTTATCTGTCCAATTCGGCCGCGATGATGTTTAAACTGCCCAGGACGGCCACCACGTCGCTCAATGTGTGCCCGGCAATCAATTTCGGAAATACCGCGAAATGGATATACGAAGGTGGGCGGCAGCGGGCACGCCAGGCCCGCGGGCTGCCATCGCCAGCGACGTAAAAGCCCAGCTCGCCGTTGGGTGACTCGATGGCCGCGTAGGTCTCCTCATTGGGCACCGGCAGTCCGCGGTTGGGCATGACCTGCTCGAAGTGCGAGATCAGGCCCTCGATCGTCGTCCAGACTTGGCCCGGCGGCGGCAGGATCGAGCGGCGGTCTTGCCCGACATTGAGCGGCCCGGCAGGTATGTTCTCGATCGCCTTGGCGACGATCTTCAAGCTCTCGCCCATCTCGGCTACGCGGACATGGTATCGAGCCAGGCAATCGCCGCCTTTGGCGCAGCAGACGTCGAAATCGAAATCGGCATAAGCCAAGTAGGGTTCGTCGCGGCGCAGATCGCGTGTCACGCCGCTGGCCCGCGCGACAGGCCCGGCGCAACTGCGATTGATCGCCTCTTCCTTAGTTAAGAGGCCGACGCCCTCGAAACGATCGACGAAGATGCGGTTCTCGGCCAGGAGACGGTCCATATCGTCCATCACGCGCGGCATGTACGCGAGAAACTTGCGGATCATTTCGACGACTGTGGGCGTCATGTCGTTCATCGCGCCGCCCACGCGGGTATAGCTGTGCGTGAATCGGGCGCCGCAGAGGGCTTCGCAAATCTCGTAGATCTGCTCCCGCGCGTTGAAGGCGAACATGAAGTAGGTAATCGCGCCGATGTCCAGGCCCATCGCGCCCAGGCTGAGCAAGTGGTCGCTCACTCGCATCAGCTCGCACATGATCGTGCGGATGTAGCTGCAGCGCGGCGTAATCTCGATGCCCAGCAGCTTCTCGACCGCCATGTGCCACGCCACGTTGTTGGACATGGGCGAGATGTAGTTCATGCGGTCGGTGACCGTCACGTACTGGTTGAAGTCGAGGTGCTCGCCGATCTTTTCGAAACCCGAGTGCAGGAAGCCGATGTCCGGAATCGCCTTCACCACCCGCTCGCCGTCCAACTTGAGCACGAGCCGCAGCGTGGTGTGCGTGGCCGGGTGCTGCGGCCCGAAATTCATCGTCCACAGGTACTGCTGCATGCCATCTTCGGCATGGTCGGCGGCGAGTTGGGAAAGGGTTAGTGGCATGATTAGGCTTCAGTTCTTCAATGTATCCGGCACACTCCGTGTGCCGACTGCAAACGGCACACGGAGTGTGCCGGATACATTTTTCAACTCTCCCCTCTCTTCAATACCGGAAAATTATGTCTCTCACCCATCCCTTGCAAGGGATAGTCTTTACGAAGCGGGAAGCAAGTTGCCTCCTGGGGCATGAGGATGCGGCGCAAGTCGGGGTGGCCTTCAAAATCGATGCCGAACATGTCCCACACTTCGCGCTCCAGCCAGTTCGCGCCTTCCCACAGGCCGACGACGGAGCGAATACTTGGATCGGGATCGTTAACGAAGGCGCGAACGGTCAGCCGCTGGGCCGTTTCCGTATTGGCCAACAGGTAAACCAAACCGTAGCGGTCCCGCGCGTCGGGGTAGTTCAAATAATCGACGCAGGTCACATCCACGAGCAGGTCGAAGCCATGACGCCCTTTCAGTTCGGCCAAGGCGTCGTAAAGCTTGTCCGCTGGGACGACAACGCGCGTGGTTCCGCGGAACTCGCTTGTCGGCAGATCGCCAAAGCTGCGGTTCAGGGATTTGATGATTTCTTCGATCGACATCGTTTTCTTGTAGGTCCCGCTTGCCGAGCGGGACTATAACGGTAGGACTCTACTCTAGGCTTCGACCTTTCACCAAGTCATGGCACAATGGTCCCTTCCGGCAGAAGAGACCTACTCCTGCAAAGCCCGCTTGGTCTGCTGCCGCGAGGCGGTGATAAACTCTCTGCCGAACGCCGTCCCTTCGCGCTGGATCTTGTCTTGCAAATCGACCACGGCCTGGATCAATTGCTCCGGCCGCGGAGGGCAGCCCGGCACATACATGTCAACCGGAATGAAGCGGTCGATGCCTTGCACAACGCAGTAAGTGTCGAACACGCCGCCGGTCGATGCACAGGCCCCCATCGAAATACACCACTTCGGCTCGGGCATCTGCTGCCAAATTCGCTGCAACACGGGCAGCATCTTCATCACCACGCGGCCGGCGACGATCATCAAGTCGCATTGCCGCGGACTGAAGCGAAAGACTTCGGCCCCAAACCGGGCGATGTCGTGCCGACTCGCGCCGACGGCCATCAGTTCGATGCCACAGCAAGCCGTGGCAAAGGGCATCGGCCAGAGGCTATTCTTCCGGCACCAACTGACCAACTCGTCCAGCCGCGTGACCGCGGCCTGGTCCATCAGATCGTCTACCGCCATGAAAAGACTCCCTTGCGCCAGTCGTAAACGAATCCCAAAGCCAAAAGCGCGAAGAAAACCGCCACACCCCCGAAGACAATGTTCCGATCGCTGGCCAGACCATCCTGGATGGCGGTGGAAATGTCATAGCTCTTGGATTGCAAAGCAATTGCGGCCGCCGGAGCATTTGCGGCGGCATTTCCCGTGCGCAATTGCATTGAATTCGAAGGATCAATGAGCTGAACCTGGCTCGCGTCCGGCCGTTTGGCCGCTACCGCCCACGGATAGAGAAAAAGCACTTCCACGTCGAATACGAGGAAGGCGATGGCGATTAGGTGAAAGCGGACGTCGAACCGGCGGCGGGTGTCATGGATCGGATCCATCCCGCTCTCGTAGGGCATTTTCTGCACCGGTCCCACGAACTGCCGGGGATTCAACAAGCGCGAAACCGCCAATAGCCCGATGGCCAAGCCCGCCAGGACGGCAAAGTAGAGAAATACCGGGACGGCGTTTACCGCTTCCATCGTCAGCCACCGGAGAGAACTTACCTCGAATATCTAATTAGACAGATATTCTAAAGACTTCTCTTCGGCGTGACAACCAGTACTGCGGCACGTCACATAGTCGCCTTTCGCTCCGCGAAAGTTTCGCAACTTTCGCGGAGCGAAAGGCGACAGACTTCGATTCGAAGGCTCCTAGAACACATCAAGATTGAAATGATGCCCGCCATAATACCGCCTGTCTTGGGGGTATTCGTTGTGCCAGGTGCGGTTGTAGACGGGAATCTGCATTTCTGGCGGATAGCGGTAATACATATTCCCTGAACTGCGGTAATAGTCGGGGCCCCAGTAATTTTGTGGGTAGTAGACGTACGGGTAATGGTACATCCGCTGCCAATCTTGAGTGCTATAGGTCTGGCCGTAGGTTGCTCCAAATCCCTGCTGAGCCTTGGCTTTGGTTGAGCAAAAGACGGTCCCAAGAGCACCGGCGCAGGCCAGCGCAAGCAAGATGCGTCGAATCATTACTTTCCCCCTTCGAACAGTGAGCATAGTGTCTGCCTAGCTGTGTGCATCGGCAGTCGCTTGCATCGATATTGAAGGAATATGGGGAAGATTCGGCATATGCGGAGCGGACAGAAAACTCGGACGAATTGCACCTTTTTATAATTAAACCAGACAAAATTGTCTAAATTGGCTGGACAATTTCTAAAAGTGCTTATAATGACGGGTAATCAGGCCAGAGTTCAAGGGAGAATGCGATGAACTCACTTTTCATGCGCCGGCCTACATCGACTTGTCCTAAGTCCGGCGGTTTTACGCTTGTCGAATTACTCGTCGTTATTGCCATCATCGGCACGCTGGTGAGCTTGCTGCTGCCCGCAGTCCAATCCGCTCGCGAGTCCGGCCGCAGGACGCAGTGCCTTAACAATCTAAGGCAGATCGGCACGGCGCTGAACACCCATGTGGAAACTTATGGCACTTTTCCGGCCGGCGCGACTCTATGCTCCAACACAGGCAAGACATGGTGCTCCACTGGCTCGGATCAGTACTGCGAACTGTGCCAGGGAATGAATTGGAACCATTTCATTCTACAACAACTCGAACGGACCGAAACGTACTTGGAAATAGTAAGACGCGCGGTAAACGTCCCCAAAGTAGTAGACGGCGCTAACACAGTAGACACGCTCAATGACAAGGATAAAGTGAACGGCATTTTAATCCTGGATAATTTCGCTACCTATCACTGCCCAAGTCACGAGCGGGGCGACCCCAAGCAAACCGTCAACGTCTGGGACATGGAAGGGAGTCAGGGTGGTCGGTCTCGGGCCAATTATGCGGCATGCTGGGGCGCGGGGACCTATCTCAACACCCCGTTCAAATCCGATGGCACTCGCGCGCCTTCGCCGTTGGACGGATTATTCGGCGTGACGTTCATTCCGGAAACGCTTCCCGATACCGGTGACCCGCGCACTTCCGCGAAATACGCTTATTCGGTCACTCACGGCGTCGGCCAGTATAAGGCCTGTCCCAACTGCGGCGTACCGCCGGCGGCGGTGCACGATGGCCTTTCCAATACAATGGCCGTCAGCGAAATCCGCTTCATCAATAGTCAGTCCGACGGGCGCGGGACTTGGACTATCAACATGCCGGGCGCCGGAGGATTCATGGCCAAAACACGCCCCAACGCCCGTGGCACGAACGCAACTGACGACGCCTTCGACTACGTGCCAATTTGCGATACCTCGATCCCGACTACTGACCCCATGGCCTGTTTTAATGGGAGTTATAACCGGACCGACGCCAACATTTGGGCGGCCGCGCGGAGCCGGCATCCGGGCGGCGTGAACGTCCTCATGGCGGACAGCGCGGTCGGCTTCGTTTCGGATTCGGTCAGCATTAACGTCTCGGCAGGCTCTGGCGACCATTGCCAAAAATGACGTTGCCGCCCGACCATTCTAGCAAGCGCCTTCTCGACTTCCGATTGCAACTGAACTTGAGAACTGCGTACTTAAGTACTCAGTGCCCAATAAGCGGGCACAACTTAGTGGACTCATCGGGCGTCACGCGCCACTGCCGGCGAAATAGCGCGACGTCAATCCCACGCCAGTGACTCCAGCCCTTCTCGATACGTCGGATACCGCAGTTCTATCCGCAATTCTTCCACCATCCGCCGATTGCTAACTTGCTTGTCGCCGCCGCGCCGTCGGGCGGTGGCATCGGATTGCGAATAACGGATCGACGGTAGCGCGACGCCGAGCTTAAGCGCCGTTTCCGCGAGTTCGCGGCGATTTGCCGGATGACCATCGGCGACATTGTACGTCCGCGGCGGTTGTGCATTGGCCTCGGCCGACAACACCGCGGTCGCGGCGTCCTCCACGTGAATCAGATTGATGTATTGTCCGGCGGGGATAGTCGCTGGCTCCTCGGACAGAATGGCTCCGATTCGCGGCAAGCGTCCCAGACCGTAAATCCCCGCCAGTCGCAGCACGATGCCGCGATCGCCCAACCGATGCGCCGTGAGAAGCTGTTCACCGGCAAGCAGCGCGCGACCCGAGTCACGCAAAGGACCGCAGGGCGAATCTTCGTCGACCCAGCCGCCGTCTCGCTCGGCGTATACGCCAGTCGAGCTGATGAAGATCACACGGCGGACTTCGGGTGACACGACGTCCAATACGTTCCGTAGTCCATCAACATAGAGCGCCCAGCGCGATGCTCCGCTGTCGGCGCCGTATCCGACGCAGTAGAGAAGCGTCTCCGCCGGCGGCAAGTCGCCGAGCGTCGCCGGCTGTGTAACATCAGCCACGATCGGATTGATTTTTTTTGCCGCTAGGGCCTCCGCGCTGGCCGCGCTATGCACGACGCCCGTCACCGCATGTCCAGCGGCAAGCCAGCGCTGGGCAACGCGAAGACCGAGATAACCGCAACCGACAATTAGCTTCGAATTCAAGTCAGGTTTTTCCAAATGGAGCCATTCAGTAATCTAATTCGTTTCGTATCTCGTCTCTACCATTTCGGATTTATCCGTCAATCGACCCCGGCTCAATGCCTCCCTTGGACTGCGATTCCAAATATGCCGTGAGCATGATTTGCGCGGCAAGCATGTCGAGCCGCGCCTTGCGGCGCTTGCTTGTAAGTTCGGCGGCCTGCAAAATCTCCTCGGCCTGCGCGGTAGTGAACCGCTCGTCAAAAAACTCCACGGGCAGCGCCGTGATTTCGGTCAGCCACTTTCCGAAGCTCCGCGCCTCCCGCGACTTCTGGCTCTCACGGCCATCCAAATGCACGGGCAGCCCGACGACCCACAACACAATGCGTTCCTCTTTCGCCAAAAGTTGGAAATACTTTGCGTCCAATGCCGCACTGCGGCGGGTGTAAATCTCCAGCGGGCTGGCCATTGTGCGGTCGGGATCGCTGACGGCTAACCCGATCCTAACCGTTCCGTAATCAACGCCCCCGATTCGCCCGTGCGTCGCAGTAAGAGGTTTGCTGGTCATTCTCACTTATGGTACGATGCGGTGACCGTCCAAACAATCCATGTGAGAAAAATCATGCGACAAAAAGCAGCATTCAATCTGAGCATCGTTACGACGGCGGCGCTATTCGCGGTGATCGCCCGCGCGGACGAGACAGTTTCCCAACCGACCACCCAGCTTTTCAATGGCTGGAGCATATCGCCCGCCGGAACCCTGATTCCGCTGGAACGTCTTGAGGCGCTCGTGCCCAAGGGAGAGGTTATTAAGCCGGCGACGAATGTCACCGCGGACCTGCCGCTGAAGATGATTGTCTCACCGGATGGCAAGGTGCTGATCGCCGCCTGCTCGGGCTACAACTCGACCGGCGTGGCCGTCTTCGATCTGGCGACGAACAAGCTCACGCAATTTATCCCGCAGGGCAAGATCTTCAATGGGCTTGCTTTCAGCCGCGATGGCAGCAGGCTCTTCGTCTCCGGCGGCGACTCGGGCAAGCTCTTCGTTTACGGCTACAAGTCGGGCAAGCTGACCACGCCAGCCAAGGTCGCTGATCCTTCGCCTTCTGCCCCGCACGTCTTTCTGGCCGGCATCGCGGTCCATCCGACGACGGGATTTCTCTATGTCGCCAACGAGGCCACTCAGGAGGTCTGGGTCATCAACCCCGATTCGCTCTTGGCCAAGTATGGGATTCCCACCGGACAGCATCCGCACACTTGCGTTTTCGGCGGCGACGGCGTGCATCTATACGTTTCCAACTGGGGTAGTCGCAGCGTGAGCATTCTCGATACGAGCACCGCTGAGAAAGTTCGCGACGTGGCAGTCGGCGTTCGGCCGAACGACATGGTGCTCTCGCCCGACGCCCGGCTCTTCGTAGCCTGCGCCGGCGACAACACGGTCCATGTGATGCAGACCCAGACGGTCGAAAAGCCCGCGCTGGACGCCAGTCCGCAGCGGCGGCCCTCCGAGGCGGCCCGCGAAATTCTGGCGACTTCGCTCTATCCTTCCTCGCCGGAAGGAAGCACGCCGGACGCCGTGGCCATCGCGCCCGACGGCAAGACGCTCTACGTGGCCAACGCCGACAACAACGACGTGATGGTGGTCGATATCTCCAAGCCGGGCAATTCGGGAATCGCCGGCTTCATTCCCGTCGGCTGGTATCCGACGGCGCTGGCCGTATCGCCCGACAGCCGCCACGTGCTGGTGGCCAACGGCAAAGGGCTCCGCTCGCGGCCCAGCTATCCGTCGCAAAGGGCGAGCACGCCGCGAGGAAATAAACCGGCCAGGCCCGCGTTCGGTGTGGCGTTCGATCATCCCGGCAAGCTGCTGGAGGGATCGATCGCGGTCATCGCGCGGCCGGACGCCGCCGCGATGGCGCAGTACACGCGGCAGGCGAAGAAGAACTCGCCCTACGCGCCGCAGCACATCCGCCGCACGGCGGCTAAGAGCGATTGCTGCATCCCCGACAAGACGGGCGGCGATTGCCCCATCAAATACGTGCTCTACATCATTAAGGAGAACCGCACTTACGACCAGGTCTTCGGCGATTTCAAGGACGCCCAGGGTCACGCGGCGGGCAACGGCGATCCGGCGCTGGTGATGTATGGCGAGAACGTCACGCCCAATCACCACCAGTTGGCCCGCGACTACGTGCTCATGGACAATTTCTATTGCAATGGCGAAGTGAGTGTCGACGGCCACGATTGGTGCGACGGCGCAATCGCCACCGATTTCAAGCAGCGGGCGTGGATTATGAATTACTCCCACCACGGCACGCTGCCCGGCGACGACGACATGGCCACGCCGGCCGCCGGCTACCTGTGGGACCTCTGCCGCCGCAATGGCGTGACGTTCAAGTGCTACGGCGAGGGGGCGTCGCGCGTGCCCAAGGAGAACCGCGGCACCTGGAGGCCGGGCCGCGACAAGGACCGCGTGCAGGGCTGGATCGATGACCTCCACGCCGGCGAGAAAGAAGGGACGCTCCCGCAGCTTTCCATCATGGCGCTCGGCGAGGACCACACCGCCGGCACGTCGCCCGGCAAGTCAACGCCGGACGCGATGGTGGGCAGCAATGATGTGGCCTTGGGCCGGATCGTCGAGGCGGCCAGCCGCAGCTCATTGTGGAAGGAGATGGCGATCTTCGTCGTCGAGGACGACTCCCAGAACGGGCCCGACCACGTCGATTGCCACCGCACGGTAGCGCTGGTGATCAGCCCCTGGGCGAAGCGCGGCGCGGTCGATAGCACGCACTACACGCAGGCGAGCATGGTGCGGACGATCGAGTTGATTCTCGGCCTGCCGCCGATGACGCAGTACGATGCGGCAGCGACCCCGCTCTTCGGCTGCTTCCAGAACAAGCATCAACTCGTCGCCTACCAGCCGCTACAGCCGAAGGTCAATTTGAACGCCATCAACGGCTTGAATGCCTTCGGCGCGAACATCTCAGCCAAGATGGACTTCGAGGAAAACGACCGCGCCGACGAGGACCAGCTCAACCGCATCCTTTGGGCGGTTGCCAAAGGGCCGGAAACGCCTTATCCGCCGACCGTGCGGCGGGCGAATTTCGGCCCGTGATGGCGGGGCCGGAAAGCGACGCGAGGGTAGCGGCTTTTCATCGAGTCTTTGTTTTTGTTAAGATAGATGAGAGCACCTGAGTGGGAAAACTCCTTATGGTCGACAAGACATTGGACCGGCATATCGAAGTCACGCCTGGCATTGCGGGGGGCAAACCACGCATTGCCGGGCATAGGATCACGGTTCAGAACGTCGCGATTTGGCACGAGCGGCTCGGCAAGACCGCCGACGAAATCGCCGATGATTATGATCTTACGTTGGGAGAAGTGCATGCGGCACTGTCCTATTATTTCGACCACCGCGAGGAAATCGACGCGAGCATAGCGCGAGGACAATTGTTCGTGGAGAACTTGCGGAAGGCGACGCCCTTAAAGCTAAAGGCGAAGTTGGAACAGCGCGGCGAATGAGCGGGGTTCGCTATCACACGGACGAGCACGTCAGCAAGGCCGTCGTTCGGCGCTTCGTCGCGGCGTCGACGTTCAGCGGACACCGGAAGTCGGGATGCTGAGCGCGTCCGATGACGATCACTTGGCCAGGGCACGGGAAGACGGCCGAGTCATCTTCACACAGGACGACGATTTTCTGCGACTGGCGGCCGAATCCGATCATGCCGGCATCGTCTACGCCGTGCCCGACAAACCAACTCGGGAAATCATCGCCGGATTGATGCTGATCTATGAAGTGTTAGACGCGGAAGAAATGCGGAATCATGTGGAGTATCTGTAAGCAATGTTGCCGCACTTCGCCGCCGTCGCTTAGCACCCGCATCCACACCGCGGCATGCGGTAGCAGCGAGCTCGGCAACACGGAGCCGCGCAACTCGGCGCTTCGCAGCATGGCTGGCAGACGGGCACTTGGATCGTCTTCTCGACCATGTGGCAGACCTGCACTTGGATCTTCTTCTGCACCTGGTGCGGCACCATTTCCGTGTATTGAACTTCCCGCTCCGACGGCCGCATTTCGCAGGTCGTGATTTGCTCGTCGCGATATTCGGTCCTGGGCACGCAGACGGTGTAGGGCACCTGCCGCGTCCGCTCGACGAACTTGCATTCCGTGATCGAGTAGGTATGTGTGCATGGCTGGCAGTGATACTCGCAAATCGTGCGCGTGCTCTGGTGGACCTGCGACTCGTAATGGCAGACTTGCACCTTGTGCGTTTGCACGACCGGTTTACAAACGGTCACTTGATAGGTGTAAGGCACCTCGACGGTTTCCTCCTTGTTCACGGTGACTTCCACCGGTTCGTTGACCCAATTCGATACCCAGCAGCGGCAGGCTTGCGTCGGCTGACACGGGCCGCAGGCCGGCACGGGCTTGTCTTCCCAGTGGCCCTTATCGACGCGGCGAGTGCATGTCTGCTTGACCGGCACACAGTGCGTCTCGCAGCGGACGCCTTGCCGCGTCTCGCAACTTGGAACCATCACCGTGCATTGCTCGGTCTGCTCGCTATAGACGGGCACGCAGACAGTGTAGCTCGATGGAACGGTCCGCGTCGAAGGCACCATGATATTGAACGTCTCGGTGACTTGCCGCGTCTGCGGGATCGCCTCACAGTAGTTCTCGGTCCTCATGCACTGATGCGCTTCCAAGACGATATGGCAGCACTTCACGGTCTTGGTGACCGGGACCGCGATGCAGCAGGGAACTTTGCAGGTCTTGGTCACCGCGGCACACTCCGTCACGGTCACGTCCCGCTCTTCCGTAGCCATCTCCGGCACACAGATCGTCTTGCTGACAAACTGCGGGGCGGCTGGCGCCGCTGCCGCGGCGGCAGGGGCACAGCAGTCGCCGCCGAGCACAGCGTGGCTCGCGGAAAGTACAAAAACGAGCGCAAAAACAGGCACAGCCATTGAACGTTTCATATCTTATTCCTCCCAACAATTAGGAATGGCAGTAAGAAACGTCCGTGTCTTAAAGTCCATGTCAGGTCGCACGACCGGTATATCCTACGCAAAAGCCGCATTGTGGCAAGCCTCCGCATCCGTAGTATAGCTTCCCTAAATGTGCGCCGCGAGTGTCAAAGCGAAATTCCATGACGGAACCTCAGAGAGTGCTTTCCCTACACTTTTAACACTCCATTGGCTAAACTGGCGCACATGGCTGAAAACGAGCATATCCTGGTCGTCGAGGACGAGGCGCATCTGGCGATGGGGATCGAGTTCAATCTCGTCAAGGAGGGCTTTCGGGTCACCGTCTGCGGTGACGGCCGGACGGCGCTCAAGCTCTTAACGGACTGCCGGACCGACATCGACCTCGTCGTGCTCGACCTGATGCTGCCCGGCATGAGCGGTTATGCCGTCTGCGAGTCGCTCAGGGCGATCGACCGGGAAATGCCGGTGCTCATTCTCAGCGCGCGGACGCTGTCGGAGGACCGCACGCGGGGGTTCGACTTGGGGGCGAACCAGTACATGACCAAGCCCTTCGACCTGGACGAGTTCATCAGCCGTGTGCGGAACCTGCTGACGTACTCGAGGCGAAAAGACGAGAACCGGCCTGCGCCGCCGGCCGTTCCGGTCGCGAAGTTCGAATTCGCCGAGGCGAAGATCGATTTCGACACGTTCGAGGTTGTGGTCCGCGGCGAAGCGGTGCGGATGACGAAGATGGAGCTGACGCTGTTGCGGTACTTCATCGAAAACCACGGCCGGGTCATCCCGCGGAGCGAGCTTTTGGAGAACGTCTGGGAAACTCGCGGCAGCATCGACACCCGCGCACCGGACCAATTCATCCGCCGCCTGCGCAAGATTTTTGAACAGGACCCGGCCCAGCCGCGGCACTTCCTCACGATCCGCGACGCGGGATACCGATTTGTGCCGGAGGGAGAGATTTCGCCGGCGGAGTAGAGTGGGAAGTGGGAAGTGAGGAGTGGGAAGTGAGGAGTGGGAAGTGAGGAGTGGGAAGTGAGGAGTGGGAAGTGAGGAGTGGGAAGTGAGGAGTGGGAAGTGAGGAGTGGGAAGTGAGGAGTGGGAAGTGAGGAGTGGGAAGTGAGGAGTGGGAAGTGAGGAGTGGGAAGTGAGGAGTGGGAAGTGAGGAGTGGGAAGTGGGAAGTGAGTAGTGGGAAGTGAGTAGTTCGCTCCGTCGCCTCCCACTACCCACTACTCACTTCCCACTCCTCACACCTCTTCGTCGCTCGATTCCAGCGCCGATTGCCATTGCTGGCGATGTTCCAGACATATCAAGAGGCCGCGAGCGACCGTAGCCAGAGGCTGAGGGTCCAAGCGGACGGGCACGCCGATCCGCTCGGCGAGAAAGCGGTCGAGCCCCCGCAAGAGGCCGCCGCCGCCGCATAACACCATGCCTTGCCGCGTAAGGTCGGCGGCCAGATCGGGACTGCACTGGTCCAGCACGCCGCGGACGGCTTCAACAATTTCCTCCAGCGGGTCTTCCAGGGCGTGGCGGACCTCTTCGCTGGTGATCGTCGAGAGTCGCGGCAGGCCGCTGACCGCGTCCGCGCCGCTGATTTCGGCCGTCAGTTCCTCGGCGAGCGGAAACGCGCTGCCGATCTCAATCCGCAGCCGCTCAGCCGCGGGCAGGCCCGCGCGGAGGCTATAGCGGCGGCGGAGATAATCGACGATCGCGCGGTCCATGCGGTCCCCGCCACTGCGCGTGCTGGCCGAGGCCACGGTATCGCCCAGGCTCAGTACGGCCACTTCCGTCGTGCCTCCGCCGACGTTGCAGATCATGCTCGCCATCGGTTCGGCAATCGGCAGGCCCGCGCCGATGGCAGCCGCCTTGGCCTCCGGCACGATCCACACTCGCCGCGCCCCGGCGCGCTGGACGCTATTGAAGAGAGCCCTCTTCTCCACGGGCGTTGCGCTGCCTGGCACGCCCGCCACGACTTCCGGCTTCATCCGCCAGCCGGGCGGCTGCGCCTTGCGGAGAAAACAGCGGAGCATCGCCTCGCAGAGCACGAAGTCGGTCACCACGCCGCCGGCCAACGGGCGGACGACGGAAATCCGCTGCGGCGTGCGGCCTTGCATCTGCCGGGCCATGTGACCGACGGCCGCTCCACCCGAAAGGACTTTGCCGCTGGCCTGGTCGATAGCCACGACGGAGGGCTCATCGAGCACGATTCCCTCGCCCGGAATGCCGATGAGCGTGTTCGCGGTCCCTAGATCGACCGCCAGATCGCACCGAAAGTTTCGTAGCAGTCGCTGGAGCATCCGTACTGTATCCGGCACACTCCGTGTGCCGCCTCCATTGGCACACGGAGTGTGCCCGATACATTCAGCTTATACCAACTGCCCGCGACGGATCAAAAGCGGCGGGCGCCGCAGGGTAGTTCCACACCGGATTCGGACCGCCTTTGGTCTCGTAATGGTAGTCGGCCATCGTCATCCAAAGCGCGGCAGCGGCGAGCGCCGTCGCGATCAGCGCGATCGAAAGCATGACCGTGTAGATGTCAGCCCGGGGCTTGCGATAAACCTGCGCTTCGGCCGGCTTAACCGCTTTGGCGGCCTTGGCCGGCTTGGGCGCTTTGGCCTTCTTCGCCGGCTTGGCCGGCTTATCTTCCGGTTCGACCGCTTTCGGGTCGCTTCGTGAGGCTCGCTTGAACATGGTCGTACAACTGGATTTGATCGCGCATCGTCTCCTTGACGGCACGGCAGACGGCGCGATTGGGATAGTCAACTTGGATTACCTGGATATCTCCGACATACTGATTGCCGTTGCTTGGCCGTGTGACGGCAAAGCGGTGGCCGGGCCGGACGCCGTCGTCATAGCCGAGGGAAATTTCAACGTCCGACTGCCGCACGCCGGTAACTCGGCCCGAAACAGGTGGCGGATCCTTGAACCGGTCGGACTCGCGAATACCGGCATACGCGAGCAGCGACTGTGCCGTTCGGAGGGGATCCACTACGTCGCGAAGTCGCTTCTCCAACCGGCCGATTTCGGCCCCGAGGTTCGCGACGTCGGTGACCGCCTTGGCGTATTTGTCAAAAAGCTCTTGGCGCTCTTTTACCACCACTGCGTTTCTCTCGCGCAAAGATTCCGTCTCGCCGCGAAGGTCGGAGAGGGTCGTTTCGACAAGCTTGAAGTCAGCGACGACTTTCCGCAGATCCGCCTGTAGTTGCAAAACCTTGGTTTCAGCGGCGGTCTTATCAGTCGTAAGCAAATCATTCGTGGCCTGCAGCGTTTTGATCAGCTTCTTGTCGCGATCGTTGTCGGTCGTCCGCTGTTGGTCGAGAAGTCTATACGCTTGCTGCAATTTGGCCTTTTCCTCGTTGGCCTTGTCGAGCTGCGCGGTCTGCTTGGCGTACTCGTCGTACCAGTTCTTGTGCCCTGCGTGCAGCATCAGCGTGAAGCTCGAAAAGACGATGCACATGACGAAAATCAAGACCGTGAATATCTTGCCGACGAGGTTCATAACTGTGTCTAGCGTGGGTGTGGCGAGCTTAATTGTGATTGGGAAGAGCGACCGGGTCCGCCGTGGGCGACATTTTCATAAGCTGAGAGCGCAGCTCCGTGCCCAGCTTTGCCAGCCGCAGCCGTTCGACAACGGCATTCAACAACTGGTCGTTGATCGCGACGGCCTTGGCGAAAACGGCGTGGCGCTCGTCGATGGCCTTCTTGGTTTCGTCCCGCAGCGTGACGGTCTCCGCGTGCCGCGAATTCACGTCCTTGTGGTTCGCGTCGATATTGCTGACTAGTTCGCTCAAGGCCCGTTCCTTTTTGGCGAGCTCGTCGTTGTTGGCATTCCGAACCGCCAGCAGTTCGTTCTTTTCGTGCTCCAAGGCGGCGAGGCGCTTGACGTAGCGGTCCTTCTCTTCGACGATACGTGCCTCCAACTGCTTCTTCTCGTTTTCAAGTTGTTCCTTCTCGGCCTTGGCCACCTTGTACTGCTTGTCCAAGCCACCCTCGGCTTCGACCATGTTTCGCCAGTCCGTGTGGGCCGCGTAGACCATCAACGAGAACGTCATGAACGCCAGGCACATGACGAGCAAAAGCACGGTGAAAATCTTGCCGACGACATTCATTGAAAAGCTCCACCGAACGGTTGGCATGCGATCCGCACTGGTGCGCCAGGCCGTGTGCCCGATTAAGGGACTTACGACAGGCCTCGCCAAACGACCGACCCGAGCACATGAAGACTTCTGCCACCTATCCTCCTAGTATATCTTCCCTGGCCCCCCGCATCAACCATTTATATTGCCAATTATCAAGAGGCCAAACAGCCGCCCCCCCTGTGGCAAGGAACTTTTTCGGCCCCGGCCGCCGCGCGTCGATCGCGTTCCATGTCAAACTGCATCGCCCGTATCGGCTGTGCCGGCGGCGGCGGCAAAAAATCGGCGTTTTTCCCGGTTTTCATGCGGATAATTATTGAGTTATTCAGCGCGGTTGTTAGATTGGCCTGCAGGCGCTAGGCCGCCAGGCGATTTCCCGATGGCTGTTTGAATAGGAAGCGGCCGGTAGCGAAACAAACCACCATTCGACGGCGACGTTTGATTCCGTACCCGGCATCCATGCAATTTAACATTCCGGCAACATGACAAACGAACCCAGCTCTCCCCAATCCGACGAAGTCGATGAATTGATGCGAAACGCAGAGCTCCGCGACGAGCTGGAGCGCTACGTCGACGAGTCGATCACCTGCGTGAACGTCCACAAGTTGACGCTGGCCGCGGAGAACGATTTTCTTGCCAGCATGTTGGAATGGGAGCAGGCTCCGATCCTGCCGATCTACCGCTGGTTCGATCCCGAACTGCGGGCGCCCCGACCGGAATCGCTGAACGACACTCGGCTGGAAATGATCCTCTGGGACACCATCCGCAAGCTTTACCAAAAGCGGATCGTGCTGGACTTCACAGACCACCTCAGCGACCGCGAGCTTTACTGCCTGATCTATCGCGACATCCTGCCCGCGCGGGAGAAGAAGCTGGAGCACATCAACCACTACCTGCACTGGGACTGCACCGGCCCCAGCGGCGATCCGGACGTCTGGCTGCGGTATTACGCCAGCGACGAGGAGCGCGAGGAATGGGCCGAATGTTATGGCCAGCCGATGCCCGACCGCGAGTCGCCGCCGTATCCGCGGATTCTGCCGCGGGAGGCGTAGTGCAATCAAAGCCTGACGCGCAAGCGAGTAGGGCATTCCGCTTCGAGGCCGCGGCGCCAGGACACTAAAGTTCCTTAATGTCGCGATCTCCCGCGACAACACGAACAACTTCGATTCCATTCTCAATGTCGCGAAAGAAGATCACGTATCTTCCGACTACATGACTGCGAATGCCAGCGCCGAACTCGGGACGCGGTTCACCGAAATCGGGCGACGCGGCGATGGACTCGCATTTCCCTTCGATCGTTTCGATCCACTTTGCTGCGGCAATCGGTTTGTCCTGCGCAATGTAGGCGAAGATATCCCACATGTCCGCACGAGCGCTGACAGAAAAACGCGCGATGGCCATCGGCTCACGAGCCCTGCTCGTCTATTAGTTGCCGGGCTCTCTCGCGGAGTTCCGCAAATACTACCTTGCCCTCGACCCATTGGCCGGCATCAAGTTCCGCGACGCCCTTTTGAATGTCCGCCCGAAGTTGCGTTCGCATCGCCAGCAAGCGGACACCTTCGCCAATTGCATCTTGTGGTGTCTGGAATTCGCCGGACGAGACCAGCGATTCCACCGTCTTCATAGTGTCTACTGGAAGTTCAACGGTCATTTTCCGCTATCCCTGGGTGATAATGGTATCGCTCGCAGCACCGATGTATCAACCAATTATAGCGTTAGATTCCGATTGGCATATCGCCTCTACCGCTTCACCACGCCCAGCTCGTGCTTCTCCTTCTGCCCGGTCAGGGCCAGCGACTTGATCGCCAGGCGCTCGTCCTTCGCGCCCCAATTCTCATAGATGAAGGCAAGCACCTTCGTCCGCGTGCTGGCGCGGTTCGCGTCGGTGGCGAAGTAATGGGCGCTGATCTCGAAGCGGCCCGCGGCGGCCTTGGGCAAGAGATACAGCTCCGGCCCGTAGCCGGTCGTCACGTCACGGCTGATGTGCCCGCCGCTGGCCGTCTGCGTGTGCTGGTAGAAACACTCCTCGCCACTGGGCTCGACGACGTGCAGATCAACGTCGGTGCCGTCGGTGTTCCAGAAGATCAGCGCCGCCACGTCGGCCGTGTCGCGTAGATTCATGGCCGCGAGCGAGTTCAATCGTGACTGGGCGTAATCGGCCGCGACCGATTTTGTTGCAGCAATGCGCCGCAAGAATCTGGCGTAATCCAGCAAAGCAATGTTGTGCATGTCGCCGAAACGCGGGTCCCACTGCCCACCGCAGGCAAGTTCGTAGTAGATGATCGCCAGGTCGGCGGCGTGGTTGTCGGAGTTGGCCATCTGCTCCAGGCAATGGGCCATGGCATGGAAAGTGATCGGCTCGAAGGTCCGCGCCGCGGCCGACCGCCGCAGGAGGTGATAGGCCTCGCCCGGCCGCCGCCAGTCGATGGCCGTGAAGGCCAAATCACGGGCGAGTGCCGCGTCGCCCGGCCGCTCCTCGACGAGCGAGCTCAGGCACCGCAAGGCGTCGTCCGCCCCATAAGCCGACAGCCGCCTCTGGGCCTCAGCATCGAGCGTATCGTAGTCGGCCATGCCGGCTTGCCAGGGCTGCCGCAGATTCTCCGGCAGATCGCTCCGCTGTCGCAGCTTGCAAACGAGCGGCTGCGGCACTACTGCGAACGTCTCGTCCGGCAGGCCGTCGATGTACATCTTGAGCGAGGCGGGCAGATCGAACCGCACTTCTGACGCGGCCAGCCGGTTGTACCAAGCCAAGAAGTTAGCCTTGGGATTGCTCATCGCGGTGATCGTAGCGTCAATTGCCTTTCTGACAATTGGATCCGCCGGCTGCTGCTTGACCACGAAATCGTCCTCTTCCGGTTTGATGTTGAATCGGGCGTAATCCTGCTCCGATTCGAGCATCAGAAGCGAGCATGTTCGGCCGGTAATCCGGAAATGCCGTGCGTAGGCTGTGGCTGCAGGTTCCGCCGATTGTTCGACACCCGACACGTCTTCAAGTTGGTTCGTGGCGACTTGCCCGAACGTCCGGCCGGCAAGTTCCGACGGGATGATCTGCTCCACCGCCACCTTGATCGTCTGCGTGGCAGAGCCTTGCTGGAGCGTGAACGTCATGTAGGGTGGTGTCGAGGGCAGCGAAGACCCACCAAGCGGCGACTCCAACCGGCCCACAACCGTTAACTGCTGCCCAGGGTATACGTATTGCGGCCGTCCGGCGACGAGCACGTCATGGGCACCTGCCATCTCAAGGTTCGTCAGTTTCCACGGCCGATTGCGATGGGCGACTGATGCCGCGGCGATTTCCGCTTCACCGACGAGCGAGAACACAGCCCCGCCGGTCCGCTCGGCCAGATAGCCCAGCAACCGCGAGTCGCCGCCAGCCAGCCCGGTGCGATAGGCGAACAGCGCAGCTCGACGACTCCCCTCGCCCTTTGGGAGAGGGGCTGGGGGTGAGGGTGGTTCGTCCCGCCTTCGGTTTGCCCGTTATTGACGCTGCTAGCAGTCCCCATCGATCCTCTCCCCAAGTCGCGGCGCCGTCGCTTAGCAGGAACAAATCGGGCGCAGCCCCGTCCTCGGCCTTCCGCCACTTCGGCGCGGCGACCTCAGTGAGCGCCCGACCAAGATCAGTCGCGCCTTCGAGGGCCAAGTTGTCGGCATAGTTCAAAACCGCATCGACGTTCTCCGGCGTATTGTCAATGTACTTTTCCTGCCACCAGAACGTCTCGACATTGAAAAAGAGCACGGCGAACTGCTTGATCTGATCACGGTTGTTTGTCAACGTCGCCCGCAGCATCTTCGTCCACAAGGGAAACTGCGGCCCAGCGCCGAGCGAGGTATCGACCAGGAACACTGCTTGCTTTGCTCGATCGCCCGCCGTCTCCCCTCTCCCACTGGGAGAGGGGCCGGGGGTGAGGGAGTTGTGCCCCGCTTTTCCGCTTGCAAACGTCTCCGGCAGCGGCAGTGTCACCCTTGTCGCAAAGTAATTCCCCGTTGCCTCGTCATTGCCCGTCAGCATCAATGTGCCCGGCTTTCGCAGCCGCAACGTGAGCGGCCGCTGCTTGGGATCAACGAGGCGATACGAAAATCGCGTCCCACTACCATCAGGAGATGGGGTGAGGGCGGTTTGATCTGCGTGCCCGTTTGCATTCCCGCCTTCTGACTTCTGACTTCTGACTTCTGACTTCTGCTCAAGGCTGACCTGCCGGGCGTCGGCAGCGGCGACATTCAGATCGACAACTGTGGCGGGCGCCACGTCGCCAGATTGCCACTCCGGCAGGTCAAGCCTGAGTTCGAGATCGTCGCCCACGCGTACCAGATCGACATCGTAGCCGATCGTGATGCGGTGCAGCGACTGCGGGGCCAAGGGGAAAACACGGCACTGGAAAACGCCCGCCCCGGACCACTCAACCAAGGCCGGGTCGATGCGGCGGCGGACCGTGTCGCGATAGGCCATCGCCGCCTTCTCCTTGGGCACCATCCGGGCGACCTTGGGCTGTTCCCAACTGTTGCCGCGAAGGGCGAGGATCTTCTCCGGCGTCGTATCGCCAAGCGATACCTCCTGCGGCTTAAAGAACATCGAATCGCTGGCCGTGACTTGCGGGGCCTGATAAACAGTCTTCCCGAAGGCAAAGAAATAAGGCGCGGCCTCGTCCGGCAGGCGTAGCTGGAAATTGCCCTCCAGTTGCTGCGGGCGGTCGTTGAAGTAGTAAAGGTCCAGGAGCACGCGGGCACGGAAGCCATCGACGCGGACATCGACTTGCATCCCCTTGAGCGGCAGCTCCTCCTTCTCGCCCACCATCAACCGCGAGGCATTGGGGACGACGCGGGCGGGCTTCCATGTTTCGAGGGGTTTTGATTGAGGCTTCGCTTCCGGCTTTGGGTTCGATTTCGCCGGAGAAGATTTTACATCCAGCCGAGCCATTTCGCTTTCGAAAGCTGCTATTTGCTCGTGAGCGATTCTTAATTCGGCACGGGCTTTTTCCTGGTCAGCTACCGAGAGTGGGTTTGGCGCTCCAGTCGGAAGCTGGTTCTGTGAATCGACCTTTTTTTGGAGTTCGGACTCCTCCTGCTTCAGTTTTTGCAGTTCGCGCTGGTATTCGCCCGCTACGTTGACAGCGTACTGTCCGCGAAGGGTCACACTCTGGTCGTCAGACGTGCCCGGGTGCTTACTCGCTTCCAACTCGGCTCTGACTCGAGCGTACGTCGGCGACTTCCTGGCGCCCGGTACCAGCAACGGCTCCTGGCCATCGACGATGCCTTGCAGCATTTGCTGACGGGCGAGCGGGTCCTCGGGCAATGGTTTTTCAGCCGCGGGAGCATGCGGTCCCTCTTCGTAGCGCCTATTTCTCTCCTGTTCAGCCTGCTTAACGTACTGATCGACTTTGGCTACGTCGGCAGGACTGCCTTTGATAACCATCGCGTCCATGCCAGGCAATGTCTCAACTTGCACCGGGTTCACGAGACCCGGGCCGCTCAACGGACCAGAAGCACCGTCGCCGCCTACCGCGTACTTTTCTTTGCGGCGATGCGACATTTCTTTCCACGATTCCGAGTTCGGGTAGACGATGGGCGGCTCGTCCAGCGTGGCACGCCCGCTCTCGGCAGGCGGTTTGCGTCCCATAGGTGCCCCGGAGTTGTCGCCCCGCTCCCCTTCGCCCAGCACTTGAGACTGTTGGATGTTAAGCACTAAGTTAGACCCTGTCTCACCTGCCGCCGGTTCTTCACCATTGCCGTCCTTTGATCGAGCAGGCGTAGCGGCGTGATTCGATTGCCCCGGTTTCGTTTCCTCGCGGGCCATCGATTGATTGTCGCTACGCTCTTCGCGCTCTGCAGAAGTGCTGCCCGCAGCGCCACCTCCCTGGCGGTCGCCGCCATTCTGAATCCCGTTCGCATCCCGGAACGGACTAGAGGACTTGCCGCCCTCCAGTCCGGCAACCGTGGCGGGCTCCCTTGGTGCCGCCGGAACTGGGTTCTTCAGCACAGAGAATGAATCGCCCGAAGGTACTTGCAGGGCCGGTCGTTCGTTCGGTCCAATTTCATGCGGAATCCCCGCAACGATTGGCGCCTCTTCGTAGTGCTGTTCGGCTTTCGGGACCCTGCTAGAAAGTGACTTCCTTGCGGCATCGTAATCCCCTTGTACTTGTACTTTCGTCGAACTCCGAATATCGGCAGCCGCGCCCGTCGCCGACTCGGTCTTCGCGAATTGCCGCGGTCCACCGAAGAAGTTTGACTGCTGCATCAGCGCGACGGCGACGCCTGCTAGGCAGCCGGCGGTCAAGACCCATGTGACCACTCGCCGTCGCCACTGCGGAACCGGGCCTCGAACAAGCGGCCGAGCGGCCGATTCCAGCGCGGTCAATCTGGCTTCCAACGCCGCGCGCAGTTCGGGCGATCGCACGGCGGGCGGAGTCGTCTCGGCCGCTTCCTTCAACCTTTGCGCCACTGCCGCGATCGCCTCGACCTCCTGCCGGGCCTTCGGCGAGGCGGCCATTTCCGCCTCCACCGCCGCCCAGTCGTCGCCCGAGGTCTGGCCCAGCGCATGCGCCGTCCGCCGCGCGGCCAGGGTGTCGTCTTCGCCGTTGTGTTCGTAGTTTGTGGACATAATGGTCTCTCCTGGCCGTTAGCCGCGAAGCGGCGACAGCCAATAGCCAGGGGTGCGAACCCCTGGAAGAAAGTTCAAAAATGGTCGTTAGCCCCGGAGGGGCGAAAGTAATTTCTGTCGCCCCTTCGGGGCTTTGGCATTTTCGGGCAATCGTCCCAGGGGCTTGCGCCCCTGGCTATTTTCTTACGCCGCTCCGCGGCTGACGGCTGGCAATCGACGATTCGTGGCTGGCGCTATTTCGCTACTCCCATTCGCTCCCTCAATCTCGTAATCCCGCGATGCACCAGCACGCGGACGTTGCCTTCGCTCACGGCGGCGATCTTTGCTATCTCGCGATAGGAAAAACCGTCGCACCATAAATGAATCGCCTCGCGTTGATTGCAGGGCAGGTCGGCCAACATGCGGCCGAGCTCGCCGCAAAGGTCTTGCCGCTCGAACGCCTCGGCCGGGTCGGGTTCTCGGCCGGCGAGCGTGGCCAGGTCGGTCTCGCCGTCGCCCGTATGCCGACGCCGCAACCGCACAAGGTCCAACGCCTTGTTGCGGCAGACGCAGAAGAGCCAGGCCGCCTCCCGCCCGTGCAGTTCCGAATCCTTCTCCTGGGTCGTTTGTTCGCAAAGCTGCAAAAAGGCATGCTGCACCGCCTCGCGGGCACTATCGCCATCGCCGACGATGGATACGGCATAGCGCAGCAACGGCGCTTCGTAACGGTCCAAGACCGTCAGCACCCACTGCCGTCGCGCGCCGGGGTTTGCCATCGGGAAGATCCTTCGCTGCCGCCTGCCGCCCATGAGATAACGCCGGCGGAGCCAGTTTGTTACAAGGAAAATGGGCGATTGGAGGATATTCTGGCCGGTACAAGGCGATTATTCCATATTCGTCGCCGGAACGATATGATAGAGTATCGATGCCTTGGAGGAAGTATGCGACGAACCGAGTTGATTGAGGCTCTGCGGCCCGGAGTTTTCCGTCCTTTCCGCCTGTATATGTCGGGTGGTGGGACCTTTGAGATTCGCCAGCCGGAGATGGTGATGGTGACCCGGCATTCGGCGATCATTGGCATCGTGGAGAAACCTGAGAACGGGGATAACGGCAAACAGTATCCCGATATCGGACGCACAACCCGGGTCGATCTCATGCACGTTACGCGAATTGAGGAATTGCAGGGCAGGCCGGTGTAGTACACAGCGATTTTCCGAGCTTTCGCCCCTCTTTCCATATTTTTGCTCTCTATACTTTCTGCCCACGTGCCTTCCCGCCCCGGTTGTATTGTCGCCGGGCTTCGAGGAAAATGGCTCGTTTCATTCTGGTCCCTCGCTGATGCGTCGGGTTGTGATAAAGAACGACAAATGAAGATTCACGAATTCCAGGCCAAGCAGATTCTCCGCGAGGCGGGCGTGGCCGTGCCGCGCGGGTTTGTGGCCGATACGCCGCGGGCGGCCGCCGAGGCCTTTGACAAACTGGCTGCGCCCGTGGCCGTCGTCAAGGCGCAGATTCATGCCGGCGGGCGCGGCAAGGGCACGATCAAGGAACTGCCCACGCAGCGCGGCGTGCAACTGGTCAAGTCGCGCGAAGAGGCGGAGAAGGTCGCCGCCAACATCCTGGGCAAAACGCTCGTTACGATCCAAACCGGGCCGGAAGGCAAAACCGTGCATCACGTGCTTGTCGAGGAAGGCTGCTCGATCGCCCGTGAACTCTACCTAGCGGCAGTGATCGACCGCGACCGCGGCGGACCGGTGCTCATCGCCTCGACCGAAGGCGGCATGGACATCGAACACGTCGCCGCCAGCACGCCGGAGAAGATTCTCACCGAGCCATTTAACGTCGATACGGGCGTCGAGCCGTATCAGGTTCGCAAGCTGGCCGCACGACTCAAGCTGCCGCAGGCGGCGGTGCGGAACGCCGAGCAGTTCGTGCGGGCATTCAGCCGGCTGTTCCTCGCGCGCGATTGCAGCATGTTGGAGATCAATCCGCTGGTGCTCACGGCCGACAATCGACTCCTGGCCCTCGATGCCAAGATGACGTTCGACGACAACGCTTTGTTCCGGCAAACGGACCTGGCCGCCTTCCGCGATCTGGCCGAAGAGGAGCCGTCCGAAGTTCGCGCGGCCGAGGCGGGGCTGAGCTTCGTGCAACTAGACGGCAATATCGGCTGCCTGGTAAACGGGGCAGGCCTCGCGATGAGCACGATGGACCTCATCAAACTCCACGGCGGCCAGCCGGCCAATTTCCTCGACGTAGGCGGCGGCGCGAACGTCGAACAAGTGACCGAGGCCTTTCGAATATTGGTCGCCGATCCTAAGGTACAGGCCGTGCTCGTGAACATATTTGGCGGCATCATGCGCTGCACGACAATTGCCGACGCGCTTTTGAAGGCACACTCGGCGGTGAAGTTCAAGATTCCGCTCGTCGTGCGGTTGGAAGGGACCGAGGTCGAGGAGGGCCGCCGCATTTTGGCCGAGAGCAAGCTGGACATCATTTCCGCGCCAGGGCTGACCGAGGCCGCGAAGATGGTTGTGGCGGCGGCAAAAGCATAACTCTCCTCGTTCCCACGCTCTGCGTGGGGACGGACTGCATAGACGCTCCGCGTCGTCGATAGACATGGCCGCAGAGCGGCCGACAACTGCGTTCCCACGCTCCGCGTAGGAACGAGTGAAAGAACATCATGAGCATCCTCGTCAACAAGAACACCCGCGTCATCTGCCAGGGCATCACCGGCAAGGCGGGGGCAGTTCCATACCACGCAGTGCCAGGCCTACGGCACGCAGATGGTCGGCGGCGTCACGCCCGGCCGCGGCGGGCAGGAGTTCGAGGGCATCCCGATCTTCAACACGGTCGCCGAGGCGGTCGAGAAGACCGGGGCCGACGCCACGATGATCTTCGTGCCGCCGCCCGTCGCGGCCGACGCGATCATGGAGGCCGCCGACGCCGGCATCCGCGTCGTCGATCGCCATCACCGAAGGCATCCCGGTTCTCGACATGGTCCGCGCCGCGGAAGTCGTCCGCCGCTGTCGGACGTGCGGCTCATCGGGCCGAATTGCCCCGGCGTCATCACGCCCGAGCGAGTGCAAGATCGGCATCATGCCCGGCTACATCCACAAGCCAGGCCCGGTCGGCGTCATGAGCCGTTCCGGCACGCTGACCTACGAGGCCGTCTGGCAGTTGACGAACCTCGGCCTTGGCCAATCGACGTGCGTCGGCATCGGCGGCGACCCGATCGTCGGCACGTCGTTCATCGATCTTTTGGCGATGTTCGAGGCCGACCCGAAGACGGAAGCGATCTTGATGATGGGCGAGATCGGCGGCACGGCCGAGGAGGAGGCGGCGGACTATCGTTCGCCAGCACGTGACGAAGCCGGTGGCGGCGTTCATCGCCGGCCAGACGGCCCCGCCCGGCAAGCGGATGGGCCACGCCGGGGCGATCATCTCCGGCGGCAAGGGGACCGCGACGGAAAAGATCGCTGCGCTGGAGGCCGCGGGAATTGTCGTCGCGGAAAGCCCGGCCGATATGGGAACGGCCGTCGAGCGGGCGATTAAGGCGAAGAATTAGCCGCCGTTCCCACTCACGTCGATCACCGCTTTGATCACGCCGTCGCGATAATCGGCCACTAACTCAAAGGCGTCGGACGTTCTTTCGATTTGAAAGCGGTGCGTTACGAGCGGCGACGCATCGAGCCGCCCGGCGGCGATCAAATCGATCACCGGCCCGACGCAATGGTTCTGCCGGCGGACTCCCTGAAGGCGGAGTTCGTTCCGCCGCACGACGTGCGGATCAAACGAAATCGCATCGACGGGCGGAATGCCAACGAGAATCAATGCACCGCCCGGACCTAGCAGCGTTAGCGCCCGATTCACGCACGCCGGGTCGCCGGAGCACTCGAAGACCACATCGAACTCTGCCATACCGGCGCGGGCGCATTCCGCGGCAACATTGGCTTGCCGGGCGCTGATCGTTACTTCGGCCCCGCACCGCCGCGCGACCTCCAGCCGCTCGTCGAGCAAGTCGGTCGCAACGACCGTGCATGTGGCATTGGCTTTGGCACAAAGCATGACGGAGAGTCCGATTGGCCCCGTGCCGAGCACGGCAATCTTCATGCCGTCAGCCAGTTGCGCGAGCCGCGTCGCATGCAGGGCGACGGAGAGCGGCTCGACGAGCATCGCTTCATCCAGCGAAACCGCGTCCGGAATCTTGAAGCAAGAAGCCGCGGGAACGACCGCTCGCTCGGCCAGCGCGCCGGCGGCTTGCCCTGGCGCGCCCATGAAAAGGAGCCGGCGGCAGGTATGGAAGCGGCCGGCGCGGCATTGGTCGCACTTGTGGCAAGGAAAGGCCGGATCGATGGCCACACGATCGCCCGCCGCAAGCTGTGTCGCGGCCGATCCGGTCGCGAGCACCGTGCCGGAACATTCGTGCCCCAGTGTGGCCGGATAGTTCAGAATCTGGTCGCCGATACGCCCATCGAGATAGTAGTGAACGTCGGAACCGCAGACGCCGACGCGGTCGATCGCAATCAGCACGTCGTCAGGCCGCTCAATCGACGGCTCCGGCGCGTCGGCCAAGTCGATGCGGCGAATGGCTGTGAAATGAGCGACTTTCATTTTCGATTACTCCACGATGCAGCCAGGGCGATTCCGGCCAGTGTGAGCTGCGGCACGAATTGAGCTTTTGGGCCGAGTAGTTGGGCGACCACGGGACCGGCGCCGCCGGTAAGGAATAGCTCAGCATCGGCGCCAGCCAGTTGCTCGACGAGCTGCCTAACCCCGCCGACCGCGCCCCAGAAGAGACCGGATCGCATTGTGGCTGCCGTTGCCGTCCCCAAGGCCGGCGGCGGCTCGGCCAATTCGGCCATATCGATCAGCGGCAGCAGATCGGTAAACTCGTGCAATGCTCGCGCCGACATGGCGATGCCCGGCAGGATCGCGCCGCCACAGAAGGCACCGTCCGCATCGACCAGATCGACGGTGATGGCGGAGCCGACATCGACTACGACGGCCTCGCGTCCGTGAGTCCGCAGTCGGTTCGCGGCCACGGCATCGATCAATCGATCGACGCCAACCATGTCGGGCCGCGGCAGCCGGACCGTGAGCGGCAGATCGCCGGAGGTCAAGAGCATGATTTCATCCTCGCCGCGGTGATCGCGTAGCCAATCGATCAGCCGTGACGCGGCCGGGCGGTTCACGCTGCCGATGTGCCAGCGGAAACGTTCTTCTCCTCTCTCCACTTGGGAGATGGGCAGGGGGTAAGGGTAGGCCGCGGCGAGCCAGTCCGAAAGCCGGTCGAATTCCGGCTGGCGACCATCAAGGTGTAATGAGCTTGCCGGCTCCGGCAAACCAGTTTTGCAGCCCTCGCGGAACAAGCCCAGCTTGATCCGCGAATTGCCGATATCGACGGCGATGAGTGGGGTGTCAAAACGGACGACCGCTTCGTCGGCAACCATAGTTTGAGAATTAAGCTGACGCGGGAGGAAGGGTCGCGGGATGAACCACATGAAGATTCGCCAGGAAACCGGCCAAAGTCAGAAAATGCGGCGCGTTGAAAGTCAAGATGTGGCTCAGGTTGTGGACTTGGCAAACTGCCGCCAACCGCGCATCATGCACTTGCTTTCCAATCACTCCAACACGGCTTGCGAGAGACTTCCAGGCCGGAAAGATATCCGGAGTCTCTGCGAGCACTGGAAAAAGCAATTCATAACCCGCCGCCAGGGTCTCGACGGTCAATACGGGCAATCCGAGACCGTTGACCGCCGCGGGCCGCGTTGCAACATTGCGAAATTCGATCAGGTTCTGTGGCGTCAAATGAAGCAACTCTCCGCGGCGATGGAGTTCAACGATCGCACCGTCAGCGATCGCGCACGACGGATCGGCCCGATTTGCTAGCCGCACGAGGATGCTTGTGTCGACGAGGTAGGCCACTATTCATAGATCCCTTCGCTACTCGCCTCCGCATCCGACAACGCTACGCCACAGTCTACCCGCAGGCTGCGCAATTGCCGTTCCCAGTCGTCGCGAGAATCGTTTTCAAGATTGGAAAGGAAGCGATCTTGCAAGGCTGCCAGGGCTAGGGCCTCGGCTGAAATGCCCTGCCGGCGGGCTTTCTCATTGAGGACCGTTTCCAACTCCCGACTGATTGAAATCACCATTTCTGCCTCCCGGATCAAGCTACACCTTGGTAATCGTATGTCAAATACAATTACTGTCAAACGCCATCCGGCGGGCATTTAATGGATGGCGGCACAAGTGCTCACCACTTTTCCACCGGTTTCAAAGTCTGAGTGATCACCGCCACCAACTTATTGAGCCCTTGTCCAGTTACCGCCGAAATTAATAGCACCTCATGGCCGAGCAATTCGGCAAGCCGGCGGCGGATTTCTTCGGCAACCGGCAGATCGGCCTTGGTCACGACAGTGATCTCGTGCCGGGCGGCCAATCCGGCGCTGTATTGTTCAAGTTCGCCACGAATTGTTTGGTAGTTGGCGATCGGGTCGGTGGCTTCGATCGGTTCGGGCTCGACAAGATGAACGAGGATGCCTGTCCGCTCGATGTGGCGGAGGAACTCGTGGCCCAATCCCGCGCCGGCGTGGGCACCCTCGATCAGCCCGGGAATGTCGGCCATGACAAATCCCCGGTCGTGATCGATTTGCACGCGGCCCAGATTAGGATGCTTGGTCGTGAAGGGATACGGCGCGATCTCCGGCCGCGCGCGGGAGAGTCGGCTTAGGAGCGTGCTCTTGCCGGCGTTGGGCATGCCGACGAGACCCACGTCGGCGATGAGCTTCAGCTCCAGCCGCACGGTACGAATCTCACCGAGTTCGCCGGGCGTCATTTGCCGCGGAGCACGATTCGTGGAAGTCTTGAAGCGATTGTTCCCTTTGCCGCCGTAGCCGCCGCGAGCCACGACGACCTGATCCCCCGCTTTGGCAAGGTCGCGAAGCACGTTGCCGTGCTCGGCATCAATGATCACCGTGCCGGGCGGAACGGCGATGGTAAGGTCCTCGGCCGACGCTCCATGACAATTCGCGCCGGTGCCATTTTCGCCCGGGCCGGCCTTCCACGACTTTTTGTGGGCGAGCATGGCGAGGCTATCGACGCCTTCGCGGGCCAGCAGGACGACGCTGCCGCCGTCGCCGCCGTCGCCACCGTCGGGGCCACCGAGCGGGACGTATTTCTCACGGCGGAAGCTGACGCAACCGTCGCCGCCCTTTCCGGCCTCGAAACGCACTGTGACTTCGTCTACGAACATGGATCGCTCCGGCGGGTCTTCGCTGCGCTCGACACCGCCTTACAAAAGATATTTCGCTTCACGCGGGCTTGCTTGCGCACATCTCCGCCTCAATCTCGCAGATCTTGCCGACGCGCCGCGCGTGGCGTCCGCCCTCGAAGGGCGTTTTCAGCCAGAGCTCGACCATCTGGTCCACGAGATGCTCGCCCAGCAAGTCGGCCGAGAGGCAGAGGATATTTGCGTCGTTGTGGCGGCGGCTCATCTCGGCCGTCAGCACGTCGTGGCATGGCGCCGCGCGGACGCCGGGGAACTTGTTCGCCGAGATGCACATTCCCAGGCCCGTGCCGCAGATGAGGATGCCGCGATCGGCCTCGCCGCGGCTGATCATTCGCGCGACCTTGGCGGCAATATCAGGGTAGTCGATGGCGTCGCACGAAAACGTGCCGACGTCCTCCACCTGATGCTCCAAGCGGCGAAGCAGTTCCACGATTCGCGCACGGATGGGAAAACCTCGGTGATCGGCGCCAAGTGCGATTTTCATTCAGGCAAGCAGTTTGAGGATTTGATCGAGCCGGGCTTCCAACTCCGCGCGAAGCTGCGCGGCACATCGCTGGTAGCGCTCCGTCGGCCCGCCGATCGGATCGCAAATATCCGATTCGTCGGCGGCAAGCAGCAAGGTCCGCTCGGAAACCGAAGGCCATTGTGCCAGGATTGCCTCGCGGTGTGAACGGGTCATCGTGAAAATCAAGTCGGCATGACGAACCAATCGTTCGGACAGCGGCTGGGCCTCATGTTCAGCAAGGCTCATGCCCAGTCTCGACATCACTTCAATCGCCTCGTTGGCCGCCCGTCCGCCTTGCATGGCAGCGACGCCGGCCGACATCACCATCGCGCCGCGATCTTCGAGTTCACCGGCCTCGCAGCCCAGCTTCTCGGCCAGCAACTGGCGGCAGACGGCCTCCGCCATCGGGCTGCGGCACGTGTTGCCCGTGCAAACGAATAGAACCATCGTGCAGGAAAGCCGCTGCATGGTCTTCTCCGGCACGACGCCCGCCCGCAACATTTCATATTGATTGCCGTGGACCCGCACCACGCTCGACGGCTCGCCGAAACGGCACGGGCCGTCATCGATCACCAGATCGACATCGCTGCCCATTACTTCGAGCACTTCTCGGGCGTTGATCGCTTCCGCGCCGCCCGTGCGATTGGCGCTCGTTAAGGCCAGCGGCCCGACCAGCATCCGCAGCACGTCCAATAGCACCTGATGGCCGGGCACGCGCAAGCCGAGAGTCTTCGACGGTAGGATGTAGTCGAGGACTTGGCTGGGCAGTTGCCGCACGAGGCTATCGGGATGGGTATCGTCAACTACCAGCGTCACTGGGCCGGGCCAGCAGCGCCGGGCAAGCCGTTGGGCCAGCGGGCTCATATCTGGCACGTAGTCTCGCGCTTCCTCGGCGCTCTTGATGGCCAAGGTCAGGGGATGGTTCGCTTTGCGGCCTTTGACCGCCGCCAAGCGAGCCACGGCGCGCTCGTCCAGCGCGCTGACGGCCAGTCCATACACGGTCTCCGTCGGAAAGGCGACAATCTGGCCTTCCGCTAGCGCTTGCACCGTCTGGTGGACTACGTCGCGAAGGTCATCCGCGTGCCGAAGATCGATTACTACGGCTGCCATAGCCCCAATAATGTGTATGGTTTTGAAGAACCCGAGTAGTAACTATATGAATTCGTGGAAGCCCCGGTCAACCTGCCAAAAGAGTGCCTGCTTTATAGCTAGTCGGCGTGCCTATCTGGACTTTGGCCGAGCGAGCATAGCTTGATAAAGCAAACCGTTGCCCTAGAAGAATTCAAGGCAAGGGTTAGTCAAAGTGCCCCCTGTAGGGCTCGAACCTACGACCAGCTGATTAAGAGTCAGCTGCTCTACCAACTGAGCTAAGGAGGCATTCGGCCGCAATTTCCGCAGCCAAACAACCAATTTTACAAACCGACGCGGCCTTTGCAAGGGGCTTCACATGGCGTCGCGCCCTGTTTTTTGCACCCTGGTAGAACTATAGCATCTTTCTGCCGGAGAATTCCCGTACTCATCACGCTCCGTGATGCCAGCCCTCACGGTCCCAGCGCACCGGGATGAGGAATTAAGCGGCCTACTTCTTATCGGGCACTTGCATTCCCAATTGGTTCATTTTGCGATACAAGTTCGAGCGGTGCAGACCCAACTGCTCCGCCACGCGGCTCATATTGCCGCCGAGCTGCTGGACCGTGCGGCGAATGTAATCGCTTTGGAAGTTTGTCGTCGCGTCGGCAAGACTCTGGCCCAGGTCCGCCGCGGATTCCTCCTCTCGCCGCGGCGACAGGATGAACGCCAAGTCATCGGCCTCGATGCGCTCGGCCGTCGTGAGGTAGGCCAATCGTTCCATCAAGTTCCGCAATTCGCGAACATTGCCTGGCCAAGGATGCTCTGTAAGCCGCTTGCGGGCGGCCGCGGTGAGATCGGGCGGCGCGCGGCGGGCGCGGCGGCAGAAGTCCTTCAGAAAATGTTCGGCCAAGAGCAAGATGTCGCTGCCGCGCTCGCGCAAAGGCGGCAGGTCGATCGTCACGATGTTCAGCCGGAAATAGAGGTCCTCGCGAAAACGCTTTTCGTGGACCATTTCGGCCAAGTTCTGGTTCGTCGCCGCAAGCACGCGAGCATCGCTTGGGATGGGCACCGAGCCGCCCACGCGAACCATCACTTTTTCCTCCAGCACCCGCAGCAGCTTGGCCTGGCAGTTGAGGCTCAGGTCGCCGATTTCGTCGAGGAACAGCGTGCCGCCGGACGCCAATTCGAACTTGCCCGGTCGCGCCTCGCGGGCGTCGGTGAAAGCGCCTTTCTCGTGCCCGAAAAGTTCGCTTTCAGCCAGCGACTCGGGAATTGCCGCGCAGTTCAAGGCGATGAACGGCTGCCCGCGACGGCGGCTCTGGTAGTGGATCGATTGCGCCACGACCTCCTTGCCGGTGCCATTCTCTCCGCCAACAAGAACGGCCAGATCGGTTTGTGCCACGCGGCTGACGATCGATCGCAGCGACTCAATCGCAGGGCAGTCCCCGACCAGCCGGACGCCCTCGGCCGCCTGCTCGACAAGTTGGCGATTCGTGGCCATAAGCCGCTGCCGGTCCTGGACGTTCTCCAAGGCGACCGCGGCGTGGGCAGCCAGTTCGGTCAGCTCGAACTCTTCTTCCCGGGTGAATTTGCCGGAAGTCTTGTTCAGCAGTTCGAACACGCCCAGCCGCTCGCCGCTGCGGCTCTGCATCGGAACACACAACAGCGTGCGCGTGCGGTAGTGGAGTTGCGCGCCGATCTGATGGTCGATCACGTCGGGCTGCGCGGCATCGTCGACGCGCATCGGCTGGCCTGATTGCAGAACGCGTCCCACAACGCCGCGATCGTCGGCCACGCGAAGCTCGCCGCCCTTGACGCCCAGGGCAGGGCGGCCGATTAGCAGCCGGTTCTGGCGGTCCCAAAGAAAGATGCTCGCCCGATCGCAGAGGAACAGCCGCGTTGCCGCTTCCGCCATCTGCACCAAAAGCGGCTCGATCTCGCGGGTCTGATTCCATTGCTGGGCGATCTCCAAGACCGCTTCCAGGCGGCGGACGTGGCGAGCCTGCTGATGGTGGGTGCGGACAAGTTCCAGCACTTCGCGGACCAACGGCAAAAGCGATTCGATGGCGGCCGCGGCCTCTGCCGTAGCCGCTTCGGCGAAGTGGAGCACTATCGCCTCGGCCTGGGCCGCGCGGGGAGCAAGCGGTCCGGCGGCCCAATTGCCGTCGGTCCTGACGGCGTCTCGGTCCAACACCTCGGCCAGCAAATCGCCCGGCAGCGCCCGCGTAGGGCCGGATTCGACTCTGCTATGCCACCGTCCGCCATCGGCGACGGCCGCGGCCGCAAAATCGGCCGCCAATTCGGAGGCGATCACGGGCAAGACGGTTGCCAGCCAGGCGTCGGGGTCGCCGACCTTGTTGGCAGCTGTGAGCAGCTCCAGCGCAAGCTGCAACCGCCGTTTCGATCCGGCGTCCGAAGCGGTGGAAGAGTCGCGCTGAGGACTGAGTTTGGCGGGAGACATATTGCCACCATGTTAGCGAACCCCAGCTGGCTTGACAACACGTGCTCTCGCTCCCACGCCCCGCGGGTCACACAATGGACAGCAGCTCCGCGGCGCGTCTCCCGGCGGAAGAATTCAACCACAAAGGGCACGAAGGCCCCGAAGAAACCTTGCGCTCTCTGCGCTCTTTCGCGGCAATACACAAGCCGCTGAAGCGCAAGCGAAGGATGGTCTCCCCGCTCGCTTGCGCTTCGGGCTTGTATGGGCCGCGCCAAAAAATCATGCCGCACCCGTCATGGCCGCGCCCTTTGCGGCGAGGGCGGGACCGAAACGTCCCTTCGGCCGATTGCAAAACTCCGCCAGCGATACGAAACAATCGCGACCGCCGCGGCGCCGACCAGCGCCACCGTACCCGGCTCAGGCGTGGGCGACGGCAACGTGAGCGCGAAAACGGTTCCATAGCCGTTTGACAAAGGCTGTATACCGCCTCTCGAAGTAGTGCCGAAAAGCGTGCCGCCGCTGAGCGTTAAGTCCTCCAGCGGGTAGCCGCCGTCGCTGAAGCCGGTGAAATTGTACAGGTCGTCGTACTGTGAACCGTCAATTCCAACGCTGAAAACATTGCCAAAGCCGCGGGTGCCGCCAAATTCCGTCGTGCCGTAAAACGTTGTGCCGCTAAGTGTTAAACTGCCAGCCGGGTCAGCGCCGTTTGCCGTGCCGCCGCTGCCGGTGAAAGAAAGAAGGTTATTGTAGTTCGCGCCGTTGGCACCAACGCTGAAGATATTGCCGTAACCGTTGGCACCGCCATATATCGTCATTCCGTAAAGCGTTGTACCGCTCAGCGTCAGAGCGCCATCCCCAAACGGATTCAAGCCGCTTGCCGTGCCGCTGCTCCCGCTGCCCGTAAAGGAAAGAAGATTATGGTAGTTCGTCCCGTTTGTGCCAACACTAAAGACGTTGCCATAACCCTGGCCACCGTTCTCGGATGTCATCCCGTAAAGCGATGTACCGCCCAACGTCAAGCCGCCCAAAGGATATGCACCCCATGCCGAGCCGCCGGCGCCGGTAAAGGAAACCAGGTCCTGGTAGTCCGCACCACTTATGCCAACGCTGAAGATGACGCCAAGATTCCGGCCGCTGCCGTCTTGCGCCGTGCCGTAAAGTGTTGTGCCGGCGAGCGTCAAACTGCCCCGCGGACCCGCGCCGGTTGCCGTGCCGAAGCCGCCTGTAAAGGAAACCAGGTTTTGGTAGTTTGCACCGTTCGTCCCGACGGCGAACATGTTCCCAATGCCGCTAGCACCGCCCACTATCGTCGTCCCGAATAGTGTCGAACCGCTAAGTGTTAGATTGCCCACTGGCACCGACCCGCTGACGGCGCCACCTGTGCCAGTGAAGGACAGGAGATTCCTGTAGTTGCTGCCGTCAGTACCGACGCTAAAGATGTTGCCATTGCCATTGACGCCACCGTGTGCCGTCATGCCGTAGAGCGTTGCGCCGCTGACTGTCAGGCTGCTTTCCGGATACTTGCCGATTGCCGTCCCGGCAGTGCCGCTGAATTGGAGCAGCGTAGTCAAAGTTTGCGCGTCGGCCCTGTTCGCGCAAAGGGCAAAAGCAATGGTAAGCGTCAACGCAAGGCATTTCATGTTGGCGTCTTTCGAATAAAGGATTACAGCAATCAATCAACCGCCCTCACCCTAGCCCTCTGCCGAAGGGAGGGGGGACCGGATCGAACCGAGGGGGACGAACCGAGGGGGACGAACCGTGGTTCCACGCACGACCACGCGAAGAGTCAAATGCAGGGTGGGCAAGCGAGGAGCCACCGGGCGAGAAGACCGCTGGGCCGAACGGGCGTTACAAGATGTCGCCGGCAACCGGCCCATCCGTAGCCGCCTACGCTTCCGTGCCGTAATTCTTCCCGACGAAACGCTGCCTCGTGGTTGGGTAATACGCTTGCGAGAATGGATCTGCCTATCCCGCTATTATGCTCACTCTTGCATGGCTGTCAAGCTTGCTGAGAATTCAGGTCAACCCAAATTCGTAAATTTCCCGCGTCAAGGCCAATCGGACCTGATTGTGCCTTGGGTTGCGACCCGTTTTCGGCTACAATGTGAATAGGCATGGACTAGCCTTCACTTCTCGTCAGGAGACGTAAACATGGACGTTATGATAAGACCATTTCTTGACCGTGTCAGGCGATTGGCGCCACGCGTGGCGGCTGCGATGATGGCGATCTGCGCAGTTGCACACCATTCGACAGCACGCTCAGCCATCGCACCGGCTTCCAAGAAGGTCGATCTTTCCGTCACGCCGCTGTTCGACGAGCACCGCACCGAATTGGTCAACACGTGGGGCGGCACGTGGCAGGCCGGTTCGATGCAAAAACTCTCGATCCAGCCGGCGCAGGCCCACGGGGGTCGGCTCTCCCTGGCTGCTGAGACCGGCCCGCTGGCCGCCGGCCGTGAGACGTATCTACAATGCCTGGCCTGCGGATTTGGCCCGACGCGGGCCTACTACCAGACCCGCGATCTGGCCCGCTACAGCGCGCTGCGAATTACGATTGCGAACGATACCGGGGCACCATTGGCCGCCGCATTGCAATTGAAAGACTACCGCGATAGCCTGCGCGAGCGCGCCGTTTACCATTACTCAGTGCCAGCAAAGGGTGATTGGCAGCAGGTCGAGGTGCCTTTATCGCTAGCCGCGCCGCAATGGACCGTTGACGGCTCGCCCGATTTGACGCGCATCCTTACGATCGATTTCACTTTCGCGCCGCAGAAGGAAATTCGCGCGGGCCGAATCTATTTTGCAAACGTCGAACTCGTCGAACGCGGCGGCCCGCTAGATATTGATACTTGTCCGCTACCAGCCCTAGTGGAACGCGTGGCACACCGGCAATGGGACGCGCTCTGGGCCGCACGCAGCCGCAACCACGGCTTGATCCCCAACAACTCCTATCAATCAACCGACGCAGGTTTGAACTGCACGGCGGGCGTGCTCTGGATGCTGCCCTCTGCCACGCGCCGGCATTGGATCGCCCAGGATGAGGCCGATCGCTACGTCCAGACTTTGCTGGGCACGATCGACCTGCTTCTGGACAGGTCGCACTATCTGCCGCCGCGAAACGTCAATTGGGTGACACTCAAGCCATCGCTACTGCCGGAAGAATCGGCGGTGGACGCGGCATTCTTGGCCCTAGCACTCCACCAATACAAAACACTCGTCAGCACGGCGCCCGCGCTGCGGCAAGCGATCGATCGCACGGAGAACCGCTTCAACTTTTCGGCCTTCGCGCGGCCCAACGGCTGGCGGATGTCGTATCGCAATGGCGGCTCTTATGGCCCGCCTGGCTTCGTGCCGTTTATCTATGACGGCTACACGAACGAGGGCAACGTGATCTCGCTGGCCGCCCATTTGACGGTGAAGAACCATGTGCCGATCGAAACGCTCTGGAACGCCGACGTGATGCGCGTGCGGCAGACTGTGGTCAAACGGGACGAAGCGCCGATGGTCCACAGCCTGAGCGAGTTCCGCGCGCCGTTCACGCAGGCGCTCTTGAACCTGTTTGTCGACGTCCGCCGCCGCGGCATCGATTGTTTCCCCGACCAACGCCTGGCGGTGAACCCGTGGCAAAACTACGTTTGCTACGAACAGCAGGTCATGGCCCGGCTGGCGGAATTGCAGCGGCCGTATCTCGTCCAGCCGGACGCGGGCGACGACGGCACGCTGACCAACTACCAACAGTTCAGTCTCTACAATGATTTCGGACAGCGCGACCTGTTCATGCCGTGGAGCGCTGCGTTTGCGTTGCAGACCCAGGTGAACGGTGGGGCCGATGCTTTGCGTTTCCTTCTGCGGCACGGGCTGCACGATCCCTTGGGGATGGCCGATTCGGCGAAGTGGGCCACTGGGGCTTCCGAGCCCTACGCCGTGGCTGCGCGGCATGACTTCTGGAATACGTCGCTAGGCACGATGGCCCTCTTGGAGTGGCTCGACGGCGACGAGGCGGCGAGCCGCACCTTTGCCGCCTTACCCGAAGTCCGCGCCGGCTTGGACCACGTGTTCCGCATTCCCGTGAGTCAATTGCGTGAGCCCATGACGAAGCACAACGAAGTGCCGGTGGTCGCGACAGCGGCGAGCGTGCCCAAGGCGGCCGGTTCGAAGCCGGTCAAAGCCGACTTCCTGGAAGTATCAAAGCGGAACTAACAGCGAAGCATTTCTGCCTCGGAATTCACGGAATTCGCTGGGTACCCGCCATTTCTTCGGTGGTGCCTTCCTCGAGCCGCGCCAGGAGTCGGGCGGTGGCCTCGCGCTTTCGCCAATCAACAGGCCGGACCGCTTGCGGTGCGCGCTGCTGCAAGAGCAGATCGTGAGCACGCAGCCGCGGATCGGTCATCAGCCGCCGCCGCATGGGCGAATCCAGCAGGATATTCGTGAACGCAACCAGCGCCATACCGCTGTGATGCGCCATCACCGTGCGGCATGGGGCCGGCTGGCAACTGCTGGAGCCCGCCGTGTAGTCCATTGCGTCGTAAAACCCATAGCTACAGAGGGCGCCGAGATATTCAAGCCGCAACAGGTTTTCACAGGCCACCTTGGGAGCGACCATCGCCGCCATCGCCGAGGCATAGGGAGCCACAACCTGGCTGCGGTCGGTGCGCCGCTCCAGGCGCAGGCCGGGTATACCGAATGCCCGATAGCTGTAGTCGTCGTCATCGTTCTTAACATCGTGGCAGCTTTCCGAAACGCCCCAGGGCAGGCCTTGCTCGCGAGCATATTCGATATGCCGCCCGACGGCCGCGCTGCAGCTCGCGTCCAGCAGCGTCGTCGAGTGGGAAGGCATCAAGAGCATCGGCATGAGGTACTCGAACATCGAGCCGGACCAACTCATCAGCGCCGGTACGCCGCCATGTAAGGCCACGCTGCGGCCCAGTGCGGACCAGTGGTCGGCGGGGAGTTGCCCATCGCCGACGGCCAGGAAGCTGGCCAGCCGGCATTCCGATGCAAGCAAGTCGTAGCAGCTTGCGTCGCGGCGGCGCTCGGTGACGTTATAGCCGATCGCAAGCAGCTTCCTTGCGCTGTTGTAGAGGAAGCGGAAGTCCATGACGGTGAAATCGCCGCAGAGTTCGATCAAGGCGTCGATCGCGGCAAGCTGCTCACGGGCGGCCTCGGCGGCCCGTTCGGCGCGAGCGATCAGGACAGACAGTTCTTCAGCCAGGTTGCCCACCGAGGCGATCTGGCCCGCCAGCCGAATGACATTTTCGGCAGATTCGGGTAACTGCCGCAACGTGCAACTGCCGTCGAGGCGCTCGATGCCAGCGAGAAGTTCGGCCGATGTCAAACGTCCTTCATCCAGCGCGTCGGCCGATTGGGTAGCGATTAGCTCCGACTTCAAATTTTCTCGCTTGTCGTCGCCGAGCCAGAATGCCAGAACCGACAATTCCTCGCGGGCAGAGTCACACTGCCGCTGCAGCGCGGCGATCCATTCGTTATCGTGCAACGTGCAATCCGACTCCGCGATGGTCGCCGCTACGCGATCGATGAGCGTCATCGCCTCGCTCGCCGTTCGGCCTTCCATCGAATGCCGCTCACCGGCATTTCGGACGCCGATTTCGCTCAATGCGTTTAACGTATCCTCAAACCCTTCCGCGAACCGCGGACCGACGAGCGGACGATCGCGCAATTCTGCCAGCCCGGCCTGCATGACCAGGAGCGCCCCGCGGAGATTCCCGCTATCGACCGTGGAAACGTAACGCTGCCCAATCGGTTCGAGTGTCTGCGTGTCGTACCAGTTGTAAAGATGGCCGCGATGCGTTTCCAGCTTGAGCATCGTTCGCAGCGTGAGGCGCGTCCGTTCCAGCAGTCGGTGCGTGGACAAGTAGCCAAGATCGTGGGCCGCCAAGTCGGACAATAATCCCAGGCCGATGTTCGTGGGGCTCGTGCGGGGAGCAACAAGCGAGCGATCGTCAAGCTGTATATTATCCGGCGGAAGCCAGTTGTTCCCTTCGTTGACATAGGTATCAAAAAAGTGCCAGGTCCGCCGCGCCCAGCGACGGATGTCTGCGCGCTCATGCTTCGATAGCGTCACCGCGTCCGCTGCACGTGGCTGGGAAATCCGCCAGGCGACCAGCGGTGCGACAAGCCATGCGAGCAACAGCGGCCCTGCCCACAGCAGCGCCGCGGGACATGCAATTGCAAACCACGCACAGGCAGCGACGCCGGCAAGTGGACACGCCCAAAGCAGGCGAAAGTAACCGATGCGGTCCTGCACGCAATTCTGCTCCGCCTCGGCGGAAACCGTCCATTCCAATAGCTTACGGCGCGAAACGTGAAGGCGATATAATGCCCGAACAATCGCGTCGAGATTGCACGAAACCGTATAAGGCAGCGTGGTCCAGTTGAACGCATCGCGGCAGAGCAATTTGCCGAAGTCCGCCGCCCGGAGCTTCAGATGCAGCCTCAAAGGGTTGCCGGATGGCTTGCGGAACACGCTCGGCAGGAACGCTAACAGGTCCGGACTCAAGGTGGCGGCAAGCCCCATCATGAGCCAGCAGACGACCGCCGATGGCGCGGCGATCCAGGCCGTCAACACGAAAGCCAACAGGAATATCGGCGCCAGGCTGCGGCGGAGATTGTCGAAAATCTTCCAGCGCGAAAGCGACGTTAGCGGATTGTCTGCCATGCGCGAACCGGTCGGCACTTGCCGCGCGAGCCACGCGGCGATTTGCCAGTCGCCGCGAATCCAGCGATGCCGCCGGCTCATGTCGGCCGGAAGGCGCGCCGGAAAGCCCTCGAACAGTTCGACGTTGTTGATCAGCCCGCTACGCGCGAAGCAGCCTTCGATCAGATCGTGGCTTAGGACGCGGTTTTCCGGAAAACGGCGGCGGAACACCGTCCGGAACGCGTCGACGTCATAGATGCCTTTGCCGATGAAGCTGCCTTCGCCGAACACATCCTGATAGACATCGCTGCACTGCTGCGTGTACGGATCAACGCCCGCATCGCCGGCAAAAAGCTGCGCGAACGCGCTCTGCCGGGCCTCGGGAATCGTGATGGTCACGCGGGGTTGCAAAATAGCGTGCCCTTCCACGACAGTCCGCGCCAGCCGGTCGATTCGCGGCCGGTTGAGCGGATGAGCCATCGCCTCGATCAGTTCACGGGCCGTGTCGCGCGGAAGCAGCGTGTCGCTATCCAACGTGATCACGTAGCGAACTGAGCGAAGGAAGTCGAGCGAGCCGACGGTGACGCTGAAGTCGGAGCCGCGGCCACGGAGAAGCCGGTTTAGGCCAGCGAGCTTGCCGCGCTTGCGCTCCTCGCCCATCCAGCACTTCTCCTCGGCGTTCCACTTTCGCGGACGGTGGAGAAGAAAGAACGGCTCCGAATCATCGACGCCGTATTTGGTGTTAAGCCGATTGATTTCCCCGCGTGCGAGTTCCAAAAGCGCCGCGTCTTCGGGCAACGTTTCCGCGGCCGCGTCAGCAAAATCAGTCAGCAACGCAAAGCCGAGATTGTCCTTTCGGTTGGCCAGGTAGCGGACTTCAAGCTTATCCGCCATGTCGCGGACCGCGTTCGCGTCGGTCAACATCGTGGGAACGGCTACCAACGTGCGGCAGTCGTCCGGAATACCGCCGGAGAAATCCAATCGCATGATCGCGCGTGGTTCGACGATCATGGTTGTGACGCAATTCACGAATCGCACGGCGCACTCGCTTGTGGCGACCGTCCAAAGGACCGCGAGCAGCGACGAAGCGGCGACGCCGATCGTGGCAATGACTCCGGTCTCGACACCAACAGCGACCGCCAATACGATCAGCGCCAGCCAGAAGGCCGCGACCGCGCCGAGGTAGCAGGGCAGGGGGGCGCTGCCGGCGATGCGCGTGACACGTTCCCACATGCCGGGCTGAAAGCCGATGCGTGACTCCAACAGTTGGCGGCCGCGATCGACAAGATAAAAGCCGACGTGCCGCTCCTTCATTCCTTCGCCAAATTGGCCCAGGCGCCGGTTTCCGACGGCCGGGAGTGGGGCTGCGTCGTGCCCGCCGTGGCCAACGCCCGCCAGTTCCACGGCGGCCAATGCCACCTGGGTTTCGCCTAGCCGACTGTGCCATGCGAGGGCCTCAACCACTTTGCGATAGCGTTCTCGGCTCTTGGCATGCGTCTGCGGATAGATGGCCAACGGATCGCGGCGCAGCGCAGATTCGACGGCGCTTTGCCGTTCCACGAACTCCCGCCAATCAAGCGAGCCCAGCGTCTCCAATGCGGCGATCCCGTTCGCGATTGACGCGGCCTCCGTTTCCGAGAGATTCGTGTGCAACAACGCGGCCACGCGGCCAAGATGCTCCAAGACCGCCAGGCGGAGCATTGCCGGCAGGGACCATAATTCCCGCAGAGTCAATGCGCACTGCGATTGATAGCCCGCTACAGCCGCCTCGATAGACTCGCCATCGATCGCCGCGTCACAGCGCGCTACCAACTCCTGCGCAACGTCAAAGATCCGCGGCAAGCCCGCCGATGTGCCGACGACAATTTGTGGCAATGGATAGCGGCGGCGCTCGGCTAACTCCTGTCGGGCGACGTTGAGATGTTCCTCAACCGCGCTGAGGTGCTCCAGCAATGTCATGGCCGCTGTATCGACCGCTTCGCGCCGCTCTGCGGCGTCGGCCAAGCGCCGCTGAAACGCCTCCAATGACCTCTCGACGGCCTTCAGACGCCGCCGCAACCGGTCCGGGCGCTTGGTTTCGACGACGTGCCGGGCAGCCAGGCGCAGAAAATGTTGGCGGTGCTGTTTCAGCAGCGACGGCTGCGCAAGGTCCCGCGCTCCGATTAGGCCCTCCGCGGCGCTCGCTGGCTGCATTGCTTGTCGAGTTTTCATCATAGCTTCCTTGGCAGTCGACATTACTTAAACCTGCTCCCCGAAATAAAGGCTCAGCAATTGTTGCTGTGCTTTTGGCAAGGCGCCGCGGTCCGGAACGACGTAGTAACGGCCGTCGCCGCCGACCAACAGCAGACCGCGGCGCCCATAGCGCTGTAGGCCGTCGCTCGATTTCTCGATGCGAATGTTTTCCACGCCATCCGGCGTGCCGACGATCAATTCCAGGGCGTTGCCGCAGGTCCGCACCTGGCGGAACTCGTCGATGCGACGTATAGACTGCCGGCGTTCCGCCGAGTGCCGCACTATCGCGCGCACGACTTGCGGCCATTCGCCAAGTTGGCGGAGGATGCCGATCTCCGTTTCGCGGCCGTCCGGCTCCTGCCGGCGGAGGCTGATCAACGCGTCGGGAAATGTGGCCGGAAATGCGGCGGCCGCGATGATGCCGCGGTGAATCCGCGAACCAGTCTCCACGATCAGTTCGCCAGCATCATCAGCAGAAATCCGCGTGTCGGCCGGATCGAGCCACGGCGTCTCGATGGCATTGTCATCCAACTCCTCCGCCGGGCCGCTACTGTATTGCAATCGAACGAGCGAGCAATAAAGGCCGTCCAAGGCCATCAAATCATCGTGCGTGCCCTGCTCGACGAGCCGCCCCTGGTCGAAGACCAGGAGGCGATCGGCGTTGCGGAGCGTCGAAAGCCGATGGGCGATGGCGATGGTTGTCCGCCGCCGCGAGAAGCGGCGGATCGCGGCGCATATCGCTCGCTCCGACTCGGCGTCGATGCTGGCCGTCGCCTCGTCGAGAATGAGAATGTCCGGATCGACAAGGAGTGCCCTGGCGATCGAGAGCCGCTGCCGCTCGCCACCCGAAAGGCCTGCGCCGCCTTCGCCCAGATGGCTTTCGTAGGCGAAGGGAAGCCGCATGATAAAGCCGTGCGCATCGGCCTGACGAGCGGCAATCAAAACGTCTTCCGGATCGGCGGAAAGATTTCCGTACGTGATGTTTTCCCACGCGCTGCCTCTGAAGAGGAAGGGCTCCTGCTGCACCATGCCGATATGCCCGCGCAATTCGCGAAGTTCAACGGCGGCCGCATCTACGCCGCCGACGAGCACTTGTCCAGAATCGACTTCGTAGAGCCGCGCTATGAGGCTGACCAACGTCGACTTGCCGGAACCGCTGCGGCCGACGATGCCGACCATCTCGCCCGGCTGGACGGCAAAGCTGACGTCCTTGAGCACGGGTTTATTCTTGTCGTATGCGAAGTTGACTTGGCAGAACTCAACGCCGCCGCGAGCGGCAGGAGCGGAGAGGGAGACGGGAAGAGTTGGAGAGGGGGAGAGCGAGAGAGTCCCTGTGTCTCCCACTCTCATTGTCTCCCCCTCGGTCTCCTGACCCTCAATCGGCGTCTCCAGCAGATCAAAAATGCGGTCAATCGTGGCGAAGAAGCTGCCGAACCAACTCATCGATTCGCTAATCGACGTCAGCGGCGCATAAAACATCGCCAAGTAAGCCAGGAATGCCATCAGCGAGCCGAGTGTCATCTGTCCGAAGAGCACGTCGCGCCCGCCGATGTACCACACTGCCAAGCCGCCTGAAGCAAAGACGAAACCCATCAGAGAACTGAAAGTCGAAATCGAGCCGTCGACGCTCTGCCGCGAATCGCATAGATGGCGGCTGGCGCGGCCAAAGCGGTCGATCTCCCGCTCCTCCTGGGCGAACGTCTTGACCACGCGGATGCCGGTCAACATGCCAGTCAGCCCGCCCGCCTGTTTGCCCACGGCGTCCCAATAGTGGTTGTAGCGAGGCTGCAAGTAGCGCGTGAAATACCAACTCCCCGCGGCGATCAGCGGCATTGGCAGCAATGTCACGATGGCCAGTTTGGGATTCAGGTAGAAGAGCATCACGCCGATGCCCATTAGTTGCAGTGATTGAAGCAACAGCCCACTGGTGATGTGATAAACGAGGGTATGCAGCGTTTCCGTATCGTAGGCCACGCGGCTCATCAGCGCGCCGACCTGGTTTCGATTGTGATACGCCAACGGCAGAAAGCTGAGCCGTTCGACTAGGGCATTTCGCAGATAGGCGGTGAGCGTAGTGCCTACGCGGCTGGAAACCTTGCCCTTCATCACGTTCACGACCGTTGCGGCAATGCGAATCACCAGGAGCCCGGAAACGATGCCTGCTAACAGGATGAGCAGTTGACGCGAGCCGCTCACGTTAGGGTCCACCCGCAGCACGTGATCGACAAGCAAGCCTTGCAGCATGGGCGGCACAACGTCGATCGCCACCGCCACCAGTGATAGCACCAGCAGCAGCAAGACCGTTCCCCGGAAGGGTCGGAGCAGCCAACCGACTCGCCGCGCGGTGCGCCATCGCGCGTGGGGCGCGGCCGGCGGCTCTGCATGCGAAATATGCTCGGATGAACTAGGCGCCTCCGTTTGCGGTTCGCCCCGATCCATCACCGCAGTCGTTTCCAACGCGGGGGCCAAATTGTCGTTCATCACTAGTTCCTTAGTCGTTGCTTACAAGTTCGTCTTATTGCTGGCTACGCGACGACAATGTGCTTTGTTCGCTTTTTCGGTCGCTCGTCTGCTACAAATACACTTCATGTGCAGCAATAAGCTGAGAGAATCTTGCCGCTTGACATTATTGTTTGACCTGCTATTGGATTTGCCCAAAGGTTAAGCAGTCGATCCAAAAAAAATCACTTTGTCGCGAGAATTGAATTGCGCGGTGCGCCAACATGCATCTATTTCGTTTCGCCGGAGTGAGTGCAAGATATGTGCCGAAGACCCTGCTAGCTTGATCCCAGACCGTGCACATCAATCAAAAGGCTGTCAGGATGTGAGCTTACAAACCCGGATCGGGAAAACGCCCGGAGGTCCAAAAGGCGATGGTGGATTGCTTAGCTGCCATAGTGGTCAATTAATGGCCAACGCGCGAGAAGTGTTTTCGCGCGATTTCTCAGCAGCTTGTCGTGCCGGCCATCCGATCGCAGGCGTCGCAGACTGTTTCTACGTCGATGGCTTCCATATAGATTGCGGACGCGCGCCGGCGCTGGTGAGTCGTGCCGGTCAGACACATTTTCTGCAAGTTAATATGTTGCGGCCCATAAGGGCCATGCTTGTCGGCCGGCCACGGGCCGTAAAGGCCGATGCAGCGAGTTCCGACCGCCGCGGCAAGATGAAGCGGCCCGGTGTCGGAACCGATCGCAAATCGGGCACGCCGCGCCAAGGCGGCAAGCTCCGAGAGAGTTACTCGCGGCGCTAGCACCGCGCGACCGGCCGACTGGGTCGCGATTTCCTCGGCCCGCGACCGCTCGGCCTCACTGCCGGAAACCAACAGGCTCGTCAAGCTCCATCGTTGACGCAAGTAGTCGGCGACCGCCGCATAGCGATCGACAGGCCAAAGTTTCGACGGCCAGCCCGCGCCGGAAATGAAAAGCACAAAGCCGCTGTCAAGCGTGAGCCGGCGAATCGTTTCCTCGGCGACACTTCCATCCGCCGTTGACTCGGGCAATTGAAACTCCACGGCCGGCGAACGAATGCCCAACGGCTCCAACAGCTTCAGCCCGCGCTCGATGGCGTGCAGATCGTTTGTATTGACCAGTGTATTGTTGAGCCAGCGGCTAAGTTCGCGTCCCCACCGTCCGCCCATGCCGATCCGTCGCCGCGCGCCGGAAAGCCAGGCGACAGCCGCCGACTTCGTCAGCCCTTGGGCGTCGATCGCCGTATCGAAGTTGAGAATCTTGAGTTGCCTTCGCAGCCGCCAGACTTTGGCCGGGGACCGCAACCAGCCGCGCGGCAGCACGATCCGCTCGTCGACGGCCGGATGTCCTTCCAAGAGCGGCGCTGCCCGCTCTTCAACCGCCCAGGCGAGAAACGCGCGGGGATAATGCCGGCGGATCGCAGCCGCGATCGGCATTCCATGGATCACATCGCCAATCGCGCTCAAGCGAACGAGGAGAATGCGCGGCGATTTGCCATCCGTGGACATCGGGTAGATTATATCCGCCACTAGCGGCCGTGCAAAAGAGGAAAATCCCATTGGCGCGACCGATCGGACTCATCCCGCGCGGACGAAAAGCGGTATAACTTGAGCATGGACATTTTCTCGTCTGAAGCCGGTCGCGGAATCGTTGTCGCCTGGTTCGCTATCGTGGGCGGAGCGGTGGGCAGCTTCCTGAACGTGCTCGCCTATCGCATGCCGGCCGGGCTGAGCATCAACTGGCCCGGCTCGCATTGCCCGCAATGCAAGCACGCGATTCGCTGGTACGACAATGTGCCGGTGCTTGCTTGGCTTTGGCTGCGGGGCCGCTGCCGCGACTGCCGCCAGCCGATCCCCGTCCGCTATCCGCTCGTCGAGGCCGTCACTTCGGGGCTGTTCTTGCTGCTGTTGGCGGTCGAGGTCTTCGGCAACGGACAGAACTGGCCCTTGCGAACAACTGCCGCCGGTCAACTGGGCGGCTATTCACAATTGCATTTATTGGCGATCTGCCTGTTGCACTTGGGCCTGCTATCCACGCTGCTAGCCTCTGCCCTGATGACATTAGATGGTAATCGCCCGCCGCGGTGGCTCTTCGCGCCGCTGCTGGTCGTCGGCTTCGTCGCGCCGATGTATTGGCCGTGGCTCCATCCGCAGCCGAGCATGAAAGAGGTTTTGAACACAGCCTGGGCGGGTGTGATCGACAGCTCGATTGGCCTGGGCATCGGCTACTGCTTCGGCCGCGCCGCGCGGTGGCTCGGCCGCCACGTCGCTGGAATGGGCAGGGCAGGGTACCAAATCTGGGGCGAAGCCATGTTGCTGGGCGTCGTGCTGGGGTGGCAGGCGGCCGCGGTGCTAGTCGTTTCCAGTATGGCGCTGGAAGAACTGACCCGGCTTGCCGCTTTGCAATGGCGCGGACTGAGCCGCGCAACCGCCGCCGTTTGGCTGGTACCATTGACACTGCTTTGGCTCCTCAACTGGGCATCGCTTGCCGCTGCGTTTCCGGTACGTTAGGCGTCTCGCGGTCGTCGCTGGCCGTAACATGCGTATGGTATATTTGATGCGCAATAGAAACGCGAACTCATGAACTTTTCCGATGCCATCCAACGACGACCCTCGCCTCCGCCAGAAAGCCATCACCAACTCGCCCAGCTACCGCGTGGCATTTGAGGACACCGAGTTCCTCAACAACCCGAAGCTGCGGGCGGCGCGGATGGAGCTTGAGTATCTCAAGCCGGAATTGTCTTTTGAAGAGCACGACATTGCCAACACGATTGTGGTCTTCGGCAGCACGCGGATCGTCGAACCGGCCGAGGCCCGACACCATTTGGACGATGCCCGGCAAAAATCGGCCGCGCACGCCGATGATCCGATGTTCAAGCGCTCGGTCGCCCAGGCCGAGCGGCTCGTGGAAAAGAGCCACTATTATGAAGTCGCCCGCGATTTCGCTCGAATCGTCGCGCAAAATTGCTGCCCATCGGGCAAGCCGCGTTTTACGATCGTGACGGGCGGCGGGCCGGGCATCATGGAGGCCGCCAACCGCGGCGCGGACGATGCCGGCGAGAAGTCGGTGGGCCTGAACATCACCTTGCCGATGGAGCAGATGCCAAACGCCTACATCACGCCCGATCTCTGCTTCCAGTTCCACTATTTCGCCATTCGCAAGTTTCATTTTGTCTTGCGGGCGATGGCCCTGGTCGTCTTTCCCGGTGGGTTCGGTACGATCGATGAGCTATTCGAGGTGCTGACGCTGCGGCAGACCGGACGCATGCAGCATATTCCCGTGATCATCGTCGGCCGCGACTATTGGAGCCGCGTAATCGATTTCCAGTTCCTTGCGGACGAGGGGGTAGTGACAGACGAGGACTTGAAACTCTTCGAGTATGCCGAAACGGCAGAGGAGGCGTGGAAGATCATAAAGGAATTTCACAAGCTATGAAGCGCTCAATCTCGTCTAAATCGATTCGCCGCTGGGAAGCGAACCGATGACGCACCGTGTCTCCCTGCTCATGGTGTTATACCGCAAACTCTCGGCACATTTTGGCGGCGCACGAAACGGTCGCGTAAGGCGCTGAGCTTTCGACTGGCAGAAAGGTTTGCCACCGTGTATGCTACTGCGAAAGCACGAACATCTCACCAGGAAACGATCGTCCATCGTCGTCAAGTCCGCATGGCGGTGACCGTCGGTGCCAATAGCCATGACAAATCCTCTCCTCATCGTCGGGGCCGGCCCGGTGGGCATGACTTTGGCCTCAGAACTTGCCCGATATGGCGTGAGCGTCCGCATCGTCGATAAGGCGGCCGCGCGGACCGACAAATCAAAGGCCCTGGTGGTGTGGAGCAGGACGCTCGAACTGCTCGATCGCGGCGGAGGCGGCGCGGCGGCGTTCGTCAAGGCCGGGTACAAGGCCCTGGCGGTCAATATCGTTGCCGGCAGCAAGGTCATCGGGCGGGTCGATATGGAGAGCATCAAAAGTCCTTTTCCATTTGGCCTAATGCTCCCGCAATCTGAGACAGAACGGCTGCTGGAAGAGCGGCTTCGCGATCTGGGCGTCGCCGTCGAGCGGCAAGTCGAGCTTACGTCGTTCAAGACCGGCTCCGACGGCGTCGAAGCGGTCTTAACGCACACTGACGGGCACGAGGAGACCGTGTCGACCGATTGGCTCATCGGCTGTGACGGCGCTCGATAGCGCGGTGCGACACGGGCTCGCCGCGCCGTTTACGGGCGAGACGATGAATAGCGACTGGATTTTGGCCGACGTTCACATGACGGGCTACCCCTATCCCGAAAGCGAGGCCTCGGTCTACTGGCATCGTGATGGCGCGTTTGTAATATTCCCGATCTCGCCCGGCCGCTATCGCGTGATTGCCGACTTGCCGCCCTCCGGCGCTGAGCATCCGCCCACGCCGACGCTGGACGAGACCCAGGCGATGATCGATCGGCGGGGGCCGGGCGGGTTGAAGGCATACGACCCGATCTGGCTGGCCGGCTTCAGGATCAATGGCCGTAAGGTGGCGAACTACCGCTTCGGCCGCGTCTTCCTTGCCGGCGACGCCGCGCACGTTCACAGCCCGGCCGGCGGGCAGGGCATGAATACGGGCATGCAGGACGCTTTCAATCTGGCGTGGAAGCTGGCGTTGACGATCCAAACGAAGTGCGGCGAGCGACTCTTGGACAGCTATAGCCCGGAACGCAGCGGCGTCGGCGACGAGGTGCTTAAGAATGCGGGGAGATTGACGGAGGTGGCGACAATGAAGAACCCGGTCGCTCAGACATTGCGGAATATCGCCGGCCATATCATGCTGGGCCTGAGCCCGGTCCGGCACGCGGTCGCTGAAACAATGTCGGAAGTCACGATCGGTTATCCCAAGAGCCCGCTGAATGGGCCGGGGCAGGGTGGCGCGGGTCCAAAGCCGGGCGAGCGCATCGCGCCTGTTGATGGCCAAATGTCCGTCGGATCGGGCGCCGCGCCGCTGTTCGCACTTTTCGCGGAGAAGACAGCGGCCACGGCCGAATTGGTAACGAAGTTTTCAGGGCTGCTCGATCCTGAGATTCGTCCGCCGTTGAACAATGGCGGATTCTGGCTCGTTCGGCCAGACGGGTACGTTGCTTGTTCGTCGCGCGAGGCAGAGGTTATCGGCGGCTATTTGGATGGTATAATGTGACCAAGCGCGGGATAGGAAAATTGAGTATAATATCGCTGCCGCGTTTCCTGTTGATCTTGCTCTGAGCCGAGGAGGTTTCTCCATGCCGATCGAACTCGAAGAATTTCGGAAGCTGCCGATGACAGACAAACTCCGGATCGTCGAGGAACTGTGGGACGACATCGCATCGTCAAGCGAAGTAATACCTGTGCAAACTGCTGACCGAGATGAAATTATGCGGCGCGGCGAAGAACTTGAGCGCAACCCAGAAATCGCACTGAGTCGGGATGAGCTTTGGAAACGGGTCAACCAGCTCGATGATTAGCCGGCTTTGTTTCCATCCGCTCGTGGCGTCCGACTTGCGTCGCGCAATTAAAGGCTACGACGCCATTTCGATCGCGCTGGCCAATCGTTTTCGCAAAATGGTGGATCTGAGATTTGATCGCATCGAGTCGCAACCCGAAATCTACCCGACAGCGTTCGACAACGTCCGCTTCACCACAGTTGAACGTTTTCCTTTTTTTGGTTCTATTCCGCATCCGTCCAGAAAGAATCCTGATTCTCGGTGTGTTTCCAGGCGCAAGCGATCCCAGGCAGTGGCGGAAGCGGGCGAGATAGGGCCCGGCATTCTCGACTAGTTTGCGGACTTTGGGTATGCTATTGGCAATTTCGCACCAATTCTCAGCGGAAGAAAGAACAATTATGCCATGTCGTGGAGTCCGCGGCGCGACGACCGCTGATGCCAATACACGGGACGACATCCTGCGGGCAACGCGGGAATTGTTGGCGCTGATGATCCGCCAGAACGGGATTCGGGCGGAAGACGTGGCGAGCGTCGTTTTTTCCACGACGATGGACCTGGACGCCGAGTTTCCGGCGCTGGCCGCCCGCCAGTTGGGCTGGTTCGATGTCGCCTTGCTCTGCAATCACGAGTTGGACGTGCCCGGCTCGCTGCGGCGTTGCATCCGCGTGCTGATGCACTGGAACACCAACATGTCTCAGAAAGACATCACGCACGTCTACGTCAAGGAGGCGACCAAGCTTCGGCCCGATCATACGAAGCTTCCGCCCGTCGATTGGGAAGAATTGGAGAATTGGATCACGGCGCGGTTGGACGAGGCGAAGAACGAGAAGAAGTAGGGCAGGGGAGTGTCCCGATTACAGTCGCTGATTTGAACGTGGGGCAGGTTGCCAACCTGCCTTAGAAAAACTGGCAGATTGGCAATCTGCCCCACGTGCGAGAAGAAGTAGGGCAGGGCAGGGGAGTGATAAACACCGATAACGAACGCCGCTTGCTGGCCGAAGGAAAGTTCCTTCGGCTTGTTGCCCAATCGGGCTGGGAGTGGGTCGAGCGGACCAACGCCACCGACGCCGCGGTGATAGCCGCCGTTACCGACGATCAGCGGCTGGTGCTCGTCGAGCAATATCGCATTCCGCTGGGCTGCCGCGTGTTCGATCTGCCGGCGGGTCTGGCGGGTGACGACCCCGGGGCGGAGGGCGAGGCGACGATCGACGCCGCTCGGCGGGAGCTTTTCGAGGAGGCGGGTTACGAGGGGAGCGATTGGCATTATGCCGTCCACGGCCCCGCGTCGCCCGGCCTGACGACAGAGACGTACACGCTCTTCATTGTTCGCGACGTCAAGAAAACCGGCAGCGGCGGCGGCGACGCGCAGTGAGAACATCGAAGTGCATACTGTTCCGCTGGCGGATCTGGATGCATGGCTGGACGCGAAGCGTAAGAGCGGGGTAGTGGTCGATCCGAAGATTTATTTGGCGAGATTCTTCCTCGGCTCCACGTGAATAATCACGCTTCCCACATTCGGCAGGTTTGCTCGTAGGTGATTTTCCAGGCTCACGGTCAGGTCGTGCGCATCGCCGATCGACATCCGCGGATCGAGGCGGCAGTGGAACGAGGCCTGTGTCTGGCCGTCGGCAAGCTGGACTTTGACGTTGTGAAGCTGAACGGCCCCTGCGTCGCCGTGAAAGTAGTCGTCCACGGCCGCGAGGATCGGCGCGGGGTCGGCCGGCTCGGCTTGCACGATCGCCGTGTGGTCGCCCACCGGCTCCAGGTGCGACACGATCTGCGTCATGCCAGGCACGCTCGTCCGCACGTCGCTCTCAAACTCCGTGGCCTGGCGATGGGCCTCCTCGAGCGTGAGCGCTTCTGGCACTTCCAGGTGCAGTTCCAGCCACCGCTGACCATTGTCATCATAGAGCCGGATGGCGTGCGCTCCCAGACCACGGCGGGCGGCGAGGATTCGCACCTGCGTCGTGATGTCGTGATCGTTCAAGGCCAGCGGCTCGGCATGGACCACAACGTCGGCATCCGGAACCACGCGGCGGACGGCGTCGGCCGCGGCGTCGGAAATCTCATGGGCCCGTTCGAAGCTGATCGCCTCCTCGACAGAAAGGGTCACGTCGGCAAACACCGTCGGCCCGCTCCGCCGCATGCGGACTTTGCTGACGGATTCCACGCCTGCCACGCCGCCAGCCGCGCGGGCGACCTTGTCGTGCAGGTCGTCGGGGATGCGGTCCAGCAAGTCGTCGACCGATTTTTTGCCAAGCTTCAGGCTCACCAAGACAATGATCGCGGCGACCGCAAGCGCGGCGACGCTGTCGGCGTCGGCCAGCCAGGCGATTTTGAACTTTTGGGCGGCCAAAACGCCGGCCAAGCCAAGCACGACGACCGCGGAGGACCAGATATCGGTGGAAAAGTGCAGGGCGTCGGCTTCGAGGGCCTGGCTCTTGAACTTCACGGCGACCCGCGCAAGCGCCCGCGAGCGGGAGAAATCGACGGCGATCGACACTATGACCACGAGGAATGCCCAGACGCTGGGAGTGACCTCGACGTGATCGCCGAAGAAAAGCCGCCGTGCGGCCTCGAAAATGATCCACGCGCAGGTGGCGAGCAGGAGGAGGGTTTGAAAGAGGGCGGAAAGGTTCTCGAACTTGCCGTAGCCGTAGGTCTGCTGGCGGTCGGCGGGGCGCGACGACATGTGAACCGCCCAGAGCGTGATGGCTGCCGCGACTAGATCGAGGCTGGAATGTGCCGCCTCGGCCAGGATGCCAAGGCTGTGAGTCGAGAGCCCGACGAGCAGCTTTAAGAGCGTCAACGCGCAGGCCGCGGCGAGCGAGGCGATGGCTACGCGGAACTTGTCTCGGGACGATTCTTCGGGCATGTAGCCATTGTAATAGAAGCCCGAAGCGCGAGCGAGCGGGAAGAGGCCCTCTCGCTTGCGCTTCGGGCTTCGATCACCTTAACCCCGCACCAACTGAAATCAATCACCGTCCCATCGCCAAAAACAGCGCATCGACGGCGGCCGGGTTCAGTTGCTGCGAGGAATTGGATGATCCGCCCGCGGCAGTGGCGGCGTTGCCAGATACTACGGCCGCGGCCGCGGACCGCAGCGTCGCCGAGGGGATCGCGACGCTGCGGCCTTGCAGCCACGGAGTAGACTGTAGCCGGGCCGTAGATTGGGCGGAGGAAAGCTGGCTGGTCATCAACAAAAAGCTGCCGACCGGCGAGCCGGGATAGCTGCTTACCAGCAAGTAATATGTGCCGCTGGCGGTTGCTTGCCAGGTGATCTTCGACGCCCGTGTGCCGGCTGCCATGTCGTCGTTCTGGGTGAAGACCGTGCGGCCGTCGCTACCTAGGAGCGTGAGCACGGAGTCATAGAGCGTGCCCAGGGCAGTTTGGAACGTGTACTGCTGTCCGGCTACGAGTTGCACCTTGAAGTAGTCTGCCGAACCGGAGCTGGCGATATTGCCAATGGCCATCGAACCGATGCCGACGGGCACGGCCGTCGCCGCGCTCGTGCCGGTCGGGGTCTTGGGAGTCGGCGCGGGCGTGGGGCTGGGCGTTGGCGCAGGGGTCGGCGTGGGCCTTGGGGCCGGAGTTGGCGTCGGGGCAGGGGACGGGGCAGGAGCAGGTGTGGGCGTCGGCGCGGGAGCAGGCGCGGGGCTCGGCGTCGCGAGCAGTCGGAGCGTGTTGAAAGCGTCCAATCGGCCGCCGCTGCTGACTTTGCCAGCTAACGAAGGAATCTTATCAACGCCCTGCAGCAAGGCATTGCGAATCTGGGCTACGGTATCGCTCGGATGGGCCGCCCAAGCCAAAGCCGCCACGCCGGCAACTTCAGGCGTGGCCATGCTCGTGCCGGAAAGGAAGCCATATTTTCCGCCGGGCAGCGTGCTATAGATGCTCACGCCCGGCGCGGCAATGTTGACCGAGCTGGCCCCGTAGTCGCTGAACACGGCCAGGTTGTTGTTCGAATCGCTGGCGGCCACGGAGACCACGTTGGGCAGCGAGATACTGGCCGGATATTGCGGCGAGACGTCGTTATTCGTGCCCGAGTTGCCGGCCGCGGCGACGAAGAGGATGCCGGCATTTCCGGCCGCCTGGATTGCCGCGGTAAGGCCCTGATCGGCGATGCTGCTCGACCAGCTTGCATTGATGACCCGCACGTTCACGCCATACTGGGTCCGCTCCATCGTGGCATAGTTGATCGCGCGGATGGCGTCGGATGTGTAGCCGCCGCCGGTCGAGTCGAGGAATTTCAGCGGCATGATGGTCACGTTCCAATTCACGCCCGTCACGCCCTGTCCATTGTTACCCACCGCGCCGATGATGCCGGCCACGTGGGTGCCGTGGCCGTTGTCGTCCATCGGATTGCCGTTGTTGGCAACGAAGTTATAGCCGTGAACGTCGCCGGAGAATCCGTCAACGCCGGTGTTCGTGTTGGTCCAGATATTGGCGGCCAGATCGGGATCGGTGTAATCGACGCCAGAATCGATGACGGCGACGACAACACTGCGGCTGCCGGTGGTCGTGTTCCAAGCGGCCGGGAGGTTGATGTCGGCCGGCGCCCACTGCTGCGAATACTTTGTGTCCTTCGGGACAGTATTATTAGAAACTGTCGCGATTTGTTTGAAGGAGTCGAGCTCCGTCCAGGCGATATTGCTATCCGCTTGCAGGGCGGCAAACGCCTGGCTGGCGGAGACGCCGCTGGCACGGACGAGCACTTCGCCCACGGCGCCCAGGCCTTCGAGGACCTCGTAGTAGCCGCCGTGTGGCAGCAAGCCAGCCACTGCGGCTGGACTGCTAGCAATCGCCGGGTTGAACTGCACGATGAAGTCGGTCGCGCCGCTGACGCCAGCCGAAGATGCGTTCGAAACAATCGAGGTATCGCTTGCCGTGATCGAAGGCGCGGCGGCATGTAGCGGCTGGCTCGAGTCGTAGCTCGTGAACCAGCCGGATGAGACAGCGGCCGTGTTCGCGGACAGCATCTGCCGCTGTTCGAGCTTTTCGAGTCGAAGAGATCGCTTCGCGCGCTGGCGGAGCGCGGAGGAATGGCCTCGATGTCGCATGGTGTTCCGTTGTTCGGTCGCCAAGCCGTCCCAACCGGGAGCTAACCGGGAGGGGTCGAGACCCTCGGCATCGCCGCGAATGCGGCCATTCACACTGAAAAGACAAACTGACGAGTTGTAAAGCGGCGGGCCGGTTTAGGGAGCGGCCCAACCGCTCGGCGAACGTTGTCGCTACATGAACTCTGTGTCAGATTCGCCTTGGAGTCAATCGAATTGCCGGGGATTTTCTCGAAATGGCGAAGCGGACTTGCCGTCCGTGCCAGCTTCCTTTTTGCCACTTGTTTCGATTTCGCCACGCGCCGCGTGGCACACATGCTGCCTTGCGCTTACAGCCTCTTCTACGCCGGCAGATGGACGAAGGTTCATGCCCTTCCGGCCATCATTGAGAATAAGAGTAGCGAGCAGGGCAGGGCGGGTCAAGAGCGCGATACCACGATTTGTTGTCCAATGATATAATGGAATTACTCTGCAAAAAAGCCAGGAGAAGTGCCCATGCCCATGCACGATTGGACTCGCGTTAACGCGGGCACGTTTCACGCTTTTCATACCGGTTGGATTCTCCATTTGAGCGAGACCATGAACCGCGGACTATTGCCGCCGGATTACTTCGCTTTGCCAGAGCAATGGGCTGGCCAGACGATCGCCGATGTGCTCACGCTGCATGCGCCTTCGGAGGGATCGTCTACCGCTCGCGACGATGGCGGCGTGGCGGTATTGGATTTTCCGCCACAGGTATCGCGAAAGCTAACAGCCTCGCCATCACTACAAGGAAGTCCCCGCACGCTTGTTGTCCGGCACACAAGCGGTGACCGCATCGTCGCGTTCATCGAAATCGCGTCGCTCTCCAATAAGGACCGCACAGCCAACGTTGCCCGCGTTGCGGATAAGTTTGAGTCGGCGCTCTGGAGAGGCGTCAATGCAATGTTATTGGACATTCTTCCGCCAGGCCGTCACGATCCTCGAGGAATGCATGCCGCGATTTGGGAGCGTTTCTCCGACGACGCCTATGCGCTGCCTTCCGCCTCTCCCTTGACGCTGGCGTCGTACGTTGCGGGGCCGCCGCCAGAGGCGTATGTTGAACATTTGACTGTTGGCTGGCCCCTAAAGTCGATGCCGCTATTTCTCTCGGCAGATCGGTATGTCGACATCCCCCTGGATGCAACGTACATGGCTGCATTCGATGGCCTGCCGGCGCGGTATCGGGAACTGCTGGTGAAGCCATCCGAGGACGCGCCGGTGAAACAGCGAGATCATATGCGTTACCTATTTCACCAGATGGGCGGGGAACCGGCGAAAGAGCAAATCATATTGGCCTATGCGAGTTCGGAACGGGAGGGAAAGGTCCCGCGCGAGAGCAATGTTGGGCACGTTTCGCCTGATCAATACGCACGGATGTTATACGCCGACGGTCTAAGAGTAGGCTGGATTCGAACGAGTTAAACTCTAATTGAACTTCGCTCACACTCGGTGCCTGCCAATAAGCAGATTTATTTCGGCATCTGCATGATGACTTCTGCGTGCGCCGATAGCAGCGTCCCGACTAGCGAAGCATGCAAATCCAGCCCGCGGAACCAGTTCAGCGGCGGCGCGACGTAACCGGCCGGGGCCGGCGCGAACATGCCGGCGCGGCCGGCCGATTCTTCCAGCTTCGCCGCGGTCCAGCGGCTCGCGCCGTCGGGCACGTCGCGCAAGATGTAGTCGCCGCCCAAGGGGCAGACGAGCTTCGCCGCCAGGAGGAACTCGGCCGCCTCGCGGCAATCTTTTTCGGGCACGTGAAGCTGCTGGTTCAGCGACTGCATTAGCCGCACGTTGCCGAGCGCCGTTTCCCGGGTCCGCGAGAAACCCCAGTTATTGAGAAACGTGGTGATCTGCGCACCGGTCACGTCCTTGACGTTCATCCGCAGATTGGCCGGCTCTTTTGCCGGCTCATAGTGCAACTGCGCGGCAATGTTGGCCAGCACTGCCGGCTGGAAAGAGAAGAGCACAAACGGCCCATATTGCAATCGCCAGAGGCCGAGAATATTCCGCTTGTAGCCGTTGGCGTCGGCCGGACCGTTGAACATCAACTCCACAACGCCGAGAAAACTTGGATCGCCTTGATAGCCGAAATAGCCGGAGATCATGCTCCCCAGCTTGAGCCAGGGGATGAAGCGAGCGCCGATGAACTCGTTTGCCTCGCCCGCCGGCAGCGCGTCGCGGAGGCCGCCCACGAGCCGACCGTTGGGCACGCTGATTTCCAGCGTGGCCATGTTGCCCGGCACCGCGGCCAATTGATCGGTCGTGATCGGGCCGAGGATGCGGGCGAACTGCTGCAACCGCTTCTGTTGCAACGGCGTCATGCGGGCGTCAATTATGACCTGCTCCTGCTTGCCCGGCTGAACCTTGTGTTGCAGGCCGACCAGCATCGGCTCCACGCGGCCGATGTTTTCTTGACAATAGGCGACAAAGCGGCCATACGACTCGGCCTCGCGGCGGCTGATCCGCTCGACCGGCACATCGGGCACCGGCACGAACGCCCCGCGCCGCCCGCGAAGCGAGTCGTAGACTTCGTCCTTCGTTATCACGACGTGGCTGCCATCCACCCGCGGGCCGAAGCCGGGCGGCAAGAACCCGCCGCTGGTCAATTCTTCAATCGAACCGCCAGGCTTGCCTTCCGCCGCTGCATTGAGCTTGGCAAGCTGCACGATCTCGATATCGGTCGCCGCCTCCAGCCGCCGCAGACACTCGACGCGATAGGCCGGGCTGGCATAGTTGCCAAAGAAGGCGTCGGAGAAATAGATGAACACCGCATCCTTGCGATCCAGTGGCATCACGCTCCGCGCATGGCGAAACTCGCGCAATGCGCCCAGCGAGCCATCGCCCTTGGCCACTTTCAAAAAGCGTTCGACCAACGCCCGCGACGACGTGATGAAATGATAATCGCCGCTGACCACATAATATGAACGAATCTTGCCGTCGGGCGACGAGAGGAAGGAAACATCTTTTCCCGCGATCTTGACGGTCTCCTCTTTCGCCTTGCCTGCCTTGATTCGCGCGGAGCGGGGGCCGGAAAGGCTGTTGCCGAGCAAGAAGCTGTTGCGGGCCTCGAAGAGGAAGCCAAACGCCGCGCCGTCCTGCATCAGGATATCCGTGCCGATCATGGCCACGTCGGAAATCACGGTCGGGCCCAACATCCGCGAAAGCTGCGTCTGCTCCAAGACGAGCTGATCCTGAATCCGCTGGTTCTTCTGGTCGTTCAGGCCGCGCTGCGAAACGAGGTTCTGCAGATCGCCGCCCCAGGTATCGAGCGTGTCCTGAAACCAGAGGAAGTTCTCAAAACTGCCGAAGCGGATGTAGAAGAAGTCTGCCGGTACGTGCCGTGCGATCGATTCGATTCCCTTCTCGCTCTGGGAGAGGGCAGGGGAGAGGGCGGGCAGTTCACCGGGAGTCGGTGGAGCGGGCACTCCCTCACCTCTAGTCCCCTTCCCGGAAGGAGAGGGGATATTATCGTCAGGATAATCCAGCGGCGGCAATTCCTGCACAAGCGGCAGCGGTTGATCGGCAGCCAGATTGCCTTGCGCGAGGCCAAGCACGCGATCTCGTTCCAGCGCGGTGCGGATGCCCTCGCCGCCGGCGAGCGCGCTGGCCTCGTGTTCGAATTGGCTATAGCCGGATTCCTCCTGCCGCTCACGCGGCAACGGCAGATTCAGCCGCCGCGCAAGCGAGTTTACCAGATACGTTTCCACTTGCGGCGGATAGTCGGGCTTTTGTGCCAGCAGCCTTCGCGGCGCGGCATAGTCGCGCCACCAGGCGTCCATCAACCGCCGATAAACGCCCGGCGCGTTGCGCGGCTGCACCGTAAGCGGAATCGACGTCCGAGCTTGGACGATCAGGTCCAACGGCTCGCGACCACGGAATAGAAAGTAGATCGTCGTCCGCGGCGGGCGGTTGATCACGCCGCGAAGGATGCCGCCAACCTGTTGCCGCACCGGGCCGCCGCTCAAAAGCGGTGTATTCGTCAGCGGGCCGTCTTCGCCGAGCATTTCCTTGAGCACATTGGCCACCGCCGGCGTTCGCATTGCCGGATAATACACGCGGCCAGACTTCTCGCTCAGGCCGACGCCTTCGATGCCCAGCGGTTCGGGCAGCATTTCCGCCGGCAGATTCAGCGTGACCGCGCCGACGCCGAACGGCTCGCCCACGACGGCCTGAATTTCGATCTGGGCCTGGGCCGCCGTTGCGGAACAGACCAGAATGCAGGAAAGCAAACAGAGTTTCACATGGGTGTTAGTCATTTTGCTCTCCTCGATTGATGGGCGTCGCCTCGTCCTCTTCAGGCCGTTCGTACGGCAAGGAATTGTCCTCATTGAGCCAACGATTGAGGTCGGCGAGCCGGCAACGGACGCTGCAAAAAGGAAGCGCCTTGCTCTCCTCCGGATTAAACGACCGATCGCAAGTGGGACAACGACGCTGGTTCATGGCAAATCCATGTGGATTATCGCGGTCGATTCCAGGCGAGGCAAGGGCAGGGCAGGGGTGCGCGCTGGAGTTCCGCCTTTAGGCGGCAGGGCAGGGGAGCGCGCCGCCTACTTGACCAACATTAAATCAATCGCATCCAGTCCGAAATAAAAATTGCCCGAGGCCGGATTCTTTCCGACCGATGTGCAGCGCAGGCGGTGCCGGCCGACGGACAATTCATGCTGGCCAAGTTCCAACGAACCGCCGGGTGAGACGCGGCCCGAATAGAGATCGAACGTCTCGGGTTTCGCCGCGCCGTCGAGAGTGACGGCCAGCCGGCCGTAGTCCGGCGCCGCCGTCGCCAAAAGCCGCACGCGATATCGCCCGGCCTGCCGCACGTCGAAGGCCAGCACGACGTCGCCGCCTTTCTTCACCGTGCAGAGGAGCTGCCGCCCTTGCGTCCATAGCTTCGGCTCGAAATCGGCCATGCTCTGCACTTGGGTCTCGCAATTCCTGCGCTCCACGATCGGGAGCGCAGTCGCCTCGAAGCGTTCCGCTGGACGCTCCGTGCCGGGCGCGCCGTATGTCAGCCAAATCGCATCATTGGCATACTTGCGGGCATAGGCATACGACATCAGGCCATAGCCGTGGTCGCCCCAGTCGGCACCAAAACTATTGCGGAAGCGAAACGTGCCGCCGCCCGGCGCGTCGGCGTCGTCCGTGTAGCCGACGAAGGCGATGCTGTGTCCGTCCGAAACTCCGCCCGGCGGATTGTCGGAGAGAATCGATGAGCCTTTCAGTTTATTAGGCCAGCGCAGGCCGCAGGCCACCGGATGCCCCTTGGCCAACGCCACTTTGATGCCTTGAAACTGGGCATCGCTCATCGGCCGGCTCACGTCCCACCGCCGGATCCAATGCACCTGCCACCGCTCGGCCCGCTGCCGCGCGTCGGCGCGGGCCTTGGGCGAAGGCCGGCGCGTCGAGCCGCTCTTAGGGTTTGCGTTTGTTGTGTACGGCATCAGCGCCTCGTCGCAAATGCCCAGCACATTCAGTCCCTCGACGGCCTCGTAGAACATCGCCTGGTTGTGGTCCTTGCCCGTAGCTTGCCGCGCGGCCCAGATCAAGTATTCCTCGGATAGGCACGGCTGCCTTCCCGCGCCATGCCGGGCGCTCTCGAAATCGGCAACGCTCGTCACCGCGAACAGCGAGCAGACGTCACTATTGCCCTGCGCGTGCGCCGGCAGTTCAAGGCGTTGAAACTCGGGCGTCAGATCGACCTTCGCCGGCAGGCCGTCAGCGGCCGATGCGGTATCGATGGCGGTAACGGCAAGAGTTGCCGCCAGTTGAATTACGATCGCAAACGGCAACGTGTGTTGCAAGTAGCGTTCCATGGCATCGACCCGCTTGGCCCTGCTCGGCGGAGATGCTCGGCAGACGCCAACGGGGCTTACCGGGCCTATTTGGTCTTTTCCACGCGAATCTCCTTGCACTTCATATCCAAATACACCTTGCCTGCGGCGTCGGTCGCGATTGCGGTCCACTCTTTTGTGTCCTTGTTCGGGAACCGTCCGGTCGTTCGCATGGTGACGCCGTTTGGATAGGGCGCGGTCCCTTCAAAGCTCTTGGTTTTCTCATTCCAGTGAAGGGTAAAGTCGGCGCGGAAGCCGCCCGGCTGATACATGGTGAATTGAAACGCCTTCTGCGCCCGGTCATAGTTCCAGATGCCCAAATGCTCTGTGCCCTGGCCGGGCGCATTGCGCTCCTCCAGATACCAACCGTTCATGATCCATTTCGTCGTGGCCGTTTCGCCGCTCGTTCGCACCTCCTCGGGCGTCCATTCCGCCTTCTTGCTGACGAACTCCGCCACCGTCCACGTTCCAACGTACGGATCCAACAATTTCAACTCCGGTGGCAGCGCGGGCGGCTCGGCGCAGCGAGCAATACTGGAGCAAAGGGAAAACGCGACTACTGCGGCGGGGATTAGAAGACGCATAATCTGTACTCCTGATAACAGGTTTACTTAGAAAAGTTGATTTGCACTCGCGGAATTGTACTGGCGGCAGATGGGACGTTCAAGCAGTACGCAAGAGCCAAACCGGCCGCCTAAGTGATTACACGCCAATTATTTACGGCGACGGATCGACTTCGGCGGGGAGTCCAAGGGCAGCAAAGGGCGTTGCGCAAGTCGGATCGATCTCAGCAGCGGCTTTCCGCTTCGCAGTTTAATAGAGGCAAGCAGAGCAGGGGAGTGCCAGCGGCGCGCGCCTGATAAGCCAGCCACTACCCACTACCAATCCTTCGTCCGTTGCTAAACCGCTGGCTGAAGACTAGACTTGATATGGGTAACGCTATCCGGGAATCCACCATTCTTGGGGGCAATCAGTAGCACCTTCGGAAACCGATTGTGAATCAGACCTGCCTTGGTTCCTACCGACTTTTGAAAGTAGTCCATACCGGGCAGGTGGGGCAGGTTTGGCAAGCCTATGACGATGGCGGGCAGCGAATGATCGCCATTAAGGCCGCCGACACGGGCCAAAATCCGGCCGCCATGCGCGAGGAATACAAGGTCGGCCTGGAAATCAAGCATCCGCAAATCATCGAGGTCTATAACTTCGGCATCGACCGCGGTACGCCGTTCCTTGCTTTAGAGTGGTTTGCAGCCCCCAACTTGAAGAAGCGGATTCGAACGAAGGAGGACAGAGAAGGTCTATTTAACGTAATCCCAACGGTCGTCGAGCAAATGGCCGATGGTTTGGGGTATATGCACAGCAAAGGCTGGGTGCATCGCGACATTAAACCCGAGAACTTTCTGGTAAATGACACAGGACAGGCAAAATTGATCGACTTTGGCCTGGCGATCCGGCCTGCTGGTTGGCTGGCGAAAATGCTGTCGCTGAAACCAAAAAGGGCGGGGACGGCCAGTTATATGGCACCCGAACAGATTCGTGGCGGGGCGCTAGATTCTCGATCTGACGTCTATAGCTTTGGCTGCCTCCTCCACGAACTTGTGGCCGGGGCCCCACCATTTACGGGGTCGACAAAGGAAGATTTATTCAGTAAACATTTGAAATCCGCCCCACCGCCCTTGGAGGCTGCGGACAGTAATGTATCGTCGGACTTTGCCACACTAGTGCGGCAGTGCCTGTCGAAGGATCCCGCCGGCCGGCCGGCCTCCGCCCAGGAGGTCCTGGAAAAGTTCCGCAAGATGCGGATGTACCGGGTTTTTCCGCGTCGGTCCGGCAGCCCGGCGCAGTAGGTCCCTTCTGCCGGAAGGGACCAAGTACTGGGTAATCAGGATGAGCGACATTGGACGGACTCGGAGGTCCCAACCTGTAGGACGCTGAAGCGCGGTCTGTAAAACCGGGTGGGTGACGCAAGCTTTCGCGCGCGAAATTAAGCCGAAGGATGCGTACGGGCGCCTGCGGACGATGAAGTATTAGATATAGACTTTCTGCTGGAAAACGAAAATGGCCTACCCGACGCATTGCTTGTCATTTGAACGGCCAATTTTTGAGCTAGAGGCCCGTATCCAGAACCTTGATTCAATCACCGCGCCGACGCCGGAAGCCCGCGATGAAATCCGCCGCCTTCGCCGCGAGTTGACCGACTTGAAAAAGACCATCTTCAGCCAGCTCAAGCCGTGGGAGACGGTCGAGGTCGCACGGCATCCAGAACGGCCAATGACGACCGACTATCTGGAACTGGTTTTCGACGAGTTCGTCGAGTTGTACGGCGACAAGACTTTCGGCGACGATCGGGCGATCCGCACCGGCTGGGCCAAGCTCGATACGTACAAGGTCATGGTCATCGGCCACCAGAAAGGAAAGACGCTGAAGGAGCGAAACGCCTGCTACTTCGGCTGCGCTCATCCCGAAGGCTATCGCAAGGCGATGGCCAAAATGAAGATGGCCGCCAAGTTCCACATGCCGGTGATCTGCATGATCGACACGCCCGGCGCCTATCCGGGCATCGGCGCCGAGGAGCGCGGCCAGGCCCAAGTGATCGCCAGTTCGATGCTGGAGATGTCGCGGCTGCCCACGCCGGTCATTTGCGTGGTGATCGGCGAAGGGGGCTCCGGCGGGGCGCTGGGCATCGGTGTCGGCGACCGCGTGGCGATGCTCGAGCACGCCTATTATTCGGTGATCAGCCCCGAAGGTTGCGCGGGCATCTTGTGGAAGAGCCACACCTATAAAGAGCAGGCCGCCAAGGCCCTGAAGATGACTTCCAAGGACTTGATGCGGCTGGGCGTGATCGACCGGGTGCTCCGCGAGCCGTTGGGCGGCGCCCATCGCGATCATCACCGCATGGCCAACAGTTTGAAGAGTTACATCCGCACGGAGCTCCGCGATCTCTTGGCTCGGCCGGTGGATCAACTGCTGGAGGAACGCTACCAAAAGTTCCGCCGCATGGGCGTCTTCCTGGAAGGCGGTGATCGTCTGCCGGACCCTAGCGCGGGCGAGGTTCCGCTTTCCGGACCGCATCGCGCTCCCGCGGAGGCGGAAGCCGAACTCGTCGCGGCCCGATAACGACGGACTGGCGTGGCCGCTGGTTTCTCCGGCTGATGGAAATCAAGGTTCGATCCGCATTTCCCATTGGTTCTGAGGCAGCAGGAATCGGCCCCCTGGAACGTCCGATAATGTTTCTTATGTTCGGTCGGAGGCCCGTTTTTCCCGCGGAAAACGGGGGTTCTTGGCTTGGTGGCTAGCGATGCGGACGTTGCCCTTTGAAGGAGTTCGGCCTGCGGGAAGAGCCGATTTGCTGGCGGGAAATCGATACTCAGTCCTCAGTACGCAGGGAGCGAAAATCGTGGACTGGATATGCCGTATTTCGAACAGCGGATAGCGGCTGGCTGTCCACCGAAAACCGAGCACTGAGTACTGTGTACTCTGTACTTGGGTACTGCCGTACGAGGCATTCTCGGCAGGGGTCCTGTCCACAATTCAACCGCACACTTCCCACCCCTGCCCCGCAGGCGGCTCAGATGCCGTTTCGGTTCCGGTTCGTGCCGCCCATATTTGTGTTCGGCATGATCGTGGATGACGTAAGCCGAACGCTTGGCTGAGACGGGCAGGGGACTTGTACGCGGGCGCTATCGCCGCTCGGTAGCGGAAACATGGTCAACGTCAGCCGTCCACCACGAACGTCACCGGCCCATCATTTACCAACTCGACCTGCATGTTGGCGCGGAAGCGGCCGGTGGCGACCGGGATGTTTTGCTCGTATACGAGCCGGACGAAAAGCTCGTAAAGCCGCTCGGCAAGCTCCGGCGGCGCGGCCGAGTCGAAGGAAGGGCGGCGGCCCTTGCGGCAATCGCCGGCCAGCGTAAATTGGCTGACGACGAGCATCGCGCCGCCGACGTCGCTTAGCGCGAGATTCATCTTGCCGTCAGCGTCATCGAAGATTCGCAGCGATACAATTTTTTCGGCGAGATTTCGTGCGGCCGCCTCGTCGTCGCCCTGCACGACGCCCAGCAATACCAGCATGCCGCGATCGATCTGGCCGACGACCTCGCCATCGACAGTGACGTGGGCACGTGTGACTCGTTGCAGGCAGGCTCGCAAAGGGATAGGTCTTAGAACTTAGATCTTAGGACTTAGTTCAAACTACTAAGACCTAAGTTCTAAGACCTAAGTCCTCCTGGCACAAGCTCCCTTTGGCAACGGCCGCTCCTCGCGTACAATTCGGATATGAAGCAAAAACCCTTGATCGCAATCACACTCGGCGACCCGGCCGGGATTGGGCCGGAAGTCATTGTGGGCGCGTGGACCGAGACCGTCGTGCATGAATGGTGCCGGCCGCTGGTTGTCGGCCATCCGGGCATCGTTCGCAGGGCCATCGAACTTTGGCAAACCGATCTGCACGTGCAGGAGATCAGCTCGCCCGACGAGGCCGAGCCGAGCCACGACGTTATCCCCTGCCTGTCGTGCGGTGACGACGACGTGCTGGGAATCAAGCCGGGCCACCTCGACGCCCGAGCGGGGCAGGCGGCCTATGATGCGGTGGTCGCCGCGGCCCGGCTGGCGCTAGCGGGCAAGGTCGATGCGATCACCACCGCGCCATTGCAAAAGGAAGCCCTGCGCCGCGCCGGACACAACTTTCCTGGCCACACGGAACTACTGGCGAGCCTCTGCGGCGTCGACAATTTTGCGATGATGCTGTACCTCGGGCCGGACGAAGTATTGCAGTCGCCCAACGGGCTGGCCGTGGTCCATGTTACGCTGCACACGGCGCTGCGAAACGTCTTCCATGAGCTGACTGAAGAGGCCGTGCTTGCCAAGGCTGGGCTGGCCGACGATTTCATGACTCGATTGACAGGCCACCGGCCGCGGATCGGCATTTGCGCATTGAACCCTCATGCCGGCGAGAACGGCCTGTTCGGCGACGAGGAGCAGTCGATCATCGCGCCGGCCGTACGGCGCGGCAAGGCGATGGGACTCAACCTCACCGGCCCGGCGGCCACTGATACGCTCATGGTCCGTGCCCGCGATGGCGAGTTCGACGCGGTTGTGGCCATGTATCACGATCAGGGCCACATCGCCTTGAAGCTCTTGGGCATGCACCAAGCGGTGAACGTGACCTTGGGGCTGCCGATCATTCGCACCAGCGTCGCCCACGGCACGGCGTTTGACATCGCCTGGAAACGGCAGGCCGAGACGAGCAGCATGATCGAGGCCCTGCGCGTGGCAAGCCGGCTGGCGTGCGGACGGCAGACGCCGGGGAAACGCAAAGTACAGAGTACCAAGTACTGAGTACTTAGTGCTACTGCTTCAGCGGATGCTTCTGAAAGAAATCCCAAATCAAGTCGTTGGCCGAAATCTGCTTGGTCGTCTTGCCGAGGAGTTTGATCGGCATCTCGTGGCCGGGCCAAGTGTGGCCGCCGCCCTCGATGACGTAGAGCACAACGTCCGCCCCGCCCACCTTGGAGGCGTAAACCTTGCGAGTCACTTTGGTGCCGTCGTGGGCCGTGTCGGGCAATTCGGTCGTTTGCGGGTCCTTGTCGCAGCCGTTTCGTTCCACGACTATCCGCATCGTCTCCGGCACCGATTTGAAGCCGAAGCCGCCGGCCGCGGAGTCTTTCGGGCCGTCGAAGGCGACGAGCTTGTCGGCCGAGCCGTGGAAATGGATGACGGGCACCGCCCGCTTGGGGTTGTATTTTTCAACGGCGATTGTGCCGGCCACGGGTGCGATAGCGGCGATGCGGTCGGACATTTCATTGGCCAGGCGGTAGCACATCATCGCGCCATTGGACAGGCCGGTCGCATAGACCCGCTTGAGATCGACGTTGACGCAGCCCTCCGCGTCGTCCAATACTTTGCGGAGATAGCCGATGTCGTCTGCCTTGCTGGGCCCGCGGCTTCGAATGCCGCCGGAATTCCAAGTCAAGAGCAGCCCGCCGGCGCCGGTACCGTTGGGATAGACGACGATGAAGCCGGCGTCATCGGCTTTTTTGCTCAGGCCGCTATAGTTGGCCATCATCAGGCCGTTGGTGCCCGCGCCGTGCAGGGCCAGCACGAGCGGAGCCGGCCGCTTGGAATCGTAATGCGGCGGCACGTGCATGGTATAGGAGCGATGGAGATCGCCGATTTGGAGCAAACGCTCGTGATCGCCGGGGCCAAGCTGGTCTCCGGCGGCCGCAAGCAGGGACAACAGTGCGAAGGAGAGTGTATTCATGCCCGCTAGCATACACGAAGACAAGGCGGACCGCACTGCCCTCCCCTGCCCTTTCAACTGCCGATCGTGCGCGGGACTTTTACTTTTCTGCCACGAATTCGCCATGCCGCCAGACATGCCAGTCCGGCAGTTACCACGGCCACCGTCGATGGTTCCGGAGTTGGGACGGACTCCACATGCACGTTGAAGTTGTCGTAGTAAGCTGCACCAGTAGCGGACTGGGACACCGAGTCTCCCGCCGCTTCCAATGCCGAAATGTCAGCATCCGTAAACGATGTCAAACCCGCCGCGGGATCCACGAACGGCTGTGGGGCGACAACCAGCACGTTGTTGACGTACGCGCTGTACGTCTTGTTTCCGAAATTGAGGACTTCCCGGAAGTTGTTCCAACCCGTGCCGAGCGTGCCGCCGCTTGCGGTTAGAAAGCCCGTGCCGGACTGTTGGTAGAGAATCTGCCGAGTGTACGCATCCAGGCCCAACGAGCCGAACAAACTCGTATTGCTGCTTGACGTGCCATACGCCTCGACGCCAAAGTACGGACCGAAGCTGCCGGTGCTCGAAAGGCCCGACGCGCCGACGTTCATATCCCAGGTGATGACGAGCTGCTGGCTGGACGTGGGCGTGACGATTGGCGACAGCGGAATCGCCCATCGCGTATCCAAAGCGCCGCCGCGCGTGACCTTGACGGCCTGCGTGCCCGACGAGACGGTGGAGTTTTCCACCACGGCCGTGTTAAGCGTGCCGCCCGTGTACTGCCAGCCGTTTTGCCCTTGCAATGTGCCAAGCGCAAAGCCTTCAGACGGCTCAAACCCTGTGTTGATCGGAAGGGTTCCAGCATTGCTAACGGAGACGACAGCAAGCATCGCGACGGACACCCAAAGTGCAGCCTTCGAGAATAGTAGTAACTTCAAGCAGCGCGCAACTCGTTTCATTCGAACTCTCCAACCGACTCCGACCGAGGGCAAAACAAGGAAGATTTCTGCGGGGACATCCATGAGAAGCGATTCGACTGGCCAGAATCGCCAGTCTGCGCCGTTTACTATAAAAAGTTGTAGCAAAAATTGCAAGCATTTTGCTAGCAACTGTCCGCGCTATTGGTTTCCCCCCGCCAATGGTAGTCCCGTGTGCATTTTCGCATAGTTGATTCGGCTGGGCGCTACTCCCCTGCCCTGCCCTCTTGGCCGAACTTGTAGAGGGGTATGTAGCGGTAGTAGACCTCCAGCGTGAGAGTGGCGAGGCAGGTCGTCATCAGTCGGCCGCCTTGAGCGCCCCAAGGATCGGGCGAGGGCCGCTGCGGGTCCCAACTGCCCGTCGCACAGCCGGCGCGCTCCTGGCTGGCGACGAGCAGATTGCGGATGCGGCGGTTCCAGGCGTCCCAATCCGTGCCCGGCTGATTGTGCATGACTTGTGTCGCATAGTACCAGAAGTAGAGATCGCGGCGGGACTCATCGGGCAGATTGGCCATCAGCCGCGCGGTGCCATCGGTCATCAGCGGGTCGTTGCGCCGCGTGCCGAGATACTGGCTGCATAAAAGGCCGACGGCGGTCATTGAAAGGTTCGGCGCGGCGCCGGACTGATAGGCGAACTGTCCCCGCCCGGCGCTGGCCGCGGCCGAGCCCCCCTGCCCTGCCGACGGCGAGGTGCCTCTACAAGCTGTCTTTCAGCCGGTCGTAGGCACGGACTTCGTCGTCGTTGAGAAGTTTGGGATCGATGCCCTTGCCTTGGGCAGTCTTGAACGCCACGGACGCTTCATCCTTTCGCTCCAGCAAGCTCAGGGCCCACGCCAGATGGAAATACTGCTCGGCGCTTCCTTCGTCCTTGATGGCGGCGCTGAGGTCTTCCAGGGCCTTGGCATACTCCTTGCGCAATGTAGACCATGGCGCGGGAATCCACAATGGCGGCCATCGGCCCTGCAAAGGTCAGCACCTGGTTCACCATGGAAAGGGCTTCGTCGAGATTTCCACCGCTGTGTACGAGGTCGACGCCGATGTTGTTCAACACTTTGAAGTTCTTCGGCTCCTTGGCGAGAATTTCGCGGTAGGTCGCAATCGCCTTATCGTACTGCCGCTGTTCCTCGTAAATGCTGGCGAGCACCATGAGCAGGCTGGGGGAAGGCCGGTCCTTTTCGGCGTCGACAAGGAGCTTCTCAAGTCGAGCAAACTGCTGAGGCGTGGTAGCGCGGTTCTTGACAATGTCAAACGCCGGCGACTGCATGAGTTCCGGCTGCGAGCGGTCCCAAGACTGTTCCAGTACGGCGAGGGCTTCGTCAATGCGGCTTTGCCGGGCGAGAAACGCCGCATACGCGAGTTGTGCTTCGTTAACCTTGGAATCGACAATCGAGGCGATCTGTGCCCGCAGTTCCGCGGTAATTCCGATCCCAGCATGACTGGCGCGCTCGTTCAAGGCGTTCTCGAGCCCCGACCAGGCGGCGCGTCTCCGTATTGATTCGTACAATCCCTCTGCCTTGGAAATGAAATCCTTGGCAACGTCCGGCTGGTGGTCTGCCTTGAGCCGATTGCTGATACCCTCTAGGAATCCCGCGACAAGATGGATTTGATCTCCGCGGCCCGGCGCCGTCGAGGATAGGTTGTCAATGTAGTCGTCGGCTTTATCGCCAATCTCCTTGTATTGGCCGCGGCGATAGAGATACTCGGCACGGAGCCGCATGGCCTCAAATGGGTCCGGCTTCGATTCGAAATGGAATTTCAAATCTGGGTCGCGCGGATTCTGCACGGCCTTCTCCAAGGTTCCCAGCCAGCGGTCCGCGTCTTCGTATTCCTTTCGGTCCATCAGCGCGATGATGTAGGAAATAAGATAGCGCGGCTGCGCGGGATTTGCGCCGAGGACGACGCGCATCTGTTGTTCGTAGCTCGCTCTACAGCGAGTCTTTTCCGCCTCGGCAGTCTCTAAATCGCACTTCCGCAGGTAGAGCCGTCCCAACGAAAAGCGATCCTCGGGCGTGGCGTCGGGCGCTTGATCAGATCTTCCAATCCCGCGATGGCGTCGTTTAAGTTTTCCATGCTCCGGTCCGCTACTGCCACGAGACAGCCAACCTTCAATCGCTTGTCCTCGGTAGTGGCCGCGCTGCTGGCGATGTTCTCGTCCAGCAGCGCCAGGGCTTGGCGAAACCCGGCGAAATCGCGGCCTCTGAGGATGATGGCCAAATTGCGTCGGGCCCAACAAGTATCGACGAGTGTGGCCGGCGATTGCAGCTCGATGATCTTCCGCAGCAGCGGCTCGGCGGCGGATCCCTTATTGGAGCGAATGTAGAGATCGGCTAGTTGCCGCAGGTATCGGCAGTTCTTTGGGAAGGCTTCGATCGCCGCCTTGTATTTCTGCTCCGCCTTAGCCGGCTCGTTCACCATCGCCCAACAGAGGCCGATGGTCAGCGGCGCCGCATCGCCCTTAAGAGTCTGTTCGGCCTTTTCGATAAACGGTTTCGCCTTTTGACTTTGTCCGATATCGGCAAGTAACTGTACCAGCGCGACCCACGTCCCGTCGGATTGTGGATTTATTTGGTTGGCCTTGAGCAGCGAGTTCACGCCGCGCTGGGCCATAGTGAGCATGGCGGTGTCCGTTGTCCACGCCTCGGGGTTCGCGGCGTCGGCCTTCTTTTTCGCGAGCTCCTTCAGGCGATCGGTAAGAATCGAATACAATTCACCCTGCCAGGTCAATTCTTTATCGCTCTTGCAGTCCGGCGCGACTGATTTTTCAACCAGATTCCCGGTCTCGGCGATGTCCCCGTCCTTGCAGCGGAGGACCTTGACGAAGATGTATTCCTGCTGCATTTCTCCGACTAGCGGGCTCTTTTGCTTCTCGAGGCTGTCGAAGAGCTCCTTGGCATCCTTAAGATCCTCAGGATGGTGCCGCTGCACGAGCAGCCGCGCTGTGTGGCGGATGACATCCACATCGCGTTCCCCTCGGGATATGGCGATCTTGTAAAACAATAAGGCCTGCTCGGCATTGCCCTGCGATTCGCAAATCCTTCCGGCCAACAAAATAACAGGAACCCATTCCCTGCTGATTTTCAACGCCTCGCTCACGTATCCGGCGGCTTCTAAAATCAGTTTCGGGTCCTTGTTATTGGCCTGAATAAACGCGCGCACCGCCTTGCCATAGAGCCAGCTTGACCCGTGGCCGTCTAATCGCTCGAGGTCGTCGATAAGCCGGTCGAGTTCTTGCTTGTCGACCGGCTGTCCTTTCGCGAACGAGCGGAGATCCAATTCGCAAAGCTGGGAGCGAACGCGGATGTTCTTGGGCTCCTTTTCGGCGACTCGCCGGAAATAAACTTGAGCCAAACCAACTTCCTCAGCCTGGCGCACATGCCGCCGAGAGTGCTCCAAAGCTGCAGTTTTTCCACCTCATTGAGGGCGTCGGTGTTCTCGCCCAGCTTTTTCAGCACTTCGCCCACGTTATTTTGCGGATCTTTACTGGCGAGCGCGAGACTCCCGCGAGCCATGCGCACGATGACGCGGTCGCCGAGTGCCTTTTCGGCTCGGTCGATATCGCGGGCGGCCTTTTTCCAGAGCTCGGCTTCCTTCGCCGAATCGGCAGCCTTCTCTGCTTCGTGAATATCGAGCCGCACCAGGGCCAGCCAGGCTTCGGCGCCCTTGGGCACTGCACTCACGCTTTCCTCCAGCGCTTCACGCGCCTGCTGGGGCTTCTCCTGGGCAAGCAGCATCTCGGCTTTGAGCACGAGATACTCTGGGTGGGTCGACTTTCTGGCAATCAAGCCGTTCAGCAGGTTTTCGACGGGGGCCCAATCGCGCTTCTTTTCAGCGGTCTCCGGCGTCTGCAACAGGTACATGATCTCAACCCTTGCTAAACTGAACTCCGCTTGGTCGCGCTGCGGTCCCTGCGGCCCCTTCATCACCTCGCGGTATTGCTCGATGGCGTCGGCCATTCTTCCTTGGCTGATGTAAATTTCCGCCAGAGCGGCGCGTGCACCAAACGCAGTCGGACTAAGCTTGGTGGCTTGCTCCAGCGTGGTAATCCGATCTTTGACGTCGTGATTGGTTTGGGTATAGCACTGGGCCAGAAAGATCAGCGAGTTATAGCGAAGGCTGGTATTCGACGAGTCGACGGTCCTCGGGATGACGCTTTCTTTCAAAAGGCGCTCGGCCTCCCGCCAGTTCTGCTGATCGATTGCTATTCGCGCCTCAAGGAAGTCGACCAAAGGCGGCGAACAGCCTTGTTCGCGGAGCCGCTTGATATTAGGCTCCGCATCCTTGAAGTTTTTGGAGAGTATCTGAGCGTCCGCCAACGACCAAAGAAGATCCAGCCCCGATGGCATTCCCTGCGTCGCCTTGACTCCTTTTTTAAAGGTATCGATCGCTTGGGTAAACTTGCCCGCTTGCTCTTGAGATTCAGCAAGAAGCTTGTACGCCCCCGCGACGTCGTCGGTGTCCTTAAACGCCTTGATGCCCTTGCGCAGGTATTCCTCGGCCTTATCGTAGTCCTGTTTGTAGTAGTAGCTGCGGCCTATCAGCAATAGGCCGCGAGGATCATCCGGCGACAGCTTTGAGAGGTCGCCTCTGGCCTTGTCGAAGGCTTTCTCGAATTTATCCTTCTTGTTCTGTGCCAGAAAATAGGAGAGGTACTTCTCGTATGCGGTAACCAACTTCAGATTCTCGGCCAATGGAAGTTTCTCGTCCGACCTCAGTTTCTTGATCAAATCCTGATACTTATCCATCATCGAGTCCATGACCTTATCCGCGTCGTCTTCTTGACGGAGCGGGCCCCGCATCACGCTTGCAAGGTGCAAATAACTATCCACACGATCCGGCGCAATCGATATCGCGTCTCGAAAGATTTCGCAGGCGCCTGTTTCATTGCGGCTGTAGATTAAAGCTTGCCCATAGAGATCGAGCAGCTCAGCGTCGCCCGTGGGCTTTTTGCTGTCGCGCTTAAGTCGCTTATTGTCTTCGAGCGTGTCCCCCAGGAGAATTTCGAGGTGCGCTTTCATGGCCTCCACTGGGCCGATCTTCATTGTCACGTCTTTCACCAAACGGAGCCGCGCGTCGCGGATCTCTTCGGGGGACACGGGCGGCTCCGATTTGTCCGCCAGCCGCAGCGCATCTTCCAGGGTATCGAAGGCCGGTTTCAATTGCTTACTATCGATGTAGAGAAACCCCAAATGGATTTCCGCCCCTCGATCACGGGGCACCAACCTGACGTAGTCGTGCAATAGCCGAATGGCCTCAAGCAAATCCTTTTCGCCCTCGTTTCGGGCGGCATCCTTTTCGTCTTTGTACTTTTTTGCCTCCCCTTCGGCGGCCTCTTTTTCGGCTTTGTACTTTCTTGCCTCCGCTTCAGCAGCCTCTTTTTCGTCTTTATACTTTTCCGCGTCTGCGTTTGAAATTGCCTTTTTTTTGGCGTCCTCGGCGGCCTCGACCTTTTTCATCGCCTTTTCTTCTGCTAGCGCGGGGGCCTCGGCCTTTTTCATCGCCTTTTTTTCCGCATCCGCCGCAGGCTCGACCTTTTTGAACGCCTCCTTGCTGTCTGCCTCAAACTTTTCCGAAGCCGCCTTCAAGGCACTTGCCTGCCAGTCGACCTGCTTGCTGTGGAGCCAAGCCACTCCGCCGCCTAGGACCGCCAGGCTGATCACCAGAATGGCCGCGAGCCGCACGTTCAATGTTGGCATGTTAAAATCCCTACATGGGGGGTTGCTGCACTACCGGTGCGAACCATCAGTATATCACACTCCCTTAAAAAATTGGTTTCCGCCGCCGCCGAAACCATGCGCGGAGTAGCATCGCCGCCACGATGGCGGCAGTGATTTCGTAGCCTAGCCAGCCGTAGCGAAGCGCATAGAAGAAAAGCTTGAGATATTCGCTAACGACGAACAGAAAACCGTCATCGCTGCGCCACCAGACTGCATAGTCGAATCCATCGGTCGGCGCGGAGACGACGGCAATCTCGGTGCGTTGGGCCGCCAGGACGCGCTGGAAAATCCATCGTGCCCTGCGCGTGTGAGGCCCTTCCGTGACCAGAAGCAGCCGTTTCGCCGGATGGGCCGCCAGATAATCCGCGACGCCAATAGCCTCGTCGTACGTGGTTTTGGCCGAGACGTCGAGCACTTTCACTTCGCTTCGCCGCACACCGCCATACTCCAATACCCGCAGTGCGATTTCGTGCGATCGCGGAATTGTGCCGTCGGCTTCCAGGGCGTGCAGAGCCACCGTGTTCAAGAGCACTTTCGGCGTCCAGCCGCCGCGGACAAGCGCGGCGGCCACGAAGGGACGCGTGTTATATCCGCCGTTCAGCAAGACTACCGCGTCCGCCCGCTGCGGCGTCCCGCCTACGTCGAGCCAACGTCCCGCGGCGGAAAGCAGCGCATGTGAATTGATTACCAAGAACGGAATCGTGACGATTCCGATGAAGACCGCCAAAAACATCCTGCGCCGCCATTTCTTCATCGCGGGGCCTCGCCGATTTCGGCTGCGACCGATTCCCGAAACGCGGCGGCGGAAGGCGGAGCGTCACGTTCACCGTCGCCCGCGCACCACGTGTAGGCCAGGTCGAGCCAGGCATACATGAAATCCTTGACTCCGCTCCGCGAGCGCCACCACGCGGTCGCGTCAGACGTTGGATCGGGCAGCACAGCCAAGCGCATGCGCGAGCTGCTCTGATGGCCGAGAACTCGGTTGAAAACATATCTCAGCCGGCCGCCGGCAAACGGACTGCAAGCCAGGGAAACCGTGGCCTGCGGATGCTGTTTCAGCCAATCATCCAGCGCATGGGCCTCGTCCCAGGTGTTTCGAGCGCCGGCGCGGATCGCCTCCGCTTTGTCTTCGGGAACGCTGCGTTTCGCCAACTCCCGTCGGCACATTTCCTCGAACGACGGCGCCGCGCCAACTTCCACGATCCGGCTGGCCCGCGGCAAAATGAGAAGGATCGTCCCGCCTGTCTCTCGTTGCCATGCGGCGGCGCGATCGAGCGCCTCGAACCCATCGATTCCCAGTTCGCCGCCATGAAGGCAATAGAAGCCGGCGATTGCGGGCGGGTCGAAAGACTGCAACGGCCACGCAAGCATCCGGAGGATAAGCGGGTGGAGTAACGCGATGACGATAAGTGCGAGCAGTACGACCAAAGTTCTGCGGCTGAGTCGCCTGAAAACAAAATTTCGGCAGGCGTCGCCCCAAGACTTCTTAATCAGGCCGTGCCTTGCGTCGCGCGTCTTGGATTGAGATAGGCTCTCGTTCATAAATTGCTGCGTGACACAGAACTAGAATATTTCGCCCGGGGCGGAGATCGTCAAAGCGATTGTCGTAGAATGGGCATTGTGAAGGGCTCGATTTGGTAATTATAATCGCGACCACCGCGCCGACCCAACGAAAGTTGTCGCGCGAAAATGATTTTGCGGTATCGGCCGATTTTTCCGCGAAACGGACGTCGTCATCGCTCCGATTTTCCGGACGAGTCTGTATTCATCGACGTAGGAAGGTATAATGGCTCCGAGGAACAAAATCGCACACGAAGTAGTCCATGTGAGCACGCCACTTGCCACGCCAGCAACCGCGACGACCGCCAACGGCGGTTATCGCCTTGCGCTCACGTTTCTGATTTTGCTCAATCTCGGCAAGGCCGCGTTGATCATCGGCGGCGGGCAGCCATTTCCCGAAAGCGACGGGGTCAATTATTGGAAGATGGGAATTGAGGTCGCCAATGGCGATTGGATGCTCCGTGAGCGAGCCTGGGCGTTCCGGCCGCCGGCGTTTCCGTACTATCTGGCCGCGATGCAGACGATTTTCGGCCGCTATGCGGTCATAGGGATCACCGTCTTCCAAGTGTTGATGGATTTCGTGGTCGCCCTGATAACCGCCTGGATTTGTGCCCGCATCACCCGCAACCGAGCCGGAGCACTTGTTGGGCTCTCCCTTTCATTCTGCTGCCTCTCGCGCAGTTGCTTCATGATCTTCGTCCTCGCCGACAACCTGCTCTGTGTGACGTTAGTCTTGTACTTTGCCGCGCTGGTGGCTTGGCTCGGTCGGCCCACCTGGTGGACCGCCGCGGCGATGGGAATCTGCATAGCTGCATCAGCGCTGCTGAAGCCAGTTGCATCGCCGTTGTGGTTTCCCACGCTCGGCATCATGGCCTATCACCTCTGGAAAGAATCGGCATTAAGGCGGTTCTGGGCACATGCCGCGGTCCTGCTCGTGCTCATGGCCTTGCTCTTCGCGCCTTGGTACGTCCGCAATAAAATCGTCTTTGGAAAATATTTTCTCACGCAGTTCACTGGCCGGGCGCTGTGGAGCGGTTGCCACGGGCGGCCAAGTCAGATGCCTGTCGAGGACTCTAACGGGCCGAAGAACCAGGAATTGCGGGCTGCGCTGGAAGGCACGGGCGTAAACATGGAGAGCGAATGGGACGTTTCCCGTGCTTTGGTGGAACGCGGCCGTTCGGACTACGATGCAGAACGTCCTCATGGCAAACGCCATGTTCGAAACGATCCGCGAGCATCCCGTTCAATACCTGAAAGGCAGAGTACTGCGCTTCGCCTGGTTCTGGCTGAGCCCGAAGCCTTGGCTCGATGTCCCGTGGGGATGGTTCTACAGCGACCGCGCACTTCCGACGGGCTGGCCAACTAAATTCAAGGATCCACACGAGGACTACGTTCCTCCTGGACAGGTGAGATGGTCCGTACCGCTGCTGGAAACGGTGCATCAGTCCGTTTTGCGGGTCGTGTGGCATCCAAACTCCGTTTTATTCGGGCTGGGCGCGTTGGCGGCGGCGATAGGCTGCCTGTTCATGATCCGCGATCCCGCTCACCGCGAGGTGGGGCTCGCCATTGCCAGTGTGCTGCTCATTGTTTCCTTAGGCACGATCTGTTTCGTCTGGCCGCAGTTTCGATATCGCCTGCCATTGGAACCGTTCATGATTGTGGCGGTCACACCGGGCGTAATTTCGATTTGCCGCCGCGTCGCCGGCTGCAACCGCAAGTCGACACACGCGGCATGATCGGTTTTTCCCGCATTACCGCGCAGCGCCCGCTACTGCCCGGCTGAAAACGTGCTAGAGTTCCTTACTAAGGAACCGGAAATGGACAGATTAAAAATATCCATCGTCATGCCGACGTTTAACGAAGAGAAGGCATTGCCCGGCGTGGTGGCCGACATTCGGAAATATACGGCCGACCACGACACGGAAATCCTCATCGTCGACAGCAGCAAGGACAACACGCCCGCCGTGGCCGCTAGCCTTGGCGTGAAGGTCATTTCGCAGCCCCCGCAGGGCCACGGCATCGCGCTGCGGACGGCCATTCTCGCCGCCTCCGGCGACTACATCATCACGGCCGACTGCGACAACACCTACCCGATGGATCGCATTCCCGATTTCCTCGACTTGCTGACGGCCCAGGGATACGATCTGGTCTCCGGAAACCGGCTGGGCACCGCCGAAGTGCGGAAGGCGATGCCGGGCGCCAACCTTTGGGCGAACCGCACCTTCGCCTTCATCGTCCGCATGTTATATGGCATTTCCACCCACGATGTGACCACCGGCATGTTCGGCTTCCGCCGTCAAGCGGCCCACGCCGTGGCATGGGAAACCAACTATTCGTTCCCCGCGGAGCTCATCATCCGCTCATGCCGCGCGGGCATGCGCTTTAAGGAGATTCCCATCTCGTACCGGTTGCGAATCGGCGAGGTCACGCTGCACCGCTGGCGGAGCGGCAAGGCTTATATCCGCTGCTTCCTCAAGTACCGCTTCAACTTGAAGACGCCAGCGGCGAAGCTGTAAGCGCGCTGCGCGTCGGGATCATTTCCAGGCTGTGTCTATCCCCACTTTCGGCAACGCCTTTTGAAGATCGCTCACACCCGCATCGGTGACAGTCGTTCTGGCGAGCCAAATCGATTGGAGTTTGGTCAGTCCTTTAAGATGCTGTAGCCCGGCGTCGCTGACCGCGGTGTAACTAAGTTCCAACCTTCGGAGTTCCGTCAGTCCTTTGAGGTGTTCCAGCCCGGCGTCGGTCACTGCGGTCCAGACGAGATCGAGGTCTTGAAGCAGGCTCAATCCCCTGAGGCGTCGCAGCCCGCTGTCGCCGACCTTGGTGCTGGCAAGCCGAAGCGATTCAAGTTTGGTCAATCCCTCGAGGTGTTTCAGCCCAGCATCGCCGACCGGGTTGTAGCTAAGGTCCAACCTTCGGAGTTCCGTCAATCCCTTGAGGTTTTTCAGCCCGGCGTCCGTCACGGTCATCGCGGTGCCGCAGAGATCAAGGTCTTGAAGCAGGCTCAAGCCTTTGATGTGTCGCAGCCCGGCGTCGCCGATCTTGTCATCGGCAAGCCGGAGCGATTGGAGTTTGGTCAGTCCTTTGAGGTGTTCCAGCCCGGCACTGGTCACCTTGGTGTCGCCCAGGTCCAGCGAGCGAAGGTTCGTCAATCCCTCGAGGCATTCCAGCCCGGCATCGCCGACCTTGGTGCCGGAGAGGTCAAGGTCTTGAAGCAGGCTCAATCCTTTTATTTGTCGCAGTCCGGAGTCGCCGACCTTGGTGTTGGAAAGCCGAAGCGATTGGAGCTTGGTCAATCTCTTGAGGTGCTGTAGCGCGGCATCGCCCAACCTCGTGTCGCTGAGGTTCAGCGTTCTAAGCTGGGTGAGTCCTTTGAGGTGCTCTAGTCCAGCGTCGCCGAACTTCGTGTTGCTTAGATCCAGCGTTCTAAGTTGGGCGAGCCCTTTGAGGTAAACAAGCCCGGCATCGGTCACATTAGTGGTATACGCGAGATCGAGCGATTCGAGATTTGCCAAGTCCTCGAGGCGCTCCATATCCTCATCAGTCATTCTCCTGGCGAAGCGCGCGTCCACGCCGATAACTCGCCGGTTTGGGCCCTTGCCTTCCATGGTGACCTGGCCGCCGAGCTTTTTGATTGTGGCAATCGCTTCTCGAGCAGTCGGCGGCGCCTCGCCGGGACCCGCGCTCGCTTTGTTCCTTTGACCTTCCGTCCGGCCTCCGGCTGCATCCAGCTTCGATTGTGCAAGAGCGACTTGGCCGATGGAGAACACGACCGCTACCGCTGTAAGGAAGCGAGGAAATACGATCGACCGAGAATGAATGCGTCCCACTATCATAGTGAATGCTCCAGGTTCAGAAGCCAGCGCGGCGGTCTTCTTTCACCGCCGGTCGAGAAACTAATTCAACACTGTGCATACCGCCCGCTGGAGTTCACACGGGCGTGCATGTCGTCGATGATCCAATGGATCACGCACATGTGCACGCTTTCCACCATGCCCATGTCGTCCAGCGGCACGTGGACGCCCGCTTGGGCCATTTGCTTGAGCTTGCCGCCATTGAAGCCGGTAATGCCGAATGTCTTCAGCCCGTGGCGATTGGCCCAATCGACCGCGGCGAGCACGTTGCGGCTGTTGCCCGATCCGCTGATCGCAATCAGCAGATCGCCTCGCTGCCCGAAGTTCATCAGTTGTTGGACGAATACTTGATCGTAGCCGCAATCGTTGCCGATCGCGGTCAGCCAGCCGACGTTGTCGGTAAGGCTCATCACGCGCAGCCGGCGGCGGGATTCATCACAAAGATCCTCTTGCCGCAAGCAGCCTTTGCCCAGGTCCTCGCCCAGATGGGAAGCGGTGCAGGCGGAGCCGCCGTTGCCGATAATAAAGACCGTGTTCCCGCTTTGCCATGCGGCGAAAATCGAGTCGGAAAGTTGGATCACTTCCTCCGCATCGACGCGCGCCAGTTCGGTCTGCAAGCGTCCGAGGTACGTTGGATAATCGAGGGATACGCCCAGCATTGTTGCTCCTTGGAAGCGTTTTCGCGGATCAATTGTCCATGCTCAAGGATACCGTATTCGTTCGTGTTGGGGAAATAGGGATAATTGGAGCCGCGTCCTGTGGGGGAAGCGAGTAAAAAAACGACGAAAGATTGCGTCGCAGTCTCGATAATAAGCAAAAGCCACTGCACCCTTGGGGGGCATGGATATTGTCGCATCACCGCATAGTCAGCACACCGACTTACCGCCGCGCGACTGCTGCTGGCTCCGCTCTGGGCGAAAAACCACGCGCAATTTGCAGGAAATAGACCCGTTTCAACAAATCGCGCGGACTAAGCGGCTTGACTTGATAATCGTCGACCTTGTAGGGGGAAAGTCGATAGAGCAGTCCCCTGTCGCCTGCTTGCGTGGTCAGAATCACCGAGGCCGGCCGGAGCGCCGGTTCCTCCTGCATCCGAGCCAACACGCCGTCGGCGCCGCCCCAAAGCAGCGTTGCTTCCAAGATGAGCACGTCGGGCGAAAAGTCTCGCAAGCGATCGAGACAGGCCAGTGCCGTCGGCGCGGTCGAGACCACCGCGCCGCTGCGGCCGAAGTACTCGCGATAGCTGCGCGTCAGGAATGCGTCCGGGTCGGCAACCAGGATTCGAAGCGACAACGTGGACTTTTCAACCTCTGTGTCGGATTGCGGCGGCGCGGGTGCACGCAGTTCGCCGCGGCGTATCGTCACGCGGGAGGGCGCATCGACGCCCAGTCGTACTCGCGATGCGCTGGCGTCCAGAACGGTGACCGTCAAACCGCAATTTGGTATGACGATTTGCTCGCCGACTTTGCGGCTGAGGACTAACATGGTGACTGCTCCACTGCGATAGCCGCCGGTGTGGCGGGTAAATTGTTTGGCGAACGTGTCGAATGGAGGAATGCAAGACCTATGCCACTGCACGCCTGCCTTGCTCATTAAAGTCCCAAATCCCGTCACAGGCCCGATTTACGGCCGGAGGGGCCTAAGGAGTCAAGTGGAGACCGCCGCGCAGAATCCTAGCACCAAAGATAGAACCTGTCAGTCGATGTGATAGCTTCTTTCATCAGTCGACCCGCAACTTCCGCCATCGTGGACGCCTTGCGGGACATTTATTAGAATGGATTCGTTCTGGACGAGCCATTGAGGGATCGTCGCAGGTCATTGAACTTCCGTTCGAATTGGCATCGCGATTGCACTTGCGGTGCGACTTCATGCCGCGCGGGATGGGCCAAAAGGATCGGGGCCGCGCGGAACCGATGCAAGATCCGCCGCGAAGTATTGCCGTCACATGGGGAAGCGATTCATAACACCCACCGTCATCGTAAGCCTGCTCTGGCTATTCGTCGGCGGCGCGACCCTCTACTACATAGATTGGGTTTATCGCTCGCACCTGCAAGATTTAGACGAGAACTTCACCACGATCCACCGCACCGATGCGATGCAGGACGTCCTCTGGCGAATTCAGGCTACCGTCATCGAAGTAGCGGAGCGCGCGGACCGCCACACAAAGCTCGAAATCGCCGAATTGGAAGGACAATTTGAAGACTATCTCGCCGGCATCGACAAAAGTAGCGCGGCCGACGAGGCCGCCGACATCAGAAGTCGATTCTCCGCTTATCGGAAAGATATCGCTCGACGCCTTGAAGCTACGTCGGACCAGGAAAGGGCCATGGTGCCGCTTATGCAACTGTCTCGCTCCGCGCGCCTGATCGCCGAATCGTGCAACCGCGTGCAAGACATCGAAGAACGGCTTATAAAGAGCTCGATCGCCCACCGCGACCGGCTGCGGACCGCGTTCGACTGGGTCATGCTCGCGCTGTGGATCGTTGGGCCTGCCGTCGGCATCGCGTGGGGAGTCTGGGCGGCGCGCTGGTTCCGCCGCTCGATCGCACAAATTAGCATCAGCCTGAAAGACGCCGCGGGCGGCCTGGAGCGCGAAGTCGATCGCTTCGACCTGGTCCCTTCCGACGATCTGCCGGTCCTGCATGGGCAGGTCCAGCTCGTCGCCGCCCAGATCAAACGCATCGTCGACGATCTTCATGCCGCCCGCCGGGAGACGATGCTCGCCGACCGCCTTGCCGCGGTGGGCGAGATGGCGGCCGGCGTCGCGCACGAACTCCGCAACCCGCTTACCTCGGTCAAGCTTCTCATGCAGACCGCCACGGACGCGCGCGGCGAGGGGCTCACGGAGGAGCACATCCACGTCGTCGTCGAGCAGGTGGCCCGCATGGAGAACACGATCCAACGGCTGCTGGATTTTGCCCGCCCTCCCCACATGAAACAGGTCCGCCAAGACCTGCGCGAAACACTGCAACGGGCGCTGAACCTGGCGGAAGGCTACGCCAGGCAGCAGTCCGTCGTCGTCGAGCGGGATTGTCCGCCGGATCCGATCATTGTGAATGGCGATCCCGAACAGTTGCATCAGGTCTTCGTCAATCTCGTGATGAACGCGGTTGAGGCCATGCCCGAGGGCGGAGTTTTGAGAATTGCCATGCAGTGCGAGGAGACGCCCGAGCCGCTCTGTCGCATTCGGTTTTGCGACACCGGCGGCGGCATCCCCGACGAGATCATGCTGCGAATCTTCGAACCGTTCGTCACGAACAAGGAACGCGGCACCGGCCTGGGACTGGCCATCTGCCGGCGGATTGCCGAGCAGCACGACGGCAAGCTCACCGCCGCCAATCTACCGCAGTGTGGCGCCGTCTTTACGCTTGAGTTGCCGCTCTCTCTGGAACCTTGTGGACAGACGGCGGCGGCCGGGAGGATGGAGCCATGTCAACCCTCCTCGTGATCGATGATGAATCGAGCATTCGCATCAGCATCAAGGCGGTTTTCAACCGTTCCGAATTGACCGTGCTGGGGGCCGAAACCGCGGACGAGGGAATTCGTCTCGCCGCGGAACATGCGCCCGCCGTGATCCTGCTGGATATCAAGCTCGGCGCCGCGTCCGGCCTTGAGGTGTTCCACGAACTGCGGCGCGTCGTTCCCAGGTGCCTGGTCGTGTTCATTACTGGCTTCGGCACCGCGGAGACGGCGATCGAAGCCATGAAGCTGGGAGCCTACGATTACTTGACGAAGCCACTTGACGCCGGGCAACTGCGCCGCGTCGTGGAACAGGCCCTCGCCATCAGCCAGCTTGTGAGCGTGCCCGCGATCATCGATGATGGCGATCGGCCGGAGGACGCGCCCGACCGCCTTGTCGGCAGCGGGTCGGCCATCATGCAGGCCGTTTGCAAGCAGATCGGCCGCGCGGCGCCGCAGGACGTGAATGTGCTGGTCCTCGGGGAAAGCGGGACGGGCAAGGAGCTCGTCGCCCGCGCGCTGTTCCACCATAGCCGCCGCAGCCAGCAGCCGTTCCTTGCCATCAATTGCGCGGCGATCGCCGAATCGCTTCTGGAGAGCGAGCTGTTCGGCCATGAGCGCGGGGCGTTCACCGGGGCGGAACACCGCCGCATCGGCAAGTTCGAGCAATGCGATCGCGGCACGCTCTTTCTTGACGAAGTGGGCGACATGGCCCCACATACCCAGGCCAAAATCCTGCGGCTCTTGCAAGAGGGCCGCTTCGAGCGCGTTGGCGCAAACGAGAGCATTACCGTCGACGTGCGAATCATCGCCGCCACGAACCAGGACCTGCCCGCGCTCATCGAGCAGGGCCGCTTCCGCAAAGACCTCTATTACCGGCTGAGCGGCGTCACCATTTCCCTGCCGCCGCTCAGACAGCGGCAGGACGACATCGCCGAACTGGCCCACTACTTCCTCTTTCGCAACAATCGGTTGCTCGATGCGCCGCTGCAATCGATTTCGCCGGAAGCCCTCGATCTCTTGCGGGCCTATCCTTGGCCGGGCAACGTTCGCGAATTGCAGAACGTCATCCGCCAGGCCGTGCTTGCGGCGGCCGGACCGACGCTCCTGCCCGAATTCCTGCCCGCCGAAATCCAGCAATATGAGCCGCCGGAAGCCGGCGCCGAGTTTGATGTGGCGGACCTAGCGGACGCGGATTGGCAGGACCTGCCGCGGATGGTCAAGTCATGGATCGCCAACCACGAAGGCAACGTCTACCGCCGTGCCCGCGAGGCGTTCGACCGCTTAATCATCCACGAGGCGATGCAGGAGGCGGAGGGCAATCGCAGTCAGGCAGGAAAAATCCTGGGGCTAAGCCACGTTACCCTCCGCGCCAAATTGCGCTAATAATCCCCAATCACCTCGCCCCCGGCCCGAGTGAATAGGGCCTTGAGCGTCTTGGGATCAATCGTCGAGCGTAGGAAATGGGCCGAGCCCTCGCAGAAGGCGGCGGAAAAACCTTCCGGGTAGATGCTGCCGATGCCCTTCTTGGGGTCTTGCGGATCGAATTGTAAATCGTCCGGCTTCGTCCAAACGACGGCGTGCTCGTCATCTACCTCGACGAGCATGATCGTATGGGACGTGCCGTCCGTGATGTCCTTGAACGTCGGCTCGTCCTTCGACGAAGAGTACAGCGCTCCGCCCCCAACCGCCACGACATAGTTTGTCAGTCCCTTGGCCGCTTTCGATTTCGGCGAACGAAAATCTGGCGGCATCTTCTCGATGAGAGCCTTATTATGCGGGCTGTCCCAAGGCTCGTTGAGGTGGAACTGTTTGTAGAGTTGGTCCATCTCGATGTACGGCAGAATTGCCACGCGCCAACTCAATAACGGATTCCCGTTCGGCCCGTGGCTAGCGGGCGGCGGAAAGTGCTTGCTGGCCTCCTCGTAATTAATCAACGCTAAAGCAAACTGCTTTAGCTTGTTCATCGACTGCGCCCGCTGCGCCGACGTGCGGGCCTTGTCGGCGGCCTGCCGCAACGGAGCCAGCGCTCCGCTGTCCTCGACCTCCTTTTCATCAAGACCCAAAGTCAAGCCATCGCCCGATAGCTTGGGCGTTAGCATGGCGGCAATCTTCTCGAAGTCCGGCAGCGCTTGCCGGATTTCCTTTTGCCGTCCCGCGAGCTTTAGCCCATCGAGCCATTTCCCCCGCAGAGCCGCGGCGGCATCCACGTCTCGCGACTTGATCTCGAAACGCAGGCTCAACGGCGCCAAATCGATCGTGGCAGCCGCCCAGGCTATGCCGTGGGTTAGGACGGTGCTCGGCCCGCCGCCGATCTCATCGGGCAGCCTCGGCATGAGTTCCTCGACCACCCGCCGCGTCGAGTCCGGCGGAATGAACGCGATTTGCACAGCGGCTTGGCCTGCCGCCGCGAGCGCTTCGCGCAGCTCGGGGCGCGGGACCGGATGAAACTCCTCGGGAACAGCCGGCAAATGCATGGTAAGCGGCAGCACGTAGACATTGCCCACCTTTCGGCCCTGACCGCCCTGGCCGCCCTGCTGGCCGCCGAGATTCAGCAGGCTGCTCAATACCAATGCATTCAACTGCGGGCTGTCGGGCACGACCAAGAACGTCTGCGGAATCATGCTCCTGCCGCCGAGCGTGGCAACGGCATACACTTCTTTTACGCCCGCTCCGCGAACGACGTCGAGAAAACCGTTCGCGGCGATCTCAGCCCTTGCCAATTCATCCTTCTGGTCGGGAATGATCCGGGCCATCAGCGCAATCGCCGACTTGACCTTCACCCGGGTGAAATCAATATGAACGACAGCGATCGTGTCGCGCTCGACAAATGGCGCCAGAACTCGCGCCGCGGCCGCCGCGTCGAACTCATCCGCGGCATGAGCTGGCATCGAGACAGCGAGCAGCAAAGCGGCAACTGCGAGCATCCGTCCTCGTTCCCACGCTCTGCGTGGGAACGCAATTGATGGACGCTCCGCGTCCTCGCGACAGCGCAATGTACAATTCTCTTTCACGTCGGCCGAATGGCCGCAGAGCGGCCGGCGAGGTCGTGCCCACGCAGAGCGTGGGCACGAGGCAAGGTCAAGCGTCTTCATTTTGATTCTCCTTTAGGTTGCATCGTGATTTCATAACGCCAGGGAATGCCCGGCGGCCCGTCCTGGCTGTCCAGCACCGCGCGATTCTCCTCGCGGTGATAGAGAAATGGCTTGCCGTCAAACGGATTGCGGGGAATCGGCACTTCCGTAATGTCGTCCAGCTTCTCGGGCAGTTGGCCTTCGTGCGCCGCGGCGTAAATTCGCAGGGCCTCGAAGATCCGCAGCCGGCCGAGTATCCATTCGCCACGCGTCTCGGCGGTCTTTGCCTTCACCACAGCCGGCAGCAAGAGCGCGGCAAAGGGGATGATCTCTTCGTGCCGGCCGACAGCGATCTTCAATGTTTGTTCGCCTTGCTCCAGCCACTTTTTGCCGTCGGAGTAGGGCAGGAACAAGGGCTTGAATATCTCGTCGCACAACTCCTGATAACGCTGGATGCTGTAGAGAAGCACCACCTTGGCCACGGGCATGGCCTCGACGTTCGCCGCGTTCCGGCCGTGGTCGATCAAATAGCGCCTGGCGACCGGATACCCCTGCAGCACCATCGCCGCGGTTGTGAATTCCACCGGCGGTCCGCTCCCTTCGTTCGAACCTTGGAATCCTATGATGTCCTTAAGCGTCTTTTGCAGCAGCTTCGTCCATTGTTCGGGCGCGAGGTCCTTCTTATCGAGATTCGCGAGTTCCGGAAACCCGAGGAACAGCCCGTTACTTTCCATCTCGAAGCCGGGCCGATAATCGATCAAGCGCTGCGGCAGCGAGGAGAGTGCCCAATAGAGATTCGGCGCGTCGGGCCGCTGCATAAGTTGCTCGAGTTGTACGGACATCAACGCGGCGCAGGCCGTGGCAACGAGCGAGTGGATCACGGTTGGCCCCTTCGCGGCGTCGCGGGCCAAGGCGAACCCGGTCTGCAGCGTCTCCACCGCCTGATCGTATTTACCTTCGGCGATCTCCATATGCGCCTTTGCCGCCAGTAGCCGCGCGTACGTTCGCAACTGTTGGAGTTCTGGAAGCAGTATTGCAAATACGTTTCCCTCGTGGATCGGCAGTTGCCAATCGCACGACTCGTACCGCGCCGCGCGGATCATGTCGGCGTAGGGCACGCTGCCAAGGGCTTCGACAATTGACTGTCCGTGATCTCGATTTTCGCGAAGCTGCTTTTCGCGCGGGTCGCCCATGGGAATTTCCATCCATTTTTCGATTCTCTCCGAGAGGCCTCCCGACTTATCCATATCGGTGAAGAACGCGTATCGTGAAGCGGGAATACGGTTCCATAACACGGCCGCATTGCCCGGCCGGCGATCGACGATCGACGGCAGCAACTGGTACTTTAGCGCCGGCCGCGCCTCCGGCATGGGGTGCAGCGTGATCTTGACGACCTTCGGCGGCGCGGCGGGGCTTTGAGCGAGTAGCGCAAGCGGCGCAAACGCGACGGCTATTGCAAAGAAGACAAAACGGCGGGGTTTCATGGCTGGATTCCTGAATGTGTGCCCCAAAGGGGCGTCGGTTATTCCAGCTAAGGGCGAAGCCCTGGACTGGATTCAGATGTCGAACGAATTCATTTTGCCGGACCAACGGCCCGACCGTTTTCCTTCCATTCACTGCATCAACTCTTTCAACCCCCCCTGCCCTGCCGGCCCCTTCCCTTGCAGCCGGCTGAGCAGTTCGAAATAAGTCATTGGGGCTTTCGCGATAACCGTCGGGCTGTCGGACGCAATTACGCGCGGCTTGCTGAAATCAATCCCATGCCGCCGCAGTTCGACCCGAAGGGCCGGATCGGATTCGGGGAAAGTCGCGTCCGCGATATCTTCCTCGCGCTGAGTCGGCGCCGCTTGTGATTCGCTTTGCGGTTGAGAATCAGTTGTCTTCGCGGCGGGCTCTAATTTTGCAATGCTCGCCCTGCTATCCTTCTGGCCGCTTGTCGCGACAGTCGCTGTTGGACGGGTGCAAAGCATCACCAGCAGCGCGGCAGCCACCGCGGTCATCGCGGAAAAGGCGGCCGGCCACGCCCAGCGCATGCGTGGCGCAGGCGTCCCGCCCGCTGAATACCCGGCAGGCGAGACGCCCGCGCCACTATCACGTAGCGCCGCCGCCTGCCCGGCCAGAAAGATTAGCCGCTCGCGGTCAAACCCGCCCACTCGCGGCGCGAGAGCGGCCAAATCCCGCTCGAACGATGTCATTTCGCTGCTCTGTTCTTTGTGTTCAGACATATTCCCTCCAACTTTTCACGCAGGGCTACGATCCCCTGCTGGTAGCGGCGATGAGCCGTGCTCGGCGCGGTGCCGTTCACCCTTGCAATCTCCTCAAACGACAATCCGCCCCACAGCCGCGCAATGATGACTTCGCGTTGCTCCGCAGGCAGTTCCTCCAGCGCACGGGCGGCTTCCACAGCATCCAGCCGATCGCCTTCTTCGGCCACCAGCCACGGCTCGCCCGAAAACGCGGCCGCCGTCTCGTGCCTTGTCCGTCGGCGACTGGAACGCGAGGCGTTCAGCGCCTTATTTCGCACAACCTTATAAAGCCAACCCACCGGGTTTTGCGGGGCGATCGACTCGCGCATGAGCAGCATAAAGGCGTCGTGAACGATGTCCTCGGGCGCATCGCACCACTGCCGGGCATACAAGACCAATGCGGCCGTATGCCCGTCCAGAAGCCGTATCAGCGTATCCGCATTAACGCCGCTCATCCGCTTCGTCTCGCCCCCCTGCCCTGCCCTATGCTATAGGCACCGGCCGACTGCTTTTATTCGACCGGCTGCACGGAGTTTTAGATTCTGTACAATACAAAGTGTAGACGACCGACCAGGAGGAGAATCACGAGAACGCGAAAGTACGAAAGCGCGAAAGGGAGGCCGAATATCCAAGTGGTTTCGCGTTTTCGCCTTTTCGCAGTTTCGCGATGATCTGGCGGAGACCGCTTTTTCCGCGAAGCGCCGCTGTGAATGATAAGGCATTGCTACCTTCTCTTTCATTTCGCCTTCAGCAATTCGATGACCGCCGCCCGATACGTCTCGCCGCCTGGCCCTATGAAATCACCGTGTCCGGCATTGGGAAACACCAGCAGCCGCGCGTGCGACGAAACGCGTTCGTAAATCGCCTTCACGTCGTCGGGCAGCGCGCGATTGTCGCACCCTCCAGCCATTACTATAACCGGAACGGTCTCCGGGATCGAACTCACCGCATTAAGCGGCGACATGCGATCGATGTCGGGCATGAATATCGGCCCGACAAGGTTTAAGCCGGCGTAGGCAATAAAGCCCAGCGGCCAGGGCAGATAAGCAGACGTGCGCGTGCGGACCGCCGATCGGATGTCGCGATAAGGGCATTCGAGGATGTAGCCCCGGACCCGAATTTGAAGCTCTTCCGCCGCATAGATGGCCGCCGCCGCTCCCATCGACGTGCCCTGTACGAAAACCGGTTTGTCCGGCCGCCGTTTTTCGAGCCAATCGACCGCGGACACGACGTCGTGCCTCGCGCTATAGCCGATGTCGTTGTAATCGCCGTCCGAGTCGCCGTGCGCCCGCATTGAAACGGCCAACACATTGCAACCTTCCTTTACAAGCATCTCGGCAAGTTGCAGATTGTGTCCGCGGCTCTCGCGGAAGCCATGCAGCACCAAGACCGAAGGCCCATCCGCCTTTCCCGGCATGTACCACGCGCCGAGGTTAAGGCCATCGGATGTTTTCAAGCGGACCGATTCAATTGCCGCCCAAGTGACCGCCGGCGGCGGCTCGGCCGTCAACGGGTGAGGGCGGCGGGTGAACTTGTGAGCGACAAAAACGGAAGACGCCAGCCAGACGGCGACTAGCGCCGCGATGATAACTCCTGCACGTCGCATCCAACGCATCATTCGGGAACTCTGCAAACCAATCTCCCGAGTGCGAATGAATGTCAGGCCGGCCGCGGCGCATAGAATCTGGCAAAAACCGCGTCAACCGCCGCGGTCCTCGTGTCGCTGCCGCCGAAACTGCCGCCGTTATTGGCGAAGGCCGCGGCAGCATTGATCGGGCCCGCGGACCGCGGCGCGATTGTGGGCCGCACGGTCACCGAAGTCGCATACGCCTGCGTGCCGGACGCATTTGCCACCACGAAGCCGTCGGTGTTGGCCTGGAGCTGCGACCACGTGAGAGCTTGCGTCGGCTGGCTTGTGCCCCAGGGATTGTAGAGCGTAAAGGTCTGGTTCGCCGCGTTGTAGCCGACCACCGCATAGGCGTGCGAGCCATAGAGCCCGTAAGACAAGAGGTCGCCCGAGTTGTTCGTGCTGTCCGTGCCGATCGTTACCGCCTGGTGGCTTGTCATGCCCGCGATGAGAGCCTGCAGGGCGCTGTTGCCGCTGAGACTGTAGGACGACGCGGTGTGCCCCAACACCTGGGCGTCGACGTCCGCCATCCAACCGCCTTCGATTCCCGAATACGTATTCGTGCCGTCGCGGCCCTCCTTGCCCGTCTCGTTCCATTGGGCATAGGCTTTCTCAATCAAGCCGATCCAGAGACCCTGCGGGTTCGTCAGACCTTCGCCGTAGCCGTTGAAGACCAGGCGGCCGCCGCTGGTGGGCAGCATGTTGTCGACGGTTACATAGTCCGCTGTTCCGTTTCTATAGAAGCGGACGGTCCACGTGTGCAGGCCGGTCTTGGCATCGACGCCATTGTCGACGAACATGTTCTGAATGGCCGCCGGCGAGCTGTCGGCAATCGTGCCCAGCGAGGAGATCAAGTAGCAATCGCCGAGAACGCCTTGGTCCTCGTCGAGGTGCGAGGGCGTGCCGGAAGACGTAGCCGAAAAGATCGAGCCCGAAACCGTGATTGAGCTGTATCCATATCCGCCGGTGCTCGGCAGATCGGTGCCGAGGAACCATTTGCCGATAAGCTCGTCGAGCTGCGCGGCCGTGCTGCCCGCGCTCAGATTGCCGAGCGTCTGGCCCTGATAATGAGCGTTCGCCGTGTTGCCGTTAATCACATCGCCCGCGAGAACCTGCACGTAGCCGGGCATATTCAGTGCGGAGGCGTCGGCCAGTAGCATTTTTAGGTCGCTCATGATGGCTTGGCTGATCGTGCCGCTACCCAGCGTCTCGGCCGTGCGGAGAATCTGAATCACGTCGGAGCGGCCGATCGAGCCGTCGGCGTCGAGGCTCTGCGTGAGGCTGGAAAGCGCCGGGGTTTTGATGCCCATGAAGGCCGAGCTCAGCGCGACGGTGGACGACGACGTGAAACCGCCGGCACTGGCGGTGATCGTCGCGGCGGTGACTGCACCCAACGCGGCCGGCGCGGTGTAAAGCCCCGACGTTGCGTTGATCGAGCCGGCGCCTGTCATCGTCCATGTCACCTTGCCGACGCCGGTGTTGTCGGGCTGGCCGAATTGGTCGATGCCCGCGGCAGCGAACTGCTGCGTCGCACCCACGGCAACGCTGGCGGTGGAAGGCGTCACTTGGATACCAGCCAAAGTCTGGGCGATAGTCACGGTAACCGGGTTGCTCACCGTGGAAAGACCATCATAGAAATTAGTAATCGTAGCGACGAGCGAATAACTGCCTGCCTGATGGAATGTAACCGTGTCGTTCTTCGCCGCGTTGCTCCCGTTGGCGGCGAACGTCGGCGCGGCCGCGCCCGAAGGGCCCGAGGCGAGCGACCAGGTGTAAATCAAGTTGGCATCGCTGCCGCCGTCGGCGCCGAGAACCGAAAGCGCGGCCGAAGTACTCGTCACGTTCGTAGCGACCGGCTGTGCGGAGACGCCAGGCCGCGGCGCGACCGGGCCCGCTGTGGTGATCGTCAGCGTGGGCCGGTACCCCGCCGTGGCATATTCGCGCGAAGCAAAATCGACTCCCTGGTTGCGGCCATACCATGAAACCGCGCCGATGATAAAGCCTTCCACGCCCGCGGTATTGATGTTTTGGTTCACCAACGACGTCACGTCGATCGAAATCGGCGATCCGACATTCAATTGACTGCCGGAGAAGCTGGCGATCTGTCCCGTTCCGTTGGGCGTGTTGTACCAGGTAGCCGGCCCGGTCGTCGCGACGTTCATGCCGCCCGACCCTTCCGTCCACGAGGTGTCGCCGCCGGCTTTCAGCATTTGCACGCCGACGTTCAGGTTGCCGGCGGAGCGGCCGAGGACTAGCGGCGTCAGCGTCAAAATCGCTTTTGCAATCGTCGCGCCGGAAAGACTGCTCGTGTCGAAGCGGAGGTACGCCTCCGCATCGTCAGCGGTATAGGTCGAACTATTGTTCTCGACGAGCAGATAATTCGCGTTGCCGTAGTTGGTGAACTGGCTGCCGGCGTAGACGAAGGCGTCGGCCGTCGGCGTGAAACTAGAAGTCGTCCCCACCGCGGGCGCTGCGCCACGTGCAGCAAAGATCCGCTGCTCAGCGCCAGCCGCGGTTCGAGCGACTCGAACTTCGGTCGCCTCCATGCGGACGGCGACCGGAGAGACCGTTTAGGTTTTTGTTTAGGTAAGAATGGGACCGTGCCCGATGCCGCTGCCGGACGAATGTTTCGCCCCCGATGCCAACTCCGCATGGCTCTGCTCCTGGGTTCGCAGGGGTCCATTTTTGGACAAGAATGCGAACCGACTGTCGCGCGGCAGGAGTTGCCTTTCTCCCGCCGTCGCTCTTCTCATGGTTCCTATTCTCTCTAGGATAACGCCTATGACGATGAATGAGAATACTTCGACTGCGGGGTTTGCGCCGAAAAACTCGGCGAAACCGCCTGGTTTCCCCGCTGTGGACTGGGTACAATGTCCGAGTTGCGAGCACCCCGTAAAAGGAGTACCAATATGAAACGCGCGCTTTTCCTAGGCCTGGCTGTTCTTTCTTTTGCATGCGGCTGCGTCGATTCGCAGGCCCCGCTCTCGTCCGCTGACACCGCCAAAGTCGATGAGGGCATTGTGGGCACTTGGCGGGAATCGACGAACGACGGGGAGACGATTTATCACGTTGGCTTGGCGGGCGACAAGTATCCGGCCGGCATGCTCCGCATCGTCACGGTGACGAGCCACAACAGCACGCTTGAGGCGCCTTCCCACTACATTGGCTACACGACGACGCTTAACGGCAAGAGCTATTTGAACCTCGTTATGGACGAGGCGAAGATCAAGAGTTTTGGTCAGAGCGGCTGGGATGCCGAAAAAGTGGATGGCTATTTCTTCGTGAAGTACAAGCTCGATGGCGACAAGGGCACGGTCTGGTCGATCGATTCCAATGCACGTAAGGAGGCGATCAAGGCCGGCAAGATCAAAGGCGTGATGGAGGGTCAGGACGACAGCCATTTCACGGACTCGAGCGAGAACGTGGCAAAGTTACTCTCGGCGGCCGGCGATGACCTATGGAGCAGCGAGCCGGGCCATATGGAGCGGGTCGTGGCGGCGAAGAAGTAGCGAGAGTCACAGCCGTGGCACGGTCAGCCCGCCGTCGACCATCACGACTTGCCCCGTCGAATAAGGAAAATCGCCGCGAACCAGCGCCGCCACGGCCTTGCCGACATCTTCCGGCGTGCCCCAGCGGCGCTGGATCGCCAGCCCGTCGGCCAGCAGGCGATCGTATTTCGTCTCGACGCCGGCGGTCATGTCGGTCTTGATAATACCCGGGCGGACTTCGTAGACGGGGATTTCATATTCGCCCAGCCGCGCGGCCCAGAGTTGCGTGGCCATGCTCACGCCCGCTTTGGAGATGCAATATTCGCCGCGGTTGACCGAGGCCACCGTCGCCGAGATCGACGAGACGTTGACGATCGAGCCGCGAAAGTCCGCGTCGGCCTTCTTTTGCTCAATCATCCAATTCGCGCAGGCCTGCGTGAGAAAATACGGCCCGCGGAGGTTGATTCCTAGCACGCGGTTAAAGCTCTCTTCGGTCGCCTCCAGGATGTCGGCCCGAGTGCTCGGCGCGACGCCCGCGTTGTTGACCAGCACATGCAGGCGGCCGAAGCGCGACTTTACAGCTTCAATCAACCGCTGGCGCACCGTGGCATCGCCAACATCGGCCTGCACATACAAAACCTGGATGCTAGAAGTTTGCAATTCGTCAACAACAGCCGCTACGTCCCCACTCGGCCGCGTGCCGCACAAAGCCAAGTCAAAACCTTCGCGGGCGAGACATCGGGCGATGCCCAGGCCGATTCCTCGCGTTCCACCGGTGATAAGTGCGACTGCATGCATCGGGAACGCTCTCATTCTTATCGCAGTAGGACTGTGAAGCCAGCCTGTTCGAAGTGATGGTCGGTCGTTAGGGCGTCGACTAGTCCTTCATCGCGCATGACAATGAAGGATGTGCAATCGGTCAGAGACCACTCCTTATCTTCGCGATGCGTATACAACTCAAATCCGCGATCAAGCAGTTCCCGCGAGGCGGGGATGATCCGCACATTGGACCTTGAGCGGAGATATGGAACAAGCTCGGCGAATAGCCGACGCTGGTTCAAACGAGAAAGCGAATTTCCAAGCTCCACAAGGATGAAAACCGTCAAGAGAAACGGGCGACGAAGCCGCTCGCTAACAACGACGGCCGTAGCATGCGCGGCGTCCCGTGGATTCAGCAGCGCCCAATAAAACGACGTGTCGGCGAACACCGCTGTCATTGGCGTTTCGGCATCCCATAGAGATAATGATCGTGGTTGATCGACATATCCGGTGGCAAGCCTTTCGCCTTGCCGACGAAGTCCTTCAGCGTTTCCAGAACGCTGGGCATCTCCTCGTCGTGCCCGGCGGCCAAATCTTGGCTAAGCAATCGCACTTCCACATCCGCTCCTTCCGGAAGGGCAGGAGCATCGTCCAAGTGGATCGCTCCGTTTTCAACGTGACCTCGAAAGACCATGATCGTCGCCTTTGCTCGTTTGCTCAACTCGTAGATCGCTGATTTGTTATTCTACCGCGCCGCATTGGTCGATTGAAGTCCACTTGCCCGAAACTTGCCCTTTGCGACCAATAGGGGCTATTGTGCAAATGGTTGGGTTGCCGCCACAATAAGCGAATAACGATCATCGAATATTTAAGAAATTGGAGAGAGTAACGTGAGCGCTCAGGCCATTGAGCAATTGGCGTTAGACACTTTGTACGCGAGGCGGATGCACCGCGACGGCAGTTGTTTCGTCCACAATGCCGCAGGCGTCGAGTTGCGCGCGGAAACTTCGGGCGCATTGCCGGTCATCGAGCAAATCCTCGAGCATACGGTTGATCCACTATTGCGCAATTCGAGAGAAAATGAACGTGTCTCTGCGATCCGAAGCCGTTTACGAGATGAGATGCACATTGCAGACGCGGACCGAATGCCTATTCGATCACCGGACTTTCCGGGACTCGACTACCTGCTGGGCGCGTACCTGGTGATTGCGGCCAAGTCGGATCCCGGCAGGGCGGTCGATCTCCTAAGCCGTTCGTCCGCAGCATTGAAACGCGAGGCCTTATCCGCCATCCCCATCTTCTTTCGGCTTATGAGCGATGGATACAATTCGGGAATTGCGCCGCCTGAACTATACCGAGGTTTTGCACGACAACTCGCCGAGTCGGAATTTCCGGAATTGCGATTGGCTGCCAAGCGCGCGTTACTGTATGTCACGTGGGTCGAGTGAGCTGGAGGTGCGAACAGCAACGATGAAGTCAAGAAACAAGTGGAGGCACCTCCACCCACTTCCGCTTCTGCCACGACTCGATTCCCTTCTCCGCAAGCTGCACGCCCTTTGCTGCTTCCAAGAGCGTCCAGCGGAATGGTTCGTCTTTGACCACGTGCCGCAGGAACAGTTCCCATTGCACCTTGAAGGCGTTGTCATAGTTCTGCTGGGCCGGCAGGCGTTGCCAGCCGTCAAAATAACTTAACGGGCTTTCAACGTCCGGATTCCAAACCGGCCGCGGCGTGGCGGCGTAGGGTTGAACCCAGCAGTCGCGCAGGCCGGCGACGGCGCTCCCCTTCGTGCCATCTACTTGCAGCACGAGCAGATCGTCGCGGCGGACGCGGACGCACCAGCTCGAATTGATGTGCACAATGATGCCGCCCGCCAGCTCGAACGTGGCGTAGGCGGAGTCGTCTGCCGTGCTTTCGTACGGCTGCCCGCTCTCGTCCCAGCGGCGGTCGATGTGTGTCGCGCCGAGGCAAGATACGGCCCGCACGTCGCCGAAGAGGTTGTCCAGCACATAGCGAAAGTGGCAGAGCATGTCGATGATGAGGCCGCCGCCGTCTTCCTTGCGGTAGTTCCACGAAGGCCGCTGGGCGGCAACGGTGTCGCCCTCGAATACCCAGTAGCCAAACTCGCCGCGGACCGAAAGTATTTTGCCGAAAAAGCCCGTGTCCCGGAGCGTTTTGAGCTTCAGCAGGCCCGGCAGCCAGAGCTTGTCCTGGACGACGCCATTCTTCACGCCCGATGCCACGGCGAGGCGATAAAGCTTGACTGCCTCGGCCGTGGTGGTAGCTGTCGGCTTCTCGCAATAGATGTGTTTGCCGGCGGCGATGGCCTTGGTAACGGCGGCCGCTCGGCGATCGGTGGTTTGCGCGTCGAAATAGACCGGGTACCTCGGGTCGGCCAGCGCTTCATCAAGATTCGTCGTCCAAGCCACGCAACCGGCCTGCGCCGCAAGCTGCGCGAGTTTCGCCGCATTGCGGCCGATGAGGATCGGTTCGGGCATGATCACTTCACCGCCGCCGAGCTTGACGCCCCCCTGCCCTATTATGGCCATGATCGAGCGCATCAGGTGCTGGTTCGTGCCCATGCGGCCGGTCACGCCATTTAAGATAATGCCTACTTTATGCGTTGTGGTGGATTCCATACGAATCTCCGATTCAAAGGGCCTCACGCAAAGTCGCCAAGGCGCAAAGAAAAACTAGCTTGCGGCTCTTTGACGGTTAAGGTCGTTGAATGGTTCCCAGGTTTTCGGGATTAGAGATTTACTTTGGCCGTGCATTGTTCGTGGGCTCCGTCCGGCAGCGGTGGAACCTCGATGCCGGCCCTCGGAAGCGTGCCGGCTAGCTCTTGTCTCCAGTGGGCAACGTCGCCCGCCGGGCCGTAACAGTATAACATCCTGAGCGGCGTCTCGCCGACATTCGTCAATTGGTGGAACACGCCGGGCGGAATGTAGATCGCCTGACCGGATGTAACCACACGCCGCTCGCCGCCTAGACACATTTCGCCCGTGCCCTCGACGACGAAGTAGATTTCCTCCTGCTCCTGGTTGTGCCAGGGGACCTGGCCGCCATTGGGATCGAGCGTGACATTGCCGATGGCAAAGTTTTTTGCCTGGATCGGAGACGCGCCGCCCACGAGATTCTGCGTCCGCCGCCGCGCGGGATAGCGGCGGCCTTCGATTTCGTTCAAGTCGGCAATGATCACGTTGATCCTCCCCAGAATGTCAGATAGGGCAAGCTGTCGGCCAGATGGCGGGCGTACAGTGCGGCTTCTCGAATATGATAATCTCCCCACATGCTCGATTCGCCGCATGGCACGCCGCGGCCCGCCGGCACGTAGTCCCAACCGTTGGGCCGATGGTAAACGCTGTGCAGGAGCAGACCTTGATGATCGCTTCGCGTGCTGAGGTACGGTTCATCCAAGAGTGTGCGAAGAACCGTCAAACCGGCCTGCATATAGCGGCTCTCGCCGGTATGGTGGCCCAATCGCATGAGCCCCTGCGCGGCGATCGCCGCCGCCGAGCTATCGACCGGCTCGTATGCGTTTTCCGGCTCGGCGGCGCGGGACTGCCAATCGCCCAGGCGGTGGAGATTCGGCGCGCCGGTGTCCCAATACGGAATTCCGTCGGCGGCCGTCGCATGGTCGATGTAGAAGTCGCACGTCGCCCGCGCGGCTTCCACAAACTCCGTTTCATTGTCGCGACAATCGACTGACTTCAAGAACTCCAGTTGCTCCGCAAAGCCGCACATCGCCCAGGCGAGTCCGCGGGTCCACGTCGAAAACGGCGAATAGCCTTGCTGCGAATTGGGGCAGCGGTACGCGCCGTCGTTGACGTTGAAGATCGACTCATGCGCGGTCCGGCCGCGGATATCGTAGGTGTCGCGTCCACGGCCATAGTACACGGACCACCGTGCAGTCGCTAGGGCATGAGCCAGAAGCCGGTCTAAGAGCGAAACCCGCCGGTCATTCTCCTCCATGAGCAAGTGTCCCAACTTGTGAGCGATCGCCAGCGCTCGCAGCGAGCGGATCGTATCGACAAAAAGCGAATGCGGGCCATTGAAGGAGTAAATGAAACCGCCCTTGCCACCCTCAATCTCCGTCCACCGCCGCGCCTGGATCGCGCCGCTGAGCTTCAACGCCAGTTCATAGAAGTTCCGTTCCCACGGATTCTCGGCAATCCGCCCTTCGTTCATCAACCGCAAGAGGTTGCCATAGGTGCTGACGTTGTTGAAGCCGTGATCGTGTACCCCGACGTGGCTCACGTGCGGGGCCATCTTCGCCACGGTATTGCGGCGGCCGATTTCCAAAAACTCCGCCTCGCCCGTCGCGTCGAATTGCAGCAGCGCCGCGCCGTACTGAAACCCTTGCGTCCACTCGGTCCAGCCGCGAGTCGTATACTTGCCCTGCACCGTGAAGACGGGCGAGCCTTTCGTGCAATCATACTCAGCCTCGATCGCGCGGACCTTCGCGCCGGAAAGCTCCCAGAACCGGCGGAGCTTCGGCGCGAGATCGGCCGGGCGAAGTTCCATATCGATCTTCACGCCGCCGGCCCTCGCACTTTGCGAACAACGTCCATCGCCGCCTTGCAGCGGTCGCGGATGACTTGCCACTTGCCCGCCGCCAGATCTTCCGGCCGCGCGATCCATGTGCCGCCGACGGCCGCCACCGCCTTGAAGTAGAGATAACCTTCCAAGTTCGCCGCGTTAATTCCGCCGGTGGGCATGAAGCGGACGCCGGTATGCGCGTAAGGAGCGGCGATGGCCCGCAACATTTCGACGCCGCCCCACGGCTCGGAGGGAAAGTATTTCGCCACGCCGCAGTCGAGGCTCAATGCCAGTTCGATCTCGCTGGGCGTGCAGACGCCGGGAGCAAACGGCAGGCCCGCCTCCTGGGCAGCGCAAATCGTTATCGGGTTCAAGCCCGGCGCGACAGCGAACTGGGCTCCAGCCGCCTTGGCCGCGCGGACATTGGCTTCCGTGAGCACCGTGCCGGCGCCGACGAGCAGCTCCGGCCGGCCTTGCGCCATGCAGGCAATGACCTCGGCCGCGACCTCCGTGCGAAAGGTGATTTCGACTACACCCAGGCCGCCCTCCAGCAAGGCGTCGGCCAGCGGCAGCGCCGCATCGACCGAGTCGATCGCAATCACGGGCACCACGCCCCAGCGGGCAATTTCGGCGAAAACAGGTGCGTGTTTCATGGCTGCGACTCCAACGTGGGGTAGATTATTAGAGTCTCTAACAACACCGATCGTGGGGCTGCGTCAGTCGTGCCATTTGACCGGTTCCGATAGAGCCTCTAAATCTGCCGAGACATGGCAGGTTGGCAACCTGCCCCACGGGAGGTGCCGAAACCGCCATTCTATCATAAAATGGAGCGAAGCCGACCGCCACTCCCCCCTGCCCTACCCCGACACAGATCAAACTATGGCGCGTGAATTCGTGCTCATCGCCGTTTGTTTTTCATCGTTGGCCGCGGCTGCTCAGGCCGTCGAATTGAAATCGCCCGACGGCAACCTGGTTGTCAGCTTCGACATCGACCGGAATGCTGGTAAAGGTCAGCCGGTCTACCATGTCACGTACAAAGGCAGGACGGTCCTTGCCAATTCGCGGCTGGGATTGGAATTGAAGGAGGGATCGCTCAATGATCGTCTGCGGATCGTCGGCCAAGCGACAAGCCATCGCGACTCGATCTGGAAACCAGTTTGCGGCGAGCGATCGATAATTCGCGATCGTTATAACGAGCTGGTCCTCGACCTGCGGACGGACGCCGAGCCGCCCTTGGCGCTTCGGCTGACGTTTCGCGCCTACAACGAGGGCATCGCCTTTTGTTATACACTGCCCGAGCAGCCGCGGCTTACAGACTTCACGATTATCACTGAGAACACGTCGTTTTGCTTTGTAGATGATTACACGACTTGGGCTGTGTACAAAGCGCAAGGCAATTACGACGGCAGCGAGACGCGATTGAGCAAGGTCAAGCCGGGCGCGGAGCGTCCGCTCACCGTGCGCATCGCCGACGATCTCTATTCATCGATTACGGAGGCCCGGCTTGTCGATTACGCCCGCATGAAGCTGCGACCGATCAAGCCCCCACCCATTGCCCCTTTCCCAGAGGGACCAGAGGCAGAGGGGGCGTGTGCGCTGGAAGCCTTTCTCGACGCCGAGGGCGGCAAGTACGGCCACGTCACCGGTACGACGCCCTTCACGTCGCCGTGGCGGGTGCTGATGGTCGCCGAAAGCCCGGCCAAGCTGCTGGAACAGAACTATCTGATATTGAACTTGAATGATCCTAGTGCGCTGTCGGACACGTCATGGATCAAACCCGGCAAGGTCATTCGCGAGGCGACCTTGTCCACGGCTGGCGGCAAGGCGTGCGTCGATTTCTGCGCCGAGCGCGGGATGCAATATGTCGAGTTTGACGCTGGCTGGTACGGGCCGGAGAACGATTCGCATAGCGACGCCCGCGAAGTCCATCTCGACCCCAAGCACAATCGCGACTCGCACACGCTCGATCTGCACGCGGTGATCGAGTACGGCAAGGCGAAGGAAATCGGCGTCATCTTGTATGTGAATCACGTCGCCTTGGAGCGGCAGTTGGACGAACTTTTCCCGCTCTATAAAAAGTGGGGCGTCAAGGGCGTGAAGTTCGGCTTCGTCAACGTCGGCAGCCAGCGCTGGACCCGCTGGCTGCACGAGGCGATCCGCAAAGCGGCCCGGCACCATTTGATGGTCGATATCCACGACGAGTTCCGCAACATGGGCTACCAGCGGACGTATCCCAATCTGATGACCGTCGAGGGCATCGGCGGCAACGAGGAGTATCCCACGGCGGTCCACAACGCCACGCTCCCCTTCACGCGCTTCCTCACCGGCCCGGCCGACTACACCTTCTGCTGGTACTGCGGCAAGCTCGAGCGGACACACGCCCATCAGTTGGCCATCTCGACTATCTACTTCAGTCCTTGGCAATTCCTTTACTGGTACGATCGGCCGTCACAATACAAGGGCGAGCCAGCGTTGGACTATTGGAAAGAACTGCCGACAACCTGGGACGAAACCCGCGTGCTGGAAGGCGATATCGGCCGCTCGGTCTGCATCGCGCCGCGAAAAAGAGAAGCATGGTATATGGGCGCGATCAGCCCGGCCGGCAAGTCGCTGAGAATTCCTCTGGCGTTCCTCGACCCGAAAGAAAAGTACACCGCGACGATTTATACCGACGCGCATCCCGACGATCCGAAGAACAAGGAAGTGCGAATCGAAACCCGCGCCGTCAATGCCGCCATGGTCCTGCGCATGGACCTTTCGTCCAACGGCGGCGAAGCGGTGCGCATCGTGCCGATGCGAGCCGGAAACTAAAGGAAGCTACTCCCCTTCCGGCGTCTTCATGCGGAACTCGCGGACGGAGAGGATCAGCGATCCGATCGCCGTCAGAATTGACGCCGCAATGAGCAGCGTGACGATGCAGTTTTTCGCGCTTGGCACTTTGGCGGCGTCGATCGACCAGAGACTCGAGTCCGTGGGGTGTAGCCAATGCACAACGAGCACACGGAAGTAAAACACGACGGTCAGTTGCCGCGCCATGGTATTGAACGCCGCTAGAAACCCTTCTAGGAGAGCGATATACGCCACGCCGACGACAAGTGACCAGCGCATAACGAGGCCCATGATGCCGAACAAAGCACAATAAGCAAATTGGGTCACGCCGAAAATCATCGCCAAGCGCACCACCTTCTCGGCAAGGTCTGGGTCGCGCAGCTTCGGGCCGGCCAGGCTTTCGATGAGTACGAAGGTGGCCGCGCTGAAAAAAACGGTCAAGGCAATCGCAACGATTGTCGACGACATCAGCTTGACCAAATAGAGCGCCGAGCGCGGCAACGGCCGTATCAGGAGATAGGTGAGCGTCTGCTCTTCCACGTCATCGCGGACCATTCCGCCGGCGCAAAGCAAAGCCGCCAACGGCGCCAAGGCGTTGGGAATGAACAGGTAGATGAACGCCATTTCCAATTCCTGAGCGGGCGGCATCCGGTGAGCGGGCGCTACAACTTTGATCAGCACTACCAGCGCGCCGGAATCATGAATAGCAGCGCGAGCACGATCATCCGCCAGCCGCGGATCTGCTGCCGCAGCGAGAGAACCAACAGCGCGGCGAGCGCACGAAGGCTGGGAACATGCGATAGTTGCATCGGCTGATCTGCGGATATGCTTGCGGATTCGCTCACTTGCTCACCAAATACTTGAACACAGCTTCCAGGTTGTTGTCCTCCGAATAAACCTCGCGTATCGGCGTGCCGTCTTCAAGGCTCAACGCGGGCAGCCGGGCGTAAAACTCGTCCGGCTTGCGGGTCTCGATCAATACGGCGTTCTGGTCGCGCAGCATCTGCACTCCCTCGACGTCCTCCCAGCTCACCAGCCTCGCTGCCAGCGCGCGATAACTCTCTGAGACCAGGACGATGCGGTGCGGGTGGCGGTCGATGAGGTCGCGGATGTCGTCGATCCGCCCTTCGGCCACCAATCGGCCGCGGTGCATTAGGATGATGGTCCGCGTGAGCGTCTCGATCTCGTGCAGGACGTGGCTGGAAACGATCACGCTCCGCCCGCTCTCGCCCAGCATGCGGATCACTTGCAGCAGTTCATGCCGGGCGATCGGATCGGTGCCGGTGAACGGCTCGTCGAGAAACAACACCTGCGGCTCGTGCACCAGCGCCTGGGCGAGCTTGATCCGCTGCCGCATGCCCTTGGAGTAACCGCGGATCGCCCGGCGGCAGTTTGCCGTCATGCCGACGGTGCCGATCGCCTTGTCCGCCGCGGCCGCCGCCTGGCCGCCGCTCATGCCGGTCAGCTTGGCGCACGTTCGGACGAAGTCCATCCCCGTCATCCATTCGTAAAAGGCATCCTGCTCCGGGCAAAGCCCGACGTATCGCATCAAGGGAGCATTATTCCACGGCCGGTGTCCCAAGACGCGGACCTCGCCTTGGCTTGGAGCAAGCTGGCCAGTGGCAAGCTGCAAGAAAGTCGATTTGCCCGCCCCGTTGGGTCCCAAGAGACCGGTCACACCCGGTGCGACGCGCACGGAAAATCGATTCAGGCCGATGACGTTGCCATACCACTTGGAAACGCTGGCGAATTCGACAACATCGTTCATCGAAGGCGGTCCAATGATTTGACGCGTATGCTTAATATCCAGGAAGATAACACCAAAATACCGCTCAAGACCGCGGCCGACCAGATCCACGGGTATTGCGGCACATTCTGATTCGCAAAAACTCGATCGTCGACTTGCGGCCGCGACTGCATTGGCCATCGCCCTGCGGAAATGTCCATCATAAAGTTTGCCCCGGACTGCGACGAATTAATCGCGCGGACGATTTTTACCCACGCAGCATCGGTATCAAGCGCCGCTTCGCCTACGCGTCGCAGATTGGCCTGATAGGAAAACAGCGGTCGCCAGTCGGTCTTGGCCGAATCTGCCAGCGCCGTTTGAATCGCCGCGCCATCCATCGGCGAAAACCTGACTTGGCCGCGACGTCCTCTCCTAGGCCCCTCGCTCCCCGGCCCCGGAATGGCCGGTTCCTCTTGCATTTGCTTCATTTGAACGTCGCGGACGATCATACCCATGTGAATCATACCCATAGCGAAAGAAACCGCGCTGCTGATGATCCAGATGCCGATCCACGCCAAACCCACATAGAGCGAGCGCCGCGACAGCGACGACAGGGCAAGCATGAGCGTTCCCGCGGAGACTACAATCACGAGTCCGTAGAGGATGCTGGCCGGAAGCAGCCGCCACGTGTCGCGGACCACGCTCAGGTCGAAGCTGAAGCAAGCGCCCAACGCGTAGGCGACCACGGCCGGCAGCACGGCTACAAGCGCCACGATCCCGCCAATCATTCCGAGCTTTCCGAGGAAATAGTCATACCTCGTCAACGGGCGGGAGAGATAAAGAGGCAACGCATTAAAACGCAAATCGCGGCTGATTAAGTTTGGCCCGGCCACGGTCACGATCAGCATGATCGAGAAGAGTTCCGCCCGAAAGAAATACGAATAGCAGATCGTCCACACCGCTTGCCGACATGCGTGCAGGTCGGCCGCACTGGCCAGCATCGAAAGGATAGGCAGCAAATTCTCGGCGCTAAACACGCCCTGTTCGATCAATCCCCAAACGGCCAGCAAGCCCGCCAACACCAGCGCTGGCATCCAGGCGATAATTATCAGCAGGCGAATATACCAGGGCTTAAACTGCTTCCTCATGCCGTGTCGGGCGATGGCCAGCCACCGCCACGCATGGCCCGAAAGATGCCCGTTCCAGTGTTGATAGCCTTGATCGAAGATTGGCATTTACTGCACCGCCTTCAAAAAAATCTCTTCCAGCGAGCTTCGTTGCGGACGCAAGTGCCGCACCTGCTCGCCTGACTCCGCCGCCAGCGACCAGATCATCCGCTCCGACTGCCCGATGGGAAGCTGCACCAACAGCGTGTGATCCTGCTCGCCAACCGTGCAGCCCGACGAAATTAGCTTCTGCGCGAACACGCCCGCGTTCGCCTTCACGCGGACCTCGAAGCAGTGTTCGTGCCGCTGCTGCATATCCTTGATCTGCCCTTGCGCGAGCACCCTCCCCTGCCCCATCACGACCACGTGATCACAGACGTATTCCACGTCCGGCAGCAGATGGCTGGAAAACAGCAGGCTCATATCCTTGCCGTGCGACAGGTCGCGGGCGAGCTCCAAGAGTTCCTGCCGTCCCGCAGGGTCCATGCCGTTGGTCGGCTCGTCGAGAATCAGCAGCTTGGGATCGTGAACCAGCGCCGCCGCCAGCTTCACGCGCTGCTTCATGCCCGTCGAGTACGATTCGACCGGCCGATATCGGGCCTCGCCCAGCCCGACGTGATTGAGGATTTCGTGCGAGCGCTGCAAGGCGTCGCTCCGCGACATGCCGCACAACTCGCCCGCGTAGGACACGAACTCCACGCCCGGCACGCCGGGAAAGAGACATTCGTCCTCCGGCACGAAGCCGACGGCCTGGCGGATATTGAGCCGCTCGGCCCGCAGGTCCATATCGAGCACGGTGCCCGTCCCGGCGTCGATCTTGATCAGCCCCAGCAGGGTGCGAATGAGCGTCGTTTTGCCCGCCCCGTTCGGCCCCAAAAGCCCGACGGCCCCGGTCGGCACCTGCACGGAAAGCTGCTTCAAGGCAGTGATTTTCCCGTAGGTCTTCGTGATGTCTCGGAGTTCGAATAGCATCTGCCGTGTTCCACGGGCGTTTTCGGGCAACCCCTGCTGCCAGCGTTGGACTGCATTATAACGCGGCGCGAACGCGATGAAAGCGCCGCTCCCGTGGCCTAGTAGAAGGGGGCCAAGCTGACGCCCGCTTAATGTATCCGGCGCGCTCCGCGTGCCGCCCGCGCCTTCGCACTCATTGAGCTCGGCCGCTCATTCTTCCCCACGCCCGCCGGGAGACGGACGAGGAGAGCGTGGTGATTGTGTTTTTTCACGCTCGTTTCGTACGCGAAGCCGGAACCGTCCGAGGAACGACCATTGGTGCTAGCGTGAATGGAGCCGGCCCATGCGGTTTCGAGCGCCGGGTGGAATGTGCAAGCCTGCCCCCGATTCGCCCGTTGCGCTTAGCAAAATGCACCCTAAAAAGGCCGACAGTGCCATTCAAGTCTGACCCCGATGCGTCCGCGATGCCTCCAAATGCTAGGCGCGTACCTACTTTTGCTCCGGTTTCACATCGCTCTTACCTCGGCCTTCCGGTGGCTTAGCCTGGTCTGATCGATATGCATCGAGCACCCGCCGCGCGGCCTCCGACTCACTATCTGGCATCATTGCAATGGCCTTTTCCTGCCAAATAGCAGCTTGCTTGAAATCCCCTGACTCCGCGTAGACCTTGCCAAGCAGAGCGAGCAAGTGATAATCCTTCCATTTTGTGATTTCGCAAGCTTGTCGAATGCGCTCTATGGCGACTCTTGTGTCACGCACTTCCTTATCGCGTGAGATCCCCAACAGTTCGCCAAGATATGCGCGCACAGCGCGTCCTCACGGTCTGCTACGGTCGCGGCGCGAAGATCGTTGGCGGCTCCCTTTTCATCTCCAGCTTTCCAACGAAGGTAGCCGCGATTCCGAAGGAATTCTGGGGGCTTGAATCTTAATCGCTCCGACTCCGCGTAATCCGCGAGACCTTCCTTATTCTTGCCTAGCCTGGCATAAGTGCTCCCGCGATTGTACCAGGCGACGCCGCGTTTCGGCGCAAGCTTTATCTCCTTTGTGAAGTCCTCCAGTGCGCCGTGTAAGTCACCAATTCGCACCCGCAAGTTCCCACGGCCTTCCCACGCGATGGCGCTCGCCGGGTCGACGCGGAGCGCCGCTTCGAGGTCGACTAGCGCCTTCTCGATCGAGTCCCGGTTGGACCAAATGTTCGCTCGCGAAAGATAGAGGTTAACGTTGGTCGGATCAAGCCCGATAGCCGAGTCGAGGTTTGCCAGCGACTTCTCGAATTCGCCCATGTGTTCATAGGCTTTCGCACGCCCATCGTACGTCTCAGCGCATTTTGGGTCCAAGCGGATTGCCTCGCTGAAATCGTTAACAGCTTTTTGATCTTCCCCCTTGTAGAGCCATGCGTGGCCACGGCCGCTGAAAGCCTCGCTCCGTTTGGGGTCAATCGCAAGAACGCTATTGAAGTCGGCTATGGCCCTTTCATATTCACCCTTGTTCATCAAAGCAAAGGCGCGGCCGTTAAGGGCGTCAACATTTTTGGGGTCCAGCTTGAGCGCCTGATCGAAGTCAGTGATCGCTTTATCGATATTGCCCGACTGGCCCCAGGAAAGCCCGCGGCAATAGTACGCTTCCGCATTCTTCGGTTGAAGCCGAATCGATTCGTTGAGATCGGCGATTGCTTTTTTGAAATCACCTTTCCTTCCCCACGCCTGCCCACGATCGAGGAACGCATCAGCATTCTGCGGGTCGCGCCGAATTGCCTGCGTATCGTCAGCGATCGTTTTGTCGTCCGAATCGGTACTCGCGCTTTCGGCCCATGTCCGACCATCGAATCCAACTAGCAACATTAACGAAAGCGTCGTAATGAGAAAGAGAATACGACGCCGCCGATGTTCGGCCATTGACACGAATCGAATAATAGGCATAGCCATCCTCCAATTCAGTTGACTGTTGTGGCATCAAGGTTCAAACTTGTGACCGCTAGGAAATCTTGGCCCGTTTTTTCAGGATAAAGGGTGGCGCAATTGACCTCGGGTTGATGGTAAGCAGACCGAGGTCGAGCAGGGCTTGACGCACTGCTGCACGAAAGAAACGACACTGATGATTCAGTGTGGGCAGTTTTTCGGGACTTGTCAACTGCTGGGCTTGCGGGTTTTTTGTTGCCATTCGCGCTTCCGATCGCGCCTGGCATTGAAAAATGAAGCGGGCCTTCGGCCCGATGTTGATTTTGATGAAAGTCCTGATGGTGATTGCACTTGCGACTTCTGCTGTGGCTGGCGCCTGCACTGGCGCTGCAAAGCAATGACTCTAACAGGCATATTGTAGCAGCGGCTGACGCTGATTAGCAACGGGTGCTTTCGGGCTGGGACAAGCTGCCGACGCATGTAAGGAAGACAATTTCGGCGGTCGTCGGAATCACCGAAATGCCAGAGACCGCCAAGACTCCAGGATAGATGGCGCTCAAAAGGCAACCAATCGACGAGTGCCGGAGGCCGCAAAAAAGCACGCCGGAGTTGGCCGTAATGCTGACAATTCCGCTAGAGTTTCACCATGAAAAATCGCAATTGGATGGCGCTAGAGTGAAGGATCTTTCTTAAGGCTACCGCTAGCCCCAATGCCTCCTAACCGAAGGCAAACTACGGGTACATCCCAAGTTCCAGCCTGCGCCAGCCCACGATTCCAGGGTCGATCAGGTACGTCAGGAACCAGATCGACGGCAGGCTGGCAAGCACATCGGGGATCGTGCCGTCCACGAGGAAGAGATACCTGGATGGCCGCGGTTCGTTCTTCGACGAGAAATAACCGTGATGCCCGTTGCGGTAGGCCCGCATCAAGTTCCCCACGAACTCGGAGATGACTTCCGGCGATTCGCCGGTCAGCTGTTTGTTCCGCACCAGGACGCTCTTGCCTTGTACCTTGCTCTTCAGCCATACCGACTTCAACACTGCTGACTCAAGGCCCGCATAGAGGTTTCTGGCGAACTCACAAAGGTAAGGACCTACGGGATCGGGGACTTTCTCGAGTTGGCCGCACAGCAGGCTTGGCGCCTCCGTTGTGTTGAATAGCCGCTTGAACATGGCGGAGTTGGCACTGTCGTCGAACCGCGCGCTCAGCGTATCGAACAAGTCGGCGACCTCGAACACCGTTCCCTTCGCGCTAGCTGCATTGTCACTGGACATGGCACCCAGTGTTCGTCGAAGCAGCCGATTAAACGTGAGGTAATGCTCGTATGCGGCGATGGGGTCGATCGCGTTGTCAGGCTCGTTCTCCTCGGTGAAATTCGCCACGTCGGTCAACTCAAACAGGTAGAGATTGAGGACATCGACGTACCACCGCAGGAACGCCACCTGCTCGTCGGGCGTCAGTTGAAGCGTGTGCGGCGGCGGCTGATTGGTGGCGCGCAGCGATTTCGGCCCAGTTGGGTGCTGCATGACCTCGTAGAAGTCGGATTCATTCATCGGTTCGCCGCCGAAACAGGCGCAGGAACGCGGAACGGCGAGCCAGTCCGAGGGGTAGACCGGTGGCTCGTACGTGAGCGGCGTACCGAATAGAAAGAACAGCGTCAGGCCGAAAAGTTCCGCGCGGAAGCCGAAAACCAAGGGCCGGAAGAGGCAGTTCCAATACTCCAACAACGGGCGTAAGAGCAGGGTGGGGCTCGAATCATGCCAGTGCTTGAGCGTGGGGAAAAGGTCTCCGGTGACCTGGGCATTCGCCGTCAGTTCTCCGTAGGGAACCTGTGCAGCGGAGTAGAAGCATCGCATGCCAGCCACCACGGCCTCAAACTCGGGAGAGTGCTCGATGACGACGACGCGACCGTCCGGATGCTTATTGAAGAACCAGGGCAGGACATGCTCTCGAAGCAGAGGGGCCATCTGCCGGGACTGGCAGACCGCTATGGCCTTGATGATGGTCTGCGTCTCAAGCTCGGCGGTCCGCTTGTGCGGCGCATTCTGGACCATTTTCAAAAGCAACTCGTCGGCGGCTGCCAGCGGAATCTGCTCGCGGCGCCAGATCGAATTAAAATAGTCGTCGACAAAGGCGAAGCATTGCTGGTCCAGCACGGTGTCTTTGCCGATCACTTGGCGGATGCTGAGGCAATGCCTCGCCACGCTGTTCCGCGCCCGACCCCATCGCCGGACCCATGACTTCTCGATGGTCTCGTACCCCACATGTTCGCTCAGTTTGTCGGCGAAGAACTGACCGTCGATGGTAGTGCTAGCTTTCGGGAGCGGTCCGCAGCAGCGGTAGCCCAGGTCAGCCCATGAAGCGGGGACGATGTTTGGCATGTTGTCAGCCCATGGGCAACTTAGTGCTGTCTCAGCCGCTATCTTGTCGGTCCGGGACTTGGGGGAAGTGATTGCAGCAGAGTGTTATGGAGCGTGATGACGGCGTTGAGCTCTCCGGCGATGCTGACCTTAGGAAACTTGGTCTGGGTGATACCCGCGATTATGGACGGCTGCCCGTCGACCATGACGAAATCGACGAGGGTGCCGTCCACTTCCATCAGCCGGAAAATGTCGGGGTGCGCGGACTTGCAAGTCCAACCGTAAACATCGAGCACAAGCAGTCGCGAAAACGTGATCAGGGAACAGCCAAGCCAGGGGATGTAGTTGCCAAGTTCGACGTGTCCCCACACTTGTTGCGGATTCATCACAGTGTCCGGGTCTACGTGCGCGTCGATCTTGTTGCGGACGACTCGCAGTGCTCCATTACCGGACAGCGGAACGACCCGCGCCATTTCGTCATCACACTGCCGGATTTCTGCTCGGACTGCGTCGGAAAGACCCCCATAGAAGTCGGGGTTGGCGAGAAGCTCCTTGCAGATGTCCCGGATGCTCCGTGCAAACGAGACGAGCGGAGTAGAGATGCGCTTGATGCGTCGCCGGTCCGAGTTCGGCTGGCCCTGCGAGGCGAGGTCGGTAAGGACGACGCGGGGGTCGCGGAGGGATTCAAGGGCTTGGAGCAGGCAGAAGGTGACTTGGTTCGCTCCCGCCCATCCGTCGATGTCTTTCAGGCAAGCCGGATCTTGCACCCGCCGAAGTGACTGTTCGATATAGAAGGGTATCCCGCGTGGGGCGTCGGTCTGTTCGCGTTGTTCGGTCATTACGACCTCCATTGGCAATAGACAATGCCGATCTGAATAAGGACACGAGTCGAATACTGGTGGTTCCACTGGCCGCTCAAGAATCGTGGAATCAGACAAACTATTCCATCGCCCCCAATATAGCGGATCCGTCATGTCCTTCAAACTGGCGGTCGACGCCAGCGATATATTCACGGCGGATCCTGGTTCCATCTGAACGCGCCACAGGACACATCCTGCGGCCCGTAGTCGGAGCATGGGAGGGGCTGCCGCCGCACATAAGGAATGCAATTCCGCTCCTAGTCAGATTCGTCGAACCGCCGACAAACGGTAAGACTCAATAGTAAAGAACACTTAATTGAAGAATACTGAGTACCCAGAAATGCACGTCCGTAGTCGCCCGCAACGCTGGCCGCTCCACTGTAGTTTCACCGTGAAGAACTGCGATCTTCGTTCACGCATGGCTGCAAGGATAAGTCCTCCAGATTCGGCATCCCCCGAAGCAAACCGCTCTGGAATAAGGCCAGCTCCCGCTCCGCCTGCTCCTCACCATCCGTGGTCGGGAACCAACACATCATCCCATCGTGGATCCAGGAGCTGGCGTCGGGGCTCACACGCAAGATAAACTCGAACACCAGCAGAGCCCGTACGCGGGAGCCGGCGACCCAGCCGAAGATTTCCTGCTCGTATTGCTCGAAGAACTGCCTGTTCTTGGCGTTCCCGATCATCACGGATAGCTGGCTTTGCAGGCCTGAGATGGTCGGCCGGTTGAACGGATTTCGGGCGATCGTGAGGTCGAGCGCGACAATTCCTGGGAGATTCGCTCTCTGCATTTGATCGACGCCCTTCTTGACTCGGTCCTTGAATGATTTCATGCCCTTCAGCCGCTTGGCCGCGATGCCGAACTTGAGACCGTCGACGGTGCACGTGATGTCGGGCTCGTCGTATTCGACCGGCCGCATCTCGCCGCGGAGGCAGATGGCGGCAAGGTACAACTCGAACTGAGTATCGCGGCCAGGTGTGTTCGAGTTACCGTCCTGGGGCAAGGCAGCGTCCATGAGCAGCTTCTCGACACTGGCCCGGAACTTCGGGTCCTCCCTGTGGGAATCCATTTGGTCGATAATCAACCGCAGTTGATACATGTCCCTGATGGACTCCAAGGCGAGGGGGAATTGGCGGTCGTCGTATTCGATGTGCCCCCGCTCCAGCGTGCGCAGCATCAACATAAGCCGGGATGTCGGATGTATCGGCACCCCCAAGGACTGCACCCTCCCAATAACGTAGGCGGCCTGCTCGACCCGTGTCTGGGGCTCGTGATTTGGTGGTACTCTAAACATCCTATCCCTCGTAATCTAGCTCGTCGTCTTCACCTTACCCGACACCGCTGACATTTCAAGGTTCACGGCTGAGTCGGGCCGACGTAGTCGCCGGCGCCTGCATCGGATTCCAACTCCAGGTCGTTACCGTCGCGTGGAATGGGCATCCTTCCTTCTCCTTTGACCGTCACGGCGTTTTCCACGAACCCATAATAGTACTTCGCCCGCATGAAGCCAGGTTAGGACGGCTCGTCCGGGGTCTATTGTGCAGCGTCGTCGGTTGGTTGCCCGCCGAATTTGGCCAGAGGTCGAACCCACCTCGGCGTTTGATATAAGTGCCGTCTGCAATTGCAGTTGCGACGGTTGCACTTGCTGCGGCGCTGTAAATGAGCTGCAAGGTCGGCGCGCCGATTGTCCCGCCCTGGCGTCTCTTGATACTGATTTGCAGCGCGTTCTCGCGGCATGGGACGGCCTGCCGACGCATATCAGGAAGACAATCCTAGCCCTGGTCGCGTTCGGAGATTGAGACGCGAGCCGATAATTGCAACCGGATGTTTTCACCGTGAAACATTGAGCAGATTGAGTAAATAGCCCTGCCCTGGCGGGGCATCGCAGAGAGTGCAGAACCTTGCGACCGAAGACGATCAGGGTGCTGACCGTGTATCAGGAACGGTAGGCGGCAACCCAGTCACTTGAAAGCCCCCCCAATTGGAGAGTCGCGGAAGTTTGCCGTCGGGAAGCCGTTCCTGCCTTTGCGACCATTGCGCCCGCTATATCCCAGGGCACCCGAGTTTATAATCTGCGACCGAGTTTACCGCCGACACCTTGATGTGAGCGGCGTGGCCCAGGTTGCGCTCGATCTGGGACGACATAGGAGGAGTAACGGGCGCTGCTTGTTGCCACCAGCGGGGAATGCTAAAATGGCGAACTGGCAACCATAGTCCCCTCGGACTGTAAAGCAGGAATTTGCCGGCTTCTGGCTTGTCCGTCGTTGCGTTTACGCCCACCACTGAGCAGCAGAAAGTAATCGTCCTCCGAGGCGGTCATTTTCAGGTCGTTGCCTGCGCCGGGGCTGGGCAAGCGCCCTCGCTAGAGAAACAGATAGAGTAAGCCACGCGGGGAAAATCACAAGATGAGCGGAGGGGCGTCAGGTCTGATCGGCTATATATACCAACAGCGGTATGTTGCATTCCGAGTGCTCGCGTCGATAGCAATGGAGCGCATTGACGGCTACGATGTTTCGCAAAAGATTACCGATTTTGGTATCGAGTCGCGCGCGAGCCCGGAGGGCAAAATATGGGACGTGCGTCTCAAACTTGCGAAAGGCAAAATCCAACTGCGAGAATGCAAGGATACTGCTATTACTCTGACGGATAGGCGCACGTTCTACCTTCGAGTCCGCAAGGAACTGGCCGCCGGCACGGCGGCGCAGGACATGTCAGTTGGGTGGGTCGTGGACGCCGGCAAGCAGAACAGCGACATCCTGCGGCATTTCACGGAAATGAAAGATCTCGCTCGGAACGGCAAGCTTTCTCTGCCCACCGCATGTTCCACGCGCGTGAGTTCGGCAAGGGATGCTCTGGATGAAGCCGTGTATTACCTTGCACATACAGCCGCCACAGACAAAAGCAACCCCTGCACGCTCGCTGATGCGCGCATGGTGTTGGCCGAACTTACACTCGATGAATGGCGGATGAATGACCTTGGTCAATCGGTACAGTTATTAGCAGCGAACGTCTTTGCCAGTGGGACAGGGCAGGTAATTCTGAACTATATTGAGGGCACGCTGACAGAGCAAATCGTCCGCGAGGGCGCTGCCGACTACACAACCGAAGGATTCATCGCTGCGCTCAAAACGGGACAGATCGTATTGGCGCTCCCAACCATCTTGAGCGATCTGCTGCGCAATCATAGTGCCGCTGGCTTTAGCCTTGAGATTCCACTACTGAAGTGGGCGCGATTGCACGGTGCCCCGACGAAGGAATGGCCTCTCCAGGAACGGTTACCAGAACTACAACCGTTGGAGTCATGCGTCGTCGTCGCCTCAGTCGGAGTTGGTAAGTCAGTAAGCAGTCAGCAAGCCTTCCGTGAACAGTCAATTAATCGTGATCCCCGCCATGTTCTCAGGTTCGCGGCGGAGCTTTTGGATACTAGCCAAGTAAAAGCCATTTCTCAGTTGGCGTGCATCCTATGCGGCATAGCTCCGGCGTGGGTTTGCATCGACGGATTGGATGAAATCGACCGAGACCGGCGCGGCGCTTGGCAACAGACGATCAATAGCCTATTAGCAGTTCCAAACCTTACGATAGTTATTACCGCGCGAGAAGAAGTGATCGCTGCCTATCAGTGGTTACAGAAGCTAACAGATCTCTTACGTCAGCATCGCCTTCAAAAGCTCAGTGTCGAACAAGTGCAGGACGCTTTTCGAGCTGAAGGACTGCCAGTGCCCAGCAATCTATCCCTGCTGAAGGCATTGCAAACAACATTTCTCTTCGCATTGTACGCCAAGGTTGTTACACCTGGTGACATGCCACTATCCGACAGCGGAGAAGTCACCGCGTTCCAGGTAATCGAAACATTCTGGAAGCGCGCTGTTGTGGCCGAAAGCACAGGGCAGCGTCTTGTAGGCGACGAAGGACGGTCACAGCAGGCGAAACGAGAAGCTCTTGCGTACCTCGTTCAGCGCACCATCAGTGGAACGGTGCCAATTCCGCGCGATGCGATTGGTGATCGTGCATCTGATGGATTAGAGATGTTAGTGCGGGAGGGCGTATTGCTTACCCAGGGCAGCCACGCGGTGAATTGGATACACGACTGGCTTCAAGAGTACGCGATCATAGATTGGATCGCGGGCAAAACCAGTACGCCAACGTCGGCTGCGCTTGTGACAGCTTTCGGAGAGATTGAAACAGACCATGTTGCGCGGAAAGCAGCGACCGCTGGACTGAAATGGACTGTTGCGCATCAGGAATGGGGAACCCCGCAAGATTACCTTGTTGAGTTGTGGACTAGGCATCGCCGACTGGCTCGTGAAGTACTGGCGCTATTAATTGAGGGGAGCACGAGTCTGCTCAGCCTAGCCGAGCTTCCATTTGAGTTGCTGCTTGAGGCGATCGAACAAGCGATAGTAATGCGGGCATCGCAATGGGAAGTCCAGATCGCAGGGCTTCCAATCGAGATGTTTACCGGACAGGACGGAGTCAGGCTGAATGACGCGGCTTCACGCTATGACCTGGGGGTTTGTCGGGCATGACAACTACTCTTGAACGTGCGCACAGATTGATCGCGCAGGATGAGAGACTACGGGCATCTGGAAACGCCCCATCGTGGCGCTCGGTCCACGGCTTGCTTGATTATGTCACAATAGAAAATCTGCTTGAAGATTCTGCTGTGCAGAATTGGCTCACCATAATCGGCGGATCGGCGGACCTTTTCCTGAGCCGAACGCTTCTTGCAGAGGCCGTCCTTCCGCTGCTCGGCACCGGCGACGCCCAACCTTCACATGCTATCTATCGCCGCGTGTTGGGATTGGATGACAATCATCGTTGGAAACTGGTGGCACCCGGTCTTGTTCAACATGACGCGCTAAACGAGATTGCTCTTGATCGAGTTTTGGCCAGCCCATCGCTCCTAGTAACTCAGCCGACGACATGGGGGCATACCGCCATTGAGGTGCTAGTCCGTTTAGTTGAGGAGCACCAGCGGTATGAATGGCCGAGGACGCTACGGTTTCAAGAGATACTAGCAGAGCAACTCAAAAAGCCTTTCGATCCCGACGTGCCGTTTGAGCTGAAACACGACGATGGTCCCGACATCTGGTACTTCGGTCGAGAAGACAAAACCGAGAGCCGGTGGGTTGTCACGCGGCACGTCGAGCAAGCACTGCGGGAGGCCGCAGAGTTTCAGGATGGCGACGTGTTCCAAGCGCTTGCCGATAGATTGATCTCGGCTGGCTTTGCAATTGGGATCGGCTTGGTTCTCAGCGTATTGCTTGATCGCTTGTCTGGGGAACAGGCCTGCTTTGGCTGGCACCGGGAACAGGCAATCCGCTTACTCATTGACGGCGAGATCCCGCAACATTCGTCACTTTCAAGTTTACGCCGCCTGCTTCGCTCGGCTCTCACTCCTCCGCCGCCGCCGTCCGCGGCACAAGGGATTGCACAAGTCATCCGTGATGCGGAGCTATGGGAGAAGCAACGGTACAGCGAATTGGCGGATCTAGCAAGCTGGAATGTCCTTTCGGAAGATGAACAGCAGTCAATTGCGCGGATCAGAGAAAACGGAGAACTCTACGCTCCATTTGACCCTCGCAAAAGGCCGGCCATCAGAACGGGCGAACTTCTTCCAACACGTCCGCGTAGACAGCCCGAGTGGTCGTGGAAAGAAGACGAAAAGTATATTGAAAAGTTGTCGAAGCCTAGAAACGAGGTCGATCTTAAAGCTCCTTTGGCGGAATTCGAGGCCGACGTGACGCATAGGCTTGCGGGACTGACAGTCGTTCTATCTCGGGAGGATTCAAGGAGTGATCGCTGGCGTGGTGAGATTCTTGGCTGGTGCCGCTCCGCTGTCTCGGATCTCAGAGTCTGGTTGCTCAGGCAATCTGACCGTGATCCAAGAGATGACACGCTTACCAACGCTGAGTGGCAGGAGGCACTCGAAAAGCATGCTCCGTGGTGGCAGTCGCAAATTGAAAACGCGGTGCAGAATCTGCGATCGGGACCACCGGATAATCACAGGCAGAAGCAGAGCGGCGGTCTTGCTTGGGGCTCGAATGACCCAGTATATCAGTCGCTGTCCTATCTGGATGTGGTGCTTGCCGTTGAGTCGAGGGAGCCGTTCGAGCATTTTCAACAATCGTTGGCGGATTCGGTAGATGATGGTTGGAATGATTGGCCACCCTTCACACGAGCAACAACACTTAGCATTCTTCGCCCCTGGTACTGGCATCATTTTGGACGACTCCGCCAGCGGCTTGAGTCTATTGTTGAACATGAATCGGACCCTCTGGTGATGCGTTACGGCCTCCAGATGTTGATGGACCTGACTTGGCCCGAGCTGCCCCAATTACTAAGGCGGCTCTTGCAGCGAGCAATGCCAGTCACTGAACTCTCTGATTCCGTGAGACACATTGCAATGCAGTTGGGAGCCTGGCAGCTTGCTTTTCTCGGCGCCGACGAGGTTTCTGAGTTTTCGCAGTCAATGTCAGCCGTCTACGAAGCTCAGGCGAACCTGGCTGGCACGACGCCCACTGCGCGCGTCGAATACATATCGGGGGTGCTTTGGGGGGCAGCCGAATACCTTAAAACTAAAAGAGAGCTGACGGATCGGCACGCGGATGCGTGGTTGTCCGTCGTCTTTTGGGCGATTAACAAGTGGCAATTCGCCTCAGATTCGGACAACGATCATTTCCCGCTTACACCCGTCACAGTAGGGATGGAACAGGCCTGGCCTGCCGTCCTGCGCCAACGACTGTACGAGAATCTAGCAGATGGATTGGTCCACATATTGAGGAATGGCTCGTTGAGAGATTTCTGCGGGCTGCATTTTGAGCTGTGCGAGGAGTTAGGGTCTAAGCCCACCGTGGAACCAACGCAAGTCGGATCACCGCTGTCAGACAGCCTTCTCATTCGTCTGTGTGAAGAATCGGTGGAGCGAGTCGTTCGATGGCGAAAAGAAGGGAAATGGACAAGAGACTTGGGTTGGGGGAGCGGATTGTCGGGGCATGACACGGCCCAGCTTATGCAGCGTGCCTTCGAGAATGCTCGCGATCCCGCCTATTTTCGCCGTGTGCTCCCGCCGATGATCGACCGGCTCGCAGATGCCAGTTGCACACAATTGGCTGCTGAACTCCGCGTTTGGTTGCGGCGTCACTGAAAACTGTCGTTAGCGAAGAGATGTGCGTTCAACTCGACGGCAACGGCGAGGCAAAACATTATCGCCATCCTGCCGCGAGCATAGATACGGCTAAAATGGTGTAGCATCTGGATCTGCCGGCGCGGTCTCAGGTGCAGGCAGGCGGATCTTCATATCTGGAAGAATCCGCGCGGAGTGATCGAGAAACTCGTCCCTGTCCATGAAAATGAATTGCCGCCTTTGGCTGCGATCAAGCTGTTCTACGAGCCAGTTCCTTGCCGCTCTCGTAATATCTCATGCCGAAATCACGAAAACATGGTCAATAAGAACTTTCCGACCATTATCAGGGTCGAAGATCGGGTGGTCGATTGCCATGCTCGCTTGGCTCAGTACAGTCGCGAAATTGGAGGTTGTCTGTGCTCGCTACGGCAGCGGTTCATGACGAACACGGACGCGACATTGCTGCGGTACGCAGCAACCTCTTGTAGCCTCCGATCACCCGCCGCCGCACCCCGTTTTTCCGTTCCTTCTCTCACGGAACACAGAGAAAGGCTAGCAGGGGTCCGGGGGCGGCAATGAGCTCCCGGTCGCCGACAGGGAGGCCGGCGAAACGCCGGCACGGATGTTTGGTCATTGGTGGCATGACCACGGATTGGACGGTTGGTTTATACATTCGGAGAGATACAACTGCATCAAAGTAACGCCATGTTGCTTTGACGTTTTCGACCACTTGGCAGTTTCTTTTCGTTGTCGACCAACTATCCACGAGAGTCGTGGGAATCGAACCCGCGTCAAGTTTCAACGAAACTGATAACGGCGACCGCACTTGCAACATCTGCCATCTACTAATCCCAAACGGCCTCGGCCGGACGACACTCCGGATGTGACACCTCTGGCACTTCTCGGAGCGGCTGCGAGGATGTTGGAAACATCCTAGTCCTCTAGGAACGCCCATTGTCAGCTTCGTTCGGACGTGGGATGATGGGGCAGGTGTCTGTCATTCGGGGAGCGAGTTGGAGGCAAAGTTATGAAGCTGGCGAAACTTCGGATTCAGAATTTCCGGTGCTGCAAGGATGTGGAACTGACAATCGGTTCGATGCACGCGTTGGTGGGGTCGAACAATGCGGGCAAGTCAACGATTCTTCGCGCGCTGGATTTTATGTTTAATCCCTCGACCTCCAAAATCTCCGACGAGAGTTTTTGGCATAAGGACACGAGTCTCGAAATTCGTGTGGAAGGGCTTTTCGTCGATCTGACTGAGAGCGAGACAACTGCGATGGCAAGTTGCCTTCGGGTCGACGGTTCGTTCCTTTTCGCGCGGACGGCACAGGTTGGAGCTGGTGGTGAGGAGGGCGAAGAGGATGATGGGAAGATCGGAATTCAGCAGCATTACTGCAAGCCGCAACCGAAACTCGACTGGCTTGTTGAATCGAAGATCAACGCCAAGAACATCGGCGAGTGGTGGAAAAAGAAGGACGAATTGACGGTGGATGGGCATTCCTTCACGGAAGGCGTGAAGGCAAAGCCAGGCGTCGATGATTGGAAGGAAATGGCGTCGAAATTCTGTGAGAAGGCCCTGACCGCGATTGATTACGAAGACATGTGGGTAAAAAACCCGAAGGGATTCCCGAATGTTCTCAAGGCAAATCTCCCTCATTTCGAGTTGATCCCGGCGGTTCGGGACGCTGCGGATGAATCGAAGGTGCTGAAGACGAATCCATTCGGTCGTCTGATTAGCGAGATCGTTCGGAACTTGGACGAGCGTTTGCGTGACGAGATTGGAAGCAAGTTGAAAGATACGATTCGTCGGCTCAACCGGGAAGGTGGAGACGATCGGCTGAGCCATATTACGGAAGTGGAAAACTCGATGAAAGGGTTCCTGAGCGAAGTCATGCCAGCAGACTTGGAAATCGAGTTCCAAGCTCCAACCATAGAGACGCTGTTGACGACGCCTCGCATCTATGTGGATGACGGGTTCCGTGGTGCGATTGAAGGCAAGGGGCACGGACTTCAACGGGCCGTAATCTTTTCGATCCTACGTTCATACGCGAAGCTGGTGACGACCAGGAGCGCAAAGGAAAAGCGGACGTTGATCCTTGGGGTGGAGGAACCGGAGCTATACATGCACCCGACGGCGCAGCGCACTATTCGGCGCGTGCTGCGGACTATCGCTGACGCCAACGATCAGGTGTTGTTTACGACGCATAGTCCACTGTTGGTGGATGTGACGTACTTCGACGAAATTGTGCGCGTAGAAATCCGCGAGACTGCGGCCAACGAGAAGCATTGCGCCACGGTGTACCAACTGCCAATGGATGCGATGGTGGTCGATTTGGAGACGCGCTGGCCGAAACAAAAAGGTAAAGTCACGCCGGAGTCATTGCGCGAACGATACAGCCATGCGTACACGGCCGGTCGCAATGAAGGCTTCTTCGCTCGTCGAGTGGTATTGGTCGAGGGGTTGACGGAGAGTTATTCGTTGCCGATTTATGCGCGGGGACTCGGTCACGAATTCGACACGATGGGCCTTGCGGTCATTGATTGCGGTGGGAAAGATCAGATTGATCGGCTGTACCGCGTGTTCAATGAACTTGGGATTGCGTGCTACGTTCTTTTCGACTTTGATTCGAGCAATAAAGATGTGGAAGCGGTTCGTGCTTCAACAGCACTGGTGGAGTTTCTCGGTGAAGAGAACCTAGCTCCGACGGAGGCTGTCGTGAAAGACAAGTTCGCGTGCTTTAAGGAGAAGTGGGAAATTGATCTGGCTAGCGAGATTCCAGACCACGAAAACCATTGCAAAGCTGCCAACAAAGCGCTCGGTAATTGCTCAAAGCCATTGCAGGCTCGGTATATCGCGACGCAGTTGGCACAGAGTAAGCCCCCAATCGTGCCTGCCACGATCAAAGCGATTGTGGACAAAGTGGTTCATGTGAAGCATGAGGGATCATGTTTGAAGAAACCGGAAGTATCCGTCGCGGAAAAGGCGGCATGATCGATTGGGAATCATTGTGAGAGCAATGAATAATGAGCGATGAAGGAACTCAGCGGAGTGTGAAGGGTTGGGTCACGGATGACAGCAAAAACGTGCGCACGACTTGGGCTCCAACAAGAAAGGCTCGATTTCGCGCGGCAGGTATTGCGATAAGGGGGAAGGCATTTCGTACCGAGAGGAACCCTTCACGGCAAGCACCATGATGGTTTTTTCTTTTCGGTCAAGGACCGCCGCTGGTTCGCTGATCCGCCAGCAAATGGTTAATTGCAGAACGCAATGACGTTCACACGAGCGAGCAGGTTTCACCGTGAAATATCCAAGGGGACCAGAAAGAAGAACCGGTGGCCAGCACGGGACAAGAATGGATGACGGGAACCGCCGTCTCGAGAAACCCTGCCCTTGCTGCGGCCAATTCGACGCGCGATCTCGGTCCACGATTTCTTCTCGCGCTTCATGTCGTCTATGATCTCACGCTCCTTCAAGGTAAGATGAGACCCCATCGTAGCGACTCCATTCAATTCGGCTTTTCCTGAATACCAAACGTAATTCAATGTCCCGGCGATGTTTTCTCCTATACCACTTGTTGCATTCGAGTTTTGATGGCGCTATTTGCATATAATCAGCCATTAGAACCTACCGGAACAATGTAGCGACGCAAGTCGAATCCATTATGAGCTCATCGGCGGATATTCGTCAAAAAAGCGAATGCATTGCTCCGGGCGGACTATCGGACCAGCCGATTTCCCGCGAGAAGGACGACTCATTAGGATTTGCGCCCTATGTCGATGCGGTCGCGAAGTTTCTCATCGACGAATCGACAAAGCCTCCGCTAACAGTTTCAATAGAAGGTGAATGGGGAAGCGGCAAGTCTTCCTTTATGTTGATGCTGGCGACCAAGCTGGTGGAAAAGCAGCAGTCGTGTCGTACCATCGAGTTCAACGCATGGCGGCATGACAAGGTCGATTCATTATGGTCAGCGTTCGCATTGCAGTTAAACCGAGATCTTGCCAGAACTCTGCCTTGGTGGCGACGCAGCCAAGCATTCGCCACTCTATTCGCTCGGCGCGTTCGATTCATGGACGGGTGGATGGATCTTGTCCGGATGTGCGTACTGTCCACTTTTCTGTGTGTCGGCGCATATATTGTCGGCTTGGTCGCGTTGCGCCATGGCAGCGATGCGGCTCGCAAGGTCATAGATTCTGTTGTAACAACACCCGAGTCGAAACAACTTGCGCCACCCCCACCGCCTTCTGCCAAAACCACTTCGGATACGGTCGACGATATAAAGCGGCCCGCTATCCTTGCGGGCGTCATGGCTGTGGTCGGGCTGGCCATAAGCTTTCTGGCGAAGTTCAAGGAGGTCTTCGGTAATCCATTTTCCATTGATTTGGTAAAACTTGCTCGCTCGCCAAAGTATGAAGACCAAGTATCGTTTGTCGAACAGTTTCACGATGATTTCGCAAAGGTCGTGCATTCGTATGTTCAGTCAGGCGAGAAAGTGTTTGTTTTCATTGATGACCTCGACCGCTGTGAGGTACCCAAGGCGGCCGATCTTGTACAGGGATTAAACCTGCTGGTTTCCGACATTCCTAATTTTGTGTTCGTTATCGGAATGGATCGGGAGAAAGTTGCCGCCGCCTTAGCGATCAAGTTTGAAAAGGCACTTCCCTATTTTGCCCCGAGGCTTGGAGCAAAGGAGGCCATTGGCAATGCGGTATCCGTCGCAAAGGGCGGACTCGTTTTCGGTTATAGTTTCATTGAAAAGTTCGTACAGGTACCCTTTCGCTTGCCGCGGCCGACTAATGAGATCGACCGGTTCTTGTTTTCTCTGGCGAACGACGTAAATGGAGATTCTCAAGCACCGAGTCTGCTTGATGTTGAGGAGCAAGATAGGTTCGCGTTAACCATAAAAAATGATTCTCCAAGAGTTCGGGAAATCGGAAAAGCAATGGCCGAATCGTTCGATTACAATCCCCGCCGACTGAAGCAATTCCTGAACGTATTTCGCCTCAAAGCGTGGATCGCAAGTAACACAGGACTTTTTCGCGGCGAAAACGCCCTGACCTTGGAACAATTGGGTAAGTTTGTAACAATCGGACTGAAATGGCCCTTGCTCATGGCCGATCTCGTTGAGCAGCCGCAACTATTAGCGGAACTTGAGCGCAAGGCTCTTGCGATAACCCCCAACTATGGTTCGGACCCTGAGGCTGATGAACCTTTCAATCAATGGACTGATAGCAAGAACCTTCAGCGTTTTTTTCGGGTCGGAGCGCAGGATTCTCAGAATCTGGGAGCGGAGTGGAGTCTTGAGAAAGTCGACATCGTAAAGGTATTACGCGTGTCCCCGCCGGTGAAGGCTGCCCCGACTGACGTTTCCCAGTCCGACTCAAAGAGAGCCAGTGACCCCTTACCTAAGCAAGAGACTCAGATATTGTCTACGCCTGAGCCGCTTCCCGGACGGGAAGTGCGGACGACAGAAACGTCGACACCTAGGCAGGAAACGTCGCCGTCGAAGGTTGAGGCACAACCGCCTAATAAATTGGTGCCGCCGCCTGGGCAAGTAACAAACTTGCCTGGGTCGAAGAAGAAAACAATTTCAACGAAGAAGAAAAGGAAATAGCTGGTTTAAGCATGTCATTGAAGTCTGGCTTGCGGAGTCCGACACGTGAGAACTATGCTGGCGCAAGGTCGTGCGGTAGCAAAACCCAGCCTCAATTCCGACGCAAACTGTGTCTCCAAGTGTCCCGATGTGGCACCGTTCGACACCGATTCTTGGCGGAGTCATTTCGGCCTGGGACCGGCTGCCGGAGGCGATCCGACAGTCGGTCTTGGCTCTAGTGTAGTGTCTCTCAGTACTACAGCGCCCTGTCGCCGAAAACTGCCAAAATAGCAGGCTTCGCTGTCTGCAAAAAACAGTGAAAACAGCCATCTTGGGTGTCTTTCCCAGCTTACCTAGCGCTGTAGTATTAGGTAGAACCGCTTACCGACGCGGCTAGATCGGGTCCGCGCTGTCATCGCCGAAGGCCTGCGGCACGATCTGCCGAAAACTCCAATCGGAGCCGTTAGCAGATCGCACCTGCTCGAATATGACGTTGAAACGATCGCCGGGCCATCTACTCGGCAGACCCTGCGGGGGCGGCGACAGGGCGTTTACGATATCCAGTATCGCTTCGTGCTGCCAGCAGACCAGCACGACACCGCCGGCTCCCGAAATCGCGTGGGCGAGCGCGGCTTCGTTGCCTTTAGTGAAACTAAGGTCGATTTGGATGCCGAACTTTTCCGCGAGCGGTGTGATGGTTTCCAGTGGTCGCTGACTCTTGCCGCCAGCCCCCCGTCCTATCGGCCGATAGAAGTTGTGGGAATCGAAACCACAGATGACGTTGCGACATTACGCATTGCTCTGATGTACGGCATTCAGAGGAGGACGAGTAGCCACCGTTTCTTACAGAAAACTCGCGAGCTGGGGCTAAGCGCCCGCCGATTGACGCCAACAGCGAACCGAATAGAATGTGTGGCAGAGTCTCGTTATCGATTACTGATTCATCCCCTGGGCATTTGAAACCAAGCTTGCAAAGGGAATTGACCATGCCGAATAACCGCCAGAATGTTTGGGAATTGGGTGATCCTTGGGCGAGCCCGATTCTGTGGTACGCGCGGGGCGTCGCCGCGATGAAAGCGCGGGCGCTTGCCGCGCCGACAAGCTGGCGTTTCTACGCGGCCATCCACGGTTTCGACCCAGTTCGCTGGCAACAAGTCAGCTATTTTGATCCGGCAGAGCCGATGCCAAGCCAAGACTTGCAGGATACGTATTGGAAGCAGTGCCAGCACGGGACATGGTATTTCCTGCCGTGGCACCGCGGGTATGTCCTGGCCTTTGAGAAGGTCATTCGCGCCGAAGTAGTCAATCTGCAAGGCCCGTCCGACTGGACAATCCCCTATTGGAATTATTTCAAGCAGGACCAAGCGGCACTGCCGCCGGCCTTCGCGTCACCGGACTGGCCGGATGGACAAGGCAATAATCCGCTCTTCGTTCCCCAGCGTTATGGACCCAATAGCGATGGCAATGTGTTTGTGCCGCTTGACCAGGTGAACCTCAACGCGATGACCGATCCTGATTTCACGGGCGTGGCGAGCGGCGGAAGTACTGGATTTGGCGGCATTGATACGGGATTCTCGCACGGCGGGCAGGTGCATGGCGGTATCGAAACGCAGCCGCACGACTGGGTACACGGCCTCGTCGGCGGCGAAAATACTGCAAACCCGCCTCTTCCCGGACTGATGTCCGTTCCCGATATTGCTGCGCTCGATCCTGTTTTCTGGCTGCACCATGCCAATATTGACCGCCTCTGGGAGGTCTGGCGTCAGAATCCGCCGTCAGACACGGACCCGACCGACGCGAACTGGCTGGGTGGTCCCGCTAACATCGGTGAGCGCGTTTTTGCGCTGCCGATGCCGGACGGGAGCAAGTACACCTATACTCCGGCCGACATGGTCGACTTAACCACTCTCGGCTATACCTACGACGATTTGTCGCCTGCGGTGCCGACGCCGAGTCCGTTGTCACGACTCTTGGCGTTGGGACGCAAACCCGAGACAATGAAGGACAGGGGAGGCGTCGTCGTGGAAACCGGCAAAAACGTCGAATTGGTGGGCGCAAGCAAGGAGGCTGTACCGATAGAGGGCGCGGACATTGCCGCTTCCGTGCAACTCGACCACCTGGCGCGCCGTAAGCTCACCGCGAGTCTCAATATGGATGTCGCGAAACCGCAGCCGGATCGGGTGTTCCTTAACTTGGAAAACGTTCGCGGGCTTTCCGATGCCACCGCGTTCAACATCTATGTCGGAGTGCCCAAAGGCGCGAATCCGGCCGATCATCCCGAATTGCTGGCCGGAAGCATCGCCTTGTTCGGCGTGGGTAAGGCCAGCAATCCCGATGATGAGCATGGCGGCCAGGGCCTAACCTTCGTCCTGGAAATCACGAAACTGGCCGACCGGCTTCACCTAGATAAAGCCCTCGACGTGGATGCTCTGCACCTGCGCATCGTTCCGATACGGCCGGTGTCGAAGGACGCCCGGGTGAGCATCGGGCGAATCAGCATCTACCGGCAGGGTCACTGAAACGAGACTTGGCTATGACTCCCGCCGCACGAGAACGCTGGAGCGTCCAGCTACCGACGTATTTACTAACCCTTTTCGCATGGCTCGTGCTTGTCTTTATTGCTCGCACCAAACTCATCGGCGACACCTGCTGCACTCCAAGTAATGCGACCTTGGCCTATTGGCACGATCGAATAGCATGGAGTTCACTTGCGTCGCTGGCAGTTGGTTGGATTCTGATGCTGGCCGCCATGATGGGGCCGATGCTGGCCCTGCCGGTTCGCCACGTACTCGATCGCAGCTTTGCGCGGCGGCGCCTCCGCGCGGTCATGCTGTTACTGGCGGCCTATGTTGCCGTTTGGATGGTTGCCGGTATGCTGTTCCTTGCACTCGGGCTGGCCATTCCGCAGAACGTTTTACAGTCGCCGGTGTTCGTTGCCGCAGTCGTCGGCGTCGCGTTCATCTGGGAATGCTCGCCTTTCAAACAGCGCTGTCTCAACCGGGGGCATGCTCATACCGCGCTTGCCGCATTCGGCGTGGCGGCCGAACTGGACTCGCTGCGATTTGGGTTGAATCACGGAATCTGGTGCGTCGGCTCCTGCTGGGCGTTGATGCTGGTGCCGGAGATGTTTCCGAGTTCGCATTTGGAAGTGATGGCGCTGGTAACGCTGTGGCTTCTCGCCATACGCCTAGAGCGGCCACGTCTGCCGGGCTGGCGTTTGCGATCGCCGGCAAGAGCAGTGCGTATCGTTATCGCACGGTTAGCCAGGTTGCGCAAGCCCAATCCGGAACTTTGCAGAACAGTGGCTGCGCGATAGACAGACCACTCTTGGAAATCCGAGGTTGCTGCCCGGCAGGCGCATTGGCAAGCCGAGCGTCTTGTGAGCTCGCCAGAAAGGCGCTTGGCAGATCGTCTATTGACAACGACCGGAACTGCCGATTTCTCTGGTCGTTGTTGCCGACCACGTTCCGGCAGTCGGCGACTAACGAGTTGACGAGTGATTCGCACTTTCTGCGTTTCGCTCTCTGCCGCCGGTTCCTCCGCGGCCTGCAGAGCATTACCTTGTCCGATTTAGGAGAATGCCGTTGATCGGACAGGCTGCGGGAATCGAACCCGCAGCGCGTTTCGGCGCAACCGCTTGTGGCGATCGCAATTGCGGCTTCGTCCAGGAGCTGGCGCCGCGGCACCGGCGCTGCAAAACGATGGCTGTAACTGCCGCGACGTGGCATGGCTGGACGCCGATTCGCAACGAGTGGTTTTGACGGTTGCCAGAGGCAAATTGGCGAGCGATCTTAGTAATTCGCGAAACCTGATGGGTTGCATTCTCGGCCTCTTAGGATCGACGAAGAGGCGCGGGTCACCGACTGGTTCGATCCTGAGTTGGTGCCGAAACCGCCGTCGTTCTGTCGGCACCACGGCGTCGTGATGCTGCCAACCAAGCCCTAGCTGACAATCCCACGTACCAAAAACCTTGAGGAAATTGACGGCATTCAGAAGCCTAGCGACGAACAACTAGGATCGCTTCGACCGCGTACGGTTCGTCCATCTTGCCGAGTCTGCCATGTATTGTTCCAAGGTCACTGTTTTTCGAGCTTCCAAATGGAGGTTCGGGGATTAAGACTTCAATAAATCTGGAAAAACTCTTGACGAACTACTTTGAGCCGGTTAGTCTGCATGTGCTTCAAATATCGCTTCTTGCGGTTGTTGGTGAAATATGGAACAAGGCACCGACTTTACTTCGGTGGAGCGCGGGGGGAGTGTTCTGACCCCAATCCAAGAGCAGAAACTGCTTTGCTTTGCCAAGGGTCATATTCGTCCCCTAGCACTAGCTGAGGAAATGTGGCATGACGCGTTGACCACGGCATGGGAAAAGCAAGGGGAATTGAAGAATCCTGCAAAAGCTCTTTCTTGGTGTATCGGGATTCTCCTTAATCTATACCTTGGAAGAATAAGAACTGAAAAACGACGCGCTGCCCGCGAGCGACGAGTCGCTGAAGCTCATGATCCGTCGAGGTCCTACGCGGACCAGAAGGCAGCAGACCTCCATGCGGATTTAATGTACATTCTGTGGCGGTATTTGCCAGCACTCATCAGATTGGAGCAAGATGTACTGCGATACTGGGCCATAGGATTGACTTGGGAACAAATCTCCGAAAAAGTCGGGAGGTCCGTACCAACTGTAAAAAAGTACTTCAAAGTCGCGAAGTATAAGTTGAATCAGTTTCGGGAAATGGAGGAATAGAGTCTACGTAAAGCCTTGTCACGGACAACTAGAAACCCATCCCGCGCCTAGCTGATCACCTGCCGCGCTTTCTTGCGGTATCGATACGCACGCGAATTCGTGGGCCAGCCGCAACGAGCGTAAATCTGTAACACTCGTAAAGCAAAAACCGTCCCATCTGCGTTCGCACCGCCAGGTCGTTCACCTAACGCTCGACGGATCGAGCGGGAAGAGGTCGGCACCGTTCCAACTAACGCGGTCTTCCCTTGTCCCTTGGGAAATCTTTATGCCCCAGAATACGTAGCGTTCGTTTTCGCTGAAGCTCTTCAAGTCTATCTAACACCTGCTCGGTATGCGCATCCTCCTTATCGAACGGGTCCTCCAAAACAGGCGAACCATCAACGAAACGCACGCCTGATTCGACCACGCCTTTCAAAGTTTCAGGCACTTTCGCGAACGTATCCAGAAGAAAACGACGCCGTAGAATCGACAAGAATTCGCTTGGGCAATCCTCCACTCTTCCGATCGCCATTTCGTAAAGCGAGGCAACAGCACGCGGCTTCTCACTAATCAAAGCCTCAAGGTCGAGAGCGAAAGCGGCAGCCTCGCGGGCATCAACATGAAGTCCGTTTTTCAGTCGAACCTGCCATCTACTCGCTGCTTCCTTCAATTTCGTACCCGACTGACCATCAGTTTCATCAAAATGACTATGCATAGGAGAGTGTTTTTTCATTTGCGGGCCGCCAACTATTTGAGCCACTTTTTGTCGCAAAACGCCCCGGACCCAACCCCCAATTTGGATCATAGCGTGATTCTACTTACCGGCGGTCAATTGTCAACCTGATTTATTCGCGTCGGTAGGTAGCCTGTTTTTTCGGGAATTTGCGAACCGGCAACGAAGAATCTGGTAAGGTTTTTTTCGTTTTGGCCAAACCTCGGCATCAAGTCAATAGAAGGCGGAGAAAAATGACTCATTAACAACCAAAACCAGCGAAGGAATAAACATGAGTTACGTCGACGAACAACACACGGCCATCCTTCCCCTCTTTTTTTGCTCGCGAAGTGAAGCCACGGCGTTTCTAGGGCTCACGAACTCAAAAACGCTTCAGCTTTCGCCACGATCTATTCTTGCACGACTTGTCAAGAAGTTCAAGTCCTGGCAGGGGAGCGAGGTTCGAATCGTCGTTATTGATGAGTCGGGAAGTTTTTTCGGAGCATTTCCTTCCCAAGGCAAATCAATCTGGTTTGAAATTGACGCATACCCCTCGATCGCTTCAATGCGTCCTTTCCGTGCTTCATCCTTCGCGCAATACGCGATCACCATACACAACCATGTTCGTGACCTTACCTACCACACCCGCAGTGAGCTTCTGAATTGCCTTTCTAAAGCGCGTGTCGCCGCTGCTGCCGCATTAAAGGCTATACACCTTAGCAGTAGTGAGCTATCTGAACTCGCCGAACGTCAGGCCAAATCGGAAAATGGCCTGTTTCTATCCGATGTCGACTATGAGACGGCCGAAACGGCGGACTCAAGCGAGCCGACGACTGACGACGTGCCACACAACGATGAGGCAAATCGCGACCCGATTGACCGACTGCTTTATGACTATCGGGTGGACTCTACTAATCTTACCGATTGGGCCGGTGACTTTCCGATGCCTTGCAAGAAGAAGATCGTCGCACTTGCCGAAGCGTGTCTTGAGCTTGTGTTGCCTGGCTATTATGGACGATGTCCGAACACTCAATACTTTGAGGATCACGTTCGGCGAAAAGTGTCGTGGATTTGCGAAGCTCTTGGTGAACAAATCAGTCGTGTAACTGAACATCAGTTTGGTCGGATTGGCGAGAACGATTACCGTGCTCGGGCGGAAGAGCAGGCGATGACGGTCATCGATCAACTACCGAGAATCCGCGGCATCTTGGCTAAGGACATCAAGGCTGGTCTGGATGCTGACCCGTCTGTATTTAGCCATCATGAAATCGCTGCTTCGTCGCCAGGAATTGCAGCGGTAGCCATTTATCGAATCGCGCACGAATTCGAATTGATGCACATTCCATTCATCCCAAAACTACTGACGGAATTCGGTCACTCTCGATTCGGGATTGATATACATCCTGGCGCGGTCATCGGACCAGGTTTTTTTATCGACCACGGGACTGGTGTAGTAATCGGCCAGACGGCGAAAATTGGCAAGAATGTGACCATATATCAAGGCGTTACTCTGGGGAGCTTGAGCTTTCCCCGCGATGAGAATAACGAAATCGTTCGCGGGCAAAAGCGCCATCCGACTCTTGAAGACAATGTTGTCGTATACGCGAACGCATCTATCCTCGGAGGTAATACACTTGTTGGTCGAGACTCAGTAATCGGCGCGAATGTCCGGCTTACCCGTTCCGTTCCTCCGGAATCGCTGGTGACAATCCAGATAGAACCGCCGAAAATTCGGGCGAGAAAGCGTCCTCGCGAAATGAGCTTAGTGAGAGGTGGAGAGGGGATCTAGATAAGCCCACTGGTCGATTTCTCCGACACCGAGTTTCCTCCGTGCCCGTACAAACAGAAAAACCTGCGAAGACTTTTTTCGCTTTGGCCAAAGTTCGGCATCAATGAATATGGGGCTAGGTCACCAGGGCGACGAAGGCCGCAACGTCGCGGGAATGCCTAGCTTGCCTAGATAAATCGCTATGCCAATTGACGTGGAATGCTTTTTTAAGCGGTACTACAGGGTCTTTCGATGTCGCCCAAACTTCCGCTCCATGCACCACATTCCGACTTTCACGCTGGAGAGTCCGGCCGTCGCCGCATTTTCTGGGTTGTTCTTAGTGCCGTGATTGGAGTCGTAGCAATCTGCATTGGTCACGATGCTTATGAATGGGCAAAGTCAAAGGCGGTTCGCCCGCCAATTCGTGAAATGTCTGATCGCCTCACTGGGCAATGGGTTGCCCCAGAGACGATGGCGTCGCTTACTGTTTTTCCAGACTGCTCTCCTCGCTGGTCACTGACAGTTAAAGACCAAGGCTATCGCCTGACGCCGGAATTCGAGGATGAGAAGTTAGGAATAGTAATGGGTTCGATATTCTGTAGCACAGGGGGCCACATTATTGGGTCATGGCGGCTTGGTCCGGACACACAGCAACCGAATCGCATGGTACTGACCCTGGATATCAATGGTCTCGAACCAACGCATTTACGTCTGCGCCGCACGGAATGATGGATGACGGCTTAAGCTCGTGCTGAGCTCGGCACAATTGAGAATCCGTGCAAAGGCTTGTGCCAAGAATTCGGCTAGCTCCGTCAGTCAAGTCCTCGGAGGTCGAATTGGCGCGGGCACGCGCACCGCGGCCAGTTGTAAACCTTCGCTTAACCCGTTGTGCTAGCAATGCAGGCTTTTCAAAATCGTCGGTAAATCACGAGCTTTTAGGCTCGATGAGCGCAAGCAACAACGGGTTGGACGAAGCTATACGGCCAGTTCGGCGCAACCGTTGATGGGCAAAGCCTTTGCGATCAACACGTCGGCTTCGCGCTGCAATGGCGCTGCGATGCTGCGGCTCGCTGTTTCTTGCTGTGACGCCGATTGACCCCAATTGGCAAGGCTGGGAATTGTGACGTCCAATGCGGAAAACAAAAAAGGCCCGGATCGCTTATGCAATCAAGGGCCCAATGAACCTCGGTCCAGCCAGCACGGCCGGATGCGTCAATCTTGCTGTCTCGTCGCTCGCCGGACTTCGCCTGCGGTTTTTCCACTCAAGATCGGTCGGAAAACAGTTGCATCAAATGCCTTAAAAGCGCAATCGACGTTTGGATAACGTTGGCCAGGGTTCATTCTTCGCTTGCAACGAAAGATTACGAGCCCAGCCCGGATTGCCTTACCACGCGTTGGCATCAATCGTTTGGCCGTCGCACGATACGTTAAGGCGTTCCCAGATGTGCAGTTTGCTTGGATCAAGCGGAACATGTTGATCAGCGACGTCTGTGTTCGAGCCGTGGTCGATGCTGTCGCTGATGAAATGAATGCTGGCGTCGCACAGGGCGACATTGACTCCGCCGACATGCTGGCTCCGCGAGGTCGCCTCCCCATTTTTTTCAAGAGATGGGTTCAATCCCATGCCCTGGATTTGAAGGACTAGTTCACCGCCTGCGGCCTCGGCGATTTCAGGACCGTATTTGATGTCGTCCGCCCTATTGTTGTCGGCATTCGGCCCATGATCGTCCCACACTCCGTGGCCCCAAAGGCTGCTGGCGCCGGCGGCCCCCATTGCCCAAGTGCCGCGGCGGTCTACCGAAGTCGTGCCCGCGCGTAATTCGCCCAGCATGATTGTGTGGGATGCACCATCGGTTATTTGCTTTAGCGAACATGCCTCGTTGCACCCCATGACACCCCGCGAGATCGCGATGTGTCCCGTCCCACCCGTCGCGGTCCAGCCCGGTGAGTTGGGGCCAAGGAAGGCGTACGGGCCGGCGGGGTTGCTGCCCACCCAATGTCCCTTGACGAAGTTGTCGCTGAGGTAATCAATGGCGCCATTGGCGCCGTAGTTACCGCGAGCCCAGTTCTGACCCTCCCGCTTCTTATACCGGACGGGATTGTAGGGCGTGCCATTGTAACCGCTGTCCGAGGGACAGAGCATGGTCGGTATGCGTGTGGCGCGGGCAACGGCATTTGCCTGGTCAGAGATTGGCTTAGCCAAGTCGAACTGGCGGTACAGTCCGTTGTACTCGAAGAAGGGAAGTATCCTAATGACCCAGTTCGGCCCCCATTTGTACGTGTCGCCAGGGTCCCGATCCTCGTTGCTGCCTTTCGTTGGAACCATCATAGCCGGAGGAAAAGCCTCCAGCGAATCGTGATAAGCAAGGCAAGCAGTCGCCAACTGTTTCAAATTGTTCTGGCACTGCATTCGCCGGGCTGCTTCCCGCGATGATTCGATCGCGGGGAGCATAAGCATTATGACTATGGCGATGATGCCGATCACTACCAAAAGCTCGACGAGGCTAAATGCTCTTCGGAACATGGCAAAATCCTCAGTGTGGAACTTTCATCTCGGAAATCTGCTCGACGTTCTGCTCGACCACTTGTGAGACGGATGCGGAGGTCCATCCCGAAACTCGTTCTGGCTGATCTCCCTGGTGGCTCGTCGCCGCTGTTGATCTCGACCTCCCAACGCGCAAACGCCACCACCGTCGCCTCCGTTCGAGAGACCATGCAAAGCGCACGAAAACGACGAACGCGGCAGGGATTATCAGAATATGCCACCATTGCCAAGCATCGTGCCCAGGCGGGGTCCAGCAGAATCTCCCTTTTCGCTGGGCCAATATCCACTCCAGGATGCCGCCCTGCAATGGAGCGCTCCAAGCATTATGGCCGGGGACGTCGGCTATGTTAAGGTGGACGTTACCGCCCGCCGACTGAACTGCAGCCACCATCCGTTCTACGCCAGCCCGTTCGCCCTTGTTGATGAACGCCCAAATGGGGATTTTAATGAGCTTCGCCGCGCGCAATTCATCGCTGCCCAAGCAAGACAACGGCAGTAGCGCGGCAAAGAGCGCGGGATGACGCATCGCCATTTCAAATGCGGCCCCGGCACCGGAGGAGATGCCGATCAAATAAACGCGATCGCGGTCCACGGGGTTGTCGAGCATAGTCTCTTGCAGGATGTCGTAAGTCACAGTGAGCATGTCTTCGGACCGTCCTTCGGTCGAGTCGCCGCCATGATCGAACCATTGAAGTTCCGTCGGACATTGCACCGCGAGGACGAAGAAGCGATATTTCTCGGCGTCCATCGGGTCATCAAGCATGAGGTCGATCCACTTCATGTGGCGGACATTGTTGTTGCCGCGCTCGCCTGCGCCGTGGAACCACAAAATCAACGGAAAGTGCTCGCCCGGCTTGGCCGTGCGCGGCACAAATAGGCGGTATTGGAAGACCTTGCCGGCAAATCGCCCCTCAGAGCAGCGGTGCTCGCGCGCGTCAAAGAGATCGATGATCTGAGCGCGGACCTCGACGGCGGCTGCTGTCAAAACCAGTACTGCGCCGATAATAATTCGAGCCGCGGCCGTCATCGGAGGATCCCCTTGCCACTGCGTGTCGTGCGCTGCGCGAGCAGCCAATCGAATAGCCGGTCATCGCGATACGTCGTTTCGCAGACGCTGTGACCGGCGTTGGGATAGACGGTGAATTCGACCTTGCCGCCGCACTTCCGTAAAGCCTCGACCATCGCCCGGTCCTCGTCAATCGGCACCACGTTGTCCTTTTGGCCGTGAAACACCCAAACGGGAACGGCCTTCAGCCGTTCGGCCTGCTCAACGTCGCCACCGCCGCTTATCGGCGCAATTGCCGCAAATCGGTCGGGGTCGAAGCAGGCGGTGGCCCATGTGCCGTAACCGCCCATGCTGTAGCCTGTCAGGTAGATTCGGTCGCGATCTATGGATAGTCTACTGCTGACGTGTTCGATTAAATCGACAATCTGTTCGGGCTGCCAATACGAGTCTTTCGGGCATTGCGGGGAGAGGAGCACGAAGCCCCAATGGCGGCGAGTGCCCGTTTCAACTATATGCGGCAGCCCGACGCGGCGGAGCTTTTCGAGATCCTCTCCTCGCTCGCCGGCCCCGTGCAGGAATACAACCATCGGCCACTTCGCACCAGTGTTGTAGTCCGTCGGCAGATAGAGCAGGTAGTCTATCGGCAAGCCCGAACCCGTCCCGCCGTGCTGTCCGCCAACGTACTGTTGCCGCACTTGGAAACCCGGCCGAGGACGATGTAACCATTCCCCAATCGCCGGCTCACAAAGCAGCGCAAGCAGCAGAATCGACAAACCTGCGATGGCCGCGGACAAGCACCAGTCGATCCAGTTGAATGGGGCGATGTTCTTCTCCATAGGACAATTCACGCCGCTCGTTATGCGTTTTCGTCGGTCGCTTGCTTCCGCTGCGGCCAGAGTCGAACCACCATCAGGCTCTGCATCAATACGATCGCCAGTCCGACCGCTTTCCAGGGTGTCCAATATCGCACGTCGAGCATCGCGAGATAGAAGCTCCACAATCTCGGCCACCGCCACAAAATCACGGCGCTAACGCCGGCAAACGCGACGACCACTCCGAGCAGTACGATGTCGACCCCGCCGATTGGAAACCAAGCTCTTATCCTCCTGGCTCTCATGCCTCACTCTTCCTGGCGCGATGCATGAGCAACGCGACGATAATCGCGGCCAGCGCCAATACGATGCTCCACCGAAACCACCAGTAATCGGTCCAATGGGGAAGCACCCTGTATTTGAACCGCAGCCACGTCTCCCACCAGGGGACCTTCCACAAGTTGACCGGAAAGAGGTACCAGAAGACCGCAACCAGGAAAGTGCCGATTGCTGTCAAGCTCAGTAAGGTATTGTCGGAGGGACGCGGCATCGGGCGTCGCTGTTGTACAGCCAGAAACATCGCCACGCTTCCAAGCAGAACCATCAACTCCCCGATTCGCTGATCGGGCGATGCCGTATTTAGACCGGCAATGAAAAGCGCCAACACTCCGACAGCGTCCAACAAACTGCGCTCAGGTCGCCTACCGCGGTTCGAGCGCAGCCTGCCAAGCCCGACAAGGAGGGCTAGCCCGGCAAGGATTAACATCGTGCGATCTCGCCAGACCCAAGAACTTGGAAACATCGTGCAGACCAGAAGGGCAGTCAGAACGGCAAACGCCTGGTTGCATTTGTCGAACTTGAACTTGCCGGCGCGGGTCGTGCGAAACGTTATCGCCGACGCCAATACCGCCAGCATGAGGCCGGACCACGATGAGAACGGCGCGACCGTGGTCACAAGGAGGAGCAGGCCGATATTGACAATCCCCAGCAGCAGCAGCAAGTCGGTCAGGCCCCAGTGCTCCCAGTCTTCACCTGTCACCTTGTCGTCCGAGTCGTCATCAATTCGGGACGAAGGTTTGCGGACGAACAGCTCCCACATCAATCGAGGCTCGAAGTTTGCGGCGGCCGCAGCAATTGCGGCGGCGACGTTAGCTCTCCTCTCGCGGACCTCGGCCGACGCCGCGAGTACCTTTTCGACCATACCCCCGACCGATTCATCCGTGGGACGCGGCCGCGCCGGATCATTCCATACCGCTTCGTCGAAGTCCGAATGCTTTGAGTCTTCGTCGGCCCAATGGTCGATGTCCGTCCCCAGGGCGGACGAGACTACTTCGCCGGCAGCCGGCGTCATCCGTGTGTAAGCAGCACTGGCGGCCAGCGCCTCAGCAGGTATCCTGTTCGGATCGGGGACCTGCGGCGCCCAATAGCGCCAATTCCATAACGTGTCCAAGGCGTGCAGCCCATCGTTCCAGCGGTGTTTTTTGGCCGCGCGCCTTCGTCCCAACTCGCGATCGTCGATCGCCTCCGGACGACGGCTGAAGCGCTCAATAATCCTTGATCTGTGGGGAACTCTGTGCTCGTAGCGGATTGGCACTTCGACAATCTTCTCTCCCGTTCGGCATAGTTTGGCCGCCACTTCCGGGCCGAACTCGAAACGCTCGCATTGCAGGTCTAGTTTCCGCAAGAGGTCCGTCGAAAACGCCTTGAGGCTCGCGGCCACATCACTGAGTCGCGCGCGATAAAGCTGTCGCGCTGCAAGCTTCAATACGGCTGCACCTAGTCGACGCGGACCCCATCCCGGCAATCGGCGTTTTGCAGGATCGTCCGGTGCGGCAGCCGCTTGCCCATGATGCATCTTCTGGCCGGCCGCTTGTGCAGCATTCGCGTTCGCATCGGTCGCTCGGGAGGGACTTGCCAATCTCTTCGGAAGCATCGCCCACCAGGCAAAAAAAGACTTCACACCCCGCGCGAGAGACTGCAATGCGTTTCGCATGGCGGACTTCATTGTGCGGACTGCACTCACTACTCTTTTCCACAGAGGCTCAGGCGGAGTTTCGGGCATATACCGCGAACCGAAGACCGCCCGCGCTTTTTCCGCCAGGAGCGGTTCGATCAAGCGCGGATAGTCCTGCGGATCGTATTCCAGGTCGGCGTCCTGGATAATCGTGAAGCGGCCGCGGGCATGAGGCAGCGCGGTGCGGATCGCTGCGCCCGCTCCGCGGTTGATATCATGCCGCAAGATTCGGATTTGTGCGTCGTCTTGCCACACACGAAGCGCGTCCGCGGTGCCGTCGGTCGAACCGTCGTCAACCACGATCACCTGTTTCGAATACGGCGAGGACACGACGCGGGCGAGAAGCTCGGAGATCGTTTCGGCCTCGTTATAAACGGGCACGATAACGGTTACAAGGGGCGCGCCGTCCCGCGGATCATTTGCCGGCAAGACTGCGCGACCGACTACGGCGTGAGTGGATTCGTCAGCCATTTCTTCTGCTCCACCCGAACTTCCTGGCGAAAGAGCCAGGCTTAAGATGAGTTCGACAATGTATTGTAACTAAATCTCTTAGTCCTTCGACGCGGTCGGGTCGGGTGCCGTTGCAGCGGCCTTCGCCGGCGCCAAACCGGTTTGCGGAACAAGCTCAATCGCGTTGATCTTCGGATTCTGAACTTCGCTCTTGAACGTGATCGTGAAAGTCCCGTCGGTCACTTCCACGGGCACGCTCTCGACATAAGCGCGGTTTGCTCCGCCAGCTCTTTGCCAAATGTCAAAATTATTGAACTCATGGCCCTGAATGTTGAAAGAGAAAACTCGCTGGCCCTCGCCTTTAATGTTCTTGTAGCTTTCCGCAAAGTACAGTTTGGCAAGGTACTTGCCGTTGGGAACGCGGCAGGAAAAGGAATCCATCCCCCAGTGCTCCGTAAGGTAAAGCCCGGCGTCCTGAGTGCCGGCAATTGTCGCGTCCACAGGTCTTTTAGATATGTCCCCGCCCCCGAAGCCCAAGTCAGCCTGCCATACGTTGCCGTTGGAATCCGTGAAGGGCGTTGTGGAACCGGCCTTGATGCGAATGACGCCCTGCACCGCTACGGGGGTCGGTTGCGTCGAGTCCCCTTGCCTGGCAAGCTCGATCGCGTCGATCGTCGGGTTGTCAATCCGCTTAGTAAACGTGATGGTAAACTTGCCGTTGCTCACTTCCACGGGCACACTTTCGACGTAAGCCCGCTTCGTGCCGCCGGCTTTCTGCCAAATGTCAAAGTCCTTGAACTCGTGGCCCTGGACATTGAAGGAGAAAACGCGTTGGCCCGCTTTTGTAAAGGTCTCATGGTTCTCCGCAAAGTGCAGTCTGGCAATGTATTTGCCGTTTGGAGCATCGATCGCAAAGGAATCCATCGAGTGGTGTTCTGAGAGATACAGCCCGGCATCCTTCGTGTTAGCGATAGCCCCGTTCGGGCTGAGGTACATCTTGCCGCCCTTGAATCCCAAGTCGGCCTGCCACACGTTGCCGCTTGAATCTCTGAACGGCTTCGCGGAACCCGCTTTGACCCGAATGACGCCTCGCACTGCGACAGCCTTTTCGTTTCGAGCCCCCTTTGCCGCCGGCGGCCGTACTTTCGATAACTTGGGCAACGCTTTTTGAATAGCTGCCTCCCCCTCCGCGCTCAAGTGCGTGCGCGACACTGCCAGCGTTTTCAGGGCGGTCATTCCCGAGATTGTCTTCACCGCGCGGTCGTCCACCGCCGTGCCCGCCAGGCGAAGCTGCTCCAGGCCAGTCAAACTATGCAGGCTCTCCACTCCAGCGCTAGTAACTTTAGTATTGTTGGCGCTCAGGACACGAAGCGCTGTGATTTTCGCCACGGTCGCCATACCTGCGTCGGTGACGGCGGTGCCGTTTACATCCAATTCCCGCAGCTTCGGCAATGTCGTCAGCGTACTTAGCCCGGCATCAGTGATCTTGGTCTTCGCCAGCAGCAGTCGCGCCAGAGCGGGTAAACCCTTCAGATGTCCAATGCCCGCATCGGTGATGGCTGTATCGCTAAGGTCCAAAACCTGAAGCTTCGCCATTCCGGCCAATTGCTTCAAGCCTTCATCGGTGACTTGTGTGCGACTGAGGTTAAGTTCGCGTAACCGGCGGCACTTCCCGACGATCTGCATGTCGACGTCGTCACAGTCGCTCCCATCCAGCGAAACCTTGGCCGCGAGCGTCTTGTCGGCCGGATCGGTCGCGACCTTTCCGCCCAGCGTCTTGATCTGATCGATGGGGTCCGGCGTGTGCGAACAGCCGATGGCTAGACACGTCGACAATCCGCAAAGTAACCCGAAGTGTGAGCGAGGCGATCCACGCCCGAAGCGCCGGCGAGAGGACGTTGTGCGGCCTTCAGTGGCGCCTTGGGTCGATGCCGCGCTGCGCTGCTGTCGATTTGTTTTGTTCATTTTTTCCCTTTCGACCTCGGATCACTTTGGGGCCTGGGTTTGCCGGCGGCCTGATTCTGATCCGCGGCCATTGCGGCTGGCCTCGGCGGGTCCGCGCGGGAAGTCGCGCGGCGGTTTCTTCGAGTTCGTGCGTTGCTCCGTGGAATTCAGAAACCGATTGGCCTCGCAAATGTATGCTCGTCCGGAAGGCAGCCACGGGGCAACCAGATTGTAGTAAAGAATGTAGCAGAGAGCCATCAGACCATCCATTGTCCCGACCTTTTTTCCCTCCTCATAGGTGCGCCCATAGTATGAAATTGGAACCTCATAGGTCTTGGCGCGGGTCTTGCAGACCATCGCTGTGATTTCAGCCTCCATGCCAAATCCTTTGCTGGTCAGTCGTAGCGGCTTTATGACGCCGACACGGAACGCCTTGAAGCAGGTTTCGATGTCGGTCATGTTGCGGTTGGTTAAGAGATTTGAAAGTAATGTAAGCAGGCAATTGCCCAGGTAGTGATAGAAATACATCGTGCGAGCGGCGCGACGCACGAGGAACCGACTGCCGTAGACGACGTCCGCCCGGCCATCGACGATTGGGGCAACGACAGCATGGATTTCCGACGGGTCGTATTCGAGGTCGGCGTCCTGGACGATGAGGATGTCGCCCGTCGCCGCGGCGATCGCCCTCGCGATGGCAGCAGTCTTGCCAAGGTTCCGCTGGTTACGCAAGAGCCGCACTCGCGCGTCGCGGGCGGCGAACTCTTCTACGATTTTGGAAGTGCGGTCATTCGAGCTGTCGTCAACAACAATGACTTCCGCCACGTTGACATCGGTCAGACTGAGCAATTCGTCGAGGACCCGCGCGATAGTCTGTTCTTCGTTGTACGCCGCAATGAGAACCGAGACTCTGCCTTGCACGTACAGCGCGTCGAGTTTTGTATCATTGATATCGAATAGCATGATTTCAACCTCAATTGCGTCCGAAGCGTTGCTCGGCTGCCAGACTTACTTGGTCTTCGTCGCTTTGCCAGGTTACTGTCCCGTCTGTCAGTTTCAGTTGAAGAGGCGTCGTAACGATCCATTCTTTCGTGCCGCTGAGGCGGCCGGACATGAACGTTGGCCCGAATAGGTCGGCGGCCTCGCTGGAATCGCCGTAGGGCGGAACCTCGACCAGTGCGATTCGCGTCGTAAAACCGTCTGTGTGGCGCGCTCTTTGTAGGCCCGAAGGACTGCTTGACAGTTCGGACATCCACTTCGAAAGAAAACAACGGTCCACTCACCCGCTGCCAACTGCTCGCCGATATCGATGTAATTCAAGAGCGGAAATCGCTTTCCAACCCATTTTTCCGGCTCTAAGACCACTAAATTCCCTTCACCGATAAGCGAGCCCACATTAGAAAGGGTTGTTGGATGGAAACACGCTACGGCAAAGCCAACTGGGCCCCCAACAACAGCCCAAATCAACAAGATACTGCCTACACGCTGTAGGCCGAATGCGGGAAGTAGCCTTTTGGAGCGTAGCAGTTGCGGCCGAAATCGTATTAGCGCCGCGACGAATGCCAAATCCATAGCCGTCGTAAGCCAGGGACTCACATCTAAGCGGCCGAAACAGCCGCAGGTCGTTTCCCCAGCGATCGCGTTCCACAACGAAATGCAGCCAAACATAGAAAAGAGGCAGATTGAAGCTAGCCAAGCCCAGAAGTCCTCGCCCCTCGCGCTAATCACGCGCTCTCGTCCTTCGGTAGAGGGGCAAGGGACGAGGGGAAGGGAGGAAGTTGTGTTGTCCGCCGTTCCATTTCCAGATCGCAACGGGTGCAATGACAATAGCCAAACTGCGAAGAGCAGCTCAAGCTCCACTACCCAGATCACGAACCAACGAGAGTCAAAAAACCCGGCTTTCAGAGCTGGTTCTGTTATCTGTTTATAGGACTTTAGTCCAGCGGCGGCTAAAAGAATGACGGCCATTGCGACCCGAAGAACATTAAAGCCGCGCAGCGCGCGCCGAAGAACCCGGCGAAGCCTCGCTGCACGCGGCTCCATGGGATTAGGGAGTATATCGCGCGCTCGATTATTTTCGGTCCGCACTTTGCCAATCCCGAATTCGGTTGTGATCGTACTTTGTTATCATGTAAATCATTTCCGTCGCCCTTTGGGAGAGGGATAGAGGCTGTGGGGGCCGGTCCACTGATAGTGGTGGCTCCTGTTTCGGCAACTCCGGTAGTCCCATCTCCTGCCGAACGCGGTTCGCCTCCTCCTGCGTGATGTGGTAAATGTAGATAGAGTAGCCAGCCGTGGCCACAGGTCGAATTCGTTGAAACGGCGTAAAACCTCCCCAGGGAAGCGTCCTGTATCCTCCGCTTCCATCTGGCGCGTGCCACGAGTATCCGCGGAGATAATTCACACTTATTGCGTACCAGCCCGGCTTCAAACACATGCAATCGCGATTACTATCGGATGGACCCGAGGAAAGTGGAGGAAGCGAAAACCGAATATCTGCGGCGCGAGGGTCGAATCTGCCATAATACACCAGTTGAAGTGGGGTTGCCTCGGGGTGCTCGTTAAGCCATTTTTTCAAATAGAATAGGTCTTGTCCCCAGTCGATATTACTGTGTATCAGATGGGCGTGGCCACTGCGCGGTCCCCCGGCCAATTCGTTGAAGTATGAAAGGCTGTGTGGATACACCCATATACTGCTTCCTATTGCCCAAGTCAATGAAAAAACGATAAGCCGGCTAAGGCAATTATGGCTAACCTCGAATGCTCGACCCAGCCTGCTTATCCAGATAAAAAGGAATGGGAAAGCAGGAAAAACGTATCGAAAATGGTGATTGATCCGCGTTTGTGAACTGACAAGTATGAATAGAAAGACCGCCGGAAACAAAAGGATTAGTTCATCCATCTTCGGCAGTGAATAGCTCCATCCGAGTAACCTGCCAAAAGCAACCACGCCGAGCGCCAAAGCAAGGAGGACCCACGTGCCTAACGGCATTTTCACTGCCATCGCATAAAGGTAATAGTACCACCAACCGGGAATACGGAACTGTCCGTTTAAAAACGAGGCACGCTCAAATCTCTCGAAGTCGTATTTCTGCTCGTCGATCCCAAGTACGTAATCCTTGGGAAGCGGAATACGTATCGCTGCCCACGGAGAGTGCGCGAAACGATTTGACTCGAAGAGCTCAGATTGATTGTCCGGCTCGGTTGGGTAACCAGCGAGCGCCTCTGCTAACGAAACGATAATCAGACAGCTTACATAGCGATCCGTTGAAGCCGTAGCCCAGGTTTATGACAAAGATGGAAGCAACAAGAATAACTGCCATCGGCAACATTTGTGATCGTAACGCGCGCATGCCGTGCCGCAGGCTGTTCCACGAAGGTTGCCCAATCACCCATAACAGGACGTACACTGGATAAAGGACGATCCAAGTCGTCTTGGCCAACTCTGCCAAACCCAGCGCAATGCCAGCTTGAAAAGCCCCGGACAGTGTCGGTCTGTGTAGCCATCTCCAGAAAATGTATACTGCTGCCAATCCCATTGCCCCGGCCCCGAGGTCAGTGGAAATGAGGGAGCCATGCGCAAGAAACGTCCGGCGAAAAACACCAGAGCACAAGCGAGAGCAGCCCAGCGAGGTCACCGAACAATTCCCGCGCCCAACGAAAACAAATACAGCCACCGAGCACGGAAAAAGGAATACATGCCCATCGCGCAAGCGTTAAAAGCCAACTCGAGCGCACGCGATTTTCGGATACAAAAACCCTTCCAAGTTGGAACTCTGCGCGCGCACCGGGAAACTCTTCAAAATCGCGCCAGTCCATTTTTATCTTTAGCGGGAGGATTGGCAGCACCGCGACCAAACGCACAAGGGGCGGGGTGACCCGATCCAACTCGAATCTACCGTATTCCCAGTGGCTAAGACCGGCTACCAAGTGCGCACACTCGCCAAACGTCGGATTATGACACCAAGCACTCCATCCCAGGAGCGATGAATGGATTGCGAGCAAGACTGCCACGACCGCGCGAATGTGCTTCTGATCTGCTTCCATTTGCCTTTACCAATTTACTGCGTAATACGAGGGCCATAATCGAAAGACGAAGCGTCAATCAAAGTAACACTCAACGCGTTTAGTCAGTGAAATGAGCAGATCTCAAAACTATGCGCCTCGACGGAGTCTTCGCCGAACTATGACTCGGAAAGCGAAAACACCCATTAGAAGAAACAGCAAGCTTGTTAGTATGAGGAGTGCTCGACTGCGCGGGTTCGGAGCAAGAGCCGGCTTAGGCGGCGCATGCACGTTTGCGAACTCGTTTAGAAGAAGTCCCGCGTCACCCCGAACTACAAATACTTCGTCGCCTTTGGCGACAGCAGTTCCTGGCAGTAACTTCACCTCGAAATCCTTCTCCTGGACCTGATTAAGGGCCACTTCTAAGACGTTGATCGTCTGCGTGTCCGTAGCCGTATCTGGACCACCTGCTCTTAGAACAGCAAAGTTTGTTAACGTTGCGGTTCGTGGGACCCAGATACCCGGTGCCCCCGCGACGAAATTCGCCATCCGCAACTCACAGCTTTTGTGAACAACGCCTTTGGACGGGTTGCCGGTGTATAGCTCTCGCTTTCGCGCGGCATATCCGAGCTGCGCGTCCACCCAAATTAAATCATGATTTGGCACTTCGACTACATCACACCAGGCGCCGTCAATCTGTTCCTGTTTCGCACGATGGCGGTAGGCTTCCTTATGAAGATCGAGAGCACAGGATAAGAACCACTGGCTCGGGCGATTTACCTTGTCCTCGTCCCTATACGGAAGTTGCAGGAACCTATTGCAATACACCTCCCCATCTTCGCATTGCTGCAACTTACCCTCGTCCACGATTGCGGCACCATTGAAAAGCGTTAACGTATCGCGGCCGTCAAATGAAACTACTGTTTCGGGCGAAGTCTTACGCGAAGATTTTTGGCGAAGGTATCGACGATCGTTATCGATAACGAAAGTGATACGGGTAGTGTCCCAGATCCTGGAACTCCAATGGCGCTGATTTGGATTATCGGCAAGTTTCTCTGCAGTCAAATCGTATGTAACGCGGACGCTCTTTATCGACTTTTGCCGGTCCAATATCGCTTTCCTGATTTGCTCAAATGGCGTTGTTGCAGTCTGCGCGGTCGCCGACCTTCGCTCAAAGGTCTGAATCAACGCGAGGATAAAGAGGATTCGCACAAAAGAATAGCTAGAGTTTCGAATCATCAGGCGAATACACTTCATGTTAGTCACCGTCATTTGGGAATGTTGGTCTCATGTGATTGTCTCTCGCTAGTATAGTGTCTCAGGTTGATGGGATTTTGTTCTTGGACGCGCTTTGACCAGAACTTCGGCATTTCAACGAGATTTGGCGTCACATTGGCACAAGTTCATAAAGCACGTCAATGCTGAGACTCTACTCTAGATAGTTCCCACCAAACCTCGGGGACCCACGCCTGTAGCGCTGTGCCGACGTGTGTATACACGCCGTACGCCTGCTCCAACTGCACGGGTGTCTCTCGGAGCGTCCGAAGCGTGAGGTACCTGATCGCACGCTCGGTCCGTTGGCGCTCGCATACGATTTCGGCGGGTGCAATTGCCAGCCATTCCAAGGTATGACTGGTCGCGACGAGTACTGATAGTTCAGTGCCAGCGTCGTCGTCGTTGGGGACTTCCCCGCGGAACCAATTACGATCCCACCATCCTTCCGGTGACTGCGATTTCTCCAAGAGCACAATTGACTCCTTGAGACGAGTAAAGGCACGATCGCGCATGCCATTGGACAAGATTCCGTGCTGCCTGTCTGCGGCCAGAATAGCGGCCAGAGCATAGAGGTTGTGGGTGCCAAAACAGGCGCCCTCTTCCTGTTGGAATATCACATAACTTCGCGCAAATCTCGTCAAAATCAATTCGTTGCCCGTACTTATTTACCCAATTCTTGGCCGGCGGTACATAGTACATTAGCGCGAGCGCGGTAAATGCCAACTCCTGATCCCATCCAAAATTCACCTCAGCCGCCTTAACCACGTCTGCCACTGTATACTTCATCCCATCCACTTCGATCGGCCGCGTGCTGGGAATGCCAAGTCTGCCAAGTACAGTTAGTGTTTTATCTCGGTGCGGTTCCCCCTGGTTCCGTTGACTGGGATCCCAGCCAAGAAAGATAACGCCTTGCCGATCCGCCACGTGAATCCGCCCGAATCGCTCTGTCGTCTTGCGAGAATCTACAATGAACGAGAACAATTCCTGGCCGGTCCACTTCGTTTCCGCGCGGCTATTCCACTCGTAAGACGAAGAAATCGCGATGCGTGAAGCAGGTCAACCCAGCGCAATGGCGCGGGAGCCGATGATAGCCTTACCAACGCGTCCTTTATCTGCGCTCGCAAGGCCGTGTCTGGCAAAAAATGATGGTTGATTGGAAGCGTGATCGGCTCGATCCTCACGGCAGAGGCGACCGCTTTTGCGAAAGTTGGCGAGTCATTTCCTGGCCAGATCCCGAAGAGGTCGGAATAGCTGGCGACGGCGGCGCAGACAAATAGCAATGTTATCACTAAGCTACTTGCCCACACCCGTCTTCGAGTGGCTTTGTCCACGTCATGCTCCCCATAATCTTCGTAATTACTTTTGTTGATCAAATCATGGGACAAATCTCTTGCGCTAGTTTTCGTCATCGGCCAGCATCAGAATATCGACCATGCCCACACGGGGCGATTCTTGACGAATCCGGTATTTCACGGCCAAATGTCCGTCAGTGCTATTGCCGATACCCACATGCGTCAAGACAGAAATCGGTATGACGATCTCTCGGACATACAAAACTCCGTGGTACGGCTTCGGCATACCGACGGCTATCTCGTCAGTGCGCACGCGCAATTGCTTGATCGGCGGACCTTTTCCAACAAACACCTCCCGCGGATAACGCGCTTCGAGGGCATCCGGCTTGAGCCAATGGATCGGCGACTCATGGGTCGCAGCCGAGACGATCTGAAAAGGCGTATCCCGCTCGCGGGTAAAAATCTGGAACTTCACCGGGGGAATACTATCGTTCTCCAAGTGCCTGCGTCGGATAACGATGGGTTGTTTGTCGTGAGCAAGACCTTCAGCCAGTGCTCTAAGGGTGAAGAAATGTGCTTCGTCGGAGTCGCTTACAAACACTGGGACCCTGGCCTCCTGTAGTCCCCCTTCATCGGTTACATGTAGGCTCAAAGTGACCGCTCCCTCTTGGCCCTCGGCCATCCTTCGATCTTTCGGAGAGAGTTGTACGGCAAGGCATCTACAGCTAGGAGCACCGAGTTCGATGTTTATTGTAGACAACGATATATTCCGAAAAGGAAACGTGTATTCTATTTTGTCGGAAGACTGGTTTACGTTGACCTGCATGAAGTCCCGAGGCACATCGATGCAATAGTTCGTTTTCGAGGTGGAGGGGCCATTGTGAGGTGGCGTACAGCCGTTAGAAAAGAGCAGCATTACCAAAACGGCGCACACGGACGTGGAGACCCCAGGTGGCGCCCCAAGCCATTGCCGTTGCCGGACAAAAATAAAAATTGAGAGAACTGCTATCAATACCCCGAGCAAGAACACGGCGATCCTTCCAGTAACGCCCAACGAGCGCGGCAGATCGACGACGTAATAGCCCGTCGTCAACTGGGTAAAGTTCGCGCGCGGCATCCGTTTCTCGGTGAGGCCGCTTGGTTCAAGGAAAACGACTTCAAATTCAGTCACAGCGGTGACAACAACAAAATGCCGGATCGCGGCATTATCTCCGACCAGGGCAATGGCCGGCACGGGCAACTCCGAAATCCTCTCAGGAAGCCAGACAACGTTGGAAAATGAATATCCCAACTCACGCATCGCCGATTCTATATCCGTCATTGACGAGCCATTATCGCCGACTGGAATTCGCTTTTCAACTTCGCCGTAATCTCCCTGCCAACCGTGAAGCCGCAGCATAATGTACGCGGATCGCACCCCGCACGTTTTTTCCGCCCCCAGAACTGTAATCGTTCCCTGTTCGCGCAACTTTGAGATCGATTCTGAGATTGAAAACCGCGACTCCTTAGGATTGATTGTCCTGTCATTGGCTAGCCCAATTTGCGTTAGCAGCAATAACATACCCGCTCCCGCGCGAGCGATGATTATCCCAAACTGGTGAGATAAGCTCGGCAGAAACATTGCCATTTTAACGGCAGCACAGCAATCAGCAGACCTAGAGGCGACTTTCACTTGCTCCGAATTCAAAGCGAGAAACGCCATACTCAAAAAGAGACGAATAATACTGTCAATGGGTATTGCGTCAACATGCAATTGTCGAGGAACTCTGGGCCTTGGGAAGTATCTCACCCGACTTCCAAAAGCACACTGCCATATATAGCTCACACGGTAATACGACGCTCGCCAATTCTATATATGAAGCCAGCCTCGTCGTCGACGCCAAACAATCATTCGCCGCAATCCTTACTGAGCTTACCTCCATCATAATGGTCGCAATGCACTTTATGGCTTCCCACACACCAACAAAACAAATCGAGAAAGTCCGCCGTGCAATCCCTCTCAAATACGTCTGGGCAATCCATGCGTTTCGGAATAACTAATGAAGGGGTAGTAGTGTCTGCAGGCTCGAGGACCTTCTGCTTGCAATCGAAGGCACATTCATTGCCAGCTGCGCTACAGGACTCGTCCTTCGTCGAAGTCCAGGGGCAGCTACTTGCATCATGTTCTTTGCAATCCCATTTCTTCTGAAGTTCTCCTTCTTTGCAACCCCCAACTTCTGCTGTGGCTCGAGTCGCGTCGAGCAGCGACATTGGTGAATTACCGCCAAGACATGCGATCAAGCATAGCGCCAATCCAGCGATTATTCCGAAATAACATTGCAAAGTAGCCTTCATAACTCGACTCCTTAAGATTGTAGTGAATGAGGTATAACTGAAAGCAACACAAGCTAAAAGCGACTGGCTCTCCGGGAAGTTAGCCGCTGAATTCGGATCACTATGCCCCCGCCCGCCGCGAGAATTGTTAGAGCGCAATGACCTATAAACTGGTCAGTGGAAACTGCCGAACCATTTGTCCACCAAAGCAACGGTACCAATGCGACCATTGTCCAGCAGCCGAATTCAACCCAGTGGATAACCTTTTGCATAACTCCGGAATGCCCCAAATTCCTCACAACTCTGTTAAGCTTCTGAATCTCATAATCAACGACTACAAGTTCATCAGGTCCAGTCAATTCCAAAATCGACGGCAGTTAATATCGGTCTTTCCAGGGTGACTTCAAGTGGAGTCGGCATAATCTAATCCTTTTCGTTGCTCAAATGTCCGAGCCGCGTTGACAAGCCTGTCAATGGCAGATTGGCCAAAGGCGTTGCGCGGTGCAATAGACCGAGATCGCGTTCATGGTGCCGACGGCCCCTAAGCCGAAGTCGCGCTTCATAAACCTGCGATCCCAGTTGGCGCGAGCGGAGGGTGTTTTGGACATCTTGCGGATACTGCCCGACGGGTCGCGAGCGTGGGTCCGTCACCTCACCCACTCCACGGGAAAGCAAGGGAACTTGGCCGCCCTCACCCGCGATCACCGAAGGGGCAGAGGCGCTGCTAGCGGAGTCGTTTTTTGGAGATTCGGTTGCCATGATTCGCCGCAGCAGAAACTAACGTTCCTTGCCGCGAATTCCCCCGAAGGAAACCCACCGGACCGGCATTTATTCACGATACAGCCCTGAGTATACCACGTCAGGTCAGCCACTGCAAGGACCTGGCAAACTTTTTTCTCGATTAGTATCGCGCAGTCGGAAGGCATCGGAAGATCACCTTCTGGAAGAGACACGGGACCCAAACCCGGAGACGGTTCGCGCATAAACCCTGTCGACGTTTCAACTTATGATTCCCTTGCCTACCTGCGTGTTGCAAAAATGGAGGCAAACACGCGGCGTTGGTGGACGCTGAATAGTGCGAAAAGTCATCTTACGGCACCAACTGCCGGCCGGCTCATCCGTGAAGCCAGCCGGGAGCTGTTGGTGACGTCACCCACATATATCATTGCAAATCGGGAATTGAATTGTACTGGAATCCGATTTTGACCGCTTCACCAGAAGCCGCGCGAGACGCCGCAAGGTGGGCTAAAACGCTGTCACTCGGGCAATTGCAATGTTGCTCGCCCTATTCTGGAAAAATAGTTCGGTACGGTCAAGGTAATACAGCGTTACCTTGCATTGGGTTTCTAACTCCTCCAGTTGGGTGGAGCGTCAGAGAGGGCGGGAGGACGGAAATCGTGGAAAGAAACATGGGGACGCCAGTTCGTCTCTAGGAATTGGCGAGAACGACATGCAGCAATGGTTGTCGTATGACGATAGCGATTGCACAACAGCAGACTTGCGTTAAGACCGCGTTTGCTCCGGATCGTCGCGCCGCCGCTCCATTTCAAGTCGCTGCTGGTGCGTCATTGGACGCCGAAGATTGCTGGTGTAGGCAGACTCTACTCCAAGTGATGCGAGCTTTTCAGCCATTGACCGCCACGACGTTTTGGCAGACGCCGGGCTTTCTTCACCCGCTAAGTTTGGATCGGAGGACACCGCTGCGTCGGCAGCGCCTTCCGCCTCCGCCCGCTTTCGGATACGCTTCGTCACAGGCTCCGCGGCGGTGTTGGATCGTTGCCCCGAGCGCTGTGGCGTGGCGTCGATAATCTGCGACGCTTTGAGCGCTTTGATCCTTTCGGCCAGTTCGCTCGCCGTCAATTCGTCTGCTTCCGGCTGCCGGCCCGACAATCGGGCCTTTAGCTGGTCGCGCAACCCAGTCAGTTCCCCGAGATAGTTTTCATGGTCGAACGGCACTCCCAAGCGCGCCTGGTAATCGCGTAACTGGGATTCAGCGAGAGCCAAATCGTCGCCTACGCGCTTTGCTTCCGGGGCATAGCCTCCCACGAGGCGTTCCACGGCGTTAAGGATGGCCCGCGGCCCCTGGTGCTCGCGCAGCGACGTTTGGCGCGTCGCTGCGCCCTCGACAAAGACGTCCGGCGGCACTTGCGAGTGCAGCACAACGCCGAACGTTAGCCCCTTATAGGAGCCCAATTCTACGCGTGTCGGTTCGCGCACGAAGAGAGGCAGAGAATCGAGTTGCCCGGTAAGCGCAGGCATTACGTCATCGCGAAAGCATTTGTGGCCGGCAATGACGACCGGGTCGTCCGCGTGCTGTTCTGCCGTGATCTGGTCCGCCTTTAGCTTGGCGATGCGATCGGATAGCCCGGCAATCGTCTTCGGTAAATCCTGCAAATTACGGCGGGCGACATACTGCTCGTCCATGTGGTTTCTTTTGAGGAGGGCGAGTCGCTGTAGCTCAGCATCGGCTTCGGCTAGAGTCAGCACGGCCGGATTGCCGGAGGCAATGGCCTTGACCTCGGCGTAGGATAACTCCTGCCCACCAATATCGTCAGCACGGCGCAGAGAGTTGTTGCCAGTGATGACCTGGGCGATGAAGCGGGCTTTGGTTTCCAGCGCCTGCCACATGTAGGCGTCGAACGAGCCTTCGGTCACATAGCGATAGATTGCCACTTCCTCGTTCTCGTTGCCTTGTCGCAAGATGCGTCCTTCTCGCTGCTCAATCTCAGCCGGCTTCCAGGGTGCATCCAAATGGTGCAGTGCAACAAGTCGCTTTTGCACGTTGGTGCCCGTGCCCATCTTCTGCGTGCTGCCGATCAGCACGCGCACCGAACCTTGTCGGACCTTCTCGAAGAGGGCCTGTTTCTTGGCGTCGGATTCTGCGTCGCCGATGGTGGCGATTTGCTCGGCCGGAATCCCGTGCTTTACCAGTTTCTTGATGATGTCACTGTAGGGCGAATAACCCCACGGCGTCGGGTTGACGCCCATATCGGCGAAGACCAGTTGAGTGCTGCGTTTCTCCTTGGTCCGCTCCCAGATGGCGGCGACATTCTCGACCAGACGGTTAATCTTCGATTCGGGAAAATCCTCGGCGTTGGCAGACAGCATCTTTGCGTCGATCGCCAGCTTGCGGCCGTCGGTCGTAATCTTAAGCGCATTATCTTCGCGCGGGTCGATCTTTTCGGACCGTATCCGTTCGTAGCGCTCGACCAGCCCATCCTGCAAGGCACTCTGTTCTGGCGACATCGGGCAGGCGACAATCGTTGCTTTGCCCCCTTCAAGGTTTGGCCGCGGCAGATTGAGCATCTCGGCGGTCTGCACGTCAGCAAACGAACGGAACATCTGCTGGAGTTCCGGCAGATTGTTGAACTTCGCGAAGCGGCTGCGCGGGCGCAAACCGGCCCCGTCCGGCGTGATTTCCATCGTGTCGATGACTTCGCCGAAGGTGGCCGCCCAGGCATCAAAATGCTCGATGCCCCGGCTTTTCAAGCCTTCGGGATCAAGGAACCGCTGCATGGTGTACATCTCGACCATCGTATTCGATATGGGAGTTCCTGTGGCAAAGGTGACGCCATGCCCCGGACGAAGCTGGCCTAGGTAGCGTGCCTTCATATAGACATCAAAGGCCCGCTCGCTGCCACCGGTCTGGATGCCGGCCACGCGGTCCATCTTGGTCGGCGTTTCCAGGTTCTTGAAATAATGCGCCTCGTCGATGAAGACGTGATCGACGCCGAGTTCGTCGAAGACCAGCCCGTCGTCCTTCTTCTTCTCGGCCAGCAGGTTCTTTAAGCGTTCCTCGCGCGCGGCCTTCTGTTTCTCGATGGTCTTGATGATGTTGCGGCTGGGCTTTGCTTGGCTGGCATGTTCGATGAGCAACTGCTCGTACTCGGCAATCTGCTCGATGAGGAACTTCTCTTGATAGTCCCGCGACATGCCTATCCGCTCGAAACTGCTGTGGGTAACGATGATGCCGTCCCAGTCGCCACTGGCGATTTTGGCGGTGAGGAACTTTCTGCGTTCTCGCGTCAGGTCTTCCTTAGCGGCAATCAGGAGCTTGGCGTTGGGATAAAGCTGCATGAACTCGCGGGAGAACTGCTCCAACAAGTGATTGGGCACGACGTACATCGGCTTTTTAATAAGGCCGGCCTGTTTCATCTTCATGCCGGTAGCGGCCATCGTAAAGGTCTTGCCGGCGCCGACGACGTGGGCGAGCAAAGTATTGCCCGAACTCATGCCGCGCCACACGGCATCGCACTGGTGCGGACGCAGCGTAAGATTCGGGTTCAAGCCGGTAAAATCGAGATGCGAACCATCGAATAGCCGCGGCCGGAGGTTATTATAGATGTCGTTGTAGATCCGCACGAGGCGTTCCGTACGCTTGGCGTCGGTAAATATCCAACTGCGGAAGCGATCCTTAATAAGGCGTTGCTTTTCTTTAGCGGCGAGGGTTGCTTCTTGGTTGACGACCCGCTCCTCGCCGTCGCCATTATGGATCGTGTCGTAAATGACCGGGGTTTTCATGTTGAGAGCCAGTTCCAAAAGCCACGTGCCGTTGGCGCGCGACGTGCCGAACTCACTGGTGGCGCCAACCGATTTTTCGGCAGCGTAATCGGCATCAAGCTTCCAGACGGCATCCTTCACCAAATGCGAAACCTGGATCGACGTTGGGGCGACGCGGAGGAGCTCGGTCGCGAACTGCCGGATGTCGGCAATCGGTATCCACGGTGCGCCTAAGCCGGCGTCAATGTCGCCGGGCAGGACATCTTCGGGCTGCACGGCGTGAAGTGCCTCGGCGTTGCGGGCATATTCCCGTCCGGCTCGCTTGGCATTGGCAAGTTTTTCCCGGACGTTGCCGGAGAGATAGGCGTCGGCCGTCTGCCAGCTTTTGGCTTCGGGATCGAAGTAGATCAAATCGCCCAGTTCTGCGATGATTTCAGCTTCGGGCTTGCCGTAAAGCATGGAGATACAAGGAAGGTCCACGATACCGCGTTGGTTTAGCGAGACGAGCAAGCCTTCCTCGGCGCTTTTCACCTGGGTGACGGGCGGCGTCCTGCCCACCACGTCGCGGGTCATGATGTCGGCTTTACGGGCCTTCCCCGTGAGCTCGTCATATTCCTCCAGTGACATGACGAGCATGGCGTCGGGGTCTTCGCGGAACTTGACGAGGTTGGGCATCCGGCGAATGAAACCGCCGTCTGCCGTCTCGCCGAAGGTGGTCTTGTTGATCGGCCCGTAGAACATCGCAAAACGGTCGTAGGCCCAATTCAGTTCCCGGCGGGTCTCGGCGCGGTCCTTTTCCGGCCAGTCGTCGTTTTGCGACTTGAGCACGCGGCGAGCGCGGTCGCGCAGACCAATGAGGGCGGCCATGCGCCTACCGGTCATCGTGCCGTCGGCGCGAAGGGTCGTGCCGCTATAGACAACTGGTACGGCTTCACCGCCCGCCATTTGGCAGATCCTCCTGTCCTCGGCGACGAAGAAGCTGCCCTCGCCGACACGCCGATCGAGTGGCGGCGGCACGAAAGATGGTTTCTTGGTCTCAACGCGGGTGGACGGCTTAATGGGTGCAAACTTCGGCAGCCGCCAGCACACCGCCTGATCGAGGTCGGTCTCTAAATCGCCGCTACCGACGATGCTGAAGCCCTCGCCATAGAGGGTGTTTTTGAGCGACCAGTCGCCGAGCACCATATCGGGATGCCGCTGGAAATACCGGTTGACGGGTATTTCAGAGCCCAAGACGTCAAATGGGGTCGAGCGCTGCCATTCGGCCTCCTCATGGCGGGCCGACTCGCCTTTCGCACGCTTTCGCAAGAAGACGATGTCGGCGACCACCGCCGTGCCCTCGCGCGCGAAGGCGTCGGAAGGCAGGCGAATGGCTCCGACAAAATCGGCCCGCTCTCCGAGATACTCCCGAAGATCCGCATTTACCCGATCGAGCGTAAATCGCGAAGTGACCAGGGCCAATATGCCGCCCGGTTTTAAGGCATCGACCGCCTTGGCGAAGCAATAATCGTGCAGGGCGAAGGTATGGCCGTGATACATTAGTTTCAAGTCGGCGAAAGGCACATTGCCGATCACCGCGTCGATGCTGTCTTCGGGGAGCATGGTATCGCGAAAGTTCTCGATGCGAATGTCTTGATCGGGGTGGAGTGTCCTGGCGATGCGGCCGGAAATCGAATCTAGTTCGACGCCTATATAATGATGGCGGTGACCGCCGTAGTTCATGAAGTTGCCGATGCCGCAACCCGGTTCAAGGATCGTGGCTCCTTCGGGGATGCCCAAATGTTTGATTGCGTCATGGATGCCCTGGATGACGATGGGCGAGGTATAGAAGGCGTTGAACGTGGTACGCAACGCGCTGGCATATTCCTCCGGCGTCAAAAGCGACTGCAATTCCTCTCCGAGCGCCTTCCAGTCGGGACCTTTGTATTTATGAGTGACCGGGTCGGGAAAAATTCGTAGCGCCAAGGGGCCGAAGCCAGAGAACCTTGAAAGCACCTGTCGTTCCTCCTCGGTGGCGGGCCGTTTTTCCTGTTCAATCTGCTTTAAGGCGCGGATGGCGGCCAGCGTTGCCTGTGCCTTGGCCTTTTCACCCCCGGGCATGTGCGGTAGCCGTTTTATGGCTTCCGAGGAAGGTTGATAACCAGCCGGCTCGTCGGTTGCCAGGACGGCGCCGGTAACGGGTGTTTCACCGGTTTTGGGTTCCGGGGGCAGGGTAGGGACAGTGGCGGAACTGTCGCCGGTCTCGCCGTCAAACAGCGAAAACGGACGGCGCCACGGGCTTACCCGCGGGGCTTGGCGCGGTGAAAGAACATCGCTGCGTCGAGAAACTGGTGCGCTTCCTCCTCCTGCGAATCGCTCGGCAAATGATTCTCGACTTCCTGCAGGGCGAATTCCAAGGCTTCGTTCGCGACCTGTACCGGGTGGCTCGTCGGTCGTAGCGGGGCGAGCATCTTCTTCCAGGCTTCGTGCCGGGCCTTCAGCTCCTTGGCGTAGCATTCCACCGTCGACAGGAGCCGCCGGTCCTTGCGTAGCTGCTGGTGCGTCCGGGGCTGCTGTTGCAACAGTTCGTGGATGATCGTCATGTACTGCATGATTGTCTCCATTGGATTGAATTACGGAGTTAGAAGGCGGCCCGGACGTGGAATCCGGGCCGCCTGAGAACAGCGACTTTTGTCGCCGGTCTGGGGGCCGCTTGGGCATATGCCAAAGGCGGTCAGAAGGGTGTCTTCTCCTCGCCGACGCCCTTTTCCTGACGGATCTGGCTGCACACTTCCTGATAAAGGCGATCGGCCTCAATGCGGGTTGTCATGGCCGTCTCATACCGTATAGGGTGTGTCCACATCCGCTCCGAGGGGTTCCAGCGGTAGCCGGCCGCTTTGACCATGCCGATGACGTTCCTGGCTCGGCTTGGCCTCGGTGCTGCCGTCACCGAACTGGATGGCCATTGTCCGCTCCTTCTTGTTCTCCATGAGGCGGACGCCAGCCAGATAGTCGGCGGCGATGCCGAAGGGATCGGGCAACGGCTTGTAGGTCTTCTCGCCGACGCGCTCGGCAAAGCCGGGGGCATTGTCCCCGCCCTCGGTATGAGGCTGGTCGGCTGCCGTAGTGGCGGCATCGGCGCCGGGCTGTTCGGCGACGGCGGTTGAGTTCTCTGCAGAGTCTTTATCGGGTGTGCGATTACGTGGTGACATATTAACCTCCATGTGTTAGTGGGACTGAATAGTTAAGTAGTGTTAAGAATGGTATCACAGTTTTAACGATTCGTCAAATCTGAAGTTACAGGTTAGCGTCACGGATGGAAACAGTAGGAAATACTGGACGTTGTCGATTCGTATTAATGGGTCAGGAGAGGATTTGAATATGGGTAAAGAAGAAAAATACGTGGTTCGGCTGCACACCGGGCAGCGGGGATGGTTGCAGGCAATGGTGCGCGAAGGGCACGTGGCCCCTGCTGTGCTGAAGCGGGCGCGGGTGCTGCTCATGGCGGATGCCTCGGCGCAAGGGCCGGGATGGAGCGACGTGCGCATTGCGGGTCTTTTGGGAGTAAGCGAATCGACGGTGCATAACGTCCGGCGGCGGTTTGCCCTAGAGGGACTGGCGGCGGCCGTTCCCCGCAAATCAGCGGAAGGGCGGCAGTACCGCAAGCTGACGACGAAGCAGGAGGACCGCCTGGTGGCACTGGCTGAAAGTCCAGTGCCGGCGGGCCACGAACGCTGGACGTTGCGGTTGCTGGCAGATCGTCTTGTTGTCCGTGGATTTGTCGATTCCATCAGCCATGAGTGCGTGCGGGCCACGCTCAAGAAGAGGAACGTGACCCTGACGTGACGATTGGTCGGCCGGCTATGGCGCTGCCGGCCGCTCTGATCCGCACGGTTTTGGACTTCCAGTCTTGCCACGAGAATACCACGGATTGCCATCGCAACTGCAGGGGCATTGCGCGTTCGGCATTACTGGGCCTTTCGCGCCTATGCAGTGCATAGGGAAGACGCCTATTGCGTTAAAATGCCTTAATACATATTTTCACAAATTAACTTCATGGTTGCCTTTTTATGCCCGCTTGGGCCTGGCTGGGCCTCCTGCCCCAATGCAGTCAGCGAGTCATAGGGGCACCTTCGCTCAGCATGGTCGGAAGGTGACTTTAAGAGGGAGCTCGTGGATTCATGGCAGGGCGAATCTCCGCAAACTGAGGCGCAGAGCCAGAGAGCATAGTTTCGTTAATATTTCGTTAACGATTTTATGCTACCCTCGACAGGAGATGCTTCGTATCACGCAACTGCAAAGCGCCAAGGGCGCAAAGGGCTACTATGCCGCTTCCGACTATTACAGCGAGGGCCAGGAGCTCGTCGGCATGTGGGGCGGCAAGGGAGCCGGGCGGCTCGGCCTGGAAGGCACGGTCGATAAGTTCTCATTCGACAGGCTGTGCGACAATCTCCATCCCAAGACCGGTGAACCGCTGACGGTGCGAACACGGTCGGAGCGGACCGTAGGCTACGACTTCACCTTTTCGGTGCCCAAATCGGTCTCGCTGCTCTTTGCTCTTAGCGGTGATAAGGACATTCTGGACGCTTTTCACGCCGCCGTCGATGAGACCATGAGGGAGATCGAAACCGAGATGAAAACCCGCGTCCGCACGGAGAGGCAGGATAGTGACCGTATTACCGGCAACATGGTTTGGGCGGAGTTCATCCACACCACGTCTCGGCCCATAGGCGGGATTCCCGACCCGCAATTACATGCCCACGTCTTCGCCTTCAATACGACGTTCGATGTGGAAGAAGACCGCTGGAAGGCGGGCCAGTTTAGGGAACTCAAGCGGGATGCCCCGTACTTCCAGGCGGCCTTCCGTGTTCGGCTGGCGGGCAAGCTCAAGGAGCTTGGTTTCGGCGTCGAGCGCAAGCGGGACGATTTCGAGCTTGCCGGGATGCCGGCCGACGTGATTAAGCGATTTTCCCGGCGTACCGCAAAGATCGAAGCGGAGGCCAAGGAGCAGAACATTACCGATCCCGACCGTAAGGCCGAACTCGGTGCCGAAACCCGCGAGAAGAAAGACAAGACCATCGGCTGGGAACGTCTCCGGCTGGAATGGGACGGCCGGCTCACGGACGACGAACGTCGCGTGCTGGCAGGCGTCCATGCCCGCGAACAGGCATTGGCGCCTGCGGCCAAAGGAGAGGCCGGCGCCGTCGATTACGCCATCGAGCACAGCTACGTTCGCGAGGCAGTGGTTCCCGAACGCAAGCTCGCCACCGAAGCTTTGAAACGGGGCTTGGGCACGGTAACGGTCAACAGCGTGCTGGACGAATTGAACACCCGGCCGCTCATTCGCACTGAAATCGAAGGCCGGCAGATGGCGACGACCGAAGAAATGCTTGCCCTGGAAAGGCACTTGATCGAGTTTGCCCGCGAGGGACGGGGGCGTTGTCGTCCGCTGGGCGATCCCAATCGTCCATGCTTGCGGGCGTGGTTTAACGAAGGGCAAAAATCGGCCGTGCGTCACGTGCTGGGCTCGCGTGACCGGGTCATGATAATCCGCGGCGCGGCCGGCACCGGCAAGACGACGCTGGAACGCGAAATCGGCGAGGCGCTGGCCGAAGCCGGGCATCCAGTCGTCGCCCTGGCGCAATCGGTGAAAGCCAGCCGCGAAGTGCTGCGGCAGGAGGCGGGCTTTGCCTCCGCCGACACTGTGGCCCGATTCCTCGAAGATGACGCGATGCAGCAATCGGCGAAGGACGGTGTCATCCTCGTCGATGAGGCGAGCCAGCTCGGCACGCGGGATATGAACCAGTTGTTTGCGGCGGCGGAGCGCGTCGGCGCTCGCTTGCTGCTGGTCGGCGACCGCCGCCAGCACCGCAGCGTCACGGCGGGCGAGCCGCTCAGGCTTTTGGAAGAATCGGCGGGCCTCCGCGTGGCCGAAGTTACTGAAATCCTGCGCCAGCAGGGCGATTACAAGAAGGCGGCGGAAGCCTTGAGCGAGGGCCGGATCGCCGAAGGGTTTGAGGAACTCGATAGGCTCGGCTGGATCAAAGAAGTGGAGGACGGCGAGCGCTACCAGCAACTTGCCTCGGCCTACCTTGCGACCATTGCCGACAGGAAGCCAAACGGCGAATACCGTACTGCCCTGGTCGTGTCACCAAGTCATGCCGAGGCGGATCGGATTATGGCTGCCATTCGAGCCGGCCTGAAAAAACGGGGGGAACTCGGCGATGAAAGGGAAATCATCGCCTGGGTCTCGCCGCATTGGACCGACGCTGAAAAGGCCGACCCGACGTTCTACGAGCCGGGCGATATGCTCCAGTTCCATCAAAACGCGCCCGGCCATACCAAGGGCGACAGGCTCACCATCGGCGATGATGTGACCCCGCCGACCAAACTGGCGAACCGATTTGAGGTCTACCACCCGATTAAGCTCGAATTGGCGGTGGGAGACCGCGTGCGGATCACCGCCGGCGGCAAGACGAAAGACGGCAAGCATCGCCTTGTCAACGGTTCGGTGTATGCCGTTGAGAGGTTCACCAAGCGCGGCGACATCGTAGTCAACGGCGGTTGGGTCATCGACCGCGATTTCGGCCACCTAACGCACGCCTATGCCGTAACCAGCCATGCCAGCCAAGGCGCGACGGTAGATCGCGTGTTCGTCGGCCTGTCGAGCGAGTCATTTCCTGCTACGACCGATCGTACAGCCTACGTCGCCCTGACGCGCGGCAAAGAGCAAGCACAGGTCTACACCGACGACCGGGACGAGTTGCTTGCCGCCATCAGCCGGCACGACGAACCGCTGTCGGCCACGGAAATCGCCGAACAGCCGCAGGTCGTGCGTCGCACACCGCAGCAACCAGCAATTGAAACTGCCCCGGCCGTTTCGCCATAAAGGAGGAAACACATCATGAGCGATGACAAGAAGTTTCACGAGAGAGTGGCAAGTAGGGAGACCGAGGAGCAAGTCGCCTCCTGCGCTGCCTTCGGCTACTTGCGGGGCCTGCGGGAGCAATCGGCGGCAGTGGAGTTTCGCTTCCGCCGCGGTGCCAGCATGTGGTTTCCGTACTCTTGGCTTGGGCCGTGGCGCTTTGATCCCTCGGACGGCTTGTTGCTGAAGTTCTCCGGGGACTTGGTGTATCTGGTCCTGATCCGCGGCAGCAACATCGACCGGCCGCTACACGACGGTACGATCAACCTGACGCAAGCCGGCCTGCAACGGCATCGCGTGCTTTGGGTCCGCGAAATGACGGCCGATGAAATCCGGCAAGTGGGCGAACTCGGCCCGACCATCGACAGCATTACGGTCGCGGCGTTTGAAAGCAACGCCGATCTCGAAAAATGGCTCGTCGAGCACGCCCCGGAGTTTGCCAACTGAATCAACAAAGGTAAAACCACATAGGAGACTACGACATGCAGGATATTCCAGAACTAGGGTTTATGCGCCTCAAACAAGTGCTGAAGGTGATTCCTCTTGGGCAGACGTGTTGGTTAGACGGCGTAAGGTCGGGACGATTTCCGAAGCCGGTTAAGTTGTCGGCACGCTGCACTGCTTGGCGGGCGGAAGACATCCGCGATTTGATTAAACAGCTTTCTGACTGCCCTCCGGCGAATTGAGATTCTCCGAGCGACTATCGCTTGCTCGCCGCTTTGTCCAAAAAGTCGGCCCACCATTGCATCATGGTCCGGCGCTCGGGAAGATATTGAGCGTGGTTGTATGCCGCCCTTACCGAATTTAGCTCGCAGTGTGCAAGTTGCCTTTCGATCAAATCCGCCCGGAAACCGTGCTCATTGAGTATAGTGCTGGCCGTGCTACGAAAGCCATGTCCGGTGGCTCGTGATTGGTAGCCCATTCGGTAAAGAGCGAAAAGCATAGTATTCTCGCTCATGTAGGTACTGGGCTTGTTTTGACTCGGGAAGAGGTATTGGCGGTCGCCAGTGACTTTTTCAAGATCGCGAAGGGTTGCAATTGCCTGGCGGGCGAGCGGTACAACGTGAAGTTCTTTCGCTTTCATCCGTTCGGCAGGGATTCGCCATTCTGCCTTGTCCCAATTGATTTCCGTCCATTCCGCCGCCCTGAGTTCAGTTGTCCGGACAAACGTGAGTAGCAAAAAGCGGAGTGCCAGCTTGGTTTGTATGCCGCCGTTGTAGTTTTCCAGCCTTTGCAAGTATTCTGGTAGCTCGGTTTCTTTGATGAACGCGTGATGCCTGACAACCGGCGTCTTCAAGGCTCCGCGCAAGTCGGGAACGGGGTTTCGTTCGGCCCGTCCGGTCGCGATGGCGTACATAAAGATTTGCCCGCACATTTGCCTAATTCGCTTGGCCGTGTCAAGTGTGCCACGAGCTTCAACCGTTCGCAGCATGGCGAGGACATCGGGTGCGTTGATTTCTGAAATCGGCTTTGGCCCGATTTTCGGGAAAACATGGCGTTCGAGACGGGAAAGCTTATCGATTCGCGAGGATTCTGCCCACTTGTGCTTGCCTTTGTCGTACCATTCACGCGCAATGGCCTCAAAACAATCGGCATTTTTCTGCTGAACATTATGCTTGGCCTTTCTTCTTACGTCAGCAGGGTCGCTTCCCATTGCGAGCACTTTTTGGGCTTGCGCACGCCGGTCGCGGGCATCGGCCAAGCTGATTTCAGGGTATACGCCCAAGGCGAGCAGCTTTTCCTTGCCGGCGTAGAAATATCGTAGGCGCCAGTATTTGCTGCCGGATGGCATGACGACAAGAAATAAACCCTCGCCGTCAGAAATCTTGTATCGCTTGGCTCTGGGCTTGGCGTTGCGAGCTTTGGCATCGGACAGCGATTGGGGCATGGGGTACATTCTCCGTAGCAGGGGTATCACTTACCCACAAGTACCCCAAAATCCCCTCGCAAGTCAATGATTATTTGCGATGCTCTTCGACAGACGATTTCTATAAAACTGGCTCTCACTCTTGCTTTGCCGCAACTAGCCGTCAGTTAACGAACGTTAATATGGTGGAGCATAGGGTAGCCGCATTGAACTGGCAAGGTATTCAATTGACGTGTGATTTTGGATTGGCCAGAAACAATATACCCCGGTTTTGTACCCCAACCCTACGCCAATGCCCTCAAACACTACGCTTGCTTTCATAAGACCAGCATAACGCGATTGCAACAACTTTCGATCGCCGTGAAGCTTGCAAGGCATCCTCGGGGCTTATTGACAATCGGGTCCGTTGATTCATGGTCCTTCAACGGTTGCACAAGGAGCCGGTTTTGTGCATTTCCGCTTGCAGGCAGTCTGGAAGTTTGCTATTGCGTTCTTTGCGATCATATTTGTCCTTGGTTGGGGGTCGCGTGCCGATGAATGGCGGTGACACAACCAGAGGGGTGAGTTTAGTATTGCCCTTGTCGGGAAGTGACTATAGATAACAGGTGTACGGGCAAAAGCAATGAGCAATGTAATCGAAGGAAACTTTGGCCCTTACAAGAAAGTGCGCATGAATGCTGTAAGCTATGCTCGCGACTTTGAGAAGACAAAGAACTTGCCTTATGAGCGCAAATTTGCAAGTCTCCTTGCCTTATGTGAGGACGCTGCCTCTGGTAAGTTCGAGGCAGTAATCATCGCGTATCCGGAAGCGTTAGGTGACAGTTACGAGGAGATGATGATAAACATCTCACTGTTAGCCAAAGCAGGGTTGCTGGTTGCAATGGCGGGAACAAGCCCAGGGGGTAGTGGACACGCTTAGAACCTCGACCGACCTGAGACCGGTTGTAATGGCCTATCCGGACCAGAAGCACCAGTATATCCATGATTCACCGGCGGCGCCGTGATTTGAATCGGCGCTGCTCGCAGTCCTATTAACAACCTTCATGATCCTCGGACGGGGGTAGCTTCCAAGCTATAGCAATTCAGAATTCATCATGCTATTGTTATACTATCGTAACTATATGATATCAAGTGATTATTGCCGACCATTGCGGTATCATGGGTCAAGGCTCGCATTATTCCAGAAATCACGATGACTGGAGAATCCGGTCACCCATTTGCTACTAAATCCGCACGACTCTCGACTCTCTTCGACATGTTACCTATTTCCTAATAACTGCTCAACTTTGAGCGCGAGGTCCGAGACAATCTTGATCCATGCGTCAAATGTTTCCGGCGCTTTGCAGCGCCCTGGGACGATGCCGCTGCGCGATCAGCACTCTCCGAGACAGTATCTGCGCGCCGTTCCAGGACCCGTGCGGTTAGGAACCGAAGCTTCGCGGCATTACTAAGACCCATGAAATACTGTTCGATTGCCCAAGTCCAATAAAGTTGATAGAAGTACGAGCGCTGCGACTGCGATAGACCGTCGTAGGTGGAATTCAGCTTTCCAGCGACCGAGTCGGCGGGTACGTTATTGGTCATTAACTCAAAACGCGCTTGTTCAAGCAGAAACTTCATTCGCCCTTCCGAATCCAGTCCATTCCAACCGTCCGATAGAATCCCCTCAATATCCGGCGGCTTGTGCCATGGATTCGGCGCTGCGCCGTGTTCGTATTGAATCCCCTTAAGAACTCGATACGGGTCGATCAGCTTTCGACTGTAGGTACCGTCCGTTCTATCGTACCTATCCTCAGAAAGCTCTTTCCATGAGCTTTGCACGTAACGTTTTGCTTCGCGCGATGCATCTGCAAGGACTTTGGATTTTCCGAACTCATCGTCAGTGAGCTCAAGACATTTGGATACAAGCTGAAGCATTTCAGTCCGTTCCCGCATAAGTTCTTCGGCGCGAATCTTCCAGGTGTTTGCCGTTTTCTCGCTCACATCACGCTGCTGTTGAAAAAAGGCGATCAACTCGGCAACATCGTTTGCGGGGGGCCGTTCGGCACCGCATTCGGGGCAAAACTTCGCGCGACCCCGCGATTTTCCGCAGCACTTCCATGAATGATTTAGAAACCGTCCCGTCACGTTTTTCATTTTTGCCTCCAATTGAATGGTTTATTGGCTCGCTCTCTAAGCGTTCTCCGTGGCGGCCGTGACCAGTTCCTTCGGATTCAACCCAAGTGCCGCCAGTTTGCTTGGCAGTCGCGATCGACTTCCATCGATTCGCCCGTCGTGTCGGGGGAAACGACCCACAGCCGCCGCGACTGTTCATCCTGCGCATTGATCATGCCCGTGCTCTTAGGCCGAACGAACGTGTTGGCGTTGATGCGAATTAGTATAGTGGGTCTTCCAAAAAAGGCGATTGCTGGCCGGCTCGAACCTCGTCGAGCGTTGCTACTTTCATAGGAATTCGCAGTGGCGATTCTATTGGCGGCTGATCCTGCGCATGGCCGACAAGCGGCGTAGCCTCGAAAGTGGAGGAATGCTATAATCCGCCTTGTTGGAGCGCTACTTCGGTATGAAAGGATTGGAATATGGAGAAGTTCAGTGCGTCGTTCGAGGTTTATTCGCCTCGGTGGGGGCACACGGACAGCTACTTTGTCAGTTTCAGCCATGATCGAATGGTCGTCAGCCAAAACAAAGAAGCCGTTTGCACCCTCGGTGAAGGCGGTGATGCGGAATGGTCAGGGTATGGGGAGGGCAGAGGCAATCCCCTGATGAACATTTTCTCCAACGATATGATCTTTGCACCAAGCATTGTGCCCTTTGCCTTGGAGTGGGCTTGGGAGAAGTGGCGAACCGGGCGCGACAATGAAACAACCCGTAACGGCCTCGCCGAACTGTTCGCGTGGATTGACGAGACAGCAAGAGGTAAGCCAAAATCGGAGTTTTGGGAAGGAGCGTTCTAGGATGGATGGAATTCCCGATGGTGCCAAACTGGTTTTGCAGAAAGTCCGCGGCGTTTGGTACGGACAACTCCGGGCATGTGTGTCCGGAGCAGAGATGGGGGACTTCGATTTTGACCATCAGTTGGACCTGGGCACCGCGCAGGAAGACGAACATCTGGTTGCTGCGGAAAACGACGACGCAATGCAGCTTGCCAATCTTCTTTTTCGCAGTTGGTTAAAGTGTGCGGAAATTAGACCCAAGGGGGCCGGCTCCGACTTGCCGATTGCGGGGATGTTTGTGGAAGGAATGCCTGCGCGTGAATCGAGCTGCCGAAGGTGCCGAGTAATGTATCGCTGGCAAGGAGACAGTTACCTCGATCTGCCGGCGTGCCCTGAGTGCGGATTCCGCCCGAGCGAAGAGGATCGCCGCGAGACGGAAGCTCGATTGAGAGAGGCGGCACATTGGGAGCGCGATCGTCGGTGAAGTATTTGCCGACCAAAGCTTCAGAAAGCAACAATATGCCAACTCAAACCACGCGCCCGTTGCAGCCTGGATCGGCAGAACAAATTGAGGTTCAGCACTCCGACCAGCGTGCGGTGCAATACGTCGGTTCGATTCCGACCCCGGCCTCCATTATTTATCAATAGCTTACAAGTGTGTGCAGTAGAATTGCAGTAAATGACGACAGGCGTATAGCTAGTTCTTTCGCCGATGTATGGGTAATTGGGCGAGTGTGATCGAAGCCGGATGTAAACTGCCGTAAACTGCCTCTCATCGCTATCTCCCCGAGGACAAGGCCCACGGTTTGTGATATTCCGCATCGATTTTGTCTATTGACCCAGGGCAATTGGCGATTGCTCGGTTTGAGTACATCAAAGCCTATGTTTTTCCTCAAAAAGGTCGTTTTCTCTATTTTAAGTATACTTGCCAAGATTTGCATGGTATACTTTATCTCGATTACTTCATGCTTTGAGTGAATTGCGAGAGATGGAAGGTAGTATGCCTACCAATGCGAAAAATGGCCGCTCGCGGACACGAGAACGCCTGGGCAAGCTGCTGCGTGAAGGTGGAGATGTTCTAACGGTCGAAAACGCCGCCCGGATTTTAGGAGGGATCAGCAGCGAAGATGCCGCCAAGGCGCTCGCGCGCTGGAGTAAACAGGGCTGGCTGAGTCGAATCAAGAGAGGCGTCTATGTTCCGGTTCCAGTTGAATCGATCAGCAACAATCGCGCCCTAGATGATGCCTGGATCATAATTCCAGACCTCTTTGGTCCAGCATATGTCGGTGGCTGGTCGGCTGCTGAGCACTGGGACCTGACCGAGCAGGTTTTCCGGGACATCTGTGTCTTCACGGTACGGCCCGTCGCGAAACGTCATCAGCTCATCCATAATATCCCCTTCGTAGTGACGCACGTCGCAGCCGATAATCAATTCGGTACGAAGATCGTGTGGAAGAAGGAAAAGAAACTGTCGGTATCTGATCCGAGCCGAACCATGGTGGACATGCTTTCCAATCCGTGGGCCGGAGGAGGTATCGAACATGTCATCGACTGCTTGAAGCACTATATTAAAAGTTCCCACTTTAATGGCGCGCAGCTTGTCGATTATGCCGACCGACTCGGCAACGCAGCGGTTTTCAAGCGGCTGGGGTTTCTCGCCGAACGGTTGCTAGGGGGAAATCACTCCCTAGTGACTGCTTGCAAATCGCGACTGAGCAAAGGCAATGCGCAACTCGATCCAGCACTGAAGGGCGATAAGCTGATAACCCGCTGGCGCTTGTTTGTTCCTGCGATGCTCTCTTTTGAAACGGAGCTAACAGAGTGATCCCAAAGCATGAACTTGCTGAACTAGCAACTCAGGCAAATCTGCAAACACACGTTATCGAGAAGGATTACGTGCTTGGCTGGCTGCTGGCGGGCATCAATCAGCACTCGGCGCTGCACACCACTTGGATTTTCAAGGGAGGGACTTGCCTCAAGAAATGCTACTTTGAAACGTACCGTTTCTCTGAGGACCTGGATTTCACGCTGCGCGATCCATCGCACATCAACGCTGAATTCCTGCTCACAACGTTTTCGGAAATCGCGGACTGGATATACGAGCAGAGCGGCATCGAGATGCCAGCCGACAGGATGAAATTTGAGATTTACACAAATCCTCGTGGCGTTGACTCCTGCCAGGGACGCGTTTACTACAAAGGCCCGGCAACCTTTTCCAGTAAACATTCGATGCCGCGCATCAAACTTGATCTCTCGGCAGACGAGATCGTAGTTAATGAACCCGTCACGATACCGGTGCGGCACGATTACAGTGACCGTCCGGCGGACGGGATAAGCATCCAGTCCTATTCCTACGCCGAAGTTTTCGCCGAGAAGATTCGAGCCCTCAAGGAACGTACCCGCCCGCGCGACCTGTACGATGTAATTAACTTCTATCGACGGCCCGAATCACGCGAGGTTGCGGGTGACGTTTGGAGCGTCCTTACACAGAAATGCCAGTATAAGAACATCGACTTTCCGAGCTTAGCTGACCTGGATCAGCACAAGGAAGTCTGTGCCGCCGGCTGGGACGACCAGCTTGGCCACCAATTACAGACGCTACCTCCGTTCGAGGCTTACTGGGATGAATTGTCATCCTTCTTCTCATGGCTTGCAAATCCGGAAGCCACGCTAGTTGGCCAATTGCCCGTCATACCATCAAAATATGAAAACGAAGCCACGACCATTACGCTTGAGCCAGGAAGTCCACATTTTAGCATCTTGGACCATGTGCGTTTCGCGGCCATGAACCGTCTGTGCGTCGAACTTAATTACCGTAAAGAAAGTGGACAACGCTCAACGTATGTCATCGAACCATATTCACTGCGAACGACATCGGAAGGCAATATGCTACTTTACGGTGTCAAGCTACCAGCAGCCGAAATCCGGGGTTTCCGGACAGATCGGATCATCGGGGTGACCGTGACTCGGCAACCGTTCACACCGCGTTATTCAATTGACTTCATTCCGGAAGGACCCGTTCGTCTCAGTGCCCGCCAGATGACTTCGGCCAGCCTTGTACTGCCGCAACGAACATCGTCGGCGCCGAGAGTTCGCACGGGCCGAACTCGGAAAAGTAGATCGAGTGGAGGGCCGAAGTACGTGTATCGATGCTCCGTCTGCGGGAAGCTGTTCACGAGAAGTACGCATTCTTCCCGCCTCAACCCGCACAAGAACAAGCAAGGCTATCGTTGCTACGGGAGATCAGGCATTTACGTCAAGACCAGGTATTAGACTTTTCTCGCTCATGTTGCTGGGGTAGCCGGCCCAATATCACAATCAGTCATGTGACTTCCCGCCACTTAAAGCCAATCGAAACGACTGAAGTTGCTATTTGTCATCAATGATAGATACGCGTCTCGCAATATATGTCGGGCAATTCTTGCCCTAATACCCGTAATAGTATATTCAAGGGAATAACCACGTCGGTTCGATTCCGACCCCGGCCTCCAATAAATATCAACAGCTTACGCATGCGTGCAGTAGAAATGCAGTAAACCGCCCAGAATTTGCCACGCAGCCGCAGAAGCGCACTGTCGCTTTATTTCTCCTCGCAACTTATCGACGTATTGGACACGCTTACGCGCCTCACTCGGCTTGCGACGGCTAATGATGGACTACCTGGACCAAAAGCGCCAGTGTGTGGAAGGCTTGTTGCCTACGTCGGGCGATGCGACGAAACATTCCAGGGAGTTTGCCCGAAGTGCCTGAATGGCAGACAGGTGCCGCGTTTAGCCTTGCGGAAGCGCCTTCTTGGCGATTGCGTCACTGCGGATGCCCTGCCGCGGCAAGCTTCTCTCCAACGGGCCGACTCGACGCTGAGGCGATAGACCGCGTGAATGCCGGCCAAGGCAGAAATTTCGACAAGAGATCAGACGATAGTGGAGTCACGTAACGTGCAAGAGCCCCCCTTTGAGATGCCTGCGCTCCCAGTTATAATGCACCCCATTATGGGATACCCGTTTTGAACAACTCGTCGGCTCCTTAGGCGACAAGTGTTTGTCACCCGCATGTTGTTTTACACGTCATTTTAGGGGGTAGGCATGGCTGTTAATCCGCAGCAAGAGCTAATTTGGCAAGGTCGACTGCAATTGGGCGACCAGCCGGGTGTTTACGGGGACGCGGCTTATAGCGGCATCACAGCGGAACTTCCGATGACCGTGTATCGGGTCGATCCAGCCGACGTGCGCGCAACCGAGTTTCGGTTGATTCTCGATACCGAAGGCGTTGAAACATATGCTGGCTACGCCGGTCATGCAATTATCGTAACCGTCTACGAACCTGACCCCTCTAAGCCTCTTCATTCGGTCGAGCGAATACTCGCGCAGGATGTCTTCACTGGCGCGGACCATGATCACAAGGAAATTGTGGTCAGAGTTGGTGCAGCTCTTTCTCCAATTCGCCTATCAATACGTCTGCGTTGTGACACGACTGTTAACCCAGGGCTTTACGACGATTTTGTCTGGCGCAGGCTATCACTATTATCCCCGGGGTTTGAATTCTACGGATCGCTCGGGTTCCCGAGCTAGGTATTTATTGGCAGCGATGTTGTCGCGAACAAAAAAACAGTGCATCAATAGAATCTTAAGCGATTTCTATAGCTTGGCATCATGAGCCGCTTCCTCCTTGAAAACCATGCTAGCACTTGGCACGACGGCGGAGTTGCTATGCTTCTTCCCAACGGCCAGATCATTGCTTTGTCCGCGGAGCGAGTCGGACGACGAAGGAAGCACGATTTGGACTCACGGATTGCCTATACTTTCCTTCGAGAAAGATATGCCGCGTCTGACGGCATAACTTTTGGCGGCGAGGGCGATCATTTTTATGATACGGCTGCTGACCAAAGATTAGTTACCAAGGATCATCATCTGTTTCATGCGTGGGGATCGTTTGTGGCCTCGGGTTTCGACTCTTCCGCCATACTGGTTGTCGACGGCCAAGGTCCACAAGATGAGAAATGCATGTCGACATCGATTTGGTTTGCAGATTCCTGTGGATGCCGCTTGGTCGATGACCTAGGCGCGACCGACGGGGCCTTCAATCAGAATTCGCTTGGGCATTTCTATACGGCTATCGCAGCGCTTTGTGGGTTTGACCTCAACTGCGAAGGAAAGTTAATGGGCCTGGCGGGCTACGGACGTGAGTCTGTGTACGTCGACTTCTTACGGCGGTATTTTGCCATCTCGGACCACGGCTACCAGATCGATGCATGCCTATTACGAGCCGTATTTGACAGGACGTTCGGCCCGAAGCACTATGGATGGAAGGGGGAAGCCTCGACGACAGCATCCTGGTGGGATGACTTCCTGCTGTTGCATCGGGGCCCGATTTGTGCGACTAGCATGCAATCCGTCGACAGAGAGGGAAACCTTGCTTTTGCAGGGCAACTCCTTTTGGAGGAGGCGATGACTGCGCTTGCACGAGGTGCAAAACACAAAACCGGGTGCCCGAGACTTTGTCTGGCTGGTGGCGTTGCCTTGAATTGCAGTGCGAATTCGAGGATCGCGAGAGCTTTTCCGAATGATCCGATTTTTGTAGTTCCTGCGGCGGGGGACGACGGACAAGCTCTCGGAAAGATTGCATGGCAAATGCACACTCTGGGTCTTTCCCGACCACCTTTGCCGATTCCGTTCCTAGGGCCGGAGTACACGTCTGGGGAAGTTGAAGAGGCTGTCCGCAAGGGGGCGAGCAAGTTTAAGGTACGTCTGAATTTAAGCAGAGAAGATTTGCTGATTGGGGCAAGCGAGCTATTGGCATCTGGCTCAATTATTGCATGGTTCCATGGACGATCAGAATTCGGCCCACGCGCTCTGGGCCATAGAAGTATTTTGGCGGATCCGGGTAAGCAAGAGACCCGCGTACGGATCAATAGTATTGTTAAGGAAAGAGAATGGTATCGTCCGCTTGCGCCGGCGGTGACTAAGGAGGCGGCACGGACTTATTTCGAAATGCCATGTTACAGCCCATACATGCTGTTTACAGGGATTGTACGATCAGGTTTTCGTAATCGTCTTGCTGCTGTTACGCATGTAGACGGATCGGCCCGAGTCCAAACAGTGGAACGATCTTTTGACGATTTGTTTTATGATTTGCTCGAAGCCTATGGCGATCGGACAGGAATTCCGATATTACTTAACACTTCCTTCAATTCCAGAGACGAGCCGCTTGTGGAGACGCCAGATGATGCGATTGCGGCGTTCGAGAAGATGGATTTGGACGCTTTATATGTTGAGAATCATTTACTCCTGAAATGAACACGCAACAATATGACTTCAGTTGATTCAGAGCGGCACACGTTATCCTCGAATGTTGATTTGATTCGGCCGAAGAGCATTCGCCAAATCGCAATGGAAGTGCGCAGTGAGTTTGAAAAACGGACGCTTAGTGAGGAACTGCTGGTTCAACTTTATTCTAGTTACTGTCCCGGCCTTGACACGGTTACATTCGTGCAACAAGCTTTGGAGTTGTTTCCGAAACTGAATTGCGGCTTGGCGTCGCTCGTGCTCCGTCAACGCTTGAAAGGCGGGCTAATCATTAAGGGATCCTTTGGCAAGTTTCCCCACACGTTCCTTCGGTATGAGAATTTGATAGTAGATATCACGTCAGATCAATTTCAAGGACCCAAGATCCATGTGGGCAAACTGCGGCGACCGTGGTCCCGAAGGCGTATTCTGAATGGATTCGAGCACGTTCCATATCAAATTGAACTGCCGGGCAGCGAGATTGAAATTGAAACGATGTCGCAGATAAATAGGTCGACAGCGATGGTTGCTCTCGTAAGGCTTCATACGGGCCGGCGATAACGTCGTGGGGAAGCTTGCTTTCCGTGCTTTCGGCTGTCAAATCGTCGGTTTCTGGAGTAGCCCCTTGAACTGGCCTCTCCGGTTCGCCAGAAGAGCAAGGTCAAACTTTCACGCGACCACATCACTTGCGTTGATCGGTTGTGCCTTTTCTTCAATCCTAAAAGCCCGCAACCCTGGGCGCGGCAAACAATCGCGTCAGAGAGCTAATTGTCGCCGCGTCTAGGCAATGCCTTTCCAAGATATGCTACCAGTGCCGTAAGTATTTGCACTTCGGAGTTCGTCTCGCACTCCCAAAGTATTAGGATTCCCCATCCTTCTGCCTTCAGCCGGCGAACAGTGCTTTGATCACGATCTACTGTCTTTTCGAACTTCTTTCGCCAAAGGTCAACGTTTCGTCGCGGCATTGTTGCGCGGTTGCAGCCCCGATGTCGATGCCAGAAACATCCATGAACAAAAATGACTTTCTTGCGGCGTGGGAATACAAAATCGGGACTCCCGGGTAGATCTTTGCGGTTTACTTGAAATCGTATTCGTAGGCGCCGAAGCGCTCGTCCGACCCGTAGTTCCAGAGAATTGCCGACCGAAAGCACTTTCCGCATCCGGGCACTGGTTTTTGTGTCGGTAACGTACTCGCCCGAGCGGTTCATTTGTATTCGCCAACGTAGCTTGCAGCGGTTGCGAGCCGCGGTTAAAATCCAGCTTGGACTCTCCCCTCGATTTGCTGGTTCTGCCAGCAGGCACCCCTCAGTTTGCGGTCAAAGGCCGATATGGACAAGCATCGGTATAAAATGACCATATCGCGCCTGACGGTCGATAAGCTCGGCGTGAAGTTGTACGACCGCGTCTCTGCGGTAATTGCGGAGCTTATTGCGAACTGCTACGACGCCGATTCTACTCGGGTTGAGGTAAGTGCGCCAATGGACGAATTGCTCGCGACGAAAAGCGGCGCGACGATCACAGACAAGGGCTTTTACATTGAGGTAGTGGACGACGGTTGTGGCATGACGCCCGAAGAAGTAAATGCGTTTTATCTTGTAGTGGGCGCGGAGCGCCGAAATGACCCACGACGTGGTGATACCTCGGCAAAATTCAAGCGAAAGGTTATGGGGCGGAAGGGAGTCGGGAAGTTAGCGCCATTCGGCATCTGCAAGAACTTGGAGATCATTTCCACGGGCGGCACGAAGATAGACGGCACCGACGAAAAAGGCGACATAACGAAAGGCTACTTGACTTCACATTTGATACTTCGGCGAGACAAAATTCTGACGGACACTGACGCGGTTTATTACCCAGATGTCGGCAACTTGGACGGCTTGGTCCGAAAGAAACATGGAACGAGGCTTCGGCTCACGGGCTTTGACCATCGCCGAGTGCCTGCGCTCGACGGCCTTGAGCGACAACTTTCGCAACGATTTGGCGTCAGTTCGCCTGACTGGCAGATCACCCTGATTGATACTTTGAAGACTTCTGGCGCTACTTCCTCATCAAGCGTAGTCGGTGAATTCTCCGTCGAGAAGATGGACAACACCGTAATCGAGTTCGAGCCATATACAAAGGCGGGCGTCACGAAATATCGATCGCGCGGTCCTGACGGAAAGGAATTGCCAAGTATCACCGCGGGGTTTACGGTCGATGGCGCCTTCTATCCGCTGACCGGGTGGATCGGGTACTCAAAGCATCCGTATAAGGATGACTTAATGGCCGGCGTTCGCATATACTGCCGCGGAAAAATAGCTGCACAGACACATATATTTAACATGAAAGCGGGTTTCACGGGCGAGTATGACATTCGCTCATATTTGGTCGGCCAGCTTCATGCAGACTGGCTAGATGAAACCGAGGATTTGATTCGGACTGACCGACAGGACATTTTGTGGTCTCACGAATTGGGGCGAGCCTTCGAAGACTGGGGGCAATCGGTAGTAAAGCAGATCGGAGCGCTGACGCGCGAGCCGCGACGAAAAAAGGCTTGGCAGATATTCAAAGAGAAGTCGAAAGTTGAGGAAAAAGTTCAAAAGGCGTTTCCAAGCGATGGACAGAAGGACATTCGGGAGAACACCCTCGAAATCGCAAAGGTCATTGCTCAAACGAGTCGCGAAGACGAGTTGCAGAATCCTGATCAGATAAGTGCAATAGTTGGCCTAAGCATGCTGCTTGGCCCACATGTCACGCTCGATCAGAAACTGCGCGAGGCAGCCGAAGAAAATGACGATCCGCTATCGGTGATTACCGGTATTTTGCGAACCGCACGCATCGCAGAATTGTCAGCGTTTGGACAAATTGCCGACGATCGGATCAAAGTCATCCGCAAGATTGAGCAACTCAAAGATGATGCGGCTACGCTTGAAGCGGCCTTTCAAAGCCTCATATCCGAAGCGCCGTGGCTCATCAACCCGCAGTGGTCTCCCATTACCAGTAATCAGTCATTCACAACTCTTAGAAGTGAGTTCGTGAAGTTCTATAAAAACAAGACTGGCAATGACTTGAATCTCGATCCGTTTTCGGACAGCACTAAGCGGGCCGACTTCGTGCTTTCGAGCCAAGACGTAGTGCTACAAATCATTGAGATCAAGAAACCCAACCATTCGTTCCAAAACGATGAAATGGATCGTATGAACAAGTACGTGGAATTGATGAATGAATTCCTCGAACAGCCTGGCAACAAGGAGTTTAAGGACCTTTTCCCGAAATTTCACGTTACGCTTGTGTGCGATAAGATTGGACTAAAAGGAGTGCATAAGACTGCGTTCGAAGGCTTGATTTCGGAAGGAGTCTTGACGCACATCAACTGGAAAACGTTCCTGCTTCGCACAAGGAAGATGCACGAGGCGTTTCTGAACGAGGCAGAGAGGCAGCGCAAGGATGCGGCTAAAGAGTAAGAATCGCGAACAGTTGGCGGCGGTCGATCTTTTTGCGGGCGGCGGCGGCCTTACGGTGGGCCTGAAACGTGCAGGTTTTCAGGTTGTGGCGGCTGTTGAACTTGAGCCGCATGCATTCGCGACGTACAAGGCGAATCATGCGGACGTAACCGCATACCGGCAAGACATTAGGACCGTGGACGGCTCTGCGTTGGCTGCAAAATCTTCGACCGGTACAATTGATCTTCTTGCCGGCTGCCCCCCTTGCCAAGGGTTTTCAAGCCTTACATCAAAGTATCGTCGTAGCGATCCGCGTAATGCTCTAATTGGAGAAATGGGTCGAATCGTAAAGGAAGTAAAGCCGCTTGCTGTGATGATTGAAAACGTTCCTGGCCTTGCCTTAAAAGGAAAACCGTTGCTAGATGAATTCATCGCGATATTGGAAAAAGAGGGGTATAAAGTCACGCAGGGTACGCTTCAGGTTGCTGACTTTGGAATACCTCAGAACCGTCGTCGGTTTGTTTTGTTGGCAGGGAAGGGGTTCAAGATCGAATTGCCAGCGGTAACGCATTCTTCGAGCGGCAAGAATGGCTTGCAGCAGTGGTCCACGATCGACGCCGTTTTGAAGGGACTGGATAAGCCGATCACGCTGGCGAGAGCGAAAGAGCGCGGCGGCCCTACGAAAGTCAAGTGGCATGTCGTCCGATGCTTGTCGTCGGATAACATGCGAAGAATAAAAAGGGCGAAACCAGGAAACGCTTGGTGGCGCGGCATTCCGAAACGGATGCGTCCTAAATGCCATCAAAGCAAGAAGGCGGGGTTTAGCAACGTCTATGGACGCATGAGATGGGGCTCCGTGTCACCGACGATTACCGGCGGATGCACAACATTCAGCAAAGGCCGCTTTGGTCATCCAACGCAAAATAGGACGATTTCTGTCTATGAAGCAGCGCTCCTCCAGACGTTTCCACCCAATTACGTCTTCGACACGCCGTACATGGACCACGCATGCAACATTATCGGCAATGCCCTTCCGTGTGACTTTGCGCGAATCGTTGCGAAACAGTGTGTCAATGCTATTCACGATTTCAAAACAAAACAAGCGGCGCTTAGAGTGGCTCCTGCCGAAGGAAAGCACAAAAGCAATCGCACTAGGCCCTCGCAACGAGACCGGAAGATCGCTAAGGGAAAAAGGATTTCACGGTGAAATCCTGCCAAAGCACTGCTTCGGGGAGATGTCTGACAGAAAAACCACTCAAGGCGGTTCAGGGTTCGGGAAAAATGAGGATGGCGTATGGCTGGCTTCGGACGGGGACTTTCACGGGGAAAATGTCGAGTTCGAGAAGGCTGGCAATTAGCTGAACGGCCGTTTCAAGCAACGTGTTTCCCGGGGAAAAAAGCGAGCGACCGACAGCGTTCAACTTGATGTTTCCCGGGGAAACACTCCGTAGGCGGCTCGTTGTACATGCGTCGGGCTCTGGAGGCCGACGAACCGTGGCCGATGAATACGAATCAGCCAACGCTTGCATGCGAACCGCGTCGCCAATGGAAGGCGATTAAGCTGTCGTCGTTATGCGTTACCGTGGAGGGTCGTCCCGGATGGCTCATCGACAACAAGAGCCTCGGCAGGCACCCATACGACCTGGCCGTCTTGCCACTCGACCATCGGGAGTCCGAGACGCTTGTGGGCGATAACCGCGTCGTTGACGGCCTCGCGCATGGCACATTCGACGGCCAGCGTTTCTGCGTCCAATCGGGCGAGCGAACTGTCGTCGGAAGGAATAGCGGTCACGGTCGGTCCCCAGCCTGCATGATGGTTTGCCAGAGCGATTCGTTGTAGACTCGCGTCGGGCCTCCGGCAAGCCCTGCCGCGATGCGGCGAGGACTGCGGATACGCGTATTATCTATCACTTTCCACGAATTGGCCAGTGGAAAGTAAAGTGTCCGCAGGTTGCGAAGACCGGCGGCATACCGTCGTCGGATCGTCGTTTCCGGGACATTGTGACCGCCAGCCCGAACGCGCTCGGCAACGCGGGCCACGGCCATCTCCGCGCTGGGCAGCCAGAGGAACAACAAGTGGACTTCGTAGCCGGCGGATTTCAATTCTTGGAGCCAAGGGGCAAACGATCGGCTGGCAAGTGTCGTCTCAAAGGCGAAGCTGGCCCGCCGGCCGGCTAATTCCTTGAGGCGGTCCAGCATAATCCGGCCTGCTTCGATGGCTACGCGATCGGGAGCGAACGCGGAAAGCCCTTGGGCGATCGCGTCGGCATTGACGAACTCGTTCACCTGAAACGTGCCAAGCAGCAGCCTGGCGGCCGACGTGGACTTGCCGACCCCGTTGGGTCCGGCGAGCACGACGACTTTCGGCGGATGGTCAGACATTGGGAACCTCGATGGTTTTCTGCACCATATCCATTACTCACCGCCGCTGTCAATGCTGGCACGCTTCGGGCAGTCGTCGCTCGCTGGTGGAGTGTCGCCAAGGGACGCAAGGAATAAGTCCGGTCCGCCGTGCCGCTCAAGTTCCGTTTCCGGAAGCACAACGTCGACCGGATCGTGTTTGTCCCTGGCCCAAAGCTCCAGCACGTGCAACTGGTCGCCGAGTTGGACGTAAGTGAAGGCAAGTTCGGGATACCATTCGAACCGGCCGCTAAAGAGGCGAAGGTTCCTTGTCGGCCGGCGACGCTTGTGTAGCGGCATCGGATGCATTAGCGGCAGCCCAACGAAGATGTCGTTGATCGCCTGTATGCCATCCAGCGGACTGAATCCGTAGTCAAGTTCGTCGACAAGCTCGCGGTGCAAATAGACCTTGAAGGCCGGTGCTGAAGTCATAAGAACTCCTTGTCGTTGAATTACCGGCCCGCGACCATCGTGAACCTGATGGGACGTAATCAAAGCCGCCGTGATCCGGAGCGTTGGCGACGCGCGTCAAGTGAAAGGCCGAGGCTCCGCCGTAGGTGGAAACGGCCTTGGCAACTTGACGCGGGCCGGCGGCGGCTTTAACGTTCCCATCAATCTGGTTCGCGCGTGCGTGCCGGGTTCATCGGACGCAAGAGGTAACGAAACCCCTCGGTTCGAGTTCAAACTGCTCGGCAAACGGATAGTATGGTTGACGAGATCAGCGGTTGTCGCCGTCGTTGGTGCTCGGGATCGTGCTTTGTTCTTCGCTGGTTCCGCGTCGTTTGGATCGGGCGGAGGACGCCGCGGCTCGAATCACACGTTCGGCCGGCCCGTGGAATTGGCAATTCCTGTCCCCGATTTGAATTATCGTACAGTTGTTATACTGGTTAGTCGGTCGAGCTCCGAATCTCTTTTTCAAGAATTGCAGAACACGGCGGACTACAGTCATAAGGTTGGACATGATACGTGTACGCCCGAAAAAGAAAGGGCGCCGATTGGACGCCAGTGAGCGGCATCGCGGTGAGCGAGATTGCCGGGCCGTTAAATCAGAAGGCTCGACGACTCTATTGGAGGGACAAGCATTAAGAGAATGCCTGCCTTTGCCCGATTGGGCGACGAAGAGAACATCTCTCCGTTGGAACTTAGTCCGCCGATGCTGGTGACGCAAGTGATTCTCCCGATTGCGCTCCGATTTTTGCTTGACGGAGCGTGGGATTTGCCGAACAACAGGATTGTGCTGGCGGACTGCGACCGATCCTACCGTATTTACCGCCCCGCGCAGCTAATACTCGCTCGGCAGGAGGATGACTTTCCCGGTGAAATAGAGGACAATCTCCTCCAAAGGAAAGTCAGTGAACTCGATCGGCTTGGCGAACACGACATGGCCGTTCCCATCCTCGCAGGCAAGCGTCGCGGTTTGGTTCGGATGCACGGTGAGCCGCCAAAGCTGAAACTCCTCGGCGGCAGCGCGCGGCAAAGTTTGGCTGAAGGCGATTTCATCGAGCAGCCAGTATGCCCCGCCGGTTTCGGCGACGTGCCTGGCGCCGTCGGTGTACAAGATGTGTCGCACGAGTCCGTGGCGATACCAGCGGTCCGTGCCAGTGAATTGCGACAGGTCGGAATTGAGCAAGCGGTGCATGGTCATACGAGCACTCCGTGTTCCGGGACTTCCGTTATTTCGTCGATGATGGCCCGCAAATAGCGTTCGTACTCGTCGCCGCGCCAGGAATTGGAACCGAAAGCGATGTCTCCGTTGGCCAATAAACCCATGTCCAACACGGCACAGTGATTCGGCTCGTCGAAAAGTATGGCCAACTTGCACCCGCTGTTTCCGCGCTCCTTAAAGAGTGCGACGTGGAAGGGCGCGCCGTGGACGCCATTGCGGTGACGAGCGGTATCAATAATCTTGAGCTTCATAGTGAACTCCTTTTCGGTTGGTCGCGGACGGGCGTTGCCGCCCGCCCCGACGTTGGTTTTATTACGCTGCAAGCCGGAAGGTTTCGCGTAACGCCGAAACCGACTCCGCCGAAACCGCAACCAGAGCGGCTGACCGATGCCCCAGCCTTTCTTGGATTTCAGCGGGCAGGTCGATGACCTCCAGCACCTCCTCGACGGATCTGCTTGCCATCAGGAAACTCAGGAACTTTTGCTTTTTGCCGTCCCTGAGCCGGTAATTGGCCGTAAACTCTGCCTCGTATGCGTCAAACGCCTGCTCGCATTCTGCGGATACCGCGAACACTTCTCCCGAGTAGCAACCGCCATGTTTCGGCATATCGGCGAGAGTCGCATCGGATGGGAAGTTCCTTCCGTCAACTCTGCCGCTGGGGAATTGGAACCGCAGGCAGCGATCGGTCCTGACGACCTCGTATTTGCGAAGAACCGCCATGTCCGCTTCAGGGTACTTCTCGCGAATCGCCTCATTGGCGTACGTGACGAGTTGCTGAAGAAGATCATTCTCTTGCGTCCGGTCAATGATCGCGTCGATGTGCTTAAAGCCGTACTCCTCGATAATGTCACGGCGGGCCTTGTTGAGTTGCGTTCTCTTGGTCATATATAAAAACTCCTTTTTGAAAGGGCGGCTCGTTTTAAGAGCCGCCCGGTTTAAGATGATTACGCCGCTTGTTGCGATTCCTTGGCGCCTTGGCGTCGGTCTGTTGCTGCCCAACGATCCAGGTGTGAGCTTGGTCGAGCAGCTTGGCCATTGCCAGCAAGTCGTCGGCGTTCAGACTGTCAGTTTCCTTCCAAGTCTCGTCGCCTTGCTTGTAGCTACGGCTGGGGACGACGCTGTACCACGTGCCGTTGTCGCCGGTATTGCGCCAGATCGTCGCTTGCAGGACGCCGATGCGGATCTTGTGTGCTGGTTTAGACATAGAGTTTCTCCTTCATTTGAGTTTTAAGTCCCCGACCACCGGGGCCTTACGGCAATCAAATGGAAGCCGCCAAAGCCGGGAGCTCTTGGGCGACGGTCAATGGCCGGATGAGAACGAAACGGGATTGGCGAGCTTGGCGGCATTTCGCCTTTAGCTCGCCCCCGTTTCGCAACGGAAGCCGGCCGTTTACCGGCCCGGCGGCGGCTTCAGATTTGCCGTAAGTATGGCCTCGGTTGGGGAACGGAGCGAATAAAAGGAGACGGCATAGGCCGATGCCAGCATCCGAAATGCTCGGCTCGCAAGTCGGATGTGCGTAATCCTCATGAAAAACCACGGCGGGCGCGAAAGAACCAGCCCGCCAAGGCCCAATAGAAGAAAGGAGAGCGAACGACACCGGACCTTGAGGGAGACGGCCGACCATGTTGCGCATCATTCAGAACAGTTCCGCAGCCGGGGCGATGGGCTACTACACGCAAGCGGATTATTACTCCGAGGGACAGGAGCTCGTCGGAGGCTGGAAGGGCGAAGCGGCCAAACGGCTCGGCTTGAGCGGCGAAGTGCAGAAAGACGTATGGGATGCACTCTGCCAAAATCTCCATCCGGAGACCGGCCAGACGCTCACGCAACGGCAAAAGGAGCATCGTCGTGTTGGCTATGATTTCAACTTCCATGTGCCCAAGAGCGTGTCGGTGCTGTACGGCCTGACGAAAGACGAGCGCATTCTCGAAGCCTTCCGTCAGTCGGTGGACGAGACTATGCGCGACATGGAATCCGACATGCAGACCCGCATCCGAAAGAATGGAATGAACGACAAGCGGGTTACGGGCAACATGGCCTGGGGCGAATTCGTGCATTTTACATCGCGGCCCGTTGATGGCGTGCCCGACCCGCATTTGCATGCCCATTGCTTCGTTTTCAATACGACCTGGGACCACAAAGAGGCTGCCTGGAAAGCCGGAGAATTCGCCGACCTGAAGCGCGATGCACCATATTTCGAGGCACAGTTCCATTCCCGCATGAGCCGCCGACTGGCGGAACTTGGCATTGCAATTGAGCGGACCAAGATGGGGTGGGGGGTTGCCGGCGTCCCGACATCCGCATTGAAGCGATACTCGCGACGGACGGCTGTTATTGAAGCCGAAGCCGAGCGCCGGGGCATCCACGATCCGGCGGCCAAGTCGCAATTGGGGGCTGCCACCCGCAAGAGGAAACAAAAGCACTTGACGTTCGAGCAATTGCAAACCGAATGGGATGCCCGCCTGTCGGCCGAGGAGCGGTCGGCAATCGCCGTCGTCAACAGTAGCATAGGCGGCCCGGCGATCGGCGAAGACGGCAGCATTGCGCATGAGGCTGTGCATTACGCAGCCGAGCACTGCTTTGAGCGTGCGGCGGTCGTGCCGGAACGCACACTACTTGCCGCAGCGATGCGATACGCTTTCGGCAAAGCATCGCCCGAAGCGGTCGAAGATGCCTTTCGGCGGTCTGACTTTGTATCTGGCGACAAGGATGGTCGCCGCATGGTGACCACGCGCGGTGTTCTTGCCGAAGAGTCACGAATGCTGGCGTATGCCCGCGATGGGCGCGGCACCGAAGCGAAGCTGGGCAACAAGCCTCATGTCTTTAAGCGGGACTGGCTCAATGACGGGCAGCGCAAGGCCGTGGAACACATCCTGGGGTCCAGAGATCGCGTTATTTTGATTCGCGGCGCGGCCGGCGTCGGCAAGACGAGCATGATGCAAGAGGCGGTCGAGGCCATTGAGGGCAATGGCACCAAAGCATTCACCTTCGCGCCCTCGGCGAATGCCAGTCGCGGCGTTCTGCGCAAGGAAGGTTTTGAGAACGCCGAAACGGTTGCCCGGCTGCTCGTGGACACAAGGCTGCACGAAAACATGAAAGGACAGGTCTGCTGGATCGACGAAGCCGGATTGCTCGGCACGAGAACGATGGCACAGCTCTTTGAATTGGCAGAAAAGCTCGATGCACGAGTCATTCTTTCCGGCGACCGTCGACAGCATGGCTCGGTCGAGCGCGGCGCGCCGCTACGGCTGCTGGAAGAGGAAGCTGGCCTGGTCCCCGCCGAAATAAAGGACATCATGCGGCAGTCTGGCGACTATAAAGATGCCGTACGATATTTGAGCGAGGGCCGGACGGAGACCGGTTTCCGCCAACTCGATAAGCTCGGCTGGGTGCGGGAAGTGTCCGACGCCGACCGCTGTCAGGTTTTGGCCAAGGATTATGTCGCTACCGTAACATCCGGCAAAACGGCGCTGGTTGTTTCGCCGACGCATCGCGAAGGCGAAAAGATTACGGCCGAAATTCGCGATACGCTCAAGCGGAACGGACAGCTTGGTAAAGAGGAACGGCCGGTGCTTCAATTGGTCAATGCAAACCTCACGGAAGCGGAGCGGGCCGACCCAGTGAATTACTTCTCCGGTGACGTCGTAGAGTTCCACCAAAATGCTAAAGGATTTTACAAGGGGGATCGCATTGTCATTGACCAGCAGCCATTGCCGCTGAATCAAGCGGCACGATTCCAGGCGTTCAAGTCCGGTGAACTCGGTCTTGCGGTCGGCGACCTCGTGCGATTCACGAAGAACGGCGTTACGGCCGATGGGAAGCATCGGCTCAACAACGGTGCTTGCTATTCCGTGAAGGCGTTCAATCCAACCGGTGATATTATTCTCGATAACGGCTGGACGGTCTCCAGGGATTACGGTCACCTGGCCCACGGCTACGTCAGCACGTCGCACGCCTCCCAGGGAAAAACGGTAGATCATGTCTTGATTGGACAGTCGGCCGAATCGTTTTCGGCATCGTCCCGCGAGCAATTCTATGTCTCTGTGTCGCGCGGACGGCAAAAGGCGACAATCTACACCGACGACAAAAGGGTGCTGCTTGCGGCCATCAGCCGGTCGGATGAGCGGCTCTCGGCCACTCAATTCGTCGATAGACGCACACGTATCGCTGTCCATCATCGGCAAGCGGAAATGGCATCTGCGTTACCGGAACCGGCAACCCGCAATCGGGAGGAAGTGGAACGTGAGCGATAAGGTCTTGCAGAGATACACGGGCAGGAGCGGCAACGAGACCATCAACTCCGCTGCAATGGAGGAAATCGAGATCGCCGACGACCTTGGGGCGTTCGGCTGGTTGCGGGGCCGTGATCGGGCGATTATGCTCGAACTGCGAAAGCATAATGGCAACATCGTGGCCGTTGGCTATAGCTGGTTGGAGCGAGTCGAGTTTGATCCGTCCGAAGGCATCACGCTGCACGTGGCCGGCCAGAAAATCCGCATCAGGGGCCGAAATCTGAACAGCGAAGCCCGGCCGAACGTCCGGCTTTTCCAGGGAATCACCCGCCACAAGGTTGCCTGGATTCAAGAGGCCGACAGCGCCAGTGGCTTGCAGGTGGGCAACGAGGCCACTATTGTGGAGAGAATCGATTGGTGATTGTCCTGCCGACAGCGCGAGACGAGTCGTGCCGGTATGACTTCATCGATAAATATGTTTTTGGCGTCTCAGTTTCACGAATGACTTTAACCGATATTGCCGACGAGGGTAGTGAATTCGACTGGCCTAGGAACGTATCTGTGTCACTGCCCCGGCGACTTCTCGCGAATTGAGCGAGATTCCTCCAACAAGGAACTTCTTACGTGCTTTCGGTGGTATTCTTCTTCGCGGTGGTCGCCCCACACCATGCAGCCAGCGGCAGCCGAGAATCTGCCATTGCTACAGCCCAGGGCCTCGCTGATTTTCTTGTCAAACTCGCTGGGCTCGATAATTAAGCGACTGTTCAGCAAGAACTCGTGGGGAATGTGCCAGATTTCGGCAAAGCAATTTGCCCGAAACTCTTTGCTTGCGTGAGCGCCGAAATCCTCCATGAGCCGCTTGACCTGGTCATTGGGTTTGTCTACAAAACAAAGTAAATCAATGGCTTGCCCTCGATGCCATTGACGGAACCGCTGATAGGCAGGCACGTAATAGGCGGCTGCCAAGCTCGCTTCATTTGGGCTTATTAGTTTTCGAGTCATGCAATCGGGCGATCCAGATCGTTCATCGCTAGCCACGTTAGCACATCACATCCTCCTGTCCACGCGTTTTTCCTCACACGGAATCGTTTCTTAGGAGATCATGTCGGACCACAAGGATCTGAAACGGGCCATTGAACTTTTGACTTGGGCGGACCGAGGGGTCATTCTGCAATGGCCGGACGGCGACGCTGACGGATTGCGGTCACGCGTAGCGTTGCTGGCGATTCTGCTGGACTTGATTCCGAGGTCAGAAATCGGCCAACTTGAGGATGTGCTGGCCGCTTGGAATCGCTGTTTCCCCGATGGGACGTTTGCAACGGTTGCCGAACTGCGCGCGGTTTCACTGACGACGTTAAAGGTCGGTGAGGAAAGACTAAGAGGGCCACAGCCGCACGTGTTCAAAATGACCACGGCCAGCAACCGCGCGAATTATCGGTCGGCGAAAACTATTTTTCCCGCGTCGCACTCGGCTATGAGTGACCCCACGCGCCTTTGTTTAGAGAGCCTGCAGCTCTGGCAAGACCGCCTGCTGAACGACCCGCGGTGGAAGTACTTACATTCCGTAGTGCCCGGCGAAGAGCCCATTCCAATGGACGATGTATTCGTCGAACTTTTCGCCACTGTCGATGTGCCGACACTTGCGGCGACGGACGGCGCACAGCGCGTATCTCGGCAATTGCTGGCGGCGAAATGTCCGCTCGTCTCCGTGTCGACAATGGCGGCGCGCACGCTGGAACGATGCATCGTTCTTGGTGAGCCTGGCAGCGGTAAGTCGACGATGGTGCAATGGCTAGCTCGATCGGTCGCAATGGGAAAGTGCGCCGACTTCGACGATGCGATCGTGGTCAAGCTCAGCGCGTATTCGGAAAGGCTCCTCATCGACCCCAACTTGTCTCCGGTCGAGTTTTTTCTGGATTCGCTTGAAATGGACTCGCGGGGCCTTGACTACCGCGTTCGCCGCGACTGGGGGCCGGTTGCTCAATGTCTGCGGCAACGAGCCAAAGAAACGCATCGCTGTCTGCTGTTGCTGGACGGCTGGGACGAAGTGCCGTCAAATCGTCGCGAGTACGTAAAGACCTTTATCCAGTGGGAACAGCCTTACTTCGTTATCGTCATTACTTCGCGCCCTTCAGGACAGCCGCACCAATTAGGCGGAGTGGCTAGAACCGATTTCTATCGGATTGCAGGTCTTTCGCCGCTTGCCTCGCATGACCTTGCAGGCAATATCCTGCGAGCGATTCGGTGTCCCGAGTTGACGCCGACGATTGTCGAGCACATTGAGGGCTCGGCCGATCTACTGGAACTGGCGACGAATCCATTCTTGCTCGGTCTGTTGGTGCGGATCCTGGTTCGGACACTGCAGAAGAATTACATTCCGCGGACTTCGGCCGAGGTATTCGAGCAGATTGTAGCCTGGATACAGGAACAGTATCGGTATTTGCCAGAGAGCTCGGATTGCCAAATGACGTGGGATCACGTCGCCGCCTTGCAGCGGCTGTCGCTGGACAAGCTCTTCGCAGACACTCGGTCGCCTTACCTGTTCAAGTTGTCGGAATTGAACGAGCACCTGCGCGGCTGCGAAGTCGATGCGGTGCTAAAGAGCCGATTTGTGAATCGCGTTCATCCCATCTACGACGAATACCAATTTCTCCATGCGACGATTCAGGAGTATTTTGCCGCCGTTCGCGCATCCAAGCTCAAGAGGGCTGGATTCAGCAAGGTGATCGAGAAGGCTTTTTTATCGGCCAGTCGCTTTATAGTGCTGGAGTTTATTGCCGGCTTGTGCAACAGGCGCGCTCAATTGCTGGAAGAGCGAGCTGCCCAATGGTTGGACTCGCCGGATCGGTTCTTGCAGGTGGTGCGCCGCGTCGCCCATATGGCTGCTGCCGGGCGCTGGGCATTCGATCGTGAGGAGAGCGTCGCGAATCGAGTGCGTCGCGAATTATGGCGGGAGATAACCACGAGCAACGACAATGCGTCCGTCGAAGCGGCCGTCGAGGCATTCGCGATGCTCGATCCGGTCGCCCTGTGTCGTTCTGCCAAACAGGCCGGCAGCATCTCTACTTGGGCGCTTAACTGCATAGTTGAATCGTTGCCAACTGCAATTGTTAGGAAAGAACGTCTAATCGACCTCCTTCCGGGTGCTTGGAGCGATTATGCCAGTGTGAAATTGCGTCAGGAAATCACCGACGACGAACTGGCGGAAAAGCAATCGAAGCTGGAGGACCGCAGAGCGAACGTGGAGGACAAGATTCAAGTCGCCAGGTTTCTGGGTGCCGTGCAGGACTCAGGTTCAACGTCGACGCTGGCTGCGATTGTCGGCGACGAATCGGTGCCACTACAACTGCGAGAAACTGCTGTCGATAGTCTCGGTTCCATTGGAGGGCGGGCAGCGGTCGATACGCTCGTGGGCCTCGTCACGGGTGAAATTCCGAGTTCAATTGGCGGGCGACGAATTGCTTCAGTCGCCTTGCGAAATACGAGTGGGAGCCGAAAAGTGCTCGATCCACCCGGGAGAGACCGTCTATTGCGGTATTTGGCGAGCAGCCGTAACGACGAGCAGATCGAGTACATATTAACTGCGTTGGAAGGCCATCCAATTCGCGACGGCGGGGACATTATCGCGGAAATCGTTCTTGATCGCGCTACTCCTGAGTCGATTCGCAATCAAGGGGCGAGGGTATTGGTAACCGTGGTGGATTTGGACGTGGCGCAACGCGCGGTGGCATCCGTAATGGGCGAGACAAGTCGCGTCGTGTCGAATGCTCTTCTCGATCTTGCGGCCCAACGCCGACTAGCGGTGGATCTGCAGTGGCTTCAGTCGAGAATTGATAGTTGCCGGGACCGAGTCGAACTGCATCGCCTGCTGTCTTCGTTTGTCCGTCTGATATCGCAGAGTAGCGGTGATGATTGGGCCGCTGCGACTTTTTCTCTGAGCACGATGATTACAAGAGCGTTAAGGCCTTCCGGCAATGCAGACCTTAGCGACCGAGCCAAAGCTCTAACGACCGTGCTGTCACTGAAGAGGGACCCTGAAGACCGGCCGGCCCTTACCGATGACGCATTGCACCTTGCAGAAGAGTGCGTGGCGAAGTTCTGCTTGTCGCCGCACCAAGTGCCGGAGGGGCAGGTCTTGTTGGCGATCGCGGTGATCGAATATCTAGGCAACGTTGACTCCGGACCCGAAGTTCGCAGTGCTCTGGACGTAGTGCTGGACTTCGAGGTCGCGTCGGACAAAACGACTGGTCAGCGCGACCGTTTGGCGTCGGCACTGGCAAGCTGCCTTTTGAGAGTCGCTCCAGGGGAATTGCTATCATACCCATTTGATTGCGATCCCGTACAACGCGCGCTCCAAAGGGCGGCGAACGAGCGGGGATGGCTGGTGTTTGCCGACCGCATCGTTGACGCCGAAGGGGACTTAGTGGCGGCCACGACGCCTGCCAGCGTGCGGCCGGCTCCCGCACGAGGTCATGCCGAAATTCATGATCTCTTGGAGTACCTTCCCGATCAGAGGAAGAAAGCGTTGCTAAGCTATTGGCTCATGGCTGGCCCGAACGGGGCCTGTCAGCAAGCCGAGTCGTACTATGCCATTTACGAAGCGATGAGAGGGGCGCATCGGGCGAGATCGAGGACGATTTGTCAAAATCGCTCCTGGTGATCTATCCCGATGGGTTGCCCAATCGTGGGGCCTGGCGAAAAGCCCTCTCACTAGTAAAGACGCACTTTCCGAACCGGCCTGAAATGCTTGATGTGCTCCGCCGGATTGGCCTTCTCCGAAGGCCATTCCGCAGACCCCGCTAGTCCCGCATTTGGGACACGTTTGGGACAGCAATACATTTTTTGCAATCTCATCGAAATCTTTTTAGTGCGGACGATTCGTCCCTTCTTTCACTGCAACCACCTGTTTCGCACTGGTTTGCAATGGCACTCCACATTTATTCCGTCGCGCGTTTTCTTGAGACAAGGCATGTCCCAATGTCCAACTGCGATGTCCCAAACGGGCAGGAGCGTAAAGGCTGCGACGTGCAGCCGAACGGCTCAGGCCCGAAACGGCATTATCGTTCACACGGCGATACTCGCCTTCGATTTCCGCCGCAGGGCTTGAGTGACTCCGAAGCAACGGAAAGGAATTGCAAGTCATGGGAAAAAAGCGAAAAGAACCGGGCGGCCAGCCCGAAGTCAAGCGGTTGGACGAGCTTGAACCGGAATGCCAAACCATCATCGCCAAGTTCCGGGGCGAAGATTACGAGCCGCTGGCATTTGAAACGGCGATGGAGCAGGTCAACCGCTCGACTTATAAGGCTGCGTGCGGAATCCTGCGGCTCGGCTTTGGCCGGCGCGCTGCAGCGCTGGCAGACAACGCCCGGCATCTGTGGTGGGAATTCATGACGAACCCCGGCGGCGGCTTCTTCCGCTATGACCGGTCGCGTCCGTTCGCACCGTACGGCTACAAAACGCTTGAGCGTATCTGCCTCGGCCGTGAGAATCTTCGGGACCAGTTTGATCGGAAGATTACGGCGCGAGATCCGGACGACCAGAGGCGGAATCCGCACAGCGGCACCGGTCGGCGCACGGTGCCCCTGGACTTTGATCCGGTTGACCATCGCTCGACCGACCGTGCGAAGCGGCTGCAAACCCTGGCCGAAACAGTCGCAGAAATGCTCGCCGGTTTGTCCGCGGACCAAAGCGAAGTGCTCATTCTTCTTTATTTGGAAGGAGCGAACCTATCGGCCGTGGCGAGGGCGCGGGGCATCTCCGCACAAACACTGCACATGCGGGTGCATAAGGCTCGGGAAACGCTGCGTCAGCGGTATCCCGAATTTCAGGTGGTAGCGGTTTCACGGTGAAATCGGAAAGGATTCTTCGCGCGGAAGCCATATACGGATGTGGCAGAAACCGATGTCGCGGAGTTTGGCGCGAGCGACAAACACCGCGACATCGAAAAAGGCGCCCGCGTTTCAAGCAAGGAGACATGCCATGTTCGAAATGGATCTACCAGATGATGGTCTTGACGAACTCGACCACAAGATTCTCGATGACATGATCGGAGAGGGCTGCCCGAATTAAGAGAACTCGCGCTTTTTACGGCCGCGCGGAGTTGAGCCGCCAACTCGCTAATTTGGAACGTACGCGAAACATTTCACCGTGAAATCGGAAAGGATTCTCCGCACAGAAGCCATATAAGGATGAGACAGAAACCTACGTCGCGGATTCCGTTGCGAGTGACCAAGATCGCGATATTCCATAGGCGCTCGCGTGTTAGCAAGGAGAATCGCCATATTGCGCTTGCTGCAACTTCTGATTCAGCGGATTCTCGGGCAACGTGACCGACCGTCCGCTCCCGCGATTTAACCCTGTGAGCGGCCCGGCCGTTTGGCCGGCCGTGCTCCTTGTTCGTTGACATATTACGTCCCCGTTAAAAAGATTTGGAGGTTGTGATGGTACAAGTGGCACAAGAACGTGGTCGCGTACAGATTGATCTCATTAACGTGAATGAGAATGTTCGCAACGACTCGGCGGAGGCGGCGCTGCACGACCTAGCCGGTTCGTTCGGAGAGGTTGGCCAATTACAACCGATCGGCTTACGTCGCGCCGGAGACAGGTACGATCTCGTCTGCGGCGCCCGTCGGCTGGGCGCAGCGAAACTCGCCGGTTGGACGACGGTCGACGCAACCATCTTGGACGGCGAACTGACTCCCGCCGAAATTATTCAGCGGCAGCTTATCGAAAACGCGCAGCGCGAAAACCTGACACCAATGGAAATCGCCGCAGCCCTCAAGAATCTGAAAGATTTGACCGGTTGGAGCGTTGCGCAGATCGCTCGCAAGGTCGGCTTCTCCAGCGCCAGCGTTTCAAAGTTCTTGACGCTGGTCGAATTGCCGCACGCGATCCAGGACAAGATCAAGAGCGGAGACATCAACGCCAGCGCCGGTTACGGCTTGTCGCAAGTCTCCGACGTCGCGGAACAGGCCGCATTGGCCAACCAGTTGGCCGACGGCACGTTGACACGCGATGGGCTCACGGGCATCGTCAGGCGGAAGAGCAGCACCCGTCGAACGCAAACCGGGTCCGACGCGCTGGCTCGGATCAAGGCAGAGCTCAGCGACGGCCGCAGCATCACCGTGGCGGGTGCCGGACTGACGAGCCTCGACACGCTGATCGCCTGGCTCGAAGAGCTGCTCGGGAAGGCCCGCAAGTCGCGTCCCAAAGGTTTGGAACTGGGTACATTCCTACGGATTCTCAAGGACGAGGCAAAGAAATAACAAGCGGCGGCGCGGTCATGTGTGCTCGCAACCCGTGAGGATCGCGAGGCGTCTTACCCGCGGAAAAACATTTATGAAGAAACATGTATTGCAAATTCGGACTACCGGGCCACGGCCGCAGCGCGATGCGCTGGTGATCGCCGGAGTCCTGATGTCGGCCGTGTGGTTCCTGGCGACGCCGTTTGAACGAGCACTCGGGCTTGTATCACTCCGGACCTTCGCTGCCTCGCCGGGGAATCGTCAGTATGTGCTTCCCATTATCACGTCGCTTCTGGCGCGAACCAGGAACCTCTCGAATCCTGTGGGAGATCGTCGAAGGCAAGCAGGCGTCGATAGTCAACCGCACTCTTTCATCGCAACTGTATGGAGCAATGGTATGTGGCCTTTTGCATCGAGGAAGAATGGCCCGCGGAAAGTCTGGGGCCTGGATCAAACCGTGCTTATGCTCTCGCCGCAAGATCCCTATACTATTGGCAATTCCGTGGAAGGGTGTCTGGTGGTTGGCGCTACCGGTAGCGGCAAGTCAAGCGGTTCGGGACGCTGCCTCGCCACGAGTTACCTGGCTGCCGGCTATGGCGGGCTGGTGCTCACGGCCAAGGCCGATGAGCGCTCGCAATGGGAAGCCTATTGCCGGGCGACGGGACGGCTTGCCGATTTGCACGTCTTCTCGGCCACCGGCAATTTCAGGTTCAATATCCTTGACTACGAGCTCAATCGCAAGGGTGCCGGCGCGGGACTGACGGAGAACCTCGTCAATCTGCTCGGCGAAGTGCTGGAGATTGCCGAACGGCAGTCAGGCAAGGGCGGGCGCGACGACGAGGCGTTCTGGCGGCGAGCCAACCGCCAACTGACCCGGAATGCCATCGACCTGCTGGTGATGGCCACCGGCAGCGTGTCCATTCCGGATTTGTACCGCTTGGTCGTATCCGCGCCCACGTCGCTGGAACTGGTGCGGTCGGAGGACTGGCGGTCGCGATCGTTCTGCTTCAAGTGTCTGCGGGATGCCGAAGCGCGGCCGAAGTCGGACCGGCAACGGCACGATTTTGAGATCGTCGCCGATTTCTTCCTCGTCGAGTTCGCCGGGCTTTCGGACAAGACGCGGTCCGTAATCCTTAGCACGTTTACCAGCATGGTCGATGTGTTCAACCGCGGGATTCTCCGCGACCTGTTTTGCGGGGATACGAACCTCACGCCGGAGGCGATCCGCGATGGTGCAATCATCCTGATCGACCTGCCGCTGAAGGAGTTCGGCGAGGTCGGGCTGTTCGCCCAGGTGCTGTGGAAATACGCCTTTCAGAAGTCGATCGAGCGCCGTGACGTGGCAACATCGCCCCGTCCGGTGTTCCTGTGGGCTGACGAGGCGCAATTCTTCGTTACGTCGAATGACACCAGCTTCCAGACAACTTGCCGTTCGGCTTTGGTCGCCACCGTGATGTTGACACAAAATATCAGTAATTTCTATTCGGCGCTGGGTGGAAACGAGAAGGGCAAGGCCGAGGTGGATTCATTGTTCGCCAATCTGAACACCAAAGTGCTGCACGCCAACGGTGATCCGGTAACTAACGAGTGGGCGGCGTCGATTATCGGCCGCTCGCGGCAGTTTTTCAGCAATGCGTCCAGCAGCTACGAACCGCAGCACTGGCTGTCGGCCGCCATGACCGGCTGGCGCGGCGCGCCGCACACCAGCGCCGGGGTGACGGAGAGCATCGAATTCGAGGTGCAGCCCCGTGTCTTCACGACGCTGCGCAAGGGCGGTCCGGCCAACGGCTGGCTGGTCGATGGGATTGTATTCCAGGGCGGGCGGCGTTTCGCTGCTTCCGGCAAGACCTGGCTCAAGGTGAGTTTCGCACAACGGTGAACACAGCCGGCAACTTCCGTCGTCGGAAACCCGGTTCAAGACATAAAGGGAGAAAAACTCATGCAAGGCAACAACAATCAAACCGGAGCGGATGATCGAACCGCCGGGCTCAACGTCCTAGGCTTCGTCATCGACGCCTGGGCAACGTCGCTGCAAGTATTTCTGCATTGCCGTTTCGGGGAACGCTTCTTCGGGCCGCAAGCACCGGCGGTATTGCTCCTCATTCCGATTTACATGGTTGGCTGGCCGCACGACGACCTGCGTCCGATGCTGCTCTATCTGCCGGCTTACCTATTCATGTGCCTGGTGCAGCGACTCGAAATGGGATCTCGCCGCTTGCGAGGCGAGACTCCGGTCCATTCCCGCTATAACGGCGCCCCGGTGTTCATGAAGTGGTTTGGGCGGATGTCGGAAATCAAGGTCAAGACGGTCATGGAGCCGCTGATTCTATTCATCTTCGGAGTGCTGGTGCGGTCGGACAACCGGCCGTTCGGTACTTACCTGATGATCGGCGCAGTCTGCCTGTTCGTGCAGTCGCATATGGGAGTGGCCTGGATGCGGATGCGGGCGACCGACATGCACGACTCGGTGATCGAACAGCAAGAACTCGCGGAGCGGCTTCGCGGGATGCGTGGTGAAGACCAGTAACACCTGAAAGGACAAGATCATGGCAGCGGACGACAAGACGCCTCAGAAATGGGGCAGCGAACACGCCGGAGCGATGTTCCGCCAGGGCATTCGCGAGTTGCGGGCGGCAGTCTACCCGGAGTCGAACATCGCCCAACAGGCCGAATACGGCGTCTACGGCACGAAGACGCCCGGTGAGGTGGCCGAGGACCGGCGCGGTGACGGCCGCGACCTGGAAGATGAAACGTCGAAAGACAGCGGTTCCATTCTCGGCGACCGGCTGCGGGAAGCGGAAAGCCGCGATCACCAAGGCCGCGACGACAAGGGGCTGGACCTTGATCGGTGAACGGCCGCGACCTCGTTGGTTCTGCGACGGAAGATTGTTCAGAAAAACCGGGAAAGGAAATCGTTGGTTATTGCCATACATGGATGACACGGAATGTCGTTTGCTTGGGGCACGGACGCCCTTTTCCAAAACCAAGATGCCTGCAGGACGGAAGCCATGTCCACGGACCTATGCGAGACGCCGGCCCTCATCACGGCCGCACAACTTGCTGAAATGCTCAACGTATCGGTGCGGACATTGTGGCGGTTGCGAAGCGCCCACCAAGTCCCCGAGCCCGTGCGGCTCGGCGCCGCCGTCCGCTGGCGGCTGGATGAGATCAGAAAATGGATTGCCGATGGTTGCGAGAAGTCCGGTGACAGGCGGCACGACTAAGCACTAGCGAGAAAATCATTTGGAGGGTTCCGTGAAGAGATTATTCCGTATGGTCGGCCTTGTGGTGACGGGGTTGCTGTCCATCGCATGTGTAATCGATCTTTGCTACGACTATTGTCACCCCGAACATTGGAATGATTGGCTGCGCAATCCCAGGTGGGATCTTGCGGGCACGACTGTGACCACTGCGCTATTCGTGCTGATGTGGTTGAAAAATCATCGGCTTTGGCAACCGTTTGAGAAGCCGGCCTGCCCCAAGATGTCGGTGCTGAATGTCGTCGCCAGCTTGGATGACGCCCGGCGACCGCGGGCAGGCGATGACACTTCTTCCCAGCTAAAAGGCGATGCGAGGGGGCAAGTGTGCGAAGTGACTTCGGAGATAGTGGTCTTTAGGGAGAAAGGATCTTGCCATGAGTCTATTCGGAGATTTCCTTGAAGGCGTCGTATCAGGCTTCGCGTCGGCTGTTTCCGAGCGAATGCCGACCAACCCGGCCGGCGCTACGATCGAGGCGTGTTGCCAACATCTTGCTTGGTCGATCGATGAGCGTCCGAGCGCCAACGAGGTGGTCCTCTATTTCAAGGACCCGCTCGTCCGACGCCGCAAGATGCTGATTGGCTTTGGAGACCAGGGGATTTATGTGGCCTTCAGGGTTTGCAGCGCCACTTGGATTCCGGCTCGCCAAATCCCTGTGGTCGCCTTGGGATATCTGCTGGAACGCAACGGCAAGCCGTTTGTCGGATGGCAGATGGTCATTGGGGACAACGAGGAAATGGGCTTCACCCTCAACTACTTCGCCATCGCCGCCGGCCTTCACCCGGAAATCTTCAAGTTGATCTGCGAGACGATGGTCAAGGAGGCTTATCAGTTTGACGCGAAGATGGATGAAGCCGGATTGCTTCGGTAGTTGCGATTTAATTTACCTGTTCTTACCAAGGAGATTTTTATGCGGTCCGCGTTTTATTTGTGGCTCGTTGACACCGAAGAATCCCTCAAGCGAATGATCCGGGGCGTATTCCGGTTCGTCATCGAAGAACTCCCGACAAGCATCTACCGTTTCGCCATCGAGACGGTTGGACCTGTTGCGATCCGTACGTGCCGTGTGTTGGGTCTGGCGTGTCTCTGGCTGATGATCCTGTTCGGCCCATTCGCACTCGCTTGCGATTGGGGCCTATACAGGTGGGGAATGTTCCTTTCCTTCGCCTGGCTGGTCGTCGCCATTCTCGGGTCGCTGTGGGGCCTGCATTGCGTCAAGCAACGCAAAGCCGGTTTGTAGTTCTTAATCACCAAGGAGAGAAACGATGGAAAGATTACTGCTTATGGAGGCATACGCCGAAGTGACGGACGCCATGCGCAATGGAGTTCCATACGCCTCTACGGAGCGAGGAGGCCAAGATGCCAACGTTCCGTTTTCGGAGTTGAGCCGGAGGGAGAAGGTCGGACTGCTTAATTCGGCCATCGATTGGCCTCTTTATTCGCATTTCGGCCTGAAACCGGAACAGGCTTGGCGGATCGTCGAGAACGCCTCGGACGGCAGGCCGCAGGACCAGTGGCTCGAACCGGTTCAAGTCAGGCGCGAACAGCCGGCTCGACCGTGCCTTGGCGAGATCATGAAACGGTGCGCAACGACGGAGCACAAGACCCAAAGGGAGAAGAATTATGAGCGCGAGCAATAATCGTCCCGACGACCTAAAGCCTTTGCCGGCGGTGGAGGGGCATTATCGCGCGCTAGCCAATTCATGGACACGAAATCGCCCCCAAAATCAAAAAAATGATTGCCGGTGGTTGCCAAATGTCCAGTAATCGGGAATAATGATTTCGACGCGTGTGCGACCATAACCTTCGTCGCAGTTCTCGGCGTTAATTCACCAGTGTCTTTCAAGAACTCATTCTACCGTCGCGGGCCTCCCGCACGGAACGATAATCATGGCTTCCATTTTCAAGCGCAGCAAGCGTAAAAACGAACCTTATTGGATTCAATACAAGGACCACGTCGGCAAGCGGAAGACCGAAAAGGGCTTCACCGACAAAGGGTTGACAGAAGAACTCGCGGCCAAGCTGGAAGGAGAAGTCCGCCTTCGCAAGACCGGGCTGGTCGATCACGAGCAGGAAAAACTCAAGGACGCAAAGTTCGCTCCCATTGAAGATCAACTGGCCGCGTTCCAGGCCAGTCGCCCCAGCCATCTTCAGACGCATGACAAGATGATCCTCTCGCGCATCCGCCGCGTCCTCAGCGGTGCGAACATCGCCAAGCTGGCCGATCTGACCGTCGACCGGGTTCAAACCTATCTCCTGTCGCTGCATAAAGCCAAGAAGATTGCCAACCGAACGTATAACCATTACCGGGATGCGCTCTTCACCTTCTGCAACTGGTGTGTGACGACCGACCGGCTCATACGCAATCCGATCAAGGCCCTGGCCAATCTCAACGAGCAAACCGACGTGCGGCGTCCCCGCCGGGCGCTCACCCTCGAAGAAATGTCGCAGTTGGTCGATACGACCCGCAACAGCGGCAAGTACGTGCGGCGGCTCAGTCCGGAGTATAGGGCGCGCCTCTACACATTCGCCTTTCTCACCGGCCTGCGGCGAAAAGAAATCGCCAGCCTCACGGCATCGAGTTTTCGGCTTGATGACGATCCGCCGACATTGGCGGTCGATGCAGCCGACTCCAAGCACCGCAGAAAGGACCTGCTGCCGCTGCATCACGAACTGGTCGCCAAACTTAGGGAATGGCTGGCCGGGCTCAAGCCAGGCGACAAGCTGTTTCCGGGATTGGCCAAGAAACATACGGCAGAGCTCATGAAGGCTGATTTGAAGCGTGCCGGCCTTGAATACAGGTCAATCGAAGGATTCGCTGACTTCCATGCCACGCGGCACACCTATATCACTCAGTTGCTTCGCTCCGGCGCATCATTGCCCGTCACGAAGGAACTGGCCCGGCATTCCAACATCAACCAGACGATGCAGTACACGCATATCGGCATCAACGACTGGGCGAAGGCGGTGAGCAACCTTCCGTCGCTGCAAGCTTCGCCGAAGCCGCCGGCAACGGTCAATCCCGGCGAAGATGCAGCGCTGCACATGCGCTGCAATCCGGGCGGCGCTGCGGGACATTCGCCGTCAGCGAATGGCACTGCCGAAGCTGCGTCGGATCGCAGTAACCCCAATCACGACAAGGGGTTTGGCAAGAATTGTCACCGCCTGGCATTCAATGACAAAATGGGTGCATCGGGCCTTCGGCCCTTGCGTGCGGCTGGAGCATGAGGTCCTGCGGCGGTGCCGCAGGCTGGTATGGTTTTGGGCCTTCGGCCCTTCGTAGATCGTTGACCGAACGTTACGTTTAGCACCGACGGTTTCGTCTAGCACCGAACGTTACGTTGAGCACCGAACGTTACGTTTAGCACCGAACGTTACGTTTAGCACCGACGGTTTCGTTTAGCACCGAACGTTGCGCTTAGCATCGAAGGTTACGTTTAGCACCGAAGGTGCAACCTATACCAGCCCAGGCCAACGGCCTGGGGAATGATCGCCCCGCCATGATTTAGGGCCGAAGGCCCGATTTATCCCGGCAAATCCCCGCGGCGGCGCGAATTAGCTTCCGAGGGCTTCGGAACGCTCGCCGGATATGCCACTGTGACTGACCGATGCGAGCGCGGAGCTGATCGCCATGGCCCCATCCGAGGTCACATGCGTTTAAGTTGAACGGTCGAAAAAAACGGCGGAGTTGCGATATGTCATAAATGACCCCGAAAATTCTTTAAGTCCTTGTCCGGAACCGACTTGGGAACAATCCGAAAAGAATTCTTCCATTTTCGCATAGCGCATCTAGCAATATATATATGGAGATGTGTACGAGAGTTGAGAGTTGAGTGTGGAGTGGGAAGAAAGGATGAAGGCGGAAGGATGAAAGGTTCAATGCACATTGTTCAATGTTCACGGTTCAATGTTCAACGAGCAGAGAGCAAGGGACCGGGAGCGGAAGGAGGAGAAATGAGAGGTCGGGGGACAGCCTCCATTTGCCCAGCCGCCGCCGATTCCATTCCAGCGGTCAATGATCCGCGAATACAAACCACCAGAAGACGTAATCCTGTCTCGATCCTGAGTGCTTCCTGTCTCGATCCTGTCTTTTTGTAAGCGTCCGGGCTGTCCGTGGCGGTCTTGTGGTAGAAGCCGGCTACCGGGCGTGGGCGCGGCGATGAGCGCGACGGGCTCGAGTGCGAATGGCCCTGGCTCGGGATTCATCGAGCCGGTGGTTGAGAACGGCTTCGGGATGGGTTGCCGCCCAGCGATCAGGCAGCATTTCCTCCAGTCGCGGATCGTCCGCATGCAGGCGGAGAAGAAGTTCGCGTACGTAAGACCATGGTTCGATACGGTGACGCTTTGCGCCGGCCAGGATCGTGCAGAGCACGGCTGCCCGCGGCCCCGCATTTTCACTGCCGAGGAAGAGCCAGTTCTTCCTGCCGATGGCCTGGTGCCGTAGCGTCCGCTCGCTCAGGTTGTTGTCGATGGTCAGGCGGCCGTCTTCGGTGTAGTGTCGCAGAGCTTCCCATTGGTTTCGGGCGTAGTTGACCGCCTTGGCTAGACTACTCTTGGGCAGCGCGGTCCTGGTCAGCCCCGTCAAGTAGGCACCGAGCTTGTCCAACACCGGGATGGCTTCCGCAGTACGAAGCTGGCGGCGAGCTTCGGGCGACCAGGTGCATGCGCGGTCTTCGATGTCGTACAGTTGCCGAATCCATTCCAGCACTTGATGTGCTTCGCGCGGATAACTCTTCACCGCATCGAAGAACTTCCGCCGCGCATGCGCCCAGCAGGCCACTTCCCGAATGGCTGACTGGGAACCAAGATAGATCGCGTCGTAACCGGCGAAGGCGTCGGCATGCAGGGAGCCTGTAAATCCTTGCAGAAAGTTGGCCGGTCCATCGCGACTGCGGCTGGTGGTATAGTCATAAACGCTGTAGGGCTGCTCATGACCGATGTAGGTCCAGAAACGTCCTTGAAAACTCCCCTCAGATCCGCCCAGGACCGTGACGGACGTGTCGTCGGTCCACATGACGGACGACTGGAGAACCCGCTCCCGTTGCAACTCGTAGAGCGGCCGAAACAATCCTGCTGCGTACTTCACCCAGTCACAGAGCGTGCTGCGGGCAAGATAGACGCCCGCGCGGGCCAGGATGTCTTCCAGACGGTAGAGCGGTAGATGGTCGCCGAACTTGCTGACCAACACCTCGGCAACCAGCCCCGGCCCGGCGATGCCACCAGGAATCGGCCGTTGCGGAAGCGGTGCTGCACAGACTCCCGCCTTGCAGCAGCGGCAAGCGTATTTAGGACGGACATGGATGTGGGCTTCCAGCTTTGCCGGCTGGAGTTCCAATTCGCGAGTGATGTCCTCCCCGATGCGGTCCAGGGGCCGACCGCAGCCGGAGCAGGTCTTCTCCTCAACTGACAAGTCGTGTTCATGGCGGATCTGGGGCAACTTGTCCCAGTCGATCTCTCGCCGCTTGCGCTGCCGGCAATGGCCACGCACTTCCACGGTTTCGTCTGGCGATCCCGGTTGCGGAGGATCGCTTGGGGCCGGCAAGTCCGCATCCAAGGCGAACAAGTGGCCTTGCCCTTGATCGTCCGGCAAGCGTTCCCGCCGACGGCCATAGGCCCAACGCTTGTACCACGCCAGCTCTTCGAGCGTAGCGGCATGCTCTTGTTGCAGGTCCCTGTAGGAAGCAGCCGTTTCGCTCAGCACGCGGTTGAGTTCCACAACCTGCTTCTCGGACCCCGCCATGCGACGTTCAAGTTCAGTGGCCTGCTTGAAAGCCGCCAGCAAGAGGCGCTGGCATTCGGCGAGATCGTTGGGAAGAAAGTCGGCACCATCCATGTTGCCGAGTATTGTAACAACTCATGCGAACAAGAAAAGCCCTCTTCTTCCTTTTTCTTCAACCGGTACGGCGATACCTCCGCCGCCGGCGCCCCGTTCGCAGATCCAAGCCGCCGAGCAATTGGACCAGTTGGGCATAGTCCAACTCGACCCCTTCGTTCGTGTCAAAAGGCTTCACGATCGGAAAGGTGCCACGCTCCAGTCGCTTGTACCAGATGCAGAAGCCGTCCTGATCCCAAAAGAGGATCTTGAGGCGATCGCGCGTGCGATTGAGAAAGAGAAACAGATGGCCCGACAACGGGTCCTGTCCAAAGATCTCCTGCACGCGCCCCATGAGGCGATCGAAACTGTAATGCATATCGGTGGGCGTGGTGCAGAGGAAGATTCGCACATCGGAGTAGTCGTTCATGGCTGGGACGCCTTCCAGGGACGCAAGGCGCCAACCGCGCGGATCACGTCTACGAGGACCACTTGGCCGACCCCCAATGGCAACCGCACCACACCGCCGTTGGGCAATTCGATTTCCACCGGAGAGGCTTTGAGAGAGATCGGCACGAACACCGCACCGCCGGACTCGATGCGCTTACGTGACTCGCCCTCTTCGACCATCTCCTCGGGAAGGCCATCCTTGAGCCGTTCCAGCCAACGATAGTACGTCGACTTCGCGATCCCTTCGCTGAGGCAGAACTCATCCACGGACAAACCGCTGGCCTTGTAGCTTTCTAACCGCTCCTGCCAGTCCAGATACTCATCCAAACCACTCGCCGGCCGCCCCATATCATGTCTCCCTGAAGGAACAAACTCTACGCCTCCAGCCTAACACGCCTGACAAGTATGGACGAAACGGACGCTTACGTCTTTTTCGCTCCCGGAAAATCTAGAAAACATCGCTGTTTTTGAGAAATTGGCCGCGAAAAAACTCGGCCTGAGATTGGAAGCGCGTGTTTCGTCAAACCCCAGAGAATTACAACGGCCAGAATCGTCAAACCAGGCAAACTGCGTCGACTTAAACGGAGGTAGCGGTTTTTCTTGCAGTCGGGTCCGTTTATTCCGATTATTCCATTTATTCCGTAGGTAGGAATTGCAACAACTGCGCACCTGCTACGGGACTCTATCAGAACCGATTCAATGGCACGCTCGGCGCCGCCCAAGCATCGGTTTCGTTAGAGAAACTAAGAGTTCAAACCAGACGAATCACGGTCTTGTCAAGAAGAGGGAGGGTGCCGATGAAAGCCTTTCGTTGGACTTACATTGTAGCCGCCATCGCGGCAATCTGCTTGGGCCCGCAGGCCGCGACCGCCCAAGTCGCCTATCGGTCGGGCGCGGGCGTTACGGAAATCAACATGGCGAACCCCATGTATCCTACGACCGCCGGCGACACAATGTCGGCGGCCGGCCAGGCCGCGCCGGCGATGCCGCCGTCCTATGGTGGGGCCGGATGCGACGCCGGTTGCGGCTGTGGCGGAGGCCAGGGCGGCTGCGGTTGCGGAACCGATCCAGTCTGGCATGGCTACGGCGATTACCTCTATCTCCGCCCGCGAAATGAAGGCATGGAGTTCGCCGTGCCGGTCAATCCGACCACGCTGACGCAGAGCGGTGAGACATTCGTCATGAATCCGGAGTACGAGCCGGGCTTCCGCGTGGGGCTTTCCCGCGCGGTGAACGAGTGCAGCGAGATCGCCGTCGCCTATACTTACTTCCGCGGCGACAACGCCACCGGCGCCGAAGCATTGGGCACGTCGGTCTTGCAACCGCTGGTCTTCAGCCCGTTCACGCCGGACAACTTTCCCACCAATCCGCTGAACGTGCCTTGGGCGATCGCCAACGCGCATGAGTTCACGACCTTTCAGTACGCGGACATCGACTTTCGCCACAGCCTATGGAGCTGCGACTGCTCGTGCTTGAACTATGTTATCGGCGTCCGCTACGCCACATTAGATCAGGAGTTCGACGCCAACTTCGCCGACGCCACGATTACTAATGTCGCCGCCATGCAGACGAACATCAACTTCGACGGCGTCGGCCTGCGGCTGGGACTGGACGGCGAACGGGCCGTTGCCGGCGGCTTCTACACGTCCGCCAAGGCGGTCGCGAACTTCATCGGCGGCGAGTTCCGCGCCAACTACATTCAAGGCAGCAACAACGACCCGCTGGAAGTCATGACGAGCTGGCGCGAGGCCCGCTTCGTCACGATCCTCGAAGCCGAGGTGGCCGTCGGCTGGCAATCGGCCGGCGGACGCTTCCGAGCATCGGCTGGCTACATGCTCACCGACTGGCTCAACGCCGTGAAGCCTTCGGACTATGTCACGGCGGTGCAAACGACACCGTTGGCCTCGAACCCGTACCACGGCGCCAACCTGGTCGGCACGACTCCCCTGGTCTTCGACGGTTTGACCGGCCATGTCGAACTGACCTGGTAGCCAGGCTTCGGGCAGCACGTCCCGAGCGAGATTTGATTCGATTGAGCACCGAGGGCACTGTCGCCGAATTCGCCGGCGACAGTGCCCGAGGGTATTTCTTGGAGAATAAAGTGTTGCTATCCTTTCACCGCCGCGCGGATGCGATCGACGAGCGAGTTGTCCTTCTCGTGCGAGCCGCGGAGTTGCATCGCGCTGGCAGCGAGAAAGCGGTCGCGCCATTCCGGCGATACGTTATAGTAATCCTCCAACGCCGCCACACTGAACTTGTAGTCATGGGGATCGCGGCCCTTGAGCAGGATCAATCGCCGGGCGGCGCTCATGAAATCGTCCGCCCCTCCGCGGCCCTGCAAATACGCGAGCGTTTTGCCGGCGGCGACGTGCCGGTCGCGGCCGATTTCGGCAAAGATCTCCTCGGCGGCGTTTTCGCCTCCGGAAGTCGGAATCGCTTCCAGGCGATCGATGGGCATATCCCGCACTTGCCCTCGCCCGCCAAGCGCCTGGCGGAAGAGCGGCACAAAGGCCACAGCCTGCAGCAAGAGCACCCGACGCGTACGGTCGTCGCCGCTGGTCGCGTAGGCGCGGTGCAAGGCGTTGCTTGTCGTCACCGAATGCAAGGCGACAATGCCCGGTTGGCGGAGGAGCAGTTCCGCCGCTCCGCAGAAGACGGCGTCCCAAAGCGATTGCGGGGCGACGCCGCGATGAAGTTGCTCGGTCGCCGCATTGCATGCCGCGTCGCTCGTGCCCTGCCGCAAGACGGCCAGTATTCCGACGGTCGCCGCGCGGTTCAACTTGCCCGCTTGCCAATCGGCGGGCATTTTTGCCGCCAACTCCTGGTTCCGCCGCCACGGCCGATCGGCGTCGGCGTCGCGATGGGCCGGGTTCGCGCCTTCGTGCGACAAGAGGGCGAAGGCCAGCGAACGTACGACGGGCTCGGCATGTCGCCAGCCGACTTGCGTGAGAAGTCGCTCCGTATTGGCGACGTAGATGGCCTTATGCCCGATCGCGCGGAAGTCCCGCGCGCCGTAGCGATAAAGCAGCTCGAAAACCTGGCTGGAACCGGCGGTGCGGGCAAGCCCCGCCGCGGCCGCGTCGGCCTCTGCTTCGTCCCAATCGTCCATCGCTCGGCAAAACACTTGCTGGCTCTTGCCGGCCTCCGGCAGCCGGGCGTTGTCCACCGGCTTCATCCGCCAACCGCCCTCCTTGACGTTCTGGGCCTGCGAATCTTTGAAATAATCGAGTGCCCAGAAGAGGGCCAGCCAGCGATCGGCGTCGGCGGCCGCGAGGCTCGCCTGATAGACCGAATTGACCGCCAGCACGGCATGAAACTTGAAGCCGACCGAAGGCCGCGGCTGGATGTTTCGCACGCCCGCCAGCAAGAGCGCGGCCAACAGCTCTTGATAGGAGAGTCCTTTCCGCACCCGTGCGCCGACGACTTCGAGCAACTTCTCCCGCGGCGTATCTTCCAGCAAGCGGACGAGCGGTTCGATATCGGGCTCCAGCGGCACCGTGCCGGGAGCGAGCCTCGCCTCGGCGGCCGAAATTGGCGGCAGACCATTAAAGAACGTCAGCCCGCCAATCCCCAACATCGCGCCGCCGGTGGCGGTTCCTTGCAGGAACGATCTTCGATCGACAGGTTTGTTCATGGTTTCTTCCCCTCATCGCACAATCGACAGCACGCGATGCGCAAGTGACTGCCAAGGAGCCGTCGCCCACGGCGAACCCCACGCGTTTCGTCGTTCCGCTGCGGATGTCCCCCGCGGCCAGCACGCCGGGCACCGTCGTTTCCAGCGGACACGGCTCGCGGTCGGTGAGCGGCCATTGGCCGTTGCTTTTCGCGTCGACGCCGGTGAGCAAATAGCCGTTCGCGTCGCGGGCAAGTTCCTCCGGCAGCCAGTTCGCCGCCGGCTCGGCGCCAATGAAAACGAATACCGCCGCACAGGGCAATTTCGTACGCGTCTCCGACTTCGCTTCTCGCAGCACGATTTCCTGCAAGCGGCCAGTACCACAAACCGACTCGATCTCAGTTTGCTCGTGAATAACGATGTTCGGCGTATGACGAATGCGGTTCGAGAGATACTCCGACATGTTGGGCCCGAGCGTCCGGCGGATGACGAGGTGGACGGTGCGGTCGCGGCAGCATTCAGCCAAAAACATGACCGCTTGCCCTGCCGAGTTGCCCGCGCCGACGACGGCGACGTCGGACTTGTCGTAGAGGTCGGCCTCGACGGTCGTGCAGGCGTAGTAGACGCCTTGACCGGTAAAGCGATCGGCGCCTGCGGCCTCCAACCGCCGCCAGTGGACGCCAAGGGCCAGAAGCACGGCTCGGCAACGGAGCTCAGCACCGCAATTGAGCTTCAGCTTGTGAATGCCGTCGGGAGAGTCCGCCGGAATCAGCTTTTCGACCTCCACCGGCGCAAGATCTTCGCGCCGAACTTGAGCATCTGCAGCACGCCGCGAGTGGCAAGTTCGATGCCGCTCAAGCCGGCGGGAAAGCCGATGAAGTTCTCGATCCGCGACGATCCGCCTGCTTGACCGCCAGGGCCGAGCCGATCGAGCATAAAAACCGAAAGACCTTCCGATGCCGCATAGACGGCGGCTGCAATTCCTGCCGGGCCGGCGCCGACAATCGCCAGATCGATTACTTCCACGGGACAGTGTCTCCAGATGCCGGCCTCGCTGGCAAGTGCTTGGAGTGTTGGATTCACCAGCACGCGGCCGTCGCTGCACTCGATGGCGGGCATTTTTCGCTTGGAACCTTGCGGTTCGAGCACCTTCACGCCTTCGGGGCTCTCCGGATCGCACCAAGTGAACGGCACGAAGTTCTTGTAAAGGAACTCGCGGACCATGTTTGTATCGCGGCAATGCGCCGGCCCGACGACGCGCAGCCCGACGACGCCCGACTGCGTGAGCAGTTCCCGCCGCCGAGAGAATGCCGCGATCAGCTTTTCACCGATGCTCGGCACACGATTCAAGAGACCGCGAATTTGACTGTTTGGCACGCGCAAGACTCGCGTCGGGCCTTGCGCAACGGCGCTTACTATAACCGGTCGGCCGGTAAGCAAGTCGATGTCGCCGGCGAACTCGCCCGGCTCGTGGATGACGATCGTGCGATTGCCGTCGACCGGATTTTGAACTTCCAAGCCGCCGCTTTCCACAATGAACAGGTCGAGCTCGGCCTGTCCAGCGTGGAAAACGGTTTCGCCGTCGGCATACTCGCAGACGTTCGCGTGCGGCCGGACCATCGCGATTTCAGCGGCGGTCAAATGCGGAAACGCGACTTCCTCCATCGGACCCTTTTGTGCAAATTGAACCATGGGAATGCTCTCGACTTGGTGAAATGCGAAGGAGCGAACATCGCTCATCTTGCGGGTGGCGGGGTAAAAAGCCAAGAACGCCCGCGATCAATCCTCCGATTCGCCGTCCGCGCGGACCAGCGGCATATCGACGACATGCTCCGCCACGAACCAGACCTGCAACTCGTTGGTGCGGATCACGTTGCTGACCAGGATATCGTTCGTGCCGTCGTCGCCATCCTCGGCCGCTTTCTTTGCCGCCGCACGGGCCGCCTTGAGAATTGTCTCATGAGCTTGCAGCAACCGCGAAATCTGCACGGGCACTTCCTCGCGGCCTTTGGGCGGGCGGGGAATCTGAGTCATTTCCGCCACGTCGGCCGCCATGGCGATGCTCACGCCGCCCAGCGTCATGATCCGCTCGGCGATCAAGTCAACCAATTCGCTCTGCTCGCCGAAATGCTTATCGAAAAGCAGGTGCAATTGGTAGAAAGTCGGCCCGGACATTTGCCAATGGTGTTTCTTATACAAGTCGCGAAGCGACATCGTATCGGCGAGCATTTGGTTCAGGTTTTCCACGCTGGCCTGACACGCGTGCTCGGAAAGTCCGATCGGCATCCGCACGAGCGCGCCGAACTTCTGCGTTTCCTTGGCTTTCTGTCCGATCAGCGGTGCCGCGCTGCGGGCGATTTTCGTGCTAGTTGAAGTTACCATGACATCCTCCTTAAAGGGTTAAGGGCAATTGAATAAGTTATTGTATGCGTTACTAGCGCAAAGGAAACCTCTACTCATTTCTCGCCGCCCAGCGGATGCCGCGGGCGAGAAGCTGCGGATAAACCGGGTTTTTCCACGCTCCTGGGCCGTGACCAAACTGGAAGTAGAAGACCCGGCTTTTGCCGTACTCGTGTGTCCAGCCAATTTGCGGGTTGTTCTTCGGGCTGTTCGTCGTAAAAAGTACGTGGACGCTCGGCTCGACGAAGTAATGGTTGTACGTCTCGTCGCGAATCGCGAAATCGGAAAGGCCGCGGGTGATTGGGTGATCCCGGTCGGCGATCGCCACGTTGACCGCCTGGCCGCTCTCGTCGTAGGAAGAAGGGCCGAACCGCTTTCCGCCTTCCTCGATCGCAGCATAAAGGTACTTGCCGCCGATGATCTTGCGGTATTCGGGCCAGTTTTGCAAGGCACACAGGTTATGGTGCAAGGCCACCAGTCCGATGCCGCGGCCGAGCAGTTCGACGAACGCCTTCTCCTCCTCGGGCGAGGCGTCCTTCTCCATGTCGTAGCGGACGATAACGTCGAAATCCTTTTCCAACCCCGGCTTGAGCCGCGCGGCTGCCTGCGGCAATGCCGCCTTGGTGTACTCGATGCCGGGCAATGCATCGAACATGGCAAAGAACGGTTTTTGCTCGAATCCGTGCCCGCCGTATGTCAGCAGCACGCGGATTTTCGGCCCTGTCGCCGGCTCCGCGCCGCTTGCCGCCTGCCACAAAACAACGAAAAGACTGAGAGACAGAAAAACGTGTCGCATGAGAAGATTCCCCTATCTGGTGGACTATTGTGCCATGATTATATACTGAATCGCGCTGGAGTTCCGCCTTTAGGCGGTATGTCCGGCTAACGCCGGGACTCCAGCGCAGATACTGGACGGCTCGGCTTGCCGCGCGTACGATAATAGTGGGCTGCAGCCCGCGGGAAAATGTCCGCAGCCCGGCACTTGGAGTGTGCCGAGTACACGTCACATCACTTATCTCGAAAGGAAGAACGATGGCCACCGTAGCCTCTGAATACACGCTCAGCAAAGAAACCCGGCAATTCCTCGATCGCGCCGGGAGTTTGTGGATCAACGGACAATGGAAAGGCGCCAAGTCCGGCGAAACCTTTGAGGTTTACAATCCGGCCACCGGCGAAACAATCGCCCGATGCGCGGCCGGCGACAAGGCCGACATTGACGACGCGGTGCGTGCCGCGCGGAAAGCGTTCGAGTCCGGTCCCTGGCACAAGATGACGCCTTCCGAGCGCGGGCGGTTGCTCTGGAAGTTGGCCGACCTGGTCGAAGAGCACACCAACGAGCTGGCCGAGATTGAGACGCTCGATAACGGCAAGCCGGTGGCCGTCGCCCGTGCGGCTGACGTGCCACTGGGCGTCGATCTCTTCCGCTATATGGCCGGCTGGGCGACGAAGATCACCGGCGAGACGTTCCCGATTTCCGTGCCGTACATGCCCGGCGCGGAGTTCTTCAGCTACACGGCGCGAGAGCCGATCGGCGTGGCGGGGCAGATCATCCCCTGGAACTTCCCATTCTTGATGGCTTGCTGGAAGCTTGGCCCTGCATTGACCGCCGGGTGTACGGTCGTGCTCAAGCCGGCCGAGCAGACGCCGCTGAGCGCGCTTCGCCTGGGCGAGCTGATCGAAGAGGCCGGCTTCCCGCAAGGCGTGGTGAACATTGTTACGGGCATGGGCGAGACGGCCGGCGCGTCGTTGGCCGCTCACAAGGACGTCGACAAGATCGCCTTCACCGGCTCGACCGAGGTGGGCCGCCTGATCGTCGCCGCCTCCGGCAAGAGCAATCTCAAGAAGATCACGCTGGAACTCGGCGGCAAGTCGCCGAACATTATCTTCGCCGACGCCGACCTCGCCGCCGCCATCCCCGGCGCGGCCAGCGCCATCTTCTTCAATCATGGGCAGTGCTGCTGCGCCGGCTCGCGGCTCTACGTCCATAAGTCGGTCTACGACAAAGTCGTGGAAGGCGTCGCTAACGAGGCCAAGCAAATCCACCTCGGCAGCGGGTTCGACCCGGCCACGCAGATGGGCCCGCTCGTCTCGCAGGAGCAACTCGATCGCGTCTGCGGCTACATCGACGCCGGCCGCAAGGAAGGCGCCAGATGGTGACCGGCGGCAAGCGGCACGGCGACCAGGGCTACTTCGTCGAGCCGACCGTCTTCGCCCAGACGAAGCCGACGATGAAGATCGTGCAGGAGGAGATTTTCGGACCAGTCGTGACGGCGATGCCCTTCGACGATCCGGACGAAGTCCTCACGCAGGCCAACGACACGACCTACGGCTTGGCCGCGGCCGTGTGGACCCGCGACGTGACCAAGGCCCATCGGTTGGCTAAGCGGATCAAGGCCGGCACGGTATGGGTCAACTGCTACAACGTCTTCGACGCCGCGCTCCCGTTCGGCGGCTACAAGGAGTCAGGCTGGGGCCGAGAAATGGGCCGCGCCGCCGTGGAGCTTTACACGGAGAGCAAAGCGGTGACGACGCGGTTGGCGTGATTGCGTGTTCGACGTAGGGTGGTGTCAAGCGGAGCGAAGACCCACCAGTGAATCGTAAGGTGGGACCAGCGAGCCTCCGCAAGCGCCGGCCTGCGTCGATCCGACAATCTCATTTTACCGCCTCAAAAACAGAACCGCCACGGTTCCCGTTTCGGGCTCCGTGGCGGTTCTCGTATAAAAACCCCCCGCCGATTGCGACTGGATGTGTCGCTGCGAGACGAACATGAGGTCGGGCGTGCTAAGCACTTGCCTCTTGATGACCTCCGCTCACGCTAAAGGTTTGGCACCTCCGTCGGAATAACAGGCGAGAGGGTATTTTGTTTGCTGGGGGTCGTGCATTCAGGCAACCGCCCGCAGCATTTGTATCGGCAAAGTGGAAGACACGGCCGACTTCCGCCCTTATCCAATCATAGCATACGTCTAAGGCATTTTCACTATCGGCAGAAAACATGCTTCGTCCGCAATCTATTGTATGTCCGTGGCCAGCCGCCGGGCAAGTATTGCCCTCCTTGTTACACACATCCCAGGACCCCATCCGGCTCGCCGGATGGTGAACAAGGTTGCATGGCTAGACTGAAAAAACACAGTCAACACGACCCCATCCACCTTGGTGGATGGTGAAGCAGGTTCCCTGGCTAAGTGGCCGTGCGGGGCTGAGCTTGGCAACCTGATTCACCATCCAGACGAGCTGGATGGGGTCTCGCTCTCGATAGGTTATCAGTGCTAGCCGGTCAACCTCCTTCACCATCCGCACGAGGCGGATGGGGTCGAGCGTGAGTTATTTGTAACGACGAGAAGCCTCGGAGGTCCATCTCACATATCCCAAACCCGGCCACGGCGCTATTTCTTCCCCAGCCGCCGCTGCTGCTGGAAAAACTGCGTCAATATCCGGCCGCACACTTCGCCCAGCACGTCGGGCACGATCTGGCAGCGATGGTTCAACCGCGGATCGTCAAGCAGTTTATAAAGCGTCCGCACGGCCCCCGCCTTGGGATCGGCCGCGCCGTAGACCACCGTCGGAATCCGCGCCTGCACGATCGCGCCGGCGCACATCGGGCAAGGCTCCAGCGTCACATAGAGCGTACACCCTTCCAGCCGCCAGCAGCGCAGCGCCTCGGCCGCCTGCGTGATCGCGATCATCTCGGCATGCGCCGTCGGGTCGTTCAGTTGCTCGCGCTGATTGTGAGCGGATGCGATGACTCGATCGTCGTGGACAATAACCGCGCCGATCGGCGCTTCATCCTCCTGATACGCGCGCTCGGCTTCTTCCAGGGCCAGTCGCATGAAGTGCTCGTGCATTGATGTCTATTCCACCACTTCGATTTCCAATGGCTTGGCCATGACATTCGACTTGATGCCCTCGCCGCCCTCACCGACGGCGTTGATCTCCACCGGGCCGCTGCCGAGCTTCGACGCCGGGACCGTGAGCTGTCCGCTCTCGCCATTGATTCGGCCCAGAAGCATTGTGCCGCGGGTGACTTGAATCAGCTTCGCCTGCGGCGCCTTCACCCTGATCACCAGCGACTTCTTAATCGAGACGGTCTTCGCGGGCAAGCACGACACCTCAATCGTGCGGTCGTGATTGGCGCAGTTGAACGCGAAGATCCTCTCGCCCCAGGAGGCCAACGGACCTTTCGACGCCGCGACGATCCGCAACTCGTGCGCGCCGTCGCTGAGGGCCGCGCTATTGAAATCGAAGCTTCCGCCGGCCGGACATTCGAGAACCTTCATGCCGTCCAGCACCATATCGAAATGCTCCGCCTGTACGTCAGGCTTTCCAGCCTGACCGCCGTCGGTGTCAGGCTGGAAAGCCTGACGTACGGCGAATCGCGCCTGCGGAGTCAGCTTGACATTGCCGCGAAGCGTATCGCCAGCGTTCAGCCCGGCGACGGTAATCTCCGGGATATTTGCCCACGGCCGGCAGAGCGGATCGCCGACGACGAGCAGTTGATAAGGACACAACACCGACTGGTAGAACGACTCGGCCACGGTGCAGCCGCGGGCGTAGTGGACTTGCAGCATCGGCGCGGGGAACTTGTAATAACATGCGTAGGGCTCCGTCACCGTACCGCTGGCGGCCGCAGCGCCGTAGCGGAGCCAATCGCATAGCGGCGTTTGCGGGTCGCCGTTCGAGCGCAAGTCGCCCCCGGAGCTGGTAAAATGCTCGCAGATTGCGCCCGGCCTGATCGTGCTATGCGAGGCCTTCCAATCGAATAGCCTCGCGCCGGTCATCACGCCTTGCACGTCGCTCTTGTTTTCCGGCAGCGTGCCCTGGAGGACTTCGGCGGCCACGCCCAGCGCTTGCAGTTTCTTGACGGCGTCGGGAAAGCCGGCGTCGCGGACCTTGGAGCGAATGTCGCTGTTCTGCATGAAATAGATGGTGCCCCTGGGATGCGTGCCGTCGGCCGGCGCGCTGCGCTTGAGATAATTGAGCACCTCTTGTCGCGTGTTCGCGCGCGCATTGACAGGGCCGGAAGTTACGCCGAGCATCATCGCGAGAACATAGTGCCGTCCATGCTCGGTGGCAAGTTCGCCGTTGGGAGCGAATGTCGCGAAGCTGGAAAACTGTGAGCTGGACTGTCGGGCCTTGCCCGGCGATCCGTCGAGCGCATAGCGATTGCACGACGGATTGATATACATCTTGTCTGTGAACACCGATTCCCAGAGATAGGTCAAGCCGGTGAGCGAGGCGATCTGCGTGGTTGTCTTCAAAATGTCGTCCTTGGCGACGCTGCCGAGTTCCTTGCTCGCTTCGGCTTTATCAAGAGCCGCCTTGATGTCGTTCATATCGGCCCCGATGTGGATTCCCCAGGGGAATCCGCTGGAGTAGACGGCGCAATCGATCTGCCGCCCGGCGATCGGCAGCCGCGCCATGCGGAGGACCGGCAGGAGAATCTTTTCGCGATAGGTGATGACATCCGTGTTATCATTTGTCGCGTCCCAATCGAGAAAGAGGAAGTTGCTCGCGGGTATGTGCCGCAGGGCCGCGTAATGGTTGGCGATGGCCAAGGAATCGGGACTTTTTGGATTGACAACTAGCAGGACGTTCTCAGGGCCGCCCGTTGCCCAGGCCCGCGGGGCGAGCAACAGCATCGCGAGGGCTACAGTCATAGCAGCCAAGCGGACAGTGGTTCGCGACGACGAAAGAAAGAAGCGAATCGAGCGTGACATGGAAATGCAGTAGTGGTGGCGGAGCTTTTTCAACGCGTACTCTGATAATACGGCCACGGCAGGCAATTGGCTAGCGGTAAAACGATCCACCGCGGGACTTTAAGCACGAGATTAAGGCGACTAAGGAACCACCTCGCCGAAAGCGATTCGGTAGCCGTTAAGATCTTCGACAACCATTTCGCGGATGCCATATGGCATTCGCGCGGTGGCTGCAGAATGGTAGCCCCGCGGCTTTGGAGATCGGCGTACACACTGTCGAAGTCGGCTACGTACAGATAGATGTCCCGCTCGAACGCTTGGCGCGTTCGCGGCGGCGGAGTATCACGGCGAATTTGGAAGTGGACCCACACGCCGGCCCGTTTGACGATGGCGTAAACCCCGCCCGGTTCGTTGGGCGAAGGCTGAAAAACACCGTCCTCGGGGTCAAGATCAAAGCCGAGTACGTCACGGTAGTATTCGGCCGCATGCCGGACGTTCGGGACGCCGAGGATTGGAGATGTGCGCGATGCGTTAGTATTCATCTAGCATCCACTCCGGGACTTGCGGTACTCCCGCCTTTTTCAAAAGGAGGTTCAATATGCGCTTGGGTGCTTTGCTTATTTGGCCCGAAACCGCTCTCGTCGATCGCAGGCTGGAATAATGCATCATCACGTCACACAGGAAACAAATCAGTAAGTCGATCGACTTCTTGCCCGACTGCACTCGTATCCCGTGGTGCGGCATAAAGCATCGCGCCGGGCTGCTCTTTCCGTAGATGCCTCGATGCAGCGATTCGATCACCTTTGCTAACTCCGCACCGTCAACGTCGGTTTCGCCAAGCAACGGGTAGCCGCGAAAGGTCGGTCCCTTCCAGTCTTCTTCCCCCCAAGAACGCAAGCTGCACAAGGTCATTCGGTCGGCGCTTTCGACGAAAGACCATAGATCTTCAGGAAAAGGGGGATACAGTCGTTCGTAGTCGCGTTTTGCTGAACGAGCCATCGAATGCAGATTTGTGAGCAAGTGATTTGACGCGAGCCTGTAGTCTAGCATGTCGCCACTATTGCTGCCAGACCTAGCCCATCACGGGTCGCGCGCATAATCCGATCACCGCAGCCGCCGAAACTTCTCCGGCGAGAGCCCCAGCACGCTCTTGAACGCGCGGGAGAAATGAAACGGATCGTCAAAACCTAGTTCGGCGGCGACTTGCTTGACCAGTACGCCGGGGTTCCGCAGGCGATCGGCGGCGACGTTCATCTTCAGACGCATCAAGTATTGGTAGGGCGTCTGATGGTCGTAGCGACGGAATAGACGGCAGAGATAGGCCGGGACGACGTGGCACTGCCGAGCGATCTGCGGCAGGCCGGTCAGGCGCATGCAATTGGCTTCGATGTGCTGCCGGCAGCGCTCATAGGTCGCATAGGCCGGCGATTGCGCGGCTTCCCACGTGCCCAGCGAGTCGGAAATCTTCAAGATCATGTATTCCAGCAGGGTCGCACATATTTGCGACGCGAGGCGCGTCGATTTTAGCCCATTTGAGATGAGATCGTCGAATACCCGCTGGATTTCGCCCGGCGAGAGGACTCGGCCGCTCGTGCCCGGCGCGAGATCGAATTGCCTCAGCATCGCGACGGCGCGGCGGCCGGCAAAATCGACGAAATACTTGACCAACGGATCGTCGCGGTCGGTGGCGATCTGGTGCGTCACGCCGGGTCCATAGGCGAAGACCGCGCCCGGCAGCAATGGCACCGTCTGGCCGGCGAGTACGAGCGTCCCCTTGCCGCGGGCGACAAACTCGATCGAGAAGTAAGGGAAGGTCGCCCGATCGACCGAGTACGCTGGGGCCAACTGCTCCGCGCCGCCGCAAACTACGGCGAGCGGCTGCCGCGGGGACGGAGCCAGGTCGAGATAGAAACGCCGCGCTTCACGCACATGAGGCGTGAAGAAGTCCGGGGCGGGGCGTCGAGCGGGAGAATCGAGCATAGCTGCTTAGAGCGGGGAGTCCAGCGCGAGGTCAATAATTGGCATCCTTTGGTTAAGTTTAGCTATGGGCGGCGCGGCCCGCAAGCGTATAAACTGATGATACTCTCCAATTAAAAGAAAGGGATCATGAGCGAACGAACGACTCACTCCGACTGCGGCAAGGACTGCCTGATAGTCATTACGGGCGCCGGCGGTTTCATCGGCGGCGCGCTGACGAGATACTTCCGCGACCGCGGTTTCACGCGCATCCGCGCGGTGGATAAAAAGCCGCTGCCCGACTGGTATCAGATTGTCGATGGCGTCGAATGCCTTTGCCTGGACGTGACCGAGCAGGCCAATTGCGAGCGCGTCTGCGAAGGAGCCCGCGAAGTCTACAATCTGGCGGCCGACATGGGCGGCATGGGCTTTATCGAGCGCTTCCGCGTGCAGTGCCTGCGGAGCATTTTGATCAACACGCACATGATCGAGGCCGCCTACCGGGCGGGCGCGGATCGCTACTTCTACTCTTCCTCGGCCTGCGCCTACAACACGGAACTGCAAAAGGACCCCAACTGCCGCGCGTTGAAAGAGTCTGACGCCTACCCGGCGATGTCCGAACGCGGCTACGGCTGGGAGAAACTCTTGTCGGAAATGTTTTGCCAGGAATACTGGGCCGAACGCGGGATGAAGACATTCATCGCCCGCTTTCACAACGTATACGGGCCGCACGGAACCTGGGACGGCGGCCGGGAGAAAGCGCCGGCGGCCATTTGCCGCAAGGTGATCGAGGCCAAGGCGCAAGGCAGCGGCGGCATCGAAATCTGGGGCGACGGCACGCAAACCCGCAGCTTCATGTATATCGACGATTGCACCGAAGGCATCGATCGCATCATGCACTGCGACCGGCTCGTCGCCACGCCGATCAATCTCGGCTCCAGCGAGCTGCTGTCGATCAACGAGTTGGCGAGCCTCGCCGAAGAGATCGGCGGCGCGAAGCTGCGCCGCAGCTACAAAGCCGACGCCCCGCGAGGAGTGGCGGGCCGCAACAGCGACAACACGATGATCAAGAGCATCCTCGGCTGGGAGCCGAGCACGCCGTTCCGCGCCGGGCTGGCGAAGACTTATGCTTGGATCGCCCAGCAATATGAGGATCGCAAGGCGGGCAGGCGGACGGTGAGGGATACGATCTGACGCGAACTCATGCCTCCTGCCCTGACCGACATCATCGGCTCAATCCCCTACCGCATGGCCTTGGCCGGTGGATGGATCGACCAGCCGTTTGTTTCCAGCATCAATCCGAGTCCGCCCGGCTCGATGGTCGTGGTGGGGCTGGAACCGACGTGCCGTTTCATGGAACGCGCTGGCATGGCGACCGGCACGCGCCGCGTCGCCCTCAAATTATGGGGCGGGCGGCTGCCGGGCCGCGACCCGGCCGAGCTGGTGCGCGAGCTTTATCGCGCGGAAAACAGCGGCCGGAGCGACCCGTCCGGTTCGCAAGACATGATCGGGCTGATTTATCCGGGCGTGAGCCGTCTCGACTATGACTATTCGTGCGAGGGTGGCGTTTTCCCCCGGCACATTGAATCGTGCCGCGACGCGCGCATCGCGGCTTGGCTGGAGAAGGTCGTTCATCTGCTGCCGGTTGCTCCGCGGCCTGAGGGCTACAATCCGTTGGAGACTAAAAACCTCGACCCCGCGTGGATTCGCCGCTTAGGCACGACGGGCAAGGAGAGTTTTGACGCGATCTTGGCTTGCGATGCCCATGCTTTGGGCGCGGCGATGAACGCTTGCATGGAGTGCTGGGAAGCGATCCTGCCCTGCACCGTGCGGCACCCGGCGTTGACGGTGGATCTAACGGGTCTTCTGGCCTATTACCAATCGCGGTATTGCGGCGCGATGTATTCCGGCTGCGGGGGCGGATACTTGTTCGTGGTGGCGAATGAGCCGGTGCCCGGCGCGATGAAGGTACGCGTGCGAAGGGGCCTGTAGGGAACGGACTCCGTGCCGTTCCTCCGGCCCGCGGAACGCCGCGGAGGGCGTTCCCTACAGGTCGGGAGGGACGTTCCACTACTTCGGCAGCGCGACCTTCTGTGCGATCCCCAGCGCCGCCGTGAGCATGGCGTCGTCCTTGGGCGCGATTTGGCCGTTGATCGGCCGGGCCGTTTGATGCACGACGACATCCGGCCCGACGCCGACGCGGCTGTACGGCTTGCCGGTGGGCGAGTAGAACTTGGCCGTCGTCAGCCGCAGGCCGGCTTCGGCGCCCTCAAGCTGGAAGATGCCTTGCACGGAGCCTTTGCCGAAACTCCGCACGCCGACAACCGTGCCGCGGTGATGATCGTGGATGGCGCCAGAAAAGATTTCGGCCGCGCTCGCGCTTTCCTGATCAATGATCAGCGTCAAGCGGACACTCCATGTGCCTTCTTCGTGGGCCATGTAGGTGCTGTCTTCCTGGGCGATGCGGCCGTGCGTGCTTACGATCACGCCTTGCGTGAGAAAGAGATCGGCCACGTCGACTGATGAAATCAGGAGGCCGCCCGGATTGCCGCGGAGATCGATAATCAGGCTCCTCATGCCTTCGCGATTCAGCCGCCAGAGCGCGGCCTCGAGGTCTCGGCGGGTCGTTTTCTGGAAGCAGGTCAGCCGCATATATCCCACGCCCTGTTGAGCGTCAACGATATGCACCTGATCGACGCTGGGCACTTCGATCCGCTGGCGGCGAACAGCGATCTGTCGCTCGGCCTCGCCCGGCGCGGCGACCACGAGCGTACAGACGGTGCCTTCGGGGCCTTGCAGCAAATTGGCGGCCTGGTCGGTCGTGTAGCGGTTTGTGGGGCGGCCGTCCACGGCGCGGATGCGGTCGCCCCGCGCACGCCGGCTTGCTCGGCAGGGCTGCCAGGAATGACACGAACGATCGCGAGGCTGCCATCTTGGGCCTTCAATTCGACGCCAAGGCCGACAAAGTTGCCGTCGATCTGCGAATAGACTTCGCTCAACTGATCGGGCGTGAGGAAGGTTGAATACGGATCGAGCGAATTCGTCGCGCCGCAGAGGTATTCGAGGACCACGACAGTGGGCGTCAGGCCGAGCCGCTGCTGGGCAAGGTTCGCGGCCGCTACCACACTATCGCGGGCGTCGTTGCGGCTGGCCACGCTTCGCTGCGCCAGCGTCTCGTTCAACTCGCGGCGGAAGCCTTCAATTGCAGCCGCGTTGACGCCGGGAACGTTCCGCTCCACGAAGATCGGTTCAGTCAGGGCGGTTTGCAGGTCCGCGGTGCCGCGGGCAACAAGATCCTGCCACGACGGCTGCTCGACGTAATGCGTCTGGATCTTCAGCAAGACCTGCTGGTAGAGTTCGAGGGCCTTTTCGACCGGCATGTGCGAGACACGCTCGGAGAAGCTGCGATCGGCGTAGCGGCGGCCCAGATCGTAATGCAGCCGAGCCATCTCGAAACGCTTTTCCAGCGAATTGGTCTCGGGGTACTGCCGCAACCCCTGCTCGTAATGGGCGAGGGCTTCGCCCCAGCGGCGCTGGCCTTCAAGTTCCTGGCCGCGCTGCAAATAGCCGTCGATCTCGACGGATCGCTCGTTAAATGCCAGCGAAGAAGCGGTCGTATGTTGGGCCGTCAATGGCCGGGCAAAAACGGTAAAAACCGCAAGGCCAAGAAGGAATGCCGCGAAGGGCGTTCGTCGCATGGTGTCGTCCGTGTCGGTCTGAGAACGCGCTTGGGTCCCCGTGAAGGGCCAGGCGATCTGGGTTCGGTCCGTCCGTTTGTCAGCGGCCTCTGCGCAAGCGCGCAATGCCGCTACAGTCGAGTATAGAACATGATTGGGCGGCCGTCAAAAAAATCGGGGAGAAAAGTGCCCTGGAAAAATCGCTTTAGCCCCCACTACCCTACCTCGGTGTGCAGTGGGAAGCGAACAAACTTGTAACGCCGAAAGCCCGCGTTGCGATGATATTAAGGGGCAAGCCGCAAAGTGCGGATATAATGCCGGGAAAACAGATCTATTCCGCACCGCCGCTACCGCCTGCAAAACCGGCGGTCTGTGGGCGAAGCTTGGCGCGAGCCGTCGAAACCGATACGAGATTCTCAGCGATTAGCTGGGGGCGGCTGGCCGGCGAGAACCGGCAGAGTTGCGTTGGAAGGTGCGGCGGCTGGAGTTGCGCCGGGAGCAGTGCCCGGCGGGGGCGGCAAGGCCAGCGGCTGGTGGGACAGCGACGCTTGCAGCGAGGCCATCCGCGACGTTACGTCGGGCTGGTTCGGATTGATTCCGAGCGAATGCTGATAGTCGGTAAGGGCCTGGTTATTGTCGCCCATCTCTTCCCGGACCTTGCCCATCGCGGCCCACTGCCGGGGATCGTCAGGATTGAGCCGCACCGCCTCGGCAAGCGTATTGGCAGCCGCCTCCTTGTTGCCGAACTCTTCGTACAGCCGGGCGAGCTCCATGCGAGGCTCGGCCAACGACGGCGACTGGGCGGCCCAGGTCTGGATCGACGCAAAGGCCTCGTTTGCGCGTTTTTCCTCGATTAGCAGGACTGCGAGCCCGCGATGGCAGTCGCGATGGTTGGGGTTCTTATCGAGGCATTGACGATAGTTTTTCTCCGCTTGCGCCAGATAATCGTTCTTTTCGGTGCGGAGCCGGCCGAGGCGATGGTAGGTAGCGCCCAGGTTGTAGTAGCCATCGGCGTTGCCAGGATCGGCATAGGTGGCCGCCTGAAACTGTGCCAACGCTTCTTGATATTGGCCGCGCTGGAACAGCGTTACGCCGTCGGCATTACTGCGATTGGCGGTGAAATTGGTGCAGCCGCCGGCAGCCGGAAGGCCGAGGCAAACGCATAGAAAGGCCGATCGTAATGCGGTGTTTTTCGCCACAGATTCGTGCCAGGTTGGGAGGGCAACTACCAGAATCCGCGGCAAAAATAGCGATTTCGGCCTAGTCACGCAAGAGAGATTCCCGTTGGAGTTCGGGCTTTAGCAGGTTTTTCCCACCAATGCCGCCCAAAGGCGGAACCCAAGCGCGAAGAAATGGGCAGCCCCCCGAACGACTCGGAGGGCTTGGGGGAGAACCGCGGGAAGGGAGCTTTTGCCTCAGACTGCCTGATCCGTCGTAATCTCTGCCGCCGGCACCGTTTCGACGGCTGGCACGGTGGTAGCCATCGCGGCGCGTTTTTCGTAGCCAAGTCCTCGAATGACTTCCAATACCTCGCTGCACGTGGGGAACATGCGGCCATTGCGGCGCTTGTACTCGTCCAGTGCGCTCGATGAATTCGACCTCTTCCACCGAGTAATCCCGCTCACACGTGGTGGGATCAATCTGGCGGCGGCGGCTGACCTTCGCCCTGCGCTCGCCACCGCGGCGTTCGAGGGCGACCGGCGCGCTGCCTTCCCGGCGGTCGCCTTCGCGGCGGTCCTTATTCGATCGCGCGTCCATAATCGGCTTGGCTTCCTTGGACGCGTCGTTGTTTTCGTGGGGACGCTTTCGCGCGGCGGCTGCCTTTTCGGTCGTGTGCGAAGTCTTTTCCTTAACTCGTGCGGCGGGCTTCTTGGCGGACACGGGCGGAAGTCTCCTATTCGGGGCGGTCGGATGTTAAGTTAGCAAAAGTGCAACCTTGGTGAAAAATAGCATCGGATTGCCGACCAGGTAAGAATTAAGGTCTGGGAAAAAGGTGCGGTTCTCGTAATTTGACCGGCTTTTACGGTTGGTATCGGTTGCGCAAAGATGCCGGAGGCGCGGGAGAGTTGGCAAACCTCGTTACGACGCTCCGCGTCGTAACGCGCATTAGAGACGCTCTGCGTCAACTGCCAGGAATTAGAATGGCCGCAGAGCGGCCGACAGGGCGTACCCACGCAGAGCGTGGGTACGAGGATGATGGCCCGCTATCGCCGGGGCTTGAAGAACTGCTTGAGCATCTCTGCCGCCGCGGCCCGGCTGCTTTCGGCCATTGGCTTCTGCTGCTGACCTGGACCAGCCATCGGATCGATCCGCTGCTGCTTCTCACCGACGGGCTCCGGCTCGGCGGGCTCGGCCGGTTTGGCAGGCATGGCCGGGGTGTACGTAGTTGTCAGCTTGTTGATCTTGGTATCGTTGTCGTCCTCTTCGGCCAGCCAATCGGCCAAGTCGGGTTCGCTGTCGCGCGGTTTCGCCGCTTCCCACGTTCGCGCGACGGCTTCCTGAACGCTATGCACCTTGGGCTTCTTCTTGCCGCCGATGCTCGTGCTCAACTGGACCTCGAACTCCAATGGGCCGACCTTGACCTTATCGCCAGTTTTCAGTTCCTGCTCGCTGGTGATCTTCTGGCCATTGACAACGGTTCCGTTGCGGCTGCCCAGGTCGCGGATGGTGGCTTTGCCGTCCTCGATAGAGATCATGCAATGCCGGCGGCTAACCATGTCGCTATTGGGCCGCAGCTTGCACTCGGGGGCTCGGCCGACGATGAATTCCGGACCCGACACGGCGATTTCCTGGCCGGGGCGCTTCCCGCCAATGACAACCAACTTCACGTCCATGACAAGCTCCAAAGAAAAGGGTGAAGGGAGCCGCTGGCCCACCTCCCTACACTCCAATTTATCAAATGAATCGGGTGTCGTCAAAGGGTTTCTTGGCAAATATTTCCATTCGAGCCGAGATCGTGGAACTCGCCAGACATTTCGGCCCGATATGCCGCCCAGACACCCTGGTAGCCGTTCTTTAATTGTGTAAAGCAGCCGCCGTCTACATCGCTAGGGGCATCCTGTCGAACGCCTGGCTTCAGGCCGGCGACCGCGGTATTTCGTCCAGTCCTCGCCGGCATAGCGAGATTCGGCAAGCTCCTGGGCTTGGTGCGATTCGGTCTCGTCGAGCCGCTCATGACCACGTTGCCACTGGAACCCCAATCGGCGGCATAGGCCATCGAGCCAGGGCTCCAACAAGGCGATTACGGTTGGCGGCGGCCGAGAGGCCAATTCGGCCAAACCGGGCAATTCTGGAGCGGCGGACGATGCCCGCCAGAGCAGGCTGCCATGCTGGAGCACTGCACCATTTCGCCGCCGTTGGGCGCTGCCGCAAATCTTATGATCGCCCAACAGCACGTCGCCCGCGGCGCGACGTTGAAAGCAAAGGAACGGTTCGCGAGCGCGCTTCTCGCTAGCACCATCGCAGAGTCTCGCCGCAACGCCGAAACCGGCGAGGGCTTCGATAAGACATCCATGCATCGCCTGATAAAGTTCATCGCGTCGGGCCGCCAGCGGGTGGCTGCCGGGCAAAACGATGCTGTAAGTCAATTCGTTGTCGTGCAGGATCGCGCCGCCGCCCGTGAGCCGCCGCACGGCTGCGCAGTCTCGGCTCGGAGGGTGTTGATCGCGGTCTGCATAAGCCTGAAAGTATCCCAAGGAGAGCGTCGGCTCGCGCCAGGAATAAAGCCGAAAGCAGGCCGCGGCCAGTTCCTCGGCGCGGTCGAGGAGCATCTCGTCCACCGCCATGTTCCACGCGCCGTTGGCGGATACGTCTACCAAAATGCGGCAGCGGGATGAGTCGGTCATGCGCGCGGCGTGCGACGTGTCACGTTATAACTGTTGCGGCTTCCACGTGAGCACCGGCTGCCGGGCGGCGCGGACTTCGTCCGGCCGGCTGATGGGCGTCGTGATCGGCGCGTCGTGCAATTGTTCGTGCGATTCGCGGACAATGCACCGTAGCGTATTGGCAAAGGCGTCCAGCGTGGCCTTGCTCTCGGTCTCCGTCGGCTCGACCATGATCGCCTCCTTGACGATCAGCGGGAAATAAACGGTCGGGGCGTGGAAGCCGTAGTCCAAGAGCCGCTTGGCAAGGTCCATGGCGGAGGCGCCGCGATCGGACTTGAACTTGGCGGCCGAGGCGACGAACTCGTGCATGCAGCGATCGCCCTGCGGCACGGGCAGGATGTCCTTCACGCGGCTCAGCAGATAATTGGCGTTGAGCACGGCGTTCTCTGAGATATTCTTCAGCCCGTCGGGACCGTGCGTGCGAATGTAGCTGTACATCCGCACGAGCACGCCCGTATTGCCGAAAAAGCTCCGCACGCGGCCAATCGTCTTGGGGCGGTTGTATTCGAGGCGATATGTGTCGCCTTCTTTCACAACAACCGGCGACGGAAGATAGGGAGCGAGCTTCTCTGCGACCGCGATCGGTCCCGCACCAGGGCCGCCGCCGCCGTGCGGGCCGCTGAAGGTCTTATGCGGGTTGAAGTGCATCAGGTCGGCGCCGAAATCGCCCGGCCGCGTGATGCCGAGGATGGCGTTCATATTGGCGCCGTCGAGATAGATCAGTCCCCCAGCGCCATGTACCATCTCGGCAATTTCGGCGATGTGGGTCTCGAAGATGCCGAGCGTATTGGGATTCGTGATCATTATCACGGCCGTGCGTTCGTCTAGCTTCTCGCGGAGATCATCGACACAGATCAGGCCGCCCTCGCCGCACTTGACGGGTACGGTTTCGAAGCCGGCCATCACGGCGCTGGCAGGATTCGTGCCGTGGGCGCCGTCGGGAATGAGGACGACCGACTTGGGGATCTTCTGATCGCGGAAATAGGCGGCGGCGACGAGCAGGGCCGTCAGCTCGCCCTGCGCCCCGCGGCCGCTTGCAGGGAAACGGCGGGCAGGCCGGCGATCTCGGCGAGAATCTGCTGGCACTGATAGAGCAGTTCCAACATGCCCTGGATCGTGTCGTCGCTCTGAAGCGGATGCAGGTGCGCGAAGCCGGGCATGGCGGCGATCCGCTCGTTCCGCTTGGGATTGTACTTCATCGTACAGGAGCCCAACGGATAAAAGTGCGTATCGACCGACATGTTGAGGGTCGACAGATTGACGAAGTGGCGGACGATGTCCGGCTCCGGCAATTCGGGCAGCGGCAGCGGCCGATCGGCGAGCGCATCCGTCGGCAGCAGGTCCGCGACAGGCGCGGTCGGCACGTCGCACTCCGGCAGCACGGCCCCGCCGCAGCCGGGCTTGGAGAGTTCAAAGAGCAGATCGGTGGTAAAGGGGTTACGCATTCTTTGGCACAAATCCTCTAGGCCGTTTCAGGAAACAGGCTGCGTCGCCGTACAGTGGTCCTGACAATTCGGTAAGCGAGTCATGGTGAATATCAATTCCAGCACCTAGTTTACTCGTCCATCTTCCGTTCGTAAGCTGACGCGCCACGTAATTTGGTTTCCTAGTCGCACTGTCCACATAGATCGCGATCTTTTCAAACTCGGCTTCCAGGTCGCCATTGTCGCACGGGACGTATCCCAATCTCGCGACACCGAATGCTGCGATGAATGAGGCCAAAGTCTCCTCTTGTGGAACGCCATCGGCTTCGGACGGCCAGTAGTGGCCGTCTGTGTGGGGCCACCACGGCCGCGATTCATCTCCTGCCACATAGGCGACGCAATTGTATGCGGTTGTCCTTTTGCTTGTTTCGGAAAACGTATTCCAGTCGAGATTTGGAAAATCAATCTTCAACAACAGGCCTTCGATAATATCCATTTTCTTCAGCCCATTCGAGCCACGCGCTTATCGTCTCTTTAAAGCTGCAACGAGAGTTCACCGGAACCGGATTGATTCCGGTCAGCGCGCGAAGCGCGACAAACCAACTGTCGGGTTCTTTCTCAAGCTCATCGAAAATGAACGGGAGCGCGGCCTGTCCCATCGCAATGATTTGCATATATGCAGGGTGGCGCACTTCTCGCTTACGTCCGAGACGTGGAGGGTCATAGTCTTCCAGACCGCCGCAAGACTGTAGAATTTGCGAGCAGTCTCGTCCGTTGGGTGATAAGCCTCCGCATCGCGTAACCGCAGCATGGCCGCCACTTTCGCGCGCAGCGCGGCATTCTCCACCCTAAGCGATTCGATCTCAACAACTGTTTCCATAGTTTATTACTGGAAGTCCGACGAACCGGAATCTTGTCCAATTCGGGAACCGTTCATCGTCTCTAATTCATTATAAATCATGCGATCTCCGCCAGGCGATCGATTTCACCTTTCGTGCGTTTCTCCGTCACAGCCACTAGCAAGCAATCGCTCAGTTCAGGATACCAATGTGTCAACGGCAGCCCGGCGAATATGCCGGCGGCATGGGCCTTGGCAATCAACTCATTGACGCGGCCGTTGCTCACGCGGACGACGAACTCTTTGAAAGTCGGCCCATCGAAGGCGGGCGTCAATCGACCCGCTTCCGTTAGCCGTTTTGCCGCGTAACGTGCTTTTTGCAGGCAGAGGTTCGCCACGTCGGCCAGCCCCACCGGTCCCATCGTCGCAAGGTAAATTGCCGCTCGCACGGCCAACAATGCCTGGTTAGTGCAGATGTTGCTCGTTGCCTTGTCGCGGCGGATATGCTGCTCGCGGGTCTGCAAGGTGAGGACCCAGCAGCGTCGGCCGCGGCGATCGACCGTCTGGCCGACAAGCCGGCCGGGCATGCGGCGGAGGAACTTTTCGTCGCAGGCGAGGATGCCCAGGTAAGGTCCGCCGAACTGCATCGGCGTGCCCAGCGATTGCCCTTCGGCCACGACGATATCGGCGCCGGCGTCGCCCGGCCGCTTCAAGAGCCCCAAGCTGATCGGATCGACACTGGCCACGAGCGACGCTCCGGCGTCGTGTACGATACCAGCGAGCGTTTCCATCTTTTCCACGCAGCCAAAGAAGTTGGGCTGCTGCATGAGCAGGCAAGCCGTCTTGTCGTTCACCGCAGCGCGGAGCGTTTCGGGATCGAGCGTTCCGCCCGGCGTGTCCAGCGTGATCAGCTCGACATCCAAGTTCGCTAGATACGTCGCCAGGATTTGGCGGTATTCCGGATTCACGCTCCTGGCGACCAGCACGCGGCCGGGGCGGCGGGTGACGCTCATGGCCATGAGCACGCCCTCGGCTACCGCGCTGCCGCCGTCGTAGAGGCTCGAATTCGAATAGTCCATGCCGGTCAACTGCGTGATCAGCGTCTGGTATTCGAACATGGCCTGCAAGTTGCCTTGGCTGACTTCCGGCTGATAGGGCGTGTAGGAAGTAACGAACTCGCTCCGCGAAGCGATGAAATCGACCACCGCCGGAATGAAATGGTCGTAGCTGCCGCCGCCCAGGAAGCAGACGTTGCCGCCGCGCCGGCCGCCACGTTCCTCGCCGCCAGCTCGCTCAGGTGCGACGTCAGTTCCAATTCGCCGAGCGCGGGCGGCACATCAAGCGCGCGGCTCAGCCGCAACTCCGGCGGCACCATCGAAAACAGGTCTTCGATTGACTCCGCGCCGATGCTCTTTAACATCTCGGCGCGGTCATCGGCGTTATTCAGCAAGTAAGGCATTGCAAGTTTCTTAGCCGGCTTCCTCGGTTTGCTTCTTGTATGCCGCGTAGTCCATTAGCTCCGACTGTCCGCCGCCGGTCACGCGTATCTTCACCAGCCAGCCGGCGTTGTACGGATCTTGCGAAAGGACATCGAGATTCGCGACGCCCGTCTTCGGGTCGGGTGTCGTCAACGCCGAGTTGGCCTCGACGACCTCGCCATCCACCGGGCTGTAGATATCGCTCACGGCCTTGACCGATTCGACCTCGCCGAACGGCTGGCCGGCCGTGACTTTGCGGCCCTTCTCCGGCAGCTCAATATGCACCAGGTCGGTGAGGGCCTCCAGAGCGAAGGCGGAAATGCCCACCGTCGCCAGCTTGCCGCCGGCGGAATCTTCCAGGTTCACCCACTCGTGAGTGCTAGTGTATTTCAGCTTCTCGGGATCGAGCGCCATGACTTTGGTTCCTTTCTGGTTCGCATCGTCGCCTTTCGCGGAGCGAAAGGCGACATTATCACTTCTTCCTCTGATAAAACGGCAACTCCACCACGCGGGCCGGTTCGCCGCGGCCGCGGATGTCGATTTCCAACTTCGTGCCGGGCACGGCCGCGGCCGGCTTGACGAAGCCCATCGCGATCGGCCGCTTGAGCGTCGGCGAGAACGTGCCGCTGGTAACTTCGCCCACCACGTAGTCCTCGCACTTGATCGAATAACCATGCCGCGGCACGCGCTGCCCGGCAACGTCCAGCGCAATGCGCACTCGCTTCAATGGCTCCTTCTGCAGCTTCAACAAGACCTCGCGGCCGGGGAAATTGTAGCCGCTGAGGTGGCAGGCAAAACCCAAGCCCGCTTCAAAGGGATCGATCGTCTCGCTCAACTCGTGGCCGTAAAGCGGCATCCCCGCCTCCAGCCGCAAGGTGTCCCGCGCCCCGAGGCCGCATGGCACCATGCCCAGCGGCTTGCCCAGCTCGAAAATCGCCTGCCAGATCGCCGGGGCGATTTCCGTGCCGACGCTGATCTCAAAACCGTCCTCGCCCGTGTAGCCGGTGCGGCTGATAATGCCGCCTTGCCGCTGGGCGTGCGGATGGAGCAATTGCACTCGCGACCCGCGGTAGTAGCGCATCCAGCGGAGATCAGTATTCACCAGCGGCTGGAGCACGTCGATGCTCTTCGGGCCTTGGATGGCGAACATGGCCCAGACCGAACTCACGTCCGTAAAAATTACCTCGCGGCCAGGCGCTTCGGCCCGCTCCTGCGGCAGATGGGCACGGACCCACTCGACGATTTTCTGCCGGTTGCTGGCGTTGACGACGACAACATAAAACGGCTGCCCATAGGAATCGTGATAGTAGCCCACGAGCACGTCGTCGAGGATGCCGCCCGCATCATTGGTGACAAGCGAGTAGCGGATTTGGCCAAGCTCCATGTCGGCCACGCGGCGGGTGAGCAACTCGGCCAGGAACCTGGCGGCACCCGGCCCCTCGAACCGCAGCCGGCCCATGTGGGAAATATCGGTAATGGCCACAGCGTTCCGCGTGGCGCAGTGCTCCTCGATGATCGACGTGTATTGCACCGGCATGGCCCAGCCGGCGAAATCGACCATCCGCGCACCGTGGGCGACGTGCCAGTCAAAAAGAGGGGTTTTGAGTAGGTTGGCGTCCATCTAGCGTGGCTCTACGACCGCTGCTTCGGGAAAGAGATGGATTTTAGCAAAAAGCGGGCGAGTGGCCAGGGGGCGGGCGGGCTACTTGGCAGTCGCGGCTGATACAATGGAAACATCGTCAATCCCGATTTGATTACTGCCGCTTATGGACATTACTCAGGGAACCAGGCCAGCAAAAACCGCATGGCGGTTCCAATATACTACACGGATCATGCTAATCGTCACTGCCGTCGTCACGGTAGTTCTTGGGGTAGGCATGTACTACATTAAACGAGCTTCGATGAAAGCAACGTGTGTTGCAAATCTAAAACATATCGAGGTTGGTCTTCTGGGTTTCGAGCGCAGTAACGGCAGCTTCCCATCGGCATATTCGGTCGACGCAACTGGTCGTCGCGTGCACAGTTGGCGCGCTCGCATCGCGTCCGAAATTGACCCGAATTGGAAGGGCGGAACCTACAAGTGGGACGAACCTTGGGATGGGCCAAACAACAGCAAGTTGCAGAACGAACCGAGAGAGATTTTTTCCTGTCCTGCCGATCCGGCTCACAACCGCACGGCAACCAGCTATTTGGCAGTAGTAGGACCTCGAACAGCCTGGCCCGGCGAAAAGTCAAGGCGTTTCGAGGACTTCACTTCCAGCGTGAGCTATTGTTTGACTGTAGTGGAAACCGCCAACTCTGGTATCCACTGGATGGAGCCACGGGACCTGGAGTTTGATAAAACTGACTTCTCGATAAACGGTCCGAAGAGGCCGGGCATTTCGAGCGCACATGCTGGCGGTGCCAATGTCGGCTTCGCCGATAGCAACGTTCAGTTTCTTTCGGATAAGACGGATCCTGAGATTGTCAAACAACTTCTTAGTACGGATAACAAATTCAGCAAAGAAGTCGATGCTACTGTGCCCGATTGACGGCGTTCGTGAGGCCGAAAGTCCTGCGCGGGATTGTAAATCGATAAGCTTGCGACTCGGAGCGCACCGTCTCACGCCCGCAACTTCTTCAGCGTCCGCCGCAGAATCTCTTCCGGCGAGCCGTGGGCGTCGACTACACGCAAGAGCCCCTGGTCGTGGTAGTACTCGATTAACGGCGTGGTGCTTCGCTGGTAGGCGGCCATCCGCACGAGGACCGCTTCAGGGCGATCGTCGTCGCGTTGTATCAATTTGCCGCCGCATTTGTCGCAGACGCCAGCAACCCTTGGCGGCCGGTTGGTTGCGTGGAACACCGACTTGCAGTTGGCGCACGTCAGCCTTCCGCTGAGCCGCGATACGATCTCCTCGATCGGGAGGAAGAGGTCGATAACCGCGTCCAGCTTGATTTCCATTTCCGCGAGCATATTGTCGAGGGCTTCGGCCTGGCCAACGGTGCGGGGGAATCCGTCCAAAAGGAAGCCGCCCGGCCAGCGAAGACAGTCGCGCCGCTCGCGAACGATATCGACCACGGTCTCGTCGGGAGCTAGCTCGCCGCGAACCATATAATCCAGTGCCGTGGCAATCGCGGGACTTCGTTCCGCAACCGGAAGCGTCTTGATCTCCCGAAAGACATCGCCGGTCGAAAGCTGCGCGGCACCGAGCCGCCGGTGGAGCAATTCCGCCTGCGTGCCCTTGCCGACGCCCGGCGCGCCGAGCATCACCAGCCGCCACGCCCGACCGGACTTGAGCGCGGGCGGATCAGAGGGGCAATCCGAGCCCGTGATCCAGGCGTCAAGCAAAGTGCGGTCGGTTACGGTACACATTTAGAGTCTCTAACAAAACTGTTACTAGAGCCGCGAACGTCGTTCCATTTAATCGGTTCTGATTGAGCCTTTTAGAACTCCTCGAACGGCCATCACGGCGGAATGGCACAATCGATAGCAGTCAGCTAGTATAGCACTCGCAATGATGTTGAGAAGTGCCGATGGTGCCGTTTGGCGCCGCGCGTCATGTTTCGCACGACGATGCCGCTTGCGCGGATCATTGATCGATTGTATCTTTACTTGAGCCGGCAATTTCCACATTTACCGCATACCGCTTCCATACAAGAGTGACTGGTGGATAACTCACTCGTTCCTTAATATCCGTATAAATTATACGACGGGATCGCCCATGAATTGAATTGAGCTGGCCGACGGCGAATACGGTTATCGTCGCGTTCGGCGGAAGGAGCCTACGCGGCCTTGGGACGCTCGACGAAGGCCGTGGTCGGATCGCTCTCGCCGAGGGATGGCACTGTCGGTCGCTGCGGTTCGACCGTTTTCTGACGGGGAACGAGTTGCTCCGCCGGCTCGTCGAGATAATGCAAGGGCACCGCGCTGAGCTCCTGGCCCGCAAAATCGGGGTGCTTTCGCCGCGGCACGCGCGGCAGTAGTTGGACGATGCCGTTGAGATAGCCTCCGAGTCGGTGATCGGCCAGCCAATCGAAATCGGTCAGTTTCAGCGGCGGGTCCGACTCGGTGCGATGCGCCCGCTGCACGCTCACGGCGTGTTTAATGAGTTCGCGGTGCTTAATCTTCCAATCGCTCTCTTCTTCCAGCAATTGGCCATCGCGGGTGAGGAGCTTCAGTTCGCCCACGTGGCGATAGCACCAGCGGAGCGGCAGATGGGGTACAAGATCGTTGTCGTTAACGAAGCGGTAGTTGGGCAGTCGGTAGGCGTCGCAGAACTTGCGGTCGCCGGCTCGCGGCGAACCGAAAGTGTAGGCGGCGCGGATCGGAAAGCCGTCTTCGGCCAGCCGATGCGCGACCAGCGAGGCCATCGCACCGCCGAGGCTGTGGCCGGTGACCCAGATCGGCAGCCCGCGCGGGAAGGCGCGCAGAAGCGTCCGCACTTCCGGATAGACCGCCTCGACCGCGCGGCAAAACCCGTAGTGCACCAGGCCCGGAAAGAGGCCGTGGTGGACCAGAGACGCCTCGGCGTCGGTGAGGAAATTGCCGATCGAGACCGTGCCGCGAAAGGCGACGATCGCCATCGTTTTCTGCGCGGCGACGAAACCGTGAAATGATTCGCATTGAAACGGCCGCACGGAATCGCCCAGCGCGAGCGATTCGACCCAATCGCCCGGCTCTTCGTAGGCGGCGTAGCTGCACTGGCACAGATAGTATCCGGTGCGCAGGCTGAATCCGATGGCATGCGAGTCGCTGTCGATGATGTCCACGGCGATAGGCCCGGTAGAATCCTTGGGGATATTGCGGGTGGGGAGTTTACCAACATTGCCTAGTCGATCCAAGGCCAATTGATCTTGTTTTGGCGGCCGGATTGGCATTATTCTGCCGTGGGGCAGATTGCCAATCTGCCTGGCAGGTTAGCAAGGCTGTTCCACAACGAAGCCGCCACGTGTCTGGTTAGGTTTAGGCTTAATGTCAATAGCATCCCGCGAAGCAACGGCCCTAGTCCGCCGCGAGAATGTCCACAGCCTCGTGGCGCGGTCGGCCAGTAGCGGGTCAGTCGATAGGCAAGCCCGCTTGATCGTGACATTTATTGTCATCGGGATCGCGCTGCGGCTGATCCGCTACGTGCTGCGCTTCCCGCTGTGGAACGACGAGGCGCTGTTGGCCGCGACCTTTTTGGACCGCGGCTTCGTCGATATGATGCGGCCGCTCGATTACCATCAGGTCGCCCCGCTGCTTTTCCTTTGGACCGAGCTTGCCGTCGTCAAGCTGCTGGGTTTTCATGAGTGGTCGCTGCGGCTGGTCCCGATGCTTGGCGGCATTGCGAGCATCTTTCTCTTTCATCGGCTCGCCCGGCATGTTGTCCGCGGCACGGCGTTCGTGCTGGCAGTTGGAATCTTCGCGGTCAACTATTCGAGCGTTCGTTATGCCTGCGAGGTAAAGCCCTACGGCGTCGATCTGGCAGTCTCCACGCTTATCTTGCTGCTGACTGTGCGATGGTGGAAACGGCCAGAGGAAACGGGCCGGCTCTGGGCACTCGCGGCCGTCATGCCGCTGGCGTTGGGACTCTCGTTCCCGGCTGCTTTCGTGGCGGGCGGAGCGAGCGTTGCGATTGCAGCGGCATTGATCGGCTCGCCGAGTCGGCACGGCTGGGCGGCATGGGGCATATTGAACCTGGCAATCGTCGCCAGCTTTCTGGCTTGGTATATACTGGGAGTCGGCGCACAGGCACAAGCCGAGTCGGGCGTGATGGTTGCCGGCTGGAACAAGGCCTTCCCGCCGCGTGATTCGCTCATCAAGCTTGCCGTGTGGCTCGTCAAAGTTCATGCTGGGCCACTCTTGGCCGTGCCGGTCGGCGGCGATAACTGGGGCAGTGCGGCGACCATACTGCTCTGCCTTGTCGCCGCGGTCGTCGTCATGAGACGGCGGAAATATCGCTTGATGTTGCTCTGCGCCGCGCCGTTCGCTCTCAATCTGTTTGCCGCGGCGCTGCGGCTTTATCCTTATGGTGGGCACATGCGGCTTTCGATGCACGTTGTGCCGATTGTCAGCCTCCTCGCAGGCATCGGCGCGGCCGCCTTGCTTGGTCCCCTCTCCCATTGGGAGAAGGCTAGGGTGAGGGCGGCCGAAGAACGTATATCGCAATCGGTTCTTATTGTCGTCGCTCTTTTATGCGCGATCGCAACCGCCATCTCCGCCCGCGACATCTATTTGCCCGGCAAGGAGCAGCAAGACATCCGCAAGCGCGACTTTGCTGCTTGGTTCTGGAACAGCATGGAGCGCGACCACGAAGTCGTATGCCTCGCGGCTGGTTTACCGCCAGCGCTTCCGCCCTTGAGCACCTTGGGCCAAGGCCGAGCGGCGCCGCAGTTTCTCTGCAATGAGCGTATCTATTCGCCGCGGCGAGTACATGACAAGCCGTGTGACTTGAGCCGCGTCTCGCGCGAGCGGCCGCTGGCCTGCGTGCAGTACTGGTCGCACATCGCGCCTTATGATCCGACAATCTTTGCCAATTGGCTCGACACGATGCGGCAGCGTTACGACCTGGTCGCCTCGTCGCGCTACCCGCTGCTTCAAGACAACGACAACGACCGCCAACCGGAGCCGGAGGATCATGTCGAGGTCTACGAGTTTAGGCCGCGGCGTTGATTCCATTCATTCACCGCCGCCTCACTTGCCTTGCGAACGATTGCTTCCACATCGCACTCGTAAAAACCCGAGCAACTGAAGCTGGTCAATTCCAAGATATGAAGCCGATTGTCTGATTCGCAAACGTCCATCACGTACAACGGGTCGGGCCACCACCGGGCTTGGCGCAGGGCGTCGGCCGCGAATTGAGCAACGTGCTCCGAGTAATCGGGATACGTGGCGAGTGCGCCGTTGTCGCGATACTGGCTGGCTGCAATGACCTCATCCTGTGCTATAACAAGCCGCCATTCGCGGCCAATTTCTTTCGGCGTCGAGACGAGCACGAGCATCGTCGGATCATAGCGCGATGCGGCGATGGCCTCTTGAAAGTTGTCCTTGTAGACCACTTTGCCGGGAAACAGTTTTTGAACGCCGCTGGAACGGACGAAGATCTCGTCGTTGATGCCGAACTTGCTGAAAAGATCGTCTTCTAACTCAAATGCCTGGACGCCCGGGAGGATCGCGCAGTGATGGTTGAGGAGCAACTGGCCAAATTGAGCGTAATAAGCCGAGCCGTCAAGGTTCTCCACGTTGCACCAACCGCCCGGGACCCAAGAATGGTGAAGCTGAACCTGCCGCACCAGCGGCAGCGTGCCCCACACGACCGCGCAAGCATCCTCCGCCAGATTCCAGCAGCCGACAATATCGCCCGGCGGCTGCTTGCCGGGGCGGTAATCGACCTCAAAGCAGTTCGTCCCCTGCCGCTCAACCTCGGCCTTCAGTGCGATCGCGTACTCGCCATAAACGCCGCGTTCGATGAGCCAGGTGGGTTTCATGTCGTTTGCATTACGCCGAAGGCGTTTCACTCCGAAGCCCAGGGTCGCGCAGCGCACCCTGGGATGATGAATACAATTTCATTCGCACCGCGAAGCGGTGCCACTCCGAGTAGCACCGCGTCGTGGTGCGATTGTTGTTTTGTGCTCGCTAAGCCAGGGTGCGCTGCGCGACCCTCGGTTTTGGAGTTGAACCACGTCGCGGTTGGGTGCGAGCAATGATGCGGCACGAATTGTATTGCGTAGTCTCCGTCGCAGTGATTCGGTCAATTGACAACGAGGTCCTCTTCGCGCTCCTCCAACCGCCATGCCGCATAGGCCAACGTCGCGTCAATGTCTTTGGGTCCGAGGTACGGATAGGCTTGGAGAATCCGCTCGCGAGAGTGCCCGGAGGCAAGCAATCCAAGGATTGTGCTCACCGTGACGCGCAGTCCACGAATGCAAGGCTTGCCGCCCATAACGGTGGGATTCAAGGTAACACGAGAGATTTGCGTTTCGATGCTCATTTCGTGCCATGGGGATTGAATGGCTTGCGGCCTTCCGATCTTGCAATCCAATACTCTGCCGTAAGCCGGCTCTTCTCGGAAACATTAAAGAGGATCTCGCAATCGCAGAATCCTCCCTGCCGCATCAGTACGTGAAAGACGTCAAATAGTTCCTCTTCCTTGAAGCCTCGCTCCAAGAGAATTGCTCGGGAGTTACGAAAATCGCCCCAGCACTGAGCCCGCTCCCTCTCGGAATTCTCCGGGCACATTGCGTCGTCGAGCAGTTCGTTGAAGCGCGAACCGATAAGGCACCTCATCACGGCGGGCATGATTTCGTCGATCAATTCCTCATCGGGATACCGAAGATCCTCCGGCTTTTCGCCCGGAGCTAGCTCAAACCAGACCGAATTCTCAAGATGGGCTTTTTGGTAGTCCGAGGGTATAAGATGATTGAGGTAGTGCCATCGCTGATACGGATAGATCAAGGCGAACTTCGACTCGACAAAGTAAATCGCAATACGCGCCGGGTCGTCTTTCCATGACTCGACACGGACCTCCATATTTGGATATGACGGCGTGACGAAGCGTCTCAGGTCGGCAGCGATTTGGTCGTAAGGATGGCTCATAGAAATCCGTTTTTCGTCTGTGTTCCATCCGTGGCCGAGTTGCTTACCCCGCCAGCCGCTTCTCAATCTCCTGCCGCCCTAGCTCCAGCGCCTCGGCCAGCTTCTCCGCTATCTTGCCGCCGGCTTGGGCCATGTCGGCGCGGCCGCCGCCTTTGCCGCCGACGAGCGCGGCCGGGTCGCGGATCCATTGCACACAATCCAGGCCGCGGTCGACCAGGTCGCGGCTTAGCCCGGCGATGAGCATGACTTTGCCTTCTTCCTGCTTCGTGCCAAGCATCACGGCCACCGGCGCGGCCTTGCGCCGTAATTGGTCGATCAGGTCGCGCATCGATTGCGGCGTGCCGCCGGGCACGTCGGCCGCCACGATCTTCACGCCTTGCACTTCGCCCGCATTGGCCACAAGTTGATCGACGCCGACGCCATCCGCCTTCGGCGCGGCGGAGGCTGCCTTCTGCGCCTTCTTCAACTGATCCTGTAACGCATCGACACGCGCGGGCAGATCATCAAAACTCGCTTTCAAGGTGCCGGCCATCCGTCGCAAGAGGCCCTCGTCGCGCTGCGCCCGCTCGACTGCCGCCATGCCAGTCAAGGCGGTGATCCGGCGGATGCCCTTGGCGATGCTCTCCTCGCCGACGATTTTTAGAAAACCGGTCTGGGACGTGTTTTCCAGGTGCGTGCCGCCGCATAGCTCCTTGCTGAACTCGCCCATCGAAACCACGCGGACGATGTCGGGATACTTTTCGCCAAAGAGCATCATCGCGCCGAGCTTCTGGGCGTCTTCCTTCGGCATCAGCGTCCACTCGACCGGTGCGGACTCCAGCACGCGGGCGTTGACGTCAGTTTCGATCGCCGTGATTTGCTCGCCTGTAAGAGCATGGTCGTAGTTGAAGTCGAAACGCAAGAGATCGGCCTCGACTTTCGAGCCTTTCTGATGCGTCTGCTTGCCGAGCGACTTTTGCAAGGCATATTGCAGGATGTGCGTGGCCGAATGGGCGCGGCGTATGGCCATGCGCCGCGGCGAATCGACGCTTGCTTGCACGGCGTCCTTGTATTCGATGCGGCCTTCGCGCAAGTGGCCGACGTGCAGAACGAAGTCGTCCTCGATCCGCGTATCGGTCACTTCAAAGCGGCCATTGGGCCCGACGATCCAACCGGTGTCGCCGACCTGTCCGCCCATCTCGCCGTAGAAAGGAGTACGATCGAGCACGATCACTTCGGGTGCCTTGCGGCCAAGCTCATCGAGTTTGTAAGAAAGCTCGTCGCTAACCAAGACGCCCATGACGCGGGCCTCGGCCGTGTCGGTCACGTATCCAAGAAACTCGCTGGACGCAAGTGTCTCACGAATCTTGTCGAGCGGTCCCTGCTTGAAGAGTTCTTTGCGCTGTCCGCCGCCGGAATCCTTTTCGTGTTTCTCTTGCGCCTTCTTCAAGCCGTCCCAGTCGAGGTGCATCCCGCGCTCGATGGCGAGCGTCTCGGTCAGTTCGGGCGGGAAGCCGTAGGTCTGCAAGAGATTGAACGCCTCGCGGCCGGAGACCGTCTTCGATTTCGCCTTCGCCGTTTCTTCAAACAGCCGCTCGACGCGCGGCATCCCCGCGTTGATGACCTCAAAGAACGTGCCTTCTTCGTTCTTCAAGCCTTGCGAAACGCGCTCGACCGTCTCCTGCAATTCCGGATACGGGCTTCGTCATCAAATCGGCCACGACTTTCGGTAATTGATAGAGGAACGCCTCGTGAATGCCCATCTGGTAGCCGTCCAAGCACCGCGCGGCGGATCAGCTTGCGGATGACGTAGCCCTGCTTCTCGTTGTCGGGATAGACGTTCTCGTGGATGGCGAAAGTGCAGGCGCGAACGTGGTCGGCGATGCGGCGGAGGCGGCGGCCCGTATCGCTCTCGGGCTCGTACTTCACGCCACAGACCTCGGCGGCCGCTTCGACCAATGGCCGCAAGATGTCGATATGATAGTTCGTCTCCACACCTTGCAGCACCGAAGCCATTCGCTCGAAACCCATGCCCGTATCGATGTTCTTGCTTGGCAGCGGACGGAGGTTGTTTGGCGGCGTGCCGACGCGGTTGAACTGGGTGAAGACCAGGTTCCAGACTTCGACCGAGCCGCGCGGCGTGGTGACGTATATCTCGCTGCACGGCCCGCAGACGCCGTCCGGGCCTTGGCTCGGCGCGCTGGCCGGCCAGAAGTTTTCGTCCTCGTCCAACCGCTTCAGTCGCTCGCTGGGCAGTTTGATCTCATCGAGCCAAATCTTGGCCGCTTCGTCGTCGTCCAGATAGATCGTGGCCGAGAGCCGCGCGGGGTCGACGCCCAGCCACTTCTTGTCGGTGAGGAACTCCCACGCCCAATGGATCGCGTCGCGCTTGAAGTAGTCGCCGAAGCTGAAGTTGCCCAGCATCTCGAAGAAGGTGTGGTGATAGGCGGTGCGGCCGACGTTATCGATATCGCCCGTGCGGAGGCATTTCTGGCAGGTCGTGGCTCGCGTGAACTCCAGCTTGCAGCGGCCGAGGAAATGGTCCTTGAACTGGTTCATGCCGGCGGGCGTGAAGAGCACCGAGGGGTCCCAGCGCGGCACGAGCACGTCGCTGGGCCGGCGGACACAGCCCTTGCTCTCGAAAAAGGCCAGATACTTTTCCCGCAGTTCGTCGCTTTTCATGGATATCCTTATGGCAAGCTGAGGATCATGCAATCGAAACCCCTAATTATAGCGGAATCGGCTGCTTGTGAAAGGGTGACTTGCGCGACGCCTTTAAGTAGTGTTGTAGATGTTGCGGGGGTTCGCGCTTATCGCCTGCCGACTGTCGCCGCATTAGGCTATCCAAACCGCGCGAGGGAAGTTACGATAAAGATGTCGGGTCGCCGCACAACATAGAAAGAATTTGCGAGGGATCAATCAAGTGTCCGTTGCAGCTCCACATTATCGGTTTACGGTCGATGATTTCGCGCGGATGGGCGAGTCGGGCATTATTGGGCACGACGAACGGGTCGAATTGATCGACGGGGAGGTCCGGCAGATGAGTCCGATTGGTTCGCTGCATTCCAGCTTGGTCAGCCGGCTTGCGCGTAAATTGACACTGCAATTAGGAGATCGGGCGATCGTCACCGTGCAAAGCCCGGTAATCCTTTCGGACTTCAGCGAGCCTCAGCCCGACTTGCTCGTCCTGAAACCGCGGGACGATTTTTACGCCGGCGGTCATCCCCGGCCGCAAGACGTATTGCTGCTCATCGAAGTGGCCGATACGACCTTGGAATACGATCGAGACGAGAAGATACCACGCTACGCGGAATCGCAAATCCCGGAGGTATGGCTCGTCGATGCCGGCGGAAGGGAAGTGGCGCAGTACGCCCGGCCCAAGGGCAACCGTTATCAACAGATTCGGGCATTCGAGCCGGGCGAAGAGCTGGCTGCGCAGGAAATCGAATCGCTGGCGCTATCGGTGGCCGAGCTTTTTCCTGTTGTGGCGGGGTAAGAGAAGTTGGAATTTCACTGTCCTCGCTGCGGGGGCACGACACGCTCTAACTTGTCGTTGGACCGTGTGCCCATTGTGGAAAGCGGCCCGAGCTTCACGCGGCCTTCGCCCTTCATCGTGGCCTCGTCGCCGCCGCTCTTATACAGGGTGCCAATTTCCTTGTCGGACAGGCAGCGGCGGAAGATGCGGAAATCGTCGAGCAGCCCGCGATACTTTTCGAACGAGCCGTCCTCGTGCCAGTATCCGCCGACGAGAATCGGGTTCGTGTTATCGGCGTCGGAGATATCGGCCGGCGACTTTTCGCGGCCGACCCGCGCGCCGTTCATCCACATGGTGAGGTCTCGCCGCGGCGCGTGACGACGACGTGGTTCCACTGCCCGTAATGGACGGGGCTGCGGAGCGGACTGTCGCCGCCGTCCCAACCGAAGAGCCAGCGAGAATTGCCGCCGGTATTGGCGTCAAAAGCCAATTCGCCAGTAGTGCGATGGAGCATCAGGCCGATGTCGCCGCGCTGGTCGCGATAGCCGAGGCCGCGCATGAACGGATACGCCGTCGTTTCTGTCCGCACGGGATTGAGCCAAAGCGATATCGTGAAATCGGCCGACGTGAACTTCGGCGGCGGGTCGACTTTGGCATAGTGCTCGCCGTCGAATTGCAAGGCGCGAGGGTGCGGGACATTCTTCGTTTCCAGCGCGATAAGCGGCCCGAACTTGACCCGACCTTCGCCCCTTATAGCGGTTTCATCGCCGCCGCTCGAATACAACGCGTCAATCTCCTTGTCGGAGAGGCAGCGGCGGAAGATGCGGAAGTCATCGAGCGACCCCTGGTAAATACATATAGCGCCGCCATCGTCTTCCATCATGCCGCCCACTAGGAACGGGTTGGTATTGTCGGTGTCGGAGATTTGGGCCGGCGATGTTTCGCTGTTGATCCGTGCGCCGTTCATCCACATCGTGTACGAGTCGCCGCGGCGTGTGACCACGACGTGGTTCCACTGGCCATAGTGAACCGGGCTGTGCAGTCGCGACTCCGGCACGTCCCAACCTAATATCCATTCGTGATTGGCCGTTCGAGCCGCGAAGTCGAGTTCGCCGCTATAGATGCTGAAATGCATATTAATATCGCCTCGATAGTCGCGACCGAAGTGCATGGCCCCATGAGGGTGCGTCACGTCGTCTGCCGGGTAGGGGCGAAGGACATCGGACCAACTAAACCCGCGGTGGAAGAGCGACTTGGATCTGGCGGTCCGTCGTTGGATTGAACCAGAGCGATATCGTGAAATCGCCCGATGTGAACTTCGGCGGCGGGTCGAGCTTGGCGTAGTGGGTGCCGTCGAACTGGATGGCGCTGGGGTGCGGGACGTTTTTCGCGTGCGTTGTTGGGCCCGCTTCTTCCGGCTTTTCCCTGGCGACGCCATCAGCATGCGCGATGAACTCGCGCAGCTTCTCCTGCTGATCGCGCGTTAGGATCTTGAACAGCCGGTCGCACAGTGCCCGCTCATGGTCGTTTGCCCACCAGTCGGTTGTTCCTTGTACGCCCATTTCCGCCTCGATTCTCAGGCCCTCCTTTTTTTGTTCGGCCGTAAGTCCGATGATTTTCTCTACCGGCGGATTGTGAAGCATTCCATCGACAAACATCCGGAAACTGAGTGTTTTGTACTTCGCCAATTGCTCCGCCGACAAAATGCGCTCGACATCCTTTCGAACAGACGACTTCAGTTCCTCCTCGAACTTGCGTTTGTCCGGCACTGTGGGAGATACCTTCAGCCAATCGATTTGGTAGGACATCGAAACTTTTTCCAGCTTTTGCTCTTGCTCCGGCGTGACATGTAGCTCCTTGCGAAAACCGTCGAACGTCAATGACGGATATGCCGGAAGTTGGACGCTAACGGCGTTTATTCGATCGGGATGTTTTCGCTGATCGTCCTGAATCGCAAGCAGTCCTGGAATGAATTGTGCTGATCGAGTTTGGCCAACCGTTCCCGCCGCGGGGAACTTCCGATTTGCAGGCGTCCAAGCGAGGTCACTTAGTCGCGGCGTGGCGGGATTTATCTTCGACTTGAGATCGGTGGTTAATGCGCCGAGAATCTCTTTTTCCACAAGGCGGATGGAAAGGTCGCCGAAACGGTCGTCCTCGCCCTCGCGCCAGGTGCCGTTGAAGCGGCGCTCGATGCGGGACCATTTCAGGTCGATGTTGCCGGGGGCTTTTTCCTTGCCGACCGTGTCGGTGTAGGTTCCCGCGTACTCGCCCGGCGCGGTTTGCGTGAGCGTGACCTGGCCCCAGTCTTCGCCTTGCCAGGTGCCGGAGATGTCGGGCGGTGAAGTTGAGACGACGCCGACGGCGAAGAGGCTTATTCCGAGGAGGGTGAGCATGAGTAAGGTTCCTTTGAGAAGAGGCGGCTTATACAAGCCCGACGCGCGAGCGAGGAGGCTTTGTTGGGGAATCGGGCGTTTACCACCCACTCGCTTGCGCAGTCGGGCTTGTATCGGCAACAACCGCCTCGGGCAGCGGGACGACGGTGGGCTGCTGGACGTGGGCGAGGCATTGTTCCAACAGCATGGCGACTTCATGGGCCGATTGGAAACGGTCGTCCGGCCGCTTGGCCATCAGCTTGGCGACGATGTCGCAGAGCCAGTCGGGAATGTCGGGATTGATCTCGCGGATCGGCCGGGGCTCGTCGTCGGTGATCCGCCGCAGCACGCCGTAGCTCGTCTCGGCGCGGAAGGGTGGGCGGCCGGTACACATGGCGTAGAGCACGCTGCCAAGGCTAAAGAGATCGCTCCGCGGATCGACCGACTCGCCGCGGGCCTGTTCGGGCGACATGTACTGCGGCGTGCCGGCGATGACGCCCGTCCGCGTCAGGCTGGCGTCGTCGGCCGCGCGGGCGAGGCCGAAATCGGTCAGCTTTACGCGCTCGATGCCGTCGGCCAGCAGGATATTGGCCGGCTTCACGTCGCGATGTACGAGCCCTTGGGCATGGGCGGCGGCCAGCCCGGCGGCGGCCTGCATGGCGACGCGGAGGATTTCGACGACGGCAAGCGGTCCTTCATCGTTCAGCCGCCGCTGGAGCGACGGGCCGCGGACATAGGGCATGACGAGATAGGGCAGCCCGGCCGCCTCGGACACGCCGTAGATTTCGATCACGTTGTCGTGGACCACGGCGGCGGCCGCCTTGCCCTCGCGAGAGAATCGCCTAATTGCCGCGCCGCTTGTGCCCAAGTGCGGGGCAAGGATTTTGATCGCCACGTAGCGGTTCAAGGCGGCGTCGAAGGCCTTCAGCACGACGCCCATCCCGCCCGTGCCGACGACGCCGACGACTTCGTAGGTTCCCCAACGGCCCAACATCCGGTCGTCGTCGGTGGGGGCGAGGAGTTTTAATATCGTGGCCGGATTCGACGTGAGATCTTCGGCAGCCGAATCGAGCGCGGAGTCATCGTCAGGTTCGCCCTCACCCCCGGCCCCTCTCCCGGAAGGAGAGGGGAGAATTGGGGAGGGTCTGAGCGAATCGCGTACGTAGCACCAAGCGTCTTCACTGGCGGTGGCCGCTTCCAATTGCCGACGGCATGTATGGCAGTCGTCAAGGTGAAGCTCGAAGGCGACCTGTTCGTCTTCGCTGAGCTTTTGGTCGAGAAAGAGATTGATGCGCTGGGGATCGCAAAGTGCTTGACGGTTCATGGTTTAGTCTCTGTCATTCGCAAGGCAGCTAAAGCGTCGATAGCTCGAGTCCATCCCGGAGGGATACCAGCTAATAGCGCCGGGTCACCCAGCGCACCCGGGGACCAGGTCCGCAACGAGATTTTCGATCCCGGAGAGATCGCAGCAGCGCGGCTACGACCCCTCCGGGCAACGCCGTTAAGCATTTTTTCATGCGGCGGTGGTGAGGGATTGGTACGCTTCACATTGTTTTTTAGTCGCGGGGATAATGACCGGCTTGCCCGCGGAGGGCACATCCTTAAAGTGTGGTCGATAGCGGGCACGTTTGCTGCTAGTGCGTTGGTACGAGTCCTTGACGGCCGCCGCCAGACGCAGGCGCAACGTACGCGGATTGCAGACCTCGCCCGGACAGGCATGCATGGCTTCCTGGATCACCGCGACGGCCAAGGCAACACTGCTGCATTGGGGCGGAGAAGCATTGGCTAACTGTTCTTTGACAGCAAACAATTGAATCATCCAAAGCCCCAACAACGACCAGTCCAGTTCCACCAAGCGCGTTGCGGCGTCCGGCTGAGCAATTTGCTGCGACCAAAGGTCTGCTTGTAGGAGCGGAATTGCAACTCTACGCCCCAGCGCATGCGGTAAAGCTGCGCTGCTTGTTGGTCGTTCAACGCTTTCCGAGCAAGTACGTTGGTGACCAGATAAACCATTCCTCGCGGACCCTGCAGCACGATCAACCGCAAGACCAGCGGCGCTTGCTTCTTTCGCGCCACATCGGCTGGCCAGAGATAGACCAAGCCATCGCTCTGCCGGGCGCGGCACAGACCTTGAAGCAATCGCACGTTGCCGCCCACGCGGATCAAGAAATGGTGCCCGGCATCTGTGAGGGCTTTCCAAAGCTCATAGCCGACGAAGCCCGCATCGGCGCAAAACAGCGATTTTTCCGGGAAAACCAACGTCGTGAGCATCTCCTGGAAATGTCCTCGTTCGCTGGACGTTCGAGGGGCCGGTCCTCCAACTCCAGAGCATGCACAGACCCATATGCCACATGAGCGTCAGCCAAATCTGCGGCTTGACGCGCTCGCCAAGAGGTTTGCTTCGCCGCTTCTCGTTTTTCCACCGTCGCCGTTCCCGAGCGCGGCGCTTTGTCCGAAGCGGGGCGCGGAGAAATCGGCCTCGTTGCCCTTGGTCCGCGGCGTCGTGATCCGGGAACCGTCCACGGCCAGCGGCAACCAACCGCCGATGCGCCAATACTCTCCACCGATCTGTTCCATTAGCGCGTGCAGTCGCCGCTGAATAAGCGGCAGCAGACTCGGCGTCCAAGTCACAAGGGCATTGCTCAGCCCCTGATAGCTGGTCAATGCGACCTTTCCCAGCATGCTCAGCGCCAGTTGCTTGGCATGTCCAAAGGCGCCGGTGAGGGTGCCTTTGTCCGACCAGACCCAGAGTACGGCCAGCACGACAAGCTGGCTTGTGGTCCAAGTGGTATTGCCGCGAAATGTCATCGGGGAGAAAATGCTCTCGTTAACGATCCACGCCAAGGTGCGCTCCAACGATTGAAATGACAGCTCTCGGCTTGCCGGTCGATGTTTACCGCCTTGCTTACGTCCTTTGCGATCCTTCGACATCTCAGCCAGACTCCTTTCAAGCTGAATCGTTTTCAGTTTGGTAATGGGGGAGTCTGGCTTTTTCTATATTCTCCAATTCCCGTCAAGCCCGGTATTTACCGTTCCAAAGTCCTTAACGGCGTTGCCCTCCGGAGTCGAAACGTCCCTTGCCTTCGGTTTCCGGTGGTGGCGCTGCGCTTACCACCGGCTAATCGCTGCGAACCCTCCGAGTTCAAAATGTATCGGTCACTCATCATACTCCTTCACCTTCTCCTGTATCCTTCGCATGACGCGGCTGCGGGCGGCGTAAATGGCGCCGGCGTTCTTTGCGAGTTCTTTCGCCGCGGCCTCGCTGGTTCGTCCTTCGACCGCCGTCAACCAAAAGGCGTCCCACGTTTCTTTGCGAAACTCCGGCCGCACTTGCCTCGCCGCCCAGCGAAATACTTCGCGACGGTATTCCAATCGTAAGAGGTCCGAATCGGGACCACCGGGCGATTCTTCCTGGTCCAGCACGGCCCGCATCGCCGAATCGCCCGATCCGCGATCGGGCTTCTCGCGTGAAAGGGCGTTGAGGATGGCGTTGTCGGCGACGCGATGAAGCCAAGTGCGGAACTTGGCTCGCGAGGGGTCGTGCTCGCGGCGCTCGATCGCCCTGGCCACGGACGCCAAGACGACTTGGGCAACGTCCTCGGCGTCGGCCGCCTGCATTCCTTTCTGCCGGGCAAATCGCACGATGACTGGCCGGTAAATCTCGACGAACTCCCGCCACGCCGCTTGGTCCGCCGGGTCGCGGACGCGGATGAGCAAGCTGGGTCGCGTTTCCGGGGCCGAACTCATCGCGAGGCGCCTCTCTATGACTCTATACACAGGTCTCGCCGATTTCTGACAAAAACCGCTGACGGACGAGAGCAATGCCCGCATTTTAGCGGATGTAGCGGGAAATCGCTTGCTGACGCCGGTGGACCGATGCCTATGTGGCTTGCCGCACCAGCCTCGTTGAACCATAATGAACTGAAGGAGAACCGCCATGACCGTATTGATTGCCGATCCCAGAGTCGAATGCGAGGTGATCGCCGAGCGCAAGGCAAAGGGTTGGGACCGCCAGGATGAGGTTTGGGACGGAGTTTATGTCATCATGCCGGACGCGAATGTTGAACATCAACTCTTGGTGGCGCGACTTGTCGTTGCGTTTAGCACAGTCATCAACCCGCCGGCTGGCGGCGAGGTTTTTCCCGGCCTCAATCTTAGCGATCAGATCGAAGACTGGACGTTCAACTATCGCTGTCCGGACGTTGCAGTGTTCCTGGCGGGCAATAAAGCTCAGGTTTTTGAGGTGCATATTTGCGGCCCGGCCGATTTCCTCGTCGAGATTGTTAGTCCGTTCGACAAGAGCCGCGACAAGCTGGAGTTCTATGCTGAGCTAGGCGTCCGCGAGCTGCTAATAATCGACCGCTATCCGTGGTCGCTAGAACTCTATCGTAATAACGGAAACGAGTTTGTCCTGGCGGGCAAGTCAAGCGTTACACTAAGCGAAGTCTTCGCCAGCAACGTTCTCCCGATTAGCTTTCAGCTCCTTCCGGCAGAGCCGAGGCCGGAGATTCGCATCGCCGAAATCGGCGGCGCACGAAGCTGGAGCGCATGAGAGGTCATGTCCGGTCCTCCAAAACATACACGGCACGGCGCTGCTAAATCGATCGAAGCGATCAAGGAGCAGAGCGACTACCTGCGCGGCGAGATCGCTGCCGAGTTGGCTGAGCCGACCGACCACTTCAGCGCGGAAACGGCACTGCTGCTGAAGCAGCACGGGGTTTATCAGCAGGACGACCGAGACCGCCGCGTGCTCTTGGGCGATGCGAGTCCAAAGCGGAAGATCGTTTATCAATTCATGATCCGAACGGCCGTGCCCGGCGGCAGGCTGACGAGCAAGCAATTCCTTGCTCACCTCGACTTGGCGGAAAAATACGGCGATGGCACGCTGCGGATCACCAGCCGTCAAGATTTGCAAACTTACGGCATAGCAAAGGCCGACCTGCGGGCCATGCTGAAGCAGATCGGCGAGATCGGCTTGACAACGATCTCCGCTTGCGGTGATATCAATCGGAATGTCCTTTGTTGCCCAGCGCCGTATCATGGTGATCCGGTTCATGGGCAACTGCAGTGGATGGCGGGGCAGATTGCGGCAGCACTTTTTCCACGGACGCCGGCTTATAGGGAAATCTGGTTGGATGAAGTCGCTCGTAGTGACTTTAGCCGAAATGAAGCCGATCAACCGCCTGAAGGCGGAACTCCAGCGCATGAAGTCGAGCCGCTCTACGGCAAAACCTATCTGCCGCGGAAGTTCAAAATCGGCATCGGCCTGCCGGGCGATAATTGTGCGGATATCTATACACAAGACGTCGGCCTCTTAGCCGTTTGCCGCGATTACGATACGGTTGGCTACAATCTACTCGTGGGCGGCGGGATGGGCATGTCGCCCGACAAACCGGCCACGTTTCCCGCCTTGGCGCAGCGGATGGCTTACGTGCGGGCGGACCAGGTGTTGGACGTGCTCCGCGCGATCATCGGCGTCTTCCGCGACTTCGGCGACCGCAGTCAGCGCGATCGAGCGCGGCTCAAGTATCTCGTTGCCGATTGGGGCCTGGATCGCTTCAAAAAGCAAGTCGAGCAATACCTGGGCTACGAGCTGCCGCCGCCGCAAGAGGACGACGTTTGGGACATTGATGATCACCTCGGCTGGCGAGACCAAGGCGACGGCCGCTGGTTTTATGGCTTGCACGTGCCCAGCGGGCGAATCGTGGACGCGGGTGAGGCGCGGCTGAAAACCGCGCTCCGCGAGGTCTGCGAGGGCCACTCGCCGACTATTTATCTCACGCCGAGTCAAAGTTTGCTTTTGGGCGACATCTATTGGGAAGATCGCGTGCGCATCGACGACCACCTTCGCAAATGCGGCCTGCCCTCGTCGCGCGAGATATCCAACGTCCGCCGATGGGCCGGGACGTGCGTCTCGCTGCCTACTTGTCCGCTGGCATTGACGGAGAGCGAGCGCGTGCTGCCTGATGTGCTCGCCCAACTCGATCGCGAATTGGCGCTGCTGGGCCTCGAGCAGGAGGTATTCGCATTGCGGATGACGGGCTGTACGAACGGTTGTTCGCGGCCTTACAACGCCGACATCGGCATTGTCGGCCGCGCGGCGGGCCGCTACGGCATCTATCTGGGCGGACGGCGGGTCGGCAACCGGCTCGGCTTTCTCTATCAGGATGGAGTGCCGCTGGAGCAGCTTGTGGCGGCGCTCGTGCCCGTATTCATCTCGTTCAAGCAAAAGCGCGAAGAAGGCGAGACGCTGGGCGATTTCTGTCATCGGTTGGGGGCGGAGGGATTGGCGGCAAACGTGTAACGGCCGCGCGACCCTTGCGGCATTCGCGCCGCGCGCCTACACTGGTTTCATGCATCCCCTTTCGCAGTCCGGCAAGACGGAATTCACCGCCCGAGCGATCCTCGTGGGCGAACGGATCGACCTCCGCTCGCTCGGCACGTCGGAGCGGCTGGCGACCGACCCCGTGGCGATCGCGGCCGGGGCTGCCGGCATCGCCGTGCTCTTTCGCTATGGAGCCGTGGTATTGTTCAACGTGGCGCCATTGGAAGAAGCCGATCTGCTGCGGCAGCTTCAGCCGCTCGTGCAGCAGCCTTACGCCGTGCCGGAACTCGAATCGCTCAACATCCGCATCGACGCGAGCACGCGCGAAGGAATGTCGGGCAAAGTGCTGACGCTAGCCGATTACGCGGTTGAGCGATTTCAACTTGTGGCCGACATCCTTAGCAAGAGCACCGTGCTGGCCATGTACGAAGCCCGCGCCAGCCGCAGCTTCGATCTCGTCGAACCGTTTGCTTTGAGCCTGCAAAAAGGAGTGGGCACCCGCAGTTCCGGCCGCGAATTGTTGCAGCAGATTGGCCTCGCGCTGATCAGCGAGCATAACCTGGTCGGGCGCGTTGAGGTGATCGACAAGCCGGAGATCATCTGGGAACACCCCAACCTGGAACGGCTCTTCCTGCGGCTGGAGGACGAGTTCGAGATCCGCGAGCGGCACCTGGCCCTGGAAAGAAAACTGGAATTGGTCTCGCGAACGGCACAGACGGTGCTGGAAGTGTTACAAAACCGCCGCAGCTTACGCCTTGAATGGTACGTCGTGCTCCTGATCCTCGTGGAAATCGTATTGAGCATTGTGCAAATCTTGATGGCGATGAGGCACTAATCCAGCCATGCTGACTCGAATGTGGAATTACGTAGCCCGCGTCTTCTGGACGACGGTCGAGCTTTGGCAGGCGGACGATGGCTTCTTGCTCAGCGCGGCGATGGCCTACTATGCGGCCTTTTCACTCTTCCCACTTTGCCTGGTGCTGATTTCTATCCTAGGTTTTGTCCTGCGAATTTCGCAACGGGCGGACCTCGCCGCACAGAAGCTGCTGCTCGACGAGATCGCCACGCGGACGAGTCCTTGGCTCGCCGATCAATTGCAGACGCTACTGGCCAGCGTGAAATCGAACGCGGGCTTTAGCGGACCAATTAGCGCGATCGCGTTATTCTTTGCCGCGATCGTCGTCTTCCTGCAACTCGACTACATGTTTGGCCGCATTTTTGGCGCACCGCAGCCCGCGCCGAAGCCGACGATTTGGCGTTATGCTCGCACCGTGCTTTACGACCGGCTTTCGGCATTCGCGATGCTTGCGATTGTGCTCTTGCTGCTCGTGGCCTTATTCATTGCAAATCTCGTGTATCACGGAACGCAGGAACAATTGGTCAATAGGCTTCCACAATTCGGCAAAATTTTGGAACGAGTGCAATCGGGCGGAACCGTCGTCATCAACGGTCTGCTCATTGGGATGATTTACCGGTTCCTGCCCAAGGTCCGCATCCGCTGGCGCGACGCTCTGACCGGCGGCTTGCTGGTGTCAATCGTCTGGCTCGCCGGGCAACGGCTGCTGGTGCGATTCCTGATCGGACCGGGCTACACGGCCTATGGCATCGTCGGAACATTCATCGCCGTGATGATCTGGGTCTATTATGTCAGCGCGATACTCTTTCTCGGCGCCGAGTTCATCGAAGCCCTTGCGATAGTCGCCGGCCGGGCGACAAAGGCCAAGCGGTAGCCGCTAGGCAATCCGGGCGAAATGCGTCGAAGCTGATTCTTGCACGATCCACACAGAATGGACGCGAATCGACATTGACGCTATTGCTCGAAAATCATACTCTCGGCGACAACCAAAGGTCCTTTAATTGGGGGAGTCGCCGAATGTACCAAGGCAAAAACCTGGTAGTTTTTTTTGGCATGCACCGCTCTGGGTCGAGCTTTTCCGCTCGGTTGTTCCAACGGGTTGGGATGTCACTGGGACCATTTGAACTCGGCGGCGCTGACCAGTCGAATCCCTACGGGCATTTCGAGTCAATCCCGTTCGTTGCGCTCAATCGCGAATTGCAGCTTGGCGCGCTAGGATTTGAGGACGACGCGCCGCTCGATCTGGAGGTGCTCAGGCATTTCCGCGATTGCCAGGGACAATGGACGCCCGGCCACGCCTACCCGCCCCATTTGCGGCAGTATGGGAGAAAGCTGCTGGAGGAGCTCGTCGCCTCGGGACCGGTATCCGGCTTCAAGGACCCGCGCACGGTGCTCACGTGGCCATTCTGGCGGAATGTCTTGCGCGATTTTCCCGGTCTTCGGGCTATCGGGGTGTTCCTGCTTCGCTCGCCCCACGAGATTGCAATGAGCATGTTCCAACGATCTAAAGGAATATGCGGCTACGAAGAGGCGTTGGATATCGTGGCTGTCCATTATCGGCGGATGCAGGAGATTTTCAATGATTGGCGCGGCGACCGCGCGGTCTTGCAATTTGAGCCGCAGTTATTCGCGAAACAAGCTCCGCACTTGATGGAATTGTGCGGCCTGAAGTGGGATGAATCGGCGTTGGCCGAAGTGTATGATCCGGCTTGCCGGCACCATCGGTCCGAATCGATCGCCCACGAAGCGCAGACGCTATTCGAGCGGCTGGGCGGCGGCGAAGCCCGAACGCCAGAACCGGATGATATGCACAAACTGCTGGCGCATGCCGATGTTCGCGAGCAGATGCTTCGTCAGCACTGCGCGATTGGTTGGCGTCGATGAAACGAACCAACGGCTCGAATTGCAACTGGCATCGCTGCAAAACAAATTGCGGATCTTGGATGGGGAATACCGCTTATTGCAGGCCGAGAAGGTGCATTGGGACATGTATCGCACCTCGCGCGGCTGGGCCGTATTGCAGGCGGCATGGCGGCTCCGGCAGTCGCTGCTGCCCAACGGAAGCCGGCGTGAAGCCGTGGTGAAACTACCGTTCCGGGCGGTCAATGCGGCAAAAAGGCGGGTGAGTCGGACTTCCACTTGGATCCGATCCGGTGACTGGGCGAGGCGCAAAGGTTTTTACAATTTCTGCCTGGCCGTGGCGCCGCCCGGCACCATGCGCGAGCGCGTGGTTCGCCGCGCGTGGCGGACGATGTTCGGCGTGCGGCCGCCGGCGATGGCGAATGTTCCCGCGCTGCAAGGGGCCGACGCGTCGCTCCTGCCGAAGGCCGGTCCAAAGTGCGACATTTTTTGCTTGCCGATCATCAATTGGGACTTCCGCTTTCAACGCCCGCAACAGCTCATGCGGCAGTTCGCCCGGCACGGACACCGCGTCTTTTATCTTTCGCTGCATTTCGCTAGCGGCGACATTCCGCAGTGGCGGCCCGTGGAAGAAAACGTGCTGGAGCTGTCGATTTGCCGCGATCCCGGCGCGAGCATCTATACGCAAATGCCGACGGAGCACGACCTGCGGCGGGCGATGGCATCGTTCGAATACGTACGGCGAAGCGCCGTAGTGGAAGCGGCGATGACCGTGGTGCAGTTCCCCTCCTGGTTTTCACTGGCCGAACAATTGCGGGACCGCTACGGCTGGCCAATGATCTACGACTGCATGGACGACCACGCAGGTTTCTCTACCGTCTCCGCCGAGGTGGCGGCGGGCGAGCGGCGATTGCTGAAGGAAGCCGATCTGACCGTGGCCAGCTCGCAGATACTATACGACAAAGCCCGTGCCGAGTCGCGCCGCGCGGTGTTGGCTCGCAATGCGGTCGATTACGATCACTTTGCCCAGGAGTTTGGGCAATACGCTGCAGGGTCGACGCCCGTTATCGGTTATTTCGGCGCCATCTCCGATTGGTTCGATGTCGACTTAATGACGGAATTGGCGCGGTTGCGGCCCGACTGGCATTTTCAGTTGATCGGCCGGGTCGATACCATGCTGCTGGACAACTCGCCGCTAAAAAGACTGCCCAACGTGGAGTTTCTCGGCGAGCAGCCCAATAGCGATCTGCCGCGATTGATCGCCCATTGGGAATGTGGGCTGATTCCGTTCAAGCGGACGCCGTTGACGGAAGCGACGAACCCTGTCAAGGTCTACGAGATGCTCGCCGCCGGCAAGCCCGTCGTGGCGGTCGATTTGCCAGAATTGCGGCCCATCGCCGCGGAAGGACTGATAGAGATCGCTTCCGACGCCCAAGGTTTCGTGGAAAAGATCGAACAATGCCGGTCGCAACGGACGGCCGAACTTACCGCGCGACGCCAGGCTTTTGCGAAAGAAAACACATGGGAGCAGCGTTTCTCCTGTATTGAGTCGGCATGCCGCATGGTGCCGCCGCGGGCGAGCATCATTGTTTTGTTCCACAATCAGCTTGAGCTGAACCGGCTTTGCGTCCGGAGCATCCTCGATCGCACCGACTGGCCCAATTTCGAACTCGTGCTGGTCGACAACGCTTCCACCGACGGCAGCCGCCAGTTCGCCGAGGAGATCGCCGCCGCGCACGAGAACGTCAAGCTCGTGCGGAATGAGCGCAACGAGAGCTTCTCTCGGGCGAACAATCTCGGCGCGGCCGCCACGAGCGGCGAATACATTGTGTTCTTGAACAACGACACGATCGTGACCCGCGGCTGGCTCACGCGGATGATTGGCTACCTGCGCGACGATGTGTCGATCGGAATGATCGGTCCTGTGACGAACTCGATCGGCAACGAGGCGAAGATCGACGTGCCTTATTCGAACTTAGACGGCATCGAGCCTTTTGCCATCGAGCATTGTCGGCGACATGAGGGCAAGACGTTCGACATCAAGGTGCTCGCTTTGTTCTGCACGGCGATGCGGCGGCGCGTTTTTGAGAAGGTCGGCCGATTGGACGAGCGCTTCGCCGTGGGTATGTTCGAGGACGATGACCTGGCGATGCGAGTCAAGCAGGCCGGGTACCGCGTGGTTTGCGCGGAAGATGTCTTTATTCACCACTTCCACGGCGCTACGTTCAAACAACTTGGCGATGTTGCCTACAAGCAGACCTTTGCCGAAAACCGCCGTAAGTTCGAGGAGAAATGGGGCGCCTGGCAGCCGCACCAGCATCGCGCGCGGGCGGCGTAGTTCGTGGGGCAGGTTGCCAACCTGCCTTTTCACGGCAGATTGGCAATCTGCCCCACGTCGAATCACGACTACGCTGCTCGATACACGCCCCAAAGCGCCGTCGGCCGGCCGCCACTCTGCACGAATTCGACTTCAAGTTCCACTGCTCTATCGACGATCTCGCGGTCGCCAGGCTGGTCGAGATCGTAGTTGTCGTAGTAGGCCAGATTGAACAACCGCCAGAGGAAACAGTCGTACTTGATCACTTCCACCGGGGAGAAATGGCGGCCCATGATCGGCTCGATGTCGGCGCTGCGAATGCCCTCGAAACACGTCAGGGAACAATCGAGATTCGGCAATCGCACATCGGTCGCCCCGCTGCTGCCGGGATTGCGGTTCGCGCGATACTTCTCCGGCAGCTTTTGGAAGTAATCGTTGGCGATCGTATAGGCGTCGTCATAGAGCCGAGTGCCGTTGCGGCCGACGTATTCGCCGACGTTCCAGAATTCGCCGCCCTCAACGAGGGCCGCCGCGCTCTGGCCGATGACCCGCTCCAATTCCACGACGTGGTGCAATGCCGAGACACAAACGATGACGTCATAATGGCGGCTCGGCAACTGTAGCCGATTGAGATTCATCACCTCGCACCGCACCCGCGCCTTGCCGGCAAGCCGTGCCTTGGCCCGGGCCATGAGGTCCGGATTGATGTCGGTGAGCGTCAGTTCGATGCGATCGGGATCGAAACCGTCGACGAAACCTTCCTCAATTCGCGCGGCGCCACTTGCGAGGGAGAGAATTCGGATCGGACGTTCGGCATGGGGCTTCAACTTGCCGGCAAGATAGCCGCGAAAGTCGATGTTCCCAATGCCAAGCCGCCGCCTGAGTTGCGAAGTGTAGTAGCCGCCAAGGTTTTCCTTGGCGGTAGCGGCAATCGCGGTTTTGGGGGCATCGGGAGACGCCTTTTCCGTTGACTGCGGGCGCTTGTGGGCAGCGGCCGGTTCAATGGAACTTCGGCTACCTTTGAATCGAATGTGCGACGCGGCCGCACGGACGGCGGTGCGCAATGACATACCCATGCCGCGAAGGCGCGAGCGGATGCCTCTTGCGCGGCTGCCGCCGTTGTACATGGCGTGATCATACGTGGCGCTGAACACGGCAAGCTCGTTGCGCTCGCGGAAGGCGGCAAACGCCCGAGCGCGTCGCAAAGGCAGTTCGTCCGCTGGGCTGACCACGAACTCATAAAGCGCGAGCCAGTCGCCGCGGCTGTCCCCTTCGGGGCCAGGATCGCAGGCGACGACAAATTGGCCGCGCCGGCCGGCGAGCGGCGCGAGATCGAACGTCCGTTCCAGGCGCGGATTCTCCGCGTCCAACCGAATCAAACGCTCTCGAAATAGCGGCTTCGCGTCGGCGCCTTCTTCCCGAAACTCGACAGAGATTTCCAGCCCGTCAGGGCTCAATTCCGCCAACCCGGCGCCAAAGGTCAGTAGGCACCCATATCGCTCGCCGACGTTAGTTTTAGGAAAAACAACGCGCGCCCCGGCAAGCGCGACCAGGCAGGGGCAGCCGAAGGGATGCGCAAAGCCGAGCTGTTGACGCGTTACCCAGTTGAACGCGTGCTGCTCGCGAGGCCGCTGCGCCCGCAAGTTGCCGAGGAATCGCCGCTTGACCCATTCCTGAGGCGGCTTGTCGGCCCGTGCGGCCCAGTCCGCAAGTTCCACCGAGTACTCGTTTTCGTCCGTCAGCAGAAGGCCGGGCGATTCGGCCGCCGGCAAGCGGCGAAACGGACGATCGACTAGGGTTTGCATGGGCGATCCAGTTTTTCAGCGATTACTATGATGAACAGGGCGGAACTTGCCCAATCTACGGTCTCCGATACCACAGAATCCGCACCGCAACAAGACCAGTTTTCACCTTCGCGCTCTCCACCCTTGCCACAGTCCGCCGTTCGGCCCAAAATAAGGGTTTACCAGAATTCTTCAGCACCACAGAGTCTCTCATGTCTAATTGCGTTCTCGCCTATTCGGGCGGTTTGGATACCTCGGTCATTCTTGGCTGGCTCATGGACGAAGGTTACGACGTCCACGCGGTCTACGTCGATCTCGGGCAACCGTGCGAAGACCGCGAGGCGATTCTGCAAAAGGCCCGCGACATTGGCGCGGCCATCGGCGCGAATCGTTGACGCCCAGGAGGAACTCTGCCGCGATTTCGCCTTCCCCGTCTTGCAGTGGCAAGCCAAGTACGAAGGCGTTTATCTCCTCGGCACCTCGATCGCCCGGCCGCTGATCTCGAAGGACTGCCTGCAAGTCGCCCGCGAGGTCGGGGCCGACGCCTATGCCCACGGCGCGACCGGCAAGGGCAACGACCAGTGCCGTTTTCAGTTGGCCGCTGAGGCATTGAATCCGGCGGTTCATATCATTGCCCCGTGGCGGATCGAGAAGTTCCGCCAACTCTTTCCCGGCCGCAGCGCAATGATCGCCTATTGCAAGGAGCGGAACATCCCTGTCAAGGCCACGTCCACCAAGCCATATAGCAGCGATGAAAACTGCCTGCACATTAGCTACGAGGCGGGCAAGCTCGAGGACCTCAACGTCAGCGGCGTCGAGCTCGTCGACTTCGGCATGACCGTCTCGCCGAAAGACGCGCCGGACAAGAGCGAGCGCGTGACGATCGCCTTCGAATCGGGCGTTCCGGTGAGCGTCAACGGCGAGCGGCTGGCGGCGTTTCCGCTTCTTTCGCTCTTGAACAAGATCGGCGGCCGCAACGGCATCGGACGCATCGATATGGTCGAGAACCGATTCGTCGGCATGAAGAGCCGCGGCGTCTACGAAGCGCCGGGCATGACGATTCTCTACACGGCGCATCGCCTCGTCGAGCAATTGACGATGGACCGCGACCTGATGCACCTCCGCGACCGGCTTGCCCCGGAAGTTGCCGAGATGGTTTACTACGGCTTTTGGTATCACGCAAAGCTCGACGCCCTGATGGCCTTCATCCGCGACGCTCAACAGCCTGTGACGGGCGAGGTCATGCTCGATCTCTACAAAGGCAACATCGACGTCGCCGGCCGCACGAGCCCGAACAATCTCTACGACGAAGGCATCGCCACGATGGAAGGCGGCGGCTCGTACAACCAGACCGATGCGGAAGGGTTCTTGCAAATTCAAGGGTTGCCGGGGAGGGTGCAAGGGAGGATGCGGGCGAGGAAATATTGAGCGATAGGGGAAAGGCTATGCTTCGCAGTTTGTTACTGACAATGGCATTGATATTTGCCATCGGTTGCGGATCGGAGTCGCATGAAGATCTTAGCAATAACGACCACAAAGAAACTATTAAGAATGCCTCACCGGCTACGCCGAAGGTGACAGCCGCCCCCCAATCCGTTGAGGAGACGCGCCGGGTGAATGTCGGAGCATTGTCATTCATCCCGCCGAAAGAACAACGACGCCAAGTCGCGATTCAATGGAAATGATCCCCCTCGCGACGGATGATTTGTTAGAATTGAGGACAACCGCGATTTAGTTGTGGAGGCAGCCATGGAGATTCTAACGATCGGCAAAGTTGTGGTTTCGGCCAAGATCGAAAATCTTGCGGACATGAACCGCGTGGAGGCTGGGGATTTATCTAGCGACCAGGCGCGGTCGATAGACGTTGATGATGCAATGGTCGATACGGGCGCGACGTTTCTGTCGTTGCCCGCACGGCACGTCTCGGCGCTCGGGTCGAGGCGTCGCCGCACGCGAACCGCCAGGACTGCGGCCGGGGTAATTGGCTTTGGCGTTTACGAGGCAGTCCGCCTCACGGTGCAAGGGCGCGAATGCATCGTGGAGGTATGTGAATTGCCCGACGAGTGTCCGCCGCTAATCGGCCAGGTTCCTCTGGAAATACTTGATTTTGTCGTCGATCCAGTTGGACAAAAGCTTATCGGCAATCCCGACCACAACGGCGAACAGATGATCGAAATCTTCTGAATACGATAATTGGTGGGTCTTCGCTGCGCTCGACGCCACCCTACTTCACCACCGGCCGCTGCATCAAACATGACCAGGCCGGATAGCCATCCTTCAAGATCGGGCTGGGCATGCGGATTGGTTCCAGGCGCACGACCTCGAAAAGCCGGCCTAGTTCACTATAAAGCTGCCGCTTCGTTACCGGCGGCGGGGCGCCCTCGATCCGCTCGCCCGGCGCAGCGGCGAGCGTTAGGTAATACGAACCGGGCCGCGTCACCCGCCAGAGCGCGTCGAGATACCGATCCAGTTCGATCTGCCGGATGTAGTGATAGAAGCCCGAATCGTAGGCAAGATCGAACGTGCCCGGCGATTGAGCGAACTCGAAGAAGTCGGAGAGCACGAACCGCGGCAGGACGTTCTTCCATCTCGGCGCGGACGCGTGCCCGTTCGATCGCGGTCGGCGAGCTATCGACGGCCGTGACGTTCCAGCCCGCGGCGGACCATGTAGACCGCGTCGGCGCCGGTGCCGCAAGCGATGTCGATCGCTGAGCTGCCGCGGCCAAACTGCTTCTCATCCAAGAACCGCACCAATTCCACCGACGGCTGCCCGGTCTCCCAGACAGGCGTGCCCTCGCGGTAAATCGCGTCCCAATCCCATTGCATCAAGGAAGGCATTTCGTCATCCAGTCGTGATTCAATAAACTATTAGTTTGAGGCCGAGTCAACGGTTTCGCAAGCGGGAGGTGGCGCTGGAGTCCCGGCTTTAGCCGGAATGACCGCCTGAGGGCGGAACTCCAGCGGCTGATTGTGCAAAACGCGGCAGCGGATCGTAAATCATTATATGACACCATCTTACGTCTGATCACTCCGCGACTTTCTTAGCGCGCCCCGGCACTTACTTTGCGAATGCTGCGGCATGCAACGGAATCGCCCATCCCCGGCCGCCGATAATCGGCCCCCGATGCCAACCGCGCGGGAATGTGATAATGTAAGACTTCTTGCGTTCGCGTATTGGGACCAGAAGACGCATCGGAGCGTCAGGAGCTTCTGATCGCGCCTCTTTGTCTCCCGTTCGACCCAGATGTTGATCGGATCGACGTGGGGTAGGCTCCTGACGTCTGCCTTCGAGAAAGGATCTTATCATAGTGACTCCAAAAGAAGTTTTGGCTTTGTGCCGGGAAAGGACCGTTAAGGCCGTGGACCTGCGGTTCATGGACTTTCCCGGAATCTGGCAGCACTTCACGATCCCCGTGGACAAGCTGACCGAAGATGTCTTTGAGGAGGGCCTCGGCTTTGACGGCTCCAGCATCCGCGGCTGGCAGGCGATCAACGAAAGCGACATGCTCGTCGTGCCGCAACCCGAAACAGCCGCGCTGGACCCTTTCGCCACGTTGGCCACGCTCTCGATGGTGTGCAACATCCTCGACCCAATCACGCATGAGGACTACTCCCGCGATCCGCGCAACGTCGCTCGCAAGGCGGTCAATTACCTGAAGAGCACCGGCATCGGCGACACCTGCTTCATCGGCCCCGAGCTGGAGTTCTTCATCTTCGACGACATCCGCTTCGACCAGAACACACAGTCGAGCTATTTCTTCATCGACAGCGTCGAAGGCCAATGGAACCGCGGCCGCGAGGAGCATCCCAACCTGGGCAACAAGCTCCGCTACAAGGAAGGCTACTTCCCCGTCCCGCCCTCCGACCAGATGATGAACATCCGCAACGAGATGATGCAGACGCTCATCGACAGCGGCATCAGCGTCGAGGCCCAGCACCACGAAGTGGCCACCGCCGGCCAGGCCGAGATCGACATGAAGTTCGACAAGCTCGTCGCCATGGCCGACAAGGTGATGATGTACAAATACGTCTGCAAAAACGTGGCGAAGAAGTACGGCAAGACGGTCACCTTTATGCCCAAACCGCTCTTCGGCGACAACGGCTCCGGCATGCACACGCACGCCTCGATCTGGAAGAACGGCGAACCGCTCTTCGCCGGCAATGGCTACGCCGGCCTGAGTCAGACGGCGCTCTATGCCGCCGGCGGCCTGATCAAGCACGCCGCCGCGGTACTGGCCTTCGCCTGCCCGACGACGAACAGCTACAAGCGGCTGGTGCCCGGTTTCGAGGCCCCGGTCAACCTGGCCTACTCGCAGCGGAACCGCTCGGCGGCGATCCGCATCCCGATGTACAGCCAGAGCCCGAAGGCCAAGCGGCTGGAGTTCCGCTGCCCCGATCCGAGCTGCAACCCGTATCTCTCCTTCTCCGCGATTCTCATGGCGATGATCGACGGCATCCAGAACAAGATCGATCCGGGCGAGCCGCTGGACAAGGATATCTACGACCTGGAGCCGGAAGAGCTGGCCAAGGTGCCCAAGGCGCCCGGCTCACTGGAAGAGTCTCTGGCGGCCTTGAAGAAGGACCATGAGTTCCTTCTTCGCGGCGAGGTCTTCACCGCTGACGTGGTGCAAACCTGGATCGACTACAAGACGAAGAACGAGGTGCAGGCGATGCAGTTGCGCCCGCATCCGTATGAGTTCTGCTTGTATTATGATATTTAGGAGATTGGCTAGGTGGTTGGATATCGTAATTGGCCCGGCGTACCTCGCATCGGTTCGCCCACCGGGCCGCGGTCTCTGTAAGCCTTACTCATCATGCTCCGTCGTGTTGGTTTGCCTCACGGCGGAGCGTTAGGAGTAGCTACGCGTACCGAGCTGATTCTACGTGGCACGATTTGTCGCACTTGAGGTAATGTTGTACCCCGTCCAAGGACCAGGTTTGGGCAGGAAGGTGGACATGTCCGACGAAGACGATGCGCTCAGTTTTCGAGTCGTCGATATACCGTCAATCGGCGGTTCCAATCAACTGGCCGGGAGCGCTCGATGCGGGGCCGGTGCACTTCGTTTATCTGCTAGTAACCCCTGCTTCCGATCCCGCGGCCTGCCTGCGAGCCCTGGAGGCTGTATCGCGAAAACTTCGAGACGCGTGAGGCGGGTTTTGCCCGGCTAAAGCCGGGACTCCAGTGCGCGAAATGCCGCGGCCCGCTCTCCCAGGCGGTCGCGCTAGGCGCGAGCTATGGCCTATGCTAGAATTGAATGCAATTGGATCGATTGAAGGAGGCGTGGGTGGACCGGCTGCTTGAAAGTTACCGCTTGGACAAAACGGCCGTAAGGTCGTTCGCCCTAGAAAATGAGGGAGATGACCGTGCCTACTGGCAGGCCCAAACGCCGCAAGCCCGGCTGCGGGCCTTGGAATTCATGCGACGCGTGATGTATGGAGATCGAGCTACCGCAAGACTTCAAAGAATTCTTGCAGTTCATCAACGCGAACCAGGTTGAGTATCTGCTGGTGGGCGGATATGCGGTCGGCTATCACGGTTATCCGCGCGCCACGGGTGATATCGATTTTTGGGTCGCGGCGACACCGGAAAATCAAGCCAATCTCGGCAAGGCACTGATCGAATTCGGTTTTTCCCCGGCAACCATCGAAAGCGAGTTTTCACTTCGCGTGCCGGATGGAATCCATATTGGCCTGCCGCCGCTGCGAATCGATCTTCTTACTTCCATTTCCGGAGCCACATTCGCTGACTGCTATCCTCGCAGAATTATGGGGATTCTGGACGGCGAGACGGCAAACATTATCGATCTTGCCGATCTCAGGAGGAACAAGCAAGCCGCCGGAAGGCTGAAGGACCTGAACGATCTGGAGCACTTGCCAGAAGCGCAATAGAATGTTGGAACGGTCGGGGGCGGCCGCATTCCGGCTAAAGTTGGGACTCCAGCGCGCGAAACGTCGCCGGCCAATACTTCGGCAGCGGCGCGAGGAACTCCATCGCATCGCCGCGAACGGGATGAGCGACGACCAGCCGCCGGGCGTGCAGTGCGATGCCGGCGGCGAACTTGATCGCGCTGTCGTACTTGCGATCGCCGATGATCGGCTGCCCGTGGTGGGACAACTGCACACGGATCTGATGCTTGCGGCCGGTTTCCAATTCGATTTCCAGGAGCGTGAAGCGCGCTTCTTGAGCGATCTGCCGGAATGTCAACCGAGCCTCTTTGCCATCGGACCGGCCTCCGTCGACAACATGCACACGGCGATGCCGCTCGTCGTGGATGAGTCGATCAGTGTAACTGCCGCTAGACGGACCGCCAGCCGCCTCCACCAACGCCCAATAGGTCTTTTGCACGGCCTGCGTGCGAAACTGGTCGCTCAGCCGCGCGGCCGCTTTGGATGTCCGCGCGAAGAGGACCACGCCGGTCACCGGGGCGTCTAGCCGGCTCACTACGCCGAGATAGACGTTGCCCGGCTTCTGGAACTTTTGCTTGACGTAGTCCTTGGCCAAAGTCAGCAACGTGGGCGTGCCTTCGGGCGTGCCCATCGTCGGCAGCCCTGCCGGCTTGTTGAGGACGAGCAGGTGGTTGTCTTCGTAGAGGACGTGCAAGCCTGGAGAGGGCATATTCGGGCGGGGAAGTTCGGAACAAAGCAGTCGGAAAGACACTAGGCGAGTTCGGCACGCTATCAGCCATGCTGGTTCGGGAAATCTTCGTCAAGTGGGCCCTATATTCGTTCGATTTCGACGAGGCCGCCATCCAGGTCTTCTATGAGAATCCGGAACCCATCCATCAATGCCATACCGATGAGTGGCTCCGAGTCTGATTCGTCAATGGAAATAGTAATAACACTTCCATCCCATTCGATCGCTGCTTCGTAGACGTTGAAAAGGACTTGACTGCCATCCGCCAGAATCGCCTCGCCCAGTTCCTTCCACGGCAGGCCCAACGCGGCGATCAGGTCAGGCGGCAGGGTGAGCCAGCCCGTAAAACCGGTATCGACTATGGCGGCCAGATCGTATGTCGCCCCGCTAATATCATGCACGCGAATACTAACGACCGGTTCCCGGTCTGCGTTGACAGACCCGCTTATCACACGCCTCTCCGCATGCGGCCTGCACCGAAGCGCCTAATAAAGGGATATCCGATGCGCATCATCCACGTCTGCGCATCGGGGAGGCGCGCTCGCAGTCGGTCGCCAGCGACCGTCTGGCTGGCATCCATCTCCCAAGCACCCGTCTCCACGTCAATGGCTACGTACTTGCCGTGGTTTTCGGATTCGACCTGCGAGCGAATCTCATTTTCGTAAATCAGGTTGCCGCGCTGCGCGAGCTCTTCCTTGGGATAACGACGTTGGCGAACAGTCATACGGCTACCTCATCTCTACACCTTGAACGACGTGCCGCAGCCGCAGGTCTTTACCGCCAGCGGGTTGTTGAAGACAAAGGCACGCTTCAACAGGTCGTCGTGGAAGTCGATTTCGGTGCCGTCGATCAAACGAGCGCTGCGGGGATCGACCGCCACGCGGAGGCCGTGGCTTTCCGTGACTACATCGTCGCTGGCCGAGGCGTCGGCGAAGTCGAGGCGGTATTCAAAACCGCTGCACCCGCCGCCCGCCACGCCGAGGCGGACGACCGTGTCCTCCGGCTTGTTCTTCTCGGTAAATATCCGCTTCAATTCCTTCGCCGCGCGCTCGGTAAGCTTGACTGCCATTATCGTATCTTGCCTCTAACTCTGGGGGTTCCCTGGGCCGGTTAATTTTGACATATATAATTGTCAAATCTAACTTAATTATCGTCCTGAAGCCCATTTTGTCAACTGCGGGGTGGGGCAGGTTGGCAACCTGCCCCACGAGTAAGTAATACCATGAATACCGATGCTGCACTTGATGAAACCATTCGAGCCGCTGGCGCCGCCCTGCGCGAGACGCCTTGGGGGCCGGTTGCGGTCGATTTTGGCGATTGGGAAGCCGAATATCGGGCGTTTCGAGAAGCCGCGGGGCTATTCCATCCGCCGAGCGCGGCCCAGGTCGAGATTTCCGGCAGCCATCGGGCCGAGTTTCTCAATCGGTTGGCGACGAATAAGCTCGACGATATTCAGCCCGGCGAGGGACGCGAGACGTTTCTCTGCGACGCCAATGGCCGGGTCATACATCACGTGTTCGTTTTTGCCGGGCCGAATTCGCTCGTGCTGCACACAGCCGCCGGACTGGGGCCGAGCCTCATCGCGCACCTGGACCACTATTGGATTCGCGAGGACCTGGCGTTTCACGACCGCAGCGACGAGTGGGGCGAAGTCATTCTTGCTGGACCACATGCGGCGGGCATTATTAAATCGCTTACCGCTGGTCCCCTCGCCCTTCGGGAGAGGGCTAGGGAGAGGGCGCTGAGCGGGGCGGGGAGCGATACACCCTCACCCCCTGCCCCTCTCCCGGAAGGAGAGGGGAGCTACTTAACGAATTACGGTCTATCGTGGAACGGCCGGCCGCTGATGATCCGGCGTTGGCGCGAGCGGGGCTTCGACAGCCTTCACCTTGCGGCCAATGCGGCCGACATTGGCGCGCTTTGGCAAGCGCTGCGGCAATTGGGCGCGAAAGCGTGCGGCATGAGGGCGCTGGAGGCGATCCGCATTGAAGAAGGTTTTCCGGTCATCGGCTTGGACATTACTGATAAGAATCTGCCGCAAGAAGTTGGCCACAATGAGAAGGCGATTTCGTTTACCAAAGGGTGTTATCTAGGGCAGGAGATTGTCGCCCGTATCGATAGCCGCGGCGCGGTCGTCAAGTTACTTTCCGGCCTTCGCTTCGAGTCGACCGAAGTGCCGGAAGGCGGCGGAGAATTGACGCATGAAGGCCAGCCCGCAGGACAGATTACGTCGGCCGCGTTTTCGCCGGGTTTCAAGGCGAGCGTAGCGTTGGCTTATGTCCGGCGTCCGTTTCATGAGCCGGGAGTCGTGCTAGATTCCGCGTGGGGCAAGGCAATGGTGGTCGAATTGCCGATGCGGTAGGGTGGCGTCGAGCGCGGCAAAGACCCACCATCTTAATCGTTTCCCTGGTAATCGTGGGGCAGATTGCTAATCTGCCGGGAATAGGCAGGTTGGCAACCTGCCCCACGATCAGTTCGCTTGACACCACCCTACGCATACTTAATCAAGCTCACCGTCGGGTACTGCGCGATCCGATCGCGACCAAGCAGCCCGGCAAGTTCAATCACAAAGGCGCAGCCGGCCACCTTTCCGCCGGCCTGCTCGATCATCGTGCAGCATGCGGCGATCGTTCCGCCGGTGGCCAGCAGGTCGTCGACCATGAGCACCTTGCAACCAGAGCTGATCATGGCGTCGGCGTGGACTTGAAGCGTGTCGGTGCCGTATTCCAGATCGTAGGTGTGCGAAAGCGTCTTGCCCGGCAGCTTGCCCGGCTTGCGAATCGGAATCAGCCCCGCTTCCAGTTCGACGGCCAGCGGGGCGGCGAAGATGAAACCGCGGGCCTCGGCGGCGGCGATCAGTTCGATCCCCTGCCCGCGAAACGGCTCGGCCAACTGGCGGATTGTCTCGCGAAAGGCGGCCGGCGATTGCAAGAGCGGCGTGATGTCGCGAAAGAGAATGCCCGGCTTGGGAAAATCGGGGATCGCGCGGATGAAATCGGCCAGATTCAGTTGGGCAGTGGCGGGCATGGCGGGAGCGGCGAGTTGCGAGGTGGAAAAGCACAGTATAGCGGGGCGCGAACGGACGGAAGAAGGGGAGAAGGAGAGAAAGGGAGCGGGGGAGACGAACGAATCTCCCTTTCGCCCCTTCTCCCATTCTGAACCTATCACGTGCGGCCCAACGCCATGCACACGCCCCCCAAACCTACTGCCCGACGCCTGCAAACCCGCTACCATCCGAAAATCCTGCAAGTTCCGCAGACTTTGACACGATATTACAAATGTCACTGTTTACTCTGTTGGCGAGGGACCCATCGATGGGCAAGAAATCCGCAACCATTTCCGTAGGAATCCTACTGGCTGCCGTCATCGCGTCATCGACGGGATGCGCACCGGTTGTTTTCGGTCCCAATATCGGGGCTCTGGGCTTTCCAATCCCGATGTCGCCCTACTTTCAGAAGAAAGAAGAAGACGCATTCTGGAACCAAAAGCGTTACAACCGCACTCCGATCCTGGGACCGATCCAGCCGGGCGCGGCCGATATCGGCTTCGACGCCCCGTCGGAAGACGAAGTTATGCGGCAGTTGGAAAAGGCCAGGCCGGTGCAGGGCGGCATACCGATGATGTATGAAACGCAGCGGAACCATGTCCGCGTCGTCAGCGAATTGATTCAGGACAGCATCGATCCGCCGCGCGTGATGCCGCTGGTGGGTCCAGTGCAGGTACATCACGTCCACTTCAAGTGTACAGTCTACTTCACCGAAGTGATCCACGTCGGCTGGCCAGTGCCTTACACGACGGTCGACGAAGATTGCCAGGAAGTCATTTACATTGACCACGACCACCTGCACATGGTGGGGAACGTCGACCCCGGCCCCGGCACGGGCTATCCGAGCCCGCGGCCGCAGTAAGGGCTCGGAGCGTGGAGCACGGAGCAGGGAGTATAAAGAGATAGGGGGCTACCCCGAGCCAGCGCGAACCGCACGGTACGCGATGGCTCGGGGTTTGTCGTTGTGTAGCACATCGCGCAAAGCTTTGCGATCGAAGCCCGACGCGCGAGCGAGTGGGCAGTCTTCCCCACTCGCTCGCGCGTCGGGCTTCGATATTCAAAATGGAAACATCCCTGCACCGCGAACTGAAGCTGCTCTACGCCGGGCGTCAGGCCAAGTCTGAGGTAAAGCTGGACGGCTATCGCATTGACGCGATCGCCCGCGGACGCTTGATCGAAGTCCAGCACGGGGCGCTGGGGCGATACGCGACAAGATTCGCGACTTGCTCCAATCGCACCGCGTCACGATCGTGAAGCCAATCATCGCCAGCAAGACGCTCGTCAAAAAAGATGCCAAGGGCGGCGAAGTCGTTTCGCGCCGCACGAGCCCAAAGCGTGGGCGGATCCTCGACTTGTTCGATGAGCTGGTCCATTTCACGAATGTCTTCCCACACGCCGGGCTGACGCTGGAAGTGCTGCTGGTAGAAGTCGAGGAGTCGCGCTTTCCCGGTCATGGCCGGCGGCGACGTTGGCGGGAAAACGATCACGAGGTCGAAGACCAGCGGCTGGTTGCCATCCACGGCAAGCACCGCCTCCGCACCGCGGCCGACCTGGCCCGGCTGGTCCGCTGCCCCCTCCCCTGCCCTTTTCACACGGGCCATTTGGCCCAATCGCTCGGCGTAAGACGCTGGGCTGCCCAGCGAATCGTCTATTGCCTGCACCGGATGGGCTCGATGCGGCAAGTGGGGAAAGAAGGCAACGCGCGGCTGTATGAGTTTCTGTAGGTCCCTTCTGCCGGAAGGGACTAATGTGGTTAGAATACCGAATTAGACTTTCTTCGCATATGCGACCGCAATGGTCCCGCTCGGCAAGCGGGACCTACAATAACCGCCCCATCTTCCCGGCTATTCCCAACCTTCCTTGCGCGTAGTCGCTATTGGCTTCCACGGCGGTTTTTGATAAAAACCGCCACCATGAACAAAAACTTTCTCCGCACTCTGCGCATGGCCTGCCGCTACCGCTTCACGCTTGTGGGCGCCACGCTCGCGGCGCTGGGAGTGGCCGTGCTCTGGGGCGGCAATATCGGCGCGGTCTTCCCCTTCGTTAAGGTGGTCTTAGAGGGCAAGACGATTCAGGCATGGGTCGCCGAGGAAATAGACCGTAGTGGGCAGGCGATCAATGAATTCGATAAGCAAATTGCGGCCGCGCAAGCAGACGTTGCCGCGGCGCTGGCTGAGCGGCAGCCGAAGCTCGAAGCCGCCGTCCGCAGTCTGCAATCGCGTCGCGGCACGGAACAACTCGCTCGCGATTGGTACGTTCGCGCGAAGCCGCATCTCGATCGCTGGCTGCCTAACGATCCTTTTCAGACGCTCGTACTGGTTGTGGTCGCGCTCTTGATCGGCACCCTGCTTAAGAACGGGCTTTCGATCGCCAACGATATCCTCGTTTCGCGGCTGGCAAACCTGGTGACCTTCGACGTGCGCAAGCTTTTCTATCGCCGCACGCTGCGCCTGGACCTGGCCACGTTCAATAAGGAGGGCTCGTCGGACCTGATGAGCCGCTTCACGCACGACTCGGCCAATATCGGCTATGGAGTGGAAACCTTCTTCGGCAAGTTGATCCGCGAGCCGCTCAAAATGATCGCCTGCCTTGTCGGCGCAGCGTTCGTTTGCTGGCGGCTGCTGCTGCTTTCGCTGGTGGTCGCACCCATTGCCGCGATTTCCATTCGCTGGCTGAGCAAGATGCTCAAACGGGCGAACCGCCGCGCGATGGAACAAATGGTGCAGATATTCAACGTCCTGGAAGAGACGTTTCGCGGCATCAAGATCGTCAAGGCGTTCACCGGCGAGACCTACGAGCGGAAGCGGTTCCACGTCCGCGCCAAGGAATACTACCGCAAGTCGATGAAAATCGCACGCTATGATTCGCTCTCGCACCCTATCACCGAGTTCATGGGCATTCTCACGGTCAGCCTTGCGCTCTTGGCCGGGGCGTGGCTGGTGCTTAAGGGCGAGACGCACTTGCTCGGCATCCCGCTCTCCTCGCGGCCGTTGGACCTCAGCACGCTGCTCTTGTTCTATGGCTTCCTCTTCGGCACGGCCGACCCGGTACGGAAGTTCTCCGATATTTTTAGCCGGCTGCAATGCGGCGTGGCGGCCTGCGACCGCGTCTTCGCACTGGCCGACCGCGAGCCGGCCGTCAAAAATCCGAAGAGCCCCCTGCCCTGCCCTCGCCACCGCCGCGAGCTTTCGCTCGAGGGCGTGTCGTTCGAGTACGAGCCGGGCACGCGGGTACTGGACGACGTGACGCTGCGGATTCCCTTCGGCGAGACGATCGCCATCGTCGGCCCCAACGGCTGCGGCAAATCGACGCTGGCCAATCTTCTTCCGCGATTCGCCGATCCGATTGCTGGGCGGATTTGCCTCGACGGCGTGCCGCTGACCGACATGCGGCTGCGAGAGTTGCGCGGGCAGATCGGACTCGTCACGCAAGAGCCGGTGCTTTTCGACGACACGGTCTATAACAACATCCGCTACGGCCGCCCGCAGGCGAGCCGCGAGGAAGTGATCGAGGCCGCCCGGCGGGCCCACGCGCATCGCTTCATCGAAAAGGAATTGACCGACAGCTACGAAACCGTGGTCGGCACGCTTGGGGGCCGGCTTTCTGGCGGGCAGCGGCAGCGAATCGCGCTCGCCCGTGCGATCCTCCGCGACCCGGCGATTCTGATCCTCGACGAGGCCACCAGCCAGGTCGATCTGGAGAGCGAGCAAGCGATCCAAGAGGTCTTGGAAGAGTTCACCCGCGGGCGGACGACGGTGATCATCACGCACCGCCTGGCGATCCTCTCGCTCGCTCATCGCATCGTGGCCATGCAAGCCGGGCGGATCGTTGACGTCGGCACGCACCAGGAGATGATCAACCGCTGTGCGCTCTATCGCCGGCTGCACCAGATTCAGTTTGAAGACGTGCGGCGGAGCGCGTAATGTATCACGCACACTCCGTGTGCCGTCCCTGGGGCGTGCTTGCCGCGAAGAACGACACGAGCACTCTTTCGTCGATTGCTGCCGGAGTGTTGAGCTTGAATTCCAGCCGTGCCCCATACGTCATCGCCTCTACCACCTTGATCCGGCAATCGGGTCCTTCAACCGCTTCCACTTCCACAACAGGCATGCTATCAAACGGCGGACAAAACGCGACATGCAGCGTGCCCGTCCGCTGTCCCGCGACGAGGTTCATGCGAAGCCAACCGGAAAGCTCATGGCCTTCGGCAGTCGTGCGAAGCGTGAGTTGCTGTACAACGTCGGCGGCCGGCTCGGCAGTCTCCACGCCTTCTGCCGGAATCGTTTTCGCGCGAGCGACTACCGACGGAATTCGAGCAGTTGCGATTCGTGGCAGCCGCCCGATAACGGTGCGACGGACGAGCCAACCCATCCCCGCGAGCAGCGCCGCGGTCAATACCATGACGAAGACGGGCAGCGGTTTGGCAATGCCAACGGCCAAGCACCGCCAAAGAATGAATAGTGCGGCGATGAAAAAGAACATCGCCAACGTCAAACCGACGAAGCGTGCCAACTCCCTGGCTGCGAGCCGCGAGGCGGAGTCTGTGCGCCCCGAAGAGTCGTCCGCTATCTCAGCGAATGGCGCAGCCGTGGAAAAGACGTTCGGCATATCGTCCTCGCGCCGGGCCAACGGCCCAATTGTCTATTTGGCCTTCGCCAGCGCCGCGGCCACGTCCGTTTTTTCCCAGGTAAACTCCGGCTCGCAGCGGCCGAAATGTCCGCCCGAGGCCGTCTTCTGGTAGATCGGCCGACGCAGGTCGAGATGCTTGATGATGCCGGTCGGCGTCAAGGGGAAATGCTCGCGCGCCAAGGCACAGAGCTTCTCGTCCGGCAACTTGCCGCTGCCGAACGTATCGACGTGTACGCTCACCGGGTCGGAAACGCCGATCGCGTAGGCCAACTGCACTTCGCATCGCGCGGCCAAGCCCGAAGCGACGATGTTCTTGGCCACGTATCGGGCCATGTAGGCGGCGCTGCGATCGACCTTCGTCGGGTCCTTGCCGCTGAAGGCGCCGCCGCCGTGGCGGGCCCAGCCGCCGTAGGTATCGACGATGATCTTTCGCCCGGTGAGGCCGCAGTCGCCATGCGGTCCGCCGACGACGAACCGCCCGGTCGGATTCACGTGGTACGTCACCGGGCCGGTGACGAGATCCTTCGGCAGCACAGGATTGATGATCTTGTTGATCACGTAATCGCGAATGTCGGCGGCGCTGACTTCCGGGCTGTGCTGCGTGGAGACGACAACCGTGTCGATGCGAACCGGCTTCATGCCGTCGAACTCGACGGTGACCTGGCTCTTGCTATCCGGCCGCAGCCAAGGAACATCCTTGGCGAAACGGGCCGCGGTCAGCTTGGCCAGGATGCGGTGGGCTAAGGCAATCGGCAGCGGCATCAACTCGGGCGTATCGTTGCAGGCATAGCCGAACATCAGGCCCTGGTCGCCCGCGCCGATCTCCTTGCCTTTGGCGGCGTCTTCATTCACGCCCTGAGCGATGTCCGGACTTTGCCGGTCGATCGAGAGCAGCACCGCGCAGGTGTCGGCCGAGATGCCATGCTCGTCGTCCGTGTAGCCGACCTGGCGGATCACGTTGCGAACGACCTCGGAGTAATCGATCGTGGCCTTGGAGGTGATCTCGCCGGCGATGACCGCCATGCCGGTGGTGACCATCGTCTCGCAGGCAACGCGGCTAAAAGGGTCTTTGGCGAAGAGGGCGTCCAAAACACCGTCGGAAATCTGGTCGGCGAGTTTGTCGGGGTGTCCCATGCTGACCGACTCGCTGGTGAACAAGTATTTGCCCTGCGCCACGTGTGTTGTCTCCCAAAACAGGAATTGTTTGCAGAAAGTTTACCTAGCGGCCGATCATTCTGACCGTCTGATAAAGGATAGATTATAACGACGGGAGGCGACGGTCCGCAAGCGGTTGAAATGGCGTTATAGTACGCCCTTCGTACTCGGCACTCCGGTAATCCGCGGGTCCGGCTCGATCGCCATACGGAGCGCCCGCGCGGCCGACTTGAAAATGCCTTCGGCGATGTGGTGGCCATTGCGTCCATAGGGGACGAGGATGTGGACGTTGCCGAGCACGTTCGTCGCGAAAGCATGCCAGAAGTCGGCGACCAACTCGCTCTGGAACTCGCCGATGTTAGCGGCGGGGAATTCCACCTGGAAAACGAAGTAAGGCCGGCCGCCGAGATCGATCACCGTCGTGGCCAGCGTCTCGTCCATCGGCAGCGTGAAGTGGCCGTAGCGGCGGATGCCGGCTCGATCGCCTAGCGCCTGCCGCACGGCAAGCCCCAAGCAGATGCCTACGTCTTCGACCGTGTGATGCTGATCGACGTGCAGGTCGCCTTTGGCCTCGATCTTCAAATCGATGGCGGCGTGCTTGGCCAGGAGCGTGAGCATGTGGTCGAAGAAGCCGACGCCGGTGGCGATCTCCGCGCGGCCGTTGCCGTCGAGGTTGATCTCCAGGCGGATGTCGGTCTCGGTCGTCTTGCGTTGTAGGGAGGCCGTACGCGCCATAGTTCTCTTTACTTCTCGTTCCCACGCTCTGCGTGGGAATGCAATAGCAGACGCTCCGCGTCCAGGTTACGGGGCCACGGAGCGGCCATCCAGTGTGTTCCCACGCGGAGCGTGGGAACAAGGTTGCTATACCAATTCCCTCAGTGCCGCGAGGCAGGCATCGACTTCCTCATCCGTCCCCACGCTGATCCGCAGGCCGTCGCCCCAGCGGGGATACTCCATGTATCGGACGAGGATCTTGCGGCGTTTCAGTTCTTCGTACATCGGCCGCACAGGGCGGCCGACGTGCGTCGCCCAAACAAAGTTAGCTTGTGAATCGGGCACGATAAGCCCTAAATCCCGCATAGCCGTTGTGAGCCGTCCTCGGGTGTGCAGAATCTTCCCGCGGTTGGCGGCGAGCCACTCGCGGTCGCCGATCGCCGCCGCAGCCGCGGCAATCGAGAGGGCGTCGCAATTGTACGAGTCCTTGACCTTGATGAATTGCTCGATCAACTGCGGCTGGGCGACCAGGTATCCGAACCTGAGTCCGGCCAAAGCGTACGATTTGCTTAACGACCTCGAAACCATGATCCGCTCGTTCTTTGCCACAAGGCTCATGCAGTTCGTCTCGGCGAAGTCGCCGTAGGCCTCATCGACAAGCAACGGGCATGGCAATTGCTCGGCCAATTCCAGCACGCGCTCTGGCGCAATCATCGTGCCCGAGGGGCTGTTCGGATTGGCAAGGAAAACGAGTTTCAATCCGTCGCTGCCCTTTGCGAACGCCGCCGACAGCGACCAATCCCGCTCGAACAGGACCTCGTCGCACCTCCCGCCTTGCAGTTCAGCCAATGTGCGATAAAGGATGTAGCTGGGATACGGCATCCGCAGCAACTGCCCTTCGCCCAGCAGCGCGCGGGTGATGATCGTAAGGATGTCGTCGCTGCCGTTGCCGGCCAGTATCCAGTCGGGCGGTACGCCGAGCAATTCGCTCGCCTGGCGGCGAAAGGCCCCAGCCATCGGATCGGGATATTTTCTCAGTCCACGCTGCAAAGCTTCATTCACCGCGACCGCCACTGCCGGCGACGGCGGATAGGGGTTCTCGTTGGTGTTCAACTTGATGAACCCGTCCGTCTGCGGCTGCTCGCCGGGCACGTAGCCGGACATGGACTGGATGTTGGGCCGGAAGTAGCGCATGAAGCTTTCACTCTATCGGGCGTACGGCGAGCCGTCAACGGTTGCTCGGGGGAAGTCAGCGCGTATCATAAGGAAACGAATACGAGCCATGGCAAGTACTGAAACGACCACTTCAACGTCGGACTCGGCTGATCGCTTGCCGGAGTCGCTTCGTCCTCTCTTTTGGGAGACAGACTTCGATAAGGTCTCGTGGCGCGAACATCGCGATTACGTGATTCGCCGCATCTTGTCATCGGGCACGTGGGATTCCATCCGCTGGCTTCGCCGCCAGGTCAACGACGACCAGTTACGGGAATGGATTGTGCAGCACAAGGGCCGTAGCCTGAGTTCCCGGCAATTGCGATTCTGGCAAGTGATTCTCGATCTGCCAAAGGAGCGGGTCGATCAATGGCTTGACGACGAAGGTCGAAAGCTGTGGGAAGGAAGAGGGCGCGGATGAGCTTCCATTCCGAGGTTTTGCCGCCAGAGCACCGCGAAGCCCTTCGTCAACTCGGACGCCCGGCCGCCGAATGCGGCTTTTACCTTGGCGGTGGAACCGCGCTCGCCGCGCATGTGGGCCACCGGCAATCGCAGGACCTCGACTGGTTCACCGACAAACGGATCGAAGATCCGCTATCCCTTGCCAAGGAACTTCAGGACCGCGGCGCGGGACTGCGAATTGGTAGCGTTGGGCTCGCGGGATTGCACGGCGAGGTCCGCGGCGTCCGGACGAGTTTCCTTGAGTATCCGCATCCGACGCTGGCTTCGAACCTTGCATGGCCCGACATTGGCTGCCAGCTCGCGTCTCTCGACGACTTGGCCGCCATGAAGCTGCTCGCCGTCGATCAGCGCGGCGCGAAACGTGATTTTATCGATATTCACGCCCTGGTGAACAACGGACGTCCGCTTTTGGAAATGCTCGAGCTTTATCGCCGGAAGTTCGGCGTCGAGGATTTAACTCGCGCGCTGATGAGCCTGACGTATTTTGAGGATGCCGAACGAGACCCCATGCCGAATATGTTGGGCAGAATCTCGTGGGAGCAGGTCAAAACCGACATTTGTGCGTGGGTCAAGGACTTTGCGGCAGCACAAGACCGTCATCCATGAGGAGTTTTGATTGTCACTGGACGTATTTGTGATGCCACTTTGGCGATTCAAGGCCGGTTACTTCGAATCGCCGCTGGAAAAACTTGGCCTTAATGTTCGCATCGCTTCGCCGGGCGGCGTCTACTCGCTTCCCTATCGGTGGAATTGGTTGCGTTCGAATTCTGCGAGGCGCGAAGTTCGTTTGATTAAGAAAGCCGTTTCCGCCCAGATCGGGACTTCGATTGATTGGAAGGACGACGGGGCGGTCCTTTATTCGGAACGGCCGGGCGGGTTTGAAGACTTGAGGGCATATGCCAAGTGGATCGATTACCGCGATAAAATTCCGCAATTCACCGCACCTGACGATCGCGACTTTTACAAGCACCCTGTCTGGGATTTGAACGATGTGGCCGATTTATCATGCCCGCAACTTGTGAAGCACGACTGCTACTCCGGCTACTTTCTGCCATGCGAATTCCCGCGGATCGCGGAGGTCGAACCGTACCAACTGTTCGGGGAATCGCTTAAACGGCCCGTCGGCTCGAGCGTCCGGCTGCGAAAGGAGCTGGAGTTGATCAACCAATACCTGCAACTGAATGTTCAAGAATGGCACGACGACAAATCGGCGCACTCAGAGTTTGTTGAGATTAACGGTCGCTCCCACGTTGCGGACCCGTTCTATTATGTCAAGTGGGGATTTGCCGTACTGCAAGAAGCGTCAAAGCTAAGTTGCGAATATGGGCTGCCAATTATCTTTTGGGGTTAGCTTTTCTCGACTCTTACTTCCACGCTCGCCTTATGCCCCGTCAGCCCTTCCTTATCCGCGAGAATCCGCACGTCCGAGGCAAGCTCCATCAAGCCCTCCTGCGTGAAGTGCAAAACGCTCCCGGCGCGAAGAAAATCATTGCTCGATAGGCCGCTGGCGAACCTCGCGGTGCCGCTGGTGGGCAAAACGTGCGAGGGACCGGCTGCGTAGTCGCCCAAGGCGACGGGCGTGAAGTTGCCGAGGAAGATCGCGCCGGCGTGAAGTATCTTCTCCGCGAGTACATCGGCGTCTTTCGTGGCGATGTGCAGGTGCTCCGGAGCAATCTCGTCCGCCAAGGCACATGCCTCGTCGGCATCACGAGCCAAGATTATCGCACCGAACTCTTCAAGACTCTGCCGGGCAAGGTCGCCACGTTCAAGCTTTACCAACTGCCGATCAAGCTCCGCTATGGCAGCGTCGAGTACCTGCTCGTCCCAGCCGATCAAGATGCTCGCTCCCGGCGCATGCTCGGCTTGGGCGATCAGGTCCAGCGCCGTGTATTCGGCCCGGGTCGAGCTATCGACGATCACCACGACCTCGCTGGGGCCGGCGATGGAATCGATATCGACGTCGCCGTAGACGTGCTTCTTGGCCAAGGCCACGAAGAGGTTGCCAGGCCCGACGATCTTATCGACCCGCGGCAGACCCTCGACGCCGTAGGCCAGCGCGGCGACGGCTTGCGCGCCGCCGACGCGATAAACTTCCTCGATTCCCAACTCGTGGCAGGTGGCCAGCAGATCGGGGTTATAGGCCCCGAACTTCGTTGGCGGCGCGACCAGAGCCAGTTGTTTGACGCCCGCTATCTGGGCCGGCACCGCGGTCATCAGCACGGTGGACGGATAGGCCGCCGCGCCGCCGGGCACACATAACCCGACGCGATCCAGCGGCCGATAGCGTTCGATGAGGTATCCGCCCGGCACGTCAACGCGGACGTCTTCGTGCAGAATCGCCTCCTGAAAGTTAGCGATCCGCTCGCGCACGCTGCGGATTGTTCTCAAGAAGCTCTTGTCGGCCTTGCCGTGGGCCGCGGCAAGCTCTTCGATGGGCACGCGGATCGTTTCGGCCGTAAGTTCCGCGCGATCGATGCGGGCCGAGTAGTCCAACACTGCCGGCAGACCTTTCGCTTTCACATCACGACAGATCCGCTCGACGACTTCAATTGGCGACAACGCTTCACCGAATACTTCGATGGTCCGCTTCCGCCCGGCTTCGCTGACGACGTTTCCTTCCGGGCTGAGCCGACGGCGCAGCTCGCTCATGGCGACGCGGATGTCTTCACGGCGACTATTGATGCGGCGGATGGAAAGCATGGGAAATACTGTACCGCAGAGCTCCGCTGTGGTCAACTTCTCCGCTCTGCAGTGGTCAACTTCTCCGCCGCGCGATAGAATTACCAGCATGTTCCAACTCGCCGCCCCCTTCCAGCCCGCCGGAGATCAGCCGCAAGCCATCGAGAAACTCATCGGCGGCGTGCGCGAGGGGAAAAAGTACCAGGTGCTGATGGGCGTAACCGGTTCGGGCAAGACGTTCACGATGGCCAACGTCGTCCAGGCCATCCAGCGGCCGACACTCGTCATCTCGCACAACAAGACGCTTGCCGCGCAACTTTACTCCGAGTTCAAGGAGTTCTTCCCGCACAACGCGGTGCATTACTTCGTCAGCTATTACGACTATTATCAGCCCGAGGCCTACATCCCGCAGCGCGACATCTACATCGAGAAAGACTCCTCGATCAACCAGCAGATCGACCGCCTCCGCCTCGCCGCCACCAGCGCACTGGTGAGCCGCCGCGACGTGCTCATCGTGGCCAGCGTGTCGAGCATCTACGGTCTCGGCTCGGCCGAAGACTACCGCGCGATGATGATCGGGCTGGCCGTCGGCAAGCAGGTCGATCGCGACTTCATGCTAGGCAAGTTGGTCGATATACAGTACGAACGGAACGATTTCGAGTTTCAGCACGGCAAGTTCCGCGTCCGCGGCGATTGCGTCGAAGTCTGGCCCAGCTACGAGGAAACGGCCGTGCGGATCGAGTTCTGGGGCGACGAGGTCGAGCAGCTTTCGATCATCAATCCCACCAGCGGCGAAGTGATCGAACGTCGCCAGGAGCTTTCATCTGTACCCGTGCAAACACTTCGTCATGCCCGAGGATCGGATCAAGGCTGCGATTGACACGATCAAGCAGGAACTGGACGAGCGATTGGAGCGGCTGCGGCTGGACGGCAAGCTGCTGGAGGCCCATCGGCTGAACGCCCGTACGCGCTTCGACCTGGAAATGATGCAAGAAGTGGGCTACTGTCCGGGCATCGAGAACTACAGCCGGCCCTTGAGCGGCCGCGCCTCCGGGCTCGGCCCCCGACACGCTTTATAGCTTCTTTCCCGACGATTTTCTGCTCCTGGTCGATGAATCGCACGCCACGGTGCCGCAGATTCGCGGCATGTATTTTGGCGACCACAACCGCAAGGTGACGCTCGTGGAGCACGGCTTCCGCTTGCCCAGCGCGCTGGATAACCGGCCGCTGCGGTTCGAGGAATGGGAAAGTCGCATCCAGCAGGCGATTTTCGTTTCGGCCACGCCTGGGCCCTACGAGTTAGGCAAGACCGGCGGCGAGACAGTGCAACAGGTGATCCGACCGACCGGCTTGCTCGATCCGGAAATCGAGATCGCCGCCGGCGCGCGAACCAGGTGCCCCACTTGCTGGAAGAAATCCGCAAGCGGGCGGCGGCGGGCGAGCGCGTCTTGGTCACGACGCTCACCAAGCGGTTGGCTGAGGATCTGGCGGCCTACTTCAGCAAGCAGAACGTCCGCTGCAAGTGGCTGCACAGCGAGTTGGACGCATTCGAGCGAGTCGAATTGCTCCGCGATTTGCGGAAAGGCGAGTTCGACGTGCTGGTGGGCGTGAATCTTTTGCGCGAAGGACTCGATCTGCCGGAAGTCTCGCTGGTGGCGATCCTCGACGCCGATAAGGAAGGCTTCCTGCGCAGCGAGACGTCGCTCATGCAGACAATCGGCCGTTCGGCCAGAAATGTCAACGCCAAGGTGCTGCTCTATGCCGACAAGGTGACCGATTCGATGCAGCGGGCGATCGAGGAGACTCGCCGCCGTCGCGAATTGCAGCGGGCCTACAACACCGAGCATGGCATCACGCCGGAAACGATTCGCAAGGCGATCCACGCGGGCATCGAGTCGGAGGCGGCCGCGCACGCTGCGGCGAACGCTGCCGTGGGCCGGGGCGACGAGGCTCAGTACATCACCGACGAATATCTGGCCGAATTGGAAGTGGAAATGCTGGCCGCGGCGGAGGCGTTGGAATTCGAGCGAGCGGCGGCGATCCGCGATCGCATTGAGCAGATGCGCGACCAATTGGGAAAGCCGGTGGGCGAGGCGAAAGCAAAAGGCGCCGGCCAAGGTTTTCGCGGCCGGAAGAAGCCTCGCCAGCCTGGTGCGCGGATTCCGCACCCGAAACGATAAGTTTCACGATCTCAAATTTGAGATTTCAGACGTCCACTTGGAGTGCGCGCAAAAACAAAGGGAAGTCCGTTCCGAAGATCGAACTTCCCTGGGGATTCGTCAGAATAAGCGTTTTGATTATTTCTTTGTGTCGGCCGGCGGTGCCATCGAACTGTGGCTCACCGTGCCGCTCGGGCTGGCGGTAGTGCTGCCGGACTTCGGCTTGGTGTCATCGCCGCAACCAACCATCATGCCAAAAGCAAACAACGCCAATACTGCAAGCATCTTCTTCATATTCTCACCTCTAGTGCAAAAACTGTTTTGTATTTTCGTCGGAACCATTCCGTCGTTACCACTAAGATACCTCTTGCTAGCAGTTTATTCCCGATGGAGTTACAAATTCTTCCACATTTCGCCATTAGTCGGGTGATCCTACCCGAAAGTTCCGGAAAAGCTATACTGGCTTGCATCACCCACAAGGGTTTAAAGCACTCCCCGAACTTTTTTCGCACGACGCCTAATGAGATTCGCTATGTTTTCCGCTTGCGACGGGAATAAACGCCCTCATTTACCTCTCTAACATAGTACAGCCCGCGATGCCAGAAAATCGCGAAAACTCAGTCAAACAGTGCCTCGGTATCGGATCCTTGGTGGATGAACACGTGGGGGCCGTCTATCGGTATGCCTACCGGTTGACGGGCACGGTCCAAGATGCCGAGGACCTGACGCAGCAGGTTTTCCTCTTGGCACAGCAGCGGCTGGAGCAATTGCGCGAGGCCGATCGGGCGCGGGGTTGGCTGTTCGCTATTTTGCGGAACGCGTTTTTGAAATCGGTGGAGCGGACGGCCCCGGTTCCGGCCACGAACGTCGGCCTGAATTTGGACAATGTTGTCGCGGTGAGCGAAGAGGTCGCGGCGATCGACAGCCATGAGTTGCAGGCGGCAATCAATGATTTGCCGGCCGAGTTTCGCGTGGCTTTGGTGATGTTTTATTTTGAAGATTGCTCTTATCGAGAGATTGCAGAAAAGTTAGAGTTGCCGATCGGCACCGTGATGAGCCGGCTGGCGCGGGCCAAACGGCAATTGCGAGCGAGGTTGTGGGAGGAAGAGAAACCGGTGCGGGCGAAGCCGGTATCGGCCGGGTAGATGCGTACGTCAGGCTTTCCAGCCTGACTGGAGGGTCGCGTCAGGCTGGAAAGCCTGACGTACATGTTGTTTGAGGAAAGTTTGATGGATTACGCGGCACATCGCAAACGCGAGCTAATTGAAGCGATGGAGTCGTGCCGCGCCTTTAGCGATGATCTAAATGACGCGCAGTTTGCCGAACTGGCGGCCGCACTCGGGGTGGACGATGTACTTCGCGCGCGGTTTGAGCGGCTGCAACGCGCCGATGCCGCGATCAAAGCGGCTTTCGCTGATGTGCCGGTTCCCGCCGATCTGGCCGAGAGAGTCCTTCGCCGTCTGAGCGAAACAACAATACAACCGGTCGATCTTATTACGACTACTCTCGAACATGCGCAGGAGCCCCCTGCCCTGCTTCCTTTGGCGGCGGTCGCGGCGCGACAGAAGTTCGTTTCCCGCCGCCGCGTGCTTGCCGGATTCGCGGTGATTGCAGCCTCGGCGGCAGTCGCGTCGGCGATCTGGCTGCATAGTCATCACGCACCGAGCCTGACGCCAGGCCAGGTGATCGAGACCGCGATGGACTTCTTCGCTCGGGACAAAGCTTCGCCGGGCGAACGGGTGGGGAGCGTCGCACCGCCCGGCGATTTTCCTATCAGCGCCGATATAGCACGATTTACGGACGTTCGCTGGCGGCGGGTCGAGCGGTTTGCCGAGGGTGACGCAGTGGCCTATGATCTTCCCTCGCGGAGCGGAAAGGCAACCCTTTATGTTTCCAAATGCACGGTCGCCGGCCTGCCGCCGTATCCGCCTGCGCAGCCTGCATTAAGCACCGGCGGCAACTCGGCAGCCGCCTGGCAGTCGGGCGGATTGCTCTACGTGCTCGTCGTGCAAGGCGATGCCCAGAATTACGCCGACTATCTCGATCGGGCGCAAGGACCGTTGACGTAGGAGCGGGGAGCAGGGAGCACGGAGCCATGGAGAGGCCGCGTCTTACTCCCTGCTCCGCGCCCCCTGCTCCCTGCTATTTATACCCCGGCCAGCGGACCTGTTCCTCCCAAACCACTTTGTTTTCGCGGAAAAACCAGACAAAGAGCGTGCCGGCCTGAGTAAATTCGTCGCGGGCCAGATCGAGTGATAAAACCTCCTTATCAACAGCCCACGTGTCCAACTGCAAATAGACGGACGCGGGCTGATCGGTCTTTCTTGGGCGTCTCACTGGAAACCTGAACGTGTACTCCTTGATTGCCCAGGCTGTTCTGGCGGCCGATCATCTTGTAGATGGTTTTGTCTTTCGTGAAGCTGTGCGTCCTGCCGCCGTCGTCTAGATGGTCGAGGCAGTCGAATAAATCCTGTTGTACTTTGCCCTTAAGATACTCGTGAAAATAAACCGGGGCAGCCGCGACCGGCTTATCATCGGCACCGGGCACGAGCCGCACTTCGATCCGTGAATCGGTAAATAGCGCCCAACGAAAATGGATGTTGAGGGTCTTCAAACCGCCCGGCGTCGGAAAGACACTGATGGATGTTGGCCCGGAGGTAGTTTTCCGGCGCTTCTCGTCGGAAGACTCATTGGCGTCGGCAGCTCGATCAGCGGCGTCCCCAGTTCCAGAGTTCGCGCCGGCGGCTGGCAGCGGACTTGGATCGGCAGCCCGTCCCAATTGAGGAACGAATATCGACATGGCGAGCAGCAGCGAAAAAAGCGGTCGTTTCATACTGATTATTGTACCCTCTCCCCCCTTGCAATGCGAAGCAAAACAGCAGTAGAATGGTCTTTCTATATACCGTTTGCAGTCGGTGCGCAAGTGGGAGGCGTAGATAGCCTTCCGCCCATTGGCGTCGCACTTAGAAGACCCGCGGCGTAGTTAGTTTGAAACAGAGGGAGAGTTCGGATGGCACAATTGTGTGAAGTATGCGGACGCAAGCCGGCCACTGGCAACCAGGTCACCATGCGCGGCAAAGCGAAGTACCTCGGCGGGGTGGGGACCAAGGTCACCGGCATTTCCCGTCGCACTTTTCGTCCTAACTTGCAGACCGTCCACGTCACTACGCCCGGCGGCTCGAACCGGACGGCGCGCGTTTGCACGCGATGCATTCGCAGCGGCGCGGTGAGGAAGCGTGTCCGAGCGGTTCCGTTTCGGTTGCCGAAGTCGGCGAAGACCTCGTAGTTCGCAATGTATTCGGCACACTCCGTGTGCCGAACGCAGGCGGCACACGGAGTGTGCCGGATACAATCATGTCTCTGACCCGCGCCGAGGTCGAAAAGATCGCCCTGCTCAGCCGATTGCTGCTGTCCGAAGACGAGTTGCAGCGCATGACTGCGCAGCTTGGCGGCATCTTGGGCTATATGGATCTGCTGGGCGAGGTCGATACGACGGGCGTCGAGCCGATGGCCCATGCCCGCGATTTGGCGAATGTCTTCCGCGACGATGTTTCCCGGCCAAGTCTCGACCGAGAGCAGGCGTTGGCCAACGCCCCGCACCGGGACGAAGAATGTTATTTGGTGCCGGCTGTGCTGTAACACGTACCCATCACGCTCCGCCGTGATGCAAGAATCCCTCACGGCGGAGCGTGAGGAGTACTTTCCATGATCCTTCCTGACCGCACTGCCTCCGAACTCCTTGGCGATCTATCGGCCGGCAGCACGACGTCGTTCGAGTTGACGCGGGCGTACCTCGATCAAATCGAGCATCACGATGGCCGTGTGCGAGCTTTTCTCCGTGTTGACGCCGAGGCGGCGCTTGCGCGGGCGGAAGTAATCGATCGCCGTCGCGCGGCGGGTGGCCCCATCGGCCGACTCGGCGGGCTGCCGGTGGCGATCAAAGACGTTCTCTGCACACAAGGCGAGCCGACGACCTGCGCCTCGCGGATGCTGGAAAACTTCCGCCCGCCTTACGATGCCACCGTGATCGCCCGGCTGAAAGCTGCTGATGCCGTGCTGATCGGCAAGACGAACATGGACGAGTTCGCCATGGGCGGGGCGAACGAGAACTCGGCTTTCTTCCCGACGCACAATCCGTGGGACTTCGCGCGGATTCCCGGCGGCTCCAGCGGCGGCGCGGCCGCCTGCGTCGCCGCCGGCATGGCGCCGCTCTCCATCGGCACCGATACGGGCGGGTCCGTCCGTTGCCCGGCTGGCCTGTGCGGCGTCTCCGGGCTGAAGCCGACCTACGGCCGCGTGAGCCGCTTTGGGCTGATCGCCTTCGCCAGCAGTCTCGACCAGATCGGGCCCTTGGGCCGTAGCGTCGAGGACTTGGCATTGCTCATGGAGGTCATCGCCGGCCACGATCCGTCCGATTCGACCTCCGTCAATCTGCCGGTGCCGGAGTATACAAAGACGGTCCGTCAACCGCTGGCCGGCCTTCGTTTGGGACTTGTGCGCGAGCATTTTGGCGAAGGGCTCGACGCGGAAGTCGACGCGGCCGTTCGCGAGGCGGTTCGCGTCTATGAATCGCTCGGGGCGACGGTCAAGTGGCTTTCACTGCCGCACGGCAAATATGCGGTGGCGGTCTACTATGTCATCGCGCCCTGTGAAGCGTCGAGCAATCTGGCCCGATACGATGGCGTACATTATGCCTATCGCACCGACGAGAAGAAGATGCTCGCCGACCTTGAGGCCCAGCGCGCTCGCTTGCAGAAGTCGGGCGACAAGGCGGCGCTGGAAAACCTCGACAATCCGCTCGTGCGGCTCTATCGCCGCAGTCGCGCCGAAGGATTTGGTCCGGAGGTGAAGCGGCGGATCATGCTGGGCACGTATGCATTGAGCGCCGGCTACTACGACGCCTATTACAAGAAAGCCCTGCAAGTCCGCCGCCTCATCCGCCAGGATTTCGATAAGGCGTTTGAAGAAGTGGACCTCATCGCCGGCCCCGTGACGCCGACGCCGGCCTTCAAAATCGGCGAGAAGATCGACGACCCATTGGCCAATTATCTCTTTGATCTTTACACGGTGAGTGCGAACCTAGCCGGCATCGCCGCGATATCGATTCCCTGCGGCTTCAGTTCCACCTGCCTGCCAATCGGCCTGCACCTGCAATCGCCGGCATTTGAAGAAGAGCGATTGCTCCGCGGGGCAAACATGTTTCAGCAGGCGACGGATTGGCATGAGCGGCGGCCGGAGATGGGATAGGTTATTCGGTACTCACTCGACAGGGGGCAGCGATCTCATTAAAATGGACTCTGGGCGACTATTCCAATAAACGGGATCCGTTGTAGTCGCTTTCGGATGATGTTATGTCTGTCCACACGAAAGAAAGCATAATCAGCACCTTGCAGAACTTGGCTGCAAACCTGGGCAAGACAGTGCTTTCCCAGGCCGACGTAAAACAAACTTTGTCCGAAGCTTCGGTTCGATACCATTTTGGATCTCTACGGAAGGCAGTCGAGGCCGCCGGGCTCGAAATCAATTCGCCGGGCCAGAATCTGGCGAGTGTCCGACGCCAATTGTCAGAGGACGATTTGTTCAGCTCTGTACATGATGTCGAACAGAACGTCGGCCATGAGCCTTCGGCAGATGAATACAACGCGCACGGCCGGTATTCTTCGAAGCCTTTCAGGGATCGATTTGGCGGGAAGTGGAGCGACACGCTAGCTTTCTACCGAAAATGGAAGGCCGACAGCGGGCCTGCGCCTGCCGACCCTGCTACGTCTGACAACAAACCCATTGAACCTCCCGTCGAGCCGTCCGCACCGGTAATAATAGCCGTCGGCCCTCCGCAGCAACTCGCCAACACGGCGCCGATCCAGTTCTACGGTGAGCCGTTCGACTTTCGCGGATTGCGACACGCGCCCATCAATGAGCAGGGGGTCGTTTACTTGTTTGGCATGGTAAGCCGCGAACTTGGGTTCTACGTCGAAGCAATTCAGCAGGGATTTCCCGACTGCGAAGCGAAATACTTGCATGATAAAAAGAAGGGCCTTTGGGCTCGCGCTCGGATCGAATTTGAGTTCAAGGCTTCGTCGTTTCGGGACCATGGCCACGACGCATCCAAGTGCGACCTTATCATCTGTTGGATCAACGACTGGCACGAATGCCCCTTGCGCGTGATAGAATTGAGAGAGGAAATCCGAAAGCTTCCATCACGATAGCTGTAGAGACGAGCCAGCGATGAATGACCAAAACGACTCAAGCGATCTCGATCCACGCAACGAAGAACGCGCCGCCGCGGTTCCTCGGACGCTGTACCTTCGCGACCTGGGCATCTCCAAGAAGCAGGCAGCGGCATTACGTGCGCGGCTCGCGACCTTCGCCGAAGATTGGGAGCGCCCCGAGATGGATGTGTACGACATTGATTAACGGAGAACCGCTTTATGCGATCTAACGACGTCCGAGTGTTCCTTCAGCATCAGCCCTTTCAGTCGTTCCGCATTACGCTGACGGACGGGCGGACATACGAAGTCCGCCATCCGGAGTTTATTATGGTAGGCCGGTCGAGTCTCGTTATTGGATTTCCAGCTCCGGGCGAGGCGGACGAGGCAGAACCGATTTACGATCGGTTCGTCACGGTTTCCTTGCTGCACGTGATGCAAATGGAGCCGATGGAAACGTCCGGTGCATCGAACGCATGACTGAACCATACACCATCGTCATCGGCCTGGAAGTCCACGTACAGTTGCTCACCGCGAGCAAGCTCTTCTGTGGTTGCAGCACTCGATTCGGCGCGCCGCCCAACACACAGACCTGCCCAGTCTGCATTGGGATGCCGGGCGTGCTGCCGGTGATGAACCGCCGCGCGGTCGAGTTATCCGTCAAGGCGGCACTGGCGCTGAATTGCCAGATCGCCCAATTCACGAAATGGGACCGCAAGAACTACTATTATCCGGACCTGCCCAAGGGCTATCAAACGAGCCAGTATGATTTGCCGCTGAGCTACGATGGTTGGCTGGATATTGCCGATCCGAAGGGGACATTCGAGCCCAAAAAAATCGGCGTCATCCGCGCCCACCTGGAAGAAGACGCCGGCAAGAGCATGCACGACGAAGCGGCTGGCAAGGCTGACAGCCGCATTGACCTGAACCGCGCGGGCACGCCGCTTCTGGAAATCGTCAGTCAGCCCGATTTGCGCTCGCCCGCGGAAGCCAAGGCGTATCTTGAAGAAATGAAACTTCTGCTTACGTACCTGGGCGTCTCCGATTGTAACATGCAGGAAGGCAGCCTCCGCGTCGATGCTAACATCAATTTGCATATTAATACGCCAGGCGGACGCGTCGCCACGCCGATCGTGGAAGTGAAAAACATGAATAGTTTCCGCGCGGTCGAACGGGCGATGACCTACGAGGCCCAGCGGCAATATGAGATATGGCAGGAAACCGGCATGCGGCTCGGCGACATGCCAAAATCAACCCGCGGCTGGGATGAGACGACGCAAACGACCTATTTGCAGCGCGAAAAAGAGGAGTCGAGCGACTACCGCTATTTTCCCGAGCCCGATCTCTTGCCCGTCACCACAACGGAGGTTGAGATTGAGAGTGTGCGAACCGGGCTAGGCGAATTACCGGCCGCCCTCCGCAGCCGTCTTGAGACAACCTACGGCATCACGCCCTACGACAGCGACGTGCTGGTGAACCAAGGCCGGGCGCTGGTCGATTACTACGTCGAAACGGCCGACCTGTTGAGCGATGGCAAGCTGGCCAGCAACTGGATTCAGCAGGACGTGCTGCGGACGCTCAACGAGCAACAGGCGGCAATCGAGAAGTTTTCTATCCGGCCGAAGCAGCTTGCGGAATTGATTGACACTGTGCGAAAGGACCAACTCACCACGAGCCGCGGCCGCGAAGTCTTTGCCGAAATGCTTTCCCGCGGCAAGTCGCTGGCGGAAACGATGGCCGCGATGGGCATTGAAGCCGTCGATGAATCGGAACTAGAAAACCTCTGCCGCGAACTGCTGGCCGCCAATCCAAAAGTTGTGGCGGAAGTAATGGAAGGCAAGCTTAAGGGCTTGGGGCAGTTGATCGGGCAGGCGAAGAAGAAGAATCCAAACGTGAATCCGAACCGATTTCGGGAGCTTTGTGAAGAGTTGATCAAGCGCGGCTTATAGATGCCTATCATCACCCTCACCACCGATTTCGGCAACGGCAGTCCGTATGTCGCGGCGATGAAGGGCGTGATCCTCTCGATCAACCCGGCGGCCACGATCGTCGACATCTCGCACGCCGTGCCCGCGCAGGATGTCACGCACGGCGCGCTGGTGTTGGAAGACACTACCCCCTGGTTTCCCGACGACACGGTCCACGTGGCGGTGGTCGATCCTGGCGTGGGCACAAACCGCGCAATACTTTACGCTCGCATCGGCACGCAGCAATATGTCGCGCCGGACAACGGCTTGCTGGGCCGGTTGATGGCCCGTACGCCGCCGGCGCTCGTTCTTCAGGTCGAGGAGCGCGAACATTGGCTGCCGGATGTCTCCAACACTTTCCACGGCCGCGACATCATGGCCCCGGTGGCCGCGCGGCTGAGCCTGGGCCTCGATCCGCGGCGGCTCGGCCCGGCGGTTGGACATCTGACGCAGTTGAATATGCCGCGTCCGCTGGTCGTCGAAGAGAAGGTCCGCGGCCAGGTGATCGCCATCGACAGCTTCGGCAACTTGATTACGAACATCACGCACGATTTCTTGGCCGGTCGGCCCAACGACAGCCGGGCGTGCGTCGTCTGCGGTATCTTCGAGACCTACGGCATCTATCGCGCCTACGGCGAACAAGCCGCCGGCATGTTGGTGGCCTTGATCGGCTCGACGCACCGTTTGGAACTCGCGCTCGTCGGCGACAACGCCGCCGCGCGGCTCGGCGTATCCATCGGCACGCCCGTCGTCGTGGCTTGGGAGTGATCATGGTTTTGTTGTGGATCAAAACGCTTGATAACGATTGCCGTCGAAGTTATAATTCAACGCTATGACAGCGCGCGTTCAACAAATTGCCGAGCAGGTGAAGGATTTGCCTGCCGAGGAACGCGACGAGTTCTTGTCTTGGCTTGCCGAATTCGACGCGGGCCAGGCGGACGCCTGGGACGAGGAAATCGCTCGCGATTCTCAGCCGTCGGGCCGGATGCGGCAACTTCTCGATCGCGTGCGCCGCGACATCGCGGAGGGAAGGACAAAGCCGCTTGACGAAGTCATCGACAACTAGCGACTTTTGGACCGCATATCAGCTCTTACCGCCCAACATTAAACGCCGCGCCCGCGTAGCGTACCGTCTGTGGCTACGAAATCCGCGGCATCCGTCGCTTCGATTCAAGAAGTGTGGTGAAGTGTGGTCGGTGCGCATCGGCGACGGCTACCGAGTGCTTGCCCTGCTCGATGGCGAGACGCTCTATTGGTACTGGATCGGCACCCACGACGAGTATGAGCGACTTCTCTCGGAGTAATCTCGGAATCCGATGTCACCTGACCAACTCCGTCATATCGACCGTACGCTCGTCTGGCATGCCTTCACGCAGATGGCCGAGTACGATCCGTTGATCATCGAGCGCGGCGAGGGTTGTTATGTCTTTGATATCGACGGCCGCCGCTATCTCGACGCCACGAGCAGCCTCTGGTGCAACGTTCACGGCCATCGCCATCCGCGGATCGACGCCGCTATCCGCGAGCAGCTCGACCGCGTTGCCCATGTCACGAACCTCGGCGCGTCGAACCCGACGACGATCCGCCTGGCCAAGCGGCTAGTTGATCTCGCGCCGCCGGGCTTGAATCACGTCTTCTTCAGCGACGACGGGGCCACGGCGGTCGAGGTCGCGCTTAAAATGGCCTTTCAATACTGGCGGCAGCGAGCGGACCCGCGACCGGAAAAAACTTGCTACATGGCATTGGGCGACGCCTATCACGGCGATACGTTAGGGGCGGTCAGCGTCGGCGGCGTCGCGCGCTTTCACGAACTGTTTCGTCCGCTGTTGTTCGAATGCCTCCGCGTGCCAGCGCCGGATTCGTATCGCCTGCCGCCGGGCGTTTCGGAAGACCGATTGCTCGCGCACTCACTCGCGGAATTGGAGAAACTGCTGGCTGAGAATCACGAGCGGATCGCCGCGCTGGTAATTGAGCCGCTCGTTCAGGCCGCCGCGGGCATAATCGTTCACCCGCCCGGCTACCTTCGCGGCGTCCGCGAGTTGACGCGCAAGTACGACGTGCTACTCATTGCCGACGAGATAGCCGTCGGCTTCGGCCGCACGGGCCGCATGTTCGCCTGCGAGCATGAAGGCGTGACGCCGGATCTCTTCTGCATCGCCAAGGGGCTGACCGGCGGCTATCTGCCGATGGCCGCCACGCTGGCGACCGGCGAAATCTATCAGGCATTTCTCGGCGACCATGCTTCCGGGCGGACCTTCTATCACGGCCACACCTACGGCGGCAATCCGCTCGCCGCCGCCGCCGCGATGGCTACGCTCGATGTATTCGAGGAAGAAGACACGCTAGAGCATCTTCAACCTAAGATCGCACGGCTTCGCGAACTCCTTGCGCCGCTCGCCGAGCATCCGAACGTCGGCGACATTCGCCAATGCGGCCTGCTTGCCGGCATCGAACTCGTCCGCGATCGCGCGACCCGCGAGCCGTATCCCCCAGCGGCACGCATAGGCCGCCGCGTCTATGAAACAGCTCATTATCACGGCGTACTACTTCGGCCACTCACCGATGTAATCGTACTCTGGCCGCCGCTGGCAATTTCAGTTGAACAACTCGCTGAGATCGTCGCGGCGGCCAGATGCGGAATTGCAGAAGCTACACGATAAACCAATACTTCGCCGGCACGCCTGCCTTCACGACCGTGGTGATCGCGCTTGACGTGTTGTCCGCCGGATTGCCGTCTGGTTCATTGCTGCTGACGACGGCCGTATTCACAATCGTGCTGGCGGCCGACGAAGTCACAGTGCCAGTGATTGTGATGGTGTCGGTGCCCTGCGCCGAAAGTGAGCCCAAGGTCAGCGTGAGCGTGTTGCCCACGATCGTCACGGTCGCCGCGCCCGTTTCTGTCTGGTAAGTAAAGCCGGTCGGGAGCGTGTCGATGACTTTCACGCCCGTTGCCGTGGTGAGCGAGTTATTGGTCACGACGAGCGTGTAGGTCAGTGTGTGGCCGACCGTGACCGGATTGGGCACCGCCGACTTGACGATCTTCAGGTCGGTCGTCGCTTGCTGCACAACCGGCACGGTAATCGGCGTTGTCACTGTGGAAGTGTTGTTGCCCAAGTTGGGATCGGCCTGGTCGGCGCCTACGGTCACGGTGTTCGTAACGCTGCCCGTGGCGCTCGCCGCGATCGTGACGATCACCGTCGTCGTGACCGTCGCGCCATTGGCCATGTTGCCGAGCGCAACTGAGAGCGTGCCGTTATTGTTCGTTACCCAGCCTTGGCTGCTCGTCGACGAAACATAGGTTTCGCCCGCCGGCAGCACGTCGGTAAGCATCACCTCGGTGGCGGCCAGCGGGCCATTGTTGGTCGTCGAGAACGTGTACGTGAGTTGGTGGCCGGCGACGACCGGACTCGGCGTCGCGGCTTTTGTCACCGAGAGATCGGCCTGGGGAAGGTTGGCCAGATTCTCGCTGAGGACCATCGGGCCAACCGTCTGGATCGCTCCCACCTGGCCGTCGTTGGCATTGGCTCCGGTGATGCTCAATTGGATCGCGCCGACCTTGCTGAAGTTGGCGCCGCTGCCGCCGCCAACGGTGAATTTACCGAAGGCGATGAACAGGCTGTCGCCCAGCGAGCCGTCGGCTGTATTCTGCAGCGGCACCTTGGCGCACGACCAGTTGCTGGCGTCGCTATAGACCTTGAGCGTCACGAAGCCGTTGTCGTGGTCCGCTCCGAGCGAAAGCTCAATCCCCGTCGCCGCGCCTTGGTTGGTAATGTCGACCTGCCCGAGCCCGGTCGGATTGAGCACGGCCGCGTTGCTGTTGTTGCCGTCCCAATTGACCGTGAATGTGCCGTTGGAAGCAGCGCCCGAAGCAAAGTCCAGCAGTCCGGGGAAATCGGCATCGGCCCCAAACGAAACGGAGCCGGCGAACGACGTAAGTTGCGTGTAAAGGTTCCGGTGCCCGCCGATTGCGTCGGCGGTTGACATCGACGATGCTCCGGTCCGGCCGCCGTGCAACGAACCGCTCACATATTGCATGGTCGAAGCGAACGAGTCGATAGTCCGTTGCGGCGCGCCTTGCAGTTCGCCGTTGCCGACGACGACCTTCTGTACGCCCGTGCCGGACGGAACGATCAGGCCGGGCACGCCAATTTCCTGCACGAAGTAGGTGCCGGCGTTAAGGTTGGTGAAGCTGTACATGCCGTTGGCGTCGGACGTGGTGGTGCCCACAATCATGTCGTCGCTGCCCGGCGCTTTACCGGTGAATACACCGTCGCCGCCATCGCGGAAGAGGTTGATTGTAGCATTAGCGATGCGCGGATCGCCGGCCGTCAAGGCGCCGCCCGACATGTCCTGATAGACGACTCCACTGATCGTCGGCAGCACGGTGGCCGAGAGCATCGACCGCGTCTCCAACGACTCAATTCGCAAACCTCGGCGGTTTTTGAACCGCGATGCCTTGTGGCGATGCGGAGCAAGTACTTTGGTGATGCGTGCGAACCACGAACTTGACTTATGCGACTGCGAAGACATGGGGACACTCCTTGTCCTATACTCGTTGTGGCCGGAAATGTAGCAGACCTTTGCCGCGAGGCGACGTTTGCTGCACTTTCCGGCGTAAGCGATTAAAAGTTGCTGCCCTGAAAGTTACATCCTCTTTATATCGACCGGACAAGCCGGCAATTTCATTACCATCGGATATCGACGCCGGCGTTCAGGCCTTGAGCCCAATAACCGGTTTCGGCGAAAGTAAACTTCGGCCGGGTGGTGTCCCCAGTCGCGGGGACGGGCGAGTTCGGCAGCGTCGACGAATTGACGTTCGTGTCGATCTGTTCGCCCACTCGCGCCACGTTGTTCCAGTACAGGAACGAGTAGCCGAGGACGAGCTTCGTATGGGGCGTGGCCTGCCAACTTGCATTTACATCGATTTCGGGCACGACGGAAAACATGTTCTGCACGTGCGTGCCGATATTGGTCGGCTGTGCCAGCAGTCCGCCCTGCGCGGCTGTTTGGACGCCCGTTGCGTCGGTGGCGACCGTCGAACCGTTGATCGTGACTTCCGAGTGCGTCTCGCCAAGGCCGATCCGCGGGAACAACTCCAGGCCCCAGCGGTTCCGCTGGAACTCGAACTTCATGCCCAGCTCGCCACCGTTGAAATTGTTCTTCGCACGGAATCGGTCGTCGATGGCGAAGGCCTCGGTGCCGGTGACATCCGTTCCCGGCACGATGCCGGCCGTCGTGGTCAGCCGTTCCGAGATGCCGAGCGTGTCTTCCAGGTCGAGGTATCGATAGCCGGCAGTGAAGATCGCTCGATAACGGTCGTGATAGGTCTCGCAGCCGCATTCGTCGGTCCAGCATCCGTCCTGCCGGCAAAGGGTAACGAGGAAGCGCGCCGCCCCGCCGTTGAAGTGCGTGACGGCGGCGACGTCGATCGTTCCGTCCAGGCTGTTGGCGTTGCCGCGAGGAAACGCCACCAGTTCGGCACGCGGTGCGAACGGCGTCTGAGACGCGTCGTTAAACGGCCGGGCGATAATCGTGCTGCCGTCGGACCACTGATGGAAGTTGAATTCCTCATCGCCGAGGTTCAGGAATTCGGCCTCGAAGCCCAAAGTGGCGCAGCGATTCAACCACATTCCGGCCTGGAAGCGGAAGCCGCTCCGCGAGTCGTCGTCAAGCAGTCCGTCGCCACAAAGCACGACAGTGCCGGGCTGGCCGAGCGCCCCGGGATGCGCGTCGTTGATCGATCCTTGGGTCACCAGGGCCGGGACGCTCGTGCCCTTCTCTGTCCACAAAAGATAATCGGCTTTTGCCCAGATGCCCGTCGGACCCCACATGAACAGCGGGCAGCGCGGTCCCCAGCAGGCATCGTAATCATCAGTGCAGGTGTTGCATGGCTGGCCGCACGGTGCGCTGCCGCAGTCGCCGCCGCACGATGCGTCGCCGCCCATTGAGCCTTCGACCATCTGGCCTTCGACCATCGGGCCTTGCATCATGGGACCTTGCGAGATCATCGGAACGCGCTCCATCGACGGGCCGGGATCGGCCATCGGCTCCGGAGCGCTGCGAACCATGCGGGTTGTGGTCCCATTAGGTGCGGGGACCGACTCTTGATAGGCGGTCATCCGCCCGCCGACATTCCGCATACGTCGAGGCGCGGGGCGGCGAACGGGGGCCGGATTGGGCTGAGCCTGATTATTGTCATTCTCGGCGGCCGCCTGAGGATTGAGGACGACCTCGCGGATTGGCATCGGCCGGGCGGCCGGCTCGTTCGCCCTTTCGTCTTGCGAATGAGCAGTCCTGGCTTCCCAGCCAGACGCCGGCGCTACAGTATTCGGCGCGTCGTGATGCTGCTCCTCGCCCGCCGCGGCCGTCGGCACTGCGGACTGCTCGCCGCCGACCGCGAACTTATCGCAGGTCGTAATGGGCATTTCGCCGCCCGGGAGGGTACGAACCGTGCCATGCAGATTGACCTGCTGTCCGACGCTCGCTTCTAAATCGACGCCCGGTCCGGCGGCGATATAGCTTTGGACCACGCCAAACTGATTTAGCAGGTAATAGGGGGCGGTGCCGTTCTGGCTGGCCGCGTTGCGGTAGAGCTTGCCGCTAACGGTCGATCCGCCGCTGTCATCCGAGGCGGGCTTCCAGTCAGCCGCAAACGCTGCGTCTTCTACAGCGAAAGTTAATAGTCCGAGAGCTACGACGAGAGCAAACTGTTGCCGGTTCACAGTTATTTCCCTTGCAAAAAGGAGGTAATGTAGGTTGCGTATTGCCCGTTAAAATCATTTCCATTGCCCCCAATAGGAAAACTCGCAGCATCCTTTATCGTCTGCACGACCGGCAAACTCGAAACAATCTACGCAAATTAAAGAATTCTTGATAATGGCCTATCCGACAAGGCAATATGCGTCGTTTAGATAAGCTTGTGTCGGGTTGCAGCGATGTTCAGCGCCGCAATCGCCACCCGACGCGTCACCGAGCGGAGAATAAAAGCCTTAAGCGCGAGCGAAGTGGAGCTTCCCACGAACGATACAAGCCCGACGCGCGAGCGAGGTGGGGATCAACCGCTAATCGTACCCTCTGGCAGAGGCCTCGATGTTACACAAAGTCCTTGGGCGACCCATCCAGCTTGCTGGATGGTGAAGGAGGTTGGACAGCTAACCAACAAGAGCGAGCGAAAAAAAACTCCATCCGGCTTGCCGGATGGTGAATTAGGCTGCCCAGCTATCCTGGCGTCGCGCCAAAGCCCGACAGCCTTCTTCACCATCCACCAAGGTGGATGGGGTCGTGTGCAATTTGGCTTTTCCACTTTAGCCATTCAACCTTGTTCACCATCCGGCAAGCCGGATGGGTCCGGAGATGCATGAAACAACGAGCGCAGAGGCTCAGGGTGAGGGCATGTATCTGGGCGAGCGGACTACTCTTGCTGCGCCATCGCATTCATGCCTGGCGATTCACGGATGCCGGACCGCACGATCGTGCCCGCCACGGGTGGCCCAGGCCGAATCTCAAAATCGACAAACTCCTCGTCATCGGCCACTGGCGGCTCCTAATACATAGATCTGTCCGGTCGGATGGTAACAATTCTACAAGTCAAAGTAGAAAACGCCGGTCTGACCCCGGTGGCCCCCGGTGGCCCCCGATGCCCCGCAAATCGCCGGCTCGAAGCCGAACCGCCGCGGCATGCGGGCACAATGCGTCCGCGCCGCAACACAACTCCGTTGGCGTTGAGAATGGTTTGGACGGTTTCCCAGGGTAGGTTGCTCGTTCCTCGCACCAACCCAGGGCTAGAGGACATATCCCCGTTGGGGATCGAGAGCCGGTGGCATTGAATTTCGTCAGGGCTTTGCGCAAAGCTTACGCCCTCACGCTGAATGGGCACGTTGCCGGTCGTAATGAATCCCAACGGGATTCTGTCCGAGAGCCCAAGGTTCGCCGGCGGAACGACGGCCTACCTTGGGAACGTTGCCCGACGAAATAGATCAACCCCAACGCGGGTTGTTTCCCGGGGGGCGTCGAATGGAGCGCGTGGCCCACCAATTCGGTTCAACTCATGGTGGGTCTTCGTCGAACTCGACCGCACCCTACGGGCAAGAAAAACGGCGGAGTTGCGATATGTCATAAATGACCCCGAAAATTCTTTAAGTCCTTGGCCTACAAGGGCTTCGGAACAATCCGAAAAGAATTCTTCCATTTTCGCATAGCGCATCTAGCAATATATATATGGGAGTGCGTACAAGAGTTGAGGGTTGAGAGTTGAGCGTTGAGCGTTGAGCGTTGAGCGTTGAGCGTTGAGAGTTGAGCGTTGAGCGTTGAGAGTTGAGAGTTGAGAGTTGAGAGTTGAGAGTTGAGAGTTGAGCGTTGAGCGTTGAGAGTTGAGCGTTGAGAGTTGAGAGTTGAGCGTTGAGAGTTGAGCGTTGAGAGTTGAGAGTTGAGAGTTGAGCGTTGAGAGTTGAGCGTTGAGAGTTGAGAGGGGATGAAAGGATGAAGGCGGAAGGATGAAAACGGAAATGTTCAATGTACAAGGTTCAATGTTCAAAATCCCCAAATCCCAAATTCCCCAAGACCGCATCCTGTTCAATCCGCGTTTCATCCGTGGCCCCGTCCGGCTTTCGTGTGTTTCGTGTATTTCGTGGTTTATAAATACAATAAAGAAGTGAAAAGAAGTGTTTACATGAGATCCTATGAGTTTCTATGCATTCCTATGCGCTTTCTATGCGATTCCTATGACGTTTCTATACAGTTTCTATATAGATTTGGCGCGGTTTTTCATTAAACGCACGCCGCTTTCCGCGGGAATTGGCAACATGAGGCCTTCAAACAAAAAAATTGCGGGCACTCGTCGCGACCATCCGTTACCTGCCGCTTCCAAGCCGGATCAAAGCAGTTTCAAAGATGATTTCCATTAAACACATATCGTTTGCCGCGAGAAAAGCATTGTCGAACGCCTTTTCCGGAAGCCCGTTGTTTTTGACCGTCGCCCGAGCAATCTGCACCACTTGCGCAACACCCACAACCTTTGAGGGAGCTAGCGACACCTGTAAAGCAGCGCTGCAAAGCCTTTGCCCGTATGGCCTTACGACGACACAGCCGGGGCGCAACAGCGGCAACTAAACGCGAAGGCGTTGCGCGTCACGCAGCCGAGGCAATCGAAGGCAATCGCGGGCGGCGCTGACTGCTGGGCGAATCTCGCAACGCAGGAAACGGTTCGTCAAGGTAACTATGAGAGTGGGAGGATACGATTGGCTCGGCCAAACTGAGATACTGAAGCTCCAACAGCTCGATTTCGGCCGCAATCCATCCAGCGCGGTTTCACCTTGTTTAATCCACGTGAGCCCGATAATATGAACAGATTACGCCAATAATTCGGCCGGCTCGGAAGAACGCTGATTCCAGTTTTGGATAGGGCTCGTTTAGCTTCCGGCCGTTCGCGATAAAAAAACCCACTTTTGAGGTCCAAAGAATGGTCTTAATGTTCCGATCGGTTGTTCGCCGGCACGTTGTCGGCCTTACGGCTTTCTGCCTATTCGCCGCAGCCACCTTGGCTTCGCAAGCGGCCCGGCTGACTAATCCCAGCCCGAACGACCGACATGTCGCCCTGGCCGTCACTTCGCTTTTGAAGAATGAACATCTTCGCCGCCATCCGCTGAGTGCGCAAGATTCCGAGCGGTGTTTCAAGACGTTCCTCAAGGAACTCGATCCAATGAAGATGTACTTCTACCAGAGCGACTACGACGAGTTCGCCAAGAGCAAGGACGACCTTGCCGAAGCGATCCGCAAGGGCGACATCTCATTTGCCTACACCGTCTATAACCGCTTCCTCGACCGCATCGACGAGCGGGTGAAGATGATCGATAAGATCCTGGCCGGCAAGCAGGACTTTACCATTGACGAGGACTTGATCGTCGATAAGGACTCCATCCAGTATGCCAAGACGCCGGACGAGGCCTACGACCGTTGGCGGAAGCGCATCAAATACGACCTGTTGCTTTTGAAGGCCGAAAAGGCCGACGGCAAGGCCGAAAAGACCGCCGACACCAGCGACGGCAAAACGCCCGAACAGCGGCTATCGCAGCGCTACCACAGCTTCGCCAAGCGGATGGGCCAGACCGACGATCAGGAGTTGCTGGAAATGTATCTCACCAGCCTGACGACGGCTTTCGATCCGCATACGACTTACATGGCGCCGGCGTCGGTCGAGAATTTCGAGATCATGATGCAGTTGAAGCTCGAAGGCATCGGCGCTTCGCTGCAAGGCGTCGACGGGTACACCGTCGTCAAGAAGATCATTCCCGGCGGCGCGGCGGAGAAGGAAAAGGAACTCAAGCTGGAAGACAAGATCATCGCCGTAGGTGAAGGCGATTCGGGCGAGCTGGTCGACGTGGTCGATATGAAGCTCAACGACGTGGTGAAGATGATCCGCGGCAAGCGCGGCACCGTCGTCCGCTTGCAAGCGATTTCGCTCAAGGACCCCAAGCCGCACATCGTCAAGATCACCCGCGAGGAAATTCGAACTCAAGGACAGCGAAGCGCGGGGCGAAGTCTTCGACGCCGGCCACAAGAGCGACGGCAAGCCCTACCGCGTGGGCGTGATCAATCTGCCCAGCTTCTACATGGACATGGAAGGCGCCCGGCACGGCGATCCCAATTACAAGAGCACGACCCGCGACGTCCGCCAAATCCTCGAAGGGTTCAAGCAAAAAGGGGTGGACGCGGTCGTCATGGACTTGCGGACCAACGGCGGCGGCTCGCTCAGTGAAGCCATCACGCTCACAGGGCTTTTCCTCAAGGAGGGTCCCGTGGTCCAAGTCAAAGGCCCCGAAGGCCCGGCGCAGTGCTATGACGACCACCATCCGGGAATTGAATGGAGCGGCCCGCTGGTCGTGGTCATCAGCAAGTTCAGCGCCAGCGCCAGCGAGATCTTCGCCGGTGCAATCCAGGACTACAATCGCGGCCTGATCGTGGGCGACACCTCGACCCACGGCAAGGGCACCGTGCAAAGCCTGCTGAACCTGGGCGAACAGTTGTTCCGCGTTCCCAACCCGCCGAAGATGGGCGAGTTGAAGATCACGATCCAGCAGTTCTACCGGCCCGGCGGCGACAGCACACAGTTGCGCGGCGTGGTGTCGGACATCGAGCTGCCGTCGCTGAGTTCGCATTTCAAGGACATCAGCGAGGCCGACCTCGACTATCCCCTGCCCTTCGATCACGTGGAGGCGCAGCCGTTCACGAAGTTCGATGAGGTGAACCCGGCGCTGGTGAACCAGCTCAAGCGGCTATCGGCCGCTCGGGTCTCCGCATCGGATAAGTTCAAGAAGGTCGAGCGGAATATCGAGCGATACAAGGAGCAGGTCGCGAAGAAGTCGGTCACGCTCAACGAGGCCAAGTTCCTCAAGGAGCGCGCCGAGACGAACGCCGACAAGGAAGAGGAAAAGGCGATCGAAAAACTGAGCGAGAACCCGTCGGGCATCGAGCGCGACTACTATCTCGACGAAGTGCTGAACATCGTCAACGATTACATCAATCAGATGCAAGTCGCCAAGGCGGGCTAAGCGCCCGCAATGTAGCAGGCACGCTCCGCGTGCCTTCCGCTCAACGCCCGGCCGCGAACTGGCCGGGCGTTTTTCATTTTATACCGTTTAATCCGGCAAAATCCTTGCCCGTTAAATGTGCGCGTGTTATAATCCCGAAACGCGGAACCACTGAGGTATATCCCGCGCGAGGGTTGTTTTTTCAGTCTTAGAACGTGGCGAGCGTTGGCCTTTCTCTTTCTCGGTGTCGGTCACAAGTTGTGACTAACGTCATGCTTTAAGGGCGACATTGTGCGATCACTTTTCCAAGTTATATCACAGACGAGTCTACTGTTGACAGTTGGAATTGTTTTCGTTCTTGTCGTTCCGCAGTCCGCCTCCTGCGCGATCCAGTCGTGGCAAGTTCCATCGGGCGACTGGTCGATCGACACGAACTGGTCCGGCAATGTACCAGCCGGCGGCGACGACGCTTTCATCTCCAACGGCGGCACGGCGGCGATCACACTGCCCGGCGCGACGTGCAATACGCTCTCGCTGGGCGATGCCGCTGCGAGCACGGGCTTCATGCAGATGATTGATGGGAGCCTCTCCGTCAACCAGTCTCTGCTCGTTGGCGATTCAGGCGCCGGGATTTTCATGCAATCGGGTGGAACGCATTCCGCGAGTTCCGTTCTGTACCTTGGATACAGTTCCGGCGGCAGCGGAAGCTATAACCTGAGTGGCGGCTCGCTTTCGACAGTTCAGGCCATAATTGGCGAAGATGGCTCCGGGGGATTCACGCAATCCGGCGGAACGCATACGACAGGCGAATTGGTTCTTGGCGATTTTCCAGGCGGCAACGGCACGTATGGACTCGGCGATAGCGGCCTCCTCGTTACGACGTACAACGATTACATTGGCAACCACGGTACCGGTAGTTTCCAGCAATCGGGCGGAACGCATCAGGCGACGGATCTGTATCTGGCCAATGCAGTCGGCAGCAGCGGAACTTATAACCTTAGCGGCGGCAGCCTATTGGCGACAGGCTATGAACACATCGGTTACTCCGGAACCGGCACATTCACGCAGTCCGGCGGCACACATGCCGTGGGCGGCGACCTTTATCTTGGATACCAAGGCGGCAGCGCAGGAGGCTATAACCTCAGCGGCAGCGGTTTGCTCACGGTCGGCGGTCAGGAGTTCATCGGTAACTTGGGCAGCGGCAGCTTCACGCAGTCGGGCGGAACGCACTCGGTAGCGGATGAGCTGTTCCTCGGAGTCGGGAACGGATTCACTGCCCTCGGCAACGGAACATATACCTTAAGCGGCGGGCAGCTAGCCGCGCGCGAGGAATCGATCGGCGAATCCGGAACCGGCACTTTCACCCAGTCCGGCGGAACGGATACCATGTCGTCCGATCTTTCGCTGGGAACTTTCTTCGTCGGCAACGGGACATATATCCTCACGGGCAGCGGGCAACTTTCCGAACCCGCCTTGTATGTCGGGTATTACGGAACGGGCAGCTTCACACAGACGGGCGGGACGAATTCCGTTGCCAACGGGTTGACAATTGCCGCCGAAAATCGCGGCGTCGGCCTTGTCTCCTCGGGATCCTACAATCTCAGTGGGAGCGGTTTGCTCACGGTTGGCGGTCTGGAGCGCATCGGCAACTACGGCAACGGTAACTTCACGCAGTCTGGCGGAACGCACTCGGTAGCGGATGAGCTGTTCCTCGGAGTCGGGAACGGCTTCACTGCCCTCGGCAACGGAACATATACCTTAAGCGGCGGCCAGCTTGCCACGCGCGAGGAATCGATCGGCGAATCCGGAACCGGCACGTTCACGCAGTCCAGCGGAACGAATACCATGTCGTCCGATCTTTCGCTGGGAACTTTCTTTGTCGGCAACGGGACGTATATCCTCACGGGCAGTGGGCAACTTTCCGAACCCGCCTTGTATGTCGGGTATTACGGAACGGGCAGCTTCACACAGACGGGCGGGACGAATTCCGTTGCCAACGGGTTGACAATTGCCGCCGAAAATCGCGGCGTCGGCCTTGTCTCCTCGGGATCCTACAATCTCAGTGGGAGCGGTTTGCTCACGGTTGGCGGTCTGGAGCGCATCGGCAACTACGGCAACGGTAACTTCACGCAGTCTGGCGGAACGCACTCGGTAGCGGATGAGCTGTTCCTCGGAGTCGGGAACGGCTTCACTGCCCTCGGCAACGGAACATATACCTTAAGCGGCGGCCAGCTTGCCACGCGCGAGGAATCGATCGGCGAATCCGGAACCGGCACGTTCACGCAGTCCAGCGGAACGAATACCATGTCGTCCGATCTTTCGCTGGGAACTTTCTTTGTCGGCAACGGGACGTATATCCTCACGGGCAGTGGGCAACTTTCCGAACCCGCCTTGTATGTCGGTTACTACGGCAGCGGCAGCTTCATGCAAACCGGCGGGACGAATTCCGTCTCACGCGGATTGATAATAGCCGCCGAAAATCGCGGCGTCGGCCTAGTTTCCTCGGGAACCTACAACCTCAACGGCGGCCTGCTGCTTCTTTCCGGCTCCGGTGTCGGCACTCCCGGTGCGACTCCGGGCTTGACGCAGGGCCTCGGCAGCGCCACGTTCAACTTCGGCGGCGGCACGCTGGGGCGCTCAATGCTTGGTCGTCGTCGATGAACATGAACCTCACCGGCATCGGCGGCAACGCCACCGTCGATACTACCGGCGGCGACATCATGCTTTCCGGAAACCTTGCCGGCGGCCGCGGATTGACCAAGGTCGGCTCGGGTACGCTAAGTTTGTCCGGCGCCCTCAACGTGGGCTTCGTCCAATTGATCGATGGCGGCCTCTCCATCAGCCAACCTCTGGTCGTCGACAATGTAGGTGTCGGAAGTTTCACGCAGTCGGGCGGAACAAACACGGTGGCCGATCATCTGGTCGTAGGGAACTACGGCAGCGGAACCTACGATCTCAGCGGAAGCGGGCTGCTTTCCGCCCATCACGAGTTTATCGGCAACGCCGGGACCGGAATCTTCACGCAGTCCAATGGAACGAATGCGATGAGCTCCTACCTCAATATCGGCAACCTCGCCGGCGGCGTGGGAATCTATAACCTCAGCGATGGTCTGCTCACGGTCGTCTCCGAGGAGAATGTGGGCAACGCTGGGAATGGCACGTTCAACCAGTCGGGCGGAACGAATCGGGCGGACAACTACCTGGTCGTAGGGTACAACTATGGTTCCAGTGTCGGCACCTACAACCTGGGTGGCGGACTGCTCTCCGTCGGCGTGCAGGAGTATGTCGGCGTGGTGGGAATCGGCACTTTCACCCAGTCCGGCGGAACGAACGCGGCTGGCAGCCTCATCCTCGCTTCTCCCTACTCTGGCGCCGTCGCAACCTACAATCTCAACGGCGGTTTGCTGCTGGTATCCAGCGACGGAATTACCAAGGGCCCCGGCAGCGCCACGTTCAACTTCGGCGGCGGCACGCTGGGGGCGCTGAATCCCTGGCAATCGTCGGTGAACATGACCCTCACCGGTATCGGCGGCAATGCCACCGTCGATACGACGGGCGGCGATATCAGTCTTTCCGGCAACCTTACCGGCGCCGGCGGATTGACCAAAATCGGCTCGGGCATCTTGACGCTTGCCAACGCCAACATCTATACCGGCACAACCCTTGTCTCCGGCGGCACTCTACTGGTAAGCGATCCGAACGCCTTGTTGAACAGCACGGTTGACATCGGCGGCGCGGCGCGCTCAGCTGCGGCTCGCTCGGCAGCGCGACCTTCGGCGGATTGCAAGGACCGGGCAACTTGGCGCTGGCCAATACGGCGGGTGACCCTGTTGCTCTAACCGTCGGCGGCAATAACGCCAGCACGATATACGCCGGCAATCTCAGCGGCAATGGCAGCCTGCTCAAGCTGGGCGGCGGCGTGCTGACCATGACCGGATCGAACAGCCACACCGGCGGCACGACCATCTCGGCCGGAACGCTGCAACTCGGCGACGGCAGGACGAGAAACGGATACATCTCCGGCGAAATTGTGGACAACGCGACATTGAGCTTCGCCCCTGCTACGTTCCAGACCTATCCCGGCAACATCAGCGGATCGGGCGGCCTGACCAAGGCCGGTGGAGGAATTGCGGCATTGAGCGGCTCCAACACCTATACCGGCGGCACGATGATCTCAGGCGGGGCGCTGCGCGCAGACTTCAGCCGGCCCGGCGCTCCGCAAACCAACATCATCAATAGCGCGACGAACTCTTCCTCGTTGACCTTGGCGGGGGGCGTCCTCATCATCCAAGGCAGCGCCGGCGCGGCGAATAGTCAGAGCTTCAATGGCCTAACGGTCAACCCGGGTATTTCGGCCATTGTCTTGACGGCCGCCGCGTCCAACTCGGTCGTCTTGCACCTCGGCGACATTCAACAAGTGATCGGCGGCGCCGTCGATTTCATCCTGCCCGCCGGGCCGCAATCGGCCACGAATGGCATCACGACTACCACCCCGAACACGGGCGGCATCCTGGGCGGCTATGCCACCGTGAACGAGTCCGATTGGGCGGCTGTTAGCGGCGCGGCGGGGAATATCATTGCCTTTACGGATTACACCAACGGCGATCTGGGAGTCCTTCCTTCAAACGCCGCACTCAACGTCCTGCCTACCGGCCAGCAGTCGTCCGTGGACTCCGCCAAGACGTTCAATTCGCTAAAGCTTACCGGAACGGTGGGCGTCTCCATGAGCGATTCGGGATCGCTGGCGCTTCTCAGCGGCGGCCTTATTGGCAACACGTCGGGCATGATCAGCGGCGGCACTCTTGGCGGTTCGCCCAGCGGCGAATTGGTCGTCAGTACTCCGCGGAACCTGGCCATTTCAAGCGTGATCGACGCCACGAAGCTCACCAAGGCGGGGACCGGGACGCTGGCAGTTTACAACCTGAACGGGTCGAGTGGAACGACGGTCATCTCCAGCGGCGCCCTGCTGCTGGCCTTGCCCGATGTAGCACAGTACACGGAGGTCCACGTGAACGTGGACAACGGCCTGCAATTCGACGGCGCGTATAACAGCTTCAGTGTCAGCTCGATCGCCGGCACCGGCGCGCTTGAATTGAAAAACACCGCCGGAAGCGCCGTAACCATGGTCGTCGGCGGCAACAACGCTAGCACGACGTATGGCGGCGTCATCAGCGGGCCGGGTGGAGTGGTTCATAGCGGCAGCGGCACTTTGGAATTGGCAGCCGCCAATACCTTCGGCGGCGGCCTTGTCCTGGAATCCAATATCACCACCTTCGTCAGCCCCACGTCGGGCGGCACCGGAACGATCACCGTTGACGGCAGCTCGACGACAACCTTCACCGCCGACATGCCGATCCCCAACGACTTCGACGTGCAGAATTCGCTCCTGGCTGACACTCAGCAATACACGGTCACATTCAGCGGCACGATCTCCGGTCCCGGCGGCCTAACCAAGTACGGAACGGGGACACTGGTGCTCGCCGGGTCCAATACGATCTCCGGCCTGACGAACATCAGCCAAGGAACGCTCCAGCTTAGCAATTCGGCGGCGCTGCCCAATTGCACGGTTAATGTCGATTCACACGGCAGCCTGGCGTTCGGCGCCAGCGTTGGCACGGTTGAGGTCGGCGGGCTCTCCGGCAGCGGAGCATTGAAACTGAGCGATACTGGCAATGTGCCGGTAAACCTGGTCGTCGGCAAAGACAACCAAAACACAACGTACGGCGGGACAATTAGCGGTCCAGGCTCTTTGACCAAGGCTGGCGACGCTTCGCTAGATCTCGAAGGCCAGAACGGTTGGACGGGCGGGCTGTATTTTGACCCGGGAACGGTCGCCTTCCGCAGCGATTCCGCGTTGGGCGGGCCAACGAATCCGATTGTTTTTCTCGGCAGCGGCACACTGCAATCCCTTGATTCGACGATGCTCCTGTCCAGCCGCACCATCTCAATCAGCGCCGGCGCTACGGCCGCCTTCGATCCCTCCGGCAATACGCTCGAGGTGGCCGGACCCATCCGTGGCCAAGGTGCTTTGGCGCTCGTGGGAAGCGGTACACTCTTGCTGAGCAATACCGATACGTATTCGGGCGGCACCTTTGTCAGCAACGGCACGCTGGAGGCGATGACGAGCAGTTCGCTGCCCGGAGCGCCGAACTGCAGCAGCGTACACGTCAGTGGCGGCGCGACGCTAGTCCTGGCAGTGGGTGGGTCACAGCAATGGATGGCCACGATGGTCGAAAGCCTACTGGATCACGCGCAATTCAGTCCCGGCGCCAATTTCAGCCTGGACGCTAGCGGCGGCAGTTTTGATGTTGGCCCGATCACCGCCTCCCGCTTGAGCTTGGCGATCGCCACCGGCACTACGCTAGCCGTCGGCGGCACCGGCAATTCGATTTTCGGCGGGCGGATTACCGGAGGAGGCGCGCTGAGGAAGCTCGGTTCGGGTACGCTCGTGCTGAGCCCCGGCGCGACCGACAATGACTACCTTGGCGGCACTGACGTACTCGATGGCACGTTGGTTATTGCCTCGATAGGCGCCTTAGGTGACGGCACAGACTTGAACATTGGGGAGCCGTCGTCCTTTGCTCCCTTCCTTCCTGCTTCCACGGTCGCCGCTGACTCAGGGTTAAACGAAGGTGCCATTGCCGTGCCCGAACCGGAATCGCTTGCCTTGATCGTGACGTCCACGATCATGTTGATTAGTGGCGCGTTCCTTGTCATTCGGCCGCGCAAGCGAAGTGCCGCAGCCGCGAATGTGAATCTTTCCAGATCGGCGGAGCCCGATCGACCGTGGCGATTCCCGTAGACTCCCCGGGGCATTTGTTGCGACGTTGCCGTCGGCGCTTTCCCTTGCCGTCGGAGGTGCTCCGTTGCGTGCGGGCCTGGCGTCTTCATCCCGCCCGGTCGCCATGCCGGAACCGTCGGCGATACGCTTGCCGGCAACTTGCTGTCTGGGGTTTCATGCCGCGACCGGCAAACGATGACGGCTGTTTTAACGCAGTTTGCCGCTCCCGACATAATTCTTGCAATTGCAAATCAAGCCAAGTATACTCACCGTTAAAAGGAGACTCCAAGGAAGGGTACTGCAGGCATTTTGTTGCCTGGCCCAAACTTGGAAATCCAGTTGTGGGGGTGCTGCATGTCTCGACAAGCAGTCAGACGCTCAGCTTATCTTAAGGCGTGGCGTAAGTTCGTGCCGGTGGCCGGCGCGATTCTTACCTTATTGGTCTCGGTGAACACCGCCAAATCGAATCTTTATCTCGATGTGCAATATGCGAGCGGCGGCGCAGCCGGCAGCAGCACATATACGGCAATCGTTGACGCGAGCCACGAGACGTTCACGCTAAACGTATATGCTCTTATCACCGACGCGAGTCCGAGCACAGCAGTAGATACTTTCACCGAGACGGCCTCCAACTTCTACATTCCCAGCAGCACGCTGCAAGGCGATATCAGCTTCGGATCTTGGAGTAACAACGCAAACACCGCGGCGTCGAACAGCGGCAGCCAATTCATTACTCCATACGGTGCCCTAGGTCTCGGCGGAAGCAGCCAAACCGTCACAACGACTACGAAATGGTGGATTGCATCCGCGGTGACGCCATTGAGCGGCTCGGCCGGCAGCACATTCGCGTTGAGCGGGAGCACTATCGGCGTCGAATACCTTCTTGGCACTCTCACCGCCAGTTTTTCTGCGTACGCACTGCCCTCGCAATCGACGAGCGCACCGCTTTTCGCGCTGCCGGCCAACAGGTTCGGCATATCAAAGACCCAGATTTGGGCTGACAGCACCGGTTCCCACACAGTTTTCGGCACGGCGAGCAACGTTGTCAACAACACGGTCTCCAGCGGCAGCAACAGCATGATTTTCAACCAGCTCGGCGCCGGTTTGAACTTCGTCTTCAGTTCTACGGGGAGTCCGCCCGTTACTTCCACCACATACAACTTGACCGCCCTCGCGGCATCGCCATTGCTGCACACCAGCGGCACCACGACGGTCACCGCCATGATCACCAATGCGGGATCGGGCAACGATGACTCGCTCAACTATGGCGGGCTGTTCTTATCGGTCCCCGGCGGCACGCTCGGCGGCGCTGGCCTGCCTAAAAACGGCGGCCCGTTGGCCTTGGGGGCTTCGGACTCGGGCAGTCTGGTTTACACCGCGACCGCGGCGGGAAATTTCACGCTTGCGCCCCAAGTAAGCGGTGCGACGAACGCCGTACTGGGGACATCCGCCACACTAGGCGCATCGAACAGCGCAAGCCTGGCGATCTTCTCCGGCAGCGGCACATGGAATAGTCCCCTCGGTTCATTGTGGAGCACGGCCGGCAATTGGAGTGATGCCAATGGCGTGCATGCCGCGCCGGGCACATTCGCCGGTTTCGGCAATGTGGATGCGGCGACATTCAACGGCGCCGGATCGGTAACCTCGATTGATTTGACCGGAGCCAATCCAAACCTCAAATCGCTCAACCTGAGCGACGCAAACTACACGTTCAGTGGCGGGTTGCTCACGCTCAATAGCAGCGACGGCACGGCGACAGTCTCCGTTGCTGGCAGCAGTTCACAGACTATCGCTAGCCCCGTCAACTTGGCTACCGCGGGCAGTTTTTCCGTGCCGTCCGCAAGCGCGCTCACGCTTAGCGGCAATGTCGGCGGCAATGCCGGGATCGTTCTGACTGGCGGCGGCACGCTTACGCTGGCCGGCGGCAATAGCTACACGGGCGGCACGACGATTAGCGGCGGTACATTACAGTTGGGCACAGGGCAAAGCGGCCAGGACGGCTCGATAGGCGCCACGGCAGGCGTTGCGAGCAACGCCTCGCTGGCCTACGACCTTTTTGACAACCAGACCGCGAGCTACGTGATCAGCGGATCTGGAAGCCTGACGAAACTAGGCCCCGGCCTGCTGGCGCTCAGCGGAAACAATACCTATAGCGGCGGCACAACGATCAGCGGCGGTACGCTACAAGCTGGCATCGACGCCACGCTAGGTACACAATCTGCGATTGGTCCCAGCACTGCGCCGTTGACCGTCAACAGCCCCGGCGTACTCGACACGCAGGGATTCAAAGTCAGCGTTGGCGCCTTGACCGGCAATGGAACGATCGACAACGGAAATGTCGGCAGCAGCGCAACTTTATACGTCAACAACGACAACTCATCTAGTACCTTTTCCGGTTCGATGCAAAACAGCGGGGGGACGACGTCGTTGTTCAAGAACGGCTCCGGCACGCTGACACTTACGGGACAGGTTTCTCTGTCGGGCAGCGTGACGGTCGGCGACAACGGCGCGCTTGCATTGCGCAACGGTTCGTTTGCCGTGCCATCGCAGTACGTCGGATACGGCAACAGCGACATCGCGACTTTCGCACAAAGCGGCGGGACGAACGCGGCTGCCTCAACTCTCTATCTTGGATTCCAGACCGGCAGCAGTGGCAGCTGCACGCTCAATGGCGGCAGTCTGAGCGTTGGCGGTACCGAGTATGTCGGCAATTCCGGCAGCGGCAGCTTTACGCAACAAGGCGGGACGAATACGTTGCCTGGCAATGGTTACCTGTACCTTGGCTACAGCAGCAACGCCAACGGAACCTACAACCTCAGCGGCGGATCTCTGTCCGCGATCGTGGAGAACATGGGCGAATTCGGCGCGGGCGCTTTTACCCAGTCGGGCGGAACAAATTCTTTGGTTTCGTTCGATCTCGGCGACGCGGGGACCGCGAGCGGGGGAGCCTATGTCCTCAGCAACACGGGTTTGGTAATCGCCACGTCCGAGTTTGTAGGCGTAACCGGCACAGGATCCTTCACGCAGCCGGGTGGAACGAATCTAGTTTCCGGCAACACAGTTGGTAGCGCCCCTCGGACCAAGGCCTGCAGATTGCCTACCACAATAGCGGGACATGCAATCTCAACGGCGGCTTGCTGTTGGCAGCGAACGAGTTCGTCAGCTACGATATATTTTCTCAGGCAAACCCGGGCACGGGCACGTTCGCGCAGTCGGGCGGCACGAACCAAGTCACAAATGCTTTATACCTCAGCTATTTTGCCGGCGGCAGCGGCACCTACAATCTCAACGGCGGACTACTGATCCCGCCTTCTTCCGGCATTCTGTCGGGCAGTGGCGCGGCGACCTTCAACTTCAGCGGCGGCACGCTGGGCGCGACCGCCCCGTGGTCTTCCTCGCTCAACATGACGCTCACCGGCAGCGGCGGCAATAGCACAGTCGATACAACGGGCGGAAGCATCGCGCTATCTGGCAACCTGGCCGGTTCGAGCACGCTTAGCAAAGTTGGTCCCGGCGTTCTTTCACTCAGCGGGACGAGTTCCAATATCGGCGGGTTAATCGTCGACGGCGGCACGCTGCAAATTCCCGGCGGCTCGCTTGCCGCGGGCTCGGAATACCTGGGCTACTCGGCTACCGGCGCGGTCGCGCAGACAGGTGGTACGCACACCGTCAGCAACGACCTATACCTCGGCTACAATTCCAGCGGCTTCGGCAGCTATAGCCTTAGTGCCGGATCGCTTTACGTTGGCGTGAATGAGCTCATTGGCTACTCCGGCAGCGGCAGCTTTTCGCAGTCAGGCGGGACGAATTCCGGACTAAGTCTGGAACTTGGATTTCCAGGCAGTGGAAGTTACAACCTCAGCAGCAACGGCCTGATTAAGCTTGACGACATGTTGGTCGGCGATCAGGGGCCGGGAAACTTCACCCAGTCGGGCGGAACGAACTTGCTGTCCTCAGGCTTGGTCATCGGCTACTTCCCCAGCGCCAGCGGAACCTACGTCCAAAGCGGCGGATCACTTGCTGCCCAGGATGAATACGTCGGCCAACTCGGAATCGGCACGTTCACGCAATCGGGAGGCACGAACTCGGCAACCTCCGCTCTGTACCTTGGCTTCAACGCGGGCAGTAGCGGGAGCTACAATCTGACCGGCGGCGGCCTTTTGGCAACCCTGGAATACATCGGTTATCAGGCCAACGGCAGCTTCTCACAATCGGGTGGGACAAATCTCGCCTCCAATTTCCTCTACCTGGGAACCTTCGCAGGCAGCAGCGGCTCATACAGCCTCAGCGGCAGCGGGCTGCTCATTGCGAATACGCTCGTCATTGGTCAAAGCGGCAGCGGATACTTTACGCAGACCGGCGGGACCAGCAACGGCTCCCTCGTTTTCGCTCAGAGCACCGGAGGTTTTGGAAGCTACACCCTGAATGGCGGCCTGCTGCTCGTTTCCGGCAGCGGCATCACGCAAGGCGCCGGCACCGCGATCTTCAACTTTGGCGGCGGCACGCTGGGCGCGAGCGCCCCTTGGCCTTCCTCCATCGCTATGACGCTCTCCGGCAGCGGCGGCAACGCAACAATCGATACGACGGGCGGCAATATCAGCCTCACCGGCGTCCTGAGCGGCAGCGGCGGGTTGAACAAGGTTGGCACGGGCGGGTTGTCGTTGGCCGGCTCGAATACTTATACCGGCACTACTGCAATTCAAGCCGGTAACGTGCTCCTGGCGAACTTCAACGCCGTGCAGAACAGCACCGTCAACGTGCTCGCGGACAATGGCCTGCAATTCCTGCCCGGCATCGGCACTTTCAACCTGGGCGGGCGTGCCGGCGCGAACCTGCTTACGCTCAGCGATACGGCCGGCGGCGCGGCCACGCTCAGCGTCGGCGGCAACGGGACCAGCACGACCTACAGCGGCAATATCGGCGGCAACGGCGGGCTGGTGAAGGTGGGCATGGGCATATTGACCCTATCGGGATCGAACAGCTTTAGTGGCGGCACTACAATCTCAAGCGGGGCGATTGTCTTTGGCACGACGAGCGCGGTGTCCGGCGCGGGAGCAATCATCATCGGACCCAACAGCGCGCTGGTCGCTACGCCGATTTATGATCCGGCCGCGCCGGTCAGCGGTTGGCTCGCCAGCGGCAAGATCGCCGGGATGCCCACCGGCGCTATTCTGCTGCCAGACGGTTTCAGCGATACCGAGAGCATAATGTTTTCTTTTCCTCACAGGCTGTTGTCGCTGGGCGCGTTCGGCACGGCTACCTACAGCGGCGCTCTGACGACCGCCGGCGCGACGGTCTACCTGGGTGGCGGCGGCGGAACGTTGTACTTCACATCGAATCTCAGCAGGAGCGGCAACCTGGCCGTCGGCACTCGCGGAATCCCCGGAGGAAGCGTCATCCTGACCGGCAGCAATACCCTCGGCGGCACGCTCACCGTGGATGGCGGCACGTTGCAACTGCCCGGCGGGTCGCTGGCCGTGACATCGACGAGCAGCGGGTACGAATACATTGGCTACAGCGGAACGGGCACGGTCACCCAAACCGCAGGTACCAACTCCGTCGGTACGGCACTGGTCCTCGGCCAAAGCGCAGGCTCGTTCGGGACCTACAATCTGCTGGGAGGTCTGCTGCTTGTTCCGAACGTTACTCAAGGCCTGGGCGGCGGCACGTTGAATATCACCAGTGGAAGTATGGCTTCGCCAACGAACTCGGTGACCGTCGCGCTGCCCGTCGTTTTGCCTACAGCCGGCAGCAGCGCGACCTTCAATACGTCCAGTTCCTCGTTGACCATCTCCGGGCAAATCAGCGGGGCAGGCGGCTTGACCAAGACTGGGTCCGCCACGCTCGTGCTTGCCGCCAGCAACACGTACACGGGCGACACGACCGTCGCGCAGGGGACTGTGCTTCTGGCCAACGCCGGCGCTGCGCAGAATACTTCGGTTAATGTCGCGGTTAACAATAATGGCCTTCAGTTCGCCGGAAACATCGGCTCGTTCAGCGTCGGCGCGATTGCGGGCAGCGGGGCGCTCGCGCTGGCCGACACGGGCGGAAACGCGGTGACCGTCGTCGTTGGCGGCAATAACGCCAATACCACCTACAGCGGCGTCATCAGCGGCGCGGGCACGCTCGTCGTTGAAGGCACCGGTTCTCTGCTTTTGACCGCCTCCAACACGTTGACGGGCGGCGTGACACTTGCGGGCGGCTCGCTGGGCCTCGCCAACAATGCCTCGACCGGCACCCGGCCCATCACTTTCACCGCAAATAGCACCCTCTTTGTCGCCACGGCGAACCTTTTTCTCAACGACGGCATCAACGTCGCTCCTGCCGTGACCGGCACCATCGACACTGCCGGCTACAGCATGACGGAAAACGGCCCGGCCACCGGCTTGGGGGCGCTCAGCAAAGTCGGTCAAGGCCCGCTGATCTTGAGCGGATCGAACAGCATTCAAGGCGGGGTCGCCGTCGATCAGGGCACGCTGCAACTCGCCAATTCAGCGGCGCTTCAAAACAGCACGGTCAGCATAAATACAGAAGATGGTCTAGTATTCAACTCGGGCATCGGCAACTTCGGCGTGGGAGGGCTGTCGGGCAGTGGCGCGCTGCCGCTGACCGATACCGGCAACGTGGCAATAAACTTAACCGCCGGAACCAACAACCTGAGCACGAATTTTAGCGGTGCAATCAGCGGCTCCGGCAGTTTGATTAAGGCAGGCACCGGCTCGTTGGATCTGACGGGCAATAGCTCAATGTGGACCGGCGGGCTTTATTTCGATCCCGGCATCGTGGCGTTCAACAGCGATGTCGCCTTCGGCGCGCCCGCGAATCCGATCCTGTTCCTCGGCAGCGGCACGCTGCAGTTGCAGGGCGCCGCCTCGGTGATGTTTTCTGTCGGCCGCCTGATTACAATCAATTCCGGGGCCACGGCCGCGCTGGACGCAGGCGGCGGCACGCTGACGGTCGGCGGCCACATCGTCGGCGAGGGCTCGTTGGCCGTAGGCGGCAGCGGCACGCTGGTGCTGGCGAATAGCAACAGTTTCAAGGGCGGCCTAGAGATCGATTCGGGCATCGCGGTTATCAGCAGCGATGCCGCGCTGGGCTCGTCGAACGGCTCGATCGGCTTCTTCGGCAGCGGCACGTTGCAGGCAAGCAACTCGATGACGCTTTCTGCCAGCCGCGGCATTACCATTCGAGCGGGCGCGGCCGGCACGATCGATACGCGCGGGTTCTCGCTCACCGTGCCCGGCCCCATCGGCGGCGCGGGCACGCTGAGCGTCGGCGGAAACGGCACACTCGTCGTCACCGGTTCCGATACCGCGGTGGGCGGCATCGCCATCGCTGCGGGGACGCTGCAAGTCGGCGCCGGCGGCACAGCCGGCGCAATCGGCGGTGCGGTGCTGGACAACGGCATGCTGATCTTCGACCGCTCCGACCTCGCCTCGTTCAGCGGTGCGCTCTCCGGCTCGGGCAACATCGAGCAAGTCGGAACGGGCACGCTCGTCTTCGGCGGCAGCAACAGCTTCACTGGAAACGCGGTCGTCATGTCGGGCGCGCTTGCGCTCGGCAGTTCCACCGCCATGCAGTCGTGTATGCTCGTGCTCGCGGGCGGGTCGCTGAATTTCAACGGCTTCAGCGCATCTCTTGCCGGCCTATCCGGTTCGGGCAGCCTTTCCGCCGGCACGGCGGCGATCATTGTCGGCAGCGGCGCGAATTCGACGTATCTGGGCACGCTTTCCGGCTCGGGTGGCCTGACTAAAGTCGGCAGCGGCCTGCTCGCGCTGCGAGGGACCAACTTGTTTTCCGGCGGCACGACCCTTCAGCAGGGCGTGCTCGCCATTATCGGCGATGCGGCCCTAGGCGCCGTGCCGGCTTCGCCCGCGACGAATATAACATTCACTGGTAATGCCACTTTGCAAGCGGGCAGCTCGTTCGCGCTCTCGGCCAGCCGCAATATCGCCGTCAATTCCGGGGCCGCGGCTACGCTGGACACGCACGGTAATACGCTGACATTGAACGGCCTTATCGGCGGCGCCGGTTCGCTGGCGGTGATCGGCGGCGGGACGCTCATCGTCGCGAATTCTGAGACGTTTTCCGGCGGTACGACGATCAATGCCACGACGGTGCAGTTGGAGACTGGGGGCACGAATGGCTGGCTTCCCGGCAGTATCGTCGACAACGGCACCCTCATCTTCAACCGCTCCGACAGCGCTGCGTCGCTGGTCAGCGCTCTTTCAGGCAGCGGCACGTTGCTGGTTGCCGGTCCGGGCATGTTGACCGTGGGTGGCACGAACAGCTTTAGCGGCAGCACCATCGTCAGCGGCGGCACCCTTACGCTCGGCAGCGCGACCGCGCTGGTCAACAGCACCGTCGCCGGGAGCGGCGGCACGCTGAACCTCAACGGCTTCAGCGCCACCTTTGCGCGCTGGGCGGTTCCGGGACCCTCAACCTGACCAACGGCACTCTGACCGTTGGCGGCAATGGCAACTCCACAAACTTCGCCGGCGCTGATCGGTTCGGCCGCGCTAGTCAAAAATGGCACCGGCCTCTTTGTGCTCTCCGGAGCGAATGGCTACAGCACGACAACGATCAACGCCGGCGCGCTGGAAGCCGCCACCACCGCTTCCATTCCGGGCGTCTATCCGCCCAACCCGGCACAGATCAGCATCGCGCCGGGGGCATTGCTGGCCGTCGGCATGGGCGGACCACAGCAATGGACCACGGCGCAAATTGGAACCCTTTTGGGAAGTTCGCTCTTTTCCAACGGGGGAACGCTGGGAATCGACACTTCCGGCGGCAACGCCGCTTACAGCGGGAACTTGAGCGGCAGCGGCCTGGGGCTCGACAAGTTTGGTTCCAATACTTTAATGCTCAGCGGATCGAATACCTATGGCGGCGCGACCATCGTCAGTGGCGGCGCCCTGGAGGCCGCATCGACAGCCGCTCTGCCGGCGTCCTCTTTGAGCAACGTGAACGTAATGCCGGGCGCGACGTTGACGCTCGCCGTGGGCGGCCCGCAAGGCTGGACGGCATCCAATATCGCCAATGTTCTGAGCATTGCCCACTTCAGCCCCGGCGCCAATCTGGGCATCGACACTTCGGGCGGCACGTTCAGCCTCGGCGTGCTCGGCAGCTCGACGATCGGCCTGGTTCTCACCGGCACGAACCGGCTGACGCTCACGGCCAGCAATGGATATACGGGTGCGACCACGATCAGCCAAGGCACGCTGCAGTTGGCAAATTCGGCCGCACTGGTCAACAGCACGGTGGCAATAAACGCGGACAATGGCTTGCAGTTCAGCCCCGGCATCGGGACGTTCTATTTGGGCGGGCTGTCCGGCGAGAATTTGCTAAAGATCGCCGACACCAGCGGCGGAAGCATGGCGCTGGCTGTAGGCGGCAGTGCCGATTCCACTTGCGGCGGGCAGATCATCGGCAGCGGCTCGTTGAGAAAGATCGGCGCGGGCACGCTCGTGCTCGGCGGCTCAAACACGTATAGCGGCGGGACGTTCGTCGCCGACGGCACGCTGGAAATCACTAACGCCGCGGCGATTCTTGACGGGACCGATTTGACTATCGGCGATACCTTGTCACTCGCTGCCGTGGTTCCCGGCATGAGCTCGAGCAATCAACCGATTGTGGCTTCGCCCGACACGGTCGCCGTTCCCGAGCCGAACACGCTTTCATTGTTCGCATCCGCCGTCATACTGACTATCGCGTATTACAGGCGACGACGAGCGGCAAAGACGGCAAATATTCATTGCATGCGGCGCGGGATTTTTGGATTGATGTTCGCAAGCGACGCCGCCCTAGGCGCGCCGGCGAACCCAATCTTTTTTTACAGCAGCGGCACGCTGCACGCCGACTGTTCGGTTACGCTCTCCTCAAGCCGTACGATAACGATCGGCCTGGGCGCTACTGGTACGCTCGACCCCGGCGGCGGCACGCTTACCATTGACGCCGCAATCGACGGCAACGGCGCCCTGGCCGTTTCGCGCAGCGGCTTGCTGGTTCTGGCCAATCCGCACAATAGCTACGCCGGCGGCACCTACGTTTTCAATGGCACGCTTGAGATTGCCGATCCGGGCGCGATCAAGGACGGAACAGACCTGCACGTCGGATTTGCGTGGATGTTCGAGTCAGTGGCGCATGGCGCGACGGAAGCGCCGTATGCCGTTATTCCCGGAGCAGTCGCAATGCCGGAACCGGAATCGCTTACTCTATTGGCGGCAATTGCCCTGTTTACAGCCTTCAGTGCTTGCGTCCAGTGCATGCGGAATGGCTCGAAAGGGACAAGCGTTTACGGATGAGGACGATCCTTTCGCAAAGGTTCAGCGCCGTTAGCCTAACTGGCTGCCGCTTCTCCGCAATGGTCCGTAGAGGTTCTCTTCCTCGAAGGAGTCCAAGTTGATGAAAAAATGGTTTTTTGCGTGCTTCATGATACACGTCGTTGCGGCTGGCAGCGCGCAAGCTGTTGCAATCACGGCGAATGGGCTCCTGGGCGGCCGGACTATCTACGCGATCAATGAGTACGAGAATCTTTACGACTCCAGTGGAAACGTGGTGACCAGCCGCGTCGGCCAGGCCGGCGATTCCATCCAGGGCGTGTTCGTTGCCACACAGGTTTCCAATCAGATCGGATCGGCGTTCTATGCCCCGTTTATCGCGGGTGGCGTCGAATTGACGGGCGTGTTTGACGAATTCGTCGCGGGCACTGACGCCGCAGGAAACTCCATTTTCACGCCGGATTCTACTTCAGTAACAAGCGGCAAGGCAATTTCCGGCGCGGCGTTTCAGGCAACGTATGGAAGTGGCGCGATGCTTGTGCTCTTCCAGAACAATACGGATGCCATGCCGCTTTCGATAAACGGAAACGGATTGGTCGGTCTGACAAGCGCACAGGCGATGTCGTTGGCAAGTGCCGGCACGGAGTGGGCGTCGTTCGGCGCCAATGGCGTGTGGGGCGCCAGCAATGGCTACTATTTCAGTGCGGCCTCATTCGCCCCCGGCGTCAGCAGCTTTGCAGCTTCGCTGGGAGTTGTAAACAATCGTATGGGGCTTTCGAATTCGCAGTTCGTCCCGCTTACTCAGCCTATACCGCCTGGATTCGCGTCCGACCCAAGCCTGTCGGCGATTGCAAACTTGCTCGGCGCAGGGGACTACGAACCCGACCGCTCTGCAATTGAATGGCACACCTTATACGATCTACGGGACGGACCCAATAACACTGAAGTTTGGCGGCGCTTGGGCGGCCGCGGCAAGTGGATCCTGGAACAATTCGAGCAACTGGACGGGTTCTGTGCCCAACGGCAGCGGGCAGGGCGCCGTCCTCGTCACAGGTACCGCTGCTCCCGTGACGGTCACGCTCACTGCGCCGGTGACAGTCGGCTCGCTGCTGCTGGGCAACACCAGCAGCAACGCAGGCTACACGTTATCCGGCATTGGCGGCAACTCGCTAACGCTGGACAGCGGTGGCGCCGGTACGTCGATCACCATTGCCGGCGGCACTCACGCCATCGCTGTGCCGATCATCCTAGCCGGGAGCCTGGCGGTAAGCGGCAGCGGAATATTGGACGTCGTCGGCTCCGGCAGCATCGCGAGCAACAGTGGCAGCTACTCAGTATCCGTAAACATGCCCACGGGGATGCTCGTCCTCGGCAGTTCGGACAGCTACACTGGCGCCACGACAGTCAGTCAGGGCACGCTGCAATTGGCCAACCCAAATTCCCTGGCAAATAGCACCGTGTCAGTCAACGCGAGAAATGGCCTGCAATTCAACTCTGGCATCGGCACATTCAACGTGGGCGGACTCGCCGGCAACGGGGCTTTTTCGCTCAGCGACACAAGCGGAGTTGCCGTGAATCTTGTGGTTGGCGGCAACGACCAAAACACGACCTTCGGCGGCTCGATCGGCGGCCCAGGTTTGATTACTAAGGCTGGCAGCGGCTCTATCGACCTGACAGGCAGCAACTCGTGGACCGGCGGGCTGACAATTGATCCAGGAACGGTTGGCTTCAATAGTGATACCGCGTTGGGCGCGCCGTCGAGCCCAATTATTGTCCTCGGCAGTGGAACGCTGCAGGCCGACGGTCCAATTTCGCTCTCGGCCAGCCGCAGCATTACAATCAATTCCGACGCAACCGCCTCGTTCGACCCGCAAGGCAATACGCTCACCGTCCGCGGCCTAATCACAGGCGGCGGAACACTGGCCAAAACCGGCTCCGGGTTGATGGTACTTACCGGCTCCAACGACTGCAGCGGCGGCACCGAAGTTCTTGATGGCACGCTCGAAGTCGCGAATCCGAATTCCCTCGCCGACGGGTCAAATTTGTCGCTCGGGTATGGACTTTCCAAATTTGCCCTTGTGGCCGCGATTTCAAGCGAAGCAGAGGCAGTCCCCGAACCTCCGGCACTTGGTTTATTTTCCGCGGGCTCGATCCTTGCGGCCGTTGCGGCTTGCAGGCCAAGATGGAGAGACGGTATAAAGGAATGAGGAGAGCATCGATTTGAGAGCCGGGCGAGCGCGCATTTCCCCCCCCGTTGCTTTAGATCACAGGATAGACGACCAAGCCGGGCGAAATGGGCACGACATTACCAACTGATGACCCCCACGATCAACCGGACGCCGGCGAATGCACGGCCGATTGGCATGGTTCGGAGTCAGACGCTTCGGCGGACACGTCGGCCACAAACGAGTCGCAATCGCAAGGCGAGAATTCAGGGCAGTTCAAACTGCCGGAACGCATCGGCCGATACCGCGTAGAATCGGTATTAGGCACGGGCGCCTTTGGAGTGGTCTATCGTTGCCAGGATGAAATGCTGCTGCGGTGCGTCGCCGTCAAGGTGCCGCATCCGCATCTCCTGGACAACCCGGAAATGTATCTCGCCGAGGCGAGGGTCTTGGCCAGTCTCGAGCATCCTGCCATCGTACCCGTCTATGACGCGGGTCAAACGGATGACGGAATGTGCTTCTTGGTCTCCAAGTTTATCGAGGGGAGCAACCTGAAGAGCAGACGGCAGGAGGCGCCCCTTTCGCAACCCGCGGCGGTTGAATTGACGGCGAGTATCGCCGAAGCCTTGCATTGTGCCCACGTTCACGGCGTTGTCCACCGTGACCTGAAGCCGGCGAACATCTTGCTCGATCTGCAAGCGAGGCCCTATCTTGCCGATTTCGGCCTGGCGCTGCGGGACGAAGAGTTTGGCCTGCATGGAAAGAACGCGGGCACGCCCGCCTACATGAGTCCCGAACAAGCCCGGAGCGAGGGACATCTCGTCGACGGCCGATCCGATATCTTCAGCCTCGGCGTCGTACTGTATGAATTGCTGACGGCGGCGAGACCTTTTCGCGGTTCGAATGTAGAGGAGATTCTAGAGCGAATCAGGATGCTCGAGCCCCGCCCGCTGCGGCAAATCGACGACAGCATCCCGAAGGAACTCGAGCGGATCTGTCTCAAGGCGATCGCGAAACGGGCGTCCGACCGCTACAACACCGCGCTGGACATGTCCGACGACCTGCGAGCGTTTCTGGCGGCGTTCGGCGAAGCGTCGACTTGGCGCGCCTCTTCATCGCGAAGCTCGTTCGATGCGCCGCCCGTCTCTGCCGCGGAGTCCGCAAGTCCCGATACGCAGGTGATATCCGGCCTGGCGACGGATGCCGGCAAGCCCGTAAAGATCGTGCCCAAAGGATTGAAATCGTTCGACAAGGGCGATGCAGACTTCTTCCTGAAGCTGCTCCCCGGTCCGCACGATCGTCATGGCCTGCCGGATGGCATTCGCTTTTGGAAAACCCGAATCGAGGAGCCCGACCCCGATGCCGGCTTTCGCGCGGGAATCATCTATGGACCGTCGGGCTGCGGCAAATCGTCGCTGGTTAAGGCAGGGTTGCTGCCGAGGCTGGACAGTTCGATCGTTTCAGTCTACGTCGAGGCGGCGGGCAGCGGAACCGAAGACCGGCTGCTGCGCAGCGTTCGACGCCGCTTGCCGGACGTGAACGAGGAGGGAGGGCTGACCAAGGTGCTGGCCGCTGTGCGCCGCGGAAATGGTCTTGCGCCGGGCGAAAAGCTGCTGCTCGTTATCGACCAGTTCGAGCAATGGTTGCACTCCCACGGTGGCGAGGAGGAGGCGGAGCTAGTGCTCGCACTGCGGCAATGCGACGGTGTGCGAATACAGTGTCTATTGATGGTCCGCGACGATTTCTGGCTGGCCGTCAGCCGCTTCATGCAGGCGCTGGAAGTGCGCGTCGCCGAAGGAGAAAACTCGCGGCTCGTCGATCTGTTCGACCAGCGCCATGCCCAAAAAGTCCTTGCCGCGTTCGGCGTGGCATACGGCGCACTGCCGGAAACGGCACGGACGAAGGAGCAGGACGCCTTCCTCGGTCAAGCGGTGGCCGGCCTGGCCCAGGAGGGCAAGATCGTCCCGGTGCGGCTGGCGTTGTTTGCCGAAATGTTCAAAAGCAAGCCGTGGACGCCTTCAGCGTTGCGGCAAATTGGAGGGGCCGAAGGCGTCGGCGTGGCGTTTCTTGAAGAGACGTTTTCCTCGCCCTCGGCTCCGCCGCAGCATCGCTTGCTCCAGAAGGCGGCACAGGCAGTTTTGGCAGCTCTGCTGCCGGAAGCCGGCGCGGACATCAAAGGCCGCACGCACTCTCGCGCAGAATTGCTCGAGGCATCCGGTTGCAAGTCCTCACCGCGGCAGTTTGAGGACCTAATGGCCATGCTCGTCCTCGAATTGCGTCTGGTGAGCCCGGCGGAATCCGAGTCCCATGACGCGGCGGGAGATGCCGCTGGGAATATGAAATACCAACTGACGCACGATTATCTTGTGCCCTCGCTGCGAAGTTGGTTGATGCGGAAGCAGAAGGCCACCCGTCGCGGCCGGGCCGAACTGCGGCTGGCTGATTTTGCCTCGTTGTGGTCCGCCCGGCCGGAAAACCGTCGGCTGCCCTCGATTTTCGAGTACCTCCAGATTCGCTTCCACACGTCATCCAGATTGTGGAATGACTCGCAGCGCAGGATGATGCGTGCCGCCGGCCGACTGCACGGCCTGCGCTGGACGGCCGCGCTGGTCGTAATCGCCGCGATTGCCTTCGCCGGCTATGAGTCCCGCGGGCGGTCCAGGGCAAACTCGCTGAGAGAGGAATTGTACAGCGCGGAGTTCAGCCGGGTTCCGATTATTCTTGAGGAGCTGGCGAATTATCGCCGCTGGGCGGTTCCTGCGCTCCGTCAGGATTTGGACGAGTCTGCCAAGAACCTGCAAAGCGACAAGGATGACGAGGCGAGGGGCCGCGATAACCGCACACGGCTTCGCGCGAGCCTCGCGCTGCTGCCTAGCGATGAGAGTCAAAGCGAGTTTCTCTATGCCTGCCTGATTGCAGCCCCGCCGGATGAAGTCGACACGATCCGCCGCGCCTTGCTGGCGCACGAGCGGCAATTGCCCGTGGACACTTTCAGAGGCCCAGGTTGCCGAGGACGTGCGCGGTCATCCGGGCGATCCGAAATACAGGCTTGCCATCGAACGCAAGGCCCATGCGGCGATCGCGCTTCTGATGCTCAAGCAGCCGGACAAAGTATGGCCGCTCTTCAGGAACGCGCCGGACGAAACCGTGCGCAGCTATCTTATTCATTGGAGCCGCCCGCTGGGGGTCGATCCGCAGATTTTTGCCGAGCGCCTGGGCGGCGAAACGAACGCCGGCGCGCAAAGCGCGCTTTTGCTTGTGCTGGGCGAATATCCCGACTCCGCTTGGCACGATGGCCAGCGGCGAGAGTTTGCCGCGCAGGTTCTGGCGATATTCGAGCGAGACGCCGATCCAGGGCTGCACGGCGCCGCGCAATGGTTGCTGAGCAAGTGGCATGGCGATGATGATATTAAGGCCGCGAACGAGCGCCTCGGAACGGACGATGCCGACCGCGCGCGCGAGCAATCCTACTCGCGGCGGAAATGGTATGTCAACCGCCAGAACCAGACCTTTGTGCTTGTCGATGCAAACGGATTATTCGCGATGGGATCGCCCAATAGCGAGCATGGTCCGGATGTCCTTATCGAAAAACAGCACTCGCGGAAGATCGCTCGGACCTTTGCGATTGCCGCCAGCCCTGTTTCTATCGAGCAATTTCGCCGTTTCCAAGTGGAGCGGCCCGAGGTCGAAAAAATGCTCGTGCCTGATATCGTTTCGAGCAACGACGCCCCGCAAGCCGGCATGACCTGGTACGAAGCGGCCGGATACTGCAACTGGCTGAGCGAAAAAGACGGTATCGCCCGCGATCAATGGTGTTACGTTCCGAACGCGAGGGGCAAATACGATCAAGGCATGCGCGCGAAGGACAACTACCTTGCCCTGACCGGCTATCGTCTGCCGACGGAGGCCGAATGGGAGTTTGCCTGTCGCGCCGGCACGATCACAAGGTTCTATTGTGGCGAGGATGACGTCGTCCTGCGCGACTACGCGTGGTACGAGAACAACAGCGATGCCCACGTTCGGCCGGTGGCTCGCCTTAAGCCCAATGATTTCGGCCTATTCGATATGCACGGCAACGTCTGGCAGTGGTGCGAGTGTCCGTCGTTACCCTATCCGCGCGAGAACGACGACCACTCCTCGGCCGAACCTGTGACCGACGCTATGTTAGCTGCGCTTCGGGGCGGGGCCTACGACAATCTGTCGCGGCGGGTCCGCTCCGCGTTTCGAGCACGCCAAAGCCCAGGTAGCCGCCAGCCTTCTTTCGGTTTCCGCCCGGCGCGGACGATCAAAGTGCAAAGTTCTCCGCTTGGATCGAGTCCCCCACAATAAAGTTGCTCATCGAGTTGGGGCTTGCTATCATATTGGCTTGGCGGAATCCACGCCTGTTTACCGGTTTGCGCTCGGGCTCGCTGATTCCGCTGGCGCAACGTATTTGTGAAGCGGGGGTCGGCTGGATGCCGACCGGGTGTGACCGAGGGGACATTCGTCCATGAAGTTTTCAGTCGTCATCAAGTCATTCGGGCTAGCCCTTACCGCGATGTTAATTGGCGAGGCTTCCGCCGCATGGTCGGCAACGCTTACGTGGAGCAGCACGGCGGCAGGAGCGAATTGGAGCGATGCCTCGAATTGGGGCGGGACGGTGCCGGGCATTGCGGACGTGGGACTTTTCTCGGCCCCGGCCTACGTTGCACAGCCATCGCTGAACGCTGCCGCCAACATCGGCGGGATTTGGGACACCGGCAGCGGATCGCTGACCATCGGCGGCGCGAGCGCCTTAACGCTCTTCGGTGCGACGATCAACGCCAATACGGGCACGGGGTTGGAACTAGACGCCGGCACTGGTCCGCTCACGATCAACGCGCCGCTGATCTTGCAGAACGATCAGCAGTGGATCAACAATTCCGCGAACTCGTTTTCGGTCGGCGGCAACATCAGCAGCTCCGCCAGCCTGACATTTATCGGCTCGGGTGTGCTGAGCCTGACAGGCTCAAACGTGCTTTTCGGGAATACAACGGTCGACGGCGGCACGTTGCAATTGCCCGGCGGCTCGCTGGCTTCGCCTAACCAATATATCGGCAATTCCGCCACCGGCAGCTTCACACAGTCCGGCGGAACGAACACGGCTAGCAATGTCCTTGTCCTCGGAAACAACCTCGGCAGCAGCGGCATCTACAACTTCAGCGGCGGCTCCTTGTTCGGCAACGGCGAGTTCGTGGGCGAGAGCGGCACGGGCAGCTTCACCCAGTCCGGCGGAACGAACGCGGCTAGCAATGTCCTTGTCGTCGGAGACAACCTCGGCGGCAGTGGCAGTTACAATCTCAGCGGCGGCTCCTTATACGGCGCCGGCGAACACGTGGGCACCAACGGCACGGGCAGCTTCACGCAGTCTGGCGGAACTCACACGATCGGCAATTATCTCTACCTCGGAACCTACTCTGGCGGCAGCGGCAGCTACAACTTCAGCGGCGGCGGCTACTTGTCCGGCTACGGCGAGTATTTGGGCTATGAAGGCACGGGCAGCTTCGCGCAGTCCGGGGAAACGAACACGATTGCCGGCAACCTGGCGTTGGGGGCCACTACGGGCGGCGCGGGAACCTATACTCTGAACGCAGGCCTGTTGCTTGCCACAAGTGCGGAGTACGTCGGATATTCGGCCGTCGGGACGTTCAGCCAGTCCGGCGGCGTCAATTCGATATCCGGAACGACCAACGGTCTCTGCATCGGGTTTAGCACAAACGGAAGCGGAACCTATTCTCTGACTGGCGGCTCGCTTTCGGCGTCGACGCAATATGTCGGCTATAGCGGCAGCGGCAACTTTACACAGTCCGGCGGAGTGAATTCCGCCGGAACTGCGGGCAGCGTTTACGTCGGCTACAATTTCGGCAGTAAAGGCAGCTACAGCCTAAGCGGCAGCGGATCGCTCTCCGCGCCTACCGAGTACATCGGCTATAACGGACCTGGCGCATTCATCCAGTCCGGCGGAACGAACAGCTCCAACTATCTCTATGTCACTGTCGGCTACCTCACCAGCACTGGAAGCTATTCTCTGACTGGCGGCTCGCTTTCGGCGTCGACGCAATATATCGGCTATAGCGGCAGCGGCAACTTCACGCAATCCGGCGGAGTGAATTCTGCCGGCACTTCGGGCAGCATTTACGTTGGCTACAATTCCCTTAGTAACGGCAGCTACAGCCTCAGCGGCAGCGGCTCGCTCTCGGCGCCTACCGAGTACATCGGATATAACGGCATCGGCAAGTTTACGCAATCGGGCGGAACGAACAGATCCAACCAACTCACTGTCGGCGTCAGCGGAACCTATTCTCAGACCGGCGGTACGAACAGCGTCTCCAGCGGACTCGATGTCGGCGCATACGCGACCTACAACCTTAGCGGCGGATCGCTCTCCGCGCCTCACGAGTATGTCGGCGGTGGTGCCTCCGGCAACGCCAACTTCACACAATCGGGCGGAACGAACACGGTGTCCGAACTTTATGTCGACGCAGATAGTGGACCCCCCTTTTACTATCCCAATACATACAACCTAAATGGCGGTCTTCTTGCGATTGGTTCCGCGGGCATTGGCGGAGCCGGAGTCTTCAATTTGGGCGACGGCGTGCTCGGCGCAACCGCTCCTTGGTCTTCGTCGATAGACGTGAACCTCACCGGCACCGCCGGAAACTCAACCATCGATACCTCCGGCGGAAGCATCGGCCTTTCAGGCAATTTGGTCGGGTCGAGCACATTGAGCAAGGTGGGGAATGGCATGCTCGCACTAAGCGCGCTGAGTTCCTCACTCGACACGCTAATCGTTGAGGACGGCGTCATAACGCAGACGGGTGGAGTCCTCACCGTCACGACTAACTTTAAATGCAGCGGCGCCTACTATCTCTACGGCGGCATACTGAATGTGCCTTCTTACCTCCCCAGTGGCGGGACGCCACTGATGATAATCAGCGGTGGAACGCTTTCCACGGGCTCCGTCGGGGCGACCATCGTGTTGTCGGGAACGAACAACACAATCATTATGAACGATGACAATGGATCGATCAGCGGGTCCGGCGGTTTCACGACGGGCGGACCGGGCACGATAATTCTCAATCGAGACAATACCTTCACGGGCGACACCACGATAACGCAGGGCGCTGTGCAAATCAACAGCATGAACTCCCTCGTGAATTCGACCGTCGTCCTGAATGTTAGCAACGGCTTGCAATTCGGTACATCCTCCGGCACTTATAACATCGGCGGGCTCTCCGGCATCGGGAATTTGGCGCTGCGCGACACGGCCGGATCGCCGATCACGTTTCACGTCGGCGGTAACGGTGCGAATACGACCTTCAGCGGTACGATCAGTGGCGGCGGCACGCTGGACTTGGTTGGCGGTAGCTTGGACTTGACCGGCACGAACACCAACTACGGCGGCGATCACCTGCCCGGCAGGCTGGGCTTCAATAGCGACGCCGCCTTGGGTATGCCGACGAACCCGATCTTCTTTGACGGAAGCGGCACGCTGCATGCCGACTATTCGGTAACGCTTTCCTCGAGCCGCACGATAACGATTGGTTCGGCGCGTACCGCCGCGCTCGACGCCGGCGGCGGCACGCTCGCGGTCCCAGGAATCATCACCGGTCCAGGCTCTTTGGCCGTGACGGGCAGCGGCATGGTCATGCTCAGCGGGACGAACACCTATGGTGGCGGCACGTTCGTGGATAACGGAACGTTGGAAGTAACCAGCGCGGCGGCGATCCCCGACGCGAGTGATTTGACCGTCGGCAATTCATTATTCGGCGCTCCCCCGACGCCCGTCGCATCGAGCAGCTGCCGGCGCACTTGAATCCTCGCTCGCTGCTTCGCCCACCGGTGCGACGGCGGCCGTTCCCGAGCCGGGCACATTGGCACTGTTGGCTGCCGCGAGCATTTTGGCGGCCTTCGCTGCTCGGCGGCCGATCAAACTCCATTGCATATACTGATCCGCTCGGAAGCAGGTGAAGCGCATGCTTAGAGCGCGGCATCCCCGACATGCTAGAATGTCCGTGGCAAGTACCCATCCCTTTCCGACAAGTTCCCGAATCCAGTGGATTGGAATCGGCGTACCCGGGTTGCTGGATACGCTACACCATGTCCGAGCTATTTGAATCGCAGCGTCCCGATCCTAGCGACAAGAAAACGTCGGCAACCCTGCTCCAGCGCGCAGCCACGAACTTAGAAGCCACGGCCGACCCGGCGAGCCTTGCGGCGATTGACAAAATGGAATCGTCGGACGCGGCAGGCGATGATTTGTACGCCGGTGTTGACACGTTTGAATACCTGGCGGACGCCGATGACTCGGAATCCTCAACACCGGAAAGGATCGGGCGCTATCGAATCGAGCGGGTCCTCGGCCGCGGCGGTTTTGGACTGGTCTACTTGGCCCGTGATGACCAGTTGGCCCGGCACGTAGCAATCAAAGTACCGCACGCGCGGCTGATTGCCAAACGCGCGTACGCCGAGGCTTATCTACAGGAGGCTCGCACCGTTGCCAATCTGGACCATCCAAATATCGTTCCGGTGCATGACGTAGGAGGCACAGAGGAGTTCCCCTGTTACATCGTATCCAAATTCATCGACGGCACGGAGCTCGCCACTCGGCTGAAGACCGCTCGGCCGTCCGTGCCGGAAGCCGCCGAACTTCTGGCGACAGTCGCCGAAGCGCTGCACTACGCCCATAAACAGGGACTCGTGCATCGTGACATCAAGCCGGGCAATATCCTGCTGGACAAAACAGGCAAACCGTTCGTGGCCGATTTTGGACTCGCGCTGCGGGAACGGGACGTCGGCAAAGGGCCGTGCTTCGTGGGAACCGCCGCCTACATGAGTCCCGAGCAGGCCCGAGGCGAAGGACACCGCGTCGACGCCCGCTCGGACATCTTCAGCCTGGGCGTGATCCTGTATGAACTGCTGACGGGCCGACGGCCGTTTCGGGCCGATTCCAAGTAGGAACTGTTGGAGAAAGTCGCCACGTTGGACGCGCGTCCGCCCCGCCAATGGGACGACACAATTCCGAGAGAATTGGAGCGAATTTGCCTTAAACTGCTTTCCAAACGTGCGGCGGAGCGCTATACGACCGCCAAGGATGTCGCGGACGATATTCGCTGCTGGCTAGTGGAGGCGGCGAAAGGCGCTGGAGTACCGGCTTTAGCCGGCGCGGAGAGGATGTTGCCGGCTGAAGCCGTTACTCCAGCGCAGGGCGATTTCAACGCCTCGTCGCCGCCGTTCTCCGCGTCGTCCGGGCGTGAGATTATAAGGGTCATCCCAAAAGGTCTGCGCTCGTTCGACGAACACGACGCCGACTTTTTCCTCGAATTGCTCGCCGGACCGCGCGACCGCACCGGCATGCCCGACAGCATTCGCTTCTGGAAAACGCGGATCGAGCACAGCGGCGCGCACGAAGCGTTCCCCGTCGGCTTGATCTATGGACCGTCGGGTTGCGGCAAGTCGTCGCTGGTAAAGGCAGGATTGCTGCCACGGCTGGCATCGTCCGTAGCCGCGGTTTATGTGGAGGCGTCCGCCGGTGAAACGGAGGCCCGCCTCTTGCGAAGCCTTCGTCGCCGCATCCCGGGTTTGCCGGAGAACAACGATCTGGCCGAAACCTTGGCGGCCCTGCGCGTAGGCAATGGCCTCGCGCCGGGCGATAAGCTGCTCGTGGTAATCGACCAGTTCGAACAATGGCTGCACACCCACGGCGGCGAGAAGGATGCCGAGTTGACCCGGGCCCTGCGGCAGTGCGACGGTCACCGCGTCCAGTGCATCGTCATGGTGCGGGACGACTTCTGGCTGGCGGTGAGCCGCTTCATGCAGGAGTTGGAAATCCGGCTCGTCGAAGGCGAGAACTCGCGGCTCGTCGATCTGTTCGACGCGCGGCACGCCCGCAAGGTGCTCGCCGCGATGGGCCATGCCTACGGCGCGCTGCCGGAAACGAACCGCGGCAGCGAACAGGACCAGTTCCTCGATCAAGCCGTGGCCGGGCTTGCTCAGGAGGGCAAGGTTGTGCCTGTGCGGCTGTCGCTGTTCGCCGAAATGGTAAAGAGCAAGCCGTGGACGCCTCGCGCGCTTCGCGAAATCGGCGGCGCCGAAGGCGTCGGCGTGGCGTTTCTGGAGGAGATGTTTGCATCGCCCTCCGCCCCGCCCCGCCATCGCCTATACCAAAAGACGGCCCAGGCGGTATTGGCGGCACTGCTCCCGGAAGCGGGTACGGATATCAAAGGCCACCTGCGCTCGCGCGACGAGTTATTGGCGGCCTCCGGCTGCACGGCCGCGCCGGCGCGATTCGACGACGTGATGACCCTGCTCGATCGCGAGTTGCGACTGGTGACTCCGTCGGACAGCGAGAGCCTCGAAGCGGAAGATGGAGGCCTGCCGGCCGGCGAGCGAGGAGCAAGCTATCAATTGACCCACGACTATCTCGTGCCTTCGCTGCGCACGTGGCTGACGGGGAAGCAAAAGGCGACGCGACGCGGCCGCGCCGAGCTGCGGCTCGCGGACATTGCGGCGCTGTGGGCCGCGCGTCGAGAGCGGCGGCGGTTGCCTTCGCTGGTGGAATTCGTGCAAATTCGACTCCTCACATCGTCAAGGAAATGGAACGAGACGCAGCGGAGGGTGATGGCCGCCGCTTCGCGCCATTACGCTTTGGGCTCGGCCATCGCACTGGCCTTTCTGGCAATAATCGCCGTGGGATGGCGGGAATATCGCGGCAGTGCGACCGCAAAGGAGTTGCGAGACACGCTTTATCAGCCGCATACCGAAGCTGAAATTGCGAAGATACTCGATAGCCTGGCCAACTATCGGCGGTGGGCCGTTCCACTATTGAAGAGCGACGAGGACGAGGCGAAGGAAAGCGGCGATCGCAACAAGCGTCTTCTCACGAGCCTTGCGCTGCTTCCGGGCGATCCTCGTCAAATCGAGTACCTTAGCAAGCGCGCAATTGAAGGTGACGAGAAGCAGTTCAAGACCGTGTTTCCGTACCTCCAAAGCCATAATGATGCCGTCGCGGCGGTCATCGAAGCGGAAATGCAGGATGGCATTAAAAGCGAATCGCCGGACATGGCCGAGCGCAAGGGCTTCGAGTCCGTCGCCTTGCTTCGGCTCGGCAGGCCGGAAAGGGTTTGGCCGCTGCTGAGAAACTCCGTCGACGAGTCGGTCCGCAGTCATGTGATACATTGGTGTGCCCCGCTGGGGGTCGATCCCTTTGTCATCCTGCGGCATTGGGATGACGAGGGCGACTCAGGGGCGAGGTCCGCGCTCCTGTTGACGCTCGGCAGGTATTCCGAGGCGGGAATGCCTCAGTTCGATCCGCCGCCGGATTTCGTGAACAAGTTGACGGATGTCGTGCAGAACGATTCGAATCCCCAACTGCACGCCGCCGCGCAATGGTTGTTGCGAAAGTGGGGCAGCGAAAAGGAATTGCCTCCGTCAACGGAACGCCTGGCGACGGAGCAACACGATCGATCGAGCGATCGCGCCAATGGAGCACGGAACTGGTACGTCAACCTGCAAGGCCAAACCTTCGTGGTGATTGACGCCTGGAAGCCGTTTAAGATGGGATCGCCCGACAAGGAAGGCTGGCGCGAGCCCACCCTGGAGCATCAGCATCGAGCGCACCATCGGCAGACGTTTTGCCATCGCTGCAAGTCCGGTAACGCACGCGCAATTCCAGCGGTATTTGATCGATAAGAAGAGACCGGCCGACACATTTGACCCATCGTCCAAGGACTGTCCGACTTGCAACGTCTATTGGTTTTTTGCGGGCGAGTATTGCAATTGGTTGAGCGATAAGGACGGGATACCGCCGGATCAATGCTGCTACGAATGCCGCTACATGAAGGACCCGAAAGGCCATGTCGTCGCTCAAATCACAGTTAAAAAAGACTATCTTACGAAAACGGGCTATCGGCTGCCGACGGAAGCGGAATGGGAGTTTGCCTGTCGGGCAGGCACGACGACGCGGTTCCATTGCGGCGAAGACGACGCTGTGCTAGGCGACTATGCCTGGTATTATGGCAACAGCAAAGGCCAAATGCACCCTGTCGCGGAACGGATGCCGAACGACTTCGGCCTGTTCGACATGCACGGCAACGTCTGGCAGTGGTGCGAATGTCCGTGGCACGACTACCCGCAAGGTCAGGCCATCGTTGACGACGACCGCACGCCGGAAATCCTTATCACGAATGGCATGTGGGCCGCGCTGCGGGGCGGCTCTTGGAGGGTAACGCCAGAGCACATCCGCGCTGCCTTTCGGGACCGCGAGAACGTCAACAATTATACGGCGGAGATCGGCTTCCGCCCGGCACGGACAATCAAGTCGCAAGCAGAGTAAGCGTCCGTCGGTGCCGCGCCTGCGACATTCAGGCGCGCGTTACTTTTGCGATGCGAGCCAGTGTGTCGTCCACCTGGCCGCTGTCCGTCATGCCGATGGTGATGGCATCGACTAGGCCGCCGCCGAGCACGTACTTCAGCGAGGCGTCTTTCTCCTCCGGTTTCACAAGCTTGCCGGCCCCAAAAATCTTCATGCCCACAACGGCCTTGCCGTTCTTGCGGGCGGTCCTGAGGGTGCTCGTCACCTCTTCCAAGGTGCCGTCGCAGGAATATTCCTTGCCGCACTTGTTGTTCACGCGGGCGAAGATCACGTCGACCCACGGATGCTCCGCCGCGACCTTCAGCGCGCCCAAGTCGTGGCATGAAACGCCGACCGCCCTGACGGCCCCTTTCTGCTTCAACTCGGAAAGCTCGTCTCGGATCCGCTCGAACTGCGTCGGCCACTTCGTGTTTTGCATGCAATGAATCAGGCAGATATCGAGATAGTCGGTGCCGAGTTCCTTGCGGAAGCGATCGACCTCCGCCTTCGCGCCGCCGGAGGGCGTGACCCAATTGGCCTTCGTCGGCCAGATCTTGCTGAGCATCGTGAGCTTGCCGCGGGGAATGCCCTTGATCGCGTCCTTGACGAAGGGATGCGAGCCGTAAAGGTCGGCCATGTCGAGGAAGGAGATGCCTTGGCTCAGTCCGTGGTGCAGCAGGCGATCGAAGGATGCCTTGCCGGCCCGCGTCTGCTCGGAGGAGTGGTTCGTGCCGTTGTAGCCTGTGCCTTGGGCGAGGAAGGAGACCTTGATGCTTGTCTTGCCGAGCTCGACAATTTCGGCCCCGCTGAATCGGGTATTGCTGAGCTGGGCCGCCGGAGCGGCCGCGCGCAGCGTCTGCGGAGCGATCGCCGCAAGGCCCGCGCCGGCAATGGAAGTTCTGAGAAAATTGCGACGGTTGAACGTGGTCATCGTTTGGCCCCTGTTTATCGTAGCAGCCCGCGACTACCCGCCTGCCGGTGTCAGGGGCGTCCGCTAGCGTGGATTGCAATTTGATGGTATACGATTACACTGAAAAGTCAAGCGAATTGTAGGTCCCTTCTGCCGGAAGGGACCAATTGAACATTCCATTCCCGCAGGGCGTTGCGTCTTTTACCAAACGACCGCAATAGTCCCGCTCGGCAAGCGGGACCTACATCCGGAGAGCATCACCATGTCCAAAACCAGCTTGCTATTCACCGCGTCGATCCTATTGACGGCAGCCGTTGCCACCGCCGCCGAGAGCGCAATTACCGCGCCGGGCGCGAAACTCGAAAAGCTCGCGGATGGATTCGTTTTCACTGAAGGTCCCGCCGCCGACGCTCGGGGCAACGTCTACTTTACCGACCAGCCCAACGACCGCATCATGATCTGGAGCGCGGACGGCAAGCTCTCGACCTTCATGCAGCCCTGCGGCCGGTCCAACGGCCTTTGCTTTGACGCGAAGGGAAACCTCTGGGCCTGTGCCGACGAGAAGAACGAGCTGTGGCGGATCGACGTGAAAGGTAAGGCGAAAACGGTCGTCATCAAGGACTATCAGGGCAAGCTGCTGAACGGGCCGAACGACGTCTGGCTGCGGCCCGATGGCGGGCTTTACTTCACCGATCCCTATTACCAGCGAAATTACTGGAAGCGCGGGGCGAAGGAAATCCAGATTGAGGGCGTCTATTATCTTGCCCCGGACGGCAAGCGGCTCACGCGGGTGGTTGACGATCTTTCGCAGCCCAACGGCATCATCGGCACGCCCGACGGCAAGACGCTCTACGTAGCCGACATCCGCGGCAACAAGACCTACGCTTACGACATCCAGCCCGACGGCGCGCTCGCCGGCAAGCGGCTCTTCTGCAAGCTCGGTTCCGATGGCATGACGATCGACGACGCAGGGAACGTCTACCTGACCGGGCACGGCGTGACCGTGTTCGACCGCGACGGCAAACAGATCGAACACATCGACGTGCCCGAGAAGTGGACAGCCAACATCTGCTTCGGCGGCAAGGACAAGGACTCGCTGTTCATCACGGCAAGCAAGGGGATTTACGGCGTAAAGATGAAGGTGCATGGAGCGGGAAGCCAGTGAGAACGTATCCGGCACACTCCGTGTGCCGTTAGCCGGCGGCACACGGAGTGTGCCGGATACATTAACCCAAGTGCATCCGCATGGGCACCATGTCCGAGCGCTGGAAGCCGTGCCGCTCGTAGAAGTGGATCGACTTGTCGCTGGTGCGATCGGTCAAGAGCGTGATGCGGGTGACGCCGATTGACTTGGCGTAGGCCACGGCGTGGGTGAGCAGCTTCGAGCCGATGCCCGTGCCGCGGTGCTCGGGCAGAATAACCATGTCTTCCAGCCAACATGCCGGCGCGCCTTTGGCCGTGCTGATCGTGAACAAGAGGCTCACCATGCCCACGACTTCGTCCTCCTCAGTGGCGACGAAGATATTTCCCCGCTCCGGCGCGGCGACGATCATCCGCAGGGCGCGGATCTGCTTCTCGCGGTCGGGCCGGAACTCCTGCTCCTCGGAAAAGAGCACGGCCAGCAGATCGGCCATCTGGGCGATGTGTTCGTGGGTTGCCTGTTCGATGCGAATCATGCGTGCCTCGAAATGTTTCCCTCGTTCCCACGCTCCGCGTGGGAACGACGCTGCGGCCGCTCTGCGGCCATGTTGTGTGACTGGGACGCAGAGCGTCCACACGTGCGTTCCCACGCGGAGCGTGGGAACGAGGCGCCTCAAAAAGTCAACATCTGTTGGTATTCCGCCAAGCGGCGGTCGATCGCGGCGCGGTCGATTCGTTGCAGCCGATCGAGGCTGAAGTCCTCGACACAGAAGCTCGCCACGACCGTGCCGTAGGCCATCGCCTGCTTGAGCGTTTTGGGCTCGAAATTCCCCCGCTCGGCCAGGTAGCCCATCATGCCGCCGGCGAAACAGTCGCCGGCGCCGGTGGGATCGACCACGTCGCAGGTCGGAAAGGCCGGCAGGACGTAGGTCTCGTGCTGACTGAAGAAGATCGCGCCATGCTCGCCTTTTTTGACGACAACGAACCGCGGCCCCATTTGCAGCACTCCGTGCCCCGCGCGGATTAGGTTCTCGGCCCCGGTGAGCAGCTTTGCCTCATTGTCGTTGAGCACCAGCCCATCGACCCGCTTGAGCATTTTGAGCACGTTGTCGCGGTCGTTGATGATCCAGTGGTCCATCGTGTCGGCCACGACGAGCTTCGCGCCAGGGCACTGGTCCATGACCCGCATCTGGATCTCGGTCGCCCCGTTGGCCAGGAAAAGGAATTTCGACTGGCGGTAGTGGTCCGGCAGCACGGGATCGAACTCGGCCATCACGTTCAGGTTGAGGCTGAGCGTCTCGCGGTCGTTCATGTTCGAGAGGTAGCGGCCGGTCCAACGGAATGTCTTGCCGCCGGCGATCGTCTGCAAACCGGCCGTATCGATCTTCCGTTTGCGAAGCATATCGATGTGCTGCTGCGGCCAGTCCTCGCCGACCACGCCCGCGAGCTTCACGGGCGTGAAGAAGCTGGCCGCGTAGGAAAAGAAAACCGCCGACCCGCCCAGCACGTCGTCGCGGCGACCGTGCGAGGGAGTTTCCACGCTGTCCAAAGCAACCGAGCCTACAACCACAAGCGGCATCAACGTCTCCTAGTTTCGTGTATCCGTCAGTCCCGGCAGCCAGGAGACGAGATAATATGCGCGAGGCGTCGTCATGTCCAAAAGCGACTTGAGATCGAGCCCGGCGGCGCTCGCGATTGGCCGCCCAAGAGCGCGCTCGTTAGCGACGGCTCGGACTTGTAGCGGACGACCTTCACCTTGTCCTTGTCAAGCCGGGCCAACTCGATGGCGCGATCGACCGCGTCCTCGATGAAGCCCAGGCGATCGACAAGTCCGTTTTCCACCGCCTGTTCCGCCGTGTAGACGCGTCCGGTCGCCAGCTTATCCAACGCGGCCGTGTCTTTTTTGAACTTCGGCCGGCCCTCACAGACTATCTTCTTGAAATGGGCGAAACTCTCGTCGACCAGGCCCTGGAAAATCTCTTTCTCATCCTTCGACATCGGCTTGGTGATGCTGCCCATCGTCTTGAGCTTGTTGCTGGCTATTGAATCGTCGACCACTTTATACTCGTCCATCAAGCCGGCGACGTTGTAATGGGGAATGATCACGCCGATAGAGCCGGTGAAGCCGGTCGGCTCCGCGAAAATCGTGTTGGGCTCGTCGCCGACGGCCATCGAAACGTAATACCCGCCGCTGGCCGCTATGCCGCCCATGCTGACTACGATGGGAATGTTCCGCTTCTTGACCAATGCGCGGAGGTGATGATAGATGTAGTCGCTGCCGCTCACGCTGCCGCCGGGCGAGTCGACGCGGAGCACGATGGCCTTCACGTGCTCGTCTTCCATCGCGGTGTCGATCGCTCGTTTGACAAAGCCATCCTCGCTTTCCAAGATGACGCCCTCGATCGGCAGAATGGCGATTTTGTCCTTGGCCTTCAAATCGTGCGATACAAATTTTTCTTGCACGCGGCCTTCGCCTAACAGGCTCGCAGTTAGGCCCGCGAGGACGAAGTTCATAAACAGCGAGGCGACGAAAATGAATACGAAGAGCGACGCCAGCAGCCGCCCAAAAAATCCGCGGCGGCGGGGCGGCGGCGGCGGCGGGTAATAGGCGATTGCGGCGGGAATCGGGCTCGGCGCGGAGGGATGCACGGGCGCTGTTGGCCCCTTCGCCTTGGGGGGATGTAGACATGCTGGCTCCTCCGTGGTCGACTTCGCGTTGATTGCAGCACCCATTCTAACGGCTATCGCCCGGCAATCAATGCCCTCGCCAGGTCGCGGAATGGCCACTCAAGAGGTAGGGTGGGCCGAGCAACGCGAGTCCCACCATTGGCGGTGATGTCGTGGTGGGGCTCGCTGCGCTCGGCCCACCCTACTGCCCTGCTGGTGTTGCCAAAAACGGCCTTTGCACGTTAAGCTACACGTTTTCATCTTCCGCCCAAGGAGCCTGGGGCATGTTTGTTGCCGCTAGTACACGCTGTTTTGCCGACTTGCCGCTCGATGCCGCTTTACAGAAGCTCGTCGATCTGGAATACACCTGCGTGGAGATCATGATCCATGAGGCCGAAGGGCACATGAAGCCCTCCGCGGTGCTGGCCGATCTCGATGCGGCCGTGCGAGCGTGCCGGCAGACGCACCGGCTCACCGCGGTCTCCTTCAGCGTCGATATGACCGTGCCCGACTCCGATCCGGTTTACTACGATCAATTCGCCGCCTGCTGCCGGCTGGCGAAAGCGAGCAAGGTGGTGACGATCACCGTCCGCTCGGCCGAGCTGGGCACGCCCTACAACGCCGAGGTCGAGCGGCTGCGGAAGCTTTCGGCCATTGCTTCGCTGGAAGGAGTCCGCGTCGGCCTGCTGACCGAGGCGGGGCGGATGACGCAAGACCCAGCCACCGCCTCCGTCTTGTGCGACAACGTCAAGGGCCTTGGCCTGACGCTCGACCCCAGCTATTACGTATGCGGCCCGCAACAGAACGAGAGTTACGACCAGGTCTTCTCGCACGTCTACCACGTCCGCCTCCGCGACACGACCAAGGACCAGTTGCAAGTCCGCGTCGGCCAGGGGCTGATCGAATACGGCAAGCTTATCAGCCAGTTGCTAAAGGTGCGCTACGACCGAGCGCTTTCTGTCGACATCATGCCGGTTGAGGGCGTCGACCAGTTCGCCGAGATGCGAAAGATGCGGCTCTTGCTGGAGAGTTTGCTGTAGGGTATGCTGCCCAATTTGGCTGCCGATGCCCGCTGATGCTACAATGAAAGCGGGCGAAACCTCCGCCCCCCTATTGCGGAATTGCTCGCGACTGTTCCCGTTTTTAGCCGATGCGGAGACTTCCATAATGTCCCTCATTGAAATGCTCCCAGACCTTCATTCGCTATCGCGCGTGGAGAAAATTCAATTGATTCAAGTCCTGGCGCGCGATCTCGAGGGCGACCAAAGCAATCTGCTTGAAGAGGGAAAATCATACCCGATTTGGTCGCCACATGATGCTTATGGCGCCGCCGCAAGTATGCTTGAAGTGCTTGATGAGGAGAATCGCACATCGTGAACGTTGCGCCACAGCACGATTGGTCTTTGCCTGGGCTCGGTCGGATTCGATACCCGTCATCATGGGGCACGTCAATTTCTTTTTGGAGTTCGACGTTTGCTTCTCTCGTGCGAAAGCCGTTTTTGATATTAGGCCTAAACAAGGGACGTGAATTCTTACTTTACCTTCCTGTCGGCCTCGCGCGAGAGAGCTTTTATCGCCTCCTCGGCCGCCTGCCGCACGTAATCTTCCCGGTCTCGGCTGAGCTTTTCCAAGTCGGGCAACGCCCTTTTGGCACCCGGTCCGATTTGCCCTAGTGCGCGAGCGGCAGCGGCGCGGAAGACCGGACTGGCGTCTGCGCAAGGTCTCGATCAACCGGGCAGAAGCCGGCGCAGCAGGCGAACCGATTTGGCCAAGGGCCTCGATCGCGCAGACCCGGACTCCGCCGTCGGAATCGCTTAACGATGCAGCCAAGGCGGCCAAGGCCGCCGGGTCATTGGCGCCGATTTTTCCCAAGACAATTGCGGTCGCTGATCGGACCTGACAGTTCTTATCGTGAAGTATCTTGACCAGCGCCGGCACAGCGGATTTCGCCGTCGGACCGATCTGTCCCAGCGCCCTCACCGCGGCGCATCGAGTGTCTGGATTGTCGTCGTCGAGCAAGTCAATAAATGCACTCGCTCCTGCCTGCCCGAATTCACATAGCTTATCGACAGCAATTCTGCGATCGGCGGGATTTTCGCTGCGGAGCAGCGCCTTAATGTTACGAGAATCACCGACGCCAATTTTGTCCCAGGCAAACTCCGCCTTCTTGCGAATGTCTCCGGACCGATCGTAGAGCAAATGAGCAAGCGATTTGACTGCCTCTGGACCAGCGGGGCCGATTTTCCCAATCGCATCGACAGCTTGCACGCGGAAGAGGCATTCGTCGTCTACGGCAAGTTTTGCAAGCACCGGAATTGCCGTCTTGGCCGGCGGTCCGATTTCGCCGAGAGCGGCCGCCGCCAACGCCCGCTCATCATAGGCAAATTCGTCGTTTAGAAGTTGGATTATCGGTGGAACCGCTTGGGCCGCGGCTGCGCCCATTTTGCCGAGAATGCGAAGGGCCGACCGGTGAAGCCACTTCTCTTTGTGCTTTAGCAATTCCGCAAGCGTCGGCGCGACATTCCGCAATTCCGACGCCAGTTTCGCGCGGCTTGTATTTTGGGAACTGGCGGAATTTAACAGCGGCTCGACCTTGCTCAAGCTGGGCCCCAACTTCATCAGCGCTGACTCCGCGGAATCGCTGACATCCGCATCTTTGCTTTGCAGAAGCTCAATGAGCTTCGGAGTAGCGCCGATCGCGCTTATCCCCATATTGCCCAAGGCTCTCGCTGCCGACGCGCGAACACACCAGTGGTCATCGTCGAGAAGCTTTGTAAGTTTAGGTACGGCCGCCCGCGCGTCGTATCCGAGTTTCCCTAGAGCGACAGCGGCGGAGTCACGCACACACCAGTCCTTGTCTTCGAGCAGCTTTAGGTCAGGCTCGTAACCATAAGCATAACGTGTTTCCGGCTCGATATCACCGAAAGCCGTGAGTGCAGCGTCACGGACTCCGGCGTCTTTGTCCTTGACGAGTTGTGCCAGCGAACGGAGGACCAAATGTTCGGAATCAGGGTCGTGTTGGCTTTCGGCAAGAAATAAATTGCGCAGAGCAAACGCCGCGTGCTGGCGGACTTCGGGCTTGGGATCTCTAATCAATTCGGCCCAATGTTGTGAGGCTTTGCGGTCGTATTTTTCATCTCTTGCCTGTGCGTGAGATGCGCGGCTTGGAAACAGACTCACGGCAACCAACAAGACGCCGGCGAGGGGAATGTTTGCAATTGCGGGAAGAGAATACAACGTCGCTTTCATCAGCCCAACCTCCGAGATTGAATAAGGGCAACGAAACGCCGCGCAGAACATTTATCATCGTAGCCGATCGGAATTGGCGAGGCAAGCACGGTGCGCCGATTGGTCGGTGGCGGCGTTCGCGGCACAAAAGTCTCGCGCAAAGGCGCAAAGCTCGCAAAGAAATGGAAAAAGTGGGCGGTGGAAGATCAAGAATGCGCTCAGCCTCCCGCTCCGAGAGATTTTCCTCGCCGGCTTGCCCTTTGCGAGCTTTGCGCCTTTGCGCGAGAACTCTTTTCCGCTCAGCGCGGCAATGGGCTAAATGCCACGGGCTCGGTCCGATGCCCGTCGTGGATTGGCTGGCTGCCGTCGTAGCTGCCTTCGAGGATGCGGAACCGCAGGCCAGCGATCGTGCGCCGCAGTTGTGGAAGGTCACGCCGCGAAAGCGATAATTGAACATCCGCCGATGGATGTGGCCGAAGTAGACGTGCCGTACGCCCGTCTCCGGCCCCTCGCCCGCGTTTTCCAAGTAAGCCAGCACCCGCCGGGCGACGCGGCGCTTGCGGTGCAGGAGGTATACGAGCGGCTGGTGCAGGTGTGCCCGATGGACCACGGCGTAGGCCCCGCGGCTGAACTTGCCGGCCAAGGGGCGGTTGAGCCAGTGCGAGCGGTAGGCCAGGAGCCGCTCGTGCGTCGTCATCTGCTTCTCGGCCACGTCGCCGTGCAGGAAGACGTTGGGGCCCAGCCGCAAATAGAAGTGATGCCAGGCGAAGTTCGGAATCTCGGCCGAGTGCTCCTCCAGGCAGTCGATGAACGGCTGGCAGTAGTCGTGATTGCCGAGCAAATAATGAAAGCGGCACCGCGGATGCTCGGCGGCGAGCCGCTGGAGCCAATGGTAAGCGGCCTCGACCGTTGCGTCAACGCTCGGCAGCGTGGACCAGCTAAAATCGAAAATGTCGCCGCCCAGCACCATCACCGACGACTGCCGCGCCGCTGCGCGGATCGCTTCCGCATACCGCGGCGCATCGCTCCGCCGGGCGAACATGTGCAGGTCGGAGACGAAGCTTATTCGATGCACCATGCAATCAGCGTAGCAGATTGGACGATACGCTGCAAGAGTGGGGAGTGGGGAGTGGGAAGTGGGTAGTGGGGCGGAGCACTATGAGTCGAGTTTGCGCTTCAGCGAGAGACAGAGGCCGTTATTAAGGCGGTCAACCTCTTCCGTACGTAAGAGCAAGCTTTTGACCTCTTCTCGATTCACGTAACCCAACCGTTGCGCGATGAGGCGCTGAGTCTCAAGCTCAAGCGTGGAACCACAGGCGATCGACAAGAAGTGAAGAAAATCCTTCGTCGTTGCCCGTCCTTGTCCTTCGGCAATGTTGCATGGGATCGATATTGCGGCACGTCGCATCTGGCTCGTCAGTGTGTAAATCTCTTCGCGCGGGAAGCCACGGGTGATACGGTAGATTTCTTCGACAAGATCCATTCCCTTCTGCCAGACGATCAATTCCCGATAACTTCCCACACTCATTTTAAAGAGTCTTCGCCTTGTTATTTGCTTCCCACTTCCCACTCTCCACTTCCCACTGTGTGTCGCTATTCAATATACCTCTGCAACAAGAACGCTTTCGCCGTGTTCACGTCCTGGCCGCGGATATAGCCGACCGGCAGCGAGCGGTCGAAAATGTAAAAGGCGCGGTGGCGTACAACGTCGCCCGTGTCGGCGCCTAACTCTTGGCCCAATTGATAGCCGTCGGGATAGATCGTGCCCGTGTTTCCGAGCGCATCCGTGGCTTTCAATTGCGTAGGCGTCGCCGGTGTTACCTCGAAATAGCCGACGGTGATCCAGATGGCGAAGACGTTGGAGTGCGTCGTCGTCGTCCCGGCCAGCTTCTGCAAGCCCTGATAGCGAAAGTAAGGGCTGCGGTTGTAGTCCATCGCCGCGTTTTGAAACTGGTCGGGCGTCGCGGGAAGCGCGGGCGGCGGATACGGCGGATTGGAAGCCGTCGTGCTCATCGTAAGGTCGTCCACTTGGAACAATGGACGGCCCGGAATATTCAGATTGGGACCCTGCACACTCGGATCGGGACTCGGGTCCTCGCGCATCAAAGTCGCGTCGATCTCGCGTTTGGGGAAGGCGGCGTCGTCCCGTCGGCCAAAGGCGGCGTAAGCCAGGCCCCGCCCGCGGTGCGGAAGGGACGCATGAAGCGGCTCGGATAGGCCGGGTTGATCGTCATGTCCGTAGTCAAATCGCCGCGGCGGCTGGCGACGAACTTCTGCCACATAGTCGGCCGTCGCCAACCCCGGATGGAAGTTCAAAAGCCCCATGAAGACATCCGAACTGGAGATCGTATTGAGATTGATCCGGCCCGGCTCGCGGTAGGTGGCGATGCCGTTGAAAGGCTGGTGGAACCAGTGCTGGCCCGCCGCGCCCGTATAATCCGGGTCCGCCTGGACGGTGAAGTGGGCGAAAGGCGTCGGCACCCCGAGATACGCCAGCACGCGGTGGAACTGCCCTGTCTGTCCGTTCGCCCCGGACTGGAACATGGCCAACAGATGGGGAAAGCTCGCGTCCATAGGAGGCAGCGACGGCTGCGCGTCGTACGAGTCGGGGATCGTCGGAGTCGGTGGCGTCGGCAGCGGCGGCACGGGCTGCTTGAACCGAGCGGTTTGATCGACGTAGGCAACGTACACCCGCCGGTTGGCCTCGTTCCGGGCCAGCAGCTTCGACGAGGAGACGGCCGGAACCATCAGAAGTTCATACTCGTTTACGAAGGGACGATAGGCCCAGCTCAGCCAGGGAAACGGCGCGGGCGGATCGCCCGGATAGCCGGTCGTCGCGGCCAGCGGGCCAGTGGTAGTGGCCGATTTTTGAAACGGCGCATTCAGATAGCCGAGCGAGCTGACGAGTCCCTTGGTGAAGAGGCCGGTTTGCGAGGAGCCGGGATTTATGGCCCAATTGGTCTTGTTGATGGAGTCCTGCTTCCAGAGATTGAACTCGCCGGTTACGTCGACCGCATTGCCCCGCTGCCGCGCCTCGAAATGGGTCGGCGCCCGGCGTATTGTCGCGGTCCAAGGCGTTCGTAGCGGCATCCACAACGCCGTTGAACGCCGTCAGGTCAACCGGCAAGGAATCGACCGTGCGATAGGGGTTGGCGGCGTTGATCGCGCCGAGATTGCCAGAGGTCGGCTGAGCTGAGTTTGGAAACTGCCGCGTCGGATCGGCCAACCGTTGCAGATAGATGATGCGGAAACTCGCATAGGTGCCATCGTTTTTCAATCTTTTAGCGTCGGCAACCTCCGCAACCGCCGCTGGGGTTGTAGGTTTGATTAGCGTGCGCTGTAAGTCAAAGGGAATGTCGATCGTGTCGCTGTAAGTCTCGCTGGCCGCGTTATAGGTCACGGCGGCGCCGCTTGGCAGGATCTCATAAGGGGTGTAGCCGCCGACCGGTTCTGAAACGCTGAGCCGACGCGGCGTGTCAATGACAACGGTCGCGGGCGGCTGCGACGGCGTAAACCCGGAGGGCGGCGCCGGAGTGTTGTTCTTCAGCACGTAATTCGTGTTGCCGGCAGTGTCGGCGCGGGCAATTCCGCCGAGGTTGCTGGTGGGATCGAGCGTAATATAGCGCCCGGTGCGGCTGTCGACTTGCTTGGTCGAGTCCAGCCCGATCAGCGTCTGACGACGATTCTTGCTGGTCGCGGAAGACTCGCCGGAGCCGATCACCGCGTACCCGCCCGGCGGGACAACCTGCGGCGTGGGATTGTTGCCTATTGACGCAAAGAAGCAGCGGCCGGTGGGAGTATTGAGAACGTCCGCAGGAAGCGTGACGCTGCCGCTCGGCACGAAGTAGACCACTCGCTCGATATAGGGCCGCTTGCTCGGATCGGGATCGTCCGGATCGCGCAACTCGCCGTTGATGCGCGCACTCCGGGTGTCGAGCGGATTGACGATGATCAGCCGCCATACGGGCGAGTGAACCGCGCCCGGCGTGACCTGCGACAGGTTAACGCCGTTTAGGGCCATGCGTTTCCCCGTATTGTCCAAGAGCAGATCAGTAGACTGGGCTTCCATCGCCGTCCATGGGTTGTAAAGCTCGACGAAGAGCGAACCTTGCGGGCGGAAGTGCTGGTCGAAGTTCGGATCCTTGTTCGGAGAGGGGTCGCCTACCTTCCCTGGCTTCCGCGGCGGGGCGTGCGAGGCGCCGAACAGAGCCTCGTTCAAATTATCCGGCACTTCGTTGGCCGTGTCCTCGGTGCGGCGGTCGTGGAAGGCGAGCGTCTCGGTGATCAAGAGTTCCGGCCGCTTGCAGCCCCAAACCGTGTGCTGGTCGGTATAGTCCGGCTTCCATCCCGGCGCCTTGCCAGGGCCGTTGCCAAAGGGATAAACGTCGTAAGAGAAGGGAATCATGATGCTGTTGTGATCGCGATAGGCGACCACGTTCACTGCCCACTGCGCGATCAACCGCGCCGTGTTTTCCCGCGAGCCGGTTTGGGCGTCAATTCCCGCCAGATCGGCGCTCATCATCATCAGCACGTAGAGATGCTTGGCATATATCTGCCGCGCCGCGAGCGAATTGCTGTGAGAAAAACTAAGAGAAGCGGGATCGGTATTGGCTAGTGCATCGGACGCCAAGGTTCCGCTGCCGTCATAGAAGAACTGCTCGCTCTTCGTGCCGGATGAGGCATAAAGATTGACGGTCTCGCTGGACAAGCCCGGCTGGTCGGGTTCAACGAGATTCCACGGCGGCAGCGACGGCGGAAGGGTTAGCATAGATCCACCGAACGAACGCGCGCCGGCGCCGAAGGGCCGGTTGATGTTCATCTTCAGACCGTGCAGCACTTCCCACGGCAGCAAATCGGCCACGGCGCCCCAATCAATGGTTCCGCCGGCGGCCAGCATCGCCGCGGCCGCCGCATCAATAGGATGCCGCGTCCGCTTGTCGCCCGGCACTTTGTCGCGAAGCGGTTCGGGCACGACGCACGGGGCGACGGGCACGCTGTAGCTTTCCGTCGTCAATTCCGTCGGATGAAGCAGGAGCGTCGAAGTTGAAAGCGATCCCGCCGACGTTGCTGTCAGCGCCAAGAGGCGCGAGGGCAGCGTGATCGAATCCCGGTCGGGGGAACGCAAGACGCGTTCCAACTCGGCCACCGAGAAGGGGCTGTCGGGCGTGGTCTTACCGGTCGCATGCGCGGCATTGCGGCTGAGATCGATATCGTAGGGCGCGTTCATGGTGAACCCGCCCATCGAAAGATAGAGCGGCCGGCCCGCCACGTCCAAGCCAATCGCGCTGAGGCCTTGCGTATCGGGCGGCGAGCCGTAGGCGTCCTGCGGCGCGCCAGCTAGCAGGTTTGCCCAATAATAATTGGTACTGTAGGACTCGCCGTAGCCGAACCAGCGGTTCCAATTGAGCGGCGCGTAGTAGCCGCTTGAGCCGGCAACCGTGGTGACTCCCGCGCCAGCCGTGCCGGCGCCTTCGCCGTAGCGGCCCAAGACTTCGCCGGTCACCGGGATCGTCGTGCCCAGCAGCAGCGCTTGATAGCCGCCATAATTGATGTTGGGCGGCGGTGTGACCGCCAACGGGCTTGCTAAGGCAGTGGGCGACGTGCTGAACAGCGGCGCCAAGTTGATTTCGGCCGGGCCATAACCCTGGCCGCGGATGAGTTGGGCCTGTTGCTGGGCGGCGTTGACTTGCCCCGCATATTTCGCCTGCGGCGCCGGCAGCGGCAAATCGCCCTGAAGCGAGTTGCCGGCATACGGCAGTGTTTCGGGCTGGTAATAGTCAGGCTTTGTTTGGGCCAGATTGCCGTGAGCGTTGACGTTCAAGCGGCCATCCAGGTCGAGGCACAGAATCGCGAACAGTGGCTTATAGGCGCGGCCGTCCTGTGTGAAGCGGACCGGAAAGCCGAGATCGACCCACACGCTGTCGGGCGTGCCGCGGCCCATGTTGTCGACGTCCCACTGCGGATGCTGCGAGAAGGCGGACGTGCCGCTTGTTCCGTCCCACGTAGGATCGAAGTTGGGGTTGCTGCCATTGAAGTTAGGATGATCGGGCGGGTCAGACGTTTGCGAGTTCTGGCCGAGCGGTCGGTAACTCAGCAGTCGCATCTGGTTGGCTGGGAGCGGCTTTCCCTTGTTGGCGGCTATCCAATGTTGGATCAAATCGGCGCGGTGCAGCGAGGGAATCGGCACCGTGACGCCGCCCGAAGTGCCGGCTGTAGCGTAGGCCAAGAGCGGGTCTTGGAAATCGGGCGCGGTGTAATCGCAGTTTGCCCCGCCGGGCGGGTTCAGGTTCGCGGGATTCCGCGGTTCCAGTGCAAGCGGCCCATAGGCGCCTGGCGCGTCGAGCAGGCCCGTCGCCGGCTTGCCGTATGATCCATTGTTGTAGCCAAATCCGGCGCCGCCATACGGAAAACCATTGATGATGTACTGGGCACCCTTTTCCGGCATAACGTTGCCTTCAAAGGGCAGCATCTCGACCAGCGAGGGTGCCTGGCCCTGCTGCGTCGGCGGCATCAGCCCGACGATTTTCGTGCTCAAGCCCGCAGCCGAGCCGCTCATGATCGTCACCGTGCAGCCGACGGCGTGCATCGCATCGTAGCCGGCCGGGTTACCGGTCGGGGGCAAGCTAAGCGTCAGCAATTGCCCGCCGGCAATTGGTTTGAGATCGTTGGACCCGGTCGCATTGATCGTCCCACTGGTAAGGTCGCTGCCGTAGATCTTCTCCATAAGGCAAATCGAACCGATCGGGCAGGCGGAAAAGGTGCCGCTTGCGCTCAAAGGGCCGCCGCGGACGACGTCGAAGACTGCCGCGTCGAGCGTCTTTTGCGGCGGGTCGAGCTGCGACTCGATGGTTTTCATTTTGTCGGAAGTGCCGCGTTCCGAGCCGGTCATGACGACGAAGGCCACGGCCAGCATGGCGAATATGGCCAGCAAGGCCAGCACCACCAGCAAGAGCATGCCGCGACGGTTACGAGTTCTCATGTTAGGTTACCTTTACTCAATTTGCCCTTGAGTACAGTGAAAGGATGAAGGCAGAAGGATGAAGGATGAAAAAAGAGTTCGCACGTTTTTCATCCTTCATCCTTCATCCTTCCGCCTTTCGTCAGTTCTTCCACGTCAAGTCGGTATCCAAGTCGATCGTGGTCGTGTAAACGCCGACAACTTCCTGGCCCAGCACGACGAGTTTGTCTGCGTTTGATGCACCGACTGCTGTGCCCTGCAGCGGCGATATCCAATCGGGACCGACCAGAGTCAACTGGGCACCTTGCGTTGGATCGTCATTGTCGCCGATCGCGGCGACACGATACCACTGGCAATATCCCGAGGGAGGAACTTGCGGCGTACCGCTGTTAGGACCGACGCCTCTGACGAGCGCCACCCAATCGTTCTCGCGCACCGTAATGCCGCCGAGCGTACCGTTGGTCATGGGGCTGTTCTTATCTAGCTGAATTGAGCCGCCCGCCAGTGCGGCGGTGCCGCCTGAAACCCCAACCGCGTCGGAAAACGTCGCAACGGGAAACGCGGCCTCGGCCACCTGGCCGGCCGACGGATTAAGCGTCCGAGCGTAGCAGACCACCACGGAAACCGTGAACCGCGCAGGGTTGGACGGGCATGGCATCACCGTGGCGAACCAAGAATAATCGCCCTTGGACGCAATTTTCTTGCTGGCGTCCAGGACGGGAATCGGCCTGCCCGGCGGCTGCGCCGGCTTCATGTTTTCCGGCGCCGTGGCGATGATGTCATCGGTGGCGCGGAAGACTAGATCGGGCTCTCCGTATTGCTGCTGATAGAACCGATTGGTCTGTCGAACTGCGGGCGGTACGCCCAAAGTTATTCGCGGCAATAAGCCGCCTAATGGACCTGTGATACCATTCGCGGCACCTTCCGGATCGATGGCGAACGGCTTGCCGGCAATCAACGGCGCGGCGTCAGTATCCGTACCGGGCACGAGCCATTGCGGATAAACCTTGGACGAAGGATTTGGCGGCGCAGGATACGCCGGCCAAGGATATGGGTCCAACATGCGGCGGACGGCGATTTCGCGCATTGCCAAGCGGCCGCAATTGCCCGCACGATCGGCCTTCGTCGCATTGAAGATGGTCACCAGGCCCACCGGCAGCAGCGAAGCCAGGCCCAGAAGGCCGATGGAAATAATGCCGATCGAGGCCAGGACTTCGATAAGGCTAAGGCCGGCATGGCGGGAATAGGAAAGGGAGAAAGGGGGAAAGGGAGAAAGGGAGCGGCGACGTGGGCGATCGTAGCGGGCGGGAGGCGCAATCCTCCCCTTCTCCTCTTCTCCCCTTCTCCCCTTCTTGTCAACATTTTGTTCGATAATTAATCGCATCACTTCCCTCCTCCGTTCGCAAGCGACTGCCGCGCGTTGGCACGGCTATTCGAGAAATCATTAGGCACTGGCGGCGCACTTGGATTTGCCGGCACTGCAGCGGGATCGGAGGTTAGGATCAGCCCCGTCGCTGGGTCAATCGAAACCCACAGGCTGTTGAAATCGTTGATGTTTGCGTCAGACTGATTGGGCGGATTAACCTTCTTGCGCATTCCGACGAGAAGATAAATGGGAGTTGTCGGGACGGCCGCCTGATAAACATTTCCGGAGCCGGTTGGGTTTGGTTGTTGCACGTAGGTGCGGTCAACGGTGCCGTCTGGCGCAAACATGATTGTTGGCGGGTTGGTCGGCAGAGGGGTCGCCCACGTGGGCGGACTCGTGCCAACGGGATCATATCCGGACGCGGTCAAGTCGATAGCAGTAGTCCCGGGAAGCTGCAACGCGGTGGTGGCCGATTTCGTCGGCCAGCGGCGGATTTTGTATGGCACGCGAACGTCGGCTGTAAGGAACGTAGGCAGTTCGCCATGCGGAGACGTCCAGATAGACGAAAAGGCAGGGGACCGACTGACCTGCCGTGGTCGTAAGCGTGGTCGGCTGCGCGACCGAAGACGAATTGAACTTGTTAAGGGCTGTGCTCGTGCCCGGCGCGATCCCGTTGCTATTTGTCGGCGCGACGATATACCAAAAGCCCTGATAGCCAAGTTGTATTTGATCACCGGGGTAAAGTGGAATCGACGGCCAATTATCGAATTGAATGGGCACGATGGCGAACTGCCCGTTTGGTCCGACGGCGGTAGGAAACGAAGTTCCATTGGCTTTGCCGGCGAGGGTCAACGCTGCGCCGTTTGCAAAATCTCCTCCGAAGAGCGGAGGCGTCTCCACCTGAGTCAACGTCATCGAGCAGCCGTTTTCGCTGGGGAGCGGCTCAATCATTACGCCGCAGCTTCGGCCGCTCGACATGGCCTGGTTCCGCGCGGTGCTCAGATAAAGCTGGACGACGCGAGCCGCCTCGCGGATCTTGGAGTGATCCATCATCGGCTTCAGCCGCGGCACGAAGATTGCCGCCGCGAAGAGAATTATGGCCACCACGACCAGGAGCTCGATAAGCGTCATGCCGCGGCGGCCTTTGGAGTGCGAAGGCTTGCCGTCGCTTTTCATAACGCATGGAACGAACGTCGGCTTATGGGCCACCAACGTGCTTTCGGCCGCGTGAAAAAGCGTTGGCAAGCCAACGCACTCCAAAGATTTGAGATTTGCAATCGCCATGGCGTCACTTCTGCTCCATATGGTGATTGGTTACTAAGGGAACGCCACCGGTGGGGAGGATCGAACCGACCGTTCCACTCGAAGTCAAATAGGGCGAACCGTAAGGATCAACCCAGGGTGCGGTGGCCGGCGCGGCAGTCCAGTTAATTGTGATGTCACCTGTCACCTTGCCATTCCCCAAGGCAATTCCATAGTCGTCAACGCCATTCGTCTTGCCGAGAACTCCGGCAAAAATCAGCGGGTACAACTGGTACGCGGCCTTGAGATTTCGGTAGGGAGATGGTGGGCTGACTGGTTGGCTACTCGGGCCATTTTGAATAAACGTCGGATCGAAAGGATCGTGATGGAGATTCGGAGCATTAGGATTGGCGGCGCTTGGCGTATCATCGATCTGAATGTCCGACCACGCCGTCGCCCCCGGTGCCCAGCGGAGGAATCCGATTGGATTGCCCCAGCCGTCGACAAAACACTTCCAACCGTCCTTGTCAACGTCGGCGATTTCTTCGCCGCGGAAAAGCGACTTAGCCTCAGGCATCGCCGTCATTACCCACATATAAAGGCACTTGGCTTGCTGGTGGTCAGGTTGTAGATTCGCTCTGTTGGCAAAGTATTTGCTGAAGTAGACTCGTTGTAACGCCGGTGACTGTAGCCCGGAAACTTTCGGCGGGGCAATTACAGGCGGCGACGCGGTGGTGTTTGCAATGTCCGTCCAGCGGTCGGGCATTTCCATCCGCATCAGGTCGCGAATGGCGTTCATGCGGTAATTGGCAACCACGTTGGGGTTCTGGCCCGACATGTTCAGCGGAATCCGCCGCGTGCGATACGACTCGTAGCGCTTCATCACCAGGTCGTTGATCTTAACGATCGTGGACTTGGTGGCTTCCAGCTTGCCGCGTTCGCGGGCCTTGGCCATCGCGCCCAGCGCCATGCCGGCCAGCATCACGATGATCGTGATCACGACCAGCAGCTCGACGATCGTGAAACCGCGGCGGCCGCGCGGCGACGATGGACGACGTTTGTCGCGTAGCGACGATTGCCGGTAGCCGTGGGTTTCAACCCACGGACGACGCGGCCCGGCGGGCATGGCGTCGCGTAGCGACGCTTGAAGGTTCAGCCGTCGCTCCGCGACGGACGGGCAATCCGGCGACCGCAACGGCGGGTTAAAACCCGCCGCTACCGTCATGCCGTCGCTCCGCGACGAAGACATTTCGCTCGTTTTCATGGTCCTCTCTCCTCGCCTGCGCGCCTCACTTCACGTCGTTGCCCACAGTCGGTCCTTGTGTGAAGTTCGTCATGTCGTCGACGCCGGTGGACGGATTGTAGTTCAATCCGCTGGGATATTGCGGAGGATTGCTGCCGACCGGACTGCCGCCAGTCGTCCCACCGTAGATTCCGTCCAGTCCCGGGCAGAGCAGTTGGAACGACTGCGGATTGACGAACGTTGGGGGAGTGCTCGCAGGCGCCGTCGAATCGACGTAAGGCTGGCAATTCAGGACAGTCACCGACCCTTGCATATACAAGTTTGACTCCACCCACGACCACGCCTGCTGGACCGCGATTTGGGTTGGTGAGGTTGTATATACCGACGCCTTCGGCGGGGGATTGGTTGGCAGCGGCACTGCCTTGTAATAGAGATACGGCATGTAAGTGCCGCTGGTCATGTCCTTGCCGTTGGGCGGATAATACTGGTAGAGGTTGTAAAAGACGCCGGTGCTGGGGGTTAGCCCGGACTTGTTAGTATTAGCGGTTTGGTTGATGCGCGTCCTGTCGAACTCGAGAATCACCGGCGTACGGCTTTGGCTCGGCGAAGCGGCTGGTGTAAGCTGATCAAAGGGATCGGCCGGATTGGCGCTGAAGCCTATGAAGTGCGGATTTGATGAAGCGTCCTGCGCCCCGCCTAGCCAGAAGCAGAGCGCCGTGTCGGGAGTGAACTTCGGGTACTTGAGCGTTGACCCCCAGGCCGCCCGCGGCCAGGCCGCCTTGCAGAATTGCTGGAGATCGGCCTGGTTCGTCCCGTCGGGCGGGTACTGCCCGTTGCCGATCGAGGTCTTGAAATTTTCCAAGGCGTTGACGAGCTGCGTCATGTCGGACTTGACGACGGTTTTCTTGGCGCTGGTCTTGGCGGCCATCACGGCCGGCAGGAGCAGGCCCACCAACATGCCGATGATCGCGATGACCACGAGCACCTCCACAAGCGTGAAGCCGGCGGAGCCGGTGACGCCGTGACGGGAGCGGGGATTGCAAATTGAAAATTGAAAATTGAAAATTGAAAATTGGGAGCGACGACCGGCGGTGCTCTCAGCTTCAAACTCGCACTTCTCATTCAATTTGCATTTTGCATTTTGCATTTTGCATTTTTCAATCATTGGTTTCATTTTTTCGGTCCTTCTGCCAAGTACTGAGTACTCAGTACTAAGTGTTGAGTTCTAAGCCCTAACTCCTAACTTCTAACTCCTAACTCCTTCGCATCACTTTCCACTGCTAAGATTCTGGATCATGTCGATGAGCGGCATGAACAGCGCGATGACGATGAAGCCGACGATGCCGCCGAGCGTGATGATCAAGAGCGGTTCCATCAAGGCCGTGAGGCTCTCGGTGAGCACGGCCACTTCTTCGTCGTAGGTATCGGCAACTTTGTAAAGCATTGTGTCCAGTTCGCCCGTCTCCTCGCCCACGTCGACCATGTTGACGACCATGTCGTCGAGGATGGGGTTCCGCAGGCGATAGCCCATGAAGCCGGCGATCATTGCGGCGACCATCGCGCCGAGGACCATGCAGGGCGCGAGGAAAAACATCACCGCCGGCGCCTTGAAGCCGAAGTCGATGCCCGGTATGATTTGCGCGAGGATAAAGCCGATCATGTACGCGACGGGGAAGATCATCACGCCGAGCATGGCAATGGCGGGCATGGCGGTCTTGCTCCTGAGCACGAAGGCGTTTTCCTTCATCGGCTTGGCGATCGATTCGCCCTCGCGGATCGAGTCGTAGACCTGGCCGAACAGCGTTTCGAAGGCGGCGTTGCCCGAGGTTTCCTTGGTAATGTGCAAAGCCTCCAAGATCGGCACGCCGCTGGCCACGAGCGTGCCGAGCGTGCGCATGGTGCGGGCGACGATGTCTTTTTCCATGAGCTGGCCGAAGATCGGCACTTTGATCTTGAAATAGTCCCAGCCGACCCGCCCCAGGGGGAACCGCCGCATGAGCTTAAGATAGAGCCAATAACCGATGGGAATGGCGGGCAGGAGGAACCAGTAGGCCTTCACTATATCCGCCGCGTTGATTAACATTTGCGTCATGGCGGGCAGCTTCATGCCGAAGTCTTTGAAGATCTTCTGGAAGTTGGGCACGATCTGCAGCATGATGAAGAGCAGGATGCCGACGGCGAAGGTGACGACGAAGATCGGGTAGACCATCGCACCGCGGACCTTGCGCTTGAGCGACTGGGCGCGTTCCTGGAACTCGGCGAGCCGCTTGAGGATGACTTCCAGCGCGCCGCCGGCCTCGCCCGCCTTGATCATGTTGATGTAGAGGCGATTGAAGGCCTTGGGCGACTTGGCCATCGCTTCGGAGAGCGTGGCGCCGCCTTCGATTTCCTCGCAGACGTCGATGAGCGAGTTTTTCGAGCGCGCCGGGCTTGGACTGGTGTTCGAGGATTTTGAGGCTGCGGAGGATGGGCAGGCCGGCTTCCTGCAAGATCGACAACTGGCGGGTGAAGGTGGTGAGCGTCTTCGAGTTGACGCCGCCCATCGTGAAGTTTTTGCCCTTGTTGGCGCCGGCCTTTTTCTCGGCCGCGCCCTTGCGGGCCTTTTTCAGGGCGATCTTGGTGATGAAGTAGCCCTGCTTCTTGATCGTTTCCTGGGCCTTGTCCTGATCGTCGGCCTCGATCGTATCCCGGATTTCCTTTCCGGTTTTGTCCATCGCCTCGTATTGGAAGGTTGGCATGGTAGTGGCCCTTCGGGAGTACTTAGTACTTAGTTCTTAGCGTTTGATTGTTAATGTAAACCTCTAAGTCCTAAGACCTAAGTCCTAAGACCTAAGACCTTTTCACTATTCGTGTACCGTTTCTCGCACCACTTCATCAATTGACGTCACCCCGGCATAAACTTTTTCCAGCCCAGCGAGGCGCAGCGACCGCATGCCGGTCTGTAGGGCCACATCCCGCAATTGCTCGGTCGAGCAGCCGCGGTTGATCAATTCGCGGAGCTGGTCGTTCATGGGCATGAACTCGTAAAGGCCGCTGCGGCCCTTCATGCCCGTGTTGTTGCACACCTGGCAGCCTCGGCCGCGATAGAACTTTTTATCCAATACGTCGTCCGGCGAAAGGTCCAACTGGGCCAGCGTTTCCGTGCTGGGCACGGTCTGTTCGCGGCAGTTGGAGCAAATCTTGCGGACCAGTCGCTGTGCAAGCACAGCCTCCAGAGTGGCCGTGAGCAAAAACGGCGGCACGCCCATATCGCGGAGGCGGGTGATCGAGCTGGGGGCGTCGTTGGTGTGCAGCGTGCTGAAGACCATGTGCCCGGTGAGCGAGGCCTGCACGGCGATCTCGGCCGTTTCCAGATCGCGAATCTCGCCGACGAGGATCTTGTCCGGATCTTGCCGCAAGATCGAGCGCAGGCACTGCGCGAACGTGTTGCCGATGCCCGCGTCGATGGGGATCTGCACGATGCCCTCGATCTCGTACTCGACCGGGTCCTCGGTGGTGATCAGCTTGTCCTCGATGACGTTGAGCTCGTTCAATGCGGCGTAGAGCGTAGTCGTTTTGCCGGAGCCGGTCGGCCCGGTGACCAGCACGATGCCGTTGGGGCGGCGGATCACTTCGCGGAAGGCGGCCAGCGTGATGTCTCCCATGCCGACCACGCCCAAGTCGAGCATGACCACGCTGCGATCGAGCACGCGCATGACGACGCTCTCGCCGAACAGGGTGGGCAGGATGCTGACGCGGAGATCGACCGGGTGCCCGCCGACGGTGAGGCGGATGCGGCCGTCCTGCGGGATGCGGCGCTCGGCGATGTCGAGGTTCGCCATGACCTTGATGCGGGTCGTAATGGCGAAGGCCAGGTGGCGGGGCGGCGGCACCATTTCATAAAGCACGCCGTCGGCGCGGATGCGGATTTTGAACTCGTTCTCGAACGGTTCGAAGTGCAAGTCGCTGGCGTGGTCCTGAATGGCCATTAAGAGGACCATGTTCAGCAGCTTGCGGACCGGGGCGCTGTCGGCGAGGGCTTCGGCGCCAGTCAGGTCCAACGTGCCTTTTTCGGCCGCCTGGGCCGCCGCGGCCAGATCGGTATCGTGCTCCATATCGGCGATCAGCGTCTCCACGCTTTCACCGCCGGCGGCGTAGTATCGGCCCAGCGCCTTGAGGACGTCCTTTTCCGTGGCCGCGACCGCCCGCACCTCAAAGCCCAGGAACGTCCGCAACTCGTCGATCACGGAGAGCTTTTGCGGATCGCACATGGCGACCGTCAGCACGTTTTCCTGGAAATCGACCGGCACGACACGATAGAGCTGGGCCATCGGCTCGGTGACTTTGGCCAGGACATGCGGCGGGATGACCAGGTCGGTCAAGCTAACCACTTGCAGGCCCATTTGCTCGGCGAGCCCTTGCACGAGCTGCTCGTCGCTCAGCAGGCCCATGCCGATGGCCACCTGTCCGAACAGCTCGCTCGGCCGCTGCCGCTGCTCTTCGAGAATCGTCTTCACCCGATCTTCGCTGAGGAAGCCCAGGTCGACCAGGATTTGTCCGATGCGTCGCATTGCCATGTTAGGTATCTCTTTCGATCAATAGCGTTTTCTCAACTCTCCGCTCCGTGCTCTCCGCTTATATCGCCCCGTCCATATCGTCCTCGAAGACTCCGCGTTCCGCCTTGGCCATCCGCGCGGCCAGGTCTTCGGCGTTGTTTGCGCGGTACAGCACTTCCTTCTTCTCCACAATGCCCGACTGCCAAAGCTTGAACATGTGGTCATCCAAGAGCTGCATGCCTTGCTTCTGCCCCGTCTGGATCGACGACGTGATGCGAAACGTCTTGTTTTCGCGAATCAGGTTGCCTATTGCGGGCGAAACAACGAGCATTTCGTACGCCGCCACGCGTCCGCCGCCGATCTTGGGCAAAAGCGACTGGGAAAGGATGCCGATGATGGAAGTCGACAACTGCGTTCGGATTTGCTCCTGCTGGCTCGTGGGGAAGACGTCGATAATTCGGTCCACGGTCTTAGCAGCGCCGGTGGTGTGCAGCGTGCCGAAGACGATGTGGCCGGTTTCGGCGGCGGTGATGGCCGCTTCGATCGTCTCCAGGTCGCGCATTTCGCCCACGAGGATGATGTCGGGGTCTTGCCGCAGTGCTCGGCGGATGCCCTCGGCAAACGACGGCACGTCAACGCCGATCTCGCGCTGGTTGACCGTGCATTTTTTGTGCGGGTGATAAAACTCGATCGGGTCTTCCAGCGTAATGATGTGGTGCGGCACCGTATCGTTGAGATAGTCGATCGCCGCGGCCAGAGTGGTCGTCTTGCCCAGACCCCGTCGGCCCCGTCACCAACACCAGCCCGCGCGGCCGCATGATCATGTCCTTAAGCACTGGCGGCGTGCCAAGATCGGCAAAGCTGAGCAGCTTATTGGGAATCTGCCGCAGGACCATCCCCACACAGCCCTTCTGCTTGAAGATCGAGACGCGGAACCGCGCCAAGTCGCCAAACGCGAAGCCGAAGTCGGCACTGCCCTTTTCCTGCAACTCTTTCTGCGACCGCTCCGGAGCGATGCTCTTCATCAGGGCCACGGTATCTTCGGGCTCGAGAACCTTCGTTTCCAGCCGCTTCATGTGGCCGTCCATCCGCACCACGGGCGGTTGGCCGACGGCGATATGAAGGTCGCTAACTTTGCGTTTAACGACCGTGTGCAGAAGTTTGTCGATTAGGACTGTGCCCATCGCCAATGGAGCCTTTATTGCTGCGGGTCCGCTTGCCCTTGGCCCTGAGCGTTATGATTATTCGCTCGTGGATTAAAAAAGCCAGTTTTTGCCACTTATGCAGTGCGCCAAGGGATTCTTGCCGCGTTTGCCTTACAGACCTATCAATCACTCTCAGTCCGTTTTGCGGCGCGGAATACCTCTTCGAGCGTCGTGACCCCCTTGAGGGCCTTCTCAACGCCGTCCCAATACAAAGTCCGCATGCCCTCGCTTTGGGCGACCCGGCGGACTTGTTCGGTCGGGGCCTCCTGAAAGGTCAGTTCCCGGACCTTCGTCGACATGATCATAAGCTCGTAAATACCGAGTCGTCCGCGGTATCCGCCGCCCTGGCAATGGCTACAACCTTTGCCGCGGGAGAAGTTCGCTCGCTTCATCATTTCGGGGGTGACGCCTGCTGATTGCAATGTCGCCTCGCTGGGGTTGTAAGGCTGCTTGCACTTCTGGCAAACAACGCGAACTAGGCGCTGGGCCATGATCGCGATGACGCTGCTAGCCACCAGGTATGCGGGTACTCCCATATCGATCAAACGTGTAATAGCACTGGGCGCATCGTTCGTATGTAGTGTACTGAAAACTAAGTGTCCCGTCAAACTTGCTTGAATACCCATTTGCGCCGTCTCCAAATCGCGCATCTCGCCAACGAGGATCACGTTTGGCGCTTGACGCAACATCGCGCGAATCACACGGGCGAAATCCAGCCCAATGTCGTGCCGAATCTCGACTTGATTTACCCCCGGAAGGTAGTATTCAACAGGATCTTCGGCGGTGATGATTTTGCGGTCCGGCGTGTTCAGCGCATTGAGTGCGGCATAGAGAGATGTGGTCTTTCCGGAACCGGTTGGCCCCGTGACAAGGACGATGCCGTTTGGCCGGCTGATCAGATTCTTGAACTTTAGGAAGTCGTCCTCGGCAAAGCCCAATTGCTTCAGACCGACGCGAATGTTGTCCTTGTCTAAAATCCGCATGACCACCGATTGGCCGTGCGCGGAGGGGATAATGCTCACACGAAGATCGAGTTCTTTTTCGCCGACGGTCACCTTGATTCGCCCGTCCTGGGTGCGGCGGCGTTCGGCAATGTCCAGCTTGGCAAGGATCTTTATGCGGGAAAGTATCGCCCCCAACAAACGGCGGGGTGGGCTGTCCCGCTCGATCAATTGGCCGTCGATCCGATAGCGGACGCGGATGCGGCTTTCAAACGGCTCGATATGGATGTCCGACGCCCGAGCCTGGACCGCTTCGGAAATAATTAATTGGCAAAGGCGAACGATCGGGGCACTCGCTTCGTCGACCGATTCGTCGCCCTTAGGGCCTTCATCCACCGTTTCGGTGAAGTCGATCGCCGTATCGGTGAACTCAGTGAGCATCTGGTCGGCGCTTTCGGCGATCGTTTGGCCGTAGTAACGGTTAATCGCCTCCAAAATTGCCTCGCGGGGAGCCAGCGAAAGATCGACCTGCTTGTTAAGGATGAACTTTAGCTTGTCTACCGTGTCGAGATCCATCGGGTCGCTGAGGACGACCGTCAAGCGGCCATCCGACTCCGAAAGCGGCAGAACGGCGTTCTCCCGTGCTACTGATTCGGGAACCAATTCGATCACTGACGGCGGAATGGTTACTTCACCCAGGCTGACGTACGTTAGGCCGTGCTGTTCGGCGATTGCCCGGCTGACTTCTTCGGCGGTCGCGTAGCCCAGGCGGACCAGAGCGTCGGGCAGTTTGGAGCCCGTTTCTTTGGCCATCTGGCTGGCCTCTTGAATCTGGTCCGGACTGACCACCCCGCGACGGACGAGTATCTCAGTAAAATCAGCTCTTTTCTTCGCCATGTGCGGACCCGGTATGGCCGTAGGAGGGGTATGGACAGCGGGCGAGAGTCCCACCTCATTCTCTCGCCTTGCCGAAGCAACGTGCCTCTGAAGAACCTCTGGACTAGCGGAAACCGAGTCGCTCGCGCCGCGGTTACCCGGCAGGCATGACCGAACTTTCCGGTTTTCCCAATACTTCTAAGCTAACGAACGGGTTTGGCAATGTCAACCAACAGGCTATACGATGGACCGCCTCGGCGGGGGCTGGCGCGTGCCGCCCGCTCTGGATACAATGCTTGGTTTTGGCAGCCGCGGCTCCCCTGCCCTATCTGTTTATCGACGAGCGAAGCGCTATGGAATCTCCCCGTATTCAACGTGCCTTGATCAGTGTGAGCGACAAGCAAGGTCTGGCCGAGTTCGCCCGTGGGCTTACCGCGGCTGGCGTGGAAATCCTCAGCACCGGCGGCACCCGCCAACACCTTGAAAGCGAGGGCATCGCCGTCCGCGACGTGGCCGACTACACCGGCTTCCCCGAGATGATGCATGGCCGGCTCAAGACGCTCCATCCCAAGGTCCACGGCGGCATCCTTTGCCGGCACGACAACCCCGAGGACATGAAGTCGCTGGCCGAGCACGGTATCCTCACGATCGAACTGGTCGTCGTCAACCTCTATCCGTTCGAGGCCACCGTCAGCAAGCCGGGCGTGACGCTCGACGAGGCAATTGAGCAAGTCGATATCGGCGGGCCGACGATGGTCCGCGCGGCGGCCAAGAACCACGCCTTTACGACCATCGCGTCAAGCCCCGCGCAGTACGGCGAGATCCTCGCGCAGGTGCAGTCGGCCGGCTGCACCACGTTGGAACTGCGGCGGAAGCTGGCCGGCGAGGCGTTCGCGCACACGGCGCTTTATGATAGAGCGATTGCCGACTTCTTTGCCGGCGTGACCGCCCTCGGCCGTTTCCCCGGCACGCTGCACTTGGGATTCCAGCGGCAGCAAGTGCTCCGCTATGGCGAGAACCCGCATCAGGAGGCGGCCGTCTATGTATCCGGCACACTCCGTGTGCCGCCCGCCAACGGCACACGGAGTGTGCCGGATACATTTTCGCCGAGCGTCGTCGTCGCACGGCAACTCAACGGTAAGGAACTTTCCTACAACAATCTTCTGGACCTGGACAGCGCGCCTGGCGATCGTCCGCGATTTCAGCCAACCGGCCGCGGTTGTAATCAAGCACAATAATCCCTGCGGCGCGGCCGAGTCGAGCACATTGGCTGTTGCGCTGGCCCAAGCGATGGCCGGTGATCCGTTGAGCGCCTTCGGCTCCGTGCTGGGGCTTAACCGAACGGTCGACGCCGCGACGGCGCAAGTTTTGACCGAGCCGGGCTTGTTTGTCGAAGCGATCGTCGCTCCGGAATTCGAGCCCGAGGCGCTGCACATCTTGACCTCGGTTCCCAAGTGGAAGGCGAATGTTCGCTTGTTGGCGATTGGCGCGATCGCGCCGCCAACGCCCCGCTGGGCCTATCGGCCAATCGAGGGCGGGCTGCTCGTGCAAGATGCTGACGCTTTGCCCGACCCGGAGAACGAATGGAAAGTGGTCACCGAATGTCAGCCCGCGCCGCAGCAGATGGCCGACCTGCGTTTCGCCTGGGCGATGGTGCGGCACGTGAAGTCCAACGCCATCGTGGTGGCGAAGGACCGCATGTTGCTGGGCGCCGGCGCGGGGCAAATGAGCCGAGTCGATTCCGTGGAGATTTCCATCAAGAAGGCGGGCGATCGAGTGCGCGGCTCGGTCATGGCTTCCGACGCCTTCTTCCCCTTCCCGGACTCGATCGAGGCCGCGGCAGCGGTCGGCGTCTCGGCCGTCATCCAGCCCGGCGGGTCCAAAAACGACCCCGATGTGATCGCCGCCTGTAATCGCCACGGCGTGCCGATGATATTTACGAGGCGGAGGCATTTTAAGCATTGATTTTTGCCCATACGAGTGCATCTGTTGAACATCTACGGCAAACACGAAAGGACCGTCATACATTGAAAAAAGAACTGATTGTCCGGCTACATTTCAGCTTTGAACAATGCATGCAAACCGAGACCGAAGGCGGTACTACCTTTTGGCTGGCTCGCGATTTGCAGCAGCTCCTCGGATACGAACGTTGGGAAAATTTTGCCAAGGTTATTGAGAAAGCCCGAACTGCCTGTTTGTCATCGGGTGCTGACGCGGAGGACCATTTTCTTGATACCACGAAAATGGTCGACGTTGGTTCCGGTGCCCGGCGAGAAATCGACGACGTGATGCTCTCCCGCTATGCCTGCTACCTGATCGCTCAGAATGGCGATCCGAACAAGGAGCCGGTCGCCTTTGCCCAGACATATTTTGCCGTGCAAACAAGGAAAATGGAGGTCGTCGAGCAGCGGTTGGAGGAAATGGAGCGTCTCGACGCTCGTAAGAAACTGACCGAATCTGAGAGGCACTTGTCGGGAATTATTTTTGAAAGGCTCCGCGAGAACCAGAGTTTCGCTCGAATTCGAAGCAAGGGAGATCAAGCCCTTTTTGGAGGAATGACGACGCAAGACATGAAGGATCGGCTTGGCGTGCCGAAGTCCCGTCCACTGGCTGATTTTCTGCCTGTAATCACGATCAAGGCGAAAGACTTCGCCAACGAGATAACGAATTTCAATATCAAAAAGGACGATCTACGGACCGGACCGACGATCACACGCGAGCACGTCAAGAACAACCAGGAAGTCCGCAAAGTGCTTACGAATGGCGGTATCGTTCCGGAGCAGCTTCCGGCAGCGGAGGATCTAAAGAAGGTCGAGCGCCGCGTACAATCGGAGCAAAAGAAGCTACCGAAGCAAGTGGACAAACTGGAAGGCCCAATCGACGAGGTATGAGTGGACTGGATCACTAACGAAATCGCGATAGGCAATTACCTGGAAGCGCTTGATGTCGAACTCCAAGCCCCGCCCGTCTTGGTCCAATGCCACGCCGGCAGGAGCCGATCAGCCGTGGTCATGGCCGGTTATTTGGTGGCCGTGCGTGGAATTAATCCCGAGGCAGCGTTGCACTTTGTGGCTGAAAAGCGGCAAATCGCAGTAACTGCGGGCTTGGAGCGACTGCTTGATTCCCTGTGACTCACGATCACCCCCAACATATCCTCCTGCGTTCTGAAAATGACAATTCTCGACCAAATCGTCGCCGACAAGCTTCGCGAGATTGCCGCAGCCAAGGCGCGGCTGCCAGATGCGAAACTGCGCGAGGCGGTGGCCTCCGCCCCGCCGGTCCGCGACTTATTCGCCGCGCTGGACGGTCGTGGCACGATCCGCCTCATTGCCGAAGTGAAAAAAGCCAGCCCGTCCCAAGGCGTGATTCGCGAGGATTTCCGCCCAGTCGAGATTGCCCGCACTTACCAGGAGCATGGCGCGGCGTGCGTCAGCGTGTTGACGGACGGGCCGCATTTTCAGGGCAGCCTCGATTATCTCAGGCAGATCCGTGTGGCCGTCGACATTCCAGTGCTGCGGAAGGATTTTATTATTGATCCCTATCAAGTGATCGAGGCGCGGGCAGCCGGAGCCGATGCCGTGCTCATGATCGCAGAGTGTCTCGATGACCATCAGCTACAATCGCTGCACGACGAGATTGTCTCGCACGGCATGACGCCGCTGGTCGAACTCTACGAGCCGGCCAATCTGCCGCGCGTGATCGCCATCGGCGCGCAGCTCATCGGCATCAACAATCGCGACCTTAGAACCTTCGAGGTCGATCTGGAGCACACGATCCGCATGCGCCGTGAAATCCCATCGGACCGTCGCGTGGTGGGCGAGAGTGGCATCCGCACCCGCGCGGATGTTGAGCGGCTACAAGAGGCTGGCGTCGATGCCATGCTCGTGGGCGAAACTCTTATGGCCCGAGCCGACATTGGCGCGGCGATGGATGAACTGCTGGGATTGTAATTGAAGCCCGACGCGCGAGCGAGCGGGAATACGTCCCCTCTCGCTTGCGCGTCGGGCTTCGATAGGCGGCTCGTTCGGTTTATCGCGGGCCATGCCCTACCGCCGGGTCTTCTTTGGCTTACTCTGTGCCTCGTGACAGCGCTTGCAGCGCTTCACCTGGTTATTGAGCTTGGCGCCGCACTTCGGACAGCGGCGCGTCTTAAGTTGCATGACGAACTTCGTGCGGGGGCGCGTATTCACGTTCGCGGTTCCTCTCGTTTCCTGCATCCAAGTGTTTGAAGCACACCACTTTACGCGAAATCGGTCCCCGCGCCAAGGCCACGGCGATGCCTCCGCGACACGTTTCGGTTATATCCAGCCGACCTATCACGCCTTGGATAATGAGCCTATATTGCGGAGAAAGAATCATGACGAACAAGGCAAAATCGCTGACCGCACCGGTGCTCATCATCACGCTCGGGCTGGGCTGGCTGCTCACGGTCAACAACCTTATGCCGGGCGTTAACTGGATTTGGGTCCTCGGCCTGGCGGTTACCGGCATCCTGATTCTCACGGTCGGCGGCGTTGACAAGGTCACGTTCGTCGTTGGCCCATTCCTGATTGCCGCGACATTCTTTTCCCTGCTCCGCCAGACCGGGCGGATCAGCGTCGATACCGAAGTGCCAACGCTTGTAATCGTCTTCGGTGTTTTGATGCTTCTGGCCAAGCTTCTGCCCGTCCCGGTGCCGAAATGGATCGTCGAGCCGAGCGAAAAGAAGACGTGAGAAACCGATGGCGCGGCGATCATCAGTTCATCTAGCTTAAGCCGTCTCGCCATTCTTCCGCTGGGTAATTGTGGTGCATTCAAACTAACCCCTCAACTTGGGGTCCGACCGCTTGACACAACTGCAATCATCGGTCAGTATATTAGGTTATTCTGGGCGCTGTTTTTCGGATACGTTTTTGGGGATGCCCGGCAGCAAGTGGCGCCCACGCCCAGATCTCTTCCGCGAGCGTCCGTCCGCCGCAAGCGCGAGGAAAGTTATTCAGGCGTCCTTAAGTAGAAAGGTCTCGACCATGCCGCTGGCCAAAGAGGAAATCGTCGCCCACTTCACGCAGCGCTTCGGCGCGGCCCCCGCGTTTGTCGTGCGGGCGCCTGGTCGCGTCAATCTGATCGGCGAGCATACCGACTACAACGACGGCTTCGTACTGCCGCTAGCCATTGATCGCGCGGCGTGGATCGCGCTGCGGCCGCGCAACGACTCCCGCGTAGACCTCTACTCGATCGACTACAAAGAGGCACGCGACTTCGACTTGAGCGACCTGAAGCACGAAAAGGCCGGCTGGATCGAATATGTCAAGGGCGTCGCCTGGTGCCTTCAGGACGCCGGCATGAAGCTCAAGGGCTGGGAAGGCGTGTTGGCCGGCGACGTGCCGCTAGGCGCGGGGCTCTCGTCGTCGGCGGCAGTGGAAATGGCCACGGCTCGGGCATTCGCCGCCGTGAGCGGGTTTGAGTGGGATGCCGTCGCCCAGGCGAAGCTTGCTCAGCGTTCCGAAAACAAGTGGATCGGCGTGAATTGCGGCATTATGGACCAATTAATCTCTTCGACTGGCCGCGCCGGGCACACCATGCTCATCGACTGCCGCTCGCTGGAACTCCAGCCGGCGCCGCTGCCCGAAGGCGTCGCGGTTGTCGTATTAGATACGTCAACGCGGCGCGGGCTGGTCGATTCGGCATATAACGAGCGGCGGTCGCAGTGCGAGGCGGCCGCAAAGGCGTTCGCCGTGAAGGCTTTGCGCGACGTGACGCCGGCATCGCTGGCTGCTTCGGACGGCAAGCTCGACGCCACGACTCATCGCCGCGCGAGGCACGTGATCACCGAGAACGAACGCACCGTCCGGGCCGTGGACGCGATGCGCCGCGGCGACATGAGTTGCCTGGGCCGCTTAATGAACGAGAGCCATGCGAGTCTGCGCGACGACTACGAAGTCTCCAGCGATGCGCTGGATGCGATGGTCGAGGCGGCCCAAGCCCACAAGGCTTGCTACGGCGCCCGCATGACCGGGGCCGGCTTCGGTGGCTGTGCGGTGGCCCTGGTGAAGGCCGACGCGGCCGACGATTTCGTGACGGCGACTTCCGCCGCCTACAAGGCCCGCACCGGCCATGACCCGGCGGTATACGTCTGCCGCGCTACGGACGGAGCAGCGGTGGTGTAAAACCTCGTTCCCACGCTCCGCGTGGGAACGCACGTTTTCGCCGCTCCGCGGCCTTGGTGGTCCCGATTTGGGCACTGATAAGCCGAATCATGGACGCAGAGCGTCCGCGAACTGTGTTACCACGCGGAGCGTGGTAACAAGGACCATGGCGCTTAAGCAATTCCTGCAAAACCTGTTCGAGCGCGTAGGGCTGGCCGAGACGCCGATGTCGCCGCCTAGCGCCGCGGAACTTTCGGCGGCTGAACCGCGACAACTCGAGCCGATTCTTCGGCGGCTGGCGGTTTGGGGCGTAAAGCAAGTGCGGCTCGTTGTTGGCGACGAGACCGAAGCAGGCGATCTTTTGCAGACAGCCCAAATGGCCGCCGAGTTAGGAATCGAAGTCGGCATCCGCGGCCGGGCTAGCAACCTGAGCGCAGGGACATTGCTTTCCGACTTGGCCACTGTCGGTGTGCGCGAAGTTGAACTTCCCGTGCTCTCCGCGGTGGCGGAAGTTCACGATGCCCTGGCCGGCATGGGCGACCACCGTTATGCGCTTAAGGCATTGGACGCCTTGTCGTCCGGAAAACTGACGGCGACAGCCCAACTCGTGCTGACTCCGTCAACGTGGAAAACAATCGCCCGAACGATGGACCTGCTTGACGATCGCCATGTGCAGTCGATCAGCATCTGGGCGGTCGCGTGCCGCGATGACCAGCCGGCTAGCTGGGCCCTTTCGGCGGCAGAATTTGTCGAGGCGGCAAAATGGATTGAGTCTCACGCACCGCGCGAGATGCAAGTCGCCTGGTGCCCACCGTTGAAATTCGATCCCGCGCGGACGCTTGCACAACAGGTCCGCCGCGGACCCCGGGCGGCATGGGATGCAGTGCGCATCGAGGCAGACGGAAGCATCATTCCGCCGATCGGCCCGGCGACAGCCGGCGGCAATGTTTCGCAGAACGACTGGAAATCGATCGCCCGGAGCGAAGTCTTTCGCGCCTGGAAGCGCCGCCGCGACGCGGCCGCGCGATGCGAACAATGCCCTGGGCTGAAGGCTTGCGAGGGCGGATGTTTGCGCGATGACGGGAATTGGGCGACCGAATAACTGATGGCGCAACGAGCCAGTTGGAAATGACAGGAAAATGGACGATAGGAATATGGTGGTTGCGAGAAGCGCCGGACCTCATCCCCCCGCCATTTTCCTGTCAACCATATTCCTGTCAATCCTTTGCGACGCGAATCATTTCGTCCGCACGAACTCAATCATATAGTTGTCCTTCAGAAACTTCTCTTCTCGCTTCAGCTTGAACCCCGCCGCCTCAATCTCGTGGGTTACGACTTCCTGCCCGGCGCGAACGTGCTTCATCAGCCAGTCGGGCGTTTTGCCTTTCTCGCGGCGATAATCGACGACGATCAGCCGGCCGCCGCTTTTCAAGGCAGCGCGGAGCGAAGCCAGTGTCTTCTGCGGGAATTCGAAGTGATGATAGACGTCGCAGATAAAGATGACGTCGACAGAGTCCGGCGCGAGGCCGCTCGTATCAGTTTTGGCGAGCACTGTCTTGACGTTCTTGATGCCGTCTTCCTTGCAGGTCTCGCCGATATGCTTGAGGAAATTGTCGGCGATGTCGGTTGCGTAGACGGTTCCGGCCGGCGCAACCTCGGCGGCGAAGAGGCGGGTGAAGTAGCCCGAGCCGGCGCCCACGTCGGCCACGTTCATGCCCGGCTTGAGGCAGCAGGCGGCGACGATCTCCTTGCGGAACTTAAACGCCTCGCGGCCCTCAGACTCAGAGCTTTCGGCGTACTTTTTGGCATTGGGGTTCTTCTCGTATTCTTTGTTGATGCCTGGGCGGATGCTCTTTTCTTGTGCCCACGCGGCCGAAGCGAACAGTGGAGCCAAAACCAGGAGGAGAAGTCGGCTTTTGTGTTTCATTTTTTGCAGGCGCACTAAAGTTGTTGTCCTTCCTCGGTTCCCATCTTCAGCAAATCCGTGTCATACTCCTTCTCCAGCTCGTGAACCTTCTCCGCCAGGTCGTTATCGTTCTCAATCACGCTGGAGATTTGCAGTTCCCAATCGGTGCTTGCGCTGCGGAGCGAATCGAGCTTCAATGGGAGCTTGAAGATTTTGGCCAGCCGCCGCGTGACGGCCTCGATGCAGAGCGGATTGGCCCCTTGCAAATAACCGGGGATTTCGGCGATCAGCGAGGCCATCTTCAACCCGGCCGACGGCGCGAGCGACATGAGAAAACTGGTGAACGAGCCCGGCCCTTCGTAGTCGCTGCGGCGGACGCCATAGGCCTCCATCTCGGCGAGCGTCTCTTCGTCGCTGCAAGTGATGAACAGCCGCGGCTCGCGAGTATGCGGCACCGAACCGCCGAAGGAGCCGATGAAGAGAATCCGCTTCACCCCGGCGCGCTTCGCCAACCGCAGCACGCAATCGCCAAAGGCCCGCCAGTGCATGTTCGGTTCCTTGCCCACGAATAAGAGCAGCCGCGCCGGCTCGTGACAATAGAAGACGCTGGTGGGCATGGCAATTTGTTTGAACAATCCGCCCTCCACTTCGACGAACGGCCGAAACAGCGCCGCCACTTCCATCGGACCGGGGAAGTTCATGATGTAAAACGGCTCCGGATCGATCTCCGCCACAGGGCGGGCGTTGAGCAGGTCGATCAAACGCTCCACCGTGCCCGTCGATACGCTGCCGCCGTCCATCCAGCCGTTGAACGACAGCAAGAGCGTCGCGTCGTCCAACGTCGGGCAGTCGCCCAATCGCAAGTAATCTTCTTTGGCGTGCGCCATGAATGCCTCTGTCCCGGTATAGTGCTGGCCTTTCCAAGGCAATTGTACCGCAGGAAATCGGCTGGTCCAGATGGGGTCAGAGGGCAGAGGTCAGTGGTCAGAGATCTGAGGTCAGAAGTCAGAGGTCGAAGACGCGTCGAATTGGCTGATTGCTTCGCGCTGGCGGAAACTATGATAGCGAGAATCGCGCTCAAGGCGCTTTCCCGCCTAACTCCTAACTCCTGCCCCTATGCTGGAACTCATCGACCTTGACCTGGCAGTTTCCAAGGAAGACTACCAACAACAGTTCCCGCCGCTCGAGCGCGAGTTGGGCGAACTGCAGCGCAGGGCCCGCGCCGCCGGGCTGCCGGTGGTCATCGTCGTCGCCGGCTGGGACGCTTCCGGCAAGGGGACGGTCATCAATCGCGTCTGCCAGGCGCTCGATCCGCGCGGCTTTAAGGTTCATGCGACCCAACCGCCCGACAAGACCGAGCGACTGCATCCTTGGATGTGGCGGTTCTGGAACAAACTGCCTGCGGCCGGCGACTGGGCGATCTTCGACCGCTCGTGGTATCGCCGCGCGCTGGAGGAACAGCTTTACGGCACGACCGGCCGTGCGACGGCGCTACAAGCCCTGAACGACGTCCGAAACTTCGAGCAGGAGCTTGGCCAGAGCGGCGCGGTGATTGTCAAGTTCTGGCTGCACATCAGCCAGCGCGAGCAAAAGCGGCGCTTCAAGAAGCTTTTGGCGAACGAGGCGACGGCCTGGAAAGTCGGCGACGAAGAGAGACGGCAGCAATGTCAATACAACAAGTACGCTAAGGCCGTCGAGAAGATGATCGCCGAAACTGGCGCCGCCGATGCACCTTGGACGATCGTCGCGGCGACACAGCGGCGCTTCGCGCGGCTGAGCGTGTTTCGCACGCTTGTTAAGGCGGGCAGCGACGCGCTCGGCTCCCCTCGCCCTTTGGGAGAGGGGCCGGGGGTGAGGGCGGGCGGCGCCGCGATCCCTGAATCCTGCGCCGCCACGATCCTTGACCGCGTCGATCTCACCCTCTCCTTAGATCGCGAGACCTACGAGGCCGAATTGGATAAGCTCGAAAAACGGCTGCTTACCGCCGAAAACGAGCTGCACCTGGCGCGGATTCCGGCCGTGATCGCTTACGAAGGCTGGGACGCTGCCGGCAAGGGCGGGAACATCCGCCGGCTTTCCGAGCGGCTCGATCCGCGCGGCTACGAGGTCGTGCCCATCGCCGCGCCCACGGCCGAGGAAAAGGCCCATCATTATCTCTGGCGCTTCTGGCGGCAAGTGCCCAAGGCCGGGCACATAACAATTTTTGATCGCACCTGGTACGGCCGCGTGCTGGTCGAGCGCGTCGAAGGCTTCTGCACCGAGGCCGAGTGGAAACGAGCCTACGACGAGATCAACGAATTCGAGCGGCAGTTAACCGATTTCGGCGCAGTGATCGTCAAGTTCTGGCTGCAAATCGACGCCGACGAGCAGCTTCGCCGTTTCAAGGAACGGCAGGAAACGCCGTACAAGCAATGGAAGATCACCGACGAAGATTGGCGCAACCGCGAGAAGCGCCCCCAATACGAGCCGGCCGTCGCTGAAATGCTCCGCCGCACCAGCACGCCGCACGCCCCCTGGACGATCCTCGAAGCCAACTGCAAATACTACGCGCGGATCAAGGCTCTGCGGACCGTGGCCGAGGCGCTGGAGAAGGCGATCGAACTCTAGTGCCTTGCGTCCCGCCCTGCCACGAATTACACTGGACGCAATCCTACCAACCACTCCCCTACCTTGCGTCGAAGGAAACATCATGCGCATTAGAATCTGCTTTTCGCTGATCTGCTCCCTGATCGTGTTGTCGGGTGCCACCACTCGCCTTCGGGCCGACGACGAGCCGGCCTCCGCCTTGCCGAACGTCAACACGTTGACCGACCAGGAAAAGGCCGACGGCTGGAAGCTGCTCTTCGACGGCAAGACGACCGACGGCTGGCGGAATTTTAAGAAGAAAACGGTCTCCGACGGCTGGAAGGTGGTCGTCGGCGCCTTGTGCCGCATGGACAAGACGGCCGGCGACATTGTCACCGACGCCGAGTACGACAATTTCATTTTGGAACTCGACTACAAGGTGCCCGAGCACGCCAACAGCGGCGTCATGACGCGCGTCTCGGAGGACAAGGGCACGACCTGGGCGACAGGCATCGAGTACCAGATCCTCGACAATACCGATCCCAAGGCCGACCCGCAAAAGGCCGGCTGGGCTTACGCGCTCTACAAGCCGGAGATCGACCCCAAGACGGGCAAGCCGCTGGACGTCACCAAGCCGATCGGGCATTGGAACCACGTCAAGATCGTCTACGACGGCCCGCACGTCGAGCACTGGTTGAACGGCGTGAAGTATTGCGAGTTCGAGATCGGCAGCGACGACTTTAAGAGCCGCGTCGCCGCGAGCAAGTTCGGCCGCATGCCGAAGTTCGCGCAGAACAAGACGGGCCACATCGCCCTGCAAGGCGACCACGGCAACGTCTGCTTCGCGAACATCAAGATCAAGCCGCTGCCGACGAAGTAAAGCTAATATGTTGCACCGGTGAAAACGATACAAGCCCAACGCGCAAGCGAGCGGGATGCGGATACCCACTCGCTTGCGCGTCGGGCTTGTATGCGGTGCGAATTACGCAACCGCCGATTACCGAAACGCGTTCTTCAACCGGTCGATGTCGCGTTCGGCCGTGTTGGCGGCGCGAGCGGCATCGCTCGTCAACTGAGCCGCGTCGCCCGCCGCCCGTTGAACTTCGCCCTGCACATGCGCGGCAGTATGGTTTACGTCATTGGTGACTTGTTGCGTGCGAGCGGCGGCAGCATCGACCGCGTTGACGGCGCGACCGGCTGCCTGGTTGACCGGGCTCGTATTGCATGCCGGAGTCGGGTCGAAGGTGCTATGATCATCGATGCGAGTTGAGTAGTTCGGTGTTTGCGCGCGGCCATTGTCGACGAGCCCGCGGTTCTCGACTTTCCTGCCGTCGTTGTGAACGTCCTTCGATTCATGCGAACCGCAACCTGCCATCGCACCGACAAGAACCATCAACACGATTTTGACGAAAGTTTTCATTGCTTGAACTCCATTTCACGCTGGAAAAGGGATGTAATCGAACGAAGTGTCCGCGCATCGGCACGGGTCGCGGATTGTCCCCGTCGCCCGACTTTGGAGCAAGGTCAAAAACAAATGCGCCGCGCGAAAGTGCTATCAGTGCTGACACGTCGCGGCGCCTTCGTTCCAAAGCCGAATGACCGAATCGCGGCAGCCGTGTTCATAGCCGAGAATGCTCAAGGCCCCCGCGTCGAGCATGAAACACCTCCCGGCGGACGCCTCCAGTCCGAGCCATCGGGCGGTCAACACCCGCAAGAAATGGCCATGCGAAAAAAGCAACGTGCTTCCGTCGATAGAGCGCAGACGAGCGACAACGCGATCCGCCCGAGCGGCGATTTCGGCCACCGATTCGCCGTCCGGGCAGCCGTCGCGAAAGAGATCCCAGTCGGGCCGCTCCTGCCGGATTTCCGTAGTCGTCCGCCCTTCGTAAGCGCCGTAGTCCCATTCCACCAAATCCGGGTCTTGGATCGCCGCGGCGAATCCGGCCAATTCACAGGTCCGTTTCGCTCGTCCGAGCGGGCTGGTGAGAATCCGCGCAAAGGTCTGGCCTTGCAGCCGCGCTCCGACGGCCCGCGCATTCTCCTCGCCGCGAGGCGTCAGCGGAATGTCGGTCCGGCCGGTGTGTTTGTGAGTCAGGCTCCATGCCGTCTCACCGTGCCGGGCAAGATATATCGAGGGGCTTGAATAGTCCATAGCTAATACCATTAAATCATCGGCTTTGGGATTTCCTCATGTTAGCAACATGCGCTCCGCTAGCAAAGCATCCATTTTGGCACTGCAAGTGCGTATGTCGATGATTGCCGAATCGCGGTCAGGCCATTTCGCATGAAAACGGATTGCGGCGTGACGCGGGTGCGACCAACGCGGTCGTTGCCAGTGCAGCGTGAGCGTTGGCATGAGCGCGGCTGACAGCGGCAAGATTCATTCCTTGGAGAGCTAGAGGCTAAACATGAGTTATGGACCAGGCGGTTTCTTGGGTGGAGGCGGGTTTCTGCAACCTCAGGGACCTTATGGCCCATGGGGAGGCTGCGGATGCAGTAGCGTTTTCATTATCCTAGCAGGGGTCCTGCTAGTAATGGGCGGCTGTCTTCGCATGTTCGGCCAATAAGTTATCCAGAAGGGGCTCCGCCTACCTTTGGCGGGCCCAACTCAATAAGAAGGAGATAGCAATGCGAGCGCTTTGCGGGGCAATCATTACAGCTGGGGCTTTGATCGGACTGGGGCTGACCGCCATCGGGATCGGTTACCGCTACACAGGGCCGGCTTTTGGCCCCGAGATAATCAACCCCAATACGCACACAGTGTATGGAGCCGCCACGTTGATGCTGGTCCTCGTTGTGTTGCTTCTTTCGTTACTGATCGGCTTGGGAATCGCCTTCCTCGGCTTGGCGTACCACCATTACCGGCGGCATCACGAGCATATGCGCGAGTTTGGACGGTATGGCGAGGCCCGCGCACCTGTGGGCAGCAACAGCCCATCGGCGCCCATATTATAAGGCGAAGCAACAAGACGGACTCTTTAGTCGTCGGCGCCAAGCTGGTCGAACGTAAATTCGCCGTCCACAAAGTCGATCCGCACGCGCGTTCCCGCCGCCGATTCCTTTTTCAAAAGCTCCACAGCCAGCGGGTTCTGCAGGCGCTGTTGGATCACGCGCTTCAACGGCCGCGCGCCGTAGGTCGGGTCATAGCCCTCCAGCGAAATGGCGTTGACGGCGCGGTCGGTTACTTCCAGTTCGATCTCCTTTTGCGCCATCATCTTCTTCAGCCGCTCGACCTGCAAGCCGACGATCTTGTGGATCGCTTCCGGCTTGAGCGGATGGAAGATCAGCACCTCGTCAATGCGGTTGAGGAACTCCGGCAGGAAGCGGGTGCGGAGCGTTTCCTGCACCGCCTCGCGGATTTGCTCCTCGTTGCCGCCTTCGCGAGTGATTTCTTCGATGACATGGCTGCCGACGTTCGAGGTCATGACCACGATCGTGTTCGTGAAATCGACCGTGTGCCCGTGGCTATCACTCAGACGGCCGTCGTCGAGGACCTGCAGGAGAATATTAAAAACGTCGCGATGGGCCTTCTCGATCTCGTCCAGGAGGATCACCGCGTAAGGGCGGCGGCGGACGGCCTCGGTCAATGCGCCCCCTTCCTCGTAGCCGACGTAGCCCGGCGGGGCGCCGATGAGGCGGCTCACGGTGTGCCGCTCCATGAATTCGCTCATGTCGAGGCGGACCATGGCGTTCTCGTCGTCGAACATGACTTCGGCGAGGGCCTTGCAAAGCTCGGTCTTGCCGACGCCCGTCGGGCCGAGGAAGATGAACGAGCCGATGGGCCGGTTGGGATCTTGCAGGCCGCTTCTGTTGCGGCGAACGGCGTTGGAAACGGCGGCGACGGCCTCGTCCTGATCGACCATCCGCTGGTGGATGCGCTCTTCCAGCACGAGCAGCTTCGCCCGTTCGGTTTCCATCATGCGGCTCACGGGGATGCCGGTCCAGGCGGCGACTACCTCGGCGATTTCCTCCGGGCCGACCTCGCGGCGGAGTAGCCGGCGGCCGGTGACTTGCGGCTCGCTCTTATCGGTAGATTCCAACTGCCCGGCAAGACGCTTCCGCTCTATGTCCAATTCGTAGAGATTCTGATATTCGGCCTCGGCGACCGGCATTCCGGCCGACTGCTTTTCCTTGATGGCGGCCGAGAGATGGTTGAACTGCAACTCGGTCTCGTCGAGCTTGCTGCGGATTTGATGCACGTCGCCAAGGCCGCTTTTCTCCAGTTCCCATTGCTTGCGGAGGTCGGCCAGCCGCTTGCGAAGGTCGGTCATCTCCTCCTGGATTTCGTCGCGGCGGTGCTTGGCGTGCTCCTCGGTCTCTTCGGCAAGCTGGCGATCGGCGAGCTCCAATTGCACCAGCCGCCGCTGCACTTCGTCGATCTCCTGCGGCACGCTCTGCAGCTCCATCGCCAGTCGGCTGGCGGCTTCGTCCACGAGGTCAATCGCCTTGTCGGGCAGAAAGCGGTCGGCGATATAGCGGTGAGAAAGATTGGCAGCGGCAACCAGGGCCGAGTCCTTGATCTTCACGCCGCGGTGATGGGCCTCGTAGCGCGGCTTCAGCCCGCGGAGGATGGCAATCGTATCCTCGACAGAAGGCTCATTGACGTAGACCGGTTGGAAGCGGCGCTCCAAGGCGGCGTCTTTTTCGACATACTTGCGATACTCATCGAGCGTCGTCGCGCCGATGCAGCGAAGCTCTCCACGAGCAAGCGCCGGCTTGAGCAGATTGGCCGCATCCGAGCCGCCTTCCGACCGGCCGGCGCCGACGACCGTGTGCAATTCGTCGATGAAGAGCACGACATTACCCGCCGACGAAACTTCCTTAAGCACCGCCTTAAGCCGCTCCTCGAACTCGCCGCGGAACTTCGTGCCGGCCACGAGCGCGCCCATGTCCAGGGCGATCACGCGGCGGTTTTTCAGGGTCTCAGGCACGTCGGCATCGACGATTCGCAGGGCGAGCCCCTCGACAATGGCCGTCTTGCCGACGCCCGGCTCGCCAATGAGCACGGGGTTATTCTTCGTGCGGCGGGAAAGGACCTGAATCACGCGGCGGATCTCCTGATCGCGGCCGATGACCGGATCGAGCTTTCCTTGCCGGGCACGTTCTACCAGATCAATGCCGTATTTTTCGAGGGCCTGGAACTTGGCCTCCGGCGTCTGATCCGTCACGCGCTGGCTGCCGCGAATCGTCTGCATTGCCTGGAGGATTTCCTTGTCGGTCAAGGCGTGCAGCTTGAGGATATTCTTGGCCTTGGATTCGACTTTGGTCAGCGCGAGCAACAAGTGTTCGGTCGAAACGAACTCGTCCTTCATTGTATCGGCCTCGCGCTGGGCCGTTTCCAACACCCTGACCAGTTCGTTGCTCGGCTGCGGCGGCGATCCACCGCTGACCTTCGGAATTCGTTGCAACTCGGAGCGGACGATGCCGTCGAGCTGTGTGCGGTTAGTGCCGATTTTCTCCAGCAGCGGCGCGATGACGCCTTCGGATTCTTCGAGCAAAGCCTGGAGCAGATGCAGCGGCTCGATCTGCGCATGGCCCTGGTCAGAAGCCAGCGATTGCGCCTTGGCAACTGCCTCTTGGCCTTTGATTGTCAGTTTATCGAATTGAAATGCCATAGCTCATGTCCCCTCGTCGTCCGCGAGAGGTTTGGTGAACTGACTTGCCGCCTTCAAACGGCACAGCCAGTCATCATCGATCTGGTCGCGCCACGCTGCCAATTTCTCTCACAATATACTCGGCGCACGCTGCCACACGGTCAGCGAAGACAATGCTCTGCCCGCCGACCTGTCCGACAACGAAACGATGGTTATCTTCGACGACATACCATCCGGCGGACGTTCTTTTGTCTTCACAGAAACGGAACCACTGATCGACTAGCCATGGGTCGCTGCGAAGGCGCCCCTCGACCGCCGTCGCCGACAACTCTTGCGACGCGTCAAAGTAGCCGCTCTTGGCCACCAACTGCTGCAATGATTCCCCATTGGGATTGCGAAAGGCAGTCGGAATTTGGCACACACGGATTACGACCGAGTCCTCGCGCATTTGTTGTCGAGCGAACGGTAGGCTTACTTCACCTCGAACTCCGCATCGATCGGCTCGTCCTCGCCGCCGCCCGGTTGGCCGCCTGCTGCCCCATGCGGCGCGGCGCCGTCGCCGCCAGGGCCAGCGCCTTCCGCGCCCGGCTGCGGTCCGGCTTTGGCGTAGAGCGTCTTGGAAAGTGCGTGCGACGCCTGCTCCAACTCGTGCAAGGCCGACTTCAGCGCCTCGGCGTCGTCGCTCTTGGCCGCCGAGCGGACCCGCTCGATCGACTTAGTGACTGCTTCCTTGTCGCCGGCGGAAAGTTTGGCGTCGTGCTCCTGAAGGAGCTTTTCGAGCTGCCAAGTCATCGTATCGGCCTGGTTTCGCAGTTCGGCCAGCGCACGCTTCTTCTTGTCCTCTTCAGCGTGCGAGTCGGCGTCCTTGCGGCGGCGCTCGATCTCGTCGTCGGAAAGTCCTGCGCTTTGCTCAATTTTCACGGTCTGCGCCTTGCCGGTGCCAAGGTCTTTCGCCGAAACATTGAGAATGCCATTGGCGTCGATGTCGAAACTGACCTCGATCTGCGGTACGCCGCGCGGCGCGGGCGGAATGCCTTCAAGGTTGAACTGGCCGAGCAGCCGATTATCGGAAGCCATGGCCCGTTCGCCTTGGTACACTTTCACGGTCACGGCGGACTGGTTGTCGGCGGCCGTGCTGTACACCTTTTTCTTCTCCGTGGGGATTGTCGTATTGCGCTCGACGAGCTTGTCGATGATCTCGCCCAGCGTCTCGATGCCGAGCGAAAGCGGAGTGACGTCCAGCAGCAAAACATCTTTCACTTCGCCTGCCAGCACGCCGCCCTGGATCGCCGCGCCGACTGCCACGACCTCGTCCGGGTTCACGCCCTTGTGCGGCTCCTTGCCGAACATCGTCTTGACGATTTCCTGCACCTTGGGGATGCGGGTCGAACCGCCCACGAGCACCACTTCGTCGATTTCCTTGTAGCTGAGGTGGGCGTCTTTCATTGCCTGCTCGACCGGTCCGCGGCAGCGGGCGAAAAGCGGATCGCAAAGCTGCTCGAACTTCGCGCGGCTGAGCGTGATTTGCAAGTGTTTCGGGCCCGAGGCGTCGGCCGTGATGAAGGGCAGATTGATGTCGGTCGTTTGCAGCGTGCTGAGCTCCTTCTTGGCCTTCTCGCAGGCCTCCTGCAGGCGCTGCAGGGCCATCGGATCCTTGCGGAGATCGACGCCATTGTCGCGTTTGAACTCGTCGGCGCAAAAATCGACCAGCACACGGTCGAAATCGTCGCCGCCGAGGTGCGTGTCGCCGTTGGTGCTGATGACGCGGAAGACGCCTTCGGCAACTTCCAGGACGGAAACGTCGAACGTGCCGCCGCCGAGGTCGAAGACGCAGATCTTCTCCGCCTTCTTCTTCTCCAGGCCATAGGCAAGCGAAGCGGCCGTCGGCTCGTTGATGATCCGCATGACCTCCAGCCCGGCGATCTGGCCGGCGTCCTTGGTGGCCTGCCGCTGCGCGTCGTTGAAGTAGGCCGGAACGGTGATCACGGCCTTGTTGACCTTGTGGCCCAGGTAGGCCTCGGCCGCTTCCTTGAGTTTGCGAAGGATCAATGCCGAGATTTCGGGCGGCGTGTATTGCTTGCCGTCGATATCGACTTTGACGTATTCCTCGCGCCCGCCGACGACCTTATAAGGAACGATTTTCTCTTCCGAATCGACTTCGCTATGCCGCCGGCCCATGAAGCGCTTGATGGAATAGACGGTCCGTCGCGAGTTGGTAATCGCCTGCCGCTTGGCCGGCTCGCCGACGAGCGTCTCACCCTTGTCGTTGAACGCCACCACGCTGGGCGTCAGCCGGTTGCCCTCCTGGTTGGGAATCACCTTGGCCTCTTTGCCTTCCATGACGGCGACGACGGAGTTCGTCGTGCCGAGATCGATTCCGATGATTTTTTCCCCTTGTGCCATGCTTCAATGCTCCTTTTCGGCCATTGCCTTGTGTTTACCGGACCGACTGCGTTTAACCAACTCACAAAACTCTACTTAGCGGCCGAGGTAAACGTACCTTGGTCCGGCCGACAATAAGCAAAGGTCGTGCCGCACCATGCCCCTAATTGGGTGTCGCCGCAAGTTGCTATGACATAAGGTTTTGCGCCGCGTCAATTGGGCTGAGTGCCGGGGACGCCTGGCCGATTCGGGACGAGAAACTGCCAATTAGAGGCAGCAATAATCGCATGACTGCCATTTTTGACAGCCGAAATTCCTATTTCGGCATCGGCAACACGACTGTGGCGTTCTCGTTCAATGTGACTTCGCCCGCCAGGCCGTTGATCCGGTAGTTTACTTTCAATAGTTTGACGCGGTTCGGGGCCGGGTCGCCGCCGAAAGCCGCGTTGTAGTTCGCTGAGGGCAGGAAAATGACGCGGTAGTTGCCAGCGTACTTCCGCAGGGACGCGGTAACATCCTTGATCTGCCGGCCTTCGCCGTACTCTGCCCGAACGATTTCCAATTTCACGGCCTGGTGCCCTGCCTGGGCGAGCACCTTGCGAAGTTCCTTGGTATCGCCGCCGCGGGCGCGGCTGATGCCCATCGCCACGAGCGCGGCCTCCTCCTTGAGTTCCGGCACGTCGGCGGCTTCGTCCGCCAGAGCGAGCATTTGCTCGCTGGGATAGCGAAGCGCGATTTCCAAGACCAACCGCTTCTCGTCCGCCCGCTGGGCGATTTTCATCGCAGTGCGGCACATCTCGACCCGCTGGGCTTCGGGCATATCGAACTGCCGCGCCAGGCGGATATAGGCCCGCAGGGCTCGCACCCTAAAGTCGTCCGCCTTGGAATTTTCGGCAAGTTCCAGGAGCACCGGCGCAGCATCTGTCGACATCCACTGGCCAAGCAACTTAAAGCCCGTATCGTGGAGCTGCGCATTGCCATCGTGAGCCGCGGCGACGACGACCGAAAGCGCCTTTGCGCCGCCGAGGGATTTCAACGCTTCCAACAGCTGGCACTTGATCGCGACGGATGCGCCGCTCATCACGTCCGCAATTTTGGCGGCACAGGCTTCCCGGTCGAGCATCCGAGGCAAGGCATCGTTGAGGGCCTGGAGAATCGCGGCCGATTCGTCGTCCGTCTTCGCTTTCTGCAATCGCGCGATCAGCTTCGGCAGGTCCTGGGAGGAAACAGTTCCACCCAGCGCCTTAAGCGCGGCGGCGCGAACGATCGCCGGCTCCGCCGCAGGTTCGGCGAGTTGCCAGAGGGCTGGCGTCGCGGCTGCGATCTGCCGCCGGCCCGCCAATTCAATAAGCACTAGCTTTGCCGGCAATTCCGCGCCGGCAGGCGCTCGGCGATCAATCGGTTGATCGTTTGGCCTCGCAGTTCATCGATTGCCTCCATCGCGGCTTTGGAGATTATCGCGCTGGGCTCCAATGCGGCATCAAGGAGGACCGACGCCGTCGCTGTCTCGTCAAATCGGCGCAAGGCGTGCAAGGCCTGCGCCCGCACGGCCTCGGACCCGGAGCGTGCCGCTTTGACTACCAGCGGTGCAACGCTGGCGTCATCGCGGTCGGCAAGGGCTAATATCAGAAGCGCTTGCCGCTGCGGCGCAGCATGACCAATTTCTTCCGCGACTGCGCTCGTGACCACACGGCCCGGCATTTCTCGCGCCACCGACAAACCAAGATTAAAATGTTGTTTGTCGTTTGAGCGAAGCTGCTCGATTAGAAGCGCGATGCCCGCCGGTCCGCGGGCAAGGATCGAGCCGCGGGTCGCATCCAGCACGCGCTGCGGCGGCACGTCCGCCGTGCGGACGTCGTCGTAGAGTTGTGTCGCTTCGGCAGCTTTTCCTTCGGCCAGGCGATGCTCGGCGCAGAGAATCAGCGCTTCGCCGGCCGCCGCGCGAAGTTCTGCCGGGCCGCTCGCCAGCGATTGCCGGAGTGCGGACACGGACCTGTCCCCGTCGATATGTCCCAACGCCACCGCGGCCGCCGCCGCGACGTCAGCATCCGGATCTTTCAACTGCGCGACAAGCAACTGGACGGCACCCTTGTCCCGCCGCACGCCGAGCGAATTGATTGCGCCAACCAGCAGTCGTCCTTGCAATTGACCGGCAGCCGTGCGCAAAGCCTCATCTGCGGCCGGGCCGGGACTCACTTCCAGGGCGATTCGTGCCCAGGAAGAAAGGTGTTCATCCGGCAGCAGTGCGGCGATTTCGGGCACCGCCTGTTCGTCGCCGATTATAGCCAGCCGCTTGCATGCGGCGGCCTTTTCCGCAGGCGTTGCGCCACCGGCTAAAATGCCGATCAACTTCTGTTGCTCGATGTGCTGCGCTATGGTCGCGGCCTTGTCGGCAGCGAAGCATTGTCCCGGCAAGAGCGCCAGCGCTAGCAGAATGACAAGGAACTTAATTTGGGAGTTGAGAGAAATCATCATTAGAATCTCCACGGCTCGCGCAGAGCTTCGCCGCGAAAGCGGTTTGCCTCGTCGTCGCCGATGAACTCGTTCTTCTTTGGATCGTAAGCCAGCTTGCGATTCAGGTGGATGGCGATATTCACCGCGTGGCAGGCGATGTGCGTGTTACACGCTACCTGTGCGGTAACGCGCGTTGCCGCACGCGTCTTCACGCAGTCGAGAAAATTGCGGATGTGCGGCGTGGCCGGATAGTTTGGGACGATCTCGATTTTTCTGCCGGCCAACAGCGTGGGCGAACTGAGCGCATACTGCCCGCTGTCGCCCACCTCCACCCAGCCCTCGCTCCCTTCATACCGCACCGGGCAAGAACCCAACGGCAGCCAGCCGTCGTTGCGAAGCACCAGCTTGACGCCGTTGGCATACTTGGCCGACGCCCGATCGTTCTCGATAGGATAGTATTCGACCGGCACGGTATCATCGGCATTGTTGGCCCACTGGCATTGGTCGACGCAATGCGAACCCCATTCCATGCAGCCGGCGCCGACCAGTCCGCCGCCTTTCTCGAATTCGGCGCTCAAATGCGCAGTGTCAAACGGCCGCCAAGGCGCGGTGCCCAGGAACAGGTCCCAGTCGAGTTGCTCTTTCGGCGGTTCGGGCTTTCCCGCGGTCCAGCCGCTGGTCTTCGTTGTCAGTCCGTCGGGATGTGCGTGGAGCGTTTGCAGCTTGCCGAGTTTTCCCTGCCGAGCCAATTCGCCGGCAAATTGAAAACCGGGCAGGCTCCGCCGCTGCATCCCGCCCTGGAAAACCCGCGCCGTGCGTCGGAATGCATCCGCCAACGCTAAGCTTTCCACGATCGTCTTCGAGCAAGGCTTCTCGCAGTAGACGTCCTTGCCGGCTTTGGCCGCGGAAATCGCAAGCATCGCGTGCCAGTTCGAGCCGGTGGTGATTAACACCGCGTCGATATCCGGCCGGGCCAGCAAGTCGCGGAAGTCGCGATAGGCTGTGCAATCGCTGGTGCCGTAGTGCTTGTCGATGCGCTGCTTGACGCCGTTGCGGCGCTCTTCGCGAACGTCGCAGTTGGCCAGAAATCGCACGTCGGGCTGTTCCAGGAAGCATCCTATGTCGTAAGTGCCGCGGGCGCCGATGCCGATCGCGCCCATGACGATTTTTTCGCTCGGCGACACCGCGCCGTCCTTGCCCAGCACCACACTGGGAATAAATGACGGCACGGCAATGGCCGTTGCCGCGCCGAAGGTCGATTTGAGAAAATTGCGGCGGCGGGTGAGATTTGGCTCATGCATGTTCGGAAGTCCGTTGAGACGTGAGTATACCCAGAGTTAGCCCAAATGGCGATATTGCCAGTCTGCCAGCACCTCCCATTGTACCGTGCCAGCAAGGGATTGCGAAGCGTTCTAATTTCGCCCTCTCTCACCAGCCTTGTTGGCATGCACAAGTCGAGCTTCAGCGCCCCCGCCCTGCCCTATTCGACCTTGAGCAACTCCACTAGGAAGTGGAGCGTGGCGCCACCGGGAATGTCGTCGCCGGCGCCGCGGTCGCCGTAGCCGAGCTTGGCGGGGATCTCCAGTTCGATCATGCCGCCCTCGCCAACGTGCTGCATGCCTTCTGTCCAGCCTTTGATGACGTGGTTCAACCGGAAGGAGATCGGCTCCTTCCGCTTGTAAGAACTGTCGAAAACCTTGCCGCCCTCGAGCCAGCCGTGGTAGTTCACTTTCACGTCGTCGGTCGCCTTGGGCTTCGGGCCCTTGCCTGCCCGGAGGACGCGGTAGCGGAGGCCGGACTTGGTCTCGATGAACGTCTTTGGGGCATCCTTGGCAATCTCGCCCGCTCCGGCCGGTAGCTTGGGATAGGCGACCTCTTTCTCTTTAACTTTATCTTCAGCGGAACTCACTTTCACCTCCGAGAGCAGGAACAACGCGGCAAAACAGAAAACGAAACGCCAAGCGGCAGCGGACATGATAACCTCCGTGGAATTGAAGTACGCCGATAGTCGGCTGAATTAAACGAACGGGGTTATTTTGGCGGAAATCGGCGGCGGAGGCAAGTGCTGGGGCGGGTACGTTGTGTAAGGGGCCGCGGAGCGGCGATGAAATGCGTTCCCACGCAGAGCGTGGTAACGAGTAATGAAAAAACAATTCATACCAATCGTTTGACACGAATTGCATCCGCCGGTAGAATGACCGCGTTCGATTGGGCGTTGGTGGTCGGCCGCTCCTGTGGGAGGGCCGACGTACAGACAACATTGTATAAGGGAACCCGGTGAAATTCCGGGACGGCCCCGCCGCTGTAACCAAGCAATTGAAAGGCTCGCCAATCTTTTAGGCCATTGTCGCACGCGTTTTTCCGCAGCGAATGCGAGATGAACAACGACGAGAAGGCCCGCGCGAGCTGAACTTGGAAGTCAGAAGACCTACCAGCGCATAACATGCCGGACTCTGCGAGGGCAGAGGGCGGTCCCTCGGTCTTGCGGGTGAAAATCCCGCGATCGAAGTTCGTTTTGCGCTACGCTTGACGTCATTTTTCCACTTTACACAGTGAATCGTGCTTGCGCGCGGTCGCTCGTGTGGATGGGGGTGCGCCGGCGTTGGCAAGTTAGTTGCTGCTTCCATGGCACGAGCGACTTTCCATCGCAGGGCCTTCACCCTTATCGAACTGCTCGTCGTGATCGCGATCATCGGCACGTTGATCGCCATGCTGCTGCCGGCGGTGCAGATGTCGCGCGAAAGCGGCCGGCGAATCGCCTGCGGCAACAATTTGCGGCAGGTCGGTATCGCCTTGTTGAGTTTTCACGACGCACATCAGGCCTTTCCGCAGGGCGGCATCGAAGTCCGGTCCATGCGCCGTCCCGATGGCAGCTTGCTTTGGCCGGGCGGCCGGCAACTTGCCTGGTCCGCCTACCTCTTGCCGTATCTCGAAGAAAAAGGCGTGGACAAGCTGATCGACTTGAGCAAGGCCTTCGATAGCAAGACCAATGCTCTAGCGGCGGCACAAATCGTGAGGACTTACCTTTGTCCGAGCGACGGCCGCGCTTCGCTGTTGGTCGCCGGCATGGGAGGAACGGATTATGGCGGAATCTTTGGCCAGCGGATCATCGGCAACAACAATCCGCCCAACGGCTGCATGATTTACGACCGGCCGATCCGCCTCCTCGACATTAGCGACGGCACCGCGCATACGATGATCGTCGCCGAGGACACGCACACGGGCGACGGCCAGTGGATCAACGCCCTGAACGTGTTCGACGTCTCCACGGCGATCAACCGCGCGGCGCCGCTGGAGAACGATGTATTCAGCAACCATCCGGGCGGCGCGAACACGCTCTTCGCCGACGCATCGGTCCACTTTCTCAACGAATCGCTCGACACACGCGTGCTGGCAGCCCTTGTGACGCGCGCGGGTGGAGAAACCGTTTCCGACTTTTGATTGATCACAATTCCTTTGCACTCTTACCTTAAGGAGATTTACAGTGCGACACCTTAAAAGCATTTATCGACTATCGCGCTTGCTAACAGCCTTCGCGCCGCTGTTATTGCTCGGCTTGGCACAAGCTTCCGACACGACCGTTACCTTCGACGACAACTCTCTGCCGCCGAACAGCTTTTGGAACGGCTCGGACGGCTCAGGCGGCTTCACCAGCAATGGTTTTCGCTTTCCCAACTCCTACACGGACTTCGGCGGCGGATACTACGGCTGGGATGGCTGGTCGTATTCCAATGGCACGAATACCACGCAGCCCGCCTACGCTTCCGACGGCGGCGACCCGCCGACTTGGACGTTCTACGCCGATCGCCAGTATCGCGCAATCACCGGCGGCGGCGTACAGAGTTCGCCGAATTACGCCGTCGCATTCCAAGGATTCGATCCGCTCGTCATCCCCATGCCGCAGGCCACAAAAATCACCGGCATGTATGTGACCAATACCACGTATGCCTACCTGGCCATGCTCGAAGGAAACCCCTTCGCGAAGAAGTTCAGCGGCACGTCGGGCAACGATCCCGACTGGTTCAAGCTGTCGATTACGGGCCTGGACAGCAACGGGCGGGCGACGGGCAGCACCGATTTTTATCTGGCCGATTTCCGTTCGAGCAACAAGTACATCGTTAATGGTTGGGATTGGATTGACCTCTCGGGGCTGGGCAAGAACGTGCGCACGCTGGAATTTAACCTCAGCTCCACGGACAACGGGACTTTCGGCATGAACACGCCGGCATACTTCGCCATCGACAATTTCACTTACACTGCTCCCGCTGCATGGAGCGGCTCGACGGCGGGAAACTGGAGCAATCCGTCCAATTGGGGAGGGACGACGCTCACCGGGAGTCAGGCTATCGTCTTCAGCGGCGCGAATCCGACGGTGAGCACGAACGACCTTGCTCCCGGCACGGTGTTCAGCAGTTTGGCCTTTGCAGCCAGCTCGGCGGCCTTTACGCTCTCGGGCAACAGCATCCAGTTGGCCGGCGATCTTACCAATAGCAGTACAAGCGATCAGATGGTAGGCATGGACCTGGGATTTGTATCGGGCGGCGGGGCAATCGAAACCGTCGGCGGAAATATCAGGAGCGCCGGCAACATCACGGGCAGCGGCCCATTGACGAAGTCGGGCTCCGCCACCCTGATCTTGTCCGGCACGAACAGTTACTCCGGCGGAACCGAAGTCGCGGATGGCACGCTGGAAATCGTCAGCCAGAGCGCGCTGCTCAATGGTTCCGCATTGAGCGTTGGCAGCGAGACATCGGCATTCGGTAGTCTCGCTCCGCCCGCGGAAGCGGCGACGACGGTGCCCGAGCCGGGCGTTTTGCCGCTGATGACCCCGGCAGGCTTCGTGGTATTTGTCTTTCGACGACGTTTCCGCATTGCTTCGTCACGGTGGATAATTTAGATTACGGGGCGTGAGCGAGGCGACTTCCAACGCTGAATACCGATGTCCGGGCGAAAGCTACGCGATCTCCCGCGCGGTGCATTTGGCACGGTTGACCGGTTACTATGCCGCCTGCCGCGACTGTCCAAGCCGCGAGGATACGGCTGGACTTTCCGCGCGGCAGGCGCGGCGGGTGACGGAAGCACATAATCGTCCAGAGTTTCCGTTGCGGACTAGCGCGGAAGGAATCCGCAACGTGGCCGTGAACGATATTAGTCCAACGACCGCGCGGGCGGTCGCGGTGGAGTTTGCGCGCGCGGATCGCATCTCCGATTGCCTTCGCCAGCGATGGGCGGTTGAGCACGGCCGCAATTGTCGCCGCAATCGTTGAGGGCATCCGCTGGACTGGTTGCGAAGCGGTTGATCTCGGTGCGACAAGTGCTCCATGCACGGCGCGGGCAATCGAACAATTGGGGACAAAAGGCGGAATCTATCTCGGCAATCCGAGTGGCGCGGCGCATACGCTGGGTATGAAGTTCTGGATCGGGGGATGCAGATCAGACTTCAATCCGGCATCGTATGCAGCAGGGCTAAATCCGATTCCCTTGGATCGGCCTGCGAGAGCGTTCGGGCCACTGCGGCAGTGGGATGCGACCGAGGGATACTTGAACGACCTGCGGCCCGCCTATCACGCACTGCGTCCGCTCAGGTTCGTGCTTCGATGTTCCTGCGAACCGATCATCGCCTACCTGGCGAACCTCTTGAAAAATGTCGCTTGCCGTGACATTCCCGCAGAGCCCGGCGTCGATTTCGGTGGCCAGGTGGTGGCGGCCAACGCCCATTTCGGCATCGAGATTACCGACGATGGGGAGAAAGCCAACGTCTTTGACGATCATGGCCGCGCCGTGGCAGCCGAGCGGCTGGAGAGCTTGGTCGAAGCCGAGACTGATGCCCTTCGCACGTTGACGCATGTGCTCGTGCTACTCAGTCGCGATGACCTGGCGTTGTCGGCGATCCTCGACTCTGCCGCCGGAACGCGATAGAATAGCACCACGTAATTAAGGTCTTAGAACTTAGCGCTTAGAATTTAGCACGCGGTCTCTAAGATCTAGGCACTAAGCTCTAAGAACCAATCTGATGTCTTCCCATTGGCTTGCCGATCGCACGCGCCTTTACGACGCCTCGGGCATCCGCAAGGTCTTCGACCTGGGCGCGAAACTTACGGACCCGATCAACCTTTCCATCGGCCAGCCGGATTTTGAGACGCCGGAACCGGTCCGCCGCGCGGCGATTGAGGCCATCAAAGGCCGCAAGAATGGCTACGCTCTTTCGCAGGGCATACCCGTGTTGCGCCAGAAGTTGCAAGCCGAGGTCGATCGCGAGTTCGGCCACGCGGATCGCGAGCTTTTTGTCACTAGCGGCACCAGCGGCGGAATCATGCTGGCGATGCTCGTGCTCTTGAACCCCGGCGAAGAAGTGATCGTCTTCGATCCGTATTTCGTAATGTACGACGCCCTGGCGGCCGTGGCTGGGGCAAAGGTCGTTTACTTTGACACGTATCCCGACTTCCGCATTGATTTGGACCGCGTGGCGGCGGCGATCACGCCGCGGACCAAAATGATCGTCTTCAACAGCCCGGCAAATCCGACGGGCGCGGTCGCCTCCGAGGCGGAAGTCCGCGGCATCGCACAACTGACGGCAGAGAAAAACGTCGTCCTGCTGAGCGACGAAATCTATCGCCACTTTTGCTACGATGGCTCATTCATCTCTCCAGCCAAATACAATCCGCAGACGCTCGTCGTCGATGGCTTTAGCAAGACCTACGCAATTCCCGGCTGGCGACTGGGATTTGCACACGGGCCGGCTGCGATCATCCAAGAGATGATCAAATTGCAGCAGTATAGTTTTGTATGCGCCCCGCAGCCCGCGCAATGGGCCGGCGCGGCGGCGTTGGATGTCGACGTGCAGCCTTATATCGACTCATACCGCCGAAAACGCGACATGCTTGTCGATGGGCTCCGCGATCTTTATGACCTGACCGTGCCGGGCGGGGCCTTTTATCTCTTCCCCCGCTTGCCTTGGGGCGGCGGCATGGAATTCGTCGCGCGCGGCATTGAGAAGCACCAATTGCTCGTCATACCCGGAAGCGTTTTCAGCCGCCGCGATACGCATTTTCGCATTTCCTATGCGGCCTCCGACGCGGTGCTCGCCCGCGGCATTGAGGCGCTACGAAAGTTGGCGAAGGACAAGCCATGAAAGCCAGCATCGGCACGTCAACGATCGAACTTCATCAAGGCGACATAACACTCCAAGAGGTCGATGCGATCGTCAATGCGGCCAACAGCTCGCTGGCGGGCGGAGGCGGCGTCGATGGCGCCGTCCATCGTCGCGGCGGGCCGGCAATCATGGCCGAGACTGACGCCAAGTACCCTGATGGCTGCCCGACGGGCTCCGCCGTGATTTCCACCGGTGGTAACCTCAAGGCGAAGTACGTGATTCATGCCGTGGGACCGGTCTGGGGCGGCGGAAAACGCGGCGAGGGCGAATTGCTTTCCGGTGCTTATCGCCGCTCGCTGGAATTGGCCGTCGAGAGCGACTGCCATTCTATCGCTCTGCCGGCCCTTAGCACCGGGGCGTATCGCTATCCGATGGACCAGGCAGCGCGTGTGGCCTTGCGGACTGCCATCGAATTCTTGAAGGGGCACAAACGCCCGGAACTGGTACGGTTTGTGCTGTTTGACGCGGGGGCTTATGGGGCCTTTTCCGCTGCGCTGGAAGAATATTGCGGCCCGAAATAAACTATTCGCCCGCGGCGATGTCAAAAATCGAGTGCTATGCCGGCCCGCTTAGATAAAAAGGCCGCCGGGTTGACTCTTTTCCACTCGGCTCCTATTTATATTACAAGACTTTCTCTCCTGCATTTGCGATATGTCGTAACGGGAAATCTCTAGTGAAAGTGCTGACATGGCCAATAACGAACGAACGGGCGAGAGTGGCAGATTGGCGCCGAACGCCGAGTCAGTTTCCGGCGATGGCGCCGGGGTAGCGGTGGCCAACGCGCCGGAATCGCGCGCGGCGAACTCGGCCGCCGCCGCGCCGGCAACCGGGGTCGCGGCCGCCCCAACTGCCGGACATGTTGAAGTCCATCGGCCGATGCCGAGCCATCGCCGGGCGATTGGCATTGCCATCGCAGTGCTAGTGCTTGCCGCGGCACTTTACATCGGCGTGCCCGTCGTCAAGACGGCGCTCAACACCGTCTCCACGGACGACGCCTACGTGAACGGCCACGTCACCTTCGTCGCCGCGCGGGTGCCGGGCCAGGTCGAGAGCGTGCTGGTTGACGACAACTACCGGGTGAAAAAAGGCCAGGTGCTCGTGCGGCTCGACCCGAAGCCATACGAGGTCATCGTCGAGATAAAACAGGCGGCCTACGATGTCGCCAAGGCCGACCTCGTGGTGGCCGAGGACGACGTCCGCGCCATGATCGGCAAGGCCCGCGCCGCTCGCTTCAAGCTGCAGCACGCGATCGAGGACGTCGACAATCAGGTGGCGTTGCTGCAAGCGAACGTGGCGAAGCTCGCTCGGGCCGAGGCCGACTACAAACGGGCGCTCGATCAGCAGAAGCAGCCCGGCGTGATCAGCCAGCAAGATGTTGACCAGTACAAAGAGGCCTATCGCGTGGCGCTGCAGCAGGTTTATCAGACCCGCGTCGGCTTGGGCCTGCCTGAGAAACCGGAAAAAGGCGAGCTGGGTGATACGCCGCCCGATATCGATCAGACTTTCTCCACGGTGCGAGAATCGTTGGCCGCGCTGATCCAGAGCGCGGCGCCGCTGGGAATCATCGCCTCGTCATACGACCTCACGCCTAAACAGCTCATTGAGGAGTTCTACAAGCGCGATCCGAAGGGAAATGTCGATAACATCTACAAGAAGATCATCGCCGACGCGCCTTCCATCAAGCTCGCGCAGGTCAAAGTCGATGAGGCCAAAGCCGATCTCGACCAGGCCGAACTGAACCTCAGCTACTGCACCGTCTACGCCGAGATCGACGGCGTCGTGTCCGGCCGCAACGTCAATCCCGGGAACAACGTCACCGCCGGGCAAAGCTTGATGGCCGTTCGATCGCTCACCGAAATCTGGATCGATGCCAACTTCAAGGAAACCCAGCTTGCGAACTTGCGGATCGGCCAGCCCGCCGATCTGGATGTTGACATGTACGGCAGCCACAAGAAGTTCAAAGGCCACATTACGGGCTTCACGATGGGCACGGGCTCGACGCTCGCGCTTTTGCCTCCGGAGAATGCCACCGGCAACTTCGTCAAGGTTGTGCAGCGATTGCCGGTCCGCATCGAGCTGGACAAAGAGTCCTACCATCCGGACAAAGACCCGCTGTTCATCGGCCTTTCGGTGACACCTTACGTCTACTTCAAGGAAAAGCCCGAGGGACCGAACGCGGGCCAGTTCTTGCAGGAGCTCGCAACCGAGACCGCCGAGCAGAAGCCACCGCCGGCTGCCAGCGCGCCGCCAGCCGGCAGCGGTCAGGCGACACGAAATCAGCAAAGCAACGCCGCCATGGGAGTCAAGCCGGAGAAGAAGCCATGAGCGCTGCGGCCGCAATCAATGCCGTGCCGGTAAGCGTGGCCGCGCCGCGCCGTGCAATCAACCCGTGGATTGTTGCGCTGGCGGTGGTGGTCCCCACGTTCATGGAAGTGCTGGACACGACCATCGCCAATGTCGCCCTGCGCTACATCGCCGGCGGACTGTCGGCGGCAGTGACCGACAGCGAATGGGTCATCACCAGTTACCTGGCCGCAAACGCGATCATCCTGCCAATCAGTGGTTGGCTCTCTGCGCATCTCGGCCGGCGCAACTACTTTCTTTTGTCCATCGCCGTCTTCACGATCGCCTCGGCATTGTGCGGTATGGCCACAAGCCTGACGCAGATAATTATATTCCGCGTGCTGCAGGGGCTCGCCGGCGGCGGCCTTCAACCAAGCAGCCAAGGCGTTCTGTTGGATGCGTTTCCGCCCGAAAAGCAGGGCACGGCGCAGACCTTGTTCGGCGTCGCGGCGCTTTTCGGCCCGATCGTCGGCCCGACGCTGGGAGGCTGGCTGGTCGTCAACTACGACTGGCGCTGGATCTTTTACGTCAACGTCCCGGTGGGCCTGATCGCCTTGGCGGTCAACTGGTATCTGGTAAAGGACCCGGAATACCTCGTCACGCAGCGCGCCGAATTGCGCCGCCAGCCGCTGAACTTCGACGTCATCGGCCTGGGCCTCTTGGCGCTGGTCTTGGCCTCGTGGGAGATTATGCTCAGTAAGGGTCAAGAATGGGACTGGCTGGGCGACCCGTTCTTGCGAATCCAGACGCTGCTGGCGATCGTCGTGATTGGCTTCGGCCTGTTGCTCTTCCGCGAGCTGCGGATCAAGAATCCGATCATCAACTTCCGCGTGCTTCGCGACCGGAACCTGGCGGCGTGTTGCGGCATTATTTTCTGCGTCTTTGCCGTGCTATATGCCGCCACCTTTTCGCTGCCAAACCTATTGCAGGAATTGTTTGGCTACGATGCACTAGCGTCGGGCCTGGTGCTGTCTCCATCGGGCGCTTCCACAATCGCGGGAATGATCGTGGTTGGCATTCTGTTGGGCAAGGGCACTGATGCCCGCTGGCTGATTCCCATTGGCCTCGTAATTGTCGCTATCGGCAACTACTGGATGTCGCTGATGAATCTCGATATCAGCCCTTGGCAGGCGGCGTATCCGCGAATGGTTCTGGCAGCCGGGCTGGCCTTTATCTTTGCGCCGCTGAACGTCGCCGCCTTCAAGTACGTCTCGCCGCAGCTCCGCGGCGCGGCGGTGGGCATGTTGGCCTTGCTCCGCAACGAGGGCGGCAGCGTCGGCACGTCGGTGGCGCAGACGATAACCGAGCGCCGCGAGCAATTTCACACTTTGCGGCTGAACGAACATCTCGATCCGCTCCATCCTGCGTTCGAATCCGCACGGCAGCAAGGGCAGCAATTCTTCCTGCAGCATACGGGCGATCCGGCGGCCTCACATCACATGACGCTGCAAGTGATCGCAAACCTTCGCGACCAGCAGGCCCTGTCGCTGGCTTATTTTGACGTATTCTGGTTCTGCGCCGTGGTGCCGCTCGCGCTGATCGCGCTGGTCTTCATCATGCGGCGCTCGGTTGCCGAGAAGGGGGCGCATGCCGGCGGGGAGTGAGTCATCGGAACTCCGATTCATCGTGCATGTCGTACCGTCGTGCTACGATCGGATCATTTGTGACAAATCGGATTTCGTCGCCGGCGATTGGGGGTGCGCGATCGACTGCTACTCCGTCGGCTATCATCGCGCGAATAGTTGCATCGTTAGATGCCAGAGACGCAATCGCGTCTTCCATTGACTTCGTGCTCGAAGATAGTCCTTCGACGCGCCGAACCATGACATAACGCTTAGTCGGCGGATTCGCGTCGTCCCAAAGGTGTTTGTATTTTTCCTGCACATAGGGATTCAGCTTTTCGGAGAAGTTGCGCGGAAGGCCCAGTGTCTTAATTATCGCAATTACGTCGGACAAGTCTCCCATCCGCTCAGAGTTGGTCATTCCCGACGCCAGCTTCAATTCGATCAGGGCGGTGAGACAAATGTATCGGACGCCTTCGACTTCATGCACGACCGTCGCAGGAGTCGGGAAGGCAATTGGTTTCGGCTTGCCGTCGCCGGGAAAATCTCCCGTGACTAAAAACTCGATCTTAACGCCATGCTCGGTGTCTCGAAGATGCTTGCTGTTTTGGAAGGGAGGACGGTAGCCCAATCCTTCCAACCGTCGATGAATTTCTTCGAGCCCTTCGCGCGTGACCAAGAGGTCAACGTCTTCAGTGAAGCGACGATAGCCATGCTGAAACATCGCCATACCGCCGACGATCACATAGTCGATGCCAAGCTCATTTAACCTCGCGGCTATCTTTCTAAGCGCCTTATGAGTCGCATTATTTCCTTGAAAGAACCTCTCTCCTTCGTCCATCGCCCACTCCCTGTCCCTGTCCAAGAGTTTCTTGTAAGGCTCGACTTCCGTGGATACGGAACCCGCCCGGAATTCGGCTGTCCCAGATGGCAAGTTAGTAGTTGTCATTTTTTCGTGGCGCGGTTTGCCGCCGCATAGTATACGCGAAGTATTGCACGCGTATCCAATTCTAGCACGTCTCGCCTTGTTTTGCAGCTCGAAAGAGGCGACAATTAGCACATGTCTCACGTCAAGATATCCATGCGTTGGCGAATAATAGCTGGCGTGCTGTTGCTTCTTACGTTGACGTTGCTGGCCGGCTTCGCGCATTTCTGGTGGGGCTGGTGGCAGCCTTCGCGACCGGTGACGCCGGATTCGCCCGGCAATTACACCGACCAGGGCGAATCGATATCCCTGGACGAAGCCCTGACCGTCGCCACCGAAGCGCTAGACGAGATCGATCGCAAGATCAAGGACTACTCGGCAATCCTGGTCAAACAAGAAACGCGTCGGCGACTCGCTCGTCGAGAAGAAGATGCGCATTAAGCTCCGCCAAAAGCCGTTCAGCGTCTATCTCTGTTTCCTCGACGCGAGCAATGAAAACATCAAGGGCCGCGAGGTGATCTACGCCGAAGGCCACAACGACAACTGGTTGCTCGTCCACACGCCCGGCTTGCTGGACATCACAGTGCCATTGCGGCCCGCGGGCCTTCTGGCCATGCATGGCGAGCACTACCCGATCACCGAAATCGGCATCGCGAACCTTTGCCGCCAATTGATCAAGCGCGGCGAAGCGGCGGCCGATTCGGGCCAGGTCCAAGTCAAGCGTTTCCGCAATACGCATATCCAGGACCGGAACTGCACGACGTTGGAAGTGACGTACCCGGTGCGTGAAAAAACGTACCGCGCCTACTGGCGCGGATCTTTATCGACGACGAATTGCACATTCCCCTGTGCGTCAAGGTTTACGGCCTGCCGCTCGATGCCGCTAAAGAGCCGGAGCTTGTCGAGGCATATACTTATCTCGACCTGAAAATCAATAACGGCTATACTGACGCCGACTTTGATCCAAAGAACCGCCAGTATAAGTTTCCGTGAAAAAACTCTGGAAATGGAAGCGATGCCGGGCACAATACCGTGCTTTGGGCGATTCGCATGACGCGAGCCTGACCCTGCCGGAATTGGATGAGGCCGTGCGGTCGGTCGAACCGACGGCGTGGCTCGTTCCGTCGAGGGTGTTACGGCGCGTGGTACGCGCTTCGGCGTCGCTGGGCGGTTTCAGCTTTCGCGTGCCGCATAGCAAGACGTACGTCATATCGTCCGCGGCGCTGCTGGAAATCGCCGATCGCTACGAATTGGGCATGAGGCCCACGGACTGTCTGCCGAAGACCGTCATTCTTCTGAAGCGGCCCGGCACGGACGATCTGGAAGAACAGTCGCGCCGCGAGTTGCTGTTGCACTATTGGGAGCTGCTCTTTCATGCCGGCGTCCATCGCGAATTGGATGAGCGCCGAGCTGCCGGCCGGCTGGGGCCGGATGAAATCGCACGACGGGTCAAAGAAATCGGCGGCGAGGCTTTCGACGAGGTTCGCAACGTGCTGCACGAAGAGCGATTCTTGTTGCCGCCGTATGACGATGCGTCCGTCTATGTCGAGTTCGCGGCAGTCTACTTGGGGATGCGCTATTTCAAGCCGTTTCTGCTGTGCAGTTTTTTTCCAGCACTGCCATCGCTGGAAAAGGTAGACAAGATTATCGCGCCGGATATCGACGCCTGCGCGCTATTGAATGCCACACGGCTGCCCGGCACGCCAGAGCCGGACGAGCTTCGCGAGACGGCACGGCTGGCGGCGGAAGCGTTTGACGCAGACCCGCTGGCGGAAGTCTTCGAACGTCCCGACGAACCAGCCGGGCGGCTACCTCCACACCGCATCCCCGCCGGCCGGCGTTCGGTAGCGAAGTACGAGAACTGGTCGCGACGGGCGGCACGCCAGTCCTCGCGAGGCAATCTCGCGGGAGCCATCGCTCGCCGCGCACGGGCGGAGGCCTGGGCTCCGCGAGTAAAGGCCGCCGAGGCCGCCACGGCCTTGCGAGACGAGGTCCATCATTTTGTCGAGCGCCTGCAAGCAGCGTTGGAAATCGAGGACGACGACCCGCGCCCCTGGCGCGAGGCGCTCTTGGCCTTGGCCCACCAGGCGCCGCGGGGCCTATGGACCGTCGAGGCCCGGTTGCTTTATGACTTGCAAAAGTCGTGCATCGATCAGGAACGGCCGATGTCGACCGTCGATGTGATGCACTGGATATTATCATTTGGGCGTCGTGCGATTTGCCGTGATCTGCCCGAACAGCGGCAGGTCGCGATGTCGCGGCACCTTCGCAGCGCCCAGCAGCGGCTTGTCCGCGTGCGGATTTCCGACCGGCAGCAGCGGCAGCTTGCGAAGGTCCTGGGCATGGCAGCGAGCCAGGCCGAAGACCGCTTGCGCGAAGGCCTTCGGCCGAAAATCGCCGCTACATTGGACGAGATCGATCTCCGGCCAAAGAATCTTCCGGAAGAAATCTCGCGACGAAAGCTTGTCGAGGAATTGCTCGACCGCATCGTCGAGCGCGGCTTCCTCACGCTTGGCGAAGTTCGCGACGCTATTTCGCGCAACCATCTCAAGGAGCCCGACTGCTCCGGGCCAAAGAGCTTTCTTCGCGGCGAGGCGGCCTTGCGTGCGGACAGCCGCCTAACCGGCGCGCTGGACGGCGTCTACGAACCGGGCGACTTTTATTGCCGCTGGATCCTTCGTTTCAGTCACGTCATGTTCGGCACGGCGTGGGGCCGGTTTCTCACGCTCTTTTTCATTATTCCCTATGGAGTCCCTTTCGCGGCATTTGTGACGTTGGATCACCTGATGGGGCTTTTTACTCGAAACCATCCCCACTTTGCTCCTGTTCATGGGGAGATCGTCGATTTCGTGCCCTTGGTTGTATCTGCGGTCCTCCTGCAATTGTTGATTTACGTCCCCCGGCTGCGCCGTGCGATCTGGCAGGCGTTGAAATGGCTGGGTCAGTCGTTCAAGGCTTCGGTCCTGCCGTGGTTTGAAAAGCTCTTCGAAAATGCGACGGCGCGGCTGGTCGCGAGGCTGTTTCTAAGACCGATCGTGCCGACGCTTATTCTCGCCGTCATGTATTTGCGCTACGTCCCCGATCAGCACAGGTTTATTTGCTTGGCATGTATCTATTTGGGAGTCATGGTGGCGATCAACTCCCGCATCGGCCGGGACTTCGAGGAAGTGGCATGGGACGCGACCGCTCAGGGTTGGCAGCGATTCGGCTGGCGACCGATGGTGGGCCTTTTCTGGCTCACCGTCGATCTCTTCCGCCGCTTCCTCCAAGGGATCGAACGGGTCCTTTACACGGTCGACGAATGGCTCCGCTTTCGTAGCGGCCAGAGCCGCGTGATGCTTGTCGCCAAAGGCGCTTTGGGCGTCGTCTGGTTCTTTGTCGCGTACTTCGTGCGCTTCTGCGTCAATTTGCTCATTGAGCCGCAAATAAACCCCCTAAAGCACTTCCCTTGGGTCACCGCCGCCCACAAGATGATGTGGCCGCTATTCATAGCAAGCGGCCTTAAGGGGTTTCTCGATGCGCGCTTTGGCGATCCTGTCGGCGATTCGCTGTTCGTCGTTATCGGGACCGCCGCGCCCGGCATCGTCGGCTTTCTGATCTGGGAATTCAAGGAGAATTGGCGGCTATTCGCGGCCAACCGGCCGAAGAACCTCCAAGCGGCGATTATCGGAGGGCACGGCGAAACGATGCCGCGGCTCTTGCGGCCCGGCTTCCACTCGGGCACGATCCCCAAAACTTTTGCCAAGCTCCGCCGCGCAGAGCGGAAAGCGCTTGGCGGGGCCGATCCGGGCGCGACGCGAAAGCAGCGCGAGGCGCTGCACCACGTTGAAATCTACTTGCGGCGGTACGTCGAGCGGGAGTTTGCCGCATGGTTTGTCGAAAACTGCGGCTGGACCGGGCCGCCTCCGCGCGTAGGCGAGGTTCGCCTGGCTAGCAGCGATGCCGCGATCGAACTCGAATTCCCTCAGCCGGTCGAAGGGCTGGTAATCTTGAAGTTCCGGCTTGCGGACGGCGCCGTAGAAGTTGAACTTTCCGGCCGGCTTTGCACCGAGATATTGCCGACCGACTCACGCGCTGTCTTCCGGCTTACGCTTATCAACGTGTTGAAGACGGCAAGCGCGGAGACGTTTGTACGCTGCGGCGATTCTTCAACTGCCGGGGACGCATCGCATCCGATAGAGGTCGGCACGATGGTTGTCACGTGGGCCGACTGGGTCGCGGCTTGGGAAAACAATAATGTCGTCGATAAAGTCGCAGTCTGGGACGTGATTCCATTACGCTGACCGATGTAGTAAGCCGAGGAAATCCAAAGCGTTCATCTCAATCACTCCTTCGGGCTCTTCAACGGCCGAAACTGCAAGGCCGTCTGTTCGGCGAGATGCACGGCGTCGACGGCGTCCTTGTGGAACTTGGCCTGGGCGCGGACTCGCGGGCCGGCGCGATCTACCGGCGCGTACTTGCCGTCGCTGGTAAGCCGGCGGCCCTTTACGTTGTCGGCGAAGTACGTATTGAGCGCGTCGATGAGCCGCTTTTTGAAGTTCGCGTCGAGGATCGGGAACATGATTTCCAATCGCTTGAGCAGATTTCGCCGCATCCAATCGGCGCTGGCCAAATAAACCTCTTCGTGCCCGCCGTTGCGGAAGTAGAACACCCGCGAGTGCTCCAAGTAGCGATCGACGATCGAGCGGACCTCGATGTTCTCGGAAATGCCTTCCACGCCCGGCCGCAGTACGCAGATGCCGCGGACATTGAGCATGATCTTCACGCCTGCCTGGCTGGCGCAATAGAGCGCCTGGCAGATCACGGGGTCCTCCAGCGAATTGACCTTGGCCATGATCAGCCCCGGCCGGTCGGGCGTGGAGACCTGCATTTCGCGCTCGATCAAGTCGACGAACTTGCGCTGCAAGCCGGTGGGGGCGATGGCCAGCTTCGACCAACCGACAGTTTCCGAAAGTCCGGTAAGCAGATTGAAGAACGCGGCCACGTCGCCCGCGATGTCGCGGTCGCAGGTCATCAGGCCAAAATCGCTGTAGAGCTTGGCTGTGCGGTCATTGTAATTGCCGGTGGCCAAATGCACGAAACGCTGGATGCGGCCGCCCTGGCGGCGGACGATCAAGAGGGCTTTGGCATGAGTCTTATAGCCAGCGATGCCGTAGATCACGTGCGCGCCGAGGTCTTCCAAGCGGCGGGCCCAGACGATGTTGCGGGCCTCGTCGAAGCGGGCGCGAAGCTCCACGAGAACAGTCACCTCCTTGCCGTTTTGCGCCGCGCGGCCCAAGGCGCGGACAATCGGAGAGTTGCCGCTGGTTCGATAGAGCGTCTGCTTGATCGCCAGCACGCCGGGATCGTCGGCCGCCTGCTCCACAAGCCGCACCACGGGATCGAAGGTTTCGTAAGGATGAAACAGAAGCACGTCGTGGTCGGCCACCGCCTCGAAGAGGTCGTCGCAGCCCAACAGGTCGCGGGGCGGTTGGGGCTGCCACTCGACGTTCTTGAGCGTCTCAAAGCCGGGCCAATTGGACAGTTCCATCAGCGCCGCGGTGTCCAACAAGGCTTCGGTCTCGTAGACTTCGTCGGACCGGAGCTTCACTTGCTCATCGAGCCAGGCGCGGATGCGCGTGTCGGCGGCGGGCGTAATCTGCAAGCGGACGGGCGGGCGCCGCTGCCGCGTCAGCACGGCCCGCTCGACGGCCTCAAGCATGTCGTCGGTCTCATCGCGTTCCACGGAAACGTCCGCGTCGCGGGTGATGCGAAACAGCGCCGTGGCCAGGACTTCAGCACCGGGAAAAAGCGCGCCTACGCTGGCGACCATGACCTCGTCGAGCCGAGCGAGCACGATTGCGTCGCCTGGCAGCCGCACCCAGCGAGCGATCTGCTGCGGCACGGCGGTCACGGCAATCTTCTCTTCTCCGGCGGCGTTTTTCAGCACCACGGCCACATGCCATTGCAGTCCGGGCAGCCGAGGCGCCGGTCGAAGGTCTTGGACCGCAAGTGGCGTGAGCACCGGCAGAACCTCCTTGTTGAAATACGCTTGCAGGAATTGCCGCTGTTGATCGCTCCATTGGGCCGCCGTGACGATCGTGATGCCGGCCTCCGCCAGTTGCACCGCGGCGGCGGCCACGGCTTCGCACTGCTCGCGGACCATGCGGTGTACGCGTTCGCCGACGGCTTTCAATTGCACGGCGGGCGTCATGCCGGCCGGATCGCGGCGGCGCACGCCCTCCGCGCGCGCACTCATCAGGCCGGCCACGCGGACGAGGAAGAACTCGTCCAGATTGGAACTGACGATGGCCAGGAATTTGAGGCGCTCCATTAGAGGAACGTCGTCGGCCATTCCCTGGCGGAGCACGCGGTCATTGAATTCCAGCCAACTCAACTCGCGGTTGAAGTACATTTCCGGCGATTTCAGCGGGTCCTTGCTCATGCCAACTCCAGTCGGATCTTCATCCCGTAGATATCTTCAAACAAATCGGCCTTGGCATGGACCGCCCGCTGCTCCAGGAGGATCTCGGTCGCGTCGGGGATGCAAATGATCAGGTCGTCGCCCTGCCGCTCGAACCGCAGATTCGAAGGAGCGTGGACGTGCCCGCGGGAGAGGGCGTCGGCCACGCGAAGAATGGCCGCTAGCTTGTTCACCAGCACGCGGCTCTCGCGAGGCAGCGACATATACTCCGGGTGCGACGACTTCGGCCCGCTGCGGCGGTGGTATCGGGCGACGTGGGCGGCAATCGACGTCTCCTCGCGGTTGAGCCCGAATATTTCCGAGTTGGCGATCAGATAATAACTGTGCTTGTGATGGCTGCGGTTGCTCACGTAACCGCCGATTTCGTGCAGCAGCGCGGCGACGTTGAGGAGCAGCCGATGCCGGGGCGTCATGCCATGGTCGGGGCGGGTTTCGTCGAAGAGACGCAAGGCGATATCGGCCACGGTTTTCGCATGTTCCAAATCGACGTGATATTTTCGGGCCACGGCCATCGCCGAATGTATCACGCCCGCGACCAGCGAGCGGTCCTCCTTGCCCGTCACGTGGTTCGCCAGCTCCAAGAGCAGCCCGTCGCGCATCGTGGCATGGGAAACGATAATCTGTGAAGCCTTCGTCAAGCGGAAGAGGTTTTGATAGACCAGCAGCGCCGGATTGATCGTTTCAGCGTCGGCAAAGGGGACGCCGAAACGCTTGGACAGTTCCTCGGCCGTCCAGTGCTCGCAGCGCGCTACGAGGTCGTCGAACTCCTTGGGATCGATGAGAAATAGATCGGGCGAATCGGTCGGGCGGCCGATTTGGCGAACGGCAAAGCGGGCGTCGCCGCCAACAGCGATAAACGATTCAACACGCTCCAGCGGCATCGAGTTCTGCACCGCGCCCATCATCGTCGAAATCTGATAGCGGAGCACCTCCGCCGTCTGCTCCGGCGAATCGTCGCTCGCGGCCAAAACCTCGTGCAGGCGGACGGACCCCAACCGCAGGCTTTGGGAGGTAACGATCTCACCGTCGCGAAGGAGCGTCACCAGCGTGCTGCCTCCGCCCACGTCGACGATTAGTGAATCGCCGCGATTGACGTTCAGCGCATCACCCAAAGCCTGCCGCACTGCCGACACCGTGAGACGGCTCTCTTCGGGCGTGCCGATGACTTCGACCTTCAGCCCGGTGGAAAGGTAAATGCGGTCGAGAAATGTATCAGTATTGCTGGCCTCGCGGGCGGCGCTCGTGGCCACGGCGCGGACTTCCTCGACCTTGTAAAGATTCAGCAACTCGCGGAAGTCGCGGAGGATCGTCAGGGCGACGCGCATGCTGGCCGCTCCCAAGCGACCGCGGCGAAAAGCGTCCTGACCCAAGCGGGCTGCCCGCGCAGCCCGCTCGATGACCTCGATGCGTCCGTCGGGAAGAACCTCGGCGATGACCATTCGCAGGGCGTTCGCGCCTACGTCGATGGCCGCCACCGTTTTGGCTTCCTTCGCTACTTCGGATTTTTCGGTGCCTTCCATGACCCTCAATTCATCGCAGCGCTCGCTTGAGCAGTTTCCGCCGCGCCGTTGCTCGAAGGCTCAACCGCTGCGTCGGATTTAATGAGCTCGATCAGTCGCTCCCAGGTGTGCTTCTCGGAGAGTTCCTGCCAGAAGTCCGCCAACTCGCCGAAACAATGCTCGCGGCGTGCTTTGCGGTCCTTGCGGAGATACTCGATGCCCGGAAGCAGGCGATTGAATCGCCGCGAGTCGCCGAAAAAAACGTGGACCTGTTCCGCCTCCGTGCGGGCGAAGGCGTCGAGGTTTTCCGCCCAGATGTCGCAGTCGTGGATTTCGCCCAGCAAGGTTTGCAATCGCTTGATCATGTCGGCGATCGCGTCCAATTCCGGCGAACGAAGGGGCCGGGCCAGTTCGAGCGTATAGCGCAGCCGCTTGGCGGCGATCCGCATGGCATGATGTTGCTTGGAATAATCCGCACTCTGCAGACCCGGCGCCTCGGCCATTAGCTTCTTAAGCCGCTTGCGGACGATTTTTGCCGCGCGGCGGCGAGCCGCGGCACTTGGAACGATGGTGGCATCACCCACATCGTCCAACACGCGGCGGGCAGCCGCCTGCATGTCTTTCAATACGACACTATGCTCAATGCCATCAACCGCACGGAGGACCCGCGGTTGAATCCATTGACGCTGCTGTTCGGCATGGTTCAACAGCCGCGCGATGCCCGGCACCAATGCGGGATCGGAAACCCGCGCCAAGCTTGCGTCCAAGAATTCGATCTGAACGTCGCGGTCGCGAGCTTCGCTCAAGTCACGGGCCAATTGGCGGATCTCCCGCTTCCAGGTCTTGACCAGCCTCCGCTTCCAGCAATCGCCGAACATCGCCAGCACGGCCCTCAGCCGCCGCGAAGCGACGCGGGTGCGGTGCAAGCTCTCGATCTCCTCGCCCAGTCGGATGCCGTTTAAGTGCTCGGTGAGCAGCTTTACCTGTTTGCGCAGACTGCGGGCCGCTAGAATACAAACATCGTTATTCGTGAAGCGGGGCACGTATGCAGTCCCTGATTTGCGCGGTCGAAAGCGTGACACTCAATGCTGGCCCAAAGTGCAAATCAGGCGACTCCGCTGTTCGCCATCACGCACTGGACAAGCATCTTGCGTCGAACGAGAGGAAGTATTATACCGCTGTGCGAAATTGGCTTCAATGAAGCAAATCTGAACTTCCCGTGATGGCCCAGTTCGCCTATAATGCGCGGCGTCCAACATTAAATCACGAATCCTTCGCAAGGAGTAGCGACACGGACGGGCTGCGCATCGGTCTAGGACACGACACCCACCGCCTCCAAACCGGCGGACCGCTTCGCTTGGGTGGTACTGACATCCCCCACGATAGGAGGATGATCGGCCATAGCGATGCCGACGTACTGCTTCACGCGATCACTGATGCCTTGCTTGGTGCGGCCGCGCTGGGCGATATCGGCCAAATGTTTCCCGACACCGACCCAGCGAACCGCGGGCGCGACTCGGCCGAAATGCTGCTCGCCGCCTTGGAGGCGGTGACAGCACTTGGTTTTCGTTTGATCAACATCGATTGCATAGTTTTCGCCCAGCGTCCCAAACTCCTGCCGTATCGCCAAGCCATTCGACAAAGGATCGCCGACATCCTGCAGATCGAGCCCGAACGCGTGGGCCTCAAAGGAAAAACAGGCGAAAGCGTCGGGCCGATCGGTTTGGAGGAAGCCATTTCGGCGGAGTGCGTAGCCCTGCTAGCGAGGGAGTAGTGGATAGTGGCTAGTGGTTAGTTGTCGCCAACCACCAGCCACTAATCACTAATCACTAACCACTATCCACTAATTCCATGATTCGCCTCTATAGCACTCTTTCCCGCACGAAAGAACCACTGGAGACGGTCCAGCCCGGCAAGGTTGGAATGTACCTCTGCGGCCCGACCGTCTATAAGCCAAGCCACATCGGCCACATGGTCGGTCCGGTGATATTTGACGCCATCAAGCGTTATCTGAACTATTCGGGCTACGATGTGACGTTCGTAGTGAACATCACCGACGTGGATGACAAGTTGATCAATGAGTCCAACTCGCGCGGCATGACGATGGCCGCGCTGGCGGAGGAGATGACCGCCGACTATATGCGGAACATCAAGTCGCTAGGTGTCGATACGATCGACCATTTCCCCAAGTGCACCGACAACATCGATGAGATCATCAACTTCACGAAGACGCTCATTGCAAAAGGCTTCGCTTACGAAAGCGAGGGCGATGTCTATTTCGATGTGACCAAGGACCGCGACTACGGCAAGCTGAGCAACCGCACGACCGAAGAAATGCAGGGCGAGGGCGGCTCGACCGCCGAGCGGAAGCGGAATGCGTCCGACTTCGCCCTCTGGAAGTCGGCCAAGCCGGGCGAGCCTTCATGGAAGAGTCCTTGGGGCGCGGGTCGGCCGGGCTGGCACATCGAGTGCTCGGCGATGGCGCGGCGAATTCTCGGCGAAACGTTCGATATCCACGGCGGCGGCCTCGACTTGATCTTCCCGCACCACGAAAACGAAGTCGCCCAAAGCGAATGTGCGCACGGCAAGGCGATGGCCAAGTATTGGCTGCACAACGGCCTCTTGCAGGCGGCCGATGAGGTCGGCAAAGTCGGCGGCCGGGCGACGCGGGCGCTCGATGTCGAGGCCCAGATCGCCAACAAGGTAAGTAAGTCAAAAGGCTCGTTGCCCTTCCGCGAGCTGCTCGAGCAGTTTACCCCGGAAACGATCCGCTTCTTCCTGCTTGCCACGCACTATCGCCGGCCGGTCGAGTATAGCGAGACGCGGCTCACGGAAACGGCCGCGGCGCTCGACAATTTTTATCGCTTCTTCAAGCGTTACGAGCGCGTGAAGGGCGAAAGCTTCTACGCGATCGTCCCGCCGCAGCGCCGTCCGCAAGGTGACTTCGAGCCGGACGACGACGCCTTGCTCAAGGACGTTGCCCGGCACCGCGATCGGTTCCTAGACGCGATGGACGACGACTTCAATACCGGCGGGGCAATGGGCGATGTCTTCGAACTGCTCCGCCGCTTGAACAAATTCATCGACGACGAGAAACTCGAAAAGAAGGAATCACAAACGCCCGCCAAGCTCGCCGCGCTTCGGCGGGGCACGACGGTGCTCTCGGAAATGGGCCGCGTGCTCGGTCTCTTCCGTGAACAGCCGACCGAAAAGCAGCCCGGCGGTGGCGACGAACTAGTCGGCAAGCTGATGGGCCTTCTGATCGATGTCCGCGCCGAGGTCCGCAAAAAGAAAGACTTCGCCACGGCCGATCAGATTCGCAAGCGGTTGGGAGAGATTGGCGTGGTGTTGGAGGATCGGCCGGGCGGGACGGAGTGGAGCGTGACGTGAGGAAGGACAATGAATCGAAAAACAATTCCATTTTTCGTATCGACGCTGGTTGCAGCCGTCGAGTGGTTGCTCTTCGAGTTGATCCGTGCTCCTTACCGGCCTCCGGTGGATATGACCACGTTGTTAGGCACCGAGAAATACACTGTGGCTACCCTTATGGCGGCAATCTTCATCGTTGGGTTGCTAGCTATCGTTTTCGCCATAGGTTTAAGCGGCCTGACAAGGAGAGGTTACTCTGTTTTTGCCATCTGGCTTATATGCCTCGCCTTTGGCATTGGAATAGTCATCTTCTATCCACCCTGGCCGGTAACGCCGGCTGACTTAATTTGGAAATGATGGGATTGAAGAAGAATGCGGGCCATAGGCCCAGTCATTAATCCAGCGAAGGGCGAAGCCCTGGTTGAAGAGAAGCCTCACGCCTTTATTTGATCGGCCCAACGGGCCAACCGTTTGAGAACAATTGCTGGGCTGTTGGCCCGGCGGATCGTCAACGCGGGAACATCGCTTACCAGGACTTCGCCCTTCGCTGGGATAATGGACGCCCCTTCGGGGCACGCGTTTTTACGATGACCACCTCGCATCCTCCCCTCCGCATCCTCGGCATCGACCCAGGCCTCAACATCACCGGTTACGGCGTGCTGGAAATCGGCAATGGCAAACCAAAACTGCGCGAGGCGGGCGTCGTGCGCGGCAAAACGCGCGGGTCGCTTACGGCGCGGCTATTGGAAATCCATCAAGGCGTTGCGGAGGTGATCCTCTCGCTCAAGCCGAGCGTCATGGCGCTGGAACAGCTTTACTCGCACTACGCCCGGCCACGCACGGCGATCCTCATGGGCCACGCCCGCGGCGTGATCTGCCTGGCCGCCGCGCAGGCCGGCATCCCCGTCGTCCACTACGCGTCCACCCAAGTCAAACGCATCCTCACCGGCGCCGGCCGCGCCGATAAATCACAAATGCAGCGCGCCATCCAGCGCGAACTGAACCTGCCGCAACTGCCCGAACCGGCCGATGTGGCGGACGCATTAGCGGTAGCGCTGTGTCATTTTTACCTCAAAGATAAGCCTAGAAAGAGTGGGAAGTGAGTAGTGGCAAGTGGGTAGTGTCAGACATCCACTTCCCACTTCCAACTTCCCACCCTAAACTCTACACATGATCACCAAAATCACCGGTCAGCTCGTCGCCTTGCAAGATAACACGCTCTCGCTGAAGATCGACGCTCTGGAATACGAAATCCTCATCCCCGAGTTCACGCGGCGGAACTTGCAGCAACTCATCGGCCAGTCGATCAGCCTGCACACGATCCAATACCTCGAAGGCAACCCCGCGCACGGTCGCCTGACGCCGCGGCTCATCGGCTTCATCAGTGAAGTCGAACGCGAGTTTTTTGAGCTATTCTGCTCGGTCGATGGCGTCGGCGTTCGCAAGGCGCTCCGGGCGATGGTGCGGCCGGTCCGGGAAGTGGCCACGGCCATCGAAGAGCAGGACGCCAAAACGCTTTCGTCTCTGCCGGGCATCGGCGCGGCGATGTCCGAACGGATCATCGCCAAGCTCCGCCGCAAGGTGCCCAAGTTCGCCCTGATGGTCGCGCAGAAAGAAGCCAGAGAGGCGGATGTCGAGTCGGATGTCGTGGCCGAGACCTATGAAGTCCTCCGCAAGCTGGGCCATGCTGAGAGCGACGCCCGGCGGCTCTTGGACGCTGCCCTCGCGGCGAAAAAGAAGTACAATGACGTGCAAGATTTGCTCCAGGCGATTTATCAGCAAACGCAGAAATAAGAATGCAGGAGTTAGAAGTTAGGAGTTAGAAGGATCTGTGAGCCGTCATATTCCACGATATTCCAACTCCTAACTTTTAACTCCTGACTCTCTTTCTCCCCCATGCCCCGCGAACCGATCCTCCAGCCTGCCGAAGCCACGATCGACGAAGACCGCGACCTTCGCCCGCAACGAATGCGCGACATGGTCGGGCAGCGCGACGTCCACGAACGCTTGGGCATCGCCGTCGATGCGGCCTCGAAGCGCGGCGATCCGTTGGGGCATATACTCTTGGACGGCCCGCCGGGGCTGGGCAAAACGACGTTCGCCACTTGCATCCCGCACGACATGGGCGTGCCCGTGCAGATCGCCAGCGGCGCAGCACTGGCCGCACCTAAGGACCTGTTGCCGTATCTCACGAACGTCCAGGAGCGATCCGTCTTATTCATCGACGAGATCCACCGCATGCCCAAGGCGGTTGAAGAATTCCTTTACCCAGCGATGGAGGACTTTCGCATCGACATTATCCTCGGCGAAGGCGTCAACGCGCGGACGATCAACATGCCAATCAAGCCTTTCACGCTCATCGGGGCCACGACGCGCACCGGGCTCCTCTCGGCCCCCTTGCGCGACCGCTTCCAGATGCGCGAGCACCTTGACTTCTACAGCATCGAGGAACTTTCCGAAATCGTGACGCGGAACATGCGGAAACTGAAGGTCGAGTTCGACGATGGCGCGGCCGAAGAGATCGCCGTGCGGAGCCGCGGCACGCCCCGCCTGGCCAACAATCGGCTCCGCTGGGTCCGCGATTATGCCCTGAGCCGGCACGACGGAAGCGTCTCGAAGGAAATCGCCTGCGATGCCTTGAACATGCTGGGCGTGGATCGGCTGGGGCTCGATCCGCAAGATCGCAAATACCTGGAAACGATCGCGCGGGTCTTCGGGGGGGGGCCTGTCGGCGTGGAGGCCGTCGCGCACACAATGAACCTTGCCCCGGACACGCTCGTCGACGAGGTCGAGCCTTTCCTGCTCCGCGGCGAGCTTGTAGTCCGAACGCCTCGTGGCCGGCGATTGACTTCAGCGGCCTTTGATCATCTGAGACTACTTCCGCCCCCGGATGATTCCGCCGGGCAGAAGAAGCTCTTCTAGTCCATTTTGCAAACATAATCGTATCTTTAATCAGAGATATGGCACAACCCGACGCGCACGTCAGGTTGTGATCAAGCTCCCTATTCTCAAGCTAATGCAAATCCCTAGAACCCATCCAAGGGCTTTGCTGTCTCAGATAACCCGTTTGGTTTATTGTCCAAATTTGTCGCGCTATTATAATGATAAGTGGCAGTCTCTTTCCGATCGGAAATGGAGGTCCTAATTCAAGGAGAAACCTATGTTAGCGACAAGCGCTGGGTATGAGTTCGAGGTAGACCGCGGGCCCGACTGGCTCTGGATTCGAGTTCATGTGGCCCGCGGTGGCGATTGGCGAACCGCCTCTCTTGTGGAAGAGATCAAGGAGGTCGTGGAAAAGCACTTCACTTATCGCGTCGTGTTGGAGTTGACGCATCTGCCGAAGCTATCGGGCAATGTCGTGCTCTCCAGCAAACTCATCGGAGAACTCGTTCAGATAAGCCAATACGTACACGCGCACGACGGCGTTTTGCGGATTTATGGCCTGACGGCGGAGAATCGGGCTATTCTGGAGGTCTGCTCGCTCGACGACATCTGCTTGGCCTATCACACGCGCGAGGAAGCCATTTGGGGCTGTTGCGATCCGCAATTGCCGCGATAAGCGGGTGCGAGTGATGGAAAAAAACCCGACGCGCAAGCGAGTGGGGTGAGGTAGTAGTCGCTAAATCGCAAGCGGGAACCCCCTTCCGACTTCAATCAAATTCGGGCGTCAAAAGTCCAAATATCGCCTCGTCATCGGCCGGAAAAACCGTCACATCCATGTCATCTTGCTCGGCGCAAACTCTTACGCCATAATATCTTCGGCGTTTTTCACAAGGTTTTTCCTAGGTGCGGTAACAATACTAGTGGCCATGAGGCAGTCCCATAACGGCCCCACAAACGACGAGGCAGGTGGACCAAGGATCGATTGGCCGGCCGTGCTGGCATCGCACGATCGGTGGCTGCGAACCGTGGTCTACGCCCGCGTCGGTGAAGCGCAGGCTGTGGACGAGGTAATGCAGGAGGTCTCGCTGGCCGCCGTGCGCCAAAAGGCGCCGATTAACGACGTGGAGAAAGTTTCGCCCTGGCTTTATCGGTTAGCAGTAACCCATTCGCTGCTTTACCGCCGCAAGCAGGGCCGCCGCCGCAAGTTGATCGACCGCTACGTCCAGCGCGCCACCCCGACGGAGTACGACCGCACGGTCGATCCGCTGGATTGGTTGCTGGCTAAGGAACGCAAGGAGCAGATCCGCAAGGCGCTTAAGCAAGTGCCGAAGCGCGACGGCGAGATCCTGCTGCTGAAGTACACAGAAGATTGGAGTTATCGCCAGTTGGCCGCACACCTGGGCATTAGCGAGAGCGCGGTGGAAGCCCGCCTGCACCGTGCCCGGCAGCGCTTTCGCGCCGAGTTGACCAATATGGCCGTCATTGAAGTAGAACGGTAGAAGCATGAATCGAAGCAATGAAACCATGAATCCTGCAGGACCCGAAAGCCAGGTTGACCGGCTGATCGATGGCGAATTGAACGAGAGCGACCGCCGTGAGTTGCTTCTGCAGTTCGAGCGCGAGCCGGAAGGCTGGCGCCGCTGTGCCTTGGCGTTTTTGGAAGCCCAGTGTTGGAAGCAGGAGCTCGGGTTGACGACGCGATCGGCCGAGGATGTGGCGGAATCGCCTGCCACGACGCTTATTTCGGCGACACGCGATCGAACAGCGACTTCACGTTGGCGGCAGAATCTGGCCACGGCGCTGTCGATGGGCGCTTGTTTCCTTATCGCGCTAGCGATTGGCATGGGTATTCGCGGGAAAGGGCCACACAGTCCCGATGCGAATCTAAGCACGGTCACTGCACCGCTTTCGTCGAGTGACGCGCAGACAACCACCATCTCCCAACCGGCCGACGAATTGATCACGGTCGAAGGAGCCAACGGCGGGACGGAGAGCCTTCTTGTCCCGCGTGCCCATCGTGACGCGATCGGCCAAAACGTCGCAGAGCAAGGTCCGGATGCGATTCCGCCGGCCGTGCAGCGGGAATTCGAGCGCATGGGCAACCAGGTCTTGCAGCAGCGCGAGATCGTGCCCGTGCAAATGAAGAATGGTCGCCGCTTGATGGTTCCCATCGATCATGCGGAGATTCATTACGTCGGCCGCGGCTCGTTGTGACTATGTATTCGGCACACCCGTGTGCCGTTTGTTTCGTGCGGCACACGGAGTGTGCCGGATACAGTTTGTTCAGCCCCGGCACTTGTGCCGAGCGGTGTCTTCTATTACCCCCCTTCCCTTCGCACCACCGGCACAAGTGGCGGGGCTGAACGTCCGCGTTAACAAATCGTTTTGAGGAGGCAAATATGTTGAGTGGTAAGATTTGCGCGGCGGTGGCGGGCGCCGTATTGCTTCTCGCGACCGCGGCCAAAGCGGAAGACGAGCGGCGGATCGCCGACGAGTTCCTCATCAACGATATTAAACCCAGCGAATACTGGCTGGGCATCATGATCGCGCCGCCCTCGCCGGAGGCGCGAGAAAAGTTGAAGCTGCCCGATGGCCAGGGGCTAATGGTCGAGAACGTGGAACCAAAGAGTCCGGCAGATAAGGCGGGGCTGAAGCCGCACGACGTGCTCTTGAAGGCCAACGACAAGCCGCTCGGCGATCTCCGCGACTTGCTGAGGCTGATCAACGAGGTCAAGGAGGGCAAGTTGACTTTCGATGTGCTTCGCGACGGAAAACACGAGACGATTGTCGCCCAGCCGTCCAAACGAACATCGAGCGACGTGGCTGAGGTCCGCAAATGGATGGAGACGCTAGGTCCCAGAATGTCACAGGGCCAATCGCTGCGATTCCATATTGTGAGGCCGGGACAAATTGTCGCCTATAGCGGCGCCGAAGCCGGCGAGCCTAACGCTGCCGTGACCAAATTGGACGTAACTGTTCAAACCAAAGCTACCTTGGCCGACGGTTCGCAGGTCGAAATCACGCGCCACGGCAGCGATCCCGCGAAGGTCGTCATGACCTGTGAAGGCGATATGGGCACTAAAGCGCGTTGGGAAGGAACGTCAAGTAACTTGAGCAAGATTCCCCAGAAGTGCCGCCCGGACGTTGAGCGGCTGCTTAACTCCTCGATGGGCCAAAGCAATTTCTTCGCAGCGGGCGAAATGCCCGGCACGATCGTCGCGGGTCCGAACGTCGAGAAGCGCTTGAGCGAGATGCAGAAGCAGATCGACGATCTTCGCAAGCAGGTCGAGGCCCTGCAAGGCGGGAAGCTGAAGAAGGATTAATCTCGTTCCCACGCTCTGCGTGGGAACGCACTTGATGACCGCTCCGCGGCCCCATGTCAAATGGACGCGGAACGTCCGAACAGTCCGTTACGACGCAGTGCGTCGTAACGAGTGCCATCAAACCAGAAGAGGCGAGAGGCGGCGGGATGATCAACGTACGCAGAACCGTGACTCCCGCCGCCTCGGACCTTATCCCTCGTTCCCACGCTCCGCGTGGGAACGCACTTCTGCCGCTCGGCGGCGTTTCCGCGCATGGACGCAGAGCGTCCGAACTCGCGTTACGACGCAAAGCGTCGTGACGAGTGTGGAGCGTCGTTGCCAGGCCTGCACCCGTTGACCGCTCGGTTAGAGGATTCTATTATTACATCCTTTAACCGCACACGGGTACGAAGCCGCGATGGCCCACGACATTGAAAACCTCCGAAATATCGGCATCATCGCACATATCGATGCCGGGAAAACCACCGTCACCGAACGGATGCTGTTTTATAGCGGCTTCACGCACCGGCTGGGCGACGTCGACAAGGGCACCACGGTCACCGACTTCGATCCCGAAGAGCAGCAGCGCGGCATCACCATCTATTCGGCCTGCGTGACCTTCCCTTGGAAGGACTACACGATCAACCTCATCGATACGCCCGGCCACGTCGATTTCACGGCCGAGGTGGAACGCAGCCTGCGCGTGTTGGACGGCGGCGTGGTCGTGTTCAGCGCCCGCGAAGGTGTCGAGGCTCAGAGCGAGACCGTTTGGCGGCAGGCCGACAAATACCACGTCCCCCGCATCGCATTCATCAATAAGCTCGACCGCGAAGGCGCCAATTTCTACGGCACCGTCGAGGAAATCCACAAGCGGCTGAATTGCAAGCCGGTGCCGATCACGCTGCCGGTCGGCCAGGGGCCGGCCCACGTCCGCGATCCATTCCGCGGCATCGTCGATCTTGTCACGATGAAGATGCTTACCTTCGCGCCACCGGAAGGGACGGAGATTACCGTCTCGGAAATCCCGCCGGAAATGCACGACGACGCCGAGCTTTGGCGCGGTCAGATGCTCGACCAGCTCACGATGTCCAACGACGAGCTGATGGAACTCGTGATGCGCGAGCAGCCCGTGCCCGAGGAACTGCTGCGGAAGACGCTCCGCGAGGCGACGCTGGCTAATCAGCTTGTGCCGGTACTCTGCGGTTCTGCCTTGAATAAGATGGGCGTGCAGCCGCTCTTGGACGCCGTCGGCGCGTACCTCCCCTGCCCTACCGACATGCCGCCGGTCGAAGGCATCAATCCCAAAAAGAAAGACGCGAAACTTAGCCGCAAGCCGAAGCCCGACGAGCCCTTCTGCGGGCTAGTCTTCAAAATCATGGCCGATAGCCACGGCGACCTGCACTATGTCCGCGTTTATTCGGGCCGGCTCAAGGCCAACAGCCGCGTGCTCAACCCAGTCAAAGACAAGAAAGAAAACGTGCCGCAACTCTGGCGAATCCAGGCCGACGAGCGAAAGCAGGTGGAAGCGGTGGAGGCGGGCGACATCATCGGCGTCATCGGCCTCAGGCACTCGATCACCGGCGACACGCTCTGCGACGCCCACGATCCAATCATTCTGGAATCGATCCAATTTCCCGAGACGGTGATCTCGATGGCAATCGAACCGGAGAGTTCGACCGAGCGGAAGAAGCTCGCCGACGTGCTCGAAATGATGAAACGGCAGGACCCGACGTTCCGCGCTCGCGAGAACGAGGAGACAGGCCAGACGCTCATCAGCGGCATGGGCGAGCTGCACCTGGAGGTGATCAAGCACCGCCTTTTGCGCGACTACAAGCTGAATGTTCGTGTCCACAAGCCGCGCGTGAGCTATCGCGAGTCGATCCAGAAGGCGGTCGAGGTGACGGGCGAATGTCATCGCACGATGAGCGGCGCCGCACACTTCGCGCGGCTGACGATTCGCATGGAGCCGAACCCGGCCGTTGCCACGCCGATCGCCGTGCCCTCGCCCGAAGTGGCCGCGCAGTTGCCGCCGGAGTTTTTGAACGCGGCGATGGAAGTCGTCAGCGAACTTGGCGCCGGCGGCGGCAGTTTGGGTTTTCCGCTCTTGCACGTGAAGACGACCGTGCTGGCCGGCCAGACGCACGAGACCGAGTCCAACGAGTTGGCTTTCCGCCTGGCCGCGGCCGACGCCTTCAACAAGGGCCTCCGCGAAGCGGGAATCGTGCTCCTGGAGCCGATCATGAAGATCGAAGTCACCGTGCCCGACGAAAACCTGGGCGATATCGTCAGCGACTTGCAGCAGCGCCGGGCGATGATCACGCGGACGCAATCTCGCGGTCAGCACACGGTGATCGACGCCGAGGCCCCGCTGGCGAGCCTCTTCGGCTATTCCAACTCCATGCGCGGCCTAAGCCAAGGCCGCGCCACCTGCACGATGGAACCAGCGGCCTACGGTCCCGCACCGCAGGAGGTGCTGGAAAGCTTTATGGGGTAAGGTCTCGATGGATAAGACCGTTCTCGCGCTTCTCGTCGCCATCTTCCTTAGCGCCGTCGGCGCGCTGGCAGACTACTTCTTGAAACTCGCCAGCGAGAAATCGAACATCGTCGTCAACAAATGGTTCGTCGTGGCCTTCGTCGTCTACTCATCGACGATCTTCGGCTGGGTCTACGTCATCAAGAACATGAAGCTCGCCTCGGTGGGCGTCGTCTATTCGATCTGCATGGTGCTCTTTCTGACGTTTCTCGGCGTCGTGTTCTTCAGAGAGCGGCTGTCCGTCAAAGAAATCGTGGGCATCGGTCTTGCCATCGCGTCACTCTTTCTGCTCGTTCGCTTCGCGTGAATTGGATTTTGACGAGTAACCTCCAGTATTCTTTGCGCCTTTGCGTCTTGGCGTAGAAAACCGAACCAACAAGTACGGGTCTATTGAAACGGCCTTCTTCAGCAGGCAGTTGTCTCACGCAAAAACGCCAAGCCGCGAAGGCGCAAAGTCATCAATCGCACTATTAGCGTTCTTCCCGAAGTGCCACCAGGATCGGCGTTCGCACGACGCCGCGCATGGCTGCGAGACTGACCAAAAGACCCGTGACGAGCACCGCCGCGAAGATCGTGCCAAGCGGCGCCCACGGCACAATGCCGGCACGCGTGAGCAACTGCGGCACGACGGCGACGAGCGCCGCCGTGATGCCAATGAAAAGGCCCGCGACCAAGAGGACGATGTTTTCCGCCGCGACGAGGAAGCCAAGCGACCGTACGCGAAAGCCGGCCGCACGGAGGAGCGCCAATTCGCCGCGGCGCTCCAGTACGTTCCGCCATTGAACTACCGCCAAGCCAATCGTGCCCAGCAGAAGCCCGAGCCCGCCGAGACTCTGAAATGTCGCGAGATAGGTGTTTTCGACGCTGGCCAGCGTGCTTAGCCGCTCGGCGGTCGTCTCCGTGCGAAAACCGTAATCGCCCAACACGCGCTGTAACGCCTGCTGCACCTGAGTCACTTTGTCCGATGGTGCTTCGATGAGAAAATAGCGGTAGCCGACGACGTCGGGGTCGTAGCGGCGGAGATTCTCTTCGCCCACAAGCAAGTCACCTTGAAAAATGCTGTCCTGCAAGAGACTAGCGACGGCGAGCGTCAGCTTCCGATCGTGGGCGTCTGTAATATCGAATGTGTCTTTCCGACCGTTCCAAAGATCGAGCGAGTAATTGGCTGTCGTCTGGTCCAACACGGTGGGTGTGGCGCCGCTTGCAGAGCCTTCAGGCGGCTTTTGGGTCAACACTTCCCACGGATTCGACAATCCAGCCGGCGCGTCGGCCCAGGCAAAACCACCGCGAGTTATAAAGTCGCCACCCGCCCCAAGCATCCGCGGCTGCTTGGCCTTGTAGAGGTTTAAGCAGCTAGCCTCATCGCCCGGCTTGACGCGGAAGGCGTAAAAATGACACTCGGCCATAAGCGCCGAGTCGTCTTTGCCCGCGGCTAGCTCCTTGCGGCCTTCGGGCGTATTGAGATCGTAATAGATCGGCAGCGCGCATTGGCCGATAAGCGCGAAGCCGCCGCTCCCGCTCTCTTTATCATTGGCCTGCCGCGCGGGGTCGATGTGGAACAGGCTTACCGCCGCGATCAGAAAACTGGCCGCGGCCGTTAACCCGATGGCCAGCGCGCTTCTGCCCGGATTTCGTGCGGCGTTGCGCACGGCCATGCGAAGCAAGTTGCCGCGGCCGGCCGCTACCGCCGGACCGGTCGCGCCGCGGCGAAGCTGAAGATAGACGAGGACTAAGAGCATTATCAGCGTCCACGACCCTGCGCGAAGAATGCGCCGACTTTGGCGTCGTCACTAAGCGGGAGCACGAGCATTAGCAACGGCGGGGCGACGGCGAGAAGGAGCAGGATTGCAAATTGAAAATTGAAAAATGCAAATTGCAAATTGCCGACGGTCCGGCGGCCGGCCGACTGCTGGGTACTGAGTACTGAGTGTTGAATACTGTGTACTGCGTACTGAGTACTCGTTTCGCCCGCCAGAAGCCGCCGCGGCGCGATGCGACTCGTCCGCCAAACGGCAAACCAGATTGCAATCGTCGCCAAGCCGAGCCCGCTGGCGAAGCCGATTGCCGGACTAGCCGGCTCGACGTGCAACTTAAGAAACGGCGTGCCGATGGCCGGCAGCCACCACGTTCGTAGCCCCCACAGCATCAACGCCGCGTAGCAGACTCCGCCAAGCGCTCCGGCCAGACTTCCCACGCCGGCCACAATGAGCCCCTCGACGAGCAGCAAACGTACTGCATGCCGCCGCCGAAATCCGAGCGCCAACAGTAGGCCGAACTGCCGCGCCCGTTGCTGGATTCCGAGCCGAAATAGGAGCAGGACGAGCATCACGGCCGCTGCGATGACGAAGAAGCTGAAGGAGAGAAAGAGCACGCCGAAGGGCGTCGTGCCGCCGGCGGCTTTGAGCGCCAGTTCCTTAATTGGGCGAAAAACGAAGCCCATTGCCGCCGGATCGAGATCGAGCCGCGCGGCTAGCGATTCGGCCGTCATGCCTGGCGCTGGGCGGACGCGGATCGAGGTTGTCTGGCCGAAGCGGCTCGCCCAGAGCCGGTGGCCGGTGGCCAGCGAGACAAACGCTTTGGGCGTGGCGGCGTATTTCCGCCAGTAGCGGTCGTCGTCGCTCTTGATGTGGCCCGGCTTGAGTTTGAACGGCAGGTCCCAATCTTCGATGGTGTCTTTGTCGGTGAGGCCGCGGACCGTGGGCGTCAGCCGCTTGTCGGCCGCGGCGCCTTCGAGTTTTATGATGGCCGCCAGCTTCAGTTTGACCGTCCGTTCTTGCAAGAGCCCCGTCGTGCTTTCCGGTTCGTAGTAAGTGACAGCCAGTTCATCGCCAACTTTGGCCTTGAGTTTGTTGGCCGCCCAATCGTTCACGGCGATTTCGCTATCGGCAAGCTTTGGAACTTGTTTTCCGTCGACGGAAAGAAACGGTCCCAACGGCGACTCGTTTTGAAAATCGATCGCCGTGATCGTTGAATAAGGCACCTCGCGGCCGTCCAGAGTTATCGAGTTGGCCAGATAAGTTAGTGCCGGCTGGACTTCGAGACCGCGAAGCTGCTCGCTAATCGCTTTCTCGACGCTCGGCGAGAAGATCAGCCGCTCCGTCGTGATGTCAATATAGCCAAGCGGCGATTGATCGACGCGGACACCGTAGTCGGCCAAGGGCGGATGCCAAGCAGCCTGCTTTTCCGGCTTAGAGCGGAGGATGGCGTTTACGCGGCCTGTCTCCTGCAATTGTTCCTGAAGCGCCGCGAGTGAAACGTAGGCATTCAGCGGCACGCGCTGGTTGGGCCGCAGACCAAAGCGGCCAAGGCCCTCGGGCGCGATGACCTGGGCGACGCGGAGCCGCATCGTGTCCAACGACGCCCGTTTGCGGCCCATCGCGCTTTCCGCTGGAATAGCGCCGGGCTTTGCAATGTTAACAAGCACGGAGCCGCCCTCTTTCACGTTAAGAAGTCGAGCCAGCGGCTCATTAATAATGATCTCATCGCGCCCGGGCGGCTTCCGCGGACCGCCGCTGCCAAGTTGCCAAAAATGCTCGTCGCAGCCGATAAGATTGACCTGATCGACGCGGCTTGGCGACTCGCGATCTGCCGCTTCGACGCCGGCGATTTCGAGAATGACAGGCGCGGCAACGCCCGAGTTTGGCCCCTCTCGCTTGCGCGTCGGGCTTTGATCCGCGCCGGCCAATTGTTCACGGAAGAAGTGGTCGGCAACAAGCACTTGGTCGATGTTTCCCAGCCCGCCCAGCACCAAATCGCGGAGGCTGCCTTGCATCGAGTCGCCCACGAGCAAGGCCCCGGTGAGCACGGCCGTTCCCACCGCCACGCCGCAGGCGACCGCCAGGTTCATGCGCCAAAAATGGCGGAGCGAGAGCAGGATGAGGTGAAGCCGTGTCATGGAAGTTGTGCGTTTATCGAAAAGGCAGAAGGATAAAGGATGAACGATGAAATCGTTCGGCCACTATTCATCCTTCATCCTTCCGCCTTCATCCTTTCAATTCTCCTCCATCCAACTCCCGCCGCTTTTGCATCAATTCCGCCAGGCGCTCGCTATGCGTGACGACGATCAGCATCATCGGCTCGGTCTTTTGAATCTCCACGAGCAACTGCCCGACCTGCTCGGCGGTCGTGCGGTCGAGATTGCCGGTCGGCTCGTCGGCTAGTAGAAGCTCGGGACCGTTGATGAGCGCCCGTGCCAAGGCTGCCCTTTGTCGCTCGCCGCCGGAAAGCTCCGAAGGCCGATGTGACTTTCGCTCGCTGAGGCCGACGCGCTTAAGCAGCATCTCCGCGCGGCGAATTGTGTCTTCGCTTACCGCTCCCAGCGGCACCGCCGGCAGCATCACGTTTTCTAGGACGGAGCATTGCGGCAAAAGATAATGGTCCTGGAAGACGAAGCCGATCCGTCGGCTGCGAAAAGCGGCGATTCCCTTCTCGTCCAACGTCGTCGGATCGACGCCATCCAGCGTCACGCTCCCGCTCGACGGCGTTTCCAGCGTGCCGATAATGCTCAAAAGCGTGCTCTTGCCCGATCCGCTAGGGCCGAGGATCGCCACGTTCTCGCCCGGCTCCAGCGAGAGCGACACGCCGCGGAGCACGTCAAGCGATTGGGACCGCGTGGGGTATTGCTTGGTGACGTTATCAACGAGGAGTTTGGGCATGGCGCTCGAGTGGTTTTGATGCCATTATACTCTCTGCCTGAATTGCGACCAACGCCTCGACTCCGCTTGCGTCGTAAGATTGTGCACCGATACAATTGCTGGCAATCCCATGCACCATTCATTTTAGTTCGATTATGCGAAACGAACACGGGCGTCAGGACCTTGGCGACAGGATTACATCGCAACTGTTGCACAAAATGGCCTTCTCGATGCTAGGGCTTGGCCTCCTCGGCTATGTCGCGCTCCTGGCCTACGAACCGCTGATTTGGGCTTGGATTACAGGCGCTCTCTTCGTGTTTGCTTCAGGGCTCTTCACAGCGAAGATATTCTTCAATATTCAAAGTACCGGCCTAATGTGGTTTTTGACGCCCGTCTTCGGCTTAATTTGGCTACTTTTTTTCTTCCTGCTTTGGCTCATCCATCAGGCCATGACATAATGCGATCCGCCGCGGTTAACCACGGTTGCAATTGACCAGCGCTAGCCAAGGCTCGCTTCTTATCCCACCTTACGCCAATTATAGTTGCGGCGCTGGTGCGGCCGGCGGCAGGGCTTGCTCCGCCGGCGCGGCCTGTCCCCCCTGCTCTTCCGGCTGCTTCAGGCGCATCAGTGTGCGAAGCTCCTGACGGTCGGCGCCGAAATGCACGAGCACGGGCACTTCGTCGTTTGTCAGGTTATAAAGACCGGTCTCCAGCAGCATCGAATCGTTGCCCTCGGGCCGAATGGCGACGCGCTGCGTCTGTTTATCCACCGAGCCGATCACCGGCGTGATCTTATCCGTCAGATTGTCCTGGAAGTTGCCGCGGATTACACCGTCTTTGTTGACCGCAAGTTGAAGGACCTTGTCGGTCTGCGTTTGCGTCGGTTCCGAAACAACGGCATAGACGCCCAACGGCAGCCATTCCTCGTTTGTCGAGTCGCCGCCCGCGCCGGCGATTTGCGCGGCCTGATCGTAGTATTGTTCGGCCGTGGCGACAGGCTGGTCGCCGTAGTAGACGCTGCCATCGTCATAGGTGACGTTGCCGCCGTAGTCGTAATAGCAGCCGTCGCCCGTGCAGCCGCAATAGTTGCCGCAGGTGGCCCATCCAAGAGTTGCCCAGGCGGTGCCGACGATGGCCCATTTACCCGGCCACCAAGCGCCAGGGTAGCGGCCGTACCAGCCGGGTGTGAATGCGCCCCAGCGAGTATAGGCGCCGTTGACGCCGGCCCAGGCACGGCCGCCGACAAACTGGCCATTGACGAACGTCGCGCCGCGACCGGCCGCTACGACGTTGCCGCCGGGTCCACGAATGCCGGCGATCGAGCCGCCGCGCACGACTCCGCCCGCCGCAACCGCGCCGGCCGCCGCAATACCCGTGTAGCCCCACTGGTTCCGCGCTGCGGTGATCGATCCTGCCTGGCGGTAGCCAGACGAATTGGCGTAGCCGCCGCGGGCGTTGGCGATGGCGTTGCCGGAGGCGTCTCTGGCACCGGAAACGCTGCCGGCGCGGACGGCTGAGTCGGTCCCGTTTGTTGCGCCGCGAACGCCCGTGACGCGGCCCGCTTCGGCCCCGCCAGCGGTTTGAATGCCAGTCCGCGATCCGCCGGCGAACGCTGCGCCGTTGTCTCCGCTCACGCCGACCCCGCCAGCGCCCTTGACGACTGTATTGCCGCCGGCGCCTTCGACTTTAATTCCGGCTGCCCCGCCGGCGATCGTATTGCCGCGCGGGCCGGTCGTTGAACCGCCGCCACCGCCGACAGTGATCGTCGAACCGCCGGGCGTCGTAACCGATTTCGGACCCTGCCCTCCGCTGGGAAGCTGACCGGGTGGCGCCGCGGCAGTTGCGCCGCGACCACCGGCCTGCGCGCCTCCCTGCGGCATTCCCATGAAACTATTTAATTGGCTTTGCGTCGGCCGCTGGGCTGCGGCCCCTCCGGGCCGCTGGCCGGCAATGCCTTGACCGGCCTGTCCGGGGCGCTGCCCGGCGAATCCCTGGCCACCCTGAGCGGGCCTCTGGCCGGCAAGGCCTTGACCGCCTTGGGCTGGACGTTGACCTGCAAATCCTTGACCGCCCTGCGCGGACCGCTGCCCCGCAGTGGCTGGGCGCTGCGCAGCGCCGCGCGGCTCATTGACGGGCTGGCATTGAAGGCTGGACTGGAAGGCCGCGCGGCCGCTCCGCCGCCCGGACGAGCTCCACCGCCTCCTCCTCCGCCGGCTCTCGCTCCGCCTCCGCCGCCTGCTCGCGCTGCTCCTCCTCCGCCACCGCCACGAGCGCCGCCGCCACCCCCTCCGCCGCCGCGGCCGCCACGTGCGAACAAGTCCGAGCAAAGTAACAGCGGGATTACCGCCGCACACGCGATAAATAGAATTGCCTTTTTCATGATGAGTCTCGATTTGTATGGATTGCTATTTGGCCTTCTCCGCCTTGCGCACAATCTTGATTGGGCCGACGTTGTCCATGAACTGCCCGTCAATCTCGCGGCCGATCGATTGCCACGTGATCGTGTTTTTGTCGACTATCGTGTAGATGTTCGTCGCCGTCGCCTTGCCGCCGTCGGGCAGCACTTGCTTGAACTTGATAATCCAGTGGTTGTCCCTCTTCGTCCAAGTGCCTTCGCCGAATCCGCCGTCGCAGTCGAACATCCAGGAGCGGATCGTGCCGGCGGCCGGGTCCCAGCCGATGACTTGGGTGCCCTCCAAATCGTCCATGCCGGGCACGGAAACCTTGAATGAGTAGTTCAGGAACGTCTTGTTCTTGGTCCAACTCACAGTCGTGGCGGCCGAGACGCCTGACTTCGAGTCGCTGTTGCCCCATTCGCCCACCAGCCAGCCGAGTTCCGATAGCGGCGAGTCGGCGCCGACTTCTTCATCAGCGGCGGGCTCGTCGGTCTCGCGGACCGTGTTGAGCAGCCACTTGCCGTTCTGCTTGTGATCGATGGCGATGTAGGTCGAATCGGTCGGCTCCTCGCCCCGCCGAGTGACGCGGACCTTGCCTTCCTCCACGGCTACGTCGGGCGTCACAAAGCGAACGTTGAAGTCGAGTAGCTCCAAATGCACCCCCTTGCTGGTGGCGAACATGACTTCCATTTCCTTCTGGATAGCCGCCCGTCCTTCAACGGTCCTGCCATCGGGCTCGACCCATTGGCCTTGTTCGCTCCAGAGTCGGGCAACAGCTTTGGCATCGCCACGGTTATAAGCCGCCACGTACGAATCGGCTGCGGCACGAATCGCCGCGCGGTCGGCAGCTTCTGCGGCACTTGATTTTGAGGAAGTCGGGTCCGCCGCCCGCGCCGCCGTGAAGGCGGCGAGCAGTGCCACAACCGGCAATAGAAGAAAACGAGTAATCATGTTATTCCCGTGATTGATACGATGTTGGTACATAGCGAGAACTCCCAGAGTCATGGATCGCAAAACCCCATCAAGATTATATCATTTGAGCCGCCAATGGGACCAAATGGGTAAATTGCACCGTCTTTTCCGAGGGAAATGGCTGTACGCCACGCTTTCTAGGCTGACTGGCCGGACTACATCGAGAGTGTCAGCCTGGAAACGCTGACGTATGAGCTACTAGTCCGGCATGTCGCGACGGTTTACAATCCGAACTTCATTTCGTTCCGCATTGGAAGCATGTATCGCCCGTGAATGCGATTTGTCTGGTCATCGATCGCCTGCATTGCGGCTTCTTCGGGCGCCTATGGCAATACGTGGATAGAAACGCCGGCCTTCGACCGCTTGGCCGTCGAGTCGTTCGCCTTTGACCAGATGCTTATCGATTCGCCGCGGCTCGAGTCCCTCTATCGTTCCTACTGGCAGGGATTGCACGCTCTCGCGCCGGACGTGGAAGGCCGAACTTCGCTGCCGGCGCTGCTTCGCGATGCGGGCGTGCACTGTGCGCTCATTACCGACGATCGCGCGGTGCAGGAACATCCGCTCACTGTCGAGTTTGACGAAGTCGTGGCGATCGATCCACCCTGGCAATCGCAAATGGTCGCCGAAGGGGCCTATGAAGAGACGCACCTGGCACGATGTTTCTTTCAAATCATCGAATGGGTGCAGTCGGCCAAACAACCGTTCTTCCTCTGGTGCCACCTGGGCAGCCTGGGCACCACATGGGATGCTCCACCCGAATGTCGTGAACGCTATTGGGGCGAGAGCGATCCGCCGCTGTTGACCACCGCCGATGTGCCCGACCGCATGTTGCCACCGGGTTTCGACCCGGACGAGTTGTTGGTCTATACGCAGGCCTACGCCGGTCAGATCGCGCTGTTGGATACTTGCTTGGGCGGCTTCCTCGATGTCCTTTACGAAGGCTCCGCCGCGCGGCATACACTGCTGGCCATCACCGCCGCGCGGGGCTTTCCAATGGGCGAGCATCGGCGGCTGGGGCCATGCGACCAAGCGCTGCACGGCGAGTTAGTTCACGTGCCGCTCATGCTCCGCTTTCCAGATCGCGCGGGCGCGTCGCTGCGAAGCAAGGCGCTAGTCGAACCCGCGGACCTTTGGCGGACGCTTCTCGATTGGTGGCCCAAGGCCGCCGTGCCGCAGTCACCGACGGGCGTTTCACTGCTTCCGCTCGTGCGAAATGAACGAACAGTTGATCGCGACCGGCTCGTAGTATCAGGTCCCGGTCGCGAACGGGCTATTTGCACACCCGCCTGGTATCTTCGCACGGTCGAACCGCCCGAGCTCTACGTCAAGCCGGACGATTTTTGGGAAGTCAACGACGTAGCCGTCCGCTGTCAGGTAGTGGTTGAGCGCTTGCTTGACGCCGCGGACCAGTTCGAGCAGACGATCTATAGCGGGAACGTGGCGGACTTGCCTGCGCTAAGCGATGTGCTCGTTGAAGGGCTGGAGTAGGTCCCGCCTGCCGGACGGTTTTTCTCCTTGTAAAAGCGGTGACTCCTATGTTTACATCTGATAACATATAAACATACTGAACCTATGTTGGTCATTCGGTAAAAAGATTGTGCTCGCGAGGGTTGGGCAAAGCGGTGCATTTCGTGCCACAGCTATGGATTCGCCGCAGAATGCACGGGATCGCGGAATCGCTTTTGCTGTGCGAAGTCGCGAAAACCGCTGCCAAATGGCGTCTTTCAATGCCGGATCTGCCAAAACCGACACTGCGTCAGAAATTTTCTACGTTTAAAGGTCAGCCTGGCTTGCCAAAACTACCATTCCATCGCCCGTTGTAGGATTGAGCGTATCTCGCTATACTTGTGTGCTTTAATATCGTCTGCGGTTTGTGTAGTCGCGAAAACTTACCAGTTGATGATGCTTTGTTTCATATCAGGCCGTATTTAGGCTCGAACGCCGCCAGAATTCATGCGATTCCTGCTCATCGACCGCATCATCGACTTCCAGCCCGGTGCCAAGATCACCGCGGTCAAGTCGCTGACGATGGCCGAGGAGTATTTGGAGGACCATTTTCCCAACTTCCCGGTAATGCCGGGCGTGTTGATGCTGGAAGCCATGACCCAGGCCGCAGCTTGGTTGATCCGCTTGAGCGAGGATTTCGCTCATTCGATCATTGTGTTAAAGCAGGCAAGCAACGTAAAATACGGGCAGTTCGTCGAACCAGGGCAACTGCTGACCGTCACTGTCGAGATTATTTCACAGACCGAGACTGAGACGAAAGTGAAAGCCCAGGGTACGGTCGACGGCCAAAATACGGTCAGCGGCCGGCTGGTATTGGAACGCTACAACCTGGCCGACCGCGAGCATTCGGAGCCTTTGGCGGACGAGATGATCCTCGAAGAAATGCGCAGTCTGTTGAGCGTGCTTTATCAGCCCGGCGCGCCGATAGTGCCGACTACAGTTTAACTCCGCCGACCACAGTTTAGTTACTCGTTAGATATGAGACTTCAAGGCAAGAATGCGATCGTCACCGGCGGCAGCCGCGGCATTGGCCGGGCATGCGTTGCGCAATTGGCTGCCGAAGGGGCGAACGTGGCCTTTATCTTTAGCTCGAATCAGGCCGCGGCCGACGGCCTGGTAGCCGAGCTTACTGCCCAGGGGCGAAATGTCCGCGCCGTGCAAGCCGACGTCCGCGACGCCAAGCGGGCACAGGAAATCGCCGACAGCCTGATCGCCGAGTGGCAGCGGATCGACATCCTCGTCAACTCCGCGGGCATCGTCAAGGATGGTCTCACCGGCATGATGACCGACGAGCAGTGGCGCGACGTCTTGGACACGAACCTTGGCGGCACGTTCAACTATTGCCGCGCGGTGACGCAGCCGATGCTGATGCAGCGGAGCGGCAGCATCGTGAACCTCTCCAGCACGGCGGCCGAATTCGCGTCGCGCGGTCAAGTGAACTATGCCGCCAGCAAGGGCGGCATCAACGGCCTGACCCGCGCCCTGGCGAAGGAGCTGGCCGGCCGAAAGGTCCGCGTCAACGCGGTCGCGCCCGGCATGATCGAGACCGACATGAGCCAGGTCGTCCGCGGCATCGCCGGAGACCAGATCAAGAGTGTTATTCCCATGAAGCGGATCGGCAAGCCGGAAGAGATCGCCAGCGTGGTGGCCTTCCTCGCCAGCGACGACGCATCCTACCTCACCGGGCAGGTGCTGCGAGTCGACGGCGGCTTGAGTTTGGGAGGATATTGAACAAAGAGTCGCCTTTCGCTCCGCCAAAGAATTGAAACTTTCGTGGAGAGAAAGGCGACAATAACTGTAACCCTTGGAGTGTATTGGAAATGCCGACAAAGGAAGAAGTTTACGAGAAGATCAAAGTCGCCCTGACCGACGCGCTGGGCGTCGACGAGGAAGACATCACTCCCGAGGCGACGCTGGTGGGCGATCTGGGGGCCGAGTCGATCGACTTTCTGGACATCGTCTTTCGCCTGGAAAAGGCGTTCGACATCAAGATTCCGCGAAACGAGCTCTTTCCCGAGGACGTGCTCACCGATCCCAAGTACGTGCAAGACGGCAAGGTGACCGACGTCGGCCTTGCCGAGCTGCGGCAGCGGATGCCGTTCGCCGATCTCGACGTGTTCGCCAAGAACCCCGTCGTGCAGGATTTCGCCAACGTGCTCACGGTAGCGGATATGTGTCGCTTCGTGGAAAGCAAAGTGCAGGTAACGGGCTGAGGCGATGCGCTGGTTTTGGATTGACAAATTCATCGAATTCGAAAGCGGTCGGCGGGCCAAGGCGATCAAGTGCGTCTCCCTGGCCGAGGACTACCTCACCGACCATTTTCCGCAGTATCCGATCTTTCCCAACTCGCTCGTTATCGAGGGGTTGGCGCAGACGGGCGGGCTGCTGGTTTGCGAACACAATCAGTTCACCGAAAAGGTGATCCTGGCCAAGGTGCCGAAGGTGCATTTCCACTTCCACGCGCGGCCGGGCGACATGCTCACGTACGAGGCGTCGATCGAGTATCTTAACTCCGAAGGGGCTGCCGTCCGCGCCACAAGCTATATGGGCGACAGGCTCCAGGCCCAGGCCGAGCTCGTCTTCGCTCACTTGAACGCTCCCTGGCTGGGCACCTTCTTCTCGCCCGAATCGTTCCTTTCCATGATGCGGGTCTTCGGGGCTTATCGCGTCGGCCGCGCGGCCGATGGCAGCCCATTGCAACCGCCAGCGCGGCTCTTGGGCAGGCCGAGCGATAACGGCAGCGGCCACGCGCACGGAGGCCTGGCCACATGACGCGGCGCGTTGTCATCACCGGGCTGGGCATGGTCACGCCGCTGGGCGCGGACTTGGAAACCGTCTGGAAGCGGCTGCTCGCCGGCCAGTCGGGCGTGAGCTACACGACGCTCTTTGACGCCTCCAATTTTCCCACGAAGATTTCCGCCGAGGTAAAGAACTGGGACGTCTCCGACGTGGGCGAGAAACCGGAGGACTGGAAGTATCAAGGCCGCCACACCCGCTTTGCCATCGGCGCCGCGAAGAAGGCGATTGGCGATTCGGGCATCCTCGACGCCGGCCTCGATCCGACGCGCTTCGGGGTCTATACCGGCAGCGGGGAGGGCCAGCAGGACTTCAATCGTTTCACCGAGATGATTCTTGCCGGTTTGAACGGCGGCACGACGCTGGACGTCGCCAAGTTCTGCCAGAAAGGACTCGAACTCTTGAACCCGATACAAGAGTTGGAGCAGGAGCCGAACATGCCGGCCGGACACCTGGCCGCCATGTTCGACGCGCAGGGCCCGAACGTCAACTGCCTGACGGCGTGCGCCGCAAGCAGCCAGGCGATTGGCGAAGCCGTTGAGATTATCCGCCGCGGCGAGGCCGACGCGATGCTTGCCGGCGGCACGCACACGATGATTCATCCGTTCGGCGTCACGGGCTTCAATCTGCTCACGGCGCTTTCCACGCGCAACGACGAGCCCGCGCGGGCCTCGCGGCCTTTCGATCGCGACCGCGACGGTTTCGTGCTTGGCGAAGGGGCCGGAATGGTCGTGTTGGAAGACTTGGAAACGGCCAAAGCCCGCGGCGCGCAGATCTACGGCGAGATCGTGGGCTACGGCTCCACGGCCGACGCCTTCCGCATCACCGACACGCACCCGGAAGGCCGCGGCGCGATCAGTTGCATGAAGATGGCCTTGGCCGACGCGCGGCTGAACGACCGACGACATCCACTACATCAACGCCCACGGCACGAGCACTTCGGTCAACGACAAGGTGGAGTCGCTGGCGATCAAGGCCGTATTTGGCGATCGCGCCGCAAAGATTCCCGTCTCCAGCACGAAGAGCATGATGGGCCACCTCATCGCCGCCGCCGGGGCGACGGAGTTGATCTTCTGCCTCTTGGCGATTCGCGACAACGTTTTGCCGCCGACGATCAACTATGAAAACCCCGATCCGGAATGCGACCTGGACTACATCCCCAACACGGCCCGCCAGGCCCGATGCGACGTGGCCTTGAGCAACAGTTTTGGCTTTGGCGGGCAGAACATAGCACTCATCTGCAAGCGGTTCCGGGGTTGATGACGCGTTCAATCGCGGCAGATCGACGGAGAAGACTGCTTAGAGGTTGTGTTCCGAGTAAGGGCTTGCTTCGGCATTGATGCGAGCACGTAGGCGGCTCGGTGATGGATATAAAACTCGGCCACATCAAACTCTACTCGCCCGACGAACTCAGCTCGTACTGGTTCGTCAGACATGATTTTGCTGGGGCGCTTGGCCTCGAGTATTCTCGGGATGCCGCAAAGTTCCTAAAGCAGGTTCTTCCGCGCGGCGGAGCCAGAATCGACTACGAAGCTGATGCCGTTACCCTGTGGATTTCGCGCAATGACCGCCTTATTCCAACGCTCATGGCGATTTATCAGCGACTCGGGTGGGACACCGCCGAACTGACTGAGATCGCGCAGGAAGTCCTAGCGTTCAAGCGGCCTCGGCCTCGCAAGGTGGCGGTAGGGGATGTTTTCTTGATCCCCGTGGCATCGGATCTGTTTGGCCTGGGCCAAGTGTTGGACATGAACTATAAAGCGCCGACCGTGGCTATCTTCACTCATCTTGGCTCTTCAGCGGAACTCGAATGCTTCGAGATCAGCAAAGGCAAACCGCTTACAATTCTGCATATCCTTGGCAATTCTCTCTACAACGGGCAGTGGCGCGTTATCGGGTCAGATAAAGTCCGGCTAGATCCGTCTTGCGGCCCCGGAGGCAAACAGTTCGATGTAGGTTCCACGAGTTGGAGCGGTGACGGCCCTATTGTTGATCTCCTCCAAGCGTATGCCGGTTTGCGATCCTGGGAGGAGGGCTATCACGACCCGAACTACCTCCGAAAGCTTGTGCTAACTTAGGCACGGGTCGGGAAATCACGATTCTTTGATGGTCCGTGCGACTACGGTCTCGCCACGTCCTTCGCTTGAAGCTCTGGACGTGCCACCCACCGCGCTAAATCATCTTGCCCGAATCGAGCGAATGCGCGCGGATTGAGTCGGAAGTGAACTCGGAGTGGAAATCGGGGCCATCGGCCACGGCGCGAACGACGCCGATGCGGACTACGAAGTCGCCGAAGTGTTCGCCCGATTGACGTTCTTTGGCATATTGATTCAATAGCGGCTTGAGCACCGAGAGGATCTCCTCCTCGCCGATGTTCTCGCGATGAAGGCGGTTCATCCGCGTGCCGGCAAAGTCGCCGCCGAGATAGAGGTTGTACTTGCCGAGCGCCTTGCCCACGAAACCGATCTCCGCCAGAAACGGCCGGCCGCAGCCGTTGGGGCACCCGGTCATGCGGACCACGATTTCCTCGTTGGCCAGCCCGGCCTCCGCGGCGATTGCTTCGAGCTTGGTGATTAGCGTGGGCAGGTAGCGTTCGGACTCGGCCATTGCGAGGCCGCAGGTGGGCAGCGCGACACAGGCCATCGCGTTCCGCCGCAGCGCGGAAATGTGCTCGCCGTCGCTGAGCTTGTGGGCCTGCGCGAGCTGCTCGATACGCTCGCGGTTCTTTTCCGAGACGTTGCCGATGACAAGGTTCTGGTTGGCCGTCAAGCGAAGGTCGCCGTCGTGCGCCTTGGCGATCTCTCGCAGGCCGGTCATGAGCGGATAATCCTCCCAATCGCGGATGCGGCCGTTCTCGATGAAGAGCGTCAGGTGCCACTTGCCGTTCGTGCCTTTGATCCAGCCGTAGCGGTCGCCGTGGTGCTCGAAGTCGTAGGGCCGTTCGGGCTGAAGCTCCCAGCCCAGCCGCCGCTCGATCTCGCCCTTGAACCACTCTACTCCACGGTCGAGGATCGTATACTTCAGCCGGGCGTGCTTGCGGTTGCTGCGGTCGCCGAAATCGCGCTGCGTGGTGAGGACCTTCTCCGCCACTTCGAGAACTTGCTCCGGGCGGCAGAAGCCGAGCACCCAGCCGAGATTGGGGAACGTGGCCGGTTCGCCGTGGGTCATACCGAGCCCGCCGCCCGCGGTAACGTTGAAGCCGGCAAGCTTGCCCCCGGCGCCATTTGAAGCACTGTCGACAATCGCGATGAAGCCCAGGTCGTGGGCCAATACGTCAACATCGTTGCTGGGCGGGACGGCAATGGCAATCTTGAACTTCCGCGGCAGGTACGTCGGACCATACATTGGTTCGTCATCTTTCGGCGCGGGGACGACGGCCTCGTCGCCAATCCAAATCTCGTGGTAGGCCCGCGTTTTCGGGGCCAGGTGCTGGCTGAGCCGGTTCGCCCATTCGTAGACCTCGCCGTGGATCTCCGAGGCGTATGGGTTCGGGTTGCACATCACGTTGCGGTTCACATCGCCGCAGGCGGCCAGCGTGTCAAGCAGTGTCTCGTTGATGTCGTGGATCGTCTGGCGCAGGTTCCACTTTTGGACGCCGTGAAACTGGAACGACTGCCGCGTGGTGAGGCGCAGTTCGCCGTTGGCGTACTTCTGCGAGAGCGCGTCCAACGCCAGCCATTGCTCGGGAGTCACGATGCCGCCGGCGGCTCGGATGCGGACCATGAAGTCGAAAGCCGGCTCCAACCGCTGCCGCGCCCGCTCGTCGCGGATGTCGCGATTGTCCTGCATGTAGGTGCCGTGGAATTTCAGCAGGGCGTTGTCCGCGTCGGCCACCGAGGCGGTGACGCGATTCGCAAGCGATTGCGCGATTGTGCCGCGGAGAAAATTGCTGGCCGTCTTGATGTCTTCGTTGGCGGAAGGCTTTTTGACGGCGGGGGTCTTGGTAGCGGTGTCTGGCATGATTTCCCTCAATTTGGAAGGCGGCAATTCACAACGGTCCTTCCTGATTCACTTGTATACGATCAACCGTCTTCTCGCAGGAACCGATTGACGGCATTAATGTCGGCGAGCAATTTGCAGTGCGGGTATTGTGGTGCATTCTCGAGATGCCACGTGAGATGAACGTAAGCGTAACAATCCTCAGACGACAGTTGAAGGAGAAGGTCATCTTGACTCGGAACCCAACCAACTATCTTTGTTTCCTTACGAAATAACGGATGCTCAGGATTGTCTTGGATTTCTCGGTAAAGTTCCCGGAGGAACGTATGCTCTTTCTCCACATTTTCAAATGCTTGCCACTCGTTTTGCCATTGTATCGCTGTCATAGCGCCTCGAAGCGCGGACGTATTGGAAAGCGGAGGCAAGCCTTCGCACTCCAAAGCTAGTACACGTCGCGCTGGTAACGGCCTTGTTCGCGGAGCGACTTTACATAGGCCGCGGCCTCTTCCGCGGACTTGCCGCCTTCATCTTGGATGATGCTCAGCAGCGAGGCATGAACGTCGGCGGCCATCGGGCTGACGCTGCCGCAGACATATAAGTGTGCGCCTTCCTGCAACCAATCGTATATTTCGCGGCTCTTCTCGGCCATGCGGTGCTGGACGTACACTTTCGCCCCTTGGTCGCGGGAGAAGGCCACATCGAGCCGTGTGAGCACGCCCTGTTTCAGCCAGCGGAGCCACTCGACCTGGTAGAGGAAATCGGTGCGGAAGCGGCGGTCGCCGAAGAACAGCCACGTCTTGCCACCGGCGCCCGTTTCTTCGCGATCCTCGATGAATGCCCGGAAAGGCGCTATGCCCGTGCCCGGCCCAACCATGATCACCGGCGTTTCCGGATCGCTGGGCAGGCGGAAGTTCGGATTTGAGTGGACGAAGACCTGCAGCGAGTCGCCCGGATCGATCCGCTCCGCGCAGTGGACCGAGCAGGTGCCCAGCCGCTCGCGATTGTGGGCCTCATAACGCAAGGCGGAGATGCACAGATCGACCTCGCCCTCATTCGCCCGATGGCTGCTGGCGATCGAATAAAGCCGAGCGGGCAGCTTCCGCAGCATGGGCACGAACTCGCGCGCTGGGACGTCCTTGATCGAGAAATCGCGGACCAAGTCCAGCAGGTCGCGGCCGCGGGTGTAGGCCTTGAGCTTCTCGGCAGCGTCGGACTGCACGAGGTCTTGCAGGCCGTCCTTGGAAAAGACGGAGGTCTGCTTGAGCAACTGCTTGCTCAAGAGCGTGATCTCGTAATGCTTCGTCAAAGCCTCGCGGAGCGGCACCTCCAGCTTTCCGGCGGCGACCAGCTCGTCCGGGTTCCACGACATTTGGGCGATCACGTCCTCGACCAGTTGCGGATCGTTGTGCGGATAGATGCCCAGCGAGTCGCCGGGTTCGAAGGAGAGCCCCGAGCCATCCAAGGCCATTTTCAAATGGCGAGTTTCCTTGTCCGATCCGCGGCCATTGAGATTGATGTTTTCGAGGACTTCTGCCGTAAACGGGTTCATCCGCGTAAAGGCGGGCGCTGCGATCGTAGCCGCGGCGGTGGCCGTGCCGCCGGCGGAAACGGACGACAGCACTTCGGCCGGCTCACCAGTGCCAATGCCGTCGGCCGTATCGGGCGTCACGACCGATTCGGCCGTCGATGAACCGGAAAGGGCTTCGAGCACGCCGTTCATCCATGCCTGGGCCGGCTCATCGAAATCGACGTCGCAATCGGTCCTGGCGTGGATCCGCGTCGCGCCTAGCTGTTCCAGCCGCTCGTCGAAATCCTTGCCCGTCTTGCAGAAGTGGTCGTAAAGCTGGTCTCCCAGCGAGAGCACCGAGAACCGCATTCCTTCCAACCGCGGCGCCCGCTTGCCGAGAACGAACTCGTGGAACAGCACGGCCTTGTCCGGCGGGTCGCCTTCGCCATAGGTGCTGACGACGATGAGAAGCTGCTTGACCTTTTTGAGGTTGTTCGTGCGGAAGTCGCTCATGTCGGAGAGCGTGACCTTGAAGTCCTTTTCTTCCAGCCGCTTCTTCAAATCGGCCGCGAGGTGCTGGGCGTTGCCGGTCTGCGAGCCAAAGAGTACAGTTACTTCCCGATCGACAACCGCCGAAGACGGCCCGGCGGCGGCTTTGGGAGTTGCCGGCAGGCTTGCAACCGAAGCCGCGGAAGCGCTGCCGCCCGGACCGCCCCGAACTCCAGCCAAGTAGCCGCTGAGCCAGAGCATCTGTTCGGGCGTGAGCGTGCCCAGCAACTGGTTCAGCGCATCGGCCTGTTGCTGGTTGAAAGGGCTGTTGTCAACTCGGAAGGAAAACCCGCTCATTAACGCAATCCAAGGGTCGCTCGATTGGAGGGTGGTGGCGCCCCACAACCGCTCCATCGAAGAAACTGCACGATTATACGCCAAGCCAGGAGCGTTGTGCCGCGCGAGATGCTGCCGGCTGGGCAATCATTACTATGCCAATTATATCTTTATTTCAGTCTATGGATTATCTGAGTAATCGGCATAACCGTCAAGGTCCGATGAGGTAAACTAAGGCCGGCGGTGGCGATTGTGCCTGCCAAAAGCATTAGTAGCGTTGTCGTCATTAGGTGCGGATCATGAACCATAAGGAAGGACTGCGACTTGGCGTGGCCCACGTCCGGGCGGGCTGTTCGGTGTTGCGGCAAGTGATTGAAGCCGTCGGGCCGATCACGCTCAAGCCGGCGCGGGACCGATTTGGCATCTTAGTGCGCTCGATCATCTCGCAGCAGATATCGACTGCGGCGGCGCGAACTATTCGCGCTCGGCTGGAGACGCATCTGAAGCGGACCGGCGTGACGCCGGCCGCTTTGGCCCGGCAGAGCGAAGACAAGCTCCGCGCGGCGGGCATCTCGCGGCAGAAGGCGTCGTACCTCATCGACCTGGCTCGAAAGGTTAATGACGGCACGGTGCCGTTGGCCACGATCGGCCGGCTTTCCGACGAGGAAGTCATCGTCAAGCTCACTGAGATCAAAGGCATTGGCCGCTGGACGGCGGAAATGTTCTTGATCTTCTCGCTAGGCCGATTGGACGTGCTGCCGGTTGACGACTTAGGTGTCCGCAGCGCGCTAAAGCGCCTGCATGGCCTCGACGACTTGCCGACGAAGCAGCACTGCTTCGAACTCGCCGAGCCTTGGCGGCCGTATGCGACCATTGGTTCGTGGTATTGTTGGCGGAGCTTGGATGTGACGTTGAATGGAGTTGGAGCGGCGATCAAGTGATCGGGCAAATCGTATACAACCACCAGCGTTGCTTGCTCCGCGATCTCGCTTGACGCTCAAAGTGAATCGTCATCGTCTCGCCGGACTTGGCCAGCACTTCGAACCAATGCTTACGTACGTAGCGCTCGCCGCTGCCGTGATGGCAAGGGCCGGTATCGCGCCACGTCTTCGTTACGCGTGAGACGGTAAACACCTGCTGTCGCCAGCAGAACTGCCACGGCAGTCCCGGCCCGCCGGTGCTCATGCCCGCCGCGTCGAACGTGCCGGCGTCAGGCTCGATCGCTTCGCCGACGAATTGCTCGGTCAACATACCGGCTGATACCTCACATTCCTTCGCCAAGGCTCATAGCCGGCGCGGCGGATTTGGGACTCGATAAAGTCGCTCGTCATGCGGAAGGTCGTGCCGGCGGCGGAGACGACGTTCTCCTCGAACATCACCGCGCCGAAGTCGTCGGCCCCGAAGCTCAAGGCGATCTGCCCGATCGATGGGCCTTGCGTGACCCATGAGCTTTGCAAGTGCGGGATGTTATCGAGGAAGAGCCGCGCGAGGGCCTGCACGCGCAGATATTCGGCCGCCGAAGTGTTGCCGCTTTGGAGCCGCATCTCGCCCTGCTGATAAGGCCAGGTAATGAAGGCCGTGAAGCCGTTTGTCTCGTCCTGCAAGCCGCGCAGCATTTCCAGGTGCGAGATGCGATCGTGCCACGTCTCGCGGACTCCGAACATCATCGTGCAGGTGGACGGGATGCCGAGTTGATGAGCCGTGCGATGGACCTCGAGCCACGGTTCCGCTCCCGACTTGAACTTCGCGATTCGCCGGCGGACATGGTCGACTAGAATCTCCGCGCCGCGCCGGGCAGCGAGCCCATGCCGGCCGCGATCAGCCGCGAGAGGGCCTCTTTGATCGACAAGTTCGAGACTTTCGAGACGTGCATCACTTCATCGGCCGAAAGGGCGTGAAGATTGACCGTCGGGTACTGCTGCTTCATCCAGCGGAAGAGGTCTTCGTAGTACTCGATGCCTAGTTCTGGATTCAAGCCCCCTTGGAGCAAGACTTGATTTCCGCCGGCCGCGACCAGTTCGTCGAACTTGACCGCCAACTCCTCTTTGCTGAGCGTGTAGCCACCTTTTATGCCGGGGCCGCGGTAGAAAGCGCAGAACGTGCAGTAGACGTTGCAGACGTTCGTGTAATTGATGTTCCGCTCGACGATATACGACACGCGGCGGCCGGGATTCAACTGCTGCCGGCGGAGATCGGCGGCCAGGCCGAGGTCGGTCAGCGAGGCGTCGGCGGCGAGTTGCAGGGCTTCGTCGATAGAGAGGCGGCGGCCGTCGGCAGCGCGGCCGAGAAGGCGGTCGATAATGAGCGATTTGTTAGTTGCGATCATGGGTTACACCGCTTGATCCTTTCCGCGGCCGGCGTTGAAGACGGCACTCACGTCCACAGTAAATGTTGGCAACAATTGTGACGTCGCCATTGTGCCGCTTGTGAACTCGCCGAGAAGTCGATACATCGCGCCATCAAGCACAAGCACTTGTATCGTCTCCTTCTGCGGATCGACGATCCAGTATTCGGCAATTCCCGCGGCCGCGTATTCCTTGCGCTTCGTGACGTAGTCTCGTTGCCGGTCCTGTTCGTCATCACTGACGACTTCGATAACCAAGTCCGCGCCGTGCGGCTGATGTCGCGGGTCGGCGATGCGGCCTGGCTTGAAGAAGGCGATATCCGGATCGCGGTACTTTCCAGGTCCGAGACGTACCGGCAGCGGCGCGAAGAAGGCTTCGCCCGCCCCAGTCGCGATGACCACGGCTTCCAGAATGCGAAAGATGAAACGAACAATGCGCTGGTGCAACGGACTTGCCATCGAAGGCACCTCAATCTTGCCGTCCGAGAGTTCTACGATTTGACTGGTTCCCGCCTGAAGCGAAAGGTAATCATCTTCTGTCCAAGCGCCCTGATAGGGAAACAGCAGCGCGACCGGCCATGCCGGACCGCCGATTTCGAGAGGCTGCGGATAGGTGATTGTGGAAACGCTCATTTCACTTCGCCTCTACCTTCTCGTAAACAGTCGTCCGCTCCACCGGCTCCCGTCCCATCGCGCGGATCAGCCGGTGCAACTCGCCGATCGTCAACGCATCCGGTGTTCCGGCGCCGGCCATGTGGTAGATCTTTTCTTCGATCACGGTGCCGTCCATGTCGTTCGCTCCGAAGCGTTGCGCGACCTGCGCCATCTTTAGCCCGAGCATGACCCAATAGGCCTTGATGTGCGGGATGTTGTCGAGCACGAGCCGGCTGACGGCGATCATCCGCAGGTCGTCGTCGGCCGTCGGCGCGCCGAGTTTTTGCAGCCGGTTGCCGTCGGGGTGATAGGCCAGCGGCACGAAAGCCTGGAAACCGTCCGTTTCGTCCTGCAATTCGCGGAGCCGCATGAGGTGATCGACCCGCTCCTCGCGGGTCTCGACCGTTCCGTAAAGCATCGTACAGTTCGATTTCAGCCCCAAGTGATGCGCCGTGCGATGGACATCGAGCCAACCGTCGGCATCGACCTTGTCGTGGCAGATCCGCTTGCGGACCCGATCGGCAAAAATCTCCGCCCCGCCGCCGGGCAGCGAGCCTAGTCCGGCCTCGACGAGTTGCTCCAAGACCTCGCGATAGCTCATACCGAACTTTTCGGCGAAGTAGTGAATCTCCACCGCGGTGAACGCCTTCAGGTGCAGCGCCGGAAACCGTTCGCGGATCGCTCGGAGGAGGCCAGTATAATAGTCGAACGGCAGGTCGGGATTCAGGCCGTTGACGATATGCACTTCCGTCATGCCGGGCCGGTAGCGCTCGTCGATCCACTTCAGAGCCTGCTCCTGGCTCATCGTGTAGGCGCTTGGCATGCCCTCCTTCAGCCGGGCGAAGGAGCAAAACATGCAGCTCGCCTCGCAGACGTTCGTCGCGTTAAGGTGCAGGTTGCGATTGTAGTAGGTGACGTTGCCGTGCATCCGTTCGCGGAGGCCGTTGGCGATCTGCCCGACGGTGAGCACGTCAGGATGCGTGGACAACAGCATCGCGTCGTCAAAGCCGAGCCGCACGCCCGCCTCGACCTTGTCGGCGATGTCTTGAAGTTGGGGATCGATGTTCATAAGGTTTCCTCCATTGCGGTCGGCGGGCAACTTTGCCGCAACTCCTTCAACTCGTCCACGTTGACCGCGAGCGGCCCTTTCAGCGGCTGGCCGTTGCACGTTACGTATCCGAGATGCGTCGCGCCGAAGTCCAATGCCACTTGGGCCAGCTTTTGGCCAAGCGCGGCGAGCGGCGCGACGATCTGAACGTTCTCCGGCAATACGAGGCGCGCGAGTGCGATCGCTCGCAGGACTTCGACGCCGGTGTAGTCGTCGTCCGACGAAGCGTTTTCGTCGGGCGTGCGATTGACTTGCGGATACCATGCGGCCAGTTCGCTCGACGCAGCAAGTTCGCCGCGTAAGGCGATGAGCCGGCGGCAGTAGGCATCCCATTCGGTCAGCGGCTGCGCGATCTGGCGAGGCATATCGATTGCCGTGGCGACTCGTTCGACGGGAATGTCGGAGTTATCGAACGTACACGACTCGGATAGCGGCCTCAGTTGCACGATCCGGCCAAGCAGCGGCAGGCTGGCTCGGCTCAACCGCACGACATTGTCCAATTCGAGGAAAGTGCCGGCTGCGATCCGCTCTGCAATGTCATCCAGCCCCACGGCTGCCAGTTGCCGGTCGAAAAGGCTTGTTCCGCCGCGCGGCTCGATGGCGCACGCCGACCGCGGCTCGTCGGCGTCCTCAATGGAGCAGACGACAGGAGTGGGTGCTTTTTCGATATTCTGCATCATGCTAGACAATTATATCGGCATCGGCACTTGTCGCTACCCGCTTGTGGCGGCTGTCGCGGCGGCGGGAATGCCCGTGCAAACGGTCATCTCGGGACCGTTCGTGCACCGCCCCTGCGTTGTTTCGGCGGTGGTGCGAGCGCTCGGATGTTGTCGTAAGTCCATATCGGACAATGGGTTCCGACTCGCGTCACTGCCCGCAATCGCGGCTAGCCGGTTGAGGGGGTGGGGCGTGAGACTCGACTCGGTCCGGCCGCGAAGACGCTCGGCAGCCAACCTCTTCTCGGCCAACATCAGCCGGACGAGCCGATCGGCCTCTCGTCGCTCCTCCGGGTCGGGCACCACGTCGGCGCCGACATACCGGCACTGGGCATCATGGATTTCATCCATGCGGTCCCAGTCGAAGTCGTCGTCCAATTCGTCTTCCAAGTCGTCGTCATAGGTTTCATCGTCGCCGAGCTCCTCGTTGTCCAACTCGTCGTGGACTTGGCCGTCGCTGAGCGCAGTGGCTTCCAATTCCTGGGAAGTAGGCTCTGTTTCGTCGGCGTCGAGGCCAGCCGCCCCAGCGGAGGCCTGAATCTCGGCTCCATTGCCCTCGACACCATTGCTGAGGGCTTCGGAGGGCCATCTTACGCGCGGCGGCCTCGTGCATATTGGCGGGCGGCGTGGGGGCAGCCGCGGCGGGTTCCGAGGCCGGGGGAGCTTGGGGAGGGTGGTGACCGTTGCTCGACGGTGGTGCGCCGTTGGACAAATGACCGTTTTGCGTGGCGAGTGGTGCGGGATGTTCGTTTTGAGTAGTCGGCGGCGAATTACTAGTGGCCGCAGCGGCACGTCGCGGAGCGAGATGAGTACCTTGCTTGGCATCGACCTCCTCAAATGCGTCGTCGAAATAGCCGTAAAACTCCGCGACTTTATCGGCCGGCACGACCTTCACGGCGGCGGAGCAGACGTTCGCCAGGAGCGATTGAACCTGATCGGCCGTGAACGTATTCGGGCTGCGCTTGGCGTAATCCTCGGGATTCCGGCGTTCGAGCATCCACGCAGCCGCGCGCCAGTATTTCGGCTCGGTGGCAGCGCGGTGGATCATTCCATTGCGCGCCAAACTGCCGGCCATCTCGACCTGGCTCAATTTCGCGGCAAATGCCGGATCGCGCGCAGCCGTGCGGCCGATGGTCGTATGGTGGCATTTGACATACGCGGCCGCTTCACGCCGGCTCGCGCCGCGGCCGATGAGCACGATAATGAGGTCTTTTTTCACTTGGTCCAATGTACCGCAGCGTTCGGTGGGTTCGAGCGTGACAGCGACGATATCGACGGGGTCTTTTTTCACGGCAGTTGCCTTTCGTAAAGGGGTTTGGTTTGGGTAGCGAGCAGGAGAACCGCGATATTGCGCCCGCTCGCTACTAGTGGCAACGAGAATTATAATCTGTTTACAGGTGATGTCAATAGCTATTGTCGAGAGTTTGCCGAGTTGACGCAAGTCATGCTTTGGCAAGGACTTGCGCGGACGAATGACCGTCGGAATCCGATGAATAAACCTGAAAATGCGTTTTCAGTATTGTGCGGTGGCGGTGATTGACATGTCGCATCGCGAAAGTAATATGAAGTTGCCGTGAGTGCCGCGGATCGGCAAAAAAACGTCGCGAAACCGCAAGCGTGGGTCCGAAGCGGTTAATTGCTTGAACCTTTTTGTGACGCGCCGACTTCACGCTTGCGGTTTCGCGAAATCCTTGGAGGTTCGTCGTGGTAGCCGCATATCATCTCGTTTGGACCGTCTACGGCTATTGGCTTCCCAACGATCCGCGCGGCAGCATGTCGCTCGAGATTCGCAATCCGGTCATCGCGAACCTCGGCGATATTCACTACGGCCGAAAGAAGATCCAGCCGGTCGGACGCATGCTCCGCGACTTTCACGACGCGACGCGGCGAGTGCTGCTGCACGAACCTCTCGATTTTGCGGCCGACGAGGTGCTAGCGATCGCGGCCTCGTTTGCCGAGGTAATCCGCGAACGAAGCTATACCTGTTATGCCTGCGCGATCATGCCGGATCACATCCATATTCTGATTCGCAAGCATCGCGACGTCGCCGAAACGATGATCGAGAGTCTGCAAAAGAAGAGTCGCGAGGCGGTCGTGAATCTCCGACAACGCGCCGCCGAACATCCCGTCTGGGGCGGTCCCGGCTGGAAAGTCTATCTGGATACTCGGGACGATATTGTGAGAACCGTCCAATATATCGATAACAATCCTCGCAAGGATGGATTGCCGCCACAAGCGTGGCCGTTCGTCACGAAGTACGACGGCTGGCTTCCGGGACAAGTCCGCGTCGTGCGGAGGGAAGCGACCGAGCGCGGTTGAGCAGTTCTTTGGCGCCTCACCGCTTCGCCTTTCGCCAAATCGCGACGACTCCCCGACATTCGGCAAAGTCTTTGAAGAGTTCAACGACCGTCGCGAAACCGAACGTCGATCCGTGCAAACTACACAATCCCTTGAGCCGCAACGGCGCTCATTGTAGTGTCGATTTCTACCAGTATGATCAAACCAACACTCACCGCAACAATTTGGCAATGCCGCAAGCTTGTGGTTGGTCTGATGGCTTGTAAGCAAATTGCTGAGCGACGCTTCGGAATGGCAACTATTCAGAGAGGGGCCACTCCGCTATACTACTGGTGACAACGTCAGGAGGAATTTCGCCATGTCTATTATCGAATCTACCGCCGCTCAGGAAATTACCCACAAAAAGCCGCAGCCGGCGAAAAACGCGCCGCCATCGACGCAAAACGTCGCTGAGACAAAACAGTCAGCCGCCGTCGAGCGGGTCTACATCGAAGTCGCCGAAGGCGTCCGCGTGCCCGTGCGAAAGATCAATCTGACCGACGGCGAGACATTTCATGTCTACGACACCGGCGGGCCGCAGGACCATGAAATCCGCGAGGGGCTGCCGGCGCTCCGCGAGCCGTGGATTCGTGGCCGCGGCGATTGCGATGAGGTCGAGCCGTTGAAAGACCCAGCCGGCGAGCATCTGATTCCGGAGAAGCTGCGTAGGGCGAAAGTTCTTCGCGGGCGCGGACCGGTGACGCAGTTGCATTATGCCCGGCAGGGAACGATTACGCCGGAAATGCGCTTCGTCGCCGCGCGAGAAAACTGCGACGCCGAGTTCGTGCGGGCGGAAATCGCCCGAGGCCGCGCGATCCTGCCGTCGAATATCAATCATCCCGAAAGCGAGCCGATGATCATCGGCCGCAACTTCCTGGTAAAGGTCAATGCGAACATCGGCAACTCGGCCGTCCGCTCGTCGATCGACGACGAGGTGCAGAAGATGCAATGGGCGACCCGCTGGGGGGCCGACACGGTGATGGACCTCTCCACCGGCCTCAACATCCACGCCACGCGGGAGTGGATCGTGCGAAACTCGCCTGTGCCGATCGGAACGGTGCCGATCTATCAGGCGTTGGAAAAGGTCGGCGGCAAGGCGGAGGATTTGAACTTTGATATTTATCTCCAAACGCTTCAGGAGCAGGCCGAGCAAGGCGTCGATTATTTCACGATTCATGCGGGCGTGCTGCTGCGATATATTCCGCTAGCCGCGCGGCGCGTGACGGGCATTGTCTCCCGCGGCGGCTCGATCATGGCCAAGTGGTGCATGACGCACCATGAGGAAAGCTTCCTTTACACACGGTTCCGCGAACTCTGCGACCTGATGGCACGATATGACGTGGCCGTTTCGCTCGGCGACGGACTGCGGCCGGGCTCGATTGCCGACGCCAACGACGCTGCCCAGTTCGCCGAACTCGATACGCTCGGCGAGCTGACGAAGATCGCCTGGGAGCATGGCGTGCAAGTGATGATCGAAGGGCCGGGCCATGTGCCGATGCACATGATCAAGGAAAACGTCGATCGGCAGATGGCGATTTGCCACGAGGCCCCGTTCTACACGCTCGGGCCGCTGACGACCGACATCGCCCCGGCCTACGACCATATAACTTCCGCGATCGGCGCGGCAATGATCGGCTGGCACGGCACGGCGATGCTCTGCTACGTGACGCCGAAGGAGCATCTGGGGCTGCCCGACAAGAACGACGTGAAGGAAGGCATGATCGCCTACAAGATCGCCGCCCATGCAGCCGACTTGGCCAAGGGGCATCCCGGCGCCCAGGAGTGGGACAACGCGCTTTCAAGGGCACGGTTCGACTTCCGCTGGGAAGATCAGTTCAACTTGGCGCTCGATCCGGAGCGTGCCCGATCGTATCACGACGAGACGCTGCCGACGCCGGGTGCGAAGCTGGCTCATTTTTGCAGCATGTGCGGCCCGCAGTTCTGCTCGATGAAGATCACGCAGGACGTGCGGAAGTATGCCCAGGAGCACGGGCTGGCGGGCGAGGAGGCTGTTGCGGCGGGCATGCACGAGAAGGCGGAGGAGTTCAAGGCACGGGGGGCGAAGTTATATTGAAGCCGTCGGCACGTCCACATGCGCACCGCACTCCGGGCAGACTTCGACGTGCCCGCGGCGGTCGGAGGGGAACCAGATTTCCGCCTGGCACGAGGGACAGTTGAAGCCGATGCCCGCGTCCGCATCGGCCGCGGGCGGCAGGGCGTCCGCCCTAAGTTCGGCTAAAACTTGCTCCGCGCGGGCGGCGTCGACCGCGGGCACCTGCAGCTTGATGCCGCCGAACGTGGTCGCCGTCAAGAGCGCGCCCAGGTTCTCGTCGGTCGGAAAGACTCTGATGCCGGCGGCCTCCAGCGCAAGCCGCTGCGGCTCCGCGTCGGCCAAAGTGTAGTGCGTGGCAACCGTAACGAAGTCATCCATAGTTGTTATTCCTAATGCTGCGGCCAATTGCTGAAAGTCGCGACGCTAATGATTCTTAACCGCCGATGCGCCAATGTCAACCATGCGGCCCTCTTGACCTAGGGAAAACCCGTAGACACAATGGGGCCGATCTGAACAATTGTGATTTCTGAATTGCCCTTGATGTGGGACTACCTCATCCTCACCGCTTCGAACGACCGCCAGGCGGCCGGCTATGAAAGCCAATTGGAATTGCGCCGCCGCGCGGGACTGCTGCCGGACATAGGGACGGCGATCGTCGTCGCCGATCCGCAGGGCAAGCGCGTGGGCAGCGGCGGTAGCACGCTATATTGCCTGATGCGTGTAGTTCAGGAAGAAGTGAAGCGATCCGGCCAGGCGGCGGAAGATCTCGCGGCGGTCGAGCGGCTGCTGCAGGGGCTGCGGATTCTCATTCTACATGCCGGCGGCGATTCGCGCCGCGTGCCAGCGTATGGGCCATGCGGCAAGATCTTTTCACCCGTGCCCGGTGAACCGCGCGAAGGCGTGATTTCGACGCTTTTTGACCGGCTTTATCCGATTTTTCGCGATATGCCCGGCGGAGCGAAGGGCGCAGGCCAGGTTATCGTCGCGGCCGGAGACGCCCTACCCTTCTTCGATGCGTCGCTCGTCCGCTTCGACCGGCCTGGTATCGTCGCCTTGGGCGCCTATGCGACGCCGGAATCAGCCAGCAAGCACGGCGTGTTCTGCGTCGCCGCCAATGCCGAGACGCGGCTGTTTCTGCAAAAGCCATCGCCCGACGAGCAGCGACGGCTAGGCGCGATTGACGCCGACGGCCGGTCGGTCCTCGATATCGGCATCATGAGTTTCGATGCCGCAACCGTGCGCGACCTGTTCCATGCGTTTGACGTCGAATTTGGCGAAAGTGGCCCGCGGTTTCCCGACGAGATCGAGCGGCTTGTGTTCGATCGCGGACTTGATCTCTATCGCGAAATCTGCTGCGCCTTGGGCAGCGAAGCCACCGCAGAGCATCATCGCACTAGTTCGCTGGCTAGCGGATCGGCTTGGTCCGCCGGGCAGCTTGCCAAAATCCATTGCGTACTTTCCGACGTGCCGTTTTCGACGGTGGTTTTGCCGGAGTGCGATTTTTTGCACTTTGGCACAACGCGGCAGTTGATCACGAGCGGGACGAAATTGATCGAATACGATCTGCTGCGAACACTGGGCAAGCTAGACGCCTCAGATGACGAGAAGCTGTTTTTAATCGACGTGAAGCTATCGTACGAACGCGAGGGCGGCCGCAACTTGCGCATAAATAACCTGTTAAGCCGAAACGGAACCATCAATGGCGGGCATAGCTGGGTGGAGGGCTGCCGTGTTACCGCGTCTCTGAAAACTGACGGTCAAAACGTCGTTGTCGGCGTTGATGTAGATGAGTCGCTCGAATTGCCGGTTGGGGCGTGTTTGGATGTGATCGCTGGCGACACTCGTGCCGGTCAAAACGCATGGTTCGTCCGTATCTATCACGTCGACGATACGTTCAAAGACTCGCTCTCTCGCGGTGCCACTCTCTGCGGGCGGCCGATGACCGATTGGCTGGCCACGGTTGGCGCGAACGCCGATAACGTATGGCCGGATGGCATAGACGAGGAAGAACGGAGCTTGTGGAATGCTTGCGTCTTTCCCGCCGTTGCTTGGCCGCAAGGTTTTCGCGATTGGCTCTGGATGTTGGATCCCACGACGGCAAGCGCGGAGCAGAAACGGGCATGGCTTGAAGCAGATCGATACAGCGTGGCGAAAATCGCGCTGCTGGCCGATATGGAGGCGTTTTATGCGCGGCGTGCGGCAATGTAGGTCCCGCTTGCCGAACGGGACTGTTGTGGTATAAATCGCTCGATAAGCTGGAAGGTCTGCGGTGATTCGTCACGCGAAAGTCCCTTCCGGCAGAAGGGACCTACTGCGGACATTATGCGTTACGCCCTGATTATTGCCGGCGGTTCCGGCACGCGGCTTTGGCCGCTGAGCCGCGAGGCACTGCCGAAGCAGCTCATTCCCTTTATCGATGGCAAGAGCCTGCTGGAAATCGCCTATAACCGGCTCGATGGTTTGATCCCGCCCGAGCGACGTTTTATCTGCGCGGGCGAACGGCACGCCACGGCGATTCTCGATGCGGTTCCCGGCCTATCAATGGAAAACTTCGTCGGCGAGCCGACTGGCCGCGATACGCTCAACGCCGTGGGACTGGGCGCGGCGATAATCGCGCGTACCGATCCTGATGCGGTGATCGCCGTCTTTACCGCGGACCATATCATTCGGCCGATCGATCAGTTTCAAGAGATCATCGAGCAGGGATTTGATTTGGCCGAACGGCATCCCGAGACGCTCGTGACGTTCGGCATCGCGCCGACACAGCCGGCCACGGGTTACGGCTATCTGGAACTGGGCGAGTCCATAAATGGTACGGCGCGGGTGGTTAAGCAATTCAAGGAGAAGCCGGACGAGGCGACCGCGAAGACATACCTTGCTGCCGGACCGGATCGCTATCTCTGGAACAGCGGTATGTTCGTCTGGCGGGCCGCCACGCTGCTGGATTGCATCCGACGTTTTGAGCCGGACAACGCTCCAGGGCTGGCCCGAGTTGCAGCGGCTTGGGGTGGCCCGAATCAGGCAGCCATCCTCGGCAACGTCTATCCCGCGCTCCGCAAGGTGAGCGTCGATTTCGCGGTCATGGAGCCGGCCTCGCGCGATCCTCAATTCCGCGTGGCGGCCGTGCCGATGCCGCTGGAGTGGCTCGATGTCGGCTCCTGGCCGATGTTCGCCGAGACCTGCCCGCACGATGAGCAGCTAAACGCTCGGGCTGCCGAGCGGCACGTGCTCATCGATACGCGGCGCACGCTGATGGCGTCATCCGACCCAAATCACCTTATTGCCGCGATTGGCTGCGAGGATCTGATCATCATCCACACGCCCGATGCCACACTCGTCTGCCGGGCCGACCGGGCCGAGGAGATCAAAAAGGTCTACGGGATGGTGGGCGAGCGGTTTGGAAACGAGTACTTGTAATGTCTCACCGGCCAAGCAGCTTCTTCACCTGAGCCCATGACCGCGTATTGACCACGTCCTCCTTCGTCAGCCCGGCGCGGCGGGCCTGCAAGATGCCGTAGCGCATGGAGGCAAGGCCTTCGGTGCGATGGGCGTCGGTCGAGATGACGATCGGCACGCCTCGGCTCTTAGCCTCGGCGCAGGCGACGTCGTCCAGATCGAGCCGCTTGGAGGCGGCGTTTAGTTCCAAGAACTTGCCTTCCTCTTTCGCGACATGCATCACGGCCGTGAGATCGATCTCGTAGGGCTTGCGCTCGTTTAAGAGTCGGCCGGTCGGATGGGACATCGAGCAGACGTAAGGATTTTTCAGGGCATCGATGGCGCGCTTCGTGATCTGGTCGCGCGGCTGGGTTTGCCCGTAATGGATGCTGGCGTTAATCCAATCGGCGTGTTTGAGCACGTCGTCGTCGAGGTCGAGGCCGCCTTTTTCGAGGATATCAACCTCGACGCCTTTGAGCACCGTGATTCCCTTCAGCCGCTCGTTGAGCTTATCGATCTCTTCCCATTGCGCGAGCAGCCGTTTGCCGTCCAGGCCGTTGGCCATCGTGACGCGCTTGGAGTGGTCAGTCATGGCGATATACTTCAGCCCGCGGGCCTTGGCGGCGAGTGCCATTTCCTCAATTGTATTGTGGCCGTCGGATGCGGTGCTGTGCATGTGCAGGTCGCCGACCATATCGTCCAGTTCGATGAGCCGCGGCAGTTTGCCGGCGTCCGCCAGGTCGAACTCGCGGCGGGCCTCGCGCATTTCGGGCGGAAACAGCGGCAGATCGAGCGCGGCGTAGACCTCTTTCTCGGTTCGGCCGGCGATCTGCTCTTCGCCGCGGAAGACGCCGTATTCGTTGACCTTCAGGCCGCGGTCTTTCGCCCGGCTGCGGACGATCACGTTGTGGTCTTTCGAGCCGGTGAAGTATTGCATCGCCGCGCCGAACGATTCGGCCGGCACGACGCGGAGGTCGAGATTCATGCCGTTGCGAAGCCGCCCATTGAGCTTGGTCGGACCGCGGCCGAGCACTTCGGCCATGCCCGGAAAAGCAGCCATGTGGTCCATCACGGCCGCAACATCGCTGCCGACGGCGAGAAAATCGAGATCGCCGACTGTATCCTTTCCTCGGCGATAGCTGCCGGCGGCCTCGATCTGCTTGACGGCCATGCACTTCCGCATATGGGCGAGCACTTCCTGCACGAACCCGTCGGCCTCGGCCCAGAAAACGCGCTTACCGGCCTCGGCAGCGAAGGTAAGTCCGGCGAGGATTGCTTCTTCGGTCTTGGCGCCGAGGCCTTTTAGCTCACGAACTTTATGGGCGTCGCAGGCCGCGCGGAGTTCGTCGAGCGTGGTGACGTTGAGTTCATTGAAGATTAACGCCGCCCGTTTTGGACCCAGTCCGGGTATTCGCATCATCGCCAGCGCGGAATCGGGAACCTCCTTTTTTAGTTCTTCGAGCATCTCCAACTTGCCGGTCGTCGTTAAGGCAGTGATCTTCTCGGCCAAGTCCTTGCCGATTCCTTCGATATCGGTTAGTTTTCGCGTGTCGTCGGCCACGATCGCGGCCGCGGATTCTGGCAAGTCGCGGATCGTCCGCGCGGCGTTGCGATACGCTCGCACGCGGAACTGGTTCGCGCCCTGGAACTCCAAGATGTCTCCGATTTGATCGAAGGCGTCGGCGATTTCTGTATTGGTCATGGTGATGTCGCTCTTGTTGACGATTTACGATCAATCTGCCTTATCGCGTCGGTCGCGAGGGTGGCTCGGCGGTCGCGGGCCCTAGCGAAGGCGGCGCGGCGGGCGCTGGCCCAAGCGAAGGGTGCGCGAGCGTGGGAACGCCATACGTTGGCGGAACGGCGTGCATGCCGTGCGGTTGTTCTTCGCCCGTAAAGGATTCCAAAAGGTGGCTCTTCTGCACGGCGCAGCGAGGCCTTTCCCATCGAAAACGGCGGCCGGCACGAGCTTATCGTACTGCCGGCCAGCAGAATGCTTCCGGCGTCATCTTCGGAAAGTCCGGCGGCCGGATCTTTGGCGTCGTAGGTGAAATCTTCCGGTTTGGTCCAAGTAACCGCGCATTTGCGATCGACGATGACGACCATGGCCTTCATCCATTCCTCAAAGTGCCGCGGCAACGGCGGATCGGTTTTGGTGTAAAAGGTCTTGGGGCCGCGGACGAAAAGAAATTGCGTCTTGCCCGATGCGTCGTTCGCCGAAACCTTGGCTGTTTGCGCACCACGGGTATTAGTTCCGTCTGATCGTTGACCGGCTCTCGATAGACTTCCGGCATCAGCACGGCGAGTTGGCGGTTGTGTGGGCTGTCCCACGGCTCGTCAAGTTTGAAGCGATTGTAAAGTTCCTTTTGCCCGAGACATGGCAAGATGGCCACGCGCCAACTCAAGAGCGGTTTGCCCTGCTTGTCGGCCAAGTAGGCCGGCGGCATGGCGTCATGCTTGATGCGGTAGGTTTTGATGGCGTCACCGACCTCTCGCAGGCGTTTCTCCGACGTTGGTTCCATAAAGGCTCGATACGATTCGGGAATGGCGGGCACTCCGACTGCCGGTCCGGCATAGGCCGCCGCCCCGCCAGGCTGCGCTACGATTGGCGACGCGGACGGTCCAGGATTGTAGGTGCTCGGCCCAGCACCGGGCGGCGGCGCGGTGGCAGCGGACAAGTTTGCAGTAGGTGAAACTATCGTGTCGGTGGCAGGTTGCGGAGCCACCATATTGCCATCGGGCGAAGTATCGGCCGGTTCAAAGATCACGTCGCCATCGCGAGCGTGTTTATTTCGCGGCGCTTCGTCGGTAACCTGTTCTTCCAACGACCTCGCATTCGTCGAAAAAATCGGCGTCGTCCAAAGCAGCCCCGTGCCCGGCAGCGGTTGGCGGCTGGTTAATTCAAGGCCATGCTTCGTCCGCCGCAGTGCGGCCGTGCCGGGTAGAAGATGACGCCGGATGGCGGGAAATGAAGGGAACGCATCCGGCGGAAGGGGTTTTCCGGGAGTATCAATCGCGTTCAGCATCATCATTGCATAAACCGGCACCAGTGGATAAGCCAACTCGAATACCCGCAAAGTATCGATGTGTGCCAGCAGGCTCGGGCCATCGCGATCGGTGAGCAGTCCGCCCACTTGCGGAACATCGGTCAGAGATTTCTGCTCTACGGGGCGCTTGAGATAGGCCATGACATTTTGCACCGACGGGGCGACTATCAATTCCCGCTCGGTAAGGCACCAGGCGGGCAGAGGGGCCGGGAACGCGAATATCCTGTGCCCGTCAAAATCGACTGTCGCGAGCCGAACCGGCGCGTCATACGAAGTTTTGGAGGCATGCGTGAACGAGTCGGCGAGACCGGCCGCGAGTGTGCCGGTGACGAGTTTCAACTGGATGGCCAAGGCCGCCTTTTGGTCCTTGACTGCGAAAACGGCCGTGACCAGCCCTCCCTCGCTTGGCGAACTGTAAATGCAGCATGTGTCGCCTAGGGCCTTGGGCAGATCGCGACGGAAATCGGGCTGCATGGCTTTCGTCACGGCGTCGGCGATTTGGTTGGACGCGCCATCTGCCGGCGAGATGTCGTGGAAGAGTGCCGTGGCCGCGGCCAACTGATCGACGACCGCTTGCGGGTCAAGGTGCGCGGCGAATGAGAGCGTCGAGTCGCGTGGAATGGGCTTCAAGTCTTCGGGCTTTAGCGGCTGGCCGGAAAACATGTTAAGAAGCCCGCACGGCTCGCCATCGGTGGAAAGCAATAACTTGCTGGCATACATTTTACTATCCAAGCCTGAGACGGAACTGACGGCAGTGACCTTGTCGAGGCCCAGTTTCCGCGCGGCCTCCAAGGTCTTCGGCATCGGCGACGCGGCGGACATCTCTTCAAACAACAGCTTTGTGTTGAGGTAAACGACCGTCGACATCCGATCGATCGGCAATTGCTTGCGCAGCGCGGCGAGCCACTCGGGCGGATTGCGATCGAACCGCGCCAGAATTGCTTCGACGCTGCCGTCGCCCGCGCCGACTATAAAGTACGTGCCGTGGAATCCGCAAACGATCGGTGGCTGATCTCGATTGTCCTTGACACCGGGGAAGCGATACCACGTCTTGCCCGCGATCTTGACTTCCTGAATCTGTTTCGGGTCCGTCGCCTTCACGTGTTTGACGAGCTGCTTGAAGGATGCGCGAAGTTTTTCGGCTTCCGGGCCGGTTGCCACGATGAAGCCGCCGCGGACGACTAGCCGCATAGCTTTCTTCTCCGCCGCCGGGACCCCAAATAAGTAGGTTGTAAGCAATAGCGGAAACTCGTGGTCAAAATAGATCGCGCCAGGATGAGTGCCGGCAATTGTCGCGAAATCGATGGCGAACTGCTGAAGCGCGGCGGCGTCTTGCTCACTCGCGACGCGCTCCGGTCCGTCTTGCGCAGGGCGCTGAGTTCCCGGCGTGTAAATCGCTTCCTGAGCGCGGCGCGACGGGTCGCCCGTGACGCCGATTGACTTGCAGCTTGCCAACTCCGGCAATACGGTCTCAGTAAAGAAATCCGCCAGGGCGGCAATGGACCGTTGTACCTCTGGCTCGGCCAACAATTGCTCGGTCTGATTCTTGCTCTTAGCGTCCGCGGGCGCCGTACCTGCCCAACTAGCGTAGAAGAGGCATTTTTCCGGCGCCACGCGTGCCAGCACGGGATCCTCTTTTGCCGGCGGCAGGCCGAGCGGCACCGTCCATCCCCCGCCGAACGCGGTCAAGAAGAGGAAAGAGAAGAACTTGGTCGTTAACGTTTCCATGACTGCCTCCGTTCGATTTGGAAAATCGTTCGCACCGTGTGGGACATTGCCCGCCTGTTATTGCATGTTATATCACATATGCAGTTCCACAACATCCTTATCATGCAGCACGTAGTCGGCTTTGACCGCCGTGCCGTCATGCACGGCCTCGCCCCAGACGCGGGCGAACTTCAGGCCCTCAATGAAGTCCTTGTGGACTAGCCCGGCCATGTCGATTAGCGGGCTGCCGCGGCGGACGGTGAACGGCCGCTCGCGGTCGGGCTCCTTCGCCGTTGGAAGTTTGCTGTAGACGCGGATCACATCGAGCGAGTGATAGATCGCTTCGCGCAAGGCGTCCAGCCCACTGCCGGCCGTCGCGGAGATCGGATACTCGGTAAAGTCCAGCGGGCAAAGCTCGTGGAACAAGGCTAGCCGCTCGGCCGCTTCGGGCACGTCGATCTTGTTGGGCACAACGAACGTCTTGGTGTACGAAAGGCCCACGTCATTCTCGTCGAGGCGCGACGTGGCTGCCGAGCCGGGTTTTTGTTTCGCCGAATCTATCGAGGACTTCCTGGCATTGCTCGACGCCGTCGTCGCTGCCCAGGTCGACCAGCAGCAACGCCAAGTCGGCCGAGCGAACCAGCCCGTAGAGGTGCTCGTCCAAGTAGTCCTTCGTGATCGGCGGCGTATCGATCAACTGCACGGTCACATCCTCAAACGGCATCATCGCCGGGGCGGGCGTACGCGTGGTGAAGGGATAGGGAGCGACTTCGGGCGTGGCGTGGGTCAGGCTGCGAATCAACTGGCTCTTGCCCGCGTTGGGGCCGCCGAGCACGATGGCCGTGCCCGCGCCTTGCCTGGGGATGCGGAGACCGCGGCCGGATTTCTTGCCGGCGCTCGACTCGGCGGCGATGTCCTTTCTGAGCTTGGCGATCTTCGACTTGAGATCTGCCTGGAGATGTTCGCTTGCCTTGTGCTTGGGCATCTCCTTGAACATGACCTGCAGCCAAGTCAATTCGTCCTCGCTCGTAGTCGCCCGGCGATATTCCTCCTCTGCTTTCAAATACTGTGGCGTGAGATTTGCGGCCATCTTCGCTAGAAAATCGGTCGAAGCTTATCTTCTGCAGTTAGTTTACTCAATTGCAGAGCAAGCGACTAGCGGCTCAAGAGGAGACCGCATAGATCACGACCTCCAATGCTCACGCCGAAGGCGTGCGACTCCGAAGCAAAGGGTCGCGCATCGCACCCTGGATTCATTTTCGCAGATAACGGCGCCGTCTATCGCTCAACATGCACCCACCCCGCGTCGTCGGCGGGGAGATTTGATGAGGCGCTCGGCGCACTTACCGTCTGCGCGGGCACAGTCGCCGGCGGCGGCGGCAGGAGTTGGAAATAGCTCGCACGGATTACGGGCAGCGAGGTCACGCGATCCGAGCCCTCCGGCAGCGGAGCGGGGGTCGGCGCCATTAGTTGCGGTCCGTTGACCACCGGCGGCACGCCCTGCACGTGCGGCGGATCAACGGTGCGGCCCGCCTCGGTAGCTGCCGGCAGACGGAAGCTGCGGTTGTCGGTGGAGTTTCCATTGGCAGCCGCGGGGGCGCCGGGAGCGACCGGCGCTTCGCCGCTATTGGGAGCGTAAGTCTTGGCGGGCACTTCAATCGGCGCGGTTGGCGCGAGAGTCGGGGCGCCGAGAGTCGGGCGCCGAGCGTCGCCGGCGCGGAAGGAATGATCGTCGTGGAGGGACTAATCGGCGGCTGGCTCATTTCGGCCGGGCCGGGCAATACCGTCCCGCCAACGCCGCACGACGAGCAACCGCTCGGAGCGGCGGCATAGCTGGCGGTGACGCCAGCACTGCACGACGAACAACCGCCGGCAGGCACGCCGCACGAACTGCATCCGCCGTAGCACGACGAGTATCCGCTTGGCGGCGCGACGCCGCACGACGAGCAGCCGCCGCAGCTTGAGCACGAATTGCAAGCGGAGCAAGCCGGCGCGGCGTAACCGGCCCCGGCATAGCCAGCACTGTACGGCACGAGCGAGCCGTAGTATGTCCAAGTTCGCGCGGGTTGGTACATCGTCACTGCGCATCCCGAACAGGAGTCAACCGATGTAACCGGCATATACGCTACGGTGGGTACCGGCCGATAGGCAATGCGGTAGGCGGTGGTCGGAGCACACGCCGAGCAGGCAGGAGCACACGTTGAGCAGGCCGGGGCATAGTTCGCAACTGTTGCGCAGCCGCACGCAGGCTGCGCCGGCACGACGCTGTAGTTTGAAACGTAGACGGTCGGCGCAGTGTACGGCATCGAGTAGGTCGTCTGCCCCTTGCCGAACAGCCAGTCACAGCAGCCGGCGCGACTTGTAGCGGCCGAGCTGATGGCGAAAAAGGCCAAGCAGAAAGCGATTGCGATGCTTCGGTGTTTATTCAAACTCATGTTTACGTTCTCCTCCAACCGATTATTATTCGATTGCTAATCTCATCAGAACGGCTTTAGCACGCGCCGTCAAGCCGCGCCCGCGGCAATTCGCACATTTGGTTGAGTTTGCCGGTTGTATTGATTTTGCCGGCGAACTGACTGCGCATGGGCAACTAGTCCAAGTGTAGATCACGAATCGCCCGCGGCAAGTGAAAATGGAGAAGTCGGGCAATGATTGCCGGGCGTAACGCTAATGCGGATCGGATCGAGGCGGCAAGCCTTGTGGTTTCGCCAATTCCTGGCGGGCCGCCAGTGCGATGGACAAATAAGCGCGGGCATTTGCGTCATTGGGGTCGAGTCGCTGCGCCGTTTGCAGGTGCTCGATGGCCTCGTCAAGGCGTCCCATGCCAAAGAGCAGTGCACCGAGATCGCCGTGCGTCAGCGCGTCATTCGGCTTGATCCTCAGCACTTGCCGGAATTCTTCAATTGCCCCGTCAATGTTCTTTTCGCGGTTCAAGATGAGGGCCAAATTGAAGTGAGCCTCCTCGTCATTGGGGTCGATTGATACGGCCTCGCGGAACTCGCCGGCCGCTTCCTCCATCTTGCCGCTCGCGGCCAGCGCCGCGCCCAGGTTATTATGGGGCCATGAATTGGACTCCGTGCAAGCGACGACCCGCGACCAGAGCGCGACGCCGTTTCTCCAATAGGCAGCTTGCCGCCATGCGGTGAATGTCAGGATAGAAATAATGACTGTTGATGCGGATGAAAAGACGAGGCTTCGATAGTCTCGACGCACGGCAACTCGCGCAAATCCCCATGCAATCGCGATATAAAGGCCGATCTGCGGCAAGTATGAGTATCGGTCGGCCCGCGCCTGAGCGCCGACCTGAACCAGCCCGACTACGGGCACGAGCATACCCAGATACCAGAGCCAGCCGACCAGCAAATAAGGAGCCTTTCGTCGCCATGCCAGAAGTGCGGCGGTAATCGCGGCGAGCAGGATTAAAGCGTCGGCGATATGCCAAAGGGGCGCGACATCTTGCGGATGCGGGTAAAACGCGGCAAGTCCCGCCGGATAAACGAACTGACGCAAATAAACGACGTAAGAAATCAGTGCATTGCCTAAGCGAGTCGAAAGCGAAAGGCGTTCCCAGACAGACTCCGTTGCCGCTTGTGCGAAGTAGGTCACGACGCAGGAAACGGCCGACAGCGCCAACCAGGGCAGTTTTTCCACCCATCGCGGCCAAATTGGCCCTCGCCGACCCAGCGGCCAATAATCCAACAGGACGAACACGAATGGCAGCGTGACCAACATCGACTTTGCCATTAGGCCCAGGACAAATGCGAGCGTCACGAGCAGGTAGCGGATGATCGAAAACGGCCGCCGCGCATAAGCGACATACGTCGCCAGGCTGAACATAAAAAACAGCGCGCTTAGCACGTCTTTTCGTTCGGAGATCCAGGCCACCGACTCAACGTGCAAGGGATGAATGCTGAAGAGCGCGGCCGCGAAGGCGGCGGGCCAGAGGTCTCCGGTCATGTTGCGGAGGATTAGGAAAAGCAGCAGCGTATTGATGGCATGAAGAACGACGCTCGTCAGATGGTGCCCGACGGCGCGATCGAGGCCATAGACCTCGCAATCAAGCTTGTGCGAAAGCCACGTCAACGGATGCCAATTGCCGTTATGGAAACTGAACGCCCAGGCGATTCCGTCCGCTGTCACTCCGCGGGCAACCATTGAGTTGTCCTGCACATACTCCGGGTCGTCGAAATTGACGAACTCATGGTTGGCCGATTGGGCGAAGACTAATGCGACGGCCAGCACGAGTAGACCGCAAATGGCCGCGACGGTTGACGTGCTTCCCGCCGGCTTTGGTTCCTGGGATAGAGGTTCCTTTCGTGCATGCCTCACGCGGCGGTTGTCGCCGTCGCGCGATCGATGGTTGCCTGCTCTTCGCGTCATATTTCAACTGTGACGAGCTACAACATCCCTCGGTGCCACAGCGCGAGAAAATCCATCGAAAGCGCCACCGCCACATGCAGGTACGCGCCGAGCCAGATTGACCGCGTCTTCAGGCTCATGAATCCCAAGATGGCCCCTGCCCCGATTGCGCCGAGACATTCCGGCATCGGCTTCTGGAAATGGATCATGCAATAAGGCACCATCATCACGAAGATCGCGTAGAATCCGAGCCGGTGGCGCAGCCCGTGTACTAGAAAGCCGCGGAAGAAAAACTCCAACGCGAAGAATTGGCAGATGTAGGCTGCTTCCCAGATCCAGAGCCGCGGCCAGAAAGGTTCATCGGGCCAGATGCGATAGAACGGGTATTTGGCTTGGAAGGCGTCGGTCCGCGAGAAAAAAGCCAGCGGCCCGATCATTACAAGGAACATCGCCAGGTAAATCCAACTGCTTCGCCAAATGCCGCGGAACTTCAGGCCGAAGTCGGCCACTCGCTCGCGGAGATAAAGCTTGACGACCAGCACCGGGATGAGGACGTAGTTGATCACGCTACCGGTTGCCCAGTAAAGAAGCTGCGCCAACTGCCGCTCCTGCGATCCATAGCTCAGATTGTCGATCCGCCCGGCAAGGTCCTCGGCGCCGAACCAGCGAAGAACGCCGGGCAGATTGTCGAAACTTCCGCCGCGGAAGACGTATTGTTGCAGTGTGAGGATGATGCATGCGGTCAGCAGTACGGCGATCACCTTGCGATCGACCTCGGGATGCTCGATGGCCTGATCGAGGGCATCGTGCTGGGCGTGCCGGAAGACGGACTGCAGTGCGCCGCGGATATTGAGCATGAGTGCTCTCAGCATACCGCGTCAAGGAAGAAGTGGCAAATCTTGCGAGAATTCCCCCCCTAGCTTGCAAGCGTCCCCCGGATTTATGTACAATGCCGGCGCAAAAGTCGCCTTTCCCTCCAGGAAACTGACGGCACTTTCACGGAGCGAAAGGCGACAATCCATTACACGTTTGGGAGTTTTGCCATGCTGGAGAAAGAGGGAGTGGCCCTGAAGGCGATTCGTTGGTCGGAGATTTTCCCCTGGCTGAGCATCGGCAAGAGTTTTCGCCTGGCGATCGGCCCGCGGCCATTGGTCTTTGGTGCAGCGGCACTGCTGTTGACGCTCGGCGGATGGTATACGATCGCCTACATTTTTCGGCACGACGACGTGCTGAACGACAGTTGGCGCGAGGCGTTTGGCGAGGAAAAGGTTTGGGAAGTCATCGATCATGGAGTGCCCAACCAACCGTTTGCGGTCGATCGCGGCTTCTCTGTCCCAAATCAGGCGGCCGACGAAGAACCGATGTCGGCAGCGATGAATAAACTGGGCGATACGTCGGGCCTTACCTTCTACCGAACGACACCTCTCTCCAGCGCATGGTATACGCTCAGCCGGCCGATGCTGCGTCTTTTTTCGATCGGATCGCCGGCGTCCGCTCAGCCGATGACCGCGGGCGATTTCTGCGCCGTCGTTCTCTCGTCGCTTTGGGCGTTGGTGATTTGGGCCTACTTTGGTGCGGCGATCAGCCGCATTGCGGCGGTGGAACTGGCGGTCGGCGAACGAGTCGGCTGGGGTGCGTCGCTCCGCTGGGCGCGCAACAAATGGCTGGCCTACTTCGCATCGCCCGTCGTGCCGATGGTTGGCGTGACCTTGATCGCGCTGCCGATTGTGCTCTTGGGACTTCTCATGAAGTGGAATTTCTTTGTGGCAATCGCCGGAGCGGTCTGGCCGCTGGTGCTCTTCGCAGCTTTCTTTATGACGCTCTTGCTCGTCGGTGTGTTGCTGGGCTGGCCGCTGATGTGGGCGACCATCAGCGTTGAGGGCTCCGACAGCTTCGATGCCCTGAGCCGCACCTACGCCTATGTCTTTCAAAAGCCGCTGCGCTATGCGGCCTATATCGCCATCGCCGTGATTGTCGGCTGGGTGGGCTGGATCGTTGTGGAGAACTTCGCCGCAGCAGTGATATGGCTGGCGTCGTGGGCGGCAGGCTGGGGCGCGGGGCCGGCAAGGATGGACGCATTATCTCTGAAGACCGGCGCCGACGGCTCGTGGGTCGCCAATGGCGGCGTATCGCTTATTGCCTTTTGGAACGGCTGCGTGAAGCTGCTCGCGCTGGGCTACGTGTTCAGCTATTTCGGCGTCTCCTCCACGGCAGTCTATTATCAGTTGCGCCGCGACGTTGATGCCCGCGAGACCGACGAGGTTTTCCTCGACGCAGACGAGAGCGAACAAGGCTTCGGCCTGCCGAAGATACAGAAGGATGCCGCCGGCGCGCCGGAGGTGGCGGCTACAGCGTCGCCGGCCGCCGCGACCGACGCGGACGTCGAGGTTTAGAATGAAACGCTACACCGCTCCCGGGCCCCGTTGTCCTTCGGAGACCTGAATCGCGTCAAGGGCGGGCAGTACGAAAATCTTGCCGTCGCCGATCGTGCCCTCGGGGCCGGTCCGGGCTACGTTGATGATCGTATTTATTGTCCGATCGAGGAAATCGTCGTTGACCACAATTTCCAGGGCGACTTTGCGGAGCAACGTGCTCGTATACTCGTGCCCGCGGTACATTTCAGTCCGCCCCCGCTGCCGGCCGAAACCCTGGGCGTCGGTGATCGTAAGCCGGGTGACTTCGATTTTTTCCAGGGCATCGCGAACGGCCTTGAGCTTGGTCGGCTGAATTATCGCAATCACCAGTTTCACGCAGAAGTCTCCCTGTGCCGGGCGGTCTCATGAACCAAGATACCGTATAATGCATCGGACGGGCAGTGCCGCCGGCCGAACGGGCCGAACGGCATTGTTGAATCGGAAGCGAGCCGATAATATATGTAGCCAAGAGGCCAATACCCATGCTAAATCATTCAGTTTACCGGCATTCTGCGAGTTTCCTGGCCGTGGCTGTCCTGCTTGCCACCGCGCAGCCCGCGCCGGCTCAAGACCTCGGTGCACCGGGGCTGGGTGGGACTACTTTTGGCGGCAACCAAGCGGTATTGGGCGAGGGCGATCGCGTTCCGAAGATGGAGGCCGGTTTCACCAAGCCGGCCGCCGACGGAACCGCACAATTATTCATCGTGGCCACCATGCCCGATGGTGCGCACACGTATTCCATTACTCAGCCCGACGGAGGACCGATCCGCACCAAGATCAAGGTCGATACGACGGCCGAGGTTCCAGAGATCGGCAAGTTCCTGACCGCGACGAAGCCGAAGATCACTCACATGGAAGACGCCTTTCCCGGCGTTCCCTTGGAGGAGCAGTCGGGCAAAGTCAAATGGTTCGCGCCGATCAAGCTGGCCGCCGGCGCGAAGCCGGAGTCGCTAAAAATAGCAGGCAAGGTCGCCATGCAGCTTTGCGACGACAACGGCTGCGTAATGCCGAAGGACTATGCGTTCACTGCGAGTTACCAGCCTAATGCTGCGGCGGAAAAAGATTCGCCGCCCGCGAAGTCAGAAACGCCGGCAACTCCGGCCGCGATGCGCGCCGCGCCTGCTGCCCAACCTACGAAGCCTGCCGGGCCAACCGGATTCATTCCGCGCCTCAATCCGGGGATTGTAAGCATCAAAAAACCATCGTCGCGCGGATTTTTGAGCGGAGGCGGTCGCGTGGCGAAGGTCGAGGCCGGTTTTACCGCGCCTGGTTCGGACGGCTCGGCACAGTTATACATAACGGCCACGTTGCCGCCGGGCGTCAACACCTATTCACTTACGCAACGCACCGGTCCGGTAGCGACAAAGATTCAAGTTGATCCCGCGGCGGACTTTTCCCTCACCGGCAGGTTTGCTTCCGCCACTGCACCCGAAATCGTGCTCAACAATCCCGGCTTCCCCGGCGTGCCGCTTGAAGAACACTTGGGCACGGTGAAGTGGGTCGTGCCGATCAAGCTTGCGCCGGCGCGCGGCCCGAATCGGTCAAGATCGCCGGCAAAGTGGTCATGCAATTGTGCGAAGAGGAATCGGGCTGTTTGCCGCCGACGGAGTATCCCTTCGAGGTCGATTTTAGGCCGGACATTCAAGCGGTTGTGCCGGCCGGGAATCATGGCGGCGAGCAAGCGGGTACTGAACCTGCCGCGCCAGGCGCGGCTGAATCCTCTGCTCCGCCGAGTTCCACCGCTGGAGGAGAAATCAACTGGCTGCCGTTCATTGATGCCGCGGACCTCCGACAAATTGTCAATCCGGAGAAGTTTAACCTCGAGAGCGTCCAAAAGGAGGCCATAAAGGAAGTCAGTGCGGCAGGCATGATGCAAGTGATCTTGTGGGGCTTCCTGGGCGGACTGATTCTGAATGTCATGCCTTGCGTGCTGCCGGTAATCGGTCTAAAGATCGTCTCTTTCGTTCAGCAGTCGGGACAAGATCGAGGCCGCGCCTTCATGCTCAACGTATGCTATTCGCTAGGGCTGCTGGCGGTCTTTTTCGGTCTCGCCATATTGGCCATTTTGTTTCATTTCGGTTGGGGTGAGCTTTTCGGGTTCACGTGGTTCAAGATCGCGTTGGCGAGCGTCGTTTTCGTGATGGCGTTGAGCTTCATGGGAGTTTGGGAGGTGCCGCTGCCCTCGTTTTTGGGTGGGGGCAAAACGGGCGCATTGGCGGCACAGGAAGGTGCCGCGGGAGCGTTCTTCAAGGGCGTCCTGACCACATTCCTCGCCACGCCGTGCTCGGCGCCGCTATTGGCGCCTGCGGTGGCCTGGGCCACTGCGCAGCCCGCTTTAGTGACGTTGTCGGTATTTATCTCTGCTGGCCTGGGAATGGCCAGTCCCTACTTGTTGATCGGCGCGTTTCCCCAACTCGTCAAGTTTCTACCAAAACCGGGCGAATGGATGATAACATTTAAGCAGTTCATGGGATTCGTGTTGATGGGTACCGTGGTATATCTGCTCTCTGTGCTCGCGCCGCATTTCGTCGTGCCGACCGTCGGACTGTTATTTGCATTGTCGTTGACGTGCTGGATGATTGGACGGATTGGACCGGAGCGAGAACTCGGCGTCAAAGTTCGAACTTGGGCGCTGGGAGCGGCAATAGTAGGCATCGCCTGGATCGTGATGTTCCCAGGTCTCGACGAGCGCGTGTTGGGTCCTTTTCATTTCTCCGGACTGGCGAAAGCAACTGCGCCGAAGGAAGTTCCGGCGTCAGGGGATCCCAGCAAGTCGGCCGCACCGCGGATTGTCGGCCCCAAACCGGTTCTCGTCGATTTTACTGCGTCGTGGTGTCCGAACTGCCACCTTTACGAAAACACGGTTCTAAACACGCTACCCGTGGTGGACGCCTTGCGGAAGGGCGGTGTTGTGCCGCTCAAAGCCGACTGGTCGGATCGCGATCCGAAAGTTAGCGCCATGCTCGATACCCTTGCTAGCCGGCAGATTCCTGTCATTGCCGTATTCTCGCCCCACGACCCGAACCACCCGCGGGTTTTTCGGGGTGTTTACACGCAGAAGGACATCGTTGACGCGCTGCAGTGGGCCGCCGAGCCGCCGCGCTCGGAGGTCGCCTCGCGGTAGGCAATCCTGAGATGGGCTGGCGCTCGCTTCACGCTCGCTGGTCCCACCCTTCGGCCTACGGCTCCTTCTGCTCGTGCCCTTTTATTCGCTCGCCCGTGATCAGGCGCGCGGAGCGGTTCCAGGTCAGATAGTTCACGGCCCATTGGCAGAAGATCAAAACCCGGTTCTCAAACTCGACGATGTACATCAAGTGGATGAAGAGCCACGCCAGCCAGGCGAAGATGCCGGAGAACCGCAGCGGGCCCACCATTGCTACCGCCCGGGCGCGGCCGATGGTGGCCATCGTGCCGCGGTCCCAGTACTTGAATGGCGGCAGCGTGCCGCCGCTGAGCCGGCGGCGGATGAGCTTTGCCACGTAATGCCCTTGCTGCATTGCCACCGGCGCAAGTCCCGGCAGCGAGGGGCCATCCGGCTTCTCGCGGACATTCGCCAAGTCGCCGATGACGAAGATCTCTGGATGGCCGGGCAACGTCAAGTCGGCCTCGACGGCGACGCGGCCCTGTCGATCGGTCTGAACACCAGCCGCTTCGGCGAGCGTCTTGCCAAGCGATGATGCCCGCACGCCAGCCGCCCAGACGAGCGTGGCGGATTCGATCTCCTCAGTCTGTTGGCCGCATTTTACGGTGACGCCCTGCTTGCGGACGTCGGTGACCAGGCAGCTTACGCGTACAATCACACCAAGCTGCTCCAATTGCGCTTTCGCCCGTTCGGAAAGTTTCGGCCCAAAGGCGGCGAGCACGCGCTCGCCGCCTTCAACTAGGAAAACGCGGGCCTGGCTCGGATCGATGTGGCGGAACTCGCCCCGGAGCGTATGCCGCGCCGTCTCGGCTACCGCGCCGGCCATTTCCACGCCGGTCGGCCCGCCGCCGACGATGACAAACGTCAGCAAGCAGCGGATTTTCTCCGCATCCCGCTCGCGCTCGGCCGCTTCAAAAGCCGCCAACACGCGATGGCGGATGTTCGTAGCTTCTTCGATTGTCTTCAAGCCCGGCGCGAGCGGCTCCCAAGCGTCGTGGCCGAAGTACGAGGTCTCGGAACCGGTGGCGACGATGAGAGAATCGTAGTCGAGGCAGCCATCTGCCAGAATCACCCGCCGGGCGGCCAGATCGAAGCCGACCGCTTCAGCCAACAGGACTTCCGTGTTCTTTTGCCGCTTAAGTACGGCGCGCAGCGGAGCGGAGATATTGGCCGGCGAGAGTCCCCCGTTGGCCACCTGGTAGAGCAGCGGTTGAAAGAGGTGGAAGTTCCGCCGATCGATGAGCGACAGGTGTACCGGCGCACTGCGCAGCGACTTCGCGCAATAGAGACCGCCAAATCCTCCACCGATAATGACAACGCGATGTTCTTGCATCCGGTTCGTCCTATCGCGACAACTGTAGGGAACGCCCTCCGCGGCGTTCCGGGTGAAGTGGAACGGCACGGAGTCCGTTCCCTACAGCCCGTCTATTGTCCTCCTGCACATTATAGGCGGCGAGGGTATAATGGGGGACCCCGTCATGACGAGCACTCTGCCACCGCCGCGATTCCTGTTCATCACTTGCCAGGTCGGCGCGGAGGCGGCGGTCAAGGAAGAGATCGCCCGGCGCTGGCCCGACTTCCGTATCGGCTACGCGCGGCCGGGGTTCCTCACCTATAAGCTGCCCGAGGGGAAACACTTGACGCCCGACTTCCGACTCGGATCGGTCTTCGCGCGGGCTTATGGCTTTTCGCTCGGTAATGCTTCCTTGGACGATCCGGCCGCCGCGGCGCGAGACGCGTGGCGGCTGCTCGGCGATCGCCCGATTTCGCGCATTCACGTCTGGGAGCGAGATCGCTGGGAGTCGGGCGAGTTGGGTTTCACGCCATGCGTCACACCGCGGGCCTTGGCCGCTTATGACGCTCTCAAGACCGCCTGCCCAAAGGCCGAACGACTCGCCGGCGGCAACCATCTCACCGAGGCGGCCGCAATTGGCGAACTTGTCGCGGATGTGATCCTCGTCGAGGCAAATCAGTGGTGGGTGGGCTATCACCGCGCCCGCAGCGTGCCTTCGCGCTGGCCTGGTGGGATTATGGACCTGCACGCGCCGCCCGGCACGGTGAGCCGGGCTTGGCTGAAGATGGAAGAGGCACTTGCCTGGGCGAATTTGCCGGCGGGCAAGGGCGCGCGGTTCGCCGAGTTGGGAAGTTCGCCCGGCGGCGCGAGCCAGGCCCTGCTGGAGCGCGGCTTCCAGGTCATCGGCATCGATCCGGCGGAAATGGCGGAAGAGGTAGCCAGTCATCCGCGCTTCCGTCATATTCGACGGCGAGTGGTGCAGGTCCCGCGGCGCGCGTTTCGCAAAGTCCGCTGGCTGACGGCCGATATGAACGTCGCGCCTGCTTTCACGCTCGACGCCGTGGAAGCGATCGTCCGCCACCGCGAGGTCAACATTCGCGGCATGTTGCTGACGCTGAAACTGCTTGACTGGAAACTAGCGAGCGAAGTGCCTTCCTATTTAATGCGGGTTCGCAGTTGGGGTTACAATCTTGTCGAAGCACGTCAATTGGCACACAATCGACATGAGATTTGCGTTGCAGCGCTACAAAAACCATTTCAGAGGAAATCATTAGGAAAAAATTAGCAAAATCTTTCTCGTGCGTATAATTTCGCTAGTGTCTCGCACCGGCGGCGGTACTCGCAAATCATGGTTGACGATTCACCACCACACCCATAAAATGTCGATTCATACTCGAAATAAGTTCGAGGGAGGCGCATTGTGACGTTGCGACGGCTTGCGGGGCAAATAGGCCCGATTTATTTCGCCCTGTTTGCCTTGTTGATTATGCAAGGTACCAGCTCGGCTTGGCCATTCCGCGACAATCCGTTAGAGTCCGGCAAAGGGTCATATCGCGAACGTCTCGACCGAGCGGCCCGTTTATCCCGGAGCCGCGCAGCCCAATCAAGCCGTTGCGCCAGCAGGCGCAATCCCCGGCGCCAATTCACAAGAGTCCTCGGCTGCGGATCAATCATCGGACGGCCAAGCGGACAAATCTTCCGCGAAGTCCGCGGATAAGAACTCCAAGGCAAACGAAAAGAAGAAAACTTTAGCAAAATCCAAAGCTTTGCCCGAAGATCCGAGCGTCATCGGCCAGCCCTTGGCGCCGGGCATGATCGAAATCCTGCAGCAGGAGATCGTCAACGCAGTGCGCGAGCGCGGCGTTTCGGACAATTTCAACCGCTTTCAGCGCTACACGGGTTATAAGCTCGATTCTTCCAATGCCCGGTACACCGGATCGGAGTTAGCGGGCAACTGCCGGCTCTCCTGGTATGACCATATGATGCGGCATCCCCTTAGCGCCATTTCGGAAGCGGAGCAGTTTACCCGCGACGTACACACGGCGATCATCGAGGATCGCGGCGGCCTGGCGCGCTTGTTGCCGATCATTTCCGAAAAGCTTGACCTGGCGCGGCGCGAACCGCGAAAGTATCGCACGGCCAAAAGCCCGCGGGAAGCGATCGAGATTCTGAAGCAGGCCCTTGTCGAGGCCAAAGCGGCGCATGCGGCGGCGCTGGCGCCGTTGACCAAGACCGAAATCCGCGAAATGGCGTCCTATATCTATCCAGTAATGGTCGCCAACAACACGCAGGCCCATACGCTGAACGACCGCGGCACCGGTCGCCGCATGGTCGACCTCATGGAAAAGATGGACCGCGCCGCGCTGGTAACGGCCGCGGAAGCATTGGTTCCGCTCAGCGACCCGAAGCTGTTGGAACAGTTGAAGAATTATCCCGACGAGGGCGACGTGGAGGTGCCCGGCGTTTCCGGCCGCGTCGTCGCGCGCATCGATACGCCCGCCGGCGCGATCATCATCGGCGGGCGAGGGCCGAACACTTATAATCTCGATTCGATGGCCAGCGTGGCCTTGGTCATCGACCTGGGCGGCGAAAACACCTATTACGACGGCACCGTGTCGATCAACCGACCGGTCTTGGCGAATATCAACCTGGGCGGCCACAATATCTACCAGTCGTCGAAGCCCGCCGTGCAGGGTAGTTCGATCCTGGGCATCGCAATGATCGTCAATGCCGAAGGCGGCAATCGCTACGAGGGCCAGGACATGTGCCAGGCCTCGACCATCGGCGGCGTGGGAATCATCGTCGAGTTCGGCGGCGACAACGTCTATCGTGGGCGATGCCGAGTGCAGGGCCAGGCCATCGGGGGGCTCGCGATTATCATCGGCCACGGTGCCGGCAACAACTTTCATGCCGGCATGTGGGCGCAGGGACTTGGCGGCCCATTAGGTTTCGGCATCATCGACGACATCGGCGGCCACGACCACTACTACCTGGGCGGCCTCTACGTCAACTCCTATAAGCCGGAAACGCCCGGCTACGAAGGTTTCGGCCAGGGGCTCGGCGCGGGCATCCGCCAGGTGGCGTGTGGCGGTATCGGCATGTTGCTCAACGGCGGCGGCCATAACGTCTACGAGTTCGATTACCTGGCCCACGGCGGCGGCTACTGGTGCGGACTGGGGTTCGCCCGCGATTTCGGCGGCTACAGCAAGCGGCTCATCGCACGCAAGAGTTTTTATGGCGGCGAACGCAGCGAGCAGCTCTTCCAGCGCTTTGGCGTTGGCTGGGGTTGCCACTACGCCTTGGGATTCTGCTTTGACGACAAGGGCCACAGCACGTTCGAAGGCAGCATCATGGGCAGTGGCATGGGCTGGGACTGCTCGGTCGGCGCGCTATGTGTCTTCGGCGGCAACAATCGCTTCCTGGCGGATCAGAGCCTGGTGCAGGGCAACGGCTCCCAAGGCAGCCTTGGCATCCTTTATCAATACGGCGACGACTCGGAGTTCAAAGGATGGGGCCAAGGGTACGCCTCCGCGAACTTGACGTATCACAATCCGACGGACTGCGGGGGCAACTTCAGCTTCCTGGTCGCCTACGGCAATGGCAACAAATACGACTGCGGCGCGGCGGAGCACTCCGTAGTGCAGCGCGGGACCTCCGGCGGGTTCCTCATCAGCCGTCCTCGTCACGACCAGGCCACGCCGACCGTCAATCGCCCTAGCGAAAAGACGACTGCCGGCCCGGTGCGATAGCTTTCAAGCAAAGGAGATTTTTCGATGTCGATCATGTTTCGCATTGGCTGCCGCTGCTTCTTGGCATCCACGCTGCTGTTAGGTTTGGTCGGATCAACTCGCGCCGACGACGGTACCCCTTCCAAGGACGCTAAGACCGCCGATGTCGCGAAAGATAAGGCCGATGCTGCGGCAAAGTCGGACGATTCGCCGGCCAATGACGCAAAGGACGACGCGAAGAAAGACTCCGCGCCGGCAGTTAAATCGAGGCCCAAGAAGCTCAAGCAGCTTACGCCGGAAATGACCGAGCGCCGCGATCGCGTCCGCCGGCTCTTGACGGCGCTCCGCCAGCAGCCTTTCAACACACAGCAGAACGACTGTTCCGATGTTTTGGAGTTCTGCCGCGGCTTCGGCTGCAATACGGAACTCGCCGACAACGCCGGCTCCGGCCAGAAGGTCAATGGAATCACCTGCCTCTGCTGGAATATGCCTTGCGCCGGATACGAGATGATGACCTATAGCGAAGGGCATTTGGCGGCGCGAATCGGGTATGGCTATCAGAGTCAGCCTTCCGAGTTGGCGGCCATGTTGGCCCTTTCGGAAGTCGCGCCGGATTACCCCGCCCGATTCGGCCGCGTTGTTCGCACCGTGTCGGACATCATCGACTATGAAAAACTGAGCTGTCGGCCGGGCACGGACATGTCGATGAAGCTCGTGGCCCTCGCCCACTATGTCCATGAGCCATCGTGGAAGGACAGCCTGGGCGGCAATTGGACCCTTCAGCGGATCGTCACCGAGGAAATGAATCGCCCTACCGGCAACACGCCCTATGCGGCGACCAATCGGCTCATGGGGCTTGTGGCGGCGATCAAGCGCTTCAAGGCCGACAAGACGGCGATCGACGGCGACCTTGCCCGAGCGGAAACCTACATCGACGAAGCGGCTCGCTACGCGTTCACGTCGCAGAACAGCGACGGCAGTTGGGGCCGCGCCGTCAACCGCGATTATCCGACTGCCGTATCGTATACGGCCCACATGCTGGAGTGGCTCGTCTCGGCGATGCCGGCCAACAGTCTGGAAGATCCGCGGATTGCCGGCGGGATTGATTTCCTGACGACGTCGTTCAACGCGCCGCACTATCAGAATTACATCTCCACGATGAGCGCGCGGGAGATCTCGGCGGCAATGCATTCTGCTTACGTGCTGAACTTCTACGATCAGGCGGTCTTCGCTCCGGCCGACCCGCCGCCGTCCGAGGCCGCGCCGCCGAAGACTCAAACGCCCGTGCAAAAAGCGGCCGAGCGCGAGACGCAGCCGCGGTGAGGGATACGCGGCTATATCATGATTGGGAGCCCCGATCTTCCCCAGTGTGTATAATGGAGTCGTACCCAACATCGCATGGGAGAAGGCGAGAATGAGTTCGATTCTTAGTATTCAAGACGCGATTCGATCGCTTCCAGACGACGAGTTTTGCGAGTTTTCTTCTTGGTTCGAGCAATACGAGGAAGAGCGGTGGGACCGTCAGATCGAACAGGACCAGCGCACGGGGCCGTTGCGGTCGATGATGGAGAAGGCTCGCACCGATTTTAAAGCGGGTAATGCTACCCCGCTATGACGCACTTCGCGACGGCCGACTTCTGGTATTTGTGTCGGCATCTGCCAATCGAAGTGAGGAATACCGCCGATAAAAGTTTTTCACTCCTGCGGTCAGATTCACGGCATCCTTCTTTGCATTTCAAGAAAATTGGTGAACTCTGGTCGGTTCGAGCGGGGTCCCATTATCGGGCTCTTGGAGTGGACGCCCCGGACCAACCCGAAGGTATTTCGTGGTTCTGGATTGGATCGCACGCCGAGTATGATCGCATTGTCAAACTGAGATAACGATCCCTGTATACACGGCATACGGTCGCCCGGCGACATACAGGACCAACGCTCCGTCGGGCGCGATCGACTGGCAAATTCCTTGTATCGTTTGCGTCCCCTGGCGAATCTGTACGTTCGTTCCGCGCTGTACGCACAGTTCGTTCGTCCGGGCGGCAATCTGCTCCGGCGAATGTGCCAATTCGGCCAGCCGCGCTTTTAATCGGCTCAGGATTTCGATTAAAAGGTCCGTGGAATCGCACTCGCATCCAGTAGCGTCGCGGAGCGTGGCCACGCGGGCGCGCACCTCGGCCGGCGCGTCGGCCGCGGTGTTGTTCGAGTTGATGCCGATGCCGATCACCTGCTTGCCGTCGGGCAGGACCTCGATGAGGATGCCGGCCAGCTTGCGGCCGTCCAGCATCACGTCATTGGGCCAGTGAATGCCGATATCATGGCCGGGAACGAGGGGTGCCAAAGCGTCGACCACGGCCACACCGGCTGCCAGCGAAATCAGAAGTGACGGGCGCGATCCACCGTCCGATCCCAAAAGCAGGCTGAACGCCAAACTCCCCTGCCCTGTCCACCAGCGGTTCGAACCGCGGCCCCGCCCGGCTGATTGCGCGTCAGCCAGTACAAGTAGCGGCAACCGGGCTCCCGGCTCGCTCGCTGCGGTAATCGCCCGATCGTTAGTCGAGGTGATTGACGCATAATGTTCCGCGTCCGCGACGAACGAATTCTCCAGAATGTTCCTCAAGTTTACCATTCGGACTTGACGGGACCGCCCTGGCTTGGTATTCCCATACCCGGCTAATTGTGGAAGTACGATTCTCGGGCGGGCATTCGCGCGCCCATTATATAGTGGCGAGATGCGAGAGCAACCGGCAAGTACGAATTCCCGTGGGCAAATGCGCCGAACGCTGGCGCTGCTAGCATGTCTGGTGTTGCTCGGCCAATCTCGTGCTTACGGCCAGGCGCAGATCCGTTTTCCCTCGCCCGATCCCACGGCCGCTGGCCCGACCGTCATGGCCCCGCCGGCCACGTATCCAAGTTACGGAAATGCGGCGGCCGACGGCGGTGCGGTGGCATCGCCCTCGAACATGACGCCATTCGGCCCTACCCCGGCGGCAAGCGCCGCGCCGACGCTTCCGCCCGGCGGGTACGCCGCGCCGCCGGGCGGCATGATCTACACTCCCGGCCCCGCAGCCGCCGCAGTTGGCCCCACGGCAACTTTAGGAGCTGTGCAGCCTCCGCCGAACTTCGATCCTTTCGCGCCGCCGGGCGCGGCGCCCGCGGCGGTTGCGCCGCAAGACCCGTACTACGGCAATCCGCAGTGTCCGCCGCCGGCGATCTTCACGCTTCCGCCGGTGATCGCCCAAGGCTATCGCTTCGTCCAGGATGTTTCTCTCGACTACCACTGGTTTGGTGGAAAGGGCGACACGACCGACCAACTCGGCATCGACGACGTCAACGTCTTTGCGACCTTCGCGCTGCCGATGCCTTGGTTTACCCAACAGCAGCCGGCGGCGCCGCAACAGCAGCCCCAGGAATCCCTGTTGCTGATCACGCCTGGCTTCGCCTGGCACTGGTGGGCCGGCCCCGCCTCGACCGCCGCGGACGGCTTTGCCGACATGCCCGCCCGGACCTACGACGCCTATCTCCAGGTTGATTGGAACCCGGTTTTCGTGCCCGGCGCGTTCAGCGCGGAGTTGGAGGCCAGCTACGGCATCTACTCCGATTTCACCACGCTCACGAATCAAAGCTACCGTTTTAAGGGCAAGGGACTGGCCGTGATCGGCATCCCCGACACCAAATTGCAGATGAAGCTCGGCGTCTGGTACATCGACCGCGGTAAAATCAAGCTGCTGCCGGCGGGCGGATTCGTGTGGACGCCCAGCCAGTTCACGCGGTTCGACATCCTCTTCCCGAATCCCAAGTTCACGCAGATGCTTTACACTGCCCCCGGCGGCACGGAGTGGTGGTGGTATCTCTCGGGCGACTATGGCGGCGGCGTCTGGACGATCAAACGCTCGGACTTCGCGCCGCCGTCGGAGGTCGGCCACATCGACCTGGTTGACTACAACGACATCCGCGCTGCCCTGGGAGTCGACTTCAAGCGTTGCGGCGGCCAGACCGGCTTTTTCGAGGTGGGCTATGCCTTTGAGCGGGAGTTGGTCTACGCCAGCCAGATGCCCAACACGTTCACGCCCAACGGCACGTTTTATCTCCATGCCGGAGTTTCGTTCTGATGCGTAGAATAGCACGCGGAGCGTGCCTGCTGCTTTGGCTTTGCTCCTCCGCGATCGCTCAGTCGCCGCCGCCACAATCTGCTCCGCAAGGCTCGATGTTGGAAAACCCCTTTCCGGAGCAGCGGCCCGGTTACTCTCCGCTGACCGATCAGCAGATGCTTCCGCTATTGCCGCCCGGCATTCCGCCTGCGCTGCCGCCAGGGCAGACGCAGCCGGCAGTCCAGCAGCCTCTGCCCCCGGCGACTATTGGCGATTTGCTCTTCGGCGATAACCGCAAAACGCCGGACGACTACCGCAGCGGGGCATTTCAGAAACTTTCCTTCACCAATACCTATCTGCCGCGGTGGGGCGGCGATGGTTTCGGCATTTATGGCATTGAGTTGACGAGCGTGTGGGGCCTCCCCTGCCCTACCAAGGACGCCCCGCTGGTCATCACGCCGGGCGTCGGCACGCAATGGCTCGACGGTCCGGCCAGCTTGGACATTCCCCCGCAATTGCATGAGGTTTACGCGGAATTCCGCTGGCTGCCCAAGTTCGGTGAGCGGTTCCGAGCGGACATCGCTATCGAGCCAAGCTACAACAGCGATTGGAGCGGAAGCACGGTAAGAGCCGTGCGCCTCATCGGGCATGGCTCTGCGATGTGGGATTGGACGCCAACCTTTCAGCTAGTTCTGGGTGCGGCGTATCTCGACCGGCCAGACGTTGAGGTACTTCCGATTGCAGGGTTCATTTGGAAGCCGGATTCGCAAATGGAATATCGGCTCGTTTTTCCAATACCCAAGATCTCATACCGTCTCGGATATGACGGTGTGACCGTTCCCGTCTATCCGAATCGTACTTGTCCGACCTGGACAAGCGATTGCTGGGTCTATTTGGCTGGCGAGTTGGGCGGCGCTGATCAGAACGGTGCCGGTTCCTTTGCCATTCGCCACAGCGATGGTACGAGCGACCTGATGAGTTACAGCGATATCCGAGTATTCCTCGGCCTGGAAAACCGCACCATCGTCGGACTAGGCTCTCAGATCGAACTCGGCTACGTCTTTCACCGTTACATCCGCCTTACGAGCACCGACACGAACTTCGACCTGGGCGATACTCTGATGGTCCGCGCGGCGCTGAATTACTAAGGCGACCGCGAGTCTACAAGAACTCCATGCGGTTGAACATTTCCGCTGCAGATACGCTTGCGACAAGCCGCGCCAATCGGCGCACTTTTTCACCGATTGATAACCGCTGATCAGGAATGACGACAATTCCGCGGTGCTCGATTCCTCTTGCTAGACAGTCGGCGTGTAACGCCGCAAAATGGCCGACATTGAAGGTATAGATCGTTCGGCCTTGCTCTGTCGCGAACTCAAGTTGCTTCTCGTCGCTCGTACCGCAACGTTCGGCTTCGAGAGTCGTCAAAATGTCGGCGCCGCGGACGCGAAGTCCATGAACAACGGCCTCTTCCTCCGTGTCCTCGTCGAAATAAAGCCGAACATTGCTCACGCCGCGCCGTCCTGTTTAGCGTTTACCTTCGCTAATTCGTCATACAGCGCGTCGTCTGCGGCCAACATGGCATCAATTTCCGATCGGTTAGCATGGTAGTAGGCCAGCGCCGCATAGATTCCGCCGATTGGTAGATGTGGATAGGTTTGTGAGATGTCTTCCGCCGTCAGTCCTTGCCTGTAAAGCACGGCGATGCGACCGACGGTGATGCGCGTGCCGTCGATGCGCAATCGCCCGCCGCAAACTCCCTGTGTTTTCACCAACATCGCATCGAGCGCGACAGACATGTCATTTTCTCCCGAACAAAATAACCAGAGCTCAATTATAGCACGTCCTCTGATACTCATGGCGGCTTGATTTTCGGCAGTCCCAGCGAGCGCTGCATGATGCGGTCCCATGCGCGATCAGTTATCCACTTGTAGGTCGCCAAGATCAAGTTGACCTTCAGGCCCACGCGGTACCGTGTGCGCGGCCGCGACGCAGTCAAGGCATGGACGACGCACCGAACCACCGTTTCCACGGGAAGTCGCCGTTCGGGCCAGTTCCTCTGTGGCGCGGGCCATCGCATCGAGGTCGTTTTTGTAAAGTTGTATGTGCTCCTCGCGAATCTGCTCCGTCAGTGCGTTGGCAGCCGCCAGCGACTTGTCCCAGATTGGCGTCGCCGTGGCGCCGGGCTCGATTATGGACACATGGATCCCCCAAGCACGAAGTTCCAAACGCAGGGCGTTGTTGATCGCCTCCAAGGCGTGCTTCGACGCTGAATAAGGCGCCATGTAAGGCGGTGCGAAGCGGCCGTTTACTGAACTGATATTCACGATTCGCCCGCGGGCCTTCCGCAAGAGCGGCAGCATGGCCTGCAGCACCGCCACCTGTCCCACGACGTTGACTTCAAGCTGCCGCCGCAGCTCGTCCAGCGGCAGGATTTCCAACGGGCCGGCGACCACGATGCCGGCGTTATTGACCAGCCCCGCCAAGCAGGCGTCGCCGACGGTCCTCCCGACGGTATCCGCCGCGGCGGCGATCTGCGCACTGTCGGTAACGTCCAGCAGCAGCGGTACGATATCCGCCGACTGATCCTTCAGACGCTCGCCGTCCGTATCCTTGCGCACGCCGGCGAATACGCGAAAGCCGCGTCGGGCGAGGTCCGCTGCGCAGGCCGCTCCGATGCCCGTCGAAGCCCCAGTAATCAGGATGGCCGGCCGTGCCATCGGAGAGTTGTTCATCAATAGACCTCTTTTATTTGGCTTCACTTTTTACCATGTTGCCCGCTGCGCTGCAAGTTGTGTGCTTCGTGTGCGTTTCGTTCCCTTGCCTCATGTCTGTGGCGCAAGCTACAATTGAGGTGGCTTTGATCGATCACATTGTCAAACGGCGCCGCGGCGACGCGGGCGAAATTGCTCTCAACCGCGATGGACGCGAACGAACTGAATCCGCTGCCGCCAGTCTATCGCGAGGTGCGGCTGCCGCTTTTGATCGATTTCTTTCCGGAATACGTAGTCGAGGAACCACCGCCTCCCCCGCCGCCATCGCCTTGGAAAGTCTGGGGGCCGGTGGCACTTTTTGTTGTGACATGCTTGACCACTTTCGCGGCGGGAGCCCACTATTTCGATCATTTTACGATGTCGTCCATCGTAATCTCGGATGGCATCATGTACTCGTCCGCCGTGATGTTGATCCTTTTGTCCCATGAGATGGGCCATTACTTGCAGGCTCGACGTCTCTGGCGTCAACGCCACGCTGCCCATCTTCATTCCCATGCCGACTTTCATCGGGACCATGGGCGCCGTGATCGCCATGGAACCGCGCCGCGGCAATGCCAAAACAGTCTTTGATATCGGCATCAGCGGGCCGCTCGCCGGGCTTGTGCCAACGATTGTGTTCCTTGTTTTGGGTCTAAGCTGGAGCCAGTGCAGGCTGCTCCCACCGGACGATAGCACCTTTGTCTTCGGCTCGCCGCTGCTGGTAAAGTTGATCTATGCCGGGATGCACGGTGCGGTCCCGGCCGGCTATTACATCGCCTATCACCCGATCGCCTTCGCCGGCTGGGTCGGGCTCTTGATCACGTCGATCAACCTAGTGCCTATCGGCCAACTGGACGGCGGCCATATCCTCTACGGAATGTTTCGCAAAAAGGCACACTTGATTTCGACCGCGCTGCTCGTGGCGGCCATCTGGGCTTCGATCCATTTTTGGCTGCCGACGTGGTGGCTGATGCTCGGACTGATTACGTTCATGGGCCCCCGCCACCCGCCCACCGCCGATGATTCCGTGCCGCTGGGCTTGTGGCGCTACGTGCTGGGCTTCGCTACGCTGGCGTTCATCATCGTCGGCTTTACGCCCGAGCCGTTTCGTATGTAGGCGAGAAAAATCGGCTTTCTCGCTTCTGCCCCCACCCCGCCGGAGGGTTGACAATTACCGGCATTCTAGCTAAAAAGTAGGTTGGTGGAATGTTGCCGAACGCTCGTCGCGTTTTCGCGCGGCAGCGACCTTCGGCCCCATCCGCCAGCCGAGCCGGAGTTCTTATGGGCCGCTCGAAAACAGCCGTTTTCATTTCGCTGATAAGTCTCTTGGTCGCGACCGGAAGCATTGTAACGTTGTTCTCCGTCCGCGGCGCTGTGTCGAAGGATCGGTCGCGCGTAAAGGCCGCGTCGATGCTCGACGACGCGCCCGGGGTGCACACGCCGATGCCGATCGATCCTGCCAGGATCAACTATTGGCGGACCGCGAAGTTCGACGTCGATATGAAGAAGGTCGCGGCCCTGGCTGTCGATGCTGACAATCACATCTATGTCGTTGGCGACCGTTGTCTTTGTCGCTACTCGACTGATGGCCGACAGGAGTCGCGCATAACGCTCATGTTCGAGCCGACGTGCCTGACGATCGGCGGCCGTCAGCATCTCGTGCCGGGCCGGATCTACGTCGGCTTCACCGACCACGTCGAGGTCTTCAATCCCGATGGGACTAAAGAAGCCATCTGGCAAGGCATCGATAAGGCACGCTTCGCGTCGATCTCCACGAGCGACCACGACATCTATATCGGCGATTCCGGCTGGAATGTCGTGCAGCATTTCGACACGACCGGAAAGCTGCTCTCCCCCTTCGGCGAAAGCAGCCCCGGGCACTTCGCTCCCACTCCCGGCAGTCCCGCGCAACATTTCGATCTCGTCGTGGGCCGGGACGACCTGATCTATGTGGTCAACCGCCGCGAGTGCCGCATCGAAGGCTACGATTCCACCGGAGAAATCGAGAGACATTGGGGGCAGGCCTCGCCTGCATTCGAGGATTTCGCGGGAAGTAATAACCCGACGCAGATTGCCTTGACGGGCGATGGCCGTTTCGCGACCGTCGAGGAAGCCCCGCTGCGGATCAAAGTCTATAGCCGTGCCGGCGAGATGACCGGCGTAGTGTGCGGCCCGGACGACACCGGCCCAGTCGCCGATCTGGCGGCAGACCACCATAATCGGATTCTCATCCTCGACGGCGCCGCCCGCTGTGTACGGATCTTTGAGGAGAAGATCACAGCCAAAGCGAACGAGAAGTAGCGCGTCAGGCAAGTTCACCAGTCGCGGCCTGCGAGGTCAATAGGACCTGGCGGAAACGGATCATCGCCCAGCGGAAGACACATGGCGATGTTCTTTGACGTAAGCGGTACGCTTCGGCGGGCGGCGTCGCGCATCGCGACCGCCCGTTCGATTTGCCGCCAGCCCAGGCGAGCGTAAAAGTCGGCCAGCCCCGGCAGGCAGAACAACAGGCCGAACCCGATACCCCGCCGCCGGGCGTCGTCCATGGCGGCGATCATCAGCCGCTGTGACGCCCCGCTTTTGCGCATGTCCGGCGCGACAGCAAGACTCTGAATTCCCGCGATATGTGTCGGCACACCGCCGCACACAATCTGGCGCTCGACGATGCCCACATGACCCACGATGCGGTCGCCGTGCCCGCAAATCACGGAATAAAGCGGGCGCACGCCGTTCCACGCGCGGCTGGCCGAGAAGGCGGTCGCATCGGCCGGGAAGCAGTCGCACAATAGCCGCCGGATCGCTGCATCGAGTTCCAGACCGATCCGGTCTTCTTCGATGAGTTCCACGGAAACCGCGCGCGATTGAATTTCATCCATTCGATACCGACACGTGTCGAAACAGCCCGCCACCGACGGCGTAATGGGCGACCAGCATGTGGACGACCGGCACCGCCGCTCCGCGGCCATAGCCATTCTCGCAGATTGTCGCACCTCTCAAAGCCTTATTCACCCCGCCGTCAGCATTTTGCTCCCCAGATGCTCCCTAGATGCTCCCTAGCGCACATCGTAGGCGCGTACTTCAAACGGTATTAACGTAAAGAGATAGCTTGAATCACCTTGGAAAGCACAGTCAATGACGGACGCATTATTTCACTTCGGCAGAATCGTATTTTCCACGGTCATCACTGTCGCGATGGCTTCGTTAGCGTCCGCGGGCCCACTACTTCAGCTCGATTATAACGCCGCAAAGACTTTAGGCTCGGTGCATATTGCGGGCGGCGCGATCGATCTGACCAATGGGGCGATGATAGTAACTACATCCTCGTTCGGCTTCGTACCTAGCGGCGGCCAGGCCAACGAATATGGCTCGCCTGGCGTAGCCGAATTCGGAGACGCGGCCATTCACGATGCGTTAGCCGAAGGCGCGAACTATTTCAACGGCGCGTGGAATGGTACGAATGGCATCATAAGCAGCACGGCCGCAAATGATCCAGACGGCAATAAAGCTGTCGGCTGGATCGATAATTCGATCGGCGCGTTTTCAACCTTTAGGGGCATCTCGGTGGGGCCAGGGCAAAGCGTCATTGCCTACACTTATGCCGGCGATTCCGGCTTGTATGGCGAGACTAACTTCGCCGACTATCTCCAGGTAGCGAACAGCTATGGCCAACCATTCGGCAGCTACATTTACGGCGGCGGCGCCGAGTGGATTGACGGCAACACGGATCAAAGCGGCACCGTCGATTTTTCCGACTACTTGGCGGTAGCCAACACTTATGGCCTTCCGCCGCTCTTCACGCAAGCGCCTATTGTTCCCTCCTCGGCTCAGGCGGTTCCCGAACCGACTTCGTTTGTCCTATCAGCGGTGGTCACGGCATGCGGCCTCGCCTTCCGCCTTCTTCGAAGGTCTCGTACCTAGTTGCTGATCTGGCAGCTTGGTTTTTGTTCTAACTTAACTAACTACTCTGCGGAAAAAACCGAAAGCGTAAAGGATCTCAACTATGTTACGAACTCATCTCACTAGACTGGCTGCCGCTGTCGGTCTGGTAGTTGTTGCCGCACAAGCGGCGCGGGCCAACTTTTACCTCGATGTCCAATACGCAAGTGGTGGCGGCCCCGGCAGCACAACTTATCAGGCCAATATCGATGCTAGTGACGAGATTATTACCTGCAACGTCTACGTCCTTATTACCGATCCAACAGCCGCTAATCCGAATCTCGACGGGTGGAAGAGCGGCAACGCCAACTTCTTTGTCGGCAGCGGCACACTTCTGGGCGACGTGCTCACGAACAACACTTTCAGCGGCAACATCGGGGTTCACACCGCGGGCGCATTGTTCACTGATGTGTTCGGTACTCTGGGCCTTGGCGGCAGTGTGGCCAGCAATAACAACGCGGTCGGGCAATGGTGGGGCATTACAACGATCGCCACTCCAAGTTTTCAATTCGGTGGCATGCCGTACGTGTTGTCCGGGAATACTGTGGGCATTCAATATCTCGCGGGAACGATTACTGTGTCTTTTACTGGTCACACTTTGCCGTTATCGAACACGACGGCTCCGCTAGTTTCGATCGCGGCAAATAGGATCGGTACCGTGCAGGCGTTTAACTGGACGGATAGTTCGGGCACGAATACCGTATTTGGCACGTCAAGCAAGGTCGGCCAAGGAACAAACAGCGGAGGTACCAGCAGCGGTATTGCGGGCACTCTTCCCGGTGCCAATAACCTGATTTATAATCTGAATGGGGCGGGCTTGAACTTCATGTTCACCGGCAGCAACCCGGCCGCACTGACTGCCGTCCTGAGCATCAGTGGCCCGACGACGCTGCTTGGCGGCGGAACCACGTCTCTCACGGGCAACGTAACCAACTCCGGCTCATCCCCGTCGAACCCGCTGAACTGGGCTTCGTCTGGTGTCGGCGTCACTTTGAACCCGAGCGGCAGCAATGGGGTGGCGACCGGAGCTTCCAATAGCTTAAGTGGTACGTTGTCGGCGAACCCTCTCGGCTTCGGCCCCTGGACGAATGTTGTCACCTTTAGCGGGACCGACGCGGGCTCGACCCCCACCCAATTGCCCAATGTTGTCCAACCGCTGGCTTTCACGGTCATCGGCAAGGGCACTACGCCGACGGCCGATGGTTTCGGAACGCTACGAGCGACTATGGCGTCTTGCTAAGCACGCAAACTGCCGTGAGCAACCTTGCAGGCTTGACCACCACGCTCGGCAGCGGCGCTAATTCGTTCGGCATCGGAAAGACCACCACCACGATCCTGGCCGGAACTTTGGCTACGCCCAGCACGATCACGGAAGCCTGGCGAAGCCGGGCCAGCAATGAAACGCCCGCCGGCTCGCTGGCTGCGGGCGGCGCGCCCTTGCACCTGCCGCTGTACGGCGACGTGGTGAACCTCAACGGCATCTCCGGCGGGACGGCAAACACCTACGTGCTGCAGATGACCTACGACCCGAACGAATTGGGCGGCCCCGGCTCTGACGCTATCGCAGCCTCGAACGGCTTCCTATTCCTTGGCTACCGTCAAGCCAATGGCCAGTGGGTCAACGCCGTTAACGGCAACGATACCATCGGCAGCAATCCGACGAGCAACTACCAGGGCAGCTACGCCAGCTTTATCTCCAGCACCGGCCCCGGCCACAACTTCAGCCTCGCCCAAACCCTGGGTACCTGGGGTGTTGATACGGCAGCCGACACGGTCTGGGCGGTCATCGACCTCGACGCCGAGTTCGCTCCCGTTCCCGAACCGGGCACCATCGCCCTGCTCATCGGCGGCATCGCGGCCCTCGGCTTCGCGAATCGCCGCCGCAAGGCCAACAGAGTCTAACCGGGCCTAGGCAAGAAGTTTGAAAATCCAAACTCCGGAAAGCCCCGTCGATCTTCGGATCGGCAATGTTTTCTTCTTTCAAGGAGAAGCGCGAGAAACGTCGGCGGCGGAAGCGGCTCATTCGCTTCGGGCAAATGCTCGCCCAGATACCCGCTTGCCTCGGCGGCCTTTGCCCCGGTCATTCGACACCGTCGTAACTGCGGCTTGCGAGATCGACTCATTCTTTCTATTATTGAAAGATATCACTGCCAAAATGTGGTAATCCGCACGGGCGGCTAATGACAACGTGCGTCGCTCATGAATCTAGTTTCCTTCGCTCTTCGACGCCCGATCACCGTGATGGTTGCCATGGTGGCTATCGCTTTAGGCAGCGCGCTGGCCGTCTGGCGGATGCCGGTCGATATCTTTCCTCGCCTCAATCTGCCGGTGATCTACGTCTGCCAGCCCTATGGCGGCATGGACCCGGCGCAGATGGAAGGCTATCTGGCGTATTACTACGAATACCATTTCCTTTACATCACGAACATCGAGCACGTCGAGTCGCGAAACGTGCAGGGCATGTCGCTGATGAAGCTCGCCTTCCATCCTGGCACCGACATGGCCCAGGCGATGGCCGAGACGATCGGCTACGTGAACCGGGCGCGGGCCTTCATGCCGCCGGGCACGGTCCCGCCGTTCGTCATGCGGTTCGACACGGGCAGTGTGCCGGTCGGCTATCTTGTCTTTTCCAGCGACACGCGAAGCATCGGCGAGATCCAGGATCTGGCGCTGAACCAGGTGCGGCCGATGTTCGCCGCTTTGCCGGGCGTCTCCGCGCCGCCGCCCTTCGGCGGCAATCAGCGGACGATCGTCGTAACGGTCGATCCCGAGCGGCTGCGGGCGTTGGATATGACGCCGGACGACGTAGTGAACGCCCTGGGCCAGAGCAACGCGATCAGCCCCTCCGGCAATCTGCCGCTGGACGGCAAGTATCCCTTCGTGCCGGTCAACTCGGTGGTTCGCGATATTGCGGACCTGGAGAACGTCGCTTTGCGGGCCGGCCGGCAGTCGCCCGTTTACATTCGCGATGTAGGCTACGTGCAGGACACCGCGGACTATCCGGTCGGCTATGCATTGGTGAACGGCCATCGCAGCGTTTATATCAACGTCACCAAGCGGGCCGACGCCTCGACGCTGAGCGTCGTCAAGACTGTGAAGGCAGCTTTGCCCGACATGCAGAAGAACGTGCCTGCGGACATCCACATCAGCTACGAGTTCGACCAATCGCCGTATGTCACCGGGGCAATTTGGGGAGTGGTCGGCGAAGGGGCGCTGGGGGCAGTTCTCGTCGGACTGATGATCCTCGTGTTCCTGCGCGATTGGCGAAGCGCGATCATCGTCTTGATTAATATCCCGTTGGCGCTGATGGCGGCCGTGATCGCGCTTTGGCTAAGCGGGCAGTCCATCAACTTGATGACTTTGGGAGGACTAGCGCTCGCCATCGGCATCCTGGTGGACGAGGCGACGGTAGAGATCGAGAACATCCACACGCAGATGGATCACGCCCCATCGATCGCCAAGGCGGTACGCATGGGCAATGCGCAAACGGCAATTCCGCGGCTGCTGGCGATGGTCTGCATCTTGGCGGTTTTTATCTCTTCATTTTTCATGGAAGGCGCGCCGCGGTCGATGTTCGTGCCGCTGTCGCTGGCGGTCGCCTTTTCGATGGTGGCGTCATACTTGCTGTCCAGTTCGTTGGTTCCGGTGCTTTCGGTCTGGTTTCTGCGACACGCGCCAATGTATCCGGCACACTCCGTGTGCCGGGAGGAGGCGGCACACGGAGTGTGCCGGATACATTTCTTCGACCGCCTCCGCGTCGGCTACGAACGAGCGCTGGCGCGGGTCGTCCAATTCCGCTGGGGCGTTCTGGCCGCGTATCTTGTGATATGCGGAGCAGTCATCTGGTGCCTGGGTCCACGGCTGGGCCGCGAGATCTTCCCGACGATCGACACCGGACAATTTCGCCTCCGCCTCCGCGCGCCGGAGGGAACGGACATAAACCGCACGGAGCAAACGGTGCTGAAGTCTCTGGAGGTCATCAAGACTGCGGCCGGCGCCGACAATGTGGCGTTGAGCCTCGGGTATCTTGGATCGATTCCCTCGGCGTATCCCGTCAACGGCGTCTTTCAATGGATGCGCGGGCCAGAGGATGCCGTAATGTGGGTAGCGTTGAAGCCCGGCAGCGGCATCCGGATCGAGCAATTCAAGGAGGACCTTCGCGGCAAGCTTGCCAAAGCCCAGCCCGAAGTGCAATTCTCCTTTGAGCCGGCCGATATCGTGGACCAAGTGATGAGCTTTGGTTCGTCAACGCCGGTGGAGGTGGCCGTGAGCGGGCCGGATTTCGCCCAAACGCGTCCGTTTGCGGCAAAACTGCAATCCGAGTTGGCGGCCATTCCCGCGCTGCGCGACTTGCACGTCGTGCAGTCGTTGGATTATCCGACGCTTCAAGTGGATGTCGATCGCCGCAAGGCCGGCACGATGAACGTCACACCGACAGACGTTTCCAGGTCGCTAGCCGAGGCGACCTCATCGAGCCGGTTCACCGCGCCGAGTTACTGGGTCGATCCCAAGAAGGGCATCAGCTACCAGGTGCAGGTGGAAGTGCCGCGGCCGGTCGTGCGTAAGCCGCGAGGCATCGAGCCGATCAGTTCGGTCGCCGATTTACTGATGGTGCCCGTCAAGCAGAATTCGGCCGGACAGGTGCTCGTCCGCGACGTGGCGACGATTGTGCCGGGAACGATGCCGGGCGAAATAGACCGGTATAACATGCGGCGGCAGGTAAGCATGACGGCGAACATCGCGGGCTCGGACCTGGGACGAGTTTCACGCGCGGTCTCGGCTGCGATCGCGCGGGCCGGCGACCCGCCGACCGGCGCAAAGGTTGAAATCCGCGGTCAAATCCCGCCGCTCAACGAGATGCTCGGCGGCTTGGGCATCGGCCTCGGACTAGCAATTGTCATCATCTTTCTTTTGTTGGCAGCCAACTACCAATCGTGGCGGCTGTCGTTAGTCACAGTCTCGACAGCGCCGGCGGCGATTGCGGGCGTGGTCATTATGCTCTTCGCGACGGGCACGACGCTCAACATCCAATCGTTCATCGGCGCGATCATGGCGGTCGGCGTGGCGATGGCCAATGCGATTCTGCTCGTGACATTTGCCGAAAGCCGGCGGCGGCGTGGCGATGGCATACTTGGCGCGGCGGTCGACGGCGCCGGAAGCCGCTTGCGGCCCATTTTGATGACCACGTGTGCCATGATGGCCGGAATGTTGCCGATGGCTCTGGCCTTTGGCGAATCGGGACAGCAAAACGCGCCCTTGGGCCGAGCGGTCATCGGCGGTCTGGCGGCTGCCACGGCTGCCACCCTCCTCATCCTTCCTTCGATCTTCGCCCTGATGCAGAGTCGCGCGACCACGGCATCGGCATCGCTCGATCCCGAGGACCCTGAAAGTGCCTTTTATGCGCGCGCTCATGAATAACACGCTTCTTGGACTGGTTGCCCCAGTTACATTGGCTGTGCTGGCCGGCTGCCAGTCCGCTCCAACGGCGGATGCGCAAGCCGGCGCGCCGACAGTTGTTCGCGTCGTCGCCGCGCTGCCGGTGCGCAAAACGCTTCGACGGGAATCTGTCCAACCGGGCCAGATCGAGGCCTTCGAGATCACGCCGATTTATGCCAAGCTGCCGAGCTACGTGGAAAAGCTTCACGTCGACATCGGCGACCGTGTGAAGGCCGATCAGCTTCTTGCCGAGTTGTTTCTTCCCGAGGTGAAAGATGAGCTTCGCCAAAAGGACGCGGCATTGAAGCAGACGCTGGCGGAGATCGATTTGGCAAATGCGGCGGTGCGCGCCGCGGAGGCTGCTGTGGCTACCGCCCGCGCGAATGTCGCGGCCGCGGAGGCGGGAACGACTCGCGCCGCAGCCGACGTCACTCGCTGGCAGTCGCAATCCGCGCGGATCAGCCAGCTCGTGGCAGGCGGCTCGCTGGATCGCAAGCTTGAGGATGAGACCCGCGACTCGCTGAAGGCCGCCGAGGCCGCCCGCGGCGAGGCCCGCGCGAAGGTCGAGGCATCCAAGGCGGCGGTGCTCCAAAGCGAGGCCGATCTTGCCAAGGCCAAGGCCGGCGCGGAGGCGGCAGTTGCACGGCATGGAAGCGCGGAAGCCGACCATGCGCGCGTGAAGGCATTGCTCCAGTATACGCAAATTCGTGCTCCCTTTGCCGGAGTCGTACTTCAGCGCAATGTCAATCGCGGCGACTTTGTCCAGCCGGCAAGCACCGCGAGCGGCAAACCGCTGCTGACCGTTGCCAACACCGATACCGTCCGCGTATTCGTCGATGTTCCGGAACTGGATTCCCCGTTGATCGAGCCCGGTAAGAAGGCAAATATCAACGTGCAGGCCCTGCCCGACCGGGTTGTCGAAGGCAAGGTAACGCGGACGAGTTGGGGCCTGGGAGCGAACCGAACGCTCCGCACGGAACTCGACATCCCCAACAAAAACGGCACCCTGCGGCCGGGCATGTACGCCACCGCGCACATCGTTTTGCAGGAGAGCCCGGACTCGCTGGTCGTGCCGACCTCCGCCGTCGTTCGTGATGAGAAGAAAGCCTCCTGTTGGGTCGTGCACGATGGCAAGGTTGCTCGCGTGCCGATAGTTGGGGGACTTCAAGTTGGCAACGAAATTGCCGTCACGTCGGGCCTCAAAGGCGACGAGCAAGTCGTGCAAACACCGCCTTCGTCGCTGCAAGAAGGGCAGGCGGTCGAGGCGTCGCCGCCAGCTCGCTGATTGGCATAGGACCGGCTTGGTTTGCTGCATTGGCGATTTGTTTACCTAACAGCCATGTCTGCTCCCCTCCGATGGCGGTTGCCGTTCGCGTTGTAGCGACTAACTCGCTTTTCTCGTTGGAAGCGATCGCTCCATGACGAACAGAAGTAGGGATTGTAGCTCCAGACACGGCAGAGAACTGGTTATCCCTCGAAGGGCAAGCGGGCATGTCAAGCATCCTGCGAGAGGCACGGTTGACGGCTTGCGTTGTCGCGCTGGCGGCAGCTCTATGGACGTGTGCGAAGAAGGATATCGCGCAGGCGCAGGATTGGAACAACCACAGTCGTGAACCAGCCGCGCTACTCATCCCTCCGTCGCCGGGCAGTCCACAACCCGAGTTTCGCGAGCAAGCGATTCCGCCGGTTTCCTCGGCCTTGCCATCGTCGCAAAACCGCATCGCCCTGGTGGATAACCGGCAGGTAATCACATTTGCTGAAGCCCTGGCGACGGCTTACGGGCGGAATCCTCGAATCGCGTATGCCAACGAGCAAATCAACGAGGCGTTCGCGCGCTTGCGAGGGGCACAGGTTCTTTGGCTCCCATCGATTCAAGCCGGTATCAATTACCAGAACCACGACGGGCCGCTGCAAAACAGCGATGGCTCGATTCCTATCGCCAGCCGTTCAGCCTTGGAAGCCGGGCTGGGAATGTATGCGGTGGGCGGCGGCGCGCCGGCCATACCGGGCGTGACGGCCCGCTTCGCCGTTGCCGACGCGGTTTTCCAGCCTCGCATAGCCAACCAGCAAGTGGCGGCGCGGCAGAACGCGGCGGCCGGCACGAACCACGATTATCTTTTGTTCGCGGCCGTGGCCTATCTCGATCTCTTGCGGGCGTTCCAGCAGCAGGCAATCGCGCAGGAAACGCTCGATCATGCCGCGCAGCTCGCCCAGTTGACGGCGGAGTTCGCGCGCGCGGGGCAAGGCAATCAGGCCGACGCAGATCGAGCCCAAGCGGAGCTCTCCTTGCGGCGAAACGCCCTGGCACAGTCGGTCGCGCAGGCGCAAGTGGCCTCGGCGAAGCTGGCCGAACTGCTCAATATGGCGCCCGACCGCACTCTCGTGCCCGCGGAGCCGGTGCTCGTGCCGATCGAGCTGGTGTCGCATGAAGCCGCCGCAGCGCAACTGGTTTCCGATGGCTTGTCGCGCCGCCCCGAGTTGGCCGAGAGCCGCAACTTGGTTGCCGCCGCGGAAGAACAGCTCTGCCGCGAGCGCGTATGCGCCGCTCTTGCCCAACGTGCTTGTGGACGTGAGCCAAAGCGGCTTCGGCGGCGGGCCCGATTCGACAATCGCTGACTTTCGCGGGCGGTTCGATTTTGATGCCACCGCATACTGGCAACTTCGCAACTTCGGCATGGGCGAAGTTTCCGCCCGCGACGCGGCCCGTTCGCGGTTGGAGCAGGCCCAATGCCTGCAGCAAAGCATCTGCAATCGCATATCGCGCGAAGTCGTGGAGTCGCACGCCCAGTCCGAATCGCTCCGCGGCCAGATCGACGTGGCAGAAACGGGCATCCGCGTGGCGGCCGAATCGTATCGGCGGAACGTGGCGCGGATCCGCGGCGCTCAAGGATTGCCGCTGGAGGTGTTGCAGTCGATCCAGGCCCTCGACCAAAGCCGCCGCGAGTACCTGCGGGCGGTCGGCGATTACGACGAATGGCAGTTCCGGCTTTATCGGGCGTTGGGCTGTCCGATTCCGGGCGATCGAAGTCCGTCGCGCTGAGGGGAAGAATGTCGCCTTTCGCTCCGCGAAAGCAGCGCTACTTTCGCGGAGCGAAAGGCGACATTAGCGTGCAGCCTCAATCGGCTGCAACGTCACAGGTCCCAGCAGTCCCGACGGATAGATTGGCCAGTTCGAGGCATCGAACTTCTTGTAGTCGATGCTGGCGAAGTTGATGTCGCGGAAGTTCCGCCAGACCACATGCCGTCGGTCGAGATCGCGAATACGATTGGCGGCCACGTTCGTTACTTCGACTTCCAAGACGTTGGCTCGCGGTTTGAGATTATCTATTACGGTTTGATATGGCGCCAGGAGCAAGGTCCCAAGATCGTTTCCATTAAGCCGGACAAGGGCGCTTTGGCAAACTTTCCCGAGATCGAGCCGGAATTGCGAGCCTTGCTTAGGCGCGTCGAACGTGATTTGATATCGGGCCGTGCCAGCGAAGCGCTTTGCTTCTTCGTCGCCCGACTCGGTCCATGAGGCGAGTCGAGTTGTTTCGTAGCTCTTAGGCAAGGTCGGGCCGCCCTCGATGAATTCGACTTTCCAAGTGCCGGCCAAGGCGATCCGTTCGCCGGAGGGCTGCCAATACCGCCACGGGGACCGATGGACGGCGGCGGCCGGATTGGTCCGCAGAATGATCGAACCGGCGGGCGGCAATTGTAGCTTTAGTTCAATCAGGCCATCCGCGCTCTGCCGCTCGACCGCTATACCGCATTGGCGCGACATCGGGTTCATGAAGGTCGTGGAATCACCGGGATTCGTCAGTGCGATCCAGCCGTCAAACGCCTGACTGCCGCGATTGCAAATGAAGTAGCAAAGTTCGCCGTCGATCATGCGGCGAACGAAGAGCAACCCGCCCTTATCGACGAGCGTTTCACGCAGAATCCCGGCCAGGTTTAATGCCGCTTCAACCTCACCGACGAAGAAAGGTCCGGGACGTGCTTCGCGAACTCCGTGCTCGGCATCGCGGAAGTGAAGATTCGCGATGATCTTGTTAAACTGACGCCGCCGTTCCTCCACGTGCCCAAAGCCAGGCACATCCTTCGGCAATTGGTCCTGAAAGACGATGGTCGCGCCGCCAGCCGCCAACCTCACAAGCTTTTGCAGCGTTTCTAGCGGCATGAGCGTACACGGAGGGACAATAATTGCGCGATAGCTGGCACTGCCGGCGCGGATTTTCCCGTCCGGAGACACGGACAAATTCCCGGCAATTTGCCGATCCGAGACGTAATCGAACGTATAGCCGCGGTCCCAGAGCTGTCGGGCAGTCTTGCCAATCGGCTGCCTGTTGAACCAGTCGCGGCGGCTCACGGTAAGCGGCTGCACCATGCCGTTGGGATCATTCCATAGATCGTGAATCGGCCAGTAGAGCAAAATATCATTGTCAGCGCGGCCGGCTTGGAGGAACGACTGGCAGCGGGCAATATAGGCGTTCAAGGCCGGCACGTCGTGCCAGATCGGATTGCGGGGATTCATTTCCGTGGCCGCGTAGAACAACCAGCCGGGCCATGCAGCGTCGTCGGGCGAGTAACAGGTCCCATGATAGAAGACGTGGTTGATGCCCGATAGGAACATCTCGTCAATCAACTGCTTCATTTCGCCGAGCGTCTCAGTAAAGTGCTCCGCCAGCCAGGTGCCGGTCTCTGAGGAAATCAGCTTCCTGCCGGCGACGTGTCCCGCCGACGAAGCGAACTTACAGACCAGCATCTCGCGGTCGCGGGAGAACATCTCCGTCTCCGGCATGTCGGCGGCGGCGTAAAGGTCCAGGAGATTGCCCGGCGAACCGTGGGCTTGGTCGCGAGTCAACATTCCGTGATCGTGGGCCCAGTTCACCCAAGGCGGCATAAAGTTCTCCACCATCATGTCGGAAATCGTCTCGCGGTAGTCGCACTTCACCCGCGCCGTGCGGTCGTCCCTCGCCTTGCCAAACAGCTCCGGCAGATGATCCTGCAGGCGGTAGCCGCGCCGTTGCTGAAACTCGGCAAAGAGATCCGGCGACCATTGGCTCTGGTATTCGTAGGAATCCTGGTAGACCGCCCGCGGCATCGCGCCGTGATAGTTGGCGAACGCATCACTGAAGCGGTCAAGGTAATGGCGGATTGCCTCGCCGTAGAACGGATTGAGCATCGGCCCTTCGCCGCCCGGCGCGGCTCGTTTGACCGGTGTGCGGGTGGCCCGGCCGGAAACGGCATAAACGGTCCACTCGCCGCCCTGCGCCTGCCAGGCAACAGTCCCGGACGGGCCAACGCGGTCCGTGAGATCGACGGTCTTGCCGTTCGGGCCGTAAGCGACAAGCGCCTCTAAGTCATCGCGGCGAAAGCTGGATGACAGGCTCTTGCCTTCGGAAATGTTGAACACTCTCGCGTCGGGCCTCATGCAGGCCTGGCCCTGGGGCACGTTGGGACCGCCGAAGCACCAGCCGGTGCCGAGCGTCATATCGACGCCCATTCCCAGCTTTTTGGCCTCCGTTACCGTAAAGTCGAGCGTATCCATCCACTTGGGGCTGAGATAAGGAATGTACCGATCCTCGGCGCCTTCGGCGCCGTAAATGGGAATGATATGGATGCCGCCCAGCCCGGCGGCATGGTAGCGCGCCAACTCGCGGGCGAGGTTCGGCCGATCGACCGCGCTGCCAAGCCACCAGTTGTAGGCCCAGGGCTTCATGGTGGACGTGACCGGCGGCCACTCATCCTTGGGATCGGGCGGCTGGTTTTCGGCGGCCATTGAGCGGCCGACGAGGATCAGCCCGACCAGCAGGAACGAGACGCTCACAGACCGCCGTCTCCGTGGTAAATGCGGGCACTGGCAGCCGCGCGACAGTTCAAAACTTTGGACTTTTGAAACGTGGCTCATAGCCAGTAGTATAACATTCTCGATAAGAGTTGGCTGCTTACCTGATTTTGCTTTTGTCGACTTCCCGACAATTCATCGCGAAATTGCGAAAGGGCGAAAACGCGAAAAGTCGTTGCGGTCTCGGCAGCAAGAATGGATATTTCCTTGATCGCGCATTCGAGTGGAACCTCCATTTCGCTATTTCGCCCTTTCGCGTTTTCGCGATGGCTTCCTTCGTTCACTACAATAGGACGCATGAATACCTACCTTTTCAAAACGCTCCGCAAATTGGTAATTGGATTAATCGCCGCATGGGCAATTCATGTGCTCGCGCCGCGATCGACGGCGGGCGCCGCCGATTACTACGCCCGGCGCGTTCACGACCCCTGCATTGCCAAGGACGGCGGCAGCTACTACGTCCTTTCCACGAATCGCGGCGTCGAGATTCGCCAATCGCCCGATATGGTGAATTGGAAATATGTCGGCCGCGTCTTCGATGCCGTTCCCGGATGGGCACGGCGCGAAATCCCCGGAGCACGAGACGTTCGGGCGCCGGATGTTTCCCGCTTCAGCGGTGAATACCATCTTTACTATGCCGTATCGACGTTCGGAAGCAATCATTCGGTTATCGGACTGGCCACCAACAAGACGCTCGACCCAAAGAATCCGGACTACCATTGGAAAGACTGCGGCAAAGTGATCGAGACCGGTGATCGCGACGATTGGAACGCCATCGACCCCAGCGTCTTCATCGACGGCGACGTGCCGTGGCTCAGTTTCGGTTCGTATTGGAGTGGAATCAAGATGGTCCGGCTAGACGCCGCGACGGGCAAGCCGGCCAACGACCGATTGTTCTCCCTTGCCGCCCGCCCCAAGGAGAAGTCGGTCGAGGCCCCGTTCATCGTCCGGCGCGGCAAGTACTATTATCTCTTCGTATCGTTCGATCATTGCTGCCGCGGCGTCAACAGCGACTACAAGATCATGATCGGCCGGGCGGATCGCGTCGAGGGGCCGTATTCCGATAAGCAAGGCCGGCCGATGTTGGAAGGAAACGCCACGCTCGTCTTGCAAGGAGACGCCGGCCGAGTGCGGGGGCCGGGCGGACAATCGGTGCTTGTTGACGGCGACAAGTACTGGCTGATCTATCACTTTTACGACGCGGAAAGCAACGGCGTCGCCAGCCTTCAGATTCGTCCGCTGAAGTGGCAGAACGACTGGCCGGTCGCCGCCGACCCGCTTCCGGGCATGAAGCAGCCCGACATTGGCAGGCCGTTTCGGAGAGGCGGTTTTTAGCGCTGTTTTGGTATCACCCGCAGCGATGATTGCAACGTCACCGGGCCGAGCAGGCCGGAGTCTTGCAGTTGATCGCCCTTGTGCCACAGCCGCCAGGAGGTAAACGTCTCGCGGCCGGTGGGACTCGACTTGCCGTCCAGTAGCCACTCGGGCCAGCGTTTCAATGTGCCGTTGGGATTGCGGGCGGAGTCTTCGGGCAGGTTTTCGTCGCCGATCATGCGGTTGATCCAGAGGTTCGTGACCTCGACTTCCAGCTTGTTCTCGCCGGGCTTGGCGAATTGGTCGATCTCCATGCGATAGGGCGGCTTCCAGAGCACGTTGAAATCACGGCCGTTGAGCTTCACGCGGGCCATGACTTCCACGCGGCCCAGATCGAGATAAAGCCCGCGGTCCTTGCCGAGGAATTTCGGCGGGAATCGTCAGTGTCTTGGCGTAGGTTGCGGTGCCCGAGAAGTACTTGGCCGTGTCGTCCAGCTTGTTCCACGCGATCAGTTTGTCGGTCGCATGGGGCGGCAGCTTGGAATCGGCCGGGAACGTCAGCCGCCACGATCCGGGGACCGTATCATTAGTCGGAACGCCGGCAACCGTGCAGTTCAGCTTGTGGCCGGAGGCAGCGGTCAACTCGTACTGGCCATTCTGCCAAGACTCTAACTGCGGCGAGCCATCCGCACTCCGCGTTAGCATCGCCGGCCGCGGCCCGCTTTCAACAACTTGCGCGATGAGGTCGAGGGTTTCGGGGTCGCGCCCGCTGATACTATACTGCTTGCGGTCGACGGAGTATTCGGCCCTAAGAGTCTTCACGATGTTGTATGCCGGATCGTCGTCGCGGGCCATCTCGGCCACCTGAAAAGTTGTCTGCCCGCCGTCGACCAAGGCTTGCAGCTTCGCCTTGACGTTGCGGGTCCGGCTTTTATCGCGAAGCAAGCCATAAGCGGCTAGGGTAATCGCGATTTTCGGGGTCGGCGCGGCGACCGGCAGCCGCTGACCGTCGAGCGTCATGGCGACAATGGGATCGAATTGCTTGGCTTCGGGCCGGAAGACGACAAACAAGGACTCGGCCGGCTCGAAGTGGAGCGGCAGGCGCGTAACGCCGTCCTTCTCTTCCCAGGCGGCGGCGCGGTCGATTCGCCCGGTTTGGGGCCAGAAGAACTCCGGTTGCTTCCCGCTGACGCGGAACGCGCACGTGCCCGCCGCGCCCGACTGGCGCTTGTTGGCGACGAAGTACACTTCGGTAGCATCATCCAGGGTGCGGTGGATCCAACGGACCTTGCCCGCCAAGCCACCTTCGGCACGAAAATCGACCGGCACTTTCGCGTCGGCCAAGTATTGCGCAGGTGTAATGCCCGATTTGACTCTGGACTTGACGAGTACTTTTTCGGGTCTTCTGCGCCAAACCATTCGACGTGCGCCGAAATCAAGAACATCTTCGTCAATCGTCCGCCCGTCGGGATCGCCCCATAGCTTTTCCGCCAGTTTCTTCACTTCCTCATCGCAGGCCGGGTAGTTCTCCAGGCTTGGCGACTTCACGGGCCGCGGCCCGATAACCGTCGCGCCGGCCTCAACTAGCTCGATGATCTTCTTCAGCAGCCGCGGCGTCATCGTCTGCGAATCGGGCAATACGAGGACGCGGTAGCTCATGCCGTCGGGCAGGACAATGCGGCCGTCCTTAACCGACATCCGCATCAACACAACGTCCGCCGAACAGCCGTCGAAGTTGTAGCCCGGCCGGTCGGGCGGATTGCCCGTTCGCACAACCGGCGGCGCGAATTGCCGCGGCGTGCCCTCGGCCTGCAAATAACAGATATCGGCCACGAACAGCCCTTGCCGCAGCATGTACTGGCATCGGGCCAGGTACTGGTGCCAGGCGGCCGACTGCTCCCACCACGTCTCGGTCCGTTCGTAATGCAGGCCCCAGGGGCCCATCGACATGCCGGGCCGGCGCGGAGCCACGGCTGCATCGCATAGCGGTGGAAAACGAAGCGGTTGATGCCCTCGCAGAAGGCCCAGTCGCTGAGCGCCTTGATGTTGGCTGGGTGACCTTGCCATTTCTCGCCGTCGTTGGCAGTGAAGGCCTCGGCACCGATAATCTGCTTGCCGTAGACGTGGGCGGCTGAGGTCATCTCGGTGACGCTCTCGTGTGTGCCGCCATAGGGCCACGACCAGAACTCGCCCATCGGCTCGTCGCAATGCCCGGCGTAGGTGATGTCGTCCAGCGGGCCGTCGCCGTAGGCCTCGATGGAAAGCTTGATGCCGTCCCTGTGGGCCAACTCGCAGAAGTGCCCGGCATAGTTCTCCACGAGCAATTCGCCGATCGTCTGCCGCAGGTCCCAAAGGAACCGCTCGGAGATTTCCATACTATCGACGACGCGGCCGTTGTAGACGGGGAAATAACGGTACAGATCGTAGCCGCGGCGCTTCTGAAACTCGTCGCGCAAGGCCGGAGTCCAGTCCTGCGAGTGCGTTTCCCAACTATCAATGTGCATGGTGACCAGCGTCTTGCCCGGCGCGGCGGGGCTGTCGGCGATGATCTTCTTCATCAGCCCGGCGTACATGGCGTCGACCGCCTTCTTGTTGAGCTTGTCGCATTCCAGCCCGCAGCCCGATGCGGGGGCCGGATGGTTGTCCTTGCCGGTCGAGGTGTGGCCGATTCGCAGCACGGTCCAGTTGCCCGGCGGGGCATCCCAAGTCAAGCGGCCGTCCTGGAACTGCTTCGTAAGATCGACGATTTGGTCGCCCTTAACGACCTGGTCCGCGGGCACTTCCGCGTACTTCGCCGGGGCCGCCGGCTGGTCGCGGCGATCGTGCAGCTTTTTGGCGTTGATGTCGGCGATGCGAGTATTCCCGGCCGGCGTCGGAAACGCCAGCACGGCAGTGTCGCGATAGTAAGTCGTGGCCTCCGCGCCGGAAGCAGCGGTGATGGGCACCCACTTTCCCTCAGCGCTGACGGTATAGTTGAGCGCCGTACCTTTCGGCTGCGGTAGCGGGGCGTCGAAACGCTTGCCGCCTTCGACGGCGGTTTCCGTATAGACGACGTACTGCATGGACAACTCGGGCGTGATCCACGGCCCGCCGCTGCCGCACCAGCCGGCGTCGTTTGACATATTGACCTCCAGTCCTAAGCGGCCCGCCTCGCTGAGCATGTGTTTGAAGAGCGCACGCCACTCGGGTCCGGCAAAGGCGACCGAACCTTGCGGCGCACCTTGATCGACTTCCATGATCAGCACACCGCCGATGCCAACCCGTTTCATCGCTTCCAGGTCGGCGGTAATGCCTTCCTTGGTGATGTTGCTGTTGAGCCAGAACCAGTAAACCCACGGCCGGGCGGACGGCGGTGGGTTGACGAATTCGGATTTCAGATCGGCGGCAGAAGCGATCGGCGTCGCGCCGAAGAGCGTGAGGAGCAACGATAGGACACCGAGGACGGGCATCAGGATTCTACTTTTCATGTTTGGGCTTTCCATCGCAGAGCTCGATTTGATGTGTTCCCAGCGTCAACGCATCATAGCCAATCCTGCTGGACTTATCAATGAGTTCGCCCGGCCCTTGGCTTCAGCACGATTTCGCGTTACAGTCGTAGATGCGCGGTGCGCGTCCGCCAGATCAAGTCGACAGGAACGAATATGAACCTCGAAGTATCTTCCTCGATAGTCGCCGTGTCGCAGCGAGCGTTGCGCGTGGGACTGTTCGGCATTGGATTGGACGCTTATTGGCCGCAATTCCCTGGGCTGAAGGAGCGGTTGGAAGGATACCTCGCTAGGGTCGCGGAGAAACTTCAGCGGCCCGGCGTTGAGGTGGTGAACCTCGGACTGATTGATACGCCATCCAAAGCCATGGAAGCTGGCCACCGCTTCCGGCAGGCCGACGTCGATCTGATCTTCCTGTACGTCACCACCTACGCCCTCTCCTCCACCGTGCTGCCGGTGGTTCAGCGGGCGAAAGTGCCCGTCATCATCCTCAATCTGTCACCTTCGCCCGCGATCGATTACGGCGCCTTCAACCGCATGGGCGACCGCACGCGGATGACGGGCGAATGGCTCGCACACTGCGCGGCTTGTCCCGTGCCCGAAATCGCCAACGTCTTCCAGCGGGCGCGCATCCGTTTTTATCAGGTAACGGGCATTTTGGAAGACGATCCGCCCTGCTGGGACGAGATCGGCCAATGGGTCGATGCCGCCCGCGTGGCGCACGTGATGTCGCATAACCGCTTGGGACTGATGGGGCATTATTATGGCGGGATGCTGGACATTTATGCGGACATCACCCGCCAGTGCGCCTATTTCGGCGGACACGTCGAGATGTTGGAAGTGGACGAGTTGGCCGCACTTCGCCGCGAAGTGACCGGAGCCGAGATCGCGGCGCGCGTGGAGTGCTTTCGCGACACGTTCGACGTGCAAGCGGATTGCCCGGCAAGTGAACTGGCACGCTCGGCGCGGACATCCATCGCGCTCGATCGGCTGGCGGCCGCGCACGATCTAGGCTCGCTGGCCTATTACTATATGGGCACCGGCAACGAGGCTAACGAGGACGCCATCAGCTCGATCATCCTGGGCACTTCGCTCTTGACCGGGCGCGGCATTCCGGTGGCAGGCGAATACGAGGTCAAAAATGTTCAGGCGATGAAGATTCTCAACGCCTTCGGCGTCGGCGGGTCGTTTACGGAATACTATGCCATCGACTTTGCCGACGATATCGTCTTGATGGGCCACGACGGTCCCGGCCACATCGCCATTGCCGAGGGCAAGACGAAAGTCCGGCCGCTGGGCGTTTACCACGGCAAAGTGGGCCGCGGCCTATCCGTGGAGATGTCGGTCCGCCACGGCCCGGTGACGCTGCTCTCGGTTGTCGAAGCGGTTGACGGCACCATCAAGCTGCTGACGGCCGAGGGCGAGAGCGTTGCCGGGCCAATACTGGAAATCGGCAACACCAACAGCCGTTATCGCTTTGCGATCGGAGCACGCCGCTTCGTGAACGAGTGGAGCATGCAGGGGCCGGCCCACCATTGCGCCGTTGGTGTCGGGCATTTCGCCGACCGGCTGACGAAGCTGGCGGCCTTGCTGAATATCGAGTGTGTTCGCGTGTGCTGATGTCGTCGTAAATCAAAACACGTACCGATTCACGATATTTTCCAGCAGTTCCTGCCGGCCGCTCGTGTTCGGCGTGACGTCGCCCTTGCCGAGCATGTACTTCTCGAGCGAGGCGAAGTCGTGCTTGTCGGCCTCTATCTCGGCGCCGACGCCTGAGTCCCACGAGCCGTAACGCTGCTTGATGAAGTTGTCCACGTCGCCGCTTGTGCGAATGGCGTCCGCGATTTTCAGGCCTTTGGCAAACGTGTCCATGCCGCCGATATGGGCGTGAAACAGGTCGACGGGCTCGAAACTCTCGCGCCGCACCTTGGCGTCGAAGTTCAGGCCGCCGGTGGTGAAGCCGCCGTACTTCAAGAGGATGAGCATCATCTTGGTCGTCATGTAAATGTCGGTGGGGAACTGGTCGGTGTCCCAACCAAGGAGCAGGTCGCCCGTGTTTGCGTCGACCGAACCAAGAAAACCCTGTGCGGCGGCGTATTCCATTTCGTGCTCGATTGAGTGCCCGGCGAGCGTGGCGTGGTTCGTTTCGATGTTCATTTTTACATGGTCCGCCAGGTCATAGGCGCGGAGGAAGTTGATGCAGGCGGCGCAGTCGTAGTCGTACTGGTGCTTCGTTGGCTCCTTCGGCTTGGGCTCGAAATAGAACTGGCCCTTGAAGCCGATCTGCTTGGCGTAGTCGATGGCCATGTGCATGAATTTGGCCAGGTGGTCGAACTCGCGTTTCATGTCCGTGTTCCAGAGCGTCTGATAGCCTTCGCGGCCGCCCCAGAACGTGTAGCCTTCGCCGCCGAGTTCCTTGGTGACCTCAAGGGCCTTCTTCACTTGCGCGGCGGCATAGGCGAACGAGTCGGCGTTGGGGCTTGTCGCAGCGCCGTGGACATAGCGCACGTTGCTGAACAGATTGGCCGTGCCCCAGAGCATCTTGATGCCCGTCCGCTGCATCTCCTCCTTGATGACCTTGACGACGGCGTCCAGGTTTTTGTTGGTCTCGGCGAGCGAAGAACCTTCGGGGGCGACGTCGCGATCGTGAAAGCAGAAGTACGGCGTCGTAAGTTTCTCCATGAATTCGAAGGCCACACGAACCCGCCGCTGGGCCATATCGAGGTTATCGACGCCGCATTCCCAAGGGCGCATGCATGGTGCCGGGACCGAACGGATCGCTGCCCGTGCCGCGGAACGTGTGCCAATAGGCGACGCTGAAGCGGAAGTGGTCCTTCATCGTCTTGCCGGCGACGATTTCCGTGTCGTTGTAGTGGCGGAAGGCGAGCGCGTTTTTGGATTGCGGACCTTCGTAGCGGATTTTGGAGATGTCGGGCAATGCGTTCATCAATGGAACTCCTTGGGCGAGGCGGTATTTGGATTGAATGCAACCGAGGTTTTTGTTTTGTCGAGGTCTTGCTTTTCTTTCTCGTCTTTTTGCATTTTGGTGCCGAAGCCGACGACGATTGTAGAGCCGATCAGCACGACTAAGCCGAGAGTGACCAGACGGATGGTCCGCTGACTAGACCCCTTCCACTCACGAAGGGCGATGCCCCAGAGCGTGCTAAAGACGATGATGCTGGCCATGTGCAAAGTCCAACTGGCAAATCCGTATTTTCCCATCTGCGACTCGCCCATTTGGTAGAAGAAGAACTGCATATACCAGGTTGTCCCCGCTAGCGCGCTGAAGAGGTAATTGGACAGAAGTGGCACGCGGTTTGGCTGCGGCTTGCCGCCCGGTATGTGCTCGACAACTTCTTCACTGGGCGCATCGAAAGCCGATTCAATAATCGTTTCGTCACCTCGATTGGGAGCGCCTTCGCGGACCGTGGGGTTCAAGTACTGGTACGCGGTCTTGTTCTTGACGTTCAAATAGAGGCACCAAAGGAAGTTCGTCGTGAATCCGCCGAGCAAGATGACGATCAGCGCGGGCAGCCCCATCCACAGCCGATGGCGATTGAGATAGACATCCGGATTCTTACCGCTCTCGGCAATGGAAAGCACGACATGGCGAAGCTGCGGATCGACGCAATCGTCCAGCGACTTGGTGACAGCGATTCGCGCATCCTTATCTTTGATGTTGGCGACCCGCATGAGAAGCGATTCGCCGTGGACCTTCGTGCCGTTGCGGTCTACGTCTGCGAGGTCTTTCACTTCCCGCGGCGTGGGCGCAGCGACATGGCAATCGTCGGCAGATGCGGAGTACAGCAAGGCGTATTTCAAAGTCGCCTGCTTGATCGGCGTGGCGAAGTCCAAACCGATAGCAAAGCAGGCGCTGAACACCCCGGAAAACGTCGCTACAAGTATGCCCTTCCTGAAGTTGAACTCCTTGATCGAATCCCTCTTCTGCTCTTCGGGCATTTCGCGCTCTTTCGACATGCCGGCCACGCCGGAAATGGCGATTCCAACCAGGCAGAGGACGACGCCCGCCAATATGATGTTCCCACCAAGCGTTTGAAGCACGTCATGCTGAAATGTTCCTTTGTAGATCGGCGGCGCGAGAGTGCCGACGGCGGCACACCATCCCAGCACCATGGCCATTCCCAGCGACATTCCCAAGTAGCGCATCGTCAGCCCGAAGGTCAGGCCACCCAGCCCCCACATCACTCCCCAAAAATAAACCCAAAAGTATACCTGGCCCGACGTCTCGCCGAGCACGTCCGCCAATCGCGGCGTGATCAATGCTCCGATGACCCACGGCGCGATGATCCAACTGAAGACGCCGCCCACTAGCCAATACGTCTCCCAGGACCAGCGTTTGACGAAACGGAAAGGCACATAAAAACTGCCCGATGCCAGACCGCCCAGCCAGTGAAAGATGACGCCAATAAACGGATTCATAGTTTTGTGGTTCCCCCCGAGGCCTTTTGATCAGCTCCGTTTCGACAATACATCCATCTCGTACCGCTTCATTTCATCGATCCAAGTCGGGCCGACCGGCGCGTTTTCCTTAAAGCAATGGTAATCCCAAACGGCCGCGTAGGGCATCGACTTCAGCTCCTCGAGCAAGGCCAGCCGCGCGGTGTAGTCGCCGTCGCGCTCTAATTCTCGGAGGGTCGCAATCGGTTCCAAAAGCGCGATCAATAGCGCCCTGAGCGTCGCACGTGTGCCGATGACCCAGGCGGCCACGCGATTGATCGATGCGTCGAAATAGTCGAGGCCGACGTGAGTTCGCCCTAGGAAGTCGCCGCGGACAAGTTCTTGCGCGATTGCCAGCAGATTGTCATCGACGATCACAACGTGATCGCTGTCCCAGCGAATGCCGCGGCTGACGTGCAGGAGGATGTCGTCCACGTAACCGAAGACGGCCGATAGCTTGTCCACGATCGTTTCCGTCGGATGGAAATGTCCGGTGTCCAGCGTGAGCAGTTTCTTTCGAGTAATCGCGTAGCCGAGGTAGTATTCGTGCGAGCCGACGACGTAGCTCTCCGAACCGATGCCGAAGAGCTTGCTTTCGACCGCGTCGAGATTGTCGCGTTTGTTGACGGACGCGGCGAAGATCTCATCGAGCGACTCAGATAACCGCTGCCGCGGCCCCGCGCGGTCGATCGGCTGGTCCTTCATGCCGTCGGGAATCCAGACGTTGTTGACGCAAGGATTATTCAGAGCCGCGCCGATCGCCGCGCCGATCTTTCGGCAAGCGATTCCGTGTTCGATCCAAAACTTGCGGATGCCGGCATCGGCGTGCGACAGCGTCATGCCGTCGTCTGCCTTGGGGTGGGCGAAGTAGGTCGGATTGAAATCCATGCCCAGGTTGTGCTCCTTGCACCAGTCGATCCAGCGGGCGAAATGTTCCGGCGCGAGTTCATTGCGGTCGACGCGCTTGCCGCCGGTTTCGGCGTAGCAGGCGTGAAGATTGAAACGGTGCCGGCCTGGGATAAGCGAATACGCCTTCACGGCGTCACCGCGAAGCTCGTCCGCCGTGCGAGCCTTGCCGGGATAATTGCCGGTTACGGCCAGCCCGCCGCCGATCTCGTCGCTAATCTTTTCAAAACCGCCCACGTCGTCGCCCTGCCAGCAGTGCAGGGAGATCGGAACCGCGGCCAGTCGCTCCAAAGCGGCGTCGGTATCGACGCCCAGCGAGGCGTATCGCTCCTTCGCAGCGCGGTAAGCCGATTCAATCGAGGCGGTATTGGTGGCGGCCGTGAAAACCGTTGTAGGCATGGAGTTCTCTCGGTTGAAAGTTCAGTCTTACGCGTGTCTCTGCGGCTCGACGAATGAAGAGCCAACCAGGTCTACCTTCGCTGTAAGGCAGTGCCGCTCCCGGCCGATTATAGCCGACGCGGAAGCGTTTCCAAGAGGGTCTCAACTTCAAGAAAGTCGGCCCCGCCAGCGGACGACTGGCTAAATCGTCGTTTTCACGAGGGCGCGGGCATACTGTATAATTGAAAGTCGATCATGCCGAGAAAAATCCGCGAATTGGTCCGCGATTTGGAACAAGCCGGCTTTAGCAATCGTGGCGGCCGGGGAAGCCATCGCAACTTCGTCCATCCCAAGGTAGCGCGGCCCCTAGTTCTGTCGGGCAATAGCGGCGCCGACGCGAAAGCTTATCAAGAAAAGGCGGTACGGCGAGTAATTGAGGAGTCGAAATCGTGAAAGAAAGTGACCGGTATATTAAGATCGTCGAGTGGTCGGAGGAGGATCAGTGCTACGTAGGCAGCTCGCCCGGCCTCATGTTCGGCGGTTGCCACGGCGAAGACCAGCAGCAGGTTTTTCAGGAGCTCTGCCGAATCGTCGACGAGATCGTGGAGATCTATCGTAAAGACCAAAGACCGCTCCCGCCGCCAACTGCCGGACGCGATCTGGTCAACGCGTTGAACGCAGGATGACGAAAAGTCTAATAGTTGCCAATGCTACGTGCGTTCCGCCTTGGGTCTGATTGGAGCTTGCCCGTAATACGCGTTCGCGCCATGCTTCCGCTGGTAATGCTTCTCCAGCACCCATGCCTCAAGCTCGGGCGAGGCTGGATCGAGCGAACGCGTAGCAAGTGCCATCTCGGCGACGGCTTCCAAAGCGACAGCGTTGTCCAAGGCTTTTTCCACACTCTGCCCCCAGGCAAAAGGTGCATGTCCGGCTACCAGCACCGCCGGCATGGCGTCCGGCTCGAGACCGGCAAAACGCTCGATGATCACTGTGCCCGTATGACCCTCGTAATCCTCGACGACTTCCTGCTCGGTCAAAGGCCGTGTGACCGGCACGGGGCCATGAAAATGGTCGGCATGCGTCGTGCCCAGACAGGGAATCTCCCGCCGCGCTTGGGCGAAGATCGTGGCATTGCGGCTGTGCGTGTGGACGATGCCGCCGATGTTCTGAAAGGCGCGATAGAGTGCAACGTGCGTCAGCGTGTCGCTGGAGGGATTCAAGTCGCCTTCGATAACTTTGCCGTCCAGATCGACGATAACCATTTGCTGCGGTTTCAGATCTTCGTAAGGCACACCGCTAGGCTTGATCACGACAAGGCAGCGCTCGCGGTCGATGCCGCTGACGTTGCCCCAGGTGAGCGTTACCAGCCCGGTCGAAACCAGTTCGCGGTTCGCCTTGCAGACCCGCTGTTTAAGCGTTTTCATCATTCTTGCGTCCCTCGCCGCGCACGGTCGCGGATGGCAATCAGGTCCTTCATCACGTGCGACAACGGCGACTTGCCGCCCGCGGAACTGAAAGCGTTGTAAAGCGTGTAATAGATCTCGTACAACTCGGCGTAGACTTTCGCCGACGCCTTGCTCGGCCGATAGACGATGTCCTTCACGCCGGTCATCTTCTTCTGGGCCGCTTCGACGGTGCGGTAGGACCCGGCCGCCACCGCCCCGAACACCGCCGCCCCCAGCGCGCACGTCTGTGCCGAGCGGCTGATCTTCATCGGCCGGTTGCACACGTCGGCATAAATCTGCATGACCAACGGATTCTTCTCCGCAATGCCGCCGCAATTCACGACTTCCTTGACCTGGACGCCGTACTCCTCGAAGCGGTTGATGATCGCCAGCGCACCAAAGGCCGTCGACTCGATCAAGGCGCGATAGATTTCCGCGACGGTGGTATGCAATGTTTGCCCGACGAGCAGGCCCGTCAACAACGGATCGACCAGGATCGTGCGGTTGCCGTTGTTCCAATCGAGCGCTATGAGTCCGCTCGCGCCGGGCCGAAGCGTCTCGGCCGCCCACGTCAGGCCGATGTGAGCGTCGCCGCTCTCCTCGCATAGCGCAGGCGTGATTCTCTTGACAAACCAGTTGAAAATGTCGCCCACAGCCGATTGGCCCGCCTCCAGCCCGTACATATTGGGCAAGACTGATCCGGGCACGATGCCGCACAACCCGGGGATGTCCGGCAATTTGCTATCCATTCGAGCGACCATCATATCGCAGGTGCTGGTGCCGATGATTTTAACGAGCGTGCCCGGCTTGATTCCGGCGCCCACTGCTCCCATGTGAGCGTCGAAAGCCCCAACGCCCACCGCAACGCCCGGCGGCAGGCTGACCTTGGCGGCAACTTCGGCCGTGAGCGAACCGGCCTTCTTGTCGGAAGTCAACGCGTGGGGAGCATAGCGAGTTCGCAGCGCAGCCAGGCCCGGATCGAGACTCGCCAGAAACTTGGCGCTCGGCAACCCGCCCCACGACTCGCTATACATGGCCTTGTGGCCCGCCGCGCAGATGCCGCGGGGGAGCGTGTCAGGATCGAGGTTGCCGGTCACGAAGGCGGGCACGAAATCGGCCAGTTCCACCCACGAGTAAGCGGCGGCAAAGACCTTGGGCGCCGTCCGTTTGCAATGCAGGATTTTCGACCAGTACCACTCGCTGCTGTAGACGCCGCCGCACTTGTTGAGATACTTTTCGCGGACCTTTTTCGCCTTGGCGGTGATCTCGGCCGCCTCCGCGTGCGACGTATGATCCTTCCATAGCCAGGCGTGCGCGGCCAGATTATCGGCGAACTCGGGCATCAAGGCCAGCGGCTTGCCCTGCCGATCGACCGGCAGCGGCGTCGAGCCGGTGGTATCGACGCCGATGCCTACAACACGCTCGGGCCGGAACGCCGAATCGCTCGCAGCCAGTTTCACGGCTTGGCCAACCGAGCGATAGAAACCCTCGATATAGTCGGCCGGGTTCTGCCGGGCGGTGTGCAGGTCCCGCGGATCGAGCAGGATGCCGGCCTCTCCGCTGGGATAATCAAAAACCGCGGAGGAGATTTCTCGTCCGTCGGCCACATCGACGACTAAGGCACGCACGCTATTGGTGCCGTAATCGACGCCAACGGCAAACGCCGGCTCCTGCTTTTTGGACATGGAAGACCCCTTTCATTTCCACACAAGATATGTTGCGGGCAACCGTCCGGGAAGGGGGGATCGCAAAAGCGGCCTCTCGCAGCTTTATCAAGGCGACTGCGTACCACTCGAACAATGCGTTGGGACGGTTCTCGAAAAAAAGGCGGCGGGACGCCGCATCTACGGCACCGCCACAGCAAACTCGGCCCACACCACTACCGCCTGCTTACCCGGATAGCCCGGCAGATTCTTGGCCGGATCGCTGACCAGCGCGCCCAACACAAGCACAGCCTGCGATTCCTTCACATCCAGCGGGTGAGAACTGAATACCATGATCGCGCTGGGCATGCCTTCCATGCGGATGGCCGTGCCGAAAAGGCCGTTCTTGGCGGCGGTTGCCGAGACCTTGCCCGCGAGAACGATCCCTCCCTTGGTGGCTTTGTCATCCAAAAGCTTCTTGGCTTGCCCGGCAATACGGCTGAATGCCTGCGAATTGCCGGCAAGTTTCTTGGCCGCGTCTTGAACCGCTTGCTTTTGGCCATCAGAAACGACGCGAGCGAACGTCGCCGCTTCGGCCAATTGGCACAAGTCACCATAGGCCGGCTCCGCGGCGGCGCCGATTTGGATCAACGAAGTATCGATGCGGTTCGACGGCATGGTTGGAGCGTTGAGCGGTCCAACTCCCGCCGGCTTCGGCTCTGGTTTAATTGGCTCTGGTTTGACAGGCTCGGGCTTGATCGGTTCCGGTTTAATCGGATCCGGAAGAGTCGGAACGGCGAGGTCCGGTTTTGCCGGAATCGGGGCAGGCGTATCAGGTTTTGCGGGAATTGGCAAAGGGTCAATCTTCGACTGCTCATTGGTGTCTGACTTGGCCGGCATCACCGGCTTCGGATCGACCTTAGGCTTTTCGCTCCCGGACGCCGTTGCGGGCGGCGCGGCAAATGGGTCCGTGGTGTCCGGGATGCCAGGCAACTGCGGCTTGGCTGGCGCATCCGGTTTTGCAGGTATTGGAGACTCCGGTTTTGTTTCGCTCTTCGGCTTCTCGGTCAACGGCTTCTCAGTTGAGGGAGCTGTTGCCGGCAGCGCCGAAAATGGATCGGTCGCGTCCGTAACGCCGGACGATTCCGGCTTCGTCGCCGCTTGCGGTTTCGCGTGAGTCGTCACATCCGACTTCGGCTCCATGCCAGGCTTTTCCTTCGCCGGGGCAGTAGTGGGCGCCTCAATCGGCGGACCGGCCGTATCCGGCTTAGTGGCGATATCCGGCTTAGACGGAGGCACGACCTTGATTTCGGAAGGCGTTGCCGGCTTCGGTTCCGGCTTTGGCTTCTCCTTTGCCGGAGTCTCATCAGGGCCGGAAGCAAATGGATCGCTGCTCGCGTCCGCTTTGCTAGGTGAAGCGGGAGCCGTCTCGGGCTTTGCAGTCCCTTCAGTTTTTGGCCCTTCGGTCTTCGCCTTGTCGCTGACGGGGGCAACCATCGCAGGGGCGCCGAGGTCACTCTTGCCCGGCAGCCCAGGCGGCTGCGACCCAGGTCCTGGACTCGAACCAAAACCGTCGTCAGGTTCTGGATTCTCTTCCTTGGCCGGCGCACCAGGCTTGGGGCCGGGTTGGCCACTGGCGGCGACTACGTTTTTCGGCGGCATCGTCGGACCGGGCGAGGTGCTTTCTGGTATGGTTGGCTTGGCCGCTTCATCGGGCTTGCCAACCGAGCCGATCTCCGCTGGATTCGCCGTCGGTCCGGATCCCGTGTCCGACGAGCCTGGAGTTTGCGTATCGGCGATGCCCGCACTGTTGTTTGCGTTTCCAGTGTCGGCGCTAGGCTGGGCCGCATTGGACGATGTTGCATTCGCATCGGTCGATGGCGGCGTTGTCGGTGTGACGGGCTGTGGGGGCCGCGGCGGATTCGCCGCTTGCTTCTTCGCCCAGGGCCATTGTGCCCAAGTGGGAAGGGAACTCATGTCCGTGCCTGTCAAGCCGGCAATGGCCCAAACGCAAGGAACGGATAGCAAGCCGGCAACAACGATACCGGCAAGTCGCAATCCGAGATTGGCCTCGCGCTTTCGCTTTTTCTTCTTCGGCGGTTCGGCGGGCACCGCTAGATCGTCGCCCGTTGCGGACATGCCGGGCGCGGCCTTGCCGGTGATCGCGGCGAAATCGACATGGCCGAGTTCGCCTTCGGAACCTTCATGGGCTTCGGCCACTCCAACAGCCGCCTCTTCGCCGTGGGAGTCGTGAGCCACCTCGTCACCGAAGCTGCCCCAATTGCCGCCCCAGTCATCGTCTTGTGCGCTCGATGCGGCAGACGAATCGTGGCTTTTGCCATCCGAAGGTGCAGCCATCGCTTCAGCATCTGCGTCGTGCGGCGATTCGCCGCTTACGGCAGCCACAAAGAGCGCATCGGCCGCATGTTCGCCGTCGTCGCCAATCGCAACTGCGGGCCCTTCGCTCGGCGTGACCTTGGCATCATCAATAAAATCGAGCACGCCTGAATCGTGCGGCGCGGGCTCGGCGAAGTGGGCCGCGAAGAGGCTGTCATCCGGCAGTGCCGACTCGACGGCCGGCGCCGTCACGTCGCTCATTGCGGCCGGCGCGGCGCCGGGATGCACGACAATCAAGGCCGGCACCGACGACAGAATCTCACCCAACGAGTACTCGACGAAGCAAGCAGGACACCGAACCACGGCGTCCGGGCCTTGCCCATCGGGAACAAGAACGGATTTTTGACATTTGGGACAACCTGATATGAACGCCATGGGAAATGACTCCGTTTGAGCCTGACCGCGATGAGAATCATTACAGTGTAACTCGAAATGGCCGAAAACGCCACTGTCTGCGGCATTTTGACGCAATAGCAATCCATGATATCCGCCTCGACTTTACAGTAAGGAATACCCCAGACGTGGAGTTCCAGTCCATTCTATCCAAAGTGGTATCCCGCCGGTTTTCGCCACGTTACACTGTACAGGAATCAATGGATACTGAGCGGCGATGAGGATCAATAACGATGGATTTGGCACCGTCTTTCCACGCTCTTCGGAGCGTTACCCCTTGTCCGTTTCCCTTTCGCTCAACCCACAACTCAAAGGACCGATCCGATGCTTCGCGGCAGTAGCTTGATTGTTCTTGTGCTTCCGGTTGTTAGCGTTTGTATCGGCTCTTCGGCATTCGCCGCCGTCGGCCTGGCGGGCACTCTCGATTGGAACGGCGGCAGCAACAGCGCATGGGATACCGCAACGTCGCCTAACTGGTACAACGTTTCCACCGGGTCGTTGGACGACTTCTATGCCGGCGATAACGTGATTTTCAACGACACGCCCGGCACCGCGACGACGGTCACGATCAACCAAACGGTCATGCCCGGCAGCCTTACCGTCAGCAACACCAATGCGAACTATACCTTCACGGGGAGCGGTTCCATCGCAGGCGCCGCGTCGCTCGTGAAAAGCGGTTCCGGCATGCTTTCGTTTGCCGTTGTCAACACTTACAGCGGCTCGACCACCGTCAATGGCGGCACACTGCAATTGAACGCCGCCAACGGCGGTAATGGCGCGCTGGCCTCGCCGACCGTGACGGTCAACAGCGGTGGTGTGCTGGCGCTGAACGCTGCCGACGTACTTGGTTACATGAGCAGCCGCGAGGCCCTGATCATTAACGGGGGCACCGTATCCGACACTATGCCTGCCGGCCGTGTTACGCTACAAAACGCCGTCACCATGACGGGCGGCCTGCTTACGGGCACCGGAACCGGCGACTACGGCGGGGTTTACTCATTCAATTCGGCCAACGGCTTCAATGCCACGTCGGACGCCGCTGGCCGTCCGGCAATCGTGAATGCCAGTTCCATCAGCGCAGAAGGCAACAACAGTCTCAATTTCAATGTGACCCGAGGCGCAGCGAGCCCGGCAGCGGACCTCACCGTTCTTTCATCGATCGTCCCATTCAACGGTGAGAGAAATGGCATTACAAAAATAGGAAATGGCATTTTGGCGCTGACCGGTTCCAATACGTTCATCGGCCCAACCGCAATCAGCGGCGGTACCTTGCTGCTGGGAAACGGCGGCACTACGGGCACGCTCTTGTCGAGCGGGTCGATCGATGACAACGGGACGCTTGGCTTTAACCGGAGCAATGCGGTCGTGCAGGGGGCCGACTTTGGCGCCCTTATCGGCGGTTCTGGCGGCGTTGCCCAGCTTGGGACTGGGATATTGATGCTCAGCGCATCGAACACATACAGTGGCCCGACGACCGTGGCGGGCGGAACGCTCTCCGCCAGCCGCTTGGCCAATCCTGGCGGCGCCAGTTCCATCGGCCAGGCGAGCGCGGATAGTGCAAGTCTTGTAATTAGCAATGGCAGCGTCTTCCAATACACGGGCACATCGGTCAGCATCAGCCGCGGGTTCACGGTCGGCCCGGGCGGTGCGAATATCAACGTCGCGGCCGGCACAAAACTTCAACTCGCCGGCACTCCCGTCCTTAATGCAACACTTACGAAAATCGGCGGCGGCACGTTGCAACTCATAAGCTACGGCGGCAGCACGGTTTCGGGCAGCGGATCGATCATTGTCGATCAGGGTACGCTCGCTTTCAGCTCGAGTTACTTCGGTGTCTCGCCGTTTGGCTATCGAACGCTCAACATACAAGTCAATCCCAACGGAAACCTCAATATCTTGGCGCCACACGCGCTGGGCGGCGATAACGTCGATGGCGGCACCTCTTGGGGCGTGGTCCGCATCCTGGGAGGCGTCATGACGCTTTCCAGGGAGCAGTACATTTCCGGCGGAACCGTAAACTCGTTCGGCCGACTTATTCTGCAAGGCGGCACGATCAATAACGCCGGCGCGGGCGAACTTCGTGCAACGTCGAATACTAGCTGTGTTTCCACGCTTGCTTCCGGTCAGCCAAGCACGATAAACGTCCCGATGACCGCGCAGTATGGTCCGTACGTATTCGATGTTGCCAACGGGCTCGCGATCACCGATCTGCTGCTCGCCGGCAATCTTTCCAGTTCCAGCGGCTCTTATGGCATCACCAAGATTAACTCCGGAGAGCTGGTCCTGACCGGTTCCAACAGCTACACGACCACTACGATAAGCGGTGGCACACTGCAAGTCGGCGCGGGCGGCGCTACCGGCACGCTCGGCACTGGAACGATAACTGATAACTCCGTGCTATCTTTCGCGCGGAACGACAATTACTCAGTTGCTAACGTTATTGGAGGTTCCGGTTCAATCGTTCAACTTGGCCCCGGCGGGCTCGTGCTCACGGCCACTAACAGCTTTTCGGGCGGGGTCACGGTTGCAGGCGGAACATTGATACTTGCCAGCAAGGGCACCGTCGTGGACGGATCGAATTTGACGATCGGCGATGCCACCCCATTCACAGCGGCGCCGTTCGTGCCGATCGCGGTTAAGGAAGTATCGGGCGCTTCGTCCGTACCCGAGCCGGGAACGCAGCTCATCGTGCTTGCCGCTCTTGGCGTTGCTGCCGTCTGCCAATTCGTCCGCCCTCGCCGATCACAGCGACTCTAGTAGGTCCTTTCTCCCGGAAAGGACCAATTGAGGGTGACCATCGCCGCAAACTCAAATGTTATAATGGCATTACGCACTTACCTTCATTCCATGATCGCCGCTTGCCATGTTCCCCACCATCCGCCTCCGCCGCCTTCGTTACAACCCGGCCGTGCGGCAGCTTGTGCAGTCGACGCGTCTCTCGCCCGGCAAACTGCTGATGCCGCTGTTCGTGCGGCCGGGCAGCGGCGTGCGGAAGGAGATTGCCTCGATGCCTGGCAATTACCAGTTGTCGCCCGATCTGCTCGTTGACGAAGTCCGCGCGATCCGCGACCTGGGGCTTGGCGGCGTGATACTCTTCGGCATCCCTGCAGCAAAGGACGCCGTCGGTAGCGATTCGACCAGCCCCGAGGGCATCATCGCGCGGACCGTGGAAATGGTCAAACGTGCCGTCCCAGAAGCACTCGTGGCCACTGACGTCTGCCTTTGCGAGTACACCGATGACGGCCACTGCGGGCCGCTCGGCGAGGTTGGCGGGCGGATGGAAGTGGACAACGACGCCACCTTGGAAATCCTCGCTCGGCAAGCGGTCGTCCATGCCCGAGCCGGGGCCGATCTCGTCGCGCCAAGCGGTATGATGGACGGCATGGTCGGCGCGATCCGGCGCGGCCTGGACGCGGCCAGCTTTTCCCACCTGCCGATCATGAGTTACGCGGCCAAGTACGTCGAGCGCTTTTACGGCCCCTTCCGCGACGCGGCCGAAAGCACGCCGAAACAGGGCGACCGTCGCAGTTACCAGATGGATGCCGCCAGCCCGGCCGGTCAGGCGATACGTGAGATCGAGCTTGACCTGGCCGAAGGGGCCGACATGATCATGGTCAAGCCGGCTCTCCCGTACCTGGACATCATCCGCCTGGCGGCCGATCATTTTCCCGGCGTACCGCTGGCGGCCTACAACGTCTCCGGCGAGTTCAGCATGGTCAAAGCGGCCGCCGCGTACGGCTGGATCGACGAACGAGCGGTCGTTCTGGAAACGCTCACCGCGATCCACCGCGCCGGAGCGGAGATCATTCTGACCTATTGGGCGAAGGATGTGGCGCAGTGGCTAAGGTAGCCCGCCTGGCTTTCGCCTCGGCTCCGCCATGCGGCGCGGACTCCCCCAAACGATGTCACATCAAAATCGCGTCAGGCAAGCCGCCGACGGAGGAACAAGCCAATTGCCGCGGCAGCCGCGATCAGAGCCAAACTGCCGGGTTCCGGGACTGGCGCCAGGTTGTAGCCGACGACATCGAGGGCCGTCAGTTCATTCGGGCCAATGTTTACGATCGCGCCGGGTGTCCCAAAGGCGTCCTGCATTTGCGGCGGGGAGTTGCCATTCCCCGTGCCGCCAGGATTCCCCCAATCGGAGTAGTCAGCTCCACCAGTCTGGTTGAAATGCACCAAAAGGGTGTTGCCGCCGTTAATGGAAAAAAAGGCGGTCGGACTGGTACTCGTGTTGAAACTCCTAACGCCTGGCGAGTTATAGCGGAAAAGATCCAGCGCGCCCACGGAACTGTTCGTCGTTGGCAGATTCGAACCTGCTCCCCCGATGCCGAGGGCCTCGTCAATTTCATGTCCGGCCACCGCCTGCAGATCGTAAAAGCCGGAATTCTCCGCGCCGGTGCGGGAGAGATTCATGATCGACGTGTTCAGAGTGATAGTGCTGTCCAACGGCACGTTCGCGTTGTATCCCAGGGCTCTTAGAAGCGCGGTCGTAAGGAACACATTCGCGTTGCCATTGACCGGATTGTTTGGCCCGGCGCCAAGGGTGGAAATAGCCGTGATATCGTTCGCTGAGAGAGTCTGATTGTTCTGGAGGGCACTAAGGTATGATGCAAAAGAGACGGTTCCGATGAACGTGCTGCTTCCTCCAAGCCCGCCGCCTTCTTGGAACGTGATGTTCACGGTTATCGGATTGGCGATGTCGGCCTCTACTCTTGCGATCGCAGCGTTGATTCCCGCCTCAATGGTTGCAACATTGGGGTCGCTCGTGATATTGGACGCAAACGAAGGAGTGATGGTTAAAGTTGGTGGGTTTAGGGAGCCCGTGTGGATTCCCGTGCCAACACCTCCGTCAATTGGCACACCGGTATAGGTGTCGGGGCCATAGGCAATCGGTTGCGCCATCGCGGGAATTGCCGAAAGCAGAATCGCAGCGCAGGCAACGAAAAGAAACGCAGATGCGACACGCGCCGTTGCAAATGAATGTCTTGCCCTGAACATCAAAATCTCCTTGGAATCACATGGATTGAAAAGGCTTCATGGAACAGCCAACAAGCGCAGAGCGTCCCTAGTCCACTATCTCAAGGAGAGCCGACCCCAGCCGAGAATGGCGCGCAGTGCGAACCGCCTTGAGAATTGCGGTTTGAGCCTAAAAAAGATTGCAACAAGAATCTCGAGAACGAGATCCGCCGCGACCGATGGCTCAGGACACTACGCTGCCTGCTATGGGGCTATTGCCAGTGCGACTGCAAAACTCCTCGCAGCCTTGCTCTTTGTAAAGAGCCCTGCTTCGTGGCAAGGCACTTCAGCGACATTAAGTGTCATGCTAGCAACGCTTGAAAAATCACGCAAGCATTTTGTCGCACTGCTCGGAAGAAATTTTAGAAATAAACCAAGCGAAGCAGTAATTGTGCGAATGTGAACAATTATTGACGATCAGACGTTGGTGGAAGCCTTCGGATACCGTTAACGTTGGCCGCCCTGTGGACGCACTTCGTTCAACCGTCGCTGCAACTCCTCGGCCTGCTTGGCGGCACGTTGGGCTCTCTCCACGGCTTGCTTGCGAGCATTTTCGTACTCGGCGCGGACCCACGCTACCGCCGGATCGACCTTCACCTGCCCCGCGGCCTGAAGCTTGCTGCCGTCGACGGTGAACTTGATGGCGTTGATGGAATCGGCGATCTCTCTCGGCGCGCGTGGCATGACCTGCACGACCTGGCGCAGAACTGCCTGGCACCCCTCGGCCATTTTCTTGGCGTCGGCCGCGGTAACGGCATCGTTGCAAACGAGGGTGGCACGCAGCACGGCGTCGTCGCCGCTGAGGTTGCCATCTAGCGAAAGACTCTCCAACCGCTTGAGCATCTCGACATTGCCGGCGCCGCCGAAGAGCGGGCCGAACTGCCGTTGCATGTCCTTGGTGAACTGCTCGTCCGCCGTGATGGCCTTCAAGTCGATGGCGTAGAGGAGCGTTTTGGCCTCGTCCGCGTCCTTCAACGCGCTTTGCATCGTCGCGGTCAATTCGGCGGTCCGTCCGCGCTGCAGGATCTTGCGCAGACCTTCGACGTTGCGGCTCTCGACGACAACGTTGCTCTCCACGACGACAAACGCCTGCCCGTGCATTGTGCTCGGCGTTTGAGCAAACGCATAATGAAACGTAGGGTCGTAGATCGTGTATTCACCGACTTTGACTTCGTCGATCTTGAAGTCTTTCTGGTAGCTCCGCGGCTTCATTTTCTGGCGGACATCGTCGGCCGTAACCGCATTGCGAGTTTGAAAGACGATCGTCGGCTGCCCCTCGTCTCCCTTGCCGGCGATATTGCCCGCCAAGGTGACGCGACCCAGATTGGACGGCGTGATACCGGTCTCGATTTCAAAGCTCTCTTCGCCTTTCGAGAAGTCGGCCAGCTCCTTTTTCAGATTCTGATAGTAGGTGCTGTCGAAGACTTCCTGGAAACGGGCCGAGATGAGCATGTTCGATCCGTCGGGCAGATACTTCAGCGGCAATTCGGCGGCGGCCGGACGCGGGAGGCCGATCCATGCAACGGCAAGAAGCAGCGCTGAAATAAGTTCGAACCGAATAGCGGCGGCAAGCGATAATGTTTCGTGACAATCCGTGCGACATGATGGTTCTCCGTAAAAAAACGAAAGCGAAAGGAAGTGATTTGTTGGTCCGGAAAGTCCGCCGTCACGCTGGCTCTTAGTTCTCTTCCCACACAACGCCTTGCGGCCCATGCTCGGCACGTCCGATTTGCCACGCCGGCACGCCGGACCGCGCAAGCTGCTCGCGAATGCTGTCGGCATAGAAGCTTCCTACCACGAGCACCATGCCGATGCCCATATTGAACACCTGGTCCATCTCGGCCTGCCCGACCCCGCCCAGCCGCTCGAGCCAGGTGAAGACCGGCGGCACCGGCCAGCGGCGGCGGTCGATGACAATTTGCACGCCCTCGGGCACGACGCGGACGAGGTTCTCATGCAGCCCGCCGCCCGTAATGTGCGCGATGCCGTGTACGACGTTTTTTACGCGATAGTGGTTCAGCACCTTCCGCACGGACCGGACATATATCCGCGTGGGGGTCAACAGTGCGTCGCCGACCGTTGTGCCCAACTCCTCGACGTGGTCAGTGACCCTGTGCCCGGCGACGTCGAAGGCGATCTTGCGTGCGAGGCTATAGCCGTTGGAATGCAGGCCGCTGGAGGCGAGGCCGAGTACCGCATCACCGGGCGCTATCGCGCGGCCGTCGATAATCTGGCTCCGCGAGGCCACGCCGACACAAAAGCCGGCCAGGTCGTAGTCGCCCGCTGCGTAGAGGTCGGGCAGGATGGCCGTCTCGCCGCCGAGCAACGCGCAATCGGCCTCGATGCAGCCGTCGCTCACGCCTTGCACGATCTGCTCCAAGAGCACCGGATCGTCCTTGGGCATGGCGACGTAATCCAGGAAGAACAATGGCTCCGCGCCGCAGCACAAGGCGTCGTTGACGCTCATCGCCACCAGGTCGATGCCGACCGTCGTATGCCGGCCTACCGCGCAAGCGACCTTGAGCTTCGTGCCGACGCCATCCGAGCAGGAGACGAGCACGGGATCTTCATAGTTGCGGGCGAAGAGCCGGTTGGCGAAATCGAGTTTGAACAGCCCGGCAAATCCGCCATCCAGCGGCATCACGCGCGGGCTGTAGGTGCGGTTCAAAAGCTTGGGCAGCCGGGCCATCGACTGCCGATAGACGTCCAGATCGACGCCGGCATCCTTGTAGGTCACATTCGCCATCGTTTGCATTCCAATTGAATGGGTGATATTCTAGCCGGATTCCGGCGGCGCGGCAAAGGGGTTCTTGACACGCCTTGGCGGCGGCCGAGAATTGGAGTGTAGAAGCGGCGTCTCGCCATATCCGTGGGGCAGGTTTCCAACCTGCCGGTAATTGGCAGGTTGGAAACCTGCCCCACTTTTAACGCAAGCGGCAGGATGCCGCTTCTACGGCTTTTAAATTAACGCGCAAACTGAAGGAGAAACAAATGACACGTATCATTGCTTTGTTCGGATTGGTAATGGCCGCTACGGCCTCGTCCAGCGCGGCGGATGATGCGTCCGCGCCCAAGTTCTCGACAATCGCCTCGGCCGAAGACCTTACCTACGAATTGAACTTCATCGTCTCCGACGTGGAAAAGGCGGTCGCCGACGAAGACGAATACAAGGCCCAAATCGAGGACCGCTTCCTTCGCGATGCCAACACGATCGCCCTGGTGGCGACAGCCCTCGCGCTGCACGATCAGGACAACACGGTCAAACCGCACGCGCAGGCGATCATCGCCGCCGCGCACAAGCTGGGCGACGCGAAAGATTTTGCCTCTGCTAAGGCGGCGGTGGCGGATCTCAAGGCGTCTCTCGAAGGCACCGCCGCTGGTGATGTAAAGTGGGGCAAAATCGCCGCGCTGAAGAACCTGATGAAGGACCAAGTGCCCAACGTCAACGTCAAGCTTAAGAACGGCGTTCGCCACCTCGACAAACGCGCAAAAGAGGCGGCCGCCCATGCGGCCACGATGGCCCTCATCGCCGAGAATGCCAAACTCTACGTCGCCGACACGAAGAAGCCGAATGAAACGGCCAAGTGGTCCGCCTTCGCCGAGCAGTTCCGCGCCGCCGCCGCGGACGTGGCCGCCAAGGTCCACTCCGGCGATAAAATCGGCGCAGACGAGGCAATGAAAAAATTGAACCAATCGTGCCACGATTGCCACGCCGTGTTCAATCCGGATTCGAAGGAGTGAGAGCGGGCCGAAGGCCCAGTCGTTAATCCAACGAAGGACGTAGCCATTGTCCGACGCGAGGCAGGAATTCGGCTCAGTGATGTCAAGGTTCAATTGCGACACAATCGTTTGGAAAGGACTTCGGCGGGGGTTCGATAGTCGAGGCGTCTTCGCGGACGTTCGTTGAGTAAGGTCTCCGCGCGGGCCACCTCCTGGTGACTGATCCGCGAGAAGTCTGTGCGTTTGGGAAAGAACTGCCGCAGCAGTCCGTTGGTGTTTTCATTGGTGCCGCGCTGCCACGACCGGTAGGGCGTCGCGAAATACGTCTCCAGGTTCAATTTCCGAGCAAGCTGTCGATGTTCCGCAAACTCCTTGCCGTTGTCAAACGTGACGCTGCGACGCAACGCCGCGGGCAGGTCCTTCAGTCGCTTCGTCAACACCTTCCGTGTCGTGTCGGCCTTCATGTTGTCGGCTCGCCCGATGCGGGCGAAACCGCTTTTCCGCTCGACCACCGTAACCAGTGCGCTGTGGCGGGACTTGCCGACCATCGTGTCTGCTTCCCAGTCGCCGTAGCGGCGGCGGCGGTTGATGACATCGGGCCGCCCGTCGATGCGGACGCAATCGGCCAGTTTGCCGCGTTTTTCCGGCGGCCGGCCGCCACGCCGCAGCCAAGCTCGCCAGGCCGGCTCGCGATCGTCAATCCAGTTGTAAATGGTTTGTCGCGACAGGCGCCGCCGCGGCTGCCGGGCGAACTTCCGCCGACTTCGTCCGGCAATCTGATCCGGCGACCAATATTTCTTCAGCCCTTCTTCCACGTATTGGTGCAGGTGTGTGTCCTCCATCTTTCGCGAACGGCGGCAAGCCACGCGACGTTGATCCGCCAACCGCTGGGCCTGCTTCGGCCGATAGCCTCGTTGGCCCGTGTTGCGGCGCAGCTCGCGATAAATCGTGCTGCGGTGGCGTCCCATCAACTCCGCGATCTCCGCCTTCGATTTTCCCTTCTTGTGCAAGCCATATAGGATTTTCCGCTCTGCCGATGTAAGATGATCAGCCATCGCTGGGCCTCCGTGCGAATGTCACAGTCTCGACAACCGCGACATTCAAACGGACCCAGCGACCTTTCTCCAATATCAGTTTTCAACTTTGTCGCATTTGTATTTTGCCATCACTGCTCACAATTCTGGCCTATGAAGGGGAACAATGAAAGTCGAACGAGTATGTGATAGCGAGGACGAGTGCGGACTGCTGCATCAAGCGATTGCAGACTTCACCCTCGACGGGCCGCGTGCCCGCTACGCCCAATGGCTGGCCGCAAAAGGAGAAGCCGCGCGCTCAACGGGTTTGGAAGCAACCATTCAGGCCTACCAAACCCTCGACGCGAGCCCGCTGCGCGGTGCTGATGGGGACGACAACTGGGCTCGCATGATTGGCGTTCCTTTGCTACGCGCATTCATCGAGGCGGGCTCTCGCCAGCCTCGAGTGAATCTGCTCGCTTTGCGGGATAACCTGTTTCGGCGACTCCGCCCCACGCTTCACCTCTCGTACAAGAAGGCCGACCGCGAGCCCGAAGTAGGCGCGAGTTACCTCTGGGGACGCCCCGACATTCCAGTTGGTGAGGCGTGGCCGACGGTCGCGGAAGTTTCGGATATGTTCCGCGCAAAGGAGAAGCTGGCCCAGGATCTCCATTGCGCTTTTCTATGCCAGTTCGCGTTTGCGGAAACCCGGGGAACGGTGCTGGGCGAAGAGCTTCCTCGCGAGGGCGGTTTCGCCGTCTTCTCCTTCACCGAGGTTCATAGCCTGGGGGTCGTCGAGACGCTCATCAGGCCATGGAACAACCGAGCTCAGCTCGAACGTCGCCAAGTGCCGCCGGATCTTATTGACGATAAGCTCGGCGATAAGGTCAACTCGCCTAAGCCGTTCCACGACTTCGAATTGACCGAAGCCGTGTCCTTGCCCGACCTGTCCGATGGCCCGTTTGCTTCGGAGATTCCCGGCTGTCGATACGGGGAACCATACTACGACCTGCTTAACACTCTCAGCGAATGCCACCGCAAAGTGCTTGGCATCGGTGGATACTTGACTGGGACCAGCGGCAGCGACCCGTCGCCCGACACAAGTTCGCTGCGACTTGCGGTATTGCGCATCACCCCCGACGCCGGTATCGTCCATTTTTCGATTCCAGCAGATGACCTGAAGAAGGGGCGCCTAGACCATGTTCAGTACGTCTTGAACGACTGGGATTCCTAGCACGTAGGGGCAAAAAAGGTCGCTGTCGGTGTTCGTGCCGCTCAGCACCGCCACTTCCCTCAATTTGCCCGCGTGGAGATTCGCGGGACTTATGCGAGAGGATGCTCGCGCCGCCTGTCCCACGTATGCCGATGCCGCCGTTTGTGCTTTTGCTGTCTCTTGAACTGTTTGTCGATTAAACTGCCGGTAAGCGAAGGGCTGACGCCCGGCGCGGCCAAACTGGTTTTTCAAACGACGCTGGACCGACCTAGTGGAAATACGTTCGCAATAAGCGGCTTGGCGCTTAGATTGTTGACACAAACAGCCACTTGGGTTCCGCTCGTCGGTAAAAAACAGATGTCGCTTGATATCAGTTCGTGCTATGCTTCTGATGTTGCCATTTACAATGATTGCACCATTGAGACATCGACGATGGCCCAGCGGCAAGCGGCACTGAAGTTCACCCACCCCCTCCCGTATGGGGCGATAGTGCATGACGGCGGGGTGCAGTTCGTCGTCTTCAGCCGCAGCGCGACCGCTATGCGGGTCCTGCTCTATGAGGGCGTCGATGACCCCGAGCCGACCGACATCATCGAGTTCGATCCCGATCTTAATCGCTGGGGGCACATTTGGAGCGTGTTCGTGCCCGGCACGGGACCGGGGCAGCTCTATCACTTGCAGGCCGATGGGCCGCACGAGCCGGCGCGCGGCTACCGCTTTGATCCTCAGGCCCGGCTGATCGATCCCTATTGCAAGGCGCTGGCCGGCGACTTCCTGCCGGCCGAGGGCGGCATCCTTCGCCCACCGAAGTGCGTTGTGATCAATGACGAATTCGACTGGCAAGGCGACCGCCACCTTCGCCGCACCTTGGCCGAGTCGATCATTTACGAAGTCCACGTCCGCGGCTTTACGGAGTCGCCTGGCAGCAAGGTCGAGAACCCTGGCACGTATCTAGGCATCATCGAAAAGATTCCCTACTTGAAGTCGCTCGGCGTGACGGCCATCGAGCTGATGCCAGTGCATGAGTTTCCGATACTGGACTGCTTCGGCAATCGGCCGCCGCGGCCGAACTACTGGGGCTATGACTCGCTCTGCTTCTTCTCACCGCACCGCGGCTACGCCGTCAGCAAGGAACCCGGTGCCCAGGTCCGCGAGTTCAAAGAGATGGTGCGGGCACTGCACGCCGCGGACATCGAGGTCATCGTCGACGTGGTCTTCAACCATACGGCGGAAGGCAACGAGAAAGGCCCGACGCTGAGCTTCAAGGGCTTGGAGAATCGCGTCTACTACATGCTCGAGAACGGCGGACAATACTACCGCAATTACACGGGCTGCGGCAACACGCTCAACGGCAACCACCCGATCGTCCGCGAAATGATTTTCGATTGCCTGCGGCATTGGGTGCATACGTACCACGTCGACGGCTTTCGCTTCGATCTGGCCTCGATCTTAAGCCGCGACCGTGACGGCAACCTGATACCCAATCCGCCGGTGGTCGAATCGATCAGCGAAGACCCGCAGCTTGCTGACACGAAGATCATCGCCGAGGCGTGGGACGCGGCGGGAGCTTACCAGGTCGGCCGCTTTGCCGCACTCCGCTGGGCCGAATGGAACGGCCGCTACCGCGACGATATTCGCCGATTCTGGCGGGGCGATCCGAACATGATCGGCCCGTTGGCAACGCGGCTGGCCGGTTCCAGCGATCTCTATCAGGCGAGCGGACGGAAGCCGTACCACAGCATCAACTTCATCACTTCGCACGACGGCTTCACGATGAACGACCTCGTGACTTACAACTGGAAACACAACGAGGCCAACGGCGAAGGCAACCGCGACGGCGACAACAACAACTACAGTTGCAACTACGGGCAGGAAGGGCCGACGACGCGGAAGTCGGTCGAGACGCTTCGCCTCCGCCAAATCAAGAACCTGATGGCCACGAACCTGCTCAGCCAGGGCGTGCCGATGCTCGTCTTCGGCGACGAATGCCGGCGGACACAGCAGGGCAATAACAACGCCTACTGTCAGGACAATCCCATCTCCTGGTTCGACTGGCGGCTGGTGCAGCGGAACGAGCCGATGTTCCGCTTCGTGCAGGCGCTCATTGCCTTCCGCCGCAGCGAGCCGACCGTGCGGCAGGCCGATTTCCTCAGCGGGCGGCCGGTGCGGCCGGGCGGATTGCCCGACGCAAGCTGGTTCAGCCCCAACGGCGACGCGGTAGACTGGTCGCATAGCGGCAATAGCCTGATGTGTTTGCTAGCGCCGCGCCGCGCGGCGAACAGCAGGAGCAGCCGAACCATCACCTCTTAATCATCATGCACAGCGGCGGCGATTCGCAGAAATTCGCCTTCCCGAAAATCGCCCAATCGCTAAGCTGGCAGCAGTTCATTGACACGACGCTGCGCCGCCCAAAGATATCTATCCCGAATTGGACGGTCCACCGCCGCCCGGCGATTGGACGATCGAAGTGGAGACCCGCACGCTGGTTTGTTATGTGGCGCGGGATGAGGTGTAGGTCCTTTCTGCCGGAAAGGACCATTACGTGCGGAGTTCTTGATCGACGTAATACTGTGCTCATTGGTTGACCGCAATAGTTCCTCCCAGCAGGAGGAACCTACACGGTCGCCGCGCTGCCGCGGACACGCGCGATTATCCAGGCTATCAAGAGCCAGACGCCGGCGATGATGGCCGCCACGGCGATCAGCGGCATCATACCGTCACGTAGCATCACGAATCCGACGAGCAAGAGCAGCGCGGCCCCGAGCGGATGCCGGAACCAGCGAAGCGCGCTGCGGCGGATGAGCGTGAAGGCGATCCACAGGAGCACGCACACTCCCGCAATCCTCGCCAGCGAGAGCAACCGGGAAACGGCGCTGGTGCTGATATTGCGGGCGGTAAGCTCGGCCTCGCCGCGAGGCGTCGTAAAGCGGTAGACGTCATAGAGATTGGCGTCGGTAGGCAGCTCAAAATCGAGGCTGGTCAGCCCGGCCGGTGCTGCGGGCAACGCTCCGCCCCGCTGTCCACCCGCGCCTAGGCCCTCCACGAGTGCGTCATGCACCTCGATATCGGCCTTTGCGGTTTTCGCCGGAGCGGGCTGAAAATGTTCCGTGATCCCCTGCGATTGGACCGGGCCGCTTCCGCCGAGAATCTTCGCGGTCGATGCGCCGACGCCGATATTGGACGACTGAGCCGATTGCTGGCCGGACTGCGCACCTGGGCCATTGCCCTCGGCCAGCTTTTGCTGGTATTGGGCCAATTCGCGCCGCTGCTCGTCAACTTGGCCGCTCTGACGTCCATACGCTCGTCCACCCCGTCCGCCGGGATTGTACGCGTTATATTGAGATTGTTGGCCGCCCGCCTGTGGCTGCTGAGCCATCGGCGCATTGAGGGTGCCATTGTTGATCGTCAGGGCGCCACTGCCCGTAATGCCATTGCCGCCAAGCTGCGATTGATCGTTGCCGAGCACAATGCGGCTGCCGGCGACGTTCGGGTTGGCGCCTTGTATTGCGCCGCCGAAATTCGTCGGTCCGCTGTAGTTGTTGGCACCGGATACCGTCACTGCGCCAGCCCCTGCTTTGGTTACTGCATCTTGCTGAAAATAGTTGCCGCTATTGATCGTCAGATTCGGATTCGGATTCGTCCCGAAACCGCCCTGCCCGGACTGCGAGCGTTGCGCGGCGCTCGACCAATTCAATCCGCCCATGCTCAACTGGCCGCCGTTAACATTCTGCTGTCCGCCGGCTTCATTCACCTGTCCGCCGTTGAGGTTATTGCGGTCGATCCACTTGTTATTGAACTCTTCCCCGCTTTGCGAGCCGGGCGCGCCCTTGTTTCCGATCGAAAGTGTTCCCGCGGAGATGGTAGTTCCACCGCTATACGAGTTCGTGCCGCTGAGCGTCAGCGAGCCCGTCGCGTTGGCGTTCATTTGCTTCTGATAGAGGTCGTTGAGCCGGTCACGGTTGTCGGCCGTCGCTTCCGCTTGCTGCGGCTGGTTCTCCGCGCCGGCCTTCGACAAGAGCTCCTTGGCTTGGGCGAGCTTGGTCGAGTTCGCGCCTATCTCGGATTGCAGCGTACGGTTTTCCGCACCGCCGTTGCCGGCCTGGACCCGTGCCGACTGTTCGGCCCAGTTCATGAGACTGTTGCTCGCTCGCAGGCGCGTATAGGGGTCACGGTCATTTGTCGCATCAATGAGCCGCTGGCCCTCTTCGTTCAGCGCGGCCACGCGGGCGGCCGTCTGTTCCGCTTCGTCCGCCTTGTGCAGTGTTCCGCCAAAATCGTACCAGTCGTGCGACCGCGGCACATAAACTTCCAACTGGCTCCGCTCGATGCCGATCGCCGCGCCGCGGGGATACGATTTTACGTTGCGGACCAGCGGAAAATCGGTCCTGGCGAACGGCGAAAGCGGCGGCAGCTTGCCACCGTATTTCAAAACCACCTGGTAGCTCAAATCGCCCTTGGCGGTCTTCACCACAGGCAGCAGGACATTGCGGTCGCTCGTGGCGCCGGGCGCCTTGACCGGCTTGACTGGCTCGCTCGTCGTGGAGTTCGGCCCGCGCCGCACGATATTGACCGTCCACAGCTCGGCGCCCGCGGGCAGTTCCACGTCGAGAAACTGTTCGGAGGAATTGATGAGAGTGAATTCAACCTTCGCCCGATAGGCGCCATTGGCGTCGACGACCATCGTCGTCTGCGCCAGATCAATCCGGGCCCCGGCGGTCTGCAACTCTTCGTGCCGCTGGAAATGGTAGCTCAGCCGTGGAGCATTCGCGCCCTGCGTTACGAGGAATGCCTTGTAGATGTTATTCGTACCGAGCAGTCCGCAGAGCGTCTGCCACTGCTGCTGCTGCCGGCTGAGCGGGTCGATGCCCTTGGGAGGATCGACGATCAGTTCATCGCTGTTGGTGCTTTCCAGCACCACATACTGGTGGCGGACGAAATCGGCCGCGCGGCCGTTCGCGGCTTCGAACGAGGGCAGCGGGGCTACGTACGTGTCGTCTCTCAGCAACCGGTCATTCTCGACGAGCACGCGGAGGTCGTTCATTGCGTCGCCCTGCAGTTCCAGGCGGACCTGCAACAAGCCGTCGGCCTTCTTCGCGTCCAGCGGCTCGACCGTTTTTCGCCTCAGCATGGGAGCGCCGATGCGGGCCCCGCGCATCTCGGCCGGCAGGAGGAACGTCAGCTCGCGGACGCCGGCGTTACGGATCTCGTAATTCAGCATGATCGTTTCTTTGATATCGCGATCGGTAACCATGACGTTGGTGATCGTGTCGCAGACGATCTCCGGCTTGCGGGCGACAAGCCGGAGCAGGCCGGAGTACCCGCCCGTCGAATAATGCAGGGCTGCCCGCGTGGCGGCCCGCAGCGGAGCGTCGAGCCAGGCGTTGACGCGATCCAGTTCGGTCTCCTGGCAGTCGTGAAGGTCGCGGACCTCGACATTGAACGCCGGATCGGCCTGCACGGCGATTTCGCCCTCCTGCCGCTTGACGCCCAGCACATCGAAACTCGGCAAGGACAACTCCAACTTTTCGTTCAACGCGGGCAGCTTGCCGCGGATGATCAACGCCGCATCTCCCATCACACCTTGCGAGAGATTCACTCGCAGCACGCTCCGTTGGCCTTGCTTCTCGACCGTCCACTGCCCGGCCGCGGGCAATTCGACCTTGGGCAGGCGGAGGCCGTCCGGCAGGGCGACTTCCAGGCGATAGATTTTTCGCTGCCCAACGTGGAAGACGATCTTGCTTTCCACGGCCGGCTGGTCCGCGCGGAGCTTGACTCGCGTCTGGGCCTCGGCGGTCATTTCGGCGGCCACCGGCGCGGCGGTGAGCCGCAGCATGAAGGGCATGGTGGGGAAGCGGTAGGACTCGTAGGGACGGATCGCCAGCACGCTCTCTTCGGTGGCCGGGCCGCCGCTCAGATCGGGCAGCGAGCCGAGGTCGACGCGGGTCACGCCCGTCCGCTCGACCGTTCGCACATCCAAAAGCACGCTGCGGCGGATTGTCACCAGCCCACTGGTAAGCGCGGCGTCACGGACGGTTACGCATGGCACCGCAAATGTATCCAGCGGCGCAACGCCGACGCGGCCGCTGCGCGCGAGAAAGAGGCTGATCTGTTCGCTGTCCTTGGCCGTCTTGAGCAGGCTGACCTCGACGGTTTGCTCCTTATCTCCTTTTTTGACTTCCCAACCGCGGACGTTGCTGCCAGCCACTTTCTCGACAAGGTACTCGGCGGGCAGAACAAGTGTGAAAGCGTCGCGCTGGGCGCGGCGAAAGTCGAGCTTCAGGTTCAAGGCCATGCGCAGGCCGTCTTCTTCCACATCGAGCATCGCCGTGGAATCGACGGTCAGTCCGCGATCGACCTGGGCCTCGGCTACTTTCGGCCGCCATTGCAATTGCAGCGCGCCATCGGCGCCAAGGGCCGTCTGAATCGTTTCGTCGGCGCGCGTCGTTTCGCGGCTGCGGCGATCGACGGTGAGGCCCAGGCGGACTTCCGTCTGCGGCTGCGGCACGTGAAACGCGATGGTTGCCGCCGGAGCGGCGGGCAGCGCTCCTGCCGTACCTCGCCAACCGCCGATGCGGGCGAGTTTCAACCGCACTTCCATTTCCAATTTGTGCGGGCCTTTGCCGGTGACTTGCAAGAGGAAGAGCCCTGATGTATCCGGCACACTCCGTGTGCCGTCTTTCGTCGGCACAGGGACTGTGCCGGATACATTGACGATCTTCATTTGTGCCGGCTTGCCATCAAGCGTCGCCCGAGCCAGTACGCCGCCGCGGAGACCCAAGGGAATGGAGACGTAGTCGTCTACGAGGACGTCGATCTGCATTTGGCCCGTGACATTAAGCGTTTCATCGCCTTCGAGCGTGGCGTTATATGCGGCCCCGGAAAGCGCGTAAGGCAGCGGTGCCGGGTGCGTCTCGAGCTTCTTATCGGGATAAGCTCGATTCCAAAGCTCGACGTAGCGGTTATACGGCACGAGCAGATGGTCGGCCTTCTCGATTCCATTTTCCAGCTTGGCGTCGTAGGGAACGATCAAGGCGTCTTCCGGCACGGCGACCGGCGGCGGCGTGGCGGCGGCATCCTGCGCCGCCGCTTGCGGTTTTGCGCCGAGAGACATGGAATACGCAAGTGTTATTCCCACGAGCATCGCGGTCGCGGTTGTGACGCGGCCGAGCCGGCGATTGCTCAAGTTCCTCAGGCCGGTTGCGATCCAGCGGACAAATCCCGCAGCCAGATAATATGGCACGAGCAGCGTGGCGGCATAGAAGACGGCATTGCAAATCGCGGCCACGTTCGCGGCGTCCCAGGCCAGCGGCAGCAGCGCGGAGGCCAGCGCAAGAGCTACCACAAAGGCGATTTTTTGGCGGACTGTCCCGCGCGTGATGGCGATGCCGAAGAGGAAAGCGATCACACCGGCAGCCCAACTGAGCGCGTCGACGTGGTTGCGATCGGACAGCGAGATGACGACTTCGGGATCGGCGCCGAGGCTCGTGAAGGTGAGCACTTGCTCGTCGCCGGCGGCCTGCTGGATATCGATCTTGAGGCTGCTGACGCCCAACAGCTTGCCGCCGCGATAGACCGGCTTGCCGGACTTGGCGCCCCCGACATCGACGCCCCAACTGCCCAAAGCCGCGGCGGTGTAATCTGCCGATTGGTTCGCCGGTTTTGCCGGTTCAGGTTTTGCTTCGGGAGCGGCCGGCGCTGGCGGAGCGGGTTTAGTATTCACAAAGCTCCCATACGTGCCCCCAGGTATTCCCGCCGGTGCATGGTCCTCGCCGGGCTTGCCGCCCTTCCCTGTAGGGTCGTAGGTGACAGTTGCCGGTGGCGGGGCGGGCGCTGCCGCAGCTACCGGCGGTGTGGCGGGTGCAGGCATGTCCGCGCCTGATTGTTGTTCAACAAGTCGTTTTTCTTCACCTTCCGACTTCTTGCCCACATTTAATTTCGGCCCGAGGAATACACCGCGAGCGTCCTTCTCACCGTCGGGCGCCTTGTACTTGGCGTCGTCCGAAAAGTACGCTTCCGATTCCCGGTGCTCTGGTGAAGCAACCGCTAGTCCTAGTTGGTGCCCAGCGTTCTTTGGCGACGCACGGCCGCCCGACAGGCTCTGAATCGATTGAAAATCCTCGGCCAGGCGCCCGCCGCTCAGCGTATACAGCACATCCGCCACGACCAACGGCGCGGGTGCGGGCCGCGCTGTCCACTTGGCCTCCAGCGTGCCGTCAGCGGAAATGACCTCGTAGCCGGCGGGCACGGTCACGTTCCACTCGACATTGACCAGCGGAATCTCAGTCGACTGCTTGGCGTCGTTACCGGCACGATAGCGTAGCCGGGGAGCGACGAGACGCAACTGCCCGCCACGGACCAAATCCGACACCGGGGCTTCGTAGGCGATCTGCAGACTTCGCGACGCGCCGGCCGCGCCCGGCGGGATGCCGAGCAAGCGGACGCCGCCTTGCTTCTGAGGCTTCAACCGTGCGCCGTCCAACACGGCCGACCAGAGCGTCGAATCCTTTGGCAGTGCGACCTCCAAATACATGGCCTTGGTGCGAAGCTGGAAATTGGCCTGTGTCTGGCTGTTGCCGTCGGCGGAAAGCAGCGTCTTCAGCACGGCCCGTTCAACGATCGCGGGCGTCAGCGCGTAGCTTGGGCTGCGGACAACGTCGATTGCGATCTTTGGCTCGTTCGGCTTGTCGTAGACGAAGCTATATGTCCCCAGCAGCCGGAGGCCGGGCTGATACTCGGCCGGAGCCAATTGACCCATGTCGGCCCGGCGGGCGTGTTCGTCGGCCGTCACCTGCACGTCAAACTCCGCACCGCCCTCGACCGCGGCCAAGCCCGACTGGTAGGCAACATTGGCAGCCCTTACCAACGGCAGGGAAAAATCCTTCGCTACGATGGTCTTGCCGCCAGAGTCAGTGTGTCCGCCGGATTTCTGCTTTTCGGGCGAGGGGAATGGAAAAGTTTTTGGATCGGGCGGAGGCGGCTCGACGAGGGCTTCCGGCGGAAGTTGAAAATCGACCGCCAGCCGAACTTGGCCGCGGCGGGCCTCGCCAAGGAGAATGTTCCAACGCCGCATATCGCCGACGATCTCGCTGACAAACTCCTTCACGCTCACGTCGCCAAGCCCCTTGATCTTGAGGGCCTCAGGCGTGCTCGCCGGCAGCAGCAGCGCCAGCCGCTGGGTCTTGGCGTCGTCGATCGTATAAATCACTTCGTAATGGACCGCGAGACCCTCCGGCACGACGTGGAAGAATGAGAAAGTGCGGGCAGTTATGCGGGGCTTCATGCGATCGACCACGAGCGCGGCCTTGCGCCGCGGGTTTCGTAGCGGTAGGCCAGCTCCGTGGCCGAGTTCGCCAGGCCAAAACGGGCCTTTTCCTCGTCCACGATCGGCACGAGCCGTTCCAGTTTGTCGGGGCGGACTTCCAAATCCTCGCCGACCGCCACGGCCAAAGCCCCTTCGTCGCTAGCAGCGCCGGCGACGGCGAACACGGGAAAGTCCAGCGATTGGCTCTTCCATTCGCTCATCCAGCCTGCCGGAGTGTAGACGGCGCGAAAGTTGACTGGATAGGCCTGTCCCGGCGGGATGCCTTGCGGTAGTTTGACGTGAACGCGGCCAGCAGAGGTCCCCTCGCCCGCCGGGAGAGCGTTAGGGTGAGGAGTGAACCGCTCGATCGCCAGCGGCACGTTGCCCGCGCCCGTGACGTCGGTCACGTTCCAGCCGGCGGGCACACTGAAATCGAAGCTGAACCGCTTTTCGGTGGTCGGAACGAGGACAAATCCGCCTTGCACGTCACAGCCTTGGTCCTGGACAGCCAAGAGCAGGTGCGTCGTCACGGCCAAAGTCGTCGGCGGGTGCGTGAAATCCGCAGTCAGACCGTATCCAGCCTGTGGTGCATAGTAGGCGGCGACAAAAGTCCGCGGCAGCGCGTCGGCCTCTTGCCGCGCCAAGCTTGCGGGCAAGGCCCCGGCAAGGGCCGCCGTATCGACGGCGATCAGGTTTTCCGCCGCAAGCGATTCGGTCTTCAAGTCGCTCTCGACGACAAGGCCCAAAACGGTGACCTGGCTCACCACGTCCCGCAACTCCAGCCGCGGCATGTGCCACTTATTTAACATGCTTGGCGACTTGATCGCGGAAACCGAGAGGGCGACGGTGTCGGTCGTCTGCTCGCGGAGCCGCACGTTGACGATCTTTCTCCCGCCTTCCGTGGTGATGTCCCAGCGGGACAAGAGCGGCGAGTCGATTTCGGTGACCTCAAAACCGTCGGGCACGAAGAAGCTGAAGTGATCGACCGCTCGGTGCAGGACCCAAAAGGTCATCGTGGCGTGCAACCGCTCGTAGGCCTCGGTCACTTCGTCGAATACGACACAGCGCGAGGCGACCGCCTGCTCTTTGCGCTCGAAGTGGCTGTTGAGCGACATGAGGATCGTCGTATTACCACCGCGGGGCAGCAACTCGAATCGCGTGACCTTGGCCGTCTTGTCCAGCTCGCGGGAAACAACGTCCGCGCCGCCTTTGATTTCAACGTCGCCCGGCACGGTGAGTCGCCACTTGCCGACGGCCGCGTTTGCCAGGCGAAAGCTCAAAACTTGCTGAGCGGAGGTCATTTCCAGCGGAGCGACCATATCGAGCGCCAGCCGGTGCTGGCCCACGCCGGATACCAGCAGATTCAATTGGCCTTCGCCTGAGCGGCCGATTGCCGCGGGCTTTTTGTCCAACGTGGCTTCCATTAGGCCGACGCCGCCCAGGTCAATCGGCAGCATGTGCAGGCCGTCATCCAGCACGTCGATGACGAGCGTGCCGCGAATCCGCGCGCGGCCGTCCTCGATGGTGATGGCGTAATCGGATGAAACCGCGACAGCCGGATGCGGAACATGCTTTTCGGGCGTCTTTTTCGCCTTTTTTACAATCTCGTTGTATTGCTCGCGGGAAAGGAGCACACGATGCGGGCCGCTGTCGAGAATGACTTTGAGATCGGGATACGGGACGAAGATTTCACGAGTCTTTGCAACTGGTTCGTCTTCCGGTGTTTGCGCGAACAAATAAGACACGGGAACCAACATTCCAACCGCTACCGCAAATAAGAGTGCGGCCAGAGTTATCGAATGATCCCAGATAAAACCAGTCCCGTTTTCGCGCCTTTGCGCCTTTGCGCCTTTGCGTGAGATCCATCTCTTCTCAAAGTCATCACTTCCGATTGTCCCATTTCTCTGGCTCCCGGAGGATTCATGGCACTGCAATACTGGACCACGAGCCGGGGTCAGTCCACTCGATTTTATTCTCACGCAAAGGCGCAAAGGCGAAAGGCGCGAAATAACGAGGCAAGATTGATTTGAGAACGCGAGGTATTACTCATGGCTCGTCTCTCCCTTCTTGGCGGACGGCTGATCATGCGTCGCGGCGGCCGTGACTGGCGCGGCGCGGCGGCCCTTGTTCGATTCAACCCACGTCGACCATGTCGTATTCATCGCGCTGCTGAATTCACGCATTCGCTGGGCGTAGATGAACGGCGCCGAGACCAGCCAGATAACCACCACCGCCGCCGCTGCCCAATAAAGCGGTGGCCCAAGCACATGCAGGGCAAGCGTTGGCCAGAAAACGCCCGCCAGCGCAAGCGCCAGAACCAATATCGCGACAGCCGCGATCCGTACGCGGAGGCTCGACCAGAGTAGCGCCGCGCCTGCAAGCAGCGTCAATCCGATGATCCAGCCATTTAATGTCTGATGGTCGATCGTCCACAATCCAACCGTGTTTTTCGCGTCCGGCCGCAGCGTGGAGAAGATCAGCGGAGTGCCGTCGACGTGAAAAGTCGTCGCCGAGTTCAACGCCGCCGTACCCTTGCCGCAGACTTCCTCCACGCGATCTCCATGTGATTTCGGACTGACTGGGACCCAGCGACCGTCGCGACCGCATCTCCACTGAAAATCTTCGGACCACGATCCGCTGGTACCGATCACATCCTGCGCCGCCGGCACGAAGGCGCACAGTTCAACTTTCTGCACGGCAACCGCATCGTCGAGGAAGACTGGCGGGGTGAGCGGCTGCCCCTTCGGAATCACGTAGCGGATTTCAAGCACGAACGGCTCGTCGGCATTGGCATTGACCAGGGGCACGACAAGGGCGTCTTTTTCGCCTTTTTGCAACGTCACGGACTGGCCGTTAATCCGCACCGGGTCGCTATCGGGCACGTAATTGGCCGGCAGTTGCACGGCCAGCCGCGGCAGCACGCTCGTGATGTGATAGAGCGCCTGCACGGCGACCTCGCCGGCGGGCGTGATCACCATGCGGCAGACCGCCCGATCGATGCTCGTCCGCTTCACGTCTTCCAACTCGAAGCGCGTGACGGTGACCGGCAGCGACCATTCGTCATGGAATTCGAATGCCCGAGCGGCGCCGGCCACCGGCGTCGCCACGTCGTGTTGCGGATCAATCGGCCGCAACCCTTTCAGGTCTTGGCCCTCTTCGAAGCCGAGCGTTTCGGCCTTCGCCAATACGATCTGGCCCCAGGCGTCGTCGACGTCGCGGGGCACCAATCGCGGCACGATCAGTTCGACCGGCTTCCCAACGTCGAGCTTGTCGAGCTTCTTTTCCCACTCGAGATTGATCTGACCCTCGCCCAGCAGTTCGCCATCGCCCGAAAAGCTCCAGGCAACCATGTTCTTTTCCAAGTTTGGCGGCGGCGGGTCGATGACTCGCTTGTGGATGCCGGTCGCGTTACTGGGCAGCCTCGGTTCCACGTCGGCCGGCACATCAATCCGCAGCGATTTGACGCCGCTGTAAAGAACGTTGTAATGGAACGCGGCCTGGTACTTTACCTGTCCTTCTTCGATCCGCGCCACCAGCAGTTGGCGAATCGTGACGTGCGGCTTTTGCCGCTCGGCGGAAAGTTTTAGGTTTAGTGGTTCCTGCGTGAACATGAAGGCGAGCACGGGCCGCGGTCCGTTGGCGGTCTGCGGCGCGGGCGGAATGGCTATTCCTTCCGTTGCTTCTTGAAACGAGACGGGCCGCACGCCATCGGCCTTGGCCGGATTGACGCGGAGGCTCTCAGGCGCGGAAATGATCAGCCGGCCTGCGGAATGTTCCACGGTGCTTTTCGTCGGCTGTGGCACGGGCAAGTCGATTTCGCTTGACTTGCCGGTCGGCGATACAAGATTTGGCTCGTGCAGATCGCGCTGCAGTTGCAGCTTTAACGCGACTCGGCCAAGGGCCTTGCGCGTCAGGTTCACGACAAGGTGGTTCTTCTTATCGCCCTCCAAATGGTGCGACTCGACTTCCGCGGGAGTAAATGCGGTCATTGGTGCCCCGGCTACCGGCGTCATCGCACCGCCCGCGCCCACGACACTGCGGACTTCAAAACCTTCCGGCACGTCGAGTTCAAGCTTGAATACGCCGGCACGCTCGATGTTGTAATACGCGGTCATATCAACCGAGAGTTTTTCCGGCTCCAATCGGGCCTCGACGAACGATTCGACGGTGATCCGCGGCTGAACTTCTTCAAGGCTCAATTCCAGTTCGAAGGGCACCGAGGCAAAGCGATAGGCGAACGTCCAGGGAGTATTCCGCAAGCTGGGCGGTAATTCGCCGGCATCGATTTGCAATAGGCCGGACGACTTGGCGGCTTCGGCACGCAGGGCGGCGCTTACCTGGGCGACGACAAAACCTTGCTGGCGGCCGACATTGAGTGCCTTGACCACGGGCGTCTTGAGCGTTTCCTGCCGCTTCTGGCCGGCGATCTTCTCCAATTCGACAACGACGGGCTGAGTGGTCTTGGCTGGTTCGAACAGTTGGGCGGTGATCTTTTGCACGTTGCCGGCCGCTGCAACCGACCACTGCCGCACGTTCGGATCGAACACGTTGACGACTTTGTACTCCGCCGGCACTTCCAGCGAAAGCTCCTTCAACTCGGCGCGGCTGATCGAATAGACGAGGTTCGTCCGGACGCGGGTGATCCCTTCCTGGACCCAGATCACTTGCTCCGACTGAACGCTCGCCAGGGCCGTTAGCCCGGTAGCGCCTTCGGCCTTGGGCGTCCAGTCGATTTCGACGTTTGGCGCGGCGCCGACAAAGGCCAAGACGACGGTTTCTTCGGCGGCCTTTTTATTCTCAGTCGTGCCGGCGGGAACTTCGGTAGCCGCGATCAGCGGACGCAGATTCACCTTCACGCCCGACTGCGGGATGCGGACTTTCCAGCGATTGACCGCGGCCTGCGGGGCTTGAAACGAAACGCTGTTCTGCCCCGGCACTCGGCTGATCGCACGTGCGTATTCCAGAACTAGTTCGATTTGTTCCGGTTGCTTGCCTTTGTGCTCGATGAGCAAACGATGCTCTTCGTTCGCGCCGCCCAGGATGCGGGCCGGCTCGTTCTTGATTGTCGCCTTGGCTATTGCAGCGTCGGCCAGCCGCAGCGGCACCTCGTGCCAGCCCTCGCTCAGGAGGTCGATCTTCAAATGGGCCGTGACCTGGACGACATCCTTGGCTACCGTGGCTTCATTTTCGATTTCCGTGATGACCGCCCCAACCGGCGGCTTCGGCGCGGCCGCCGGGCGAGTCTTGTCCTGGGCCGCCTTCCACAGCTCCTCGAAATTTCTCGTAAGGCAGATAGACGCCGCGGCCATGCTTCTCGAAAACGCTGCGGAGCTTGTCGTAAGGGATATAGATGTCCTGCTCGCGGAGAGAATTGTCCTTCTTATCTACGGCATCGGCGGGCGGCGTGGACGGCTTGGAATCGTCGGGCTTATTGTCATCGGCCAGTGCGCGGGCGGTAAACGAAAGGGCTGCAGTCGCGAAAACGCCAAGTAAAACTCGTTGCCAGAGTGACATAGTGGTTCCTCAATCAATGAATGCTCACGAGACGAACAATGCGAGCCGAGTGCCCGCGAATCCCTGTTATCTAAAGATGGAGAGAAGCAAGTCGGCACAATCCTTGTTACCGCCAGTCAGCTCCTACCCGGCATATTTTCACAAGTATACGATGCGCAGTGCACCGTGAAAGTTCCCGAATGGAGGCTTGGACGGCAGAAAACACCCCATTCTAGGTGGGCGGCGGACAGGTATTGCGATTGTTCCAGGCATGAATCTGGAAGCTCGAATCTGGAATCTCAGATTTGAAATCTCAGATTGCAGGTCGCTTTCGCCCGCATGCAAACGACAGTCGTTCATTGATCGCCGAGCCGCACCTGCCGCAAGTCCTTCCAGCGGCTCGATTCAAAGTGTTCTACTTTGCCGCTCGGCGCCCGCGTAACCATCGCCGCCATGCCGGGCGATTGCTCGATGAGTTTCAAGCCTTGCTCCGGTCCGAGGACGGCGACTGCCTTGGTGATCGCGTCAGCGGCCATGCCGCATGGACCGACGACCATCACGCGGCAATGGTCTGTTAGCGCCATGCCGGTTCGCGGATCGATGACGTGCGAGTAGCGCTTGCCGCCGATCTCGACGTATTGGATCATGTCGCCGGACGTGGAAACCGCCACGCGGGCGAGTTCTAGATAGCTCAGCGGATTCGCCGCTGCGGATCGTTTAGAGGCAGGATGCCGACCCGCCATCCGGCGCGGCCCGGCGGTGGATCGCCAAGGCGCATGTCGCCGCCGGCCTCCACCATCGCCCGATCGAAGCCTTTTTTTGCAGAACTGCCAGCGCCTCGTCCATCGCGTAGCCCTTGGCGATGCCGCCCAGATCGATCTGCATGCCCGATTTGAGAAGCTGGACGGTCTTTTGCTTGGGATCGAGTCGCACGTACTTGTATCCCACCAATTCTCGGGCCTTTTTGAGAACCTCCGCCGACGGCAGTTCCTTTTGTCGCCGGGCACGCCGCCAGAGCCGGACGACCGGGCCGACCGTCTCGTCGAAAGCCCCGCCGCTAAGCTCGGCGACGTGTTGGGCGTGCTCCAGGACCTTCCACAAATCGGAGCTGACCGGGACCGCCCTGTGCTGCCCGGCAATATTGCAAAGCCGCCGTAATTCGCTCTCGGGATCGTAGTCGCTGAGGATGCCGTTGAGGTCGTGAATGCGACCAAAAGCAGCCTTGGCGGCGGCGGTTGCGGCCTGTTCGTCGGCCGAATACAATATAACTCTAACCGTAACGGCCATTTCGATCTGGGTGAACTCGAAGCGACGCAGCGTGGACGCTCCTGCCGCTTGACCCAACGCCACTTCGTGCATGGCTGCCCACACGAGCCCCGCGCCGATCAGATACTTCCAACCCATCCGGCCCATCATTTGTTCCTCAACATGCCTTCATTATTATCGACTCTTAGCTTGCGATCCAGTGCCGTGATGATTTTGACGCTTGCCGCCTTGGTTGCTGCTGCAAGCAGTTGGCTTTCGTCGCAGGCGGCGGCCGCGGATAAACCGGCTGCCGCATCGTCCGCGGCCAGGTCCGGCCAGTCCGAAAACGACGAACTCGAAAAGCTCGCCGAGGCCAAGGCCAAGATTCTCGCCCGGCCGACTCCCGAATGGATGCCCAAGCCGGTCATTGACATTCCCGATTCCAAAGCGGAGAACGCCGCCGGCATGAAGCCCTACGTCGAACAGATTCCCGGAACCGAAATGAACTTCAAGATGGTGCCGATTCCCGGCGGCAAGTTCCGCATGGGCAGTCCGGCGAGCGAGAAGGGGCATGCCGCCGACGAGGCGCCCCAGCACGACGTATCGATCGAGCCGTTCTGGATGGAAGAACACGAAGTCACCTGGACCGAATACGAACTCTGGGGATTGAGCCTCGACAAGCAGCGGCGCAAAGTATTGAAAGCGCAATCGACCGCTCGCGACGAGGTCGTCGACGCCGTGGCGGTGCCCACGAATCCCTACCAGGAAATGTCGTTCGGCATGGGCAAGGATAACGGCAAGCCGGCGATATGCATGACACAGTTCGCCGCCAAGGTCTATTGCCGCTGGCTCTCGGCCAAGACGGGCCGCTATTATCGCCTGCCAACGGAAGCCGAGTGGGAATACGCCTGCCGCGCGGGCACGACGACGGCCTACAGTTTCGGCAACGATGCCTCGAAGCTTGGCGAGTACGCGTGGTTCAGCGACAATAGCGACGACCATTACCACAAGGTAGCGACGAAGAAGCCCAATGCCTGGGGCCTGTACGACATGCACGGCAATGTGTCCGAGTGGTGCATCGACCAGTACGCGGTCGATTTCTATGGAAAAAATGGCGGTACAGCTGGCGAAGGACCCGCTTTCGCCGAACACCAAGGAATATGGCCGGGTGGTCCGCGGCGGCTCGTGGGACGACGACGCCGACAAATGCCGTTCGGCCACGCGACGGGCCTCCGAAAAGGACTGGAAGAAGCAAGACCCGCAGATCCCGCAGAGCATTTGGTATCTGACCGACGCTACTTTTGTCGGCTTTCGCGTGATTCGCCCGCTCAAGGTGCCGACGTCCGAAGAAGCGAAGAAGTACGAGGTCGACGCCGACCAATTGACAGCCTATAAAGATTACTTGATCGCCGAAGCAAACAAGCAATAGCCTGCTGCTGCGTTTGCGCCTCGGCAGAAATGAACCATCCTACCTACCCTTTCCCTCCCCTCCCACCAGGAGCCTTTCATGAGCAGCGATAGCACATCCTCTCGACGTAACTTTCTCAAGACCACATCGGCCGTGACTGCCGGGCTGGCGCTCGGCGGCGTCGCCCGCACTGCCTACGCCGCGGGCAGCGACAAGATCAAGGTCGCATTGATCGGCTGCGGCGGGCGCGGCAGCGGCGCGATCCGCAATTGCATGGACGCCGATCCGTCGATTCATGTCGTAGCGGTGGCCGACGCCTTCGAGGGCCCGGCCAAGAAGGAGGCCAAGGCGCTCGCGCGCGAGCAGCCGGACCGCGTCGATATTCCCGCCGATCGTGTTTTCGTCGGCCTGGACGCCTACCAGAAAGCGATCGACTGCGGCATCGACATGATCGTCACCGCCACGCCGCCCGGCTTTCGTCCCTTGGTCTATAGCGCGGCCGTCAAGGCGGGCAAGAACGTCTTCATGGAGAAGCCGTGCTGCGTCGACGCGCCGGGCTTCAATTTGCTGATGGAAACCAACAAGCTGGCCGCGGAGAAGGGCCTCCAGGTCGGCGTCGGACTGCAACGCCGGCATCAGCAGGACTACCTGGAGTGCGTTCCCAAGATCCAGGACGGCGTGCTGGGCAAGATCATCATGCTCCAGGCCTACTGGAACGGCGGCGGAATCTGGAACCGCGAGCGGCAAAGAAGGCATGACCGAGATGGAGTACCAAGTCAACAACTGGTATCACTTCTGCTGGGCCGGCGGCGACAACATCTGCGAACAGCACGTCCATAATCTCGACGTTTGTAACTGGATCATGAACGACCACCCCATCGAGGCGAACGGCATGGGCGGCTGCAGCGAACGGTATCTCGGCCGGTGGAAGGGAACGGGCCAGATCTTCGATCACCACTTCGTCGAGTTTACCTACAAGGACGGCACCAAGCTCTACAGCCAATGCCGCCACCAAGCCCACACGTTTGAAAACGTCTCGGAGCACGCCATCGGCGCGACGGGCCGTTCCGGCCGGGGCGGCGTGTGCGATCTGTCCGGCGAAAGCCGACGATCTCGCCGCCAGCGCCGTCCGCAGGGGAACTTCCACCCCGGCGGCCCTTATGTGCAGGAGCACGTCGATCTTATCGCCGCCATCAAGAACTCTGCCAAGTACCACGAGGGTTGGTATGGCGCCACGAGCAGCTTTACCGCCGTGCTCGGCCGCACGGCCACCTACTCCGGCCAAGTCGTGAAATGGGACGACTTGGTGGCCAAGGGAAAGTCCGACTTCCCCAAGCAACTTGCCTGGGACGCCCCTGCCCCGGTCCAGAAGGACGCCGACGGCAACTACCCGATCCCGATGCCGGGCGTGTATCAGGCGTATTGAAAGGGCGTGGGGCAGGTTGCCAACCTGCCGTTACCGCACGTTTCAAGGCAGGTTGGCAACCTGCCCCACAATATGCACTCCTTGGACGAAACGATTGTCGCGATTGCCTCGCCGCTGGGCGGCGCGGCACGCGGCATCGTGCGGCTGAGCGGGCCGAATCTGCGCGGCTGCTTGGAAAACTGTTTTCGGCCCGATCCGTTGCGGAGTTTAACGAGCCTGAAACGGCCGGTCGTCGCGCCTGGTGTTTTGTGGCTTGACGGCTTCGCATCGCCCGCGCCCTGCCAACTTTACTTGTGGCCCGGCCAGCGGAGCTATACGGGCCAGCCGGTAGCCGAGGTCCATACGTTCGGCTCGCCGCCGCTCTTGGAGGCCGTGGTCCGCGCCGCCTGTCGAGGCGGTGCGCGGCCGGCCGAGCCGGGCGAGTTCACCCTCCGGGCCTTTCTGGCCGGACGGGTCGACTTGACCCAGGCCGAGGCGGTGTTGGGCGTGATCGACGCCTCCGGCGCAGCGGAGCTTGACGCCGCCTTGAAGCAGCTTGCCGGCGGCCTGGCCGGCCCGCTGCGGCGGCTGCGCGAAGATCTGCTGGAATTGCTCGCTCACCTCGAAGCGGGCTTCGATTTTGCGGACGAAGACCTGCCGTTCATCAACGTCGATGAGTTGCTCGGCCAGCTCCAAGCCGCGTCGACCCAGGTCGATGAGCTCGTGAGGAAACTCGCCTTTCGTGGCGAATCGGCCGCTCGTGTACGCGTTGCGCTGGTCGGTCCTCCCAACGTTGGCAAAAGCAGCCTTTTCAATGCACTTGCCGGCCGCCAGGGAGCGATCGTTTCCGAGATCGCCGGCACGACGCGCGATTATCTCACGGCGGAACTGGATTTCGACGGCGTGAAATGCGAGCTGATCGATACGGCGGGAATTGATGAACGTCCCGATGCCGGCGCGGCGATGACGGTAGAACTGTCGGCGCAGCAAATGACGCAGGAGCAGTTTCGAACGGCGCACGTGCGGATCGTGTGCATTGAAGCGGCAGAAGCTGGCGAAATCCAAAAGTTGACAGGCGATGCGATAGGACCGGAAGAAATCGTCGTGTTGACCAAGTGCGATCGCGCGTACGTCAGGCTTTCCAGCCTCGTTGGTCAAACTGGAAAGCCTGACGTACTTGCAACGAGTCGCCGTGACCTGTGACGGCATCCGCGAACTAAAATCGGCGATCCGCGCGGCCGTGCTTCGGGCCTCAATGCCGCAAAGCGAAGTCGTCGCGGGCACGGCGGTGCGTTGCGGTGAATCGCTGCGCCTCGCGGCCGCTTCGCTCGATCGCGCGCTGGCCGCCGTGAAAGCCGGCCTTGGCGAAGAGTTAATTGCCGCGGAAGTCCGCGTAGCCTTGAATGAGCTTGGCAAGGTCGCCGGCGCGGTCTACACGGAAGACGTATTAGACCGCATCTTCAGCCGATTCTGCATCGGCAAGTAGCATCGCGGCGATTTCGAGATATTTACCGCGGCGGGGGCACCGCGGGGGGAATTGCTGGCAGAATCTGCGGCGGCGCTGCCGCGGGGCCGGCCGGAACGGCTACCGGAATGGGCATTGGCGGGGCGTTGTCCTCCGGTGTGCCGAAGACCAAGTTCAACCACTCCGAATCCCACGCCAGGAACATCACCGGCGCGGCCAGCCCGAAGCCCGGCATGCTGCCGCGGCTGGTCAGCTCGAGCCCCAACTTGGTTCGCCGCAGCGTGGCGATGCCAGGCCGCAAGTGGCGGCTGACTGAGGGCAGCGACGGAAAAACCGACATGTCGCGGCGGCCTTCGACCATGCCGTTCGCGCCCAGATAAGAAGGCGCGGCAATCATCAGCAGCGGATATGCCGTCTCGAAGACCCGCGGAGCATCGAGGTAGCCAATCGCCAACAGCGGCCCCTGTCCACTGATTGAACTGGAACCCGCGAGCTCGGTGGCCACTTCCGGCACGTCCGCGATAGACGTCTCCAGCGCCGGCCGCGAGAGATATGCCTTGACGCTCTGCGGCGTCAGCGCAAAGACGAGTTGCTTCTCGCCCGCCCACCACGCCGGGGCTAGGCCCACGTCGCCCACACCCGCATAATGGATTTCACCGCCGGCAAACGGGACGCGGCGAATCCGCGGGCCGCCGGAGCCGTCATCCGCGGGCAGGCATTGCGTGACCAATCCCGTGAGGGCTTGATAGTGCCGCGAGAACTGCTGGCGGTCGATGATCGGCACCACGCCCGTCAACCCGGTAAGCACCATGCCGCCCTCCTTCGGCGAATTGTAGAAACACCAGCGGTCGCCCAGCGATTTGAAAACGTCCGGCGCCAAATTCAACTGGTCTGGAGAGGCTGCCGCGCCATCGAACTGCACCAACTCGCCAACCTTCGTCGATATTTCTTCATTGTCTTTGCTCTCGGCGGGCGGTCGCAAGGTGTCCCAGGTCTTTTGCAAATCGAGCCGTGCCGCCAGGGCCATGGTGGCGTCGCGCGGAATGGCGGCCAAATCTTCGCGCCGCAGGCCACGACCGTTTGCCGCGCAACAACCCGCGCGGCCGGCCTTCGATCGGCAAAACGGTTCGCGTGACGACATCCGCGCCGACGAATCCGCTAGCCGACATAACCCAAGGCGCCTGCGTCAAACCCAGCGATTCGTGCAGCTTCTGCCGCCTGGAATCGAGGTTGGCCGCGGTGGCCTCGCGCAGCCGCCGCAGATCGATGTACGTCAAGCCGGCACTTCGCTCGAATGCAGCCAAATGGTGCGCCTCCGCCAGCCATTTCGGGATCGGGCCGTTCATCCGATCGAGGATCACGTCCGGGCTCTCTTCGCCGACGGCTACAATCAGATAGGAGTCTTTGATACCGACCAGCAGGCTAGGAAAATTGGCCGTCGTCTTCACACGATACCACTTCTCACCGTGAAATATAACGGTCTCGATGCTTTCGGCATTCAGGTTGATGAAGAAACCGCGGACATGCTGGTGAAATAGTCGCCGCGCCAGAGGAGCATCCGTGCCCAAGGCGACCACCATGCCGCCTTTGGCCGACACCCGCTTGCCCTTGACCTTCACGTCGGAGACAAACATCGCCGTTTGATGGCGAAGGACCATCAGCAGCGTGTCGAATGTGGCGTCGGAGAGATTATTGACTTCGCGTTCCGGGGCCGATTGATTTACGGCGTGGCGGACCCACTTTTCCAGGTGCTCGCCAAAGAGGCGGACTTCCGGTTCCGCAAGCATCTGTTCGGCTTGGTTTTTGCTTTGACGATCGGGCGTGGCTGAAGCCGCCCAGGTTGTGTAAAAGACGCATTCTTCCGGCGCAATGCGCGAAATGACAGGGTCGCTCGGTCCCGGCGGGATGCCCAGAGGCACCCCCATTCCGCTCCCTAACGAGAGCAGAAAAAGCCACGGCCCAATCTGCGAAAAAATGGTCTCCATCAATAAGTAGGTTAGACGCTCTGGCCGCGCGGGTCAAGAGTCTACGTCTTAACGCTCGTTGTCATAGCGTTGTGGCGCGAATTGCGGCACCAGCATCCGCGGCTTTCTGGGTTGGATCACAACCTTCTGCCCGACCTGAACGCCATAATGCACTGGTGTCTCATTGAAAGTCACCCCGTCGCCCAATAGACCGTCGGCCTCGGTGCGAATGCCCGCGCCGGAACCGGGCGTTTTGGCCCGCTCGCTGCCCGCGCGGCAAATCCGTTCGAAAAAGGTCGTGGCCTCCCTGTCGTTGGGCGCGATGTTCCGAAATACGGCAGTCGGTTCGGCACGAAGAATATAATCCACCGCGTAAGCATCCAGGAGTTGCGGAAGTTCGGCACGGGCGAGCGCTTCACTGCCGAAGAACTCTGCTCCGACAGCCCGGCTGCCGTTGACAAAAATGAAACCAACCGTGCCGCGCGGCACCTCGGGCACGATTCGCTTGCGCACTTTTTCAAGCTTGTTCGCGACGGTTGTATCTTTTACGGCCACCTCCAGGCTGCGCGTAGAGTTTTCGGTGCCGAGCGCAGCATTATTCTCCGCGACCCGCTGCCAGACATCGCTTTGACCACCGCCGCGGCGGATTTCGCCCTTAATCGACTGAGGAGCTTGCAGCTTGGCCGACGAAAACCGTGTCTCGCCCTCCCATCGCTGCGCCTCGACGCAAAAAACGTCCAGATCAATCCGCTGGCCGGGACTAAGGACCGTATCGTGACGCACGGTCCGAGTTTGCATGCCGCCATTGATGACGTCGCCCGTCATGAGCAGGATACGGGCATTTTTGCTACGGTTTTCAACGCTGACAATGGGCACATTGCCGCCGTCTTTCTCGCGAATGACGAGCGAGCCGCCGTCGATCGCCTCGTCCAGGGTTTGCCATCTGCCGTGCAGCAACTGCACATCATCCACGAGCACGGGATAAACGGCCAGGCCTTGCTCGACGATCGGCGAGGCAATTTTCACGTTTTTGAAATACCGAGCCAATTCGGGCACGTGCCGGTCAGTCGGCGGCCGCTGGGCTGAGACGCTGCCGGGCAATGCGAGAATTGTAGAAAGGAACGCCATCGCCGCAAGAACGCCCGCGCCAAGAGAATATCGAGAAACTCGCATGATTTGCTCGCTCCTGTTTGATAATTGACGAATAAGAGTACGCCAACTATTTGACTAGTGGTAGGCGCGGTAAGTTCCAGACCGAATCCGCGACTAGCCATTGAGGCTGTCGAATGTCTGTAACCGCCTGGCAGGCTGAGGTGGAACGTGTACTGGTCAAGTCACGTTCGCAATACAGCCGCGACTCCATCTGTCTTTCACTATGCGAGTTTTGCGCGAGGGTTTTTCTTGCCTTCGAACAACGAGCCGCCCAATTCCAAAAAAACTGTGCCGGTTTGTGGCATTCTGTGCCACTTGATCACTTTTCGCCGAGGAAGTCGCCGCAACAAGTGGTTTGCCGCAGTTGTCCAATCCACGGAACCAGCAAACTCCCGATAATCCTCAAGATTTGTATAACCTGAACCGATACATCCGGTACGCCGTACGCCTGCTGCGCGAGATCAACCTTTTTCAAAGGTCAGTCACATGCCAATTTCAAGCTCCACGTCAACCAAGTCGGCCGGGCCGGGAACCGCCGCGATTCGCCGGGTGACGGCAACGCTGCCTACTGGTGGTCAGCCGGAACATGGCCAGGTCCTTGCCCAAATCCCCGACCTTGACCAGAAACCAAGCCCGCTGGCAAAGTTCAAACGACTGGACGGGCGACTCATCAGCCAAGCGGTCTCCCTAAAGTTGGTTTTCGGAGTAGGAATCGGGCTGATTATCGGTGCTCTCCTGCCTTTCCTGTTCGGCCGGGGCGGTTCGCCGAAGCCGGTGCATGAGCTTCCGGAATGGACCAACGTAAGAAACGTCGATCCGACCAATTCGTCGGCCGCGACCTCGCAAGCACCGCCCTGGCAGCCGCCGGCGCAAGCAGCCTCGATTCCGCCGCAGGAGGTTTCTCCCGATATTTCAATTCCGCCGCCTCCGGCCGACAATTACCGGCCAGCCGTGCTGAACCGGCGCAATTGGTCGCCGCCGCAAGAGTCCGTCGCACCGACTGCCGCGCCGCAGACAGGCAACTTGAATCCGGACTACGCTCGTGGCAATCCGCCCGGGCCTCGCGCCGACGACCGCGGCTACGGTCCTGCCCCGAACCGTTACGACATGCAGGCCGACCGCCGCAACGATCCTGCGGCACGTTATGGCAATTCGCCTCCTCGCGCCGAAGACCGCGGCTACGACTATCGTGGAAATCCGCCCGAGGGCCCCGCGATGCGGCGCGACATTCAGCCGCCCGCGCCCGCCAGCGACGATCGATACAACTATCCTCCCAATCGCGGCTACCAGCAGCCGGCCGCTCCTGCGATGCCGGCGGGCTACAACGGCGCCGGCTATGAATATCGCAATCAGCCGCAGCCCCAGCCGGACCCCGAGTCGGGCGTTGCTCGATTCTATGGAAACATCTCCGCACCTCCTGTCAGGACGAACCCATGAGCGCACTGGACAAAGCAATTATCAAGGCCTATCATCGGCCCGCGCGGCGCATCGACGCACCTGCTGCCGATCCAACCGCCGCGGCGTCGCTTGCCGTGTCCGCGCCGGCGGTACCGCTTTCGCGGGCGTTGGCGGGGATGACGGGCGCTGAAACCGGCGGTGCGGTGGCCTCCGTAGCAACCGTCGAGCGCGTTTCGACATCGATCGGCGCAATGCTGGATGACGCCCTGCGATCGGACCCGCACGAAGATTCAATAGCACCCGTTGCCGCGGTCGAAATGGCAACTACGACTCGGCAAAAGCCCGTAAGTTTCCCGTCGCACATCCAAGAAATTGCCGCCGCGCGGCTGTCCGAACAACCGGCATCGGTCGGCAAGACAAACACAGCAGGCACCGCCGTAGAACTTTCGCTGCCTCCAGCCCAAAACGTCACGTTTGGGCCGGCGAAGACGGAACCCACCTGGGCGCCACTGTTGCAAGTCGATCGGGTCGTGTGGCCGACGATCCACAATCGCTTGCAAGGCACCGCCAAAGCGGCCATCTCGCTGATGACGGACGGCCTCCAGTCGATTGGCGATTCGGGCCGCAAGGTCATCGGGCTGGCAAGTGCTTCGCGCGGCGAAGGCGTCACGACGCTGCTTTCGGCCGCCGCCCGCAATTTGCTGGAGCGCGGTCGCAAGGTTGTCGTCGTCGACAGTCATTGGGACAACCCGCAACTTGCGCGGACGCTGGGACTTTTGCCGCAAATCGGCTGGGAAGAGACGCTATCGGGCGGCCTGCCCATTGAGGAAATCGTGATCGAATCGCTCGCCGACGGACTCGCGGTCTTGCCGGTCCGCGAGCCGCCGGCGAGCGCCGTCACAAAAACCGCCATTGGCACGAGCTTGGAAACGCTCGCCGGGCATTTCGATTTTGTCCTGGTCGATCTTGGATCGCTGAGCGAAATCGCCGACAAGAGCACGCCGGCCCATGCCGTGGCGCTGCACATGGACGCCGTCGTCTTGGTGCATAATGTCCGCGTCACGCCTCCCCACCGTTTGACGGAAGTCCACAGGCGCCTGGCCGAATCGAAAATGCGCTACGCTGGTACGATCCAAAACTTTGTCGCCGGATGAGCCATCATGTACGAAACCTATTGGCATTTTGACGAGAAACCATTCGAGAACGCGGCCGATACGCGGTTCTTCTTTCCGGGCGAGACGCATCAGTCGGCGTTACTGAAACTTCGCTATGCCGTGGAGAACCGTCGCGGCGGCGCGTTGCTCTGCGGCGCGGCCGGCACCGGCAAGACCTATCTTGTTACCATGCTCCGCGAATCGCTGGGCGAGGAATACGCTCCGTTCATCCACTTGGTTTATCCGCAGATGTCGCCGGCCGAGTTGATGGCGTATTTGGCCGACGAGTTCGACGGCGGGACCAACGAAAGTCAAAGCGTGCCGGAAAGCATCCGCCGCATCCAGACCACACTACGGGCCAACGCGGCGCAAGGCCGGCACGCCGTCGTCGTGATCGACGAGGCCCATCTCCTGGAAAGCAGCCCTATGCTGGAAACGCTTCGCATGCTTTTGAACTTCGGTCCCGACAGCACGACGGGCATGACGCTGCTGTTGGTTGGCCAGCCCGGCATATTGCCGCTCTTGGACCGCACGCCGCAACTCGAGGAACGCTTGGGAGTGAAGTGTCTGCTTCGCCCGTTCACGTCGAGCGAGACGGGCGAGTACGTGAGCCATCGGCTGAAGCTCGCCGGCGCGTCGCGGCCGATCGTTGAAGACGCGGCTGTTCCCACGCTCTTTGAGTTGACTCGCGGCGTCCCGCGGCAGATCAACCGGCTTGGCGATCTGGCTTTGCTGGTCGGTTTTGCCGAGGAGCAAGGCACGCTTTCGGCCGCGCACTTCGAGGCCGTCTGCCGGGAATTGGTGGCCGTGGTGCCGGAATAGACCGCGTGCATCCCGCATAACGGCAATGCATACTTTTGCTCAAAAGTGCACTCGGGCCCAGGCCTGGCCGTACTGCGGCCCCCGGCCGCCCCATTCGCAATCAGGAAAACGCCACTTTAATGGCCCCAATCGGCATGTGCAGATGCCGGGGGCTATCCAATAGCGGCTCGAATCCGAACTTTATGTAGAACCCGATGGCCTCGTCGTCGATTGCCAGCACCTCGACGGCGAACACTCCCAGCGATGCCGAAAGCCCAAGGGCGCGCCGCAATGCGTCCACAACCAGAATCCTGCCCAATCCTTGCCCTTGGGCACTCCGATCGACAGCCAAACGGGCGAGAAGGATCACGGGTACGGGGTGCCGGGGGAGTTTCCCGGCGATTTCTGCGGGCAGATCAGGCAGCGCTATTGCGCTTGCGGCCAGCGTGTAATAGCCCGACACTGAATATGGCGCCGCTTCGCGCACGGCCACAAAAGTCCTGCCCAGATGCCGTTTCTCATATTGCGTCACCTTGGTTCGCAAGAACTCGTTAAGCGGCGGCTTGCCGCAGTCAAAGTCTCCGCGCTGGTGCGTCGATTTTTGGAACGGCTCAATGCGAAACTCAGCCATATTGCTTGCGGTAATGGGCAATCGCGTTCCGCAGCGCCGCGTTGGGCGGCGGTGGGTTGTCGATAAGTTCCAGGAACCGGTCGCGATCGCGAGCGGAGAGCACGGTGATCGTCTCCTCGGGGAACGTTTCCTGCGCTTCGCCGCCCGTGCCGGTCTTGACGGCGCGGATCTCTACTTCGACTTCCGAGCGATCCGGAATATCCACGGGTTGGACGGGCCGAAAAACCCCGTTCTCATAAATGGCGTTAAAGGCAGTCGTCATAAGCTGGTCCTCCTGCTGGATCGTCCCCCTCGCCTCTGGGAGAGGGTCGGGGTCAGGGAAAGCCGCTACTTACATTATGACTAAAAACCCTTCCGTTGCCTATGCCGCGAATCGGCGTTTTCGGCGGCTCTCATCCGCACAGAATCCGTCCGGAGTTCGCCTGCCGACGAGGCGGAACGGATAAGGGAGGGCCATGTCGCAATAGCTCTGGCTCTTGGTATTTCCGTCGCACTCTTCCCAGAAAGTAGAATGTCCTGTTCGACCGGCTGCCACTAGCCCATTGCTGTTAGCCGGAACGAGTCAAGCAACCTCTTTGCCTGTGAGTTGGCCAATAAACCACTGCTCTGCTACGAACTCGCAATCCTCATCGTTGACTTCTTCGAGGTAACCGACCTCGGAGAACTCTTTCGGCGTGTTTATCGACCATTCCCGCACGAGGCTTCTTTTCTGCGGAAGCCGCGTCCATCGTTGGTCGTCCGTGTCCCGGTCAAAGAACGTATCAAAGTACTCTGCTCCAAAGAAAACAATGATTTGCGAAGCCCATAATTCGGGCAACGAACTCGCGGCAACAACTCGCGTTGGCAGTTGGCCCGGTGGCGCAATCGCAGCCAATTTGTGCGCGTGATTTACTAAAGCCTGGACACAAAGCCGACGAACGCCGAACGGCGTATTTGCGGAGTCAATGAAATCTTGGTAAACCGGTAGATGAAGATGCCAATAACTTCGATTATCATGCGGCTGCGGGAAGGCTTCTGTCAGCTCAGCGATACGCCTCTCCATCTCTTTACACTTGCGGCGTAACCCGCGTTGCTTGTTGGTTCTCTTGACGAACGACATTCGTCGATGCATGATTGAGCCTTCTTCGTTTCACGTCGCGCACCCGCCGCCCGGACCGAAAACGAGGACATGCTGTCTACCTTACGGCTTCTTCACTTCCAGCAAACTCCCATCTTGCCCGCCGACGATCACTTGTGAACCGCTCACAAGCGGCCCGGTGCCTAAAGGACAACCTGCATCGGCCTTGCCGCGCTCTTTGCCGTTGCGCCCGAAACGCGCCACACTATCCCACTTTGTGATGCGAGGTAAATGTCGCCGTCCGCAGTAAACGGCGCGCCGGCCAGTGGACCGTAGCTCAGGTCCGCTTGCCATCGCAACTGCTGCTGGGCGTCAACTGCGAACAGCCGATTCTTGTCGGTGGCTACAAGCACGAGGTTGCCGATGACTTGCGGTCCCCAAACCGCGTGGCCGCCCAAATTGAGCGACTTGCCTGGCGAAAGGCCCGGCAAAACGAAGCTCGCGAGCTTGTCGTCGGCGTCGACTACGTAGACCGATTTGCCCAGCGCGGCGATCGGCGATACGAGCGCGGACTTCGACAGGGCGGTCGCCGCTTCCGTCAGCGCCGGGACCGCGCCGGTGATATGCAGCGCGATCACGCGTCGATCGCCGTCGCATAATACGGCCAGCTTGTCGCCGACCACCTTTTCGTCGACGGCCTGGGGAACTTGCCACTTCCACTCGCTCACGCCGTCAAGCTTGATCGCATAGGGCTTCGCCATCCGATCGACGCGGGCCAACGGGTCCAAGAGATTTACCTCGCCGTTCACGCATGCCGTCATCACGCCGCCGGCAAATAAAGCCGGAGCTGCCGCCATCTCGTGCGGGCTGACCAGCCAGCGGAACTGCCGCTCTTGCTCTTGCGGATCGTATATGGCGATCGGCGTCGTGCCGGCGCCGCTGCTGATGGCGAACCTTTCTTCGGGGAGTGCCAAGAGCGAACTGAGCGGCTTGCCGAGCCGCGAGGCCTCTACTGAGACGATTGGCTCGACCGGCCGCGCGCCCCGATGAAGCTCGGTCGGCGGAAGGCGGAACATGCCGCCGCTGGCCGTCACCGCGGTCAGCTTGCCGGTGACGGACCCGATTGTCGGCGCGGCCGCGAGCGGTGCGGCGAGCCATGTTTGCCAGATTGGTTCTTTTGTCGCCAGATCAAGTGCCGAGACAGTTACCCCCGGCTTTTCGGATCGCTCGGCGGCATAGAACAATGCACCCTGATCGATTGTCGGCGGCTCGGCGAACTTCGAACCTTGTTCGAGCGTCGTCTGCGGTACGATCTGTCCCTCCGCGCTCTGCACGGCATAGCCGGTCAACTGGCGGCCCGTCACCCAGAACGATTTCCCGTCGAACAAGGCGAAGTGTTCCAGTTTTTCATCCACGGCCGGATCGAGCCGAGCGGTGACGCGGAATGACGCCTTGTCGCCCGGCTCGCTGGGCGCGAGTGCAATCAATCCGCCCAGCGTCGTAACAACTGCCGCGCCATTGCCCGTCGCAACGGGTGGCGTATTAATCGTGGCGCCGTTCACGCTGATTCGTCCGACGGTTTGCAGCGGCTCGTCTTTCTGCGAGGGAGCAATCGATATTATGCGAAGCGTGGCTTCCTCCGGACTCTCGTTGACGGCCACAAGCAGAGTGTCGCCGGCAACACCCGGCCCGGCGGTAATCGTGCCTGCCTCGTGGCCTAGGTGCAACACCTGTCGGCAGCGGCCATCGGCGATCACGTAGAGGTTCGACTGCTCGGCGACGAGATACGTAAGGCCGTGTTCGGCGTCTACGACCGGCGGCAACTTTACGGCCTGCGGCAAATGCAGATAGTGCTTCGCCTCTCCCGTCGCCGCGTCGATGAAGACTAGCCTTTGGTCTTTCGTGAGAAGCAGCAGCGACTTGCCCGCGCTAACGGGAGCGGCCACGATCGACTGCCCAACATTCAACCGCCAGACGAGCGCGCCGGTCGGGCCATTGATGCGCAGAAGCTCTTGGTGGAACGGATCGCAGAGCACAACATCGCCGCCAGACGATCCGGCGACCTGAAGCGCCGTCACCTCAGGGGCGTTGGAATTGCCGGCGGTCCGCGAGTCGCGGGCGACAAACCGCCTCCAGAGCGCTTTTCCCGTTTGTGCATCTAGCGCGTAGGCCGTTCCGTCATGGACGACGAACCGCAGCCTGCCTTTGCCGGCCGCCAGATCTCCGTTCAACGGCTGGACGGCCAGCGGCATGGCGGCAATGAGGTCGGACGGCCTTTCCTCGCGCGAAACCGCAAGCGTTTGATCGCCTTGTTTGACGGCCAGTTGTTGCTTCGCGGAGGCCTGTTTCATGGCCACGGCCAGGTCCGGGCTGTCCGCCAGATCGGGATACGCCTGAACGACGTTTCGATACGCCGCATAGGCCCTGGGAAGGTCGTCGGCGTCAACCGCCTTGCCGATTTCATCGATGGCATTTTTGATTTCATTCCGCCCGCCGACCTTTTGCCCGCTCTGCTTGAGGATAGGATTGATTTCCTCCTCGATGATTTTTTGCGGGCGGATCGCGAGCGGGATATTGTCCTCGATCAGATTCTTGCTTGCGAGCAGGCGTTTGACCGAGGCATCATCCGGCGTGGCCTTCGTCTGCCGGGCAACGCCCTGGGCGATCTGCGCCAATGCGACGCCGACCTTTCTCAAAAGATCGGTCGTCGTCGACTTCGGTATCTCTTTCATCTTTGCCTGCGCGACTTCGAAGGCAGGCGTCCAGTCGCCGGACGCTTCGGCTTGATGGCTCGCCTGATGAAGCTCAGTCAAAGTTCGTAATACTCGAACCTCATCCCCTTGCGACGACTTGGCGTAGTCTGAATTCCTGAGGAATTCGTCGTAGAAGCCGATGGCGCGAGCGTAGTCTTCCTTGGCAACCGCGGAGTCGGCGTCGCGGAGAATCTCCACGGCCTCGCGGGCCGACAGGAAGCGGAAGGCGGTCAAGCCGCCGGCGATGACAAGTATGGCCACGCCCCAGCTAAAGAGCATGAGCTTCACTTGCCGAGGATCGGCCGCCTTGACCTGCACAGTTTTGGACCTGTTGCGGCGAAACATATTCCGCACGACGCGGCGAAACGAGAACTTGCGGGAAACCGGTGCGCTGAGCGCTGGCCCGGACATCGGGTCGTCGAACTGGCTTGATTCGCGGGATTCGCTTTCGACCAGCGAATCGAGTGGCCCCAACTTTTTATCGAGCGATTCCAAATTCTCGCCGACGCCCGACTGATTGGCCGCGGCCGCGGATTTCGAGCTTTTCGTCTGCGCGGCCGCCGATCCCGCGGTGCCGCCGGCCGGTTTTTTAGTCGCCCGGCCGGCCGCTGGAGGCGCGGCCGGTTTGGCGGGCTTTTTTGCAAAGCCAATCCGCTCGGGTTCGGGGGCAAGTTCGAGATCGTCGAGCGAACTGTTCGCCGCGGCCTGAGATCGACTCGCGGAAGGCGAGCTCTCTGGCGTCGACTGAGCCGCTGCCTTGCCGGCCTCGGTTCGCGGTGGCGCCGGTGGCGCGGGGATCGGAGTCTTCAAGGCTTCAGTCGGCTTCGGCTCGCCCTTCTGCCACCGAGCGAACGACGGCTTATCGTCCGCCTTTTGCAGAACCGCAGATAGCAGCCGTTCCGCCTGCGAGGCGGTGATGTGCTGACCTTGGACCAGCCATAGAGACAGGCCAACGGCATCCGGCGGGGGCGACGTCCGCTGGATCTCGCGCCGCGCCGAATCTAAAACCTGGGCTGAGACAAGGTCCTTTTCTTCCAGGAGCTGCAAAAACTGTTCGGCGGACGCCATGTAGTCGATTCGACAAGTCAGGTCATTTCGTGTACGAAACCCGCTTTTGGGGTAGTCATTCGATCATAGCGCGCGGGGGATGTTTCGTCAAGGAAGCGTAGGCACAATTGACAAGCGGCAATCGTTCTCGATATGATGGTAGTTTCATCGCCCGCAGCGAGAAGAAGAATCAGTCGTGGCTTATTTGGCAACGATTGGTTTCGAATCCGTCGCGCGGCGCGATCGCCTCTGGTGAAGCGGGGCGAGGGACAGGTAGCTCAGTTGGTAGAGCACAGGACTGAAAATCCTGGTGTCGCCGGTTCAATCCCGGCCCTGTCCACTGGACATAAGATTTGCTGAATCCTTGACTTAGGATACCTGCCGGCGGTCGGCAGTGCGGCCCAAAGTTTCCTGCAAATCCGGTAGACTACCGGATCGGGACTAACGGAGGGCATGTAGTGCAAGATTCAGCCGTCGTTTCCAAGGTTCCCACGTACCGTCGCCACAAGCCCACAGGGCAAGCAGTGGTCAGCCTCAACGGTCGCGACTTCTATCTCGGGAAGCACAACTCGCGCAGTAGCCGTCGCGAGTATGACCGGCTTATCGGCGAATGGTTAGCCGCGGGGCGCTGTCTTCCAGGCGGCCAGAACGGAACCGATCTGACCGTCGCCGAACTGGGCAAAGCCTATTTGAATTTCGCAAAGGGATACTACTGCAAGAATGGGGAACCGACTGGGTCGCTAGATCGTGTCCGGCTGGCCGTGCGACAACTTCGGAAGACGTACGGCCCCACGGTGGTCAAGCAATTCGGCCCACTGGCACTCCAATCGATCCAGAAGCAATTGGCCGGCAGCGGACGCTGTCGCTGCTACTGCAATTATCTAATCGACAGCATGAAGCGTATTTTCAAGTGGGGGGTCTCCCAGGAACTCGTGCCTGAGACCATCTATCGAGCGCTGGCAACGGTCCCCGGCCTCAAGCGCGGTCGCACCACGGCGCCAGAGTCAGCGCCCGTGCGCCCAGTGGCTGACGAGATCATTGACGCTACGCTGCCCCACCTGCCAAAGGTTGTTGCCGATATGGTACGTATCCATCGCCTTATCGGCGCCCGGCCCACCGAGGTTTGCATTATTCGCCCTTGTGATGTGGACATCGCAACCGCCGTCTGGACCTACCGGCCGGAGTCGCACAAGACCTAGCACCACGGCCATTCGCGAATCATTTTCATTGGTCCCAAAGCTCAAGAAGTGCTCCGACCGTATATGCTGCGGGAGAAGAGCGACTACTGCTTCAAACCGTCGGACAGTGAAAAGAAGCGAAGCTGCGATCGTCGCGAGCGGCGACAGTCGCCGCTGACACCGTCGCAAGCCAAGCGCCAGCGGAAGCGCGCCCCGCGGCGCACGGCAGGTGATCGGTACACAGCCAACAGCTACCGCCGCGCGATCGAGCGGGCCTGCGAAGTCGCCTTTGCGCTGCCCGAGCCACTGCGTTACGTTTCCAAGCGGATACCGAAAGAGCAGCGCGGGCCTCTGCTGAAAGCGGCAGCCGAATGGCGGAAGGAAAACTGCTGGCATCCGAACCGCCTGCGGCACTCCGCCGCGACAGAGATTCGCCGGCACTTCGGGCTGGAAGCGGTCCAGGTCGTGCTGGGCCACGCGCACGCGGCGATAAGCGAAGTGTATGCGGAACGTGACATGACCCTCGGTGTCGAGGTCATGCGGAAGTTAGGATAGGTCAACAAACGACAACGGGTAGACGGCTGATCCCCGTTGCGCGGCCCGACCGGCAGCCATCGCAACCTACCGCCTCGGCTGCTTCTCGACCGGCCCGTTGAAAGGTAGCTGTCCATGGAGCGCCAAGATTATTTTATTAATGTCCGCGCTGACGGGTATTTGGAAGACATAACGCTCCCGCGCACGAAAGACATCACAGAGGAGGAGGCGCACATCGTCGCGAAAGCGATTCAATTGCAATTCGCTTCTGATAGGGCTGTCGATGTTTCCGTAACTTCCGAGACGGAAGCATTGCAGGACTCGGCGCGATACTTGATATGGGCAAGGCATGCACGCAAGGCAGAAGAATACATTCAGACAACGTCGCCAGAAAATCCGGAAAACTCTCTTGACTGCCGGATGGCTCGTGCGGCACGAGACCATGTGGAGGAATTGCAGCGACTTCGAGGCAAGAAGCGACCGGCCGACGATTCGAATAAGGAGTCCCAAATTCTCGAAGCCTTCGACAAAGACGCTGGCCAATCCGTGTTCTTCGAAACACGGGAGACAAACAGATGGGGCCCAATCGAGCGAGCAGGAGAGGTGAGTATGTACGGCGAACTGCTCTATATTGTCGAAGAATACTTGTATCGGCACCCTTCGGGTCACTGGACGCTTAGCACTGAACAAAACCATTGCGAAGCGGAGTTTAGTTGCGGTTTGGAAGTCCAGCGAGTTGATGACCAGTTTGCTTTGAATTGGCTGGTGCGAAATAATTATGAGGTTCCGCCTGACCTTCAAGGCCTCGTCCCGGCCGCGGTGAACTTCTTTATAGCAGGTTCTCCGTCCCCCGCACCCCGTGCTGGAAGTCCAGAGCAAAAGCCGGATTGGAACGAGGATCGGAACGAGCTTAGTTTCGGTGGTAAGGTCATCCGACGTGTCTCGAGAGGTCGGGCAAAGAACATCGTCAAGGTACTCGACGCGTTCCAAGAGGAGAATTGGCCGGATCGAATTGACGATCCTCTTGCCCCATCGAAAAACCAAGTGCGCCTCCACGAGACAATCGCCAGCCTGAATAAGTACCAAGATCCACCGACAATCCGCTTTCGCGCCGACGGAACCGGCCAAGGGTTTGTCTGGGATCTGATTTCCCAGGAACCTCCCGGAGAATCCCCAGACTCTTCTTTTTGACCCCCGGGAACCTCCCAGGAATCTCCGTTAGGCAGGAACGGTTGGTTTTCCTACCATTTCGCGTAGTGGTAAGTACGACTCCACGAACGCGAAAGGTAGTTCATGATCGACCCAAATTCCGAATCTCTTCTTTCCCTGGCTGACGCGGCCAGCTCTCTTCCCCGGCGCCGGGGCGGAAAGAAGCCGCACGTGTCGTGCGCCTACCGCTGGACGACTTCAGGCTGTCGCGGCGTCGTGCTGGAATCCATCCAGGTGGGCGGCACAAGATGTACGAGCCGTGAGGCTCTGGCCCGATTCTTCCAGCGTCTCACTCAAGGTGATGCTGCCGATCTTCCGCCGGTGAGAACGTCTGCCCAGCGTCAACGTGCTGCTGAGCGAGCGATGCGGGATCTCGAAAACGAGGGAGCCTAGAAACGAAAAAGCCCGGCGCTGCGAGGCGATCCGGGCAAAGCGAAGAAACTATGTCTAACAATAGCACCGCACATTCGGAAAAGCTAGGGGCAGGCCCCTCGGCGAAATTCGATTACGGCAGCCTAGATGAAGGCGTCATTGCCAATCTTGAGGATCTCGCGGCCAAGTGCGCGAGCAAGCAGGAAAACGTCAGGGGGATTGCGGCCCAAGCGATCATCGACATCGGTTGCAATCTTGACCTTGCGCAACAAAAGCTGGCTGGCAAGGGCCGCGAAGGGCTCTTCCGACCGTGGCTTGAGGACCGGTGCCGTATCTCGAAGAGCAGTGCCTACAAGGCGATCGCTGCTTACAAGACCTTCGGTAAGTGTCCACGCGTGGACGCTTTCGAGGTGCAGGCAATGTATCTGCTCTCCACCGACTCCTGCCCAGAGGCAGCGACGAAGGAAGCCATCAAGCTTGCGAAGAAGACCGTGCCGGTCACCGCCAAGATAGCCCGCGAGATCATCGCGAAACATTCGGAACCCGTCGAAACGAAACTGCTCGGTTGTGCTGTCGCGTTCAAGCGAATCCGGGCATCGGTAATCAAGATCGGCAGCCGACTGCCACTGGACGCCATTCCAGCGCTGACGGCATTCCTGCGGACGCTTGCTGGCCAGATTGAGACCGGGGAGCAACCGGTTGGAGATTACGTCCCAAACGATGTTCCTGACGCTACGCACGACAGCCAGCTTGACGAGCCAATAAACGGCGTGCATGTAGTCGATGCTGGCGACCAGCCCGGCGCCGGTCCCGAACGTCCGCCACGATGATCGTACCGCCCGTTTCGTGGATGACCGCGACAACCTGAACCTCGGCGCGGGCGAAGCAGCCATGCAGGCGAACGATACCGCCGTCGATAGAACTCTGTTGCTCAGGGGCAAGACCTACAATGTCCGCCGTTTCTATGACTTCTGGGAATTTCAACTCGTCGGAACCGACGGGTGGACGGTTGCCAGTCCGGAGCTTGCCAAGCTGATCGACGAGCGACTTGGCCAGCATGACGACGGCGAGTTAAACGGCTCAATCGCGGCGCCAATGAGCAACATTGCTCAACTTCGACATTGAAGAGGCCAGCGGTGATGACTAGCCCGTTCACTTTCGTTCTCCCCCGCAGTTTCGACCCGTGCGAGTTCCTGCCCCACCGGCTACCCGCCGCTTGCGCGTTACCACCTTCCCCACGGATGCGCAGATGACGACAATAGGAAGCCGGGAAGTGAAGTAGTGATAGGCGTTGGAACGAATCCATATCGTCCGCCTAGCTTGCCGTGAGCCCTTGCGCAATACGCCATAGATTATGAATCTCTCTCCCGAAGACCGCGCCGATTTAGAAGAGGCCGTGAGGAGCCTGGAGAAGCCGGGCTTCGCCCCGAAGCTGATCGACATTATCGGCCTGCCGCTGGACAAGGCGATGGCGGCCCTGCCGCACAACTGGAAGCACGTCGTTCACGAGGCGACCCACAAGGCGCTGACGTCGGCCCTGGAACTAGCGATGCTCACGATGCAGAGTCCAGAAAAGAAACCGGCGTCCAATTTCCTGCACAAGCTGTTCGTGGCCGCCAGCGGCGCTGGCGGCGGAGCCCTGGGACTGGTCTCGCTGCCGGTCGAGTTGCCGTTCTCCACCTGCCTGATCCTTCGCTCCGTTGCCGACATCGCTCGCAGCGAAGGCGAGATTATTCGCACCGTGCCCGCGAAGCTGGCCTGCCTGGAGGTCCTGGCCCTGGGCGGGCAGGCGTCCAGCGACGACGGCGTCCAGATGGGCTATTTCGCCGTCCGCGGCGTGCTGGAGCACGAGGTCTCTGAAGCGGCCAAGTTCATCGCCCAGAAGGGGCTGGTCGAGAGCGCTCCGCCCATCGCCCGACTCATCGCGACCGTCGCCGCCCGATTCGGGACCGTCGTGTCGGAAAAAGTGGCGGCGCAGTCAGTGCCGGTCATCGGCGCGGTCGGCGGCGCGCTGATCAACACGTTATTCATGGACCATTTCCAGAATATGGCCCGTGGGCATTTCACCGTCCGCCGCCTGGAACGCAGCTACGGAGCGGCGGAGATTGAAGCCTGCTATCAGGAAGTCCAGACGCGGATTGCAACGAAGAAATGACTGGGGCACTGGCGAAACCATGAAGCCCGCCGCCGCCATCGCTCTTTCCCACCGCCTGCTGCACCACTTCGGCTGGTCCGTGGGCGAAACGGCCTTCAGGCTGCCCAATGGTTCCCGTTTCTGGCAGGTGGATGCTACGCGCGATGGGCAGGTGGTTATCGCCGCAGCGCACTCGCAGGCGATGGCGTGGCGGGAGTGCTGTCGGATGGCTGGGGTTGTGGAGCGAGAGCCGCTCTAACTGCCGCGCGGGCCGTTTTCCCAAGGTCCAAAGTATCAAGGCGGGTGGCGATCGTGCGGCAGGCGCAATCCTAGAGCGTCGATTTTGTTGGGATTGGCGAATTTGATCAGCGGTGGGCCTCAACCGTCCCAATCAATGAGGTGGGACAAGCCTCCCTCCTGGCCGCCCAATAACGGACGATCGCAATCATCCGCACGTTCACCGATCGTTGCCGCGGCCCGTCGAAACTATAGTTTGGACGAGACGCCGTATAGCTTGCCGGGTTGCACTCGCGGCACTGTAAAACGGCGGCGGGAGAGAAGTCGGCAGGTAAGCTTCCACAAAGTCTCCACAGACCTTCCACAGCCAGATTGTTGACACTTTTTTGCATTTCTTCAATACTCGGTGAAGGACCGCGCTTCATTTCGCAAGCCGGACCGTGCGGTTTCACGTTCTTTTCAGAATGCCAAAAATGATAACCATGAAGTCTCTACTCGCCGCGACGGCTGTTCTCGTGCTGTCGGCGCCTGCCTACGCGTTAACCATTTGGAGCGGACCGACGATCAGCTTCGACAAGCCCACCGGGGTCGACGGCACGCTGCCGCAGAACCAGGACGAATTGACGCCGGCAGTGATTTTCGCCCGTGGCGACGTTCAGGGCCTTTACAACGCGGCGACCGAGGGCGGTTTCACGCACAACTTCAGTCCCGCCGACACTTTATGGGGCGACGGCACGACGGCAAATATCGGCGCGGTCTCGTTCAGCAACTGGAACACTTGGTTCCAGGCCAACGGCGGACCTTCCGTGGTGGGCGTGCCCGCCGTGGTGGAACTGGTCAATGAGGGCATCTATCTCGACCTGACGTTCACGGAATGGGACACTGGCCACATCGGGAGCAATCCCGGCTTTGCCTACGAGCGTTCGACGCCCGCACCCACGCCAGAACCTGGAACGCTGGCGCTCGCCGGCTGCGGCGCGGCGGTGGTGGCGTATCGCTGGCGGCGGCGGCGGCTCGGGAAGAGATAAGCGTCCGTCATTTCCGTCCTCATCTTGCTGTCGACTTCCGCTTTTGGTGGAAGGTAGGCATCGCTGGCCCTTGCCTCTGCTGCCAAGGAAAGGTTGCGCCGACATCGCGTTGCCACGCTGCGGTATTGTCCTGAGAGCGCGTCGCTGGACGCATAATAGCCGAGAAAAACAGAAGTTGATATTATGTGCGGCGCAATTATAATGGACACTTATGGAGCCAGGAACACAGATTGTTGAAATCGAATGGTTCGATTCGTGCGGAATCCCGGACGTTTGGGAATCGCGCGATGCGGAGCCACTCGAACCGTCTAAGATCGTTACCGTAGGCTATCTATGCGAAGCAACCGCGAAGCTGGTAACGATCTGCCAGTCGCTCAGCCCGAGCCAACTGGCCAGACGGTTTACCATTCCTCGCGGTTGCATCCGCAAAATGCGCACTATCCGGCGTTAGCGCTTCTTCTTTGAAGAAGTCTGTTTGGGCTTGGGTCGCTGCGCCAAGTCGGACGCGGCAACCTTCTTCTGCTTGGTGGTGCTCTTGGGGCTTTTGAGCTGCTTGCTGGCGTCGTGTCCAGCCTTCTTTTCGGTCGCCATGTTCTGACTCCATCAGGGTTTACGTTTTCCTTCACGAACCACAGTTGATCATCATAAGCAGTATGCTTGGCGACGACAAGCACAATATCTTGGCGGCGCTGCCAAGGGGAAGGGCCGGCACGGCCTCGCCCAAGCAACGGCTTGCATCGCCTGATCCATCGAACTAAACTGACTGGCGCTGGGCGCACGGCGGAGTAGCTTCCCGTCGTGCCGGTGCCGACAGGGCCTATCTCCCTGGTGTATGTTGTTCCGTCAACGAACACTGCTTTGGCGTTACCGATCTCCGGCCGTCTTGCAGTTCCTGTCCGCCGCGCTCTCTGGCAGTAGAGACACGACATACTCGGGCACTGGGCGCATGAGGCGGTCAACTTGAAGGATAGTCATGCCGCGGCCGAACTGGACGAGCGGCCGCGACGAACGAAGGCCGTGGGGCCCCCCGCGTCAGGAATTTGTCCCGGCAAGACGGCATCGCCTGCGGAAACGGTGTAGCCTACGCCCTTCCGCTGGCGATCGAGGAGTTGGTGTACGTCGTCGCCTTCATCGAGCCGCCGCAAGGCGACGTGATCGAAAAGATTCTGCGGCATTGCGGACTTTGGCAGCCTTCGACGCCGCGGCCGAAGGAGTGGTTTTTCTGTCTGTTGAGATCACCTATCCAGCCATTTACGCTGCGCGTTGGCGACGGCGGGAAGCAACTTTGGCGAGCCCCCAAAGGCCGAATAAGCCACCGACGACAAGGATGCCGGTCGGCTCAGGCGTGGGTTGCTCGCGCAAGGGATCTTGGCTAACAATCTCAAACGGGATGTTGGGATCGGTTTGAATTGCCGTATTCCCTTGCAAGGCGATCCTATTTTGAATAGCACTAAGGGCATCGATAACCGCTTGGGTATCGTAGAACGACGGTGCCTGCTGAGTAAGGTTTGCCATAAGACCCCCCACCGGGCGAGCGATCGCCGGGTTCGAATACAGCAGGTTCAATGAGGTGGCGAAGGCTGCCACACCGGGGTTTGGAGACCCTACGGCGGCCCAGTACCACGTTGTGCCATTACCAGTTTGATTTGCGCCATTCGCGTTCCCCGCGACCTGAGCGAGGGTAGAACCGTTCAGCACTGTTGCATACGCGGCAGCAATGTGGGCCGCACTGATAGAGCCCTGGCTAGCGCTAAACTGATTGGCAGGACCTTGATAAAGGGCGGTCATGGCCCCCGCTGGCAAGGTGTTGGACCCCGTCAAGCCTAAATGCGCGTTAAAGTTTGGATCAACGCCCAGTGTGAAAGCAGTCTGAGTTCCGCCGGGGCCTACGCCTCCCGTCGTGGAAAGGACCAGGGTATCAAAGATCCCTGCGATCTGGAAATTGTTAGGCACCAATTGGTTGCCTGCACCAGGCGTCTGGCTGTTCGTTACGGTGAAAATGCCTTGGAAGGTATCCCCCGCCACAATCGCTCCCGTAACGAGATTGCCCTGCGGGTCGAACGCGTTCTCATAATCCGTGATCTTGAACACCGTGACACCGCCCCCCGGCTGAAACAAGTTGATGAACGGGCCATTAACCGATATACTTGCCTCTGCCGTACCCGCAAGAGCGGCTCCGACAACCAACGCTGCCAAAAACGATAGATTTCTCATTTACGTGCGCTCCTCAAAACTGATTAGGGCTGATTGCCCTTTTGGCAGTTACCAGCCGCCTGGGCAACCTCTAGTTTTCTTACTCTATCTGTGGGAGTCCGACTATGCGATAGCCTGGCTCGGCGTACACAACTCGAAAACCGCGGCACTTTGGCACAAACGCCGTGCGGTTACATGCCCGCATGCGTGGAAGCAAGTAAACCCGCGGCTTTCGGGACTCGCGAGGCCCTGCCCTTAATGGGGCGGAACGTGGAGGCCCCCAAGCCCTCACGTAGAAACAGCCGCTGAGTTGCCGGAACATCGGCTGACGAATCCTTTCTGGCTGCGATTCGAGCTTTAACGGCGCTTCCGATACATTGCCATCAGTGCCGCACCCGCCAACATCAAAGCCAATGTTCTCGGCTCCGGCACGGGCATGATCGGGTCACTGCCCTGGATCACCGGGGCAAACGCCGCGGCGCTGCCCACGGTCAATCTCGCGCCGTCCGGCAAAGCACCTATGCTGGCGATTGCCAGCGTCCCGGCCTCAACAAACGTGCCGCCCGTATAGTTGTTCGTCCCGCTGAGGACCAACGTCCCGCTGCCATCCTTCTTGAGCAACTGACTGCCGCTGGCTTCGCTTATTTCCGCGTCGATATCAAGCTCCGCCCCCTCGGCGACGCATACTTCGACGGGGCTGGCAAGTGTCAGAATCGTTGAGCTGGCGATGGCGTGCTTGTTGCTGGCGACCGTGACCGCGGCCGTGCCCGTGCTACTCTGCAACGTGAGGCTGCCGTTGCTGAGAGTATAATCCGAACTGCTGAACGATAGTGCTTGGAGGTTAGGATTCACGCCAATCAGGTCGATCGCAGTCGTGGCGCCCGAGTTGGCGAACGTGGCGGTGTCGTGGCCGAACACGCCGTCACCGCCGGGCGGTGCGGCGGGGCCTCCATCGGCATCAAGCCAGTTGGCGACGGTCGTCCAGCTCGTGGCCGAGCCGGTCCAAACCGCGTTGCCGGAGTAGACGTTTCCGGTGATCGTAACCGAGAGTGTGCCCGGCGTACTTGCGCCCGGCAGCGACTGATTGTCGCCCGCCGACGCGAACGTGACCGTATTGCTGCAAATGCCGGCAGTGTTACCGGCGCTGAAAGTGGCCATGTAGGTCTGTGCGGAGCCCGCAGGGACGAAGTACGGCACCGTCGGACCACTATTAAGCGAGCCGCCTCCGATGCTCGGGGCGGCGCTGATTTGCAGGCTGCTCCGGCCGCCCGCGGCGTCGCTCACGCTGATCGTCGCCGTAAGGCCCGTTGCGCCGGCACGCACGAGAAACCCGTTGCCCGCGGTCACCATTGCGCTTCCGGCGGCGTGGTCCAGCACGGTCAGCGTGGCGTTGATGGTTTGCGGACTATTGGAGGCATTTGGATCGCTCGCGGTCAACGAGATCGTATTGGAGCCGAGGAGGGTAGAAGTGGCGGCGACCGTAAACGCCTGAGTCGCGCTCGGAGCGAGAGTCCCGGAACTTGGGCTCGCACTACCCAAGCCCGCGCTGCCGACGGTGACTGCGGCGGAAAGCGTGTAGTTGAGATCGCTAGCTCCGGCGGAGGCCGAGTTGGTAAGCGTCGCGCCCAATGTCGCCGTGCCGCCCGTAATGATGGTTGCGTTGATGGCATTCGTCAAGCTGATCGTCGCGGCCGGCAGGCTGAACGAGTAGTCGGCAACCACGGGCAAGTGATCCGTGTCCGTGGTCAGGTCCGTGAGAATCGTTGATTTGTTTGCGCCCAGGTCGTTCAACGAGGTATTCCCGGACTGGCTTACGTTGCCCGTGTTGCCCGTGCTGCCGTTGTTGCCAAACACGGTGTAGCTGCCAGGCACCAGCCTGAACCCGCCGGTGCCGCTATACACGGGTGCGGTGGAAAACTGGTAATCGTCGCGAAATCGGAGGTTCGTGGCCGTTTCCGTCCGAAAGTTGGCCGAATAGCCGGGATCGAACGCCTGGCCGGTGCCGGAGGCAGTCATCGTAGAATAGTACGGCTCTGTCGGATCGCCATTGAAGTCGCCAGTATAGATGACATTCGCGCTAGCGCCCAACGTGTTCGAATCGGCGCGAATCTCCTGGGCCTCGACGTTCCTGCGGTTAACATTTGCCGTACTGCTGCTCGACTTCATATGGCTGACGTACACATAGAACTTGGACGAACTGGCCCCTCCCACCGGCTGCAAGGCATAGCGCATTGCGCACCGCGCCGCCCCGCTGCCGCTGTACGCGAGATTCGTTTCACTAATCACCATGACGGAGTGAGTGTTATAAATCAAGCCACTGGGCCCTCCGCCCGTTCCGCCGGTCGACGGGTCGACGTATGAATCGTAGGTGTAGGTGCCCGCACCGTAGTAGCTATTCAACTGACCGACAATAAAGGCGGCGGTGGTCGACGGGGCGTCCATTTCCTCCAGTGCCAGGACGTCGATCGGCTTGGCGATGCCGTCGCCCAAGTGGATCGCGCCGATCGCTTCTAGGACGGGGATCAGCTCGGGACCGGCATCGGGGCCGCCAATTTGTCCGACAGTCCCGCCGGTATCGGCATCGATGTTGTACGTCGCAATGCGGAGGTCGGCGGCTGACACCGCCGCGGCGGAGGCCAGCAACATGCCGAAGATGACTGTCGCCAAGTTGAGCGGCGAGAATGTTCTGCTTGCGAGATGCACAGGTTTTCTTCAGGCGGATGGTACTCAAAGACCCGTCGATCCGCGCCGCATACGCTATTTCTTTTCCGCCACTTTCGCCTTCGCCTTCTCCTCCGGCACAATCTTAAGATCATCGGGCCCGGTTAGCTTTATTTCGGGCCGTTCATGGTATATTACGACTTTGCCAGTGGCGCACACGAGCTTGCCCTTGAAGTACTTGGCCGGGTCGTCGATTTTGGCTGCTTTGAACTTGGCCATCGCGTCGGCAGGAATGAACAGCGTGAAGCTTTTCTCGTCCTTGAAATCTACTTCGGAGTTGAGGAAACATATCTCGCCGCGAAGCGATGACGACTTCACCGCCATTTGCAATACTACGTCCTTGCCTGCGTTCTTAGCGGCTTCGACCGGGCCGATCGGCTTGGCCTCTTCTGCGGCATTTGCACATGCGATGAGGCAAACGCAAAGCACAACGGCGGGTAAGTAAGAAATGCGCACGGCAGTTCTCCGGTTCAATGTGTGAGGGAAAGAACTGTTGAATCTGGCTAGACTCTACCAGGGCGCTGCGCGAGTGGCAAGTCGCGTAGCTTCACTCAAGCCAATCCTAACTACTCGCTGCTCGTCGGCGCGACAATAGAATCTTGCCGGGCGTTTCGTCGTGGCCAGGGGAATGTGCTACTGCCGTAGCCCGCGGCGATCTCGCCGCGCTGGGGCTGCTGGATTACGATTGGTGAGCCGAAGCAGCTTCCGCCCGCCAACTGCGCTGTACAACCACTCTTGTTGGTCGGGCCGGCGTCACTCCAGGCAACTGTTCGTCACCGCACAATTTCCGGCGAAACACTCCGCCATCCTCTAGCGACTCCCGGTCTGCCTGCTTGACTTCCATACCCGGCGTAGGCATCATGAGGGTTATTCTCCAAGGGTGCCTCGGCCGATCTTTCGTGCCGATCCACCGTCACAAGATTCCTAGTAGGCAGCGTTTTAGTATCCCGCAATTAGTCGCCTCGACCGGTCTGCTTCTGGAGCGGACCGCCGGATACCTTCTCTCGCATAGCTGCCTCAGCCCCGAAAGCCAATCCCCATATCGCGATGGAGATTGCCTTGCGGCGCTTGGGCAGGAAGCCAGAAAATATCGCGCTGCCGATACCAGAGAGGAATTATGTTTGCAAAACAGGTTCGCAAAAGAGCGTTCGTTTCACGGACGTCTTGCCTCGCCAGCCTTTGGTCAGAGCGGTCGTTTTTACCATGGCATAAAGTGCTGGTCACGTTGGCGATGGTGTGCGTACTTGCGTCTCTGGCGCAGGCAGCGACCTACACGTGGCAAGTCGCGTCCGGTGAGTTTGGCGCCGCCTCAAACTGGGGCGGGACGCTGCCCGGCAGCAGCGACAACGCCTTGATCAACAATGGGGGGACCGCCTCAGTTGCCCAAGGTAATCCAACGTGCGGCGACCTGACCCTCGGCGTCAGCGGCGGAAGCGGGAGCGTGAACATGACGGGTGGGAGCCTTAGCGCGATCAGCGGCGGTCGAGAGTACGTAGGCTATTCGGGCACGGGCACGTTCACGCAGTCCGGCGGAATGAACACCGTTAACAACTTTCTTTTGCTCGGCAATGTCAACGGCAGCGGCAGCTACAACCTTACCGGCGGTAACCTGACCGCAATATTTGAGTATGTGGGCAACGCGGGCCGGGGCAGCTTCACGCAGTCCGGCGGGACACACGCTGTCCCTGGTGAGTTCTTCGTCGGCTCCAACGCCGGCAGCAACGGCAGCTACAACCTCAGCGGCGGCTCCTTTTCCGCCGGCTATGAGTTCGTCGGCAATTCCGGCATGGGCAGCTTCGCGCAGTCCGGCGGAACCAACACCGCGACAGAACTTTACCTCGGCGAGGCCTCTGGCAGCAGCGGCACTTACAGCCTCAGCGGCAATGGGATCTTGTCGACAGGCAACGAGAATATCGGCCTACCTACCGGCGGGACGGCGATCTTCCAGCACTCGGGCGGCGCTAATAGCACCGTCGGGCTGTACCTTTCGAACCGCGGCTCCTACGTGCTCGGCGGCGGAAGCTTGCAGGTCTTCGGCATCGCGAACAAATGGACTTTCTCCGGGGGAGCATCGCCGGCGGTGCTGATCGACAGCGGCATTCTCGATCTCAGCACCGGCGCGTGGCAGAACTTGGGCAACATCAGCGTCAGCATGGGCACCAATTCGTTGTTGATCGTACCCGCTGGCTTCAACTTTTCGACACCGGGCTTTGCCTCCCTCAGCGCCCTAGGGCTGATTCATACGGCCGGCACGACACTCACGGTGGCGCCCGGACAAGGTTTCGGCGGCGCCGGCGCGATCGCCGACCCGGTCGCCTGCCAGGGAACGATCCTCGCAGCCACCAGCGGAGGAATCGCGCTGAACGGCGGGCTGACACTCTCCGGCACCGGGACCGTGAACCTCGGCAGCGCGGCGTTCACGAGCAATTCGACTTCCTTTCTAAATGGCGGCTCGCTCGTCGCCAGCTATGAGTACATCGGATCGGCCGGCACTGGCACTTGCCTGCAGTCCGGCGGGGCCAATTTCACTCCCCAACTTTATCTTGGCAACGGCGGCACCGGCAACTACATTCAGTCTGGCGGTACGAACACCGCGCCCAGCGTTACGCTTGGCTGGAACGGCAACGGCAGCTACAGCCTCAACGGTGGGCTTCTAATCACCGGCCAGGTGAGTACGCTGAATAGTCTCTCAGGAACGAGCGCATTCAACTTCAATGGAGGCACCCTTCAGGCCAGCAGCACGAATTCCACATTTAACTCCTTTCTGACCTACGCCCGAGTTCAATCCGGAGGAGCTATCGTTGATTGCCATGGATTTAATCTGACTATTCGGCAGGGCCTCTCGCACGATCCCGCGCTGGGCGCTACGCCTGATGGCGGGCTGACGAAAGTCGGCTCGGGCGTTCTCACACTGTCAGGCTCGAACAACTACACGGGCGCCTCAACGATCGTGAGCGGTGTGCTGGCCTTTACGGCGGTTAATGCGGTGCCCGGCACCGGCACAATCGTCATCGGTCCCAATGCGGCGCTTGCCGCTACGCCCATTTACAGCACGCTCACGCCAGTGACCACTTGGCTTGTGGGCGGCCATGCGCAAATCGGGGCCAACTCCACGGGGGCCATTGCACTGACTAGCAGCGACAGCGAGACTCTCAATTTCGCTTCCGTCCCCTTCGCGAACTTCTCGACCCTTTCGTTGGGCGCCATCGCCGGCAGTGCCGAGACGTACACCGGCACACTTACCCCGGCGGCCACGACCTATTTCCTGGGCGGCGGTGGCGGGACGCTGGTCTTTCAGTCGCCGCTGGTGGGCGGCAACAGCCTGGTGGTCGGGAACGGCGGCGGAGGCACGCTCGTCTTGGCCGTCAGCAACAACTTTACGGGCGGCACGACCATCAGTGGCGGCATCGTGCAACTCGGCAACTCGGCCGCGCTGCCCATAGGCGGCGCGCTCGCGATCGCCGGCGGCACTGTTGACCTGGCCGGCTGCGGAGCAACGATCGGCAGCCTTAGCGGCACAAGCGGCGTCATGACCAATAGCGGCTCCATCGCGGCGACGCTTATCGTTAGCCAGCCGAGTTTGCCGGGGCAGGCCGCCGGCACCACCTTCAGCGGCGCCATCAACGACGGCGCCAGTCCGCTGGCGCTAGTGAAGACCGGCAGCGGCATGCTTCTGCTGAACAGCAGCAACGGCTACAGCGGCGCAACCGCAATCAACCAGGGCGAGCTCTTGGTTAACGGCTCGCTGGCCAGCCCGGTGACGGTGAACAGCTTCGGCCTATTGGGCGGGACGGGCAGCCTTTCGAGCGTGTTGGTGAACTCGGGAGGAATGCTTGCGCCCGGCGACGCACCAGGCACTTTGACGCTTAGCGGCAGCCTCACGCTGCTCTCGGGCGCGAAGATGGACTACGAACTCGATACGCCGTTGGACAGCGATATGGTCTTAATGACTTCTGGCGCTCTCAGCCTCAACGGCCAGCAGTTCTCCGACTTCAGCTTCACACCGTTGGGCGGCTTCGCTCCCGGCACCTACGACTTGATAGCCTTCGGCTCGATCAGCGGCAGCCTCGGTGCGAATAACAGCGGCATCATCGACGGCTTGCCCGCCAGCCTCGCCGTGCAGGGCAACGAGTTAGTGCTCAACGTCGTGCCGGAGCCGGGGACGCTGGCAGTTTTGCTCATGGGTGCGATAGGCTTCGCCACATTTTGCCTTAGCCGCGGAAGATGGACGCAATTAGGCTTGGCCGCGCGGCTGGTTGGTATTCTTTCGCTCTTGCTGATCGCCGTCCCGTCGCGTGCCCAAACGTTTACGAGCCTTCTGTCGTTTACCGGCACGGGAGGCGCATATTCCGGTTCATCTCCCTTCGGCAGTTTGACTCTGAGCGGCTCGACGTTGTATGGGATGACGGAGATGGGAGGAATTGGCAATGGAAGTGTTTTCAGCGTCGGCATCAACGGCAGCGGCTTCGCGAATCTGGTTTCATTCACCGGCAACAACGGTGCATTTCCTGGTCACTGGCCACAGGGCAGCCTGACGGTTAGCGGAACAAACCTGTATGGGATGACATATAACGGAGGTGCTGGCGGTGACGGCAACATTTTCAGCGTCGGAACTAACGGCAGCGGTTTCCAGAATCTGTTGTCGTTTGGGAGCGCATTTGGCTCCTTGCCCTATGGTGGCCTCACGCCAAGTGGAACGACCTTGTATGGCATTACGAGCGAGGAGCCTTACGGGCACGGCAATGTCTTCAGCATTGGCGCCGACGGCAGCGGATTCAACAACTTGCTAAACCTGCCCGGCACCGGCACCGGCAACTGGCCTCTGGGCAGCTTAACGCTTAGCGGCACTACTTTGTATGGGACGACGAACAATGGGGGAAGCAATGGCGATGGAACTGTTTTCAGCGTTGGTACAAACGGCAGCGGCTTCCAAAACCTATTTACATTTAGCGGCACGAATGGAAAATACTCGGGCGGCGATTTGACGCTTAGTGGATCAACCCTGTTTGGGATGACGAGCAACGGCGGCGTCACGGGCCACGGCAACGTTTTTAGCTTGTCTACTAACGGCACCAACTTCCGCAATTTGCTTTCGTTCACCGGCACCAGCGGACAGTATCCCGGTTCTTCTCCCGACGGAAGTTTGACGCTGATCGGCTCCAATTTGTATGGCATGGCCGGGCATGGGGGCAATGCCGGTTACGGCACCCTGTTTTGTGTCGGCACGAACGGCAACGGCTTCCAAACCCTGCTTTCGTTCAGCGGCACCGTTGGAAATTACTTGGGCTCGTATCCATTGGGCAATTTGACAGCAGTCTCCTCTGCCACCGTTACCTTGAACGGCGCGGCCGATGTCACGATCATCAGCGGTGGGACAGCCGCTCTGAACGCGACAGTCACAAACTCAGCAACAAGCTCAACTTTGAATGGAATGACGCCTATTGGAGGCAATTACAACGATGGTTCGGTTTTTTTCCTCACCGTCTCCGGCGCGAACAATCTCAACTACACGCTTGGCGCAACCGCTCTAACTGGTAGTGCTACGTTCGGCCCGTCGAGCACTGGCAGCGTCGCCTCCGGCAGTAGTCAGCCCTGCTCAATTACGACTACTTCCACCGGTATCGGTGTCAACGCGATCGCATTGACGGCAAGCGATCCCAATTCCAGCAATCTTTCACAAACTGCCACGGCCAACTTGACCGTCCTCGATCACGCCGCGGCGGCGTTCGCCGGCGGTGGCGGCACGCTGAACCTTAGTTTTGGCTCGCTGCTGCAAGCCAGCGGTACGCAGAGCCGGCAATTCCAGATCGAAAACCTGCCCGCGGCATATCGTGCCGGATTAGATCTCGATTCCGTGCTGGTGCTTTCCAACTCGGCGGGTGTTTTTAGCACCGACGCGATGCCGTTCACTGATTTGGCCGCCGGTTCAGAGAGCGGCTTGCTCGATTTGTTCCTCGATACGTCGCAAGTTGGCCAGTTCTCCGGCCAATACCAATTCAACCTCTCCGACGAGAAAGACCTCAGCGGCCATGCTGGGCAACAGATGCTCGTGCTCAACGTGACCGCCACTGTCGTGCCGGAGCCGGGGACATTGGCGATTGTCGGCACCATTGCTGTTGCACTGTTATCTTTTCGTCGGCGGATGATGCACAGCAAATACCTGCCATTGACGCTTGCCCTGGCCGTTGCCCTTGGCGCGAGCAGGGCCGAGTCGCAAACCTTCACAACGCTCATTCAGTTTACCGGCACCAGCGGCACGGCGAGCGGCGAGTATCCTTATGGCAGTTTGATCGCTAACGGCGGGAATCTTTACGGCATGACAGGATACGGTGGCGCCAACGGCTACGGCAACGTCTTCACCGTCGGCATGAACGGCGCGAACTACCAGAACCTCGTTTCCTTCACCGGCGGCGGCGGCGGCACGGCCAACGGCGGGCATCCCGAAGGCAGCTTGATCGCCAGCGGCGCGACGCTGTACGGCATGACGAACGGGGGCGGTGTCAACGGGGCCGGCAACATTTTCAGCGTCGGCATGAACGGCACGAACTACCAGAACCTAGTCTCCTTCACCGGCGCCGACGGCCCGGCCGCGGGCTCGCTTCCCTATGGCAGCTTGCTCGCTATCGGCAGCACGATGTACGGCATGACCGAGCAAGGCGGTGACAACGTGGCAGGCAACATTTTCAGCGTCGGCATGGACGGCACGAACTTTTCGGACCTTGTTGACTTCACCAGCGGCGGCGGCACAGCCCACGGCCAAAATCCCTATGGCAGCTTGCTCGCCAGCGGCGGCATGCTTTATGGCATGACGAAGAACGGCGGCACGAACGGCAACATCTTCAGCGTCGGCACGAATGGCACCAATTATCGAGACCTCGTTGACTTCACAGGCACCGGCGGCGCAGCCATCGGCCAGCATCCCAACGGCAGCTTGATCGCCAGCGGCAGCACGTTGTACGGAATGACGCAAGGAGCCTTCGGCAACGGCAACGGCAACGTTTTCAGCGTCGGCATGAACGGCGCGAACTACCAGAACCTGCTGTCCTTCACCGGTACCGGCGGCTCGGCCAGCGGCGCGGGACCCTATGGCAGCTTGGTCCTTTCCGACACCGAGCTGTATGGCATGACCGCGCTCGGCGGGCATGGCTACGGCGACATCTTCAGAGTGGGCATTGATGGTTCCGGCTACCAGGACCTCTACGACTTCACCGGCGGCTTCGACGGCGCCTACCCACATGGCGACTTGCTGTTCGACGGCGGCACGCTGTTTGGCATGACTTATCAAGGCGGAATCAAGCCCGGTAGCGGCGGGTACGGCACAGTCTTCGCGCTCACATTGCCCACACCCGAGCCGGGAACGCTGGCGCTCGTCGGCACCGTGTTCATGGTGGGATTCGTGTGGCGGCGTTGTAGACGGCGACTCGCAGTCATCGCAGCGTTCGCTCTGCTGCCATCGAGCCTCGCCCGCGCCGACGTGTTCAATATGCCCGCCGGGCAAACGAGCCTGCAATTCGTGACGGTGGGTGATGCGGGAAACGTGGCAGATTCGACGATATTGGTTGACGGTACGACCGGGTACGGCTCGGTTGCTTACAGTTATCAGATGGGAAAGTTCGATGTTACCCTTGGTCAGTATTGTCAATTCCTAAATGCCGTTGCAAAGAGCGATCCATATACTTTGTACAAAGGTGGCTTAGGGACTGACTTCTCGACACAGGGAATCGCCCAAGCCGGCAGTTCGGAGAGCTACATCTATTCAGTCACCGGGTCGGCACCTGGCGCAGTCAACATGCCGGTTTTCGATGTCACTTGGGGCGATACAGCACGGTTTTGCAATTGGCTTCAAAATGGCCAGCCAGTCGCGCCAGAGGGTAACGGCACCACAGAAACTGGCGCATACACCCTAACCGGTGCGACATCTCAGGCAGCACTTATGGCTGTAAGTCGGAGCACAACGGCAGAGTTTGCTATTCCGACCGAGAACGAATGGTACAAGGCTGCATACTACAAGTCTGGCAGCACTTCTGCCGGATATTGGAGCTTCCCAACTCAAAGCAATGCGCGTCCCGACAATGCGATTTCCCAAACGGGAACAGACAACGCAAATAGCTATGTTACGGCATATAGCGATCCTATAAACTTCCTAACACCGGTAGGGTTATTCAGCGCCTCACCAGGCCCATACGGAACATACGACATGGGAGGTGATGTCAATCAATGGTTTGAGACGGTCGATGAGCCAGGCCTGACTCGTTGCGATGGCGGGGGTTGCTACAACGTGTTCGTAAATGCTCTCAAATCAGTGGGGCGTGGCTACGGATCACCTACGATATATGCCCCAGAAATCGGATTTCGGGTCGTACAGGTCCCTGAGCCCGGCAGCCTCGCGCTATTGATAGCAGGTGCGATGATTGGGCTGGCACTGATCTGGCAGCGCAGGAGATACTGCCGCGCGTCTTTCAAGCCTATTCTGTAATCAGCCCCAGCGCGGCGAAAACGTCTCTATCAGCGTCAGTATGCACCTCAATGTTCCCGGCGCGGAACAGCCGGCCGGCAGAGAACACGATGTCGCGGGCTTCACGATCATTGCCCAAGCGCTCGACCCGCTCCGAGCATGGCCAGCAGACTACCTCGCCAAGCCAAGATCGTACCAGTATCTCAGGACCGGATCGCGGCCACAGGCGATGCAAAGGCCGGTGTGGTTGCCGGAGGGATTCTTGGGCGTGGTAGAGGCGCGGGCGGATGTGAGGCGAGGGTGGACATTGACGTGAAAGTAGCAGCGCCGCGAGGGCGAAGCATGGCGAGCTTCCACAGATCATCCACAAAGCCTCCACACCAAGTTCGTTGACATCTTTTCATTGCTGCTGCCATACTCATTGAACAGGCCAGGAAAAGGTTTCGGGCCGCGATATTCATCGCAATCCTTGGTGGTGTCTGACGGGAAGCAAACATGATGCATCGCAGAGCGGTTTTCGCGGCTGTGGCTCTTCTGGCTGTTGCGCCCGCCGCTTGGGGTCAGCCCAACTACGCCTTGACCGACCTGGGAAAACTTCCCGGATACGGATCGAGCTGGGCTCAGGGAATCAACGCGAGCGGCCAGGTGGTGGGCTACTCGGTGAGTGGAAGTATCATACAGGCGTTTCTCTATAGCGGCGGAAGCATGCAGGGCCCGCGTATCGTCCCCCGTCTGGCATTGCGGCTTGGGGATCCGACCTGTTTGTGTCGGAGGCTAATGCGGGTGTTATCGGCGAATACACCACGTCAGGTGGAACCGTGAATGCATTGCTAGTCTGGTCTGGGTTGAACGGTCCGCAGGGAATTGCCGTAACGGGAAATGCGCCGGCCGTCAACGGCGTTTGGACAAACGGGTCTACGGGCAATTGGACCAGCGGCGGCAACTGGTCGGGCGGCAACGTGCCCGGTATCAACGGGCCGAGCCAGAGCGCCAACGACACGGCTACTTTCGCCACGCCTGCCACCAGTGGTAGCTCCGTGACCGTCAACTTGGACACCAGCACGCAGCTTAGCGCGATCACCTTTAGCAGCACCAGCAGCTATTGCTTGCAAGCGGGCGGCGGGACGCTGACTCTCTCGGCCACAGCCGGTTTGGCGATAGTTACCGTTAGCGCCGGCTCGCAAACGATCGCTCTGCCGCTCATCATAGGCGGTAGCGCCGATTTCGCCCCGGCCAGTGGCACACAGTTAACTATTATGAGCGAAATCACCGGTATTGGGGCCATATCGCTCACTGATGCTGGCACCCTGGTTCTGAGCGGCACGAACACATATGGCGGCGGCACGATCGTTGAGGCCGGGAGGATGGTAGTGAACAGCCCTACTGCCTTGCCGCCCGGCGGCAGCCTTTCGGTTGGACCGGACGCCGACTTCATGTTCGCCTCGGTAGCAGCCGCGCCGCAAGCAGGCGGTGCGCCCGCCCTCGCGCCCGAGCCTTCCACGCTCGCCCTGCTTGGCGTCGGGGCCGTTGTGGCGGCTGGCTTCGCATGGCGGATGCGGTTGTATCGCGTGACGTGGTGATGCGCCTTGGGCTTCGCGTCGGTTTTGACTGGCGGTATAATTGCAGCAACCAGGCGTAGTTAACCCGGCAACCTGGTCCCTCCGGCGGAGCCGGTCTCCTGCCTTTTCCGGTTCGCCGGTGGGACCGTTCTTCTGAAAAGCAGGATTCTATGGCGGGACTTTCGGACGCAGAATTGCTTTTGGGACTAGCGGCAAAAGTCCGTGCGATCCCCGAGGCTCTTTCATGGACGGTATTGCCTGGACCGCAAGCGGAGGCTGGCGGACGATATCTGGACGAGGCCATTAGTCATGGTGCATTCAGCGGCCCCGAGCACGTCAGGTTTCGTGTGCTGGTGGATCATCAGAAGGCGAGGTTTCCAGACGATTGGGCACGTGGGGTATGGATGGAGGCAGCGACCGTGCTGGCCAAGGGCGTGTTTGGGTACGATATTGCTGCGGCGTGCGGGCCGATTGCGAACGCGATCGAAGCCGAGGTAGCGAGGATTGAGAAGACTCTCACGGCCGACAAGGACCGGCGCATGATGCTGCTGACAAAGGCCCAGAACATCTTCGGCTTCAAATCGCCCAAGGAACTGACTTGCTTTCTGGACCGCCATCCCGAAGTAGGGCAGGACAGGCCGCTAACGAAAAAATGCGAGCCCAATCAACGGCGGCGGCGGGTCGATGCCTTGGCCCTTTGCGAGGCCATTTCCCGTGATGATGTCATTATGAGCGACCCGGCAAGAAAGGCACGAATGGAAGCCCGGTTGAAAAAAGCCGAGTTGGGCAAAGAACTGGAAAGCCAAGCCCTCAACTTCGTGACCGGCAAGTAGCGCAATCTCCCTGCTACTTCCCTTGCTACTGCCGCACTACTTCCCTTCACCAGACGAAGAATCCCGTTTTTCTGCGGTGTTCTTTCGTTTCTCGACCGCGCGCAAAAATTCGGTGAATCGGATTTTGTAGGCTAAAGCCCATGACGGGAAAGAGTTCCAAGCCGCAGGACAACGACCAGCAAGTCCGGCAAGCGCTACGGCGCTTTTTTGGGACTGTTGACGAGGCATTGCGCTGCCCAAGCAGCACAGGAGGCGCGCGAAGAGTTGGAGCGGTTGACGGGCAAGCAGTTGACGGAGGCGGCCCGATGACTGCCTATCCTAGCGCCCCGCCGGCTCTTTTCGCGGACGCCGCGGTCCCGGATGGCACAATCACTGACACAGCGGCCGAGGCACTCGCCGCACTCGTGTGGGTCGCGGCGGAAGAGGAGATGTACGACGAGGACCGAGCCGCGACGGAAGCGACCAGCAGCAGTCCCAACCCGAAACCCGCTAACCCAAGAAAGGCGAAGGGCCGCAGGAAACCACCCCGCGACCCTTCGGAAACTCAAGACTATGGATCATCTTACCGCATCCCGCACAACTCTTCAAGCGTCTGTAATCGCGGTGCTCCGACCGGTCAGCCCAACCAAGAAGCTAGCACCCCGATCCTGGACGTGGCTGAAGTTTGTGGCCTCCGAGCCCCTACTGCTCGATGTCGCTGAATGGGCAGCCAAAAAACGCTTTTGCTGGAGGGCCTACCAAGAGTTGAGAGATCGGATGCGCCATCTCGTGGGCTCAAGCGCGCGGCAACACAAGCTGCGAAACAGCGCGGCCTGGGATGCGGCTGGCCAGCATCTTCTGGATTGCATGCAGGGAGGACCACGGCGATGAGAAGAGGACCCTCCCGATGCTGGAACCGTGGTCGATGTTGGCCGGTGTCCCATCGCGCCGGCCGCTTCGTCGGCGCAGCCACCGACCCTGCCGCCGTGGTCTGCCGTCGCGTCGAATCGCAGCAGCAGATCGGCACCGCCGACTGGCTTCACGTTCTCCGCGACGGCCCGACGTGGGCACCGTGGCGCACGAGCTTGCCGCGACTCGCCACAATGGGCAAAACACGAAATCAAATGTCAGGACGGTGAGAGCATGAATAGCACGCTCCCCATGCACACGGCAGACGGCCAGTGGGACGAAGCCCAAACGTACGCTAAGCGGAATTGGCGCGTCCTGCCGCTCTACCATCTGTTGCCAGATGGTGGCTGCTCTTGCGGGAGACCAGATTGCGAACCGCGCAGCCGTGGCAAGCATCCACGGATTTCCAAATGGCAGACGGGGGCCACCACCGACTTGGCGACAATCCGCAAATGGGCAAGGGCGTGGCCGCAGGCGAACATAGGGGTACAGTTGGGCGAGCAAAGCGGAATCATCGACGTCGAGTACGACGACGAGATAGGACGCGAAGTGGCCGAGCGGATATTGGGCGATATTCACACGCCCACCTACCGCTCCGGCAGCCGCAGTATTCATCGATTGTTTGGTTGGCAGCCCGGACTCCCCGGCGGCGCGAAGATCCTCATTGACGGACTGGAAATCCGGTGCGGCAATGACGGCAAGGGGGCGCAATCGGTTTTCCCGCCGTCGATCCATCCCACCGGCAGCCGCTACGAGTGGATCATCCCGCCCGATCAAGCCGAGCCCGCGGCGATTCCGCCGGCGCTCTTGCAGCTTATCGCCAACTCACAGGGCGACGACGACCTCAAGGACTATCGGCAAGACTCGTCAGACGTTGACGACCGCGAGTTGGCACTTCAAGCGCTCGCGGGACTCAGCGAGGCCCGCGCCGTTGACTATGAGCAATGGCTTTACGTCGGCATGGCGTTGCATGGCGTCGATTCATCGCAAAGCATGTTGACCGAGTGGGATACATGGTCACAATCCTGTCGAGACAAGTATGAGCCCGGCGCATGCGCCGAAAAGTGGACCAGCTTCAACGGCAGCGGGTGGAAAATCGGGTCGCTCATCTATTGGGCAAAACAAGACGGGTGGAAACAGTCGCGGCGCACAGGTCGGCGCTACTTGCACAGCCGCGGCACGGGCAGCAACGGCAAGAACGCCGAATCCTTCCCGCTGACCGACACCGGGCTTGCGGAGCGGTTTGCCCTACAGCACGGCGACTCCGTTCGCTATTGTTATCCGTGGGGAAAGTATCTCTGTTGGGACGGCACACGTTGGAAACTTGACGATCAAGGTGCAGTCGATCAACTCGCCAAGCAAACGGTTCGGTCAATCCTGCGCGAAGCCGCCGACGAGCCGGACGACGACCGCAGCAAAGCGTTGGTCGCCTTCGCCAAGACCGCGGAATCGGCGTCGAGGCGCGATGCCATGCTCAAGATGGCGCGCAGCGAACCGCCCATTCCAATCAACCCCAATACACTCGACAAAGACGCGTGGATTTTCAATTGTCCAAACGGCGGAATTGACCTTCGTACCGGGCACCTGTGCGAACATCGGCGAGAGGATTATATCACCAAACTCTGCCCCGTCGAATACCATCCCGACGCGCTATGTCCGCTTTGGCTGAAGACGCTCGACAAAATCTTCTCTGGCGACAAAGAGGTTATCATTTTCCTGCAACGCTTCGTCGGCTACGGTCTCACCGGCGACGTATCGGAGCAGATCCTCAACATCTGGCACGGTGTCGGCGCCAACGGCAAGAGCACGGTGGCGAACACGATCATGGAGATGTTTGGGACCGATTACAGCATGAAGGCTGCTGCGGACTTGCTCTTGCAGAAGTGCGGCGGCGAGCACCCGACCGCCCTGACAGACTTGCATGGCAAGCGCTTTGTTGCTTGCATCGAGACCGAGGACAACCGCCGCCTCGCGGAATCGCTCGTCAAGGAACTGACCGGCGGCGATCCGATCCGGGCGCGGCGCATGCGCGAAGACTTTTGGCAGTTTATGCCTACACACAAGGTCATCCTGGCGTGCAACCATCGACCGACCGTCCGCGGCACGGACCACGCGATTTGGCGACGGCTAAAGCTGGTCCCCTTCAACGTCGTCATTCCGAAGCAGGAACGCGACAAGGCTTTGCCAACGAAGCTGCGCGCCGAGTTGCCGGGCATCTTGGCCTGGGCGGTTCGCGGGTGTCTCGACTGGCAGCAGCACGGCCTGGGTGAGCCGAAGGCCGTTATCGACGCGACCGCCGACTATCAGAGCACTGAGGACACGCTGAGGAACTTCATAGCGGAGTGTTGTGTCACCGACCCGGACAGTAGGGTCAAGGCCGCCGAACTGGTCGAAGCCTACCGGGAGTGGTCAGGCGAAAAGCACACGACCGTCAGGAAACTGACGGGCATGCTGATCGCAATCGGCGGGATCGAACGGCAGAAAAGCAGTGGGCTTTGGTATCGCGGCGTGGGTCTTTTAGACACAGTGGAGCGGGAGTAACGAAGTAACGAAGTAACGATTTTACCTCATAATAAGCTTGGCTTCTCTCGCGCAGCGCGATAACCGGCAAGTTCGTTACTTTGTTACTTTGTTACGTCATATTGGATAACGTTGGAAAGGCAGAAAAAGAAAAACATGGACACGGCGCAACTGGATGCGAATCCCGTTGCGGATGTGCGGCCGGAGGACTTCGCATATCTGCCTGATCCGCCACCTTTGCTGCCGCTGTGCTCGTGCGACAGATGCTGACTACAGTAACCAGTAGATTTTCTTTGCTGGTGAAAGAATCCGCTTGACATCCCGCTTCGGTTTGCGATAATCCAATCAACGGCCATCTCCGTGCCGAGTGAAGTGGAACACCAGGGCCGCGTCGGGTTGCTCCGGCCGGCCCCGTTCTTTTCCTCAGCAGCCCCCTCAACGGACTGCGCCGTAAAAGACACGCACCACTTCAACGTCTTTTACGGAGATACTCCCGCTATGCCTCGTCACAAGCGATTGCGTCCGCGCACGCAAAAGTGCAAACACCTTCCCCATCCTCTCGGCGCCTGCCGTGACTGCGGCAGCACCCGCGAAGTCCCGCCCAATGAACGCTACTCGGCCTCACCACCACGCTGCTTGGCCTGTGGCGGCCTCCTGGACGTCAATCAGCGGTTCAAGCCGAACGGGAGGGTCTATCGCCGATGAAACCCTTCCACTATCGCTATCACGGCCCAGACGCCCATCTGATCGACGAGAGCCGACCTCGCTCCCGAAAGTACGAGAAAAAGCCGATCGAGGCGATCGACTGGCAACGGGAAATGCCCCCTCGATGCCCTCGTGTCTTCGACGCCCTACTTCGCATCAGCCGGGGCAGGCCACACTTCCAATGCCCGAGGGCACAGATACAGGACGGTTTGCTTCTTTCTTTCCTTGGAGATCCCCTATGGGCACCTCAGACGCCCCCGGTACGCACTTCTCTCGCCTAGGCCACATCCCAGACCAGTTCGATCTCGATAACGCAGCCTACGCCGCACACATCGCAGGCCGCTACTACGAGAAATGGCCCAGGTCATTCCTCTCCTACGCAGCCCAGGAACACTACCCACGACGCCTCTGGGCCACAATGGGAGCACTCCTGCGCGTCGGAAAAGGCCGCCCACGCTTCCGATGCAAGATCAAAGAGATCGCAGAAGCATCAGGCCAGCACCCACGAACCGTCAAGCGAGCCCTGCCAGAGCTGGAAATCGACGGATGGATCGAAGTCGAACGATGGAAGCCAAAAGGATCCTACCTCAGTGCCAGAAACAAGTACACATTGCCTCACCTACTCCCCCAATAGACAGGTGACACGGCTGTCACCCTTGTATTAATACCTGCCTTATGCGCGCACCAGTGCCGGTGCTTACCTATCTTACCTATCCACACAAGAATCCGGTAACTACTTAGGTAGTACTCAGACATTGGATGCCTATATTACCGCGCGCGACGGCGATGGGGGGCCTAATGGGAGTGGTCCGTACCTGATCCGGGCCTGATCCATACCTGGACCACGGAGTTTAGCGTCGTGGAAGGACGAGTAGAAACACCGCCCCATCGGTCTACGAAATGACCCGCTGTGCTACTACTCCCTCTCCCAAACTGATGTTTTTTTTACGTCTTTTGGGGTGGAGCGAATTGGTTGTCGGCAGCGATTCGCAGCATCGCACCGATGGAGTAAGCTCTACGAGTGTGGAGTACTCTTAACACATGCTGCTAGGAGCTACGAACATGAGTACGACGAACACCACCCAGAAGCCGGCCTTGGACATCGACGCCATTGTGAGCAACAAGGAGGTGCTTGCGGCGATCATGGCGATGGCCGTGGAGAAGGGGCTGATCGCGAAGCCGACGGCGGCGTTCAAACCGGGATGGCACGTGGACGACAAGGGGATGGTTATCCTGGAGTTCTCGGGGAACCCGTTCAGCAAGGCGAACCCATACATGGCTGGTTCGACGGCGTTGCGGTTTCTGGGTGAGCAGCACCCGATCGGGAAGGAGATCAAGGAGTCCGCGGGCAAGACGGTTGCGACGAGCTACCGCAAGCAGGGAGCGGATGGCAAGTGGAAGTCCATGACCGGGACGGTGGTGTTCCAGTTGGACCCGCCGGCCGCCCCGAAGGAGGACAAGACCACGACGGTGAACGCTGTCGGAGCGGTGGTGAGCGATGCGGACAAGGTGGCCTTGGCGGCTCTGCTGGCGAAGCTGGGGCAGTAGGGGTTGAGCGTGGATAACGACAGGTGATGAACCCGGTGGCACTTCGGTGCTGCCGGGTTTTTTCGTTTCTTGTCGGGGTGTCAACGCGGTTGTCCTATGGGATGACTGCGCTGCTGCCCTGGCGTTTGCTGGCGCTGATGCGTGTGCGCAGAGCGGCGTTTCCCGTTAGACCCGGCGCTGGCCGGGGAGGAGCTTGATATGGGTGTACGCAAGATCGTGGTCAACCGGTGCTATGGCGGCTTCGGTTTGTCGGAGGCGGCGTTCGAGGCGCTTGGCATACCTTGGGACGGCTACGGCTATCCAGAAATCGCCAGGGACGACCCGAAGTTGGTCGAGGTGGTCGAGCGGTTAGGAGAGGCTGCCAACGGGGCCCATGCGAGCCTTCGTGTCGTGGAGATCCCTGATGACGTTGAGTGGGAGATCGACGAGTACGACGGCGTCGAGACGATCCACGAGAAGCATCGCTCGTGGTGACCTGGCTGCGGCGTGTCAGGCCGGTCTGCTTCGGCAGGCCGAGCTGATGCGCCGGGCGTTGTGCCCGGTGGCTTTGTGTTTCCCATTAGCTCTTGAAAGGAGCCTGATATGGTTCAGAAGCAACTCAGTAAGCAGCAGGCGGTCGACCTGCTGATCAGTGTCTGGAAACTTGACCTGTCGACGGCATCGGCGCTGCTGGACGCAACGAACGGTCCCTTGGACGTCAAGGCCGGGAAGATGTACCGACGGCGTGGCGAGAAGGGCAACGAGTGGTGGGAAGTCACCTGCAACTCACAGCCGGACGACCCCGAGATCGCCTTGCAGCGCCGCGAGGATGCGCACTTCGACAAGGAGGCGTGGATTGACGGCAGTCCGGCTCTGCGTGGATACCGGTGATCGTCGCTGGCGTGGTGCCCGGTGGTTTGCGAAGTCTCTCGTCTGGTATAATGCAGCTATGAAGATGCTCGTAATCGAATTGCCCTGGCTTGAGAAGCCGTTGCAACCGGTGCTATTGCCGGAACGGTTGCCGCAGTCATTCTGGCATTCGGTGGACGGTCCACCCAGCGACGTTGGCCGTGAAGATACCGATAGGAAACTCGCCATCGGCAAAAGTGCCGGCGAGCAATGACGCTTGTGCTGCTGGGTAATTCAGCCATTGCTGTGCCGCGCCACGGGGCATTGTCAAGGGGCGTCGGTCTAAATGCCCTTTCTCCTACAGGGCAGGGCATGAGCTAAATGCCCTTTTCGCTACAGCGTCTCAGCCATGGCCCCGTTTGGCAGGTCTTAGATAGCCACGGAAACCAAGAACGAGGTCATCAGGATTTCGCTGGACGTGCTGAAGGGCACGCTCAATGCCGAGCAGATGACGACCCGCTGCCAGGACGCGGAAGCGCTATTGGAGAAGATCAAGCTCTACGAGCAGGAGTTCCGCCTGGGTCTGGACGACCTGAAGCAAGCGGCAGAGAAGGCCAACCAGGTGGCCGCGGCGGCGCTGCTCAAGGAACTGACCGGCAGCGGAGTCGGCATCTAGGCGATTATTCCAGCCTGTGGCCACGACGGAGCGTGACCACCCCTTGAACAATCCCCTTTCCCATTTATCGAAGAGTACATTGACATGCCCGTTCGATCGTATCCAAACCTCGTCGCCTGGACGGTCGTGCAGACCGGCCGGGTCTGCCCCAAGGTCGAAGGGCCGCCGGGTTGCGGCAAGTCGGCGTCCATCGCCGCCTTCGCTCGGTCCTGCGGCCAGTACATGCACACGCTGGTCGGCAGCCTCTTGCAGCCAACAGATTTCGCCATTCCCTTTCCCGACGCGGAAAACCCCGGACGCCTGAAAATGCTCAGCGCGGACTGGGTGCATATTTTCAACGCGCTGGAAAGCGGGATGCTCTTCCTGGAGGAGCTGACCCAATGCGCGCGGCGCAACAGACGCCCATCATGCGGATCATCCAGGAAGGCCGCGTGGGCGACACGGATTTACCACCACGGCTCTGGAAGATTGCCGCCTGCAACCCGCCGGAGTGCGCCGCCAATGGCAGCGAACTGGAACCGCCCCTGGCCAACCGTATCTGCCACCTCACCTGGGAGACGGACTATGAGAGCTGGGAGCGGGCCATGGCAAACGGCGCCGCCTTCGTCCCGCCGCAGTTCTATCCGCTGCCGGATGATTGGGAGCAACACTTACCAAAATATTCGGCGCTGGTCGCCGCCTTTCACAAGCACCTGCCCGGCCGGCTGGAAAAGTATCCGAGCGAGCGGAGCAAGGTCAGCGGGCCGTGGCCGTCAATTCGGTCCTGGACCAACGGCGCAATCTGCATGGCCGCCTTGGCTGCGATCGACGCCGAGACAACCCTGCGCTATCGGGCATTGGCCGGCTGCGTGGGCGACGATGTCGCCTTGGAATACCAGTCGTGGGAATCGAACCTCGACCTGCCTGACCCCGAGGGCTGGCTGGCGTTGGCCCTTGAGACGTGGCGGGGACAGGAACAAGGCATAGAAACTCAGCGGTTTCTGGCGGATCTTGACCGCCATGTACTGCGTGACGCCCAGTTTGCCGTTGATCCGCTCTCGCTTCACCAGGGTTGCCGAGTAGTCCTCGAGCTTCTCGATTTCGGGCAGACGCTGCGAAGCCCAGCGGAGAATGGGCATGAGAGGGTGATCGTTGGGCCGAGTCTGTAGTTCGGATTGTATCCCTGGCGACCCATGAGGGATTTGTGCCGTGGCTGCCGGTGCGGAAGGGCTTGGCACGGCGGGGACTTTGGCCAGGGGGTGAGTTCGCTCGCCAGCGGGACCCGTCGCGGAAACCTGAGCGATTGCCAGAAACGCAGCAAGCAGGGAGCTAGTAATCGCCGCCACGGCTCGGTCCTTTTCAGGGAGTGTCGGCGCATTCGCCCTGCAATCTAATCGGGCCAACGTGCAACGAAAGTCCAAGCATTACTGCGAGACTCATTTCACCGGCGAAATCTGTTGCATATTTCCCGTCATATTCCGCAGTGGCATGATCTTCAAGTCACGTTAAAGTTAGGTTGCCTGCGACGCCTCACCGCCGCTGCGCTAGGTAATGCCCGAAGGGCGGGACGAGCTCTCGGCTGAAGAGCGCGACCCATGGCCTAAAGCTCGCGAGTGTCCCGACAAGGCAGATCAGTATCGCCGAGAAGCTGATCGTTTCCGGCCGATAACCCGCCCGCCTGATTATTCCTCACCGATGCTTGGCTTGATAACGCTCCCGATCGGCCTTTCCGACTGGGGGCGTCGCTTGCTTCCCAGATTGCTCGGCGGCAACGTTTGATGGAAGATTAAAACACGTTCCGAAAAAGGGGTGGTTTTTCGGACCTCCGGGAAAAGGTATGAGTACGTAAGCGTCCGGGCTGTCCGTGGCGGTCTTGTGGTAGAAGCCGGCTACCGGGCGTGGGCGCGGCGATGAGCGCGACGGGCTCGAGTGCGAATGGCCCTGGCTCGGGATTCATCGAGCCGGTGGTTGAGAACGGCTTCGGGATGGGTTGCCGCCCAGCGATCAGGCAGCATTTCCTCCAGTCGCGGATCGTCCGCATGCAGGCGGAGAAGAAGTTCGCGTACGTAAGACCATGGTTCGATACGGTGACGCTTTGCGCCGGCCAGGATCGTGCAGAGCACGGCTGCCCGCGGCCCCGCATTTTCACTGCCGAGGAAGAGCCAGTTCTTCCTGCCGATGGCCTGGTGCCGTAGCGTCCGCTCGCTCAGGTTGTTGTCGATGGTCAGGCGGCGGTTTTCGGCGTAGTGTCGCAGAGCTTCCCATTGGTTTTGGGCGTAGTTGACCGCCTTGTGCTAGACGTACTCCTTGGGCCGCGCGGTCCTGGTCAGCCCCGTCAAGTAGCCGTCGAGTAGCACCACCGCTGAGGCCACGCGGCCGCCAGATCCAAAGCACCACGACGGCACCACCGGTCCCACCAAAGAGCGCTCCAACGACGTCGTTCCCAGAACGACGCGTCCGGGTCGAGCAGACGACGAAACGTCGTCGAGAACCCGCGATGCAGTCGCCGCGAAGACGGTGGAGTCCGATCCTGTTGCTTCAAAAGCGCTGTCGAGCAACGGGACGAAACCGGTGACAGTCACCGAGAAGGATGTCGATCCGGTAGCCGCCAGTGCCAATCCGTTGACCTCGCCACGGGACCAGGCAGCTGTGGCGGGCACGACACAGCTGCTTGCCGCGGCCGGTCCCGCGGCCCCGGTCGCTCCTACGGGACCCACGCTGGTCAACGTCATTGGGTCGTTGGTGTTCGCCGTATTCGACATGGTCACCAAGATCATCCAGGGGCCGCCTGCCGTTCCGGTCGGCAGCACCGTGCAGGTCCGGGGCTGGTTGACCCTGCAGATCGACTGCGGCACCGGCTACACCGCGCAAGCCGACTGGTACTTTCCGACCGGCCCGCAGCCGCCGACTGACTCATCTACTTCCAACACGGCATCCTGGCCTCAGACGCCTTCTACAACGCCACCGCCGCGGAGCTCGCCCAAAACAACGACGCCATCGTCGTCGCCCCCACGATCACGTCCAACCCGTTCGCCTGCGACGGCTGCCAGCTGGCCGGTGACCAGATGCACGCCGCGGTCGCCCAACTGTTTCTCGACCCCGATCGCACGGCGCTGTTGGCCAGCGCCCGGGCAGCCGGGTGCCAAGGAACCCAACTCCCCACGGATTTCGTGCTCGCCGGACATTCCGAGGGAGGCCAGTTGGCGGCCGGCGCGGCAGGCTACTTCGAACAGTTCGCGCCCGATGACCAGACTCGCCACGAACTGGTCGGGGTACTGCTCTTCGACACCTCCGACGACGACGGCATCCTTCCCTCCAGCGACGGAGCCCTCACCCGGGCACTGAACAGATCCCCGACGACATTCCCGTGTTGAACATCGCCGCCACCCCCAACTTCCTCGACGCCTACGGCGATGCCGACGCTGCCCTGCAGGCAGCGCGACCCGGGCAGTTCAACGGTGTTCGACTGTTGGGCGGACAGCACTCCGATGCGTTCCGCACCACCAAGCCCAGTCATCCAATTCGTGGTCAGTCTGGCCACCGGCTTCTCGGCCCCGCAGAACGTCGACGCCGTCCGGGTGCTAGCTCAAGGCTGGATCAACGACATGTACGCGGGCACCGTCTATGACCCCAGTCAGCGCACCGGCTACTACGGCGACCCGGGTACCACGATCGACATCCCGACGGCCGCGGGGATGGCTCGGGCCTATGTATTGCCCGCGCCCACTGCCCGACCCGATCTGCTCTACCCGTTCTACCTCATCCTTCGGAGCCTGCTTCTCGCGGCGAATCTCGACTTTGCGACGTGCGCGGTTCCCCCTCAAAACCCATTGACGACGGATCTTGCGGTCTCCGCGCAACCTGCAACCACAGCATCGTGCGCGGGAAGCGTCACTGGCGAATAGAAGGATTGGGCGCGG
>CAVZKX010000004.1:0-206832 GCA_963775975.1 uncultured Planctomycetia bacterium
CAAACGGTGCTGCTGGCATCAAAGCCGATACTGCCTGAAGCGAAGACGCTGGCCGATACCGACGTGTTCGGGATCGTGATGAAGCAGTTCGGCGTTACGATGGATAGGTGAGGGCGTCGAAGGTATAATTACGGTGGCATTTGCTTTCGCAGGATGGAAATGATGGCTTCGCACATTGTTCAAGACGCCGCGCACGACGAAAAACTGCGGGCGCAATTTCAGAGGCTCGTTGCGCAGTGGCGCAACGAATGTCAGTTGCTCTCGTCCACAACGGCAAAGGCGATGCATCCCGCGTATCAACAGATCATCGGGCTTGGGCCGGAAGCACTGCCTCTGATATTCAAGGAGCTGTCGGAACGGCAAGGCCACTGGTTCTGGGCGTTGAAATCGATAACCGGCGAAGACCCTGTATCGGCAGCGGACGCGGGGAATGTCCCGCGACTAGCCGAAGCGTGGCTGCATTGGGGACGAGAACACGGATATCTGTGATCGATGGACCTCCGCCGCGCATTTCCGAATCTGACGCCGCAAAACCACAAGCTTGCGAGCCCCGCCACGGACGAATATAACTGCGTTGCCTTCGCGGCTGGCCACCAACGGTTTTGGTGGTGGCCCGACCCTACCGGTTTATCCTATTGGCCGCCGGAAGCCGCACGGCAAGAGAGCGTGGCAGCTTTTCAGCAGGCGTTCACAGCATTGGGTTATGAATCGTGTGAGAATGTAAGCCAGGAGAGCGGATTTGAGAAGGTCGCGATCTACGCACTCAGCGGGACTCCGACGCACGCAGCCAGACAACTGCCCGATGGCCGCTGGGTCAGCAAGCTTGGCGAACTGGAGGATATCGAACACGCAAGCACGGATATACTGACCGGACCCGTTTACGGAGAAGTGGTGGCGGTGCTGCGCCGCGCGCTTACGTGACATGATCATTCCTTCTCCGCCACCGGCAGGTATACGGTCCGCGCACCGTCGCCTGGTAGGCGCGGGGGGACGGGCAGGAGGATCGTGAACTGCGTGCCGCGGCCCGGTTCGCTTTGCAACAAGATATGGCCGTTGTGGGCTTCGATGATCTTCCGCGCCGTCGGCAGGCCCAGGCCGGAGCCGCTCCGCTTCGTCGAATAGAAGGCGTCGAAGAGATGGGCCTGCGTCTCGGCGTCCATGCCGCAGCCGGTGTCGATCAGATCGAGCGCCACGCCTTGGGCCGTGTTGTAGGTGCGGACGACCAACTGCCCACCGTCGGGCATCGCCTGCTGGGCGTTGAGCACCAGATTGAGAAGCGCACCATGAAAACTTTCGCGGTCGAGTGCCACGATGGCCAGGTCGCTGGCGAGATAGTCGATGATCTCGATCCGCCCCTCGGCCGCCTTGGGGCGGAAGAAATCCAACACCTGCCGGACCTGCACGTTAAGGTCGCTCGGCTCGAGTTTCAGCCGCCGCACCTTGGCGAAATCGAGGAAGCCATCGAGCAGGTCCTGCAAGCGCTGGCACTCGCGCTCCACCAGCTCGATCTTCCGCATCGCGCGGCGCTCGCGGGGCATCTCGCTGTCGCGAAAGTCCTCCGCCAAAAGCTCCATGTTCAGGCGGATCGTCGAGAGCGGGTTTTTGATCTCGTGCGCCAAGCCGCCCGCCAACCGGGCGATCTCGGTGTACTGATCGACCAGCCGCTGATTGACGGCGTCAGGAGACATAGGCGCGACGGAAACAAGTAGGGTGGGCCGAGCGAAGCGAGTCCCACCAGCAACGAATCGGTGGGACTCGCTTCGCTCGGCCCACCCTACATTTGAAATGTCAGATTTGAGATCTCAAACATTACACCCGATCGCGCTCGCGGCCGCGGCCATGGCCATTGCCGCCGCGGCGGCCGTAGTCGCCGCGACCGCCATCCCGTCCGCCGTCACGGCCACCGCCCTCGCGGCTGGCATCGCGCGGAGGACGCTCGCCGCCGCCGGCCGGCGCCTTGTCGTCGACAATTCCGAGTTCCTTCAAGGCGGCCTTGCGGCTGAGCTTCACGCGATCCTGGTCGTCGATGAGGATGACCTTCACCGGCATCTCGTCGCCCACCTTGCAGATCTCGCCCACGCTGGATACATAGCCTTCGGCCAGTTCGCTGATGTGGCATAGGCCGTCCTTACCGGGCAGAATCTCGACGAACGCGCCGAAGTCCTTGATGCTGGCAACGCGGCCGGTGTAGATGCGGCCGATTTCCACGGAGGCTGTGAGGGCCTCGATGCGGCGCAGGGCTTCTTCCGCGCCTTCCATGCCGCTGGAGGCAACCGTGACCGTACCGTCGTCCTCGACTTCGATCGACGCGCCGGTCGCTTCCTGAATCGAGCGGATCATCTTGCCGCCCGGCCCGATCAAGAGACCGATCTTCTCCGGATCGATGTGCGTCCGCAGCAAGCGCGGCGCCGAGGGCGAAATCTCGGGCCGCGGCCGGGAAATCGCCGTCAGCATCTTACGCAGGATCTCAATCCGCGCCTCGCGGGCCTGAGCCAGCGTAGCGACCACGATTTCCTCGCTGATGCCATTGATCTTGAGGTCCAATTGGATGCCGGTGATGCCGTTCTGCGTGCCGGCCACCTTGAAATCCATGTCGCCGTAATGATCTTCGTCGCCGATGATGTCGGTCAACAGGGTCCAGCGGTCGGCCTCCTTGACCAAGCCGATCGAAATGCCCGCCACAGGATTGCTGATCGGCACGCCCGCGGCCATCAGGCCGAGCGTCGAGCCGCAGACCGTGGCCATCGAGCTGGAGCCATTGGACTCCAGGATGTCCGAGATGATGCGGATGGTATAAGGAAAATCTTCGCCGGCGGGCAGCACGGGCTTGACGCTCCGCTCGGCCAAAGCGCCGTGGCCGATTTCGCGGCGGCCGGGGCCGCGGATGGGCCGCACCTCGCCCACCGAGAACGATGGGAAGTAATAGTGCAGCATGAACTTCTGCGTGTACTCTTCGACTAGTCCGTCCACCCGCTGCTCGTCCTTGCCGGTGCCGAGCGTGACGGTGACCAGGGCCTGCGTCTCGCCGCGCTGAAAGACGGCCGAGCCGTGCACGCAGGGCAGCACGTCAACCGAACAGTCGATCTGCCGCAGCGTCTTGTGGTCGCGGCCGTCAGCCCGCGTGCCCGAGAGGATCAACTCGCGAAACGCCGATGCCGTGATCGACTTCCAAGCCGAGGAGAATTTTTCCACTTCCGCTACGTCGGCCGCTGCGGCCAAAGGCAGCATTTCGGCCTTCACTCGCTCCTTCAAGGCGGTAACGGCCTCGGCGCGCGCCTGCTTGCCTTCGGTCCGCTTGGCCTGCTTGATCTCCTCGAAATACTTCGAGCGAATCGAGGCGAGGAACGGGTTCGGTTCCGGCGCGGTCAAGACGGCCTTGGTGACGCCGACCTTCCCGGCCAACTCGATCTGCATGTCGCAAATCTCGCGGACGTAGTCGTGGGCCTTGGCAATCGCCTCGGCCATGAGGCTCTCCGGCATTTCGCGGGCGAAACCCTCGATCATGAGGATCGCGTTCTTGCTGCCGGAGATGATCAGGTCGAGATCGCTCTCCTCCAACTGGTCGTGCGTGGGGAAAGGAATGAACTCGCCATTGATATACGCGAGCCGCACCGAGCCCAGCGGTCCGTCGAATGGCATCGGCGAAATCGTAAGGGCCGCCGACGCGCCGTTCATCGCCAGAACGTCGCCGTCGTTCTGCCTGTCCGAGGAGAGCACGAAGCTCTGGATCTGGACTTCGTCGAAGTACCACTCGGGGAACTGTGGCCGGATTGGCCGGTCCATGAGCCGGGCGGTGAGAATCTCCTTGGTGGTGGGACGGCCTTCGCGCTTGAGAAACCCGCCGGGAAACTTGCCCGCCGCCGCCACGCGCTCGCGGTAGTCGCAGGTCAGCGGGAAGAAATCACCGCTGAGCCGCGGAGGACCGGTGGCCGCGGCCACCAACACTACCGTCTCGCCATATTGGACTAAACAACTACCGGCCGCTTGCTTGGCCAACTCGCCGGTTTCGATGGATAATACCTGTGCTCCAATCTTCCGTTCTACGCGTACTTTCAACTTAGTTCCTGCCTTTACTGCTGAGGGAAGAGTCCTTTCATTGCTAGCGCCAGAAGGTGAAACAACCGTTCTCTTCCGGTAACGGATCGTTTCAATTCCTGCCGCGAGTAATAGGCAGTAGCGGACTATCGCGGGCTACTTGCGAATCTCGAGGCGGCGAATCAATTCGAGATAGCGCCGCGGGTCGATCTTCTTGAGATAATCCAACAGCCGTCGCCGGCGTGACACGAGCATCAGAAGGCCGCGTCGACAGGCGTAATCCTTTTTGTGCTCGCGCAAATGCTCGGTCAGCCCGTTCACGCGGGTCGTCAATATGGCGACTTGGACTTCGGGCGAGCCGGTATCTTCCTGCTTCCGCCGATAGTCCCCGATCAATTCCTGCTTCCGCTCTTTGGTAATGGTCATCTGCTACCGCGACGGCTCCCGTTGGGTTGACCTCGACACTCTTCGTGGCGAGTCACCGTCCTCCTACCGTTTCTAGCTTGAACTCTTCCAATATGTGTTTTGAAATAACCTACAAAAGGCTAAGTCTAGCTGTTTCCACATTAATTGCAAAGGGGGGTAAATGAATCAGGCGAAAGTCAGAGCGGACACCCCCTCTTGTGTGGCAATTGCGGGCATGTCGCCGGACAATCCGACCTTGCATCAAACGGTGCGAGGCGCTAGAATCCGAACGCCCACTTGACTCTTCGGGCGACTTTTGAAAGTGCCTACTGTGTTTATTCGCATCGCCACCGTTCACCTGATGATAGCCGTAGTTTTGGCGTGCCCATTTCTTTGCTCGGCAGAGGCGAGAGCGGAAGCAATCGAACCAGTCGTATGCGGCTTTCACGTGCCATCGGACGCGGAGGACGGCAAGAATTGCCCGGACCCGTCTGAACCGGGCAATTGCACTTGTCGGACATGCCTTTGCCGCGGTGCGGTAGTCGATCGGCATATTGAAACGCCGCGCCCGAGCCGGTCGAGCGTAGCTTACAAGGCAGTTGAGACCGTGCCGGCAACTATTCTGGTCCGCAGCGGCTTGTTGGCCATACACTCCGTATGCCACTTCCCCGCTGCCGAATCCGGGCGGAAAATCCGCGCCCTTACCGGATCGTACCTTCTTTGATCGGGCCCGCTCTCGCCCGCAATGGCCGCCGTCGCGGCTGATTGCTCCTAGAACCACTCGGAAAATGTGCCGCTGGCCCGTAGAAGCGGTGTCTCGCCGCTTTTGCATGCTGCTTTTTGCATAGCAGCGGAATGCCGCATCCAGGGTTTTCCGACAGGCCGCCGATTCAATATCCCGATACATCATAAAGAGGAGCAAAACATGGCCCATCTTTCCACGCATCAGACAAGCAAAGTACGGCGGCCGTTTGCCCTTTCGCAGGGCGGTGCGGGAGAACGACCTGAAGCGGCACTTGATGCGCCGGCGGCCGTGGCGCGCTTCGGCGTGCTGGCTTGCCTCGGCCATTCCATTCCGACCTTTATCGTCATGGCCCTGCTGGCCGGCATTGGTTGGTACGGGCATCACTCCGGCTGGAAGCTGCCGAAGTTCTCAGCGCTCGCCGGCAACGATGCCAACAAGCGCGAGGATTGGTGCGAAGAGCACGGCGTGGCGGAATCGCAGTGCGTGGAGTGCCGTCCGGACCTTCTGCCGCGGGAAAAGGATTACGGCTGGTGCGACGACCACGGCGTGGCGAATTGCCCCTGGTGCCATCCCGAGGTCGCGCAACTGAAGCAGCCGCCTGTCGTCACCGAGGCCGACCGTCAACGGGCGGCGCGGGCGTTGGCGGCAGCGCCGCGCGGCGCGAATAGCGCCGAGTGCAAGAACTACCGCCATCGAATCCAGCTCGCCTCGGCCGCAGCGGCGGCGAAGGCGGACCTCGACGTGGCGGTCGTCGATCGGAAACCGCTCGTCGAGTCGATCGCGGCCAACGGCCAGATCTCATACGACCAGACTCGTTTCGCCAGTCTTTCGTCGCGACTGCCCGGCACGGCATGGCGCGTCGAGAAAAGCGTCGGCGATGAAGTACACGCAGGGGAAGTCCTCGCATTGGTCGACGCGGCCGAGGTCGGCCGCGCGAAGTCGGAGTTGATTCAAGCCTTGACCAACGAGCAACTTAAACGAGACCTGCTGAAAAAAATGGAAGCGGTCGCCGACATTATGCCGCAAATCCAGCTTCAGGAGGCGCGCGCGGAGGCCATCCAAGCGGCTACTCGTCTGGCCAGCGCTCAGCAGGCACTCGGGAATCTCGGCCTTCCCGTGAATATCGAGCAATTGCGTGAATTGCCGCCGGAGAAACGCGCGGAACACCTTCGCCTGATTGGCCTCCCGGAATCGATCGCGAAGCATCTCGGCCCGAATGAGACAAGCGCCAATCTCCTGCCCGTAAAGGCGCCGCTGGATGGAATCATTGTGGCTCGGCAGGTGGTGGCGGGCGAGGCAGTAGATGCTTCGCGGGTGTTGTTCCAAGTGGCGGATACAAGCCGCATGTGGTTGTCCTTGAACGTGTCCGCGGAGAACGTCGGCAAACTGGCCCTCGGCCAGCCGGTCCGCTTCCGCCCTGATGGAAGCTCAGAGGAAGTGAAGGAATCGACGGGGAAAGTCGTTTGGATCAGCACGACGGCCGACCCGCATACGCGGATGGTGACCGTCCGCGCAGAATTGCCGAATCCGCATGGAGCGCTTCGCAGCGAAACCTTCGGCGCGGGCAAGATCGTGGTGCGCGAAGAGCGGGATGCCGTCGTCGTGCCCAACGAAGCAGTCCAATGGGAGGGATGTTGTCACGTGGTTTTCGTGCGCGACAAAGGCTATGCCGACAAGCCGGAGAGTTTCAAAGTATTTCACGTGCGCATGGTGCGGCCGGGGACAAGTAACGAGAAACAAACCGAGATTATCGCCGGCGTCTTGCCCGGCGAGGTCGTGGCAAGCAAAGGCAGCGACGTGCTCCGCGGTGCGCTCTTGAAGAGCAAGCTGGGCGACGGATGCGGCGACGACTAAGGAGACACCATGCTCAATTGGATCATCGACTACTCGTTGCGGCACCGCATTGCGGTCATCGTAACGACGCTGGCGCTGGCCGGGCTCGGAGTCTTTTCGCTCGGGCGTTTGGACATCGACGCCTTTCCCGACGCGACCCCCGCGCAGATTCAGGTCAACACGGTCGCGGCCTCGCTGGCCCCCGAAGAAATTGAACGGCAGATCACGCTGCCAGTCGAGCAGGCGATCAGCGGGCTGCCTGGTCTGGAGAACGTCCGCTCGATCTCGAAATTCGGCCTCTCGCAGGTCGTCGTCACGTTTCGCGACGGGACCGACATCTACTTCGCCCGGCAACTTGTCAACGAGCGGCTGGGGACGGTGGAACTTCCCGACGGCATCCCGCGTCCGCAGATGGGACCGGTCTCCACAGGTCTGGGCGAGGTCTTCCATTACGTGCTCACGTATGAGGGCTATGACTTCACCAAAGTGAATGCCGAAGAACGCGAGAAGAAACTCACTGCGTTGCGGACGATCCACGATACGGTCGTGAAGCCGCAGCTTCGCGCGGTGCCCGGCGTGGCTGAAGTGAATAGTTGGGGCGGCTACGAAAAGCAGTACCAGGTCCGCGTTGACCCGAGCCGCCTGGTCAAGCACGGCCTGACGTTCGACCAGGTCACCGAGGCGGTCCGGGAGAACAACCGCAACGTCGGCGGCGGGAGCATCGCCGTCGGGTCGCAGTCGCTGCTGGTCCACGGCCTGGGTCGGACGACAAGCCTGGAGCAGATCAGGAGCATTGTCGTCACCGCGAAAAATGGCGCGGCGATTCGCGTGGGCGATGTTGCCGATGTCGAAACCGGCCACGAGATCCGCCTTGGCGCAGTGACCGCACAGGGCCGCGGCGAGGCGGTGCTCGGGCTGGGCTTCATGCTCATGGGCGAGAATGGCCACAACGTTACCTGGGCGCTGAAGAATAAGCTGGATGAGATTCGCGCGTCGTTGCCGCCCGGCGTTTTGATCCAGAGCGTCTACGACCGCACGGAGCTGGTGGACCACGTGATCGACACCGTGCGCAAGAACCTCTTCGAGGGCGGTCTGCTGGTCATCGCAGTTTTGTTCATATTCCTCGGCAACTTTCGCGCCGGGCTGATCGTCGCGCTGGCGATTCCGCTTTCGATGCTTTTCGCCTTCTCGGGGATGCTGCGCTTCGGCATTACCGCCAGCCTGCTCAGCCTGGGCGCGATCGATTTCGGCCTGATCGTCGATAGCTCGGTGGTGATGATTGAGAATTGTGTGCGGCATTTGTCTGTCGCCAAGCGCAACAAACGCAGCAAACTTGAGATCATCCGCGACGCCGCGATTGAGGTCCGCCGGCCGACGATGTTCGGCGAGTTGATCATCATGATTGTCTACTTGCCGATCCTCGCGCTGGAAGGAGTCGAGGGAAAACTCTTCCGGCCGATGGCGCTTACGGTGATCCTTGCCCTGGCGGGCTCGATGGTGCTGTCGCTGACGCTGATGCCCGTGCTGGCCAGCCTGATGCTTTTGCGGCGGATTGCCGAGCGGGAGCCATTGGTAGTCCGCATCTTGAAGCGGCTCTATGCCCCGGTCTTGCGATTCACCATGCAGCACAAACTGGCCGTGCTCGGTTTCGCCGCGGGGCTGCTGGTGGTCGCCTTTGGGATGATTGCACCGCATCTTGGCTCAGAGTTCGTTCCGCGGCTCTCCGAGGGCTCGATCGTGGCCAGCACCGTGCGGCTGGCGGGCGTCAATCTGGACGAAGCGATCCGCTGCGACACCCTGATGGAGAAGGCCCTGCTGGCCGCGTTCCCTGACGAGATTCAAAATGTATGGAGCCGCATCGGCACCGCCGAAGTCGCGACGGACCCGATGGGAGTCGAGCTTTCCGACCTCTTCATCACGCTCCGGCCGCGCGATCGCTGGAAACGAGCTGCCACGCAGAGCGAGTTGACGGAACTGATCCAGAAAGAACTCCGCAGCCTGCCGGGCCAACGTGTGGCCATGACGCAGCCGATCGAAATGCGGATGAACGAGATGACTTCGGGCGTTCGCGCCGACGTGGCCGCGATTCTTTACGGCGACGATTTCAACGTCTTGACGAAGAAAGCCGCCGAGATCGAACAGGTGTTGAAGTCGATTCACGGCGCGGCCGATGTGAGCACCGAGCAAATCACCGGCCAGCCGGTCCTGCAAATTCGCGTCAAACAGGACGAGCTTGCGCGCTACGGCGTTCCCGCCAAGGCGGTGCTCGATCTGGTCGAGTCGTTGGGCAGCAAGCGCCTGGGCGATGTCTACGAAGGGCAGTTGCGATTTCCCTTGGTCGTGCGGCTGCCGGAGCGATTCCGGACCAGCCCCGAAGCGATCGGCGCGATCCTCGTGAGCACGCCGGCCGGGGAGCAGATCCCCTTGGGCCGCCTGGCAACTTTGGAAACCGTTGAAGGGTCGTCGACGATCAAGCGCGACTGGTATCAACGGCGGATCACCATTTCTGCCAACGTCCGCGGACGTGACATGGGCAATTTCGTGGCCGAGGCTCGAAAGCAAGTAGCCGAGCGCGTGCCGCTGCCCGGCGGGCGATATCGCGTCGAATGGGGCGGCCAATTCGAGAACCTCCAGCGGGCTGAGCAGCGGCTGTTGATCGTGGTGCCGCTGACGCTGGCGCTGATCTTCGGCCTGCTCTATGCGACCTACGGAAACTTGATCGACACTGTGCGGACGTTTGCCGGCGTGCCGCTAGCCTGGGTCGGCGGCATTTTCGCCCTGTGGGTTCGCGACATGCCGTTTTCCGTCTCGGCCGCCGTCGGATTTATCGCGCTGTCGGGCGTCGCCGTGCTCGACCAGATGCTGCTCGTGACCTATATCCGCCAATTGCGCGAACAGGGCCTGCCACTGGAACTGGCCGTGGAGAAGGCCGCCATGACTCGCCTGCGGCCCGTGTTGATGACGGCGCTGGTGGCCAGCCTGGGGTTCATCCCGATGGCTTTCAACACCGGCATGGGCGCCGAAGTGCAGCGCCCGTTGGCCACAGTGGTAATCGGCGGCGTCTTCAGCGCGATGGTGATGAGCCTTGTCGTGCTCCGTGTGCTATATATGGTTTTCAGCGGCAGTGACGTGAAGAGGACAGTTCCGATGTACGGCGATCCGGCATTGCTGCGCGAGTACGAGATGGCGTCGGCAGAGGCATGACGCAGGTTATAATGACCTCAAAGTCTATTGCAACGATGCTGCTTACAGAATCTGAATCCGGCGTGGTCCGGCTGACATTAAATCGGCCCGAGCGGCGCAACGCGCTCTCGGAAGCCATGCTCTCGGAACTTGGCGCGGCCTTGGAGCGGATTGCCGCCGATCCAACGGCGCGCGTCGTGGTCCTCGCCGCGGCGGGTCCCGTGTTCTGCGCAGGCCACGATCTGAGCGAGATGGTCGGCCGCTCGAGGGCGGAATACGAATCGCTCTTCGCGCGGTGTTCGCGTGTTATGCAACAGATCCGCCGGCTGCCGCAGCCTGTAATCGCGCGGGTGCATGGCATGGCAACCGCGGCCGGCTGCCAGCTCGTCGCCACCTGCGACATGGCTGTCGCCGCCACGGAGGCCCGCTTCGCCACACCGGGCGTGAAGATCGGTCTGTTTTGCACGACGCCGATGGTGCCCCTAGTGCGTGCCGTGCCGCCCAAGGTGGCGATGGAAATGCTCCTCACCGGCATCGCGATCAACGCCGAACGGGCATTGGCCACCGGCCTGGTTAACCGTGTCGTGTCGGCCGATCAACTCGACGCGGCGATCCGTGAGCTGACCGACGCGATCCTCGCCAGCAGCCCGGCCGTTGTCGCCAAGGGCAAGCAAGCGTTCTACGATCAGCTTGCGCTGGACGAAAACGCCGCTTACGAAAAGGCCATGTGCCTGATGACCGAGGCGGCCGGCCAATACGAGGCCCAAGAAGGCATCGCCGCATTCCTTGAGAAGCGCGCTGCCAACTGGAAACCCGTGTGATAACAACCGCTAGCTGCCCGGCTTGGCGGCGGGAGGCGTCGGCGGCGCGGGAGCCGCCGGCGGAGCGGGCGCGGCGGGAGCCGGCGCGGGGGCGCCCTGCCGATGCCGCCGCGGCAGGAGCGGCGGGAGCCGCTGCCGGCGCGGTTGGGGTGGCATCGGCTTTGGGCGCATCCGCCGGCGCGGGCGTCGCATCGGCTGCCGCGGGCGGGTTCGGGCACCAGGGCGGCGTCTTGCACTTCACGGTAAAGCAGGCTTTGAGCCAGCCGCGAAACGCGCCGGTCTTGCATTCATCGGCCTGCGCCGCAGAGGTGCATGCGGTAAACGCCTGAATGCCCAAGACCGCGCATAAGCAAATCGCCGCCAGGAACTTCTTGGTTATCATCATGTTAGTCTCCTCTTTTGCAACGAACCACAAACCATAACTCTAGTCAATAACTGCGCAAGACAGCTATGCGCAGCGACTAGGCATCGCGAGCGCACCTTTTGGGCGTTTTTCCATAGAATCTCGCCATCAAAGTCGATTCCACATGGGTAGCAAAGATCATGCCGGATGCTTGCCCGTTTCCCGATTCGGATCGACATGGTTCTGCCCTTTTGGGATAACCGTTACGTGCCCGTTGTTTTCCAAAACGGCGAACCGCGCCTCCTCCTCGCACGCGCAGCCGCTGGCCCGCAGCGCCGCCCGCAGCTCGTGCATCGTCATCTGCACGCTCTTCAGCGCCCGCGGGATGATCTTGCCGTCGTGGACAAGGATTATGGGCCGCCCCTCGATCACGGCCTCCAGCCATTTGCTGCGATAGGTCAGCCAGCCGACGCCCCAGTTCAAAGCAACCAGAGTCGTGGCCAAGATGAGTCCGCCCGTAATGCTGTTGTCGCCGCCGTTCATGGCGTTCTGCACGGCGTTGCTGAGGATAAGGAGAAGTACGAGATCGAAAGGCGCCAATTGGCCGACCTGTCGCTTTCCGGTGAACCGCAAGAGCACCAGCAGGAAGGCATAAACGACGACCGCCCGCACGATGAAATGAGACCAGTGCGGAAGTTCAATAGTCCACATCGACTGCTTCTCCTCTTGCTTCAGTCCGAATACTCGACCTCGAACTCCACGTCGAACAAATGAACGAGCGCGTCCAATACTTCTTCGGCCTGAGGCCCGCTGGCCGACAGGATAAGCTTCGCGCCTTGTGCGGCCCCGAGCGACAACAGGTCCAAAATGCTGGCCGCGTCAATGAAATGGTTGCCTCTGCCGATCGTCACCTTGGCATCGTATTTCTTTACCGTCTTCACGATGATCAACGACGGCCGCGCATGGAGGCCATGTGCGTTGGTGATCGTTACGGTGCGGGTGGAAGATTCCATAGTTGGCCCTGCCGAGTTGGAATACAAGTCTACCTTACCGGGGAGGCGCGGCAAACTACGCCGCGGCGGCCGTAAGACGGACCTCCAAGTCCGTCCGTGGCGGACGGACTCGGAGGTCCATCCTACAATGACGCCCGCGCCCCGTTGCTTGCCGCCGATGCCTTCCGCATAATAGACGCTCCTGCCCAATGGAATCGAGCCTCCAGGACCGCAAAAGCCATGCAATACGCTTACCTCGGCCGCACCGGCGTCGAAGTCTCCCGTCTCTGCCTCGGTTGCATGAGCTATGGCCACACCAGTTGGCGGACGTGGGTCTTGGACGAAGAGGCGGCCCAGCCGTTCTTCCGCAAGGCGATCGAGGCCGGCATCAACTTCTTCGACACGGCCGATATGTATTCCGTCGGCGTGAGCGAGGAGATCACAGGCCGGGCACTCCGTAAGTATGCCAAGATGGACGAGATCGTGTTGGCCACCAAGGTCTTCAACAAAATGGGCGACGGGCTGAATATGAAGGGCCTTTCGCGGAAACACATCCAGCAAGGCTGCGAGGCCAGCCTGCGGCGGCTGGGCGTCGAGACGATCGACCTCTACCAGATACATCGCGACGATCCGCATACTCCGCTGGACGAAATGCTTTCCGCCCTCGACTTGCTGGTACGCCAGGGCAAGGTCCGCTACGTCGGCGCTAGCACCATGACGGCATGGCGGTTCGCCCAGGCGCTTTCGCTTTCCGAACGCAACGGCTGGGCGAGGTTCGTGACGATGCAAAACCACTACAATCTGGTCTATCGCGAGGAGGAGCGGGAAATGATCCCGCTCTGTCAGGCCGAGGAGGTCGCCCTGATTCCCTGGTCGCCGCTGGCACGCGGTCTGCTTTCTGGCACGCGGAAGTCGCTCGACGACCGGCAGGCCTCGACCCGCGCCGCGAGCGACGACTACGCCAAAAAGATCTACGACCATCCGGCCGACATGGAGGTTGTGCGGGCGTGCCAGGCCGTAGCCGAGCGCCGCGGCGTGCAAGCGGCGCAGGTAGCAATTGCCTGGATACTGTCGAAGCCGGCCGTTACCGCTCCGATCATCGGCGCGACGAAGATCGAGCATCTCGAATCGGCACTCGCCGCGGTCGAGTTGAAATTGAGCGAAGAGGAAATCCGGCAGCTTGAGGCCCCTTATCAGCCGCACGCCGTTCGCGGTTTTGATTAAGAGCCTCCGACTATTTGCGTGGCGCGGGCGATCGGGTAGATGTCCAGGTGGAAGACCTAGGCAAGCTGCTGTTATTTGCAAAAAGCCGCGGATGGATTTGCAGTACCCCGTGGGCACGGCCTTTGGAGTTTCGGCTCATCCCAGACGATGTTCCAATAAATGAGCGGCAGCCTCTTGCCACTGCGATCGACCGTACGATTCAAACGAAGCGCGCGGCGGCTCCAAGTGTAGGTGAGCGTCTCGTTGACGGTTTGTCTTCTGGCTGCGGCAGCCGCGCCTTTTTTCGCCAACTCTGCCATCGCGGCGCGGAGGGCCGTCAACAGCCCGCCAACCTTGCCCGACCACGCCAAGCGAAGCCACTGTTCATAGGTCTTCCAGCCCTGCGCGGCATCCGCGCCGCGATAGGCGTGCACCGCGTCGTAGAGATACGCCAGGAGGTGCAGGAAGTCGAGGATCGCCACGAAGCCTGCGGGCAGCAGGTGCATTTCGTAGATCGACCAGTTGTAAGCCTGGCCGTCGCAGATGCAGCCTTTGCGTGCCGCACGATCCAACCCGCGGCGATGCACTTCGGCCGCCACTTGCCAGCCGAAGACATCGCTGTTTTCCATCGTGGCCACCACCGTCCGCACCTGCATCCGCTTGGCCTTGGAGGTCCTACAGCGCTTGGGGCGTTTGCCGCGTCGCTTCTTTCCGCTCTTTTTCCGCGCCTCTTCATGAATCGGGCCGCCGAGTGCGTATTCCTGCCCTGCCGATTCGAGCGCTGCCGCAATTCGCTTCGCGACGGCGACAGCATTGCTTGGCGGATTACCTTCGGGCACGAGCTGCACACTCCTTGAGAAACGCCCACGTCGATTCCGGCCAAGGAGCGGGAACAGGATCGGGCAAGCCTACTGTGCGGCGGCTTTGAAGAATGATCGCGGCCGCCTCGCACGCCGACTTGAGCAACGCTCCTCGCTCTTTATCGGTCAGGGTGCGTAAGCGAATTAGTTCCGCGTCGTCGAGTTCGGCGTGAGCGCGAATCAGTTCGTTGGAGATTGGCCGCATCGTGTTCACCTCGGCAGCATCTCTCGAAACTGCTGAAACAAATAGCTACTGTCGTGCGGGCCGGCGGAGGCCTCGGGGTGATACTGCACGCAAAAGGCCGGCAAAGAGCGGTGCCGCAGGCCCTCGATCGTGTCGTCGTTGAGATTCATGTGCGTCACTTCCAACTCCGCCGGCAGGCTATCGGCCGCGACGGCAAAACCGTGGTTCTGCGTCGTGATCTCCACTCGCTGCGTGGCGTGGTTCATCACCGGTTGGTTCGCCCCGCGATGCCCGAACTTGAGCTTGTAGGTCTTCGCCCCGCAGGCCAAGGCCAGCAACTGGTGCCCCAGGCAGATGCCGAATATCGGTTTCTTGCCCAGCAAGTCGCGGATCGTTTGGTGGGCGTACGTTAGCGGCTCTGGATCGCCGGGCCCGTTCGAGAGAAACACTCCGTCCGGCTCACAGGCCAGAACGTCCGCCGCCGTCGCCGTGCCGGGCAGAATCGTCACGCGGCAGCCCATATCAAACAGATGCCGGGCGATGTTCCACTTCATGCCATAGTCGAGCGCGACGACGTGCGGGCAGCCCTCGGTAGGCGGATTCGCGTCGACGTCGCCGGATGGCAGCCGCGTCCACGGGCTGAGTGCCTCTTCCCACTGCTTGCGCGACTCAGGAATGACCTCGCGTACCAGATCGCGGCCGACCAAGCCCGGACTCGCCTTTGCCTTGGCGATGAGGCTGGCGTCGTCCAGATCGGTCGTCGAAAGCACGCCTTTCATCGCCCCCTGCGTGCGAATGCGGCGAACGAGTGCCCGTGTGTCGATGCCCTCCATGCCGACGACGCCGTGCCGTGCAAGATATTCGTGTAGCTCGCCGTCCGCGCGGAAGTTGCTCGCCCTGCCGCTCAATTCGCGAACGATGAAGCCGGCCAAGTGCGGCTTGTGGCTCTCGACGTCTTCGACATTTACGCCGTAGTTACCGATCTGCGGGTAGGTCATCGTCACGATCTGGCCGCGGTAGCTGGGATCGGTGAGGATCTCCTGGTAACCGGTCATCGAGGTGTTGAAGCAGACTTCGCCATCCACTTCACCCGATGCGCCGAACGCCGCGCCGGTAAAAACTGTGCCGTCTTCCAAAGCGAGTTTTGCGATAGGTCCCATAGTCTCCGATTTGCCAGTGTATGTCAGGCTTTCCAGCCCGACTCGAACTTCGTCATGTTGGAAAGCCTGACGTACTTGTCGCCCCTGCGCGCAATGTGTCAAGTCCGAGCGCGATTTAGCCCGATACGTCACTTAACGGCTGCGGGTCTACGTATAACGGAAGCTCAAAAAGCGGAAGATATACGAGCAGCCAATAGTGAGGGTCCTTGTGCCGGCGAGCATGGACCCTCATTTTTTTTTGCGCTTATCCATTTTAGCTGATCGCGCACATCGAGCATAGGGCCGCGCTTGTCGTCCCGTTTTCTGGCGAACGAGTCGCCTACCCCACCGCCGACCCGATAAACCGCAGACCGTGAATCAAAATAAAGATGATGCCGATCACCGCCAACACGGTCTTGATCTGTTCTGTGCGGCTCGGTGGATCACCCGATAAAGTTGCCGTCGCCGGCGAAACCTGGGCAATCGGGCTGCTTTGCAACGGCTGGACACGGGAAGTTGAAATGGGGGCGCCCGCCGCGACTGTTCCGATACGGGGCAGTGGAGAGCCTATACGCGAGTTTGCTGCTTGCGGACTGACGAATGGATTCTCGGCGGACGAAGCGACCATGGCACTGGCATTGGAGGTCGTGGGACGCGGCGGCAGTGGATGCAACTCAGCCCCCAATCCCTCCGGAAGAGGGCTAGTGTGAGGTCCATTCGCAGGCATTTGTCGTGCGGCCGCAATCCCGCTCGCGGCTCCTTGCTCCCTGCTCTCTGCTCCCTGCCGCTCCGCCGGCAACCGCTCAAACGTCACATACGACGCGGCCAAAAACTGCCGTACCCGTCCGCAGTAGCTGCCCATCGTGTAGCCGCCGGTGAGAAAGTTGCCGCCCGCGCCGAACAAGACGCCGGCAATCTCACCGCGATTGTTATAGATGGGCCCGCCCGAATCGCCCCGCCGCGCCTGAACATCGACCTCGACCAATTCGGCGGGCAGATTTTTGCCCGGCGAGAGATACTCGGTGCAACGTCCGCCAACTGCCCGGTAGATTCCCTCGGGGCCATATCCGGCAATCGTCAACGGCTCGCCGGGCTGTGGCGTTTCTGTGGCCACGCGCAGCGGTTGGACGTTCGGCTTCTGAATTGCGAGCGCTGCCAGGTCCCAATCTCGATCCACTCGCAATATCAAAGCACCACTGCGAAAGCCGTCGGGAAAAACGACCGTGATCGGCCCGGTAGTGTCGCGGACCACGTGCCAATTCGTGACCACCAACCCATGATTGGCATCGACGGCCACCAGCGAGCCCGATCCCATCGACGTGCCGTCGCTCTCGGCGGCAATGACACGCACGACGGCCGGCTGGGGAACTTGTGCCGACGGCGCAAGCATTGTCGGCCATGCCAGCGCGGCCGACGGGCAAAGGACCAGGAATGCTGCCAGGGCTTTTTTCACAGGTGCGTTTTCTGCTTTGCTGACTTACTTTCCGCGATGCGGCTACTCCCGTCTGAGCCCTCAACGCGGCGACGATGCCCCGTTTCGAATTCTTCGGACATTTGCTCCTGCGCCGTCCAACAATCGCCTGAGAGGCGGAATGTATGGCGAGTGTGCTAAACCCGGCAGAGGCGGTTTAGTACGCGCATTGACAGTGGCGGTTATTGCGAATACGCTATTTATGACGGCCGCTCTATTGTTTTAATGCTCTTAAGGCGCGGTCCGCAGATGGGTGGGAAGGCCTTGCCATGCTCGGTTCGTGGTTGTCTCGATGTATTGGCGGTCCCAGCAAGCGCCGGCGATTGCACGCAATTCGAAGTCCCTATTACCGCCGCTTGCGCTGCGAGCCGTTGGAATCCCGGCGGCTATTGACTGCCGCGACGATTACAAGCGTGAGCCCGGCATTCCCCGTGGCGACCGGCAGTGCGCAGACGTTTACCATCAACGGCAGCAACTTCCAGAGCGGTTGTAACGTGACGTTGCTGGACCTTGGCACGAGTCCCATTACCACCTATGCCAACAGGACGATATCCTCGTTGACTTCCACGCAGATTGTCATCAATCCCACCTTCGGGACGGCGCACGACGTTTGGGGCGTCGAAGTCATCAACCCCGGCAGCTCCGCATCGAACCAGTTCGACTTCGCGATAACACCGTCGAGCCAGCCTCAGCCGACTCGCTTCGGCGGCGACTACTCCACATCTAGCCCCCCGTCTCCGTCCTCGTTGAAAGCGGGGGGCGTTACCTTCGCAGTCCGCTATGTAAGTTCTAACGGAAATCCCAAGAATATCAGTAAGAGCGAGGCCCAGTCCTTGCTCGCTGGGGGCATAGACATCGTCATTGTTTTCGAGACGACCACCATGGAGATTCTCAACGGCTACAGCGCCGGCGCGGCGGACGCCACTACGGCCGTCAGCGAGGCGACGGCGGCCGGAGCACCCTCGAACTTCTTCTGTTATTTTGCTTGCGATTTTGACGCAAGCTCGAGCCAATACGCCGCGATTGACAACTATTTGAGCGGCGCGGCGTCCGTGATGGGCGTTAGCCGTGTGGGGCTTTACGCGGGGATTGGGCCCGTATCGCATGCGCTCGCGGCCGGCACGGCGAGCAAGGGATGGCAAGCGACGGCATGGTCTAGTGGAAATGTAGCCTCCGGAATCAGCCTTTTCCAATTCTATTTGTATAGTAACTTTTTCAGCGGCGAGTTGGATGCGGACGTGGGCTATGGCACCGACTTCGGCCAATGGACGCCCGCGGGGCTGAGCGCCTCGGCGACGGGCACTCAGACCATGTCGATCAGTTGGGGCAGTGCCGGCGTCGCCACCGGCTACACGCTGGATCGCGCGACTTCATCCACCGGGCCGTGGACGCAGGTCTATTCCGGCGCAAATACGTCTTTCGCCGACAGCGGCCTAGCGCCCGGCACGAAGTACTACTATGAGGCCTGCTTGAAGAACGGCAGCGGCAGTTCTTCATTCTCGCCGTCTGTTTCGGCCACGACCTTGTTGAGCGTGCCGACCAAGCTCGCGGCTTCGGCAACCGGCACCCAATCGATCTCGGTCACTTGGAATACAGTGACAAACGCAACGACCTACGACCTGCAGCGATCGACTTCAGCCAACGGCACGTATAGCGTAGTTTATTCCGGCGCCGCGGCGCAGTATACTGACACTGCAGTACAGGCGGGCACGACCTATTACTATGAGGTCCGCGCCGACAACTCCGCGACCAACTCCGCCTATTCGTCGTACGTCTCGGCCACGGCTATATCCGGCGTGCCGACCGGGCTCACCGCCACGGCAACCGGCCCCCAATCGATCTCGATCACTTGGAACACGGTAACAGGCGCAACGACGTACGCCCTGCAGCGATCGACTTCGGCGAACGGCACTTATAGCTCGGTTTATTCCGGCACTGCAACGCAGTATACCGACACTGCGGCACAGCCCGGCACGACTTACTACTATGAGGTCCGCTCCGGCACGAGCACAGGGAACTCCGCGTATTCGTCGCCGGTCTCCACGATAACCTACCCCGCAATACCGACGGGGCTGAGCGCCTCCGCGAGCGGGCCGCAGTCGATCTCCGTGAGTTGGAGCACGATGACAGGCGCTACGACCTACTTCGTACAACGCGCGACCGCATCGAGCGGGCCGTGGACGCCGATCTACACCGGTTCGATAGCATCCTGCTCGAGCACATCATTGCAGCCGGCCACGACCTACTACTATGAAGTCAGTGCCGGCAACAGCAGCGGGAGTTCGGCGTACTCCTCGGCCGTCTCCGCGTCGACCACGCCGACGGTTGCTATCACCAGCCCGACCAACGGCCAGGTGTTTACGAGCTATCTCATCACCGTTAGCGGCGCAGCATCCGACACGGGAGGGCAAGGTCTGGCCAAAGTGACCGTCACCAACTCAACCAACGGCAGCTCAGGCCTCGAGACGCTCTCCGGCATGTCGGGCAGTTATGAAGTTAGCGGCATCGCGCTCGTTGTGGGGCAAAACATCATCAACGTGCAAGGATTCGACAAATCTGGCTACCGCAGCATCGTGGCGATGGTGACTGTCACCTACAGTCCGCCAACTTGGAGCGGCGGAGGTTCGGACGCAAATTGGAGCACCGCCGCCAACTGGGGCGGGACCGCGCCGGTCGCCGGCAGCGATCTGGTTTTCGCAAGCTCGACCGGGCTAAACACGACCAACGATCTCACCGCGGGCACGCAATTCGGCAACCTGACTTTCAATGCCGGCGCGGGTTCCTTTGCTTTGAACGGGAATAGCGTGAACCTAGGCGGAGTAATTACCAACAACAGCACGAACACGCAAACCATCAACTTGACGCTGGGCGGCGCGAATGTCCTCACGAAAACCGGCGCCGGCACTGTGGTTCTTTCCGGCACAAACAGCTTTACGGGCGGCACGGTGGTAACCGGCGGGACGTTGAAGGTGACGACGCCAGCAGGCCTGCCGGACGGTTCCGATCTATCGATCGGCGCGAACGCCGTGACCTTGCTGGATGCGGCCGTCATTCCGGCCCCTGCAACTGCGACTACATTCCAGGCATCTCCGGCGCCGCTCGCGGCGCCGGCTTCTGTGCTGGGTGAACAGTCGCCGTCATTCCACGACAAGGCGACCCAAGCTGCGATAATCGCTCACGCCGCGCGGAGGGTGGCCCGCCTCGGCAACTGGGCGGATTTGTCGAATGCCGATGACCGGCAGCACAAAAATGCCCTTGCCCTTCGTGCGGCCTGGGATGCGGTATTGGTTGAGTACGGTCAGGCGTAAGATCTTTGTCCACACGGTCACATCGAAGCGGCTTTTTCGCGGCCATTGGCGAAATCGTCGCCGTGCTCGTTAGAAGCTTAGCCGCCGTTCCGCGCGGCCGTCAGCGCGGGATGGCGCATGATCCGCCCTTCCACCAGATAGACCACATCCTCGGCAATGCTCGTGGCTAAGTCGGCGATCCGCTCCAGGTTGCGGCTCACCGCCAAGAGCCGCAGCAGCGAGCCGACCTTGTCCGGCCGCCGGCGGATCTCGCTCTCGATCTCCCGGCGGATCGCAGCCTTCATTTGGTCGATCTCGTCGTCGCGGATGCAGATCGCCGACGCCTCCTCGGCGTTCATGTTCACCAGCGACTCGATCGCGTCCCGCAGAAGCGCCTGCGTCTTTTCGCACATCAAGCCCAGGTCGCAGGCCAGTTCGGGCGGCGGGTCGATCAACAGCCCATGCACCTTTCGGGCGATGTTCACCGCCAGGTCGCCGATCCGCTCCAGGTCGTGATTGATCTTGAGCGTGGAGACTACGAACCGCAGATCGACGGCCAAGGGCTGATAGAGGGCGAGCGTCTTCAGACATTCTTCTTCGATCTCGATCTCGCGGAGGTCGATTTCCTCGTCCAGGCGCTCAACCTCGGCCGCCAACTCGTCGTCGCGTGTCTGGACCGCCCGGACCGCAAGCTCCACCTGGCCTTCGACCATCGTGCAGAGCGAGAGGACCTGCTGCTTGAGTTTGCTGATTTCGCGCTGGAAATGTGCCGACATTTTACAATCGCTTGTTGCCTGCTTGATTATAGCTTGCAGTGGTGCAAAGCGACAAGGCGAAAACCCGCGTGGGGCAGATTTCCAACCTGTCATTCCTCGTAACGATGCTCCGCGTCGTTACGAGCTGGATGGACGCTCTGCGTCGCATCGTGGCCACCGGTAGGTTGAAAACCTGCCCCACGTCGGCCACTCGCTTTACACCGTCCGAACCATCGACGATAATCCCTTCATCCGTTGCAGGAAAGTTAGAAAATGATGAATCTGGTGCTCATCGGCTATCGCGCGACCGGCAAAACGACCTTGGCTCGAGGTCTCGCCGAGCGGCTCGCTTGGGACTGGATCGATGCCGACGTGGAGATCGAACGGCGAGCCGGCAAGTCGATTGCCCGCATCTTTGCCGAAGACGGCGAGCCGGCCTTTCGCGACCTGGAGGCCGAAGTTATCGCCGACCTTTGCGGCCGGGAGCGGCTGGTGCTGGCAGCCGGCGGCGGCGCGGTAATGCGCGAGGAAAGCCGCCGGGCGATGCGGCAGTCCGGGCACGTTGTCTGGCTCACCGCCACGCCGCCGACAATCCTCGCCCGCATGACGGCCGACGCCAGCACGGCCGACCGCCGGCCGAGCCTAACAAACCACCCGCCGCTGGAGGAAATCGTGCAGGTACTCGGCCGGCGGGAGCCGATATACCGCGAGGCGGCGCACCAGACAGTCGATACTGAGGGCAAGTCGGCAGAGGAGTTGGTCGAGGAGGTTCTCAAATCGCTGTCGTGAACCAAATCCTTGCCATCCCGATTGAAGTTCGACTGGCGATCCTGTTCGTGTTGGGCTGTTGTTTCGGATCGTTGATCAATCTCGGCATCTATCGGCTGGCGTGGCATCAAAAGTCGCTCAGCCCGTGGTCGCTGGCGCCAAAAAACGCTCCGCAGCGACACGTTTGGGATCGCCTTCCGGTCGTCGGCTGGCTCGGACTGCGGCGCGAGGTACTGGTGCATGGGCGGGGCTTCTGGATTCGACCGATGTTGATCGAATTGTTTTGCGGTGCCGCGATGGTAGTTCTGTACCTATGGGAAGTTGCATGGTGTCAATTAGTCCTGACGCAGGGACAAGTCTTGAGTCCAGTTGGATTAATGGAGCCGGCCGGGATAGCATTGTCGGCGATCCGCCATGAGCAATTCCTAGCGCACGCGATTCTTTTTTGTTTTATGCTCGTTGCTTTTTGGATCGACATCGATGAAATGACCATTCCGGACGGCGTCACCTTGCCGGGAACGTTGCTAGGGCTTTTTATCGTAAGCTTATGGCCCTATGGGCTTTTACCGCAAGTTACGGCGACGGGACCATTCGTGCCCCAAATAGTTCGTACAAGTGAACCCGAACAATTCCCCGTTTTAAGCTCGGTCTGGCTTACATCACCCGACGAGCTTCCGCCGAAGCCGGATGTCCCGTCGGCGTGGAAGTTCGTGCAGCCGTGGAACGTGCCGGCAGTTACCAGCGGATCAGCGCTGGCGGCAGCGATTTCGAGCTTCTGGATTTGGTGTCTCGCTTTAACCCCAGGCCATTGGTCGACGCGGCACGGCTACCTCGCGCGATGCGGGTTTTCATCGCGCGGATGGTGCGCGAACGGGCGACCTACGGCTTGATGGCTCTGGCCTCGGTCGGTTCAATCGTAATCGCCGCAGTCTGGTGGCAAGGAGGTCCGCACTGGGCCGGCCTGGCGACCGGACTGGCGGGACTCGTCGTTGGCGGCGCCTGACGCAGATAGTGCGAATCGTTGCTTCGGCCGCGATGGGCCGCGAGGCGATGGGCTTTGGCGACGTGACGCTGTTGGCGATGATCGGCGCGTTTCTCGGCTGGCAGGCGTCGATCGTGATTTTCTTCATGGCGCCGCTCTACGCCTTGCTGATCGGCATTGGCCGGCTGATTCTTCGCGGCGAACGGGAGATCCCCTTCGGCCCGTTCCTCTGCCTCGCCGCGGCGACGACAGTCGTTTACTGGCCCGCGATTTGGAGATTCTTTGAGCAGTACTTTTCGCTGGGCTGGAAGTTGCTCGCGGTCTTGTTCGTCTGCCTCTGCTTAATGCCCGTGCTGCTATTCCCGATTCGCTGGCTTGCAGATCGGATACGGGGGACAGAGCGCTAAGGCATTGAACCTTGAACATTGATCCTTCTACAGAGCATGGGACACAACGGCATTGGCATCCGCGCCAGCTTGCTCCCCACTCCCCACCTCCCACTCCCCACTCCGCCCCGGGTACTTCCCATAAAAGCGTTTGATGAAATGCCGATGCCACCATGACGTCGGACAATGCGGAACCCAGCCCCAGCGGCGCATGAACCGCTCGGAGATTCGCCAATTGCCGGCATCGCAAAGCAGGGCGTCGCTGCGCTTCAGCCGGGCGATTTCGTCGAGCACCTCCAGGCAGACGCGAACCGATCGCATGCTCGTCTCGCGAGACGAAATCGCGTAGGCCAACGTCAGGAAGTTGGGAAACCGCCAAGGATGGTTGTAGTAGAGAATCACGCGGTCGCCGCTTCGACGCTGATGCATCCAACGGCCCAGCCAGAGGACTTCCGGCCCCACAAGCACCTTCGGCCACGGCCGGACTTTCACGCGCTGGAACCGTCCCCGTTCGACCACGATGATCCCATACCGCCGGCGGCGAAGCAGTTCTGCTCCGGAAGAAAGGTTGGTGATGGTTTCGAATAATCTCATTGCCGGGGATGGTCCCGATTCTTGCCGCACATTCCAATTTCTGCCTGCGGATGGCGTGTCGCAAAAATGTGGCTGTGCCCTTTTTTTCGCCTGTCACGGCCCCACACACGCGCATTCCATTCCTTAGCGTTACAAGTCTACCCCATAATTTGCCGCTGCCGGAAGGATGCCGCACGGCGCGGCTATGCCGGTTATGCCGGGCGACGCCATGATCGAGAGACGAAAATGTAGCCTCGCCATTACGGCAGCGACCGCGCCGCGCCGGCTTGACCTAGAGTTGGGCTGAAGAACCATTATTGGGCAACTGAACCATGCCGACAAATACGCTAGATATCAACGAAGGACTGCTGGCCTCCTTGCTCTCCGACGAGAACTTCGTGCCGAGCCGGCCGGCGTCGCTCGACGAGACCGGCCTCGGCGAAGAGTTTGTCGAGCAGGCGATTTGCAAATATCTGGCCGTGTTCGGCACGAACAAGGGCCGCTCTGTGGCCGACCATCTCTGTTTGCCGTTCAATGTCATCGAGCCGCTCTTGAACACGCTGCGGACGAACCAGCTCATCGTCCACGCAGGCGCGGCGCCCTTTAACGATTATTACTTCAGTCTCACCGCCCAGGGCCGCACGCGGGCCACTACCTACATCGAGGCCTGCGGCTACGTCGGCCCGGCGCCGGTGCCGATGAGCGATTACATCATCTCCGTCGACGCCCAGTCGATTACCGCCGAGAACCCCGGACCCGAAAAACTGGCCGAGGCCGTCCGCGGCATCTCCGTCGATCCGGGCCTCTTCGAAAGTCTCGGCCCGGCGATCAACTCCGGCGCGGGCATGTTCCTCTACGGCGCGCCGGGAAACGGCAAATCGACCCTCGCCAAGCGGATCACGCTCTGTTTCGGCCAGGAGATTTGGATTCCTCACGCGATTTACGAAGACGGCCAGATCATCAAATTCTTCGACTCGGCCTACCACCGGCCGGTCGTCAACGACGAGCGCGGCGTCACCAAGTGCGGCGAGCACGATCGCCGCTGGCTGAAGGTTTCGCGGCCCACGGTGGTCGTCGGCGGCGAGCTGACGATGGACAGCCTCGATCTCCGGCACGATCCGCGAAGCAACATCAACGAAGCTTCGCTGCAAATGAAGAGCAACTGCGGCTGTCTGTTGATCGACGATTTCGGACGCCAGCGCATCGAGCCGGGGCAATTGCTCAATCGCTGGATCGTGCCGCTGGAAATGAGGCACGACTTCCTCACGCTGCCCACCGGCAAGAAGCTTCAGGTGCCCTTCGACCAACTGGTGATATTCTCCACGAACCTGGAGCCGCGGGAACTGGTCGACGAAGCGTTCCTGCGGCGCATTCCTTACAAGATCGAGATCGGCGACCCCAGCGAAGACGAGTTCCGCGGACTGTTCGAGATTTATTCGCGTACGTTCGGCTGCGAATATCGCCGCGAGGTGATCGACGACCTGTTGGAACGGCATTTCCGCGCCCCGGGCCGCCGCTTCCGCCGCTGCCACGCCCGCGACTTGCTGTTGCAGATCCGCAGCTATTGCAACTACACGGGCAAGCCGATGGAAATGCGGACCGAATACTTTGACCGGGCGGTAAAGACCTACTTCACCACGGTAATGGGAGAGAACGGTTAAACCTCCTCGTTCCAACGCTCTGCGTGGGAACGGGTGAACGGACGCTCCGCGTCCCCGTAAACGCGAGCATGGCCGCAAAGCGGCCGCGCAGCTCGTTCCCACGCAGAGCGTGGGAACGAGAAAACAACACCCTGCATGACTTCAATCATTCTTGATGAGCGCTGCCGCCCCGACAATATTTTCGCCGACTGAACCGATCCCGGGCTACGTGATTCGCGAGCGGCTGGGCGCGGGCGGATATGGCGAAGTCTGGAAAGCCGATGCGCCAGGCGGACTGTCCAAGGCGATCAAGATCGTCTACGGCTGTCCGGATGACGAGCGCGCGGGCGCCGAGCTGGCCGCGCTGAACCGCATCAAGGAGGTCCGTCACCCGTTCCTGCTTTCCCTGGAGCGGATCGAGCGCGTCGACGGCCGCTTGCTCATTCTTACTGAGCTGGCCACTTCAAACCTGAAGCAGGAGTTTGACAGGCATCGCGCCGCGGGGCAAGCGGGCATTCCACGCGGCGAATTGTTGGCCCATCTGCACGATGCGGCCGACGCCCTGGACTACATCAGCCAGCAGCACTGCCTGCAGCATTTGGACGTCAAGCCGGAGAACCTGCTGTTGGTCGGCGGCCGCATCAAGGTGGCCGACTTCGGGCTCGTCAAAGACTTGCAAGAGGCGAACATGTCGATCGTGGGCGGCATGACGCCCACCTACGCTGCTCCGGAACTATTCGACGGCCGCCCTAGCATCCACAGCGACCAGTACAGCCTGGCGATCGTCTATCAGGAAATGCTCACCGGCGCGCTGCCCTTTGAGGGCCGCACAACGGCGCAACTCGCGGCACAGCACATGCACAGCCGGCCGCGGCTGGACCGCCTTCCGTCGAGCGACGAGTCGGTGGTTGCGCGCGCCTTGTCCAAGGACCCTGAGCAGCGGTTCAGCAGTTGCCGAGAGATGATCGAGCGCCTGCTGGACATCACGCCCAACGCGCGGCCCCGCGCGGCGCGGCCGGCGCCGCCCAAGATCGAGCCCGCGCAGCCGTCCGAACGCATGGAGACGGAAATGGTCTCGCCGGACGCGATTTCCACGGCCCGAATGGCCGCCGCGCAGCCGGGCGCCCACATGACGCAGATCGCAGTCGAGCCGACGCCGGCGCAAGACCTGCCGCCTTTGCGGATGGACGACGCGGAGCTTGAACTGAGGCCGACGCTTTTCATCGGAATCGGCGGCTTGGCCATTCGGGCGGTGCATACGCTGCACGAGCGGATCCACGCTCGTTTCGGCGTTTCGGCCGCTCTGAGCGCCTTGCAGTTTCTGCTATTCGACACCGATGCCGAGAGCTTGAGATCCGCCACGGAGAACGGCCCGGCGCCCTTGAGCAACGGCTCCGCCGTGCTGCTGCCGCTCCGCCCGATGGCGGACTACCGCAGTGATTCGAGCGGGCGGTTCCATTGGTTGAGCCGCCGCTGGATCTATAACATCCCCCGCAATTTGCAGACGCAGGGCCTGCGGCCGCTGGCGCGGCTGGCGCTGGTGGACAACATGGAGCGCGTGATCGAACCGGTGACGCGGGCGCTCTGCGCGGCGATCGACCCCGCGGGGATCGTGACGACGACGACCGCCACGGGCCTGCCCTTCCGCAATCCGGCGCCGCGGGTCTTCATCCTCGCATCGACCACCGGCGGCACCGGCAGCGGAACCGTTCTCGATTTCGGATACATCGTCCGCCAGGCGCTTCGCGAACTGCAGCTGCCCGACGACGCAATCTGCGGCATTATGGCCCATTGCACCGGCCGGAATTCGCAGCAAGGCAAACTGCCGATCGCCAACGCCTACGCGCTGCTTGGGCGAATTGAACCACTACATGGACCCGCGTCGCCCGTATCCGGGCGACCCGGCGGCGGGATTGTCGTCGTTCCCAGCGGAGGACGCGCCTTTCAGCGATGCCTATGTGGTCCATCTGGGAGAAGATCTCGATGGCGAAGGTTTTACAGGGGCGGTCGATACGCTGGCGAAGTATCTTTACTGCGGGTCGTTGACCGGCGCAGCCACGTTCTTCGACCGCTGCCGCGGAATGCGAGCCGACGCCGAGGCTTGCGCCAGCGATGGCGCCACGCTCCGCACGTTCGGCCATTCCACGCTCGGCTTCTCGCCCGACGACGCGTCGAGCTACCTATTGGACGATCTTTGTCGAGGATTGATTGCGCGGTGGCGGGACGGGGTGCCGGACGAAGTGCCGGCACAGGAGGCTTCGCTTTCCGACCCGACGAGCCTCTTTGCCACGCAGTTTCCCGAGGACGACCCGCAAGAGACGCTCCGAACGGAAGTCGTTGCACGAGCCGCAGAAGCCGGCATTTCGCTCGACAGCGTCGTGTCGCGCCTGCAAACGCGACTGGCCGAGCAGATGGGCAACGACCGCGAATCGTACCTCATCAAAGTCCTGGAAGAGCTGGTGAACAACTTTGCTCCCAAGCGGAGTTTCGTCACGCGGATGCCGCCGGGCAATGTCATCGTCGAAGCCTTGGACGGGCTCGTGCGAAGCCAAGGCGGCGAGGATGCGCAGCGGCTCTGCCTGGAATCGGCGATGGATGCGCCCACCAAAGAGATCCTGGAAGAGGTGTGCGGAAAGCTGCGGGTATGGCTGCTCGAACTGGCCAACTCTCGCGAACATCGCCTGGCGGGCGCCTTGTCGATGGCCGATCAATTGGCCGATCACCTCCGCGACATCGGCCGGCAGGCCGGCGAAGCGGCCCAGTCGCTCATCAAGCCGATGCAATCGTTGAAGGAAGCGTTGTTGGGCGACCCCAACGCCGGGAAGAACTGGCTGCAATTCCGCGGCTACTTCAGCAAGCGGCGCCTCGTGGTGGATCGGGGGCTCTCCGAGTATTTTGAACTTCGCTTGCACGAACTGGTTCTCACCGCGTTCTGCCGGCTCGCGCAAAGCGCTGGTGCAGGTCTCGCAGGTGCGCGATAAACTGCGAAGCGTGGCTACCGATTTGCACCGCCTCTATCCGCCGGCTGCCGGCAGCCGCGGCGGATGGCGATGCCCCGCGCTCTCGCGTTAAGGCCGCACAGCAAGCGGCGGCGCAGCAGATAGCCGTCCACCAGGCGGAACTCCTGAGTGAAATGGAATCGGCGCTCGAATCGGATCTGCGCCGCTTGGTAACGACCGATGCCGATTGCCGGCGCCTCGATCTCGCACAATCCATTCGCACGGCCGCGGCGGCCGTCATCCACAGCAAGTTGCGGCAGGTCACCCATGAGTCGCTGAGCGCCGCGCTGGAGTGCCGCTCGGACGATCCGCTATTCGATATTCCCGCCGCGCTGAAGGCCGCCGTGCCATCGCGCTTCGAGATGTGCGGCGGCCGGCAGCGACTTCTCGTCATGGCGCCCGAGTTGTTGGCGCCAGCGGTTACGCCCGAAATGCTGGGTGAAGCTGTTACCGCTCTGCCCACGGTCGTCGCCGATCCCCATGCCGACATGCTGATTTGCTACGAAGTCGAAGGCTTGGCCTTGCCGCGGATCGCCTCGGTGGTGCTCGACCAGCGGTTTCAGGTTGTCGAGGCCGCCGCGCGGCTGCACACGCGTACCGATGTGCCTTGGACGCCGCTCTAGTGTATACCGCACACCCCGTGCGGAAAGACGGCACACGGAGTGCGCCTAATACATTACCAGGTAACCCGTTGCGGTTATTGGACTACTCTTCCGGGCGTTGCAAAACCGGGAACGACCCGGCGCCGGCCAAGAAAGATCCTGCTAGGACGATTTTCAGCGCACTTTGTTACGATCCGCGCAAATTGTTTGATATTTTGGCAGATGTTTGGCATACTGAACCACCGGCCTCAACTTGACTGTCACATCGGATGTTTCGGCTTGCTGGGTCGTGTCGCTGGATTCGACTACCATGATTCCTACTCTTCTCCTTGCAGATGCCGCCGCGAATCCCATGGTCGCGGGCGTTGCCGCTTTTGCCGTACTTTGTGGCGCCGTTCTGCTAGGCGGCAGATCGGTAATCCGCCTGCCGTATCAAATACTGCGAAGTCTTTTGCCGCGCGAGCCGCGCCACGAACCCGTGGCCTTGCCGAGCGACCAATCGCCCGATTCGTGCGCAACGTCCCGGCTGAAATTCGGTGCGGAGCTATTTCATGTCCCAGGCCCGCAGCCACTCGGACTTATCGGGCTTCATCGAGAATTCGGCGCGGAGGTGCTTCTCCATGTCGGTCATGTGTCCACCGCCGTAAAAGATGGCGATCTTCTTTTTGCCTGCGGCTATCTGCTTGCCAAGCACCTCCAACGCACGCTTGTTCCGCTGGCCGATCAACGTGGAGCCGCTGGGCCCTTCCAGGACGGCCATTCCGCTATCCGCGTCTTCGAATTGCTCGGCAACGACGCGCTTCAGCGCGAGCGCACGATTCTTGTCGAACAAGGCGAATAGCAACTGCATGTCGTTTCCTCCCTGCCCGCTCGCTTCCTTCGCGATGCCCAGCGCCATCAGCCGCGCGATAATATCGGCAAAGCTTTCCTTGTGGTCGCGCATCGATTGCAGGAATTCGTCGGGCGAGAGGTCGGCATGGACGAAGTTCTTCCGCGTATAGTCGATCTCGTCAAGCTGGTAATCGAGTTCCAAGGCGTTCTTCATGCCGATTTGCACTGAGGAAACCACGCTGCCGCCTTTGTCCTTGCGTCCGCCTTTGGGGATCCGCGTGCCTTGCGGCGCGACGAGCTCGTAGAGCACCACGTCATATTCCTTGAAACGCTTATTCAATTCCTGGTAATAGCTTTTGTCCGCGACGTGGACGGCCGCGACCAGATCGACCCGCACGTCGGCCGCACCTGGCCCCGCTGGGCGAAAGCTAACAATGGCCGTCTCCAAGCCAACGACGCGGTCCTTGCGGTCCCGCACGATTCGCAGATACTTGCCCGCATCGGCATTGTTATTGTCCTTTTCCGCGGGCTTCGCGTCCGGGCCGGCGGTGGGCTTTTCGCCGGGCTTGTCGACCGCGATGGCACGGTAACTGACCAGCGCCAGGGCCGCGGCCAGCGCGACCGCCGCGGCCGCTTGGTGGAATGGGGTCTTATCAATGGACATGATTTACCTATGGGGATGGAGTTTAACGTCTAACCTAAAGTATACCGCAAAGCAGCGAATCCGCCACATGGCTCGTAAGTCTGAGCTGAGCAGTTGAACGCCGGCCGGAGCCGGCAAATTCGCCGGAAGAATGCGTTTGGCTGGGGGCAGTATTTTCTAGGAGCCGTATCCGCGAAAAATTGGGTGTTTTCTTCGGTTTTTAGGGTGCGACAAAGAGAGGAATGACTCAGGAACGACTCAGGAATGGATTAGTATTGGTGCATGCTTTTGCCGCCAATGCACCGCCTCGCGGTTTTGCGCCGCGTGGTGTTTGGGACGTACGTTGACGTAAGATATTATGCGATAACATGTTAGTCGCCAGCGGAGACCATTCGAAACTGTGGTAAACTGGGCAAGCGTGGTGCAATTCGGCACACGCACGCACCGATCGCCGAGCGCGAAATGAGTGAAAACATGAAAACCGTGCAACCGAGGTTTTCCCGCGGCGAGCGACCTGCGTTTATCGGAGAGCGTCTTTGAAACTGCTTTGACTCGGCTTGGAGGCGTCACGTCCCGGATGGCTGCGACGAGTGCCTCGCAATTTTTTTTCAAGGCTTGAGGTGCTCGCAATTCGTGCGGAAAACGGCGTGCGTTTAATGCCACACTGCCTGAACTCTATATAGACAGCGCATAGAAACGTCATAGGAATCGCATAGAAACCGCATAGTTGGCTATAGTCAAAAAGAACAGGGGACGCCTCGAGAGTGGTAAGGTTGACGGCTTTGAGTCCATCAACGCCACGTATAAGAGGTCGTCCCCTATGAAAAGAGAAGCGTATCGTTCGGTCGATGTCAAGCAGGTTTTTGTTGAATCGCTGGTAGCGGAGAAGGTCGCGATGGGCGTCGTGGTCGGAATCGATGTGGCGAAGTCGGAATCGCTGGCGGTCGTGCGGTGGCAAAGCGGCGAGTTCGAGCGGCCGTGGCGGGTGAAGACGCCCGAGGAGATTCCCGTGCTGGTTAGCCGATTGCGAGATCTTGCCAAAGGCCGCTCGCTGCGGATCGCCATGGAATCGACGGGCACTTACGGCGATGCGCTCCGCCAGGCGTTGACCGACGCTGGGCTCGAGGTCCATCGCGTCAGCGGCAAGGCGGTGCATGACTACGCGGAGATTTTCGACGGCGTCCCTTCGCAGCACGACGGCAAGGACGCGGCGATCGTGGCGGAGCTGGCCGCCTTGGGCAAGTCGTCCCCTTGGCCTTACCGGCCGCCCACGGAGTTCGACCAGGAGCTGCGTTATTGGGTCCAACGCGCCGACGTGCAACAGCGGCTGGGGGTCATGTGGCTGTGTCGTCTGGAAGGGCTGTTGGCGCGGCATTGGCCGGAGGCGACGGAGTATTTGAAACTCAACTCCAAAACCTTGCTGCAAGTCCTCGTCGAGTACGGCGGTCCGGCGGCGCTGGCGGCCGACACGGGCGCCGCCGAGAGATTGAAAGCTTGGGGCCGCAATTATCTCAAGGAGGAGAAGATCGAGCGTTTCATTGCGGCCGCGGCGAGGAGCGTGGGCGTGCGGCAGACGGCGATCGATCGGCGGCAGATGCGCGAGTACGCCAAGGCCGCGCTTTCGGCCAAACGTGAAGTGAAAAAAGCGTCGGCGGCCTTGAAAAAGCTGGCCCAAAGCAATGCGATCATCGCCCGACATGCGAAGGTCGTCGGCTGGGCGACGGCTTGTGTATTGTGGGTTTATATCGGCGATCCGCGGAACTACCCTTGTGCCGAGGCCTACCGCAAGGCGATGGGCCTGAACCTCAAGGAGCGCAGCAGCGGGCGGCACAAGGGTCAGTTGAAGATTACCAAGCGCGGGCCCGGCGCCGTGCGGCGTTGGCTGTACTTCGCGGCGATGCGTCTGGTGCAGGAGGCGGCGGTCGTGGAGTGGTATTCTGTGAAGAAGAGTCGATGCACCAAAGGCAGCACGCCGGCGCTGGTGGCCGTGATGAGGAAGCTGTCCCTGGGCCTGCACGCGCTGGGCGCGAGCGAGGCGAGTTTCGACGCAACTCGGCTGTTCTCGCCGGAGGTCAAGCATTCGCGCCGCGAAGCTTGCCAAGAAGCAACAGAAGAAGCGAAGGCAGAAGGTTGGAACGGGCAATCAACGGTAGCATGATCGAGCGGCTCGCAGGAGCCGGCATAACATCCATTAACGAACATCCACTAACAGAGGAATAGTCACGTAGGACCAATTGAGCTTGGGGCTGATCGGCCACCTTTCATGCATTTCATGCGCCTGCAAAGAGCGTTGTGCATAGTTTCGAGGGGCCGGCAGCACCGCTTGGCGATGAATCTCTCATAAAGCCAAATCGACGCTTGTCTCACGGCAAGACGTTTCAGGCAAGAGATTGGAGTTATCCAAGCGCGCTACTGCACGGCTCCCATCGAACAGTCATACGACAACGAACTCCTCAGCCGTCCCCACACATTGGTGTGCGCATCATGCTTCTTCGAGACGATCGAAAAAGCAACCACCCAACGTGTGGAAACGCGTCCACAATTACCTTCAAATACAAACACTTGACAAAGGAAGAAGAGGAATGCATAGAAACTTATAGGATCTCATGGAAACACTTCTTTTCACTTATTGGATTGTCTTGATAGACCACGAAATACACGAAGCACACGAAAGCCGGACGGGACCACGGATGAAACGCGGATTGAACACGGATGCGGTCTTATACGAATTCTTGTTTGATCCTGCCGGGTCCATTTTTCGTAAGTGCTTGCGGGGCAACAGTTAAGCAATGCTAGCAACGCGAAGTTTGAAACGAGAATCCGTATTAGGTCTTAGGTCTTAGGGATTTGGGGATTGTGAACATTGAACCTTGTACATTGAACATTTCCGTTTTCATCCTTCTGCCTTCATCCTTTCCTCCCACTCCCCTCTCCGCACTCAACTCTCATATCTAAACTCTTGTACACATCTCCATATATATATTGCTAGATGCGCTATGCGATTATAGAAGAATTCTTTTCGGATTGTTCCCAACCCCTTGCCGGACAAGGACTTAAAGAATTTTCGGGGTCATTTATGACATATCGCAACTCCGCCGTTTTGTGATGCCGGTAGGGCAGCAACTACGCCTGCGGGCTATCGAAGCCCAACGCGCAAGCGAGGCCGGCACCGTAGGAAAGCCTCGCTTGCGCGTCGGGATTCGATGTCGCGACCCCGCCAGTCGAGCGTCTCCCGGAACAAATTCTCGCCTTTGTTGCCAGGTTTTTTCCCCTGCCGTCATCTTTCCGTAATTCTGGGTGGATAAGATCTCCTTTGGCACGCTGGGGCAGCGGCCCGACCGGCGACGATATCGCCGGCCGCAGTCACTTCCGCAGCGCGCGGAAGAAAAGCAAGTTCTTTCCCATTAAGGAGTCGATCAGATGAATAAACAGTTATTGGTTGCGAGCATCGTTGCTCTGGCATTGTTCCTCGGGACCGTGCGCGTCCGGGGAGCTGAATCCGAAAAGCAGATGTCGCTCAATAAGGTTTCCGCCAAAGTCCGTGCGACCAGCCAGAAGGACGACGAAAAGGACGAGGCCAAGGAAAAGAAGTCCGGCGCCAAGAGCGCCAAGAAGGCCGAAGCCAAGGAAGAAGAGGACGGGAAGGACGACGAAAAGGACGAGGCCAAGGAAAAGAAGTCCGGGGCCAAGAGCGCCAAGAAGGCCGAGGCCAAGGAAGAGGAGGACGAGAAGGACGACGAAAAGGGTGAAGCCAAGGAGAAGAAGTCCGGGGCCAAGAGCACAAGAAGGCCGAGGCCAAGGAAGAGGAGGACGAGAAGGAGGACGAAAAGGGCGAAGCCAAGGAGAAGAAGTCCGGGGCCAAGAAGGGCGAGGCCAAGGAAGAGGATAACGAGAAGGACGAGGGAAAGCCTGTTGCCAAGCCGAGCGCCAAGATTCCCGGACCGGTTCAGGCCACGGCGAAGAAGCTGGTCGGCAAAGGCAAGCTCCTGGAACTCGCACGTGAATCCGACGGCACCTATGAACTGGATTATCAAGTGAACGGCGTCCATCAGGCCGCGATCATCACCGTCAATGGCAAGATTGAGGAGCGGGAAATCACCGTGCCGGCCGCTACTTTGCCGAAGGCCGTCCTCGAGGCGGTGAAGAAACTCTACCCGAAGGGCAAGATTACTTTGGCGGAGAAGTCAACCACCAAGGACGGGACGGTATTCGAGCTGGAGGTCACGGAAACGCATGGCGTCGATGTGACGCCCGAAGGCAAGGTGAAGTAGGCGGCAGCGCCGATGTAACCAAGCCGCTGACGCGCGAGCGAAGGAAGTCTCTCCGCTCGCTTGCGCGTCGGGCTTGTATGGTAAACTATACTGGCTCCGGGGGCGGACGTTCCGCCCTCGGAGTTTTTGAGTCTCTAACAAAACCGACCCTGGGACGGTGCCAGTCGTGCGATAAGATTGGTTCTGATCGACCCCCCTATGTGTCAATAGCGTCTGACCGCAGTTCCATGCGAATACTGCTGATCGAAGACTCGCCCCGCTTGCAGCGTTCACTCGGTGACGGACTTCGCAAAGCCGCTTACGCCGTGGACGTCGTGGGCGATGGACGGGAAGGCTTGGCGTGGCGCAGGCCAACGATTACGACCTGATCGTTCTCGACCTGATGTTGCCGAGCCTCGACGGCCTCACCCTGCTGAAAAAGCTGCGGCAAGCGGGCAAGGAAACGCACGTACTGATCCTCACGGCCAAGGACACCGTCGAGGACCGTGTTCGTGGGTTGCAAACGGGGGCCGACGACTATCTGGTAAAACCGTTCGCTTTCGATGAGCTGCTCGCTCGTATTCAGGCTTTGCTGCGCCGCCGTCACGGCCGGAAGAACCCGCTCATTCGCATTCGCCATCTGGAGATCGACACGTCCGCGCGTGCAGTTGTCGTCGCCGGCGACGCCGTCAGTTTGGCGCCGCGGGAATATGCCCTGCTGGAGTATTTGGCGCACCGGCAAGGCGCGGTCGTCTCGCGCGCGGACATCGAACGGCACATCTACGACGGCACTTCGGAAGTCATGAGCAACGTCGTCGATTCGGCGATTTGCGGCTTGCGAAAGAAAATCGACCTTCCGGGCGAGCCTTCGCTAGTGCAAACTCGCCGCGGCATGGGCTACATCCTTCAGGCGGGGAAAAGCTGATGTCCATACGCCGCAAACTGACCCTTGGATTGCTGCTGGGATTGATGGCTTTATTGCTGGCATCGGGCGCGATCCTATACACCTATATGAACACCGTGCTCAAGGGCCAGTTCAACGTCGCCCTGACCGCCGAGGCCCGTGTGATTTGCGGCCTCGTCAAGCTGCAGCACGACGGTGAAATAGAGATCGACAATCCGCAAGGGCCGGCATCTCAGCTTGGCGCGGCCGCGAATCCCCAATACTTCCAAGTCTGGCGCGAGGATGGCACGGTCCTGCTGCGCTCGCCGGCGCTCGGCAAGAGCGATCTTCCCGGCTTCAACTCCGCCGGGGCGACTGCCGCCGACGGGCCGGTTTTCGTGGACCACGAGCTGCCACAGGCACGCCCTGGAAGGGTTCTTCTCCTGCATTTTCTGCCTGTTGCCGAGGATGAAGACGTGCCGAGCGGAGGTACGCCGCAAAGCCCATCGGCCGAGCTTGCCGGCAAGCGCGTTATCGTCGCCGTCGCCCAAGACCGCAGCGAGCTGAAGGGGATAATGACGGTCTTGTTTTCGGCCTTGCTGGGTATCGTGGCGTTTATGGCGATCGGCATCGTCGCGGTCGTGGGCGCGGTCGTACGTCAGGGACTTTCTCCGCTGCAACGGGTCGCCGCCGAGGCGGCGCGAATTGATCCGCAGGCGCTCGACTTCCGCTTCTCGCTCGCGGGATTGCCCGCCGAACTGCAACCGATCTGCTTGCGTCTGAACGATTCGCTGGAGCGGCTGCAAAAGGCGTTTGCGCGGGAACGGCGGTTCACGGCGGATGTGGCCCACGAGCTGCGCACCCCGATCGCCGAATTGCGTTCGCTCGCTAACGTCGCCGTGAAATGGGACGGCGACCGGGAAACCTCGCTGGGCTATTTCAAGGACGCCCTGGATGTCGCCCAGCAGATGGAACGCATCGTGACGACCTTGCTCTCGTTGGCCCGCTGCCAGTCGGGCACGATGACGGTGGTTCGCGAGTCGGTAAATGTCGGCGATTTAATTCGTGACGCCTGGGACGGCCATCGACCGAACGTCCGCCGAACGGCATCTGGCCGTAACGTTCGACCAGCCTTCGAAGTTGTTAGTCGAGACCGACCGCACGATGCTGCACTCGATCGTCAGCAATCTCATGGCCAACGCGGCGCAGTACGCCAGAATCGGCGGAATGGTCGTTTGCCGCGCAGTGGCGAACGGTTCCGGACTAAAGTTCACAGTAACCAACGACGCCGACTGCCTATCGCCGGATGACCTGCCGCACATGCTGGAGCCATTCTGGCGGAAGGACGCCGCCCGGACCGACGGCTCGCATTGCGGTTTGGGGTTGACGTTGGTAGCGGCCTACGCGGCGGCGCTTGGCGGCAAGATCGAACTCAGTCTGCCGAAGCAAGACGCGATCTGTGTTACGCTCGATCTGCCTCGGATTGACGCACCGTAGCGAGCAGGCTAGGGTATGGATTGTGCCACTGTGGCTGATTGCTTAACCCGTTCCGCGCGCACCGAGGAGACGACCTTATGGAAATCTACGTAGGCACATTCTTGCTGGCATTCGGCATGCTTGCGTTGGAGATCACGTTCACGCGGATCCTAAGCGTCACCAGTTGGTATCACTTGGCCTTTTTCGCCGTGTCGACGGCCATGCTGGGAATGACGGCGGGCGCAACCGCGGTTTACCTTTATCCCAAGCGGTTCCGAGGCGAGAGGTTGCAGGAAAACCTGGCAAGTGCTTGCCTGCGGTTTTCGCTGGCCGTGCCGCTGTCGCTAGTGGTCCTCTGCCTGATGCCGATGATTCTTTTCAAGAGCATCATGAGTCTATTTGCCCTGCTTGGTCTTGCCGCGGCATGTTCGTTGCCGTTCTACTTCGCCGGCATCGCGGTTACTCTCGTGCTCACGAAGTGCAAGCTGCCCGTTGGCAGAGTTTACGCCAGCGACCTGATCGGCGCAGCGATGGGCTGTCTTCTCGTCCTGGGCGGTCTAGAAGTTTTGGACGCCCCTAGCCTGGTTCTGCTCTGCGGCGGAATCGGTGCGCTGGCGGGCTTTGTATTTGCCTGGCGATTGCCGCAGAAGCGACTGCGGACCGCCAATTTCATTGTCTTTGCATTGCTAGGATTGGCTACGGTCGTCAACAGTCGATCAACGTCGATGGTGCGGCCGATCATCGTGAAAGACCGCATCGAACCGGCGAGCAGGTATGACATCGAGAGGTGGAATTCTTTTTCCCGCATCGCCGTTTATCCGATATTCAACGGCCCCCCGCAACTTTGGGGACCGAGTCCCAGCACCCCCAAGGAGACAGTAAACCAGAGACTGCTGAATATCGACGGCGAAGCGGCAACCTCCATGCGGGAGTACCGCAGGGCGGCCGACATCGAACACCTCCGCTATGATGTCGTGAATATCGCCCACTACTTGCGGCCGCACGGCGCCGCCTGTATTATCGGCGTCGGCGGCGGTCGCGACGTCCAGAGCGCCTTGCTGTTTGGACACACGCAGGTCTTGGGAATCGAACTCAATCCGATATTCATCGATCTCCTCGAGAATCAATTTCGACATTTCGCCAATATCGCCGATCGCCCCGAGGTGACCCTGGTCGTGGATGAGGCCCGCAGCTACCTCTCGCGCAATGACGCGAAGTTCTCCTTCCTGCAGATGTCGTAGATCGACACTTGGGCGTCGACCGGAGCGGGGGCGATGACGCTATCGGAGAACGCACTCTACACGGTCGAAGCATGGAAGCTCTTCATCGACCGCCTTAACGACGATGGCGTATTCACCGTATCCCGCTGGTACGGCGAGAACCACCTTGGCGAGACCGGGCGCCTGGTGAGCCTTGCGGTCAACGTGCTTTTGCAGGAGGGCGTGAGCCGGCCTTCGGACCACCTTGCCCTGGTTACTCAGGGGAAGTGCGCCACGCTAATCCTCAGCCGCCACCCATTTTCCAGGGAAGACAACGAGACGCTCGCCGAGACCTGCAAACGGCTGGGGTTCTCGTTGGCGGCGTCGCCCGTGAAAAGCGCCGAACACCCGGTCCTGCGGGACATCCTCTCGTCTCGGTCGCTCGACGAGTTGCAAGCGAAAACGCGAAATTTTGAGTTGCGGCTCGACGCGCCGACAGACGAAGATCCTTATTTTTTTAACATGCTGCGCCTCAGCACGATAACCCATGTAATCAAGAATGGTCGCGCCGGACTGTTTGACTTCGGCACGCAAGATTCCCTGGTTGATCGCGTGCCAGGCGCCGACTCGAAACCGGAGGGTGTCCAGGTCGGAAATCTGTACGCGACGTTCACCTTGATCGGGCTCATTCTGGCATTGACGGTGATGACTGTGGCGACGATCCTCGTGCCCTTGATTCTGAGCGGCAGAATCGGCGAGACGGGCGACCATCGGCCTCCGATTCTGTGGGCCGGCGCCATCTACTTTTCCCTCATTGGTTGCGGCTTCATGCTGCTGGAAATCGCCATGATCCAGCGGCTCTCCGTGTTCCTCGGCCATCCGGTTTACGCGCTGGGAGTCCTATTGTTTGCATTTATCTTAAGCACGGGCATAGGCAGCTTTATAAGTGAGCGGCTGCCCTTGACGCGCGTTCCTTGGGCCTTCCTATATCCCGCGGTTGCCTGCGCAGCCATTCTCGGCATTCACATTGTGCTTGGTATTCTCACGACGCAAATGGTCCCCGCCCCGATGCTCACAAAGATCGTTGTCTCGATCGCCGCCATTTTTCCCGTTGGGCTCATGCTGGGATTCTTCTTTCCGGCCGGAATGCGACTGGTGCGGAGCATCCACCCGCAAGAAAACCCCTTGGTACTGGGCGCTGAACGGCATCTTCGGCGTCCTGTCGTCAGCCATCGCCGTCTTCATTTCGATCTTCCTCGGCATTTCCGTCAATTTCTATCTAGCGGCGGCATGCTATGGGCTGGTTCTAATTTGTATTTTCAGTCTATTGAGGACGCGAGCGGTAAACATCTCCGCCGAGCAAGTGCCGGCGGAACCATGATGCCCGGCACTTTTTTGTCGTCGTCAGTGCGATGATATCCACGGCCAGGCCTTGCCGCTCTTCATTTCCTGAACGCTTCGCCGGCGGCCCCCGCCGACGCTTCGCGGCGAGACAGTTCGCTAGTTGCCTCGCGCGGCGCGATGACAACGATATCTCCCTTGCACAGAAACCGCGGCCGACGCGCGACGATCCGCCACGTGCCGGGCAATTTTGTTTCCAGATCGTGCAACCCCTCGCCGGTCGTGACGATATAAGGATGAAGCGACCGCCGGACAAACCCTTGCAGTTTGTCGCCGTCTTCCAGTGTGGCCACTGTTCCGCCGGCATAGTACACCGTGCTGGCGTCGCAGTACTGGTAGCCGCCAATCTGCGGCGGAGCGGGGCTGTCGCCGTGCAAGGCGGCCATCAGCGGCCGGGAATGCTGGTGCCCGTCGATGCGGACCGCGGCCCAGGCGAAGAGCATGACAACGAACATCACCGCCGACGCGGCGATCGCCGCCAGGTAAGCCGGCCGCCGGCCGCGGGCGAGAAACCAAATCGCCGCCCCGCCGCCGAACACGAGATCCAATCCAACGAGTGCGATGATCTGCTCGCCCGGCACATATCGGGCGGCCACCCAGGGCAGGACCGCCAGCATGAGCACGCCCACGCCGAGGTAGATTCCGGTGGCGATCGGCATGACGTGCCGTGGGGCCGCTTGGCTTTGTTTCAACCAGGCGTCCAAGAAGCTGGCTGTGAGGATCGCCAACCCCGGGTACGCCGGCAAAACGTAGTGCGGCAGCTTCGTGCTACATATCGACCAGAAGCCGAAGAAGACGCCGATCCAACAAATAACGAAAAGGTAGGAGGACGCTTCTTTGCCGGCGCGCGGACTGATCGCCAAGCATGGGCCACCGTCGGCCCCAAAAAAATCGACCACGGAAATAGCCCCACGAGCACGACGGCAAAATGGTAGTAAAACGGTCCTCGATGGCCGAGAAACGGCTTGACGAAGGGGCCGAGATTGAACTTGGTAACGAACTGCGCGAGCCATTCGCCATCGGTTTTCAGCGCGACGAGCACGAACCAGGGAACGGCCACGAGCGCCGCCGCGAAGAGCACGGTCAGCGGCCGCATCGACCAGGTTACGCGGAGTATACGAAGTGGCGAGAACGTCGCGACGAGTTGCTTGAGCATTTCACTCGTTCGCGGCCATGTGCCGGATGCAGCGTAGGATGGACCTCCGAGTCCGTCCTCTTTCCCCTTACGATTCGCTATCAACAAGAAAAGTCCCAACGACGCGGCCGGCAAGAGGAAGCCGACGGGGCCCTTGGCCAAAATTGCCAGCCCGAGCAGGCCGCCGATTGCCGCGAACGTAAGCCATGACTTCGGCAGAAAGCCAGCTCGCGTAGCCGCCTCATCGCGCGGCTCTCCGATCCCTGCCCCAACCGCAAAAAGTAGCATGACGAGCGTCGTAATGAAAGTAAGTGCCGAGTCGACGGTGGCGGCCCGTGCCGAGACGGTGAAGATGATGTTTGAGGCCACGACGAGGCCGGCCCAAAAGCCGACCTCCGCGGAAAACAGCCGCCGCGCCAAATGATATGTCGCCAGCGCCGTGCCGATCGCCAAGAGCGCCGCGGGCAGCCGGGCGGCGAACTCGCTCACCCCAATCGCCTTGAAACTGCCCATCATCAGCCAGAACATCAACGGCGGCTTTTCCGGAAAAAGATGGCCGTTGAACGTAGGCACGATCCAGTCGCCGCGCACGGTCATTTCCCGAGCGATCGACGAATAGAGGGCCTCGTCGAGGTCCCACAGTCCAGTCGCCCCGAGATTCGCGAAATACATCGCGGCCGCGGCCACGACGATAATGAGTTGTTGCACCAGACTCGCCGATGCAATACGCCGGCTGGTGAGCGCGCGGGGCATATTCTCGATTTCTATTGACAAAAAGATATGGACACGTTGGGCTTTACCCGTTATCTAAAACAAATCGCTCAAGGCACGATTTCACGAAAACCGATTTCAGACCACATAAGTAAAACGCTCGGCCAACGCCGCGGTTGGGAGTCTACGGATTCTGGTCAATTGAGCCAAGATCATTTCGGGCGGGGACGGGAATATCACGACGAATCCCAATCCGCTACGCTGTGACAGTGGAGAGATTATGCAAGCTGGGGGAAGAGCGCCGGCCGCAATTGACGAGCGGCGGTCATTGCTGAGAGTGCTAGCAATTGACGGAGCCGAAGCCCCGGCAGCCCGCGGCGAGCCAGGCCGTGCACGGCTTTGGCTGCTTGCGGCAGCCGCGGGATTGATTGCCGCAGCAATCGCCGCGTTCAATGTCGACTGCATCGTCGCCCAGTGGTTTTTCCAAGGCCGAGGGCCAAGGTATCTGCACGATCTGGCGACAATCTCCGAGCTCTTCGGCCGCGGCGAATGCGTGCTTTTGGTCGCGATCCTGATCTGGCGGCTTGACCGGGCGCGGCTTTGGGCCATACCGGGCCTTGCGGCGACCGCTCTCCTATCGGGCTTGGCGGCCGACGCCGTGAAGATGTTAATCGCCCGCGCGAGGCCGCATCACTTCGACTTTCTGAAAGGCGTCTGGAGCAGTTTCGGGCCGTGGCTGCCGCTGGGATCGCTCGGCAGTCCGAACCAAAGTTTTCCTTCAGCGCACACAGCCACCGCGATGGGGCTGGCGATCGCGCTAATGGTCGTTTACCCAGCGGCGCGGTGGCTATTCTGTCTCGCGCCGATTCTGGTTGCATACCAGCGCATGGACAGCGGGGCGCATTTCTTCAGCGACGTGCTCTGCGGCGCGGCCGTGGGGTGCGTCGTTGCTTCGATGACGATCCGCGCCCGCTGGCTCGACCGGCAATACAGCGAACAGTTCTGGGGACGCGTGGCAGCCTTCTTCCAGCGAGAGCGGACGTGAACTTTGCGCGGGAATAGCGTGCCGAAGGCCTTGTAGTATGGGCCTCCGAGTCCGTCCTATTTCCATGCGGACGGACTCGGAGGTCCATCCTACAAATTCGCCGACTTATTGTCTTATAAGCCCCGACCTCGCCGGCCCCAGCGATTCCAACAACGCGGCGATGTGATCTTGAGAATGTCCCCAGGTTAGACTCACGCGGAGGCATGCCTCGCCTTCCGGTACCGTCGGCGGGCGAATGGCCGGCACGTGCAGGCCGCGCAGCGCAGCCATTCGGAAAGATCGACGGCGCACTGCGGAGCGCCGACGACGATCGGGATGACTTGACTCGCAGAACGTCCGACAGACCAGCCGTGTGCGGTCAACGCCTGTCGCAATGCCGCGGCCCGCTCAAGCAGCTCGCGGCGGCGGTGCGGCTCCGCCGCGACGATGTCCAGCGCTGCAATCGCGGCAGCCGAAATCGCGGCCGGAGCGGCGGTCGAGTAGATATACGAGCGTCCACAGTTGATCACATAATCGATCAGATCGCGGCTTCCGCTGATGAAACCGCCCGCGCAGCCCAGCGCCTTGCTGAGCGTTCCGACCCGCGCGGTGACGCCTTCCTCCGCGCCGAGATGCTCGGCCGCGCCGCGGCCGTGCTCGCCAAAAACGCCCGTGGCGTGCGCCTCGTCCACGAGGAGCATCGCGTCGCGCCGCCGGGCGACATCGGTCAATTCGGCTAGCGGCGCCAGGTCGCCGTCCATGCTGAAGAGGCTGTCGCTGACGATCAGGCGGCGGCGATAGCTGGAAGCTCGCGCGAGCAGGGCATCTAGTTGCTGCCAATCGCCGTGCTTATAAGCGCGGAACATCGGCGCGGGAGAGGCGGCAGCCATCCCAGATGCTGGCGTGATTCTTGGCGTCGCTGAAGACGACATCGCCCTGCCCAGCCAGGGCGGTCACCGCCGCCAGGTTCGCGGCGTATCCGCTCGTACACACCAGCGCCGCCTCCGTGCCCTCGAATTCCGCCAGCCGCTGTTCGAGCTGGGCGTGGGTTTCGCTGTGGCCAGTAATTAGCGGGCTAGCGCCGCTGCCCACGCCTTCGGCCGCGATCGCCGCGACCGCCGCTGACGCCAGCCGCGGGTCCGCCGCAAGAGCCAGATAATCATTGGAACCGAAGTTGACGAGGGTTTGCCCGGCGAGCCGCATCGTCGCCCCTTGGGGACTTTCGCGGCCGCTCACGCGGCGACGCAAACCGGCTTCGTCCAAGGCGGCAAGTTCGGCGGCGAGCCAGCGCTGCGAGAAAGGGAGAAAGGGAGAAAGGGTGATGGGGAGAAAGCAAGACCTCTCCCCCTCTGCCTCTCTCCCCTTCTCCCCGTCTTGCTTTTCGCTCATGGCGCGGGCGGCTGCGGTTGCTCCATCATCCGCTGCATCATCGCCTTCTGCATGTCTTGAACGTACCCGCCGGCCGCCTCCACGAGCGGAGCGGGCACGGCAATCTCGGCCCGCAGTTCGTCGCTGGCAGCCTTCATCGCAAATCCGATCGGCGGGCTCTTGGGAAACGCCGGCAGCGCAAATCCCTCACCGCCGGGCACGTTCTTCATGGCCGCAGCCGTAAGCCGCGTGGTTAGTTGCATAAACCCGCGAGGACTGAGGAAGATGACCCATTGCGATTTTTCCGGCAGCATGGCCAACGTGGCGGAGAGGTCCGCGTCTTCGGCAAGGCACTTCTTGGGCTGCGCGAGCACGGATAAAGCCGACGCCATGCGCTCCTGGGGGACGCCGATTCCCATGACGACCGTGTGCTCGTCCGCCGCCACGCTGTAAATGAGCATCTTGTTGCCGACGCCGAACATCATGTCGAACATCGCCCGAGTCTGCTCGGTGCCACCGGGCAATTCCGCGAAGTCCATCGTCGTCTCCAATTGCACTGCTGGTTTGCCGGCCACCTGCAGCCGCTTGGCTTCCATCGATTTGACCGCGGGCTGCTTGCTGTCCTTGACGAGTTTGTTGAAGCGCTCGACGTACTTCTCCTGCGTCGCCAGGACCTGTGCGGAATCGTCGACCTTCATCGTCGCATACATGTTACTGTAAATCGGATCGCTGCGCTTGCCTTGCTTCCAAACGAAACTCATGGAGTGGATATGGCGGGCCGTTTCCAGCGATTCCTTCATCAACTTCGACATGTCGTCGCCGCTCATGCCGCCCAGCGATTTCATCGACTTCATCAACCCGCCGTAGAGATTCACGTAGGCATCCATAAAACCGGGAATGCCGATGCCCGCCATCGCGAACACGAAAGGCCCGCCGGGCACGCCGCCGAGCAGATTTTCGCTCACGGGCGGAATCTCGGCGACGGCCTTGGAGACGTTGCCGCCTTGGACGAGCCGCGCGGGCGATGACGCGAATCGCCCCTTGCTTGTCGCAGCGGATGCCGGCCATGGCGAGCGAGACTTCCTGCGGCGCGGCTTCCAGCACGTTGCCGTAGATGTTTTGGAAGCTCTTCAGCAGCTCGGCAATCTCCGGCGGCGCGGACCCGGTCCCTTCCGACTTCTTCAACTCGGCCTTCATTTGGTCGGCGGCGTACTTGATTCCAGCGGCGGTGCCGACGATACAGGCGTCGTTCTCCGCCAGCCACGACTCGTAGCCAGACATCTCAACGGCGATGCTCTTCTTGGACACAACGGCCGCTTCGACCGCCGCCCGATCGCTCATGGGCGACATCACCCCGTAGCCGTGGAGAATGGCGAGACAATGCGTTGCGGAACCGCGGCCGGGCCGCCCGTCCGAGGCGGGATGAATCTGGCCTTTGATATTGACTTCTTTAACTTTGCCATCCGATTTGACGACATTGAAGTTGTCGAGGAAATCCTTTTCGTTCGCGATGGCAATGAAAACCGCGCCAACCGAGGGTTCCTTCTCGCTCTTGGCCACCACGCCAAAGACGCCCGCCGCGCCCTTTTCGTCGATGCCCTTTTCCATTCCCGATTCCTTCTTGATGCTATCCAAAAGGTTCGGCGCCGGAATCTGCATCATCTTGGCCAGCTTCTGCACTTTGTCGGCGGTGGACTCGATGTGGTTCACCGCGCCCCAGGCCAAGGCCGTACTGGGGATCACCTCGAGATAGCTGTCCGCCGCAACGGCCGGTGCGGTAGTCGCCAATAGCACGAGCAGCGGGAGAACCAGACGAAAAACGAAGCGTCGGGAAGCGTTCATGGGGCGACTCCTTTAGTGATGATTTCCCTGGCACAATAACGCGCCGTACGCTCATCGTCAAGGTAGCGGCACAATTGACGATTTGACGGAATTCGCTGCTTAATGCTACAATCTCAGCGGAGGCCGAAGCAATGGCAAGTTCAGTGATCTTTGAAGAGCAGATCGAAATCCCCTATTTCCGCTCGCTGGCCGATTTCCGCGCCTGGGCGTTGTCCGATGACTTCCCCGAGCGCGGCCGCATTGACTATATTGGCGGGCGGATCGAGGTAGACATGTCACCGGAAAACGTGTTCTTTCACGGATCGGCCAAGACCGAAATTGTGCGCGTATTGGGCAACATCGTCCAGTCCGCCGGGAACGGGTATCTATTCACTGATCGGATGCGGGTTTCGTCGCCCGATGCCGACCTCTCCGCCGAACCGGACGTCGTTTACCTGTCCGACGAGACAATCGATAGCGGCCGCGTCCGCCTGGTGCCGAGCGCCAGCGGCGAGCCTGACAGTTTTGTTGAATTGGAAGGCGCGCCGGACCTTGTCGTGGAGATCGTCAGCGACAATTCCGTGGCCAAGGATACGAAGCAATTGCCTATTTCCTATTGCGCGCCGGGATTGCAGAGTTCTGGCTGATCGACGTGCGTGGAGAGCGCACTTTCTTCCGCATTCACACGCGCGGAGAAGGCGGCTACGAGCCTGTATCAGTGGATGGCGAGAATTTTCAGCGCTCCGCAGTCTTCAACCATCGCTTCCATCTCGGCCGCCGCCGCAACGCCCGCGACCGCTGGGTTTTTGACCTTCAGTCGCGGGAGTGAGAAGGTTAATGCGGAATCCGTTTCGAGAGCGAGCGAACGACGAAACTCGATGAGACTTTGCGTCGAAGGTTTCCGCGCGAGAAGAACGAACCTCGCCCCTAATTTGCTGCCCGGACCCAAAAGAAGCCGCGATCGCCGCCATACTCCAACATGCGGAGTAATGGCAGCCCAATCAGGCCGCCGAACCCTAGGTCGCTTCTTTTCACAACCTCGACCACTTTGTCGTTTGCATAACCGACGAATCTGGCGTCGAATCCGATTTCGGATATTGCGAGCCGCAGCCATCCTCCGCGGACGATACCGAAATTGGAATTTGAGTCAGTAGCCTCGCGCCACTCCATCGCAAGCATCGTGGCGACGTCGATAATGACTTCGCATGGATTGCCGGTGTCGACGACCAGATCCAGCGGTTGTCGGCGGCCGTCTCGCGCGACGAGTTCCGCATGCACCGACGCGCGGGCGGGCTCGCCGCGATAGACATTCCGTTGTTCCGCCCGTCCTTCCGGCATCGCGTTCAAATCAGAATGAAGACTTCTTCGGGATAGTTCACTCCGGCCTGAACGACGAGGATATCCGGGCGGTCTTTGCCGATCGCGGCAAGGGCCGCCGTCAGGTCGTCGAAGGTAGCCGCGTCGGCGACGATTTCGCCCTCATCCAGTGCGACAAACCAGCCCGGCAGATAGCGCTTGTCGAGGTCCTGCTTCATTTGCTTGAATGCGGCCTGGTTCCTCTGCCTCGAATCCATACTTGTGCTTCCTCTCGAAACTGGGATTCCGTTTACCCGTTCTCCAAGGGCTTCAATCGCATTTCCTATTGATATTTTCGTACAATTAGACGATTTGTCCAGGATAATAGAACGAAGCCGATCCGATTATTGCGAAGGCACCTTCTTCAGTAACCTCTGTAACTCTTCCAGCACAAAAAAACCGTCACGCACCCGTCCGTCACGGTATGCGGCGAATGCGTCCTCGACCAACAATTCGCCTCGCGTAAACTCGTCACGCTTGCCCTTCTCCTCAATCGCCATGCGAAGCCCAAGTCGCAGGCCCTCGAACGCCAAGTCCAAGGTCCACTGTTCGCCGGGGCCAACGCCCTCGCGCAGGAAATCCAGTCGACGCGCAAGTCTGCACGAACACTACATAATCCTTGAACGAGTGAAGGTCGGAAAATGGGAATTGTGCAGCCATAGTGTTCTCAGGCAAGTCCTCGGCAATTGCAAAATCAAACACCTGCTACAGCTCGCTTCGGCGGCGCGGGTGGACTGGTTTGCAATAGCACCATCTCACGGTAGCGGGAGTTCGTTTGCATCAACTCCTCGTGGCGGCCTTGCTCGACAATGCGACCTTTCTCCAAGACCAGGATGCGGTCGGCATGGGCGATCGTGCTCAGGCGATGAGCGATGACGAAGCTCGTGCGGCCTTGCATGAGCGTGTGCAGGCTCGCCTGGATGAGGCGTTCCGACTCGGTGTCGAGGTTGCTCGTCGCCTCGTCGAAAATGAGGATGCGGGGATCGGCCAAAAGCGCTCGAGCGATCGTGATCCGCTGCCGCTGGCCGGCGGAGAGTTTTACGCCCCGTTCGCCGATCAAACTCTCGTAGCCGGTGGCGAGATTAGTTATGAACTCATCCGCGTTGGCCGACCGCGCGGCCTCAGCGATCTCGGCCGGCGTGGCGTTCCGCCGGCCATAGGCGATGTTCTCGGCAATCGTGCCGTCGAAAAGGAACGTATCCTGCTCGACAATGCCGAACAGTCGGCGATAGGATTCGATCGTGATGTCGCGGATGTCGCGGCCGTCCAACGAAATCGAGCCGCTTGTCGGATTAAAGAACCGCGCGACGAGATTGCAGAGTGTCGTCTTGCCGGCGCCCGAAGGGCCGACGAGCGCAATGATCTGCCCTGCTTCAATATCGAGATTGATGTCGTGAAGTACGTTTGGCACTGGCTCGGTGCCAGCTTCCGCCTCCTCGCTGGCGCGTCGGGCTTGTATATCAGAATCCGACTCCTCGCTGGCGCGTCGGGCTTGTATATCTGTTGCCTTGCCGCCCGGCGTCGTCGCCGGATATGCGAAGCTCACATCCTTGAACACGATCCGCCCCTCAACTTGCGACTTCGTCAGCGCTGACTGCGGCGCTTGTCGAAGGCATCTCCCGCGGCTCTTTCATCAGATCGAGCACGCGATCGAGCGCGGCCAGGCTCGTTTGCAAGCCGGTCGCGCTGGCCGCCAGCGAGGCGATCGGTCCCAGCAGGGCGACGAGGTAGGAGAGAAACATTACCAGGTCGCCCACGGTGAGCGCCTGATCCTGCCGGATGAGATGAGCGGCGAGCCGCTCGTTATCGGCGAGCACTTGCCGGCCGCCGAAATAGAGCAGCGTGGCCGTGGCCACCGGGATGAGAACCGACCACGACACGTCGATTCCTCGCATCCACCACCATGTCAGGACTTCCTGCCGGCTCATGAAGTTGCCGCCGCGCGTGTACGTGCCCGACTCGTGTTGCTGCCGCGCGAACGAGCGCACGATCCGCATCCCGCCAAAGGCCTCGGTGGTGTGGGAGTCGATGTTCTGCCGCGTGTTGCGGATGTCGCGCATCAGCGGGCGGATGCGGCCGATCCACGTGCGGTGCGTCATCCAGACGATCGGCAGCAGCACCAGCGACCCCAGCAAGAGCCGCCAATCGACGAACGCCAGCACCGCCACGCTGCCCAGCAGTTGGATGATCGCCCGCCAAGGGTTGTAAAGCAGCGAAAATATCAGATCGGCCACGGCACCGGCATCTTCGCGAAGGATCGAGGCCACGCCGCCGGATTTCAGTTCGTAGACGCGATGCAGCGGCAGCCGCACGGCATGGTCGAATACTTGCTTGCGGACCGAAACACGGACAAGCTGCGTCGCCCGCGTCATGTTCCACCTAGACCAGAGGCTGACCAACTCGCCCGCCACCGCCAGCGCGACCATCGCCACGGCCACGACGCCGAGCAATTGAACGCGGTCGGCCGGCAAGGCCACGATGCGCGTTAGCCGCTGTGGGAGCGGATGGTCGCCGAGGATGTTGTCGAAGACGATCTTCGTGCCATAGAGCGGTACCAGTCCGAGGATCGTCGAGACGCTGAGCGTAGCCAGGGCGACGTAGATCGCCGCACGGTACGAACGGATTAGTCCCCAAAACTCGCCTAGCAATCGGAAGAAGCTTCGCGATCGACGCCGCTTCATGCCTTCGCCATGTCGAGGCCGCGACGCCCCGTGCGGCGAGCCGTTGCTCGATGGATCAAACTTCCGCGCGCGGATGTCGCGGCGGTACTGGCGATAGCGCTCTCGGCTGGAACGGGACGGCAAAGACATTCGTAGAACTCAGCCTAATTCTACCCCACGCTGTCCGTGCGAGGCAATGTTTAGACCAATCCGGCTTTTCAGAATCCGTACCAGGGAAAACCCTGCCAGGCTTCCGGCTCGTCGCTGAACTCGGGCGCGTGGTCCTTGCCGTTCGTTTCGGGTTCGGTCGGCCCTACTTCCAAGAGCCAGCACCAGGCTTCTTCAACTTGCGACTGATCGAAGTATCTCACCTTCGCCCCGGTGAACGGCTTGCAGAGGGCGGCCATCCACTTTTCCCAGTCGCGCTCACCGACCATGGCGATCCGCTCGAAGTCGGAATAATGGCGCATGCCGAACTTCACGTCGTCCCAGGCGGCATGAAGGTCCCAGCCGTGAAAATCCTCGAATTGCACGAAGAGCCGCACCTTTCCTTGCGAAGTAAGAATGCTTTCGACTTGCGGAAGAAAGCGTTGATAATCTTCGTCGTGCAGCGTGCCGTGCAGCCTCAAGCCAACGACTTTCGCGGAACCTGTTTCAATGGTCTCGATCATGATCGTGCCTCCGATTACTTTCGCGATTAAAGCGGCGGTGATCTTCTTGCCCAAGTGACATTCATGTCGCATGTAACGGTTTACATGATAGATAAGGACTTGCTCTAAACTAATCGTAGGCAAGGAATCTCCGCAGGCGAATAACCCTAACGGTGCATTGGCAGGCGGAGGGTCTTAGGTCTTGGGTCTTGGGGCTCGGGTCAGCAAGCTGGATGAATGCTGCAACACGCGAGTAAAGCCGTCGACCATGCCGGATAAAGAGAACTCGCGTTTTGCGCGCATCCAGCCGGCTGCCCCAAGCAGATCGGCCGCCGCGCGATCTTCCAGCAGCCGCACAATTGCGGCAGCCATCGCTTTGGCGTCGTCGGGCGGCACGAGTTGCTCGGAAGCTCCCTCGCCGAGCAGCCAGCGATTTAGCGGCACCTCCGCCGCAACAGACGGGACTCCCGCGGCCATCGCTTCAACGATTGGCTGAAATGCGCCGTCCGGCTCAGTCGAGACGTGCAAGTCGGCCGCGGCCAGCAATCCGGCCACGTCGTCGAATTGGCCCAAGATTCCCACGGAGGCGGCGATGCCTAGGCTGTTGATCCGCGCGGCAACGGCCGCGGCTTGGGGCGCTTCGCCAGCCAGCCAAAGCCGGGCGGCCGGCATCTGCCGCGCGACAATCGACCACGCGGCGAGCAGGCATGGCCAGCCGCGATCCGCTGCGAGCCGCCCGGTCGAGACGACCAGCGGCGATCCTGCGGTAAGTTTCAGCAGCGTGCTTGCGTCGGCCAATAACTCGCGGGCCGTGTTCTGAGTCTCGATCGTCCGCGGCGGGAGCAGCGGCACGCCCGGCGGCACGTCGTGAATCTTGTCTCGCGGATACCCGGCCGCTTCGAGTTCCCGCCGACCGGCAGGGTTCATCACGATAAAGGCAGCCGCCTTACGGCAAGTTCGCTGAAGTCGTTCGCCGCCGCGCAGGCGAGCCTGGCGAAAGCAATCGCCCTGCCAACCGGTCCGCTCCGGCACAAGCATAACCGGCACTTGCGCGCCGATCACCTCGATGGCCGCCTGGGCTTCAAACATCAATCCCCACACCAAGACGACGTCAAAGTGGTCTTCGTTACGCTTGAGCCAGCGAGCGAGCGAGCGCCCCAGCGCCATGCCCGCCAGCGTCCCGTGGGAGGCGGAGCGAGACGCACGACCGGCAGGCCGTGAAAATGGATCTCCGCCGGCCACTCCACATGCCAGCGGGCAGTGACGACGGTAATTTCTGCGCCGCGATCGACCAGTTCGCAAGCCAACTGCGCGGCGCGCGTTTCCGTAGCTCCGACCCGCGGCCAGAACCGCTGGGAAATCATCGCCACGCGGAGCGGCTTCACGCGTGGGACTCCGCGGTATCCAAGCGCTCAATGTTCATCGCCTCAAGGTCCGCCAGCTCGAGTTCCGCCACATGGGGCAAATTGCGATACATATCTCGATAGTCCAGCCCATAGCCCACCACGAACACATCGGGGATGTTAAAGGCCACATGGTGCGGCGCGATGGGCACTTCGCAGCGGCCCTGCTTGCGCAGGAGCACCGCCGTGCGGACGCTCGTCGGGCCAAGTTCGTCAATCTGCGGGACTAGTTCCCAGAGCGTGTTGCCGGTGTCAAAAATATCGTCCACCAAGAGCACATCGCGTCCGCGGATGTCGCCGGAGAGCAGGTCGAGATTCAGCACCAGCGGGCCGGGCCGCGTGCTGGCGCCGCGGTAGCTGCGGGCCTGCACCAATTCCAAACGCAACGGCATGTCGAGCCGCCGAATCAAATCCGCGAGAAAAACTACACTGCCGATGAGCACGCCCACAATCGTCAAGGGTCGGCCCTGGTAATGCTCGCGAATTTCCGCGGCGAGGCGGTCGATGCCTTCGCGGAGCTGCTCCTCGCTGATGAGAGTCTTCATGGCCGTCCTCAGATTCGTGTGAGAAAGACGCATTGTAGAGTATCCGCCGGATTAAGGAAAGCGACGGGCGGGGCGCCGAGCCTCTGCCGATCGCGACGAAGGCTCAAACGGCTTGACATCTACAATTCCGAAACGTTATGCAATAATATGCTGATGATACTGCCACAAGGATAAAACAAAACGGTAGCTGATATGCGACTCGTTAGCCAATCGAACGCCCTCTCGCTTTTATTTCTGCTTCTGCCCGTACCTTTTCCCGCCTGGGGACAAGGCACGAAGGCCGATTACGATCGAGCGGCCTCGCTGCCAAGGCTGACGAGCGGCAAGGTTTTTCGCATCCTCGTCGATCCGCATTGGTTCGATGGCAATCGGCAGATGTGGTACAAGATCCGCACCGGTCCGGGCGAGTACGAGTTCGTGCTGGTGAATGTCGCGCAAAGCAAGCGCGCTCCGGCGTTCGACCACGAGCGGCTTGCCAAGGCCTTGCAAGCAAAGAAGATTACCGGCGCCGCGGCGAATCGGCTGCCTATTGAAAACCTGGATTTCGACGCTGAGGGCAAGCACGTCGATCTTTCTATCGGGGGGCACTGGTGGCGATGCGACCTGAAGAGCTATGCGATTTCACCGCGGCCCGGCGAAGCCCCTGCCGCCCGCGCGCCGCCGAGCGGGCTGCGGCCGTGGGCGGGCGGCTCCCAGGGCTAGTCGGCAGACAGGCGAAGAGACGACCCTCACGTTCGTCAATCGCACGTCCGCCGCGGTCGATCTTTTTTGGCTCGACACGGACGGCAAGCGGCAAAGCTATGGCCGCCTTCGGCCCGGAGAGGAGCGCTCGCAACACACTTTCACCGGGCACGTGTGGCTTGTGACCGATGCTCAAGGGCGGCCGCTGGGAGTCAAGATTGCCGAAGACGCGGACGCAACTGTCGATATCCGCGACAAGGAGGCCGCCGGTCGCAAGAATCCCGAGACGCCCGAGCAAGACGAGCTTGACGACGATGCGACCGCGCCGCCGGCGGTTGGGCAAGCCGGCCGTCAGGGGCGCCGCATTGGGCGCCGTGCTTCATCGCCGCGCTCGCCCGACGGCCACTGGGAGGCCTTTGTCAAGGACCATAACGTTTATGTTCGCGACAAAAAGAGCGAGGAGTTCGCCTTGAGCCACGACGGCACGGCCGAAGATGATTACGGCCCGCGCTTTTATTGGTCGCCCGACTCGCGAAAACTGGTCGCCGTCCGCACCAAGCATTGCGAAGAGCGGAAGGTCTATTTCATCGAGTCGTCGCCGCGCGATCAGGTCCAACCGAAGCTGCACTCCAACACCTACGTCAAGCCGGGCGACCCGCTGCCGATTGACCGGCCGCAGCTTTTCGATCTCCAGACAAAAAAACCGGTGCCGATGGATCGTAAGCTTTACGAAAACCCTTGGAGCATCGAAGACTACCGCTGGGCGGCCGACTCGAGCCGCTTCACCTTCGTCTTCAATCAGCGCGGGCACCAGGCCCTGCGGCTGCTGGCCGTCGATGCCGCCACCGGCACGGTCCGCCCGATCATCGACGAGAAAAGCCCTACGTTCATAGACTATTCGGGCAAGTTCTACTTGAACTATGTTGACGCTGCCAACGAATTGATCTGGATGTCCGAACGCGACGGCTGGAACCACCTCTATCTCTACGACGCCGGCACGGGCGAGGTGAAGAAGCAGATCACCAAGGGTCCGTGGATCGTCCGCGGCGTCGACCGAGTTGACGAGGCGAAACGGCAAATCTGGTTCCGCGCCAGCGGCATCCACCCCGAGCAAGACCCCTACTACATCCACTATTGCCGCGTGAACTTCGACGGCTCCGGCTTGACCGTGCTCACCGCCGGCGACGGCACGCACAAGATCGACTACTCGCCCGACGGCAAGACGTTTATCGATTCGTATTCCCGTGTCGATATGCCGCCGGTCACGGAACTTCGCCGCACGGAAGATGGCAGCCTGGTCTGCGACTTGGAGCGCGGCACGATGGATGAACTGCTCCGTGGCGGCTGGCAAGCGCCGGAACGTTTTATGTCCAAAGCGCGCGATGGCGAGACCGATATCTACGGCGTGATTTTCCGCCCCACGAACTTCGATGCGAAGAAGCACTATCCGATCATCGAGCAGATCTATGCCGGGCCGCAAGATTCATTCGTGCCTAAGAACTTTCGCAGTTTCTATGCGCACCAAGCCTTGGCCGAATTGGGCTTCGTCGTCGTGCAGATCGACGGCATGGGCACGTCGAACCGCTCGAAGAAATTCCACGACGTCTGCTGGAAGAATCTATCCGACGCCGGCCTGCCCGACCGCATTCTGTGGATCAAGGCGGCGGCCAAGAAGTATCCCTACATGGACACGAATCGCGTGGGCATCTACGGCGGCTCGGCGGGCGGCCAAAACGCGGCCGCGGCGGCCATGACCCACGGCGATTTCTACAAAGTGGCCGTGTCCGATTGCGGCTGCCACGACAACCGCATGGACAAGATCTGGTGGAACGAGCAATGGATGGGCTGGCCCGTCGGGCCGGAATACCGGGCGAACTCCAACGTGACCCTGGCCCGCGGCCTGAAGGCAAAGCTGCTGTTGATCGTGGCCGAGATGGACACGAACGTCGATCCGGCCTCGACGATGCAGGTAGTTGACGCCTTGATCCGCGCCGACAAAGATTTCGATCTGCTCGTAGTGCCCGGCGCGAATCACGGCGCGGCCGAATCGCCTTACGGACGCCGCCGCCGCGCCGATTACTTTGTCCGTAATCTGCTGATGGTCGAGCCGAGACGATAACGCGATCGAACGGCAAGAACACACGCACCGCTAAATGCGATCAAGAGAAATCCGGCAGGCTCCGGCACCGGGCTTGGAAGCCGCTCCTGATCGCTGGCAAAGCCTTGCACGCTGGCAAAGTCCGTTTCAGGCGCATAGGGACTAGTATAAATCAGCACGGCTGATTCGCTTCCCGTCGTCAACGCTGTTGCGTAGTTCCACACGGCCGACTGCCCGTTGTAGGTCGTGTTTGACGGGGCGGCGCCTACAGGGAACGGGGAAACGAAACTGACGTTTGATACCTGTTTGTTCGCGCCTTCCGTGCCCGCATCGCTATCCCCGGCGTCGGTAAAGCCGACCGAGAAGGCGGTCACCGGCAGTGTTCCTCCCACGTCATTCAGCAATTGATAGGCGTAAACATATTGAGCGCCGCCGCTCGGATCGGTCGGGTTATGAAGGGCCGACGAGAGCTGGAATTGACCCGGCGCGTAAACCGCGTAATCCACATTGACATCCAGCAACCCCAAACTGGTGAACGGCTGGGTGCCTCGCCACGTAGTCGCGCCATCGTTATACGCGGCGCTGTCGCTCGCCAGCAAGCCGCCTTTGGCAACGCCTGCATGCAAGAGAACAACTATCAGAAATGTTGCTGAGTAACTTGTGAAACGCATCGATGTCCACCATTATTCAGTTCAAAAGTCAGGCAACCTCAACGTTGGAAGTCGAAACTATTTTGAGCGGCGGCGATTCCGGCGACAAAGTACGACAACTGTTGCCGTCAGTGTCACTAAGGCAAAAGTGGATGGTTCCGGAACCATGGCTTGAGTCGTCGAGGGTCCCGGCAGGGAAACGTTGGTGGAGAGACCGCTGTTGATCAGCGAGCCCAAAGAATTCTCGGGGGCGTTAATGCTCGCGTACACCAAACCAACGCTCGATTGACCGGTGGGTATCGGCCCGTTGGGGCTGCTAAAGAACCAGTGGGCTGCATCGAAAGGGGTTGTTCCGGCAAAGCTTGACATCGTCGGCGCTATGCCCGTCTGACTAGGAATGGTGAAGGTTCCCACATTGTCGCGTGGGCGGCCGGCCACCATGCCGGCATCCAGGGTTGAGACGTCCGAAGTACCCGCGTTGTCAATCTCAAATGCATAGACCAACTCGTGGGACGAAGGTGTGTACCCATTTCCTCCCAACACGGCGGAGAAGACATCGGGCTTAAACACGACAAATTCGACACTTCCCGACAAAGAAAGGTCCGAGTAGCTGGCGACGCCGTACCACGCGCCCCGGCGCCCGGCCCATGTCCGTCGTTGTACGCGTCGGCGGCATAGTCCAATAGTCCTGCCTGAAGAGGCACTACGCGGAACAACGCCACCGCCACAACTGTTGCTGCAATCAGCGATTTCAATGTCAATTTCACTGCCATCCTCCATCCTCCCGCAAGCGAACTTTTTTCCGTTGGAATCCAAGCTACGATCCTTCCTCGTCTACATGCAAGGGTGCCGCTCTAGCGCCAATACCGATATGAGGCGAAAGAGATCGGCAGCAAGCGCTTCGACCGCAATGCCCGAAGGTCAAGCGGCCATTGCCCCGATTTTTTAAACGACCAAGAAAAACGTGGGAAGTATTCTGAGTTTTCTCCCAGGATCGTACGCGCTGGTGCGTCGATGGTACCCAACCGTTGCTTGGTATGCGCTGCCTCGTAATGTAGTTTGAAAGGTGCGACGGTTTCCTAGTCACTCAATGAATGTTGACTTAATGTCGCCTTACACCGTCGAGTATACCACGACCCAAATTCCTGTCAACGATTTGACTGAGATCTTTTTGATGGTTTGTCTGCCGTTCAAAGACAAGATAGCGAATCTGTGTCGACCTAATGTAAATTGCTTCTGTCAAATGACTTATGTCCTCAATCGTGAGAACAATTTGTCAGCATTAAGTCAGTCGATTTTGGCCAATGACGTCGAAGCTCCCTAGATGCTCCCTAGATGCTCCCTAGCTATTCTGAGATTTCGAGGCTCTATAAGAATCAATCACGTTGCACGACTGACGCTGCACGAAGATTGGCATTGCTAGGGGCTGTCATGTTTCTTCAATTTGGCCGCTCGAATCAATCAGGACGGAGTTCGGTGCCGTTCGGATTGCCAACGGGGTACGCTCAATCGCCACTGGAGTTCTTGGATTGATCGACTGCATGAAGTGAACGAACCAAGTACTTCCAGTTTGCTAAAAATATCAAAACACAGTGACACCCCGCCAAAGTTCGCAACGAACATCATCGGCAAAAAAATGCGCCAGATCGTTGACAGAAACGAATCATGGTTTATCATAGGGCTATACGTGAAACACTCAAAAGGCGTATACCCCTCCGACTATGCGCTTTAGCGCAGAATCAGTGCCCTGCGCTTTCTCAATTGCGCAGTTTCGACAGTATCCAAGGAGTTATCAATGGCCGTTCACCAGAGACATAAGTCATTTCGGCGTCGCTTTGGCAAGTTCTTGCGTGGGATGAATCCCGCGATGGCCGATCGAGTTCGCCGCTTTCGCAGCCGCTTTCCCAAGCCCGGCGTACTTCCGTTGGCTGAGCGGCAGGCGACTGCAATCGTGTCGCGGCTGGTGGGCATGTTCTATTCGCTATTTCGTGAGGCGAAGTCGCGGCGCGTCCGCGGCGGTTCGGGAATGTTGACTCGGTTTGCGCCGCGGGTTGAGGCGCTGGAAGCTCGGCAGATGCTCACGGCGCTCTATGTCGCCCCCGTTTGGACAGTTGTCCCCGGAGGTGGTCATTCGCCATCCAATGGTGATCATGTGCAGTACACGGCGGCTGGCCACGACACCGTACCTGCGACCGGCACCTTGACCTACGGTACAAACGCCTTCTCGACGATTTCCAGCGCCGTCACCGCGGCGAACAGCGGCGATTCGGTTCAGATTATCCAGGGAACCTACAGTCCCAACAGCGCGACACCGGTAACCCCTTCCGTTTCGAATCTGACTATCGAGAACTACACGAACTCGATCGCGAGCACAACGCCCGATACGGTCACCTTCAACAACGCCGCCGGCGCGTTCGTCATTAACACTGCCTCCGTTTCCATTACCGGTCTCACCATATCTTCGAATTCCGGTACCGCGATTGCGGTTCAGTCGGGCGGCGCTTCGTACTCGATCAGCGGCGACACATTGCAAAGCAGCACCGTCGGCGTCAGCGTAAACGCGACGGGCACCATTTCGAGCAACGTGTTTTCAGGCGATTCGACCGGAATCCAGGCCTTGGGCGGGACCGACACGATTTCGGGCAACACGATTAACAGCGGCACCATCGGCATTCAAGTGAACGGCGGCAGCGCGACGATCAGCAACACGACTTTCGGGAATGCTTCCCCGAACGCCACCGACCTGGAGTTCGATAGCGGCTCCTTGTCGTTGGGAAGCGGCAACGCGTTTTCCGGATTCACGTACATCCACAATCAAACTTCGCAATACGTCGATGCGACCGGCGCGGGCACCTTCGGCGGAGTGGATGCAAGTCTTGCGGGAACCACGCTTGCCCAAGAGTTTACAATCGAAAATCAGATCGTCGACGGCCTTTCGGTTCCCGGAGATGGATTGGTTCGTCTTCGCGCGAACCAGGTTTTCGTTTCGCAGCAGGCGGAAACAACCAGTTCCGGGGCCATTCAGCGGGCGATCGACCTCGCCTCGGCTGGCGACACCGTTTACATTCAAGGCGGGACCTTCGTCGGCAACCTCACGATCGGCAAGAACTTGACCCTCCAAGGCAGCACCAATTCGGCCAGCCCGACGGTGGTCGATCCGGCAGGTGCGGCCATATCCATTTCCGCGGGCACGGTCGCTGTCAATGATCTGACGATTACCGGTCCAGGCAGTTCCGGCACCGGTGTAGCGATTAGCGGCACGGCCGCCGTCACGCTTTACCAGGACGCGATCAGTGGTTACGCCAAAGGCGTGGACGTTAGCGGCGGCAGCATCACGTCGGCCACGCAGAACTTCATCTCCGGCAACACGATCGGCATTGACCTGGAATCGACCGCGGGTTCCGTCAGCAACTTCACCGACAACTCCATTTCTGGCAATACGACGGCCGGGCTTGAGAACAGTTCGCCCGCTACCGTCAATGTCGACTACAATTGGTGGGGCGATGCCAGCGGTCCGACGACGGCGTCGGAGAATCCGGCCGGATCGGGCAATGCACTGGTTGGCTTGGCCACGATCGCTCCCTGGCTGACCAGCGGAACTGATTCCGATGCCAATACGCCTGGCTTCCAGCCCAGCGCGGGTTTAGCCGTGGCCATTTTTGGTTCAGCGACCGGCACGGAAGGCGCCGTCTACACGCTCCATCTCACGCCGTCTTCATCTTCCGACATGTCGAGTTGGGATATCAATTGGGGCGACGGGAATATCGAGAATGTTGCCGGCAACAGCACAAGCGCAACGCACACTTTCGCGGAATATGGCCCCTATTCGATATTCGCGGTCGCGCATACCGTCAGCAACGGCAATTTGACTTCCAATAGCGTTGGCGTTACCGTCGCCGACGCGAATCTTTCGGTGACGAAGCAGGATTTCGGCGCCGTCGTCAATGCGCCATTGAGCTCCGTCACTGTGGCAACCTTGACCGACACGGCGGGCACGTATTCGAATCCGAGCGATCTCTCCGCATCAATCGACTGGGGCGACGGTAGTCCATTGGACAACACCGCGACGCTCGTCGAAGTAGGCACCAGCGGGGTCTATCAGATCGAGGGTTCGCACACGTATACGACGACAGGAGACTTCCAAGTTATAGCGTATGTCACTGATCTGGGCGGAAAAACAGCCGACGACAGCGCCGCACCGGCCACCGCTATTGTGCGTAACGCCGTGTGGGTCAATGACGACTGGGTTGACGTAAGCCGCCCTGGCGGCCCGCTGACGCCAAACGACATCGTATCGACAACCGATCCGTTGCCGGCGGGCAGTCCCGCGACGTTTACATACGGCGATAACGCCTTCTCCACGATCCAGGCCGGCGTGAATAAACTCCAGGCAAATGGAACGGCTTACGTCCTGCAAGGTTCTTACTCCGAGGCTGTGGCCGTGAGCACGGCCGGCGTGGTGCTCGAAGGTTACAGCAACTCGCCCGCCACGGATCCGACGGTCACCGCCCCCAACTCCGCCTCCAACGTTGCCGTCATCTCGGTCGCCGCAGCGAACGTCACGGTGGAAAACTTCCGTATTACGGTTGATCAGCCCCATGCGGCGGCGGGCATTGCCGCCGTCAGTGCCGGCGCCGGAGCTAACGTATTCGACGGCCTGCAAGTCCTCAACAACGCGATCACGACGACAGGTTCCGGCGGCGCCTTGAATACAGCCTTCGGCACGACTTATTCAGTCGGCATCGCCGCCCTGGCAAACGGCGGGGGAACTGCGCCCTCCGTCACGATCGCCGGCAACTCAGTGCTTTCCAACCCCACCTCCTTTATCAAGCGAGCTCTCTGGGTCAACGAGGTCCAAGGTACGATCGGTGGCGCGACAGCCCCGCTGGGCAACACTCTGGCGGGCAGCTTTGAGGACGCCTTGGTTGCCTTCTCACGCGGCGCGACATCGCTTGAGAACAATGCCTTCGATGGGGTCGGTGTGACTGTCACGGAACCGAACGCGAGCGCTCCAACCACCATTTCCGACAACAGTTTCAATTCAGCGTTTGGCGGCGTGGACGACGCTTCGTTGGTGATAAAGCACAATTACAACTCGGCGACGTCTCCGGTTTCCATTTCGGGCAACAACTTCATGGTTTCGTCCAACAGCATCGGCATCCTGAGCGCCGATTCGGCCGGCGTGAGCGTTGACGCAAATATCTTCGCGCCTGCGAGCGGCGCTTCGAATACCGTGGACATCGCGGTCGATACGTTCATTCCGTCGGGCTCTCAGCCCGCGCCATACGTCCCCAATTCGATCAGCATCACCGGCAATACGTTCAACGCCGGCTCCGACGCTAATGCGACGGCGATTCAGATCGCCAATCACAATGCCGGGGCATCGAGCCCGGACTTCGGCGCGATCACGATCGGCACCTCGCTCGCCAAGAACACGTTTGCGGCAGTTCTGAATCATTACATCACACTTGCGGCTCCGTCCAACACCGTCTCGTTCTCCGGGGATAGCTACGGCCTTGCACAGCACGTCGCCCCTGGCTACGTGAATGTAAACATCGACGCCTCGCAGAACACGTTCGGCGGCGTCGATCCGACGGCAATGGTCACGACGCTCACTCAAGAATACGGAATTGAGGACAAGATCACCGACGGCCTTGATTACTCCGGCGCCGGTCTGGTGACGATCAAGCCCGGCTACGTGTACGTCGCCGATTCCAGCGAACTTGCCAATGCCGGAGCAATCCAACGGGCAATCGATCTTGCCACCGCAGGCAATGTAATTGACGTTCAGGCCGGCACATTCCAGGGCGGCGCTCAGATCAACAAGTCTCTGACCCTTGCCGGCGCCCAGGCGGGCCAGGACGCTCCGACACGCGAAGTGAGCTTCAATGCGGCGGTCGAATCCATCGTCACTACAACGTCCGCTGATTCCGGCAATGACTCCAGCGATCTGTTTTACGTCGAGGCCAGCAATGTCACGGTCGATGGCTTCGATGTTGACGGCGCCGCCGGCAGCGGCGGCGCACACAACGGTATCGTGACCCGCAATCCCAGCGGCGTCGGCCTGGCGGTCAACAACGTCGTTGTCGAAAACAACATCGTGCAAAACGTCAATCACGATGGCATCGGACTGCTCAATCCGTCCGACGGTTCGGCGGTCACGAGCGGCGGCGTGGTCAGCGGCAACTTCCTCCGAAACTTCACGGACTACGGAATCGTGCTGGCTTTTAATGCCTATGCCGATGTCACGAACAACACGGTTATCATGCCCGACAATGCGGAGGCGGGCGTGTGGGTTTACGACTTCACGAACAACGGCGCAACGTCGCCGACACGGACTGTCAACGTCGCGCACAATACCGTCACCGCCGGCCACGACGACTTCGGCGGCATCTGGGCGAACTTGGATTACGCGCCCACAGCTACGCTGAACATCACGGACAACACGGTGAATGCCGGCGCTACGGTGACCGGCGCCGACGGGTTTACCTTCGGCATTTACTTGAGCTCTCTCCAGAACGGCTTCGGCGCGGTTCTTTCCGGCAACACGGTCGGCAGCTCCGGCGGGCAGTTCGCAGCCGGCATCTCTTTGTGGAATCTGCCGACCACGAACACGGTGAGCGTCTCCGGCGGTTCGGTGGGCAATTCAGTTGTCGGGATTGAGGTTGACAATGACGATATCAACTTCGGCTCCGGCGCCAGCACCACCGTGAATATCACGGGCGTCACCGTCAGCGCCGACGACACCGGCATCCTCGTCAGCGGCGATACCCTCGGCGGTGGAACGATTACGGCCAACATCGGTGACGGGACGGTCGGCGGTTCGAATACGATCAGCGGCACGACGACAGGCATCCTCGTCAGCGGCGCAAACGCTTCTGCCACAATTGCCGGCAACGGCGATCCCATCAGCGGCGATACGGGCATCAACGTCGAAGGCGGCGCCGTCTCGATCTCCGACAACCACGTCACTGGGCAGGATTACGGGATCCTCGTGAACGGCGGCAACGGCGATTTGTCGAGCATCGATATCGAGAACAACAACATTACCGCGACCGCTCTGGGCGGCGGCGGCCTGGTGCTGCTGTCGATTCCCAGCACCACAGCTGTGACCATTTCCGGCAACACGATCGACGGCGCCGATGTGGGCGTTTACGCATATAACAACGCCAAGGCCATCACGATCAGCGGCGGGACCATCGAGAACTCGCACGACGGTTCGGGAACCGGCGTCGGCGCATTTCTCGATAACGGCCTGATTTTCGGAGCGGCGGCGAATAACGAGTCGGTCACGTTCTCCAACGTGGCTTTCACCAACGACGACACCGCAATTAGCGTCAACGGCGCCTCCGGCCCCAAAACCGCGTCCGTCGGGCTGGAGAGCGGCGTGAGCATTTCCGGCGGAAGCACCGGCCTGATGCTCGACGGCGCCAAGGCCACGGTCATCGGTCTCACGCTCAACAACACCTCATTCACCGGGTTTGGCGGCCCGTTGGACGGAGCGATTGAATTGTTCCAGGGTGCGCTGGGCGGAGTCGCGCCCCAAGTCTTAAATGCCACTGCCGCCACCTTCAACGGTTTCACGCCCGGAACAACGGCGCCCACTCCGGGCAATCTTGCTCAATTCTACGCTGTTGAGAATTTGATCACCGACTATGTCGGACCGCACAACAGCGGCGATCTGAGCGACCTTAACGTCGGTTACGTCCAGTTGCACAGCGGTTACGTTTTCGTGACGCAGGACGACGAGACGCCCGTGCTCGGCGCGATTCAACGCGGCATGCCCGGCGCGATCCAGCGCGGCGTCAACGTCGCCAACTCCGGCAACGAAATTGACGTCCAGGCGGGCCAGTTCGTCAACAACGTCACAATTCCCAAGAGCCTGACGATTATCGGCGCCGGGCAGGGCAGTACGACTGTCTATCCCGCGACGTCAGATCCGGTCGCCGGCAGCATCAGCGGCAGCGTAGTGTTCTTGATTGACGCCAGTAACGTCTCGATTCAGGGCTTGACGGTTGACGGCGACAACCCGAATCTGACCAGCGGTGTCGTCGTAGGGGGGGCCGATGTCGATGCGACAACCGGCATCATCACCGACTGGGACCAGCCTTTATCGTATACCGGCATGACGGTCAAAAACGTCACCGTTCAAAACGTCTATCTCCGCGGCATCGAATATGCGGACGGCAACGACTTCGGCACGGGCACGACCGATTTTGAGAACGATACCGTTACCAATGTTCAAGGTGATGCGGATAATTCCATCGCAATTTTCAGCTTCGGCGGGAATGGCACCATCGCGAACAACGTCATTTCGCACTCCCCGGCGGCCATCTCCACGAATTGGTCCTTTGGCACCGAGATTTCCGGCAATACGATCACCCATTCCTTGACCGGCATCCACTCGGATAACAACGGCGGCGCTGGCGGCAGCGCCGACTCCATCCACGACAACAGCGTCACGCTCGGCGGAGCCGGCTCCTACGGCATCTTCATCTTTGCGCCGTACGAGAGCAACACGTCTGTTCATCACAACACGATCAGCGGCGTCGATGTCGGTCTGGCGGCCTTGGGCGGCGCGGGCGGCTCCGCTGCTTTCCGCAATAATACCGTCAGTGTCAATGCCGGAGGCACCGGCGCCTTGGTCACGACCGATTTGGGAGTGCCTTTTGGTCAAGCAAACGTCTCGGCCTCGTTCAATGGCGACAGCTTCACCGGCGGCGATACCGGAATTCTCGTTCAACAGAATGCCCCCGCCACGACCAATGTCTCGATAACCGGCGTCACGATTTCCGATCCGACCACAGGCATCGACGTCGAAGGCGGCACGGTCGCGATTACTGGCAACACGATCGCCGATAATACGACCGGCATCAAGGTCGGCGGCGGCGCCGTCTCGATTGACGGCAATGATTTTGCTGGCGCCAACGTCCTGCCCACGGCGGTCGCAAATAATGGGACTGATTTATCGATCACCGGCGGCACCGTCACTTCGCTGACCAATAACCAGTTCGCCGCTACGACAACCTACATCGATAACGAAACATCGCAAACCCTGGACGCGACGACTGACACCTTCTCCGGGCAACTCGGCTCGGCGATGAGCAACAGTGACGCCTGGGCTGCCGAAAACAAGATTACCGACTATCTTGATAACGGCACTTCCGGCTTCGTCCGAATCGCCACCAATAAGGTCTGGGTCACGTCGAGCGACACGATCCAGCGGGGTGTGAATGCGGCCAATACCGTCGAGACACCTTCAGTCAACGGAGATACCGTCTACGTCCAGCACGGCACCTACACGGAACAGGTACTGATTAGCAAACCGCTTACGCTCACCGGTGATGTCAGCCCGACGATCATTCAATCGCCGGCCACGTTGCCCAATTCGTTCACGTGGCAAGGGATTCCGTACCGCCCGGTGGTCGAGGTCCAGGGCGCGATTGCGACCGTGGAGAATCTGGAAATCGACGGCGCCGGCCAGGGTGCCGCCAACAATCGCTTTACAGGTCTGGCGTTCTACAATGCCGGCGGCGCCGCCCAGGACTTGACGGTGACGGGCGTGCGAGACAACCCGTTGGACGGCGTGCAAGCCGGTTATGGAATCGTCGCCCGCACCGACGATTCCAATCCCCACAGCGTATCGATTACGGGCAACACGGTCAGCGACTACCAGAAGAACGGGATTAACGTCCGCGGCATCGACGAAACGCACCTGACTGCGACGATCAGCGGCAACACGGTCACCGGCGCCGGCGCGACCGCCGCGATCGCACAGAACGGAATTGTCGCCATCAACGTCGGTCCGATAACAATCAGCGGCAACACCGTCACCGGCAACAATTACACTGGCGGGGACGTGGCAACCGGTATTCTGATCGAAAACGCGGCCGACGGGACCACCGTCCACAACAACCTGCTCGACGGCAATAACGTGGGTGTCTACGTCTACAACGCGAATGTCAGCGTAAACGACAACAGCTTGACGAACTGCAGCTACGCCGGCGTGGAAAACGACGGTCCCGGCACTGTCGACGCCACAAACAACTGGTGGGGCAGCGCCAACGGCCCAACCGCCGCGGGCAATACGTTCAACGTCGGCTCGCAGGGATCTGCGATCGTGGGAACGGCGAGCTACGTCCCCTGGCTGAACAGCGGCCACAACAACCCGCCCGCCCCTCCGGGATTCTATCCTGACGCGGGCACAAGCTTCGCCCCCGTCTATAACGACTTGGGTGGACAGTTCTCCTCTATCCAGGCCGGCGTGGACGGCACACCCGGCGCCGCCGGCCACACGGTTACCGCCGTCGCAGGGACGTTCACTGAAGACGTTACCGTCAACAAACAACTCACGCTGCACGGTGCGCAGGCGGGCATCGATCCGAATACGGCTCATCCGGCTGTGAGCAGTCAAACGATCCTCAACAGCGCCGACGGCCTGCAAGCATTCGCGATCGAGGCTGATCAAGTGACGATCGACGGATTCACGATCGAAGGTGTCACGACCACCGGTTTTGCCGGGTCGTTGAACGTCGGTATTTGGATGAATCCGGCAGGGCCGAACAATGGCGGCGATAGGATACTGAACAACATCATTCAGAACAACATTGCCGGCGTCGAGTTGGACAACGGCGGCACTCAACAGGCCGTTGTGCAGTACAACCTGTTCCAGAACAATGATCAACCCGGCCCCAACGGCGGCACTGACATCGAAACTGACTTCGGCCTCACGAACGCCCTGGTCGACAGCAACACATTTACGAATTCGGCGCCGGTCGAGGATGCCTGGGCCATGGGCGTGCAAGCCCCCGGTAGCGCAATTACCTTCTCGAACAACACCGTAAGCAATCACGGTCGGGGCGTGTACGTTTACGGCGTCAGCGCAAGCAGCATCGAAGACAACCATTTCAGCGGCGCGACGCATTATGCCATCGGCGTGTTCGGCTATAACGGCTCGGCGGGCAACTCGAGCCTGACGATTCAAGGAAACACAATTGGCAGCTCGAATGTCGGCATTGAAGTCGTGGACGATACGCCTACCGGGCCAGCCTATACGGGCACGCTGACCGTCAGCGGCGATCAGATCACGACCACGGGTCCGGAGATCGCCATTGAAAATGAGTCTGCGACGCAAATCGACGCGACGGGCGAGACGTTCAACGGCGTCCTGGCCTCCGGTGCTGGCACCGCGCAAGAGTACGCCATTGCTGATACCATCGTCGACGGCGTCGACGTATCGGGCTACGGCCTGGTCCGGCTCAAAGCCGGCAACGTTTACGTCACTCCTAATAGTTTCTTCGCGCCTGCCACGACCACTCCCAGCATCCAGCGCGGCATCGACGCCGCGACCGCCGGCGACACGGTGAACGTCGAGGCCGGCACGTACATTGGGCAAGTTCAGATCGGCAAGGCGATTACCCTCACCGGTGCCGGCAATACTACGATCATCGACGCCCCGGCAACCCTGCCGAGTTCCTTTACGACCGGCGGCGTGACCTACTTCCCGGTCGTTCTCGTCCAAGGAGCAAATGCGACCGTCGAAAACCTGGAGATCGACGGCGGAGGCTACGGTAATGCCAACAATCGGCTAGCCGGGCTGGCCTTCTACAACGCTGGCGGTTCCGCCACCAGCCTTACGGTGACGGGCACGGAAGACACGCCGCTGGACGGCGTCCAGGCGGGTTACGCCATCATCGCCCGGTCGGACGATTCGGCAGTCCGCGCCTTGTCGATCAGCGACAACACCGTAGAAGACTACCAGAAGAACGGCATCGACGTCCGCGGCAACGGGACGACGGCGACGATCAGCGGCAACACCATCACCGGTTCGGACGTGACCGGCGTGATCGGGCAGAACGGGATTGTGATCGGGTTCGGCGCCGCTGCCACGATTTCTGGCAACACGATCGACGGCAACCAGTACGGCGGCAGCGATCCGGACAGTTACTCCACGGGCGTGCTGATTTACGACGCCGCGGCCGGCACCCAAGTGACGAGCAACACCATCGGCACCCATGTGGGCAACGACGTGGGCGTGGAACTAGAGGCGGGCGACAGCGGCGTCCAGTACTCGATTCACGGAAACACGATCGCCAACAGCACCCGCGCCGGCGTCTACCTGATGCGCAATGTCGGCGGCACCACGGTGACGAACAACCTCTTCACGAGCAACGCGGTTGGCGTGGGTATTGACGCCACCGCCACGAACGTCGGTGCGATCAATACGAATAGTTTCGACCCGCCGTCGCCCGGAGTGGGCATCGAGAATGACTCCAGCCAGGCGAGTATTGACGTCACGGGCAATTGGTGGAACAGCCCCAACGGCCCGAACAGCCCCAACAACACTTGGCCCGGCACTCCCAAGGGAGAAAGCGTCACCGGCAGCGGCGCCGGGAACGTGAATATCGCCCCGTGGCTCAACGACGGCACGAACGGGCCACCTTCGCCTCCGGGCTTCTATCCGGCAAGCACGCTCGATACGGCACCCCCCGTCGTCAGCACTTCCGATCAAAATGCCACCGAAGGCGCCTCTGCCAGCCTCAGCCTGGGCAGCGTGACCGATGCGGACGGCAGCCAGCCCAGCGGACAATACTCTGTCACGGTGAGCTGGGGCGATAGTTCGGCTCCGGAAACGTTTACGATTATGGAGATCGGCAACCCGACTTCATTCAACCTAGGCACGCGCCCGCACACCTACGGGGAAGAGGGCACCTACACAGCCACAGTTACGGTCATGGACCAAGCCGGCAACTCGGGCCAGAATACGTTCAGCGTGGCCGTGGCCGACGCGCAACTGACGAACGCCGTCGGCGTGGCCGTCAGCACCACCGAGGGCGCCTTGTTCAGCGGAACGGTGGCCACGTTTGTGGACCCGGCCGGTTCCGAGCCGATCGGCGACTACACGGCCACGATCGCCTGGGGCGGCGCGGGCAGCGGCAGCGCGACGGGCACGATCGTCGATGACGGCAGCGGCCACTTCCACGTCACCGGCAGCTTCACCTACGCCGAGGAAGGCAGCTATACCGTGCAGGTCACGCTGACCCACGACGCGCTGCCGTCGATTACGGCCAGCAGCAGCACGGCCACCGTGGCCGACGCGCAACTGACGAACGCCGTCGGCGTGGCCGTCGGCGCCACCGAGGGCGCCTTGTTCAGCGGAACGGTGGCCACGTTTGTGGACCCGGCCGGTTCCGAGCCGATCGGCGACTACACGGCCACGATCGCCTGGGGCGGCGCGGGCAGCGGCAGCGCGACGGGCACGATCGTCGATGACGGCAGCGGCCACTTCCACGTCACCGGCAGCTTCACCTACGCCGAGGAAGGCAGCTATACCGTGCAGGTCACGCTGACCCACGACGCGCTGCCGTCGATTACGGCCAGCAGCAGCACGGCCACCGTGGCCGACGCGCAACTGACGAACGCCGTCGGCGTGGCCGTCAGCGCCACCGAGGGCGCCTTGTTCAGCGGAACGGTGGCCACGTTTGTGGACCCGGCCGGTTCCGAGCCGATCGGCGACTACACGGCCACGATCGCCTGGGGCGGCGCGGGCAGCGGCAGCGCGACGGGCACGATCGTCGATGACGGCAGCGGCCACTTCCACGTCACCGGCAGCTTCACCTACGCCGAGGAAGGCAGCTATACCGTGCAGGTCACGCTGACCCACGACGCGCTGCCGTCGATTACGGCCAGCAGCAGCACGGCCACCGTGGCCGACGCGCAACTGACGAACGCCGTCGGCGTGGCCGTCAGCGCCACCGAGGGCGCCTTGTTCAGCGGAACGGTGGCCACGTTTGTGGACCCGGCCGGTTCCGAGCCGATCGGCGACTACACGGCCACGATCGCCTGGGGCGGCGCGGGCAGCGGCAGCGCGACGGGCACGATCGTCGATGACGGCAGCGGCCACTTCCACGTCACCGGCAGCTTCACCTACGCCGAGGAAGGCAGCTATACCGTGCAGGTCACGCTGACCCACGACGCGCTGCCGTCGATTACGGCCAGCAGCAGCACGGCCACCGTGGCCGACGCGCAACTGACGAACGCCGTCGGCGTGGCCGTCGGCGCCACCGAGGGCGCCTTGTTCAGCGGAACGGTGGCCACGTTTGTGGACCCGGCCGGTTCCGAGCCGATCGGCGACTACACGGCCACGATCGCCTGGGGCGGCGCGGGCAGCGGCAGCGCGACGGGCACGATCGTCGATGACGGCAGCGGCCACTTCCACGTCACCGGCAGCTTCACCTACGCCGAGGAAGGCAGCTATACCGTGCAGGTCACGCTGACCCACGACGCGCTGCCGTCGATTACGGCCAGCAGCAGCACGGCCACCGTGGCCGACGCGCAACTGACGAACGCCGTCGGCGTGGCCGTCAGCGCCACCGAGGGCGCCTTGTTCAGCGGAACGGTGGCCACGTTTGTGGACCCGGCCGGTTCCGAGCCGATCGGCGACTACACGGCCACGATCGCCTGGGGCGGCGCGGGCAGCGGCAGCGCGACGGGCACGATCGTCGATGACGGCAGCGGCCACTTCCACGTCACCGGCAACTTCACCTACGCCGAGGAAGGCAGCTATACCGTGCAGGTCACGCTGACCCACGACGCGCTGCCGTCGATTACGGCCAGCAGCAGCGCGGCCACCGTGGCCGATCCAGCCTTGACCAATGTCTTGGGCGGGCAGACGGTAAGTTCTACCGAAGGCGTCACCACTGGATCCGTGCTCTTAGCTACGTTCAGTGATCTCGGCAACCCAACTGGAAATCTTGCCTCGAGCCTTCGGGAACGTCCTATGTTGCCGACATTAATTGGGGCGACAGCACGGGCAACATGCTGAACTCAGGCACCATCACCTACAACAGCGGCTCGCAGCTATTCGAAGTCCGCGGCTCGCATACTTATGTGGCTGACGGCAACTACACAATCACCGTTCAGTTGCATCACGAGGCCACGACGCCTCCCGCCGCGGTAACCGATAGCGCGACGATTGCGGATGCAGTGCCCACCGTGGCCCTGTCCGGCGCGTCCAGCACTCCGGAAGGTTCGTCATATACGCTGACCCTTGGTCCGGTGGTTGATTCCGGCGAGACTGCCGGCGAGACCGGCGGCCTGGACAAGGTACATTACTACGTCATCTCTTGGGGCGACGGCGCTTTCGTCTTTGTCAGCCCAGGCGCGGCCACCGGCAATGGCATGGGGGGTAATACGTCCAACTTGATGGCTATGCCGGGCAGTCGCCAGTTTAATCATGCTTATGCCGATGGCATTGTCCCACCAAGCACGGTCACGATCAGTGTCGATCTTGAAACCGACGACGCCTACTGGAGCGCGGTGGGCAGCAAGAATGTTGTCGTCAACAATGTGAATCCGACCGCGGTGGTGCAAGCTTCCACTCCGATAAACGAAGGCGTGTCCGGATTGGTGTTCTTCACCGGCCAGTTTGACCCGTCCGTGCCCGATACAAACGCCGGATTCCACTATGCCTACGACTACAATAACGACGGAATCTTCGAGGTGGGCGACGGGACCTATGGCGGCAGCGGCACGAACTCGTCGCAGAGCGTCCCGGCCGCGTATCTCCCAGCCGGCAACGACACGATCCGGATGCGGATTATCGACAAGGATAATGGCTACACCGATTATACGAAGGTCATCCACGTCAACAACGTGGTGCCGAGCCTGAACCTCGGCTCGGGATCCTTCAATGCCAGCACGGGCGACCCGTTCAGCTACAACGTATCGTTCACCGATCCGGGCAGTGGCGACGGTGAGACTTACACGGCCACGATTGACTACGGTGACGGCACGATCCACAGCGGCATACCGGTTACTGCCGGAACACCGTTCGACATCGGCAGCGTCGGCGGCGGCCATATATACTCGACGACGGGCGACAAGACGGTTATGGTCACAGTCTTCGATACGGGGGGAGGATCCTCATCGGGGAACATTAACGCCCACGTTAGCCTGGGAGTTCTCCACGTCACGAACTTCGTCCAAGATACGAGCGGCTTCAACGTCACTTTCGACCGTGCCGTGAATGCCAGCGTGCTGAACCTCTATGATGGCATCACTCTGAGCAATCAAACCAACTTGCTCGGGGCTGCCGACGTGACTCTCGTCGGGCAGAGCACGGGCTTGGTGCATGGCTCGCTGGTCTGGAATGCCTCGACGAACACCGCCACGTTCGTTGCCAATTCCATCCTCAGCGGCGGGATCTACACCAGGCTCAACGGGCAACTGCCGGCCGACAACTACACGGTGACGCTCGTCAGCGGCGCCAACGGCTGGGTGGACACCGGCGGCGGATCGCTCAACGGCGGGACGAACTACACGACGACGTTCACCGTCACATCGTCCAGTGCCGTCGTTCTTAGCATGCCGAGCTTCGCCCGGGCGGCCAATCAAACGCTGAGTGTGGCCGACAATGGAACGGCTGGGTCGGCGGGCAATCCGGCAACGGGGTGGCCGATCCGCATCAATAACGGAATGGGTGTCACTGCAGTTGACTTTACACTCACCTACGATCCGACGTTGCTAACAATCGGTGGCGTTTCGAATCCGGGGCTGCCCGCGAATTGGGGCATCACGTTTAATAACTCGACGCCGGGCACCCTCTTGGTGACGGTTTCCGGTCCGACTTCCCTGCCGGCCGGCGCAATGGATTTGGTCAAGATCCTGGGAACAATACCTGGCTCGGCGCCCTACGGTGCGTCAGGCGTGCTGCGGTTGACCAATATCCGCGTCAACGAGGGGAGTGTCGCCGCGGTCAGCAATAATGAGGCGATCGATAAGGCCGCCTACTTCGGCGATACCAACGGCAATCGCTCGATGTTCCTCGACCTCTACGATGCGTTTGACACCTCTCGTGTCGTCGTGAATCTGGACAACGGGTTTTATGCCTACCCGCTGACCGATCCCATGATCATCGCCGACACGACGGGCGACGGTACTCTTTCCGGCCAAGATGCCTCGCTGATTTCGCAAGTCGAAGTCGGCGCTTCGGTGCCGCAAATCCCGCCAGTGCCGGTAACCGCACCGACCAGCACGGCGACGATCGATCCGACCGTCGCTATTCCTGCCGGAGTCGTGGGCGTCCGCGGCCAGACGGCGAGCAGTAACGTCGCGATTACTGGCAGCGAACCCACCGATAACCTTGCTACCGGCGGTTTCGTCATCAATTATCCGACCAGCTTCGTGAGCGTTGCCACGGATGCCAGTAACTATGCGACGGGCGTCACCATCAGCAGCTTCATGGCCAGCCAAGGCTTCCAACTAATTGCCTATTCACCGAACCCCGGTCAGGTCAACGTCGGGTTCTACAATGGCAACGGCCAGTTTTTGAACGATGGCACGCCGCCGTTGTTTACCGTACCCTTCAACGTCCAGCCGACCGCCCCCAACGGCGTCGCCCCGATCACATTTGGTTCTGGAAGCAACCTGAATAGCGGCGGCTTGGTGCTAACTCCGGTTGACGGCAGTGTCGTCATCCTGGGCTACAACTGGCTCGGCGGGACAGGATCTGCCGGCCATGTGAACGATTGGAGTGTGACTACCAACTGGGATGCGAACATCGATCCCAACGTCGCCGGATCGACGGTGATCTTCGGCAACTCCGGCGCGACGGGCACCGCCGTTCTCAATGCCGGCAATCGCACGATCGGCACGATGGACTTCAATTCCAGCACGCCGACGACGATCACTACAACCCTCGCCGATGCCGGAACCTTGACGTTCGACAACGGCGCGAGCGATGCGGCGATCAACGTATCGGGCAGCGGCCACAACATTACCTCGCTGGTCGGCGTGATGTTGAACAGCAACCTGGACATTGCAGTCAACAGTAACGGCGATACCCTGGCTATTGCCGGAAATATCATTGACGGCGCAAACGGGCCCAAGGGCCTCACGAAGAGCGGCGCCGGCAAGCTGACACTGAGCGGCGTCAATACCTACGGTGGCGATACCGCGGTTACAGGCGGCGTGCTCAAGGTGACTTCGGCAAGTGCCCTGCCCGATGGCGGCAATTTGGCCGTCGGGGCCGCGGCGTTGACGATGTTCTCCAGCACGGTGCCTGAAGCGCCTATTGCGGCCGCTTCCGCCGTTTCCAAGGCAGAAAGTTCCACGTCCTCCCATCCGCTTGTTAACTCGGTTGCCACAACCTTGCAGGCACAACCGTGGATCATCAAGAATGCCGCCGCGACTGTTGCAAACCTGCCGAACATCGGCGCGACGGTCAAGGCCCACGATGCGGCGCTCAAGACGTGGACGCCGAACCAATCTGCGAAAAACTCTTCCTGGCTGGCCGCGTGGTACGACGTCAACAATCAAGGCGACTCGAAAAACCGCTCCGCCGCTATTGCGGCCGTGGACGAGGCAATTATCCGATACTCAAAATGACAGCATATGGTGGTCACAGGGTAAGCCGGTCGTACATCTCGAAAGGCCGTCGGAGATTTCTCGTCGACAACGGCAGATTTGCAAGGAGTTCAGCAGCCGAATCGTGACCCGGGCAAGGAAGGATCCGCAGAATTGGCGCGAAAGCAATAGTTCGGGAGAATGAATTGTGGCCGAAATGCTGAGCGCGGCCGCCAAGTGCTCGAGAACTCCGTCATCGTGATCGAACCCGGCACGGCTGTGGAAACACCCATGCCGCTTTCAATCAATGCAGTATCTGCTTCGTCGTGGCTGGCCAGCAATCGATTGGTTCTCAATTCCAAGTCGATATGCGTTGCCGGCGTCGTTGTTCTAACCACGCCATCTGCCGATATCCCAAATGTTGACGGAAAAGCAGGGAAATAGGATACTTGGGATAAATGCGCTGATCATTTCCGCGTCCTGGCGAATGGCGCGGACACCGCTGCCGCGCCGTGACCGAACAACTTTCGCACGATTTCGACCCTTTCCTGCCGAGAGCGCAGCATGAAGAAGCACAGGCGGTTACTCGTTCTCGCGTTTTTGTGTATCGTTCCCACGGGATGCAGTCGCGGGTCGGACAATGGACCCGCGGCCGGCAACGGACCCGCGGCGGACAAGAACCCTGCTTCGGACGCTTTCGATGAAGGCATCGCCTGTCAGCAACGCGGCGATCCGAACGGGGCAATCAGCAGTTTCACCAAGGCGATCCGGCTCAAACCTGACTATGCCGAGGCATACTGCGCACGCGGAGTTTCACATAACGCGAATGGCGAGCGTGACAAGGCCATTGGCGACTTCACGCGGGCTATTCGTATTAAGCCGGCTTACGAGACTGCCATCTTCCTCCGCGCTTGCGCCTATGAAGACGCCGGTGAATACGACAAGGAAATCGCCGATTGGAGCGAGGCCATTCGCGTTAATCCGAATAATGGTACGGCCTACAACAATCGCGGCAACGTTTTCGGCCTGATGAAGCACGACTACGAAAAAGCAATTGCCGACTGCACTGAGGCCATTCGCCTCACGCCCAGGTTTGCCGGCGGCTATTTCAACCGCGGCAGTGCGCACCTGAATCGGCGCGACTTCGATTTGGCTATTTCGAATTTCTCTCTCGCGATCCAACTCCAATCCAACTTCCCGCATGCGTTTCTCAATCGAGGAATCGCCTATGCACGGAAAGGCGACCACGAAAAGGCGATCCTGGACTTGACCGACGCCATTAAGCTTAAACCCGACTTTGCGGATGCGTTCGCTGCTCGCGGTTCGCTCTATCTACGGCACGGCGAGCAAGCGAAGGCCACGGCCGACTTTGCTCAGGCAAGAAAGTTGCGCGGAACTCCCGTCAGCAAACCACAATGAAAGCGATTCCTAACCGTTGTAACGTTGCACCATCGCGGCAGTTCCGCTATCCTGTTCGTTGAAATGCTCGCGCGTTCCCGTTCCGTTGCCGACCTCTACGCTCTGCCGCCATGCCGCTTGGTATCAGCCCTTTAAATGACTTCGCCTTCATGAAGACCTTCGCTGAGCCGGAGGACCGCCGACCGCTGATCGGCTTGCTTAACGCGGTTCTGAAACCGAAGTCGCCGATCGCCGACGTGACGATCCAAACCCCATTCAATTTCAAGGATTTCCAGAACGACAAGCTTTCCATTCTTGATGTGAAAGCGGTCGACGCGGGTAGGGCTTGGTATGACGTGGAGGTGCAGTTGACCGTCCCCGTGGGAACTCCGAAGCGCATTGTTTATTACGGCTGCGGGCTCGTCGTGGACCAACTCCGCGAAGGGGACGACTATGCGAAGCTGCTGCCGGCCTTTTCGATATGGCTGCTGGACGGCGTTTTGTGGCGAGAAAATCCGCGGTTTCACGACGCCTTCCGGCTGACGGACGCGATCTCGGGCCGTGTGCTGGACGACACGCTGGCGATTCACACGCTGGAATTGCCGAAGTATAATTTGAAGTATTCAGACTTGACGTCCGGTGACCCGCTGGGCTGGTGGCTCTATTGGCTGAGGCACGCCCCGGACTACGAGGCGGAGGCGCTATTGACGGCGTTTCCACAGCCGGCAATGCGCCGGGCGTCGGAGAGATTGATCCGCATTTCGGAAATAAGCGAGGACAAAGCGATGTACGACGCACGGGAAAGAGCCATTCGGGATCGAAAGTGGGAGATAGACGCCGCCACGCGCGACGCCAAGATCGAGGGCAAGATCGAGGGCAAGATCGAGGGCAAGATCGAAATGGTCCAGATGCTCCAGGGATTGCTCGATCTGCCTCTCGGCGATGCCCAGGAACTCTCCGCGCTGGGAGTGCAGCAGCTTGAATCGCTGATTGCCAGCTTGCAGGAAAAGTTGCGTAGCCGGACCCGGCCGTGACCGAACACGATGCACATCAACTGAGACTTGACATGCTCGCCATGGAACCGCGGCGTTAAGCCTTTTACCGCCTGCCGGCGGCATAGCGCTTTCGCCATGCTCGGCCTAAAAGCACGACGGTGCCAAGGCACACAATCGCCAGCGTGTCCGGTTCGGGCACCGGCGTTTCTAACCGGGCGATTGGACCTGAGCTCAGCATCAGTTCCGAAAGGCGAGCACTTCGCCGGTCCTGCCGGGCCTGTCCGAATGCAACCGCAAGTGCATAAGCGCGACTCCAACGACCTAAGACGTGGGAAACAAAAACGACACTATTGTACTCACCCGACGATGGCTTGTCCAGCAATCGGGCGTGGCCGAACGGCGATCGGCTCCATCGGCTGAATCGCGGTATTGACCCGCTCTCTCCCACCCCATATTTTTAATGTACGGAAGGACGTTGCAAGATGTAACTGGAGCGTCTCCGTCAACTTGATCGCAACGGTAAACAATGAATAAAAAAACCTGTTTCAAATACAGCCATAATCAAATATCGCTTCCGAATTGGCCGTTGGCCGCATTATTTTGGCTGTTCGCGCTCGTCGCGACCCATGCGCAGGCCCAATCGGCCACGTCCCTTCAATTCGGCCCTTACCGCCAATTGACCGCCGACCAAGAGCGGATCGTGGCTCGGGCTCGCGAAATCTTGAAAAACTCCGGCCGCAGCGAATCGGAGCAGGCCGTGCGACTGCAAGTCGTCAAGGCAGTTTTGACGGGCTACGTCATCCGGCCCGACGACGATTATCCCGAAGCTCGAAATCCCCAGTACTGGAGGCTGATCAACGATTGCTTTTTTGTCGCGCCGGGCAAGCTGCCGGCGGACGCCATTTCCGATTTGTGGGTCGTGCACGACCACGATGGCACGCCCATTCCGCGAATCCGCTGCTTCAAGTATTCGTCGCTGGTGCTCGTCCAGGGACAGATCCAAAACTTGCGCGATACGGGCAATGCCGCCGGCCTGGCGGCGCTCAACCGCCTGATGGCAAATCAGTTGATTCCGCAAGGGCTGCCCAACGGCGGCGACGAACTTTTGTGGAAGCGGCGAACGGGGAGCGACAACCTTCTGCCCGGCGATCAGGTCTGGGTCGATAATCCGTTCTTCGATCGCGGCCGGGAGTTAATTCGCAAGGACTACTACCGGCAGGAAATCCGCGACGGCAAGGCTCCCGATCAAGCGGCGGTCGATGCCGCCGCCTCCACCGAAGCGCTCTGCGTCGGCGAGGAGGGAAGCAACGTCTTTTGTCTGGGCGATGATAAGCTCGTCCGCGGCGCGACTTCGCTTTCGAGATTAGCTCGTGTCGCGAGTCGGCCCGGCGACCGGCAGGCCGCGAAATCACACGAGCAGATATTCACGCCCATGATCTTCACGCTGCCGCGCTACCAGGAGCACATGATCGACGACAACTACTCGGTCCAGGCCTGCATGAGAGCGGACCCGGCGAGCGTGCGGCCCGATGACTTCAAGATCGCTCGCGTGCGCTCGCCGATCGGCCCGGAGAACCTGCTCCGCTACTGCGCGGATGAAGCGGCGGGCGCATCGCTGGCGAAGCTCATTGATGCCATGGCGAGCCGCAACAAGCCGCCGCGACTGGCCGCGGCGGGTGGCGGCACGGTTCCGCTCTTCAGCGACGATTACGATTGGGCGGAGCAAAAGCGCGTCCGCAAGGCGATCGACACGGCCATGAGAACCAAAAGCGATGACCTCTGGTGGCGGATGCGGGCGAGCGAGCATGACAACCGCTACGTCCTGACGGCCTCGCGCGGCGGCGTGGCGAAAAACTTCACCGTGGGAGACCTTTGCGGCGACATCGTCGACTTGCGGCTCTGCCTCGGCTTCACATCGCACCTGCCTTCCGTGCCCGGCCGGCTGCCGGACGAATTCCGGCCGGAGGACGAGTTCCGCCGACATGAGGCTGAATGGGCCCGCCAGCGGAAGCCGCTCTACGCTATGCAGGCCGCGTTGTGCGCGAAGGCGATGGAACTCTGGAATCCGATTCCAGGAACCTTGCCGGGCAGCGACGGACAGTCGCATGTCTATTCGACCGAAGAGAAGGCCACGTTCGTCGCGGCGATGAAGAAGCAGATCGCCGAACTGACCAAGTCGAAGAGCGCCATCTACGAAGAGGTAGTTGTCTCCTGGGTACCCGCGCCGAGCGGTTGGGAAGGTTTTGACGCTCAGCGCGCGCAAGAAGCGCGGCAAGAGTACGAAGCCAAGACGGCGAAGGCGAACTGAGCGGAGTTCTAAGCCGCGCGCTGGCCGCTCGCGCCCGGCCCGTCAGAGAAAAAAGGCCGAACAGCTCGTCGTGCGAAAGCGCGAACTTTCCGGGCCCTTCGGCGCCGGCGAAGATTGTCTCGAACAGCTCTCGCTTCTCTTCGAGCACACGATCGATTCGCTCCTCGATCGTATCGAGCGACAAGAACCGTGTGACAGTCGTGGGACCAGTCGCGCCAATGCGATGGGCACGATTGATTGCCTGATCCTCGACGGCCGGATTCCACCAGCGGTCAAAGAGAAATACGTAGCTGGCGAATTGCAGATTCAGGCCCACGGCGCCGGCGCCGTAACTCATCAGTATCACGCCGGCCGACGGGTCGTCGCGAAACCGGCGGATCACCGCGTCGCGGCGGGAGTTAGGAATCTTGCCGTGGTATTCCAGCGGCCCAAACCGTCGCAGGGCCTTCGAGAGCCGCTCGATCGTGCCGACCCACTGGCTGAAGACGATCGCCTTCCGCCCGCTGCCGGAGATTTCTTCCAGGTCGGCTTCGAGCCGCTCCAGCTTGGCGCTCGCTCCGGTGGCCGTGTCGAAGTTGCAGATCTGCTTCAGCCGCAGCACGAGCTCGAAGACGTGCTGGATCGTCGCGGCGTCGCCCATCTTCGTCAGCCGCACAACGCCCTCTTCCTCGGCCAGCCGATAGGTCTCGCGCTGTTCCGGCGTCAATTCCAAATCCGCGTCGCGAAACATTTTCGGCGGCAGTTCGGTAAGCACTTGCTCCTTGGTCCGCCGCAAGACATAGTCGCTGACCGTGCGGCCCATCTTCCGCGGCTTCATGTCGGACGAGAGAAAACCCGGCGCGAGAAACTCGAAGATTCCGACGAGGTCATCCGTGCTGTTCTCCACCGGCGTTCCCGTCAGAGCCCAACTGCGGCGCCGCGCAAGGCCGCGGACGACCTCACTCGTCGTGCTGCCGCGGTTTTTGATCCGCTGCGATTCGTCCAGCACCACGAGATCGAACGGGATCGGCCGGCCCTCGTCACCGCTTTCCAGAATGTCGCGGTCGCGGATAAGCAGTTCATAGTTGGCGATGCGCACGGGCACGTCGGTCAGCCGCCATTGCCACGCCCGACGCGGCTGGTCCCCTTCAATTACCAGCGTCAGCACCTCCGGGGCCCAAAGCTGGAACTCCCGCGTCCAATTCGTCACCAGCGGCTTGGGACAGACCATAAGCACGCTGCGGACTTCGCCGCGGCGGAGCAGAAGCCGGATCGCGGTGATCGCCTGCATTGTTTTGCCGAGGCCCATTTCGTCTGCCAGTATTGCCGCGTGGCGCGGATAGAGAAAGGCCACGCCTTCGAATTGAAAAGGAAACGGCTGAAACGGCATCGCCAGTTCGCGATCGGCCAGCAGGGCTTCCAGCGGCGGCTGCAACAGATAATGCAGGCGGTCTTCCAGCTTGATGACATCCTCGGGCGGGCGGATGCGCGTATATTCGTCGCACTGCCCGCGTTGACTCGGATTCGCCGCATTGCTGGCCTTGCTGGGAGAAGCGGCAACTTGCGGCGTGAGAGACGGGTTCTGCACTTCCGCAAACTCCGGGAATTGAAAACTGCGCAGGCGCACCGCAGCCTGTCGAATGGGAATCGGAATCGCGACGGGCCGCGCACATTTGAGTTCGAGTGAAACGACCTCCGGCGTCGACTGCCGTTCCAGGGTGCCATTCAAGTCGATAACCGCCGAACTAGCAATCAGGGACTCCGTGTGGAAGGCAAAGTCCAGCGAAACGACGCGCGGCGGTGGCTGTTGCCAGGAGAGGCTCGACGGATCGTTCATCGGGCTGCCTGCTGGGCTTCTTCGATCGCCTCGCGAATTCTAGTGAACGGCTCCCGCAGGTCCAAAGACTCCGCCGCGGCGGAGAACAGCTCGGCAAATTCCTCGCGAGCATTCTCACGGGATTGTGCAATCGCTAATCGATTTCGCCCCAGTTCGAACGTAAGCAATCGCGGCCCATGCCGATGCGCGGCGTCCAGCCGGAAAACGGTCTGTCCGCCGGCCGGCACGGTCGTCGGCCCTGTGCCCGCGATCTCGTCCGACGGAAGGACCATCGCGACAGGCAGATCGGTAAGCTCGCCAAGAGCCAGCATCGGTTCGCGATCGGTGCAGATAGCCAGCGGGGTCGATTTCGCATGACCCAGTAGGGTAGCGCCGATTTGCTCTCCATAAAGAAAAGAATCCAGCGTTGGTCCATAAAGAATCTGTTGTGCCCGGTTCGGCTTGACGGGCGCCGTGCAATGAAATTCGATCGGTCTTCCGGCCAGATTCAGGATCAAATATCCGCCAAACAGTCCATGTTGCGGATGCTCGACAACGGTCAGAAAGCCGACGAGCGATTTCGCTTTTGACGATGTTTTTTCCACGGTTGTCCCTCCGTCAGCGAAGTCGTCAAGTTTGGTCCCGGCGGATGGTGAATCGGGAAAACCGACGGGCGAACTTTAGGAGCGATAGGAAAACCCCTAAGGCTGCGGCTGAACCCCGATGAGGCCTGCGAAAATATCTACGAAACTGGCGGTGGATGGGGTGCAATCGGTGCGATTTCGTGCGTGACGCAGGCATCTACAATGAATATAGGCAACCTGGGATGGTTCTATCACTCACCTACGTAAGAAATTCCAACGCAAAGTACTCGACAAATTTTTCGTTTTCTGTTTATACTGGAATTGAGAGGAATCGGTTAAATGACTTACGACCCCACCCGTGGCAGACCACCCGTTTTGGGCCAGATTGACGGCGGACAGCCGCCGTACCACGGACCGCTATCGACCACCCGTTCGCATGATCCCGAGTTGAGTGGCTTATTGCGCCAACTTTTGGTTGGACAGGACAAACAGAATGAACTGCTGGAGGAGTTGATCGGTCAGGTCGGTTCAAATCAGCGGCAAAAAGCGTCAGAGCTCGGGCAGTGGAAGCAAGCCAATCCGCGATTGGCGCGGAATTGCCGCCGCGCGGCCGAGTCGCTCAGCAAGGTCCAGGCCGAGTTTCTCAATAATCTGACGCGCGAAATCGGCGAGAATTTCGATAACCTCGTCGAAGGCGAGTTCATGCTCACCGAATTCATCGATCGCTTCGGACCACGGATGGCCCATCTCAACGGTATTTTGCAAGTGCTGTCGCAATTGAGCGCCGTGCCGAACCCGGCCACGCAGCAGAACTCACCGTGAACCAGAACCTGCAGGATGGACCCCGATTCCGTCCGTGAAGAGAGGACGGACTCGGAGGTCCATCCTACAAATCACGAGCTGCTACGTCAGCGGCACTAACAGCCCGTCGTAAGCAAGCTCCATGCTCGGTGGCAATTCGGCGTTCGTCGCCTCGTGCTCCAAGTCGTGGCAGATGTGCGTAAAGTAGGTCCGTCGCGGCTGAAGCTTTTGCGCGACCGCGATCGCTTCCTCCAAAGTAAAGTGCGTCGGATGCGGTCGACTGCGAAGTGCGTCGAGAAACAGCACATCGAGTCCTTCCAGTAACGGCCAACTCGCCTCGGGGATTCCGTTGGTATCCGTGCAGTAGGCCACATTCCCGAAGCGAAACCCCGACACGGCATACCGCCCGTGTCGCAGCTCAATGGGCACGACCCGACTTCCCAGGATTTCCACGGGCTCGTCCGCGATCCGCCGCAGGCTCAGCTTCGGCAAACCGCCGGCCTGGTAGTGCATCGTCGCCGGGTCGAAGGCATAGTCGAACGACTGCCGAATCCGCGCCTCGACCCGCTCGGTGCAATAAACGGGCAAGTCGTGGCCCAAGTAATGGGCAAAAATCCGCAAGTCGTCCAGCCCAAAGAGGTGATCGGCGTGCTCATGCGTGTAAAGCACGGCGTGGATCAGCCCGATCCGCTCGCGGAGCAAGGCGTTGCGGAGATCCGGCGGCGTATCGATCAAGAGGTTTCCTTGTGGAAGGCCGAGCACCGCGCTGCATCGCCCGCGCTGGTTCTTGGGGTTGGCGCTCAGACAGACCTCGCACCCGCAGCCGATCACCGGCACGCCGTGCGACGTGCCCGTGCCGAGGACGACGAGTTGGTTATGAAGATTGCGTGGAGGAAGCGGGGTGAGCATGAGTAGATTATACTAGCCCGTCTTCTCCAGCGCCGCCGCCTGGTTCAGTTTGTTATAGAGCGTTTTCAGACTGATGCCGAGCTCTTCGGCCGCCTTGGGCTTGTTGCCGCCGTGCCGGTCGAGCGCGTCGAGAATGGCCTGCATCTCCCGCTGCCGCAGATTCGGTGTGGCCGACATTGCGGTGGTGCTTGCGTCGGACGAAGCTCTTGCGATGGACTTCGATGCGGCCGGCGCGGAAGCAGCCGCCACGGGCCGTACGGAGAATCGGCGGGGAAGATGCTCCATCCGAATGGGCGCGTGCTCGCAAAGAATCATCGCATGTTCGACGACGTTGGCCAGTTCCCGCACGTTGCCGGGCCATGTGTGCTCGGCGAGCGCGGCGGCGGTTTCCGCGGTAAATAGATCGTCCTCGCTGCCAAGTCTCATGCCTTTGCGGGCGACCAGATGCCGGGCGAGCGAAAGGATGTCGTCCGTCCGCTCGCGGAGCGGCGGCAGCGTGATTTCAAAGGTGTTGATGCGGAACCAGAGGTCTTCGCGGAAATCGCCCGCGGCCACCATCTCGTCGAGGTGGCGGTTCGTGGCGCAGATCACGCGGACGTCGCAAATCATCGACTCGTTGTCGCCCACGCGGCGGATTTCCCCGCTTTCCAGGAACCGCAGCAGTTTGGCCTGCATTGATTTGGGCAGCTCGCCGATTTCGTCGAGGAAGAGCGTGCCGCCGTTGGCGACCTGAAAGAGCCCGGTGCGGTGTTCCTCGGCACCCGTGAAGGCGCCTTTGCGATGGCCGAAGAGCTCGCTTTCGATGAGGTTTTCCGGCAAGGCGCCGCAGTTGATCGGCACAAAGGGCATTTCCGCGCGTAGGCTTTGATCGTGCAGCGCCCGTGCGACGAGCTCCTTGCCGGTGCCCGTTTCGCCCCAGATCAATACCGTGGAGTTGGTCGGCGCCACCTTGGCGATCGTGCGGCGGACGGCGTCCATGGCCAGAGAATTGCCGACGAGCTGCGACGTGCCTTCCAGGCGTTCCAAGCGTTGCTTCACGGCACGGAACTTGTACGTCAACGCCCGTTTCTCGGCGATGCGGCGCAGCACCGTGCCGAGATCGTTCAGCGTACACGGCTTGGTCAGATAGTCACAGGCCCCGTAGCGCAGCGCGGTCACGGCCGTCTCCAACGACGACTTGCCGGTAAGGATCACGGCTTCGGTGTCCGGCGCGAGTTCCCGCGCTCGGGCGATGACCTCCAGGCCGCCGGCGCCGGGCATGTCGAGATCGACCAGAAGGCAGTCGTAGACGTTGCGGTCCAGCGCGGCCAAAGCCGTCGTGCCGTCGGGGCAGATGGTCACCTCATGGCCCATCCGCGGAAGTTCCAATCGCATCAGCTCTTGGAGCGAGCGCTCGTCATCGGCGAAAAGGAGTTTTAGTTTTGTGCTGAGATCGGCGGGAGTGGACATAATCGTTAGGTTGAAATTTCTGCCCTAGGCTGCTTTGCGAATGCCGCTGTCGCCGGCCGCGCTGAGCGGCAAGCGGACAACGAAGGTGGCGCCATGACCGGCTCCCGCGCTTTTGGCTTCAATCGTGCCGCCGTGGTCGGAGACGATGCGGTAGCAGATGGAAAGTCCCAGGCCGGTGCCCTGCCCGGCGCGGCGGCGGGTGAAAAACGGCTCGAAGATCCGTTCCAACACTTCAGCGTCCATGCCGCAACCGTCGTCGGCCACGCTCAGCACGGCCATTTGATCGCGCGTCTCCAGGCGGATTTCGACGTGCCCCTGTTCTTCCAGACTATCCAACGCGTTGGTCAAGAGGTTAAGCACGACCTGCTTGAGCTCCTGGCCGTTGATCGGGGCCGAGACCGCCGGCCCGTCGCAAAACGCTATCTGTTTGCCATGATACTTGCCAAGATGACGGATCACGTCCAGCACGCCCTGCACCAACTCGCGCAGGTCGGTCGGCTGCCGCTTGGGTGGACCAATGCGGGAGAAGTCCAGCAGCTTCTCGGTTATCCCCTTGCAGCGAAACGCCTCGCTCTGGATCATCCGCAGATAGTCGGCAATCGTTTTCGCTTCTTCGTCGCCCGGCTTGTCGCCGAGCAGCTCGCGAACGCGGCCTTCCAGCGATTCGGCGCAAATGGCGATCGAGGCCAGCGGATTGTTGATCTCGTGGGCGACGCCGGCGGCCAGAAAGCCGACGCTGGCCAACTGCTCGTTACGGACGACTTGCTTCGTCCTCTCCTGAACCTGATGGTCTAGATCATCGCGGATCGTGCGAAAGCGAAGCGTCATGTCGTTCATCGCCGCGGCAAGCTCCGACATTTCATCGTGCGTCTTGAGCCGCAACTGGTAATTGAAATCACCGCCGGCCACCTTCCGAGAGCCGCGAATCAACACGTCCAGCGGTCCGAAAATCCAGCGATAGAAGAGTTGCACGAAGAGGGCCAGAAACAGAGCGGCAACCGCGCTGGTGATCCACAGTCCGATGAGCACCAGGTGGTATTGCCCGCGGACTTCGCCGGCAAAACCGTGAAGCGTCGTATGCAGGTGTGTCGGCAGATCGACCGCCATGACCTGCAAGGCGATCAATTGCCGATCGAGATCGTTAAGGGTCGCATCGTTGTACGTCCAAGTGTCGTCCGCGCTGATGCGGCGGATCTTGTCGAGGGCGTTCTCGATCCGCTGGACCGCCTGCCGTTCGGGCTGCTTGTCGCCGATGCTACCGGACGCCTTGTGTTTTTCCTCGATCACGCCGGAGTAGTCGGCAAGCGTTTCTTCCACGGCATGAAGCTGCTCGACGAACTGCCCGCCGGCTTGCTTAATCCGCTGCGAGACGACTTGCGATTGTGGATCGGACGAGCCGCCGCCGAGCCCGCGCACGTCCGTCAGCGTGACGCGCATGTCGGCCACATGGGCGCTCATTTCGGCGGCCAGCGGCAGTTCATTGACGCGCCAGGAAAGCGCCTTCACCAGCGTGCGATAGGCGTAGGCCGAGTAAAGGCCGCTGCTGGATAGTATGGCCACCATCGCTAACAGCAGACCCAGGCCGATAAACAGTTTTGTGCGGAGCGGCCACTTTACCAACACGGCGGTTTGACGAATCCTTTCCTTGCACTTGGTCTCCTCTCCTTCCGGGAGAGGGTTAGGGCGAGGGCATTCCCAAGGGGAGCGAAGTCTAGCAATTTCCGCCCAGCGAGGCAAGATAAACCGCCCTCAAGAAAAACAAACGCTGTCGCGAAGCGGTTGCTCGCGGCAGCGTTTGACGGTGGTATTTTTGTCCCGTGGGGCAGGTTTCCAACCTGCCAATTCCCGGCAGGTCGGAAACCTGCCCCACAAAGATTCTTACCGGTAGCGCGAATCGGTCGCGTTGTAGCTGGTCGAAATCACGCCCGAGTTGGTGCCCGACGTGCTGCCCGACGACGAAGTCGTGAGGCTGTTGACGTTTTGCGGGAAGTTGGTGCTGGACGTGTGCTGCGTGCTGCCCGGCTGATAGGACGGCGTGCCCGAATCGCTGGCCGCCGGGGCCGCGCCGGTGGACGGATAGGATGTGGTGGGCGAACCTGTTGAGTTGGTCGACGAGTGGCTGTAGGCCGAATCGCCGGCCGGTGTATAAGAATTGCTGGCGGGCGGAAGGCCTCCGACCGCGCCACGGGCGTCGGCAACCGTGGCGGCAGGCGTCGCCGCCGACGCGCTCGATACTCCATAACGATCATCGCCCCCGGTCGCCGATCGCGATGCGCCGCTGGGCGCCGCGCTCGCGCCGGCAGACGGCGCGCCGTAACTGGCCGCGCCATTGCCATAAGCGGGAGGCGCACCCGTTCCGTAATTTGCCGCTCCGGAGCCGTAGCTCGCGGCCGGAGCCGTTGAATTGTAGCTCGGCGTGGAACTGGCGCCGTATCCCTGCGGGGCGCCGGAACCATAGGCGGCCGGAGCCGGAGTTGTACCGTAACTGGATGGTGAACCACCGTAGCCACCGCCATAGCTGGGCGATGCCTGCCCGCCTGACCGTCCATACGGGTCCTGGGCCGTATAGCCCGTCCCGCCACTTCCGGGCACTGGGCAACTGTTGCCCGTGCATGGCACGCCGGACGGCGCCGTGGCTGTGGGCTGCGCATACGGCGTGGACGTTTGCGGATAGCTGCTGACAGGTGTCGAACTAGATCCATACGGATTGGAAGCCACCGACGGATACTGGCTAGCCGCCGCGCCCGATGGATAGGGCGAAGCAGCGTAGGGGCTCGTTGCCGCGGCGGTCGCGGGACTGCCGTACGGAGCCTGCGTGGATGCCGTGCCGGTCGGATAGCCCGTCGATACGGTCGGGCTGGAGTACGGGCTGCTCGCGGCCGAGTTATAGCCGCCGCCCGAGTACGGGTTCGGCGCCGTGTCATAGCCCGGCGCGCGGGCGGTGCTGGCGTTGCTATATGGCGAATAGGGATTCGCGGTCGTGCCGCCGCCGGCATAGCTGCCGCTGGGCGGCGCCGTGGCCAGCGACGCCGGCCGCGCGGGAGCGGAGGCAATCGCCGAAGTCGTCGACGGCGTCGCCGCGTCGGTGTGGAATGGGTTATACCATTTAGGCGTCCAGGTCGTGCCTTGGCAGCCGGCGATGGCCGCTACTGACATGAGAGCCAACGCGCCCCGTGCAATCGAGCTTCGCATGTTCTGGTGTCCTTATATATTGCTTACGCTAGACCAAGTCGAAAATTGGACAAGAAGGCGGTCCTGCGCACGGCCGCAACTTCCATGTTTTGAGTCCGGGTCTGTTCCTCATCCTTGAGGAGGGCATTGTCTCAACGTAGACGCCGCCATGCTATCTACATCGAACTTGAGCGATTGTGCAGTTGATTCCTTTTCTGAGGAATTTCCGCTTTTTACCGCTTAGTCGGATAGAAACGGCGAGTTCGGGCGGATTATATCCGCCGCTTTAGGTGGGTCAATGGCAATGTTAGTAAAAATAATCGGGAAACTGGGCGGTGTGCGCACTGTCCGAGAGCCGCATGTTCAGAGGAACAACCCTGGATCGACTTTGAAATGTTCCGCCAGCGTCTTGATATGCGACTTGCTCAGCGCGCGCCTGCCAGACAGTATTGCGGCGCCAAGTGTGCGGTTGCCCAATAATCTGCCGAGGTCCGAGGCACTCATATCGTGCTCGGCCAGCAAGGCATTAATCGCCTCGATCGGCGTTAGCTCCGTGTCGCGCAGCGGGAATTGTGCCGCTTCAAAGGCTTCGACAAAGGTGGAAATGGCTTCCAAGTAGTCTTCTTGGTCCGCATTCAGTTTGAAGCCGGCCATGCGATCGATCATTTCCAGGGCATTGCGAAGATCAACTTCATCGTGGATCGGCCGCGGAGGCAATCGGGCGACAAGCTCGCGGTAGGTCTTTGGCACGCGCCGAAAATCGACTTGTGGGGCCAACTTTGTCATAATTCATCCTTCCATTTACCTTCACTGTATTTGCGGTGTGTGAAAACCCGTAAGGTAAAAACCATCTGTAAAGTGCAGTGTGCGGGCCTGACCCGAATTCGGCCCGACCCCGATTCCATCTGACACCGATTCCGACTCGGCTTTTGTCCTCCGTCCTGGAAAAAAGCACTTAAACTCGGGTTTCAAACACTGTTCTCGAGCGCAATTTTATTGTAGGCCGCCGCTCTCTCATGGTACCTTTTTCAAGCCGTTTTTAATTGACCACAGCTTAATATCACCATCCTTACTCGCGGATGCGAGAAGTTTTCCATCAGGACTGAACGCCACAGAAAAGACATAGTTGTCGTGACCCAAAGTTGTTGCGATATTCTTACCGCTCCGCACATCCCACAGCTTCACCTCGTTATCCTCACCGCCAGAGGCGAGCATTTCGCCGTTCGGACTGAATGGTACACAACGGACAACGCCGGTATGACCCTCCAGCACTGCTAGGTTTTTGCCAGTGGCAATATCCCAAAGTCTGATGGTCTTATCTTGACTTCCCGAAGCTAGCGTGCTCTTTTTCGGCGCGAACGCGACCGACTCCGTTATCCCGTCAAGGCGGCCCAATCTCAGAACGGGCTTTCCGCTCGCCACATTCCACAGTTGGATGGTCTGATCTTCGTTGCCGGACGCAAGAGTCTTGCTATCGGGACTGAATGCAATGCTCCAAATGGCGTGGTTTCGATTCGAGTCTACGTCAATTGTTTTGACGTTTTTTTTGGTGGCAACGTCCCAGATTCTAATAAATGGTTCTGCGCCGGCAGATGCGATGGACTTTCCATCCGGCGCGTACTTCACACACCAAACCCCGACTCTATTTTCGCCTTTGAGAATAGCGGTTTCCTTCGCCGTTCTGACGTCCCAGAGCCTAATCGAATTGTCGTCGCTGGCCGTGGCAAGGGAATTGCTGTCCGGGCTAAATGACACGCAGTTCACCTGGCCGGTGTGCCCCTTGAGCGTAGCCGCCTTGCTCTTAGTCGCTAGGTCCCAAAGTATAACTGTCTTGTCCCAAGAGGCGGACGCCAACGTCCCGCCGTCAGGACTAAAGGAAACGCAGTAAACTGGCCCACTGTGTCCGTTCAACGTAGCTGCAATTGGCGGCGGTTCATATGCCCCGGCTATCGAGCATAACAAAAAACACCACGCCGAGATCAACCAAATCATCAAGCAGCTCCCCGATTCTATTTCTAGCATAAAACACTCCTTTTGACAAAACTCAGCGGAGCGGAAACGGGGTCAGAACAGTTTTCTATTGTAAATAGTTCTGACCCTGGTATCAGGTTCTCTTTGACAAGAAATCAATAGAACCATTCCAACTGTACGTTTTGGGAAAGGCTTCGACCTCTTTCCCAAGACAGGAGAACAGTTGGAATGGCTACGAAACGTAATTCTCGCAAATCCCGTAAAATCAGTCCAGCCGTATTGGGCAAGCCCAGGGGCGTGATTCAGGCGCAGCGTGCAGAAAGTCGGGCCAGAGCGGTTCGGCATTGTTGCAGTTGATTGCGCTAAGGCGCGCTCCAAATGGATGCTTTGCGATTTCTATGGCAAGGTGCTTATCCCGCCCACTGTGGTTGAGCATCAGCGCACCGCGTTGGAACTGGCCACGGTACAACTCCGCGAAGCGATCGAGCAGCACGGCCTGGAAGACCACATCGTGGCCGTGGAAATGACCGGAACTTACCACCGGCCCGTGCAACGCGCCTTTCGCAAGGCCGGCAGCGAAACGCGCCTGGTGCACCCCTTCGCCTCGCGGCATTATCGCCTCCCGGCGCACGCCGACACGAAGACCGACGATCACGATCTGGAGGGCATCTTCCGCGCCGCCGTGAACGGCTTCGGGCTGGTCGAACCGGAATGGGAGGAGACCTACCGCGAGTTGCAAATCCTCGCCAGGCATCGCCGCGATCTGGTGAAGAAGCGCGGCAAGCTGCAAAGCCAGATCCGCCAGGCACTACAGCGCTGCCTGCCCGGCTATGCGGACTTGTTTCCCGAAGACGATCTCTGGACAAGGCCGGTAGCCATGGCCGTGGCCCGCCGCGCAGCTCGTCCCGAGACAATCCTCAACGCCGGCGTTGGCGGGGTGCTCTGCTGCCTGCGTGAAGAGAAACTGCAGGTGCAAAAGCGGACGGTGGAACGACTCTTGGCCTGGGCCGGCAACGCCGCCGCGACCGATCCGCTCTGCGAGCACTTGGCGCGGGTCTGGCACGCGCTCTATGAGGACTGGCAGACCAAGACCCGGCAGATCGATCAGCTGGAGCAAGACCTGGCCGGAATCCTCGTGAAAACGCCCTATCTGCTCTTGCTCTCGCATCCGGGCATCAACGTCGTCACGGCCAGCGAGTTGGCGGGCGAGACGGGACCGATCGAACATTACGCCCACGCCAAGGCGATCTCCGGCCGCGCCGGGCTGTTTCCCGCGCGCTATCAAAGCGACGAGGTGGACCGCGCCGACGGCCCGTTGGCCCGCTTCCGCAACGCGCGGCTGCGCGGCGCCTGGATGCGCGTCGCCGATTGCCTGGTCAAGAGCAACGCGCACTACCGCGGCAAGGCGGAACTGTGGAAGCAGCGCGGCGTGAACCCGCGCAACGTCCGCAGCCGCGTTGCCAACCGGGTCACACGGACCGTCTTTCAGATGGTCAGCGGCCGGAAGCTGTACCATCATCCCAGCCGGTTGGACCGCTCCTACGTCATCGCGAAGCTGTTGGAATTCCACAAGGAACATGCCACCGCGCCGCCGGAAATCCTCCGCGATCTGCAGGCCGCGGCGGCGCAGATCCCCAAGCCCGAACAGGCCGCCGAAGCCCAGTCCTTGCGAGAGACTTGCCGCAAGGCCTGCCGCAGTCGCCGCAAAGGACCGCAGGCCATCGGCGAAATCCTGCTCGTTGTGCTGGCAAAGCTGGGGATCGGCAAAGTACAATCAGAAGCTGAGGCTCCAAGTCCCCGCGCGAACGTGTCCGACACGGACTCCCGATAACGCCGCTGACCCCATGGGCAGTGCCATGTGATGGTTCTCCATCGCGTGTGCCAAGCCCGTTGAAAAAGCATGGTGCTCTGTCGTGGGCTCGAACGCCGGATACGGAAACGTGGGGCCTTGGGCCTCGTATATACCAAATTGGCGAGAAGAGCCTTTTTACCCGACGGAGATCGTCCGTGTTGGACCACCGCGCCACGATGAGGGCCTTTTCAAAAACCGCAACGCGCGGTTGCGCTCGACGTACGCGCACTACTGCAATTCTCACCTTTCCCTATGGAAGCTTTTTCTCCCTCTTTTTCTCCCTTTTTTCTCCCTGGCTATTCCGCCAGTTTCCGAAAGTGCACACCGCCACGCGGCGACTCGCCAGGCGGCGATTCGCCGCGCGACCGTGCCTTGTTGGCGCCATAAGCCTCCCGCACCAGCGTCAGAATATACCCGACCAACGTCCCTAGCGTTCCAAAGATCATCCACCCTAGTTCAGTCTCAGCATCTCCGTGGTCATAAGTGCCGCGCGTAAGCGGATCGCCAAAGGTCCATCCCAAGGCGAAGCAGGCGAAGATAATGAGCGCGTTCGTGGCAACGCGCCAACCGTTCCTCCGGTTTAATAGGACCACGACTCCGGAGGCAGATGCGAAGGCGACCAGAATAGACGTCACAACGAAGGCGACGTTGTACGGCCCGATATACGATCTGCGAGCTGCCCAATGGATGAAGAACGATAAATAGCGAAACGCGGCATATCCGAGTCCGAAGATAGCAGCGGCCTTAAGCAGAATCCCCGGAAGCTTTGCGATTTTGTCCATCAAACGGTTTCCTTAGCCCGCGCAGCCAGCGCCTCGATTATACACCCCCTTCAAGGGCGCGAACAACAGATTCTCACCGCATTCATCGCGGTTTGGGGATATTATCCACAGATGTCGCAGATTTGCGCAGTTTCGGGCACTCAATTTGTCAATCTGTGTACATCTGCGTCATCTGCGGATGATTCAATTCCTGTGGACTACTCTCGATTGCTCAACTTGAAGTCTGTGGGCGGCCAGAAATCTTTTTGCCCGGCGCTTTTCGCGCCGCAAAGGCCATTTACGGAACACAGGGAACGCTAATTATCACTGATAAACACTAATATGGAGGGATTAGTTACGAGCGGTGGGTCGTCGCTGCGCTCGACACCACCCTACTGAACCAACTACGTCAAAACTGCGGGCTATCGAAGCCCGACGCGCAAGCGAGGCCGGCGCCGTATAAAAGCCTCGCTTGCGCGTCGGGCTTCGATGTCGCGAACTGCTCCCACCGTTTTGCCAAAGACGGCGTACTACGAGTGATCGATGAATCGTTTTAGCGGCGATTAGCGGTACTCAGTGTTCCCTCCCAGGAGACGGAAGGAAATGCAATCGGGATCAGCGGCGCTCTTCCAAAATCGCCCGGACCAGCAGCGGCCAGGCGATGGTGGCGTCGCAGCGGACTTCGGCATATTGGCCGCCTTCCTCGCGGCTGAGGAACTTGCCCCAGGAGACGCCTTCGGTGTAGGTGCAGCCGCTCAGGCCGCCCCAATGGACCGGCTCCGGGCAAATCCGCACGCCGTAGCGGAAGCGCGGCACCGGCAAGTCGCTGCCGAGCCGCATGTTGATGATGTCGTGGAACGGCCCGACTTGCTGGGCCCAGTTCCGCGGCACGCCGCCGCCGATCGTGAAGATGCCCAGCCGCTTGGCCCGTTGAATCCGCTGGGCGTAATCGTAGAGATCGAGGAACGGATTGTACGGCGGCACGCTTTCGCAAAGCTCGTCCAGGCATTGCTTCTTGTCGCCCGAGTACTTCTTTGCCAGAAAATGCGTGGCCACGTCCAGCCCCAGTTCCGAATCGGTGAAGGCGGGCACGAAGACCGGCACGCCCTTGTGATAAGCGGTGCCGAGGATGCTCGGCATCTGGCCCTGCTCGAAGAGCTTTCGGCCGATCTCGCGGTTCAGCCGCCAGGAGCAAGTGGGCTGCGACCAGTCGATTTCTTCCAGAACCTGGCCCACGACCTGCTGGGCCTGCCAGAGGTTCGATTCCATTTCCAAGGTATCATAGACGCGGTTGTAGCCCCAGTCGAAGAGCTGCTTGTCGGAGACTTTGGGGTCGTGCTTATAGTGAACGCAGCCGATCGCCTCGGAGAGGCCGTGGGCCATGATCGCGCCGGTGGAGACGATGATGTCTACCAGCCCGGCATCGACCATTTGGCAAATCACGAGACCCATTTTGGCGACGCTCATGGCCCCGGAGATCGTCAGCACGCGCGTGCAATCCGGGTCGTCGACCATCGCGCGCAGGACCTGGAACGCCTCGCCCAGCTCGCGTCCGCCGAAGGCCGTTTTGGACATTCGCTCGAGCAAGTCCGCGAAGCCGCTGGTGCGCTCGAGGTCGAGCGATTCGAGCGGTTCCAGGCCATCGTCGCGGCCGTCGTGCAAAACTCGGGACATAATGCTCCAACTTGAGGCGAACGGGAGGATGCTCTATTTCAGGCGGTTGCGCGGCCGCTGTCAAGATGGGCTGACCAAACGACGCGCATATGGTAGGATGCAAACTGAAATCGCCCGTTGATCCATGAGATTCGCCATGAAAAGCCCGTTTCCCGGAATGGATCCGTATCTGGAGCAGCATTGGCTTGACGTGCATCATCGTTTGACCACTTACGCGTGCGATCAGCTTCAGCGCAAGCTGCCACCCGACTTGCGGGCGAGGCTTGAAGAACGTGTTTTCTTGGAGTCGGATGAAGGAGCCCATTACCGGAGCATCCACCCGGATGTGCGAATTGTGGAGCATCCGCAACTTAGCCCACTCGACACGTCAGCCGAGGGCGACGTAGGGACGGCCGAGCCGATTGTGCTGGAAATCGGCGACGAACCGATATCGCAAGGCTCTATCGAGATCGCCGACGTGGCGTCGGGCAATCGCGTGGTCACCGTCATTGAGTTCGTCAGCCCCACCAATAAACGTTCTGGCGAAGGCCGCAAGCTTTACTTACAGAAACAACGCGAAGTGATTGCCGCAAAGGCCAGTCTTGTTGAAATCGATCTGACCCGCGCGGGAAAACGTCATCAGAAGGGACGGATGGCGTGCATTCCTCGGCGTTATTGGGCGACGTATATGGTTTGCATTACCCGCGGTTGGAAAAAGGACCGCGCCGAACTCTACCCACTGCCGCTGGCCGCGCCGCTGCCGGCGATTCGCATTCCGCTCCGCAAGTCGGACACCGACGTGCGATTGGACCTTCAGCCGCTTATCGACCAGTGCTATGAAAACGGGGCTTACGACACGATCGACTATCGCCGGCCGCTGGTTCCGCCGCTTGATGCGGCAGAATTGGCGTGGTCGGACGACTGGTTGCGAAGCAAGGGGATGCGGTGAATTACCACACTTGACATACCACCCCCCTGCCGCAAGAATCGTGGATTCCCATTTTGCCAATGATCAAGTTTCGCGGAAAAGTCCTGTTTCTCGGCTTCGGCGCGGTCGCCCGCTGCACGCTGCCGATCCTTTTGAAGACCGTTCAGGTTACGCCGCGCCACGTCACGATCCTCGATTTCGAAGATCTAGGCGAGGTAGTCCGGCCGTGGACCGAGCAGGGCGTCCGCTTCAAGCGGGAACGGGTCACGCCGGATAATCTGGCCGCTATTTTGAGCCGCTACCTGTCGCCTGGCGACCTCTTGATTGATCTGGCTTGGAACATCGACTGCTGCGAGCTCTTGCAATGGTGCCACGATCACGGCGTGCTGTACATCAATACGTCGGTCGAGGTCTGGGACCCTTACGAAGGGCTCGAATGGAAACGGCCCACGGAGCGGACGCTCTACTTCCGGCACATGAACATCCGCCACCTCAAGGCCGAGTGGCATGATCCCGGCCCGACGGCCGTCCTGGAACATGGAGCCAATCCGGGGCTGATTTCGCACTGGCTGAAGCGCGGCTTGCTGGATATCTCCGCGGCATTGATTGCCGAACGAAAGCTCAAACCGGCCGAAGCGGAAGAAGTGCAGCATCTGGCCGACACCAAATCCTTCAACCGCCTCGCCCACAAGCTGGGCGTGAAAGTGATCCATTGCAGCGAGCGCGACACGCAGATCGCCAACCGGCCGAAGGAACTCGACGAATTCGTCAGCACCTGGAGCATCGAAGGTTTCCACGAGGAAGGGACGACGACCGCGGAAATGGGCTGGGGCACCCACGAAAAGTACCTGCCGCCGCAAGCCTGCCTGCACGACACCGGGCCGAAGCACCAGATCTGCCTGCCGCAGATGGGCATCAACACCTGGGTCCGCTCCTGGGTGCCTTATTATTCCATCCAGGCGATGGTCGTCCGGCACGGCGAGGCCTTCACGATGACCGATTATCTCACGGTCTGGGAGGATGGGGTGCCCATCTACCGCCCGACCGTGCATTATGCCTACTGTCCCTGCGACGCGGCGATCGCCTCGCTGCACGAGTTTCGCGGCTCGAATTACCGCTTGCAGCCCAAGTTGCGGATCATGACCGACGAAATCGTGGCCGGGTCCGATATTCTGGGTGCATTGATCATGGGACACGCTTATAATTCGTGGTGGACGGGCAGCATCCTCTCCATCGAGGAATCGCGTCAATTGGTGCCGAACCAGAACGCCACGACGATGCAGGTTGCATGTTCCGTAGTCGCCGCTGTATGCTGGATGATCGAAAACCCGAAACGCGGCGTCTGCACCCCGGAAGATCTGCCGCACGAGTATATCCTGGAGCGCGCCGCCCCCTACCTGGGACAAAATGTTTCCATTCGATCCGACTGGACGCCGTTGAAGGATGCGACTGACTTTTTCGGACTCGGCCCCCGTCGCGTTCGGACCCCGCGGGACCCCTGGCAATTCAAGAATTTTCTTCTTTAAACGGAGTTATAGAGATATATGGCCGATCGGGCATTGCTGCAAGATCTCACCAAAGAGCACGGAACGCCGCTGTTTGTCGTCGATCACGACGTGCTGCGACAGAATTACGCGCGATTCAAGAAATGCCTTCCCCGCGTGCAAGCCTATTACGCGGTGAAGGCCAACTCCGACCAGGCGATCGTCAAGACGCTCTACGAGGCCGGCTGTAGTTTCGACGTCGCCTCCATGCCGGAGTTCGACATCGTCTACCAGTACATCAAGTCGCTGCCCGACAAGGAGCGGCAGGATTATATCTGGGACAAGATCATCTACGCCAATCCGATCAAGGACCAGCGGACGCTGCAAGCGCTCGACCAATACAAGCCGCTGGTGACCTATGACAACGTGGACGAAATCCACAAGGTCCGCCGTTACGCTCCCAGCGCCGGGCTGGTGCTGCGGATCAAAGTGCCCAACACGGGCGCGATGGTCGAGCTATCGTCCAAGTTCGGCGCCAATCCGGGCGAGGCGGTCGACTTGATCATTGAGGCCCACGAGGCTGGGCTGATCGTCGAAGGACTGAGCTTCCACGTCGGCAGCCAGACGACGAATTTCGACAACTACATTCAGGCGTTGCAGCTTGCCTCGGAAATCTTCCACGAAGCGCGGCTGCGGGGATTTGAGAAGCTGAATTTGCTCGATATCGGCGGCGGTTTTCCCGCTCCCTACGACGAAAATGTGCGGCCCTTCGAGGACCTCGCCCGAACGCTCAACAGCGAGATCGACCGGCTCTTCCCCAAAGAAATCGAGATTCTTGCCGAGCCGGGCCGTTTCCTCGTGGCCACTGCGGCCACTTCGGTGATGAAGATCATCGGCCGCGCCTTGCGCGACGGCAAGCGTTGCTACTACGTCGACGATGGCGTCTACCACACCTACTCGGGCATCATCTTTGACCACTGCCGCTACCCGATCCGCGCGATCAAGAGCGGACCGAAGCAGATCTGCGCCGTGTTCGGCCCGACCTGCGACGCGCTGGACACGATTTCGCTGGCCGAAGAACTGCCGGAGCTCGATATCGGTGATTTGTTATATAGTGAGAACATCGGCGCCTATAGTGCGGCGTCGTCGACTTGGTTTAATGGGTTTCCGCCGGCCAAGGTTTTGCATTTGAACCAGTAAGAACTTAGCTCTTAGTTCTTAGTACTTAGTTCTTAGCAACCAACGAATTGACACTAAGACCTAAGCACTAAGACCTAAGACCCAAGATTTCGGGAGTCTCAGCGCGTGATCGAACCCCTCGTCCCCAAAGAATGTTTCTTCACCCAGGGCGTCGGCAAGCATCGCAACAAGCTACAGAGCTTGGAGTTGGCCTTGCGCGACGCGGGCATTGAAATGTGCAACCTGGTCCGCGTGTCGAGCATTTTTCCGCCGAAGTGCAAGCTTATTTCCAAGAATGCCGGCCTGCGGAAACTGCAGCCCGGCCAGGTGACTTACGTCGTCTTGGCCGAAGAGGCGACGAACGAGCCTTCGCGGCTTGTGGGAGCTTCGATCGGGCTGGCCTTGCCCGCCGCCGGGCACCAATACGGCTACATCAGCGAGCATCATGGCTACGGCATGACCGAACAAAAGATGCGGGACTTTGTCGAAGACATGGCGGCCACCATGCTCGCCACGACACTGGGCATCGAGTTCGATCCGGAAACCGCTTACGACCAACGGAAAGAAATTTACCACATGTCGGGCAAGATCATCAAAACCAGAGCTTGCGCGCAAACGGCCGAAGGCGATAAGTCGGGCCTCTGGACGACGGTCGTCGCCTCGGCCGTGTTTCTCTTCGGCGAAACCTAGATCAATGCCTATCCAAACGTGGCATCCCAAGCCCCCTTGTGGGAGCATTGTCACGGTGCGGCGGCTTGCAAAGATGATAGTAGAAGGCCCGTTTGTCAGCGGTGGTTCAAGGTCGGTACTCCCGTACCGGCAGGAACCGTAGCACCAACCCCTGACACTAGCGGGCCTTCCCTTTGCGCTCACATATCGACCGCCTCGTAACGCCCGCCGGCAAGCACCGTATGAGGGTTAGTGGATCGGCAATCCCATAAGAACCCTCACGCAAACGGTGCTGTCATGGATAGCAATACAGTAAAACTGGCGCGGCTTTTTAAGCGGCTCAAATCAGCCGTCGGCTATCACGAGTTAGGCATGAAGCGGCACGCTCTGGAAAGCCTTGACAGCTTGACTGACTTGGGCGAACTCGGGCCATTCGACCTGGTATCCGACGTGCTTCGCGGCGAATTTCCGCGAGGTTCGGCCGACCACCTATCGGCGGCAAGCGCGCTGGAAGTCGCGGAGGGGCTCGCCCCGCGTGAGGCCCGCCGGGCGATCCGCATGACGCTCGCCACTTGCTTTGAAAACGCTTGCGAGACGGAAAGCGGACGCAAATCGCGGCCAAGCCTGGCGGCGACGGCCAAAAGATAATCGGATTCGCGCCGCAGCCGCTAAGTGCTATCATAAAGTCGCCTCTACCGCCGAGAACCCCGTGGCCAATCGCGACAACCATTACGAAGCGGCATTCGAAGAGTACCTCCGCGGACGCGGCGTGCCCTATGTCGCCGTCGATGAAGCCAAGCGGAGCGTCCTCTCCGATGGCGGCTCGATCAAAAGCCTGGACTTCATTGTTTCGACCTTCGGCCAGGGCAGTTGGCTTGTCGATGTCAAGGGCCGCAAGTTTCCCAGCGGCGACATCCAAAAACAATACTGGAAAAACTGGTCGACGAGAGACGACCTCGTGAGCCTCGCCCAATGGGAGCGCCTGTTTGGGCAAAGTTTCCGCGGCCTGTTCGTGTTCGCCTACAACATCCTGGGCGAACGGGCGCCGCTGGCCTACGAACAGCTTTTCCAGTTTCGCGAACGGCTTTATGGCTTCGTGGCGGTTCGGCTGATGGATTATGCCGGGCACGCTCGGCCGATCTCGGTAAAATGGGACACTGTGGCAATGCCGGCGGCCGCCTTTCGCCGACACGCCCGGCCGTTGGATGAACTTCTGGGATCGGCGGCACCGCAAACTAAAACTGCGTGAAGGACTTTTAGCCACGGATAGAACACGGAGGAAACACGGATCGGGTTAGTAAGCAGTCTGTCCCTCTTTCTGACATCCGTGTTCAATCCGTGTTTGATCCGTGGCTAAAGAACGGCCAGCCAGCTTTCCCATCTTCTCTTGCAGCGATTGCCGCATTGGGAAACAATACAATTGCCTAAAACATCACGGAGGAAGCAAACATGAAACGACTCGCCCTGCCATCGCTGTTCCTATTGGCTCTAGCCGCCGGCTGCGACGTCAAACTCGGCCCGATGCCGCCGGTCGAGGTCTATTTCTCGCCCAAGGGCGGCTGTACGGAAGCCGTCGTCCGCGAGCTTAACGCGGCAAAGCAAACCGTATTCGTCCAGGCTTACAGCTTTACCTCCCGGGAGATCTCTGCGGCCTTGGACCGCGCAAAAGACCGCGGCGTCGTGGTACACGTCATTCTCGACAAGAGCAATATCAAGGAGAATACGAACGCCGACGCCGACATCGCCCGACACGGCATCTCCGTGCTCGTCGATGCCAAACACTCCATCGCGCACAACAAGGTGATGATCATCGACTCTCATGTGGTCATCACCGGCTCATTCAATTTCACCGAGCAGGCTGAGCATTCCAACGCCGAGAACTTGCTGGTGATCCACGACCCCGCCTTGGCAGAGCGTTATCTTGGCAACTGGCACGACCACGAGGCCCACAGCCAGCCATACACGGGCCGCGGCGAAGTGGCCGAGCGGCCTAATGACGATTGGCAGCGGCGAACGAAGTCTAGGTAGGTCTTAGTTCCTAGACCTTAGGACTTAGGATCGCGCTGCCATCATTCCCTAAGAACTAAGATCTAAGGCCTAAGACCATTCTGCATCATGTCAAGCGCGGCGGACTTTGCCGGTTGCCTTGAGATTAGCGCCGCAAGAAGCACGGCGGGCGACCGTAAATCCGGCAAACTTTGACTGCCTTCCGCCCTCGGAAATGTTGGCACATTCGGAGCACTAAACCTTTTGCAGAAAAAGAGTTGCGTGCGGTTCAAGGGGCTTCTGCAAGGGTGCCGATACGGTTACTGACCCTTAGCGAATTGCGCGTGTCACGGTGGCACGCTGCGAGGGCGCGTCAGGAGCCGGATCATCCTGCGATTCGAGCCACGGACGGGTGCAACTTGTCCCTGACGCCGTAACTGTGCGAACTGCCAAGGCTGGGCTGCCATCCGAAATGGACCGCGACCAGAAGAAAACGCCTTAGTCGGTTCTGACCCATGGGAGAACCCGCGCAAGTGCGGCGGAGTGCTCTCGCGACATGGACATTCCGCGTTTGCGGTCGTCGCAACGGGAAGGAAGCTTGCCCGCAGTTCATTGTAAAGGAGTTGTTGCTCAATGAGAACCAAGATTGAGTTAGGAGCGCTGCTTTTGAGCGTCGCCCTCTGCAGCCAGGGGTTCGGTGGTGAGTGCTGTGCGTCTGGCGGCTGCTGCCCAGAGCCGGCCTGTTGTGCCAAGCCGGCTTGCTGCGCCCCGGCGCCGGCTTGCTGCGAGAAAGCTTGCGGCTGCGATAAGGGCTGTGGCGGAGGCGGCTGCGGCGGATGCTGCGAACGCGCGACGCCGTGCAAGGATTTGTTCAGCGGCCTGAAGGACCTGTTTGCCTGCCACCGCTGCGGTGGCTGCGAAGCCTGCGGCAAGGGCTGCTGCCCTGAACCCGCTTGCTGCGCGAAGCCCGCGTGCTGTGCCCCGGCCCCTGCGTGCTGCGCCCCGGCCCCTGCTTGCTGCAAGCCCGCTTGCTGCACCCCGGCCCCGGCCTGCTGTGCCAAGCCCGCCTGCTGCGAGAAGGCTTGCGGCTGCGAGCGTAGCTGCTGCCACCTGATCCGCCATTGCGGCACCGGCTGCTGTGCGGAGAAGGGCTGCTGCGCCCCGGCGTGCTGCGCGAAGCCCGCTTGCTGCGCCCCGGCCCCGGCCTGCTGTGCCAAGCCGGCCTGCTGCGAGAAGGCTTGCGGTTGCGAAGCCGGCTGCGGCTCGGGCTGCGGTTCGGGCTGCTGCCATCACCCGCTGGCTGACTTCTGCCACGCGTGCTTCCAGAACAAATGCCATTGCGGCCCGTTCTGCCGCCCGTGCAGTTCAGGATGCGGCAGCGGTTGTGAAGCCGGTTGTGGTGGTTGCGGTGGCGCTGCCCCCGCGACGGCCCCGGCTGCTGCTCCGGCGGCTGCCCCGGCGGTTCCGCCCGCGGCTCCGCTGCCGGCGGCTCCGGCTCCGGTGAAGAAGAGCACAAGCGTTGACGAGTCGGCCTGAGCCGAACCATCCTCGCTAGCAAAGCGCTAAGCGTGAAGCCTGCCCGGGAGAGATTCCGGGCAGGCTCGTTTCTTGGGCAGGGTGCAACCCGTTGCACCAACTCCATGGCACGTGCTGAGTTGCAATTGCTTACCCCTGGGAACATGCTTGTTTTACCAGACTTCTACGCCCTCTTTTCGGCATAACTGCCTGTTCCAACGGACAACAAAATGTGCTGTTATGACCATACTAGCTCTCATCCCACTTCGTGCGGAGAATGATGGCACACCAACCGCCGAGGAGGCTAATGGCTGCGATATGAAGACATGCGAACACTGCCCATTCGGCGGACAGCCCGCCACGCTCGTCACGAGCGACTTCCTTCGCGCTGCGGCCAGTCGAATCGTAACTCTCGTCTGATCTTCCCTCCCAGTAGCTAATCCGCGCGTCGGCCTTCGTCATTCGCGAGTTCATTTCAAGCGCGACTACGCAAAACGACAGAACGCACATGCCGATTCCGGCCAAAATCAGAGCCGGCAACGATATCCAATCCTCGATGTAAGCCGGCAGTTCGATCGGCCACTGGCGCCGAGCTCGCGAACCCAATTCCGCGAAAACACGAGTTGAGTCTCCCTTGACAGGGTCCGGATCGGACTTTCCGGACTCGTAAAGGCGCTCGAAATGCGCGTTGAATCAATTTGAAACGCTTCGCTGCCTCCGGATCGCCCGGATGAAGATCGGGGTGACAGGTCTTGGCCAGTTCCAAGTACGCAATGTGAATCTCCGCCTGAGACGCGTTGTGGGGCACTCCCAAGATCGCATGAAAGTCTGCTCGCATTTCGGCGACTCTCCATGAGGTCCTGCTCTTTTCGGCGGCGGAACGTCAGCCGCGACATAACAAATTATACCTCGATGGAACGGTGCTGCAAGCGAGCCGGGCTTCACCAGGATCATACAGCTCTTTGCCGCCGCGACGAGGGAGCCAAGGCAAGAGCGAGCACGAACGATCTTTGACGGAGATCCCGGCGCGAGCGGGCACTTCAGCGGCCTGCTTGCGGCGGCGCGAAACGTCGCACCCGGAAAGACACTCATGAATTCACGCGCTTTTGCCCTCGCCCTGGACTACTGCATCGACAGCATTGCTTCAATCCGCTAAGATACCGCTTTTCTCCAAACTCCTGATCGCCGATTTGCCACTGATGTCCTCCGCCTGCCACGATAGTCCCTTCCTCAAAGCCGTCCGCCGTGAGACGCCGCCGCACGTGCCCGTCTGGCTCATGCGGCAGGCCGGCCGGTATCTGCCCGAATACCGCGCGTTGCGAGCGAAGGTCAGCTTCCTGGGGCTTTGCAAAGACCCAGCCCTGTGCGCCGAGGTTATGATCAAGACGGTCAGTCGGCTGGGCGTTGATGCGGCCATAGTCTTCTCCGATTTGCTCTTGATTCTTGAGCCGATGGGCCTCGAGTTGAGCTTTCCGACCGGCGAAGGCCCCGTGCTGCGGAACCCGATCCGTGCCGCGGCGGACATCGACCGCTTTCGCGAGCTCGACGACATGCAGCAGCTACCATTCGTGATGGAAGCCGTGCGGCAAACTCGCGCCGGGCTGCCAGCCCACATTCCCTTGATCGGTTTCGGCGGCGCGCCGTTTACGCTCGCCGCTTATGCGATCGAAGGCGGATCGAGCCGCGACTATCGTGCCACGAAGACGCTGATGTATAGCGACGCGGCCGCTTGGGACGTGCTCATGGGCCGCATCGCCCGTAGCGTCGCCTTGTATCTCAACGCCCAGATCGACGCCGGAGCACAGGCGGTGCAGCTCTTCGACAGTTGGGCCGGCTGCCTGGGCGTCGACGACTATCGCCGCTACGTGTTGCCCTATAGCCGCGAAGTGATCGGCCGCATCCGGCCCGGCGTGCCCGTCATTCACTTTGCCACGGGCAACCCGGCGCTCGTGCCGCTCTTTAGCGAGGCGGGCGGCGATGTGATTGGCGTCGATTGGCGGCTGCGGCTGGACGAGGCGGCCAAGATGGTCCGATCCGAGCAGGCCTTGCAAGGTAATCTCGATCCGACCGTGCTCTTCGCGCCGCGCGACGAGGTCTGCCGCCGCGTTCGCGAAATGCTCGCGCAGATCGGCGGCCGGCCGGGCTACATCGCCAATCTCGGCCACGGCGTGCTACCGCACACGCCGGTCGATAACGTGCTGGCGATGATTGACGCGGTACACGAGTGGCGCAACGAGAGGAAATAGCTATGCAGAACGTCTTAATCTCGCTTCGCTCAATCGCGACCAACAAGGCCATGATCCTGGCCATCGGCGGCGCGCTGGGCACGAACGCCCGTTATTGGCTGAGTGTGTGGCTAAACGAAGCTGCCTGGCGGGCGCATAGCGATTGGCTCATCGCTTTTCCTGTGGGCACCTTTGCGATCAACGCAACTGGCTCGTTCATCTTGGGTTTGGTGGGCGTGATGTTTGTCGATAAAATGCCCGAGTACGGCCACTGGTTCCTCCTGCTGGGCGTGGGATTCTGCGGCGGATACACTACGTTTTCGACGTTTGAATGGGAGACGCTCAAATTGATCCGCGAGCACAATTGGTGGATCGCGGCAGCCAACGTGTTTGCGAGCGTGCTCGTCGGTTTTGTCGGCGTCTGGGCGGGTGCGACGTTAGGCGAATGGATCTACCGCAACGTGTAGGAGTCGAACCATGAAAAGCGAATCGGACGCCCTGCTCCTCACGATCTACATCAACAGCGGCGATCATCATCACGGCGCGCCGCTCTATGCCGCCATCGTCCACCTCTGCCACGATCGCGGCATCGCCGGCGCGACCGTATTTCGCGCGATGGAAGGCTATGGAAGCAGCGGGCGGTTGCATACGACACGGCTCCTGGAGCTTGGCGAGAACCTGCCAGTGCGGATCGAGATTGTCGATTCGCGGGAGATGATCGAGGGCCTTTTGCCGCAGTTGGACGCGATGGTCTCACAAGGTCTGATAACGATTGCCGAGGTTCGGGCACGAAAGTATTGAGACTACGTGCCGATCAATCTTGCTGCCAACGCCACGGCCGCAGTCTCAACGCGAAGTGTTCGTGGCCCCAGGCCAATCAACTGCCAACTTTGCGATTCGGCCCGCGCAACTTCCTCTTCGGTGAACCCGCCTTCGGGTCCCACGGCAGCGATGACGGTCGCTTGCATAAGCGATGAACGGGACTCCTTGACACTTGGATGCGCCACGAGTCGGGAGGCAACTTCGTTATTGGCCGTGAGAAACTCGTTCCACGATTGCGGCGAGGCGATTTCCATCAGTCGGTTTCGCCCGCATTGCTTCGAAGCCTCGATCACCGCGCGGCGGAGACGTTCCAAGGCATTATCGCCCGGTTGGGCAACCGCTCGCTCGGTCTCCAGCGGCACGAGACGGACCACGCCAAGCTCCGTCGCCTTCTCGACGAGCCACTTCTGACGATCGCCTTTAGGCAGCGCAACGCCCAGCGTGAGCACGGTCGCCGCTTCACGATTGACTTCGTTTCTCGCGGTTATCGAAAGATCGACTTCCGATCGCTTCGTCGCTTCGACGACCGCCTCGAACTCCCAGCCAGTGCCGTCGAAGAGCGTGACGGCGGCGCCCTTGCTCGCCCGCATGACGTGCAGAAGGTGATGGGCCTCCGCGCCGGTGAGTACCGCGTGGTCGGACGTTATCGGCGAATCGACGAAATAGCGTTCGGACATTTTCGCTCCTCGTTCCCACGCTCTGCGTGGGAACGCACTGGACCGCCGCTCCGCGGCAAGCTCACACGCGCGGCAGGGACGCAGAGCGTTCGCGACCTGCGTTACGACGCGGAGCGTCGTAACGAGCGGTAGCCGCCGAGGAGCTACCGCAATTTGCCACCCCGATCGGCGGCCAGGTCGCGCTGTTTGGCAATCTGATCGGCCATGGCTTGGACCCGCTCGTCCGAATCTTTTCTCGCCAGCACCTCGACGCGGTCCAGGAGCGACGGGTCGCCCGTGGTGGCGAGCGTGGTGATGGCGGCCAGGCGGACATCCGGCTGCGGATCGGCGGCCAACCACATCAGCCACCGCGCTGCATCGACGCTTGCCAACCGCGGTAAGGATAGGGCAAGCTGCTTGCGGACTTCCGTATCGGGACTGAAAAGTTGCCGGGCGAGTTCCAAATCGACTTCACTGAAGCCCCGCCGCAGGAGTTCCTGCCGGGCCGGCGTCCGCTCCGACTCCAAATCGCTTCGCAGCTTCCGCATCAGATCGAGCACGTCCGCCGCTTTGTGCGTATCGAGCGACTTCATCGGCAGCGAGTCTTCGACGGAAACCGGCAGCGTCGTCGTGCGCGGCGGCCGCGCGGCTGGCCTCCGTGCCGCCGCCTGGCCGGTCGGCGCATTGTATTCGGCCGATTGGGCCACCGAGATCGGCCGCGCGACGTCGCCGTCATTGGCGAGTCGATTGGGTGCGATTGCCGCCTCGTTCGATATTCCAGCCGAATGGTTCTCCCTCGTGGCGTGGCTCGACCTTTCCTCGGGAATCTCGCGAAGCGTATTCTCCCCGCCGCCCGAGTATGGCCGGTAGTTGTCCTCGTCGCTAGGCTTCGTCGCGGCGGCAATTGCACGGGCTGAAATCGCCGGATCGCGACTCGCACTCGTCGCGCCGTCCATCGCCGCAAGTTCCGCAATGCATGCACTGGGCAAATCCTCGTCGGCGGAATCAGCCTGCGTAGGCGCGCCGGCGGCCTGTTCGGCAGGCGGCGACAAGTAACAATGCACCCAGCCAACGCCCGCGGCGACGAACACGATCGTCAGGGCGGCCACCAGGAGGATTCGCCGGTACATACACGTGGCTCCGAAGCGTGGGTAATGAGGTTCCGCATTGTTCCGAATTGCCAATCGCCCCGCAAGGGCATTGTCGTCGCCGTGGGGCAGGTTGCCAACCTGCCTTTTCATGGCAGATTAGCAATCTGCCCCACGACTCTCAATTGCCGTCAAACTTTGACTATCCGCTACGGGCTTCCCTAGCCGAATAATCAAAAGCATCGGGCAACTTCGTTCAATAACGGCGACTTTGCGCGAAGGCAGATAACTTGGGGGGAACATGCTTTGTAATATACTGCTCCACGGCGGCGCGCGCCTCCGTGGCCGATATCGCTCGCAAAGGCCGGGATTCATATTGCCGCAGTCGGCCGTCGCGCTAGCAGTGCTGGCGCTCGTTCTGCCGGCGTCTTCCGCACGCGCCGCGTCCAATGCCGGCTCCAACGACTCGATACAAGGGATCTCCAGCGCCGCCGCTCGTGCAAGCGCCGTGCAGTCGATCCCCTTCGACAAGCTCGACGCCGCTTCTCGTTCGAAGATCAATACGGTATTAAACAATGCCAGCATTTATCGCCGCATGCCAACACGCACGGTCAATTGCGATCCCGATTTGTATCTGTTCCTCGTCCGCCATCCCGACGTAGTTGTCAACATCTGGGAAATACTCGGCGTGGCCCAAATGCAATTGCGGCAATCCGACGTCGATTCTTTCCATATCAACGAAGCCGAAGGCACAGCCGCCTCGATGGAGTACCTCTATCACAGTTCCAACCAGCAGATTATATACGGCAAATGGACCTACACCGGGCCATTGCTCGCCCGTAAAATCAACGGCCATTGCCTGGCCATGTTGCGTTCCAGTTATGCCAAGGAGGCCAACGGCAAGTATTACATCACCGCGCAGATGGACGGCTTCATCAGTGTCGATACGGGCGGCGCGGAACTGATCGCTCGCACGTTGCAGCCGCTGATGGTCAAGAACGTCGACAACAACTTTATCCAGACGGTGGCCTTCCTCGGCAGCCTTTCGAAGACGGCAGAGGTGAACCCGCAGGGCATGGTGCGGCTGGCGGATCGTCTTACGCACGTGCAACCGGTCACGCGACAGCAGCTTGGCGACGTGGTCAATTCCGTTGCGCAGCGATCGACCGCCATCGCCGGCAACTCGGCCAGCCCCGCCTCGCGCATGGCAAGCCGCCCACAGCACGCTGCAAATCAGTAGAACCGCTGCCTAAGTCGCCCATTTTCCGGCACTTAACGGTTATTTAATCTCGTAAAAAACTGGTCTTGCTCCGATTTTGCCTCCATCCTATGATGCGACTGGAAGAGATTTAGTGTCCCAAACATAATCGTTACTTCGGCATCGTCCATCGCGCCATTTTATCGGTTCCGATTTGGGATTTTTGAGGCGGGGCATTACGTTAAAGCGCATGATGCGTCTGCGCGTCGCGGCAGTTTGCCGCCGCGCTGCGATAACCCTTGAAGGATCGAGGGCCGTTAAGTCCATTGATCCAAAAGGAGTTGTCGTCATGTCTAGCCAAGCCACCCTGGGCGGCGTCTGTATTTCTGAGCCGCGATTCTCTGTGCCAACTCAGCCCGACCGCGAGCACCGCAAACGAATACTCGCGGCACTCGGCCTGCCAAGCTCCCGCATCGCCGGCCATCAGCCAAGCCTGCGCGTCGACGAAGAAACATTGACGCGCTACTTCGAGTATTTGGTCCAGCGGTTGGAACTGCCGTTCGTTGCTTATTATCCGCCGCCGTCCAGCATTGCAGGTCGCCCGCGCAGCGCGCCGACGGCGGACCGCTGTGAGGTGATCGAGCTTCTCGACCCGCGCACCGACCTCTGCGACGAGATCGACGGCCTCTACTGCCGCACTCGCAAGGGCAAGTTCATCGTCAATCTTCCGCTGGTGGAACTGACCCTATTTCCGCCCAGCAAGAACCTTGAATTGCTCGGCGACTACGAGTATTGGTTCTGGCACTGGCGAGATTGATCGGTTGCTGTACACCACCACCTGGCGGGGGGCTGGGGCGGGAAAATTATCCCGTCATGGCGGGGAAGTTACTTGCTATTTTCCCGCGCAACAATTACGATCAGTAAGAGCGCGGAATATTCTTATTGCTTACGGTTCTCAGTGAATCTGACCATCGCCTTTCGGTGACCAGTTTCGCTTAATATCGTTTCGCGTACAGCAGGAGTCGGAACGCCATGCCTCGGTTCACTTTTCACTTCGTCCTCGGTTTGGTTTGCCTTTGCGCGATGCCGCTGGCGGCGCAGGACGCGGTTCTTGGCCAGATGTATGGCAGCGGCGTACATGCCTATTTCGGCCAGGATTTTGTCAAGGCCCACGAGTCCTTGACGTCGGCCATCGACGGCAAAACCCAAGATCCCCGCGCGTATTACTTCCGCGGCCTGGCCCTGCTGAAGCTGGGCCGCCCGCAGGAGGCCGAGAGCGACTTCCAGCGGGGCGCGAAGCTGGAAAGCGCGATCGATCCGAGTCGGGCCTACAATATTGCCCGTGCGCTGGAACGCATCCAAGGCAGCGACCGCGCTATGTTGGAGAAGTTCCGCCTTGCGGCGCGGATGACCGTGTTGAAAAATAGTGAAGATGACCAAGCTCGTCGCTACCAGCAAACTATGAAAGAGCAACGGGCCTTCTTGCAACAGCAATCTGAGGGCGCTTTCGCGAAACCGGTCGAAACGCCGGCCGACATGTCGAAGCCGCCGGAAGTCACTGCGCCGGCAACCGGCGGCGCGCCGCCGGCCGATCCCTTTTCGACGGGCGAGCCAGGCAAGACGCCCGAGTCTGTAGCACCTCCGCCATCGCTTGAAACGCCCGCGGAAAAGCCGGTCACAAAGCCTGGAACTCCCAAGCCGGCTGCTGGCGGTGACGATCCGTTCGGCGCCGAGTCGTCAAAGGCAGCCGCTCCAGCTAGTCCGGCAGCAGCGCCCGCCACGAAGCCAGCGCCCGCCGCTGGCGGCGACGACCCATTCGGCGCGGAAGCTTCCCCGAAGGCAGCCCCTCCAGCTACTCCGGCAGCAACTCCTGCTAAGAAGCCTGATGCGAAGCCAGCGCCCGCCGCTGGCGGTGACGACCCATTCGGCGCGGAGGCTTCTCCAAAGGCGGCCGACCCAGCGGCTCCGGCGGCAGCGCCCGCCAAGAAGCCTGACGCCAAGCCCGCCCCTGCAGCGGGCGGCGACGATCCGTTTGGCGCGGAGGCCCCAGCAGCGGCCACTCCGGCCGCTCCGGCAACGCCGCCAGCGAAGACTCCCGCCCCTGCAAAAACTCCCGGCGACGATCCATTCGGTCCCTGAGGTCCGGCGACATCGAAGCGCGAGTAAGGTCTTGTAGACGTAGGATGGACGTGCGAGTCCGTCCCATTTACTGCGGGCGGAGTCGGAGGTCCATCGCACATATTTTGGTGCGATGGCGGACGATTCGAAACGGGCCCTCGCGTTACCAGTTTGATGATCGGCGTTGCTCGCTTTTCAGCCGCTCTTCCAGCATCTTCTTCTTCAGCGCTTTGCGGTCGGCCTTGCTCATTTTGCTTTCGGCTTGATTGGCCGCCACCGCCGCGGCGAGGGGACCTGGCCGCTTGAGCACGGATGGACTGGATGGCGTCGCTCCGCCGTGGGCTGGATGAACTGAGATCCACTTGTCGCGAGATTCGTCGTCGCCGGAATCATCTCGGCCTGATGCGGCGTCATCAGTCGAAACTCGCTTTGCCGAATTGTCTCCGGATGTGTCGGCCGCCTTGCTCTTAGGCTTCTCCGTCCGTTTCTTCTTGGCTTTCGGTTTCGCGGCTCGCCGGGGCAATTGGCCCTCCGCATCCAGCAGCACGAATCGAGCGTGAAGGGCCATCGACCATGCCAACAGTAAATGTCCTGCCAGCAACGCGCCGTGCAAAAGCAGGAAACCAGCAAGCTCGGATGGCAGCCGCGCGATGCGGTAATATGCAAGCGCAGCCGAAAGATAGGCGACTATGGCAAAGATTGCGGCGAACCTTGCCGTCCTGCTTGGCCACATGTCGATCAACAACCGTGTGCCAACAACGCCCAAGAGAAGCGCCGTCGGCGCGATCCACCAGATTGAGCCATCGCCGACTATCCGAACGTGGGTCAGCGAGACGAGCATTGCTTGAAACGCCTGGTGCAGGCCGGCCGCAGTGTCGCTGGCCAATAGAAACCAACACGCGGCCGCCCAGAGCCAAATACGATAGCGGCCGTGATAGTCGTCCGTCTTATGGCGGCGGATCGTGTAATTGATTATCGCGAAGAAACTGGCCGTCAGCAGCAACAGCGCCGAGAGCCAATTGCTCAAACTGCCAGGATCTCCCAAAATCACCGCGAGCGGTGCCCGATCTGCCGCTCCAAAAAGCTTGGGCGAGGCGATGTAAAGTGTTACTAGGCTGGCAATTGCGATCAGGCCGACCGTCGGGAGCAGGATGGTCGCCAGCCAACGCCTGGGAATCAGATCGGTAAGCCGAAGCTGGGTATCGAGAAACTCGGCGTCACCATAATGCTCTGACTTGTGTGCAACCGTCGGGCCGCTGCCTGGGCCCAGCGTTCCATCCTCCCCAGGACCAAGGTTGGCCGAGCGATCGTCGGCCATCAGCCGGCGCCGCCGATCGTCCCGATGCGCACCGCGACCCAGAGAAGAAGAATGTAACGTCATGCCTGTTTGCTTCGGCATAACCGCTAGGAGAAATACAGAATTGGAATAGAATAACCGCACCGGTCTCATGTCATTCACCATTAAACTGCTGATCATTACTGCGATTATCGTGTTGGGCGGCGTTTTTGTCGCGGCCGAAGTTGCCGTGTTGACAGCTCGGCGGAGGGTCATTGGACAACCGACGCTCCTGGCCCAGTGTCTGCCTACGCTCCAGACCGCCTCGACTGTGCTGATGGCGATCGGCGCCGCCATCGGCGGGGCAACTTTGACCGGGCCATTGAGTGAACGACTTGCAAAATCGTCGATCGAACTGCTGGCGGCTAACCATACGGTTGTCGCGTTGACCGTGGTTGTTCTTGGACTAGCGTTTGCCATGCTCGTCGTCGGCCAATTCATCCCCCGGCAGCTTGCGCGGAGCAATGCCGAGTCGATTGCCCAATGGCTTCCCCGGCCGATTGCCACCGTACATGCGATTCTGCGGCCACTCGTCTGGCTGCCGGAGGCAATCGCGCACCTCGTGCTCCGCTGCCTGGGTTGTCGCATCGCCGACGAGGAATCGCTGTGCATCGAAGACATCGAGTACCTGATCCGCGCGGGCGGACACGAGGGCGTGCTCGACCCGGCGGAACAGATGCTCGCCCGGCGTGCCTTGCGCGTTGGCGACCGCACCGTCCGCGACATCATGCATCCGCGGATCGAAATCGACGCTCTGGATGTGGACACCCCGCCCGACGAAGTCATCGGCGCGGTGGCGATGGCCGGCTTTTCGCGGCTGCCGATCCACGAGGGCGATCTGGACCACATCATTGGCTTTGTATACACAAAGGATCTGCTCTTGCGGCAGCACATGGGTTGGCCGATAGAGCTTCGCAAGCTCGTCCGTCCGGCGCTCCTGGTGCCCGAAACGCTTTCCATCGGCAAGCTCTTGGAGCGGTTCCGCTTGAAACGGACGCAGATGGCGCTGGTGCTGGACGAGTTTGGCGGCACGGAGGGACTGGTGACGATGGAGGATGTGCTGGAGGAACTGGTGGGCGAGATCCACGACGAGCACCGCAACGAGCGGCAGCACTCGATCGTCGCTCGCGACGATTCGAGCTGGTACGTGGACGGCGCCATGCCTCTGCACGAGCTTCTGGAGCGGCTGGAGCTGGCCGATCTCCGCGCTTCGCTGCCGGCCGATGTGAGCACGGTGGCCGGGCTTGTCCTTTCTGTGCTGGGCCGCATTCCGGCGCAAGGCGACAGCGCCGCCTGGCGAGGGCTGACGCTGGAAGTCGCGGCGATGGAAGGCCGCCGGCTGGAGCGGGTGCTGATCCGGAAGCGGACGTGAGGCGGCGAAAAAGTTTTTTCGCGACTGAACTTCATGCATGTCGCCTGTTTTTATGGGGTTTTGCGGGACAGACCTCGATCAGAACGCGATCAGCCGTGGATCAGGAGCCGATCAGGATGCGATCAGACCTCGATCAGGATTACGTCTTGTGGCCATTTGTTATCTCCGGTATTCGGCAATTGGTGGGGAAGCGAATAGCAGGCGTGCAACCACGAAATACTCGAAATACACGAAAGCCGAATAGGGCCACGGATGAAACGCGGATGGAACACGGAGGCAATCCGTGACGTGGTCCCTTATTCGTCATTCGTTCACTTTCCACCATCCACTTCACCGCCGCCAGTATATCACACATCTTATCTTATGTCAACATATGTAATGAAAAGTAGATACAAAACATCGCTAAATCCTTTGCCGGCAAGGGCATGCGGCCGCGGCTTATGTACGCAAAAACAGCCGAGGGAATTTTGTGAAAGCGCGCTGCGTCGCCGTAAGTGCTTGCTAGATAATAACTTGGGAGAAACCGGCCGACCGAGCGGCATTTCGCTTGTGCGAAAACAGGCGCTGAAATAATCAGCGCAGGCGGAATGCGGTGCGTTCGCTCGATCCGGACTCCGTTGATGGCTTTCGCGCATCTTGATCGGGCCTTCTGCAAGCGTTAGCATCAAGGTGTTCCAGTTCCCTTTCGTCTGGCTGTCGAAGGAGTAAGTTCCATGCGTAATCTACGTAAAACGCGGTTTGAAAATCCGCGCGGCGCGATTGCCATCCCGGCCATCATTGGATTGTTTCTCACTTGCGGGGCGGCAAAGGCCTTGGCCGGCGAGGAGCTTCGCGAGTGGAGCGACGCCGCCGGCCGGCACAAACTCACCGCCAGGCTCCAGGCGTTCTCGGATGGCACCGTGACGCTGCAAATGGCTGACGGAAAGCTCATGGAAATCGAATCGCGAAAGCTCAGTGCGGACGATCGAAAGCACGTGCTCGCGCACCGCGCAGATCTCAAAAAGCCCGACGACAGCCCGTTCAAAGAGAAGAATGCGGTGAAGGTTGAAAAGCTTGAGGCGCAGCTTAAGGAGACTAAGCGGCAAATCGAGGAGAATGCAGAAGCGGCGAAGGAGAATGTGGACAAGCTTGAACGGCTTGAGAGGTCGCTTAAAGGGGATATTGAGGGGATCAGGATTGACTTGGCCGAGCTAGGCCGACAACTGTACTGCGTCAACCTTCGCGCGGCGGCGGCACACCTTGACGTCTTGCTGCTCGATCAGAAGTTCTCGCCGTTTGAAGCAAGTTGCTTGGAGGAGCAAGTCCGAGGTGCGGAGGACGTCTTTAAGATGCTGGATGCGAGATACCAAAACGGCCGTTCGAGCCTCGTAGAACCTCTCGCGGCGAAGGCTGGGCTTTGCACGTACAAGGGTTGTCTGGCTTGGGTCAAAGGCGATCTTCGGCAATGCCAGAAGGAATATGACGACGCGACCGCCGCCTGCAAGGAATGCGCGAGGATCGTCAAAGCGCAGGTTAAGGTCGGCGTGGTCGACTACACGGCACTTTTTGCGGCGGAAGCGGCGGCTAAGGACGCGGAACTCCGCGCGAGCAGAGTAAAAGGGAGGATCGCGGCCAGAGAATCGCAAGGAAAGAAGTAGTGCCTCTCTAAAACTCCAACCCCCTTAACCTTGCGATCTCCGCCGCATCCTTGTCGCCGCGGCCGGAAAGACAGACCACGACGATGTCGTCCGATTTGCGGGCGGCGGCGAGTTCCATCGCGCGGCACAGGGCGTGAGAACTCTCTAGCGCGGGCAGGATGCCTTCCAGCCGCGCGAGGGCGTCGAAGGCGTTAAGAATCTCGTCGTCACGGGCGAACGTGTAGCGGACGCGGCCGGCGTCTTTCCAGTAACTGTGCTCCGGACCCGTGCCGGGATAATCGAGGCCGGCGGAGACACTGTGAACGTCGGAGGTCTGGCCGTCGTCGTCTTGCAGGACGTAGCTGAAAGCCCCGTGGAGCACGCCGGGCCGGCCGAAGGAGAGCGTGGCCGCATGGTCGCCGGGCTTTTCCGAGCGGCCGCCTGCTTCGACGCCGACGAGTTCCACACCGCTGTCGTCGATGAACGGATAGAACATGCCCGCCGCGTTGCTGCCGCCGCCGACGCAGGCCACGACGGCATCCGGTAGGCGGCCGAGTTGGTCCAGGCACTGGGCGCGGGTCTCGCGGCCGATGACCGATTGAAAGTCGCGGACGATCTGCGGAAAAGGATGCGGGCCGACCACGGAACCGAGGCAATAATGGGTCGTGCCGACACTCGACATCCAGTCGCGAAAGGCCTCGTTCACCGCGTCGCGGAGCGTGCATGAGCCGCTGGTCACCGGGCGGACCTCGGCGCCAAGCAGTTTCATGCTGAATACATTCGGCCGCTGTCGGCGAATATCTTCCGAGCCCATGTAGACCACGCACTCGAGGCCAAAGTGGGCGCAGGCCGTCGCAGTCGCCACGCCATGTTGCCCAGCGCCGGTTTCGGCGATGATGCGTTTCTTGCCCATGCGGAGCGTGAGCAGGACCTGGCCGAGCGTGTTGTTGATCTTGTGGGCACCCGTGTGGTTGAGGTCCTCTCGCTTGAGGTAGATTTTGGCCCCGCCGCACTTTTCGCTGAGCCGCCGGGCGAAGTAAAGCGGCGACGGCCGGCCGACGTAGTTTTTCAAGAGGCCGTCAAGTTCGGCTTGGAACGCGGGATCGGCCGCGGCCTCTTTGTATTGGACAACGAGTTCGTCCAAGGCGCGGGTGAGGGTTTCGGGAATGTAGCGTCCGCCGAAGGGGCCGAAGCGGCCGGCCGTGTCGGGAACGCGGGTGGTAGCAAGCATGGGCTGTCTCTGAAGCATGCGTGAAACGTTCAATTGTCGAGTCAGAATGCGCTGCGGTCAAGTGGTACGGTCGTAGGTCCCTCTTACCGAGAGGGACCTATGCGTTGGCGGGCAAGGAGGACGTTGACCATATCAAATGCCGCGGCCGCAATGGTCCTTTCCGGCAGAAAGGACCTACACGGCAGAACGGACCTACGGCGGCTCATTCAGCTTTTCGCATGAATGTTGTACAATGCAAGCCAGAGGGCAAACGGAACAGGTTCGGAAGGCATCGTCGTCAGACTCGTCTCATGTCGCGTCGTACTTTTTTCTTGAAATTGGCGGTGCTGCTTGTCAGTTCGCATGGCGCGGTCGTCTTCGCCCAGCCGCCGCGCGAGCAGATCGAGTTGACCAATCACGCCCGCTATTCGGGCTTGATCGAATCGGAGGATTCCGATTGGCTCACGCTTATCCGCATCGAGACTCCGCCGGGCAGGCCGATGCACCTCGTGATCCAGCCCTTCGATCAGCATCAGGTCCTCTCGATTACACGGCTCGATGCAGTGCAACGGGCCGCGCTCGGAAAGCAGATCGAGAATTTTCGCAACCGCGCCACGATCGAAGCCGTCCGCATGGAGGCGATCCGCCTTACCTCGGCGCCGGCGAGGGATGCAAGTATCGCCACTACCAGAGCAAGTGGTTCACGTTGGACAGTACGGCCGACGAGCAGGACACGCGGCGCGTGATCGTTCGCACGGAACAGATTTTTGCGGCCTACCGTCAGATTATGCCGCCGCGCGTGTCGTCCGCGCGGCCGCTTAGACTGGTTGTGCTCGGATCGATGAGCGAGTATCAGGCCGTGCTTGCGCAATTAGACGTGAAGGCGAAGATACAGAATCCCGCGTGCTTTGTCGAGGATCGCAACACGGTAGTTGTCGGCAGCGATATGATCCGCTTGGTGTCGACGGCCGGACAGATGCACGCTCAGAACGAGTCGCTGCGACGGGAGCTTCGCGATTTGGAGGATCGGCTTGTTGAGAGGCTCCGCGCGGTCGGCGATTCGCTGCGAAAAAGCGGCCTTTCCAACGGGGAAGTCGCGCGCGAATTGACGAAGGAGCGGAGCAAGTTCCAGCAACAGAGAAACACGAAGTTAGAGCAGTTGCGGCAATCGGACGTGCAGATCGAACGCCTCAAGCAGACCGCCAGTCAGATGTTCGCGCGGCTCTATCACGAGTCGTTTCATGCCTACGTGCGGAACTGGGTCTTCCCGCGCCCGCAATACGAGGTACCGGCGTGGCTGGACGAAGGGCTCGCCGTGCTTTTTGAAGGCGGCTTGCTCGAAGGCGACACGCTCCGCGTCGACGCGCCCAATCCGGCAGCGCTGAAGAAACTTAAGGCCGACATGGCGGGGCCGAATCCGCTCACGCTCGAAGAGCTGTTGGCCGCAGGGCCCGGCAAGTTTCTCATTCTGGCTGCGAGCCGGTCGACCGCGACAGACCGTTATTACGTCAACGCTTGGGGCCTGGCGTACAACTTGACGTTTGAGAAGCGGGTCTTGAACAGCCCGGCGCTGGAGAAGTATCTGCGAAGCGAGAACGCGCGACTTGCGCCGGCGGAGCGATTTAAGTTACTCGTCGGAAAGCCGCCGGCCCAATTTGAGGCGCAGTGGCGGGCGTACATATCTGATCTGTAGTCGAGTGTTTCGGGTACCGGATATGGACCATTCCCAAGTAGTATTGGACTTCCTTGCAAATCTTCCGCCGGGCAACAACTGGGAGAGGCTTTCGGCAGTTCAGCGGACGATTCTTCTCGTTTATAAGGCTGAGTTAGAAGTTTCCAATGGCGGGGTTGGCCAATTCTTTTTAAATCCTTCGGGCGATATGTGGGCAGACACCATTGAAGCGCTTCGCTGCATTGGAGCGACGAAGATCCAAAAGATATTTGAGAGGGCGCTTTCGATCTTTCCAAATCGCAGCCCGTCACGCGATCAGATGGAAAGAAGCAAGCAATTCGCCGATGCAGGCCGGAGCGCGAACACGCTAGACGAACTGCTTACCGACGAATACAATTCGCTCTGGAAAGCCGACCCGAATCAAGATTCATACGCGAGAATGGCCACGTTTCTTATCGAGCAAGGACTGGCTGATTCGGCCGGCCAGTGAGAGCCAGAACCCCCAATGCGCACCGACATTGCCAAGTGATCAGGACCGAGGGTCAATACCCAAACAGGCTCTGCATGCCCAGCGAAAAGATGATCCGCATGGCGCTGAAGGCTTCCTTGTGATTGATCTTCGATACGCCGCGCTGGCGATCGACGAAGACGATGGGCGTCTCGCCGAAGCGGGCGCCGACGCGCTTCAGGCACCAGAGGATCTCTTCCTGTATCGAGTATCCCCGGCTGCGGATGTGATCGAAGTCGAGCTTGGCGAGGACGGACGTGCTGTAGCAGCGGTAGTTGCCGCTGCAATCGTGCGGCTTTAGGCCAAGGAGCCATCGGGCGTAAAAATTGACGCTGCGGCTCATGAAGTGACGCTTCAGCGGCCAGCCCTCGACGCCGCCGCCGGGTATGTAGCGCGAGCCGATCATCACATCGACCGGCTGGTCCTTGCGGTCCATGCCCGCGACCATCGCCGGCAGGCACTTGGGCGGATGGCTGAAATCGGCGTCCATCGTGAGCACGTGCGCGTAGCCTTCGCCGATGGCATACTTCATGGCGGCGATGAGCGCGCTGCCCAGACCCAATTTGGCTTCGCGATGCAGACATCGCACGCGCGGGTCGGCCGCCGTTTTAGCGTCGCACCAGCTTCCGGTACCGTCCGGCGAGTTGTCGTCAACTACCAGCAAATCGGCGGCCGGCAGATAACGGAAGACCTCGTCTACCAACGGGGGAAGATTCTCGATCTCGTTGTAGGTGGCCACAACGACCAGCGTTTTTCCGACTTTTGACCCAGCTTTGGACACGGTCGCGCCTCCATCCTAGGGCGAGCGGCTGTGGCCGCGCTGCCCGGCGTGTGAGCGGACTCCGCATTCCTCGGCGATCCATCGCCAAGGCAGGAACGATCCGCGGCGGAATACTACCAAAGCCTACGCCAAAGAATCCAGACCGGTTTGGGGCCTGTTTTTAGGGCGTTCAAGATTGCCGGTTGCGCCGAGAGCGCCAACCGCGGCGGGGGGCGGAGAAGTTGCATTGGAATGTATACCGCACACTCCGTGTGCGGAAAGTCGGCACACGGAGTGTGCCGGATACATTACGTCGACAAACTGTCATTTCCCGCCGGGCGTTTCCAGCCATTCCACGTGCCCGCTGTCAAGCTCGTAGTAGCCGGAGACGATGCGGACCTCGGATTTGTGGTCGCCCAGCTCGGCCTCTTTGCCAATCTTTTCGGCAATCAGCCGGGCGTTGTCTTTGATGGCGTTTGTCAACAGATCGCCATCCTGGTGCTTGGCTTGCTTGACGGCGGGCTGGATGTCGCGGACGATCGAGCCGATATGGCCCGGCGCGGTGTCGCTCGTCAAGGCGGCCTTGACGGCGCCGCAGCTCTGGTGGCCCAGTACGACAATCAGCCGCGAGCCGAATGTCTTGACGGCGAATTCGATGCCGCCCAGCGCGTGGTCGTCGATCACGTTGCCCGCGCTTCGGACGACGAAGATATCGCCGATATTCTGGTCGAAAATCAGTTCCGGCGACGTGCGCGAGTCGGCACAGGTGACGATGATCGCGGAGGGATGCTGGCGCTCTGCCGTCGCCGCGCGGCGGGCCGCGTTCGGCCGGCCCTGGCTGACCGGTTCGGTAACGAATCGCGCATTGCCCCTCTTGAGCCGCAGTAAGGCCGCGTCGGGGCTGACGCTTTCCGGCGGCGCGTCTTTGGCAAAGGTCGCGCCGCCGAGCGAGGCGAACGCGCAAAAAAGCAGGATGCGGCCGATGGATTTTGCAAACATGATTATCGCCTTACCAAGAGGTTTATAGGTTGGCAACTCCTACGCTATTCTACCCTGCCAGGCAACCTTGCCGACGAAGAACGGTCCCATCTGTTCGATATGCAGCGACGTTTGTTTGGTCTTGCGCATGCGCTGCACGATGGCCGAGAGCGGATAGAGCTGCGGGCCGAGCAAGCCGATCACGAAATCGTTGTCGTTTTTGTCCAGTCCGAAGCAGGCGAGGCGGATGTCGTGTCCCAGTCCGGCCTTGCCAAATGCCTTGCCAATGCCTCCATGCTCCATGAGGATCGTGCGCTGCTCGTCGGCAGTGAGGCGCTCGAAGGAGCCGGCGCGACGCAGTGGATACCAGACGACCCAAGTAAGCTCGCGATCGAAGATACGTCCACACGGCCGAGTGATGAGCGCTTCTTCCAAATCGGGCTCGTAGCCCAGCGAGTAGGTGCGCCCGAGCATCGTGTATTGCGGCTTCGGCGCGAGGGCATTAAAGGGCGGCCGATTAAGGAACCGACGGACGGTCGTGACGAAATAGTCCGGGTCTTCGCTGACGACGATCAGGCCCACGCCGCGCGAGTCGTTTGCATCTTCGTAAAGCGCGCCTTGGAACCTTTCGGCTTCCAATGCCTGCGCCAAAGCAGCAGTTTGTTCGCAATTGCCAAAGGCGAGAAACTGCATGAACAGCCGCCGGTCGGTGGCGATCATGCTGCCGTCCGCGCCGCGGCCCCGTTCGCGAATATCGATCGTTTCTTGTGATTCCATGCTCATGCCCGACTCCATTGATACTGCGTATATCTTAGCGGCTCATGGGTTTGCGTCCAGCCGGTAGGTTAGTTTTAACTTCGTCCGCGGCAATTCGCGACTGTACTGGTTTGACTGTCGGCGCCGCCGCGGCCTTTGCTCCCGTCGTGCCCGGCAATCAGGATGGCGTTTCACCGGTGCCGGAACCGTCGGCGCTGGCGTTGTTGGCGACGCTTGTTGGACTTCCGGCTTTAGCCGGCGGTTGGAGAAGAAACCGCCTAAAGGCGGGACTCCAGCGCGGTCCTCTGTCGTAAGGCCTCGTAAAAAAGCACCGCGGCGGCGGCCGAGACATTCAAGCTGTCTGCAGCGCCGAGCATTGGCAGGCGGATGGCGCGAATGTCACCACCGGTCCAGAGCGGACTTAGCCCGGCGGCCTCGCTGCCCAGCACAATCGCCGTGGGCCGGCTATAGTCGATTTCCGTGTAGGCGACCGACCCCTGTACGCGAGCAGCCACGATTTGCAGCCCTTTAGTGCGCAACCAGGCAAGTGCATCATCGCCCGCGGCCGTGGCGACTGGCAACGTGAAAATTGTCCCCAGGCTCGCGCGGATTGCATTGGGATTGTAGAGATCGGTTCGCGGATCGGCCAAGACCAGAGCCGAAACGCCCGCCGCGTCGGCGCTGCGGAGCACGGCGCCGATGTTGCCCGGCTTTTCCACGCCTTCCAAAACGGCTACGAGCGGATTCTCTCGCAGGACGAGATTTTCAGGCCGATGCGACGGAACGACGGCCACAGCCACGACGCCTTCCGCGCGTTGGCCAAACGCCAACCGGGAGAATACCTGTTCGCTGACTTCGAGCACCTCGGCGGCGCTGCCGGGAAGGATTTCCAACAATTGCTTTGCTTCCGCGCTGCGGCATAATTCCACGCAAACAAAGACCTCCTGCAAAGCCACACCCGCGGCGATCGCCCTGGAGATTTCCCGCGCGCCCTCGATAAGAATCCGCTGCTCTTTGCTCCGCTGGCGATGGTCGCGAAGCCGTGCGGCCAATTTGACCCGGGGATTGTGCGGGCTAGTGATCATGCCGGCAGAATCACGTCGGAGAGCAGGAACTTGCGGAGCGATTTCACGACGCCGAGAAAATGCTCGCGATCGACCGGCTTGGTGAGGAAGCTCTCGGCGCGCAGATTCTCCTCCTTGAGGATTTGTGCGTGCGTCAACGACGCGGTGAGAACGACCACTGGAATGCGCGAGAGCCTTGGATCGCCGCGCATCTCGCTCAGCACGGCGCGGCCGTCCTTTTTCGGCATTTGCATGTCCAAGAGAACCACGTCCGGCCGCGGCACACGTGCGAAGTGGGCTTCGCGCCGCAGAAACGCCAGCGCCTCCTCGCCGTCGCGTACCAGGCTTATCCGGCAGGGCACCTGGCCTTCCCGCAAGGTTTCGATGGTCAGGCCCGCGTCCTCCAAGTCGTCTTCCACCAGCAGGACCTCCATAGGCCGGCCCATCAACTTATCGTGCGTCATTTGATCTCCTTCATCCCGCCGGAGACCCGTTTTTCGCCCAGGTAGACGCGTCCGCCACGATCGGCCCAGCCGGGCGCCGTATCGCCGGAGAGCTCCGTAGACAACAGGTGTGTTTCGGAGTTAGCCGCGGTCATCAATTGCGATTTACCGTTGCCGAAAAGCTTGCACGCGTCGAGGACCACTTGGGCGGCGCCTCCCACTGCGACGCCGCGCTGGCCGTTGGCCGTGCAGGTGACATTCTGCAGTACCACATCCCGCGCCCGGCCGCGGCCGATACGCCGTCGGCCTGGAATCCTCTGATCGCGAGATTGCGAATCACGACCTGCCGGACTCGATAGAGCGAAACGCCCGTGGGCAGTTCGGCGTAGCTCAGCCGGTAGTCGGCCGGCAGCTTGGTTCGACCGACGGCGAAGTAGATAGCCCCTTCCAGCGCGCACCATTGCATCGGCTCCAACCGCGGCGGAAAGGCGGTCCCGCGGGCCAGCGGCAGCGGCGCGATCGACCGGCCCTGGAAGAAGAGCACGGCCTGAGTCAGTGTTCGTGGACGGAAGCAAAAGATGTCGCCGCGATAGTGTGTCCAGCCATCGCGAGGAATTGGCGCGGAGCCGTCGAGAGTTGCTCCGTTGCCCTCGACGATAAACGGTATCATCGGGGCCGCTCCGCTATTCCGCGAGCCGACGAGCGATACGCACTCGCGGTAGGGCTCGTCGTTTTTTGCAAGCGCGACGCGGTCGCCCGCCTCGGCCAATCGCAGGGCCTTGGCGATGGTCCGCACGGGCCCCGTCGTGTCGCTCACGCCGCGGACGTGCAGCCCCGTGTTTTTGTCGTCGCCGGCGATGTTATCGACGTAGATATCGCGGGCAGCCGCACTTCCCGCCAGAAAGCAGACGGCAATCGCCGCCCAGTGTGCACTGCGCATCGCTTTATTCCCTCCCGCCCGTAATGCTTCAAATCGTTATTCTAACATGAAACCTTAGTTTTCCGCAAACCGGATACAAGGCGTGGCGAAATCGACGCCGTGTGGCTATAGTAATTCGTTGTGGATATCCCTGGTTTCCAGGCGACTGCGGCGTCGTCCAGCTTTTGCCGGCCCCTTTTTGTTTTGGAGCACCTGCCATGAAATGCCTACACGTCTTCTTGATTTCAATCTCAATCTCCGCCGCGCCGCTTCTTTGCCGGGCGCAGACGCCTTTGCCGAAGTTCAAGAAGATCGTCCTCTCCGACAAGTTCTATTGCGAAGGGGCCAACGTGGGCGACTTCAACAACGACGGCAAACTCGACGTTGCGGCCGGCCCGTGGTGGTTCGAGGGGCCCGATTTCACGAAGAAGCACGAAATCTATACGCCGAAGGAGTTCGATCCTCACAACTACTCGACCAACTTCCTTACTTTCACCGGCGATTTCAACGGCGACGGCTGGTTGGACGTGTTCCAGGTGGGATTCCCCGGCGCGGATGCCTTCTGGTACGAGAACCCAGGTCCCAAGGGCGGCCCGTGGAAGAAGCACCTTGCCGTACATTACTGCGGCGACGAATCGCCGAGCTGGTTCGATATCGACGGCGACGGCCGGCCTGACCTGCTCTACGTTGACTCCCAAGCCGGGCAGTTGGGCTACGCCACATGGGACCCGAAGCGGCCCGATGATCCGTGGACATTCCATCCCATCACGCCCAGAGACAAACGTTTTCAGAAGTTCACGCACGGAGTCGGCGCGGGCGACATCAACGGCGACGGCGGCATGGATATCGTCGAAGCCCAGGGCTGGTGGGAGCAGCCTGCCAATGCGAAGCCGGACCAGCATTGGAAGTTTCACGCTTTCAAGTTTGCCGACGCCGGTGCGCAGATGGCCGTTTACGACGTTGACGGCGATGGCCTGAACGACGTGATCACCTCATGGCACTGCCATCATTACGGACTCGTTTGGTATCAGCAGCAGCGCAGTGCGAGCGGCGAAATCAACTGGAAACAGCACGTCATCCTGCCGCCCAAGCCCGACTTGAAGTCGGACGCTTTGCGAATCAGTCAGATGCACTCGCTCGACCTGGCCGACATGAACGGCGACGGCGCGATGGACATTGTGACGGGGAAGCGCTATCGGGCGCACGGTCCCACGGGTGACGTCGAGGCGGACGCTCCCGCAGTGCTCTATTGGTTCGAGCTTCATCGCGACAAGTCGGCCGGCGCCAAGTTCATTCCACACAAGATCGACGACAACTCGGGCGTCGGCACCCAGGTCATCGCGCGGGACCTGAACGGCGACGGCGTGCCGGATATTGTCGTGGGGAATAAGAAGGGGATTTTCGTGTTCTTGAGCGAGCGTTAATGCACTCGCTGCCCCGGCTTTGCCCCTTCATCCGGAACCAGCAAATGCGCCTCGCCTTCGCCGCCGGCGGCCAGCATCATGCCTTCGCTGATACCGAACTTCATCTTTCGCGGAGCCAGGTTGGCAATGCAGATAAATAGCTTGCCGACGAGGTCCTCGGGCTTGTAGAAACCTTTGATACCGGCAAAGACGGTGCGCGTGTTTTCGCCGCCGAGACTGATTGTGAGCTTTAGCAGTTTCTTCGCCTCGGGAATCTCTTCGGCTGCCAGGATGCGGCAGACCCGCAGATCGACTTTGGCAAAATCATCTACCGTGCATTCCGAGCACAGCGGCTCGGCCTTGAGCGGCGCGTCGTCATCCACGGTGGTGGATCCGCGCTGCGCTTGACTCACCCTACTTTCCACTTCCTCCGGCTCAGCGCTGGCGGCGATCATTGCCTCGACCTTCTTTGCGTCAACTCGCTCGGCGAGATGCCGGAACTTGCCGACCTTCGCGCCGACGAGCGGCTGCTGCGATTGCTCCCAGCGCGTGATTTGATCGCCGAAGAAGTCCCCAATGTCATGGGCCATCATGGGCAATACTGGGGCGAGGTAGATCGCCAATTGCCGGAATAGGTTCAGGCCGATGGTGCAGACATCGAGTTGCCGCCCGGCCTGATCGGGCCCCTTCAGATTCCAGGGGGCATTCTCGTCGATGAACTTGTTCGCCCGGTCGGCCGCGGCCATGATCGTCCGCATCGCGCGGGCGAAATCACATGCCTCATAGGCCGCGGCGATCTCCGCGCCGTCCTTGGCCGCCTGGGCAAATAGACCGCCGTCGTCCGGATAGGCGGCCGCCAACCCGCTCTTGCGCACAAAATTGGCCGTGCGGCTGGCGATGTTCACGAACTTGCCCACCACGTCGGCGTTGACCTTGGTGAGGAACTCGTCGAGATTCAAGTCGAGGTCTTCGACGTTGCCGCCGAGTTTTGCTGCGTAATAGTAGCGCAAGTAAGCGGGATCGAGATGCTCCAGGTAAGTGGCCGCCTTGACAAATGTGCCGTCGCGTTTGGACATCTTCTCGCCGTTGACGGTAAGGAAGCCGTGGATGTGGACCTTCTTCGGCAGGCTGATGCCGGCCGTCTTGAGCATCGCGGGCCAGAAGAGCGTGTGGAAGTATGTGATGTCCTTGCCGATGAAGTGGTGAATGTCGCAATCCTGCGCTCCGCCACCAGTCGTCAACCTTCTCGCCGTTGCTATCGCACCATTGCTGCGTTGACGCAATGTAGCCGATCGGGGCGTCGAACCAGACGTACCAGTAATTGCCTGGACTATCGGGAATCTCGAAGCCGAAATAGGGGGCCGGCCGCGAGATGTCCCAATCGCGGAGCGGCTCGTGGAGGAAATGCCCCTTGAGATAATTGGCGATCTCCGGCTGCAACGCGCCGCTCTTGGTCGCCCACTCTTCCAAGAAGGCGTGAAGTCGTTCGATGTTCACGAACAAATGCTTGGCCTTGCGTAGCTCGGGCGTCGCGCCGGTGAGCGTGCTCTTTGGTTCAAGCAATTCAACCGCGTCGTAATGCGTATCGCATTTCACGCAGCTATCGCCGTATTGATCGGGCGTCTTGCATTTCGGGCAAGTTCCTTTGACGAACCTGTCGGCTAGGAACGTGCCGGCCTCCGGATCGTAAAGCTGCTCGACCTCCTTTTCGCTCACCAGCCCATCGCGACGCAGTGCGCTCCAGATTTCGACGCAGAACGCTTTATTTTCCGCGCTGTGCGTGCTGCCATAGTTATCGAATTCAATCTGGAAGGCGGTGAAGTCGGCAAGGTGGGCCTGCTGCATCCGGGCAATTAGTTCTTCCTCGCTCACGCCTTCCTTACGGGCGCGAATCATGATCGCCGTGCCGTGCGTGTCGTCGGCGCAGACGTAAACGCACCGCCGGCCAGTGAGCTTCTGGAATCGGACCCAGACGTCAGTCTGGATGTACTCTACGAGGTGGCCCAGATGGATCGGACCATTGGCGTAGGGCAGGGCGCTGGTGACGAGGATGCGTTTCATTGACAATCCGTTGTTCCGGAGGCTAGTCGAAAAGGGGAATTCTAGGCTCTAGGCCGCCCACAAGCAACCACCCTTGCCTGACGGCCGCCCCGCCGTGCGGATCTTCGCGCGAGAGCTGAGATCAAATAGAATTGATTGGCAGGAAACAGTTATGACCACTGAAAACCGCGAACCGACGATCGCCATCATCGACTACGGCATGGGCAATCTTCGCTCCGTGCAAAAGGCGTTCGAGAACGTTGGACATTCGGCCACGATTACCAATGACCCGGCGGTCGTCGCCAAGGCCGCCAAAGTAGTCTTGCCGGGCGTCGGTGCGTTTGAGGACGCCATGCATGAGTTGCGGCAACGAAACCTCGTTCGGCCCGTGCTCGACGCGATCGAGTCGGGCAAGCCGTTCCTCGGCATTTGTCTCGGGCTGCAACTCTTGTTCGACGTGGGCTATGAAAACGGCCGCCACGAGGGGCTCGGGGTGCTCCGCGGCGATGTGGTCCGCTTCGATCTGCCGGAGGAATATTCCGTGCCGCACATGGGCTGGAACCAGCTCGATATCGTTCGCTGTCCGCCTGTGTTGCGGGACGTTGATCCGGGCACCTATGTCTATTTCGTCCATTCCTATTACGTCGTTCCGAAAGACGCCGCCGTCATCGCCACGACCACCGACTACGGCGGTCCATTCTGCTCGATGATCTGGCGCGGCAACGTTTTTGCGTCTCAGTTCCACCCGGAAAAAAGCCAGTCGAACGGTCTGAAGATTCTGCGGAATTTCGCCCTGTTGAGCGGGTAGATACGGTCGATGGCCAGAAAACCGCGAAAATTGCCGCCAACTCGCCGTATGTCGCCGGATCACGAGGCACCGCGGCCGGAAGAAATCTGCAATGGAGCAGCGTGGCGCGACGCAAGCATTTGCGGCTTACTCGCCGCCGCAGTCGCAATCACCTTTCTGCCGGCGCTCTCTGATCCATTTCTGCATTTCGACGACGATATTTACGTATTCAATGAACGGCACGTGACCACAGGGCTCACCGCGGAGAATTGGGACTGGGCGTGGACGAAAACCCATGCCGCGAATTGGCACCCGTTGACGACCCTCTCCCACATGCTCGATTGCCAAATCTTCGGCCTGCGGGCCTGGGGACATCACCTGGTCAACCTGATGCTTCATTCAGTCGTTGCAATGCTTGTGTTCCTTGTCGTAAAGCGCTTATCAGGACGATTCTGGACGTTGGCCGCTCTGGCGGCGATTTTTGCGGTCCATCCATTGCGCGTCGAATCGGTCGTCTGGGTGGCCGAACGCAAGGACTTGCTGTGCGCGGTCTTTTTTTGGCTGACATTGGCGGCGTATGTTGGTTGGCGCGGCGGCCGTTTTCCCCGCTCCGCTATTGTCTGGTTGTTGTTTGCTTTGCCCTGGCCTTGCTGGCGAAACCGATGGCAGTCAGCTTGCCGCTCGTGTTGCTCGTGCTCGATTTTTGGCCGCTGAGGAGAACTCAAACCGGGCGATGGTCCGCACTATTGCTCGAGAAGTTGCCGCTCGTGGCAATGTCGGCCGCCTTGTGCGCGAAGACGCTCGCGGTTCAGCATGAAGCCGTGGAGTTGAATGCCGCGCTGCCGTTATCCGCACGAGCTCTAAACGCCCTTGTCTCTTATCAGGCATACATCGTCAAGACCTTTTGTCCAACGGGTTTGGCCGCTCATTATCCCTTTCCGCGGCAGTTTTCGCTGCCGACCGTGGCCGTCGCGGCCGGGTTGCTGTCGGTAATTACAATCGTGGCCATACTCCTGCGCCGGTCACGCCCCTATTTGCTCGCTGGATGGTTGTGGTATCTCGGAATGCTGGTCCCAGTGATCGGCTTGGTACAGGTCGGACGTCAGTCGATGGCCGACCGCTACACCTATTTTCCGCAGATCGGGCTACTTGCCATGATTGTCTTCACGGCGGCCGATCTTCTCGCCGCTCGAACTCGGCTACATCCGGCGGCCAGCGCAGTCCTGGCACTGGTTCTTTCACTATTAGCAGCCGACTCATGGAGGCAGACGAAGTTCTGGCACGATGACATCGCATTTGTTCAACGAGCTTTGGACTGCAATGAGGACGATTCGGAGATGCACAACAATATGGCCGCCGCATTGATCAACCGATCGGACTTGACTGGTGCGTTGTCGCACGCGAAGCGAGCAGTCGAACTTGACGTTGATTCCGCGACTGCTCAAGCCAATCTGGCCAAGGTACTTACGAAACGGTGCCAATACCGTGACGCAATAGATCATGCCAAAAAAAGCGTGGAACTCGCTCCGGGTTGTGCCGATTTTCATTTCATTTACGGCAACGCCCTGGCGCTGGACCGCCGCTACCAGGAATCCGTCCCGCAATTCCAGGAAGCGATTCGACTGCAGCCGGACCAAAGACTATATTCCGATCAACTTGCGCGGGTCCTCACCATCCTGAAGCAGCCTGAATCCCACCGACCCTAGGGAACATGAATCGTCCCGCTTCCTCCAACAAATCGCTGCTAGACCGTCAAGTGCCCCCGCCGCTGCTGCCGCGCACAGTGGAACACTGGTTGCGGAGAAACGGATCCGCATTCGTCGTTTGCCTATTCTTGGTCGCGGCCACGCTGGCTGTTTTCGGGCAGTCGCTGGCATTCGACTTCCTGAACTACGACGACGACGATTACATCCTCGACAATCCGCACGTCAAGGATGGGCTGACGCTTGCCGGTGCGCGATGGGCATTTACCCACGTACACTCCGCGAACTGGCACCCGCTGACCACGCTCTCGCACATGCTGGACTGCTCGATCTACGGCCTATAGCCCGGCGGGCACCATCTTACCAATGTTCTCCTGCACACGGCCGGTTCGGTAGTGCTTTTTTTGGCGCTGCGGCGGCTCACCGGAGCCACATGGCGAAGCGGGTTCGTGGCTGCGCTGTTCTGTCTGCACCCGCTGCACGTCGAGTCGGTAGCTTGGATCTCCGAACGCAAGGACGTGCTTAGCGGATTGTTTTTCGCGCTGATCCTATGGGCATATGCCGCCTACGCGATGCTGCCATTTTCTTGGATGCGCTATTGTCTGGTGATCGTACTATTCACGTCCGGACTGCTGTGTAAGCCGATGCTTGTAACTGTGCCGTTCGTCTTGCTGCTGTTGGATTATTGGCCGCTCGGCCGGTACATTCGTCGTTCGCGGAGCGCGGATTCCGGGCAGCCGGGTTTGCCTACGGCCGTAGCAGCAACTTTCACGAGGCTTATCGCTGAAAAGATACCACTGCTTGTGTTGTCGGCGGCGAGTTGCGTTGCCACGTATCTATGCGCAGCAAAGCAAACACGCGGTCCATGAGCAATCGCCTCTCTGGTTTCGAATTCAAATGGCCCTCCTAGCCTACTGCGGCTATCTCGCGAAAATGGTCTGGCCGACAGGTCTAGCGGCGCCATATCCGCCGCGAATCGACCCGCGCTGGCTTGCCTGCGCGGCATGTTTTTTCATTCTCCTGAGCGTCACGGTTGTGGCGATCGTTTTGGCGCGCCGAGGCAAGCCGTACTTTGCCGCCGGATGGTTCTGGTACCTTGGCATGTTGGCGCCGGTGAGCGGCTTCATACTTATCGGCAACCACGCCATGGCTGACCGGTATACGTACTTGCCGCTAATCGGCGTGTTCATCGCATTGACTTGGAGCGCCGGCGATCTTTTCAAGCGGGTGCGAGTGTCGTCGCGGTGGTGGTTCGCGGTAACATTACTTGCCGTGCTGGCGGTGTTGAGTTTCTTTCAGGTGCGCAACTGGCGGGAGAGCGAGGTTTATTGGCGGCACGTTATCGCGGTTACCGACGGGAACGCCTTCGCCGAAAACTCGCTGGGGGCATTTCTTTGGGACCGACGGCCTGAGCTGAGAAGCGAGGCGGCGGATCATTGGCGCAAAGCACTAAGCATAATCCCGAACGACGCGCTTGCGAATGCTAATCTCGCCACGGTGCTTTGCGAGCAGGGTGACGTCCATGACGCAATCGCGCACTACATTATCGCGATGCGGTGGGATCCCGACAATCTCAATACAATTACCAATTTCGCCTACGCGCTGGAAAAGGCGGGGCGCATGTCGGACGCGGAAAATGGCTTTCGCGAAGCAGTAAGGCTGGAACCCGACAACCCCTACATGCTTGACAATCTGGGCTGCGCACTTGCTCGGCGGGGCCGTGCTAGCGAGGCGATTCCGTACCACCGTCGAGCGGTCGATTCAGCTCCGCAAGTCGCGCGGTTTCGGACAGACTTTGGCACTGCCCTTCTTGCTGCCGACAGCATCGACGGATGTGTTGAACAATGCCAGGCCGCGGTTCGTCTTGCCCCGCAAGATGTCAGCGCCCGGCTCGTGTTGGCGAAGGCGTATTCCCGCATGGGAAAGAGTCATGAAGCACGCGATCAATGGCAGGCTATCTTGACAATTCAGCCCTGGAATCTTGACGCATTAGAGGGACTCGAAAGGTCGCGTCCCGCTAGGGGAGGCGACTCCTACCCGACGCCGCGCGGCGCTCCCCGAAAGAACCGTGATGCCTACGCCGGGTCGCCTTGTAAGTCGGACTCACCGATGTAGAATTAGTTTTTTCCCCTGGGCCTTGATCGGGAGCATTGAGGGTGGAAGTCTGGCCTGCAATTGACCTGCGTGGGGGCAAGTGCGTGCGTCTCCAGCAGGGGGATTACGATCGCGAAACCGTCTTCGGAGACGATCCCGCGAAGATTGCCCGGCAGTGGACCGATCAGGGGGCGAGGCATCTCCATCTCGTCGATCTCGATGGTGCCCGTGAGGGGCAACCTAAGAATCTTGCGGCTATTTCCGCGATTCTCAAAGCCGTCACGCTGGAATGCGAGCTTGGCGGCGGAATTCGCGATGAATCGACGATCCGCGACCTTCTTGACCTGGGCCTCCGCCGAGTGGTGATTGGTACGCTAGCCATCCGCGAGCCGGACTGGTTTCGATCCATGTGCCGGCTTTTCCCCCACCAGTTGGTGCTTGGAATAGACGCCCGCGACGGCTGCGTTGCCACCCACGGCTGGCTACAAACTAGTGATTTAGCGGCTACCGAAGTTGCCCGGCAGTTCGGCAACGAACCGCTGGCGGCGATCATTTATACGGATATCGCCACCGATGGGATGCTCGCCGGGCCTAACCTTGTTGCTATGGCCGAGATGCAAGCGGCCGTCGATTTGCCGGTGATCGCATCAGGGGGGGTGACGACGGCCGCCGACGTTGCTCAACTGACGGCGATTCCGATGGCAGGCTGCATTATCGGCCGCGCCCTCTATGAAGGAACCATAACCCTGCCCGACGCACTCGCTGCGGCAGGCGAACAACAGTATTCAGCCCTGAAAACTGAACACTGAACACTTTAGAAAGACTTTCTCATGGCTAAACTCTCTGTGGCGGACATTCGCAACGTGGCATTTGCCGGGCATGGCGCGGCCGGAAAAACGGCCCTACTGGACAAAATCCTCTCCATGACGGGCACGATCACTCGCCCTGCCAATGTTGACGAGGGCAACAGTATTTGCGATTTCGATGAAGAGGAGCGGATCCATCACCATAGCGTCGAGGCTCACGTCGTCCACTTCAACCACGCGGGAAAGCGGTTCTATGCAATCGACACGCCCGGCTACCCGGACCTTGTAGGGCAGACGATCGGCCCCTTGCACGCCGTAGATACGGCAATCATCGAAATCAACGCCCAGACTGGAATCGGAGTCACCACGCGGCGGGTTTTCCATGAGGCGGCCAAGGCGGGAATCGGCCGCTTTATCGCCATCAACAAGATGGATGCCGACAATATCGACTTCCCGGCTCTGATTGCCCTCATTCAGGACATGTTCGGCAAGGCGTGCCAGCTTCTGAACGTCCCCCTGGGCAAGGGGACCGATTTCCATGGCGTCGCCAGTACGCTCCACGTGCCCGATGACACCGCCGGGGCTTTACTCGATCCAAATGCCATCCACACGTCGCTTATCGAGTCAATTATTGAAGTCGACGAAGAGGTCATGTCCCGCTACTTCGACGGGGTCGAGCCGAACGATGAAGAAATAGGCCGGCTAATTGTGCAGGCGATCGCGGGCGGGACGCTGATCCCGATCGTTTGCTGCTCGGCCAAGACGGGAGTGGGCGTAAAGGAACTGCTGGACGCCCTGGTTTTCTGCGGCTTACCGCCAAGCGCCGTCCATCATACGGCCGTAACGGCCGAAAACAAGGTGGTTGACGTCATGGCCGATCCGGATGCCCCGCTCGTCGCTCAAATCTTCAAGACCCGCATCGACCCCTTCGTGCAGAAGCTAAGCTTCATCCGCATTTACTCAGGCACGCTCAAGAGCAACGAGACGGTCCATGCGGAAGGCATCCGCAAGGGTGTGAAAATCGGCCAGTTGTTCGAAGTCCAGGCCGACAAGACCGAGGCCGTCGATTCGGCCTCCGCGGGGCAGATCGTGGCGGTCACCAAGATGGACGATTTCAAGACCGGCATGTCGCTTGGCGATTTGCTGTTGCCGCCCATCCATTTCCCGGCGCCAATGGTCGGCCTGGCAATTTCGCCCAAAACACGCGGCGACGAGGCCAAAATCGCCACCGCGCTGCACAAGGTCGAAATGGAAGATCCCACGTTTCATCTCCATGCCGATCCTCAGACCAAGGAAATGGTCGCCTACGGCATGAGCGAGCTGCATCTGCAGTTGCTCCGCGAGCGCCTCAAACGTCGCGACAAGGCCGAGGTAGAGACCAAAGAGCCAAAAATACCCTACCGCGAAACGGTCCAGATCAACGCCGAGGGAAGCTACCGGCACAAAAAGCAGTCGGGCGGCCGCGGGCAGTTCGGCGAGGTGCACATTCGCATGTTCCCGCTGCCCAAGGCGTGAAGCCGGAAGATTACTGCACTAAGGACCGGTTCCCCTCCATGAAGGAATTTCACTACGACGAAGCACACAACTTTATCTTCGTCAATTCGGTCGTCGGCGGCACGATCCCAAGCAATTTCCTGCCCGCCATCGAAAAGGGCTTCAAGGAACGCATGGAGCGCGGCGTGATCGCGGGCTTCAAGGTGCAGAACCTGGCCGTCGAGGTCCACTTTGGCAAGTACCACGACGTTGATAGCTCGGAGCAGGCCTTCAAGACGGCCGGCTCGATGGCCTTCCGCAACGTCTTTATGGAGGCTAAACCGGGCCTACTTGAACCGATCGTGAAGATCGAAATTACCGTACCCAGCGGTAAGGTGGGCGATATCACGAGCGACCTCTCCGGCCGCCGTGCCCGCGTCTCGCGGATGGATTCCGCCGGCGGCGATCTGCAAACGATCGTGGCCGAAGCTCCGCTAGCCGAGGTCACGACCTACGCACGGGCACTTTCGAGCATAACCGCGGGGCAAGGCAGCTACTCGCTGGAACTCAGCCACTACGACGTGGTGCCCGGCAACGTGCTACAGGAAATCATCTCCAAGGCACAGATGAAGGAAGAGGAAGAGGAGTAGGAACAAAGTCTCACGCGAAAAGTGAAAAGAACAAAGCCTCACGCAAAGGCGCGAAGCGCAAAGGGACGGTCGATTCGCAGCCGACTTCTTTGCGCCTCAGCGCCATTGCGTGAGATTCTTTTGTATGGGATTCATTTGTTCAGATTTTCATTTGAGTGAGAATTCCCCCGACTTCCGATCCCGCGTTGTCTTCGTAGTTATTGGGATCGGCGCTTGCTATTGGACCGCAAGAGCTCGACCTTGGCTCGAAGCCAATCGACGCGATCCTTGTCGCCACGCGCGGCGAGCAGACTCAAGGCATTTTTGTAATGCGTAATCGCCTCATCGATTTCGCCTCGGCCCTCCAGAATCACCGCAAGGTTAAACTGTGCTTCCACGTAGTCCGGCTTTGTCTGAAGAGCAGATCGGTAATGTGCAATCGCTTCGTCGGCCACTCCCAGGCCGGCTAGTGTAGTGTCTCGAAAGTGAGGTGAATTATCGTGGCCAATTCGGGACAGTTACGCAATTTCGCAAGCTAAGTGACGTCCCACTCTAAATATCCATCTCAGTGAAGCACGACACTAACCCCTCTACGCCCGTTGAACCCTACAGAATCCTACAAAACCCTACACTTTTTCGAATGGAAGGCAGACTTATGGGTGTGTATAAACTACCAATTTGAGCCAGATTGCTCCCCAGGTTAGCGAGCGCCGCCAAGTAGCCGGGCTTAATGCCGAGAGCCCGGCGATACTCCGCAATGGCATCAGCGAGTACTGCCGCGCTCGGACCAGGCGCAGCTGAAAGCAGAGGAAGAGGAGCAGCGCGGCCTGACTCTATGGCGGCGGAAGGTCGCGAAACGATTTCCGATTAGCATACAGCTGCATTCGCGACCTGATTGCCTCCGAAAGCGGGTACGCGTTTGCTCGGACCGCAAGCGCCAGCGCGTCTTGCGCGGTCGCCCGCGCAGCGGAGAACTGCCCTGCTTCGGCCTGTGCTGCCGCTAGCACGTCAAGGGTTCCTGGCGATGCGACGCGATCAAGCTCAATCGCGCGACGTGCGTTGACTACCGCCTCGACGCCGTTTCGGCAACTCTGATCGGGGCACGTCGCCAGCACCCACGCAAGCCGGACGAGGATTACTGGGTGGTCATGCTCGAGCAGCGCGGCCGCGCGGTAATGCGATAATGCCTCCGGATGACGTGCACGGGACGTGAGGCACAACGCCAGATTATAATGAGCTTGCGCGAATCGCGGGTCAACGTCTAGCGCGGTGCGGTATTCTGCCATGGCCTCATCAGTTCGGCCGAGCGCTGCGAAGGCCAATCCGAGGTCGTTGTGCGCATTGATGTCCCGGGGGGCAGAAGCTATAGCAGCTAGATAATTCGGGATTGCTTCTTTCAAGTTTCCCGTGGACGCCAGCAAGTATCCGAGATTCACTCGCGCATCGACAAATTTTGGGTCCAGTTCAAGCGCCGCGCGGTACTCGGCGATGGCTTGTTCGTTGCACGCGGCGTCAACAAGTGCGTTGGCGAGGGAAAAATGCGCCATTGCATTTTTCGGGGCCTTCGCGACATTGTCCTGCCAGATCGTAATCACCGTTTCGTAATCGCGATTTCTTCGCCACGTTCGCGTCGCAAAACTGACTACGATAACAAACAGCAGAACAGCAGATACCAATCCCCTACGCCGCTCCGTCAATATTCCTCCGGAAAGCCGCCTAAGGATCAAATTGGATCCAATTACCGTCGCGGTAACAACCGCGGCCAGCGGTAGGTACATACGGTGTTCAAAAGCGATTGCGGGAATTGGGATAACACTTGATGTTGGAGCGAGGACTACAAAAAACCATGCCCCGAGAAAGCCCCATTTAGGAAACGAAATGAGTGCCATAGCTGTAACCAACATCAGGCCCGCGATCAAAAGGAGGCATGGCAGCGTTTCTCTGACAGACTGCGCCGCGGGCCAGCCGTAGTCGAGTACAAGGTTCTTGGGCCAGAACGCCAGCGAAAGGTAATGTGCGATGACCGACGGCTGAGTAATTGTGTATCGCCATGGCGACTGGATTTCAGCGCGAAGTTCAGGGAACATCGAACGCTCAGCGCTTAGCTCTAGGAAAAGCACACCCCAGGTTAAAGCCAACGAGGCGTAGAACAATTTGCGGTGCGCGAGAATCGCCCGCCAGGATCCCGCGACAAAGATCCGATCGTAAATCGCGATAATTAACGGCGCAACGACCATTACCTCCTTCGACGCCATTCCGCAGAGGCAAGACAACACGGCGAGCGCCCGCCAGGCCTGCGCCACCGGTGCAAGTTACGCTGCGGCAAAAGGAGTATAGCGCCAGGAGAAAGAAAAACGCCATCAAGGCCTCAATCCGCTGATAAATGTAAGTTACAGCCGCTGTCTGCAGCGGGTGCAGTGCCCATATCAACGCGACCGCTAGCGCCAACTCTCGGCCGTGTTGGACCTCGCGCAGCGTTCTACGCAATATTCCGTTGAGAAGCAGCGCGTTTACGATGTGGATCGCGACGTTTACGACGTGATACCCAAATACGTTACCGCCGCCAATCGCGTAGTTTAGCGCGAAACTCAGGTACGGTATCGGGCGCGCGGGCAACCGAACACCGTGAAGCATGGCTGCCCAGGGCGGCCAGAGGTGCCGCATCGCTGGATTCGCCAATATCTCGACTCGGTCGTCGTACACCATTGCGCAAGAAAAGCAGTTACTATAGGCTAGGAGAACGGCAAGCGTAATGATTGAAAAAGAGAACGCCTCCCAGTATTTATTTCCCTTGTTCGGACCAAGCTCTGACCAAGGCGGGCAGGGTCCGTTCGCGCGACTGCGGTTGTTCTTCATTTATAACTGGCGCGACTCTAGGCGAAAAACACGATTGCCAAACCGAGTTAACCGGTTTAACATGGAAGCATATCTAATTGTACGATGTCCGACTTCGCTCACCCGTCCTCGCTCCGTCCGGTTGGCTAGATCCTTCATTGCTAGGCGGAATTAGACCGGGAAAAGAAGAAAACCCCGCCGATCCGAGGATCGACGGGGCTTTCCCGAGCTTGGATTTCAATCTAGCTTAGGCCTTAGCAGCCTTGCGGCGACGATAGGCATAGCCGAGAGCCGCGATGCCGCCGACGAGCAGGGCGATGGTGCCCGGCTCAGGAACGGGAGCGAACTCGGCGTCGTGGTCGATGACCGCCCAGACCGTATCGGCGGCCGTATCAACGCCCCATGTGCCCAGGGTTTGAGCAAGGCTAAAGCCGCTACCCGCACCGGCAGTGAAGGAGGCGTAGCTGCCCTGAACGTTGCTGGACGCATTGGAGCCGGTTCCGGTATTGCCGTCACCGGTGGTGCCGCCCGTGGATGCGGCGTTCTTCCAAACGCCGTCAGCCGAACGGTAGCCGAGGAACAGGAAGCCATTCGAGGCCGCGCCGGCCGCAGCGGCGGTGCCGCCCAATTCGTTCGGGTCGTAGGTCATCTGGAGGACATAGGTGTTGGCCGTGCCGCCGGAGATACCGTTCAAGTTGACCACGTCGCCGTAGAGAGGCAGGTGCAAAGGCGCGCCGCCTGCGGCTACCGAGCCGGCCGGCGTTTCGTTGCTGGACCGGCTGCGCCAGCTCTCCGAGATCCCGGTCGACGACGTTGCGAGCGTACCGGCCAGGATAGTGGCTGTGGTCTTGCCGATGCCGAACGAGCTGGCACCCGAGCCCAGCGTGGTGGTGAGACCGGCAAGATTATACCCAACACCCACCGAGCCCTGTGTGGTCATGAGGTTTCCGTAGCTGCCACCGGGGACGCCGAGGCCGTCGGCGGTACCTTTCGTACCGTGCCCGATAATCGCAAAGTTCACTGGCGCGACGACCGGGCTGCCCGTGGCAACTCCCGTGGTGCCGCTGGAGCCGGAACCGGTAAAGGTGACGCTAGCCACCCAGGGGCCAAAACCGGCGGACGTGGCGAGCACCGTGCCCGTCAACGGCGTCGAAGATCCGGCCGCAAGTCCGGTACCGGCGCTTGGGCTGATGGAGAAAATGCCGGGCCCGGCCGAATTCCAGTTCAAGCCATCGGAGCCGTTGCTTGCGCTATTGCCCACATTGCCAACCAACGGCAGGGTCGTGCCGCCAAGGGCGACTGATCCACTCGAGAGGCCGAGCACCGCAGTGAGCGCGGCCGGGGAAAGCACCCCGCCGCCAGTGTTGGAGGTTGTCAACACGAAGTTCAGCCCGGCACCAAGCGAGTGATAAAGCAAGTCAGCCGAGCCGTTATTTCCGACGTTGGAGGCTGATCCAAATGAAGCAGAAAACGTGCCACTGCTGTCAGCCCACTGAAACGGCTTTGTGCTGGCACCGGTCTTGGTGGGACCATTTGCTGCCAATGCCGCAGTTGTCGACGTAACGGGGAGTGCGTAATTTGAAAAGGTGAGGTTCAATGTTCCCAGTAGGAACTCCACGCCCTGCGCACTCCCGGCTCCAGGGGGCGTGTACAACGTACCATTCGTCAAATAGTTTGGGCTGTTAGAAGACGGTGCCGTCCACCAAGCCGTTCCCGTTGTAGTCGCAGCCGACGATGCTCCGAGGCCGATCGCGCCAAACGCCGTTGTGTACGTCGTTCCTGGTACCCCGACGCCAGAGACGTTGCTTCCGAAAGCTCCAAAAGTAATGTCTCCCTTTAAAGCGCTGCTTCCCACGAAAAACCCGCCCGCGATTTCTCGAAACATATCCACGCTGGCAGCCGGAGCGGAGTCAGTAACAAGGGCGTAGACGTTGAGGGTCAGGGTTTCGTGGCCTGAATCAATGTTCGCCAAATAAGCCGAACTGCCCGCGGCACCGCCGCTCGCGTATTGGACATCGAGGTAAATGTTTGCCCGCGCCGCCTGAGCGGCAACGGCTACCAGACCGACCGCGACAGCCAACCTAGTGAGATGAGTTCGTAGCATAGTTGAGATCCTTTTTCACTTCCGGGTTTTCTGTAGAGTAGTTAGTTGGGTTGGAACAAAAATCAAGCTGCCTGATCAGCAACTAGGAACGACACCTGCGAATAGATCGGACGCCGATTCCGCATACGGCCATAAGCGACACCAGGGCCCACGTTGCCGGTTCTGGAACAGCGGCAGCGCTTGCCGCAGGTCCTCCAGCTGGGACTATTGGCGCGGCTGCGTAAAGGGCGGGTGCACCGTAATTGCCAACCATCGAGCCGTAGTCTGAAATATCGATTGCACCGCTATAGTCGATATCGCCGTCGAACCAATCCACCGGTCCAATGTATCCGCCATTGGGATTGCCCGCGTAATTGCCTACAAGCTGCCCGTAGTCGGAAATATCGACGACGCCGTTGAGGTCGGTGTCACCATAATAGGTAAGAGCGATAATTGAGCTGTTCGGCGGGACAGTAACGCCACGGAACGAAGGATAGAAATCGCCCAGCACGCCATTGTCGAGCCAGCCCACACCCGTTGCGCCGTTCGCGTCATTGGCTGCGCTGCTGCTGACGATGCCGTTCGATCCATTCCAGTACCCGCCGTTCCCGAGGTTAAAGCCTTCGAGAATTGAATCGTGAATAGCAGCGTCTCCATACTCGGCTACACCCGCCGAGCCGTATTCATGCCCATAGCCGGCATTGCCTGACGGCACGAAGCCGTAGGATGAAGTCGTGACAATCATCGCGCCGTTGGTGAGGTCGATGGCACCACCAGCAATGTGAACGCTACCAAAGGACTTGGCAGCGTTGTAATCCAACACCAGCAACGACGATGCAGACGCTTCCGCAGCGACTCCCAGTGCGACAACGGCGGCCATGCAGGCCAGTAGTCGATGTCGGGTACGAATCATTTCCAAGCTCCCTTTTTTAAGAACCGCTTCCGCGACGAAGCATTTAACACCGATGCCTGATTCGGCCAAAAGCCGCGGACCCGAGTTCTCCCTTGTTTATTGATGGATTTCCAAGCTCACACTTTGCTCTTTGCCGGATGATCTACGACGAGGCGATCTCGCGACAACAGTCTATTAACTCTCAGGCTAATCGAAAACTTCCGTCTTGTCAACAAATTTGTCGTACCGGACGCAACTATTTTAAGACGGTTTACCAGTGCCTTATGCCGTGCGAGCTTGTACGCGGTCGTGTGTAGCGAAAAGGACCGCGAAGCACTGCATAACGCGACTATTTCTACAATCGCTACAAGCGCCATTCTTCCATGACTCGAAAAAAATGTCAAGCAACAGGTAAATTATTTTGCGAAAGTGCTGTTCGGTCGCATGAAACCACTCTAAGGAGTGGTTGTGTGTATCGAAAAGCCCAACTTGAGTGATAGTAGCTAATGCGAAAACAGTTGCCATTCGTAGAAGCGAGGAGTCTGGTATTGGGCCGCAAGGACTGTACACGTCACAAATGTATACTTATAAAAGGAGCCTGATGCCCCGGCCGGATGGAAGTTAGGAAAATTACTGCTAGCATTGCCGTTTCTGATTCACCGAACGAGGCATGAAAGGGAAAAGACTCGGTTTGTCACGTGGGGAGAACAGGGACTACGAATCCCCGGGGATTGGTCAAATGTGCGGGGTAATGACAGGAAAATGGACGGCGGGAATTGTGTACAGGCATGCACTAAAGAATCGGGTTAAACGACCTACGAACGTTTTGGGCTTGGGCTAGAATCGCCCACTTTGTAGACTGGGAGGTTGTCTATCAACTCCAAAGGATTCTGGAGGTTTTTGCGATGAGGACGGATCCTCGCGCGGCTGAAGTCCGCGCTATTGTGAAGCGTGTTTTCGCCCGTTTTCTCGGGGAAAAGGACTGTTTTGAACAATCGGCATCATGCGCTGCCGATGAAACACGGGAAGCGCACGGAGGTAGATACATAAATCGCCGGGCCGTGCATTCGGTATCCGGCTCCCGCGCCACGAACGACTTGGCGGCTCTTCCACAGCCGGCGTTTCCCCGCCTCTACGAGCCCGACTGCGAAAGCGACGAGGGAACCGAGGACGTGAAAAAGCTCCCGGGGCATCGATTCGGCCGCCGGGCGAGTCGCTCAGGTCCCGCGGTTTCGGGGCGCGACTCGTTCGCCGCGGGGCAAGCGCCGAGCGACATGCAAAGTCCGGAAATCGACGAAACCGTGCTGATCGAACGGGGCCGGTGCGTGGCTCGGACCTATCGCGCGGCCGGCCTGATGGCAATGTGGCTGCTCGCGGTAGGCATTGTGCAGTTTTATGACGACCAGGGCCGAATGCTGGGCACGGTCAATCTTTTCCGAACGCTTCGGCCAGAGCGAATGGCGTCGTAAGGCCGCACCGGATGGTAACCGCGGATGACTAGAGCCGCGGAAACGGCGCAAGATCGTTGCGTCCGGGAAGCGGTCGCGGCGGGCGACGCTGATTCTGTTCGATGCGGCGATGCGCATACTCAAGCTTCGCGCCAATCTCAAAGGCTTCCGAAAACCGCGCATTCGCGGGGTCTAGCCGACGAAAGCCGAAGTGCACCGCGCCGGCAATGCCGTGTGCCTCTGCTTCGCTTCGGGACAATGTCGTTGCCACCCGCATGCAGTATAATCAAGAGATGTCGCTTTCGTGAGGGCCAATGCCAATTTGCGAGGAGTTGGCATGGGAGAGAGAATGAAGCGGACTTTGACTGACAAAGCGACTGGCTCGGCCGGCCCGCGCAACGTTGGCGATAACATGGCGCAAAAGCAAGGCCGCATGTCGACCGCCTGGTTTGCGGTCACGCTTTTTGTCAGTGCCGCGCTGCTCTTTGCGCTCGAGCCGATGTTTGCCAAACTGGTGCTTCCGCTGCTCGGCGGTGCGCCGGCCGTTTGGAATACGTGCCTGGTGTTTTACCAAGCGACGCTCCTGGGCGGATATCTCTATGCGCATCTGTCGGTAAAGTGGCTTGGACCGCGACGTCAGGCGGTACTGCATCTAGTCGTCCTTTGCCTGCCTTGGTTGGTCCTGCCAGTGCATGTTGCGCAGGGGTGGATACCGCCGCCCGATAGCTTCCCGGTATTCTGGCTATGGATGCTTCTTTCGGTTTCGGTGGGCTTGCCGTTTCTGGTGGTGGCGGCGAGTGCGCCGTTGTTGCAAGCGTGGTTTTCCCAGACGAAAGGCCCGTCCTCGCAAGATCCGTATTTCCTCTACTCCGCCAGCAACCTCGGCAGCCTGCTGGCGCTGCTGGGCTATCCTCTGGTGATCGAAGCCAATTTGACACTTACCGAGCAGAGGTTGTGGTGGGCGACAGGCTACGGGCTGTTGATGGCGCTGATTGCGGGCTGCGCGGCATGGCTGTGGATGTCCGCGCCTATAGGCACGAAAGCCCGACGGCAAACCGCGCGGACAAATCGAACGACGCCGAAGTCGGCTCCCCCTACGCTATCGCACCGCCTGCGTTGGCTGGCCCTGTCGTTTGTCCCGTCGAGCTTGTTGTTAGGGGTGACGACGCACATATCAACCAACGTGGTGGCGATGCCTATGTTCTGGGTGGTCCCGCTGGTGTTGTATTTGCTTACATTCGTGCTGGTTTTCGCGCCGGACGATCATCCCCTTTCGTTGGATGGCGCGGATTCAGCCGTATTTGATCGTCTTCACGGCAGCCGCGTTGATGTGGCGAGCCGATTTCATGTGGGCGATCCTCGTCCTGGGATTACTTCATCTGTCGACATTTTTCGTTACGGCCATGGTATGCCACGGCCAGCTTGCCGCCGATCGTCCCGAGAGCGGCCGCTTAACCGAATTCTATTTATGGATGTCGCTCGGCGGAGTTCTGGGCGGGTTGATGAACACCCTGGTCGCGCCTCTTGTCTCCTCCAGCGTAGTCGAATATCCGCTCATGCTGGCGGCGGCCTGTGCATTGCGTCCAGGCGCGGCAATGCGCGGGCGTGGTTTCCCATGGCGCGAGGCCGCATTGCCCATCGCAATACTGCTCGGCTGCGGCGGACTGGCCTGGGCGCTGCGAACGGATGCCCTGTTGGCGGCCTGGAAATACGCCGACACACCGGCAGTCACTTTGCTCGTGATGGCGCCGGCGGTGACGGCCGCGTTTCTCCTGCGCCGCCGGCCGCTTCTTTTTGGACTGGGAGTCGCGGTCTTGGCCTTTTCGGCGACTGGCCTGACGTACGCTGGGTTTGAAGGGAAGGTGCTGCATGCCGAGCGAAGTTTCTTTGGCGTGCTGCGGGTGACATCCGATCCACTTTTGAATTCGCACTCGCTGCTGCATGGCACGACGCTGCACGGCATGCAGAGCCTAGATGCCGACGAGCAGAGCAACCCGTGGGGTTACTATCATCGCGAAGGGCCGCTGGGCAGAATCTTCGAGGCACTGCAATCCAACCGGCCGCTGCGCGAGATTGGCATCATTGGTCTGGGAGCCGGTGCAACGGCTGCCTACGGACAACCTGGGCAGCGGATCACGTATTATGAGATCGACCCGGCCGTCGAGCGAATTGTGCGCGACCCAAAATACTTCACTTATCTGAGCCGCTGTCGCGCACAACTGGACGTGGTGCCGGGCGATGGGCGGCTATCGTTGGTTCACGGACCGCCGCGGCGATTCGACCTGTTGGTCATCGACGCCTTCAGTTCTGACTCGATTCCCGTGCATTTGATGACCCGCGAGGCGCTGCGAATCTACTTGGACCACTTGTCGGAGCACGGCGTGTTAGCAATCCACATTTCAAATCGCTACCTCGACCTGGAGCGGCCGCTGGACGATCTGGCGAAGGATGCCGGTGCGGTTGCGCTGGTGTGCCACGACGAAGAAGAAGCCAAGGGTTTGGGGAAGAGTTCCAGTGTCTGGGTCGCCATGGCGCGGCGGACGCAAGATTTGCAGTCGTTGGCCGCCGATTCCCGCTGGGTGCCGTTGAAGCCGGGCGGCAGGCGTATTTGGACCGACGACTACTCAAACGTGATCGCGGCCATGGTATGGAGATTTCCGAAGGAAGGATGGCTGCCATCGAGTTGGTGGAGCGGTTCTAAGCCGGAGGAGCACATCCGAATGGGAAATGCCTTCGCCAGTCGCGGGCAGTTCGCTACCGCCATCGCCAACTATCAGAAAGCCCTGGAACTAAAGCCGGACTATGCCGAGGCCCACTACAGTCTCGGGAAGGCTTTTCTGGCGCTCGGTCAGGTTGACGCGGCGATCGAATGCTACCAGAAGGCCCTGCAATTCAAGCCGGACGACGCGGGCATTCACAATAGTCTCGGCGCTGTTCTGGCGGATCGCGGACAACTCGCCGCCGCGGCTGCACATTTCGGCAGGGCGCTGGAAATCAATCCGAAGCACGCGGAGGCGCACTATAATCTCGGACGAGCCCTCCTCGCCGGCGGCCAGCCTGACGCGGCCATTACCGAGTACCAAAAGGTCTTGGAAATCATTCCAAACTTTGCCGAGGTCCGCAACAACCTCGGCATTGTTTTGGCGGCACGCGGCCGAATTGACGAGGCCATCGTCGAGTATCAAAAGGTCTTGGAACTAAGGCCCGACCTCGTCGAGACGCACAACAATCTTGGCACAGCCCTGGCGAGGCGGGGGCGAGTCGCGGAGGCCATCGCCGAATACCGGGCGGCTATAAAAATTCGGCCCGACGATGGCCGGGCACTCGGCAGTCTCGCCTGGATTCGGGCCACCCATCCCGACCCCAAGTTCCGTGACGGCGCCGAAGCGGTGACTCTGGCGGAAAGCGGCGTCAAGTTGTCGCCGAACGATCCGGCAAAGTTGGATGCCTTGGGCGCCGCCTATGCCGAGGCCAAGCGTTTTTCCGAGGCCGTGCAAATGGCGCGCAAGGCGCTCGCACTTGCCAAGCAAATGAATCAGGCCGCCCTGGCGGAATCCATTCAGGCAAGACTTCAGCTCTATGAGGCGGGAACGCCTTTTCGTGAACCGCCATCGTTAGAATCCCATTCTCCGTAATAGTCGGACAATAATTGGCGGTCGAGTCATTCCGTGGAAAGCCGCCTCGGATTGCGGTACGAATTCAGCGTTGGCGGCAAGCGATAAGCGACGAGGGATGCAGGATAGAGCTTTTCCTCACGCTCCTTCCTTGTAGTAGAATAGACTGTTTACGAGACGATTTTTCGCAACGAGGGTACGCAATGGGGCGACGACCGAAGAACCGGAAGCCTGGCGAAGTTGATGGAAAGACAAAGATCGGCTCGCCGGAGCCGCCGGTGAAAGTGAGCGTGGCCACGGTGCGGAGCCCAGGGGACCATCCTCATTCGCCTCCCAGCCAGGAAGCGCCGCTGCTGCCTCCAGCCGTTGAACAATGGCTCCAAATGCACGGGGCGGCGGTCGGGATCAGCCTGTTTCTCGTCATCGCGACACTCTCGATCTATGGGCAAACCTTAAGCTATAAATTTGTCAATTTTGACGACAATCAGTACGTCTTCGATAATGACAACGTCAAACAGGGGCTAACGCCCGCCAGCCTGAACTGGGCCTTCACCGGCGTGCATTCCTCGAACTGGCATCCACTTACGTCGCTGACTCACATTGTGGACTGGTCGCTGTATGGAGATTGGGCGGGCGGGCACCATCTGACAAACGTCCTCTTGCACGCGGCCGGCTCGGTTGTGCTCTTCTTTGCCCTGCGGCGGCTAACTGGTGCGACCTGGCGGAGCGGTTTGGTGGCGGCGCTATTTTGCTTGCACCCGATGCACGTCGAATCGGTAGCCTGGGTCGCCGAGCGGAAAGACGTCTTGAGCGGGCTGTTTTTCGGGCTGACCTTGTGGGCGTATGCGGCGTACGCCGAAGCGGCGGCGAGCGGGGAGCAGGAGGCAGCCAGTACGACACGCGCGGCTTTCCCTTGGGGCAAGTATACGCTATTGCTGGCAGTTTATGCGCTGGGGTTACTATCCAAGCCGATGCTGGTGACCTTGCCCTTTGTGTTGCTTTTGCTGGACTTCTGGCCGCTAGGACGGTGGGACGCGGCACGGCGCGGGGAACAGGTAGCAGCCCAGGAGACGACGAAAGTAGCGTCGCCGTGGATGCTGGTGGTAGAGAAACTGCCGTTGGTAGCATTATCGGCGGCAAGCTGCGCGGTAACCTATTTCATTCAAAAGGCAACCGGAGCGGTTACCGAGGATGTCACGCCACTGATCCGCATCCAGACAATGGTGCTTGGATATGCTCGCTATTTGACTAGATTGGTCTGGCCATTTGGCCTGACCATGCACTACCCGCTGGACCGTGAGTTGCACCTCGAACCGTTGGTTCTTTGTGGTTTGTTGCTAACGGCCGTTTCGGCGGCAATGTTGATATTCTGCCGGCAACGGAGGCGCTATCTTCTGGTAGGCTGGTTCTGGTTTTTAGGGATGCTCGTTCCGGTTATCGGATTGGTCGTGGTGGGCGACCAATCGACAGCCGACCGTTACACGTATTTGACCTATACGGGTTTGTTCGTCGCACTAGTTTGGGCCGCGGCGGATGTGGCCGGATTGGGAGCGGGGAACGAAGAGCGCGAGGCAAAACGCGGCGTATCGCGCTTGTCCACCGGTGTTGTCACCGGGTTGGGCGTGCTCGCGGGGTTCGCACTATTGTTTTTTGCCGTTCGCAGCTTCCAGCAAACGCGAACCTGGCAAGACAGCCAGGCGATGCTTCGGCAGGCGATTGCCGTAACCGACGACAACTTCATGGCGCATTCGAATTTGGGTAAAGAGCTCGAGAACAGCGGCAAATACGAGGAGGCAGAGGCCGAGTTTCGGAAGTCATTGGCGATCCAGCCGCGAGATTACCAGGCGCACAACAGCCTGGGAGTCATGGAGCGACGGCGGGGCAACAATTCGCAAGCGGTTGAGCACTATCTTGCGGCGCTGGCCGTGAAGCCGGATTTTGCCCGTGCGCACGATAACTTGGCCGTCGCCTACGCGGCACTTGGGAGAATGGCGGACGCCGAGAAAGAGTGCGAGTTGGCCCTTCACTGCGACCCCAGTCTTGCCGACGCAGAGAACAATCTAGGCAACGTGCTGGCAGGCGAGAACAAATGGCGGCAGGCAATTGGACACTTTCGCCGCGCCGTCGAGCTTGAACCCAACCGTGCCGACGCCCATTTCAACCTGGGCATGGCCTTGTTCGCCATCAAGTCATCCGGAGAAGGCATTGCCGAGCTTAAGAAGGCGGTCGAGTTGGATCCCGACAACGTCGCGGCGCATCTGGAGTTAGCGAACCAGTTTTATCTTTCAGGCAAGCTCGAGGAAGCGCTGCGGGAGTGGGCGGAGGTCTTGAAGCGAAGTCCCGGCGAACGGCGGGCCGCCAAAGGCGTGGGCATGGTACTTGTCAAGGTCCGACGCGGCGCGCAAGCCATACCGTTTCTTCAAATGGCACTGGCCGCGGACCCTCAAGACATCGAGGCTCGATCTTTCAAAGCTGATGCCCATGCAATAGCCGAACAGGTTCCCGAGGCGACGGCCGAATATCGCGAGATTCTACGCCGCGATCCAAAGAACGTCCGCGCCGGCAAGGCGCTAGCCTCACTGCTGCTCAGAACGGGCCAAGGCGCGGATGCGGTGGAAGTGTTGCGGACCGCGTTGGCCGCGGCGCCGGAAGACATCGAGGCGAGGCAGTTTCTGGTCCTTGCCTTGTTGGCTGCCAGGCAGGCGCCTGGGGCAATGGCCGAGTTCCACAATGTCCTCAAGCGGGATGCCAAGAACCAGCAAGTTCTGAACGGCCTGGCGCAGATCGCGTCGGAGCATCCGAAAGATGTCTACTTTCGCGGCTTCAGGGCGTTCGCTCTTTTAGAGGCGAAGCAGACGGAGGCCGGGGTGAAAGAGTTCCGAGAGGTTCTCAAATTGGACGATAAGAACCAGGGTGCTTTGAATAGCCTGGCGTGGATCGAGGCAGCGCACCCCCGTGCGAAGCTGCGCGACGGCAAAGAGGCCGTGTCCTTTGCCGAGAGGGCCGCGGAACAAAGGAAAGACGATCCGCCGACGCTCGACACGCTGGCCGCCGCTTACGCCGAGGCGGGACGCTTCAAGGAAGCCGTGGACACCGCGCGGAAGGCAAAACAGGTGGCCGAGGCCGCAAAGAACCAGACGCTGGCGGATGCAATCGCGGTGCGGCTGAAACTTTACGAAGCGAGCAAACCGTATCGCGATGAAACGTTGGGAAATTGAATTTGGAAAGTCGAAAGCCGCGAATTGCGAACGAGCTGTTAAGAAAACACGTCCTCAACCAGGCCGTCTCGAACGGTCGGAGGATTATTGGCGGAACGGTTGCCCGCGGCGGTAAAGCTCGATCCGCTCTTCGATAGTGCCGGCCAAGGCGCGTTGGCCCGAGGACAGGGCTAAATCGCGCGCGGAAGAGGCAGTGCTGACCGCGGCGGTAAATTGTCCTGTCGCGGCGTAGGCCGCGGCCAGGGCATCGAGAATGCGCGGATCGGACCCGTGCGAAAGCTCGGCGGCCTTGCGGGCAAGTTCCACAGCCTGCGGGCCATTGCGAACCGCGTCGTCGCTCGTGGTGGCGAGCACCCAGGCCAGCCAGCCAAGTGCCGTCGCATTATCGGGCTGCATTTGGAGAAAGGTCCGGAGTTCCGCCACAGCGGCGGATGCTTCGCCCAACTGTCCCAGGGCATGGCCGAGATTGGCGTGCGGTTGCGGAAAGTCCGGATCGAGCGCTATTGCCCTCCGATAGTGCTCAGCGGCGGCGGCATACTGTCCGGTAGCCATCAGGGTGAGTCCCAAGTTGTTTTGCGCCATGGCGTGGCCCGGCTCCACGTCGAGGGCACTTTGAAAATGTTCGGCGGCGGCGGCGATATTGCCGCGATTCATTAGCAACATGCCGAAGTTATTGTGGGCTTCGACGTAATCGGAATGGAGCGCCAGCGCCTTTTCGTAATGCCGTTGGGCCGCTTCGTTCTGGCCCAACGAGCTCAGGGCGCAAGCAAGATCGAAATGCGCAACGCAAAGATCAGGATAGATTCGAAGGGCCTCCTCGTACTGTTTCGCCGCCTCGTAAAACTGTTTGCGAGCATTGTAAGCGAGCCCGATGTGGAGCGGGGCAATGCAGTTGTTCGCCGTGCAGCTCAGGTCGCGCGTCCAGAGCGTGAAATCGTCGCGCCAGTAGGTGGTTTGCCAGGCGGCAATGCCGCCTAACGCCGATACGGCGAGCACGCCGGCGACGGAGACGGCAAATCGGCGGTTGACCGAAGGGCTCGCGAGGTCGGCGACTAGCCATACCAGCGCGGTGACCGGGCCAATCATCGGCAAGTACGTATAGCGGTCGGCCATCGACTGAGCGCCACTTGGACCAGACCGATGACGGGCACGAGCATGATCAAATACCAGAGCCAGCCGACGATCAGGTAAGGATGCCGGCGGCGCCACTTCCAGGCGAGATAGGATATGCCCGCGAGCAAGGCGGCGGCGGCAGCCACGGACCAAGGGCTCGGCGGCGCTTCGGAGTAGGGATAGTAGACGGCCAGCCCAAACGGCCAGAAAAAGAGCTTCAGGTAGCTGACGTAGGCGAGAAGGCAGTTTCCGCATCGGCGCCAGACGGCGACTTGCTCCAACGGCGCCATGGCCGTGGTCTGCAGCAGGAGCGTGATTGCGCAAGAGCAGGCCGAAAGAATGAAGAGCGGGAGCTTTTCAAGCACGAGGCGGCCGGGGGAAACGGGCGGTAGGGCCGAGGCGGCGCTTCCGCCCGCGAAGCGGTTTAGAGGCCAATAATCCAGCAGCAGGAGCACGAGCGGCAGCGTCACGAGCATCGGCTTGCACATGAGGCCGAGAGCAAAGACGCACGGCAAGAGAAAAGTGCGAAAGAGCGATGAAGGCTTACGAACGTAGCCAACGTAGGCGGCCAAGGTAAGAACGAAGAACAGCCCGCAAAGGACGTCCTTCCGCTCCGCCACCCAGGCGACCGATTCCACGCGCAGGGGGTGCAAGGCGAAGAGGAAGGCGGCGAAGGCGCTCGGGGCCGCGCGGCCAGGCATTTGCAGCAGGAGGAGATAGAGCGCGGCCGCGGTGAGGGCATGCAGCATGACGTTGGTCAAATGGTGGCCGCCGGCCCAAAGACCGTAAAGCTGGCAATCGAGCATGTGCGAGAGCGTCGTGAGAGGGTGCCAATTGACGCCCAGCGGACGCAGGAAAGCGGCACGAAAGCCGTGCAGCGTCAGGCCGGCGCGAACTTCGCGGTTCTCGTAGACGTATTCGTCGTCGTCGAAGTTGATGAAGGAATGACCGGCCGTCTGCCCGTATACGGCAAACACGGAGGCAGCCAGGACCAGGCAAACGATCCAATCGGTGGAGTACCTGCGCGAGAGCAGTGGTCTACTCCTTCAAATCCTCAATGAGCTTGTCATACTCGGCGCGTTCGGGCGGATCGATCTTCGAGCGGTCGAGATTATACGGCTCCTTGCGGGCGGTGGCCAAAACGTCGCGGGCATCGTCTTTCTTTTCCGACGAATCGAGCGCCCAGACCTTGTGGAAAAGCCAAGCCGGCTCGACCTTTGCGGAGGTGTCGCCGAGTATCTTTTCCAGGTCTTCCAGCGCCTGCTGCGGCTCGCCGCGCTTGATGCGCACGACGGCGCGGGAATCGAGCAAGCGAGCCTGCGAGCCTGCAAGCTCGATCGCGCGATTGATCAGCTTTAGGGCTTCGTTGGCGTCCTTGTCCGTGAGGGCGAGCAGCATGGCCAGATTGTTGAGCGCGATGACGTTGTTGGGATCGATGGCGATGACCTTTCGATAAAGTTCCTCGGCCTTGTCGGGCTGGCCCTGAGTGATCTTCAACGCGCCCTCGGCCACGAGCAGGATGACGGGCTGCTTTCTGGCGGCGGAAGCGGCGGTCAATATGTCTTCGAGCTGTTGCAATTGTTCCTTGGTGATTTTCTCCGCATTCATTATGGCCACGGAGGCGACGGCAAGTTGCATCGCGTCGGCCTTGTCGGCATTCTGCCGGAGCAGCTCGATTGCCTCGGCGAGACGGCCGCGGCGACCATAGAAGGAGGCCAGCGTCATTTGGCCCGGCGGATTGTCTTTGGCGTTGGCTTCGAAGAGTTTGGCGGCTTCGTCGAAATAGCCCTGGGCCACCGCGCGTTTCCGTCGGCGCGGTCAACCGCTTGCCAAAGTCCTCGAAGAGCTTGGCGACCAGCAGCGTGCGCTGAGCAGTCTCTTCTGGCGCGGCCTTGGGCTGCTTGACGTAGGTGATGAGAAACTTCCGAAGCGTCGTGCCCAGGTCTTGCGGCGAAACATCCACTCGGCGCGAAGGGGAACTGCGCTGCCGGGCTTGCCGACCTTTTCCAACCGATCGAGCAATTGTTGGGCGTCGGCGAGTTGTTCTTGATCGAGGAGCATTTTGATATAAGCCGCCACATAGCCCGGATCGCATTGCTCGCGGCTGACCAGCTTTTCCATCTGCTCGCGGCAGTTTGCCCACTGGTTGTTGCGATAATACAGGCAGGCGAGCGCATAGGGATCGCTGGGCCGGGGTTCCGCTCCGCCCGCTCGAACGAAGCTCCTTCCAGGCAGCTCGAGCGTATCGGGGATGCGCGCGGTGGCGGGATCGGCCGCCAGGATGCGGGCTTTGATGCTTTTGTCCTCACGTGTAGCCAAGGTTGACTTGAGGTTTTCCTCGATCAGCGCCATCGCCTTCTTAAGCTCGGGGAACTGACCGTCGGCGATCAATAGGTTGGCCTTCATGCGGCGGGCCTTCATGCGATCGGCCTCCGTCACGTCAAGCTCGCCGCCGAGGAGCTTATCGATCAACGGGACGGCGCGATCGCTTTCGCGGTTGCGAATGTAGAATTCGGCCAGCATGTTGATGAGTTGCGGCCGGTTTGGCTGGCGCTCAACCGACTTCTCATAGCCTTCGCGGGCCTTTTCACTGTCGCCTATGGCCTCAAACATATAGGCCAGCGCCAACGGAGCGACTTTCTCGGGAAGACTCTGTTCCGCCTCGGCGGCCTCGCGCCGCGCCTTGTCCATCTGGTCGGCGGCTGCGAGGAGCAGCACCAGTTCGATGCGGCAGTCGGCGATCGTGGGGGCCTTCTCGATGGCCGTGCGCAGCGATTTCTCGGCCGCGGCGACAATCGCCGTGGCTTGTTCGAAACGAGCCTCGGCGCGGGCGCGGCTGGCGAGCGTCCGGAGCATCTGCCCATGCCAGAGGTGGTCGCGGTAGTCGTCCGAGTTCGGATTGTAGCCCCGATTAGCAAGTTGCAGTGCCTGATCGAGACCGCCATGGAGTGTCACGACGTCGACCAATTCGCGCTCTAGGTCGTTGGAGAGGTCGACCTGGTTGGTTTTCAGGCGATCGAGGACTTGTTGCTCTAGGTCGTAACGCTGCCTCTCTTTGAGCATTTGCAAGAGCAGGCGGTTGAAGTCGAGATCGTTGTCGCCGTTGACGGAGGCCCGGAGGTAGTGTTCCAGGGCTTCGTCGTCGTTTCCTTGGGCGCGGCAGATTTCGCCCATCAGCACCTCCGGCCGCGACCAGTTTTTCCGCTTTTCCCCAGCCGCCGCGGCGGGCTTCATCGCCTGGTCGAGCAGATTCGGTTTGCCTTGGATTGCTTCCAACCGCAGCCTTACGGCCTTGCCGTAAAGCCAGATCGGCCCTTGGCCAGTGAAGGCCTCGAGTTCGTTCAGCAGCCGGTCGATATCGGCGAGCGTGGCCGAGGGATCGTGTACATTATGGGTTGCCAGGTCGAGCTCCAAGAGCCGATAGCGAATGTTAGCGTCGCGCGGCTGCAACTTGGCAATCCGCCGGCCGAACTCCTTGGCGCGGTCGTAGTCCTTGATGTCCATCAAGGAGCTGAAAAGACCATTGAGGAGTTGAATTTTCTCGTCCTTGGAATATGCGTCGATGTTCGCGGCCAAGGCTTCGATTTCCGGCCCTGCCTGATCTCCTTGATCGCGGCACAAGTACGAGGCACGCGCGAGGCGAAGCAGGTATTCATCGCCCAGCTTGGCCTTGGCCTCGTCGAGGATCGAAAGTGCTTTGTCGAGTTTGCCGTGCCGGGCCTCAATATTGGCCTTGGCAACCCAGATTGCGGCGCTCTTCGGCGAGCTCTTTTGCAAGTTGGCGAGCATTTCCTCGGCCTTTTCGGCGTCCTCCGGCTTGCCTGTGGCGAGTAAGGCTTCGACCATGAACATGACGATTTGCCCGCTCTTGGTGCGTTGGTAAATGCTATTCAACTCCTGCGCACAACTCCCATTTATGCGGATTTTCATTCTTGTTGTCCATGGTGAAAAGCAGGAACGCCCGCGCAAAAGCAACGCACGCGTCGTCAGAAGGATTGCCGGCGATCGCCTGGCCATACTCTTTTACGGCATTGGCGTACTCGCCCCTTGAGATGAAGATTTGTGCAATCTGATCGAGGGCTTTAAAGTAATATCTGTCGTAGCCCAACGAGCGGCGGAACGCGACCATGGCCTGTTCGGGATTGCCCTGCTGCAGATAGCAGTAGCCGATCCAATATTCCAGACATCGCATTTGCGGGGGCATATCGACCAGCGAAGGCCGGACCTTCTCGAACTTGTCGAGGGCCGAATTCCAATCGCCGTTGGCATAGAGTACGCGGGCCTCGAGAAACTTAAGCTGCTCGGGCGAAAAACTGTATTCACGCATCAGCCGGATGCATTCATTGGCGGCGGCAATACTCTCGGCGTTAACCGCGCCGCCTCGTCCATCGAGATCGAGGTTGGCGATACTAAAGAGAAGCTGGACTTTTGCGGACTTGGCATTTACCGTCTCAACGCCTTTTTTCAGAATTGCGACAGCCTTTTCGGTGCCGTCAGCTGCGCCGGCGGCCGTTGGTTTGCCGCGGGGATCGTCGCGCAGGCAGATGTCCGCCATGAGGATGTACAGCGGCGGCTCCTGGGGGGCCACCTTGAGGCCTGCGCGCGGCAAATTCCTCCGCCTTGGGAAGATCGCCCAGATTCAAAGCGCATTTGCCCGCCAGGTAGAGTGCGCCGGCATGATCGGGCTTGAGCTTTAGCGTAATCTGTGCTTGCTCGAGCGCGTGCTCGTAGTCGCCCAGCTCATCGAGCCACATGCCGTAAATGTCGTGCGCATACGGCGAGTCAGCGTTCTGTTTCGCCGCAATCATATCGGCCATGCACTTTCGGGCTTCGGTGACCCCCTTATCCTTATCGGGCCCGAATTGGTAGGTCATCGCCAGATCGCAGTAGATGTCGACACGGCCCTTGTTTGCGTCGTTGGCCAGCGCCATCTTGTAGCTCTTGATCGCTTCTTCATTTTTTTCGTCCTTGTGCTGTTTGCGCAGGCAATCGCCTAGCCGCCAGAGCAAATTGGCGCCCTCGGCGTCGATTTGTTCGGGAGGGACATTTACATATGGCTGTAAAAGGGCCCTCAAGTGCGACTCAGCGGCGGGCTGATTGTGCAAATCGTCCATCCAAACTACGATCAGCGAGCGATGCACTTCATCGAGCATCGTCTTGTCGGGCGGATCCTGTTTCTCCAATGCCCTAACGAGCTCTTCCAGCACGTCGGCGGAAGCATTGAATCGACCGCTTTCGGCGAGCCAACCGCCGAGCTCCTGCCGGGCCTTGAAATCCGTCGGCTTCAGGGCCAAATAGTCCTTCATGCACTGGAACGCATCGGCGTCCCGTCGCGGCTTGTCGTTCCAGGCGGCCACTGCCATGTCGTGAAAAGTCGACGAATGGCGCGAGATTTGGTAGCTATGCAAAAGGTGCGTACCGCCCACCACGACGATTACCGCAATCAGGAAAATGACCGTCGCCTTGACGTTGAGGAACCGCATTAGAAGAACCCTGGGGCTGCAAGAGGTGCGTCCAAGAGTCCATTATACCATGACGGCATTTCAGGCGATTTTTCGCATACGTAGAGCCGCGCGAAGCTCGTTTGGCATCGTAAGCTCGACCGCACTTGGCTCGCTTCGAAGCACATTGAGCACGATTTCCAGTTGATCGCCGGCAGGCGCAGCCAAGTCGATAAACAGGAGTTTCCTCCCTCGGAGGACGCAACCCCCGCCTCCGTTGCCATCGATCCACTCCTGACGAACAGCATAACCGAGCTGTTCCGCAAGATTGAGTCCGTACGAAAGGAGTTCCACCGTGTGCATCCTGCTTTCTCCAAACTACCGATTTCATTATCGGAATGCCGATTATAGGGGCTTATTATGCAGTCGCCTAGCCGAGTTGTCGATAGGGAAACGTGAGCTAAGTTCTTTGCAGACAATGAGTTAAGACGCAAGGTTTTGGCAAGCCAGCTAGAAAAACTGCAAGACCGCAATATGCGAGCTGTGGGAATTGTGCGGCAGGTAGATTGTTTCGTAGGCGCTTTATAGACAGGTGACAAAACATGACTAATTTCGAAGAACAGGAACTTCAGCGACAAATTGATGTACTCAAGGAACAACTGAGCAATGCCCAAAAGTTGACGGCGCTGGGCGAGCTTGCCAGCACGACCACGCACGAGTTCAATAATGTGCTGACCACCATTATCAACTATGCCAAGCTGGGACTACGGCACAAGGACAATGAAACTCGCGAAAAGGCATTCGACAAGATCTTGTTGGCCAGCAATCGCGCGGCCAAGATCACTTCAACCGTGCTTGGATTGGCGCGCAATCGCAAGGCAGGACAGGAACCTACCAACCTGACGGAACTTATTGAGAACACGCTTCTGCTGCTGGAACGCGAGATGAACAAGTACCGGATCACGGTCGACAAGAATCTTCAGCCGGTGCCTGAGGCCTATGTCAACGGCAATCAAATTCAACAGATTCTGCTCAATTTGTTAATCAACGCCCGGCAAGCCCTGCCCAGCGGCGGGCGAGTAGCGATCCGCCTTGCCTACGATGCGGACAGCGATATGGTTGACCTCGTGGTACGCGACAACGGCTGCGGCATTCCCGCAGACAAGCTCCCGAGGATTTTCGAGCCGTTCTACACGACCAAAAGCGGGCCAGATGCGAGCGGCAAAGGCGGTACCGGGTTGGGACTTGCCATGTGTCGGGATATCATCGAAGCCCATAACGGTCGGATTCGTGTCGATAGTACGGTCGGCAAAGGAACCTCGTTTACGCTGAAACTGCCGACGGTGGCCAAGGTCCGGCCGGCCCGGCCTGTCGTCGCGGCCCCGTTAATGCCGGTCGTGGCGATGCATGAAAACACCACGGCGCCGCTGCCTTTTGGCGATTGACGGGCTGGGGCCAAAGCGGGTCAGCGGAAAACAGATAAGAACTGTTTCCTGTAGTAAATATCTCTGGCAACCTTTTCCTTTGGCTCTACGTGATTCCGCCGACCTTGATGTCCGTCGGATGCCCCTTTGGAAAAGATCAACTTGTGTCGGCGTTGGACCGGAATCTGAATCGATTCCTGGGTCGCAGCACTGCCGCATACTCGGCCACAGCCGAAAACTCGGAAGAAAAACGTTGCCAAATAGGGACTGCGCTGGTTTAATTGCCGGGTTGTCGCAGACGATGCCTCCCGCCATCTCTGGCAATAGTTGGCATTGAAAGGTATAATAGGAGGCTGTACCCCAACCGACCAAGCGGCACTACTGCGGCTGCCGCGGAATCGGTTTTGTTAGGGACTCAAAGGACGATCCGATGTTCAAAAAACCCCGGTTGCGATTTTCGATCATGTTTCTCCTGGCGGGTTGTGCTGCGACTGCCAGCCGAGTCCATGCTGGCCTGGTCAATGGGGATTTCAGCAGCGGCAACACGGGCTTCACAAGCGGTTACGGGTATGCCTCGGCTTCCGATCCAGGCGGAGGGCACTACACGGTGGGAACCAACCCCCATACCTGGAACTCGTTCCTGACGAGCTTCGGTGACCACACCAGCGGGACGGGCAATATGCTCATCGCCGACGGCAGCGGGACGGCGAACACCCTGGTGTGGAGCGAATCTCTCACCGTGACCCCAAATAGCCAATACACCTTGACGTTCTATTCGGCCTCTTGCGGCAACGACAACGGCAACGGGATCGATCCCAGCCCGGCGACTCTGGTTGCCACGGCAAATGGCGTACAAATCGGCGCCACTCTGCACGTTTCGGCGACCGACGGCGTGTGGACCCAGTTCACAGGCACGTTCAACTCCGGGTCCTTGACAACAGACGTGCTGGCGATCACCGATTCAAATCTGGCTGGCGGCGCCGGCAACGATTTCGCAATCGACGACATCAGCGCGGTCCCAGAGCCGTCCAGCTTCATCCTTCTCAGTTTGACGGGTATTGTTGTCGCCTTCTGCGGTTGGCGCTTCACCGGGCGGAAAGCAACGGTAAGCGAGAATTGTAAGCAGCGCCGTCAGCGTCAGTACTGTGTTTGAAGCTTCGGGGACCGCAATGGTTTCAATTCCCTCGGCCAAGTCGCCGGAACGTCAACGGTGATCAATTCAGCGGCACCGGCGTGCCGTGCGGCGTGAAGCGGTCGAGAATCTGCCCGATGATCCGCTGCTCGGCGGCCGTGTCGCGGCCTTGGGGTATCCAGTTTTGTTCTTGCGCCGGGAGTCTGGTCCGGCTTGATGGGCGATGCGAGCGACGCATCGCTGCGGAAGGTGGCGGAGCCGGCGGTAGAGTGTTCCGGCTGCCGAAGATTCTCGAGTTCCTTGAACACGGCGACATCGACCCAAAATGTGCCGGTTCGGCGCGAATAAATGACTTTCACCACCGCATACCGCCGGATCGACTGTAGCGTGCTCTCCAGTCGCTCGTAGTCGTTCGCGGAATCGTGGTACCAAGGTTCCAGATACGTCGCACCAGGCATGGGGAATGTGTCGATCCGTCCGTCGGTCACCGTCTCCCCGATCAGCCGCACGGGATCCTCGCGCTCGATACGGAAGTTCTGCTTGACGATATCCTCGACGCCGTCCCAGACCAACTGGTAGTTCGCAATAGGGATCGAAACGGGGTTGTCGTAGGCGACCGGCACAGCCTGAGATGGCAAATGAATGTCACCAATACAACCGGCGAGAAGAGGCAGCAAGACGATAGCGGCAAGCGTGTTGCGCATGACCGATGTCGGCATTTGGTATTGAGGAGAATTTCTGTACGACGGCCGAGTTACCCTCCAATCAGGGTGATCGGCGCGGCAAGTTTCGCAGGAACTGACAATAGGAGCAAGACCAGTTCGGAGTTCAATAAATGCAAAGGCTGACATGCACCCCTGGTCCCGGCACGCCGGGATCGCTCTGGACACGCCCAGCCTTTTGCGATACCTTTCCCGCCGCTTTTCTTCGATCGTTTTCGGCGGGAGAAATGGATGTCCTCGGGGCTCGCAGCAAAAACCGCGATGTCGACCGGCCGCGCTACACGACTGCAAGACCTGATCTTCCCGGTAGGGATCGTCGCCAGTGTGCTTGTCATTCTGGTGCCGCTGCCGACGCCGCTGATGGATCTGCTGCTTTCGGCAAACATCGCCATCGCGGTGATCATGCTGCTGACGACGATCTACGTCCGCACGCCGCTGGAATTCAGCATCTTTCCCTCGCTGCTGCTGGCCACGACGCTCTTCCGCCTGGTGCTCAACGTGGCCACTACGCGACTGATTCTCACACAGGCGCGGCAAAGAAGGCCTAATGGCGGCCGGGGGCGTGGTCAAGACCTTCGGCCAGTTCGTCACCGGCGGCGCGACGGGAATTGACAAAATTGTCGTCGGCCTGATCATCTTTGCCATCATCGTCATCATCCAGTTCGTCGTGATTACCAAGGGCGCCACGCGCATCAGCGAAGTGGCCGCCCGATTTGCCTTGGACGGAATGCCGGGCCGGCAAATGGCCATCGACGCCGACCTGAACGCCGGCACGATCGACGAGCGCGAGGCCCAGCGCCGCCGCAAAGAGGTCAGCCAGCAGGCCGACTTTTTCGGCGCAATGGACGGTGCTAGCAAGTTCGTCCGTGGCGACGCCGTCGCGGGCATCATCATCACGCTCATCAATATCGTCGGCGGGCTATTCATCGGCGTTATCGAGTCGGGCATGTCGCTCGGCCAGGCCGGTTCGCTCTTCACTACGCTCACGATCGGCGACGGCCTGGTGAGCCAGGTGCCCGCGTTCTTGATCTCGCTGGCCGCCGGCTTGCTCGTCACGCGCAGCAGCCACGAAACCGACCTGCCGCACGAATTCATCAAGCAACTCTTCTCGCGTCCGCAGGCCCTGGCCGTGGCGGGCGGTTTCCTTTCGATCTTGATCTTCACGAGCCTGCCGCGGATTCCGCTCTTGGCCATCGGGGCCACGTGCATCGGCGCGGCCCTGAGCTCGAACCGCCGCGGGGCGGCGGCCAAGGCGGCGACCGAGGCCAAAAAACAGGCAGATATGGCCAAACCGGCTGAAACCCGAGTGGAAGATTACTTGAGCGTCGATCCGATGGAGGTCGAGATCGGCGTCGCCTTGATCCGGCTCGCCGATCCACGCCGCGGCGGCGACTTGCTTGAGCGCATCCAGCGCGTGCGCCAGAACGTGGCGGGCGAGATCGGCATCATTCTGCCGAAGGTTCGCATCCGCGACAATATGCGGCTCGATCAGAACCAGTATCGCATCAAGATCGCCGATATGCCGGTGGCCGAGGGGACGATTTACGCCGCCAAGTTTCTCGCGATGGATGCCGGCACGACGAGCGGCAAGATCCAGGGCATGGCAACTCGGGAGCCGGCATTCGGCACGCCCGCCGTCTGGATCGACGCCCAGTCCCGCGACCAGGCCGAGATGTATGGCTACACGGTGGTAGAGCCGGGCAGCGTGATCGCCACTCACCTTACCGAAACGATCCGCCGCCACGCCGACGAAATCCTCACCCGCGACGCGACGAAACACCTCATCGACGAACTGAAGCGGACGACGCCGGTGGTGGTCGACGAATTGATCCCGAGCGTGATGAAGCTCGCCGAAGTGCAGCAGATCTTGCAGATGCTCCTGCGCGAGGGCGTGCCGATCCGCCAGCTTGGTCCGATCCTGGAGACCCTAGGCGACTACGCCCCGCGGACCAAGGAGCCGGTGCTCTTGACAGAATACGTGCGGCATCGCCTGGCGCGCTCGATCTGCACGCGGCATCGCGACGCGCAGAACAAGCTCTTTGTCGTAACGCTCGATCCGGCACTGGAAGACCGCATCCGCGCCGGCTTCGAGCACAACGAGCACGGGCTGTTCATTCGCATGTCGCCGCAGGCGATCGAGGCCACCTGCCGGCAGATTGCCGCGGGCGTGGAGAAGCTGACGCTGACGAATCATGCGCCGATTGTGCTCGTCAGCCCGCAAATCCGCGCCGCCTTGCGGCAGATGACCGTTTCGCATTTGCCGCATTTGCTGGTGCTGAGCTACAACGAGATCACGCGGGATACGAAGATCGAAGCGATGGCGATGGTGAGCGACGCGAGGTGAGAAAATCCGGAAAATGAAGCACGACAATCGAAGCAAAGTTGAAAATCGAAATGCGAAACAGGGTGCCGCGCCACGATTACCGCGAAGCGGTTCAACCCCAAAGCCCAGGGTCGCGAAGCGCACCCTGGGTCGCAGGCAAACGACAGGCCCGCACCGCAACGCGGTGCGCAAGGAGTTGCACCCTTTCAGGGTGCGAACGGTTATCGCATTTCGTTACCCAGTGTGCGCTCCGCGACCCTGGGCTATGGAGTTACACGCCTTCGGTGTGAAAGTTGATTAACGAAAACAATCGAGTAGCAAAGCATGATCACATATATTCTGTTAGGCGCGGCAATCGTGTTGAGCCAGACATTCGCGACAAAAGAGGACGCGAAAATGGCCCCGACTCAGTCACGATATCTCGCATACGCGGAAGCATTATCGACCTCAATCGCAGTCATCAATTGGCCGATTGACATTTCCATCGTTGCTGATCGCTGCGACACATTTGACGACTGCCAAGTATCATTGCTTATTTCCCGACACGCGTCCAATAACGAATTAAAGAGCAAAGCATCGGCCGACTGGTCGGCACCAAATTCGACGGCAAGCTGGTCGGCACATACTTATACGCCGTACCTGCCGACCGGTTCCCTAAGGGACTTCGTAGCGGGAAAATGCACCAATGCAATAATTCCACTGGTGATCGCGAAGTCGCCAGTAACAGCAGCAATCTTTAAGCAGCCAGCATTCAAATGTCCCGATCCATATTCGCATTCCGACGAATCGGCCGAAGTGGAAAAGGTCGTTCTTCAAGAGACAACGCTTTGTGAGAAGTGCGGGATCGGTGCAGTCCCAATTGATAGCGAGCACGGGCTTGTCGGAAACTTGTCGGAGTCGATGCCGATTGACTCCGATACGGCAGCTTTGAGAGACAAGGCAAGGAACTTCGCTTCGAGCATCGATTGGATCGCAAAACAAAAAGAGCCGCCTCCTGCAAAGCCCGATTTTCCGATCCGCGCTAACTGGACCAAGCTGTTTTCGGCCAAATGGGACGACGATGGCGGGTTCACGCTGGGTGGTCAGCACTTCTCGCCCGAAGGGTGCAATGACCGATTCGTCGAGACAAACGGATTGATGGCCATCTGGTAGCTGTAATCCACTTGAAGTTATTTCTGCAATCTCAGAATCTCAAATCTCAGATAACTGAACACGATCATGGAACTCAAAACCTACCGCGCCGCGACGATGCACGATGCCCTGGCGATGGTCCGCCACGACATGGGGCCCGACGCGGCCGTGCTGCATACCCGCGAAGTCCAGTCCCGTCGCCTTTTCGGCTGGCTCAACGGCCCGCGCAGATCGAGGTCACCGCCTCGCGCGGCGTGAATGTGCCGAGCCGATTGCCCGGACGCGGCCAACATGAGGACGAGCATTCGCGCGAGGATGACGTCCGGCAGCGAGACGACAGTCAGTACGCGCCTGCCGTCGCTATTGCGAAGCCGCAAGCGGATGTCAGCGAGGCGATGCAGAGCCAGTTGAGCGAGCTGCAGCAGATGGTCGAGGACCTCTGCCGCCGCGGCGACACCCCAGGCCACGATCTGCCGCAGGAACTGTTCCAACTGTTCACCGATTTGCTCGACTCCGACCTCAGCGAGGAGTTGGCCCGCGAACTGGTCGAGCGGGTGCGGAGCGAGACTCGCGGTTCGCAAATCGACGACCTTTTGATGGTCAAGGCCCGGCTGGCGCGGATGATCGAGTCGGAGGTCCGCGTGTCCGGCCCGATCCAGACGCCGCCCGACCGCTGCCGGCTTGTGGCCCTCGTCGGGCCGACCGGCGTCGGCAAAACCACCACCATCGCCAAGCTGGCGGCCAATTATCGCCTCAAGGAAAAACGCCGCGTCGGCCTGATCACGGTCGATACGTATCGCATCGCGGCGGTTGAGCAATTGCGGACCTACGCCGACATCATCGACCTGCCGATGCAGGTGGTCTCCACGCCCCGCGAGATGCGCGAGGCGGTGGCCCGCATGGACGATCTCGACTTGATCCTCCTCGATACGGCCGGACGCAGCCCGAAGGACGATGTCCGCATCCAGGAGCTTCGCGCGTTTCTGACCGAGGCCGACGCCGACGAGGTGCATCTCGTGCTCAGCAGCGTGGCGGGCGGACGCGTGCTGGAGCAGACGGCCGAGCGCTTCGCCGCCGTCGGCACCACCGCCTTGATCCTCACGAAACTCGACGAATCGAGCGGACTAGGCAACATCCTGCCGCTGATTCGCACTAGCAAGCTGCCGTTGAGTTATATGACCAATGGCCAAAACGTGCCGGATGATATTGAAGTGGCGGAATCGATGCGGGTGGCGAGGTTGATACTCGGGATGGAAGGATAACTTACGCAAAACTCGTTCCCACGCTCCGCGTGGGAACGTACTGGCGGCCGCTCCGCGGCCCCGCGAAGATTTACGTTTGAAATGTAAGTTGAAAAGGGACGCAGAGCGTCCCGTATGGCGTTCCCACGCAGAGCGTGGGAACGAGTAGGAATCATGGACCAAGCCACCGAACTCCGAGCCCTCATGCGAGAAGCCGCGTCGTCGCGCGCCCCGGCGATTCGCCGGCTCGGCGGATCGTGGTCTTCGGCGGCAAGGGCGGCGTCGGCGCGACTTCGGTCGCCGTGAACCTGAGCGTGGCCCTGGCTAGGGAAGGCCGGCGATGCCTGCTCTGCGACGCGGCCGGCGGTGACGTTTCGCTGCAACTCCGCCTGGAACCGCGGCATACGTTGGCCGACGTGCTGGCGGGAAATTGTGGACTTGATGAGACTGCTTTGCCCGGCCCGGGTGGTGTGCAGATTGTGCCGGGCGCGCACGAAATGTCAACCTCGAGCGATTTGACCGAACATGCCTGGAAGCGCGTGCTCGGGCAATTGCCTGGCGTCGCTCTGCGGCCGGAGGTTATCGTGATCGACGCCGGCAACCGGCCGGATGCGATGGCGCGGCAGTGTTGGCGGGCGGCCGATCGCGTGCTGCTGGTCAGCACGACCGAAACCGCCGCGATTATGAACGCCTATGCGTCAATAAAACTGCTCAACGATCCGGCCCGATCGGCTTCGATCGCGCTGGTGCTGAACCGCTCGCGAAGCGATGCGGCGGCCGACGAAGCCCAGCGGCGGCTCGCACACGCCTGCCGGCGGTTCCTCGGCCTGCCGCTGCGAAGCGTCGGGACCGTGCCGGAGGATGCGAACGTATGTGAATGCACGGCGTGCGGCGTGCCGTTCGTGCTAGCAGTGCCAGCGTGTGCGGCAAGCGTCGCGGTAAAGCAGGCGGCACGAGCAATAATAAACCCCACGTCGCCTCGTAAACCGGTGGCGGCATGATGAAAGGAAAAAAACTCAACCTAAGCTTCGGTGCGACCGATATAGACGGACAAGCATTGCTAGTAAATGCGATGTCAAACTTTTCCGGTCAGGCAAAGTTTAACGACGGTCCGGAGACGCACTCGTGGCCCGACAATACGCTGCTGTCCTTGGCCTCTTGGCGCTCGTGGTCTCGCTGTTGCGGGGCCTCGCGGCCGGCGGCGGAGGCGAAGCGACGCTGTGGACGGCGTGGCTCAGCCTACTGGCGTTTTCGGTCATCGGCGCGGGGATCGGCTGGCTGGCGGAACAGATCATTCGGGATTCGGTCAGCAGCCAAATCTTGTCGGAATTGCAGGAACAGAAATCCAAATCGCCGGCCATCGCTACTCAGCCGGCCGGTTAGTGAATCACGGAAGTAATCGCTCCGTTGCGGCGCTCGATCGCTGAAACGGCGAACTGAACACTTAGTACCGAGTACTGAGTACTGAAATCTGTCACGGAGGATCGCATGGCAACGGCAGTCGCCCCAGAAGACGTTGAACAACTGTGGACCGAATTCAAGCAGGACCAGAATAACCAGGATCTGCGCAACCGCCTGGTGGAAATCTATCTGCCGCTGGTGAAATACAACGGCGAGCGGATCTGGTCGCGGCTGCCCGAAGGCGTCGAGCTCGACGACCTGATTTCGGCCGGCGTGTTCGGCCTGATGGACGCCATCGACGCCTTCGACCTGTCGCGCGGCGTGAAGTTCGAGACCTACTGCGTGCCGCGCATCCGCGGCGCGATGCTCGACGAGCTGCGCACGATGGACTGGGTGCCGCGGCTGGTCCGCTCCAAGGCCAGCAAGCTCAACGAAGGCCATCAAGACCCTCGAAGCCCAGCTCGGCCGCCAGCCCACCGAGATCGAACTGGCCGAGCAGATGCAAATCTCGGTGGCCGAGCTGGAAAAGATGATGCATCGACGCCAACGCCGTCAACCTCATCAGCCTGAACAAGAAGTGGTACGAGACCGACAGCTACAAGGACGTCCGCGAGATCGACATCCTCGAAGACAAGAAGGGCGAAGACCCCACGCGGCGCATCCAGAAGAACGACCTGATGCGGCTGGTGACCAAGGGCCTGAACCGCAACGAGCGGCTGATCATCATCCTCTACTACTACGAAGAGTTGACGATGAAGGAGATCGGCGCCACGCTCGATCTCTCCGAAAGCCGCGTCAGCCAGATGCACAGCTCGATCGTCGACCGCTTGAAGAACCAGCTTGGCCGCCGCAGGCCGGAATTTGGGTCGTGACGTGACTCGTTGCTCCGGAGACCTGGCTTTTACCGACATTGCCGCCAAGAATCAGATCTCGCATAAAACTCGTGGGGCAAATTGCCAAGCGGCCGTAGCCGGCAGATTGGCAATCTGCCTCACGTTCATTTCGGTAAGCTGGTTCGATCCAGCATAATGCACCGCTTAAAGGCGGGACTCCAGCGCCTGCCGATTCCGGAATCGTCGCTGTCAGGGTATAATATCGGGAGTCGAAGGATCTTGATTTTAACCGCCCTTTCTTCGCTCGAGGATCAAAGCCATGAACTTGCAGGTCGTCGGCTGCAGCCATCATGCGACCGCAATCGCGGTTCGCGAACGGCTGGCCTTCAGACCGGAGCAGGCGGGCGAGGCCCTGAGCGAGTGGCGAAGCTCTTTCCGCGACGTCGAAGGAGTATTGCTTTCCACCTGCAATCGCGTTGAGATATATGCCGCGAGCCAGTCGGGCATGGTGCCGGACGTCGATCAGATCGGAGTGTTCCTCGCGCGATTTCATCGGCTCGATCCGGGCCAGATCGTGCCTCATCTCTTCGTGAACACGGACGAATCGGCCGTGCGTCACCTCTTCCGCGTGGCGGCAAGCCTGGACAGCATGGTGCTGGGCGAACCGCAAATCCTCGCTCAGGTGAAACAGGCATATCAGGCGGCCACAGAGCGCGACGCCGCCGGGCCGATGCTGCACCACGCGTTTCAGGCGGCAATCCGCGTCGCCCGGCGGGTGGCCGCGGAGACGGCCATCCATCAGCGGCGCGTGAGCATCCCCAGCGTGGCCGTGGCCGATTTTGCCCGGCAGATCTTCGAACGCTTCGACGACAAGGAAACCTTGGTCATCGGGGCTGGCGAGATGGCCGAAGAGACGCTGCGCTACCTCCGCGACGAAGGCGCGCGAAAGATCACCGTGATCAACCGCAACTTCGAGCGGGCCCGCACGATCGCGGCTGAATGGAACGGGCAGGCGCGGCCCTGGGACGATTTGCAATCTGCGCTTGCCGCCGCCGACTTGGTAATCAGTACGACGGGCGCGGGGCGGGCGATCGTCACGGCCGACGAGTTCAAGCCGATCCACGCCGCGCGGCGGCAGCGTCCGCTATTTGTTCTCGATCTGGCTGTGCCGCGCGATTTCCAGCCCGCGGTGGGAGATTTTTCCGAGGTCTATCTCTACTCGGTCGACGATCTTCAAGCGACATGCCATGCCAACCGCCATTTGCGCGACCGCGAGATGCCGGCCGCGCTGCGGATCATCGAGCAGGAGGCTCGCCGCTTCATGGGCGAGATGTATCACCGCGCTACCGCGCCCGTGATTCAGCAGCTCCGCAATGGCTGGGAGAAGCCCAAGCAAGATGAAGTCATGCGGCTGCTGAATCGCCTGCCTCAATTGGATGCGCGGGCCCAGGAAGAGATACGCCAGTCATTCGACCGGCTGGTGAACAAGCTTTTGCACACGCCGCTGGAATCGCTGCGCGACGAATCCGACAAGGGCGTTCCGCACGGCCTTCTGGACGCTCTGGCGCGACTTTTTCAACTGCGCGACTGAACTTTCTTCAGCCTAGCCCTCTGCCGAGCACGCTGGACCCGCGATCGGGTGTCCCGGCGCCGGAGAGGGGATTGGCGACATTCTTTATTTGGCTGGTTCCTCTTTTTCATCGTCGTCCCAATCATCGTCATCGTCGTCGTCATCCTCCCAATCCTCATCCTCTTCGTCATCGAGGTCGTCATCGTCATCCCACTCGTCTTCCTCTTCGTCCCAGTCTTCGTCTTCATCCTCGTCGTCAACTTCTTCCCACGGCTCATCGTCTTCATCGTCTGCTTCCTCTTCGTCCTCAGCCTCCTCCTCGTCATCCGCCGCCTTGGCGGCATAAATCGTCTTTGAACCCGGCATGGGGCGGTCGGCGCGTGTCACCGAGGCCGTGCCGAGGCGTTCCGGCTTGGTCTTTCTGTCAATCGTAACACTCATGTCAGTCTCCTCCTGCTTCTCGCGAGAATGATGAAATGGTTGCAAATTCGGTGTGGGAGGATCGGCGACCGCGTCGGCCGACTCCTCGGTGACAAGCTTCGTAATCGGCAAAAACTCGGGGCGAGGTAAATTGTCCAGGTGCCGTAACCCGAAAACCTGCAAAAATTGCCTGGTCGTCCCATATAGTAAGGGACGACCCAATTCCTCGGACCGGCCGGCAATCCGCACCAGGTCGCGCTCAATTAGTTGCCGGAGGATTTCGCCGCATTGAACCCCGCGAATCGCTTCGATCTCGGCCCGAAGCACGGGCTGCCGATATGCCACGACCGCCAAGGTTTCCAGGGCGGGGGCCGAAAGCCGCACCTCCCGCGACGAGGAACTCAACCGCCGTAGCCATGGCGCATATCGCGCCCGCGTCAGCAATTGATACCCGCCGGCAAACTCCTCCACTCGAAACGCGCTACCCTCCGCATCATACCGCCGATTCAATGCTCGGATCAGTGTACGGGCTTTTGTGCCGTCCGCCAAGCCGGTCAATTGGGCCAATTTTCGACTTCCTAGCGGTTCCCGGGCGAGAAACAATATCGCCTCAAGTCGCGCCGCCCGCGCCCGCCTACCCACCTCGTCGGCAGGGGGGATCGACTCCGCTGTTTGAATGCCCATCAGCGACGGCTTTGCCGTTGCCTCGATCCAGCACGCAGGCTGGCGAAAACGCAAAGCGACGCTATTCAAACGGCGACCTAAATTCACGGGACTCCTAGACATACCATGTAAGGTATGCCTCGACAAGCACCCAGGGCAAGGGAGATAGCGAAAAATTGGGCCGTGGCGACATTAAGAGAACGCCATGCTGGAATGCAAATTGTCACGACCGAAGCAGTCTAGCCGTGTTTTTTCCAGTCCTCGACTTCTGCGAGAACCTTGGCCATTGCTTTTAGGGGGTCGGCGTCGACATTCTCAAAGGACTGTTTCACTTGCGGGTTTCCGCCAATCGCCATCTGGCAGTAGAACCGGAATACGTCTTTTTGATCGCCCCAAGCTTCGAGCAGATAATAAGTTGCGCCTAATCGCTTGAGCCGATCCTGGATGTATACGAACGTCGCGTCTGGATTGGACGATCTACTTCCTGCCGTTTGCGATCCACCTTGTGCGGACATAGGGAGCTGGCCGTCCGCCGTGCGCTGCGTGTCACCGTTCCGCATAGCAGGACTACCTTCGAGGCTGAATGGTGGTTGCGAAAGTCCCCGCCTTCCAGCGGCCGCAAAATCGCGATTTTCCGCGTGCTCATTTTGTGGAGAAGTTGTCGATTGCTGCGGCGTATTGGCGATCGGTGTCTCATAGCTTACGGACATGACCTGCGAATCGGGCACGCTCCCACTACGAAGTGGTTGCGCGGATATATTCGTCTGGGGGGGCGAAAATGGCGCATTCGTCGTCGGTGAACGTGCTGGGGCGAAGCGCGGCGCGTCACTCAGGCCGTTTTTCGCGTTTTCGCCGGGCCCGCGGAAGTCGGCCAGCGTCGGCCAACGGCCATTTTGTATCGCCTTCACCACAGAGGGGAACGAAGTCCCGCAAACCGCCGCCAGGGGGATGAGGAGTAAGCAGGTCAGCATTACAAAGGCACGAAACGTAGCCACGGTCGACGACTGTTGCGCCATGCGGGACTCCTTTTCAAACTCATTTGGAAGGCGGATTGAGGCGGCATAATAATCAAGTTCGCAGTGATACGGCAACAGCAAAACACCGCGCTGGAGTCCCGCCTTTAGGCGGAGTAAACCGGCTGAAGCCGGAACTCCAGCGTGAACACCCCCACTGGCGAATAATCGTGGCTGCTGTTAGACTTACCCGGACTAACAATTACTGGAAAAGCCTCCATTTCGGCCCGTGCCGCCTCGATCCATGTCATCGCCTGAAACGCTCTACGACGAAGCCATTGAACTTCAACAAGCCGGCAAGCTGGACGAGGCCGTGACGCGATTGGAGAATCTTGCTCAGTCGCAGCCGGAGTTTGCCTTGGCACACGCCGCCTTAAGCGCCTTCTACAGCAAGCAGGGCAAGCACGATAAAGCGGTGGAGCAGGCCCTTTTGGTTTGCGAACTTGACCCGAACGATCCATTCAGCTTCATGGCGAAGAGTCTTGTCTGCCAGCGTGCGGGTATGATTCGGGAAGCGGAAGATGCGATGGCCGAAGCCATGAATCGGCAATGGGCTGCGCGGCAATAGGGGATTTGTTACCACCATTGCAATAACTCGCCCACTCGGTGTCCGAACAAAACCGCTCCCACTGACACTGACCCAATCGCCGCAGTCAGCACCGCGCCACTGGCGATATCGAGGGCATTGCGAACGTGAGGTTCGGTTTCTTTGGTGATCGCCCGGGCCATCTCTTCCAGCGCCGTATTAAAGTACTCCGCGGCGAGAACGCCCGTGACACATAATAGGAGGATGCACCACTCGCTGACGCTCATGCGCATCAACGCGGCCGCTACAATAACGGCCAAGGTCACAACCAAATGCGCGGCGAAGCTGCTCCCGCCGCGAATGCCTTCACGCAGGCCGCGAAAGGCATCGGCGAATTTCTGCTTCCAAGGACGGCTCATTCTACCCCCAGTTCTCCCGCCGGCGGGATCCGCACGCCGGTCGTGCTGCCCAATTTGCCGCGCAGGAACCGCGGCTCCACTGAGATCCCGACGCCGGCCGTGCTCCGCGCCGGATCGTAGCTCAGATTCAGTGAGACCAGCGCCGACTCGCCAACGCGTATCAACTGAAAAGCCGGGGCCACGTTATCAAGGTTCTTCATGTCGATCGTCACGCCGGTCGTCGTGATCCACTTCGGACTCATCCAATAGCTGTACGACATGCTCAAGATTTGGCTGTCGATCGGGCCCTCCAGCACGCGGAAGCCGACATACAACGCCCCGCGCGGCGGCCGGGTGAGGAACATGCCCATCGTCATGATCTTCTGTCCCTGGTCGAAGAAATCGAAAATACCATCGGAGAGCAGCGTCAGCCGGTCGCCGACGTGCCAGACGAAATTGTAGTCCCACAGCCCGATCGATTCGCCAAAATTGTCGCGGCTGGCGTCGGGGAAGAAGGTGAAGTCGGTATCCAGTTCGATCCAGTCGACGATGTGCGGGTTTTCGGCCGGGCCGCGCTTCGTTTGCCAGCGCTCGTGGACGCCCAGGCGAAGCTCGTCGAGGTTCGAGGCGATTTCCATGCTGGGCGCGGTGACCCAGCCTTCCATGTCGGTGCGGACCGCATAGAAACGCTCGTCGAACTGCGGCGGCGGGCTGCGCGTTCCCGGCGGCAGCACGGGAGGAATGCCGAACGTATTGACCACGTAGCGGCGGCGGAAGTCTTCGATCTGCTGATCGTCCAGCGGATCGTAGAGCGGGAACTCGGTCACGCTCTGGTTCGTATGTGCGTGCAAATACTCGGCCTGGAACTCGACTTTATGAGCGAGTCCATGCACATTCCACAGCGCGCTTTCCGCCTCGCAATCGACGGCCCACATCGGCAGCGTGGCGCGAACGCCGGCCTGGTAGTAGGCCCGCGTCAGTTCTTGCCCGTTAATGTCCTGTCCCCAGTAGCCAAGCTCGCCCAGCGCGTAAGGCACGACCTTTACCGGTCCAAGTTCCAGCGGCAGATCGAGCTCGTTTCGAGTGACGAGCCGCGCGCCGGAGAAGTTTTGCGGTTCCCAGGCCAGGTGGCTTGTCGGCTCATCGCCTGCAGCCGCACTTGGCAGCGTGCCGACGCGGAACTGCGCCTCGCCGAGGCTCGTATGCTCGAACCAAGTGAGCTTGTCGGCCAAGAGCGACTGCCCCAGCAGGAAATGATCGAAGCGCGGCAGCCAGTTCGTCTCGGTGACGAAGTTATCGAGCCGATCCTGCGCGAAAAGGCTCATCGACATGTCGCCGGTGCGATAGGTCAGACCGAGATCGGTCGTGGGGTCCTTTTGCTCGTCCCACTGCTGCTTGAAGTATTCCAGCAGGAAGTTGCGGTCGCTGATCTTGCCGAATTCGCCCCATACCGTGAGGCCGTCGGCAATTTCTTGCCGATGCCGCCCGACAAGCTCATAACGATAGTTCACGTCCGGTTCGGGCAGCACGCTAGGCCGTCCGCCGCCCAGGTTGTCGGTGCCGCTGTCGTCAATTCCCCAGAAATTCCACTGCCCGGTCACCGGCCCTTGAATGCCGAAGAAATCCTTCCGGTCATAAGTAAAGGTCGTACCCTCGCTAACGCCGCGCTTGCTCAAATAGTTGAGGCTCACGGTCCAGTCCGTGCCTACCGGTTTCTGCTTGATGCCCAGCAGTTGATAGGCGGCGAAATCACTGTAGATTTGTGTGCCGAACACATTGTCCTGCTTGAAGCGGACACTGCGAAGGAAGAACGTAGGTTCGTTGAGGTCCGTGGTGAAGGTGGGCCAATAGAATACCGGCACGTCCTCGATGCAGACCGTGTCGTTTTGCGCGGAAACGGTTTGCTCGTGGTCGAACATTGGCTCGCCCGTGCGCGGATTGAGAAGCGGCGCGCCGGTGAGCGGGTCGATCTGCGGCGTCTGCAAGTCGTCGAAAGAGGCCTCGCCGGCTTTCACGCTGATCCGCGGCACGCCCAATCGGCTGGGCGTGACGAAAACGTCCTGGCCGCGGAAATGGTCGGGCCCTTCCTGCTGCAAGATGCCGGCGTGGAGGTGGAGCTTGCCGTCGTAGCCCGGCGCGGGCGTGATCATGTCGGCCGAGAGCACCGTGCCGACCTGGTGCCGCACGTCGTAATACATGCGGTCGGCGTAGATCGTCCGGTCGCCTTGCCGGAAGACGACATTGCCTTCCAAGTAGATTTCCAAAGGCTGGTTCTGGTCCTGCGGTATCGCACCGCTGAGATCCGGTTGGCTTTGGCCAGTGGTCCAGAGCACGAGCCGATCGGTCGAGACGTCCAGCGTCATCGGGCCGCTGGCCACGCCGGGGATTCTCGCGTTGGCGACGGTGAGGCCGTCGACGATCATCGTCACGCCCTGGTCGATGACCGCGGTCCACTCGTTGCCTTGCGGGTCCTTTCGCCACTGGAACTGCACCGGCACGTCGCCGCGCGGAAACACGCGGACCCGTCGCGTGCCCGGCGGCGCCGCCGCGTTGCCTGCCGGAGCCGGGCCGGCCCCGGGCGACGGCTGACCCGGCGGCGGAAGCTCGTTCGCCGGCGCGACGTATTGCACCGGCTCAGCGTGAGTCTGTCGCAGCGAGTCCGCGAACTCCGGGTTCCGCTTGTCCATGCCGCGCTGATAGATTTCCGGCAGCACATTCGGTTTGCCTGCCACGACGCCCGCACGGATCTGCACGTCGCCTAACGTGTAGAAGCGGGCGAACCATTTCTTGTCGCGAATCTGCACCGGATCGCGGTCCCGGATTAGCCGCACATTGACGTCGCCTTCGAGATAAGCGATGACTTTGGTTCGTCGCTTGGAGTTGGTCTCCGCGTGATCAATCCAGAACACGGCTTCCTGGCAATTCGCCACGTCGTCGCCCTGTGCGAAGCGAACATCGCCCCGCATTATCCAGACCTCGTAGTTGTCCATCTGCCATCGGTTGGCCGCCTGGGCCGTGATGGCGATTGGATCGACGTTGTTGCCCTCGGGCAGGGAGACGTCGGCAAAAACGGTTGAAGGCAGGAGAAGCAACAGCGTACTTATGATGCTCCGCATTATGTATGCAAGCGCACCATCGGCGCATGCGCAGTGCGCAAGCGCAGCGGGGCCGTGAGATGCCAATCTATCGACGAGTGGGTTTAGCAGACCGTTCGTCCTTGCCTGCTCTGGTGAAAAGGAGAACTGTGGATTGCAAACTGAAGAGTCGTAAAGCCGCAAGCGCACATCTAATGCGGCGGCCGGGATTATAAGAACGGCTCTATTTTGGAGCAAGACAATTTGGCGGGAATACCAAGCTTACGGAGGCGAGTGCAGTTTGCCCAAAGTGCCGATTATCGGGTTTCGGGCAACGAATGTAGCTGAAATGCAAATAATGCCCTCACCGCTGACGGTGATAGCTTCGTCGGTTGCCGCGTCGGCCGAAAGACCGGCTGGCTTCAGGAATTCCGACTTGCAAATCGAAATTCCTGACCTACGTTTTGCTTATAGACCATTCTTAGCGTTCTACGGGCGCTTTGCTTGGTCCAGCCGATCCTCCATTTTAGAAAGGGGTTCTCCATGAAGATTCAGCAACTTGGTTTCTGCCTCGTATTAGGACTTGCAAGTTCGCTTCCGGTAGCGGCCTTCGCAGCAGCAACGTATTCGCCGGTTCAGTCGACGTATCGCGAACTCGGGTGGTCACTTTGGGATTCGGTGAAGGGCCAAGTGCAGGTGGCCAATAGCGACACCGACGCGAAGGACTTCATGACCAACCAGCCGAGTTTCATGACGGTTGTGAACGCCCACCTCAACGAGGGCATGCAGTACGCGGCGGCGAATGCGAACCCGCTGGACGTCACGCGGCTCTATATGTTCAGCAGCTACGCGCCGCGAATCTATTTCCTTATGGACGGCGGCGCCTCGACGAGCGGCCTAGGGGTGACCATCGGTCCCGCGGCCCCGCTGAACGGCAGTTTTCCGTCGGGAAGCAACTACCTCGTCTTTCCCAACTGCAACTCGGCCTATTCGAACAGCTATAAAACCCAGCCCAGCGGCCGCACGCAATCGGTACCGATGATGACGGGCGATTTCGTGCAATTGCCGACCGTGGCGGCCGGCCAGGAGTTGGGGCTCGTCTTTTTCGGGCACCTTGATGCAAATGGCACTCCATCGCAAACGTATTGCATCGATCCCGCAGCCAACCCTGACGGCCAGCAGCATTATGTCGCGTTCTTTCCCACCGACAGCCGTTACATCATCGTCGGCATCGAGAATACCAACGGCCTCGGCGACGCCGATTACAACGACACGATCGTGGTGCTCGACATCGGCCAGACCAATGCCGACTACATCAAGAACGCCGCCAAGACGCTGCCGAAATAACCATCGCGCGGCGACCCCGCCCGGTTTTGCGCGGCGGGAAGCTACGACGAAATGTGCCCTGCAAGGGAGACCACCGTGATCAACGTGCATCGCCTGCGAAACTGTCGCTCAAACCGCCGCGGCCGGAGGAAAAGCCGCGGCGCGGCGGCGGTTGAACTGGCTCTGTGCCTGCCTTTCCTGGTGACCCTGAGCTTGGGCTGCCTGGAAAGCTGCAACATGATCTACGTTCGCACACGGATGAATTCGGCCGTCTTTGAGGCGGCACGGATGGCCACTCGACCGACGACGGCGTCGCAAGTGTCGGCCAGTTCGACCAGCGTCATAGCCTACGCCAACAGCCTCCTGTCGCAGCTCGGCGTACAAGGCGCTACAGTGACCGTGCAGGTTATCGATCACACCACGGCGCAGTCCAAATCGCTTTCCGCCGCGGTCCCGATGGACCTGGTCACGGTTTCCGCCACCGCGCCGCTGAGCCAGAATTGCATTACGACTTTCGTCATGCGCGGAACAATTAGCTTGACCGCGCAGGCCTCGCTCGTCGTGGAATAAGGAGAAATCAATGAAAATGGTTATCCCCAGCAACCGCTCTTGCCACAATCGATCGCGCAGCGGCGCGATTGCACCACTACTGGCAGTATCGCTGCCCGCGCTCCTTATCCTGATCGGTTTCGCCATCAACTTGGCCTACATGGAATTGGTTCGCGGCCAGCTTCGCATCACCTGCGACTCGGCCGCCAAGGCCGCCTTGGTGCAATACGGATCGTCGCAATCGCAATCCACTGCCCGCACGTTTGCCTCAGGCGTCGCCGCCAACAACCTTGTGGCGAACCAGGTCCTGTCGTTCGCAAGTTCCAACATCGCCTTCGGCAACTCGACCAAGAACGGCAGCGGCGTCTACGTCTTTACGTCCGGGGGAACACCCAGCAACAGCGTGCAAGTGACGCGCAGTGTCAGCGCGGCGATGCTCTTCAGCGCGTTTTTGCCGGTCGGCACCTTTAGCACGACGCAGACCTCCACGGTCACGCGAATAAGTCACGATATCGTGCTCGTTCTCGACCGTTCGGCCTCGATGGCCTTCGACCAGAGCAGCAGCGAGTTCGTCTACCCGACCGACATCAGCAGCCAGGGCACGATGATCCAGTCGTACTTTACCCCGCCGAGTCAGACCAACAGCCGCTGGGCGGCGCTCAGCAGCGCCGTCGCGTCTTTCGTTTCGACGCTGCAGGCCCGAAATCTGGACGTGCATGTCTCGCTGGTGACGTTTTCCGAGGCCTACACTTTCGGCAACTATAGCTCTACCCAGGCCACCTTGGATGTGCCGCTCACATCCGACCTGACGCAAACCACGAGCAGGATGGCCTATTGGAATACTCAGGTCCTGTTAGGCGACACGAACATCGCGGCCGGCTTGGCCCTGGCCCAAACTCAACTCACTGGGGCGAACGCACGGGTTGTGGCCGATCGCACGGTCATTCTCCTGAGCGACGGCGTGCCGACCACCGGCAACACGGATATTCCGACCGTCGTCCAAGGACTGAATCAAAACTCGCAGATCGTGACGCACGTCATCACCTTCGGCGCCGAGGCCGCTTCGGGGAATGCGCAAACCGTAATGCAAAATGCCGCAACGTCGGGCAATGGCATGTATTTCAGCGCTCCCGACTCCACGACGTTGCAAACGGCATTTCAGACCATTGCCGACAGCCTGCCGGCTGTTTACACCAATTGATGAGCCGCCGCGGAACACAATGACGCCAATGAACCACAAAATGAGCGAAAAATCGCGGACGGTCTCCCGCAGGAAGCGCCCGCGGCGGACGCGGCAAGCGCGGCGAGCGGCGGTGATCGTCGAGTTCGCCATGTGCCTGCCGATCCTCTTCGCTTTCATGCTGGCGATCATCGAGTTCTCGCGACTCATGCAAATCCAGCACGTGGTGCGCGAGGCGGCCTTCGAGGGAGCTCGTGAAGCCGCGAGCTTGGACGCCACCACGACAACCGTCCAGACCCAGGTCAATAAGGTCCTCTCGGCCGGTAATCTGTCAAATCCCACCACCACCATCACCGATGGCAGCGGCAACACCTTGAGCTACTCCAGCTCAACGGCAAGGGTCAGCATCTCGGTCGATCCGGCCGGCAACAGTTGGCTCCTGCGGTATGTATTGGCCGGCCATCCGGTTACCGGATCAATCACCGTGGCCCGCGAGATTCAAGCGGTATCCGTGCCGGGTCCGTGATTCCGCTGCGCCTACAGCCGCATTACGCTGGTCCCGCTCAATCGCCGAATCAGATGCCGCATCTCCAGCACGCTCAGCGTGGATAGCACTTGCGGCACCGGCAGCCCGCTTGCCACGACCACCTCGTCAACCGACGTGGCCTCGCCGCGGATCGTATCGAGCACCTTCTGCTCCATATCGTTCAACAGCAGTTCGGCCGGATGATGCACTTCTCGGCCGTCGTCGCGGGGCGCCGCTTCGACCAAGGGACCGAGCGCCTCCAGCACGTCGTCGGCCGACTCGACCAACATCGCGCCGTCGCGAATCAGGCGATGGCAGCCGCGCGAGGCGCGGCTATCGACATTGCCCGGCACGGCGAACACATCGCGGCCTTGCTCCATCGCATGGCGAGCCGTGATCAGCGCGCCGCTCCGTTCGGCGGCTTCGACCACGATCACGCCCAGCGACATGCCGCTGATGATGCGGTTGCGTTGCGGAAACGTCCCGGCCAGCGGCGAGGAATGTGGCGGCTGCTCGCTGATCAATGCGCCGCTGCCGGCCACTTGTTCCGCCAGCTTATCGTGTTCGGGCGGATAGATATTCAGCACGCCGCTGGCTAGAATGCCCAACGTCCGCCCGCCGGCCTCCAACGCGCCGCGATGAACGGCCGCGTCGATGCCCCGAGCCAGCCCGCTGATGATCGTCAGACCGGCACGGGCGAGACTAGCGGCCAACCGCTCTGCTTGCCGCAATCCGTAATGTGTGCCGTGCCGCGTGCCCACGATGCCGATGGCCAGGGCGTCGGACGGTTTGACCGTGCCGCGGACGAAGAGCAAGCCGGGCGGGTCGGGGATTTCGCGAAGTGCGCGGGGGTACTCAGCGTGGCTCTCCGTGATGATGCTTATCCCTTCCCTGCGGCAGAAGGCGACTTGCCCTTCGGCGTCGATCTCGTCGCCCGCGCGGATGATTCGTTCGGTCAGCTTCTGGCCAACTCCTTCGACGCCGCGTAGATCGCTGGGCGCCGCGGCCAGGACCGTGGCCGGATCGCCAAAGCGGTCCAACAGGCGCCGGCGAATCCGCGGCCCAACTCCCTCGACCATCGAGAGACGAATCGTGTCGATCAGGTCGGCGTCGGGAATGGGCATGGGAAGGAGGTCTTAGGACTTGGGCCTGAGTCGGGCAAACTGAGTACTGAGTATTCTAGTATCGAACCTGCCGGCTTGCGAGCGCCACCTTTGAAAGATCGCGCCTATCAGACTCCCTCCAAATAAAGACCGAAAACCACTCCCGCGGCCGCGAGGCAGTAGATGCCAAAGAAATACCATCGCCCATTTTCCAGCCATCGCGAAAGCCACTTCAATGCCAGCAAGCCGGCAAGGAAGGCGAAAACCATGCCTACGAGGCTCGGAGCAAACGAGCCGACCGTGATATGAAAATCAGTAGTTTCCTTCTTTGCATTGAGAAACCGTAAAGTTTCTTGACCGATGGCCGCGGGAGTTAAGATGACTGCCAGCGCAAAGCTGAACTCTTCGGCCTTCGTTTTGACGACGCCTAGCAGCAAGCCGGTAGAAATTGTCGCGCCTGAACGCGAGAAACCGCGAAATGGCAAGCAGACTCCTTGAACTAAGCCAATCCAAGCGGCTTCCCAATAACCAATGGCGCGATTGCGCGCCGTTTTTTGTTCCAGCAATCCAGCGATCAAGATCAAGACTCCGGCCGCGGCCAGCGCCGCGGCGACGAGACCGAGGTTTCCGAAAAGGGATTCGACCTCTCCTTTAGGCAGATGTCCAGCCTTCTCAACGCCTTTCTTGATGATCAGATACACGACGCCGGTTAACGCGGTGGCTATTAGCAATCGTATTGCCTGTCTCTTAAACCCGTCCCACGACGCGAAGATGCTGTTCTTCCATGCTCTCCAAAAATAAACGACCACGGCGAACATCGTGCCCGTATGGAGCATCACGAGCAGGAGCGTCATCGGCGGCGACGCAGGATCCAAGCCCATTAGCTTCTCGGCCACGATCACGTGCGCGGAACTTGAAACAGGAAGCAGTTCGGCAAGGCCTTGAATAATGGCGAGGATAATGATTTGCAGATATTGCATTTATTCTTCCAAACGTAAACTTCGATCGACACTAATCTAGTTCTGAATCCACAACCGACTTGCGAAGCCTCAATACCTCTGCAAACTCGGGCCATTGCTCCATCGATCCCGCGACCTCATCGAGCTACGCTCGCGGTTGAGGACGAACTTCCACCCGGCGTTGCACGCCTTCCATCGCTCGCTCAAGTGCGGATAATCTTTCTTGGACTCTTGCCATATTCTACCTCTCTTTTCGCCAAGTTCGAGAAGAATTCTATTCCTTGCGGAACACACTGCCCTGCCCGAATTGCTGGAAACCCATCTTGCGATAGAGCGAGTGTGCGGCCAGGTTGTGCTGCATTGCCTGGACCTCAATCTCGTGCGTGCCGTCGCGATTGAACTGCCGGAAGGCCTCGCTCAAGAGGAACGTCGCCAGGCCGCGGCGCCGCGCTGAATCGTCTACCCAAACTTCGATCAAGCCCAGCGACCAAGCATTCATCGCGGTGGGCACGAGCTCCATGCGGCGGAACAGGGCGGTGGCTACCGCCGCGCCGCCGGTCCGCGGAACCAGCGCGAACTTTATTAGCTCGAATGCGCCGATCGTGCAGGCGTCCCACCAGCTTCGCGCGGGCGGATCTGCGACCACTTCTACTACCATTTGCCGCCGCACCTGCATTTGACGCCGATCGACTACCGCTTCGAATCCATGCAAAGTGCGGCGGAAAAGCAGCGTCCGATCGATCTCGCGGTAGCCGGAGGCAAGGAATGTCTTCTGAGCCAGCGCATCGCTTTCCAAAACGCCCGGCAATTCGCTGCCGCCGTAGAGCCCGAGATAGAACCCGTTCATCGGCCGTATTCCGCCGCCGTAGATCACTTTGGCGCGCGCCGCTGAAGGTAATCCTCCGCGCGTTGAAGCAAACTGGCCGCCACTAGCGCCTCGTCGCAATCGGGCCGCACAATGATCACGCTGGTCGTGCCCAGCTCGGTCGTGATCGCATCTTCCGCGTCGTTCGCGCCAAAAGCCGCGTGGGCGAAGCCGAGCACCCGCCCGTCGCTTTCCGCCAGCAGCAGGCCCGCCGGATCGAAATACGGCTTTCCCAGCACGAACTGATCGAACGTTTCCGCCGTGACCGCGGCGCAAAGACCGGGCTGGTCCCGCCGGCTTTGCCATACGGCAACCAGTTCGGGCGGGTCCGCATTGCGGAACGATCGGATATTTAGAGGCTGTGTCACAAGCGATAAAAACGAACCGACGGAGGCCGCACAAAATCGGTTCTGTTAAAACATTAAGAGGCTCTATCGGAACCGGTCAAATGGCACGACTGACGCAGCCCTAGGATCGGTATTGTTAGAGACTCTAAAACTCTCGGCAGTTACTATCGTGCCCATTCTCCACGGAACCGCTCGCTACGGCAAGGGTCGCCCCCGCGTATTCCTCACGCTTCGATCTTCGTGCCCAGCACTTCCAGGAACTTTCGCATCCATTCCGGATGTCCGGGCCATGCGGCGGCGGTGACCAGATTGCCGTCCACGACGGCATTTGAGTAAGTCTCATTTACGTCGCGCCACACCGCACCGATCGAACGAGGTCGGGCTTGATTGCCGGGTAGGCCATCGAGCGGCGGCCGGTCATCACGCCGGCGGCGACGAGGATTTGCGGACCGTGGCAGATCGCGGCCAGCGGTTTCGCCTTGTCCATAAAATGCCGGACGATCTGCAGCACTCGCTCATTAAGGCGAAGATATTCCGGCGCGCGGCCGCCGGGGATGACGAGACCGTCGTACTGAACCGGATCGACCGCGTCGAAATCGGCATTGAGCGTGAAGTTGTGCCCGCGTTTCTCGCTATAGGTCTGGTCGCCCTCGAAATCGTGGACGGCGGTCCGCACAACGTCGCCCGGCTTCTTGCCCGGACAAACCGTATCGACCGAGTGCCCAACCATCAAAAGCATCTGGTAGGGCACCATGACCTCGTAATCTTCCACGTAATCGCCGACGAGCATCAGGATTTTCTTGGTGGGCATATAGTATTAGTATCTCCTTTCGCGGCAAAGCTGTCAGGATAACCGGTAGGCACTTGGGCCGCAATTCGCGGCGCTTTTTGGCGCACGGCCAGATTCTACGGCGGCGGCGACGATCCCAATCCTGCAGCTCGTCCGTCTGGCGACGGCGTAGCAATTTGCTTACTCGGCGATCGCACGTTATGATGGGAAACTAGTTCCTACGGTCAACAATCGACCGGTACGAATGGGAAACCGAGTCCTGATCTTTTCCAATGTCGGGAAAAAGTATGTTGCCGACGACTTGACCGCTCTTGCCGACGGTTGCAAACGCTCGCGAATGAAGACAATTCCAGTTCGCCACATTTTGGCCTTCCTGTCATGTAAAGGTGTCGCGGCGCCTGGCATCAAGCTCGGCGAGCTGTCGAGCCTGGTCCGCCGAGTCCATCCGACAGCCGTCTGGCTGGCGGCTGCGTGTGCGATCTTCTGCGGCAGCTCAACGGCGCGGTCCAACACGTTCACCTGGAACAGCACCGCCGCAGGGACGAGTTGGAACTCCGCCTCGAACTGGGGCGGCAGCGTGCCGGGCAGCGGCGACATCGGCCTCTTTTCGGCCGCGTCTTACAGTTCGCCGCCAACGCTTACGGGCACCGCTGCCGTCGGCGGAATTTCGGGACACGGGCAGCGGTCCGCTCACCATCGGCGGATCGAGCGCGCTGACGTTGCTGGGGACGACGATCAACAGCAATACTAGCACGGCGATTGAAGTCGAGGGGGGCGCCGGGCCGCTCGCCATCAATGCCCCGCTAGTCCTGGCGAACGACCAGCAATGGATCAATAACTCCGCCAACCCGACGGCAATCGGCGGAAACATCGGCGGCGGCGGCGATTTGACCCTGATCGGTGGCGGTGGGTTCATCCTTTCCGGCTCGAGCGTCTTCAGCGGAAATTTGACGGCTGACGGCGGCACGGTTCAATTGTCGAGCGGATATTTCTTCCCGACGGCCGGCAATGAAATCGTCGGCAGGTCTGTTGCCAGCGGCTTCGCGCAATCCGGCGGAACGAATATCGCCTCTGGCAATCTATCCCTTGGATACAACGTCGGCAGCCCGGGAGCCTATAACCTGAGCGGCGGAAGCTTGCTTTGCGGGAATGCAGAGGTCGGCTACTTGGGCAATGGCAGTTTCGCCCAATCGGGCGGGGCCAGTCAGGTATCCAACCTATACCTCACCTATGCCAGCAGCAATAGTACCGGATTGTTTAACCTCAGCGGCGGCAGTTTGTATTGCGCGAACAACGAGTTCGTCGGCACCAGCGGAACGGGCAGCTTTACGCAATCCGGCGGAACGAATTCGATCAACACCCAGCTATTCCTCGGATGGAATACCGGCAGCGTCGGGACCTATAACTTGAGCGGCAGCGGCCTGATCAATACGTTTTACGAGTACGTTAGAAATACCGGTGGCGGCAGTTTCACGCAGTCGGGCGGAACCAATCTCGCGACCGCGAATTTCGGCGTGGGAGGCTTCCAGGGCAACGGAACGTACATCCTCACAGGCAGCGGCCGGCTCGCTTCGCCGATCGAATATATCGGCGCATTCGGAATCGGCCGCTTCACGCAGTCGGGCGGAACCAACGAGGTCTCCGCCGAGATGATATTCGGCATTGATGTGAATGGCGTCGGGACTTACAACCTTAACGGCGGCTTGTTGACGCTTTCCGCCGGCGGCATGACTCAAGCGTCCGGCAGCATCAGTTCGAGTTTCAATTTCGGCGGCGGCACTCTGGGTGCTCTTGCCCCGTGGTCCACTTCGATAAACTTGAATGTGACGGGCTCCGGCGGAAATGCGACGATCGACACCACGGGCGGAAACATCAGCCTGTCCGGAAACCTGACGGGCTCCGGCACCTTGAACAAGGTCGGCTCCGGCATCCTTTTGCTAAGCGGCACGAACTCCGTGCTGGGATCGTTGATCGTCGACGGTGGAACCGTGCAAATCCCCGCCGGTTCGCTGACCGCCGCCACGAATTACATCGGAGTGAACGGGTATGGCACCGTTATGCAAACGGGCGGCACGAACACGATCAGCGGCGCCCTTTATCTTGGCGTCAATCCGGGGTCGAGCGGCACTTACTACTTGGATGGCGGCCTGCTGGTTGTGCCCAGCATCCTGCAAGGCTCGGGGTCGGCCTCTTTGAATATCAACGGCGGAACGTTGACGGGTGGCGCCAGCGGCGCGACGGTTTCCGCTCCCATCATCCTGACTTCATCCGGAAGCGCCGGCACATTCAATACGGCGGTGTATTCGTTAATCGTGGCGAGCCAAATCAGCGGTTCGGGAGGCCTGATCAAGACCGGAACTTCCAGCCTGGTGCTGACGGCCGCAAATACATACACGGGCGATACGACGATCAACGCGGGCGTGGTGCAATTGGTTAACTCGCTTGCGTTGCAGAACACGACGGTTGTCCTTAACGTCCCCAACGGCTTGCAGTTCAATTCGAGCCTCGCCACGGGTCGCGGCACCGTGAGCATCGGCGGGCTGTCGGGCGGCGGTTCCCTGACGCTCAGCGACAGCAACGGAAACCCCATCAACGTCGTGATCACTGGCAACGGCGATACCACTTTCAGCGGAACAATCGGCGGAAACGGCGGCCTAGTCATGGGCGGGTCGGGTTCGCTCGATTTGAGCGGATCCAATTCATGGACCGGCGGGCTTTATTTCGACCCGGGAACCGTCGCCTTCCAAAGCGACGCGGCCCTGGGCGCGGCTTCGAATCCGATTATTTTCAACGGCAGCGGCGTTTTGCAGGCGCGCGGCGGCGTCACACTCTCGGCCAGCCGCCGTATTTCGATCGGGCCGGCCGCGACCGCCATGCTCGATACCCAAGGCTATACGCTGACGTCCGGAGGCCCGATCAGCGGCGCAGGCGGTTTGTCCAAGTTGGGCAGCGGCACGCTGGTCCTATGCGGCAGCGACAGCTACTCCGGCAGCACGTCGATAGCCGCTGGCGTGCTTAAACTCGATTTCAGCCAGCCAGGCGCGCCCTCGGCAAACATCATCAACAATTCTGCCGACAGTTCTTCTCTCCTTGTGAGCGGCGGCACTCTGGCGGTCCAAGGAACTGCAAACGTAGCGAATGCTCAACAGTTCAACGGGACGACCATTGGGCCGGGTTCTTCGGCCATTGTTTTGACGGCGGCCGCGGCGAACTCACTGCTGCTCAGCCTGGGAGACCTGAACCGCAGTCCGGGCGGCACGGTCGAATTCGCGTTGCCCAGCGGCACGCAGGCGGCTGCAAACGGCATCACCACGACCACGCCGAATACCTCAGCCGGCATCCTCGGCGGCTACGCCACGGTATCAGGGACCGATTGGGCAGCATCCAGCGGTGCGGCGGGCAACATCACCGCCTATAGCGCCTACACGACCGGCAACCTCGGTTCGTTGACTTCCAATGCCGTCCTCAACGTCAAGCCGACCGGGCCGCAGACCGCGATCACCACCGCCGACTCCTTCAATACGCTGAATTTGACCGGTACGGCGGGCGTGGTGCTGAGCGGCTCGGGCTCGCTGACTCTGGTTGGAGGCGGGATCATCGGCAATACCACCGGCGCGATCAGCGGCGGCACGTTACAAGGTTCGCCGGCCGGTGACCTGATCATCTTTACGCCGCAGAATCTCACGATCGGCGGCGTTATCGCCGATAACTGCGGCGCCAGCGGACTGACCAAGGCCGGGTCCGCCACGCTGGTCCTAAGCGGCAACAATGCGTACAGCGGTGCGACCACGATCGGCGCGGGCACGCTGCAGGTCGGCAATGGAGGCGCGACCGGCACACTTGGCACGGGGGCGGTGGCCGACTACAGCGCACTGATCTGCAACCGCACGGGCGCAACGACCTTCGCCGGCGCTATCAGCGGCGGCGGCTCGTTGATCAAAGTCGGCAATGGCGTTCTTGTGCTCGCCGCTTCGAACGATTTTGCGGGTGGCACGACGATCGGCCAAGGCGTGGTGCAGTTGGCCAATTCGGCCGCACTGCTGAACTCCACGGTGGCGATCAATGCTGACTACGGCCTGCAGTTCGGCCCCGGCGCCGGCACATACTATTTGGGCGGCCTTTCGGGTATCGGCCTCCTCCGATTGGACGACACGGCGAGCGGCGCCACAGGGCTGGTTGTGGGAAGCAACGGCGCGGCAACAACATTTGCCGGCTCGATCGGCGGCGACGGCTGGTTTGCCAAGTCGGGCAACGGCACCCTCGTGCTTTCCGGCTCAAACACCTATAACGGCGGAACGTCGGTTAACGCCGGCATCTTGCAACTCGGCAACGGCGGTACCATTGGCAGTCTTGCCGGCAACATTACGAACAACGCCTCGCTGGTCTTCGACCGCGCGGACAATCCGACTTTTGCCGGCGCGATCAGCGGCGTAGGGGGCCTAACTCAGGCCGGCACGGGCATACTAACGCTCGCCGGCAGCAACAGCTTCGGCGGCGGCACCATGATCTCTTCCGGCGCGATCTCATTGAACAACGCCCAGGCCGTGCAGAATAGTACCGTGACTGCTGGCCCCAACAACGGCCTACTCTTCAATACCAACGGCGGCGCGATCTCGACGTTCAACGTAGGCGGCTTGGCCGGCGGCGGCGATATCAGTCTTTCCGACGGCGTGCATTCCCTAACGCTCAGCGCGGGCGGCAATGGGGCCGGCACGGTCTACAGCGGCCGCCTTAGCGGCAGCGGCGCCCTGACGAAAATCGGCACTGGAACCCTCGGCCTCGTTGGCGGCAATACCTATCTTGGCACGACGACGATCGCCGCCGGCGAGCTTCTGCTCGATTTCAGCCAATCCGGCGCGCCGGCAGCCAACATCATAAACAATGCCGCCAATGCATCTTCCTTGACCTTGGCCGGTGGCGCCCTGGTGATCCAAGGAAATACCAGCACAACCAACAGCCAACGGTTCAATGGTATGACGATCAATTTGGGCTGTTCGTCGATTAACCTGACGACGGCCGGCACGGCCAATATGCCGCTGCTGCTAAGCCTGGGAGGCATCACTCGCAACGGCCTGGGCACGGTCGATTTCACTCTGCGCGGTGGAGCACAATCCGTGGCCAACGGCATTACGACCACGACTCCGAATACATCGGCCGGCATCCTCGGCGCCTATGCGACAGTCGATGGGACCGATTGGGCTTGCTCCGCCGGTACGAACGGCGCGCCGGGCAACATCACGGCTTACAGCGCCTACGCCAATGGCGGTCTCGGCTCACTTGCTTCGGACAGTTCGCTGAACCTGCTTCCGAACACCATGGACGCGACCCCCGTCTCGTCCGCCAAGCTGTTCAATACCCTGAACCTGACTCATGGCCAGTCGGTCAATATGACGGGCACGGGCTCAGTGACGCTGGCCGGCGGGGGCGTGATCGGCAATACGTCCGGCGCGATCAGCGGCGGCACCCTGGCAGGCTCGGCGGGAGGTGAACTGGTTGTCATCACGCCGGCCAGCCTCACCATCGGCAGCGTCATCGCCGACAATGGCGGCCCTACGGCGCTGGTTAAGGCTGGGTCCGACACGCTGGTCCTCACCGGGAACAACACCTACCGCGGTGTGACCACAATCGGCGCCGGCACACTGCAGATCGGCAACGCTGGCAACACGGGAACGCTGGGCACGGGCGCGGTGGTCAACAACAGTGCCCTGGTTTTCGATCTCTCCGGCGTCTCGACGTTTGGCGGCGTGATCGGCGGCGCCGGCAGCATTACGCAGTCTGGAGACGGAATACTCGTTCTCAGCGGCAGCAATAGCTACACCGGCAGGACGTATGTCAGTGCCGGCTCGCTGTATGTGACGAATTCTCATGCGTTGCCCGACGGGACGAGCGTCTCGGTCGGCAGCCTTATGGCATTTCCCGAGTCCTTAGTGTCGTCGCCGGTGGTGAGCGCGGCATCGAGTAGCCCGGCGGCGTCACCGGCAATTGTGCCGGAGCCGGAATCGGCCACGCTGATGCTTTTTACTGCGGCCGTCTACGGCATTGCAGTCTATCAACGATTTTGCTCGCGGTCGAAAGTCCGATGGCGTGAGCGAAAGAGAGGAATCTCAGGCCGCTCTGCTCGGCGGGCCGAAGTCGAGCTGCATCCGCTTGGCTTGAACCTTGGTGCGGACGAGGCTCGGCAAGAGATGCTGTAGCCCTTCGAGCCGCGCGACGAGATCGACGACTGCCTTGTCGCCGCTCATGAATTGCAGATGATACCGTTCGAGCACCTCGGCCTTGATCCTGGACAACTGCGTCAGGCAGGCGCCCAACTCGACCTCGCCGAACTCGCCGCGGAAGGCGGCACGCTGCGCGTCGAGATCAAGATTAGTACACTGCTGCTGGTACTCGCCCACGTCGACCTTCTTGCGGCGGATCCACTGCCAGGCCAGCAGGATGGCTGAGAATACCGAGAGCACCGAACCGAGAAACCCCGGCACCTTTGCCGCCACTTCCTTCAAGTGAAACGGGTCGCCGCGTTGCATGTAGGCCCGCGTGCCGAGGTGGAGTTTGTAGTCGCCGGCTCGCTTGATCAAGGCCGGGTCCATCTTCTTCAAATTGGCACGTCGCGCGAAGTCGCTCTCGAAAAACACCTCCAGAAGCCGTTCGACGGCCAGGCTGGAAGCGTCGGAATTTGCGATCAACATGCCGCGGACGCCGACCGTGTGTATAAGCTTGGGCGGAGCGGCAGGCGTCGCGCCGTAGGTATCGATCGGAATGACCGCGTCTTCGCAACACGGTGTGCGCAGGGCCAGTGCTTCGCCCATCGGCAGTTCCATGAGCTGATAGCCGAACTGGCGGACGAGCTTCTCGCCCAGCGGCGAGGGCAGCGGCGAGAGGCTGAATACGGCGTCGGGCATGGCTTCCCGCGGGGCTTTCATCATCGCGTCGTAGGCCCGCGGATCGGCGATAAAATCCTTTCCGGCCGTCAGCCCCGCAAAGGTAAGGATTTCCTCGGCTACGCAGCGGACGCCCGAGCCGGTTTGGCCCATGAAGATTACCCCGCCGCGGAGCGCGCCAAGGCCGTCGGCGGCGGCAACATCGGGCTTGACGAACAGGTGCAGGATCTGCGGGTCCATCCAGGTCACCTGGCGAATGTTGTTGGCTTTTATCGTGAGTCCGGCGGGGATGATGGCGGCGTCCAACTCATGGCTGCTGACCTTCTGCACCGCCTCGGCCGGTTGGTGGGTCCATTGCACGTCGATATTAAGGTGCCGTTTCTGAGCTTCATCGCAGAGGATGTCAGTCAGCCCATCCTTGTAGCGCAATTCCATGCCCGCGCCGAGCTTGAGCGATTCCTCGGCGGTGCGGATGAACCAATACCACAGACCGGCTGCGGCGGCGAGCGAGGCGATCGCCAGAAACGCAAATACGTGGCGGCTCATGTGCTTGGGGACGGTAATAATGGGCGGGGTATTGGAGATTTCGGCCATCGAATGCCTCATGCGGCGCGGGAGAAAAGGCTATCTTACGGGCCGGGGTTTATCCGCAATACCGCGCTATGTGTCAAGACGAACCGACGATTCGCCCAGTGCGAGGGGTGAACGTCAGCATTTTCCGGCCTTCGGCGATGCGGAGAAGTCGGCGAAATTGGCCCAAGGCCGCGATCGCCTACCGTCCGGGCGCGACGGAATGTTCCGCCGGGGGGAACGTCCGCCACCAGACCCACTCAGATGCCGGCCGCAGCTTCGGGCCGCCGGGCAGTTCGGGAACGCCTGTGCGGACCTGAGTCTCCCGCACGCCAAACTCGTCGCCGGGCCGCCAGAAATTGAGCTTCAGCACTTTGGCCGAGATTTCGCGGAAGGGCTCTTTGCTCGTGCCGGCCTTGAAGGCCGCGTACTTCGCCGCATCGTCGTTCCACTTGTAGGCGTTGGTAAGTCCCTCGACATAGACCGAGAACCAGACGTTATTGGGATCGACATCCTGCCAGGTGGCCACGCCCCAAACGGTCTCGCCGACGCGAATCTCGCGCTCGGACATCTCTTGCGACGTGAGGAACTCGCGGTTTTTGTCCTCGCGGTCGCGAATTGCCGGCAGCACCACGGGAATATACTGCTCCACCTTTGCCTTGGAGAAACCGGGCTTTTCCTTTACCAAGAGATTGTGCGTTTCCAACGTGAAGACCGGCGTGAAGCGCACCGGCTTGTCGACCGTTTCCAGCTTATAGAGTTTGCCGGAAACGTCCAGCTTGTTCAGTTCGTCATCTTTTTCGACCAGCTGGTATGCCTTGCCGGGATTCGTCACCTGGTAAACGATATACCAAATCTGCTTCCGCAACATGCGGCCGCCGACGCGGCTTGTCGCGGCGACGGACCCGCTGGCGGGCATGGACTCGGTGTCCGGAATATCGGCCCAGATCATGCGCACGGGCTTGTATTTGATTTCCAGCGTCCATACCTGATGCGGGAAAGTGACATCCTTGGCGAAATCGAATTTCGGATCGACGTAGAGCAATTCGGTGACGTTGTGCCGCTCGACCGTATCGTCGGCATGTTTGGCCGAATCGAACGTCTCGCATCACGCCCGGCGCAAGATGCCGGAACGGCGAGTTGGCCGCGATCCAACCGCTCGGTTGGGCTGCCGCGGAAGTTCCCGATGTGGCGGCAGGCGCCGAGGCAGGCCGCGCAGCAGCCGCGGCTGTTCTGGCGGGCGCTTGTGCGAAAGTAGGCGCCGCCGCGAAGCCAGCCAATGTGAGCAGGGCAATCGCGCGATAGAATCGCAACGTGTAACTCATAGAAAAAAGCTCACTTATCTGTCCGGTACACCGAGCAATGCAGCCGCAACTCCGGCGCACGAGAATAGGCATCATCCAATATACAGTATAGTTACGGGCAATTTGCCGCGTCAAGTTTTCGCGAATAAATACCCCCTGTACGTGGCATGACGTGGGCAGATTTCCAATCTGCCTCCTCGCGGCAGTTTGGCAAACTGCCCCACGGCAAGTCCCATTAAGCCATGAAAATCGGGCCGCTTACGATCGCCTCCCGCCTGACGCTGGCCCCGATGGAGGAACATAGCAACTTCCCCTTCCGCGTGCTGATGAAGCAATCCGGCGCGGCGATGGGCGTTACGGAACGGGTCGATGCGGAGGATGTGGCCCGGCGGGACCGCCGGGCGCTGCGGCTGCTCTATACGCAGCCGTGTGAATCGCCCCGCGCCGGACAGATCAGCGGCGCCGACCCGGACACGATGGCCGCCGCCGCGGAGGTCGTGGCCGAGCTGGGCTTCAATCTCGTCGATCTGAACTTTGAGTGTCCTATTCGCCGCCTGCTGAAGCGCGGCGAAGGCGGGGCATTGATGGACTCGCCGGAGCGCATCGCGCAGATCGTCGATGTGGTGGTCCGCGCCGTAAGTTTGCCGGTGACGATCAAAATCCGCAGTGGGCCGCGCGACGGTGAGGAGACGGCCGTGGAAGTCGCCCAGCGCGCGGAAGATGCGGGCGCGGCAGCCGTGAGCGTTCATGCCCGCAGCGTCGAGCAGGCTTATGTCGGCGGGCCCGACTGGAGCGTGCTGATGCGCGTGAAGCAAGCGACGTGCCTGCCGGTGATCGGCGGCGGCGGAATTCGCACAGCCGAAGACGCCGTGCGGATGCTCGCCGAGACGGGCGTCGACGCCGCCTCCATCGGCCGCGGTTGCCTGGGCAACCCGTGGATCTTTCGGCAGGCGCGGAACTTGCTCACCGGCGGCGGCGCATTCACTCCGCCGAGTCTCGCCGAGCGCGGCCGGGCGATGCTGCAATTGATCGAAGGCGAGTTTCACCTCTACGGCCCGCCGCTGGCCCTGCGGCGCTTGCCAAGAGTCAGCGGGTACTTCGCCCAATGGCTCCGCGACGGCGCGGCATTTCGGGCGGCCGTGAAGGAAGCGAAGAACCTGCAGCAGATTCGCCGCGTGGTGCGGGAGTGTTTTCGATAAAAGTGCGTGGTGGACGAGCAAAGAACGCACCGCGCTGGCAATTTTCGCTTGACCGAGATCTGACTCACCGTCACGGACAAGCTGGATGGCCGATTTTGTAAGGTGAATTGCGTTCTAGCCGTTCAATCTTCTTCAACATCCTCGCGATGTGGATGGGGGTTGAGGAGTGCTTTTTCTCCGAATCGGCGCTTCGGTTTGATCGCAATTTGCCGGCAAGCTAAAATGCCATGCAGAACACTTTATGAATCGGAAACCGCTCACCCCCTGGAAACCTACCAAAGCCCAGCTTCTGGCTGCGCGCCATAAGCTGGTGCCCGATCTTGTCGCCAAGAACTTGATCGTCCTCTTCGCTGGGATCAACCCAGGGCTCTACACGGCCGCGATCGGCCGGCACTTCGGGCGGCCGGGCAATCGGTTTTGGCCGGCACTGTATGACGGCGGGTTCACGCCGCGGCTTTTTTCGCCATTCGAAAGTTCGCTGCTGCTAGATTTGCATTTCGGCATCACGAACGTCGTCCACCGCGCTACCGCCCGGGCGGATGAACTCAGCGACGACGAACTTCGCGCCGGCGGGCGGCGGCTGGAGGCGAAAGTCAGGCGCTTGCGGCCGACGGTCGTGGCGTTTGTCGGCATCGGCCCGTACCGCGTTGTCACCGGCATTAAAGACGCTGGCGTCGGGCTGCAAGAAACACGCTTCGGCGGCAGCCATGCGTGGGTCTTGCCGAACCCGAGCGGAATCAACGCGCATTATCAGCCGGCCGCGCTGGGAGAGCTCTTTGGCGAGCTTCGCCGCTGGGCGGTTGCGGAGCACGAGCGACGCTGAAATGTTCGCCGCCACTAAGGCAATTGGTGGGTCTTCGCTGCGCTTGACACCACCGTATTGTACCGACTACGTCAAAACTGTGGGCTATTGAAGCCCGACGCGCAAGCGAGGCCGGCACCGTATAAAAGCCTCGCTTGCGCGTCGGGCTTCGATGTCGCGGAATCGCCGCCTAAAGGCGGAACTCCAGCGCGGGCAAGAAAACGCAACGAGCCTTGCACAACTTGATGATGCGCAAGGCTCGTGTATTGAAAATGAGTCGTTGGAATCGGGCCTTAGTTGCCGGTGCCGCCATTCCCGCCACCGCCGTTGCCACCGCCGCCATTGCCTCCACCACCATTGCCGCCGCCTCCGCCGCCGCGACCGCCGCGTCCGCCGCGACCGCCTTGCCCGCCACGGCCGCCGAAGCCTGAATTTTCGGGGAAGGTGAACTCTTTGCCGCGCATCTCGCCCCACTGGACGAGTTGGTCGTCATCAAGGGCTGCTACAGCGTCCTTGAGGGTCTTCGCACGCGCATCGCGCCGCGCCTGGGAGGCAGCTTGGCGCTCCGCGTCGGTCGCGTTGGGGTTGAAATTGCCGCGCTGGCCGCGGTTCGAACGAGCGTCGTCAATGACCTTCTGAATTTTGGCCTTCTGGTCGTCGGTGACTTTGAGCTTGGTCACAATGTCGCTCGAGGTGAGGGCGTTAACACCTTCGAACTGTAGTTCCAACTGCTTCAAGCGGGTCATTTGATCGGCCGTCAGAATCTTGGCGAGTTTCTCGTCCGTATCCTTGCCGATCTTCTCGAAGCGCGCTTGCATGTCGGCGATCGCCTTCGTACGCTCTTCTTGGGTCATGTTGCGGAAGTTCTGGAAACCGCCGACCTGCCCGCCTTGGCCACCCTGCTGGGCTTGCTGACGGATCTCATCTTGGGCCGTTTGAATTTGCTTCTTCTGATCGTCGGTGATGTTCAACTCTTTTTGGACTTCGGGCATCGCCAAGAGCCTCGTGGCGGAGCTGCCCATGCCGCCCGGTCCACCCGGCCCGCCTTGTCCGCGTCCGCCGCGACCGCCGCGTCCTTGGGCGAAGGCGGTGGAAGCCGCCAACAACGCGCATAGCGCCACTACAGAAATGAGATTACGAACCATTGAATAGACCTCCTAAGAAAAGACAACAAATGGGAAAAACCGTCCGCTCACCTGCCGCCGCGCCCCTTCTGAGCTTTAAGGACCTCGGCCGCGGTGATGATTCCGTCGTGATTCAAGTCGTACTTCTGGAACTCAGCCAGTAACTCGGGAGTCCAGCGATCCGTGAATTCCGCCATCGTGATTTGCCCGTCGGCGTCCTCTTTTTTCAGGAACCAGTCTGGCAATCCTTTCGGCTGGCGGAATTTGGCGCTTGCCCAGCGGCCGGATTTGTTGACCGGCATCCTCACTTCGGGAGGAGGGGGGCCTGCGGTGCCATGCGCGGTTGCGGGTGTTGCAGTGGCAGGCGAGGCTGGGGGTGCGGCGGCCGCCGCACTTGCCGTTCCACCCGAAGGAGCAGGAGTCGCCCCGGCGGCCGGTGGCGGACTCGGCGACGCCGCTGGAGTGGTGGCCACAGGAGTGGCCGGAGCAGGCGAAGCTGCGCCGTCGCCGCTGGGCGCTTGGCCGCCGGCGATTGCCAATAGATCGCTTATGGCGATTGGATAATGAGGCTGAATTTTGGTCTTACTGAAAATTTCGGGCCTCAATATAGGGCCCTGCGCCGTTATCTGCCTCGTCTTGCTCAATTATTCCGTTGTTATTCTTGTCTAAAGTTTTCAGCCTTGCGGCGATCTTGGACGTATCGACATCCTGAGCAAGCACCGCGGAAGCGGTGCCGAATGAGATAAAGGCCGCAACGATTCGTAATTGCATATTCACAGAAACTACCCCCACGTGGGCTACATATAATATCAAACCCGAAAAATGACCAAAAGTTTCGGCCGCGAGCGAAACTTTTCAGCGGATTTTTTATTATACTGGAATGTACCTTGCCCCTCAAACGTCGGGCGAAACTTTGGGCTGGTTTTCGGGTTAAATAGTAAGCCGGAGAGGTGGGAGTCGGCGCGGCGAAGATTTAAAGTCCCTAACAATACCTATCCAGGGGCAGCGTCAGTCGTGCCATTTGACCGGTTCCGATAGAACCTCTTAGGCTCCGGCAGTTTCGCGCACAATATAATTTGGAGTCGCTAGGGACCTTGGCCGGCGACGTGGCAAGCTAGGACGACCTGCAATGGATATAGGCGAACTACTCCTCCGTCGAGGGTTGCTCAATCGCAACCAGATCGACGAGTCCCGCCGTGCGCAGACGGAGGGAGTGCGCCTCGATCAGGCCGCGGTGCAACTTGGATTTGTGACGGAGGAGGTCGCGCTGAAGGCGTTGGCCGACGAAGTGGGGCTGGCCTTCGTCGATCTGGTTGACGAAGAGGTCGATCTCGAGCTGCTGAAGGATTTTCCTTCCCGGTTCATCCATCGCGAGTCGCTCTTCCCGGTCCATCGCAACAATGGCACGCTGATCGTCGCCACGAGCGACCCCTTCAATCTCTATCCGCTGGATGAGCTCAGCGTGGCGACGGGCCTGACGATCGTGCCGGTCCTCGCCAGCAAGGAAGAAATCTCCAAGCGGATCAAGGCGCACCTGGGCGTCGGCAGCGATACGGTAGACAGCCTCATCGCGGCGAGCGGCGACGACGAGCTGTTCGATCTGGCAGAAGGCAAGGACGCCGAGCTTTCGGAGGCCGCGAAAGAGCCGTCCGTCGTCCGCCTGGTGAACGAGATTCTGACCGAAGCGATCGAGCTCCGTGCGAGCGACGTGCACATCGAATCGCAGTCGACGGGCCTCAAGGTGCGCTACCGCGTCGACGGCGTGCTCCACACGCAGCCGATGCCGCCCGAGATCAACCGCTTCCAGGCGGCGATCATCAGCCGCTTGAAAATCATGTCGCGGTTGAACATCGCCGAGCGACGCTTGCCGCAGGACGGCCGCATCCAACTGCGGACCGGCGGCCGAGAGGTCGATATCCGCGTTTCCGTGATCCCCATGATTCACGGCGAAGGCCTCGTGCTGCGTTTGTTGGACAAAACGGCGATGGAATTCAAGCTCGCCAAGCTGGGCATGGAGGCCGACATCTATGCGGTCTTTCGCGAACTGATCAAACTGCCTCACGGCATCATCCTGGTGACCGGCCCCACCGGTTCCGGCAAGAGCACTACGCTTTATAGCGCGCTCTTGGAAATCAAAGACGACGAAACCAAGATCATCACCACCGAAGACCCGGTGGAATACCAACTCGACGGGATTAGTCAAATCCAAGTGCATGCCAAGATCGGGTTGACCTTCGGTACTTCCCTGCGGAGCATTTTGCGACACGACCCGGACATCGTGCTCGTAGGCGAAATCCGCGACCTGGAAACGGCCGAGAACGCCATCCAGGCCTCGCTCACCGGGCACTTGGTCTTTAGCACGCTGCACACCAACGACGCGGCCGGCGCCTACACGCGATTGGTCGATATGGGGCTGGAGCCGTTCCTGGTCTCCAGCACGGTCGAGGCGGTGATGGCCCAGCGGCTGGTTCGGACGCTCTGCAAACATTGCAAGGAAGCCTACAAGCCGGTCCTTGATGAGTTGCCGCCCGACTTCCCGGTGGACAAGTTGACCAGCGACGTCACGCTTTACCGTCCGGTAGGCTGCCGCGAATGCCGGCAGGTCGGCTATCGCGGCCGTTTGGGCCTTTACGAACTGCTGGTAACGACGGAGGAAATCCGCCAGTTGTCGCACGACCGCGTCAGCAGCTGGGCGATTGAAAAAGCGGCCGTCGAAAAGGGCATGAGGACGCTCCGCGAAGATGGTTGGCTGAAAGTTCTCAGCGGCCGGACGACGATCGACGAGGTGATGCGCATGACCAAAGGAAAAATTGGAAAATAACTGTAGGGAACGCCCTCCGCGGCGTTCCGAGAAGCGAATGTGTACGTAAGTGCGGAACGGGGCGGAGCCCGTTCCCTACAGATGTTAAACAATGCCCGATTTCAATTACATAGCCTGCGATGCGGCGGGCGTCCGACAAAGCGGTACGATCGCGGCCGCCAGCCGGCGCGAGGCTGCCGCCGCGCTCGCCGGAAAGGCGCTCTTCCCGGTGAGCATGGACGACGCACGGCCCATGGGCGAGCCGAAGCGCATGCGCCGCGTGCCGGCCGCGCTCTTGGCGGTGACCTACGGGCAGTTGGCCGACTTACTGCGGAGTGGCGTGCCGCTCTTGCGGGCGTTAACCGTCGTCGAGAAGCAAACATCGCAGGCCGGGCTGAAGTCGATTCTGGAAGACATTCGCCGCCAAGTGGAAGACGGCAAGACGCTCGCCGATGCCATGATCCGCTTTCAGAACGTGCTGGGCGAGATGGCCGTGAGCATGGTCCGCGCGGGCAGCGAAGGCGGCTTCCTCGAAGAGGCCCTGACGCGAGTCGCCCAATTCACTGAAGGCCAGGACGACCTGAAGAAGCGGACGATGGGCGCACTGGCCTATCCAATGTTCCTCGCCATCGTGGGCACCATTATCGTATCGGTGCTGGTGATCTTCTTCGTTCCTCAGTTCGATGAGTTGTTCAAGAGCCTCCGTGAACGAGGAGACTTGCCGATGGTCACCGAATGGCTCTTGGCCGTCAGCAGCGCCCTGCGAAGTTGGCCGGCGCTTTTCATAGCGGCCGCGATTGTGGGAGGCGTTTGGTGGCTGCGCCGCTGGTTGGCCACCGATGAGGGTCGCTGGTGGTCCGACAGCATGCGCATTCGCGCGCCGCTCTTGGGTCCCGTCTTCCTCGGCCTCGCCGTATCGCGTTTTTGCCGCGTGCTTGGTACGCTTTTGCACAACGGCGTGCCGATCATCCGATCGCTGCAGATTTCCCGCGATTCCACCGGAAATCGCGTCCTTGGCGACGCCATCGGCAAGGCCACGGAGAACATCTCGGCAGGACAATCGCTGGCTGGCCCTCTGGGCGCCAGCGGCAAGTTCCCGCCGATCGTCGTAGAAATGATCGCCGTCGCCGAACAGGCCAACAACCTGGAAAACGTCCTCTTGTCGGTCGCGGAGACGCAAGAGCGGCAGACGTGGCGGCGGCTAGATATTACCGTGCGGCTTTTGGAGCCGATTATGCTTTTGATCTTAGCGAGCGTCATCCTCGTTCTGGTGATAGCTTTGCTGCTTCCCGTTATGAAGATGGGCACAACCGTTGGATAACTATGACACTTCAAAAGGAGATTACCATGTATCGCAATCGTAAACGCCCGGCGGAAGGCTTCACTTTGATTGAAGTTCTGCTGGTGCTCGTTATTCTCGTCGTACTCGCTTCGCTGGCGGTCGTGGCCATCGGGCCAATCATGAAAGGCATGAAAGTCAAGCAAGCCAAGACGCAGATCGGCCTGTTTAAGACGGCCATCAACAAATACAACATGGATGTCGGCAACTACCCGCCGAACCTCGACGCCTTGTTGGTCCAGCCCGGTGACGTGCAGCAGGGGAAGTGGGAAGGCCCCTACCTCGAGGTCGCACAAATACCCTTGGATCCTTGGAGCCATCCATACACTTACTCTCCCAGTAGCCAGCACAACTTGGAATTCGATATTGGAACCGTCGACCCCAACGGGGTACAGATAGGCAATTGGACGCCATAACATGATGACACCGCAAAATCTCGCATCCTCTAATTCGACTGCGGGCGCCGGGCGACGACGCGGCTTTACGCTCGTCGAGATCCTTATTGTGATGGCCGTCCTCGTGGTAATCTTCGCAATGGCGGTCCCGCTGATACGCAAGCCGCTGGTGCGGCGCGAGGTACAGTCGGCCGCCGACTCGGTCCGCACGAAGATGTTTCATGCCCGGATCGGCGCGATGCGATCGAGTCACGTCTACACGTTCCAGTACCAGCCGGGCAGCGGCACGTACCGCGTCTCGCCGCAGGAACTGGCCTCTGCGCAGACGGCTGACGGTTCGCAGGGCGCGACGGAGGACCCCGTACTTGCCGACGGCGAGCATCAGCCGTCGGAAGACGGCAGCCTGCCGGACGGGATGCGCCTTATTGCCGACGACAGTCCGGACCCGGATGCCTCCGATGCGGCACCGGCGGCGATCGCGCAGGGTGGAGACGGCGGCAATGGCTGGTCCGATCCGATATTCTTCTATCCCGATGGCACAACCTCCGACGCCAGGCTCATCGTGGCCAGCGGTCGCGGGTATGCCATCCACATCCGTATCCGCGGCGTCACCGGCAACGTGGTCGTGGGCAGTCCTGTCGTGGAGTAAGCCCATGCAATCGGCCCGAACGTCATCGAGCGAAACGCGCCGCGTTCTCATTGCTGGAAGTTATTCTGGCCCTCACATTGCTCGCTGGGGCGGTGGCTGTGCTGGGAGAAGTCAGCCGCCTCGCACTGCAAAACGCCGGATCGGCCCGCGATTTGGCCCGTGCCCAGATGTTGTGCGAAACGAAGATGTCCGAGGTTGTTTCGGGCATCACGGCCGCCTCGGCCGTTGACAATGCGTCTTTCGACCCCAGCATGGAAGCCGCGGCAGCCGACGACAACAACTGGGTCTATTCCATCGCCACCGACTCGCAGACGCCCGGCATACAAGGCCTGATTTCCGTCCGCGTGACGGTCACGAAGGACGTGCCCGCCGCACAGCATCCCGTCGAGTTTTCCCTGGTCCGTTGGATGCCCGACCCCAACGCTCAGCAAGAGGGCAGTTCGGGCAGCAGCGGGTCTAACGCCACTTCCAGCGGAGGGACGAGCAATGGCGGATCGTAAGGCCTTCGCGCTGCCAACTCGTTCCCACGCTCCGCGTGGGAACGTACTGAGCGGCCGCTCTGCGGCCATGTCGTGGACGTGCGCGCGATTCCAGGGCCGCGGAGCGGCCGAGCGGTCCGTCACGACGCGGGAGCGTCGTAACGAGGGGCAATCGCGTCGTAACGAGGGGCGCGCGGCGTACACGCTGCTGGAAGTCATGTTGGCGCTGGCCTTGACCATGATCACGATCGCCTTAATTGCCGGGGCGATGCACGTCCACATGGCCATCGCCGAGAAGAGCCGCAACCAGGTTGAAGAGGCGCAATTGGCGCGGGCGTTGCTCCAGCGCATCGCCGACGATCTCCGCAACGCGGTGCCCTACCAGCCGCCGGCGGGAAGCAGCAGCGGATCGGCTTCGTCCAGTTCCGGCGGCGGTTCGGCAACGTCCGCCGCATCGGCGCCAGTAGCCGGTTCGTCGTCGGGCACGGGTGCAAGTGCTTCCTCCAGTTCGGCCGCGAACTCTTCTTCGTCGTCCGGCACGAGCAGTACAATGCCCATTTCCGGCGGATTGTTCGGAGATATGCAGGATGTGCAAATCGAGACCGCCCGCCGGCCCCGGCTGACTCGGGCGATGCTGGCGGCGGCGGAAGACGGCTCGCAGCCGGCCACGCTGAGTGACGTTCGCATTGTCAGCTATAGCTTGGGCGCGCCGACCGGCACTGGCTCGACCGGCCCGACCACCGACGGCGGCGCTGCGGGCGGCCTTTACCGCAGTGAAATGGACCGAGCGCGATTTTACATGGCGCAGCAGCAGGGACAGTCCAGCCCGACGGACGCGGTCAAGTTGGGTGATCCGACGGTCGGCGAGGTCGTCGGTCTGACTTTCCAGTATTACGATGGCAGCACCGAGAATGACGAGTGGGACTCGAACCAGCAAGGCAAACTGCCCAGCGCGGTCAAGGTCACGCTCACGATACGCTCCGCGCGGAAATCGAGCGGGTCGCATCTCGGCGGCGCATCCGGCGAACACCGCGAGGCGGTCTACGATATTCTCGTCGACCTGCCCAACTCCGCGGTTCCCGCCAGCGAATTCAAATCACTGGCGCAGGTCGACAAGATGAAGGGCTCATCGAACGCGTCGATGAGCACCTCCACCAGCAGCAGCACGCCGTGAACAAGCATCGCGTGAATAATCTCAATTCGCAAGGACGACCCACCATGATGTTAAGACAACGCAAAGCACGTCGCGGCATCATCCTGCTGATGGTTCTGGTGGTCATCGCCATGCTGTCGCTGGCCGCGCTCGGTTTCTCCGAATTGATGTTGAACGAGCGCCGCGCGGGAATCGCCGCCAGCCGACAGGCGCAGGCGCGGTCTTTCGCGCTCTCCGGCGCCGAGCTCGCCTGCCAGGTTCTCGATATGGACCCGGCCGATCAGAACACCGCGGGCGGCGTCTTCGACAATCCGTCGCGCTTCCAAAACCAGGTGGTCGACGACACGGGGACGGAGCAGTTCCACGGCCAATTTTCCATCGTCGCCCCGAAGTCCGATGGCCGCACCATTAGCGGCGTCCGCTACGGAGTGCAAGATGAGTCGACGAAGATCAACCTCGCTACGCTCATAAACTTCGACCAATCCAGCGGCTCGGCCGGTATCAACGAAGGCACCAGCGGCAACACCTACGCCCACATGATGCTCATGGGCCTGCCGGGCATGACCGACGACACCGCCGACGCGATCCTGGAGTGGATCGACCCCTCCGGCAAACAGCGGACCAACGGTCCCGGAGCGCAGTATTACGCCGGGCTTTCGCCGCCTTACGCGGAGCGAAACGGCACGCCCACGACGCTCGAGGAGCTTCTGCTCGTCAAAGGCGTGACGCCCGAACTGCTCTATGGATTGGACGCGGCCAAGATGGGCCTTTCCAGCGGGTCGAATTCCGGCGGCGGGTCGATCGGCGGAGTCGACAATTCCGACGGTTCGATGGACCACGGCTGGGCCGCCTATCTGACTTTGGCCAGCGCCGAAGACAACCTCAAGAGCGATGGCACGCAAAAGATCAATTTGAACGATCCGGATCTCCAGACGCTCTACCAAACTTTGTCCGACGCCTTGGATGAGGAGTCGGCCGAATTCATCATCGCTTATCGGCTCGGCGGAAAAGGCCAGGCCGACGCGACTGGCCATCTCGACCTTACGAAGCTCGCGGGCTCCGGCAGCGATAGCAGCACCTCGGGCGGTAGTTCCGCTGGCGGCAGCAGCACCGGCGGCAGCGGCGGCGGCGCTACGGGCAGCGTGCAGATTAACAACCTCTTGGATCTAGCCAGCGGAACGGCCACGTTGTTAATGCCACAATCAACGGGCGGCACCAATGGCGGACCGGGCGGCGGCGGCTTCGGACCCGGCGGCGGTCCTGGCGGCGGAGGTCCTGGTGGCGGCGGACCGGTGCCGGCGGCGGAGGACCCGGCGGCGGTGGACCCGGCGGCGGTGGTGGTCCTGGCGGTGGCGGACCCGGCGGCGGCGGTACACGCGGAGGAGGCCCTGTCAGCTTCAACGACGGCAGCAACGGCGGCAGGTACATTGTCGATCGCGGCGGAGTGGATGAACTCCATATCGCCGCCGACCCAGTGCCGTTGGAGCCGATGTTTAACTCCGCGATGTGGCCGCGGGGGCTTGCGCTCGGCAGAAATCGGATCGGCGGGTCGCCGCCCGCAAGAATTTACTCCAGCTATGCGAGCTCGATTGGCGCACCTCCTTCTTCTCGACAACTCGAGTGGTCGGGGGCTGCCGCAGCGGCGCAAGAGCATCTTCGCCGTGGCCCAACAAAACGGTGGCGGCGGTGGCGGCGCCGGACCTGGCGGCGGACGAGGCGGCAATGGCGGAGGTGGCGGCGCTGGCGGCGGTCGAGGAGGTAATGGTGGCGGCGGCAACGGCGGAGGTGGCGGCGGCCGCGGCGGCGCTGGCGGCGGTCGAGGTGGCGGCGGTAATGGTGGCGGTCCTGGTGGCGGCGGAAATGGCGGCGGCGGCGCTGGCGGCGGCCGTGGTGGCAACGGCGGCAATGGAGGCGGTCCCAACGGCAATGCTGGCGGCGGACGTGGCGGTAACGGCAATGGCGGCAACGGCAATGCAGGCGGCGGCGGTGGTGGTCGTGGCGGCACTGGCAATAGTGGCCGCGGTGGCACCGGCGGTCGCGGCGGCCGTGGTGGTCGCGGCGGCCGTGGCGGCGCGGGCGGACGTGGTGGTCAAGGCGGCCGCGGTGGTCAAGGCGGCCGCGGCGGTCAAGGCGGTCGCGGTCAAGGCGGCCGCGGTGGCCCGGTTGTCCAAAGAAATGGCAACCAAGGAAAGATCACGCTGCCGAACCCTTTCGCCCCGACGACCGGTTCGATGTCAACCACGCTCCCCAAGCTGTTCGCCAACTGCACGACCAGCGCCAATACTTCGACCGCTGGCAAGATCAACATCAACCAGGCCTCGCGCGTCGTCCTGATGTGCATCCCGAACGTGACGTCCGATCTGGCCGACCAGCTCATCCAGCAGCGGCAGATGGACCCGGCCTCGCAGACGGAAACCGACCAGTGTCCGGCGTGGCCCCTCATTCGCGGGGCGGTGGATCTGCCGACGATGAAGAAGCTTCTGCCCTATGTAAACACGGGCGGAAGCGTCTACCGCGCTCAGGTCATCGGCTCATTTGAGAAAGGCAGCACGTCAGCGCGAATCGAAGTTGTGATTGATGCTACCCAAAGCCCTGCCCGCATAGTATTCTGGAATGATATCAGTCATTTGCAGGGCGGCTTCGCCGTGGAGCCTCAGGCCGCAAGCGATAGCAGCGGCGGCAACAGTGCCGGCAATGGCGGCAACGTCCCAACCAGCGCCGGCAATGTCAGCCAGTAATCACAGCTTTTCGACATTCTGATTTCGAGTTCCAGCCCGCATGCCACAATTCCTAGCCATCGAATGGAGCGCCGCCGAGTGCCGCGCGGCCGTCGCCTCGATAAAGGGCCGGCAGGTCGTTATCGAACACGCCTTCGCGTTCCCCCGCACGGCGGACGAAACGCCCGAGGGCCTCGGCGCGCGGCTTGCCCAGGAACTTGACGCGCGCGGATGCGGGCGGCCCGAAGCGATGGTATCCGTCGGCCGCACGCGGATCGAGTTGCGGCAGTTCACCGTCCCGCCGGCCGAAGAAGATGACTTGCCCAATCTCGTGCGCTTTCAGGCCGCGCGGGAGTTCAACGAACTGGACGACCGCTGGCGGCTGGACTTCCTGCCGATCGACACTGTCGGCGAAGGCCCTAAGCCGGTTCTCGCCACGGCAATTGCCCCCAGCGAGATCGCACAAATCGAAAAAGTCTGCGAAAAGGCCGGGCTGATTCTCCGCCGCGTGCTTCTGCGGCCGTGCGAAGCGGCATCGCTCTTGACTGCGTCGCAGTCGGCGGCCAGCGGCGGCGGAAAGCTGCCGCAATTGATCATCGAGCTTTTCGCCGAAGAGGCGGATCTGACGGTCATCCAGGGCGGTAAGACTGTGTTTCTGCGCACGACGCGCTTCGCCGGCGGCCGGCCTGCCGTGCCCGCACTCGTGGCCGAAATCCGCCTGACCCTGGCCGCCGCGCGGAACCAGCTCGTTACGGAAACGGGCGATTCGGCCAAGATCCATTCGCTCGTGCTTTTCGGTCAAGACCCTATCGACGTTCAACTGGCCGAAAGCGTGAAGACCGAGTCGGGCTTGCCCGTCGCGCTCGTCAATCCATTCGCGGGCCTGAAGACTTCGCCTGCGCTCGCGGCCGCGATGCCGGCGCACAGCGACCGTTACGCTCCGCTCTTGGGCATGTTGCAGGCCGAGCTTCGCAACACCCGCCACGCGATCGACTTCATCAATCCGCGGCGGCGTCCGCCGCCGGTCAGCCGCCGGAACCTCTGGATTTCGCTGGGCGCGGCGGCCGCGGTGCTGGTGATCGCTTACATCATCTGGGGCCGCGTGGACCACTACCTGCTCGCCTCCGACGTGGACGAAAAGAGGAACAGCGTCAAAGAGATCCAGGATTGGTTGGACAAGGGGAAGAAGGGCCGCACGATTACCGCCGAAATTCGCAAGTGGGTCGATCAAGATAGCGTCTGGCTCGATGAGATGAGCGGACTCAGCCGCGGCATGCCGGACGCCCGCGACGCCATGCTCGGCGAGTTTACCGCCAGCTCCGGCGCACGCGGCAGCCAGATGGATATCAAAGGCTGGACTCGAACCTACGACAACATCGCTGCCATGGAGAAAGGCGTTCGTCCTCTGGCGGGCAACATGAACACCAAGGACAGCCACGAAGACACTACGGACGCACGCTATAAATGGCGATTCGACGCCTCGATCGTGGTGGAAAAAGAACCGGGCAAGGTGCCCGCTAAGGCTCAGCCGGCCGATTCCGCCAAGCCGTCCGCCGCGTCCGCTGTTTCGCCGGGCGCTTCGGCCCTGCCGACTTCCAATCCGCCAGCCGCTACGGCTGCGGCGCCGCCCGCGAAGCCATCTGCCACGGGGGCCGCGCGATGAAACTAAAGAAACGCGAAAAAGTAATGTTGGTCGTTGTGGCGGGCGTGATCGCCGCGGCCGGCCTGACGCTATTTTTCATGACCGGCGACTCGCGCTCGGACGAGGCTCTCCTCAAGGAACAGGAGAATCTTAAAGTCGAGTTGGACAAGAAGCAAAGGGAAAAGCGGCAGGCGGAAGACGACGACCGGCGTCTGGCCGATTGGAAAAAACGATCGCTGCCCTCCAACGCTTCCATCGCTCGATCGCTTTATCAGGATTGGCTGCGCGTGCTCTGCGACCGCGCCGGGCTGCATGGTTGGTCCGTACACTCCGAAGAAACCGAGTCGCACCTGAAGATCTATACGCGGATTCCGTTTTCCATCCATGCAGGCGCGACCCTGCCGGAGATCCTTAATTTTCTGTATGGCTTTTATTCCGCGGGTCACCTCCATCAAATCCGCCGCTTGCATATCGCGCAGTGCGCCGCCCGGTACGAAAGACTATCCGTTTGAAGTGAACATTGCCATCGAGGCCATATCACTGCCCGATGCGGCGTCCGCGGACCAACTCGCCACGGAAGCCAATCCGGAGATCAAGCTGCCGCAACTCGCCGCGGATCGCGCGGCGATCGAGAAGCGGAACTTTTTTGCCGCCTACGTGCCGCAGACGCAGACGGCCCCCAACATTGTTCGCGGTGGGACGGACGTTACTCCTCCGCGTCCGCCGGAGCGCATCGATTTCGCCAAATTCGCCGTCGTCACAGGCTTTACCAACGACGAAGAGGACGGCATCTGGCGGGTCTGGCTGCAAGACCGCATTGCTGGCCGCGGAAAGACATTGAAGCTCAAGGAGGGCGAGGAGTTCAAAGTCGGCGGCGGCACCGGCCAGATTCACACGATCATGGCCCCCGAGGGCGACGTGATTCTCCGCTTTGACGGCAAACTCCGCGAATTGCACCTTGGAGAAGGCCTGCGGGACGGAAAAGAAATAAAGGAATAGACCGCGAGTTGCTTCGATATATAATTTCGTAGGACTGGACCAGCGGGCACTGGCCCTGCCTACCGCCGCTGAACGTTGAAGAGAACGTCCTTATAAGGAGATTCCCATGTGCCGCGCGTTAAACCTTTCGTGGCTGATATTGTTGGCCGCAACCGTTAATACCGGTACCGTCTGGGCACAATTCGGCAGTTCCGGCGGCGGCGGCGGCGGCATGTCCAGCGGCGGCGGCATGGGCATCGGTATGTCCGGCGGCGGCGGCTCTTCGATGGGCTCCGGGATGTTCGGCAGCAGCGGCGGCGGCAGCGGCTCCTCCGGCGGCGGCATCGGCATGGGCTCGTCCAATCTCAACGCCTTTGGACAGAACTCGCCGCTGCAACAGTCGCAAAACATTGGCCTGGGACAAACCAGTAACAACCAAAACGGCGGCTTTATCGGGACCACGGCCGCACAGGCGTCGAAGAATTTTATCGGCGCCTCCCAAGCCAACAATCAAACGGGCATGAACGGCATGTCTGGCACGGGCGGAATGTCGGGCATGGGCGGAATGAGCGGCATGTCAGGCATGGGCGGCATGTCCGGCATGGGCGGAATGTCTGGCCTCGGCGGCATGTCGGGCATGGGCGGCATGGGCGGAGGCCGAGGGGGCCAGGGCCAGGGCCAGTATGGCGGGGCAGGCGGCTATGGCGGCGGAATGTCGTCCGGCAACAGTTCGCCTGTCATCGTCCGCACGCAAATCACGCTCGACCATCACGACTTCAACATGCGCCCCGTCGGCGTCGGGCCGGTTATTGCTGGGCATTTGTCGGCGCTGCCGGCGCTCCATTGGAGTACGGTCCCCAGGATTGATTTGCAGGGGCATACGGCTGTACTGCGGGGCGTTGTTGCCACCGAGCACGATCGGGATTTGGCAGAGCGTATTGTTCGCCTGGAACCATCGGTCTCTGAGGTGCAAAACCAGCTTGTGGTGGCAGGTTCTGTGCCGGCCCCATCTGCGGCGCCGACAATTGTCCCGGCGCCGGGCCGTTCCGCCACGCCGGGTTCGGCGCCGGCCAACCGGTAGGCGCGCTGGATGGCGGCGGCGCGAACTGGCCGCCGTTGTAGTTGCTGGCCGGCCGCGGATCGCGGTTTGGCGCCGCGCGTGCCGCTGCCGGCGCGCTGAGCACTTCGCGCGAGAGCATTCCGTCGGGAACGTCAATCGTCGCAGTTGCCATCCGCCGCTCGTGAATTACCTGGCCCGCCGGCGCGCCGCCTTGCTGGAGGGGCTGCTCGTAGGATGCCGCGCGGACGCCGTCCGAGGCTTGCCCCTGCGGCCCATAATACCCGGGCGGATTTGCGGCATTCCCGCCGGCCGCTGGTGCCCGGTTGCCAAAAGCGCCGCTCATGATTTGGTCGGCGCACTCGGCCAGCGTCCCGCCGCCAATCGGCGGCAAACGGCTCGCCGAATCCGCCTTGAACGGCGGCAGCGTGCCGGGCAGAATTTCCTTCAATTGCTCGCCGATCACCGGCGCGCCGAGCTTCGGCTCGAAACGCACGATGAGCGTAATTTCCTTTTGCAGGCCGCCCGCTTGGTCCCAGGGAAGCCAGACGCTATAGGAATGGCCCGCCTTGGACATGCTGTGGTGTTTCGGCAGTTGCTCGGGCGTGAAGACATACTTGCAATCGGGCTTGCAGTTGTTCGGATCGCGGTTCGTTTCGTCGAACGCGTAGATAATCAGCGTCCCGTCGACTTTGACCGGCGCATCGCTTTTCGATTCGTAGAACATCATTCGCCACGAAACCGCGGACGGCCGGCTGGCCGGCGGTCGTCGCCACGGCGTCGTTCCAATACACGACGACGCGATCCGGCTTGCCGGCCGGCTCTTCGTGGTGAAAGGGCCAAGGCGCCCAGCTCTCGCTGCTGTCGGCAGCGCTGGCGGCGGCCGTGAACAATGCGGTTATCACAAAGGCATGAATCGAAATTGCTTTGGACATGGTAAGTTCTCTTTGTACCCGGCACACTCCGTGTGCCATTGGTCAGCGGCACACGGAGTGTGCCGGATACGTTAGCGATCAAACTGCGGTTAAGGAAAGTGAAAATGACACGGCATCTTTCCGGCAATATACAATCGGAATTAACGACACTATTTTCTATTCAAAAGGATTTATCATTCTTAATAAAATAATTCCCAACCCCGATAATGGCAAGTATCATTTTACTGCAAATGATACCGCTTTAATGGCCGACATGACCGTTGTTAACAAAGACAGCATGCGCTCCAAAGCAAACCCGTTATTCTATATAAAAGATAACAGGGTAATTCCTGTTGTTGATACAGTTTTTTCGCAAGACCTTGCGATTGCTTTCAACGGCGTTGGAGAAAACAAAAAATTATTATTCGGTGTAAAAGAATCTTCTTCCATGATTCCTTTTGTAGCTCTGAAAGTTTTATTATTTCCGCAGATCAATATTTTATGGATCGGTACGCTAATTATGATCACCGGCTTTATCATGAGTATCTTCCGTCGTATCAAGCTGCTTCGCGCTGTTAACTAAATTTTTAATAATTCACTAACAAGCGTTTGGGTTACTTTCCTTGTCATTTAGTATGAAATACCGGGGTTTTGATTAATTTTGTACTTCGATTATGAAGCATTGCAGCAAGCTATTTTTCTTAATTATTTTTTCCGTACTTCTCTGCGGTGCAAAATCTTCTTTTGCTCAAAATCAATCTTCAAAATACGGACCGTATGACACGCTGCTTGTTCCAATTTATGTGTACAACGGCGACACTCTTCCATCACGAACTTTGGAAATGGTTTGGGTTACTGCAAAAATGCCTGCAGCTATGCGCAAGCGCCTTGAAGAATGGACAAAACTTCGCACGGTGCCGGTGAGCCGGTTCGGGGCTTTCGCGCGACGGCACGGCTCCCGGCAGGCGAACGATGTTGGAGGGGGCAGCGGGCGCTTCGCCGATTTCGATGGCCGGCGGCTCGGCGCGCGGCGTCGCCGGCGGCGGCGTGCGCCGGCCCTGTTCGATGCTCTGGCGTGCCGCGCCTCGAGGTCGTCGCTGGCGACCTGCGGCGCCGGTTCTTCGACGATGTCGGCGACCGGCTCGGCGGAAGCGGGGAGAGGTTCGGCCGGCTCTGGCAAAGGCTCGAAGCCGATGGGGTTGCCGCGCCGGTCGGCCTCGCCGGCCGCTACCCCGAGCGGGTGATCGAAAAG
>CAVZKX010000005.1:0-132451 GCA_963775975.1 uncultured Planctomycetia bacterium
ATCGAGGCATCCGAGGCGATCTTCAATGCTGCCAAGGACGATCTGGAACGGCTCAAAAACGACTTGAAGCTGCGCAAAACCTTCGCACAACCCATCCCGGCGCCATGAGCGACGAGCAGTTCGATATGACACTCGCCGCACAACGGATGGGAAGCGACCGCTACGCCGAAGCGCAGAAACGCTACCAGCTTATCAAGCAAGGACCGCGAAAGGAGGATATCGCGCAAGGCAAGGCCGTTATGGAGCAAGCCAAGGCGGCGCTACAGGCCGCCGAAGTCAAGCTTAGCTACGCCACCGTCGTCTCGCCGCTGACGGGCATGGTGCTGTCGAAAAATGTCGAAGAGGGCGAATTCGTCGCCGCAGGCACACCCCTCGTAACCGTCGCAGACCTTCAAAATATCTGGTTACGGGCCTATATCGACGAACGCGATATCGGCAAGGTTGCGATCCAGCTCGGCTGCAAGGCCGAAATCAGCACCGACGCCTATCCCGGCAAGGTCTATAAGGGACATGTCGGCTTCATCGCTTCCGAACAGGAGTTTACGCCAAAAACTGTCCAGACCACTCGCGAACGCGTGAAATTCGTCTATCGAGTCAAAATCTATTTGGACGAGAATCCCAACCAGCAATTGAAGCCCGGCATGCCGGCGGATGCCAAATTAAAATCCGAATAATGAAAGACGAAATACGAAACAAATTAGAATGAGGAAGTCTAAATGTCAGAAACGCCAGGTACGCCCCGCTACGATTTGGAGGAACGAACCTACCTATTCGCTCGCGCCGTGCGCGGATTTGTAAAGAAGCTGCCGCGAACGATCTGCAATGCTGAGGACGTTCAAGCAGGTGGTCAGGAGTTCCGGTTCGGTGGGCGCGAATTACATCGAAGCCAACGATGCCTCAAGCAAGAAGGACTTTCGACTGCGGATCAAGATCTCCAAGAAGGAATCAAAAGAGTCGCGATACTGGTTGCGGCTGCTCGATACGAAGGGGATTGCAGCCCTTGATGCAGAGCGCGATAAGCCGATTCAGGAGAGTACCGAGTTGATGAACATCTTTGGTGCGATATTGCGCAAGTCCGACTGAATGTCGTTTAGAACATTGGCATTTCATATTTCAGTTTTGTTTAGAATTTCGTGTTTCTTTTTCCGAATTTATGATCCATGCTCAGGGTCTAACGAAACGGTTTGACGGTATCACCGCAATCGACTCCCTTTGCTTAAAGGTCGAAGAGGGTGAAATCTTCGGCCTTGTCGGTCCCGACGGCGCGGGCAAGACCACCACGATGCGGCTCTTAACCTCGATCATGGACCCAGACGCGGGCGAGGCGTGGGTGGCCGGGCATCACGTCGTCCGCGAGGCCGAGGCGGTAAAAGCGGAAATCGGCTATATGAGCCAGCGCTTCGGACTTTACGCCGATCTGACCGTAATGGAGAACATCGACTTTTACGCCGACATCTATAGCGTGCCCCGCAAGGGCCGCGCCGAGCGCGTTGAGCGGCTATTGGCGTTCAGCAATCTCACGCCGTTCAAACGCCGCCTGGCGGGCAATTTGTCGGGCGGAATGAAGCAGAAACTCGGACTGGCCTGTACGCTGATCCATACGCCGCGCGTGCTGTTCCTCGATGAGCCGACGAACGGTGTCGATCCGGTCTCGCGCCGCGATTTCTGGCGGATTCTTTATCAGCTGCTCCGCGAGCGAGTGACAATCTTCATCTCCACGGCCTATCTCGATGAGGCCGAACGCTGCAATCGGTTGGCACTCATCCATCAAGGCAAGATGCTCGCCTGCGGCACGCCGGACGAAGTGAAGCAACTGATGCGGGGAAAGATACTGGAAGTCCGCACTGCCGAGCCTCGCCGCGCCGCCGCGGTATTGCGGGCAGCTTATCCGGATGCATCAGTGGGACTATTCGGCGATCGGCTGCATTTCGTCGGGCGAAATGGGGTGGATGAAACTGATCACGTCACCGAAACACTCAAGTCGGCCGGGCTGCCGCTGCCAGAGATTCGCGTCATCCCGCCGACGTTGGAGGATGTGTTTGTTTCGGCGATTGTAGGTCCCTCTTGCCGAGAGGGACCAAACGAGTCGACATTGCGAGCGGCGTCAAATTCTCCTGTGAAGGCAGAGCACAATAGTCCCTCTCGGCAAGAGGGACCTACTCGACCCGCCGTGGCCGTCGACCAGCTCGAGCGCCGCTTCGGCCGCTTCATGGCCGTCAACCGCGTCAGCTTCGAGGTCAAACGCGGCGAAATCTTCGGCTTCCTGGGACCAAACGGAGCGGGCAAGTCGACTACGATCCGCATGCTTTGCGGCATCCTCTCGCCCACCGGCGGAAGCGGCACAGTTGTCGGACTGGATATCCGCACGCAAGCCGAGGAGATCAAGGCCAACGTCGGCTATATGAGCCAAAAGTTCTCGCTCTACCAGGACCTGACCGTCGAGGAGAACATCAATTTCTACGCCGGCATCTACCGCATCGGTGAAAAGGAAAAAGCTGAGCGCAAGCAGTGGGTGTTGGAGATGTCCGGCCTGGAATCGTATCGCCATCGGCTTACGGGAGTACTCTCCGGCGGATGGAAACAGCGGCTGGCCCTTGGCTGCGCGATTCTCCATCGGCCGCCGATTCTTTTTCTCGACGAACCGACATCGGGCGTCGATCCGATCAGCCGCCGCCAGTTCTGGGATTTGATCTACGAACTGTCCAGCGAAGGCGTGACCGTCTTCGTCACGACGCACTACATGGACGAGGCCGAGTACTGCGACCGCCTGGCTCTGATCTATCGCGGCGAACTGATCGCACAGGGGCCGCCAGAGCAACTTAAGCGGGAAGCGATGCACGAAGAGATTTTGGAAGTATCTTGCGACCGGCCCGAAGCGGCGATGGAGGCCCTGGCTGGACTAAACTCAGTGAAGGAAGTGGCACTCTTCGGCAGCAGTTTGCACCTTGTGGCCGATGACGGCGAGCGGGCCGCTGCCGATACCCGCAGCCGGCTCGCGGAGCACGGCATTGCGGTGCGGCAGATCGAGACGATCACTCCCTCGCTGGAAGATGTTTTCGTCTCATTGATCGAAGCCCGTGACCGCGCCGAGCAACCCCAAGAGGAGGTCCGCCGATGAATGCAAACTTGTGGGGCAGGTTTCCAACCTGCCATAGCCGCGGCAGATTGGCAATCTGCCCCACATCCCGAGAGGTCCGCCGATGAATGCCCGACGTGTCGCCGCCGTCGCCCGGAAGGAATCACTGCACGTGCTCCGAGACCCGCGGAGCTTGGGGATGGCACTTGCTTTGCCGGTTCTGATGCTTTTGCTCTTTGGCTACGCGCTGACGCTGGACGTCGACCATGTGCCGCTCGTCGTATGGGACCAAAGCGGCACGCCTGCAAGCCGCGAATTGATAAGCCACTTCGCCGGATCGCCCTACTTCTCGCTCGTCGGACACGTCGACAATGAACGCGAGATGAACCGGACGCTTGACTCGGGCGAGGCCCTGATGGCGCTGGTAATTCCTTATGACTTCGGCCGGCGAATTGCATCGCAAGCCGAGGCGCCGCTGCAAGCGGTCCTGTCGGGCGTCGATTCGAATACGGCCACCATCGCGCTGGGCTATGCCGACGCCATTGCCGAAATCTATGCGCAGCAGTGGTCGCTGGATCGCATGAAGCGCATCGGTGCGACCGACTTCCGCCCGCCGCTGGATGTCCGCCAGCGAGTCTGGTTCAATCCCGAATTGGAATCGCGGAACTATATCGTGCCGGGGCTAATCGCGGTGATTATGATGGTCATCGCCGCCATGCTAACGTCGCTGACTTTCGCTCGCGAATGGGAGCGAGGCACGATGGAGCAACTCATATCGACGCCGGTGAAACGCGAGGAACTGGTGCTGGGCAAGCTCATCCCCTATTTCGCCATCGGCATGTTCGACATGGTGCTCGTGGTGGTGCTGGGCCAATTCATGTTCCAGGTCCCCTTGCGCGGCAACGTAGCGCTTTTGTTCGGGGTGGCCTCGCTCTTTCTCGTCGGCGTGCTGTCGATGGGCATGCTCATCAGCATCGCCACCAAGAGCCAGCTCATGGCCAGCCAATTGGCCATGATGCTCACGTTCCTGCCGTCGTTTTTGTTGTCGGATTTTATTTTCTCCATCGTCAACATGCCGCGGCCGATCCAGTGGATCACCTATCTCGTGCCGGCGCGGTATTTCATCGCCGTGCTCAAGGGAGTGTATCTCAAGGGCGTCGGGCTGGAAATCCTCGCCGGCGACGCGCTGCTGCTGGCGGGCTTCGCCGCGCTGATGGTGCTCCTAGCCCGCTGGAGGTTTAAAAAGAAACTGACGTAACCATGTAAGATGGACCTCCGAGTCCGTCTTCTCGGATTAGTCGGACGGACTCGGAGGTCCATCCTACAACATAGACGCCATTCCGCATAACCATGTTCGACCGCATCCGTGAAATGCTGATCAAGGAATTCATCCAGGTCTTTCGCGACCCGAGGATGCGGGCCGTCGTCTTCATCATGCCGTGCATCGAGGTGCTCGTGATTGGCTACGCGGTGAACATGGACATCCACAACATCCGCGCAGGGATTTACGACTTGGACAACACGCCCGCCAGCCGCGAGCTTTTGTCGCGTTTCTCCGGCAGCGGATACTTCGACATTGTCGCCCGCATCGGCAATGACCGCGAAATGGAAGACGCCATTCTCCGCAGCCGCGTGCAGATCGTGTTTCGCATCAATTCCGGCTTCGGTGGCGATCTGGAAAGCGGCCGTACAGCGCAGCTCCAAGTCATCTGCGACGGCACCGACTCCAACACGGCCGGCATCGCCCTGAGCTACGTCAATAGCATCACGAGCGACTACTCCCGCGCGATGCTCCAGCGTCGGCTCGATCAAAACCCGCCACTCGTGGAATTGCCGGTGAAGCTCGACTTCCGCACAAGGGCATGGTTCAACGAAAACCTCGACAGCCGCAATTACTTCGTGCCCGGCGTGATCGTGATCGTCGTCAGCCTGGTGAGCCTGCTGTTGACAAGCATGGCCGTCGTCCGGGAGAAGGAGATCGGCACGATCGAGCAGATCATGGTCACTCCTATCACGCCCGTGGAGTTCATTCTCGGCAAAACGCTGCCATTTGTGCTCATCGCCTTCGTTGACGTGACGCTAATCCTCTTTATCGGCACGCTCTGGTTCCAAGTGCCGCTGCGCGGCAGCATCGTGCTGCTCTACTTCTCGACCGGGCTCTACTTGCTGACCATGCTAGGGGCCGGCCTCTTGATTTCCACGATCAGCGAGACGCAGCAGCAAGCGCTGATGAGCACTTTTCTCTTCTTTTTTCCCGCAATGCTCCTTTCCGGCTTCTCGTTTCCGATTGCCAACATGCCGCTGCCGATCCAATGGTTGACTTACCTCAATCCCGTGGCCTATTTCCTTATCGTGGTGCGGACCATCTTTCTCAAGGGCGTCGGGCTGGCCTACCTTTGGCCGCAATTGCTGGGCTTGGCGGCGATGGGCGTTGTCACGTTTTTCTTGGCAGTGAGGCGGTTTCACAAGACGCTGTAACCGGCAATTTCTGCCGATTGACGGGCATCGCTCGCCCAAAAATTCCACGCCCCGAGAATTTTTTGTTGAATCCGATCGTTTTTGCCCTTGACCATCCGTGCCGCTCGTTGTATTTAATCGTCCTCTTCGTTTGTTTCGCAGAGACTTTTCACTACACGACTCTTTTCGGACTTCGCACGGCGGCGAATTTGCGTCGGCCGCTACTACAAGGAGCATCCAATTGAAGACGACCCAACGAAATCTGATCGGCTGCATGGCCGTGGCGATAAGTCTTTCCGCGGGCTTCGCACATGCCGGCCTGCCAGAACGTATGGCGGCCGCATTGTTGACGAGCGCGGCTGTCGGACAGCAACCCGGCTCGGGGTCGATCTTCTCGGGCTTTACCAGCGGCAACCAGCCCGCCGCGCCGAACGAACCGTTCGCGGCGCGGAATGTGTCCGGCGCCGCGGCGGCCGTGCCCAGCAGCAACGGAGTCACACGGCTCCCGCCCACCGGCATGTCGCCGCCGTCGGATGACGACCGGTATCCGAATGCGGGCGCACCGCCGCGGGGAATGTCGCCGGGCGGAAATAATCCGAACGGGATCTTTACGCGGGACACCGGCCCGATGATGCAACAAACTGGCGGCGATAATGCTATTCCTCGCGGCAATCGCGGCCATAGCGATGCCATGCTGCGTCAGGCTCGCCTGGCCTTGGCCGTGGGCGACATCCGCCGCGCGTCGGATATGGCGGCTCAAGCAAAGCAAGACCAGATTCGCTACGCCCCGAACGAAGACAACCCCGATCGCGTCGCGGCGGCCATCGCCAAGTTTGTCGAAATCAGCCGCCTCGACCGCGGCAGCGAAGAAAACCGCCGCACCTACGCCCGCATGTGGACGGAGCAAGCCAATGATTTGTTGCAATGGAACGAATTGGAGCAGGCCGAAAAGCTGGCGGAAATGGCCGCCCAGCAGCGTGTGACATTTGGCCCCTTTGATGCCAAACCCGATGATCTCCTCCGCCGCATCGCCGCGATGCGCGAGCGAAACAGGCCGGTCGGTCCGCCGCCGATCAACGTCGGTGAAGCCAACCCCATCGTGGGCGCATCGCAGGCCGCGCGGCAGCAGGCCGTGACGCTGATGCGAAACATCCGCAGCGCGCTGGCGGTCGGTCAGATCGCCCAGGCCGAGTTCATGTGCCGCCAGCTTGACGCCATGCGGATTCCCGAAAAGGCGTTTGGTCCCAATGAGGACTCGCCCGCCCACGTCTTTGATGCCGTCCATCTGGCGCAGCGCCGCTTCGCCTCGGGCGTGATGCAGGCCGGCGGCACGGTCGATGTCGGCGGCGGTGTGAACTCAGCCGTCTACATTCCCTCGCGCGATGGCACGCGCAATATGCAAGTTGCCGATATCGCGACCGAGGCGGTTCCCGCGCCTCCCGACCAGCCGAACGGGCCGTCGATCTCGCCGGACGCCAGCGGCCAGTCGCCGGGCTACGGTCTCTTTCAACAGGGAGAGGCCGCTTTGAAGGCCCACGACCGCGATCGGGCGCTGCAACTCTTTCGGCAGGCGGCCGCCTATTCGAGCCAGCTCGATCAGGTGACGGCCGAGCGGCTGCAAGATCACCTTTCGCTGCTATCGGTGCCTAGAACCTTGGGTCAACATCCCGGCGGTCCGGGTCAACCGGCCGCGCCGCTGGATGATGCCGCCGCCGCGCGGCAGGCGCTTGTCAGCCAGGTCTTTAACGATATGACGCACCGCGAGTCGGAAGCCAAGGCAATGCGCGAGAAGGACCCCAAGGGTGCGCTTGCGATGTTGCAGGAAACGCGGAAGAAAGTCGAGACCTCGGCCGTGGAGCCAGGCATCCGCGACCGCTGGCTGCGGCAAATGGACCGCTCGATCGATGAGACGCAGCAATTCATCGCCGCGAACCGTTCGAAGATCGACTTGGACGACAAGAACAACAACGTCCGCAGCGAGATAAACCGCGAAGCACTGAACAAGCAGCAGGTGCAGCAGAAATTGGCCGACTTGGTCGATCAGTTCAATCGGCTGAATGAGGAGCAACGCTACGAGGAAGCCGAGGTGATTGCAAAGCGGGCTCAGGAGCTCGCGCCGCATGAACTCGTAACGCAGGTGATGGTCACGAAGTCACACATTCAGCGCGAGTGGGCCAATCAAATGCGAATTAAGCAGGCGACGGCGGAAGGATTGGATAGGGCGCTCGCCGAAGTTGATGAGGCGGACATTCCTTACGCAGGGGAACCGCTAAGCTTCCCCGATACCACGAAATGGAAAGATATTACGCATCGCCGCGCCAAAATCGCCGCGGAGCACTCCCGCCATCGCCGCAGTCAGCAGGAAATTGATATTGAGAAGAAGCTCCAGACGCCGGTGAATTACAGTTGCCATAACCGGCCGCTGAACGAAGTACTCAACCAGTTGGCCAAGCTGGTCAGCGTCAATATCCACATCGACGAGCAAGGCCTCCGCGAGGAAGGGCTTACGCCCGACGTACCGGTCACGCTAGAGCTCAGCAGCGACATCATGCTGAAGAGCTACTTGAATCTTCTCCTGGAGAAGAACCATCTCTGCTACATCATCAAGCACGAGGTCTTGAACATCACCAGCGAGTCGAAGAAGTCAGAATCGAGCCAGATCTACCAGGTGGTCTACCAGGTGGGCGATCTGGTGATGCCGATTCCGAACTTCGTCGCCAGCCCGCGGATGGGCCTGGCAGGCGCGCTGCACGACGCCATGACCAACGCCGTCGGGGCGGCCGGCAACTTCGGCACCGTGACCACGCCGATGGCCGTCGTCTCCAATTCCCAGAGCAAGAGCGGCTCGATGATCAACCCGGCCGTGATGGCCAACGCGGCCCACGGACCGCTGGGCAACCAGGCGGCCGCCGGCCCCGGCGGCGCGGCTGGCGGCACGGGCGCCGACTTCGATTCGCTCATCGACCTCATTACGCAGACCGTCGCGCCCCGACCTGGGACCACAACGGCGGAAAAGGCAGCGTCGCGCCCTCGCCCGCCAACTTGAGTCTCGTCATCAGCCAGACGCAGGAAGTCCACGAGGAAATCGTCGACCTCCTGGAACAGTTGCGGCGGATGCAGGACCTGCAAGTGACGATCGAAGTCCGTTTCATCACGCTCAACGACAACTTCTTCGAGCGGATCGGCGTCGACTTCGACTTCACCATCGCCAAGAACATTGCTAACCCGCAGGCCAACGGCTTCAGCGCTCCGCAAGCCATCACCGTAGGCGGGCAGAACTTCACCGCCCCGTCGTATAATCCGAACGGCAATAACGGTGTAGCCCTCTCCGGCATCCAGGGCGGAAGCAACAATCCGGCCCAGAACGGCATCTTCACCGCCGATAACTCCATTAACTTCTCACAAGGCAGCTACGCCTTGGGCGTGCCGCAGTTCGGCGGTTTCGACGCCGCCGCCGGCGCCACCGTCGGCTTCGCCATTCTCAGCGACATCGAGGCCTTCTTCTTCATCAACGCCGCCGCAGGGCGACCGCCGCACCAACGTGCTGCAGGCCCCCAAGGTCACGCTCTTCAACGGCCAGCAGGCGTTCGTCTCCGACACGTCGCAGACGCCGTTCGTGATCAGCGTGATCCCGGTGGTGGGCGACTTCGCCGCGGCCCAGCAGCCGGTGATCGTCGTGCTCTCCGAAGGCACGTTCCTGACCGTGCAGGCCGTGGTCTCCAACGATCGCCGCTTCGTGCGATTGACGTGGTGCCGTTCTTCAGCAAGATCGGCAACGTGCAGGACGTTCACCTTCCAGGGCACCGATACGACGACGACCAACACGACGCAGCAACGGCATCGTCAACCGACGGCGCACGAACCTGTTCGACACCAACAACGACCAGTCGACCACGTCGCACTCACGGCATGACGGTGCAGTTGCCGACGTTCTCCTTCGTCACGGTGACGACGACGGTCAGCGTGCCCGACGGCGGCACCGTGCTCTTGGGCGGCATCAAGCGCTTGAGCGAAGGCCGCAACGAGTTCGGCGTGCCGATCCTCGAGCAAGCTGCCCTACATCAACCGTCTGTTCAAGAACGTCGGCATCGGCCGCGAGACCGCAAAGCCTGATGATGATGGTCACGCCGCGAATCATCATCCAGGAAGAGGAAGAAGACAAGTTGGGAATCGGCACGGGAACGCCGTAAGGTCAATGGATGCGGCACACCCCGTGTGCCGCTGCAGTCCGGCACACGGAGTGTGCCGTATACAATCGAATCTCTCCGGTGTGGTTTCTCCTCCGGAGGTCGTCGCCGGCTTCTCCCCCCTGGCCGGCGATGACCGTTTCTTGGACGAGAGTGGAGAGTAAAAGAATGGAGAGTGGGAAGTGATGAGGGGAGTATGCCAAAAACGAAGCGAGGAGCGGCAAGCGAAGAGCGATGGCGGCAATGCCACTTTTCACTCTCCACTCTCCACTCCCCACTTCCGCCTCACACCATCGCCGCGGACAGCGCGCGGGCCAGCCGCTTGCGGGCGACGTGCAGCCGCCGCTTGATCGTTCCGACCGGCGTGCGGAACTCGTCGCTCATCTCGTTCAACGAGCGGCCGTCGAAGTAGAAGGCCACCAGCGTCGCGCGGTCGAGCGTCGACAGCCGGTTCAAGCCCGTGTGGACCTGAGCCCGGCTCTCTTGCTCCAGCATGTCGCCCAGCGGCGTCTGCTCGGCCGTGCTGGGCACCTCATAGGTCTCCGGCACGGACAGCATCTGCCGGCCGCGGACCGCCCGGTTGAGCGACATGCGGCTGGCCATCGAGCGCAGCCATCCGGCGAAGCAGCGCGGATCGCGGAGCTGGCCGATCTTCCGCATCGCCTGGATGAAGACCTCCTGGCAGACCTCCTGCGCCTCGGCGTGGTTGCCCAGCCGGCGAAAGGCGATTGCGCACACGACCGGCTGGAACTGCTCGAACAGCCGGCCGAAGGCCTCTCGGTCGCCCTGCTGCGCGGCGCGCACCAACTGCGTCTGCGCGGTCTCGATTTCCTGAGTTTCAGTTTCGTAGGTCTTCATGATCTTCCTCTCGCGTAGCAAACGTGTACTTGGCTTCTTCGCACTTTGCCGGAAGATTCCGTCGCAAACCGAGGGATGCACGAATGCAAACCTCAAGCGGCGAATCGACCAGCGGCAAGCCCAGGCCCATCGGGAAAGCAAGCTTGATTTGCGGCTATTTACCTAGCCTTCAAATCTCAGGGCACTTTTAGGCGACCGGCCTGCGGGCTCGGGCGGGCTGGACAGTACGCCGGACTCGATATTCCCGGCATGATCGATGAGATCACCGCCGAAAATGCCGGCATGAGCCGTCCGCTCAGCCATTTCAGAAGCCACCGCGCCTGGCCGCTTGCCCGATCTTGCTCCTGCCGCAACGAAAAATGGCGCAGGAGGGAATGGGCAAGGGATGGATAACCGCGGGTAGCCGCCGAACGAGTCCCTTGGCCGGCAATATTTTGTTCGCGCACAATGCGACCGCATGTATTGCGGACGCAAACATTGGCAAACAAGCCGGTAATGGACTTCGTCGTGGCACCCATGGCATAATCCTTCCGAGCACGGTGGTGCGAAATTGAGAGAAAAAACTACGAAACGCTTAAAAACATATCAAAATCACGCTGACAAAGGGAGGAAACGAGGCCTTTGGTCCTGCCAAGGAACCATTTTAGCCATTTCAACCTTTGCGAACGCTACTTTCGAATATTGTGTCCGCGCAAGAAAAAGTCAAGTGCGGTACACCACTATGACGTCGGCAGTTCGCAAAAGGTTCGCGCGGGAATTTGGAATTTTCGCGATTTCGGCATCGCTTTGAGTTGCCGGGAAAAACACTCTCCAACGGAGGGGTCATTTGTCTTGTTCAATCGCGCCCGCCGCTTTCTTGGGCTGGGCATCCTCCACCGGGCCGAGCTGTGCCGCCAGCGCCTTATTGAGACTCTGACCGCGGAGGTCCAAGGCAAGCACGCGGCCGTCCTTGCCGATGAGCAGCATTTGCGGAATGGTAAAGATGCCGTAGTAGGTGACCATCGACTTTTCGGTGCCGCGGGACTCGTAGCTATCCAGCAGGACGGGCCAGGGATACTTTTCTTTGTCGAGAAAGTCGGAGATCGTACTGCGGTCGCGGTCGATGCTTATGGCGAGCACGTCGAACCCGCGATTGTGGTACGCCCGATAACATTTGGTGATGTTTGGTATCTCCTCGCGGCACGGCCCGCACCAGCTGGCGAAGAAGTCGATCAGCACGACCTTGCGCTTGAATTTCGTCAGGTCGATCGTGCGGCCGGCGAGCGTCGCGCCTTGCAGCAGGAACGGCTTGCCAACGAGCTCCAGCCGCCGTGCGGCCCCAAGCAGCGTGGCTGACGTGCTGGCGGTCCTCACGTCATCGCTGCCGGCCAGGGCGGTGGCCAATCGCGAATAAATGGCGATCGCCTGCTCGCGCGGCTGATGCTCCTCGGCCGCCAGGGCAACATCGACGGCCAGCCGGGCATACTCGTCATTGTCCAACGGCACTTGTTTGAGGAACTCCAGCAGTTGATTGACGAGCAGATCAATCTGCTTGCCGCTCATCGACGCCGCGCCCTGCGAGCGGCCGTCGAGGATCGCGAACAGTACGTCGCGGACCAGCGGCGGCGGCCCTTTGCGAGCCGGCGGTGGCGGCGACGAAGGCGAAGGCGCCGGCGGCGGCGGAACGAGTTGCCATGCCTGCGCGACCGCGGCCTCGATCTTGGCCGTGGCCGAGGCGTCGCCGAGCCGTTCTAGCGCAGTGAGCGCTGCCGCCTTGCGCGCGCATTACGGGGCGGACCTGGTCGTAGGTCGGCTTGGCCTTGAGGATCTTTTCGCAGGCGGCCAATTGCGCGGCGGCGCGCTTGCGGCGGAACTCGGACATAGCCGGCCGCAGGCTTGACGACGGTTGAAGACTCCTTAGCCCGTCGATGTATTTTTGAAGGTCCTCGATCGTGCCGTCGGGCACGCGAAAAGGGTCTTTTTGGGTCGCTTTGAGAGGTGCGGCGGCCTCGTTGTCCGCCGCGTGTGAAGTGCCGTTCCAGACCGCGATCGACAAGGCGGCCAATGCCGGCAGAATGCCAAAGGTGAGGGGCATATGTACGTCAGGCTTTCCAGCCTGACTTGAGACGCGTGTCAGGCTGGAAAGCCTGACGTACTTACGCGACATGGAAGATTCCTTGCGAGGCGGGATTTTGAGGTGGGACAATGTGTATCATCCGTGACCATGGCCGGACTGTCAACTGCGCATCAAGTGTTCCTCGATGACTCGGAAAACCATTTTCGCCACTTGCCGCTTGCTGCCGTGCCCGGCTGCAAGTACGCAGCCTTGGGGGTCGATCACTTCGACCTGGGCGGTCGTCGAGTTCATCGTCGCCGGTCCGTTGGCGACGATCAGATCGCACTTTTTGCGTTCGAGTTTCTGCATCGCTCTCATGCGGTGGTCGGTCGTCTCCAGGGCGAAGGCGACCATCCACTGTGATGTTCTGATCGCGCCCAGCCGGGCAACGATGTCGGGCGTTTCCACCAGATGCACATCCAGCGCCGTGCCGGTCTTGCGGATTTTCTCGGTGGCGACAACCCGCGGTCGATAGTCGCATGGCGCGGCGGCGGCGATCAGCCCGGCGCAATTGGGAAACATCTCCAGACAGGCGGCGAGCATCTCCTCGGTGGAAACGACCGGCAGGACCTGGGCCGCCCGCGGATAGCGGACTTCGACCGGACCGCTGACGATCACGACTTCGTGCCCCGCAGCCAGCGCCGCCTCGGCCAGCGCCTTGCCCATTCGCCCGCTGGAACCGTTGCTCAGATAGCGGACCGGGTCAAAGTATTGTCTCGTGGGACCGGAAGTGATGAGGATGCGGGGCATGGCAAACCAAGTGCAAACTCCTACGCCTTTATCTTCGCCAATTGTTCGGCTATCACCTTAAAAATCTCTTCCGGTTCCGCCATCCGGCCTTCGCCGACTTCGCCGCAGCTCAAGTGACCCGATTCGGGACCGATGATCACACGGCCGTCGGCGCGAAGCTGGACCACATTCCGTTGGACGGGCGGCTTTCGCCACATCTGAACATTCATCGCCGGCGCGAAGATGATCGGACCGTTGAAGGCCAAGAGCGTTGTGCTTACGATCTCGTCTGCCAGGCCGTGCGCGGCCTTGGCCAGGATGTTCGCGGTCGCCGGCGCAACGCACATCAGCTCGGCCTTGCGGGCGGCCATGATGTGCGGATGGGCGCCGGCGTCCCATTCGTCGGTGACGACGGTTCGGCCGCTGAGGGCCTCAAAAGTTTTCGGGCCAACAAGCCGCGTGGCCGCGCGAGTCATGATTACCGATACGCCCGCGCCGGCCTGCGCCAAACGGCTCACCAAGGCCGCGGTTTTGTACGCGGCAATACCCCCGGTGACGGCGATCAGTATTTCGCGGCCGTTCATTGTCGTTTACAGCGTGCGGAAGTCGACATCCGGCAAGCCGCCCGTCGCGGCGCCGGTCACTTGCACGTTCATCTGCGCGTCCAAGAAGATCTTGTCCTGCAAGATCTCCTGGATTACGACTTCCATTTTGTTGGGATACTTGGAGGCGTCGATCAACGGCCGGGCGCCGCCGTTAATCGCCACGAGCCGCTTCTGGATCAGCGTCGAGAGCTTGAAGCGGCCCCCGACCTTGTTCACAATCGCCTCTTCACGAAGTTCGTCTATCATTGCAATCGATCTCCTTCTGTTCAGTGAGAATGGTACAGATTTCTTTCACGGCCCGATCGAGATCGTCATTCACGACCTGGTAACGATAGCGATGGGCCTGGCTTATTTCATAGTGGGCGCGTTGCAGGCGTTTTTCAATCTCCTCGGGCGTGTCGGTGCCGCGCTGTTCCAGCCGGCGGCGAAGCTCCTCGGTCGAGCCCGGCCGCACGAAAACCGTCACGGCGTCGTGGAACCGCTCCATCACCGCCGCCGCGCCGTGGACGTCGATATTGAGCACGATCCAATGGCCGGCCTCGACGGCGGAGCGGACCTCGCGCCACAGCGTGCCGTACCAGTATCCGCGCCCAAAGACCTCGAAACTCTCCAAAAACTGGCCCTGCTCGCGCCAATTTTCAAACTCCTCGCGGCTGACGAAGTGATAATCGACTCCGTCGGCCTCATCGCCGCGAGGCGGCCGCGTCGTGGCGGAAACGCTTCGCACGAGCGGCAGCCGGCACTCCTGGAACATCCGTTCCACGAGCGTCGTTTTGCCGACGCCGGACGGGCCGGATACGACGACGACTCGACCGCACGGTGAGTTCGGCATTTCTCGGGCCTTCTTGCTTATCAGGGACACCAGGGACATTCAGGACGGCTCACCGCGGCGTCATTCGATATTCTGGATCATTTCGCGGATCCGCTCGATAGCTGTCTTGATTTCGATAACTTGCTTGGCGATCTCCACGTCGTTGGACTTCGAGCCGATCGTGTTCGCCTCGCGAAACAGTTCTTGCGTGAGGAACTCCAGCTTCCGCCCGGAGCTCTCCGGCAGCTTCACGATGTCGTCGAACTGGCCGAGATGGCTTTTCAACCGCACGAGTTCCTCGGAGATGTCTCCTCGTTCTGCGTAGAGCGTCACCTCGCGAACCAGGTCGGCCGGATCGAGCGTCACTTTGTATTCCGCCAGCACTTTGTTCAGTCGTTCCTCCAGCCGCCCGCGATAGGCGTCCAGCACCAGCGGCGCCCGCCGCTCGATCCCTTCGACACCCGCGGCAATCGCCCGGCAGTTTGCGGCCAGATCGTCAGCCATCGCCTGGCCCTCGCGGATGCGCATCAGCGAAAGATTGTTCAGGGCGTCGGCAAGTACCTCGGAAATCGCCTTCCAGTCCTCTTCAGGGCGGAACATGGCCGCCGTCTGGTCGTTCACCACGCCCGGCAGCGGCAACAGTGCGGCGAGCGCCACGTCGGTATTCTCGCCCCACTTGCGGACCAGAGCTTGCAGTTGTTCGCGGTAGTTGTTGAGTACCTCAACGTTGATCGAATAATCGTGGCAGGAATGTGTCCGCTCGACGCGGAGATTGACCTGCACGGTGCCGCGGCGGATCGTTTTCCGCGCGACTTCCTCAATGTGCGGCTCCAGCGCGGCGTAGCCTTCGGTCGCTCGCACGGTGAGCTTGAAGAACCGGCTGTTGATGGCGCGCACTTCGACACCGACGGCTAAGCCGTCTTTCTGACTGTGCGCTTCGCCAAAACCGGTCATGCTCAGGAGCACGTATTCCCCCTTGAGCCGTTATTTGCCCGGATGCTCGCTCGGCTTGCTCGTCGGTTCGGGAACGCTGCCGGACTTCTCCGGTGCACCTGACGCTGCCGGCTTGCTGCTGGAATCCGGCTTCGTCGCACTTCCAGCGGGTTGTTCGCTAGGAAGGGCGCCTCTGGGCCCGGTGCCTGTTGTCCCGCTGGCGCGTTGGGGATATTCAGTTGATTGCCGCCTGCCAGGTGCGGCGCGGCTACAGCCGCGATGACGCATAATACGATCCAAACGCCCGCCACGACCATCGTAATTTTAGTAAAGAGGTCGCCGGCCTTGGTGCCAAACGCGCTCTGTCCGCCCGCGCCGCCCAGCGCGCCTGCCAAGCCGCCGCCCTTGCCCTTTTGCAGCAAAACCAAAATGATCAAGATCACCGCCGCGGCGATGAGCGAAAACTCCAACAAGAACATCAACCACCACATAGTCAATACCTCTGTTCGTCAGGCTTTCCAGTCTGACCGATACCAACGCGTCAGCCTGGAAAGGCTGACCCACATGGACCCTTCCGGCAGAAGGGACCTACTTCGCGCCCGCGACGATGCCCAAAAACTGGTCCGCCTTGAGACTCGCCCCGCCGACCAGAGCGCCGTCGATATCGGGCTGGCAGAGCAATTCGCGGGCATTTTCCGGCTTCACGCTACCCCCATATTGGATGGGTATGCTCTGGGCAATCTCGTAATTATAGCGTTCCGCCACGATCTTGCGAAGGGCGAGGTGGACCTCCTCAGCTTGCTCGGGCGTGGCGACTTTCCCAGTGCCAATCGCCCAAACCGGTTCATAAGCGATTGCAACCTTCTTCATTTGCTCTCCCGAAACGTCCGCCAGCGAGCCTTCGAACTGAGTGCGAATGACGTCCATTGTCTTGCCCGCATCGCGTTCAGAAAGCAATTCCCCCACGCAGAGTATGGGCAAAAGACCTGCCTGTAGGGATTCGATAATCTTTTTGTTGACCAATGCGTCGGTTTCGCCGAGAATATGCCGCCGCTCGCTATGCCCGAGGATAACGTATCTCACTCCGAGGTCGCGGAGCATCGCGGCACTTATTTCGCCGGTAAATGCGCCGTTGGCCTCGTGATAAACGTTCTGTGCACCGAGTGCGAGCCGTGAGCCCTTGATCGCTTGCCCTACGGCGTCGAGGTAGCAAGCTGGCGGGCAAATTGCCAGGTCGATGTCACCGATTTTTTCCGCTTCGCGGGCGACCGCTTCGGCCAGGGCAACGGCCGCCTTGCGGTCGAGGTTCATCTTCCAATTGCCGGCAATGAACTTGCGTCGCATAAATGCTCTCCGATTTCAAATCTCGATAGCCTGATTTCAAGTTTGCCTGTCGCCGCGCCGTCAGCGATGCGTCTCCATCAGGCAAACCGATCATTTTCGCATATCGCGAGATTCCGTCAAGCGTGGCACGCAAACAACTGCATCAACGGCTCGTATCGAGTTCCTTTCTTGGCCTTTGAAAGGGCCGCGCCTACTATTGTGGAGCGGAAACGCAATTGCCATTTACGCGGAGCGGCGAACCGTATTGTTTGCGCTGTCGAGTCTGGTCGCGCGGCCGCCCGAATTAAGACACGACGTAATGGTCATATCGAAAGGAGACTTTCATGATCGCAAAATCGACGTTCCCCAGCGGAGTCAGTTGGTTTGCCGTGTTGGCAGCGGCGGTCTCGTGCGTTCTGGCCGTTATCGGCGGTTCTCGGCAGGCCGCTTCGTCCGCGGATGCGCAGGAGCCCGTAAGCTCGCCGGCCGCACAGGCGGGCGCTCCGATCTTTGTTAAAACCATTCCGCCCGGATATCGTGACTGGAAGCTGATCTCGGTGGCGCACGAAGAAGGCAACTTTCACAGCTTCGCCGCCGTTCTCGGCAATGATATAGCGATCAAGGCCTATCGCGAAGGGAAGCTTCCCTTCCCGGACGGAGCAATTATCGCTGCTTTACACTGGCGACACGCCCCGTCGGAGGAAAATAACAAGATTTTTGGCCAATCCCAATCCTTCGTTGCCGGGCCGGCAACAAACGTTCAGTTCATGATCAAGGACGCAAAGAAATACGCCTCCACGGGAGGTTGGAGTTTCGGGCATTTCAATCGGCGCGAGGACAAGCCTGCTGAGGTGGCCGTGCTAAAAACGTGCTACGCCTGCCACCTGAAGATGAAAGCTCGCGACCTTGTCTTCACGCGGTACGCGCCGTAAAAATAATTCCGAAAGCCGCGCGACTCCACCCACATAGAATCCTTGGAATCGAACCACTCTAATACCCTCGACTCAGGGCGAGTTGCCCTGAACTATCACTTTTTACAAGGAGCCTAATCATGATCGCTACTGCCCCCATGACCACACTCGACAAGGTTATTTACACGGCCAAGGTCCACACCACCGGCGGGCGGGACGGGGCTGCCCGCAGTACCGACGGCAGCCTTAACGTCAAGCTCGCGACGCCGGGCACCGGCCGGCCTGGCACCAACCCGGAGCAATTGTTCGCTGCCGGCTGGTCGGCCTGCTTCATGAGCGCGATCGCGCATCGCGCCGCGGAGCGGAAAGTCGTCCTGCCGGCCGATCGGTACGTCGACGCCGAAGTGGACTTGGGCACGAACGAGGAGGGCTATATGCTCCGTGCTCGGCTCAACGTCCACCTGCCGGGCGTGCCGCGCAACGTCGCTCAATCGCTGGTGGACGCCGCGCACGAAAACACCTGCCCATACTCAAAGATTACCCGCGGCAACATTGATGTGACGATCACGCTCGTCTGAGGCGAAGCCGGCGTTTGAAATCAAAATATTTTTGGCCGGCGCCTTCGTTGTTACACACATCCCGAGACCCCATCCGGCTCGCCGGATGGTGAACAAGGTTGAATAGCTAAACTGAAGAATTGTATTCAGCACGACCCCATCCACCTTTGTGGATGGTGAAGCAGGCTTCCCGGCTAAGGGGCCGTGCGGGGCTAGCTGGGCAACCTTATTCACCATCCAGACAAGCTGGATGGGGTCTAGCCCTGCTCGTTTTCATGGCTAGCTTTCCAACCTCCTTCACCATCCAGCGAGCTGGAGGGGTCGCTTAGAGACTGGTGTGTAAAAGCGTCGGACGCATTATCCGAACTGCTCGGCCAGCCGGCGGAACTCGCGGCAGTTATTCACCAGGTCGGGACCATGCTTGAAAAGCCCGCCGCCGACGAGGATCACCAGATCGCGGCCGTAAACCTGTTGGACCTCGCCGACACGGGCGAGCGTCAATCCGCCGGCCGGCGCGGGGAAGATCGGCTTGAGCACGCCGAGCGAGGAGTGCGAGGCGGCGGCGATCTCCTGGCATTCCTCGCGGGAGAAGGAGAACCGCCCGCCAAAGTTGGGAAAGATCGTGGCGTCCGCGCCGGCCAGCCGCGCGATCGTGCCGAAGATCAGCCCGTGCGAGAAACCTTCCTCCGGCCGCACGACCAAGCTGCCCTGAAAGGCCGGATGGGCCATGATGGGAAGGGAAGTTGCATCGTCGTCCGCTACTGACCGCATGGCGTCCAAGCCGCAAATACCCGGACATATCAATAGGCCACCCGCACCGGTTTGTCGCGCAAGCCGCGCGCGGCGGAGCATTTCCGCTGGTGCGGCAGTGACGTTGGGCAGGTAGAGCGATCGGCCGCCCGTTTCGCGATTGGCCTTCGCGACAGCTTCGGTGCAGCGGGCGAGACGCTCGTCAAATGGGCAAAAGGTCTGATTCGTCAGGCCATGGTCGTCCTTGATCAAGTCGATGCCGCCCAGCGCGAAGCGATAGGCCAACTCGGCCAGATCAACGGGCGCGAGGCCCATCGGCTTCAGCGCCGTCGATAAGAGCGGGCGATCCGCCGCGCCGACGAGTTCGCGCAGCCCCGCGCGGCCGAAGCGCGGACCGCGAAACCCCGCGAGCATACTCGGCGGCAGTTCCACTGCCTCCGCGCGAATGGCCGGCTTGAGGCTGATGTTGCCTAGGATGATGTTCAAGAGTTGGCTCAAGTCGTCGCCGGCGGCTTCCAAGGGGAAGCTGATTCGGGCGTGAAATGCCCGGTCCCCCTCACCCCCTGCCCCTCTCCCGGAAGGAGAGGGGAGTAATTCAAAACACTCGATCTGGCCGACGACCTCGTCGCGAATCGGCCCGGCGGGCACGAGATCCTCTGGGAACTCAACTGTCTGCTCCAAACAGATGTCACGGGCGCGCGCTTCGGCTTCGTCCACCGTGCCGCCGAGACGGTACAGAACCGAAAAACGCTCGCCGGAAAGCGAAAGAGGAACGGTTTGGGGGATGAGTGCCATTGTATTCGGCACACTCCGTGTGCCGTTCTCCAGCGGCACGCGGAGCGTGCCGGATACGTTATAACGCCTCGGCCTTGGCGTCGCTATGCACGGCCTCGATGCGGACCTCGGCCAAGTCGGCGTCGGAAATTCCGAAATCGGCGTCGAGCAACTCCTCGACCTCGCGGACCAAGGCCGCGGCATCCAAGTTGTATTCCTTCATCAAGTACGGCCGGCTTGCCCCGTGGACGAAAGTGTCGCGAAGCCCGATTCGTCGGAGCCGCTTGCCGATTCCGTTTTCGGCCATCACTTCAGCCACCGCGCTGCCCAGCCCGCCGGTGATGACGTGGTTCTCCATCGTAATCACGCCATGCCGGGCGGCGGCGACGGCTTCCATCGCCGCCTCGGCGTCGAACGGCTTGTGCGTGGAAACGTGCTCGTGGCGGATCGCGACGCCGCGTGGCCGCAGGGCTTGCGTCGCCCGCATCGTCTCTTCCGTACAGATGCCGCTTGAGAAGATCGTCAAATCGACCTCCCCTCTCGGATTGTCGTTGACAACAGTGCGAATCCGCCCCAACCGCAGCGGTTCGGCGGCGTCGAACAGCCGCGGCACCTCGCCGCGCAACATTCGGACGTAAACCGGGCCGGGCACATCCTCGATCGCGTCAAGCACGGTTTCGATCTCGGTGGCATCGGCCACTTCCACGACCGTCATGTTCGGCAAGCTCCGCATCATCGCAATGTCTTCAATCGCCTGGTGGCTCGCCCCACCGGGACTGGTGATGCCCGGCAGGAAGCCGAACATCCGCACGGGCAGATTCGGATAGGCGACCGACATCGCGAGCTGATCGTAGGCCCGGCGATATATGAAGACGGCGAACGTATGGATGAACGGCAGGAATCCTTCGCGGGCCAGCCCGCCGGCAAAACTGAGCATGTTCTGCTCGGCCACGCCCAGCGAGATGAACCGGTCCGGGTAAGTCTCTTTGAACAGGTCGATCTCCGTCGAACTGGTCAGATCGGCCGAGAGCACGAGCACGTTTGGGCGGTCCCTGGCCCAGCGGACGAGGTTCTTCGCGTGAACGCGGGAGAGGATTTGCATGACTCTGTCCTCGTTACGACGCTCTGCGTCGTAAAGCGCGTGGCGGACGCTCCGCGTCCAGGTGATGGCGAGACACTTTCATATTACGGGGCCGCGGAGCGGCCGCCAATTGCGTGCCCACGCGGAGCGTGGGCACGAGGACTAACTCCAACTCGCGAGCAATTGCCGATAACGATCGTACTCCGCCTCATCCTTAAAACGAAAGTAATGAAACTTCGGCGCATTCGCCCGCAGGATTTCCATTTCACGGCAAGTATCGGTCATCGCCAGCACGACGATCGGCCGGCCGTCGGGCGGCAACTCGGCCGGCGCGGCCAAGGCGTCAAGATCGTGTCCGTCGACTCGAAACGCCCGGCAGCCGAACGACTCGACGCGAGCGTCAAGCGGCTCGACGTTCATCGTTTGGTCCATGCGGCCGTCGCATTGGCTGCCGTTGACATCCACGTAGATGCCAAGGTTGTCGATCTTGTGGTGCGACATCGCTTGCAGCGTCTCCCAAGTCTGGCCCGACTGGAACTCGCCATCAGACATCAGCACCCAGACACGGCCACTCTCGCCCTTCCGCTTGCGGGCGAAGGCGATGCCCGACGCCTGGCTCAGCCCCTGGCCCAATGAGCCGGACATCAATTCATGGCCGGGCGAGTGCTCGGCGCCGATCATCTCGACCGTCCCGCCGTCCTTGTTGAAATCGAGCAGCCCTTCCGGCGCCATGCGGCCGACTTCCACCAGAGCGGCGCAGAGAATCAGGGCATATTGGGAAGGCGAAAGGATGAAGCGGTCGTAATGCGGTGCGCGAGGGCCATGAAAGGCGGCGCCTGGTGAAGGCCGGCGAACATCATTGCCCGGCACGCCTGGAAACGGCCCCGGCAGAAGCGCTTCCGCCAGCCCCAGCTTGAGTACTCTGACGTAGAGCGTAGCAAGAATCTCGGCCGTCGAACAGGCCTGGCTGAGGTATCCGCCGCGGTTGCGGATGACATGTTCCAGCACCCGCCGGCGAATCCCCCGCGCGACCCGCCGGGCATCGTCGTGCCAGGAAATCGCGGCGTCCGCGCGGGATTCGCTATCCAAAGCGAGTTGTATGGTCATAGTCGCGAGCGGCAGAGCGGCCAAAATGGTTGATCAAACGCGACCTATTGTTCCAGCACAATGCCGCACGGTCAAGGGACCGGGCACGACGCGACCGCAATCCGACATGACGTGCCCGGTACATAGTGCAAAGTACGCAGTACACAGTACGCACTACTCACCGAGGCGTCCGAAGTAAGTCCACAGCACGCGGTACTGGGAACTGAGCACTAAGCACTGAGCTCTATTTACCGCGTACTGTGCACTGGCTAGAACCGCACCGGCACTAGGACGACGGCCCAGCGGCTTTCCCCGGTACAACAGCGGGCACAACCGCCGGCATTGCCGGCGCGGCTTGCACCGCCAAGGGAGCGGCTACGGGCACCGCCGCCACCGGAGATGGCGCCGCTACCTTCTTCGGATTCACCTCAACGCCAAGCTTCTCCGTCGTCAACAAGCTCAACAGCGCCCGAACATGCTCGCTTGTCCGCCTTCGCCGTTGCCGCCGAAGTTGATGAGCTGCGAGGGTACCAGTGGCTGCTGGCTCTTTCGCAAATGGTCGGCCACGATGCTTATGGCGTAAAGCCGCGGGTCGCGATAGGAGTCGATCTTGAGTTGCAAGACCTGGGCCTCGGAGTGGCCGACGGCCGCGATTCGCTTGCCTTCGCCCTCGCCGATCAAGGCCGCCTTCTTGCCTTCGCCCTCGCCGATGAGCGCGGCCTGCTTGGCCTGAGCCTCGGCCACGACCAACAGCCGGGCGGCCTCGCCTTCGCCCTGCAAGCGGGCCTGCTTGGCAGCAGCTTCGGCCTGCACGACCGTGGTTTCGGCCGCCTTACGGGCCTTGGCCAAGTCGGCGTCGCCGGAGTTCTCCGAGATGCGGATCTGCACTTGCGACTTGGTCAATTCGGCCTGCAATTGAGCCTGGGCCTGGGCCTCGGTGAGCGACTTCTGCCGCACCGCCGCGTCCTGCTGCTTCTGGAACGTCTCGACCTGCTCGATGGCAAATTGCCGCTGCCGCAACTGGTCCAGCAGGTTTTCGATCTTCGCATCGCCCTGCTTGCTCTCGGGTCGGCCGATGAGCACGTCGACGCATTGGATGTCGAACTGTTCGAACCGGGTCCGCAGTTCGTCGCGGGCCTGCTTTTGGATTACGTCGCGCTCGTGGATCAGTTGCAACATGCTCTTTTTGTGGGCAATGTCGCGGAAGTAGGCGCTCAACATCGGATCGAGCGTCTGCGTGATGAGTTGCTTCACGTCGCCGAAGCGCTGAATGACCGAAGGGGCCTTTTCGTAGTCGATGTGGACGACCAGCGAAAGCGGCAGCATCGGCTCGTAGGCGTCGGCGGTGATCAGCTCAATCGACTTCAGTGAATCGTCGAAATGGTGGTTCTCCGAGCGGCCGGTGATCCAGTGCAGCACGAAGTTTGTGGTGGGCACTTCGACGATCACGCCGGCCGACGTGTTGAATGCATACTTGCCCGGCCCAAGGGCAGTTTCCCAGACGCCCTTTTCGCCCTGGCGGACGCGTTCGCCGTGGCGGAACTCCTTGCCCGACGTGTCCGCGCCTTTGGCGCCGTAGAAGCTCACGACCACGCCCACGTAGCCGATGGGCACGACGCTCTTGGGAATCATGTCGATGGTGGCGAACCAGCGATTGATGAAGTAGGTGCCGTCGATCAGCGGCGTGTACTGCACGCCGCGGCGGCCGCCCGCGCGGAGGAAGGCCTCGATGTCCTGGTAATTGTTGTGGAAGTTGGGCTGGTCCTTGTCGGTGCCCACGGCCGGCGCGATCAACTCGCCCGGCGGAAGCGTGGGGCCCTCGTGAACGGTGACGATGGCGATCTGGTCCGACTTGCCGGAAATCACCACGGGGCTGAAGCCGTTGACTTGCTTCAACTGCTGCTGCCACTCCTCGAGGCTCTTGGCATATTCGAGCGTGAAAACGCGGTCTTCGGTGATGACGTTGAACAAGGCGATGTTGACCGCATAGACACCTTCGCGGAGGAAACCCCGCTGGCGGCCCTTCTGCCCGCCATGTGCGAGGAACTTTCTCGCGTCCTGGAAATTGTTGCAGTCGACGACTTCGCCCAGCGTCTGGGAGGGCTCCAACTGTTCGCCGCCGAGGGCGAAAACGTAGCCGATCTTTCCTTGTTTGACGCGGATGAGCGGTATCTTATGGACTGCATACTGCCAGCGCCAAAGTCCAAAATGGATTCCACCGCGGAGGATGTCGGCCTGGTAGCCGGCCTCGCCGCGCTGGGCGATGAGAGCGCCTTCCTTCAACCCGCCCGAGCTGGACCAAAGCTTCTCCACGATGCCCACGCGGGTGTTGGGTATGTAGCGGCAAGTGAGCCAAAGCAGCAGGAGAGTCGCGGCGAGTATCAGGCCGCACGTGACGCCAAGTGTTATCAAAGCTTCCATAAACGCCTCTACATAGATCGGGTGGTTTCAGGCATCGATGCTGCCATTTAGTCTACCTTGCGGCAAGACTGACGCAATTCACGCGGCCGTTGAACGTTGCTGCCGGCCTTTGTCGCATAACAGGCCATCGCCGTAAAGCGTTCGCAGCAAAGCGTTTGCGTACGAGGTGTTGCGACAATCGGTAATCGCGGCCACTAGCAAGTTGTTACACCAAGAGATTCGTTTCGGAACACTTTGGCATTGGTTATCGCCCGATACGATTTGGCAAGAAAGGCGGCTTTAGCCCAAAGTGGGGGAATCCGCCCGGTCTCTTAAGAATTAAAAAATAAGGCGTTCCCTGTGACGGAATGGTTTCTGCGCCAATCGGGCTGCACGAGGCGATTGCGCGCTACTTGGCCCCCGGCGCCGCCTTTTCCGGTACGACCGTCATGCCTGGCTTCAGTTTGTCCACGCCGGACGTGACTACCCAGTGGTCGTCGGCGGTCAGGCCCTTGGTTATGATCCGCATGTTGCCTTCCTGCGGCCCGATATCCACGTCGCGGCGCTCGGCGATGTTTTGATCGGTGAGGACGAAAACAATGGGCCGTTCTTGGCCATGCGCGTCACGGATCGGGTCGCTATGAGCGATGGCACTCTCCGGCACAAATAGTACCTTATGTGTGGTGCCCATCGCCAGCCGCACGCGGACGAACATGCCGGGCAGAAGGGCTTCGTCCTTGTTCGGAAGCACGGCGCAGGCGGATCGTGCCGGTCGCCGGATCGACGCGGTTTTCCGCGGAATCAACCGTACTGTGACGGGGAAACCCATCCTCGCCGGTCAATCCGCAAGATACGCTCAGCGAAGCCGCCGGGGCGAGGTTGCGGCGAAGAGTCAGCGCGGTTCGCTCGTCGATATCGAAATAGACGTACATCGGATCGGTCGAGGCGAGCGTGGCCAAGACAGACTTATCGGCCGTCACGAGGTTGCCCGGGTCGATCAGCGAGCGGCTGATCCTTCCGTCGAAGGGGGCGGTGATCTTCGTGTATTCCATGCGGACCTTGGCGACGTTCAAGGCGGCTTCGGCCGTCTGCACGGCCGCTTCCGCCTCGTCGCGCTGGCTCCTTGCCTTGTCGATTTCCTCCTGGCTGACGGCTTTGTTCTTTGCCAAAACCGACATGCGATCGAAACCCAACTTCCGCGCATTGAGGCGGATTTGAGCCTGTTTCACGCCGCCCGCCGCCTGGTCCAACTCGGCCTGGTAGAGGCGCGGGTCGATCTCGAAGAGCACGTCGCCCTTCTTGACGGACATGCCCGGCTTGAAGCAGAGTTTGACCAGTTCGCCGCTGGCACGGGCACGGATCTCCGCCGTTTGCGCCGCTTCGACGTGGCCGGTGAAGTCTTGGAAATCGGTCACTTCGCGAACGACTGGGTGGGCGACGGTGACGGAGGGCGGTACTGATATTAAGGCCCAGGGCGGAGGCGGCGTGGTGACTTTCTCTGGCGAAACTGTGTCGCCGTCGCGAATTGCTCGTCCACGTCCCCCTCGACCAGTCTCATCTCGCTGGACAACCCAATCGTTGGCATTAAGACCTTCGATTACCGGAATGAACCGGTCATAGTGCGGCTGCTTGACCTTCACCTTGCGGGTTTCGAAAATGTTCTTTTCATTCACGATGCTAACCTCGGCATCACCGTGACCTTGTAAAGAAAGAGCGTTTATGCGGCTTTCTGGCGGAATGAGCATCACCTTATGCGGCTCGCTTGTAATCACCCGTACGCGGACAGACATGCCGGGCAGAAACATTCCGTCTTTGTTGGAAACGATCGCCTCCCAGCGTTGCGTATGATTTTGAGCGTCGATCCCCTCGGACGCCAAGACGATTTTGCCGCGATAGGGAAAGCCTTTATCGTCGGCCAAACCAAAAACGAGCGGCAGCGAGAGTTCCCAGCCCGGCTTTCGATTTGCAATACGCCGGTGCTCCAAAACGGTGCGTTCTGGAACGTCGAACGCGAGGACCATCGATTCTGTCGACTCGATCATGCAGAGTGAAACGTGCATGCGGTTTCTGCCGGCGCGAGGCCCGATAGCAAGTTCGATCGACCCAAAGACGCGCGGCGTACCGGCTCGCCCGCCGCCTCCGCGTCCGCCGCCGCCACGCAATTCTGCCGAGCTCGACGAAGTATCGAGATAAACTAATCTGCCCGAAATCGGCGCGAGGACTTTAGACTTTGGCGCAGCATTCACGGCGCTTTCCAGGCTTTCCTCTGCTGCTTTAAGTTCATTCTGGCGTTGGGCAGCATCAGTGACGGAACCTTGTTGCGATGGATCGGCAGGTCCGGCGCCGCGACCGCCCCGTCGATGCGAATTCGCCGTCCGAACGGACTCGAGCGCTTCCGCCACTTTCGGATCACTCGTTTTAACAACTTCTGCGAGAGGATCTCCTGCGCGGATCATCGCGCCTTCCTGAACGAAAGTCTTCGCAAGCATGACGGGAGATGGCATGGCGAACTCCACGTGTCCTTCGTGGATACTTCCCGTGTACTCTTCGTAATCGCACACGTCGCAAACGACCGGCTGGGTGACGCGGACGCTCGGCAGCGGCGCGGAACCTGCGGGCGGCGGGCGGTCGGTTTTCGGCGCCATAGTAACGCCAATGCCGCGGGCGGCCATCGCCTTGACGACGTATTCCTGATCCGCGGAACTGAGTTTGTCGAACGAGGCCGAGTAGGGGTTGCCCTTCACATCGAGGGTAACGTTACCGCTGTCCAGCCCGACAAATGCGCCCACGATTTTTTCTCCGCCGCCGGGCGACCATGTCCGTTCAGGCTCGTGCTCGGTATTCTTGTTTGTCGACTGCTTGCTTGAGCCGTACGGCGCGGGCGATGTTTCGGGCGCAACCGCCGGCGGCTGAAGCGGTTCCGCATCGTTCAAATCCTTGAGAGCGACGACGCTTCCGCGCGGCCCGAAAGTGAAGACGAGATCGAGGATCTTCTTCTCCTTGCCGTGATACATAGCCTCGCATTTGTAGCGGATCGAGTAATTGCCGTTCACTTCTCTAGTGACCTTACCCCATTCGATCGTCTGGTGGGCGGTGAAATCGTGCAGTTTGTGTTCAAAGGCATCTTCCACCAGCGCGACCGCTGCCTCTTGGGTGATCTCTTTCGTGCCGGGTTTCGTTGTCCCGTTGCCGGTCCCCTTGGCTAGATCCGGCAATTCGATTTCAACTTGCCCGTCCGCCGTGACGGCCGCTTTGCTCCCATCGGGCAGTTCAACGGTCGTATCCTTGCCATTCTTGTGAATGCGAAGGATGATCGCCAGGGCGAAGCCGAGACCGCCGGCGAAGAGCAGTAATACGAGGTGGCCGACGAAGCGCTTCCAGCGGCGGCCGTCACCCCCTGCCCCTCTCCCGGAAGGAGAGGGGAGATCGCGTTGCTTACCGTGCGTGCCTCGGTTCGCAGTCGAAGGGAGATCGGAACCACCCTCTCCCCGGCCCTCTCCCGGAGGGAGAGGGGGACTTGATGCGGCACGCTTTTGAAGCTCGGCGAGATTTGCGCCGGTGCAGTAGGGCAGCAGCGCGTCAGCCACTTCGGTCGGCGTGGAGAAACGGTTGGCCGGGTTCTTCGCCAACATGCGATCGAGAACTGTCGCAAGGCCCTCCGGCACCGCCGGGGCGAGGTCGCGGACGGGCGGCGGGGCGGCGTGGACGTGGGCGGTCATCTTGTCAAACGCCGTGCGATATTCCCGGCCGCTGAAGGGGGCGCGGCCGGTGAGCAGCTTGTAGAGCGTGCAGCCGAGACTATAAATGTCTGCGCGGATATCGACCGCGCGGCTGTCTGATGCCTGCTCCGGGGCCATGTAATCGGCCGTGCCCATCCCTTGGCCGGTGGCGGTCATTTCCTCACCGGGCGGGACGTCAGGACGCAATCTTGCAAGGCCAAGATCGAGTATCTTGATCTCGCCCTCGGCGGTCAGCATTAGGTTCGATGGCTTGATGTCGCGATGGACGAGGCCGTGCTCGTGGATGGTTTGCAAGCCGATGGCCGTTTGCCTGGCCAGCTCGGCGGCGTCGTTACACGACACTCCGGTGAATGGAATCAAAGCCCGACGCGCAAGCGAGTGGGAATCGCCGGCCCTCTCGCTTGCGCTTCGGGCTTCGATAGGGCGGCCGATACGGCGGACGATCTCGCCCAGGTCCAGCCCGTCTAAATACTCCATGACGAGGATCGGCGTGCCGTCGATCTCGCGGGCGTCGTGTGCTCGGACGATATGGCGGTGGTCCAACTGGCCGACGGCCTGCATTTCGCGCTCGAATCGGGCGACGGCGGCCGGGTCGTGGGTCCGTGCCCGCGTCAATACTTTCAGGGCGACGACGCGGCCGAGCTTCGTGTGCAGGGCTTTGTAGACCGTGCCCATCCCGCCGCTGCCGAGGCGCTGGAGGAGTTGGTATTCGCCTAGCAGACGCGGGAGATTGGTCACCGAGGCGTCGTTTTCCGCAATCGCACGCGCCCGGGCAACGGCGCGGCTGCATTCGGGCTCATCGAGGATCGGATCAGGCAGTAGCGGATCGCGAAGCCGGGCGACCAATGTATCGTCCGCGTCGGAGAGCGCGGCCAACTCGGCCTGACAGTTCTCGCACGAGTCGAGGTGGCTGGCCAAAGATTCGGCGGCTTCATCGGAAAGCTTTCCGACGGCGTAGTCGATTAGTTCTTCGCGGGAGGGACAGGTGGCGACGAGCATGGTAGGACTCCTCTTAACGGCGGGGCGATTGGCTCTATACAGTCTAGCGGAACCGCCTGACACCATTTAATGTATCCGGCACACTCCGTGTGCCGTTTCCGAGCGGCACACGGAGTGTGCCGGATACATTTCATTCTATCCGCTCCCCAGCCCGCCCAACTCCTGCCGCAATCGACGAAGGACCCGCGATTTGGCCTTGTAAACCGCCGGCAGGCTCATGTTCAACGCGGCGGCGACCTCGGCTGGCGGCTGGCCATCGACCACGATCCGCCAGAAAGCGTCCCATGTGCGGCTTTCGAACTCGGCTCGGACCAATTCGAGCAATCGGCGAGAGAACCCCGCTTCCTGTTCGACGGGCGGGGCCGCGGTCGACTCTTTCTCGGCCTTAGATATGTTTAGCAGCCGCTGATATGCTTCGGTGCCGCCGTCCGCTGACGCATGACCCTGCCGCTGGCGAAAATGATCGCTGACGCGGTGTCGCGTGATGGTGCGCAGCCAGGCCCCAAAACTATCGCCCGGCCGATCGCGGCGAAACCGGCCGATATCGACGATCACGGCGGCGAACACTTGCTGGACGACATCGGACGCGTCGCTTCGGCTGACGCCAAGCTGCCGGCACCAGCGATAGACCAGTGGACCGTAGAGATCGACGAGTCGCTGCCAGGCCTCCGGCCGCCGAGCGCGGACCCGTTCCAGGAGCGTCGAGGAGATGGAGCTCGGATCGGGTCTGGCGTCCGCGCTGCTGTACGTGCCGGTATTCATGTGTTTTCATCCAACCAGGTCGCGTACCACGCGGAGGGCTTCATCGACATGCCGGCCGGCCGAAAAATGCGCCGTGAATATATGGCGGACGACGCCCGACTTGTCAATGACGTAGGTGGTCCGTCCTGGCAAGAACCCGAAAAGCTTGGGCACGCCGAAGGCTTTTTCTATCGCCCGGTCGTGGTCACTAATAAGCAGAAACGGAAGTCGCTGCCGATCAATGAATTGCCGATGCCGCTCGGTCGAGTCGCGGCTCACGCCGATGACGACGGCGCCGGCGGTGGCGAACTCCGCGAAGGCGTCGCGAAACGCACAGGCCTCGGCCGTGCATATCCCCGTGCCGTCGCGCGGATAGAAGTAGAGCACGACGACCTGCTTGCCGAGGAAATTGGCCAGCGAGATCGGCTCGCCCGTATGCGAAACAGCGCTAAACCGTGGCGCCTGATCTCCGACGGCAACGCCCGTCATCTTGCGGTCCTTGTGGGAACATTGTACGATTGTGCCATGCTTTGCCGCCGGAAGGCGGGACTACGAGCGCTCTTGGCCCAAGCGGCCGTCCTTGGGATGATTATAACATGCGCGCCAGTCGTTATCTCATCGGTTGTTCGTTGGTGGCCGCCCTGGGCGGACTGCTCTTTGGCTTCGATTGCGCCGTGATTTCCGGCACGACCGACTGGCTGCGAGCAGGGTTCGTCGCGCAGATTACCGAACAGCTCTATCCGCACTTCACTCGATTTGACAAGGCCGACGTGCTGGAGTTCATGCTCGGTTTCACCGTGGCTAGCGCGCTCATCGGCACGGTGGTCGGTTCGATCATCGTCGGGCGTCCGGCCGACGCCCTGGGCCGCCGCGCGGTGCTTTTGGTAATGGCCATATTCTACGTGGTGACGGCCGTCGGATGCGGCATGGCCTGGAACTGGTGGTCGTTCACGCTGTTTCGCTTCCTCGGCGGACTGGCCGTCGGCGGAGCGTCGGTCGTCTCGCCGATGTACATTGCGGAAATCTCGCCCGCGAAGTACCGCGGCCGCCTTGTGGCCTTCCAGCAGTTCAATATTGTCCTGGGAATTCTTTTGGCCTACCTATCGAATTTTCTGATCGCCAGGTTAGCCGGCGAGGAACTTAGCGATGCAAGCTACCGCTGGATGTTCGGCGTGATGGCATTCCCCTCCGCGGTATTCTTCTTTTTACTGTTTCTGACGCCGCAGAGCCCGCGCTGGCTGGTTGCACGCGGCCGAGTGGACGAGGCCCGCGAAGTGTTGCGTCTTTGCGGCACGGACACTCAGAATGTGGAAGACGAGATCCGCGAAATCCAAGCCTCGCTCGACTTGAGCCACCATACGCTGGAAGAACCGTTCTTCTGCCGTCGATATGCCAAGCCAATCGGCCTCGCGTTGGCGATCGCCATGTTCAACCAGCTTTCGGGCATCAACGTGGTGATTTACTACGCCGCCCAAATCTTCAAAATGGCGGGCGCCGGCACTCAATCGGCATTGCAGCAATCCGTCATCGTCGGGCTGATGAACCTTGTCGTTACGGTGGCGGCGATGACCGTCATTGACCACTTCGGGCGGAAGAAGCTGATGCTGGTCGGCTCGATCGGCTATATCGTCAGCCTCAGCGCTTTGGCCTACGCCTTTTACGCGAACTTGGGTGGTTATCTCGTTCTGGTCGCCCTGCTCGTATTCATCGCTTCACACGCCTTCGGCCAAGGCGCGGTGATTTGGGTTTACCTCAGCGAGATTTTTCCCAACCGGGTCCGCGCTCGGGGCCAGGCACTCGGCAGCTTTACGCACTGGATTATGGCGGCGGCAATTTCCTGGACGTTCCCACTGATCGCGGCCAAAGCCGGCTGGATGGCGTTCGCGTTTTACGCTGTGTGCATGGTGGGACAATTGTTCTGGGTGATTGCGATCATGCCGGAAACCAAGGGCGTTTCGCTGGAACAAATTCAGAAGAAACTGGGAATCGAATAGGGACTTCGCTGAAGGCAAATATGCAAACCTTATACGTCGCAACGAAGCACCTGCACAACCTGACCTGGTGGATCATCCTGCTCTCGGGCATCTGGGCCGTCGTGACCGTTTGGCGCGGACAGTTGAGCGGCGCGGCATGGACGAAGCGCGAGCGGATCGCCGGGCTCGTGTTTTCCAGCGCGCTGGCGACGCAGCTTCTTATCGGATTGATCATGTACTACGCCAGTTACAGCAGCGGCCACGCCGTACATGATTACTTTGCCGGCGCGGTTGTTGGTCAAGACCGGCTTACGGCGGCCTTCTTTGCCATGATGCATCCGATGGCGATGTTCATAGCGGTCATTTTCGGACAGGTCGGCTTCTCCATCTCAAAGCGCATGCGCGACGATCGCGGCAAGTTTCGTGCGGCCGTGCTCTGCTATACGGCCGCGCTGGCGATCGTGCTCCTTTCGGTGCCGTGGCCGTTCATGCCTTACGGCCGTTCGCTCGTGCCGTAGGACGATTCGCGGATGCGGTCCTAGCGATTGGCATAGATTGAACGGCGCGCAAATGGACGTTTTTCGCGTCGAGGCAGCGATTTCTCCCGCTTTTCTCTGCCAAATCGACCTATGTTTTAGTTGCGGAAGCGATTTGCTCGTCATGCTTCCGAAGCAGGGTATCCCTCGGCGCGATATCGTGCAGCCGCCTTTTCTCAATCTCGTCCATTAACTCGGCGCGTACGCCGGTTGCCAGCCTCTTTTCCAAGGAGAAAACCATGAAGAAGTATTCTGTTTTGGCGTTGGCATGTGGCCTCGTGGCAGGCTGTGCCCTCGCGGCGCAAGCCGCCAATCATCCGCATCAGCAAGGCGCTTCCAATCCGCACCCAATCAAGCACGATGCGCATCGCGTCAATCAAGACCGCCACGATCTGCATCAGGACCATCAAAAGCTGCGGAGCGACGAAAAGAACGTCCACCAAGACCGCAAAGAAGTCCGCAGCGATTGGAACAAGCTCAGCGGCGACCTGATCTCGGGCAAGACGGCCCAGGCCAAGCAGGACCTCAGCAAGTTGCATCAGGATGAGCACCAGTATCGCGAGGATCGTGGGCAGGAGCACAAGGACCGCGAACAGTTGGGCGACGATCGCCGTGATCTGGCCCGCGACGAGAGCCGGCTCGGCCATGACTTGCGCGATAAGGCTTGCAACGGCACGCCGAAGAATCCCTCCGGGTCGCTAACATCCACCAGCGGAACGAGTTCCGTCCATAAGACACCGGCGACCGTCGCAAGCAGTTCATCCGGCGGTCAGAGCGCGAGCGGCGGCAGTCAAGGTTCCTCCACGCAACAGGACGCCCAGGACGTGCAGCAAGATTTCGGCAACCTTGCGAAAGACACGCAAGAGCTGCAAACCGACAGCCAGCAAGTCCGCAGCGATCGCCGCGCGCTGCGAGCGGATTGGGACCGCGTGCGAGCCGACATGATCTCGGGAAATAGCGGCCAACTTCAGCATGATATGCAGCAGCTCAAGCAGGACCGCCAGGCGTTCCGTCAAGAGTTGAGCCAGACCGAAGCCGACCGCAAGGAGCTTGGCAGCGATCGCCACGAACTGCGGCACGACGAGCACGACCTTCGCCAGGACCTGCTCAGCGGCTCGCCGTCCGGCGTCTCGGGCAACTGACGCGCCGCTCACGGAGAGAAGCAGAACTCAGAAGTGGGAGGAGCGAGGGAAGAAGGGAGAGGCGCGAGGGGAGAAATCAGCCCTCTTCCCTCATCCTTCTCCCCTCTGACCTTTCTCAATACTCCCGGCTAGTCATAATGCCCGGCTGGGGAATAGGGTACCGGCCGTTCGCGTCAGCCAATAGCGGCGCGGGCCCGTCCATCGTCATCGTCTCCACACCGGGCGCGAAGCAGTGATTGCTGTGGAGCAATTCGTCGAAGGTTACCTTGGTTCCGGTATGCGCCGCGCGACGGCCCATCGAGGTCACAAGGCTGGCTTCTACGCCCCGCTTTACCTCATTGTATGGCTTGTTATTGAGAATGGCATAAACCAGATCGTTCCACTCATTCCGGTAAGGGCTGACCTCGCTTTTCTGGACCTTCGATTGCCAAATTTCGGTTCTCCGGCGACGAGCCGAGTCCGCGGAATGTGGCCGAAGGCAGTCCGCAGTCGCCGCTGTGAGAGAGGACCGCGGTGCCCTTCGTGCCGTGGGCAAAGCTGTGGTAGACCGTGTCGCAACCGTCTATACAGCGGCCGTCCATGACGAACCGAGAGCCGTCGGCAAAGCTGTATTCCACGGAATAGGAATCGAAGTTCTGGTCGACATAGTCCTCGCGATAGTGGCGTCCACCCAAACCCTGGGCCTCGATCGGCCAGGCATTCTTCATCCAGCAGCAATGATCGATGATGTGGATGTTGAAATCGCTGAAGCATCCGCCGCTGGCCCAGAGAAAGCTGTGAAATCGCTGAATCTGGTAAGCCACCTCGGAAATGTGCGGCGGCTTCTTCTTTGACCGGAACGATCCCCCCGGGCCCTCCATGCGATATCCGCGCATGAAAACCAGATCCCCGATCTCGCCGCCGTGAATTCGGTCGGCGAGTTCCTGCATGCCGCGATTATGCCGGGACATCAGACCAACGCCCACTTTGAGATTCTTCTGGTCGGCGAGCTCGGCCAGCGCGAGCAACTTGCGCGAGCTGGGGCCATCCGCCGATAGCGGCTTCTCCATGAAGACGTTCAGGCCTTTTTCGATGGCGTAGCCGAAATGGACCCAACGAAATGCCAGCGGCGTAGCGAAAATGGCGATGTCGCCCGGCTTGAGGCAATCCATGGCGTGGCGATAGGCGTCGAAGCCGAGGAATTGGCGATCCTTCGGGATCTGCACATTGTCTCCAAACTCGTTCTTGATTCCACGCAAGCTGGCCTCAAGCTTGAACGGAAAGACGTCGGCCATTGCCACGAGTTTGACGGGACAATGCGTCACCGCCATCGCATCGCCCGCCGCACCGGTGCCGCGGCCGCCGCAGCCGATCAGTGCTACTTGAATAGCGTCACTCCCGGCGGCGTGGACGGGCGGGACCATTGAGGCGGCGAGCGTCGTTGCCGCGGCGACGCGGCCGCTGTTTTTGAGGAAATCGCGGCGGGATACGGAAGCTTTGCGGTCAGTTTGCATGAGGATACTCCAAATGGCGGGGATCTATAGATGACCAGGGAAATTCGATTATAACCAATTTCTTCCAATGCAGTGGGGGGATGATTCCTTCTTCCGTCGCGCACTTGTAGAATATGACGTAAACCTGAATCCTGGCTTCTTTGGGAGGAATCTCCATGAAACGCTTTGCGATCATCGCTGTTTTGCTTGTCGGGCCGGTCCTGGCGATGGGGCAAAATAACCAAGTCACGCCCGGCAACGGGCAGAACCAACAAATCATTACCCCTCCGCCATCTACGCAGGTCTACAACGGCGGCTATGGATACGGCGGCGGCGGCCAAACTCCGGAAGGAGCCGCATTGCAAGGCATGTCGCAAGTCATCAGCGCCCAGGGCCAGGCCAACTTAGCCAATTCGGCGGCGGCCATCAATTGGACCCAAGCCCAAAGCAACGAACTGCGGAATGATGTCCAAGGCGTACAAACCTTCTGGGCGATGCGCGATATGGGCGCAGCCGAACGTGAGAAAGAGCGCGGCCCGCGCCCCACGCCCGAGGAGCTTGCCCGCCGCGCCCGCGCCGCGCGCCGCGGCAATTGAACACGAACCAGATCGATCCCGTGACGGGCGAATTGCACTGGCCGAGCGCTTTGCAGCAAGACATCTTCAACGCCCAGCGCGCTCCGGTCGACGAATACGCCGCGAAGTGGGTCAAGTACGGCTCGTTGGCCTACAGCGACCAGCTGGTAATGCGGTCGAATATCGACGGCATGTTCGATACTTTGAGGAGCCAGATCACGACGATTCCGCCTCAAGATTACACGCAATGCCGGAGCTTTCTCCAAAGCTTGCTCTACGCCACGACGCGAACCATGTTTTAGGAATACCGTGGGGCAGGTTTCCAACCTGCCTTTTTGCGGCAGATTGGCAATCTGCCCCTCGACTCGAACCACGATCCAAATCCCAACAGAGAAGGACGCATGTTCCAAATGACGACACGATCTACCATGCTCTTACTCGCGGTCTGCGGCTGCCTGGCCGCTCGCGGCGCGAGCGCGTTCGCGGACGATAAGAAGGCAGCACCGGCAGCGCCAGCGGCAGCGGCAGGTCAGGCAACGCCGGCCGGCCCAGCAGGGCAAGCAACGCCGGCGGCGCCGGCAGCGGCATCCAAGGAGGCAAACGCACCCGCGGAAGCGGACAAGCTAAAAACGTTGAACGGTTTTATTGAGCAAGGTCCCAAGTCGGCGGACAAGTTGAAAGACATCGAGGGTTTCTTGAAAGACCCGTCGCCCAGGGTCCGTGCCTACGCCGTTTATGCTCTGGGAGAAATCGGGCCGGCGGCCAAAGACGCCGTGCCCGCGCTGTCGGAATTGTTTAAGGATTCCAACGCAAACGTCCGCCGAACGGTGCTTCATGCGCTGCATTCGATCCATCCCGGGCCGAAGATTATGATTCCGCTCTGCACGAAGCTGCTCGAAGACGCGGACCCGACGATTCGCGTCCGAATCCTAGGCGCCATCGCCGACGGCGGAGCGGAGGCCGTGCCCGGCCTCATCGCGGCGCTGAAGAACGAGAAGGCTTGTTACTGGGCCCTGATTATCCTCCGCGATTCCAACATAGCTCCGGTGGCCAAGGACGCCGTGCCGGCGATCGTCGATACCTTGAAGGACAAGCGGGCTCAAATCCGCCGCGAGGCCGTGCTCACGCTCGGCGCGCTGGGCGACGCCGCCAAGCCCGCGCTGCCGGAACTTGCCAAGCTGCTCACCGATGAAGACTCCCGCATCGCGGCCACGTTCGTCATGGGCCAATTGGGCGAAATTCCCAAGGACGCCGAGGCCACGATTCGAGCTAACGCCAAGAGCAATGACGGGATGCTCAGTTCGACGAGCCTCTGGGCCTTGGCCCGTGTCCATCCGGAGGACAAGGAGCTTCGTAAAGAGACTACGGAAAAGCTGGTCGAAATGCTGAAGGATAAGAACGCTTTCGTTCGCGCCATGGCCGCCCGCGCGCTGGTCGCCTTGCCGCCAGCGCCGGATATCACCGCGCCGATCCTCGAAAAGCACTTGAAGGACGCGGACGAAAATACGATGCACATGGCGATGGACGCCCTGGCCGCGCTGGGCGCTCCGGCCGTGCCGCGGCTGATCGAAGGCCTTAAACACGAGAAGTTCCGACCCGAGATCATTTACACGCTGGGCCGCATCGGACCGGCGGCCGCGCCTGCCACGGAGGAGCTTGCCAAATTGGTCGAGGATAAGAACTCCCGCGTGGCGAGCGAGGCAATCATCGCGCTGGGAAATATCGGTCCCGCCGCGAAGGCGGCCGTGCCCGCGCTCGTCACGGCCCTCGGAAAAGCCCGGGATATGGATATGAACCTCTCGGCGATCGAATATGCCCTCGGCAAGATCGGCGCCGGCGCGGCGGCGGCCGAACAATCGCTGGAAGCAAAACTTGCCAGCAAGGACGACAACGCGCGGCTGATGGGCGCATGGGCGTTGGCGCAGATCGACGCTGCTTCCCGCGATGTCGCCGCGAAGGACGTGCCGGTGCTGATTGCCGGCTTGTCGCTCGACGATCCGCAGGAAAGGATGATGGCAGCGGAGGCGCTGGGCTACTTCGGACCGCTCGCCAAGGATGCCATCGCGGCCCTGCAAAAGGCTTCGCACGACACCGATAAGAACGTCGCCGACGCTGCCGTTACCGCGCTCAAGTTCGTGCAAAAGGACGCAGCCAGCCCGGCGCCGGAAAAGACCGAGGCCGTGGTCTACAAGCCGGGCGATCAGGTCGTCACGGTCGAAGATAAGCTCGAAATCGGCGTGGCGGGCAAGACTGGCGAGATCGTGCCCAAGGGCACGAAGCTCAAAGTCCTGGAAGTTCGCGGCTCGTGGATCGGCGTGCGGGCCGAGATCGACGGCAAGCCGCACAACGGCTGGGTGCTCGGCGAGCAGATCGCCAAGCCGTAGTTCCTCAATAATTCTGGGAGCTTTTGAGCAAGGCGGGGCCGAGCCATTCGGTCCCGCCTTTTTGTTGGTATTTCACTGCGACGAATTGCTAGATGTCGCGCAAGGGAAACGCGTCGAGCTTTGTCACGAACTCGCAGCCGACGACCCACTCGCCCGGCGATTCTTCGGCCGGCTCCGAATGGACGATTTTCGCTTGGACGTAGATCAATTCCGGCGGACGGCCGAGAAGTATCGTGCAATTCTGCGCGGCGGCGGGCCTTCGAGATAAAACGAGATGCCGGCCAGCGATATATCGTGACAGCGGACCGACTGCAGCGCGAGTTTTGAAGGCTGCTCGTGGATGTCGTGAAACGCGGCCATTTGCGTGACGCGATACGGCCAGCGCTTCTCGCGCCGCCGTTCATGGCCCCGCGGCATCGGCGGGCCATGTTCGAGCGGTAGTGTGATTTGAGCAGTCTCGGGAATCATGCGAATGCAGCCCCGCAGAAAAGTGGACACTCAGAGCAACTCTAGCATTATTTCGCCCTCCACGAGTCGCCTCCGCCGCACGAACCAGACGAGCCGAATGATCGCTACAATCGGGCGCCGATCCGGCCAAGCAGAAAGCACGACGCGGCGATCGCGGTCCGGATGTTATAGTAAGTTTTATTGCATCGATGCGGTGCGACGCTTTTCTGCCCCTGAGAGGACGGCCTATGACCTGGCTTCAGCGCTATCAAATTCGCCATTATTTGCGTAACTCGATCTGGATTCTCCCCACGCTCGGCATGTTGACGGCTCTCGTCGCGGCGCCTGTGCTCAACCGCATCGAGATTGCAATGGGCTGGGAATCGAGCGTCGCTCCGGATACCGTGCGGGCGGTGCTTGGGACGCTGGCGCCGTCGATGTTCACGTTCATCGTTTTCGTCTGCTCCGCACTCCTGGTGGCCGTGCAACTGGCCAGCGCGCAGCTCACCCCGCGAATCATCGCCATCGTGTTTCGCGACCCGGTACTGAAGTACCCGTTGACCGTGTTCGTTTTCTTCTTCACGTTTACTCTTGCGGCGCTCGTTCGCATTACCACCACCGTGCCCGTGCTGACAACCCACGTGGCCGCTTACGGCTGCATGGCCAGCCTGGTCGTTTTCCTTTTCTTGATCGACCACGTGGGCAAGGCTTTGCGTCCCAGCGGGGCACTGCGGGCAGTGGCCTTTCTGGGCGCGCGGTGATCGAAAGCGTCTATCCCCGAAAACTGGGCCAGGGTGCAAATGGGTCGCCAGCGGCGGCAGGAATTCTAACTGGCGCGCCCACGCTGACGGTGACAAGTAGTCACCAAGGCGCGGTGCTGGCGTTCGACATCGAGGGGCTCGTATCGATGGCCCGGCGCAACGATTGCGTCATCGAATTGATCCCGCAAGTCGGCGAGTTCGTCGCCATCGGCGAGCCGCTGTTCAGAATCTTCCAGGGCGGAAGGGGGGTCGATGTTCGCGGCCTGCGGAACTCCATCGCAGTCGGGCAAGAGCGCACGGTGGAGCAGGACCCGGCCTTGGCTTTCCGCATCATGGTCGATATCGCCAGCAAGGGGCTTTCGCCGGCCATCAACGATCCGACCACCGCCGTTCTGGCGATCGATCAAATCCATCAGCTCCTCCGCAACGTCGGCGGGCGGGACTTGGACGACGAACGCGTCCGCGACGCCTCGGGCCGGGTGCGGCTTGTCTATCGCACGCCGGCCTGGGAAGACTTCGTCCGCCTGGCAGTGACCGAAATCCGCCATTTCGGCGGCGAGAGCATCCAGATCGCGCGGCGCTTGCGGGCGATGCTGGAGGATCTAATACACACATTGCCCGGCGAGCGCACCGCCTTGCTTCGCCAGGAGTTGGAGTTGCTGCATCGCTCCGCGGCGCGGTTCTTTCCGGAGCCCGAAGACCAAATGCTGGCGGGAATCAGCGATGCACAGGGCGTGGGTAGCCATTGCGGACGGACAGCGCCCTGACGGCGGTGCTAGAAGCGCCGTCAATTCGCGTTGTTCGCCACCGCGGAAGTGCGGCCGTTGAGGGCGTCGAGCCGGGCCTGCACCTGCTGCTTGAAGTCGCCGCTGGAACGGCGAGCGGCCATTTGATAGTAGATCTTGGCCACGCTCCGCTTGCCTTCGGCCTCGGCCTGCTCGGCCTTGGCGAAATAGCTGTCGGCCTCGGCGGAGCGGGTCGCTCGACGAGCATCGCGATCGGCCTCCTCGACGGCGACATTGCTCGCGGGCGTTGCGGTGGGTTCCGTTCGCCAATTGCCGGCCAGGTTGACCGCGTCGAGTTGAATGGCGGGCGCTGACGCGGCACGGCCGGCAAGTTGAGATTCGTGTTCCACCGCGATGTGCCGGCGTTGGCGAAATCGTTGGGAGAAGGCGAGTTCAAGATCGCCTGATCCATGGCCTCGAAATCGTGGATCGTTGCGGTAGCCCAGACGTTCGATGCGCTCATGTCTTGCCCGATGGAGCGATTCTGGAAGCCAGGAAACGCCAAGCCGGGCACGCCGAACTCATTGCGGCCGGTGGACGCGCGATTGATGCCGCCCATGAACGCGCCGCCATTATCGGGCACCGAGACCGTGGTGCTGACGGAAAAAAAGGAGAAAGTCGGCAATTGTACGGTTTGGGCATATGCCGCCTGGGACAATTGGGAAAGCAGTCCGGCGGCGGCAAATGCGACAATGGAAACTCGCACGGCGAACCTCCTTACTCGCTCCTTGCAATGCTCCTTACAAGGGGCTCTTGATATCCTTCGGCGAGTTGCGCTCCCAAATCATTCGGTTGCCGACGGCGAAATTCTGCATCTCTTCGTGCGTCCACTTGAACGAGTTGGTCACCTTCTCTTTTTCAACCTGGTAGGCGAGGATCCATACATCGCCGCTTGGGTTGTCTTCGTCCTGAACGGCCACGCAGAGCGAGCCATCGGGGCCGAACGACATCAGGCCGCCCTTGTAGAACTTTTTATTCGGCGGCAGGCGGAGCGACTTCATGTACTGCTGGCCCTCGTAGACCTTGATGGCGTTGGGGGCCTGTGCGGCTGCCCAGCGCAGCGAGCTGTGGTCGGCTGCCACGCCGCCGCTGGTTGGCAGCAACGGCTTGTTACCCGAGGCCGATTGATCGCCCGTGAATTTGTGGATGCCGGGATTGGCGTCGCTGCTGAAGACCACGCCCTTGTCGTTGGTCACGGCAACCGACATCGGCTGCGAGCTGCAGCGCTGGTCGAGCTTCTGATACACCTTGGTCTTCGTGGCGTTATTCGGATCGCCGATCGCCGACATCACGAGCTGATCAGAGAGATCGTCGGCGACAACCATCGTGTCGGAGTTGCCCGGCATCGCGACCTTTACCGGGTGCGGCAGCAAAGGATCCTTCTCGATGAGCGTGGAGAGTTTTCCCGTATCGTCGATGTATTGGACCTTGCCCTGTTCACGAGGGCTTGCCAGCACGACGCCGTGGTCGCGGTGCATGTCGATGCCAGTGGCCGTCGTCGGCAAATTGATCTTGCCTAGCACGCGGCCATCGGTGCCTTCGACCTGATAGACCTTGCCAGGGCCGGCCACATCGCCCGCGGTCACGTACAGAACGAGTTCGGGAATCTTGTCCAACTTGTGCTCAGGTGGAGGAAGCGCGCCGAGATCGGGCGATTTGTACTCCGGTCTTTGGTAGTTGGGCACGTATGGATTGTACCGATATGGCGCATAGTAGCCGTACGGATTGTAGTAGTACGGCGCCCGATATTCATAGGGATTGTAGCTATAGGGGCCATAAACGCCTGGGCCGCCTGGGCCATAACCAGGACCGCCGCCAGGACCTGGTCCGGGGCCGGGTGCGGGACCCGGGCCATAGCCAGGACCGGGGCCTGGACCAGGGCCGGTTCCAGGTCCATCACCGGGGCCGGTTCCTGGACCGGTTCCAGGTCCATCACCGGGGCCAGTTCCAGGGCCGTCACCGGGACCCGAACCATCACCAGGACCTGCCCCATCGCCTTGGCCTGAACCGTCGCCCTTGCCTTGGCCATCCGGCGAAGCGTACGGCTTGCTATCCTGGCCTTGAGCGTCTTTACCATCTTGTGCTTTACCGTCACCACTGCCTTGGCCATCGCCAGAACCTTGGCCATCGCCGCTGCCTTGGCCGTCAGCTTTGGCCGAGCCATCGCCCGATCCGCTGCCGTCGCCCTTGCCGTCTCCGCTGCCTGATCCCTTGCCAGAACCATCGCCGGAGCCGCTTCCGGAGCCGCCGCCTTTATCGGGATCGATGCCGGTCGCCTTGGCAATTGCCTTGCCGGCTGTCGGATCGTCGATGGTCACGTCATCGGGGCTCTCGTCGGCCGACTCATCGCTGCTAGCTTTCGCAGCTTTGCCCGACTTCTTACCCTTAGCTTTACCCTTGCCATAGCCGCCACCACCGCCGCCATAGCCGTCTCCGCCGCCGCCACCTCCCGCGCTATAACCGCCGTGCCCACGATGATGTACAACGACGTGGTCGCCGTCGTCGTAGACATCGACTCGGCGACCGCCAACATAGTGATTTCCGTCATCAATTATCGTATCGTGACCGCCGCGGACGATGACGTCGCGATCATCAATAACCGTGCGGTCCTCAACAACGCGCGGAGCCACATAGATGTCGTCGTGTCGGGGCTCAACAATTACATCGTGCTGCGGCACTACCTCATACGGATCGCGGTACTCAGCCACGGGTCGCTCAACGATCGCGGGTGCGGTCACGACCGGCGCGGGGGCCACGACTTGCTGAAATAGCGGCTCGCGATGCCCGAAGCCGTCCAAGTAGAGGCCGTTCAGGCTGTCCCAACGGGCCTTTGACTCAAAGATCAGACCCTTCTTAGGGTCGTTGCCCCAATACTCGCCGACTTCCGCGCCGCTGGCATCAACAATGCGGAACTTGTCGAGGTTATTAAGCACCGAAGGGTCGCGGTACTTCACGTCGATTTGGAGATATTTCTGCGGGCCGGCTTCGGCCGCCGCCTCAGCTCCAGGCCGGGCCTGATCGAGCCGCAAAACGGCCGAATGATGCCACGGATCGGCAGCGTGTGCAGCCGCGAGGCCGCACAGCACGATCGTTGCTGAGACAAGCGAAAGAGCGGATTTCATCCGAATATCTCCTCGATATATGATTGCCCTAGGATCCTTGCTAGCATGGCCGGAGGAAACCTGGGATACGACTTCTTTTGGCTACGCATACGGTAGGCGCGCTCTCCCCCGAACGTAACCAAAGCAGTATATCAAATTCCCGTTTTATACACAACCATTCTGGTGAGTTGTCAAACACCACCAAGAAGGATTATATCTGTTTCGCACGCGCGGTGTACCGGCACTCGTTCTTTTCGGAACGTGCCCACTGTATTATTCCCGACTTTTGCAAAACGGTATGGAAAGGAAGCGGCAGCATGTTCTGGCCATCCCAATTTGGGTGTTTTGACATAAATGAAGGAATCCTTGACCTTCCAACTGATCGGTGGGATATTTGGAAAAGGTTTAAATTGCTCGCTCGGAGAAATTCACAGACTTCCTCTTTTTGCGTAGGTTTGTATCAGGTCCCGCCGCTTCGAGCATAAGCCGACAACCAAGGAACAGCCGATGAGCACCGCGCACCTAGTCGAACCCCACTTGGTTGGGTTCCAAGATAGTTTTAATGCCCTGCGGCATGAGCTGGGCAAGGTGCTGGTTGGGCAGCGGGAGGCTATCGAGCAGGCGCTCATCGCGGCAGTAGCAGGCGGCCACGTGCTCATTGAGGGTGTGCCGGGGCTCGGCAAGACCTTGCTCGTCCGCACGCTGGCCGAGATTATGCAGCTTCGCTATAGCCGCATCCAGTTCACGCCCGATCTGACGCCTTCGGACCTGCTTGGCACGTTTGTCGTGATGGAGAACGCCGCGGGCCGCCGCACATTTGAGTACCAGCAAGGGCCGATATTCGCGAACCTCGTGCTGGCGGATCAGATCAATCGCGGGCTGCCGAAAACGCAGGCCGCGCTGCTCCAGGCGATGGAAGGCGAGGAGATCAACGTCTCGACGGAGACGTTCCATTTGCCGCAGCCGTTCATGGTAATCGGCACGCAAAACCCGCTGGAGAGCGACGGCGCCTTTCCGCTGCCGGAAGCGGAAATCGACCGTTTCTTCTTCAAGGTGGTGATGACGGGCGCGAGCGTCGAGGAAATTGACACGATCCTGGAGCGGACAACGGCGGCGGCGCCGGCCGAATTGCAAGTCGTGGTGGACGACAAGCGGCTGCTGGAAATGCGCGAGGTCGCTAGGAATGTGGTACTGGCTGCGCCTGCTCGCCGCTGGATCGCCGCGCTGGTGGCGGCAACGCATCCCGATTTCGCCAAAGCGCCGGCGGCGATCAAGAAATACGTTCGCTATGGGGCTAGCCCGCGGGCGGCACAGGCGATGGTGCTGGCTGCGAAGGTCCGGGCGGCGGCGAACAGCCGGACCGATGTCGCCAAAGAAGATTTGGCAGCGGTCATCGTTCCCGCGCTGCGGCACCGGATTATGCTCAACTTCGAGGGCCAGGCGGAGAATATTCGGCCGGAAAGCCTGATTGATGGTATCGTGAAGAGTGTGGGATGATGACGCCATACGAACTATGCCGCAATTCTCGCCTGATCTACCGACGCGATTCAAACGCTTGTCTCTAATTGCCGAGCGTACTGGCGGCAGCCGGATGTTGTCCGACGCCCCGAGAAGATTGCCAGGCGGCGGGACGGAAGTCACCGGCCATCGCGACTATTCGCCCGGCGACGATTTTCACGCCATCGATTGGACGCTCTGTGCCAGGCGCGATGAGTTGTACGTGAAGCTTTTCGAGGGTCACATTGATCGCGACGTGCATCTGCTTGTTGACTGCTCGCCGAGCATGGGCCTCGGCCAGCCGCCGAAATTGCAAGTCGCCCGGCAGGTCGCGGCCGCTCTGGGATACGCGAGCTTGCTGAGGCTCGATCGAGTGACCGTCGCGGCGTTCGCCGATGGGCTGGTCGCCGCGATGCCGCCGCTCAGGCATGAATCGCGGGCGATGCAATTGTTCCGTTTCCTTGAAAGTCTCTCGCCGCGTGGGGCTAAGACCGATCTCGTTCGCGCGGTCCGAAGTTTTCTCCACCAGCCGCAACGGAGCGGGCCGGTCGTGGTGATCAGCGATCTTTACGATACCGATGGCTGGTCGCGCGGTTTCGATCTCTTGCGGTTCCACGGTTATGACCCACGGTTGGTTCAGATAGTCGATCCGGCCGACGCCGAGACGACGCTGCTGGGCGACGTGGAAATCGTCGATGCCGAATCGCAGACAGGCATCCGCGCCACCGTCACCGAGCGTACGGTGCGGCGATACAAGCAATTGCTGGCGGCATTTCATGAAACGGTGCGCGAGTACTGTCGCCGCAAAGGCATTTTCCATATTCTTCTTCCCAGTGATACGCCAGAGGACGAGGTTTACGGCCGCGTGTTAGGCTGCAATCGGTCTGCGGAAGCGAAACGGCAAGGGGCACTTGCGTCATGAGCTTCGCCCATCCGCTGGCACTGCTGTTGTTGCTCCTGTTGATTCCAGTAGCGCTGCTCTATTGGCTGCGACTCCCCCTACCGCGCGTGGTTGTCGGTACAGGTCCGTTCTGGCAGCAAGCGCTCGCCGAAGAAACATTTCGTGCCGGTTGGCAGCGGTGGCGGACGCCCGTTTCACTGGTACTGCATATTCTGACCGTGATTTTGCTGACCCTGGCCGCGGCCAGCCCGGCGATTCTGCCGCCGCAGCGGATCGTGCTCATTCTCGACAATTCGGCCACCATGCGAGCGACGGACGTGCAGCCGTCGCGCTTCGAGGGGGCGAAGGAAGCCGCCCGGCGGATAATTGAAGGCCTTCGCTGGTGCGACGAGATGGCGATTGTCACAGCGAGCCCCGCACCACTGGAAGTGCAGCCGTTGACGAGCGATCAGGCGTTTCTTCGGGCCGCAGTCGATTCGGCAGGCGTGCAACCCGAGCTGCCAGCCATCGATTGGTCGCTGAAGGTCGCTCGCGAAATCTGCGCTGCGGGCGGAACTCCTCCGCGAATCCTACTTATAACAGACGCCTCCGACGGGAACGCCACCCGTGAAGCCGGCAAGAGTGGCGCGGAAGTTTTCTGCGTCGGCACTTCAGTCGAAAATCGGGCAATAACTTGTTTCACGGCACGGCGAAGCGAGGTCGATCCAATTCAATGCCAAGTGTTTGTCGCTGTGGAGAATCGCGGCGATCGGTCGGCCCAGGGCGTTGTACAACTCTCAGTCAACGACAAGCCCGGCGAATCGGCGCCCTTTGCAATTGAAAAGGACGGCCGCTGGCAGCACGTGTTCGACCTGAAAGTATCGCAGGCGACTAGATTAATCGCCAGGATCACACCAGCCGATGCCTACCCATTTGACGACGAGGCCAAGCTCGACATATCGGCAGCTCCTGAGCGCGACCGCGTAAAGCGGCCACCGCAACGCGAAGTTATTGGAAACGTACGAACGAATGTCGCTGCGCTCGGCAATCGACCTGCGCTTGTCCAATGACATCGGCAACGACGAGTCCGTGCTTCGCAACGATAATCCGCGCACGGCATTGTGGGTCACGCTAGCCGCTGCGGGGACGCTACTTGTAATCTTGGAATCGTGTTTGTTTCAGCGCTGCTGGACGAGTTGAGATGTCAGAAAGCTTTTCGCTAACATCGCACGTGCCGCTATGGCTCTGGTTGGCCTCGCTTGCCGCGCTGCCAATATGGGTCGTTTTCTGGCGACGGTCGCTGGTACGGCTGTCGCGCGGCCGCGGCTTGCTCTCGATTCTGCTCCGTATCTTGCTGCTGGCGGCCGTTCTAAGTTGCCTGACCGGGCCGGAGGCGGCCGTCGACAGTAGTTTGCCCGTCGTTTTGGCCAAGGCTGCACCAACCCGAGCTGCCACAGTGCTACCTATTGTCCAGCTTAACGGTCCAGACCACATTCGCGCGGGCGAGCCGTTCACGCTCGACTTGCTCGTCAATTCAGGGTCGTCCGGCACGGCCAACGTGGAGCTGACTCGCGATTCGCAGCCCGTGCCGCAAGAGAAGATGACTCTTGTCGCCGGAGAGAACCACAGGAGCGTACCTTTCATTGTCGAAAAGCCAGCTCGCGTCGTGTACGAAGTTGGGGTGTCCGGCGACGGCCTAATCCGCGTGCGCGCGCGCACAAAATGCGCGGGCCGCCTGCCCGATTTACGTTGATCCGCCACCGCGGATGCTGCTTGTTGTAAGCCAGCCGACGCTGGCTGAACATCTAAAGAATGCATTGATCGGTGAGCACGTCGAAGTCGACGTCCGACTCGAATTGCCCGACACCGCTGAAGCCCTCCGCGGTTACGACCTGATCACCCTTTCGAACGTGCCCGCTGACGTAATGTCCAAAGTGCAAACTGCTGCCTTGCAAAGTTACGTTCACGATTCCGGCGGCGGGCTGATCGCCGTTGGCGGAGACCATGCATTCACCGTCGGCGGCTATCGCCATACGCCGCTGGAAAAGATGCTGCCGGTTATTTCGGAATCCCACACTACAAAACCCAAGCCGACGCTGGCGATGGTCCTGGTTCTCGACATTTCCGGCTCGATGAATGATCCGGTCGCCAAGGGCGCGAAGGAACGGAACATCGACCTGGCCAAAGAAGCCCTCCGCCGTGCGGTGGGCATGTTGGGACCGCGCGATCAGGTTGGCGTGCTCGTCTTCGAAGATACGAGCCATTGGATCTGGCCGCTCGGACCAGCGACCGACAAAGCGAAAATCCTCGCGAAGATCGATACTATTCAGGCCGAAGGCGAGACAAACATGTATCCGCCGCTGGAGCAAGCGTATCTCGCGCTCCGCGAGAGCTATGCCGACGTGAAACATATGATCGTCTCCACCGACGGCATCGGCGGGCCGGGCGATTTCGACGGGCTGGCGAAGAAAATGGCCGCGGCCGGGATCACGATGTCCACCGTTGGCGTCGGCAGCGAGCCGGTGCGGCCGTTCATGCAAAAGTTGGCCGACGAGGCCAAAGGCCGGGCGTATTTTTGCGAAAACGGCCAGGCCATCCCGCAGATTTTTCAGTCGGATACGGTTGTGGCTGCCAAGATCGGCATCACCGAGGAGCCGTTCTTCCCACAAATCGTTCATTCCTCGCCAGTCCTTCGCGGCTTGGACATGGCGCACACTCCCACGCTCTTGGGCTACGTTGAAACCGCGGCTAGGCCCGAGGCCAACGTCGTGCTGGCGGCGAAGACGGGCGAGCCGATTCTGGCCACTTGGCGATACGGTCACGGAACCGTGGCGGCGTTCACTTCTGACGTGCAAAGCCGCTGGGCCGCGCCGTGGCTGAACTGGCCCGGCTTTGGCCGCTTCTGGGTGCAACTCGTGCGCGAGACGATGCGACGCGCGCCGCCGCCGACCTCGCGGCTCACTGCCGAGGCGGCCGACGGTCGGCTTTACGTCACGCTTGATGCTGAGGACCGCGCGGGGAGTTTCATTAACGCGGCCGACGTTCGTGTAACGGTCGAGCAGGACAAGGGGAAGCCATCGGAGCTTTCAATGACGCAGATTGCTCCCGGCCGCTACTCGGCATTTCAACCGGCTGGACTAGGGACGTATTGGCTAAGTGCCCAAATCCGCCGCGACGGAAAGCTATTGGACACGGTCCGCGGCGCGGCGGCGGTGCTCTCGATGCCGGAAACGGTTCTCAAGCCGGACGGCGGAATTGAAGTGGCCGAGAAGCCTGGACTGCGGACGATCCAAATTTGGCCGTGGCTGCTGGGTTTTGCGGCTGTAGTACTTGTGCTCGACTTGGCCGTGCGGCGGACAGCGTGGCCGATAGAGCCCAGAGGCATCGTCACTTAGTCGGCTTCTCTTTGCCCGAATCGCCGCTTTGGGCATCGGGTCCGCCATTATCCATCGTGGCATTGTCGCTACGCGAGTCCGCACCGTTCGTATCCTTTGCTTTCGTCGATTTACCAAAATCGGGATTTGGTATCGCTTGACATACGATCTCCTGTACCAGTGCAGAACCGCTCCTGTAGTTTTTGCCGTCCATAAATCACCTCAATTTGATCGGACGCTCGTCAATCAATTCGCCATCGAACCAAAACTGAATACTATACACGCCGGCTTTCGGGAACGGGCAATTGTGAATCCGAAACCCAAAATTGGCTATGTCGACTGGATCGGGTCCGAACTCGATGGATCTCCAAGGCGTTTCAAAAGCAGCCTGCCCGCTTTCCTCCAAAATGCACCTGATCGTTGCTCGCCCATTTCCCCGACCCCCGGTCAGCAAAAGGAAAACGCATATTTCACTGAGGAGTAAGGGATAGGACGGATCGTCAAGCGAGTCGATATAGCTGACCAACCCAACTGTCGTGACCCGCCGAGGATTGTCCGCGTTCACCTGCCAGTCCTCGCACGGAATCATGTAGCGAACAACCGGCTTAATCGCCATGCAAGCCCTCACTATTCCTTCTAGACAACTATTCAATTGTACTGCACTTTGCGGTCCGCGCCAACGCTTTGACGCTTTGCGGTCGGAAACCTACACAAAGCAGATCCCCGACGCTATACTCGCGGTGGTGCGGACTACCGTCGATTTCATTCCCGCTAGGAATCTCATCATGCCCAGTCATTTCAATCTGCGTGCCCCGCGATTCTTAGTCTTCGTAGTTTCTTGGTGCATAACGGCCGCCATCGCGGCTGCCGCCCCGCCCGACAAGCGCCCCAACATCGTCGTCATCCTCGTCGACGACATGGGCTTCAGCGATATCGGCTGCTACGGGAGCGAGATTCCCACGCCGAACCTCGACAAGCTGGCCGCAACTGGGCTGCGTTTCACGCAGTTCTACAACACGGGCCGCTGCTGCCCGACCCGCGCGGCGCTGCTGACCGGTCTTTACTCGCATCAGGCGGGCATTGGTCACATGACGGCCGACCGCGGCGAGGACGGATATCGCGGCGACCTCAACGAGCATTGCGTGACGATTGCCGAAGCGCTGCGGCCGGCCGGCTACCGCACTTACATGACCGGTAAATGGCACGTCACTAAGTTCGTTAAGCCGGCCGACGAGGCGAAGAAGTTCAATTGGCCGCTCCAGCGCGGCTTCGATAGTTACTTCGGCATCATACAAGGCATGGCGGATTACTATCGGCCCAAGCCGCTCACGCGCGACAACCAGATCATCGAGCCGGGCGATGGCTTTTACACGACCGATGCCTTCGTGGACAACGCCGTGCGCATGGTCGATTCGGGCGATCAAGCGAAGCCGTTCTTTCTCTATGTTGCATTCAACGCCCCGCACTATCCACTCATGGCACCGCAGGAGGAAATCGCGAAGTTCCGCGGCAAATACAAAATCGGCTGGGACGAGCTTCGCAAGCAGCGGCACGCGAAGCAGATCGAGCAGGGCATCGTTGACAAGCAATGGGCGCTTTCGCCGCTGCCGCCGGTCGTGCATCCTTGGGCCGCCGTATCGCCCGCGGAGCAGGACCGATTCGACCACATCATGGCGATTTACGCGGCTGACGTGTCGCACATGGACAGCGCGGTGGGCCGCCTCGTCGATTCATTGAAAAAACGCGGTAAGCTCGACAACACGCTGCTCCTCTTTCTTTCCGACAACGGGGCGAATGCGGAGAGCGGCCCCAACGGCAAGCTTAACGGCGATCTGCCCGGCGCCGTCGGATCGGAAGTCTTCGAGGGGCAGTGCTGGGCGACGCTTTCCAACACGCCGCTGCGGCGCTACAAGCATTTCAATCACGAAGGCGGCATCGCTACGCCGCTGATTGTGCATTGGCCCGACAAGATCAAAACGCCCGGCGAATTGCGGAAGCAGCCAGGACACGTGATCGATATTATGGCCACTTGCGTCGACGTGGCTCAGGCAAGCTACCCCAAGGAAATCAAGGGGCATGAGATTCTGCCGATGGAAGGCAGGAGCATCTTGCCGGCGTTGGATAATGGACCGATCGAGCGGGAAGCACTTTACTGGGAGCACGAAGGCAACGCGGCCATTCGTGTGGGCGACTGGAAGTTGGTCCGTCTCGGCCGAAACGGTCAATGGGAGCTTTATGACCTCAAGAGCGACCGCACGGAACTGCACGATCAGTCGGCCGCGCGGCCGGAACTCGCTCAGGAACTGGCCTCGAAGTGGGACGCCTGGGCGAAGCGGGCTCACGTGAAGCCCTATCCGTCGAAAAAATAAGTCCTGCTGATGACAGCGAACATACGATTGACAACCGGTATCGGCGGACTGGACGATTTGCTTGGCGGCGGGCTGCTGCCCGGTACGCTGACCGTGCTCGTCGGCTCGACCGGCATCGGCAAGACGCAATTCGGCCTGCAATTCGCCCATGCCGGGCTGAAGCAGGAAGGAACGCCTGGCATCATCTTTGATATGACCGCGCGGGGCGATTCGCAAAACCATGCGGATTACGCCCAGCGGATGTTTGGCTGGAGCCCGGCAACAGCCGACCCGGATAGCCATGTCGAGCTTTCACGGTTCTTCTCGGCCGACCGGCCGCGCGAGGAATGTCTTCACATCTTCAATTCTCGCGGCCGGCGGGTGACGCGGAACGACATGGATGCCGATGCGTGGCACGACTGGCAGGCCGAACTCGCCCGGCGGTTGAACACGACGATCGCCTTCTTTTACGGCAACTTCGTTCGCGGCGTCCGCCGCGCGGTAATCGACGGTATTGAGCCGGTCGATCGGCCCAGCGACTCGGTTCAGATCGAGCTATTCGAGTACATCTATCATCAAATCTTGCGGAAGGACGCGGAATGGGTCGCGCGCGATCTTTTCCGCGAGCATTATCGCGAGAACGCGGCGGCGGTCGAGGCGAACGCCTATGACACGCGGTCGATTGGTTGCATGTTGCTTTACACCTCGCACGAAACGTCGCTGGACGGACTCATTGAACGCTCGCTGGACGAAGGCGATCTCTTGGCCAACGCCAACACGATCATTCACCTGGGCAAGATTCGCGACGGAATGAAGTTCCGCCGGGCGATGTATGTCAGCAAGCACCGCGGCAGCGTCTGTCCGGACGAGATCATTCCCTATACAATTGGCGACCATGGAATCCGGTTGGAATAAGAATGTATCCGGCACACTCCGTGTGCCGTTGGAAGGCGGCACACGGAGTGTGCCGGATACAATATGCGCCTGATCATGATGGGCACGGGCCCGTTTGCGGTGCCGACATTTCAACAGTTGTACGAAGCCCGGCACGACGTAGCGTTGCTGGTAACGAAGCCGCTGCGCAGCCATCATGGAAAGGAAGTCGCGCCGGCCAGCGCGATGCGCGACATCGCCCACGAACATGCCACGCCGATCTACGACCCGGAAAGCGTCAATACGCCTAAGTCCCAGGAACGTCTCAAGGAGGCGCGGGCCGAATTGCTCGTGGTTTGCGACTACGGCCAGATTCTCGGCCCGGAAACGCTCGCCACAGCCCGGCTTGGCGGGATCAATTTGCACGGATCTCTCCTGCCGAAGTACCGCGGGGCAGCGCCGATCAATTGGGCGATTTATCACGGCGAGACGGAGACGGGCGTGACCGTGATCCACATGACGCCGCGGATCGACGCCGGGCCGTGCATTGCCCAGGCCGAAGTTTCCATCGGGCCGGAGGAAACGGCCGTGGAACTGGAGCCGCGGATGGCTGAGGCGGGCGCATGGCTCGCGCGGCGGGCGATCGACGCGATGGTGGAAGGCCGTTTGGAGGCCCTGCCGCAGAATCCGGCCTTGGCCACGAAAGCGCCGCGATTGAAGAAGACCGACGGGGCCATCGATTGGCGACGACCGGCGATTTGTTTGAAGAACCAGGTCCGCGCCTTGGAGCCGTGGCCGAGGACCTATAGCTACTGGCACCGTGCGCACGGAGAGCCGCTGCGGATGATTTTTGGCCCGCTGCAAGTAATTGAATCGCTGGATTCAGCACAGCCGCCGGGCACGGTTGTTCAAGCCCACGGAGATCGGCTGGTCATCGCCTGCGGAGAGGACGCAGTCGCTCCGCGAAGCATTCAAATTGCGGGCAAAAAGCCGATGAACATTGCCGAACTATTGCGGGGGCACCCGATTCAGCCGGGCGAGCGGTTCGGGGCGGAAGGATAGCTCGGACTGCAATCGAGCTTGATTTTACCCCCCAAGAGTTGGTAAAATGGCTGAATCTCTCGGAGCCTTTACATGGATCGTTGGAACATTGCCCTATGGATCGGGGCTGGATATATCGCCGTCGTCGCGCTGATGCGGCTCATGGCGCACAAACGACAGCAAGTGATGACCGAGTTCCGCGGCGAAGTGGAGAAGGAAAAGAGCCGTCGCAAAGCGGCCGCAGCCGCGAAGCAGGCACAGGCGAAGTCGCCGCGCAAGGCAGCATAGGCCGTACGTCAGGCTTTCCAGCCTGACGTTCAACTGAACGAGGTCAGGCTGGAAAGCCTGACGTACTTGAATGACCAAACGCCTTTACATCGAAACCGTCGGCTGCCAGATGAACGTGCTGGACAGCGAGCTTATCGTCTCCGATCTCGTGCAGGCCGGCTATGAGTTGGTCGATAGCCCGCAGAATGCCGACACGATCCTCTACAACACGTGCAGCGTCCGCCAACACGCCGAAGACAAAATATATAGTGCTCTCGGCCGCTTGCGCCCGCTCAAGGAGCACCGGCCGGACGCGATTGTCGGCGTGCTGGGCTGCATGGCGCAAAAGGACCAGGACCAGATCTTCCGCCGCGCCGGGCACGTCGATCTGGTTGTCGGGCCGGGGCAGTTCAATCGCCTGCCGCAGATTCTTGAGGAAGTGGCTTCGCAGCATTATCGAGAACCGCGGCTGGAAGTGAGTCTTGATCGCCTCAAGGCGGGCCGTTCGCAGGTCGAAGAGAGTTTCGCCCACTTCGATCCGCCGCGTCCGCCGGAGTTGCGCGCATCGCCGTATCAGGCGATGGTGCGGATCATGTTCGGCTGCGACAAGTTCTGCACGTACTGCATCGTGCCCAAAGTCCGCGGCCCGGAGCAAAGCCGGCCGGCGGCCGAGATCGTGGAGGAGGTCCGCCGCCTGGCCGGGGACGGCTGTCTTGAGGTCACGCTGCTGGGCCAGACCGTCAACAGCTATAAGGACGCGAGCGAGGGCAAACACTTGCGGCTCTCCGATTTACTTGCCCGGCTGAACGAGATCGACGGCCTGCGGCGGATCAAGTTCGTCACGAACTATCCGAAACACATGACCGACGACCTGTTGCAAGCGGTCCGCGACCTGCCCAAGGTTTCCCCATATCTGCACGTGCCCGTGCAAAGCGGCTCGAACGAGCAGCTCAAACGCATGAAACGTGGCTACACAGTCGAGTATTATCGCGAAATGATCGAAAGGATTCGCGCCACCGTGCCCGACGCGGCCATCACGAGCGACTTCATCGTCGGCTTCTGCGGCGAGACGGAAGATGATTTCCAGCAAACGGTCGATATCGTCCGCTGGGCTCGATTCAAGAATAGTTTCATCTTCAAATACAGCGAGCGGCCGGGCACAAAAGCAGCCGGCCTCATGCCGGACGACGTGCCCGACGCGGTGAAGCGCCGCAGGAACAATGATTTGCTGGCGGTGCAAAACGCTATTAGCTTAGAGCTAACTCTGCCATTGGCGGGAAAAGAATTGGAAGTGCTCGTGGAGGGTCCCAGCAAAGCCGCGCAAAAGCGGGCGGCCTCTGCGGAAGACACGGCGAGCGACGAAGTCGTCCAGCTTGTCGGCCGCTCGACTCACGATCACATCGTCGTCTTCGACGGCCCGCGAACGCTCATCGGCCAAATCTTGCCGGTACGGATCGAGAAGGTCGATGCGTTCACGCTGTTCGGGCGGACTTGATTCATGGATCACGATCAACTGTTTAAGGAAGTCCTGACAACGTTCTTCATGGACTTTCTCGAAGTCTTTTGTCCTGAATTAGCCGCCTACATTGAACGCGAGTCTGTCGAGTTCCTAGACAAAGAAGTCTTCACGGACGTTACGCACGGCGAGCGCCACGAAGCCGATTTGGTGGCAAAAGCGAAGTTCCGCGGAAAGCCGTTGGCTTTCCTGATTCACGTCGAAGTGCAGGCGCAGCCGCCGAAGGATTTCGGAAAGCGGATGTTTACCTACTTCGCGCGCTTCCACGAAAAGTACGACTTACCGGTCTATCCAATTGCTTTGTTTTCGCATCAAGCCCCAAGAGTGCTCGAACCTGACCAGTTTCGCGTTGATTTCCCCGATTTGGCAGTGCTCCAGTTCCGATTCCGAGCGGTGCAATTAAACCAGTTGCAATGGCAGGAGTTCGAAGATAGGCAAAGCCCCGTTCTGGCCGCCTTTATGGCAACGATGCACCGCGCTCCGCAGGAAACAGCCCGCGTCAAATTGGCTTGCCTGCGAATGCTGGCGCGGCTAGCCCTAGATCCGGCGCGGCGGCAGTTGATCTCAGGCTTTATCGATTCGTATCTTCGGCTTACAATAGAAGAAACCGATCAATTCGGGGCCGAGTTGCAAGAGCTTGGTCCCCAAGAGAAGGAGAGTGTCATGGAAATCGTAACAAGTTGGATGGAAGAAGGCCTCGAGCGAGGGCGGCAGGAGGGGCGGTTGGAAGCACAGTTGGAGGCATTGGATCGCGAGCGCAGGCTGCTCGTGCGACAGCTTCGTAAACTGCTGGGCAATCTTGATCCGCCGGTCGAATCGCACATCGCAACCCTTTCGGCCGACGGCGTCGAGCAACTTGGGGACGCGCTGCTCGATTTCAATTCCCAAGCCGACTTGGACGCTTGGCTACAGGCACGTCTGTAAACAAGTCGAGGCCAATCATGCCGGAAGTTCGCGGGATAATCCACGGAAAGACGATTAAATTGCAAGAAGATTTGGGGATGCAGGATGGCGAGAAGGTCAAGGTAACTATTCGTCATGCGTCTCCGCCGGGCGAAGGTATCCGCCGTTCCGCTGGAGCGTGGGCTGGCGCAGGCGAAGAGTTAGATCGGTGGCTGGCGTAACTGCCCGCCGCCTCTATGTTACCCCAATCCCGTTAATGTTTCATGGAAATCCCCACCATCCGCCATTGGCTGGACGATGCCGACGCCGCGCGAGAGTTTCTCGCGTCATTGGGTGTAATCGATCTTCGCCGAGCCCACGCGGCGCTGGTAAGCATCGCCGCGGCCGGCATGACGCTCGATTTGTTGGCCATGATCTGCGAACAACTCGCGCAAACGCTCGCCCGCTGCCCCGATCCGGACATGGCCCTCAATAACCTGGACCGCTTCGTGGCCCAGGCCCGCAATCCGCTGAGCATGGGCACGCTCTTCGAGCGCGATTCGACGGCGCTGCCTTCGCTGGTGCAGATTTTTTCCACTAGTCAGCACCTCTCGGACCTCTTGATCGCCGATCCGGAAGGATTCGACCTCCTGCGATTGACCGAGGGCTCGCCCGTCGCCCGGCAGATGCTCGTCGAGGATCTCGTGGCGGAAATCTCCGCCTTGGAGCACGAGCAGGCAGTGCTCCGCTCGTTGAGGCGGTTCAAGCGCCGCGAGACGCTGCGGATCGCTTATGGCGACATCATCCGCGAGCAAAGCCTGCAAACGGTCACTGCGCAGATTTCCTATCTGGCGGACACAATCCTGGAAGGCGCCCTCCGTGCGGCCTGGCGAAAACTCCGCGCCCAGCGCGGCAACCCTGTCGCGGCCGACGGTAGCACTGCACGGTTCGTCATCCTGGGGATGGGCAAGCTCGGCGGCTGCGAGTTGAACTATTCCAGCGACATCGACCTGATCTTCCTTTACGACGGCGACGGCAAGACCGACGGCCCGCGGCCGGTGAGCAACCGCGAGTTCTTCGAACAGCTCGCCCGCGACGTGGTGCGGTTCCTGACGATCAACACCGACCTGGGCATCGCCTACCGCGTCGATCTGCGACTGCGGCCGGACGGCCAGCGGGGGCCGATGGTCATGTCCCTGCCGGCGATGCTCAACTATTACGATTTCCGCGGGCGGACGTGGGAGCGGCAGGCGTTCATCAAGGCCCGGCCCGCGGCGGGAGACCTGGAACTCGGCGAGCATTTCCTCGCGCTGCTCTCGCCCTGGATTTACCGCCGTTATCTTAGCCGGGCGGACATCGGCGGCATCAAGGCCCTCAAGCGGCGGATCGAACAGACGGCCCACGGCGAGGACCAGGTGCGCGACGTGAAGGTCGGCCACGGCGGAATCCGCGACATCGAGTTCGTGATCCAATTCCTGCAACTCCTCAACGGCGGCGACCTGCCGCAGCTTCGCACGGGCAACACGCTGGAAGCGATGACGCACCTGGAACAGTGCGGCTGCCTCACAAACCAGGAACGGGTCTTGTTGGGCGAGAATTACAACTTCCTCCGCAAGATCGAGCACCGCTTGCAGATACTCTTCGACCTGCAGACGCACATGATGCCAGCCGAGCCGGCCGAGTTGCGAAAGCTGGCGCTCCGGATGGGTTACGAGGACCTGCCCGACAAGCCAGCGCTGGAAACGTTCGTGGCCGATTACCGCGAGAAGACCTCGTTCAATCGCAAGATCCTCGATCACTTGCTGCACGATGCCTTTGGCGAGGACAACTCCGAGGCCGAGGCCGATCTCGTACTCGATCCCGACCCGCAGCCGGAACTGATCGAAAAGGTGCTCAGCAAGCACCATTTCCGCGACGTGAAGCAGGCCTATCAGAACTTGATGGCCTTGTCGGAAGAAAAGATTCGCTTTCTATCCACGCGCCGCTGCCGTCACTTCCTGGCGGCGATCGCCGCCGATTTGCTCAAGGAAGTCGGCGCCACGGCCGATCCTGATGCCGCGCTCGTGAATCTCGACCGTGTCAGCGATTCATTGGGCGGCAAGGGCGTGCTCTGGGAACTGTTCAGCTTCAACCCGCCCAGCCTGCGGCTTTACGTCGAGCTTTGTGCCTATAGCCCGCACCTCTCGAACATACTCATCAGCAACCCCGGCATGATCGACGGGCTGATGGACAGCCTCGTTCTGGACCGATTGCCCAGCCGCGACGGCCTGCGGGAGACGCTCAAGGAGCTTTGCTGGGCAGCCGAAGACATCGAGCCGATTCTGCACAGCTTCAAGAACGATCAGCAGCTTCGCGTCGGCGTCCGCGATCTGCTCGGCAAGGAAGACTTGCAGGCCACGACGAACGTCCTCTCGGACATCGCCGAAGTCTGCCTCGCCCAGATCGCCGCGTCAGAATATCAGAAGCTTATCGCCAAGTTCGGCCGGCCGCGGATCGGCGAAGGCCCGCGGGCGGGCGAGCCGTGCGACATGGCGATCCTGGCGATGGGCAAGTTCGGCGGCCGCGAGATGAATTATCACAGCGACCTGGACATCATTTTTCTCTACGAAGCCGATGGCCAGACTGCATTCGATTTCGGCCAATGGTCCGCCCGCAGCACGTCGAATCAGCATTTCTTCAGCGAGCTGGGGCAGCGAATCATTACGAAGACGAGCCGTTTGAGCCCGTCGGGCAAGCTGTATGAAGTAGACGCCCGGCTGCGGCCCACCGGCAAGAGCGGCTCGTTGGCGATCACAATGAGCGAGTTCAACCACTACCACGCCGAGGGCTCCGGCCAGCTTTGGGAGCGGCAAGCATTGTGCAAGGCCCGGCCGGTTTACGGCTCATTGCGGACGATGCGGGCGGCGACGATCGCCGTGCAGCGGGCCGCCTTTGCCCGACGCTGGCGGCGGAAAGACGCCGGCGAGATCCGCCAGATGCGGCAGCGGCTGGAAAACACGGTCGGCGCGGGCGATCTGAAGCGCGGCCACGGCGGCATCGTCGATATCGAGTTTCTTGTGCAGATGTTTCAGTTGCAGCACGCCCGCAAGAATCCATCGCTTCGTGTGACGAACACGTTAGCCGCGCTGCGGGCGATTGAGGCCGGCGGATTCCTGTCGGCCGACGAGCATCACTTCTTCGAATCGAGCTATCGCTTCCTCCGAACGATCGAAAGTCGCTTGCAGCTTATGAATTCGACCGCGCGCGACCAGTTGCCGCACGACGCGACCGAATTGAACAAACTGGCGCACCTCCTTCGCTATGCCAGCGGTGACGCGCTGATGTGCGACTACGAGAAGACGACGAGCCAAATCCGCGAGCGGTTCGATGCGGCGTTTGATGCAGCGGGGAAGTGATTATGCCTTCATCAGTCCGGCGGCGCGTAGAGGAGGGCAGCGTGCGTAGCATCGAAGATTCGCTTCGCAGCCTTTTGGCTGAACGCCAGCGGCGGCATGATGCTTGGATTGACGAGATGATCGAAAGGTATGGTTTCATCCCCGATCCATTCATTACTGGGCGTCCTCGCTCGACTAAGACGTTACCGTTGCCATGCCCCGCTGGGATCGGCGACAGAAAACTGGATAACTTCGAGAGGCGAAGAGGATTTCGCTTATCTAAGAGCCTGCGAGAATGGCTCAAGATTACAAATGGCGCGGCAGGCTTCTTCGGTATTCGGCCCCAACGGTTAACTTATGACCTGGAAAGAGACATGGACTTTTGGGACGAGTGGAATGCGCACTGTTGGATTCCAGTCGCCAGTGATGATTTCGGCAACCGGTACGTTCAAATCGTGACGAAAGAACCTGGCGACATTGAACCGGTTTGCTACGTCGAGGTGATCGGAGACCGCATTGCGTACGTTGCCGCGTCAAATATGATGACGTTTGCGCTGTTGAAACTCGAAGAAGAATTCCAGTTGCACGAGAGGTATATGGAAGACGCCGGCTTGGTCCAAAACCTGCCCGAACGCAGGCTTGCTAAGGGTGGGTGGATAAGGACGGTCAATTGGCAGTTCAATAAACGATACATGCTTTTCAGGGATCCTGATTTGAAGAAGGTCAAAGGGCTGCCGCTGCCATGGTCAGAGGGATGTCGTATGCGATAAGAAATTGCGCGGTCCAGTGATGCTGATCACGTTCACTGCGAGCAAGCAGGTTACGACGGCTGTGAGCGGTACGATGGGGATCTGCCTTATGCGTTCTCCCCCGCCAACCATCCCGTACTGAATGCCGCCTGAAAATTGTATCCGCCAATTGGGCCGTCGAGGTCGAGGATTTCGCCGGCCAAGTAGAGTCCAGGCGTCGTGCGGCTTTCCATCGTGCGCGAGTCGACTTCATCGAGCGCCACGCCGCCGGCGGTAACTTCGGCCTTGTTGAATCCCAGCGTGCCGCTGACGGGTATATCGAACTGTTTTAACCCGGCCACCAACTTCTGCCGCTCGATCCGTGAGATTTCCGCCGCGCGGCGGTCGCGACCGATGCCGGATTGCACCGTGATCATTTCCGCCAGTCGCTGCGGCACGAAGCGGGCGACGACCGCGGCCGCCAACCGTCCGCCCGCTTGCTGACAATGCTCCTGGATTTCGGCCTCCAGCAATTGGTTGTTGCTGCCGGGCAATAAGTCGCATCGCAGCACGAGGCGCTGCGCCTGCGGATGCCCGCTCACTTTACGGCTCACGTCGAGCACGGCCGGGCCGGAAACGCCGAAATGCGTGAATAGCAGCGAGCCTCGACGCTCAACCAAACATTCCGGCGCAGCGTCGGTTGCGTTATCCATCTCGACGACTGCCACGCGAATGTCCGGCAGCGTGATGCCTTGCAACTCGCGGACCCACGGCGCGGGAGAGGTAATCGGCACAAGGGCCGGCCGCGTCGGAACAATCGTGTGGCCCAAGTCGGCTGCCCAGGCGTAGCCGTCGCCGGTCGACCCGCTGCTGGGGAACGAATTGCCACCGGTCGTAACGATGACGCTTTCCGCCAGCAAGGTCCGCTTGGAGGCGACGACGCGCAGCCCGCTCGCGTAGGGCCCGATTGAAAGCACCGGTTCGTCGCAGGCCAATGTGCAGCCGCTGCGGCGAAGGATCGCCATGAGCGCCGCAAGCACGTCGCCGGCGCGGTCGCTGACGGGAAAGATCTTGCCCGTTGGCTCAACTTTCGTTTTGACGCCTTCTGCTTCGATCAGGTCGACGAGTTGTTGAGGGCTGAGGGCGGCCAGTGCGGAGTGGAGAAACGGCCCTTGCTCGGCATACGCCTCGACGATGCCGCGAGCGTCGACAGCGTGTGTGATGTTGCAGCGGGAGCCGCCGGACATGAGGATTTTGGCGCCGGGGCGTTTCTTCTTTTCCACCAACAACGTGCGGCGACCGCGCTGGGCCGCGCGGCTGGCGGCCATTAGCCCCGCCGCCCCCGCGCCAATCACGATCACGTCCCAGTCATCCATTCACTCGATCCTGAAATCTACTTTCCAGCGGTCGCATGTCGCACTTCCCGACACGGCTGGCGAAGAATTCGCCGCAATGTGCGGCGCAGAACCGCCTCTGGCCACGATGCAAAGCATGGTATAGTATAACGATACGGTAATTCTGCCGGCTCGGCCTGCTCCTGGCACATAGAATGCACTGGCTAGAGCCGGATGTTCCCTGCCCGCATCTTTCTTGGAGTTTCAGACATGCTCGTCCGCCAACCGTCCAATGTTTCCCGCCGCGGCTTCCTCGCAGCCGCAACCGCCGCCACGACTTTTTCCGCCGCCGGGCTAGTCAATCTCAGCGGCCTTGGCGCGGCGGTCGTCGCCGATCCGAAAATCGACGCGATGGTTTCCAAGGCGGTCGAGTTTTTGTCGACGCACCAATCGCCCAACGGGGCATTTACACCGCAAATGGGCGTCGGCATCACAGCCCTGGTAGTCACCGGGTTGTTGCGGAACGGCCGTTCGCCGGACGATCCGCTCGTGGCTCGCGGCCTAAAATTTCTCGAAGGCGCGGTTCAGCCCGACGGCGGCATTTATGCTCCCAAGCTCGGCTACAACAATTATGAGACCTGCATCGCCATAAATTGCTTCGTGGTGGCGAATGCAGACAAGCGCTACGACAAGATCATCAAAAACGCCGAGAAGTATCTCAAGGCGACGCAGTGGACCGAGGCTCAAAACGACAACGACCCCGACCACAAAATGGACAAGTCCGATCCGTTCTACGGCGGCGCGGGCTACGGCAAAAACAAGCGGCCCGATCTATCCAACACGGCTTTTCTGGTAGACGCTTTGAAGGAAGCGGGCAATGGTCCCGACGACGAAGCGATGAAAAAGGCCCTGGTTTTCGTCTCCCGATGTCAGAACCTGGAGAGCGAGTACAACACGACGCCAGCGGCAGCAAAAAATCCCGACGGCGGCTTCTACTACACGCCCGCCAACGGCGGCGAAAGCGCCGCGGAGAAAATGCCCAACGGCGGCCTGCGGAGCTATGCCTCGATGACCTACTCGGGCCTCAAGAGCATGATCTATTGCGGACTGAAGGCCGATGACCCGCGGGTCAAGGCGGCAACCAAGTGGATCAAGGAAAACTACGACCTCAAGACGAATCCCGGCCTCGGCGCCGATGGACTGTACTACTATTACCACGTTTTCGCCAAAGCCCTGGATGCAATGGGCAGTGACACGCTTGATGACAATAAGGGCGTAAAGCACGACTGGCGGAAGGATCTCGTCGCCGAACTTGCGTCCCAGCAGCAGCCTGATGGTTCCTGGGTGAACACGAAGAGCAAAAGCCGCCGTTGGTTCGAAGGTGACCCGAACCTGGTGACCGGCTACGCCCTGCTGTCGCTTTCGTACTGCCGGCCGAAGTAGTCTCGCGAACGCATTCATCTTGTCGCTCACTTGCGTCGCAAACTTGGCGGCTGGCGACGCTGAGGCAATGCGCCGATTCTGGAAGTCCGGTTGGTCGCCCTGCTTGTCAAGCCCCCTACTTTGGTATATATTGGGTGCTTGCCTCCTCGTCTGCTTCTCCAGGGTTGCCGAGCGTGCAAACCGCACAGAGCTATCGCCTGAACGAGATTGTCGCCAATTACCGGCAACGGGTCGAATTGCCTTCGTACCTGTTGGCGGTCGACTGGTTCGATCGGGCGTTTCGCTCATTGGACGCCATACACGCCAGCGGCCGACTTCATCGCTCGATTGGCTTGGACAAGGTGCTGATCGGCGGCAATGACGAGGTGAGCATTGACGAAGGTCCGGCAGTCAGCAACGGCGGTTCGTTTGCACAGGCAGGCGCGATGAACTGTATCGCGCCGGAACAGGCCGCAGGTCGGGCGCTTGATCGCCGGTCGGACGTCTACAGCCTCGGCGCGGTGTTTTACGAACTACTGACGCTTCGGCAGCCGGGTGCTTATCCAGATCCGGCATCGAGCGTCAACGTCACTGTGCCAAAAGGTTTCGACGCAATTCTATTTCGTACGCTAGCGGCGAATCCTGACGAGCGTTATGCTAGTGCGGACGAGGTTTTGGCCGAGTTGGACGCTTTTCGGCGGTCGCCTGCCTCGAGGCTATTGCCCGGAGGATTATTCCCGCAAAACCGACCGGTTCGGCCTGCCGGCGTGCCTCGCGCCGCTATGATCGCGGCCGGCGCGATCGTCGGTGCAGTAGGTGGCGCGATTGCGGGTGCGCTTTTACATTCGATCATCCCGGCAACGGTTCTCGTCGGCGCCATCGTGGGCGGCGTAATCGGATCGCTTGCCAAGACTACGACTTGAAAGGAGATTGTTATGAAGTTTCTAGCCACGCGGCTCGTGCTTTTCGGCTTGCTCTCAGGACTAATCTTGGCCATCACACCGCTTGTCAAAGCCGCCGGCGACGACGACGGCAAGGCATTGCTCGCCGAGTTGCAGCGTCGAGAAGCTTTGTCCAAGTCGATCGTTTGGCAGGAGGGGCCGGCCGTCGGGAAGCTTGGCAACATGGCGGAGATTAAGATCCCATCAGGCTATCGCTTCACCGGACAGGATGGAGCGGCGAAATGGGCCGAGTACACGCAGAACATCCCCGACAGTTCCGAACTGGGCGTGCTCATGCCCAAGGACGGTCATGGATGGTTCATTGTATTTGCCTATGAAGATCGAGGACATATCGCGGACGACGATAAGAACGGACTGAATGCCTCGGCCATTCTCCAGTCCTTGCGCGAAGGAAACGAGGAAGAAAACAAGGAACGGCAGCAACGCGGATGGCCGCCGATGCAGCTTGCCGGCTGGCAAGTGGAACCGGCGTACGATCCCGACACGCACTACCTTGTCTGGGGACTTCGCCTTACCAGCGAAGGTGACGAGAGCATCAATTACACCACGAAAATGCTTGGCCGCACGGGCGTCATGTCGGCCAATCTCGTGGTCGGTCCGGAGAAGTTTCAAAGCGCGATCGGCCCCAGCAAACAACTGCTGTCCGGCTATCAGTTTACAAATGGTAGCAAGTATTCGCAATTTGTGGCTGGCGACAAAGTGGCGCAGTACGGCTTGACCGGCCTAATCACAGGCGGTCTCGTCGTCGCGGCCGCCAAGACGGGCCTGCTGGCAAAACTGGGAATACTCCTAGCCAAGTTCGCCAAGGTGATCATCATCGGCATCGTAGCGCTCGGGGCCGCGGTCGCGAAGTTTTTCCGCGCCATCTTTGGCGGCGGCAATTCTCAGTCAAAAACGTAATTGCATGACGCGGTAACCGGCCGGGATGCGGTTTTTTCTCACCGACACCGAATGGATCATGATCGTCGTGGGCGCGATCTATTTGTTCGAGTGCGCCTGTTGGATGCGGCGCGACGCGGTTTGTCTTTCTACTTTTTTCGGTCGGTTCCGCGCGCTACACTCGCCGCCGTTCCTGGGAAACGAGCGAATGAAGCTCGTGATTGGGAATCCGTCGCCGCTGGCGCGAAGCTTCTTGTGCGAACCGTGGCCGATTGCCATTTCGCCGGACGGTTTTGTCGTTCCCGAGGGAATGTTGTTCGATAGCAGCGGGCAATCTGAGCGCGACGTTTTTCACTTCGATAACTTATCCGACGCGATTGTAGCCGTCGAGAAAGAAGTGCATTATCGCCACGGTGCACTCGCCGTCTGTTCGACCGATGAACAAGCTCAGCAGTTGGCCGCCATCATTCGCGACGTGGCCGTCGCCAGCCCTGCCGACCGTGGAAAACTGATCGGCGAACACCTCGACCGCTGGACCGACGACTCGGCGGTCGCTAAGCGCTATGAGGAACTGAAAGAACTCGCCGCTCCGCTTCGCTCTTCCGGCTTGACACTGTTCGTCATGGCATTTGTCGTCGGGCCGGCATTGTACTTTTCTCCGCGGCGGCTCTCGTGGCCGCTCGTCGCAGGCTATTTCGTTCTCCTTTTTTCTACCTGGATGCTGGCGGCCTGGGACTATTCGGTGTGCCGCAAGAAGTTCCTGGGCGAGACGTTCGCGCAGCGGTTTCGTTATGTGGGCATGATCCTGCTCTCGCCGGCGGGAGCGATGCGTGGCTCGGAAGTCTTGCTTCGCGGCGGCTTGGCGGTGTTTCATCCGTTGGCCATTGCCGCGGCGCTATGCACTAAAGAGCGCGTGGCCGTTCTAGCCCGGCCACAGTTGCTCGCCCTGGAGCACCCCAAGCCGGACGAATTGCCCGGCGACCCGGCGGCGCAGCGGATCGATGAGTGGTTTCGCGAGAAGTTGCTGAAGCGTCTCCGCGCACTGCTGGGCCGCATGGAGATCAACGTCGATGAATTGCTAGGCCCGCCGGAACCGCTTTACGATTCGTACTCTTATTGTCCGCGCTGTCGCAGCCAGTATGTGCTCAGCGAAGGAAATTGCACAGATTGCGGCGGATTGACGCTTGTCGCCTATGCCACGAAGTCAAAACCGGTGGCGGCGGTCAACGATGCGTTGTAATAGCGCAGCGAACGCGGCAAACTGAATCTACCGCTGAAACGCATCCTTCGGGTTCTTCTCTGCCTGGAGCGAACCATCGCCCGTGGAACGGCTAGTCGACTCGGGCTTGGACCGCCGCGCTTCCTCTTCTTGCAGCCATTTCTCGTGCTTGGCCATGTCGTCCGGGTCCTCGAAGTTCATGAATAGCGGCTCTTCGCCTTCGAAGACATACGCCGCAAAGCCGGCCACTCGCCAACCTTCCGATTCATGTCGGCAAACCCATGTCGCCTTGTCCGTTCGCGGTTTGCCGGACTCGTCCTGGTCGATCCAGCGTGTGGGAACGTGAGCGATATCGTGCTCCGGCGTAGGGAACGTGGCGTCGTCAACTTCGATCTTGACGTTGTCATTGGCCCCGTATCCAAGCGCGCGGCCTTGCTCTTCGACTTTTTGCCGAGCCAGCTTGGTTAAGAGCGCCTTTGCCTTCGCGTCGTCGCCGCGGCGGAGGTCGTTGACGAATTCGGTGACCACGGATTTCGCTTCGAATGCCGTGCGATCTTGATCGTTGGGACCGTTCACCGATGCTGTCGCGGGAGTGCCCTGGCCTGAGTTACTCGAACCGCCACAACCAGCAGCCAGTAACGACATTGAGGCCAATCCAAGAATACCTAGTCGAATAAACATCGGGGTCTCCTTTCATTCCTGTGAGCCGCTTACCGGCAAAACACGGCAAGCCGCGGCGCATGTGGATAGCGCCTTCGGGCGATCTGCCGGGCAGGCGCGACCGCAGGCCGTTTGCTCAATTAAAATGGTCGCGGAGTGTCGCAAGAAACGCGCGACGGGTCAAGAGCACCTTTCGAGCAAACCAATGCCGCCACCGCGATCGAGCTAGCAGGTGAATTACGATGAAACGCGGTCAGCGATTTAACGTTCGCCGACGGCCACATCGAAGGGAATAAATGTTCGTCTTCAAGCACATTCCGCTGAGCCGTGCGCGGCGGCAGGAGAAGACTGCCGCCGCGCGCGACCACGACGGCCCTTTTCGCAAAAACGTTGCCAAAATGCTTGACGCAAATGCTAATCTATGAATAATGACAGCAGTTAGCGACAACACACGTCCCAACGCAGGCAGCGTCCGCGATCAGGACGACGGCAATCCCGCTTGTGAGGCGAGCCGTCCTACCGGTTGCAATCGGCGGCACCCGCCAACAAACGAATTGGCACCGCTTATCGGGGCGTTTCATCGTTTGCTTCTTGGGTGCAAAATGCGGCTCGTAGATGTGAGCCGGATTCCCGGTTTGCACGTCGTTCCTTTACCCCGCTTGATTTAAAGGAGAGCAATAATGAGTTTTGGCACGCCTGCGGCTTCATGGCGAAAAATCGGCTTCACGTTGTTTGCAACCGTTGCGCTTTTAAGCGCCATGACACTCTCGGCCCGAGCGGCCCTGTACCACATGGTCGATGTGCAGACTGCGACGGGCGACATGGTTCTGGACTTAGTCAATTCCGCTACCGCCTACGATAACGTCAACGGCCGGTGGAACTTTACGCTGCAGGCCACAAACACCGGTTCCGACACCTACAACAACGTGAACCTCATGTTGCAGTTCATTTGGAGCCAGGCCACGAATCCCGAAGGCGCATTGACTTATACCAATTCCAATAGTTGGGCCGGAACCGTCAATAGCGTATCCGACAGCATGACATTTAGCGGCTATGGAATTGGGGCGAGCCCAGCGACGACTCCGCTCGTCCCGTTCCCTTGGACGATTGCGGATACGCCGCTGACCTGGAGTACGGGGTCGAAAGCCTTGGCGTCCATAAGTTCGACGGATACGGTTCCGACGGTTCCACTGGGGAACTTCGGCCCCGGCGCGACGGAGACCTTCAAACTAGCCGCTCCGTCGAACAACTTCCTGCCCAACGTCGTCGGCTTTTTCGTCGTCCCGGAGCCTTCGTCCGCGATGCTGTTAGTTGCTGGCGGGATTGGCATTGCAGGCTACGTCCGTCGGCGACTGACGCGTCGATAGCGGCCGCGGCAAGGTGCCTCGACCGGTGTTTACGTTGTTCATCACGCCGCGTCGAAACGGTCTTTTACTGACACTATAGCGACGTTGCGGCTCGCGGCCTCCGCCAGATCGCGCGTAGGGCCAAGACTCCCAGCCCGGCGCCGATCAGCGAGATCGTGCCCGGCTCGGGTGCCTGTATCATTCTCGGAGTCACAAAAATGCCGTCCTCGGGTTGGTTGGGGAGCATGCCGACTTGCGTGACGACGAATTGCGATCCGTTCCAGGCAACGTCGTGGACCTGACCCATGGATGGGCCGGACTCGCTGGTAACAATGATGTGCCCTTGCAGGGCGTTGAACTGGCTGCCGGACGCGAATTGCACATCAGGGGTGTAGTTGGAACTGTACAAGCCCTCCAGCGGACTGCCGCTGGCGCCGAGGTTCAAGGGGACGAACGTTAGTTCCTCGGCGGACGGCACGATAATGGGGCCGCCGCTGCTGCCCGTGTTGGCCAGAACGGTGACAACGCCCCCGGGGCTAATGGCACGCAGCCATCCCGAACCTTCGGCGGCCACGATAAGCTGGCCGTCGAACGTGGAGAAGTTATTGCCCAGCGGCGCTACATCGAGCCCTTCAACGTTCTCGCCGACGCTGGCCAACAAACTGGGTGAGCCACTGCTCGGCACGCGATACACGTTGCCGGCATCGGTGGTGACGAGCATGTCTCCGCCGAAGGTGCCGATCGTATCGAAGGTGATTCCGCGGACCTCGCCTCCCAAGCCAGTGACGAACGAGTTGGACGAGGTGCCGTTGTTCGTTATGTGAATGATGCCGTTGCTGTCGGCCGCATAGATATCGCCATTGGGAAAACCGCCCAGACCGAACGAGGCGGCCACGAAATGCTCCTGGGTGCTGCTGGTGAGACTTACTGTGGGCGCAAAAACTTGCACGTTGCCGCCAGTGAGATTCGTTGAGTAAATCAAACCGGCTCCAGTGCCAAGCACCGTGCCGACAAACTTGTTGCCGGCATACGTAAAGCCTACCGTGCCTGCGGCCACAGGCATGGGCGGGTGAGGATTGGTGAACGTTGAGAAATTGATCGGGGCCGCCTGTGCCGGACCGTGAAGTCCAATACAAATCACCGCGACTAAAAGTAACGCTCGGAAGGATCGAATCATGTGCTTGCTCCTAGGGTGGAAATGAGTAACAGAAGTTTGTATGCAAAAATGTGGCGATCACTTACTGGCCATCGTGGCGACGTTCTGGTCCTTGTTAGCTCTCGTTGGGAAGAGTTTGCCTCGCGCCGGCCGAAAGCGAAAGGCCACAATTCCAAGGCCGGCGACAATCAGAGTCAATGTGCCGGGTTCCGGCACCGGTTCCAAGGGCGAATAGAATCCGCAGACTTCGGCGCCGTTGCGGTCGATGGCCGAGATTCGCACGATCGACGCATCAGAGTTGGTAAAGCCGTTGTCCCAGTGAGTGCCTACGCCCGGCGTAGAGCCATTGAGACTATTCGGTCCCTCAAAGACGTAGAATGCGCAATCCGGACCTACCGCCGCCAAATCGCCATAGGCCTTGCCGCTGGCTAGCGTTTGCTGCGCAATGTCAGTTATGGTGGGAACTCCCAGCCACCCGGCGCCCAGTGCGTACTGGCTGATCGTGCCGTCATTATTATTGCTGAAGACTGACTGGGATGCGGCGCCATCGCCAAAAGTAAGGCCGTCCGGCGCATGCGCCGTCGAAAACGAATTGATCAGCGTGCCCGTGCTGTTGATGATGTCGAGGCCAAAGCTCGGCGCATTGCGATCGGTTAAGGCGATCACACCGCCGGGACCGCCGACCATGCCGTCCACCTGCGCGAAGCCCGGCAGCGTATAAATCATCGAATTCGAGCCCGACGTCGGATCGTAAATGTAGACGTTGCTCGGCGATGCGCCGTCGGAATAGGCGATCCGACCGTCAGAAAGTGTTGTAATCCCGAATCCTGCTCCGCCGACGGTGCCCGCCAGATTCTGTGCGGGCGCCGCCCAATTATTGGGATCAAAACGCTGCACATTGCCGCCCGTCACGGCGTAAATCAAGCCATCCGTGCCCATTGTCATGCCGTAGCCGCTGCCACTAAGGCCGGAGATATTGTGCGTCGTCGCCAGAAGATGCAGCGACGTTCCCTGATATGCATTCGGGGTCGATGTCAGGCTGTACTCCCGGATCGACGACCCGACCCGGGTCAAAAGGGCGCCGCTGTTGGTAAATGTCATTCCTGCCTCGCCGCCGACGACCAGCGGGCCGGTGAAAATCTGTTGGTCATAGCCTGGGTCGAGCACATTGAATTGCACCGCCTTCGCGGTTGCGGGAACCATCAGCACGGCCATGCAAAGCAGAGTCGCACAAGTAGTGATTCGATCGCGGAAGTTTTTCATTTTCAAATTCTCTTTCTGTTAGAAAATCAACGTGCGAGGTGCAATTGACTATTCAGGACGTTCCAGCGGATCTGGAACCGTTGACCGATTGAAAGCGGAGAACTCTTCGCCGCCGCCAGGCGCAGACGGCCAAACCCAATCCGCCGGCTGCTAATAAGGTGACTGTTGCCGGCTCGGGCACGGACTTGATGGTGAGGTCGGCCGCATCGACATAGCTGGGATACCCGACGCCATTCGAATTGTAGAGCGATGCATCGTTGTACAGCACCTGCGACACCATCCACGTTGTGCCTACCGGGATCGACCCGCTGACCGAAATTGGCTGCCAGGTGGCGGGCGAGCTGTCGAGCGTGCCGCTGGTGATGATGGTACTTATCAACGTTCCGTAGGTGTTGCCCGAGAAGAATGACACCGCCACGCCGCCGATGGCCGCGGGCACGTTCTGATCGGCGTCGAACATGGCAGTCATGTTGACCGTGGCACCGCCGCTGTTGATGAGCGCGGAGTACGCGCTGACGTCGGTGGATTGGAAGGTTTGCGTGGCGGTCAGGCCATCATCAGACATGCTGAGCATCATTACGCCCTGGAACGGCGTGACACCGCCGTTGGGGCCTATTTCGGTGCCCACTTCCGGGCCCCATTGCCCCTGATAAACCGGGAAGTTGCCCAGTACGTTCGCGGCGGTGGTAACCACACCACTCTCAAAGCCGGGGTCGACCAGTAAGTTCGCGAACACTGACGATGGGACGGTCGCAATCCCGAGAAGCAGACCCGCAATGACGATCGTAAGGTTGGTACGTGTATTCATGTTGTGATTCCTTGATTAGGGGATAAGTGAATTGAAGTTCTTAGTACTACGCTTTGCTATGCTTACGGAAATAGAAATAGTTCCGTCTTCGCCATTCAAAGCCAAACATCAAGAGGACGCCGGCGCCGAGCAGGGCGAAGGCCGACGGTTCGGGCACGGCCGTGCCATCGCTGATGATCGTGTAGTTCACGGGCACGGTGGCTCCCGCCAGTACTTGGCTTCCCGGCGAGTTCCCATTCGCAGCGTAAAACGCCCCGTCGTTGCCTTCTACACCGGTTTCAAGCAGATTGATGGCAGGCAATGGCGAGGGCGCCGGAATGCCCGTGTCGGCAAACGGAACCGGCACCTCGTTCGTCTCGGGAGGATCCGAGAAGAAATAGAGCAGACCGCCCGCCGAGTTATTATCGAATCGCAGAAGATCGCCGATGACGGGACCGTCGTTGAGAATTACGTCGCCACGGACCACGAAAAACGGCAATTGATAGAGGAGGGTCGCCTGGTTGGAAAACAGCGGTTCCACCACGGACGGCGAAAAGGCCAGCGGATTGCCGTTCAAGAAGCCATTGCCGTATTCATCCACCGTGATGTTGTTTTGTGCCGAAGCGCGGCCGGCAACGAGCAAGAATAGGCCGAACACTGCGAGGGCACCAATTTGTTTATGTTTCGTTTGCATGATTCAAAGACCTTTCGAGGTAAGAAGAGTAAGGATGAGCGTTTTCATTGGGGTGTGAAGTTCTCAGCGGTAGCACCTCCTATCCGGCTTCCGGCGCGTGCAGAAGTCCGACAGCACCGCGCCCTCGAGCGGCTTGCAGAAGTAGTGGTGGACTCCCAGGCCCAGCGCCCGCACTTCGTCTTCCACGGCGTAACGGTCGCCGACGATACCGACGGTCATTCCCGATGGAAACGGCCGCAGCATCTCGACGAGGTCAAATCCACTCATGCCAGACAGCCGCGCATTGACGAGGCACACGTCAGGCAGATCGGTCGCCCAGCGACGCAACACGTCGCCAGCGGAAGTCAGAAAGCGAACTTCCAACTGGGCGGCTTCCGATGCCGACTCCAGGCAGTCGTAATCCACCGGTTGTGAATCGGCGATCCAGATCCTCGTTCGACCGGGCCGGGCCCGTCTCTTCGTGAGAGTAGCCATGATATGCCTATGGGGTGAAAGGTTACATCTCGCCCTAAAGCACATGGCGGGCCAATTCGCGCAGCGGCAGAAAGAATAGGTGTCAAGTCTTGTTGAGATAACAAGTTACGAGGTGCTGCATTCGTCTGTCGCCGCGCCGCAGGCCGAGCAGGCGACCGCGCTCATCCAATGAAATGAACCAACTTCTGGCACGTCTTGTACCAGCGGCATGGTGCGGAGATGGTACGTTGCGTACCAACGGGAAGAAGTGCGAACTACGCCGCCCGCTTCGATGAGCGCTGCTGCGGAACACTTGCGTATAGACCGTACTTGCGGATCTTCCGCGCGAGTTGGTGGCGCTCCATGTCGAGGATCCGCGCGGCCGCGCTCTGGTTCCAACCGGTCAGCACGAGCGTCCGTCGGATGTGCTCGCGCTCTACCTCGTCCATTGTTCGCCAGTGCCCATCGACGGCCGCCATGCAGCAGTCTCCCAAGTCGTGGCCGACGCACGGTGCATTGGAGGCCAGAGCCATCGGCAAGGTTATGATGTCCGGCGGATCTGGAAACGCGCACGGAGCTTCGTCGGCAAAGATGTCTTCTACGCAAATTGAGGCCTCGCGGCCGGCGAAGGCGGCCCGTTCCAGCGCGTTTTCTAATTGGCGGACGTTTCCGGGCCAATCGCCGGCTCGCAGTCGGCCGAGCGCTACCGCGGTAAGGCGCTTGACAGGAAGCCCATGAGTCACGGCGAGCTTATGGAGGAAATGCTCGGCGATGGCCTCGATGTCGTCGGGCCTATCGCGGAGCGGCAGCGTTTTGAGCGAGATCACATTGAGTCGATAGTAGAGATCCTCGCGGAAGCGTCCCTCGCTTACTTCCCGCTCCAGGTCGCGATTGGTCGCGGCGATCACACGGACATTGACGGGCAGTTCCTCGTGACTGCCCAGCGGAGTTACCATGCGCTGCTGAAGCACGCGAAGGAGTTTGGTTTGCATGTCCGAAGGCAACTCGCCGATCTCATCCAGGAAAATCGTGCCCCCCTCCGCTGCGCGAAAACAGCCGAGGGCCACGTGACCCGCCCCCGTAAACGCGCCCTTCAGGTGTCCGAAAAGGTGGCTGGCAAAAAGCGGCCCTGCCGCGCCGGCGCAATCGACGGGAATAAATGCCTTACCGCTGCGTCCACTGCACGCGTGGATTGCTCGGGCGATGACGTCTTTGCCAGTGCCGGTCGGGCCAGTTATCAAGACATTTGACGGGCAAGCGGCTATTTCCACGATTTGGTCGCGAAGCTGCCGCGCCCACTTGGAAACCCCGATGAGGCCGATGAGCTCAAGATTGTTCGTCAGGGGGTCTCCGCGCGAATCGGATTCCATCGTTTTGCCCTACTAGATGAGACTGCCGAAACGTTTCTAATCGCAAACGGCCCCGACTCGCTGCCTCGAATTATAGCAGGCCGGATTGTTAGGCTCATGTTAGACATTTGTTACGTTTTTGTCAACAAATTGGTTGAGAATTGGGAGTTTTTTTATCAATAGACAGCGCTAGGGCTTTTTTTAACAAGCCTAAGGTGGTAGCCCTGTTCCGGTGGAAACTTGGTTGACCCGCCGTAGCAGCCTACCAAGCGCTCACCGAGTTCGCGAACTTTACTCGCCTTTCGCCATTTTGACCGCCCAGCGCCACAAGACCGGGTTCGTGGCAGGCACGCTCACACGGACGCGTACCAAACCTTCTTCGTTCTTGATTTCCGGTTTGAGAGAGTCGATGTCGGAATCGACACTTGCTGCTTTCCATCGTTTGCCGCCGGTCGCGATTCGCAATTCATATAGATCGCCGGGCACGAGCTGGCTCAAGCCGCTAAGTGTTTGCGTGGTCGCGTCCCACTTCTCGTCACTTACGTCGATCATTCCCTGCGTCACGTGCCGCGACGTGCTGATTAACTGCGGATGATCGGCCGTCGGCCGCACGGCCAGGATGAGGCACGATGATTTTGGCAGCGTCGCCTTGAGTCGATCCGTCATCGGCGGCAAAAGCCGATTGCCCCAGAAATCGTAGGCCACATAGCTTTTCGCCTTCGGCACGTCGATGCCGTCTAGCGAACAGTCGGCGTTCCATTCTTTCTTGTCGTCCCAGTTGAAAAGAGCGACCACATCCCGCCGCACGGCGCGACGAGTGTCAGTTACGTGCCAGATCCGCGGAATCTCCTCCTCCAAGAGATCGACCGGCCGCACATGTTGCCCATGCGCCGGCATGACCCGCTTGAGCAAGTCGATCCGGTCGGGTGTAAGCTTCGAGAAGTCATCGCTGACGACGAATAACTGCCCAGTGATGTTCACCCATGAGGCGTTCGCACGGGCCTGATCGAGCGTGAGTGAGTTGCGGACGTAAACCGCGTCGGGGTCGTTGTACCAGATGCGGCCATTGAGGTGGTAATGCCGCGAGGCGATCTGCGGCCCTCGGAGCACGCCCTTCCAGCTTTTGCCATTATTGTCGGGCCCGACGCGCATGGCATCGACCAGCCCCATTGCCCCGCCATAGCTTCGCATGTTCTGCGGGCGCAACAGCCCAGCAGGAAGACATCCGGCCCCGCCGCCTCGCGGACGAGTTTCAACCCACTGCGAAAGGCTTCGATATTGGTCTTGGTCGGATCGTGAAACACTGCGTCGCCCATGTGATCGTCCTTGTAGGCGAGATTCACATATTGCGGCGTGACAGCCGCGCCGGTCGAGAGGCCGTCCATTTTGAGATAGCGGTAGCCCCAGTCATGCGTGATCTGGTGGACGTAATCGTGAAGATACTTGCGAGCGTCGGGGTTGGTCATATCCATGCAGGTGCCGCCCCAAGCAGTGTCGTAGGGCGAACCATCTGCCCGTTTGGCGAACCAATCCTGGTGGTCCCTGAACCACGGGTCGTTATAGGTGCCGGCGAAGGGCATGAACCAGACGCCCGGCGTGAGGCCGTGGGACCTGATCATCTCGGCCGTCTGCTTCATGCCCGAAGGATAGGGCCCGTTCGCGCGAATGCGCGTAAAATTCTTCCTCGGGCCATTGATTTTGACGCCGTCCTGCCAACCGTCGTCAATCTGTATGAAATCGAAGCCGTAGGGCTTGAGTTCCTTGGCGGCGAACTCGGTCTGCTTGACCATCGCCTGCTCGTTGGACGCGCCGGCGTGATACCAAGTGCAGTAGCCGGAGGGTTGAGGGGAAAGTTTGACTTTGTTTTGCCTTGCGACATCATTGGCCCAAGCTTCGAGGCCATCACGAACGTCGTCGAAGTAGCCGATGACAAAAGATTCCAACACGACATCCGTGTCCGGGCCGTCCGGCACCCGCGGCGCGATCGTCCGTTGGCCGAGATCAACTTGCGCGTCCAATTCGAGCTGGCCGTCCTTATCTTCCGCAAACAGGACGCCGCTGCCCCGATCTGTCGTGACGAATCCGGCAACGATACCACTACGGCGATGCGGTTCAGCCACCGTCAGCCACATGTAGCTGCCGACCCGTTTGCCCGGACGCGAGAGCCCGCCCGTTCCGAGTATCTTGATTGCGTCGGGCGAGCTTGTAAGCGGGAACATTCCTCGGAAAACCGGTGCCTTATTCACAGTCATCGGCGCTTTCGTCCGGTTGCCGATGCCGACTCCGACGAGTGCAAAAGGAGAGTCGGGAATTAGACCGACCGCGTTTCCAAATTCCGGAGAGCGTATGTTGATTTGACCGCCATGTGACCCCCTGCCCCCGTAGCTGGTAACGGCGTCCTTGTCCCTTAATCGTCCCGTGCCGATCCGCACGTTCGTCAGTATTGGCTTCCCCTTGGCGAAGATTGTTATTTCCCCTGTCTTCCGGTCCGCGCGGACTTCCAGATACTTGTTGCTGATGACGACCGGGCCTTCCTCAGCCAACAGAATCCCCGCGGAGAACATCGACGCCAAACTCGCCAACAGCAGAACCAATCGAGACTTCATCGACCGTCTCCTTCGACAGAAAAATCAAGGGACAGAAAAATGGCGGGTACTCATGCGTCCCGCCTATTCCTCTGTCCCTCTATTTTTCTGTCGAAATCGGCGGTGTCAATCGGGGCGCGCGGTCAGAAATCGTACCACACGCCCGCGGCGACAAAGCTCTGGTACTGATTATAGAACTGCCGCTGGAAGCTGTAGCCGTCGAAGTATTCCAGGCCGGTTCGAAGCGTGTGGCCGGTGCAGCCGCGCCATTGCCAGCCCGCCTCGACCGTGAAATTGCCGGAGTAGTCCAAGTCCTCGAAGATCTTCGAGTTGATCGCCGCGAACGGCGCGCCCCAAATGCCGTTGGGCTGGGCGGGACTGTAGTCGATGCCAAATTGGAATTCCCACGGTTGCGAGCCGCCGCTCTCGGTGAAGGCCCAATTCGCCTCGCTGTAGAACCGCAGATCGGGAATCGGACGGTAGGCTACGCCGAACACCATTTGCTCGCGCTTGTAGTTGATCCGCTCGACACCGGGGTTCGCCTCGATATAGAGATCGCCAAGATGCGAACTAAGATGATAATAGCCAAACTTGAATTCCCAGGGCCCTTCGCGGCGGGTGAGCGGAAACCCTACGCGGAAATCGCTCGACACCAGGTTGCGGCCGCTGTCCAATCTTACCAAGGCCACGCCCTCGGCGTCGAACTGCCACCCTTCAGGCCATGCAGGGTCTTGTGTGCCGTAGCGGAGAATGCCCACGTGCGCTCCGAGATTCGAGTCCCAAGTCCAGCCAATCTGTTTGCTATTGCCCAAAGAAGTACTTAGCCGCGCCTCTTCATTGCTCGCCAGATAGTCCTTGTACATCAATCCGTCGGGCAGGACTTGCCAGGTCCAAGGAACGATCCACGCGGACTGTTGAGGCATTTGGGAGGGCGGTGCATCGAAGCCGCCAGGCGACGCTCCAATGGAAGGCGGCGCAATCGAAGGCACCGGCTCGGCCGTTGTCAAAGGTTGCGCCGGCCCGAGCGCGGGACCGGGCTGAGGAGCCAAATACTGCGTTTGCAGGAAGTCGGAAGGCGCGTGAGGGCCCGCCGCGTCCGCCGGCATGGCGGACGTGTCGCGTCGCTGCAAATCGGTGATAGGCATCGCGGCCGGTTGCGCACGAACGAGCGAGGCCCCTACAAGCCACGATGTCCCGGCCAGCAGCGCAATCGCGATGACTCTCGGCTTGTGCCAAGCGATCATTATGTCCTTTGACCTAGAGTTGCGGCGGGAGTTTACACACAGGCGGCATTGCAAACAAGCCCGATAGGGATTTCATCGCTGCGGGGACGGTCGCGCTTGTCTGCAAACCCTTATGGTGTAATATCTTATGCGGATCGGTTTTGGTGCGATCGAGCCCTAGGATAGGAGCTTTCCGATGGTATTGCTTGAATTCAGCATGTTTCCCCTGGACAAAGGGGAAAGCGTTAGCCAATACGTGGCGCGCAGCGTCGATATAATCGATTGCAGCGGCTTGGCCTATCAAACGCACGCGATGGGCACGGTCCTCGAAGGGGAATTCGATCAAGTGATGGACGTCGTTCGCCGCTGCTACGAGGCGATGGCCGCCGATTGCAACCGCGTCGAGTGCTCCATTAAGATCGATGCCCGTAAGGGCGCGCCGGGGCGGCTGCAATCCAAAGTCGTAAGTGTTGAGGCAAAACTGGGCCGCGAAATCCGGAAGTGAGTTGGCCGTGCGCGGTCCATAAAGCTTTATATGTCAACACGTTGCATCGACAGTCAACATTGTGCGCCAGCGAAGGAGAATACCGGCAATACCTTCGCTTGCGCATCAGGCTTATGTTGCGCAAGTCGACATTGCAGTTCTCCTGCGCAGCACCGCGAAATGTTTTGCCGCGGATGGTATACTTGCAGCATGGCTAATAGCGAACTAATCCGCAGGCTCCGCTCGGCTCTGGGCATAGAGAACGTTCTCTCCGCGCCGTCGGAGTTAGCCGTCTATGATTGTGACGCTTATACCGTCGAACGACGTGCGCCAGCCGCGGTCGTCTTTCCGCGATCGACGCAGCAGGTGTCCGAAGTCGTCCGCATCTGTGCCGACTACGGCGCTCCGATCGTTGCCCGTGGCGCGGGCACCGGGCTGGCCGGAGGATGCAGCCCGTTGGCGGGCGGCGTTGTCCTCCTGCTGACGCGAATGAATCGGATCCTGGAGATCCGCCTTCGCGACGCTTTGGCGCTCGTCGAGCCGGGCGTGGTCAACCTTCAACTCACGCAAGCCCTGGCGGGGACCGGTTATCATTATGCGCCGGACCCGTCGAGCCAAGGCACGTCGACAATCGGCGGCAACGTGGCCACCAACGCCGGCGGTCCGCACACTCTCAAACTTGGCGTGACGACTAATCATATCGCCGGGCTTGAATTCGTGCTCCCCGACGGCGCGATCGTCGAGGTTGGCCCGGTGCATGACCCGGCGGCGTTGGACCTCGCGCGTGTTGTCTGCGGCAGCGAGGGCACGCTGGCGATCGTTACCAAGATTTGGGCCCGGCTGACTCGACTGCCGCAGTCGTGCCGCACCGTCCGCGCATCGTTCGGCTCGATCGAGGACGCCTCGCAAGTCGTGAGCCGAGTTATTGCCGCCGGCATCTTGCCGGCCGCGCTGGAGATCATGGATCGCGGGATCCTCGATGCCGTGGAAGACGCCTTCGCGCTGGGTGTATCGCGCGAGGCAGCGGCGGTTCTCGTGATCGAGCTTGACGGCGCAGAAGCGGGGCTCGATGCGCTGCTTGAACAAGTCGTCGCCATCTGCCATGAACGGAATGCTATGGAAATCCTGCAAGCCAAGACCGCGGCGGATCGCGACATGCTATGGAAGTGCCGCAAGATGGCCGTCGGCGCGGTCGGCCGGCTTGCGCCATGCTACGTGCTTCAGGACGGCGTCGTGCCGAGGACGCTTCTGCCGCGAGTTTTTCGTCGCGTCGGCGAAATCGCCGCGGAGTACAACGTGCGAATCGTCAGCCTGGCCCATGCCGGCGATGGCAACATCCATCCGATCCTGTTATTCGATCCCCGCGATCGCGACCTCGCTCGGCGAGTGGAGGCTGCCAGCCACGCCGTGCTGGAGGAATGTATTGCCTGTGGGGGCAGCATCTCGGCCGAACATGGCATCGGCATCGAGAAGCTCGCGCTCATGGAAAAACTGTTTCGCCCGGCCGATCTGAGGGCGATGCACCACGTCCGCCAGGCATTCGATCCGGCAGGGCTGATGAATCCGGGCAAAAAGCTGCCGCCGATACCGGCGACGGCGGGAGGACCCGCATGATCAGCCGCGCGTCCGCCGATCTCCGATTCGCAATGCCGGATTCTTCCCGCGATGTCGCACATGGCGCGAATGGCCAGGCAAGCACTGAAGCTCCGATCATGCCCCAGAGTCCCATCACGGATACGGTCATTGCGCAGGGCGAGACAGTCGTCATCGCGACAGTGCGGCAAGCGTTCGAGCAACGACAAGCCATCTATCCGCAGGGCGGCGGCACGAGCCTCGACTACGGATTGCCTCGTCGCAAGCCGGGCATTGCCCTCTCGCTTGCTTTGCTGAACCGTGTGCTCGACCATGCGGCAGACGACCTGACGATCACGGTCCAGGCAGGTATCACACTTGTCGAACTGAATCGGCATTTGGCGGTTAAGGGACAATGGCTCCCGATCGACGCGCCCGATCCGGACCGGGCCTCAATCGGCGGCATCATCGCCACGAATGCTTCTGGCCCGCGGCGGCATGGTCATGGGACGATTGGCGACTATTTTATCGGCTTTCGCGCGATCGACGGCCGCGGCGAGGCATATTGCGGCGGCGGAAAGGTCGTAAAGAACGCCGCCGGCTACAACTTGCCGCGGCTAATGGTCGGTTCGTGCGGCACGCTCGGCGTGATTACCCAGGCGACCTTTATGGTTCGTCCTCTGCCGGCTTGCGCAGCGCTTGCGCTCTGCGACTTGCCGAGTTTCGATCAAGCCGAATGTCTCTTGGCCGGCTTGGGCCGCAGCCAAACTTCGCCGACGGTCGTCGAATTGCTGGCGGGCCCCGCGCGGCCTAACTGTCCACTTCCCGCGATGTCCGGATCGTCCGTCGCTCGGTTGGCGGTTGGCTTCGAGGGCGGTTCGATCGAGGTTCCTGCGATGCTCTCCGCGCTCTGCGATGAATGGAAATCGGCCGGCGCTACGGGTCTGACGACTATCTCCGGCGCGGCCGTGGCTTCCATCTTGAATTGGCTGGGCACGAATCCGGCATTGCTCCAGGTCAACGTGCTGCCGAGCCGCCTTGTTGGCCTTATGGAACAGTTTGCCAAACTGCTTCCTGAACATAGCTTGCAAGTCCATGCCGCCAGCGGCGTAATTCGCGTCTACTCCTCAGCCGGCGACTCGCGCGACCGGCTCGATGGCCTGATCGAATTGGTCAACAATACCTTGCGTCCACTCGTCGCTTCGGCTGGCGGGCGGCTGACGATTCTGCGAACGCCGGAATCATGTGACCTGACCGCGGCCGATATTTGGGGACCGCCCGCTGCCGGCGCGACGTTGATGAAAGCCATCCAGCGGCGTTTTGATCCCGCTGAAGTACTGAACCCGGAAAGGTTTTGATGCCGGACCCTCACTACGACACGAACGAAACCGCCAACCTGGCCGCGGGCATTGCTTACGACCAGTTGCTCCGCTGCGTCCATTGCGGAATCTGCACGTCGTCGTGCCCGACATACCTGGAGACCGGCGACGAGAACGACGGCCCGCGCGGCCGCATCCAATTGATTCGCCTCGTCGCCGATGGTCAGGCCGATCTCACCGATCGCATGGCCCGCCACCTCGATCTCTGCCTCGACTGCCGGGCGTGCGAATCGGTTTGCCCTTCGGGCGTTCAATACGGGCGGCTGATCGAGCCATTCCGCCAGGCGATTGCGGCGAACGACACCCGCCCGGAAAAGCACTGGGATTTATTCCGTCACTACATCCTCCTAAATCTGTTTCCGTATGCCGACCGGCTGCGGCGCGTGCTCGGTCCAATGCGGCTCATGCAGCGGCTCGGGATGTTGGCGGTGGTCGAACGACTGGGACTGCTCAAGGTTTTGCCCGGCCGACTGGGCCGACTCGCCGCCATGCTGCCGCCGCCTGCCAAGCCCGGTCCGCGGCTGCCGAAATTCCTGCCCGCGGTCGGCCGCAAGCGGGCTCGGGTTGCGTTTTTTGTCGGCTGCGTGGCCGATGCGATGTTCCGCAACGTCCATTGGGCAACCGCTCGCGTCTTGCAGCAAAACGGCTGCGACGTGTTCGTTCCGCCCGGCCAAGGCTGTTGCGGGGCGATCCATTTTCACAATCACGACGTCGATGGCGGCCGCCGCCTGGCCGACGCCAATCTCCGCGCCTTCGAGTTGGACCGCTACGACGCGATCGTGGTGAATCACGGCGGCTGCGGGGCGATGCTCAAGGAATACGGTTTCCATTGGCACGACGGCTTGCAGCCGCACCGCACGCGCTTCGCCGAAAAGGTCAAGGACGTTCACGAGTTCCTCGACGCGTTGGGCGTGGTGCCCTTCGACGGCCGGATCGAGACCGTGGCCACGTATCACGATTCCTGCCACCTGGCCCATGCCCAGCGCGTGGCCGCCGCGCCGCGGCGGCTACTAGCCAAGATACCGGGGCTGGAACTCCGGACTCTGCCCGAAGCTGCCGTCTGCTGCGGCGCGGCGGGCACGTATAATCTGACCGAGCCGGAAATGTCCGACCGGCTTTCGCGCCGCAAGCTGGATAACATCGTCCGCACCGGCGCGCGGATCGTGGTCACTGCCAACGCCGGCTGTCTTTTGCAAATCGACCGCGAAGCGCGGCAAGCCGGGCTGCCTCTGCGGGTGATGCATCCGATGGAACTGATGGACTTGAGCTATCGTGGCGAGAAGTTCGAAGGATTGCGTGCGAAATAGAGTCGCCGGGAGCGGGGAGCCGGGAGCAAGGAGCGGGATGTAGAAAACAGTCTACTGCCGTTACTTGTATACAAGCCCGACGCGCAAGCGAGTGGAAGCGGATTGGACGAACCCTACAGAACCCTACAAAAGCCTACACTTTTTCGGCTTCATACACCTCCTTTGGGTACTCGGACCAAAGCGGATGCCGCAAACCGAGGGGAGCACGACGGTCCCGTCGCCCGCCGGGAGAGGGTCGGGGTGGGGGCGTGACGTTGCAATGTTCAATGTACAAGGCTCAATGTTCAATGATCATTGCACATTGAACGTTGGATTTCGAACATTTTCCATTGCTTCCTGCACCGCCCCGGCGTGTCTGGTGCAGTCGTGCAGCATGTTGACTGTTGTTATAAATCGTTACTATCAAAGGCTTTATGGCTTGGCTTCCTTCCCGCACCGGCGGCCCCCTGGTGGCGGGGTGGTGCGTGAACCGGCCCGGAGCGATCCCCCTCGCTCTTCGGGAGAGGGTTGGGGAGAGGGCGGCGGGCGACACGGTTCTTCATTTTCTTTTCGTCAATCTTCCTTTCACTTAGCTCTGTTCAGGTTTATTCCTCGGGCAAGAACTGTATATACATATCTTAACATATATAAACACTATTGTTCGCTGAAAGTTCCGCGGATTATTCCCGAAATTCCTGCCCCCAAGGATTTTTCACGCCAAGCCGCAAAGCTCGCAAAGGACCGCCCTGCAGATTTCTTCCTTTGCGAGCTTCGCGCCTTCGCGTGAGGCCTCCTTCCGCTTTATTGTTTCAAAGTAGGCCTTTTGGTAAAATCCGCGATTGGGAGGAACTTAAATGATTACTTTTTTTTATGGCGTCATCATTGCGGCGGTCGCCTTCTCGCTCGCGATGCAAGTCTGGAACCACTTTCATGGAGCATGCGATGCGACCACTTCACTATGCCATCAACGTCACGTTGGACGGCTGCGTCGATCATCGTGCAGGTTCCGCGGACGAAGAACTGCATCGTTTCTGGGCCGAGAAACTCGCCCAGGCCGATGCCCTGCTCTTTGGCCGGGTCACTTACGAAATGATGCAGGCCGCGTGGCGGTGGCCGGCAAATGGGCTGCGGCCCGAATGGATGGCCGAGTGGATGGAACCCTTCGCCCAGACGATCGACGCCGCAAAGAAATACGTCGTGTCCAGCACGCTGGAGCGGGTTGATTGGAACGCGGAGCTGGTGCGCGTAGATCTGGTGGGCAGCGATTTGGCGAAGTCGGTCGAGCAGCTCAAGCGGGGAGCAGGACCAGGGGCAGGGGCAGGCAAGGGACTGTTCGTGGGCGGCGTGACGCTCCCGCTGGCATTGGCGGAGCTGGGATTGATCGATGATTACGAGTTCGTGGTGCACCCCAGGCTGGCGGGCCACGGGCCGACGTTGTTCGCGGGGCTATCGAAGTATATCGACTTAAAGCTCGTGAGCCGACGGGAGTTCGGCTCGGGCGCGGTGGCGCTGCGGTATGAGCCGAGGAGGTAGGCGTCATCGCGGATTCGCGCCAGCGTCTATTCGTCTAAAACGACGGGCCGACCATGAATACGTAACTAACTAACTGCGTCCCCGTTTCGATCCCCATGCTTGTACATACGATCACCTCATGGCCAATGTTCAAAGTTTCTACAGAACAGTTCTGACCCCTTTGCCCTTTGACCCCTTTGTCCTTCTCAATAAGCCTAAGGATAGTATCAGATTGTTGAGGGGGAAATCATATTTCCTATCAGGGGGAGAAGCGATGAAGGTTGAGGGATAAGAAACTAGCTGCATCCCTGTTTCGACGCCCCATTTCGACGCCCGTCCCCGTTTAAACGCCCTTATGGTAGAATCGCTTCGACGATCGGCATTTCGGATTTTCTTTCAAGAGGGTCTTTAATGTATTACCGGAGATATAATTTGGCGTGGATGTCAATTGGGTTTTTCGTCGCGGCTTTAGGCTGCGGAGGCAACACGGGAAAGGAAATGAAACGGGATTCCGCCGCAAATGGACCAGTCGCTTCAAGCGGCTCGCAGCCTATCAATGCCGATTCCGAGCAGGCTGACGCGCGGAAGGCGGTTGCTGAATTGCTGACGCCACGACGTCAAGCGGCCTTTCAAGACTTACAGTCATGGTGGAAGTCTAACCAGCCAGAGGTTGACAAATTCCAGGGCAGTAGGGTCGGGCAGGTCGACCGCTATCAAGTCGACGGCGAGTGGATCACGGTCGTATTTACCGGCGCACGAGGACAGCGGCGCGGCGGCGTATGTTTAATAGCGGCCGACGGTCGTCAAATCCCCATTTTTCAAAGCGATAACTATCTCGACGAAACGGGCGAATTTACCGACGTGAACGGCGATGGCATTCCCGAGATGGTACATGTCACTCCAATGGCTGAGTCGGTTTCAGATAACCCGAAGGAGTATATGCAGGCTACCGGCGTGGAGATCCTGCCAATAACGCGCGAGCAGATTCCTTTGCTGCGGATTGTGTTCGATGTTCGGGAGTCGCTTTATGGGACGATTTGGCGCTGGAAGCTCGCCAACAACAAGTCTGGCGCAAAAGACATCATCATCGAGAGGCGAGACTCGGGCCGATGGACCGAACAAGCTCGGTTCGTGTGGTCCAAAACGAAGTCCAAATTTGAAGGGCCTACCGGGTCGAATGAACAAGGATTTATCGCCAACGCAGGCAATATTGAACAGACACGCATTAATCAGTTCATAAAGGGGTCAATGCAACCGGGGCACCGCTAGTTTTACGGTTGCTCGAAAGGGCCGGAAAACGCGGAAAACGGGACATCACTGATATTCAGGCTTATCGGCCAAACGGTCATTAGTGATGGCCGGTTGATTCGCGAACCATCTCAGGTTACTCTCAATGTGGCGACTGAGATTCGATTTGCTTGAAGTGAACGTTCGCGAAAAGCAAGATCAACTGTTGTTGGCGAGAATATCACATGACGAAAACAATGCACGGCAAGGTTCACGGACGGACCATCGAACTCGATGAGGACGTTGGCGCTTCGGACGGTCAAGCGGTCGAAGTGCAATTGACGTTTCTTGAGCAACCCGCGGATTGGGGCGATGGCATCCGGCGCTCCGCGGGAGGCTGGGCTGAGTATCCAGAAATGGATGCGATCATGGAGAGCATCTACCAAGCGCGCAAAGTGGAACGGCGGCCGCAAATGGGGAATCCATGAGCCACCTTCTCGACACGAATATCTGCGTGGCGCATTTCCGCCGTCCCGCAGGGTTGGCCCATCGGTTCATCCAATATGGCGGCGGCCTTTATGTCCCGACAGTTACGCTGGGAGAGCTGTACACCGGGGCCTATCACGTCAGCAATCCGACGCAGTTGCTCCAAAAGATCGCCGAGCTGCTAGAGGACGTCCAAGTTTTGCCATTCGATGACGACTGCGCGGAGCGGTTTGGTAAGGAGCGCGGAACTTTGCTTCGGCAAGGCATCACAGTTCCGCCGCCGGACATGATGATTGCCGCCGTTGCACTCGTTCACAACCTGACGCTAGTCACCCACAATACGGCCGACTTTCAAAATATCCCCGGACTGCGTTTGGCGGACTGGCTAATTCCCTGACCGCCAACTTTTTACGACGCTTCTTTCGATAATCGTTCAATCTCGGCCCACTGCGGGGCGGTGACCGGCATGACCGAGAGGCGGGAAATGCGCACGAGCGCGAAGTCGGCGAATTTTGGATTTGCTTTGATCTCGGCCAGCGTCACAGGGCGATCGAGCCGGCGGATTGGTTTTACATCGACGACGACGAGCCGCGGGTCGTCCTGCGTGGGATCGGTATAGGGGCTCTTCACAACCTCCATCACGCCGACAACGGCCTTTTCTTTGCCGGTGTGATAGTAAAAAACGCTGTCCCCTTTTTTTATCGACCTGAGGTGCATGAGCGCCGTGTTGTTTTTTACTCCGCTCCATGTTGCCCGCTTGTCGCGAAGGAGTTGGTCAAACGAATAGTGATCGGGTTCCTCTTTGAACAGCCAATATGCCATAGGAATGAAAGGAGAAATGCAAAGGCGCCGCGATCGCGTTTTCACACAAGCCTGACGCGCTAGCGAAGGAGAATTCCGCCGATTCCTTCGCTGGCGCGTCAGGCTTGTATGCGCGGAATCCGACTTTGCAGTGTTCTCCTGTAAATGGGTGCAGGGTGATTGGGAAACCACTATACTAACCGAATGAGTGAAATCACGGAAATCCTGGATTGTATCGAACCGGAAAATCCGCTCCTCAAGTGCCCGACGCTCAAGTCCATCCTGAGGTTTACGATCGATTCCAAAGCCGCGCCGGCTAAAAACGGGCCATTGCCCACCTTTTCCACCCCGGCAGAACGTGCTATTATCACGTTTTCCAAACTGGGGTGACTCATGTCCAATCGACTTGCCGATTGCCGCCTGTTTTTGCAGGAATTCCGCCGCAACTTCCACGCGACCGGCGCCCTCGCGCCGAGCGGGCAGCGGCTTGCCCGAACGCTGGCCCATTTCGTCGGCAACCGCAGCGACGACCGCCCGAAGCGGATACTCGAGGTCGGCCCCGGGACGGGCGCGGTGACGCGGCAAATCATTCGCCGCATGCATCCGGCCGACCGGCTCGACCTGGTGGAAATCAACGAGAACTTCGTCGCGCGGCTCGACGACCGCTTCCGCAATGATCCGGAGTTCCGCGAAGTCAGCCCCCGAGCGGCGGTCCACTGCACACGGATCGAAAACCTGCACACCGACGAACCTTACGACGTGGTCATTTCCGGTCTGCCGTTGAATAACTTTGCCGTGGAGGAGGTGGAAGCGGTCCTCTCGACGCTCCGCCGCCTGACTTCGGATCGAGCGACGCTCACGTTTTTCCAATACATGGCCATCCGGCGAGTCAAGGCGGTTGTCAGCGGGCGCAACGAGCGAGCGCGGCTCCGCGGGATTGACCAGGTCCTCGGGAATCTTCTAAAGACACATGAATTCCGCCGCGATTCGGTCTGGTCGAATGTTCCCCCGGCGTGGGTGCATCATTTGAAGTTCTGAACGATTGAATTAAATTGGATAGCGTGAAGCACGAACAACTATGGGCGCCTTGGCGGCTCGCCTACATCGCCGGCAATCAGGAAACGCAAGAGGCCGAACTTCAACGGCTGCTTGCGGGCGGCGACCCGTCTTGCTTCCTCTGCCGCGGGGCCGCCGGCGGCGATGATCGCCAGCGCCTGGTCGTGCAACATGGACCGCACTCGCTCACTGTCCTCAATCGCTATCCGTATAACAACGGCCATCTGCTCGTAGCCCCCGCGCGGCACGTCGCCCGGCTCGATGAGCTTGCGGCCGAGGAGTCGGTCGAGCTGCTGCAAACGATCACGGCGATGGTCGGGCTGTTGGAGCGAACGATCCGCGCCGAAGGATTCAACGTAGGGCTGAACCTTGGCCAGATCGCCGGCGCAGGGCTGCCGGGCCACCTCCACTGGCATATCGTCCCGCGGTGGAGCGGCGATACGAACTTCATGCCGGTCTCTGCCGGCATCCGCGTCATTCCGCAGTCGCTGGAAGCGCTGTGGGAGATTTTGACCAAGGAGCTAAACGCCGGCGGCCCGAAGGGGTAAAAACGCCGGCACTGTCTGTCTCGTTCCCACGCTCCGCGTGGGAACGCACTTTCGGCCGCTCCGCGGCTCCGCGATGTAACCGTCGTGCTTCTCACCGTTTTCGTCGACGTGGCCGCGGAGCGGCCGTCAAGCTCGTGACGACGCGAAGCGTCGTCACGAGAGCGCGGCTACCGCAGCCGGCCGCGCAGCTCGGCCACGACGTCGTCCTTCTTTGTCCGCCATTGCTTGAGCGAGTCGCGGTCGCGGATCGTCACCGTGCCGTCCTTCAGCGTGTCGCCGTCGACGGTGATGCAGAACGGCGTGCCGACCTCGTCCTGGCGGCGATAGCGGCGGCCGACCGCCCCCTTCTCGTCGTAGAAGACGTTGAAGTGCGGCTTCAAGTCGCGAGTAGATCTCCTGGGCGACCTCCGGCATGCCGTCCTTCTTGACCAGCGGGAAGACGGCCGCCTTGATCGGCGCCAGCCGCGGATGGAACTTCATCACGACGCGCGTCTGCAGCTTGCCGTTCTCGTCGGGCGCCTCGTCCTCGTGTAGGCCTCGCACAGGAAGGCCAGCGTCGCCCGATCGGCGCCGGCCGACGGCTCGATGACGTGCGGCATGAAGCGCTCGTTCGGTCATGATCGTCGAAGTAGCTCAGGTCCTTGCCGCTGCCGCGATGCCGCGGCTTGCCGTCGGCGTCCATCTCGACGACGAGCTGCGATCGCCTTGCGCGCACGAGCTTGCCTTCCATGTGGCTGCGCAGGTCGAAGTCGCCGCGATGGGCGATGCCTTCCAGCTCGCCGAACTCGCCCGGCGGCAGGAACGGAAAGGCGTATTCGATGTCGGCCGTGCCGCACGAGTAGTGGCTCAGCTCGTCCGGCGTCGTGCTCGCGCAGCCGCAGCCGCTCGCCGGCCAGGCCCAGGTCGAGATACCACTTGAAGCGGCGGTCGCGCCAGTACTGGTACCACTGCCGGCGACTGGCTCGGGATGGCAGAAGAACTCGATCTCCATCTGCTCGAACTCGCGCGAGCGGAAGGTGAAGTTCCGCGGCGTGATCTCGTTGCGAAAGCTCTTGCCGATCTGGGCGATGCCGAACGGGACGCTGCACGCGGCGTGCTGTCGCAGCACGTTCTTGAAGTTGACGAAGATGCCCTGGGCCGTTTCCGGCCGCAGGAAGGCGGCGTCCTTCCTCGCCGCCCAGCGCGCCGACGATCGGTCTTGAACATCAGGTTGAACTCGCGCGGCTCGGTGAGCGTGCCGAGCTCCTTGGCGTCGGGCCCGAGCACCTGGCGCGAAGTCCTTGACCGTCGTCAGCGAGACGAGCGTCGCCGTCCCAGTGCAGCTCGTCCGACGTTCTTGGCCGCGCAGGTTGAAGAACTTGAGCGCCCGCTGCTCGCGTTCTCGGCCAGCCCTTCGTCGCCGCCGACGTCGCGTGGCGACGAAGATCGTCTGCCCCTTGGCCTCGACCCAGCGGCCGCGCACCTGGTCGTGGCGATAGCGCTTCTTCGACTCGCGGCAATCGACCATGAAATCGTGGAACAGGTCGTAATGCCCGGAGCACTTCCAGACCTGCGGGTGCATGATGATCGTGCAGTCGAGGCCGACCATCTCGTAGGCCGCCGGCGCGCCCGGCGGGCGTGGCCAGGTCGTCGTGGCCGGTGACCATGTCGCGCCACCAGGCCTCCTTGACGTTGCGCTTCAGCTCGACGCCCAGCGGGCCGTAGTCCCAGAAGCCGTTGAGGCCGCCGTAGATTTCGCTCGACTGAAAGAGAAAGCCGCGCCGCTTGCACAGCGAGACCAGTTTGTCCATGTCCATGACAGTTCGCCCAGGTGGGGTTCGATCGCAGGTAAACCGGTAAGTTTAACTTACGATTAGAGACTCGGCCAGTCCAGAAAGGTTCGCGTTGCCGCCGCCGATCCTACCGCGATTGTAATATGAACTCCAAAATCACGACGAACAGCACAACGAGCATCGCGGCGCCGATGCCGATCCAGACCCACTTGGAAGGCGCGGCTTTTTTGCTCCGCCGCGCGAGCCGGCTATTCTCGCCCGGCCGGCGGATGCCGCTCGCGGACGACGCAGCGGCGCTGCCCAGCACGTCATCCAAGGAAATTGGCGTTTCATGAGCGGGTGCTCGCGCCGGTTCCAGCGGCGTCGCCTTGCGCAGGCCGCTCGGCGCGATTTTGGAGCTGGATGCGCCGCTATCGCCTGGGCGGCGCGCGATCGGCGGCGCGACTCCGCCGGTCTTTCCGCCGGGCGAAACGCCCACTTGCGAGCCCTGCGAGTTGTCCGCCAACCAGCAGCGCAAAACCTCCGCGACCTCGGTCATCGATTGGTAGCGGTCCGCCGGCTTCTTGGCCATCATCTTCATGCAGATTGCCACGAGGTCCGTCGGTGCGTCGGGCCGGTCCTTCGCAATCGGCGACGGCTGCTGCCTCTGATGCGCCATAAGCCGCTGCGGCAGCGTGCCGTCGGGAAATGGCGGATGACCGGTGAGCAGGAAATACATCGTGCAGCCCAGGCCGTAGATATCGGCCCGCGCGTCTGCACCGTGACTATCGACTGCCTGCTCGGGCGCCAGATAGTCGGCGGTGCCGAGCACGTTCTCGTCATATTGCACGGTCAGGCTGGCGTGTTCGTCGTCGGTAAATCGAGCCAGCCCCAGGTCGAGAACCTTGATGGTGTTCCTCTGGTCGACAAGCAAATTGGCCGGCTTCACATCGCGATGTATCAGCCCGTGCGCGTGGGCATCCGCCAGGCCCTCGGCCGCCTGGCGAATGTAATCGGCGGCGCGGGCGTAGTCCAGCGGTCCGCCGCGTTTCACCGTCTGCTGCAAGTCGCGTCCGTCGATGAACTCCATTACCATGAAGTGCGTGTTGCCCTCGTTATCGACGTCGTAGGCGCGGACGATGTTGGGATGGTCCAAGGCCGCCGCCGCCCGCGCCTCGCGGTGAAAGCGAGCGAGATAGGAAGTATCGGCAACGCGGTGTTTCGGCAGGACCTTGATCGCCACCCGCCGCTGCATGACCACGTGCTCGCCCAGATAGACCGTGCTCATGCCGCCGGTGCCGACCTGGCCCAGCAGCTTGTAACGTTTGAGGAAGAAGCCGCGATTCCTTCCTTCGAGCATGCGGTCGGCTTGCCATCGCGTGATGAGGTTCTCGGCGACGACTCGGGCCGCAACTTCGTCTACGTCGGCGGAAAGCTGGCCGTTTCCCTCTGTCTTGAGCCGCGCGATGACCGAATCGAAACGGTCCTTCTCTACCAGGCCGCTGCGCTCGATCCAGTCCAACAGTGTTTCGACATTGGGTTTCGGCATGCCGCGCAACTCCGGTCGCTCATGCCATCATATCACGGTGGCGGGGGAAGGTGGTAGTTGAGGACACGACACTGTAGGGAACGGCCTCTGTGCCGTTCCTGGTTTCGGAATGGCCGTAAAGCCGGAACGCCATGGAGGGCGTTCCCTACAGCAGTCACCGCGTCGAAACGGCGGACGATCCCGAAGCGGTGCCTTTCTGCATCTCCGTCGGGTGCAGCAGCCAAAGCAGAATCGGAGCGGCCACGTAGATCGAACTGTAGGTGCCCGTCAGCACGCCGATAAACAAGGCGAAGGCAAAGCCGTGCATCGCCTGGCCGCCAAAAATGTAAAGGATCAGTATGACCAGGAGCACCGTAAAGCTCGTCAGCACCGTGCGGCTGAGCGTCTGGTTCGTGGCGTCGTTGACCATCTGGCGGGTGAGCACGGGCGACTTGCCGCGGATTTCGCGAATCCGGTCGAAGACCACGATCGTATCGTTCACCGAGTAACCAATGATCGTAAGGAAGGCGGCGACGATCGTCAGGTTGATCTTGAAAGGCTCGATCAGCGTCACCGCGGTCACGCCGGGGATCAGCGCCAGGTAGGAACTGAAAGCGATCGCTCCCAGCATCACCAAGACGTCGTGGATCAGCGCGATGACCGCCGCCACGCCGAAGGCAACGCCCTGGAAGCGGACCCAGAGGTAGACAATGATTAGCAGCCAGCTTAAAACCAATGCGAAGCACGCCGAACGACGGGCATCGCTCGCCACGGCCGAGCCCATGTTGTCGACGCCCGGAAAGTACGGATCTTTGGCAACCTCTGCCTGAACGGTTGCCAGTACCGACTTCACAATCTCGGGCGTAATCGCCACTTTCGCGCCGGCGACCGGCGTGATCGTTACCTTCCATTTATCCGAAACGGCCGCGTTGTCGTCGTTCGTTAGTTCGATGGGGGCGTAGGCCGTGCTCGGAATGTTATGCGCTTCCATGGCCTGCTGGATCATCGACCGGAGCTGCTCTTTTTCATATCGCGCACCCTGAGTTGTCCCGCTGCCAGACGACGACGGCACGGTAAACGAAAGGCTCGCCACTACCGGTGGCGCCGCGGGCGGTGTCTCCGGTGTGGACTCGTCGGAGGCCGGTTCGGCCGCAGCGGCGGGTGCTTCTTGCTTGTCCGCCTGTTTCTTTTCGGGCAGCTTCTTTTCGGGCGGCTTCGACTCGGAGTTGGCCGCGGGTTTGACATCTGTTTTGGCAGGAGCCTTTGCGTCTGTTTTCACTTCCGGCGTTGTTTTTCCGGAGTCCGCCTGCGCGAGCAGGAATGCATCCGGCCCGGTCATGGCGACGAGGCTCGCCGGCGGCAGATCGGATTGCCGGCTAAAGCCGGGACTCCAGCGCTGGAGTTCCGCCTTTCGGCGGCTTGGCTGGTTTTCGACCAAAGCCGGCGCTACGTGCGTGCGCGCCGATGCACTTCCTTTCGGTGCCGCGGGCTTGGTTGCCGTTGGCGCGGAAGGAGCAGGGCTCGGCGCAGAGCCCGTCGCCTTGGGTTCCGGCTTCGGCGCTGCCATGTCGACCGGCTCATCCACCGGCTTCGGCACAGCCGGCTTCACGGGCGAGGCCTCCGGCGACTTCTCGGGAGGTTTTTCACCCGGCGATTTCTTCGGCGCCCCCAGCGACACGTCGTACTGCAAACTTGACGTTACAAGCTTGTCGTCGAAAAGCTGCTTGATCAGCTTCTTCACTTGCTCGCCATCGTGGTTCGACGTGTCGATCACGATGCGGTTCTCGTCTCCTATCTGCACCCGCGTAACCGTGGCGTCCGGCAGGTCCCCGGGATGGTTCTTCTCGTGCTCGGCAATGGCCTTGCGAACTTGCGGCGCGTCGACGTTTTCGCCCGGGCGAAAGACCGTCTGCACCGAGATTCCGCCGGTGAAGTCGATATCGAACAGTCCCGTTCCGCGAACTACCGCGACGCCGAGCCCGACCACCGTGATCAATACCGAGAACGTGGCGCAGGCCGGAAACCAGTGCATGAAGTCGATCGACGTATGGCCGATCCACTGCTTCATGTGGATCTGCTGCACCCAGCGGCGGCGCTCGCAGACCTCGAAAATTGCCTTGGCCACGAACATCGTCGCCCAGATGCTCAAAAGCGCGCCGAAGAAGAAAGTCACGGCAAAACCCTTGACCTGCTCCGTGCCGAAGAAGAAGAGCACGGCCGCGGCGAGGACGTGAGTGATGTTGGCGTCAGTGATAACCACGCCCACTCGATGGAACGAATTGCGCAGCGCCATGCGCAGCGCCGCGCCGTGGCGCAACTCTTCGCGCAGTCGCTCATAGATCAGCACGTTGTTATCCACTTCCATGCCGACCGCCAGGGCAAGACCGGCCAGCGCCGTCAAAGTGAACGGGGCTTTGACCAGGATCATGATGGCCACGAGCATGAGGACGGTCAGCGACAGCACGAGCACGGCAACGAAGCCGGCAAAACGGTAGTAGTAGAGCATGAACAACGGCACGAGCACCGCCGCGATCGCCATAGCAATCAAGCTCTGCCGGATCGTGTCTGCCCCCAGCGTGGCCTCGGTGACCATTTCGCGCTCAGGAATTTGATAGAGCTCGGCAGGCAGGGCCCCGCGATTGATGATATCGGCAAGGTCCTGGGCTTCCGTAACATCGAAATCTCCGGTGATTCGGCCGTTGTCGGTGATTTGACTTTGCAGCCGCGGCGCCGACTGAAGCACGTGGTCCAACACGATCGCCAGATGATAGAAAAAAGTTTCATTATCCAAGGGCGTGTGTTCGCCGGTCAAGCGGCCCATGCGCTGGCCGCCCTCGGCGTCGAAGTGGAATGCGACTTCGTAACCGCCGCCTTCTGGATTAGGTTCCGCGCGCGCGTCGCGAATGAACTTGCCAATGACGTTGCGTGACTCGCTTTCGGGCGCAAGGACCAGCACTTCAACGAACGTTTTCTCCTTGCCGTCCTTGTCTTTGCCGGTAAGCTCGATGGCGGCCGGGTCGCCTCTGAATTTGTCGGCTTCCTTATCGCGCACCCGGCACCACTCGGCGATTTTCGTTTTTCCTGTGCTTGGATCGGGAAAAATTCGGCCCTTTTCGTTGTCGAACTTGGGCGAGAGGTCCCAGGCGGCCTTGCGGGCGGCCGCGGCCTGTTCGATTTCAGTTTGATTTTTGCGACGCGTGGCAACAATGCGGAATTCCAATGCGCCCGTTGTGCTGATTTTCCTCTTGATCTCCTCCATCTGGGCCGTCTTTTCCTTGGCCGTAGCGCCTGCGACCGCCGGCATGGTTATTTGCACCATGTCTTGACCAAGGCTGACCACCCTGATCTCCTTTTGCTTGCTCGGGTCAACGGTATCGCTGATCGCAGTTACGAGCGCGTCCATTTTGTCCGGCCGCCACTCGGTCTGACTCTTATCGACGCGGTAGACCAACACCGCTCCGCCGCCGAGGTCGATGCCAAAATGGGGCGGCCAGCCGCGATAGATCGTCGTCAAGCTCGCGAAAAGCGCGAAGAGAATCAAGCTGAACTTCCAGCCGTAATCGGGCATACGCACGGCCTTGGCCAACCAACGGCCGATCAGCCATGAAGCGACCACCAGGCCGACGGCGATTAGGGGGACCAAAAGCAAGTTTTCCGATAGCCAATCGAGCATGAGAGCTATTCCTACAAATTCTACTTCGACGTGCCGTTTGCAGCCGGTTCGTCGCCCAGTACCCTGACGATCGCGGTCAGATCCATGCGCATCTTTGCGCCGGTCGATTCGTCGATTCGCAGGGTAACCTTATTAGTTTCTTTACTGACGTCGGTGACCACGCCATAAATGCCGCTGTTTGTCACCACATGGTCGTTTTTCTTGATTGCCGAGAGTAGTGTCGCTTGCCGCGTGCGCTCGCGCTTGGAGGGCAGATAGAACAAAAAGTACATTGCGGCCGCCATGACAACGACGAACGGAATCATCGATCCGAAGCCGCCGCCCGCGCCGCGCCGCCGGCAGCACCGCCGCCCGCGCCATTTCCGTCCGCAAATAACGCCGTCAAGGCAAAGAACATCATTTCGGGCGATCCGCTTTGGATTCCAGGTTTTTCAAACTAAGATCGGGAAGTGAAACGAATGCCCTAATGTGGCAACGCTTTGCTTCGAATCCGGCCACGGCGCATAAGTCGCCAGTGGGGGTAAACCCCAAATCTTAACGTCTTTTTCCGCAACCGGCAAGGGCGGCGAGAAGCTCTCGCGCATTTGCGGACCACAACCCCCGTTGGGGTAGAAATACAATTGCACCATCGGACCCCGGGGAAGGTCGTCGTTACTTCCAGCCAACCCTAGGCTGCATGGCAGAATCCGTTCGGGCTAAGGCGGCGGTAGAACAGTGATGGCAGCAGCCTACTCACGGGCTGCACCCTTCATTCCTCTCCACCCCGCGAACTTCTCCGCCCGATAGGCCGCGAAGCGATCTTCGGCAATCGCCTGCCGGGCGCCGTTGAGCAGCCGTTGGTAATAGGTCAAATTGTGGATCGAGAGCAGAATCGGGCCGAGCATCTCACCGGCCATGAACAGGTGTCGAAGGTAAGCACGGCTGCGGCGGCAGGCAGGGCAGGGACATCCGTCTTCCAGCGGGCAAGGATCGCGCTCGTATTTCAGGTTCCTGAGCCGCAGCGGTCCGGAGTCTGTGAAGGCCATTGCGTTGCGGCCGTTCCGCGTGGGCATCACGCAATCGAAGAGGTCGATTCCTCGTGCGACGCCCTCCAACAGGTCCTCGGGCCGGCCGACGCCCATCAGGTAGCGCGGCCGGTCGGCGGGCAAATGAGGAACCGTCGCATCGAGAACGCGATACATTTCTTCCGGCGGTTCGCCCACGCTCAGCCCGCCGACGGCGTAACCAGGAAAGTCGAGCCGGGCCAGCGCCTCGGCACACGCACAGCGTAGATCGGCGTCGAGGCCGCCTTGCACGATGGCGAACTGGGCCTGATCGCCGCGCCGGGCGGCGGATCGGCAGCGATCCGCCCAGCGGATGGAGCGTTCGCAGGCGTCGCGGACGACGGCTGTATCGTTCGGCAGTTTGATGACGTGGTCGAGGACCATGGCGATATCGCTGCCCAGCGCTTCCTGGATCGCCACCGCGCGTTCCGGCGAGATGGCCACGAGCCGACCGTCGATATGCGAGCGGAAGACGGCTTCGTGTTCGGTAACCTTGGTCATGTGGCCGAGACTGAAGATCTGGAAGCCGCCGCTATCGGTGAGGATGGGGCCGTCCCAGCCCATGAAAGCGTGCAGGCCGCCCAACTCGGCGACGACCTGCTCGCCGGGCCGCAGCGCGAGGTGATAGGTATTGGCCAGCACCATCTCGGCCCCGGTGCCGCGAATCTGCTCAATTTCCAGGCCCTTCACCGTCGCCAAGGTACCCACCGGCATGAAGGCCGGCATCTCGACCGCGCCGTGTGGAGTAACGAACGTGGAGCGGCGAGCAGCGGTTGCGGCGTCCGTGTGGTGGAGATGGAAGGAAAAGGGCATGCGCGGGCAAGATGGCCGGGTGAGCGATTAGCCTTGGACCGCAGGCGTCGAATCGGCCACAATGGCGCTTCCGCAAACCGACGTTGCCGGCCCTTTGGGCAGCGGGGCCTGATCCGGCCTTCCCTGCCGTCGGGCGATCAATTCCGCGCGGTGGCGATGAAGGATAGCAATAAACTCGTCGTCCTCAATATATCCCAGCCCGCGGCCAACGTGGACTTCGCCGAGGAATCCGAGATGTGCCATTAACTGGCCAAAGCGAACGTCGGGCGAGAGCGCCCAAACATCCGCCAGCAGCGCGATCGCCTCTTGTTGTGAATCGAGAGTCATGGCGGGAAATCTCCAATTCGTGGTTCGGCGGCAAAGTTTTTCGGAAGCTTGCCGATCACTTCAATGCGGATCACAGTGCCCGGCGCGAGCTGGGCGATTCGAGTCGCCCTCGTCACACCATTATACAACATGAGAACGCCATCCGCCCCTTCGTAGACCCACGGCGGCGGCATCCCGACTGCCGAGTTCCCGAATAAATAAATCTGCCTTGCGAGCTTTTCTCGATCGGCGCCTTCCCGTCGCGACGGCGGAAGGCGGAGTTCGCGGGGATCGACATCACGAAAATCCGCCACTTCCAAGCTCCCTATTTTGTTACGAAGAACAATGTGACCGATGTGGCGTTAAAGGCCATGTGGAGCAGCAGCGACGGCGCGATGCGGTGCGTCCTTTGATAGAGAGCGCCGAACACCAGAGCCAGGAAGAACAGCGGAATCGGGTCGAGCGAATTGCTTACTTGATACTTTTCTGCCGCATACAGCAGATCGTATTGTGCAATGAGCAGCGGAGGCATTGCTGTAAGCAATGCCACGAATGACAGTTTCGCATCCGCGGCCAGCCTCCGCGGCTGCCAGCCTAGGTCGCGCGGCGTCGCCCTCACGCCAAATCGCAGAACCGCAATCGCCAAACCAAGTGTCAGCAGTTGTCCTGCCATTTGAGCGAGAAAAAGCAATGTCAGATAGCGTATCGAATGCGGCTCACGTGGGGGACGGAAGTGCATTGCCGCGAAGAATAAAGCGGGAAGGACGACGGGCAACCAAGACTGCGGCGCTGTGCGCAGCACGGCATGAACTCGCCGCTTCCGATTCCAGACGGTTTCCAGCCAACCTTGCAAGAGGACGCGGAAAAGAAACTCCTCAAATATCGGGGCCACGAATACTGCCATGACCACTGCGACCACGACTGCCGTCGGCTTGCGCGATCGCAACAGTTGCTCCGCTGGATGCACCGTATCGAGTTTTTGCGGAGCGGCCTCCTGCCACCGATCGCCGCCAATTATCCAATGAACTGCCTGAGTCGCGAGAAGCGGAAGCACAAAGGCAATCAGAAAAATGAAAAGAACATCCCGCCCCAACCACGGTACGGGCCGGCGGCGAGCTAGGGGAATGACCAGCTGCCGCTTGAATTCTCGGCAGAGAATCCGATACCAAAGGCACGCGCTCAATGCCAAGAGCGCGGCGACGACTATTGCCGCAATCCGCTCTGAAGGAGTTAAATCGATTAGCCAACTCATGAGTCCGGCTCGTCATGGTCGCTGCGCAGAATCTTCCAGGCGATCCATACATAAACCGCGCCGGAGTAAACCGTGAGCAGCACCGCTGACCAGATCGACGCCACAGTGACCCAATATACCCAATCGGGCGCGGCCGCGGCCGAATCGAGTGCTGCGGTTTGCATGTAATGGAGGTAGATTAGCGCGGACCCGGCCGCCACACATTGCAGCAGCATTTTCAGCTTGCCGGAGAGGTTCGCCGAGAAATCGCTGCCGCGTTCCTCCAGAAAGCTGCGCAAGGCAGTGACCAGCAGTTCGCGGCCGACGAGCACTACGACCATCCACGGCTGGAGCATATACCACTTGGCGCATCCCCTCGGTCGCGGCAAGGAAAATGAACGTGCCGCAGATGATCACCTTGTCGGCGAACGGATCGAGGATGCGGCCCAGCGTCGTAACCTGGTTGTATTTTCGCGCGAAATAGCCGTCGAGCCAATCGGTGCCCGCCGCGATGACGAACATTACGAAGCTGGCGATGTAGTGCTCCGATGCGATCAGGTAAAACAGTACGACCGAAAGCAGCAGCCGCAGGCTGGTCAACTGGTTCGGCAGATTCTTGAGGCTGCCGAGCGCGATGCGGGCGGGTTTGACTGTGGGCATGGCAACCGCAATTGCTGTTCACACATAGAAGCCGATTATGCGACCTCGAGGAATGCTGCCGAGGAAGATGGCTCGGGGACCGGTTCGCCTTCTTCGCGCAAGCCATCAAGGTGAAACACTATGGCTTCTTGCATGTTCTTTTCGACCTCGTCGCGAGTCGCGCCCGTCGAGGCACAACCGGGAAGATCAGGCGAATATGCGGAAAAGCCGGTCGCGGTCGGCTCAATAACTACGAGGTACTTCATCTGAGCCCTGCTTGCTTCAAAATGTTATTTAAGGTTCCCGGGGCAAGTTCATCGTTAAGTCTGCCCGGCACTGTTACCACGCCGCGCTTCGTCGAATGATTGAATTGACGGTGGCTGCCGCGTGTTCGCACATGTTTCCATCCGTCGGCCTCAATCAGTCGAATAACGTCGCGTACCTTCATTTTACCCCGTTGTCGCCGCTTTGTGCCACGCCAACCAAATCGTACCCCCGCGCCGCGACGATCTTGCAAGAAACAATCTGTCCTGCGGCCAGGCCCGTGCCGCTAACATAAGCAGCGCAGTCGACCTCCGGGGCGTCAGCATAGGTGCGGCCGACGAAGGCGTGCGCCTCGCCCCGCACCGGACCGTCGAGGATTACGTCCATCGTTCTGCCGACTTGGGCCTGGCTCCAGGCAAAGGCCACGTCCTGCTGGGCAGCCAAAAGCTGGTTGCGGCGATCGCGGCGGACCTCTTCGGGCACTTGTCCGTCCATCGAGCCCGACGGCGTCGTCAGTTCGTGGCTATAGGAAAACGCGCCGAGCCGCTCGAACTTCCGTCGTGTGACGAACTCGAGCATGCGCCCGAATTGCTCTTCGGTTTCGCCCGGAAAGCCGGCGATGAGCGTCGTCCGCAGGGCGAGTTTGGGAATCCGCTCGCGGAGCCGGTCGAGCAGCCGCTCGGTCTTCTCTCGCGTCGTCGCCCGGCGCATGCGGCGGAGCACGTCGTCGTCGATATGCTGCAACGGAATGTCGATATATGGAAGGATTTTCTTGCTGGCGGCGATCGTGTCCAAAAGTTCGTCGGTAATGTACATCGGATAGAAGTACATGAGGCGAATCCAGCGGACGCCGTCGATCGCTTCCAACCGCCGCAGCAACTCATCGAGCATTGACTTGCCGTAGATGTCGATGCCGTAGAAGGTCGTGTCCTGGGCGACGATGACCAGTTCCTTCACGCCTTCGGCGGCAAGCTCCTCGGCTTCGGCCACGACCGCCTCGATCGTTTTGCTGGCGTGTTTTCCGCGCATCTGCGGGATCGAGCAGAAAGTGCAGTTGCGATTGCAGCCCTCGGAGATTTTTAGAAACGCCAGGTGCCGCGGCGTGATTCGCAAACGATGGCTGTCATCCAAGGCGCGAGTGGGAGCGGGGCGGAAAACGGTCCGCTGCTCGTGCAGCCCCGTCAGCAGGCGCTGGGCCGCGGAAGCGATCTCATCGCGTCCGAAAACGCCCACGAGCTGGTCGACGCCCGGATACATGTCCAAGAGCTTGTCTTTTTCGCGCTGGGCAAGGCAGCCGGTGACGATAACTCCCCGCGTCCGGCCTTTCTTTTTAACGTCGAGCATTTCGCGGATCGTGGCGTGCGACTCGGCCCGCGAATCGTCGATGAACGCGCAGGTGTTGATGACGACGAAATCGCTCCCCTCCGGCTCGACGACCATGTCGTAGCCATCCAGTTCCAAGAGCCCGGCCATGCGCTCGCTATCGACCAGGTTTTTAGGACAGCCGAGCGTCACCAGGCAGTAGCGGCCTTTGCCGCGGACGGCATCGGCCGGGTCCGGCAGTGTTGCGGCCGAAGAACGAGCAGTGAGAATGGGAAGTGCTTGCATTGATCAATTCATTTCGGCCTTGGATCGAAGTTCAATCGGCTCGCGCAACTCCATCAACGTCAAAGAAATATCCGTCCATCGCGGCGGACCGTCCGGATCTGCGTCGCTTGGCTTGTACACCCGCACAGACGAGCGCCCGACCATAATCATTTCCGGATGGCGAATGTCGAAGGTTTGCCCGCTTACCATTTTGATTCGGAATGGTTGGAATGGTTCCGCTGAAAGGTACTCGGCGATTTTCGTGCTCGACATTGTGTAATCTCTCGGTAACGCCTCAAGCAACTGCGGCTTCCAACGGCGACAGCGATTCAATCAATACTAGCGAGACATTTTCCCAACGGTCGTAAATCCCAGGCGAATCGCTGAGGAAAGTAAAAATCAGCACATCCCGCCTGCCGACGCGGACCATTTCGGGATGGCGGATTTCAAACGTTCGCCCACTGTTCATGCGGATTCGGAAGGGGCGAAACGGCGTCGCTTGAACGTAATTCAGAACTTCCTGTGATGTCATGCTTATTGCTTGGCGGAGAATTTCTCACTCAGAACGGAAGCCTGCCCGCTCGGGTGGCACTGGCTTCGTTGGATTACTTCTTGGAAGTATACAATCCTACCCGATTTAACGGTTTTTGGTAGGGGACGCGCCGACCTGATCGGGTCATTGACCGGTAGCAAGCAGCCTCGCAATATCACACGACCGATGAAACTCGTCCAAATCGAGCCGCTCCCCCGCCGTGTGAATATTATCCTGGCCGCAGCCGAGCGTAACCGTTGGGATGCCGCGGGCGGAGATCCAGTTCGCGTCCAGTCCGCCGTTTGAAATGTGGAGAAAAGGCTTGATGCCGAGAGAGCGGATGACTTCGTCCGCGACCGTTACGCATGGGCTGTCGTCGTCCAAGCGGAACGATTCGTAGTCGAGGCGGCCTTCGATCTTGACCTGGCCGGATTTACCTTCGATGTTCTTCACATTTCGCGCCGCCTTGGTGAAAGCCGTTTCAAAGGCCTTGATGGTTTTCTGGCGAAAGGCCGGATCGTGGCTGCGGGCCTCGGCGCAGAACCACCTCCGGCGTGATAACATTGGTAGCCTCGCCACCGTGGATCACGCCGACATTGCTCGTGCCGCTGCCGCCGGCCTTCTTGATCTTGCCCAGCCAGCCATCGCGGTGCAGGTCGGCAATCGCCACGGCGGCGATGGTGATCGCGCTGACGCCTTGCTCCGGCGCGGCGCCGGCGTGGCTGGCCGTGCCGGAAATGCGAATCTCCATGCGATAGCCGCCGGTTGCACCGATCGTGATCTTGTCGGTCGGGCCGCCGTCAAAATTGAATGCCAGCTTGGGCTTGCCGAGTTGGCCCAAGGAGCAGAATCGAGCGCCGTAGAGGCCGACTTCCTCCTGCACAGTCCAGAGAAACGTGAGCGGGCCATGTTCCGGCTTCTCGGTGAGCACGTGCAAGGCCGCGGCCAAAATCGCGGCCGTACCGCTGCGATCGTCGCCGCCCAAGCCGGTATTCTTATCGGCGGGAACGATGTACTTGCCCTTCTTCACCGGCGTCGCGCCGCGGCAGATCGGCACGGTATCGGTATGGGCCATCAACATCCGCCGCGGTCCAGTCCGCGTGCCGGGCAATTTGAGTATAAGATTGCCGATCGCGCCGCCATGGGGGATTTTGCGATGCGCCTGGTCGAATTCGATCATCGAATCGCTAGCGCCCGCCGCGCGGAGGTGCGACGTAATGCACTCCATCACCGCGCCCTCCTCGCCGCTGAGTCCGGGAATGGCAAGCAATTCGAGCAGGAGTTCGTCGGCCTGTTTTTGGTAGGGAGAAAGCTTCATAGTTTCGTCGGATTTCCGGGGCAGTGCCAAATCGTCGTTTTCGGTTTACAATTTACGTTCCCATTATCGACAATCGGGCTTCGCTTGGCAACGCTCCCTAACTCGTCGCTCCCAATGCGTTTTTTCATTGCTGGCATCATGCAAGGTTCACATACGGTGAACCAAATGCACGACCAGGATTACCGCCGGCGATTCACGCAACTGCTTGCCGAGCATTTTCCCGGCGCGGAAGTTTACGATCCGCTCGCGATGCACAAGAAGTCGCTGGACTACGATAAGCTGACCGGGCGGGAGGTCTTTTTCCGTCACAACAACATGTGCCGCGAGATTGATGTGCTGCTCGCCTTCCTGCCGGCGGCTTCGATGGGCACGTCGATCGAAATGTGGGAAGCCCATCAGCACGGCGCGGCCATTTTTTCGATCAGCCCGATGAAGCACAATTGGGCGGTTAAATACCTCAGCCACGGAATTTATGCGGACGAAGCCGAGTTTCTTGCCGCGCTCGAAAGCGGCGAAGTGGCGAAGAAGATTGAAAGTGTCATTGGGATGAAGAAGAACCACGAAATACGCGAAACACACGAAAAGGAGATTAGGCCACGGGATTGAACTCGGATGAAACACAGAAAGAATCCGTGTTTCATCCGTGTTCAATCCGTGGCTTCTGTATTTTTTCGTGTGTTCAGTGTATTTCTTGGTTTTCAAGAGGAAGTATTATTGATGCGATTCGCGATTTGCAACGAGACGTTTCAGGATTGGCCGCTGGACCGCGCATGCGCTTTCGCGGCGGAATGCGGCTATCAAGGCATCGAGATCGCGCCCTTTACTCTGGCAGCTCGGGCGGGCGATGTTACGCCGCAGCAGCGAAAGGAAGTCTGCCGGATCGCCGGCGCGGCCGGCCTTGACGTCATTGGCTTGCATTGGCTCTTGGCCAAGACTGAAGGCTTTCATTTAACGAGTCCCGATCGCGCGGTGCGAAAGCACACGGCCGACTACTTCGCCGAGCTTGTGAGTTTGTGCGGCGACCTCGGCGGCCGTGTGATGGTGCTCGGTTCGCCCCAGCAGCGGAACCTGGCCGAAGGGATAACGAAGGACCAAGGAATGGACTACGCGGCGGAAGTCCTCGCCGAGGTCGTGCCCGAACTAGAGGCCCGCGGCGTGGTATTGGCGATCGAACCGCTGGGACCGCAGGAGACGAACTTCCTGCTCACCGCCTCTGACGCGGTGGAACTGATTGATCGCATCTCATCGCCACAAGTCCGCCTGCATCTTGACTGCAAGGCAATGGCGACCGAAACGACGCCGATCGTCGATATCATCCGCCAGTTTCGCCCTTGGCTGACCCACTTCCACGCCAACGATCCAAATCGCCAAGGGCCCGGCTTCGGCGATCTCGACTTCGTGCCGATTTTTCAGGCACTGGACGAAGTCCAATACGATGATTGGGTTTCCGTTGAGGTTTTTGACTATACGCCGGGCATCGAGCGTTTGGCTCGTGAGAGCATCGAGTATATGCGGCGATGTTATGATGGTACGGAAAGGTAGGTCCCTTTTGCCGAAAGGGACTATTGTGGTCGCAATTCAAAGAAAACGTCGGCCATTTGCAAATTCCGCACACATTGTTCCTTTCCGGCAGAAAGGACCTACTTGCTCGCCGCGACAATCGCTTGCACCAATCCTGGCATCGTGTAGTCCTTCGCCTCGACTGTCGGCGGGTACCCTATTTCGCGCAGCGTTTGCGATGTAATCGGGCTGATGCTTGCCAGTCGCGTGCGAAGCAATTGTTCGCCAAAGAGTCCCACGATGGCACGCGCGATGCTGGAACTCGTAATTGTCACCCAATCGATCCGCGCGGCCGAGAGAGCCGCAGCCACTGTCGGATCGGCCGTTTCTATGTCGGTACTGGTGTAGACGATCACCTGCTCGACGATTCCGCCCGCGGCGATCAATTGCTCCGGAAGCACGTCGCGGCCGCGGCTGGCTCGGGCCAGCAAGATCCGCTTGCCCTGCGCGTGTGGCCGGAGCGACTCGGCCAGCGATTCCGCACGATACTCAGGCGGCACGACTTCCGCATTCAGACCATATTGCCCCAGTTCCGCGGCCGTGCCAGGGCCGATCGCTGCAAATTTCAATCCGGAAATTTGCTCGATGCTGCCGCCACGCCCGAAGTAACGATCGAGCAGCCGTTTCACGCCGTTGCTGCTGCTGAACACGATCCAGTCGTAACTAGCTATGCGTTCAATCGCAGCATCGACCGGCGACCAATCGGGCGGACCGGAGACAACGATTCCAGGCTGTTCCAGCACGTCCGCACCAGCGGCCGTTAGCAGTTCGCGCAATTCACGCGATTGCTCGCCGGGACGAGTGATGAGAACGCGGCGACCGGCGAGGGGACGTGGAGCTCGGAGCGGGGAGCAGGGGGCCGGCACAGCCTGATAGTTGCTCCGTGCTCCCGGCTCCATGCTCCTCGCTCCCGGCTCACAGTCCCATGCCCAGATAACCTCCATGCGCATCGCTCTCGGCGCGGATCTTTTCCATCCGCTCGATCGTCCGCCGCAGATCGCCGGCTTGAATGTAGCGGTCGAACTCGACCCTCACGGCATGCGAGACGGTGTCTTTGAGCCAAGCGACCGCCGTGGCTGTGAGCCAGTCGCAGACTTCGCCGTTAAGCTCGATTTCCAAGTCGCAGTCGAGCGTCTTCAAATCGTCGCTGTCGGCCAATAGCGTGCCCTCGAAGCGAAAGCTGACCACGCCGAGTTTCTCGTCGTTCGTCAGGTGGAAGGTACACTGAGCGTTATGCAGATAGTAGGTATTGAACTGCCCATGCTTGGCTACCGCGCGGCGGACGCGTTGGGCGAATTCGGCCTCGTCGGAATCGGCATCGTCCAGCGGGGCGTCAAGCCGCGAGACCGCGCAAAGCGGAAGACAATCGAACGTGATATCGACATAGTTGCCCATAAAGTCATTTCCGGCCGGCTAGATCAACCAAGTATACGGTCGGTAGGGGATGGGATAAAGGACCCTCGAAACCAGTCCGTCCCTGGGGATCACCCATGCCGGTTCGCCGTCAAAATCAGCTTTAGGCAAAGAAACATTAAAACCGCTAGCAAGACAGTTGACGGCCAAATCAAAATACGTTAATCTTTAACCTTGCTAGTGAGTGCTTTTCTATAAGTTATCTAGGTAAGTAAAATAATCACGCGAATGAGGGGCAAGCATGCGTGAATTTGCAACGAAAACTCGTGGTGCCGATGAAAGTCGGCGTCCTGAGTTATCTCTGGTTATACCCGTTTTCAATGCGGCGGCGACAATCGATTGGCTGGTCGAGCAGATCCACGCCGACTTCGAGGGCATCGATTTCGAAGTCGTGTTGGTCAATGACGGATCGGCGGACTCTTCTGAAGAGGCCTGTCTGACGCTGTTGCGAAAATTCGCCAACACGCTCCGATATGTGCATTTGGCCCGTAACTATGGCGAACATGCCGCCGTGCTGGCCGGGTTGCGGCAAACGCGCGGCCGTTTTGTCGCCATTCTCGACGACGATGGCCAGAATCCGCCGCATGAAGCCCGGCGAATGTTCGAGCACGCCTTTCGGCATGATTTCGACGTCGTTTACGGGCGATACGAGTTCCGCAAGCATTCGGCATTTCGCCGCGCCGGAAGTTGGTTTAACGATTTAGTAGCGGGCTTCGTGCTGGATAAGCCGCGGGGCATCCATCTTTCCAGCTTCAAAGTCATGAGCCGGATGGTTGTCGACGAGCTCGTCAAATACGTCGGCACGTTCCCTTATCTCGACGGCATGATCTTCCGCATCACGCAAAATGTCGACGAGCTGGCGGTTAGTCGTCTCCCTCGCCGCGCCGGGAAATCGGGCTACAATTTGCGGAAGCTGATTGCGCTGTGGATGAACATGTTCGTCGGTTTTTCGATGGTTCCGCTGCGCGCCGCACTTGCGCTCGGCGGCACGCTGTCGGCGATTGGCATGTTGGCGCTCGCGGTTTTGGTCGCGAGAGCTTGCAGCGATCATTCTTCGAGCGTCAGCCTGCCAATGCTGACGGCGTCCGTCGCCGTTTTTGCCGCCGGACAATTCATCATGCTTGCGATGCTGGGCGAGTACATAGGCAAGTTCTATCTGCAACACAACGGCACGCCGCAATATGTGGTGCACTACGTGCAGTGCGATGCCGAGACTGGCGGTTCGTTCGACGACGCCTCGGCCTTCCCTGAGCAGGCTTCGTGGCCGGTCTATTGCTTAGTCGGGAAGGCGCGAGACTGCGACCGTTGTCTGCCGTCTGCGGCCCCGTCATACTCGAGAAGATGAAGAACTTTGTAGCGGCGTACGTCGTGCTTTGCGGCATCGCGGGGAGCGCGTGGGGGCAAGGCAACGACGCGGCGAAAAATTCAGTAATGCGATGATTTCCGGCCTTGTTGCAATCTGCGGCGTGACGCTTCTCCCAATCGAAAAGAACAAGTCTCACGCCAAGGCGCAAAGCTCGCAAAGATAAGAAAAGAACTACGACTTTGCGAGCTTTGCGCCTTTGCGTGAGACTTTTACGGCCGCGCATTCGATTCGCTGGCCGCCCGCTTCCTCGCAAGATGCTTAACGCTCTCGATAAATCCTCACCCACGTCGCGCCGCTGCGCGTTACGTAGCCGCGGTACATGCCTTCGCTGCTGTAGGTCATTGCCAGTCGGCCGCGGCGGTCCAAGACGATTACGCCGCCTTCGCCGCCGGCCGGTTTGATCTTTTCGTGGATGACGATGCGGGCGGCCTCTGCTAGTGTGAGGCCCCGGTACTCGACCAGCGCGGCGATGTTGTGCGCCGCCACGGCGCGGATGAAGTATTCTCCATCGCCGGTGGCCGAGACGGCGCAACTGGCGTTGTCGGCGATCGTTCCACCGCCGATGATCGGCGAATCGCCCACCCGGCCGGGCGCCTTGCCCGTCATGCCGCCGGTCGAAGTGCCGGCGGCCAAATTGCCGTGATCGTCCAAGGCCACGCAGCCGACGGTGCCACAGCATGCGCCGGCTTCCGGTTTCTGTGACTCGTTAAGGCGAGACAGTTTTTCTTCCAACATTCTGCGCCGCATATCAGTCTGGAAGTACTCCTGCGCGACGATCATCGCGCCGTGGCTCTGGGCGAAGGCGTCGGCGGCCGGGCCGACAAGCAGTACGCAATCGCTACGGTCCATAATCATTCGCGCGGCGATGATCGGGTTTTTGATTGAAGTCACGCAAGCAACGGCCCCCGCGCGGCGGTTCGCGCCGTCCATGATTGAGGCGTCCAATTCGATTCGGCCGTCTCGGGTGAAGGCCGCGCCCTTGCCGGCATTGAAGCATGGCGCGTCTTCGAGCACGCAAATCGCAGCGGTCACGGCGTCGAGACTCGACGCACCGAATCGCTGCAACGCCTCATAGCCTGCCCGCAAAGCGGCCTCAAGTGCCGCGCGGCAGACCTCCTCGTTTCCTTCGCGCGAGAGCACGCCTGCCCCGCCATGCACGGCCAGCACGCAGTCCTCGGCGGTTTCGAGTGGTTGAGAGGAAGTCGGTAAATCAGTCATGGGTGTCGTTTTTCGCGCGGCAAGCCCACCAGAGAAAGCTGCATATCACCAGGGCGATGAAAGCAACCGCCGCTTGCGCAGTGCAACCGCCCAAGTAGACCTTATGGTCCTTGTCGATGAGATGCATGGCCACCAAACCGGCCACGACCACCCCGCCCAAGCCTTCCCCGGCCACGAGGCCGCTGGCGGCGAGCACGCCCGTATCGCTTTCGCCGACCGGCCGGTCGCGGCGAGTATGATCGACGAGCGCGCGAACGCAGCCGCCAACGTACATGGGCATCATCGTCGACAGCGGCAAATAGACGCCAATGCCGAACGCCAGGCCGTTGGCCCCCAAAAGCATCCCGCAGATTGCTGCGCCGCCGCCGCTAGTGACCAATCGCCATGGCAGGTGGCCGGAGAACGCACCCTCGACGATGGTTTTCATGAGGGTAGCTTGCGGCGCGGGCAACGCCTTGCCACCAAACGTGTAGGCATGGTGCAACAGCAACAGCGTGGCAGCGACGGCCCAGCAGGCGGTGGCCGCGCCGAGAAACTGCCCGAACTGCTGTTTGGCGGGCGTAGCGCCGACAAGAAAGCCAGTCTTGAGATCTTGGGATATATCGCCCGACTTGGACGCGGCAATGGCTACAATGGTCCCCACCGTGAGCACGGCCGCTTGCGATTTGAGGTCGGTCCAACCGGCCGCCGCGAAGAGCGAGGCAACGCCCAACAGCGTGACCAGAGCAATCCCCGATGTCGGCTGCGACGAGACGCCCACAAGGCCGACGATCCGCGCTGTCACGGTGACGAAGAGCAGCCCGAATAGCGCGATGCCGGCAGAACACACCATCCGCGGCACGAGGCTAACGCCGCCGCCCAGGATGCCCGGCACCAGTACCGGCGCAATGACGACGACGGCGATTGCGGCAAAGATGAAAGTGCCGGGCAGATCGCGATCGGTCCGGGCCGAATCGTCACTGTCGGAAACTCGATCGGCGCCTTGTCGCTTCTTCCATACTCCGCTCGCGACCGAGAAGAAGGCCGCGGACATGGCCGGCAGCCCTCTCAGCACGGCAAAAATCCCCGCCGTGGCGACGGCACCGGCGCCGATGAAACGCACATACGACTTCCAGATGTCTTCAGTGGACATTTGCTGGATCAGTATTTTCGTTTCCGGCGCGAGCGGGCCCGTCAGGCCTTCGCCAAGCCAAGCGATGAGCGGAATGAAGACGAGCGACGAAAGCAAAGAGCCGGAAACGCACACGGCCGAGTTCCGATAGCCTAGCAAGAACCCGACGCCGATGATGGCGGGAGACAAGCCCATTGCAATTTCCGCCTTCGGAAGGAAACTCAACGGCACGTTTAGCTCGCCCGGCACGAGGAACGCGATGTCCGTAATCAGCTTGACGGCGGCCGCGACCGCCATTCCGGCGAAGATCCAGCCGGCCCCCGAAACGCCTTTCGTGGTGGCCATGAGCACTTCGGCGCAGGCGGTGCCTTCAGGATAGGGCAGCTCATCATGCGATTGCACGATTAAAAGCCGGCGAAGCGGAATCATCGCAGCCAGCCCCAACAGCCCGCCCAGAAAACAGAGCGCCACGATTTGCATATATGGCGGGACGATGCCCCAAAGGAACACGGCGGGCAGCGTGTAGATCGAACCGGTCGCCAAGGCGGTCGATGCCGAGGCAACGGTTTGCGACAGGTTGGCTTCTAATATCGTCGCCTTGCGGCCTACCAGCGCGAAAACGGCGACCGTCATCACGGCTGCCGGAATCGAGGCCGAGACGGTCATCCCGGCTCGCAGGCCAAGGTAGGCGTTGGCCGCGCCAAACACGACGCCCAGCACAATTCCGGTAACGACCGCCTGAAGGGTGAATTCCGCCAATGGAGCGCCGCTTGGCAGCGCGGCGGCACTCGTGGCGTCGGATTGCGTTTCGGCAGGCATGGGGACGAATTATATAAGCACACTGTGCCGGTGTCAGCCTGGCCGGTTCGTGAGCTATTCAGATGCAAAGCTGGGAAGTTCTGGTAAAGTTTACCGCGCGTTACAACCGATACAACCGCTAGAGTCGACCAAAAGCCGGAATCCAAATCCTTCCAACCTAGCTCGTTTACCTATGAACTCAACTTTCGCCGCTTGTGCGTTGATTATGTCCGGATTGCTTTCGCAAGACCCCAACGATCCAGTTGCGCCGTCGCCGCAGAACGTTCAGCAGATGACGATGCGGGCGCCAAGCAAGCAGCCGCCGCGCTCCGTGAGCAGTCGGCCCGTGCGAGCGATGGGAGAAAACAACGCGCCGCGCCCTCGAATGCCACTGTCGCCGACAGATCCGCGCCTGTTTACCGATGGCAATATGCCGCTGCCGCCAACGATGGATAGCGCTGGCCCGATGCCGAGCATGAAGGTGTCCGATACACGGCCGCGATACGTCGCACTCGGGCCAGGCGAGAATGGCAATCGCCGCGCTCTCAACGAAAGGCCATTCGAGCATCATCAGAACGCGCCGGCCGTCAGTCCGTACATGTTGCTATACAACAGCACAGCGAACGGCACGATCAGTACCTACAACGCTTACGTCCGTCCGGCGCTTGCCCAGCGGACTGGCCAGGAAGACGGCGAAACCGCGCCTGGATTGGGCACGCCGAACTATCCGTCGGTATTTTTGAACCACGGGGAGTACTATCCCGTCGAACCCGAGCGGCAGTAGAGGCATCTAATTTAACGACGGCAAATCACAAGCCCGAAGCGCCAGCGAGTGGGATAGTTCGGTCCTTCGCTTGCTCTTCCGGCTTGTGTTATTCGCTGTCTTCTGTGCACCGGCTTGACAATGGCGTGCCAATCGCGAGAATTATTCTGGATCTTGCGCCGGTCTCTGATGAGGAGCCCCCGTAATGGGGCTCTGCGAACCTGGTCAGGTCGGAAACGAAGCAGCCATAAGCAGTTCGTTCCAGGTGCGGCGGGCTTCTCATCAGGGATCGGCGGCTGAAACGGATTGCACATGCCGGAGCCCGACGCTACTCCCGAAACTACCTCGTCTTACGTCGTTGTGGTGCACCGTTACCGGCCGCAAGGCTTCGGCGAGCTGATTGGGCAGGAGCACGTCTCACAGGCGCTTTCCAACGCCATCGCCACGAACCGAATCGGGCATGCCTATCTTTTCATCGGTGCTCGGGGTACCGGAAAGACCTCGACTGCGCGTATCTTCGCCAAGGCGCTGAACTGCGTCCACGGCCCCACGGCCACGCCTTGCAACGAATGCGATATTTGCCGGAGCATTAGTGCGGGCAATGACGTTGACGTGTTGGAAATCGACGGCGCCAGCAATACCGGAATCGACAATATCCGTGAATTGCGGCAGAACGCGAACGTGCGTCCCAGCCGAGCCCGCTTCAAGATTTACATCATCGACGAAGTCCACATGCTGAGCACGGCTGCGTTCAACGGCCTGTTGAAGACGCTGGAGGAACCGCCGGAACACGTCAAGTTCATGTTCTGCACGACCGAAGCGCAGGAAGATCCCCATTACGATCCTCTCGCGCTGCCAGCGGTTCGACTTCGCCGGTATATCCACAAGTTCGATATTCGACCGCCTGCGGCAGATCGTCGCGGCGGAAGGCGTCGAGGCCGAAGACGAGGCCCTGGAAGTGCTCGCCCGGCGTGCGGCCGGCTCGATGCGCGACAGCCAGTCGCTCTTGGAGCAGCTCTTAGCCTTCGCTCCCGAGCGGATCACCGTGGCCGATGTTCACAACATGCTCGGTACGGCCGGCGATCAGCGGCTGGCGGCAATCGTCAAGCACCTCGTCAATCGCGACGCCGCGGCCGCGCTCAGCGAACTGGATGCGGCGGCCAGGGAAGGCGTCGATGTCGGCCAGTTGATCGAACAGTTATTCGGATTCTTTCGCGATTGCATGGTCGCGGCGGTCGGCTGCTCCGCCGACGCCTTCCTCTATGCCTCGTCGTCCAGCAACGGCGACGTGATCGACGCGGGCAAGCGGCTGGGGTTGCAAACGATTCTGGCGGTGATGCAGATTCTCGACCAGACGCTGTCCCGCTTGCGCTATAGCACGCAGCCACGAATCTTGGCCGAGTTGGCGCTCGTGCGAGTCAGCAATTTAGAGGACCTTGAAGAGCTTTCCGTTCTGCTTGCCCAGTTGAAAAAGGCGGGGAGCGGGGAGCAGGGAGCCCCGAGCAGTCTGCGTGGAGCATTGTCAGCGCCGGCTCGCCTGCCATCGCCTGCCGCCGCAGGGCCGCAAGCGGCGATATCCGCGCCGGCAAAAAAAAAGTCTGAACCGGCCGCCGTAGCCGTCGCGCCAATTGAAGGTTTTCAAGCCGACGGCGAGGATAATGACGAAGCAGCAACTGAGAATGGATTTGTCCTCGAAGCGCATAATGCCGCCGAAACCTGGCGTCGAGCGGTGGAACAAGTGCCGGGCCTGGTTGCCGACCAGGCCAAGAAATTCAGCCGCCTGGAGGTTTCCGGCATCAATCGGCTTACGATCCACTTCGCGCCTGAAAACTCGATGTGCAAGTTAGGCTGCCAGCGGCCGGATCAGGTGGCGCAGCTTCGAGCGGGCACTGCAGGATGTCACCGGTCAAGCGATTCGCATCGATTTCAAACTGCACGAGGCGCAGCGCCGGCCACGGCGGTTCAGACTTCCGGCCGGCCGGCTGTGTCGCCGCACCAAAAGCTGATGGAAGCCGCAGGTCATCCGCTCGTCAAGCGCGCGGGCGAATTGTTCGGCGCGCAACCCACGGTGGTAGAGGAACGTTAAACCGTAAGATGGACCTCCGAGTCCGTCCCGCATTGATCGACGGACTCGGAGGTCCATCCTTCAAGAACTGATAGCGAAATATGTTTCAAGGTCTCGGTAATCTAACGTCGCTCTGGAAGCAAGCCGGCCAACTGGGCGGTCAATTGGAAAAGCTCGGCGAGGAGCTGCGCAAACGCCACACCACCGGCATTTCCGGCGGCGGCATGGTAGAAGTTGAAATCAACGGCGCGCTGGAGGTCCTTCGCTGCAAGCTCGATCCGCAACTGATCGCCCAGGGCGATCGCGAGTTGCTGGAGGATCTCTTCGTGGCGGCGGCGAATCAAGCCATAACCAAGGCCAAGCAACTTCATGCGGAAGCTCTGAAGGATTTGACTGGCGGGATGCAGCTTCCCGGCATTCGCGAGGCGCTGGAGAAACTGAGCGGAGTAGGCCCGCAGGAGCCATAGAGGCCTATTAGAACCGATCAATTGGCACGACTGGCCCGCGCCCGGACCAGTTTTGTGAGAGACTCTAAATGTCCGAACTGACCCGCTCCGTCACCGAATTGATTAACGAGTTCGCCAAAATGCCCGGCGTCGGCAAGAAGTCGGCCGAGCGGTTGGCATACTACATCCTTCGTCTGAACCGCAACGAGGCGATCCTCCTTTCGGACGCCATCCGCAACGTCAAGGATAATGTGCGATACTGTCGCAACTGCTACAATCTGGCGGAGCAGGAAGAATGCGAGATTTGCCGAGATCCGGGCCGGAATCGGGAAGTCATCTGCGTCGTCGAGCAGCCGCGAGATCTGATGGCGCTGGAGCAGGCAGGCAGTTATCGAGGGCTTTATCACGTCCTTCTGGGCCGAATTGCCCCTTTGGAAGGGACTGGTCCGGAGCAATTGACGATCGACGCCCTGGTTAATCGCGCCCGCAGCGGCACGGTAAGGGAAATCGTTATGGCGACAAATCCCACGGTCGAAGGCGACGGCACGGCACTCTACATTTCTAATCTATTAAGCGATTGTCAAGTGAAAGTTACTCGCTTGGCGCGTGGAATAACGACCGGCAGTATGCTAGAATTCGCTAACAAGGAAGTTCTGGCCGACGCAATGGCGGGTCGGCAGACTTTTTAGCCGCACTGCTGGCAAATGCTTGCGGTGTCTTGTAGGATGGATCTCTCGGCAAGACCCGAGGGCAATCGGACGGGCCATGAGGTCCATCGTAATTCAAGAATCGGATCCTCGATATGCGCCTTTCATTCGGTCAAGAGATGCGGCTCCAGCAGAAGCAGGTGCTTGCGCCGCGGATGATCCAGTCGATGGAGATCCTGCAACTGCCGATTCTCGCTTTGGAAGAGCGAATCGAGCAGGAGATCGAGGAGAATCCGGTGCTCGATCTTCAGGAGGACGATCCCGATCTTCCTTCGGAGACCAGCGAGACTCCCGCCGAAGAATCGCCCAACGCGCCCTCCGAGGAAGAGCGGGAGCTTGTGATCAACGAGACCGTCCGCAACGAGGATGACTTCGAGCGGCTGATGAAGATGGACGAGGAGTGGCCCGACCACTTCGAGGAGCACTCGCGTCCCTCTCGAGCCGAGACGGAAGAAGCGGGCGAACGCAAGTTGGACGCGATGGCCAACATGACTGCCCGGCCGCAGACGCTGCAGGACTACCTAAAAGACCAATTGGGCTGGTTCGAAATCGAGCCGCCGCTGCGGGCGATGTGCGAACGCATCATCTACAATCTCGACGAAAACGGCTATCTGCAAGGCCGCCTGGAAGACCTGCTTGGCCTCGATGCGGGCAAGGACGACTTGGCGCTGGCGCAGGAGGCGCTGACTGTCGTGCAACGGCTCGACCCGCCTGGCGTGGCGGCGCGCGATACGACGGAGTGCCTGCTTTTGCAGCTCACGCCGGACATGCCGTACTATGAGCAGCTATCGACAATCGTCGCAACCTACATGGATGACTTAGAGCACAACCGCCTGCCGGTCATCAGCCGCCGCACCGGCTATTCAATCGAGCTTATCCAGCAGACGGTAACGGAATTGCGGAAACTGAAGCTCCGGCCGGGAGCCGAGTTCAATAATGCTCCGGTCCCGCCGGTCACGCCCGACGTCTTCGTCGAATTGGGCGAGGACGGTAAGTATCAGATTCGTCTGGAAGACGGTCGCACGCCGAGCCTCTTCATCAGCCCGTATTATCGAAAGCTTTTCGCCAGCGGTCAGATCAACAGCGAGACGCGCGAGTACATCAAGCGCAAGATCAATTCGGCCCAATGGCTGATCGACTCGATCCAGCAGCGGCGTAGCACCTTGACGCGCGTGTCGCAGGCCATCGTCGATCATCAGACGCAGTTTCTCAGTAAAGGGCCCGAGGCGATCGAGCCGTTGAAGATGCAGCAGATCGCCGACAAGGTGGGCGTCCACGTGACGACCGTGAGCCGCGCGGTGGACGACAAATGGATTCAGACGCCCCGCGGAATCTTTCCGCTCAAGCGGTTCTTCTGCGGCGGCACGGTGGCGGCCGACGGCGAGGAAGTCGCTTGGGACACGATCCGTCTGAAACTCCAGGAACTGATCGACACCGAAGACAAGCAACATCCCAAGAGCGACGATCAACTAGTCAAGGACCTGGCCGGCGCGGGGCTGACGGTCGCCCGGCGCACGGTCACGAAGTATCGCAAGGCGATGAACATTCCCAGTTCGCGCCAACGCCGCGACTGGACCAATCTTCCCGGCCCGCCGCCGGCGGATGAGAAGGATGAGGGCGAGGAGTAGTTTTCGAGGTCAAGTCGGGACTTATTACCCGACTCATGGCGTCGGCTGAGGCGCGTCGGTTTCAACTTTTACGATGTGCCGCAGGTCGATATGGATTGTCCGCTCAATCATCGGCTTGTCGCCCTCAGCCTGATTTGGAAGAGGAATGACAAGGACGGCCATGCCAGTTCCTACCCAGATGAACTCCCGGTGGCGGATCTCATGCATCGTTCCGTCGCTCACGTACATGCGAAAAGGAACGAACGGCTTTTGCCCAGCCAACTTCTGCAAATCTGAGGATGTCATAGTTCAGGCTGCAAGATCTAGAACATGTTAACAATACGATTTTACCATCTCGTAAGTGGTTGCAGCAAGGGCTTGGTTCTTGCCCTGGTTTTTGCCTTGTCCACGGCCCTTCACGCCGCGCCCGCGGTCACGCTTACCGTCCAAGCCGACAAGCCCGGCGCGGCGATCAGCCCGACGATGTGGGGCGTTTTCTTCGAGGACATCAACTACGGCGCCGATGGCGGACTCTGTCCCGAGCGCGTGAAGAACGGCTCCTTCGAATTTCCCGATCCGGTCATGGGCTGGCGCGATACCAATGGCAGGGGTCGATCGGCGACGGCCCGCGTGTACGAGTCGGCCAGTTCCAACAACCGCCACTATCTTCGGGTTGTCAATAACGGTAGCGGGACCATCGATCTTGCCAACGAGGGTTTCTTCGGCATGGGCATCGAGGCGGGCGCTGAATACAAGCTTTCCCTGCTCGCCCGCGGCGTAGGCGACGGTCGGCCAGAGGTGAGATTCAAACTTGTGGGCCATGACGGGCAGATACTTGCCGATAGCGCGTTGAGCGGCGTCGAAGACCTATGGAAACGGCTCGAAACGGTCCTGAAGCCCGACTACGGTAATCCGAAAGCAGTCCTGCATTTGATCTTCACAGGCAAGGGAGTCACCGACATCGACCTGATTTCGCTCTGTCCGAAGAAGACGTTCAAGAATCACGGCCTCCGCGCGGACATGGCTCAAATGCTCGCTGACTTGAAGCCCGGCTTCATGCGATTTCCCGGCGGCTGTATCGTCGAGGGGCATACGCTCGCCAACCGCTACCAGTGGAAGACGACCATCGGCCCCGTCTCCGAACGCAAGCTGATCATGAACCGCTGGAATGACGAATTCAAACACCGGCCGTCGCCTGACTATTATCAGTCGTTCGGGCTGGGCTTCTTCGAGTATTTCCAGCTTTCCGAAGACATCGGCGCGGAGCCGCTGCCGATCCTCAATTGCGGCATGGCTTGCCAGTTCAATTCCGGCGAGCTTTGCCCGATGGACAAGCTCGATCCCTACATCCAGGATGCCTTGGACCTAATCGAGTTCGCGAATGGCCCGGCGACGAGCACTTGGGCGCGAAGCGCGCGGCGATGGGCCATCCGCGGCCGTTCAATATGAAGTTGCTCGGCGTCGGCAATGAGCAATGGCTCCAGCAGTACTTCGACCGCTACGTTCCTTTCGCCAAGGCGATCAAGGCGAAGCATCCGGAAATCAAGCTCGTCGCCAGCGCCGGTCCTGGGCCCGACGACGATAAGTTCCACTTTGCCTGGCCGAAATTGCGGGCTCTTCACGCCGACATCGTCGACGAACATTGCTACGCGCGTCCCGACTGGTTCCTCGACAACACAGCCCGCTACGATGGCTATGACCGCAATGGCCCGAAGGTCTTTATGGGCGAGTACGCCGCGCAAAGCGACAAGGTAGTGAGCGTCAACAACCGGAACAACTGGGAATGTGCGCTGGCGGAAGCGGCCTACATGACAGGCCTGGAGCGCAATGCGGGCGTGGTCGTGATGGCGTCCTACGCACCGCTTTTCGGCAACGAGCAGGGCTGGCAATGGCGGCCGAACCTGATCTGGTGCGACAGCTTGCACAGCTACGGCACGCCCAGCTACTACGTGCAGCAGCTTTTCAGCCGCAATCGGGGCGATCGCGTGCTGCCGATGCAATTGGGTGGCGACCTGCCAACCGAGAAAGGCAAGCCGCGTTTCTACGCCACGGCCGCGGTCGATGAAAAGTCGGGCGAGATCATACTCAAGGTGGTCAACGCATCAAGCGCGCCGGTCGAAACGGCTGTCGATCTCGCCGGCGCGAGAATTGCCGGCGGCAAGGCGACGGTCATGGTTCTAACTGGCGCGCTGCTGGACGAGAACTCGCTTCCCGAGCCAAAAAAGGTTGCGCCGACCGCAACTCCCCTGACAATTCCCTCACCGCGGATTGACGTCACTTTCAAACCGCATTCGATGAACGTCATACGGGCGCCGTTTAGCCGATAAGGATATGGTCGGAAACAGCTTCCGTGGGGCAGGTTGCGAACCTGCCAGTTACCGGCAGGTTCGCAACCTGCCCCACCCTTCAAATCGGGGGCAAAACGGGGCTTGGAGACGCCCCTCCGCATGGTAAAATGAGCCCGGAGACCGGTTCGTGTGTCCTATAATCGGATGGGTGGCAGAGTGGTCTAATGCGGCGGTCTTGAAAAGCATTTTGTTGAAAACCGCGAACACTCAAAAACGCGGCAAATGCCGTAAAAACAAGGCTCAAATGAGTTTTGATTCTTTCGCTGCGAAGTGGCAGTTGGGGGCGAAAAAGGTAGCTTTGGGTGTACGGTACACCATGCCTTGCGGCGGTTCTTTTGACCGCTGACCCCGCCAAGAAACGCAAAAGCCCCCGCCGCGGGCGCGGGGGCGCGGTTAGTATAAGCGAAGGGGCGCGGCGTGTCTTGCGACGTGGCTGGAAGTCGGGCCGCTCAATCCAGCATCGCCGCGCCCCTGTGTTCATATTGGAACGGTCGCCCCCGTCTGCCAGATTCGCTGTCGCTGGCGGCCTGCAACGGTTTCTTCGCCCGGCTGCCACGCTAAGGTGCGGAGCGCGGCCGCAAGCTCCGGAGCGTCAATCAGGGAATCGAGCAACCACTCCACAAATTGCCGTGCGTTGCCGCGTAGGTTGCGGATCGTAAGCGGTGCATAGTTCGCGGCGCGGAGTCGCTCGAAAAAAGCTTCGATCGGCTCGGCGCGAATGTCCGCCACGGTGACGAATTGGCAGCCCGTCACTAATTGCCTAATGCGTCTACATTTGTCGCCGGGGTTGTAGATGTCGGCTTGCCGCAGGCTGGCGCGGTACGATTTGAGCATGTCGGCTATCGTGGCGGTAGGTTCCGGGCGTCCGCGATACTTGGATGGCCGTACCCTCCGGTCGCGGCCGCGCGGTTTCCTGCCGTCGAAATACATCGCTGCGGGGTTGACCATTTCAACGTCAATCGGTGCTGCCTCCGCGCCGGCGGGCGACGGAAGCGCCAATATCGGGGCCGGGCAGCAAAGCGAAGCCGGCAACGGTGCGCCAGTCGGGCGCGGCATCACGTCCGCTGCCTGTGGTCCCTGGTCCGGGGCGAGATAGAATCTGCGGGTAATCGCATCGCTGCTATGTCCGAGCTGCGTGGTCGCATCGGCACCATAGCGCTTGCATAGCGTGGCGGTCGTCTTGCGAATCTTGTGGAAGGCGTGTTGCCTGCCCGTCGGCAATCCGGCGCGTTTGCAGATTCTTTTCCAGTCGTGATATTGCATCGGCTGGCTCATTGGCCACGGGAAAAGCTTATCACGGTCGGGAAGCCACATTGCTTCGATCGCCGTCAACGTGTCGTCGGCAACGCGGAGTCTCTGGTCCGCACCATGCTTTTGGTTTTCAGCCGGAAAGAAGATTGATCCCGACGCGAGGTCAACGTGCTTTCGCTCGATGGCCCACAGAGCGCCGGCGCGTGCGCCGGTGTCGAAAGCGACCAGAATAAACGCCGTCCAGAGGCATGGCGCGGGGATGGCTGCGATGTCGCCGGGCTCGCCTCGGGCCGATGCCAGCAAGGCGCTTATTTGTTCCAAGGAAAACGCAATCGGTATTCGCCGCGGTTCCTTGAGCGGCAGAATATCGAACGCCTCCGCAATCAGCCGTTTGCGCACTGCCTGATTGGCAAGGGCGAGCAATTGATCGCGGCACTTGTTCACCGTGCGCGGTGCTCTCTTTTCGCCTCGCGTCGGTTTCTCAGTTGCCATTGTGCAAAGGAAATCAGCGACTGTCTTTTCGTCCAAGTCGGCGAGCATCGGCTCGCGTCCAAGTATCCGTTGGAAGTGGGCAAATAGGTATTCGTACAGTCGAATTGTGTTGGCGGCCGCATTTGGTATTCGTCGTGGGCGATAATGCGTGTAGAAGAATTCACGGAGCGTCATAGGTTCCTCCATCCAGGAAGCCCGCGGCCGATGTGGACCGGCGCGCGGGCGCGTGTGATTGACTCAGACAGCGGCTTAGTCTTGGTTGCAAACGCTAGCGTGTATCTGACCGTGCGGGACAACGATGACAATTGCGTATCCGTCCGGATAGCCAAGCCGCGGCAGGATGTTGTCTTCTAGGTCGTCACGGCGGCCGATCGCTTCGGCCGGGCTCGAATGCCGAGAATACTCCTGGATCTCGCAGAGTTCAAAGTTCACTAACTTGTTGCTGTCCGCGCTGCCTTGGACAACGCCCCAAGCAACGACGTAATCAAAGCGTTGTGCGATGGGACGTGTAGCGGGCCTTGCTGAACGTGTGGCAGTTGCCATAATGAAACCTCCAAGAAAGGCGAAAGCCCCAGCGCTCGGTAAGAAACGGCTCCAGAGGGGCCGCTACGCATTCCTTGCTCCCCGCCTACGCGGATCGTCGCTTGTGTGCGTCCAAGTGCTGGGGCTCTCGCCACTAATCGAAACACGTTAGATGTCCTCTGGTTATGACCCGCTTTCTTAAGGCAGGAGCGGGAAGCTAAGACCCACTGCCAATCAATGTATCAGGACGCGAAAATCTGTCAAGCGTTTCTCATTTCCTACCCACCTTACCACCCCGCCCCACCTTGCTAACCAGACGGCTTTTCGGTGCCGTGACCAGCTCGAAACATCATCCGACCCGCAATCCGACGCACGACATTCAACGCTGCCGCACGATCGCTACCATTTTTGAAGCGGGATAGGCTGCAAATCATCGTCGCTTAGGATGCGTCCCAGGCGTTCGCCTGCCGACGCGCTCAGTCCCCCGCGCCTTTGTCAATGCCGTCGGCGATGCGGGTGAGCAAATCGACTTGTTGCTGCTGTTTGTCCACAAGTCCGTACTGCCACGCGATAGTTGCCGAGTAGGCTTCCTGGCTGCCGCGCTGGGCGAGGTCGCCGAAACCGGTGAGGCTGCTGTCATTGCTTGCGGGTTTCGCCTTTCCACCAATGGCCGATGTGATGTCGATACCTTTCGACAGCGGGTCGGGGGCCAAGGCGTCCATAAAGTGAGAAAAAATCTTTTCCCCAATGTTTGGGACGCCGACCGTCAAGGCCTTGAGTTGCGCCGCCTCGCGTTCCGTCATATCAACGAATGATTTGTAGTGAGCCAGTCCATTCACGGCAATCCCACGCAACATCGGTTCAAGCTGCGCACCGCTCTTGCCGAATAGCTGCATCTCGTAGGCGGCGCGTTGAGTGGTGTCCTTGATTTGCATGAGCCCTTTGGCAACCGTTTCTAACTGCTGCCCGGCGTCCTGCTGGCGTACCTCCTTGGCGTTGATGCCCATAGAGGCGAACGTATCCGCCATTGCCTTATTGCCGTTCGTCGCCTCGAACGTGTTGCGGCGGAGATGGTTCAATGCGCCGGCGGCCTCCTCCACGCCCGCGCCCGACTTCCGTGCCGCGTGAGAAAGCTCCTGGTACTGCTCGATATTAAGACCGACCTTTTCGGCACTAGAAGAGAGTTCGCGGGCATGTGCAGCGCCAGACTGCGCCATGCCAAAGAGCCCGGCTCCCGCGCCCGCGATACCGAGGGCACCGCCGCCAATCATGCCACCCAATGACGGCATAGAAATACCGGCGCGTCCGGCAAGCGACTGAAAAGCGCCGAATCCGCCGCTGCTGCTCATCGCCGCGCCGATGCGGCCCATGCCGCCCCTGGCGATTTCCGCTGCTTGTTTCATGCCGCTACGCATTCCGTCTAATCCGATCACGGTATCGAAGCGTAAACGTGCGACTGTGGAATCGGATGCCATGTTGTTTTTCCTTTGTTGGTATCAGGGGCGCGACGAGCCCAGCGCGGGCGGCCGGGTGTTGAACAGCCGCCGCGCCGGGTCGTCCTTCAAAGCGGGCCGAACAGCCGCCGCAAAAACGTGTTTGCCTCGTCGTGGACTCTTTCGCCGCTGAAATAGCGTCGAAACGATTCCGCAAAAAACTCGGACGCGCTGGCTGCCTCGGGGTCCCGTGAAAAGCCCAGGCCCTCGTACCATTGCGCCGCCGAATGCGCACGCTGCCACGCATCGGTGGCGGAAGTTCGCCCGGCGGACGTGCCGTCGATAAGCAGTCGATCCACAAGATGGCCGACCTCGTGGAGCAACGCTCCGCCGACCCAGCCGCTGCCGACCGCAATGACGGCCGTTCGATCGAGGGCTAAGCCGATGCTAGGCGATAGCCCCTCCGCTCTGGGATCGTAATAGAGGTTCCTCCCTTCGACCAGGTCAATCCGACAATTCGATTTTGCCAACAACTGCAAGACCGACTTAGGCAGTAGGCCACGCAGCATCACGGTTACTGCCTCAATGTGGTGTGGCTTGCCGGTGATTGTCGGCATCGCCGGCACGGAAGCGGACGGCGGACGGGTTGCCGTTCGTGCCGACGTCAACCGTTCGGTTGTTCGTGCGGGCCTTACTTGGGTTTGCATATTGGTTTCCTTTTTCTGGGCGGTGAAGGTAACTATTTCAGCAACAAGGGCGGTCTCGACACAGGACGCGCCGATGGCATATCGCTAAACGACCCGTCGTCATGCCAAGTGCGGCATGTGCCTGGCTTGCGCGGTGCTGGGTCTTTGGGTTCCGACTTGGCGCGGGCGGCGGGGAAAACGTCGTACGACGGATTTCGCTGACGTTTAGATTTGTCAGCAGATGCCAGAAGTGAGCGGCGACTCCCTGCGGGAATGGAAAGTCGCAAGGGGCGGCGCGAAGCGGCGCCGGCGTGGCGGCGGGAATCGCCATGACTGCCGCGAGTTTTGTTTGTGCGGCTTCAATCGCATCGACAAGCTGCTCGCACAGTTCACGATGCCGCGGGCGGATGCTCGCGATGTAATCTGCCGAAGCACGGGCGAGCAGTTCGGCGTATTCTTTTTTTGCGACGACGATCTCGGCGGCGTTCGCCTTGATTTCCTGTTGGAGTGCCGACTCGCTCGGCTCGCTCGCAACGACTATCGGCAGTCCAGAGAGCATCCGCTGGAGGGCGCCGGTCGGTTCCGGATTGGCAGTAGCGGCGGCCGCACGATCACGAAGGCGGGTTATTTCCAGCGTGCGCCGTTCCTGGTCTGCGACTGACTGCGCGATTGCCGTTTCGGCTTCTCGGACCGCGGCCAACTGCGTGGCAAGTGAATCGGTTTCGGGTTTCGGACGTTTCGCAAACATGGTCGCCATTGTCGTGGCTCCTCATCGTTCGCGACGAAAAGCTCGTCGCCGGCTTTGCCCTAAAATCGGGCGTGATTTCGTTAAACCCAAAGCAAGCCCCGCGCTTCGTAAGCCGATGAAAGGTCGCCGCCGCTGAGTGACGCACGGCCGATGCCCATTACCATCGCCACGATGCCGTCAATGCGTTCGGTCGATTTCTTCTTTGAAGGTTTTATGTTGCCGGCGGCGTCCATTTCGATGCTGACGTTGCTCACCATCCAGCGGAGCACTGGGTTCTTGCCGGCCGATATTTCGCCGGCCGCGATGGCGCGTTCAAGTTCCTTTGCCGGCGGTGACATACTCTTGTAGCCCTGCTGGAAGGCGAAGATGGTCAAACCGTCGCTTTCAATCTGCTGGGCGATTTGCGTGGCGTTCCACGGATCCGCCGCGATTTCCTGAATCTCGTACTGTGCGGCACATTCGCCAATGTCGGCACGGATGCGGTCGTAGTCAACGGTGCTGCCGGGCGTGGCCGTAATCCAGCCTTCGCGAATCCATTGGAGATAGGGCACGCGGTCTTTCTGCTCGCGGCGTCGAGCGTTTTCCTCGGGCACCCAAAACTTTACCAGCACGTCGTAGCGGCTTTCGCGGCGGAATACCATTGCAAAAGCCGATAGGTCGGTTGTCGTCGATAAGTCGAGTCCGCACCAGCACGGCTGGCCGCGGAGTTCCGCCTCGTCAACCGCGCCGTCGGTAGCGTCCCATTGTTCCAGCGATAGCCAGCGTACATCGCTCTGGGTGCGAACATTTAAATGCAAGCGAAGAAACGTGTTCAGGAATCCTGGAATGTCCTCGGCCTTTTGGCAAAGTTTGGCGAGGTCCGTCTCGCGGATGCTGACGCCGAGATTAGGATTGGCTTTCCGCCACGTCTCGGGCAGTCTCCAGTCGTCATCAAGTTTGGCTTCAAAAATTGCCGGCAAAAAGCTCGGATCGTGAATCACGCCGTCGCGGACCTTGGAAGCGTAGTCGTGCTTTTCGTTGCAGATTGAACCGGGCCGCTCGAAGTCCGACGTGGTGACGTAAAGGATTAGCGGGTTGTCTCGCTTGATGGTGGAAGTGTAAAGCACGTCCACTAGATCCCGGTCGGGCTGCGCGTGCAGTTCATCGACCACGGCAAAGTGGGTGCTGCCGCCATGCTCTGAGGTGGCTTCGCGCGATATGCACTTGTAACTCTTGTCGCCTACCACGATGGAGTTCTTGAAAATCTGCGTTTGCTCGTTCATTTCAGAGCAAGCTCGGATCATCTTGCGAACCGGGTCGAAAACAAAACGCGTCTGGTCGCGCTTTGCCGCTGCCGAGTAGCATTGCGCGCCCGGCTCGTCGTCGAGGTAAAGAATCGCGCAGATAATGGCGGCGGCAAGCTCCGACTTGCCGTTGCCGCGGCCGATGAATAGCAAGGCTTCGCGATAGCGGCGGTTGCCGGTCGGTCGTTTCCATCCAAAAATGTTGGCGACGATGGCCTTCTGCCATGTTTCGAGAATGAACGGCTGCCCGGCGCGTGCGCCCTGGGTGAACGTGCAACACTCCTCGATAAACTCGATTGCCTTTCGCGCCGCCTGGTGGTCGAAGGTGCAATCGCCGGCGGTCGCAACCGGACCGTAGCCGGGCAACTGCTGGATGATGGAATCGAGTTGTCGATTGGTAAGTGCCATTTAGCCAACAGTTTTGAAGAATCGTTTGCGGCCGGTCTCGACGGTGGCCGCCGGCGCCGCCTTCACGCGGCTTCGCGATGCCGGCGACAAGCCAAGTTCGGCGCCGAAACGGAGAATCTGCTCGATCGCCTTATTGGCAACCGACAGCCACGGGTTCACCGCGGCGAAACCGGCCGGCGTTTTGATGACGGGGCCAAACTTGGCGATGTTCGCTTCGGCCTGGTCGTGGCGGCTAACTGCCCAACAATAGCAACCGAGTGTTTCTCGGTCGGCCATTGTCAACACCCGGCATCCGCTGAGAATCGGTGCGTAGTAATTCCATGTCTCAAGGGCGCGGGCGTCCAGTTCGGCGGGCGGCTCGGGCGTGCCAGCCTGGTGCTGCGGCTCGTCGTGGTTCTGGCGGTGCTTGCGGAGCGTGCCGGCCAGTTTCTTCATCTGTGTCGGTTTGGGCGTTCGGCCTCTCACTTCTTCGCCTCCAATACGTCGTTCAGCCACGCCCGATGGAAGTCAAACAAGTCGGCATCGTGAATTAGCGTGATATTCTCGATGCTGGCACAACTGCGAAGATTGGCCGATGATTCCGCGACGAAGCGGCGGCCGTCCGTCAACTCGATGAGCAATAGTTTTGCGTGCGAGAGGCAGTCAACCACACGATGTCCACGCTGGGCGAGCTCGTGCGATAGCCGCTGGCAGGTTTCCCTCTCATTAGATTTGAAATATATCGAATATAGAAAATCCACCTTGCCTATGCTGCCGCTGTCGAGCGATGTCAACAGTTCTTCCAAATTGTCCTTGGAAAATCCAAGCGTTGCGATGCCGAGATACGCGATTTTCGCCGGCGCTGCCAGTTCCAGTGTCGCCTTGACGACGTGCCAGAGGCTATAGCGTTTTGCCGTTATCAGGTGGAAGGCTTCGCCCGGCTTTGGCAGCCGCCCGATATGCTGCACGGCATCGGCCAGCCGGCGGGCATCGACCATGACTTTCTTGTCCGCGCGGCGGCGAACGTGCCGCCGATCTCCGACCCAGCCGCGGGCCGCGTCGTTTTCGTGCCCGGCAAGCTCGGCATAGAGCGGCTTGACGCTCGTCATGTCGAGTTCAGGCAGCGAATCAGCGAAATTGGCTGTAGCGGTCATTGTTTAGTGCTTTTTGTCCAAAAACGGGAAATCAGGCGGCGAGCAAAAAAGACTGGTAGCGGTCAACGAAAAACAAATGTGGCCACAATTTAGCCCCCCTACGTAGGGGTCATCCATCACTCTTTCCACCACTCGCCATCGTCTCTTGTTTCCAACTGTTGTATCAGTTCGTTAGCATCGGCCAGCACCCTGCGTCTATCGCTATCAGTCTTGACCCGCCGCAACCAATCAGCATCGACGAACACGGCCGCGTGACGGAGCAGGTCCTCGTCGTGTGCGGTGCGAGCGGTATGCGTGCGGCGCATGGCTAGCCCTTGTTCGTTGGTCGCAGCGTATCGACGATGCGTTGTGCGTCGGTGGAATTGAAGTGCAGCACGTCGTCGACGATCAGCGTAGGATGCAGCCCGAGACCGTTGGCGGTTCGCATCACGCGGCTGACCGGGACATTCACGCGGGCAGACAAATGCCCGACGCTTTCGATTTCGGCGGGTATCGCTTGTGTGCTCATGGTTGAATTATCAGGGTCACAAAGCAGAACTCAATCCCAAACTTCAATAGCATTGAAGATGTTACGAAATGTTAATGTGAATCCGTTGTTTGCACGACAGGCAGCGGGCGTATTGGATCTTGGCTGGCGGCTTTCTTTTGACGAGACCATAGCGAAACAATTCATGGGAACCGCATTCCGGGCAGCACGGCGCCTTGCAGTACAAGACGCGAATCGGTTTGGCATCCTTGCTCATCGCCGTTTTGCCTCTTTTCGCCGGATGCGATGCCGCTCGTCAACATAGGCGTCAATCAGTCCGGCGCGAACGTCGCGAATCGTCGCGGAAATCTCGAGCCCGTTCTCATCTGCAATGCGGGCGGCAAGGTCTGCCACGTCGCGGGATCGCTCGCACCAATCGACGTACCAGTCGCGAGTGCTATTCCGCGCCGCCTCTTGCGCCTGCGCCGAAGTTCGGCAAGCTCGGGCGATTGCCGGCAGAGCTCGGAAAAAGAGGCGATAGCGTTCATTGCTGGCCCCCGAAGCTGTGCACTTGCTGAACGCCGGCTCGTTGCCAATTCACCCGGGCGGCAGTCTCGGAATCGTGCGGCGAAGGCGGCTCCGTCGCACTGGCTCGGTCGTCAAGCCACCAATCGCCAATAGGACGGCTGCCGTGCAAGTCGCCGGCGGTGACGAGAAGCGAAAGCCGAGTGACCAGCTTGGAACGTGCCGCCAAGTCCCACGGCTCCGCCTGGGCGACGGCATCCGCCACGGTGGGCCAGAATTGCGCCCAAGTGTCGCCGCGGCGGTGGGCGGCTATTGCAAGTTTTTCTAGTCGATTCCGTTCAGTCATGCTTTCTACTACTCCCTATCCCACAAGCAAAAAGAATATATATGGGACAGTATGGGACGGTATGGGATTCTTTGGTCTTGTGGGGGGTGTTCATAGAGTCCCATACTGTCCCATTCCGTCCTACTGTCCCATAGTGTCCTGGAGTCCTACGGAATGAACCATTCAAACTTGGCGTCGGCTCCGAAGCCGTTCTTTTTTGCCGCCGCGCCGACGGCATCCTTGGCTTTGAACAACCGATTGCGGGATATGCCGGCCACCTTGCCGCGTTCAAATAGCTCGGCGGATTCAACCGCGCCGCTGGCGAGTTGCTGGGTCAACCAGTCTTTGTCATGCTCGGCGTTGCCGCGGGCTCCGCGGGCATCGGTGGAAAGCGCCTCGTCGGCTGTCATGCTGATCGCCGCGTCGTTCCACTCGACACGCGGCAGATCGTTCACGGCCACGACCTGAAAACTAAGTCCGCCGATGTTCGGTGCAAGGTTGTTTTTCACGGGCAGAAATAGCCGGGTGTTTGGATCCTCTTTGCTCTCGACCACCATGTAGGCCACGCGGGCGGCCGCCACGAAAGCGATGCTGCCGGCGGCCCGGTAAAGCGCCGGGCCGCTGTTGCTCTTATTCAGGTGGCCGAGGTAGATGAAAGCCACGCCTTTGCGGTGGCATAGCTCGGCAATCGGTCCAAGTATCTGGCGCACTTCCGCGTTCTTGTGCGAATCGGTCTTGCCTAAGTAGGCGTTAATGGGGTCCATAATCAGCAATTTGCAATTGGCGGTCAGGTCCATCGCCTTGCCGATAACGTCGCGGTCCTGTTGTAGGTCGATAAGGCGCTCCGACTTCTTTTTGGTCTTGCCATCCATCAGCACGACGGATTGCACCAGATTGATGCGCGACACGTCGGCGCCGGCCGCATCAAGGCGTGGCCGTAGGGTGTCGTGCGGGTCGTCCTCCGCGCTGCAAATGACGACGCCGCCGGGCTGACGATCGCCCGGCTCGCCGTCGGGCCAATCACTGCCAAGGCTGACGCGGGCCGCGATGTCCATTAAGACGAGCGTTTTACCCAAACCCGGATTGCCGCTGAGGCTGACCAGCTTGCCGTTAGGGATGCGGTTTTTCCAGAGCCATTCGACGGCGCGGGGCGTGATATTGTTCATGGCCACGATGTTGGGCTCCCAATAGTTCGATGTCTCGTTTGGTAAGTCCGCTCTATGTTCGTTTTCTTTCTGTTTGTGAGTTTCCATCGGGATAGTGGCCAATTGTTCGATTTCATAACAATCCCCGAAAAAGTCCCGCAAGTCCTTGCCGTGCGTTTCCTGAACGGCATAGGGCAATTGGGCGAGAGACACGATAGCGCCGGCCGTGTGATATGCCAGTGCGGCGCGTCGCTGCCCTTCCGCGCCCGGTTCGTCGGCATCTCCGGCCACGATAACCCGCTTGCCCTTGGCCCACTGGCGCGGCAGTTTGCCGCGGGCCTTCGCGCCGGCCGTGTTAGTCGCTGCAATCCAGCCCGGCGGCATCTTGTCCGCAGCGGCCAGCAAATCCGTCACGCCCTCCACGTCGAGGATCGTGGTCGCCGTCGTCACGTCGCCGGAAGCAAGCCATGAATTGACAGAGCCCTTTACGGTGTGTGTCTTATGCTCCTCTAGGCCATGCCCGGCAGGAAACGGTTCGCCATCTATTCGGCAGAGCACGACAGCGGTAGGTTTGTCGGAATCGACCTGGCGCGGCCGTCAAGTCGAATGCACTGATAGCCGTTCCACAAGACGAGCGCACCACCGCATTGCCTGACGCCGGCGGCCATAATCGGCGGCTTGGCCTGGCCATAGGTTTGCAGCAAGGCGTCGTGCTGCTCGGGCGCAATCGGCGTCGTGTTGATGACGAGCGGCCCGGCGGCTTTCTTGCCGTTCGGCTTGTGGCCATTGCCGTTGAAACCGTTCGTTCCGAGATAATCGGCTATTGCGCGGGCCGCGGTACGAAAATCCATGCCGGCATAATGCATGACGGCGGCCAGTCCGTCGCCGTTGTTCTCATTGAAACATTGATTGCAATAGACAGCGCCGGTATCGTCGAAGTCGTCTAAGGCTCGGAAGCGGTCGGTTCCCTGGCATTTCGGGCAAGGGTAGTGCCGGCAGTCCAATACGCTGGCGGGAATGCCGGCCACGGCTGAAAGAATCTGCGGCCAGTGTCCGACGGCGCGGCGCTTCAGTTCGGAAATGTCAGCAGTCGGCCTCGTGCCGCTCGTGGTGCCTCCGTGCGTTGACATTAGGGGCGGGCCTCCTGGGTGCCGGCGTCGGAAGGTGCCGCGAGTGATTGAATCTTGAGCGCTGCTAGCCGTCCTACGTTGCCTTTGCCGAGGTTCTCGGAAATCCATTTTCTGACCGGGGCCTCAGCATAAGCCAACAGCCGAAGAATTGCGCCGCCCTTTATGTCGGCTGGCAGCTTGGAGATACAGGTGGTTGCCTCGTCCGCGCTCTTGATGTGGCGCTCTTGCTGCATCCCCCGCATAATTGCATAGGGCGTCTTGCCTGGGATCGGGTAAAGTTTGCAATTCCAACACGCGGGGCAAGTTGCGAAAAACTTGGACGTGACGATAAGCCGTTCGCCGCACGATGGACAATTCTTGTCGATGTATAGCGGCGCATCTTGTTCCGGGCCGCCTGCCGAAAGCAGCCGAAGTGCCTCCCGCATTGAAAGCGAATCGAGGGGCGTTTCGCTCGCGCGTTGAGCGGTTTGACAAGGATAAAAGCTTGTCCCAGCCCTCGGCAATCCGCATATATCGCCGGGCTTGCTGGATTGAGAATTTGCAGTTCTTTGCGACCCAATCTTCGAAGCTGCCATGATTGCTGCCCTCCTAGCTTGAGTGGGTGGCGACCTAGTTCAGTGCCGTCGCGAATCGACGGACACTACGACCGGATTACTACAGCCGGGAAAAAAGAACAGTCACTCCACTAGATTTTGTGTGTAACTGCCCGGTTCGGCGTTCGCAGACGATGCGCAACTGCATCGCAGGCGCTACACCGCTGCGAAAAACTTTTCGTGCGTGCAATTTTCTGCGCAAAAATCGACGCAATGAAGAAATGCCGATGAATTAAGGCTTTCTTCGCTGTCACGATTTTTGTCACGGCGAGAAAACTCGGCGCGACAGCGATATCTCGCGGGAAATTCTTCCCGCACAGACGTGGCCAGCGCCGTCAAACTTCGCGACGCAAAAAAAATTTGCACCGAATGCGTTTTGGGACGTGTTGAAGGGCCTCACGCGGCGCAAAACGCGCGAAATCAGTGCCAAGTGATTCGCAGCGACGGCATGTTTGTCGACCGCACACCGCGACGGCGCGCGCCAAATTTTGGTTCCGCTTCGACTTGCGAGGAGTGCGCCGAGTGTTCGCGCGCAGGCGCGGGCGGCAGCGCCACGCCGCTCGGCTCAGATGCCAATCTTCTTCTTGAGCAGATCGTTGACCGCCTGCGGATTGGCCTTGCCGCCCGACGCCTTCATCGCCTGGCCGACGAACCAGCCGATCGCTTTCGGGTTCGACTTGGCGTCAGCGACCTTGTCGGGGTTCTTGGCGACGATGTCATCGACAATCTTCTCGATCTCGCCGCTATCGGTGAGCTGCCGTAGGTTATTCTTTTCGACGTATTCCTTAGGGTCTGCCTCGGGGTATTCCCAAACGTAGTCGAGCACATCCCTAGCAGTCGGCCTCGAAATCTCGCCCGATAAGACCATGGATAAAATTGTCATGCTAGTCGCCGGCGCCAAAGGCCCTAGCTGCACATTCTCCGAGAATAAACTGCCTCCAGGATTCACGGTCGGCATCCCCGCTCGTTGCTCGCGATTGAGGCGGCCCAGATACTCGTTGATGATCCAGTTTGCAGCGGCCTTTGGCTCGGCTCCTTTCTTCACCATCGATTCGAGGTATTCGGCCCTTTCGCGTTCGGCAACGAGCACGTCGGCGTCGTAAGCGGACAGCGCATAGTCCCGCATGAACCGCGACTTTTTCTCGTCCGGCAGTTCCGGCAGGTTGCTGCGCAAATCCTCGACCAGCGACGGCGAAAGCTCGAGCGGCAGCAGATCCGGATCGGGGAAGTAGCGGTAATCGTGCGCCTCCTCCTTGCTGCGCATCGAGCGCGTCTCTCCCTTGTCCGGATCGAACAGCCGCGTCTCCTGCTCGATTGTGCCGCCGTCCTCGATGATGCCGATCTGGCGCCACGCCTCGTGCTCGACCGCTTGGCCGATGAAACGGATAGAGTTGACGTTCTTGATCTCGCAGCGGGTGTTGTAGGGCGCGCCTGGCTTGCGCACCGAGACGTTGACGTCGGCGCGCAGACTGCCCTTCTCCATGTCGCCGTCGCAGGTGCCGAGGTACCGCAGGATGGCGCGCAGCTTGGCGACATAAGCCTTGGCCTCGTCCGCGGAACGCAAATCCGGCTTCGACACGATCTCCATGAGCGCCACGCCGGCGCGATTGAGATCGACGAGCGACATCGACGGGTTCTGGTCGTGCAGCGACTTGCCGGCGTCCTGCTCCAGATGCAGCCGCTCGATGCCGACGCGCACGGTCTCGCCGTCGGGCATGTCGACGACGACTTCGCCCTCGCCGACGATCGGCGATTTGTATTGGCTGATCTGGTAGCCCTGCGGCAGGTCCGGATAAAAATAGTTTTTGCGGTCGAACACCGATTTCAGATTGATCTTGGCCTTGAGCCCGAGCCCGGTGCGCACCGCCTGGCGTACGCATTCCGCGTTGATCACCGGCAGCATGCCCGGCATCGCGGCGTCGACTAGCGAGACATGCGAATTGGGCTCGCCGCCGAACTCGGTCGAAGCGCCGGAGAACAGTTTGGCCTGCGAGGTGACCTGGGCATGCACCTCCAAGCCGATCACGACTTCCCAGTCGCCGGTGGCTCCCTTGATCAGCTTCGACTTTTTGGCCGGTGCATCCATCGCCAATTCGCGCCCTGTTGCTTTGCGCGCGGTTCCCGCCCGCGCGCTTTGCAATATATACTGACGAAAAGCCGTCAAGGGAGGCCCCGCCGCAAGGTGGAAGACGTGTCCCGTCAAGACAAAGGCGCCATCACGCGGCTTGCCGCATGGCTTGCGGCATTGCGCGCCGAGGATGTTCCGCAACGCGCCATCGAGCGGGCCAAGCTCTTGCTGCTCGATACGCTCGGCTGCGGTTTCGCCGCGCTGGATGACGGCTGCGCCCGGGCGGTGCTGGCGACGCTCGACGCGCTCAGCGAGAAATCGCAATGCACGGTGCTCGGCCACCCGCGTGGCATGGGCGCGCCGAGCGCGGTGCTCGTCAACGGTACGCTGATCCGCGTTCTCGA